>NZ_CP184464.1:0-3726735 GCF_056097175.1 Cupriavidus sp. HE11
ATGCAGCATGAAGCCATGATGGAGATGCTCAAATCCTTGAAGCTGCACGGCATGGCTCAGGCGCTTGGCGACCTGGCGGCGCAGGACTCGCCGGCCTATCAGTCCGCCGTCGCCATTCTGTCTCGCCTGCTCAAGGCAGAAACCACTGAGCGTGAAGTGCGCTCGCTGGCCTATCAGATGAAGGTGGCGCGCTTTCCGGCCTACCGGGATCTGACCAGCTTCGACTTCAGTTGCAGCGAGGCCAACGAGGCGCTGGTGCGGCAACTCCACCGCTGCGAGTTCCTAGAATCCGCCCACAACGTGGTGCTGGTCGGCGGCCCTGGCACGGGCAAGACGCATCTGGGTACCGCCATCGGTGTACAGGCCGTGGAGCATCACCACCGCCGGGTGCGCTTCTTCTCGACCGTCGAACTGGTCAACGCACTGGAACTGGAGAAGGTCTCTGGCAAGCCCGGCCATCTGGCCACGCGACTGATGTACGCAGACCTGGTGATCCTCGATGAGTTGGGCTATCTGCCCTTCAGCCAGGTCGGTGGCGCATTGCTGTTTCATCTGATCAGCAAGCTCTACGAGCGCACCAGCCTGATCATCACCACCAACCTCAGCTTCGGGGAATGGTCCAGTGTCTTTGGGGATGCCAAGATGACCACTGCGCTGCTCGACCGCCTTACCCATCACTGCCACATTGTGGAGACCGGAAACGATAGCTATCGTTTCAAGCACAGCACCACCCAACCAAAAAAGGAGAAACGCACCGCAAAGCAGCCCGCACAAAGCGACACCTAACAGCTTTTGGGGTGGGTCAATTTTCGATGCAAATCGTGGGTCAGGATTCGGTGCAAATCAACAGTAGAGAGCATAGGGCAGGGAGAAACCGTCGGCCCAGAGTTCAATATGGCCGCCCGGATACTTGGCCACCTCGACATAGCGATGGACCAGCGACCTGTGCTCGGGCTGGTCCTTGAGTCGGTGTGCATTGAAGTCGCTACGGGGAATCTTGGCTTTGCCGGACCTGGCGTGTGGTGAGATCCAGCCGTTCGGCTGCTCGCCATTGCGGCAGCAGACCCTCGGCGGTGGCCTGGATGACCTTGAAACGATCTAATTCCCGCAGGCTCATGGTGATGGTGTCCGGTCTTGTCATGTCGCGCTCCAATGAAACTATGGGTACGACATCTCAATCTAGCCCAGGTACGACACTACTATTTAGCGCCAACATGTTTCATAGTCATAATCTATCTTATGTTAAATGATAGCCAAGGGACTGCATGCCAATACGGGCGCGGCTTCCAAGCAACAAATACCCCTCGCGTGGGGACACGCATAACGCGTCGCGCGCCATAGTTCAAAGCCCCGGCATTAAGACCGGGGCTTTTTTCTCAGGGTCGAATTAACCATGCTTGCGCAACATGCCAATTTCCACGAATTCCAGCACTACGCGTCCGGTCTGCCGCCCGACGCGCTTGCCCGCTTCCTCCGCTGTTCCACCACCACGGCGCGTGCCTGGCTGTCCGGCAAACGCCCGGCGCCATGGTGGGCGGTGGCCGTTCTCCGGCTGGATGCCTTGGAACGCGAGGAAATGGCCCGCCAGATGGGCTACGCCCGCCTGCTGCCGCGTTTGGGCGTTGTTCGCGGCGATGTGATCCAACTACACCGCCCACGCGTTTCCGCGCCTGCCGTGTCCCGGGCCGTAGACCAGCGTCGCGCCTAGTCTTTGCCGATCGATGTTGACTTGTAGAAATCCTTGGGGAGCCCGGTAAAGCTCTCCATCGAATACTTGTCGTTTTGTGCCGGCGCGTCCTGACTTGGATAGCATCCGGAAAACATCTGCACGCACGGCTTTCCCGCGATATCGTGATTTTCCGCCTGCTCGCCCTGGCCCATGGTTGCGTTCAGAACCATATGCGCTGCGGTGCCGGCGCCTGTCACCATGTCGCTGTACGGGTTCTTTTTCGCCATCTCTGCCGCGCCACGCGCTACCTGCTGCATTTGCTGCTCTGTACCGGTGTACCGAATCCCGCTGCAACCCGTCACCGCCAGCGCCACGGCCACCCCTACGATCATTCGCATAACCCCTCCCGTTGTTGTGCCAGCAGTGTAACGAAAAAGCCCCGGGGGGGTTCCCGGGGCTCTCTGTCAGCGTTTCCGCTTGCGGAATTGGCCGTTTGCCTTGCGCGGCGGCGTGCGTCGTGCCGGCTTGCGTTTCTTTGTTGCCATGCTCTCTCCTGTTGTCACCACAATACGCGGCCCTGCTGGTCTTTCAGCGTGACCGTGCCCTGATCTGCAATCCACGTCTTGAGGCCCGGGAACCGCGAAAGGATGACGGCGGCGCAGATGACGCCCCCGATCACGATCAGGGTTTCCCGGCCAATTTCAGCCGGCGTTGGAATCCACCCTTTGGCGCTCACCGGTGCCCCTCGATATGTCGATCGATTCGCTCGTGCGCACGCTCGATGCTCTTGCGCATGGCGTGCAGGTCAGCACGGATGCCGCCATAGACGGCCCCGGCCGACAGCAGCGCCGTAGCGATGTACTTCACCGCATCGAACGTTACGTCCATTACTCGCCCTGGCCCTTTTCCGGCAGGATCACCGCCAGCACCGACAGAGCGCCGGCCATTACGATATTGACCGTGCTCGGATTACCGCCGACCAGCCCGGCCAGACCAGCAAGGCCGGCCATGGTGGACGGCTCCCGCAGGCGGTCACGCAAACGTTGAAGGAAGTTCAATTCGCTCTCCTGATTCGCGGATAGAGGAAGGCCGCGCCGCCCGCGTTCTCGGTCACGGTCCATGTGTTCACCGGGCGCGGTGCAAACGTGCCCGTGTATGCGTCCATTGAGTAGTCCGGCGTGTAGTCCGAACCCACCAGCGACGAAAGGAAATTGCTTGCCGGGCATGCAAATGAAGCGTCCCACGTGCGCCCTTCGGCTATGGCCCGCTCGCATTCCGTCATGTCGGTACGCGGCACGCCCAGCACGTCACCGATACCCAACACTGCCCCGCTGGCCGCATCCCCCACCGCCCCCACCAGCGCGCTGGCTGCACCCGCAGCCGCACCCTGTAGTCCGCCGTTTTTTTTTACGACGTACGCGATGGCCGCTACAGCGGCGGCGGCAAGCATCAGCTTGGCAGTGCTGTCGTTCATGACGACCAGCCCATGAACTGACCGAGGCTTGCAGGCTCTGCCAGCGACCCGAACGTATATGCGCCGTTGTAGTTGCCGAACTCGGTAGGTGTGAACCCGTCAGTCGCGTCCATGCCCAACTGCCCGATGTATCCGTTCAGCCGGTTGTATTCGATGGCCTGCGAGTTACCACCACCGAACCACCCCGACACCTGACCACCACTGATAACCGAGTCCGGCGAGCCCGCGCCCCACATTCCGGCAAGTGTGCCCAGCAAGCCCACGCCTGCCTGCGTGTACGCGATGTTCCGTTGTGCGGTGTAGTCCGGACGCATCTGCGCCGCCGTACCCATCGGGACACCCGTCGTCGCTACTGCGGCGCGCGAACGCAATGCGAGAAACGCCATAGCACCCACCGCCGCAATCAGCATCAGATCGGGACCACCGCCGCCCGCCCCTGCCCCTGCCTTAGCCATAAACCGCACCTCCCGCCGCCACATAGACGGCTTGCAAGTCCGCGAGCGCCTTTTCGGGCTGGCCGTAGCCAGCGCCGGGCATGCTCGCCCAAATCTTCCGCACCTTGCCCACCGCCTTTGTGAATCGGCCGGCGTCCACATCGCCCAGCGCGCCGGCTTCGCGGATCAGTTCGATAGCGGCAGCGTCCTGGCTGGCCGGCGAGAAATCCGGCAGGCCAAGCCGCGCCTGCAACGCGTCCCACGTGCGCATGAGTTGCTGATATGCGCCGGCCGCCGTGCTGGTGATCGATTTTCCGTTCGACATGCGCGTGACTCGCTGGCGCGGATGATCCGCGTACGAGTCGAACAGGTCGCCGCCAAACAGCGTGCGATATCCATCCCGCCCCGCCGTGCCCTCTGCGGTGCGGATCATCATCAGGAATGCCGCGCGGTTCTGCGATGCTTGGCCCATGTCTGTGTCCTCAGTGCCGCCGAACAGCGAACCGTCGGCAGCGTCGTAAAAATAGTTTTCGGCTTGGTCAAGAAAATCCGGCATTTGCGCACCGGGTTCCTCGGTGCGCTGCCAGTCTCGCCACACCACGTAGCCCACGGCGCCGAGAGCCAGCAGCGCGAACTCGTAGCGGGTCATTACATCAATTCCTCGTAGTATTCCCACGTGGCCCCTGCATACGCATTCGGTATGCTGGACATCAACGCCAAGCCGTTTCCCGGATTGACCACAATGGGTTCCGTGAACTTGAAAGACTGCGTGCTGTTTGCAGGCAACGCGAACCCCCCAAGCGTTGCAACCGATCCCGCATAGACGACTGCATTGGTATCGGCCGCCATAACCGCAGACGAGTTATTGCCGCCAAGCAACTTTGCCGCGCCATTCACGCCCGCTGCAATCAACGCAGTTGTTCTTGCCAATATTTGGACCTGTGGCTGCGCCGAAGTCATCGTAATTACGCTTTCCACGACAACTCGTTTGTTGTTCCCGACGGGGTTCCATACTTGCAGCCTTGCGCATGCACCGACTACGGGTGTGGCCGATGAGAACCCGCTGAAAGCTGTATTTGAAATCGTGCGGGATCGGCCGCCATCAATGACGGACACTTCTCCGCTAATGCGCTGATCGAAGAAATCTCCGGATCCAATGAGCAGGAAGCCGGTAACCGGAACCTGTCCGCGATTGAACACAATCCAGCGCGTTACCTGTTCGCTGAAGCGGAAGCCCTGCCCCGGTCGCAGGCTGATATTGCCCTGCGCGAAATTCGGCCGGACCTCGATCTGTGCAAACGGGTCGATGGCGTTCAGGAACTGGATGCGGTCCCCGGTGACGTCGATCGATTGCGATCCGCCTACGTCAATGTTCAGGTCGTACTGCTGTACGGACTCGATGATGCCCATGGCTACGCCTTCATTTTGGATACGGCCACGATGCCGGCGATGCACAGCGCGCCCGCAACCATGAATTTCTGCCCCGTGCTGATTTCCTGCACGTTCTGGTATGCCTGGGCCACGTTCTGCGTGGCCGTCTCGTTCACCGCTTTCGCCGTGTCCGTCGTGGCCTTCGCAAAGTCGATCAGCTTGCCCATGCCAGACAGCAGGCCGTCTGCGTTGATCTTCGATTGCTCAAGGTTCAGCTTCACGGCACTGTCCGCGAAGCCCAACGCGTCAGCAGTCGACTTGTAGGCGTTGTCGCTGCTTGTCTTTGCGAAATCGAATGCGCCTGCGATAGAACCGGCGTCGGTCATCGTCGCGTTGACGTTGTTTCCGTCACCGGATACAGAAATGCCGCCATCGTTGACCGTTCGCCGGTCGATATTGTTCGTGCTGGAACTCGTGCTGCTGCTGTTGTCGCTCGACCTGTTGCAAGGCGTGGCCGGCAGACCCATCGCCAGTTGCTTAACCTGCCACGGCTTGAGAATCATGGTTGCTCCGCTTGCGCAACACCACGGCGTCAACGCCATAGCCGATGCGCTTCAGTTTCTTGATTAGGCCCGGTCGGCACGTCTCGATGCGGATAGCATCGAACGCCGCGCACTGCTGCTCGATCAGCGGCATGACACCGGCCACAATGTCAAAATCGGCGCCGCCGTAGGCAAGCGCAATTTCCGCTTCGGTCCCGTGCGCGTGCTGGTGGCCGCGCAGCACATACCACGCCACCGGCTCACCATCGCGGTACACACGGCAGAACGTCCCGCCAGCCACGCACTCAGCCGGAGCCATCAGGCCCCGGCTTGTGTCGCTTTTGGCATGCGCTCCGAACGCTGCGTCCACCTCTGCCAGCAGTTCCGGTGTCCAGGCTTCGGGCATGATCCGGATTTCCATCAGCCGCGTCGCGCGAACGCGATAGCCACAGCGGCCGCAGCCAGCAGCACCATCGGGTTATTGAACAGTGACAGCGCGTTTGCCGCCGTCGCCTGAATCGCGCTGGTGGCAGTAGGCACAGAACTGGCCTTACTGCCGCCAGTCGCCACGGTCCAGCCCGAGCCGTCAAAGTGCTGGTCAAACATGCCGGTGCCGGACACGGCCGACTTTGGCCCGTCCGCGCCACCCAGCGCGCCACCCAGCACCTGCGACGCGCCCATGATTCCGGCCGTCCACGGGTTCGAGTACATCGCGGCGGCGCCCACCCCGGTCGGATTCATTAGCCGTTCTTCCCAGCAATGAGCCAGATCAGGCCACCGGCCACGAGCAACGGCATCAGGCCTCCACCGAACAGCGCGAAGGCAGGCGCCGAGCCGCGCGGCGCAGTCGTGACGGTCATGCCGTCCGACTGGATCACCGCCGCCGTGTTGGTGTTTTGCAGCGCGCGCACCGTCTGCACGTCGATCAGACGCGACAGGCCAAGCCGCAGCAGGTCAGCGCCGGTCTGAGCATACGGATTCAGGTCGCTGGCGCTGGGCGCCGCGCTGGTCATCGGGTCGCTGAAATACGACTGCGGCTGTACGCTGTCGGTCCAATCCATGGCAGACCCCCGGCTTACAGGTTGAACGGCAGGTCGATGGCTTCGACGTAGACGTCGATACCGTCAGCGGCCGTCAGGAACGCATTGAATTCCAGCGCGGCAGCGTCGGCGGTCTTCAGCGCGCCCGACTGGTTGTTGTCGAACACGAAGTCCACGCAGTAGTGCTTCGGTTGCGGCACCTTGCGCTGTTCCTGCTCAATGAAGCGAGCCAGCAGGCCGGGGGCGTCCCACACCACCAGGCCGTTTTTCTTGACCTCGACGCGGTTCAGGTTGCCGTCGGTCGTGGCGGTCCAGTCCGTGCCGGTGTAGATCATGTGCACCCGCTTCAGCAGCGCGCCCTTGGGCGAGAAGTTGATCGGGAACTTGCCGGCCACGCTGGTCGACGCCGGGAAATACAGCATCTTGTGGATCAGTTCGCCCGCGCCCTGGCCCTGCGGCGGGGTCAGCATCATGAAACCCTGCAGCGTCGGCGCGGTAGCGCCGGCAATGGTGATTTCCAGATTGATGTTGTCCGGCCACGCGGTCAGGTCGTATCCGCCGACTTCCTTGCCGTCGATGCTCGGCGCGTCGCGCTCGGTGAAATCGATCGTCAGGAAGTTCGCGGCATCGAAAATGCCCTTGTACTTGTTGATCAGGTCCAGCGCCGTGCCCTTGATGTTGTACACGGTGCGTGCGCCGATCTTCACCTTGATATCGGTGATCATGGCCTTGGTAAAGGCCGTGCCGCCAAGCTGCAGCACGATACGCGTCAGCGTGTTGGCGTAGCGCGGAATCTGCAGCGTTGCGACGCCCGTGGCGACAACGTTCAGGAACGGGGGAAGCTGTTGGACGATTGCCATCGTTTTTCCTTAGCCCACCAGTGCGGTGGCTACGAGTTGATCAGTTACCGGCAGGCGGCGCAGGACGTAGATGGTCAGAAGCACGAGAGCCGTGGTTTTGACCGCGTTTTTCACGTCGCTCATGTGCTTTAGCCCAGCAGCTTGCGAATGCCGTCCGGCAGGTATTGCTTGCCGAAGTTGATGATGACCAGCGAAACGGCCGTCATGGCGACGGCCTTGCCGATTTCCTTCACGCTCATGGTTTTCTCCCGATTGGATGCGTGTGAGCAAACTCGGGGCTATCCCCCGCTGTTGAGTCTTCACTATGCGAAGCCCAGCAGGGGACCACAAGGCGCGGCCGTTACGTTACGTTGTCGGGTTCCGGCTCGGGCAACGTACGTACGTTACGTTCGGGCGGCGGTGCGTTGTTTCCGCGCGAATCCAGTTGGCCGCAGCCGGTGCGACCGTTCTGCATGTCCCGCTCGATGAACTGGAAGACGTTGTTTTCCGGGTCCGCGCGCAGGTTGAGCACATCGTTCGTGGGCACGCCGAGGATGGCCGCCATCACCGCAATATCGTTCTTGTCGTTCAGACGGCAGCAGTGAATCAGCGTGCAGTTCCCAAGGAACGTCTTGTCGATCACGGCGGGCCGCTGCGTGACGGCAAACATCGTCATGGCTCGGTGCCGGCCCTTGCGCGACAACCGAGACCACGACGGCGGCGCATAGCTGGCGCTGGTTACGTCCGCGACCTCCTCCACGACCAGCGTCAGGCGGGGAATCTGGTAGGCGATATCGCAGAACACCTCAAACTTTCCCTTGTACGTGCTCATGTCGTCGCCGGGCTGGTAGACGATGCGGAAACCGTCCTCGCTCGCCATGTCGCCCAGGCGGTCCACCAGTTCACGCGCGTCCTTCACCACGTCCCCGAACTCGCCGTATTCGTCCTGCGGGTCCCACACCAGCAGGCGCGAAGGCTTCATGCGCCGCAGCCCGTCCTTAAGCCAGCGGGATTTTCCGCTGCCAGATGCCCCGATCACGCCCACGATGCGGGCTACGTTCTGACTTCCCTGCATATCACCCCCGAATGGCGGGCAGGCGCCCGCCCATGTCCTGCATGTTTTCGCCCAAGTGCGTACGCGTCTGCGGCGGCGTTACCGCAGCAGGCGGCGCGTCGTCAACGGTACGTTCGGCATCCTGCTGCGCCCGCCACGCCTTGTGCGCAACGTACGTGGACAGCGCCAGCGGCCCGGCCACCATCAGCAGGCCGATCTCCGGGCCGGCCATCATTCCGCCCACCGACAGGCCGTATTTGTTCGCCACGGGCACGATGGCATGTGCCAGCGCCTTGATGGTGTCCGGCGTGTAGATCGTCGGCAGGTACGGCAGCGCCGGGCCCAGCGCGGCCACCAGCACGGTGAGGGTCATTTCCCATTCCGTGGCCGGGTCAATGGGCTCCGGCTCGCCCGGTAGCGGCGGCAAGTCCGCCGCCGCCGCTGTCTCTGCCGCATGCGCCTTGCGCTTGAGCGTGTCCAGCGCGCCTAGCTCGATCAGGCTTCCCATGCCATCAGCCCTCCCTGCGGCAGTTCGTCCCGTACGGGCTCACCGCCCGTTACGTTACGTTCGTTACGTTCGGGCGCCCCATCCGCAAGGATGAAACGGTCCCGGATTCGTTCGTCGGCGTCATCCGACCGGGCGAAAAGCTGGATGCCACAGCCGGGCGCGGTGCACGTCAAGCACACCCGCCCGTTGACCATGGGTTTCCAGCGGGCGCCCTGGCTGCATACCGGACAGGTGCACTTGCCGGACATGGCGTTAGGCCCCCTGCCCGGCTTGCAGCGCGGCGCGCAGCAGCGTTTCCACCACCACGGCGGCTGTGGTGTCGGCCGGCAGGTTTGCGAGCGCGGTCAGCGCCGCTGTCTGCATGGCCGGCGTCGGCTCCGTGGGCGGCGTCAGAGCCTGATCGGCCATGGTCATGACCGCTTCGGCTTGGTGGAGCGCCGCGCCGTATTGCGTGGTTCCGGTGTCGCGCACATGCGGCGCAACGCTCTGTACGGCTTCCAGCAGCGCGGCCAATTCGGTTTTCAGCGTGGTCACTTCGATTTCTCCTGAAGGTTGTCGATGGCCGCCGCCATGTCCTTCAGCAGTTGGCGGATATCGGCGGGCAGGATTGCCCCGTACACAAAAAGCGCCTTGTTGGCGCGTTCCAAAAAGCTCATGACTTCTTCCCCTTTCACTTCGTCTGACGGACCTCAAACAGGCCCGGATACTTCGATTCGTCTGGGTCCACACCACCAAAAACCGTCTCGGCAGGCATGTATGCCGGCCGCTTCGCTGGCGTCGGCCGTTCGGCCGCGCTCGGGCGCGTACAGTTATTGACACGAGTCCGAGTGCTCGCGGCTGCGCCGCTGCGCGAAACCTCCCGCCACGTGTAGCGCGTCGATGCTGCGAAAGTCGGTTGCAGGCGCCAGTACCGGGCAATGCCATCGACCACAAACACGCGTCCGTCAGCGCGCACGCCCATGGGCACGCGGCGCAGCGTCAGCCCGTAGCGGCCCTGTTCCATGTCCTCGCGGTACGTTACGGATACGCGCTTCGCCTCGCCGGCCACGCCACCCATGGCGCGGGCATAGTCAGCCCAGCATGCGGCCTTGTCTTCGGTACGCTGGGCAGCGGCCCACGCCTGCCGGATTTCCGGGCATTCATCGCCGGACGGCAGGTCTTCCTCTTTCACGCGGCGCAGCTCTCGCCAGACGCCCACAGGCGCCCCGCCGAAGGCTTGGAATTGCCGGATTCCCCATGTCGCCGCCCAGGCCTCCACGCGGTGCGATGGCTCGATTACGTCATCGCCCATCCAATCGGCCTGCACGGTGTAGCCCTCTTGCGTCTTGTGGTCGCCCACGGCATGGCCGTCGATGTTCTTCGAGATGTATTTGGCGATGTAGGCCACGGCCGAGCCCTTGGCACGGTCGATGTGCTCGAAGCGAACGCGGCGCAGGCTGGCGCCGGCTTCGTCGCCGCTGTCGCGCAGCGCGTGCGCGCGGATTACGTCGCAGACCTCCTGCACGCGGTCAGAGAACAGCAGGCCGTGCCAGTGCGGGCAGGCGTCGTGATGGGGCTCCGCGACGCGCATGCCGAAAAACACGATGCCGCGCCGGCCCAGTTCTGCCCGGATGCGCGCCCACACCTTACGCAGATACATCTGCGCGTCGCGTGGGCTGGTTTCCTCGTATTTCGGGTTCGGCTGGAACTTGTTGCCCGCCTTGCGCACCGCATGAAAGCGGCTCGGGCACGTGATCGTGAACATGACGCCAGCGAAGCCGGCTGCGTCCGCCAGTTCCTCGCTGCCCTTGAGGCGCGTCATCAATTCGCCGCGACGCAGCGCCTTGTTGGCGACTGACTTTTCCGCCAGTTCGGCCAGCGTGAAGCGTTGGCCGTGCTCGTTTTCCAACGTGGTTGCAGCCAGCGTGGCGGCGTTGCGGCGGTTCTGCGCGGCGCGCCGGCGTACGGCGTCATTGCTGGCGTACGGGTCGGAGCGGTAATGCACATAGTGCATCCGGATATTCGAGTGTTCCAGCGCGCGGATATGCTTGGTGCGAAGGCGGCGGCGCCACCAAAGCTCGCACTTCACGCGCGCCACCTGCTCGGCCGGCTCTTTGAAATCCGGCATTTCCACGCCCTGGCCCTCGCACTCGCGCGCGCACACGATCAGCGCATCTTCGGCCGTCAGGTCATGCGTGCGCAGCAGCACGTCGGCCGCAATCTTGCGAGCCTTGAGACAGATTTCGTAGTCCGACGCATCCGGGCGCACCGGCAGGCTGGCCGGCGCGTGGTCTGCGAGGAAAGCGGCAACGGCGCCGGCAGCGGCGCCAAGGTCAAACATATCGGCCCGGCCGAGACGCACGGCACTGTCGCGCCCTGCCCTGTCCGCAGCCTTCAGCGCACGGTTGTACCAGCGCATCGGCACGCGCGCCCGCGCTTCCCGAAGTTCGGGAAGATCGGGCAGCGCCGTGGCCGAATCGCGCAGGTATCCCCACATGGCTCAGTACCAGAACGGCAGTTTTTTGGACAGCGGCTTGTGCGACGCCAGCGTGCGCAGTGCCTGTCCGATGGCGGCACCTGCGAGCGCGGCGCCGTAAGGCGTGCGAGCACCGGCCGTCAGGCTCGGTGCGGGCAGGTGCGATGCGTGCGTGGGCTCGCTGGTGCTACCCGGAACGAAAGACACGTCCTCGGTGTGGGCCATGTCACGCCTTCTCGATTGCGGTTTCGGAAACGTCCAAAGGGACACCATCGAAGGCAATCAGGTAGTGCTGGATAGGCCAGCTTCGCCACGTCCGGGGCACGACCGCTACCACCTCGAACACACCTTCCCACGGTGCGTAGCGAACCACGTCCCCGACCTTAAATTTGGTTTTCACGTTCAGGCTCCCAGCCAGTGGAAAAAGCGATCCAGCAGGACGCTGGCGCGCGACGGACGGCGGAAATACGGGCCGTCGATGGTGAATCCGCCCAAGGCGGTGCGGTGGATGCGGGCCGGCTTCATTCTTGGCTCTCCGCTTTCTCGATGGCGATGTCAACCATGCGCATTGCGAAGTCCAACTGAAACGGAACCTCATGGCGCTGGATGATGATTTCTCGCGCCCCGGCCATGGCCGCCCGCGCCTCACGCAGCGCGAACAGCATGCCGAACATCACTTCTGCCTCGGAAATTTGTAACGACATGTGACCACCCCCTGTATCCCTACCCTGTCGGAGAAGGCCCCCAGCCCGGGGGCAGGCGTGGCGCCCGCTGGCGGATCAGGCCAGCACTGGCGGGGTAGGCACCAGCCGGCGCCACGTCTGGGAGGGAATGTAGTCAACGCAACTGATACTGTCAACCGTACTGTTACGGAAACCACGCTGAGACGTTGCATGTCTCTCGACAGTTGACTACCCTTGCGACGGGTAGATTTCCAAAAGGGGTAGTGATGAAAACGACTCTTGAATTTCTTGAAGCCATCCGGGCGAAGCTCGGCGGCATTTCCGATTACGCAATTGCGAAGGAACTTGGCGTGACGCGCGCAGCGGTCAGCAAGTACCGCAATGGCCTGTCTGGCTTTGATGACGAAACCGCCGTGAAAGTCGCGCGGGTGCTTGATATTGACCCGGCCGCAGTGGTAACTGCCGCGCACGCCGAACGGTCGAAGAACCCTGAATTGCGCCAGATGTGGGCGTCGCTGGCCGACCGATTTTCGCTAAATTTTGAAGTCCTGCTGAGCCTTTCGGGACAGCGTTGGAGCCCCGCTCTGGCGTAGTTCAGCAGGTAGTCCCTTGGCGACTCTCTATCTTATGTTAAATCACAAAACTGTCGAGTAGACCCTGTTGACTGATGCCCCCGCTGGCAGGAACTCACTTGTCCCCGCCAGCGCCGGATTTTCTGGCCTTATTCCTGAACCACCCGCATCGACCTCGGCCGCGAGAAGTCGAGGGTTTCGCCGTTCCAGGCCCTTTTGCTTTTTAGTTCCCAGTTCTGTACGAAGCCGGGAAATGTCGCGACGCGGCCATACGAGAGATTATCCCAGTCCGATAGCATCACTGCAGTGCCGGGTGCAGCATCCACGAGCACTTCGTGCCTATAGATCCAGGACGGCAGCGAATAGCCGGAGCTGTGTCCGGCAGGCAGGCAATACTTCGCACTGGATGTCATGCTGACGATGCAGCTGACCGGTGTTGAATCGGACTGGACGCGCATGGAACGTGGCTTCGAAAAATCGAGCGTGAGTCCGTTATACGCCTTCACCCCCTTGAGTCGTTCATGCTCTACCGTCCCGATAAACGTTGCCAGGCGGCTATACGAGAGATTATCCCAGTCGGATAGCATCACTGCAGTGCCGGGTGCGGCATCCACGAAAACTTCGTGCGTGTATATCCAGGACGGCAGCGAATAGCCCGACTTTTCCCCCGCTGGCAAGCAGTACCGGGCACCGGTCTTCAGGGAAACAATGCAGCCCAACGGGCGCTCGGCCGACAATACGCGTACGTCCGAATAGATGGATTGAATCCACTTCACGTATTTCGAAACGCGCGCACCGGTACTCGCGCGCGCCGAGTTGCCATTGGTTGTTGCGATGATGACTGGCTTGCCGTCACGGATCTGCCACCACGCTGATCCATTGTCGGTTGCGGCAGTGCGTGCCCAGGACGGCGACGGTCCAACGGGGTCGTACGTCGCCGCGAGTGCGTGGTCGGATCCGTAATAGCCCTCGACGCGGCTGCGCCCGTACAGCCGCCGCGCGCCCGTACTGGAACCGAATGAGCGGCTGACGTTCGTGCCAACGCCCCAGATCCCGTGGCTCACGAAAATGACGTCACGGCCGGGCTCATCAAGCGCATCGTTCAGAATTGGCCGCTCGATCGGATTGCC
The DNA here is from genome assembly GCF_056097175.1 of Cupriavidus sp. HE11. Taxonomy (NCBI): domain Bacteria; kingdom Pseudomonadati; phylum Pseudomonadota; class Betaproteobacteria; order Burkholderiales; family Burkholderiaceae; genus Cupriavidus; species Cupriavidus sp. HE11. Next base: position 13,772 of record NZ_CP184464.1, read on the forward strand.
CTTTGCATCGATCATCGGATTTCGCGTGGGCAATACCAGGACGGCGATATCGGTGGATGCGCCGCCGTGGCTGCGAGGCTGGATCATCCGCTGCGGCGGTACGTGCGCCGTACCTGCTCCCGATGCGATGACACGCCCTTTCCAGTCAGTAAACGTCCTGTTTACGGCGGTCCTGGTGCCCTCGTGATCGACGCAATGCGCGGCAGTCAGCACGTAAGTCCAGCCGCCCTTGTCGCCAAGCCATGTTGCCGTGCAGGCTCCGATGGTGCCGACGGCGAGCCAGGCCGTTTCGTAGCTGAACTCACGCAACTTGTTGCTACGCGTCCCGATGCTTTCGGCCACTGTGGCCGTATCGCCGCCATAGTATCTAAATGTGGCCTCATCGATGACCAAAGCTTGCGCCGATGACCACGTTGCCAGCGCCACCAGCCCGGCGCCAAAGTACTTTCCCTTCATTATCCTGTATTGCCCTTCGATAAACAGATTATCCACGGCGCACAGATCAGCCTGTCAAAAACTGCTCAATCTGACCTGTCTGACTTACCGCCTGAATTTTGCGTTCTGACGTGTTTCAGCGAAAGACTGGCGCCGGCGAATCGCGACCTTACCCTGAAAATTCTTGGGATCTGGATTCATTACGAATCCTTTTGACAGAGGCCCGCCTTCTTTTTGATTTAGGATTTGTCCGATTGAAGTCAGTCGGTGGTTTTAATATATAAGAAATTCCATCCACCTGATTATTGAAGTTCTGTTGCAACTATCTCTGCAATCGCTATGACCGAGATAATATGTGCCGTTGAAATGCCTAACTTGCCACGCACAATTGCGACCTGACTGGCACATTACGTCCTGGAGCAATGAATACGCCACCTGACGTGGTCAATGCCATGCCAAGTGCCGCTTGCGCTTGAATCGGAAAATGGCCCGCCTAGAATCCATTTCATGCGCGAAGGCCAACTCCCCCGAACGATACCGGCTCGAAAAACGCCGGTGACTCGCAAGCGTGCTTCCGGCCAGGGCGTAGCGGAAGCGCCTGCGGCGCCCTTTCTCCTGGCTACCAAGACCATTCCGCCGCGACTATCGGCAGGATTGATCGATCGTCCACGATTGCTGGAACGGCTTGCACAGGGGCGCGACAAGCGGCTGACCGTCATCAAGGCGCCGGCCGGCTTTGGCAAGACATCGCTGTGCATTGCCTGGCTTGACCAGTTACGGGCCGATGGCGCGCGCGTGGCCTGGCTGTCGGTGGATCAGGAAGATGACGAACCGGCGCACTTTCTCGGACACCTGGCGCAATCGCTGTACCACGCCTGTGCCGCCGAAGGCACTCCGCCGGGGTCAGCCGGGGATGTGTCACTGCTGGTGCCTCGCGCAGTGGTTGCCACGCTGGTCAACGCGCTGGCCGAGGTCGATGACGAGTTGTTCCTGTTCGTGGACGACTACCACCTGATTGGCACCGAGGCGATTCACGAGGCCGTGTCGCTGCTGCTGGCCCACGCACCGTCCAACTTTCATCTTGTGCTGGGCACGCGCGAGGACCCTCCCCTGGCGCTGGCACGGCTGCGGGCCAGCAATGCGCTGCTTGAAATCGATGCGGCGATGCTGCGCTTCAGTGCCGACGAAACCCGGCGCTTTGTACAGCGCGAATGCGAGGGCGGCCTGCCCCAGCCTTCAGTGGATGCCCTGCATGCATCGACCGAAGGCTGGGCGGCGGCTTTGCGCCTGTCCGCCGCCATGCTGGTCCAGGGTCAGTCCGGCACATGGGTGGCGCCCTCGGGCACGGCCCGCCCGATCGCGGCCTATCTCGAAGAAATGCTGGCCTGCCAGACGCCGGAAATGGTCGACTTCATGGTGCGCACCGCGATTCTCGATCGGCTGTCGGCGCCGCTGTGCCTGGCCGTCACCGGTGCGGCAAACAGCCAGAACATGCTCGAGGCCCTGGCCACGCGCCAGTTGCTGCTCGATCCGCTGGACCTCGAAGGCCAATGGTTTCGCTATCACCAGTTGCTGCGCGACTACCTGCGCCAGCGGCTTGAGACCTCCGCTGCCATCGACATTGCCGACCTGCATCGCCGTGCGTCGCGCTGGTTTGCCGCGCAGGCGCTTTGGACCGACGCGGTCTGGCATGCACTGGAAGCAGGCGATGCCGCCGATGCCGTCGCCCTGATTGGCCGTTGTGCGATGTCGCTCGTGCGCAAGGGCGATCTGATGACGTTGCTTGGCTGGCAGCGGCACCTGCCGCCGGACATCATGCGAGGCCAGGTCGACGTGCGTCTGGCGCTGGCGCGCGGCATGGCACTGGCGATGCGTTTCGAAGAGGCATCGGCGATGGTCGAAGCCATCGAGCATGACGCGGCGCAAGGCCCCGTCGGGGATCGCGAACGCTACCTGTGGGAATGCCGGGCGATACGCGCCCTGCTCACCGCCCTGCGTGACGACGCCCAGGGTGCGCTGCGGCTTGCCGAAGCCTGCCTGAGCCACCCGCTGTCGGACGATCCGTGGATTATCAACGTGCTCAGCAATGTCGTACGTTTTGCGCACTGGAAATCCGGCGATCTCGAACGGCTGTACGCCACGCCATGGATCCCCTACTCGCCCGACGAAAACCGGCGGTATCCGCTGTCGTCGGTCTACCGGCTTTGCCTGCTGGGCCTGGCGGAACTGCAGCAGATGCGGTTCGACGTGGCCGAGCGCTACTTCCTGCAGGCGATGCGCTTTGCCGAGGAGCACGCCGGCCCGACCTCCACGGCGGCCGCGCTCTGTGCGCCGGCACTGGCCCAGTTGCGCTACGAGCAGGATCGGCTCGAAGAAGCCGAAACGCTGCTGGTGGAACGCCTGCCGATTATCGACGTGGCGGTACTGCTCGACAGCGTGCTGGTGGCCTACACGTTGCTGGTCCGCATTGCGGCGGCGCGCGGGCATCTCGACCAGGCCCACGCGTGGGTCGACCAGGCGCTGGGAATCGGCCATCAACGCGGCTGGCACCGGCTGGTTGCCGCCATCCTGTGCGAGCGGGTACGGCTGCTGCTAGCCGAAGGCCGCGCCCGGGAGGCCGCCGCGTGCGTCGAACAGATCGACCGGCTGGTGAACACCGTCGATGCGCCCGATTGCGAGGCCTGCGCCAGCGAACTGGACCGCTATCGAACCCTGGGTGCAGCCAGCCTGGCCATGGCCGGGGCGCGCCCCGACGAGGCCGTGCGCCTGCTGGACGCCTTGCTCCAGCGCTTTCCGCAGGGGCGGCCCGACTATCTTGCGTTGCGCGCACGCACGTTGCTGGCGCTGGCCTGTCAGGCTAGCGGTGCGACGGAACGGGCCGTCGAGGAATGCAGTCGGGTGCTGGCCTCCATCGAGTCGGCGCGTGCCTACCGGACCATCCTGGACCAGGGGCCGGGCGTCAGGGCTTTGCTCGAACTGGTCCGGGGGGCCACCAGTGCCACCAGCGACAGCAAGGACCGCCTGGCCTGCATCGACGAACTGCTCGAACGCTGCAACGAGCGTTACCAGATGCGGCAAAAGGCGTCGTCGGCGTCGGTGCGCGAGGCACTGAGCGCGCGCGAAGGCGGCATCCTGACGTTAATCGCCGCCGGCCAGTCGAACAAGGAAATCGCGCGAACGCTGGGCATCGGGCCCGAGACGGTCAAGACCCATATCAAGAGCATCTTCGTGAAGCTGGCGGTCGAAAAACGTGCGCATGCCGTCGCACGCGCCCAGTCGCTGGGGCTGGTGGCCGGGCACTGACCGTCGCGCCGACGCCCCTTCCGCCTTCCCTCCCCCGCCTCCCCCAAACGCGCTCCCCCGATCTGGTCCCCTGTTCGGGGGATACGGCTACGCCCGCCACCCCGCCAACATGGCATCCATACAAGGCGCCGCCTGAATCCCGCCACGGGGTGACGGCTCCGGCGCAACAGACTTTCCCCTTTCGTCTGGAATTCGCAGGAGACACACCCATGCTGGACGCGATGCATGACACCGCCCCCACCGCCTACGCCTATCCGCTGCTGATCAAGCAGTTGCTGCATACGCCACTCGGCCAGAACCCCGACCAGGAGATCGTGTATCGCGGTACCCACCGCCAGACGTATCGCACGATGCGCGAGCGGATCGGGCGTCTGGCCAACGGCCTGTCCCGTCTTGGTGTGCAGCACGGCACCACCGTGGCCGTGATGGACTGGGACAGCCATCGTTACCTTGAGTGCTATTTCGCGGTACCGATGATGGGCGCGGACCTGCAGACCGTGAACGTGCGCTTGTCGCCGGACGAGATTGCCTACACGATCAACCACGCCGGCGCCGAGGTGCTGCTGGTGCATACCGACTTCCTGCCCGTGCTGGAATCGATCCGCAACCGGCTCGATACCGTGCGCGCCTTTGTCCTGATCGACGACCAGGACGGCGCGCCGGCTCCGCTCACCATCCCGTTCAACGCCGAGTACGAAGACCTGCTGGCGGCCAACGCGGTGGCGTACGACTTTCCCGATTTCGACGAGAACACGCGTGCCACCACGTTCTACACGACTGGCACCACGGGCCTGCCCAAGGGCGTGCATTTTTCCCACCGCCAGCTGGTGCTGCACACGATCACGACGATGGCCGCGCTGGCTAGCCCGATGTCCGGGCAGCGGTTCCATCGCGGCGACGTCTACATGCCGGTCACGCCGATGTTCCACGTGCATGCCTGGGGCATGCCGTACGTGGCTACCGTGCTGGGCGTCAAGCAGGTGTATCCGGGCCGCTACGCGCCCGACGCACTGGTCAGGCTGGCCAGCGACGAAGGCGTGACCTTCTCGCACTGCGTCGCCACCATCCTGCACATGCTGCTGAACTGCGAAGCCGCGAAGACCGCCGATTTCAGCCGCTGGAAGGTCATCATCGGCGGCGGCGCCCTGCCCCATGGTCTGGCGCGCGCCGCGGTGGAACGTGGCATCGATGTCTTTGCCGGCTACGGCATGTCCGAGACCTGCCCGCTGCTGAGCCTGGCGCAGATTCCCGAGAACACCCAGCCGCGCGACTTCGACGACGAGATTCGCCTGCGCTGCAAGACCGGCCGCCCGGTGCCGCTGGTAGACCTGCGCATTGTCGACGACGCCATGGACGACGTGCCGCACGACGGCAAGGCCAGCGGCGAGATCGTGGTGCGGGCGCCGTGGCTGACCCAGGGCTATCGCAACAATCCCGAGGCCTCGGAGGCGCTGTGGCAAGGCGGATACCTGCACACGCAGGACATCGCGAACATGGACACCACCGGCAATATCCAGATCACCGACCGCATCAAGGACGTGATCAAGTCAGGCGGCGAATGGGTGTCGTCACTGGAGATCGAAAGCCTGATCTCGCAGCACCCGCGCGTGTCGGAAGTGGCCGTGATCGGCATCAAGGACGACAAATGGGGCGAGCGCCCCGTGGCGCTGGTGGTGCTCAGGCCCGGCGCCGGCGTCACGGCGATCGAGGAGGACATCCGGGATCACGTGATGGCCTTCAGCAGCACGGGCCGGATCTCGAAGTATGCCGTGCCACAGACCGTCCGCATCGTCGACGCGCTGGAAAAGACCAGCATCGGCAAGCTCAACAAGAAGCTGATGCGCGAGCGTTTTGTCGCCTGACCCCATGAACGAACACATCACGAATGCACGAGGGAACGAGTGCGAGGAGACAACAACATGACTATTGCTGGCTACAGCATGAACACCCTGGGCGAATTCGTCGGGCGCGAGCTTGGCGTATCGGGCTGGATGGCCGTCGACCAGGCCCGCGTGGATGCCTTTGCCGACTGCACGGGCGACCGCCAGTGGATTCACGTCGACGTGGACCGTGCCCAGCGCGAGAGCCCGTTCGGCGGCACCATCGCGCACGGCTACCTGAGCCTGTCGCTGCTGGCCGCGCTGTCGATGGAAGTGGGCGTGGTGCCTCACGACGCCAGCGCGGGGCTGAACTACGGCCTCGACAAGGTGCGTTTCCTGGCGCCGGTCAAGGCAGGTGCACGGGTGCGCAACCGCGTGACGCTGGCGGCGGTGGAAGACAAGGGCGACGGTCGGGTCATCGCCCGGATGATCAATACGCTGGAAATCGAAGGCGAAACCAAGCCGGCGCTGCTGGCGGAATCGCTGGCGATGCTGATGGCGGCGCGCTGAGGCCCCCGGCCAAAGCCGAACAGATGTGGTGTGAGGAACAGTAGAACAATGCAAGCCAATGTTGAATCCCCCGTGCGCGCCCTGGCCGCACCGGAAGGCGTGAACCAGAAAGCCGGCCGTGCCGCGACGAACCAGCCCAGGCTCAACCCGTTTATCGGGCTGCGCCCGTGCGACGTACTGGACACCGTGCGCCAGGTGGGCGCGCAGACCGTGCGCCAGCCGGGCCTGCTGGTCGAGCAGACCGCTGCCCTGACGCGCGAACTGGTGGCGGCGCTGGCCGGCACCGGCGGCCCCGCGCCGCAGAAAGGCGACAAGCGCTTTATCGACAGCGCCTGGCAGAGCAATCCGTTCTATCGGGTGGCGATGCAGAGCTATCTGGCCTGGTGCAACGCGCTGGGCGGCTTTGTCGATCGGTCGGCACTGGACGACCGCAGCAAGGAGCGTGCGCAGTTCGTGCTGCAGCTGATGACCGACGCGCTGGCGCCCACCAATACGCTGCTGGGCAATCCGGCCGCGCTGCGCAAGATCATCGAATCGGGCGGTACCAGCCTGGTCTCGGGCGTCAAGAACGCCGTGATGGATGCCGTGCGCAACCAGGGCATGCCGTCGCAGGTCGACACGTCGGCCTTCGAGGTGGGCAAGAACCTGGCCACGTCGCCCGGTGCGGTGGTGTTTCGCAACGAGGTGCTGGAGCTGATCCAGTACAAGCCGGCCACGGCCAAGGTGCATGGGCGCCCGCAGCTCATCGTGCCGCCGCAGATCAACAAGTACTACGTGTTCGACCTGTCGAAGGGCAAGAGCATCGTCGACTACCTGCTGCAGAGCGAATTCCAGGTGTTCGCCGTGAGCTGGCGCAATCCCACGATCGAGCATCGCGACTGGGACATGGACACCTACGTGACCGCGCTGATCGAAGCCATCCACGCGGTGCGCGAAATTACCGGCAGCGACGACGTGAACCTGCACGGCGCCTGTTCGGGCGCCATGACCATGTCGGCGCTGATGGGCCACCTTGAGGCACGCGGCGAACGGCTGGTCAACGCGGCCACGCTGATGGTGGCCGTGCTGGACAGCAGTGCCGACTCGCAGATCGGTCTGTTCGCCACGCCCGAGAGCATCTCGGCGGCCAAGCAGAACAGCATCATGAAGGGCGTGCTGGAAGGCAACGAAATGGGGCGCGTGTTCGCGTGGATGCGGCCCAACGACCTGGTATGGAACTACTGGATCAACAACTACCTGCTGGGCAATGCGCCGCCGGTGTTCGATATCCTGTACTGGAACAACGACACCACCCGGCTGCCGGGCAAGTTCCACGGCCAGTTGCTGGACATTTTTGCCGGCAACGTGTTTTCCCGGCCCGGCGCGCTGACCGTGCTGGGCACCCCGGTCGACCTGTCCAAAGTGTCATGCGACAAGTACATCGTGGGCGGCATCACCGATCACATCACTCCCTGGAACGGCGTTTACAACACGGCGCGCATGTTCGGCGGCAATACCCGCTTCGTGCTGAGTTCGAGCGGCCATATCCAGAGCCTGATCAACCCGCCGGGCAATCCGAAGGCCAAGTTCTTCGTGAACGCCGATGCGGCGCTGCCCGAAGATGCCGACGCCTGGCTGGGCGGCGCCACCGCGCAAGCGGATTCGTGGTGGGACAACTGGCGCGCGTGGCTGGCCGAGCGCTCGGGAGACCGGCGCGATGCACCGGCGCAGGTGGGCAGTGCAAGCCACCCCGCCCTGTGCGATGCGCCGGGCACCTATGTCACGGGCGCCTGACCGCTGGCGGTCGTCGTATCGAAGCGTTTCTTTTCTCAACAGCACCATTAGCATGAAGACCATGGAAACTACTGCATCGAAGTCATCGTCCGCCAACCCGGTTGGCGGCCTGTTTTCCGCCTACGCCAGCGCGCTGCAGCGCCTGCGCCTGCCCGGCCTTGACGTGAGCGCCATTGGCGAGGCGCGCCGCAAGGACCTGGCTGCACTGGCCACGATCAACCTTGCGCTGCTCGACGGAGTGCAGGCATTCAGCCAGAAGCAGGCAGAAATCGTGCGCGGCACGCTGTCCGGCCTGCAGGACCGCATGCTGCAGTCGGGTGTGGCAGGCGGCAGCGCCGCGGCCACGGGCGCGGTGGAACTGACGCAGAGCGCGCTGCACAAGTCGCTGACCAACCTGCGCGACCTGGCCGATATCGCCCAGAAGACGCAAGCCGACAGCGTGGCAGCAGCCAGCAAGCGAATCGCCGAGAATGTGGAGGAACTGAAGGCGCTGTTCAAGCCCGCGCAGTGATCGCGGATCATCATGCAAGCCGGCGGGCGCCTTGCGGGGCGCCCGCGACAAGGACAACCAGATGAATCAGGCAGCGTGCCACGCCGAAACCGGCGGCAAACTGGACATTCGCACCATTGACCTGGACGGCCGGACGCTGCGCGTTGGCATCCGTCGCGGCAGTGGCGGCAGCCCGCCCCTGTTGCTGTTCAACGGTATCGGCGCCAATCTGGAACTGGTGGAACCGCTGATCGCGGCGCTTGGCGACGTGGAGGCCGTTATTTTCGATATTCCCGGCGTTGGCGGTTCGCCCACGCCGGTGATGCCGTATCGCTTCTCCAACCTTAGCCTGCTGGCGGACAAGCTGCTGACGCACCTGGGCTATACCGGGCAGGTAGACGTGCTGGGGGTCTCGTGGGGTGGCGCGCTCGCGCAGGAGTTCGCGCATCTCTATCCCCAGCGCTGCCGCCGGTTGATCCTGGCTGCGACGTCGCCTGGCGTGATCATGGTACCGGCCAGGCCGTCGGTGCTGGCCAGGATGATCGGGCCGCGCCGCTATACCGACCCCGCCTATCTGGAGAAGATCGGCGGGGATCTGTACGGTGGCGCCTATCGCCATGACATCGAGCTGCTGCGCGAGCACAGCCGCCATATCGAGCCACCGCGCGGACGTGGTTACGTCTACCAGCTGCTGGCCGCCTGGGGCTGGAGCAGCCTGCCGTGGCTCGGCGGCCTGCGCCAGCCCACGCTGGTCATGCATGGCAACGACGACCCGATCGTGCCGCTGGCGAACGCCAAGATCCTGGCGGCCCGCATCCGTCAGGCCAGGCTGCATGTGATCGACGATGGTCACCTGTTCCTGGTGTCGCGTGCGGCAGAGGTGGCGCCCGTGATCCGCGGGTTCCTGCGGCAGGACCTGCATTGAGCCGCGCATGACCGACCGCGCCGGACTTCCGCCAACCGAGTCGGAGACGTCCGGCGCCCTGCCCGCCGCTGCGGGCCAACCTGACCAACCTGACCAGCCTGGCGAGCGCGATGACCGCGACCTGCGCCGCATGCGCGCTACCGCTACCGGCCTGCTGCTGGCGATGCTGGCGCTGCTGGTGGCGAGCGTGCTGGGCCAGCCCCATTACCCTTGGCTGTCCTGGGTGCGCGCCTTTGCCGAGGCCGGCACCGTTGGTGCCGTGGCCGACTGGTACGCGGTGGTGGCCCTGTTCCGGCATCCGTTCGGCGTGCCGGTGCCCCATACGGCGGTGATCCCCCGCAACCAGCAACGCATCGCCGAAAGCCTGGGCACCTTTGTGGAGCGTAATTTCCTGACGCCCGAAGTCATCGTCAGCCGCTTGCGCACGCATAACACCGCGCAGGCGGTGGCCGCGTGGCTGGTGACGCCAGGCAACAGCCGCGCGCTGGCCGATCCGGCCGTGGACGCGTTGCCGGCCCTGCTGCGCGTATTCGACGACGACGAGGTTGCCCGCCTGATCCAGCGTGGTGCGCTGCCCGGTCTGCGCGCGCTCGATGTGTCGGGCATCGCCGGCCATCTGCTGCAGATCCTGACCGAAACCCAGCGGCACCAGCCGCTGCTGGAGCGCGCCCTGACCGCGCTGGAACAATGGCTGGCGGAGAACGCCGGCCTGCTGCAGGCCAAGTTCAGCGAGGCGTCGCGCTACACGCCGGTGCGGCTCGATGCGTACATCGTCAACAAGTTCGTCGAAGGCGTGATCGCGCTGTTGCATGAGGTGCGCACCGAGCCTGATCATCCGCTGCGGCAGCAATTCGACGAAGCCGTGCTGGCCATGATCGACCGGCTGCGCACATCGGAACGCTACCGGCGCATCGGCCGGCTGTGGATGCGCGACTTCCTACGCCACCTGGAACGCGAGGACAGCTACCGTGCGCTCTGGCAACGTGTGCGCGACTGGATCGGCGCCGATGCCGTTCGCCACGATTCTCTGGCGCGTGCCATGCTGGCCGACCTGCTGGCGTCTGTCGGCACCAGCGTGCGCGACGATCCTGCCTTGCAGGGCAAGCTGAACGCCTGGTGGCTGCATTGCGTCCAGCTCACCGTGAGCCGTTACCGGCATCTGGTGCCGATGCTGATCGCGGAAGTGGTCAAGGGTTGGGATGCCAACGAGATCAGCCGCAAGATCGAACGCGAAATCGGCAGCGACCTGCAGTACATCCGCATCAACGGCACCTTCGTCGGCGGCATGGTTGGCGTGTTGCTGCACGCGGCGATGCTGCTGATCGCGGGCTGATCCAAACGGCGCAAAACGAGGCTTCGACTGTTGCAGCGCGTCATGGCCGGCAGGCCATCGGCATCCGGGAAAGCCCCATACCGCATATTGGTAATACCACTTTACCTGTCCGATACCCTGACCTAGACTCGGTTCAACTCGGCATGCGTGCGGCGCGGGATTGGGTCGCGGGCATCCGGATCTGCACCCCCGACAAGAAGCAGAACGCAGGAGACCCGAGTGAACGACGACAATCCGCCGGGGCCGCCCAAAAGGCGCAGCCAGGCATGGTTTGGCCGACTGGATCGCGATGGCTTCATCTATCGGTCCTGGCTGAAGAATCGCGGCATTCCCCATGACCAGTTCGATGGCCGGCCGGTCATCGGCATCTGCAATACCTATTCCGAACTGACCCCCTGCAACTCGCATTTCCGGACGCTGGCCGACCAGGTCAAGACCGGCGTGTGGGAAGCCGGCGGCTTTCCGCTCGAATTTCCGGTGATGTCGCTGGGGGAAACCATGCTGCGCCCCACCGCGATGCTGTTCCGCAACCTCGCCAGCATGGACGTGGAAGAGTCGATTCGCGGCAATCCCATCGACGGCGTGGTGCTGCTGATGGGCTGCGACAAGACCACCCCGGCGCTGATGATGGGCGCGTCCTCGGTCGACCTGCCCACAATCGGCATCTCGGGCGGCCCGATGCTCAGCGGCAAGTTTCGCGGGCAGGAACTGGGCTCTGGCACCGACGTCTGGAAGATGTCCGAGGAAGTGCGCGCCGGGCAGATGTCGCAGGAAGATTTCTTCGAGGCCGAAGGCTGCATGCACCGGTCGCACGGCCATTGCATGACGATGGGCACGGCCTCCACCATGGCCTGCATGGTCGAGTCGCTGGGCATGGCCCTGCCAGGCAACGCGGCGATTCCCGCCGTGGATGGGCGCCGCAATATCCTGGCGCGCGCCTCGGGCCGGCGTATCGTCCAGATGGTCAAGGACAACCTGGTGATGTCGAAGATCCTGACACGCCAGGCCTTCGAGAATGCCATCAAGGTCAATGCCGCCATTGGCGGGTCCACCAATGCGGTGATCCATCTGCTGGCCATTGCCGGGCGCATCGGCGTGAAACTGGACCTGGACGACTGGGATGCGCTGGGCCACGCCCTGCCCTGCCTGGTCGACCTGCAGCCGTCCGGCCGGCATCTGATGGAAGATTTCTACTACGCCGGCGGCTTGCCCGCCGTGATCCGGGAACTTGGCCCGCTGCTGAACCGCGATGCGCTGACCGTCAACGGCAACACGCTCTGGGACAACTGCAAGGACGCGCCGAACTGGAACCGCGAGGTCATCCACGCCTTCGACGCGCCCTTCAAGCCGCACGCCGGTATTGCGGTGCTGCGCGGCAATCTGAGCCCCGATGGCGCGGTCATCAAGCCGTCGGCGGCCACCCCGGCGCTGCTCAGGCACACGGGCCGCGCCGTGGTGTTCGAGGACAGCGAGGACATGCACCGGCGGCTCGACGACGAATCGCTCGATGTCGACGAGAACTGCGTGCTGGTGCTGAAGAACTGTGGTCCGCGCGGTTATCCGGGCATGGCCGAAGCCGGCAACATGCCGCTGCCGCCCAAGGTGCTGCGCAAGGGAATTACCGACATGGTGCGGATCTCCGACGCCCGCATGAGCGGCACCGCCTATGGCACCGTGGTGCTGCACGTCACGCCCGAGGCCGCAGCCGGCGGGCCGCTGGCGCTGGTGCAGAACGGCGACATGGTCGAGCTGGACGTGGAAGCCCGCAAGCTGCACCTGCACGTATCGGACGAGGAACTGGCGCGACGGCGCGCGGCCTGGCAGCCCCCTGCGCCGCCCATGGAGCGCGGCTGGACGCGGCTGTATTTCGAGCACGTGCAACAGGCCAACCTGGGCGCCGACATGGATTTCCTGGTGGGCAAGAGCGGCGCTGCCGTGCCGAAAGACAACCACTGACGCACCATCCCGGGCACGGCCGCCCCGCAGGGCGGCGGCGCAGCGCCCGACAAGGAGACGCAACGCATGGCATCGGTTCAGATCCGCGATGTGCAGAAGTCCTTTGGCGGGACGCAGGTCATAAGGGGCGTCAGCATAGACATTCCCGATGGCGAGTTCACGGTGCTGGTGGGCCCGTCCGGCTGCGGCAAGTCCACGCTGCTGCGCATGCTGGCCGGACTGGAGGAAATTACCGGCGGCGAGATCGCCATCGGCGACCGCGTGGTGAACCGTCTGCCACCCAAGGAACGCGATATCGCCATGGTGTTCCAGAACTACGCGCTCTACCCGCATATGTCGGTCTACGACAACATGGCCTTCTCGCTGAAGCTGGCGGGGGTGCCGCGCGAAACCATCAGGAACAAGGTGGACAAGGCGTCGGGCATCCTGGGCCTGGGCCAGCTGCTGGACCGCTACCCGCGCCAGCTTTCGGGCGGCCAGCGCCAGCGTGTGGCGATGGGCCGCGCCATCGTGCGCGACCCGCAGGTATTCCTGTTCGATGAACCGCTGTCCAACCTCGATGCCAAGCTGCGCGTGCAGATGCGCGCCGAGATCAAGGAACTGCACCAGCGGTTGCGCACCACGTCGGTCTACGTCACGCACGACCAGATCGAGGCCATGACGATGGCCGACCAGATCGTGGTGATGCGCGACGGCCGCGTGGAGCAGCGCGGGCGGCCGCTGGCGCTCTACGACCATCCCGACAATCTCTTCGTGGCCGGATTTATCGGGTCGCCGGCCATGAACTTCGTGCCGGGTGTGCTGCGCCGCCAGAACGGCCAGACGCGGGTGGAGTTTCCCGACGGCACGCTGCTGCCCGCCCCCGCCCGCCTGCAGGACGGCGCCGGCGCCGACGGCCAGCGCGTGATCTATGGCGTGCGGCCCGAGCACCTGGCCTATGGCGCGCCGGGCCAGGGCTTTCCGACCACGGTCACGGTGGTGGAGCCAACCGGCGCCAATACCGAGGTGTACTCGCGCTTCGGTGAGACCGATTTCATTTCAGTGTTCCGCGAACGCCACGACTTTGCTGCGGGCCAGGCGCTGCATCTGGTGCCCGACCATCAGCACACGCACCTGTTCGACGCCGAATCGGGCCAGGCGCTGCCCCGCCAGACCGCACGGCAATAACCACCCTTGGCATGACCATGGAGGAGACACAGCAATGAGCCATTCCGGTAACTTCACAAGGCGCGATTTCCTGGTATCGACGGCAGCCGTGGCTGCCACCACGGCGCTGGGCACTCCGGCGTATGCCGCCACGCAACTGCAGTACAAGCCCGAGGCCGGCGCCAAGCTGCGCGTGCTGCGCTGGAAGCGCTTCGTGCAGGGCGACGAAGACCTGTGGAATGCCAACGCGAAAAAGTTCAGCGAGCTGACCGGCGTGGAAGTGCGCATCGACAACGAAGGCTGGGAAGACGTGCGGCCCAAGGCGGCGGTGGCGGCCAGCGTGGGCACCGGTCCGGACATCGTGCTGGGCTGGTTCGACGATCCGCAGCAATACCCCGACAAGCTCGTCGACGTGACCGACGTTGCCACGTACCTGGGCAACAAGCACGGCGGCTGGTACGACGTCTGCAAGAAGTACGGCATGCACAACGGCAAGTGGATTGCCGTGCCGCTGGGCGTGGTGGGCAATGCGCTGGTCTACCGCGAAAGCCACGTCAAGGCCGCGGGCTTCGACGGCATCCCCAAGGACACGGCGGGCTTCCTGAAACTGTGCCAGGCGCTGAAGGCCAAGGGCACGCCGCCCGGCTTCGCGCTGGGCAAGGCCGTGGGCGACGGCAATAACTGGGCGCACTGGCTGCTGTGGTCGCACGGCGGCATGCTTGTGGATACCAAGGGCAAGGTGGTGGTGAATTCGCCCGAGACCTGGGCTGCGCTGGAGTACGCCAGGCAGCTCTACCCCACGTTCGTGCCCGGCACGCTGTCGTGGCAGGACCCGTCGAACAACAAGGCGTTCCTGGACGGGCAGGTCAGCCTGACCGCCAACGGCATCTCGGTCTACTACGCGGCCAAGAATTCGAAGGAGCCCAAGCTGCAGGAAATGGCGAAGGACATCCAGCACGCGCACTTCCCGATCGGCAAGAGCGGCAAGCCGACCGAGCTGATGCAGATCACGCAGATGATGATCTTCAAGTACTGCAAGTATCCGAACGCGGCCAAGGCGTTCCTGCAGTTCATGATGGAGCCCGAACAGTACAACCCGTGGATGGAGGCCGCCATCGGCTACGTGAGCCAGCCGCTCAAGGAATACGAGGCGAACCCGATCTGGACGGCCGATCCGAAGCACACCGTGTACCGTGATGCGGCATCGCTGATGCTCGACAACGGCCACGCCGGCCCGCTGGGCACGGCATCGGCGGCGGCCATGGCCGACTACATCGTGCTCGACATGGTGGCCGAGGCGGCCAGCGGATCGAAGACGCCCAAGGAAGCCGCGGCCCGCGCGGCGCAGCGCGCCGAGCGCTACTACAAGGCCTGACGCGATGCAGAATACCGCTGCGACGCCGCCTGCCTCGCAGCGGCCCCCTGCCCAGCCGGCCCGGCGATCGATGCTGTCCCGGCTGTCCGACAACCGTCAGGCGCTCGGGTTGCTGTT
The DNA here is from genome assembly GCF_056097175.1 of Cupriavidus sp. HE11. Classification (NCBI taxonomy): domain Bacteria; kingdom Pseudomonadati; phylum Pseudomonadota; class Betaproteobacteria; order Burkholderiales; family Burkholderiaceae; genus Cupriavidus; species Cupriavidus sp. HE11. Next base: position 29,015 of record NZ_CP184464.1, read on the forward strand.
CATGCTGCCCACGGCGCTGCTGCTGCTGATCTTCCTGACCTATCCGCTCGGGCTGGGCGTCTGGCTGGGCTTTACCGACACCAAGATCGGCCGGCCCGGGGCGTGGATCGGGCTGGACAACTTTGCTTACCTGGCCAGCGATTCGGTGACCCAGCTGGCGCTCTTCAACACCATCTTCTACACACTGTTCGCCAGCGTGCTGAAATTTGCGCTGGGGCTGTGGCTGGCACTGCTGCTGAACCGCAACCTGCCATTCAAGTCGTTCTTCCGGGCCGTGGTGCTGCTGCCGTGGATCGTTCCCACCGCCTTGTCGGCGCTCGCGTTCTGGTGGATCTACGATGCCCAGTTCTCGGTCATCAGCTGGACGCTGGTCAAGCTCGGGCTGATCGACAGTTATATCGACTTCCTGGGTGATCCGTGGCTGGCACGGTTCTCGACGATTGCGGCCAATGTCTGGCGCGGCATCCCGTTCGTTGCCATCTCGCTGCTGGCCGGGCTGCAGACCATCTCGCCCACGCTGTACGAGGCGGCCTCCATCGACGGCGTCACGCCGTGGCAGCAGTTCCGCTACGTGACCCTGCCCCTGCTGACGCCAATCATCGCCGTGGTGATGACGTTCTCGGTGCTGTTCACCTTTACCGATTTCCAGCTGATCTACGTGCTTACGCGTGGCGGTCCGCTCAATGCCACGCACCTGATGGCCACGCTGTCGTTCCAGCGCGCCATTCCGGGCGGGTCGCTGGGCGAAGGCGCGGCACTTGCCACGATGATGGTGCCGTTCCTGCTGGCGGCCATCCTGTTCTCGTATTTCGGCCTGCAGCGGCGCGCGTGGCAACAGGGAGGCGACAAATGAAAACCAAGGCGGTGGAGAACGAATCGCAAGGCATGGAGTATCTGCAGTCCGTGCCGCGCCGCTGGGTGACGCTGTATATCCCCATCGGGGTATTCCTGTTCGTGCTGCTGTTCCCGTTCTACTGGATGGGCATCACGGCCTTCAAGCCCGATGGCGAACTGCTGATGCAAAGTGCCAACCCGTTCTTCGTGATGGCGCCGACGCTGGCCCATTTCAAGAAACTGCTATTCAACACGCCCTACCCGGCCTGGCTGCTCAATACCGTCATTGTCTCGACGGTGTCCACGTTTGCGTCGCTGGCGGCCAGCGTGCTGGCGGCCTACGCCATCGAACGGCTGCGCTTCCAGGGTGCCAAGCAGGTGGGGCTGGCGATTTTCCTGGCCTACCTGATTCCGCCGTCGATCCTGTTTATTCCGCTGGCGTCGATCGTGTTCCAGCTTGGACTGTTCGATACGCGCTGGGCCCTGATCCTGACCTATCCGACCTTCCTGATCCCGTTCTGCACCTGGTTGCTGATGGGATATTTCCGCTCGATTCCGTACGAACTGGAGGAATGCGCGCTGATCGATGGCGCCACGCGTTGGGAAATCCTGGTCAAGATCATCTTGCCGCTAGCCGTACCGGGGCTGATCTCGGCAGGGATTTTTGCGTTCACGCTGTCGTGGAACGAGTTTATCTATGCGCTGACGTTTATCTCGTCGTCGGAGGTAAAGACCGTGCCGGTGGGTATCGTCACCGAACTGGTGGAAGGCGACGTCTATCACTGGGGAGCGCTGATGGCCGGCGCACTGCTGGGCTCGCTGCCGGTGGCCGTGGTGTATTCGTTCTTCGTCGAGTATTACGTGTCGGGCATGACCGGGGCGGTCAAGGAATAATCCGCCATTCGGCGCGCGAACTAACGGACGGCTGCGACGATATGCGTGGCGTCGGCCACGTTGCCGGTATCCAGCCTGACACAGCGCGTCTTCAGGAGCTTGCCGATTCGCCACCACTGCACGGTTTCCACGCGGGACTGACTGGGGCACAGCAGCTCCGCATATACCGGTGCGCAATTAATCAGGGATCGGACGATACGCAGCGTATATCCGTCATTCAGCAACTGGACGAGGCGTCTTTGTTGTGGGGACAGTGACATGGATAGTGCGGTCAGAAAAATGCGGGCAACGTGCGGGATGCCGTTGCCCGCACATGAAATCGCCGGCGGGTACGCAGCGATTTCGCGCTAACGGCAGATTATGCCGTTTGATTAATCAAATAGCAGTGCACGCAATCCGCACATTTCGGACACACACGTGATCATGTCAGCACTAAACGCCGTGCCGGGCGAATATCTACCCCAAATCACCTATTCCGCCTGAGGCACCAGACGCGGCGTCTGGTGCCTGCCCAGGAATGCGAAGGCAATCTGGATCGACCCGACGGTCAGGCCCAGCGTGGCGCCGACTTTCCAGGCCAGCGCATAGTCGTGCATCAGGTCATATAGCCAGCCACCGCCAAAAGCCCCAATAAAGCTGCCGATCTGGTGACTGAAAAACGCCACGCCGGCAATCATGGCCTGCCAGCGCAGGCCGAAAGTCTGCGCAATCCAGCCCTGCACCAGCGGCGACACCCCCAGCCACAGGAAACCCATGACTGCCGAGAAAATCATCGTGCTTTCCGGGGTTGGAGAAACGTGGAAAAACCAGATAAATCCGATCGAGCGGCAAATATAGATACCGCCCAGCAAGAGCAGCTTGTTGACCCGGCCGCCGGCCCATCCGAAAAACAGGCTGCCCAGCACGTTGAATCCGCCAATCAGGCCTAGCGCCTTGGCCGAGAGCATTGGGTCCATGCCGCAGATATCGAGATACGCCGGCAGATGCGTGGTCAGGAATACCAGTTGCATGCCGCAGACGGTATAGGCCAGCGCCATCACAACGAACGGCGGATGGCGCAGCGCGGTCATCAGCGCGTGCCGGCCGCTCTGCTCTGCCTGCGCACGGGTGGGCAACACGCGCACCTGGTCGACCCGGCCACCAAACCATGCAGCCGGCAGCATGATCAGCGCCAGGATCACGAACGACGCCAGGCCCATGCGCCAGCCCCACTCGCCCGAAATGCCCTGGCCGAGCGGCGCCGCAATCATCGCGCCCAGCGAGCCGGATGCCGACACACAGCCAAGCACCAGGCTGCGCACCTGCGCACTGACCGCGCTCGATGCGGCTGCCATCGCCATGGCCGTGCCCGTGCTGGCCATCGCCATGCCGATCAGCACCCCGCCGCCCAGCACCACCGCCCACATGCTGTGGGCCGTCGCCAGCAACACCAGCCCGACGATATACAGCAGCGAGCCGCCCACCATCAGCGGCCGGAAGCCGCTCCTGACCGCCAGTGCGCCGGCAAATGGCTGGAGCACGCCCCAGGTGAGGTTCTGCACCGCCACGGCAATCGTGAAATCGCCCACGGAGATCCCGATATCGCGCGTCAGCGGCGGCACGAAGATGCCAAGGCTCTGCCGCAAGCCCATGGCAAGCGACAGCATGACGGAGGCGCCGATCAGGATCGGCATGACGGGGCGCAGCGAGGATAGGCGAGACATGCGTGGGCTCTTGTTATAGGCGGCATGCCGGGGGGAGCAGCCGTCCCAGCCATTTTCGTTGAATCGTCAAGGGTTTTGTATGCTCGGGAATACTGAGAAGGCACTGCCCTGCAGAAGCCGGAACGGATTTCGGCCCCATCCGTGGCCTGGATCGACCACATTTGTGCAGGTGCGCCGAAATTCCCCCCGAGATTGGCGCGCCTACCTGGCGGCTGGTGCCCTTTTTGATGCCCTCACGCCAGCCGATGTTTGTGCATCATTCAATATCATTGCGATAAGTTTTCTTATCGCAATGGCATTCCAGCGATCTGAAACCATGTGCCGCAGAATCGTGGCCGCAGGCAGCCGCAACCGGACATCGTCACGTTGTGCCCGCTCTCAAGATCGGGACCGCACTCCGATTACATCGCGGCATGATGTAATTTCCCACCGCACTCAACGAACACCCGAATCATTCGTCAGTACCCTTACCGCTTGTTCAAATCCCCTCGGTCACACTCTGATACACAGTCGTTCGACGCCCGTCGTTGCATCGCGGCAATCGCCGGTCATCGTCAGCCAGTTGACAGGCTTTGTACTTCTCACCGTGCAAATCTGTCCACGCACTGCCCCTGCTTGCAAGATCTACCTGCGCGCAGCGGCTTCGGCTTAATTTCGCGTTAAGGCCCGCCCCTTCTGAATCAGCGGCTTACTACAAACAGCCGTTTTCGCAGGCCTCGAATCAAGAGATGTAAGTGGACCGATATACAGTCCTTACACATTCTTACAGCAAGCAAAGTCCAAACTGACTAACTTTGAATCGCTCCAGCGTTGCATCGCATCAATCCGGCGATGTTGTGCTGAGGGCTTCCATGGCGCGTAGCGTCTCGTAGCACCTGTCTGCATGGGGATTCCGTTCTGGGCCCGTGTCGACAGTTCAATGGATCGGCACACACGGTCCACTCGCCTGTCCTGGCGGCGTAGCAACGGCCCGGGGCAAACGGCGCATAAAAATTGTTGGGGGACGTAGGCACCGAATCGTCCGAACGAGCTCATGCGCTCGCGCGGCGGGACAGTGCTGTCTGCGAAATAACAACCGCGACCGACGTTGGCGATCGCGGCAGGCCACCTATTACCCGGGAGCTCGCATGGACAACAATTCCGACCGAAAGCCGACCGTGCCAACGCGGCTACCACCTGCGTCGCCACAGCAGCCGAAACAGCCCCCGCCCCGCGACGCCGTCGCGAAGCAAAGCAGCCCGCTGAGCCTGCGGCCGGTCTGGCAGGCCATTCCGCGCCTTGCCAGCTATGGCATGGTGGGTTTCATCATCTGGATCATCCTCTCGGTGATGTTCCCCTACGTCTTCGTGCGCTCTTCGGAACGTGCGATCGTCAACAGCCCGGTCAGCCTTATCACCACGCCGGTGGAAGGCGTGGTCACGAAACAGCTGGTGCCGGTGGGCACCACCTTCACTGCCGGGCAGTCCCTGATGACGCTGCAGAATCCAAACATGGATCGCGCATTGCTGATGGAGCTGACTGGCAAGAAGCTCGACAACGATAAACGGCTGGAAGCCGCCAAATCGAAGCTCGAAGGCAATCAGGTGCGCCTGGCCTCCACCAATGGCGACGTCAAGCGCTATACCTCGGTGGCCCAGCAACAGAACGATTCCCGTGTGCGTGGCATCGAGGCCCGCCTGAGCGCGGCGCAGCAGCAGATCGATGCACAGGTCAATGTCGTCACGCGTAACGAAGCCATGCAGCAGGCAGGCGCCGTCAGCCAGGCATTCACCGATGCATCGCGCAACCAGCTTGCCGTGCTGGGCGGCCAGAAGGATGCGATCGAGGCCGAACTCAACGGTGCGCGCAGCAGCAGTGCCGCCACGCGCAACCGCGTCTATGCGTCGAACAACGACGGCGCCGTTGGCGCGCTCTCGCAGCGGTCTGACGAGCTTAAGGCCGAAAACACCCAGTTGCAGGCCGAGATCAAGCAACTCCAGGAATACGGCGCCGAAGTCGACAAGCTGGTCGATACAGAGCAGCAACGCCTTGACCGCGTGTCGAACCTCGACATCAAGGCCTACGCCGGCGGCGTCGTCGAAGACGTCCTGGCGCCACCGGGCACGCATGTGGCGGCCGGGGCCACGCTGATGCGCGCCACCAATTGCACGACGCCAAGCGTGGTGGCCGTATTCCCGCGCAGCCTGAGCAAGGACCTGCTGCCGGGTGCCCCGGTCACGGTCATGGTCGATGGCGTGGCCACGCCGCTGTCGGGCAAGGTCGCCGAAATCCTGCCGCGGGCACCCGATGGCGACCAGGCGCGCTACTTCGTGCCGTTCCCGCCCATCGAGAAAAACGAGCTGTACCTGATTGCGAAGCTGAACAAGCCGCTGCCTGACCTGCCCGGCGCAGGCAAGACGGACCGCTGCGCACTCGGCCACTGGGCCAAGGTAAGTCTTGACCGTCCGTGGTTTCGCCGGCTGATCTGATCGGAGCCGATCGCACAGTCATTCACCCAACGCCCGCAGGAAGGAGACTACCGTGCAGCGTACTACCGCAGGAATGCCACACCGGGCCGCGCGCAAGCGGCTGATCGAAGCGCTGATGACAACCGTGCTCACCACGCCGCTGGCGCTGTCCGCCGCGCCGGCGGCGCCGGGCGACGCCGCCCGCGACCAGATGCGCGATGCCGGCTGCCAGACGCTGACGCAACGCGTGGCCGCCATCCCGGGCAACGGGCCCGTCATGCTCGCCAGCTACGAGCCCGCGCCGGGCGGCGAACCGCTGCCCGGCCCGCTCAAGGAGTCGGCCTTTGTTTATGACAACGCGCTGGCCGGCATCGCGCTGATCGCGTGCGGCCAGAAGGATGCTGCCCGGCGCATTGCCGATGGGGTTGTGGCCGGCGTGACGCGCGACCGTCACTATCACGACGGCCGCATCCGCAACGCCTATCGTGCCGGCGCGATGCCTGCCGACGGCCCGGTGCCGATGCCGGGCTGGTGGGACGCCAAGGCCAACAAGTGGTTCGAAGACCGCTACCAGGTTGGCACGGCCACCGGCAACGTCGCATGGGCAGCGCTGCTGTTGCTGGCTGCCTACGATGCCACGCACTCGCCACGCTATCTCGACACGGCCAGGACGATGATGGGCTGGGTCGACAAGGAGACGTTCAACGCCGACGCGCCCGCCGCCTTTATCGGCGGGTACTTCGGCCACGAGCCGTCGCCGCAGCGCCAGGGCTGGAAGTCCACCGAGCACAACGTCGACACGTACGCGGTGTTTCGATGGCTGTCGCGGTATGACAGCGATCCGCGCTGGAAAACCGGCGCCGAGCGTTCGCGCAAGTTTGTCGAGACGATGTGGCAGCCCGGCGAAGGCCGCTTTGCCATCGGCACGCGTGACGACGGCCGTTCGCTCAACGGCGGCCCCTCGGCGCTCGATGCGTCGCTCTGGCCGCTGATCGCCATTCCTGACGCCGCCGGCAACTGGCAGCGCGCGCTGGCCTGGGCGCGGGCCAAGCACGGCGTCAAGGGCGGCTATGGTTTCAACGCCAATCCGGACGGCATCTGGACCGAAGGCACCGGCCAGGCCGCGCTGGTACTGCGCGCCATGGGCCGCGACAGCGAAGCCGCGCCGCTCTGGCCGATCCTGACGGCGCAGCGCGCGCCGTCGGGCATGCTGTTCGCCACGCCCGAGCAACGTGTGCGCACGGGGCTGCAGATCGGCCCCGATTCCAAGACCGACGACTTCTATTACTTTCACCTGCCCCACCTGGGCGCCACGGCCTGGGCCGTGCTTGCCGCCACCGGATGGAATCCGTTCCAGCCAGGCGGTTGCCGGGGCGCGAGCTGTGCCACGGCAACCCAGGCGGCGGCATCGCCCGACAATCCACCCAAGGAGTAACGATGCTCGCCGCGAGTTTTGCAAGTTTCCTCGATAGCAGCATGCTCGTGCAGATCAATGCGGGCGCGCTGCTGGTGGCCGTGCTGTGTCTGCGCGGCAACCGGCATCGCGCCGCGGACCGATGGCTTTTTGGCCTGGCGGCGGCGGTCCTGCTGATCGTGTATTACATCTGGCGCGTCACCGAGACGCTGCCGGAATGGCGCATGGAGTTTCCAAGCATCTGGGCCCATGCGTTCCTGGGCTTCGAGACGCTGACGATCCTGTACACGCTGATCTCGATCATCACGCTGACACGCACCACCGACCATTCCGCCGCAGCCGATGCCGGCGAGCAGCGCCTGCGCGGCGACCGCGATGCCCCCGGCGTGGACATCTTCATCGCCACGTACAACGAGGGCCTGGACGTGCTGGAGAAGACCATCGTCGCGGCCAAGGCCATCGACTACCCGAACTTCCGCGTCTGGGTGCTGGACGACACCCGCCGCGACTGGCTCCGCGACTTCTGCCGCAAGGTGGGCGTGAACTATGTGACCCGGCCCGACAACGCCCATGCCAAGGCCGGCAACCTGAACAACGGGCTGTACCACAGCGCCCAGGGCGACGGCGGCGCGCCTTACATCATGGTGCTCGATGCCGACTTCGCACCCAACCGCAACATCCTGCTGCGCATCATCGGCCTGTTCGACGACCCGCGCGTGGGCGTGGTGCAGACGCCGCAGTTCTACTACAACGCCGACCCGATCCAGTACAACCTGCGCTCCACCGAATGCTGGGTGGATGAGCAGCGTGCGTTCTTCGACGTGATGCAGCCGGCCAAGGACGCCTGGGACACCGCGTTCTGTATCGGCACGTCGTTCGTGGTACGGCGCGAGGCGCTGGGCCATATCGGCGGATTCCCCATCGGCACGGTGACCGAGGACATCCACCTGACCTACAAGCTGATGCCGTTCGGCTATGTCACCCGCTGGCTCAACGAGCGGCTCAGCGTGGGCCTGTCTGCCGAAGGACTGCCCGAGTACATCAGCCAGCGCAGTCGCTGGGGGCTGGGCACCATCCAGGTGGCGCTGACCGCCGACGGCCCCATGCGCGGCCGCGGCTACACGCTGCGCCAGCGCCTGCACTATGTCCACGGCCTGCTGCACTGGCTCAGCCGCCCGTTCACGCTGATGCTGCTGGCGGGGCCGCTGCTTTACTGGTTCTTCAACGTGCCCACGCTCTACGGCGACCCGATGCAGTTCCTGGCCTACGGCGTCCCGGCTCTGCTGCTGTACTGGGCCTACAGCATCTGGATCACCGGGTCGCGGGCCATGCCGATCTTTACCGAAGTGACGCAGATCGTGGCCGCGATGGCCGTCACGGCCACGCTGGCGAGCGCCATGTTCAAGCCGTTCGGGCGGCCATTCAAGGTCACCAACAAGGGGCTGGACCGCTCGAAGCTAACGGTGCATGGCAAGTTTGCGCTGCTCTATGGCGGGCTGTTCTTCCTGTCGGCCATGGGCCTGGCGCGCGCCGTGGCCGCCGATGGCAATGCGCCGGGCACCGTGTTCAACGTGGCCTGGACACTGGTGTCGATGGTGCTGTACCTGGCGTCGATGCTGGTCTGCTTCGAACTGCCGCGTCCGCGCAAGGAGGAGCGTTTCCCGTTCCGCGTGGCCGCGCGCCTGCAGTTCTATGGCGCCGACGGGGTGTCGCGCGAGGTGGACGGCGTGACGCGCGATCTGTCCTGCAACGGCGTGGCACTCGAATCGCATAGCGGTACGCGGGTGGAACCCGGTGCCGTTGGGGCCTTCTGGCTCGCGTCGCTGGGATGGGTGCCGTGCCGCGTGGCACGTACCGACGGCCAGCTGATTGGCATCTCGCTGGTTCCTGACATGGCGGCACGGCACCGGCTGATCCGGCTGCTGTTCAGCGAGCCGCCACACAACATCGCGCATCGCGGCCTGCCCGGCACGGCCATCGTGCAACTGCTGCGCCGCGCGTTTACAGGTTGAATCACAAATGAAGACGATAACAATGCGCCTTTCCCCCGCACGCCTGCCGTCTCTGCGCTGGAGCGCCGGCATCCTGTTGCCCCTGGCACTGGCCGCCTGCACGCTCGAACCAAAGTACGAACGCCCGGATTCGCCCGTGCCCAACGCCTTCCCCGACGGTCCCGCCTATCAGACCACGCAAGGTGCCAATGGCGCGCCGCAATCACAGGTGCCGGCCGCGAACCTTGGCTGGCAGGACTTCTTCACCGACGCGCGCCTGCGCCGGCTGATCGAACTCGGCCTGGCCAACAACCGCGACCTGCGCGTGGCCACACTGTCGATCGACGAGGCCCGTGCGTACTACCGTATCCGGCGCGCGGCACAGTTCCCGGCCGTCGATGCCAACGCCGGCTTCAGCAGCACGCGCCTGACCGGCGACCTGCGCGCGCCGGGCCAGGACCCGGTGATCAACGCCTGGGGCGCCGGCGTGGGCTTTTCGTCGTTCGAACTCGACGTGTTCGGCCGCATCCGCAGCCTCAAGCACGAGGCCCTGGAGCAGTACCTGTCGATCGAGGAAGTGCGGCGCAGCACGCAGATCAGCCTGGTTGGCGAAATTGCCAATGCATACCTGACCTGGCAGGCCGACCAGCAACTGCTGAAGCTCTCGCAGGACACGCTCAAGATCCAGGAAGACGCCTCGGAGATGGTGCGCAAGAGCAAGGCCGCGGGCGGCATGGCCGCGATCGACCAGCACCGCACCCAGACCCAGGTGGAAACCGCGCGTGTCGACGTCGAGCAGTTCACGCGCCAGGTGGCGCAGGACGAAAACGCGCTGTCACTGCTGATTGGCGGGCCAATTCCGGCCGACCTGCCGCCCGCCCAGCCGTTCGACGACAAGTCATTCGTTGCGGAACTGCCCGCCGGCCTGCCTTCGCAATTGCTGGAACAGCGGCCTGACATCATGGCCGCCGAGCACCGCCTGAAGGCCGCCAACGCCAATATCGGGGCCGCCCGCGCGGCATTCTTCCCACGGATTTCGCTGACCGCGGGGGTCGGCCTTGCCAGCACCACGCTTGCCGGGCTGTTTACGGGCGGCGCCGCGTGGGCCTTTGCGCCACAGGTCACGTTGCCGATCTTCAATGCCGGCGCCAACCAGGCGAACCTCGATGCGTCGAAGGTCCGCAAGGAAATCAACGTCGCGCAGTACGAGCGCACCATCCAGGGCGCATTCCGCGAGGTGGCCGACGGTCTGGCCGCGCGCGGCACCTACGACCGCCAGACCGCTGCGCAGGCGTCGCTGCAGAAGGAAGTGGCCGAGACGCGCCGACTGGCCGAGATGCGCTTCAAGAACGGCGTGGACGACTATTTCCCGGTCTTTGACGCCCAGCGCCAGCAGTACGAGGCGCAGAAGAAGCTGGTGACGATCCAGCTGGCACGGCTGACCAGCCGGGCGCAGCTGTACAAGGCGCTGGGCGGTGGCTGGTCGCAGCAGACCGTGACCAGACAGCCGCCGGTGGCCGGCAAGCCCGCTCCGGCGCGGGGTACCGCGCCCCAGGCGGCTGCTCCGGCCGCACCTGCCGCAGCGGCTGTCCCGTCGACGGCCAATACACTGGTGGCACCCACCCGTGCGCCACAGGCCGCGGCACCGCAACAGCCGGCCCCTGCCGCACCTGTCCAGCCCGCGCGCGCGCCCCAGGCCGCAGCCCCTGCGCCAGCGCCCGCAGCACCGGCAACGCAGGCGGCCGCCCCGGTCACGCAGTCGCGCCCGCTGCAGCAGCCCGCGACGCCCGTCGCGCAGACTGTACCGGCGCCTCAGGCTCAGGCTCAGCCGCAACGCAAGACGCCGGATCCGGCCATTCCCGCCGACCTGAGAGCGGCACCCGACGTCACCGCCAAGCCCACTTCGCCGGGTCCGGCGGCGGCGCTGGCCGGTTCGGGATCGTAATAAAGCGAGATGCTTCGCTCCCCTCTCCTGTATTCGGGAGAGGGGAGCCAACCATTGGCAAATCAGGCGCCAACGGTTGGCTCCCGACCCGTTCCCCGATTTCCCCGATTTCCCCGATTTCCCCGATTTCCCCGATTTCCCCGATTTCCCCGATTTCCCCGTCCTCGCTGTTCCCTATCCCACAAACGCCCCTGGTACGGGGTCTTCGCCAAGCGCGTGCAACAGCACGGCCCAGTGCATCGCCTCGTCACCCAGGATGCTGCCGGCGGCCTTGCTTAGTTCACGGTTGTGGAAACTCGGCAGCACACCGAGATAGGCAGCCGTCGCGCCTTTTTCCAGTCCAGCCGCAAAGCGCAGCACATCGGCCTGCGTTTTCAGCGTCTCGGTCGGAAAGCTGTATTCCCGGGCGGCCCTGGCCTTCACCGGAGTCCCGCCGAGCTTTTCCACGGTACCGGCCAGCACTTGCGCGTGTGCCTTGTGATGGGTCTGGAACTTCACCGCCGTATCGAGCACGGGCTTTTGCAGCAGACCGCTTTCGGCGCCCACCTGGTAGGCGGCAATGGCCTGGTATTCCAGGCCCAGCGCGGTGTTCAGGATATTGATGTCGTCGCGCGTGCTGCCCGATTGCGTCTGCCCCCACGCCGGCATGGCCTCGCCCAGCGCCACCGCCGCCAGCGTGCCCAGCGCAAAGGCGCCCGGCGCCATCAGCCAGCCACGGCGCATCAGGTCCGGCGCCAGCCGGGCATCGGCCAGGGCAGCATCGGCGGCGCCAACCGGCGGCACGCGCACGTTCGTTTTCGTTTCCATGGGAACCCTCCTGTGATCGGACGATGATCCACGCGGCCATACGCGCCACGCGTTACCGGCTTATACGCAGCGTCGCGCCTTCCGGATGCAGGGGCGCTGCCTATAATCGGTACGTCACGCCATACACGGAGCCCCGTGTGGCCCTGCCCTCACCGCTGCCTGACGATCCGGACCCGCTCGAAACCCTGCTCGGGCGCGTAGCCATTGGCGACCGCCAGGCCTTGCGCGCGGTCTACGAGCTGTCGGCCGCGAAACTGTTCGGGCTGGCGCTGCGTATAACAGGCAAGCGGGATCTGGCGGAGGACGTGGTGCAGGAGAGTTTTGTCAGCATCTGGCACCACGCGGGCGACTACCGGCCACAACTGGCCGCGCCGATGACGTGGATGACCACCATCGTCCGCAACCGCGCGCTCGACGCCTTGCGCCGCACTGCCGCCGCGCGGCTGGGGGCCGCCACGCCGCTCGATGATGCGCCCGAGTCCGATCTGGCAGATGCCGCCGCCGGGCCCGCCGAACTGGCCCAGGCCAGCCAGCAGGCCCGCGCGCTGAACCGTTGCCTTCAGCGGCTGGAGCACGGCCAGCGCCAGGCCATCGTGCTGGCCTATCTGCAGGACATGAGTCATTCGGAACTGGCCGAGCGCCTGCACACGCCGCTTGGCACCGTCAAGTCGTGGATCCGGCGCGGCCTGGAACGCCTGCGCGCCTGCCTGGAGTCAGCCCCATGAATCTGGCGCGCAACCCCGACCTGCTCGACCGCATGGCGTCGCAATATGCGCTTGGCGTGCTGCGTGGCGGCGCCCGCCGCCGCATGGAACAGCTCGCGCGGCAGGAACCCGCCGTGCGTGCGGCCATCGCCCACTGGCAACGGCGGCTGGCCGGCGTGGCGGAACTGCACGCGCCCGCCGTGCCCATCGAAGCGGTCTGGTGCGGCATCGAACGCCGCCTTGGGTGGAAAGCGGAAGACGCGTCAGGCCACGCATCCGCGAATGCACCCCACGACGCCGAAGCGCCTCCGGCCTGGTGGCACCGCTGGCATGGGCTGGCATTCTGGCGTGCCAGCGCGCTCATGTTCGCCACCGTCGCCGTGGTGGTCGTCGTCGGCAGCCTCGTACGCTGGCAGGCCACGCCGCCGTCGCCGGGCGTGGTGGTGGCCGTGCTGCAGTCGCAGCAATCGCAGCCCGCCATGCTGGTGAGCTGGGACGCCCAGGGCCGCGCGCTGGTGGTGCGCCGGCTCGACGATCTGCCGCTGACGCCGCAACAGGCGCTGCAACTCTGGGCGCTGCCCCATGGCGGCAAGCCGATATCGCTGGGCGTGCTCGGCCATGCGCGCCAAGCCCGCCTGCCGCTCGATGCGCTGCCCGCCAATGTCGACGCACTGGCCGTCAGCGTGGAACCGCCCGGCGGATCGCCCCAGCGCGATGCCCCAAGCGGGCCGGTGGTATTCCAGGGCGCGCTGCTCAAGGCCCCTGCCTGACACGCTGCTCCAGCACACGGCCAAGGCCCGACTCCGCTAGAATCCACGCCAGAAACAATCCCCCAAGGTTTTGCAGCGTGGCACTTCAGCAGGGCTTTATCCTGACCCGACACTGGCGCGATACCCCGGCCGGCACCGAGGTCGAGTTCTGGCTCGCCACGGACGACGGGCCGCGCCGGCTGCGCCTGCCCTGGCAGCCCTCCACCGCCTTTATCCCCGAAGCACAACGCGCCACCGCCGAGGCCTTGCTGCAGGGCGAGCGCGACGTGGCGCTGCGTCCGCTGCAGCTGCAGGATTTCCGGCAGCGCCCGGTGCTGGGGCTCTACTGCCAGCAGCACCGGCAACTGATGCAGCTCGAACGGTCCCTGCGCGAAGCCGGGGTGGATGTCTACGAAGCCGATGTCCGCCCGCCCGAGCGCTACCTGATGGAACGCTTTATCACCGCGCCCGTCTGGTTCGACGGCGATGCCGGCGCGGACGGGGTGCTGCGCAATGCGCAGATGAAGCCGGCCGCCGACTATCGGCCCACGCTGCGCCTGGTCTCGCTCGATATCGAGACCAACGCGTTCGGTGACCTCTATTCGATTGCACTGGAAGGCTGCGGCCAGCGGCAGGTCTACATGCTGGGACCTGCCCCGCAGAACGCCCCGGCCGATACCGGCTTTTCGCTCGAATACTGCGCCACGCGCCAGCAGCTGATCGAGCGGCTCAACGACTGGCTGGCCCGGCACGATCCCGACGCCATCATCGGCTGGAACCTGGTGCAGTTCGACCTGCGCGTGCTGCGCGAGCACGCGAAGCAGTACCAGATGCCGCTGCGGCTGGGCCGGGGCGGCGCCGAAATGGAATGGCGCGAGCACAACCGGCAGCAGCACTACTTTGCGGGCGCGGCGGGCCGGCTGGTGATCGATGGCATCGAAGCGCTGCGCTCGGCCACCTGGAGCTTCCCGTCGTTCAGCCTCGAAGCGGTGGCGCGCACGTTGCTGGGCGAAGGCAAGGCCATCGACAATCCGTACGACCGCATGGACGAGATCGACCGGATGTTCGCCGAAGACAAGCCGGCACTGGCGCGCTACAACCTGCGCGACTGCGAACTGGTAACGCGCATCTTCGAGGCCGCCGAACTGCTGCACTTCCTGCTGGAGCGCGCCACGGTCACGGGCCTGCCCGCCGACCGCAGCGGCGGATCGGTGGCCGCGTTCACGCACCTGTACATGCCGCTGATGCATCGTCAGGGCTACGTGGCGCCGAATCTGGGCGACAAGGCGCCCGAGGCCAGCCCCGGCGGCTTTGTCATGGATTCCCGGCCGGGGCTCTATGAATCGGTGCTCGTGCTCGACTACAAGAGCCTGTATCCATCGATCATCCGCACGTTCCTGATCGACCCGATCGGGCTGGTCGAAGGCCTGGCGCACCCCGACGATACCGATTCGGTGCCCGGCTTTCGCGGCGCGCGGTTTTCGCGCACGAAGCACTGCCTGCCAGCCATCGTCTCGCGCGTCTGGCAAGGCCGCGACGCGGCCAAGCGCGACAAGAACAAGCCGTTGTCGCAGGCGCTGAAGATCATCATGAACGCGTTCTACGGCGTGCTGGGGTCCAGCGGCTGCCGGTTCTTCGATCCCCGGCTGGCGTCGTCAATCACGATGCGCGGGCACGAGATCATGCGCCAGACCCGCCAGCTGATCGAGGCGCGCGGCTACGAGGTGATCTACGGCGACACCGACTCCACCTTTGTCTGGCTGCGCCGCGCCCGCACCGAGGACGACGCGGCGCAGATCGGCCGCAGCCTGGTGGCATACGTCAACGACTGGTGGCGCGACCACCTCTGGCAGACCTACGGGCTGGAAAGCGCGCTGGAACTGCAGTTCGAAACGCACTTCCGGCGTTTCCTGATGCCGACCATCCGCGGCACCGACCAGGGCAGCAAGAAGCGCTACGCGGGCCAGGTGGTGCGCGCCGACGGCCAGGCCGAGATGGTGTTCAAGGGGCTGGAGACGGTGCGTACCGACTGGTCGCCGCTGGCGCACCAGCGCAATGTGCCGCCGCACGTGCGTGCCGCGCGCATCGCCGACGACTACAACGAGCGCCACGGGCGCCCCAGGCAGTACCAGAACGGCGGCTGGATCAGCTACCTGATGACCATGGCCGGGCCCGAGCCGCTGGAAACCCGTGCCGCCCCGATCGACTATGACCACTACGTCACGCGCCAGTTGCAGCCGATTGCCGATGCCATCCTGCCGTTCCTGGACGACGACTTCGAGACGCTGCTGACCGGCCAGATGGCCCTGTTCCCGCAATAGTCGCGGGCAGGCAGGGTAATTGCTGCATCGCGGCGAGGCCGCAACCCGCTAGAATGGGCCGGATCTGCCGATAAGAGAATCCGAAGAGACTTCGCCCGCCGCACATGTCCGCCGCCTCGACCTCCCCAGCCCAGACGCCCTCCGCCCAACCCGCCGACGCCCCTCGTTCCAAGGCCATGCGCTTCGCCGCCAGCATGCTAGTGCTGCGCGACGGGCCCCAGGGCATGGAAATCCTGATGATGCGCCGCCCGCAGCGTGAAGACGACCGCAGCGCCGGCGCCTTCGTGTTTCCGGGCGGGGTGCTCGACGCCCAGGACGCCGCGCTGCATCCGCTGTGCGCCGGTCTGGACGACGCGGCGGCCAGCGCACGGCTGCAGGTGCCGGCCAACGGGCTGGACTACTACCTGTGCGCTGTGCGCGAGGCATTCGAGGAAGCCAACCTGCTGTTTGCCTACGATGCCAGCGGCCAGATCGTGCGGCTTGACGACCTGGGCCCCGAAGTCCACCAGCAGCTGCGCGAGGCCGCCAGCTACGGCGGCAAGGGTCTGGCCCATGTGTGCGAGATGCTGGGGCTGCGGCTGGCGGTGGAGCAACTGGCCTACTGCGCCTACTGGCTGACGCCGCCCGGCCTGCCCAAGCGCTTCGACACCCGCTTCTTCATGACCGTGCTGCCCGCCGGGCAGACCGCGATCCACGACGGCGTGGAGGCCGTGGAGCACCGCTGGATGCGTCCGGCCGATGTGGTCAACCCGGCCAACAACCTCACGCTGGTCAACGCCACGCGCAAGATCCTGCAGTCGATTGCCCATTTCGAGTCCGCGCAGGCATGTTTCGACTATGCCCGCCAGCAGCGCAATATCGCGCTGGTAATGCCGCGCCTGGCCCACGGCCCCAAGGGCCAGCGGCCTGTGATGCCCGAGGAGCCCAGCTACGCGGAGATCGCCCGCATCGACCCCGACGGCGCAGGCCATGCGCGCTACGCGCTGGAACCGGGCTTGGCGGTGAAGCTGTCGGAGCGGGTCTGGCGCGTGACGGCCAACAACGGCAACGTGATGACGGGGCCAGGCACCAACACGTATTTCGTGGCCGGGGCCGACAACCAGTGGGCCGTCATCGATCCGGGCCCTGACGATGCCGCGCACTTCGACGCCGTGATGGCCGCTGCGCCCGGCCCCGTGAAGTGGATCCTGGTCACGCACACCCATCTGGACCACTCGCCGGGGTCCGTGCGCTTGCGCGAGGCCACGTCCGCGCCGGTCTGGGGCCGCACCACCGATGTGGTGGATCGGCAGGACCAGACCTTCCGTCCCGACCGCCAGCCCGAGCACGGCGACCGCATCGCCCTGGGCCCGCAGACCACGCTGCGCGTGATCCACACGCCGGGGCATGCGTCGAACCACCTGTGCTTCTTCCTGGAAGAGGAAAAGACGCTGTTCACGGGCGACCACGTGATGCAGGGTTCCACGGTGGTCATCAATCCGCCCGATGGCGACATGCGCGCCTACCTGGCATCGCTGCAGGCGTTGCTGAACGAGGATTTGGAATGGATCGCGCCGGGCCACGGCTTCCTGATGCCGCGCCCGCACGATGCGATCCGGCTGCTGATCCGCCACCGGATGCAACGCGAGGCCAAGGTCCTGAATGCGCTGCGCGCCCTGGCAGCAGCCGATGTCGGCACGCTGGTGGCCAGCGTCTACGACGACGTCCCCGTCACCAAGCACCCGATCGCCCAGCGGTCACTGATGGCCCACCTGCGCAAGCTGGAGGCCGATGGCGTGGCCGGCGAGGCCGATGGGCTGTGGAAGCTGCTGTAGGACCGGAAGCGCCCGCCCTCTCCCCCGACCCCTCTCCCGCCGTGCGGGAGAGGGGAGAAAACCAAAGGCAAGCCACCTGCTGATGGCGTGCTCCCGCATCCCGCAAGCGGGAGCGGGGAGAAAACCAAACGCATATCAATCGCCGACGGTGTGCTCCCCTCTCCCGCTTTGCGGGAGAGGGGCTGGGGGAGAGGGCAGGCTTTCCAACCTGCCGCTGCACACCATTCAGCGCAGCTGCGGCGGGAATGAAAAAAAGCCCGGGGCATATCAATCGCCGACGGCGTGCTCCCCTCTCCCGCTTTGCGGGAGAGGGGCTGGGGGAGAGGGCAGGCTTTCCAACCTGCCGCTGCACACCATTCAGCGCAGCTGCGGCGGGAATGAAAAAAGCCCGGGGCATATCAATCGCCGACGGTGTGCTCCCCTCTCCCGCTTTGCGGGAGAGGGGCCGGGGGAGAGGGCAGGCTTTCCAACCTGCCGCTGCACACGATCAGCGCGGCTGCGCCAGCGCTACCAGCGCCTTCACATCGGCCGCCGCACCCACCTTCCAGCACGCGGCAATCAGTTCCGCCACCTGGCCGGCGCCCAGCACCGGGTCGGCCAGCGCATGGAACTTGGCGTCGAGGTTCTGATCGGTCATCGGACGCTGGAGCGAACCGATGGCGTGCTCCACATGCACTTCCACCTGCCGGCCGTTCTTGAGCGTGGCCTTGACGAAGGCCGCCGCTTCGTCGACACCGGAATCGGCCGTGGCAACCACCTTGCGGCGCAGGGCCACCACGTCGTCGCGCGTGACGATATGGTCGGAGAATTCCTCCTCGCCGGCCCGCCCGAAGATCAGCCCCGCCGCACAGCCGTGATAGACGCTGAACTTTGCCAGCAGGCCGTCACTGGGCTCCTTCTTGCCGGTCAGTTCCAGCACCAGCGGGTGTACGCGCAGCTCGATCTGCTCCACGTCCTCGGGCCTCACGCCCTGCTCGCGCAGTTGTACGCAGGCGTCGATGCTGGGGTGGATCACGATCCCGCACGCAAATGGCTTGTAGGTGTTGAACGAGATCTCGAAGCGCTGGCCCAGTTCGTCGGTAATCTCGTTCCAGTCGGCCTTGCTTGAAATCACCTGCATGAAGCCGCGCGGGGCCTCCAGTGCCCGGGCGCTGGACGTATAGCCATGCCGCGCCAGCAGCGCCGACATCAGGCCCGCCCGTGCCGCGCCGCCCGGATGGAACGGCTTGGTCATCGTGCCGAACTGCTCGCGCAGCCCCACCGGCTGCGATGCCGCAATGCCCAGCGCCATCGTCATGCGCTCTTCATCCAGGCCCAGCAGCCGCCCGCAGGCCGCCGCCGCGCCGAGCATGCCGGTGGAGCCGGTGATATGCCAGCCACGGTCGTAGTGATCGGGGTACATCGCATTGCCCACGCGGCAGGCCACGTCGATGCCCAGCACCAGTGCATCGATGACGGCTCGCCCACTGGCGCCCGTGTGCTCGGCCAGCGCAAGCGCGGCGGAAGCCACCGGCCCGGCCGGGTGGATGATGGTCTTCAGGTGCGTGTCGTCGAAGTCGAACGTGTGCGACGTAATGCCATTGACCAGCGCTGCGCTGGCCATGTCCACCTTTGTCCGGCGGCCCAGCACCGTGGCCTGCGCGGCCGGCTGCAGCTCGGCCACGGCGGCCAGCGCGGCGTCTGCCGATGCGTGCCCGGCGGCGCCCACGGCGCAGCCCAGCCAGTTCATGAAAGTGCGATGGGCCTCGTGGTCCACCGCATCGCTCCATCCGCGGGACGGATGCGTGGCAACGTACTTGCCCAGGATGCGGGTAACCGGCGGGGCGTTGTGGTCGGCGTCGACGTGGGTATTGCGGGCCATGCGAAAACTCCTTGATCGGATGCGGGGGGCGGATTGCAGAAAATTCGGGAAACAGGTAGCACCGGCGGCTGCGGCAACAGCGCCGGCAGCCGGGCTCAGGTATCCAGATGGATCCCGCGGGCCTTCGCCAGCTGGCTCCAGCGCTGCACTTCGCTGGCGATGTACTGGCGGAACTGGTCAGGGGTCATCGGCTGCGGGTCCAGGGCCTCGGCGGCCAGCTTGTCCTTGAGGTCGGGGCTCTTCAGCACCGTGGTCAGTGCGGTATTGAGCCGCGCCACCACATCGGGCGGGATGCCGGCAGGGCCGACCACGCCATACCACTGCATGGCGTCGAAGCCTTTCATGCCGGCCTCGTCCAGCGTGGGCACGTCGGGCAGCAGCGGATGGCGCCTGCTGCCGGTCACGGCCAGCGGCCGGACGCGGCCCGAGCGGATATTGGGTAGCGCGGCGGCCAGCCCGGGGAACATCGCCTGGGTCTGACCGCCAATCAGATCGGTAAAAGCCGGGGCGATGCCCCGATAGGCGGCGTGCGTCATCTTCACGCCGGCCTGCTGGGCAAACAGTTCCATGGTCAGGTGCGTCAGCGACCCCGGCCCGGCCGAGCCGTATGCCACCGGCTGTTTCTTCGCGTACTCGATGAACGCAGCCAGGCTGGGTGCAGGCACGTTGGCGTTGACCACCAGCACATTGGGCGTGCCGCCGATCATGCCGATGGGCGTGAAGTCCTTCACCGGGTCGTAGGGCACGCGCCGCGTAGCGGGGTTGGTCCCGTGTGTGGCCACATAGCCCTGCATCAGCGTGTAGCCGTCGGCCGATGCCTTGCTGGTCATCTGGCAGGCAATCACGCCGCCGCCACCGGCCTGGTTTTCCACCACGATGGACTGGCCCAGCACCTTGCCCCAGCGTTCGGCCACGGTACGGCCAACAAGGTCGGACCCACCGCCGGCCGAAACCGGCACGACATAGCGGATGGGCTTGCTTGGGAAGGTGTCCTGCGCGTCAGCCAGGCCAGGTACGGCCAGCAGCATCGCGCTGGCCTTGATCAGGGTACGGCGTTTGGGATTCATGTCTCCTCCAGGTGCGCCCTCTCGCCCAATGGCCGGATGGCGTCTTGCTCGTGGATGGCACGCATCATCGCCTGCCCGGTGTAGACTGTGAATTGCAAATTTCCTCACCATTGATGCAAGGCTTGCATGAATTTCAATCTGGCGGATCTGCGTGCCTTCGTGGCCGTGGCGGAACTGAGCAGCTTCCGGGCAGCGGCGGGCGAATTGCACCTGTCGCAACCGGCGTTGTCGCGGCGCATTGAAAAGCTGGAAGACGCGCTTGGCGTCAGGCTGTTCGACCGCACCACGCGCTCGGTGGAAATGACCGCCGTCGGACGCGAGTTCTCGCGCAAGGCGCGCGAGTTGCTCAACGGCCTGGAGGAATCGCTACTCGGAATTCGGGATGTCGCCACACGCATCACCGGCGAGGTGACAGTGGCCTGCGTGCCATCGGCCGTGCGCTATTTCCTGCCGGCGGTGCTGCGCCAGTACCACGCGCTGTATCCACGCATCGTGGTGCGGCTGATCGACGAAGGCGCCAACGACGTGCTGAACCTGGTGGTGCGCAACGAGGCCGATTTCGGGCTGAACTACATCGGCACGCAGGAGCCCGATGTCGATTTCCAGCCGGTGCTCAAGGAGCCGTTCGTGGTGGCGTGCCCGCCCGATCATCCGCTGGCGCGCAAGCGCAAGGTCACCTGGGCCGAACTGGGCGAATACGACTACATGACCGTGGGCAAGGCCAGCGGCAACCGCATGCTGCTGGACCTGGCGCTGGGCAACATCCCCGCGCGGCCGCAGTGGTACTGCGAGGTGCGCCACGTGACCACGCTGGTGGGACTGGTGGAAGCCGGGCTGGGCATCGCCGCGGTGCCGCGCCTGGCGATGCCGCCCGGCGAGCATCCCGCGCTGACCAGCGTGCCGCTGGTGGAGCCGGTGGTGGAGCGCACGGTTGGCCTGATCCGCAAGCGCGGCCGGTCGCTGTCGCCGGCGGCGCAGCAGCTCTACGACATGCTGCTGTCTGCCAACGCAGCCATCGACACGGTCAGCCAGTCTGCCAGGGCGACCAGGACGACCAGGGTGGCCAAGGAAGGTCGTAAGACGAGTTCACGCCCAGCGTAGCAGACTTCGTAAGTCAATCGAAAGCTTGTGAAATATCTGGATACCTTGATGGCCTTGGCGGGCTTGCCGCGCACTGCCTACAGTGATCGCATCGAAACCTGCCGCGAGCCACGCCATGTCCAGACTCCTTTGCGCTTTCCTGCTGTCCCTGGCCGCCTCGGGCGCGGCGCAGGCTGCCGTGACCAAGTGCGAAAGCCCGCGTGACACGCTGTACACGAACGGGCCCTGCCCGGCCGGCTACCAGAACGTCACCGGCTCGATGCGCGGCAATGTGACCACCGTCCCCAAGTCGGCCAAGATTCGCCAGGACGAGCAGGCCTACCTGCAGAACCGCGCGCGCATGTCCGAGCAGATCCAGAACTGGGACGCCCGTCAGGACGAGGCCGACTGGCGCAGCCAGAACACGTTCTGGAATCAGTGCCGGGCGCTCGAATACCAGGCCCGCGCCGCCGAACGTGCGATGCAGCACACCGAATACTGGAGCTACGCGGATCGCTATCGCGATGCCGCGCGCGCACTGCGCACCGAGCAGTACAGCATGGGCTGCTTTTTCTGACGCGGCAGACGGCATCGGATGTCCGGACATAGCACAACCTGCCGATATTAGTTGCGCTTAGATCGGCATACAGAAAATTTCAGGCGAAATCGGGTCGGAATCACGTCTGCTGTCACATACAATCCGTTCCCATCCGGCCCGCCACGCGCTGTCCTGCATCGTTCCGGATCCTGACGTGGCAACTGCGGTCGCAACCTACTCCTGTGATAGAAATATGCTGACTCTCACTGCGATCGTTGCGTATATGCTGGCCTGCATCGTTGCACTGGCTTTCGGTGTCCGCTGGATGATCAAGAACGACCCCCTGCTCAAGCAGCAACAGTTCCTGGATACCTCACCCGGCCCACGCGACGATTCCCCGCGCTAAGCAAGGCAAACGCACAGCACACGCAAGCAATCCCAAGGCAACCTCACCGAATCATTGCTTCACACGAAACGCCGGTCCACAAGACCGGCGTTTTGCTTTGTGCCCTGCCTATGCCGGTGCCGCTGTCGGTTCCCGCGTCCCTTCCGGTGCTGCAACCGTTACGTGTATCCGTCCTACACACCGACCCGCCGGGCGCCGACACCCTGCGATTCCGCGCGACGCTATCCTCTAAGAATCCCCTTCTTCACCGTGCCGCCATGTCGACCGTCCCGCCCTCTCCAGCCATGCGGTCCGCGCGGCCGTCAGAGACCAGCACGCCGACGCCTGCCGACGGCCTTCCCACCACTGCGGCCACTGCGGTGCCCCCGCCTGCCGAACCGGCAGCCGCCGTGGCTGACGCTGCCTTCGCCGGGCCGATACCAACCGCCTCCGCCGCACCGATCACCAGCCCCGACTACGCGCCGCCGCCCTGGACGGAGTCCCTCGGACGCGCCAGCAAGGCGCTGATCGTGCTGGCGACGCTGGCGTCGCTCTACGCGCTGCATGTCGCCACCGCGTTCATCGTGCCCGTGGTGCTCGCCATCATCCTGGCCTATCTGCTCGACCCGCTTGTTGCGCTGCTCCAGCGCCGGCGCATTCACCGCGCCATCGCCGCCACCCTGGTGCTGCTGGGCCTGCTGGCACTGGGGCTGAGCTGCGCCTACCTGCTGCAAGGCCAGGTCTCGTCCATCGTTGACCGGCTGCCCGAGATTGCCAGCAAGTTGTCGCGTTCGGTGGGGGCGCTGATGAGCGGGGACGATTCCGTGGTCCAGAAGGTGCGCCGCGCGGCCACCATCCTCAGTGGCACCGGACAGCCGCCAACGCCGCGCGGTGCGCCAGTGGTGGTCGAGCGCGCCGCAGACAACTTCAGCAACATGGTGTGGGCGGGCTGGGTCAGTGCCTTCGCGCTGATGGCCCAGTTCGTGGTGGTCCTGTTCCTGACGTGGTTCCTGCTACTGGCGGGCGACATGTTCAAGCGCAAGTTCATCAAGATGGCCGGCAAGACGCTAAGCCAGAAGAAGATCAACGTGCACATGCTCGACGAGATCAACCGGCAGGTGCAGCGCTACATGGTCATGCTGCTGGTCACAAACGTGTCGCTGGGCTTCTGCATCTATCTGCTGCTGAAGTATCTGTCGATCGACAATGCCGGCACCTGGGCGCTGGTGGCATCCGTGCTGCACCTGGTGCCGTACTTCGGGTCGCTCGTGGTGGCGGTATGCCTGGGGGTAGCCGGCTTCATGCAAGCGGGCACGCTGGCCGTGGCCGCCGCAGCCGCGGGCGGTTCGATGGTCATTGCCACGCTGATCGGCAATGGCATGACCACGTGGATGACCGGCCGCCTGGCCCGCATGAATCCCGTGGCGGTCTTTGTGTCGCTGCTGCTGTTCACGTGGCTGTGGGGCACCTGGGGCATGCTGCTGGCGATACCGCTGGCGGTTATCGCCAAGGTGGTGGCCGACCACGTGGAGGGGCTGGAGGTACTGGCCGAGTTTCTTGGCGAATAGCTATCGCCCCTCCACGACCCTCAGGCCTCACACCGAACGCATGACTTCGGCATGCGTGCCGCGCAGCGTACGCATGGCGTCGTCGCACTGCTGGGGAGACTCGGGATTGACCAGCACCGCCCAGCGCCCGTGCAAGACGGCCTCGCGCACCGGCGCGATCACGGCCTGGTGATCGGGGCGGGCCGTGATCAGGCCGCCGCCCATCATCCCCAGCATGGCGCCGATAAACGCACCCGCCAGCGCTGACGGCCACGGGTTCTGCGTCACCCATGCCACATGCTGCAGATACAGCACCGCCGCCACCAGCACGCCGAGGATCAGCCCGCATGCGCCCAGCGTCAGATGCGAGCGGACCGCCGTGCGGGCAATGCCGTCTTCGTCGGGTTCCAGCTTGCGGCCAAAATGTGCTTCGTGCGGGTGGACCAGCTTGACCTGTCCCGCGCTGAGGCCGGCGGTGTTGCAGACCAGATCCACCGCCTGCGTGGCATCCGCCTCGGTGTCGTAGAGCGCAGCGATGCGGGTGTTGGCCGCTTCGCCTGAAATCAGGTTGCCTGTCATGTCTGGGCTCCTTGTGCCGGACGCGCGTCTGCCGGCCTGGATGTGGATGGCCCTCCCTTCCGGTTTTTTTCGTATTTCTTCTACGTTCTTCGTTCAATCGTAGGGTTCAGGCCGCTTTCGCCACGTCGGCATGGGGCCGCGCAGGCTTGTAGGACGACGCCGAAACTGATGGGCCCCGGAGTTTCATGCGGCAAAACTTTGATGCATCGCAGAATGACGAGTTCTCCTGGATCTCCTATAAAACAACGGCTGTCGCGCGTACCGAAGTTTCATTAGACAAAATCCGACCCGGAGGAGACGCATACGTGACCGTTCAGAGCACCTCGCTGCAGAAGGCCTGCCGGCTGCTGCGCGCCCTGTCGGATACCCGCAATGCCCGGCTGACCGACCTGGCGGCTGCGGCACAGGTCGACAAGGCGTCAGCCCTGCGGTTACTCGACACGCTGATGGCCGAAGGCATGGTCGAACGCGATCCCGCCACCAAGGCGTTTTCGCCGGGGCCGGAATGGCTGACCCTGCAGGCCGCTTCGCAGCGCCGGCTCGACATGCGCCCGCTGGTGCGCCCCTCGTTGATCCGCCTGGCGAATACATTTGAAGATTCGGCGATTCTGTCGGTGCCAGGCGGCTGGGAATCGGTGTGTCTGGAATTGCGCCTGGGCACCTTCCCGATCCGCGCCAACTATCTCGATATTGGCAGCCGTCGCCCGCTTGGCGTGGGTGCCGGCAGCCTGGCGTTGCTGGCCGCCCTGCCCGACGACGAAATCGACGCGGTGCTGGCATGCATCGCACCATCGCTGAAACGCTATCCCCGGATCGATGCCGCCATGCTGCGCCGCCATGTGGAAACCACGCGGGCGCGCGGCTATGCCGTGTTGCTCGATGTCGTGGTGGAGCGCATGGGCGGCATCGGCATTGCCCTGCCCGGCCCCGACGGCTATCCGCTGGGCGCCATCAGCATTGCCGCCCTCAACGAACGCATTACCGAACGCGAGACCGCGCTGGCCCGTGCGCTGCGCCGCGAGGCCGACGCCATCGCCGCCGCCTGGCGACATCCCATCCGGCAACAACAACCGAAGGAGGCATGAAGCATGCGCTGGAAGCAACGTCCAGAAGGATCCAACTGGGGCGATTTCGGGCCCGATGATCAGCTCGGCCGCGTCAACCTGATCGGCCCGGAACAGGTGGTCAGGGGCGCCCGCGAGATCCAGGCCGGCATCAGCTTCTGCCTGTCGATGCCGCTGGACTACCCGGGCGGCAACAAGCTCAACCCGCGCCGGCACCCGCCGCAACTGCGCCCGACCTTCCGCGACGACATCCCGTACCTGAATTTTCCGTTGGCAAAGGTCAACCCGGCCGCCACCGACGTGATCAGCGACGACCAGGTGCTGCTATGCCTGCAGTATTCCACCCAGTGGGACTCGCTGGCCCATGTGGGCGCGCTGTTCGATGCCGATGGCGATGGCCGGCCAGAGCGCGTCTACTACAACGGCTACCGCGCCAATGCCGATATCGTCGGCCCCGTCGACTACGCCGAGGATGACCACTTCGAGGCGCACGACTGCGGCCACGGCCACGGCAGCCATGCCGACGCGCTGGGCATCGAGAACTTCGCCGTCAAGGGCATGCAGGGCCGGGGCGTGCTGGTGGACCTGGCCGATGTGTTCGGCACCGATTTCCGCAACGTTGGCTATGACGACCTGATGCGCGCCATGGAGGCACGCCGCGTGGAAGTGGAGCGCGGCGACATGCTGCTGCTGCGCACCGGCTTTGCCGAGGTGGTGCTGTCGATGCAGCGCAATCCCGACGAGGACGTGCTGCACCACAGCTGCTGCGCGCTGAACGGACGCGACGACCGGCTGCTGAACTGGATTACCGACGCCGGCATCGCCGCCCTGATCGCCGACAACTACGCCGTCGAACGTTACCCGGCCCTGCCTCCGCCTGACGACGCGCAGACCCATCCACTGCTGCCGCTGCACCACCACTGTCTGTTCAAGCTGGGCCTGCCGCTTGGCGAACTCTGGTACCTGCGCGAACTGGCCGACTGGCTGCGCGCCCACCAGCGCACGCGCTTCATGCTGACCGCCCCGCCGCTGCGCCTGCCCGGCGCGGTGGGGTCGCCGACCACGCCGATTGCAACGGTGTAGCACCGAATGAGTTTTTCTCCCCTCTCCCATAAATAGGAGAAAGGGGAGAAAACACAATGACATAACAAAACGGAGGAGACCATGAAAACCACATACAAGCTCATCGCCGCTGCCGCGCTGGCCGCTGCATCGCTGGCGGCCCACGCCCAGACCAAGGGCGGCATTTCCGACGATGTCGTCAAGATCGGCCTGCTGCTCGACATGAGCGGCCTCTATGCCGACGTTACGGGCCGGGGCAGCGCCACGGCGGCCCAGATGGCGATCGACGACTACGGTGGCAAGGTGCTGGGCAAGAAGGTGGAGCTGGTGGTGGTCGATCACCAGAACAAGGCCGACATCGCCGCCAACAAGGCGCGCGAATGGTTCGACCAGGACAAGGTCGATGCCATCCTTGATGTGGCTGCGTCGGCGCCCGCGCTGGCCGTGCTCGATGTCGCCAAGCAGAAGAACAAGATCGTGGTGTTCTCGGGCCCGGGCACCGAGCGCATCACCAATGACCTCTGCACCCCGGTTTCGGTCCACTACGCCTACGACACCTATGCGCTGGCAAACACCACGGCCAAGGCCATGGTGCAGCGCGGCGGCAAGACGTGGTTCTTCCTGACCGCCGACTACGCGTTCGGCCACACGCTGCAGCAGTCCGCCACGACGGTGGTGACCGAGGCCGGCGGCCACGTGCTGGGCGCCGCCCGGCACCCGATCAACACCAGCGACTTTGCCTCGTACCTGCTGCAGGCCCAGGCCAGCAAGGCGCAGGTGGTGGGACTGGCGAACGCGGGCGGCGACACCGTCAACGCGATCAAGGCCGCGTCCGAGTTCGGGCTGACGAAGAACGGCACCCAGAAGATGGCCGGCCTGCTGCTCTATATCAACGATATCCACGCCATCGGCCTGAAGACGGCGCAGGGGCTGGTGCTGACCGAGGCGTTCTACTGGGACATGAACGACGCCACGCGGGCGTGGTCGCGCAAGTATTTCGACAAGGTCAAGAAGATGCCGAACATGAGCCAGGCCGGCGTGTATTCGTCGGTCACGCACTACCTGAAGGCGGTGCAGGCCGCCGGCACCGACGAAACCGCCGCCGTGATGAAGCAGATGAAGACGCTGCCGATCAACGACTTTTTCGCCAGGAATGGCCGCATCCGCGAGGACGGCCGCATGATCCACGACATGTACCTGTTCGAGGTCAAGAAGCCCGAGGAATCGAAGTACCCGTGGGACTACTACAAGCTGCTGGCTACCGTGCCCGGCGACCAGGCCTTCATGCCGGTGGCGAAGTCGCAGTGCCCGCTGCTGAAGAAATGACGGCTGCCGAAACGGTGACGACATCCAGCAACAAATCCAGCTACGTGCGCGGGGTGGGCAATACCCGCTTCGGCCGCCTGCCCGGCAGCACGCCGCTGACGCTGATGGCCCGGGCCGCCGACGCGGCGCTGGATGCCGCCGGGCTGGCGCGCGGCGAGGTCGACGGCGTGCTGTGCGGCTACGCCACCACGCTGCCGCACCTGATGCTGGCCGACCGCTTCTGCGAGTTCGCATCGCTGCAGCCGGCCTACGCCCACGGCATGGCCGGCGGCGGCGCCACGGGCGGGCTGATGGCAATGCTGGCCCATGACCTGGTGCGCGCGGGCCGCTGCCGCAACGTGCTGGTGGTGGCCGGCGAGAACCGCCTCAGCGGCCAGAGCCGCGACCAATCGGTGCAGACGCTGGCGCAGGTGGGCGAGCCCGAGATCGAAGTGCCGAACGGCGCATCGGTGCCGGCCTACTACGCGCTGCTGGCTTCGCGCTATCTGCACGAGGTAGGGCTCGACGCCGATGCGCTGTCGGACTTCGCGGTGCTGATGCGGCGCCACGCCGCCGGGCATCCCGACGCCCATCTGCGCGATCCGCTGACGCTGGACACCGCCCGCCAGGCGCGCCCCATCGCGTCGCCACTGCGGCTGTCCGACTGCTGCCCGATCTCGGACGGCGCCGTGGCGCTGGTGGTTTCCGCCGAGCCCGGCGACGGCACGCCGGTACGCATCGCTGGTGCCGGCCAGGCGCATCGGCACCAGCACCTTGGCGCACTGGACGACGTGATGCGCAGCGGCGCGTCGGATGCCGCTGGCCGCGCCTTTGCCGAAGCCGGCTGCGCGCTGGCCGATATCGACTACCTGGCGATCTACGACTCGTTCACGATCACGCTGGTCATGCTGCTGGAGGAAATCGGCATCGCCCCGCGCGGCCAGGCCGTGGCCCGTCTGCGTGCTGGCGATTTCGAGACCGATGGCGCACTGCCGCTCAACACACACGGCGGGCTGCTGGCGTTTGGACATTCCGGCGTGGCCGGCGGACTGATGCACCTGGCCGAAGCCGCCCGCCAGCTGGCCGGCCGGGCCGGTGCCCGGCAGTTGTCGGGGAGCCGCCGTCGCGCCTTGTTTCATGCCGATGGCGGCGTGCTGTCGTCACACGTGAGCCTGATCCTGGAGACCGCATGAGCGAGCCGCTAATCCCCGCCATCCCGCCCTATACCGAGGGCCTCGCCGCCGGCGTGGTGCGCTACCAGGCCTGCGAAAGCTGTGGCGCGTGGCAGCCGTTGCAGCGCCACGCCTGCCGCGCCTGCGGCAGCCGGCAACTGGCCTGGCGCGATGGCGGCGGCCACGCCACCGTGTACGCCGTGACACAGGTATTCCGCGCGCCCACCGAAGCCTTCCAGGCGCTGGTGCCTTATACGCTGGTGCTCGCCACGCTGGACGAAGGCCCGCGCGTAATGGGCCATGCCGACCCCGGCGTCGCCATCGGCGACCGCGTACTTGCCAGCGTGTTCCACCACGACGGGCAGCCGCTGCTGCGGTTCACGCGGCGTTGAGCCGCGCGCTGAGCGCGGCCGTGTTCCTGACCTGGCCTCCAGCCGTGCCCAGCTGTGCCTGGTTCCGAGGCCGCCCGAACTTTCGCCCCCTTTTTCGCCTACTTTCGCCCCACAACGCCAACAGGCTTCCAGAACAATGTCCTCCACCCTCTCCGCCCTGCTCTCGCCCCGTTCCGTTGCCATCGTCGGTGCCTCCGACAACATCCACAAGATTGGCGGAAGACCGATCCACTACATGCAGACGATGGGCTACGCCGGCACCATCTACCCGGTCAACCCCCAGCGCGAATCGCTGCAGGGGCTGCGCGCATACCCGTCGCTCGATGCACTGCCCGAGGCGCCCGAACTGGCGATCATCGTCGTCGCCGGCGACGCCGCCGTGCAGGCCGTGGCCGATTGCGCGCGGCTGGGGGTGGGTGCCGCCATCGTGATCGCTTCGGGATTCGGCGAGGCGGGCGAAGCCGGCAAGCGCCAGCAGGACGAAATGGTGCGCCTCGCCCGCGAAGGCGGGCTGCGTATCGTCGGCCCCAACAGCCAGGGGCTGGCCAACTTTGGCAATGGCACTATCGCCAGTTTTTCGACAATGTTTATCGAGATTCCGCCGCAGGATGGGCCCGTGGCCGTGGTCAGCCAGAGCGGCGGCACGGCGGCGCTGGTCTATGGCCTGCTGCGCAACCAGGGCATTGGCGTGCGGCATGTGCATGCCACCGGCAATCAGGCCGATGTCACCGTCAGCGAACTGGCGCTGGCCGTGGCCCACGATCCCGATGTGCGCCTGCTGCTGCTGTATCTTGAAACGCTGTCCGACCCCGAAGTGCTGGCCGAAGCGGCCGCCGTGGCGCGCGCGCGCGGCATCCCCGTGGTGGCGGTGAAATCGGGCCGCTCGCAGGCAGGCGCCCGCGCCGCGGCCTCGCACACGGGCGCCATGGCCAACGAGGACCGCGCTGTCGACGCCTTCCTGGCCCGCCACGGCATCTGGCGCGTCGACGACGCCCACGCACTGGCGCGCTGTGCGCCGCTCTACCTGCGCGGCTGGCAGCCCGCCGGCCGCCGGCTGGTAGTCGTCAGCAACTCGGGCGCGAGTTGCGTGATGGCGACCGATACGGCCGAAACGCTGGGCATTTCGATGGCCCCGCTGTCGGCCGCCACGCAAGCCGCGCTGGCCGAACGGCTGCCCGGCTTTGCGGCCACTGCCAACCCGGTGGACGTCACAGCCGCCCTGCTGACCAACAGCGGCCTGTTTGGCGACGTGCTGCCCGTGGTGGGTGCCGATCCTTCGGCCGACCTGGTCCTGCTCGACATCCCGGTTGCCGGCATGGGCTACGACGTGCCGCGCTTCGCGCGCGATGCGGCCCAGTTTGCGGATCAGGCCGGCAAGCCGATTGCCGTGGCAGCCTGGCAGGACGCGGTGGTCAGCGAATTCCGCGCGGCCAACGTGCCGACTTTCGTCCACGCAACCGACGCACTGGCCGCCTTCCATCAGTTGACCGCGCACCAGCAATTACTGCGCGACGTGGCCGGCGAACCCGCCGTTCCACGTGCCGGGCGCCCCGTCATGCAAGCCGACGAGACCTCGCCATCGCACACGCTCAGCGAGGCCGCCAGCCTGGCACGGCTGGCCGAAGCCGGGGTACCGGTGGTCGAACACTACCTGTGCCAGACCGCGGAAGAGGCCGTGGCTGCCTGGCAACGTATCGGCGCCCCGGTGGCAATCAAGGCCAGTTCCCCTGCAGTGCCGCACAAGAGCGAACACGGCCTGGTGGCCCTGAACTGCAACAGCCGCGAGGCAATTGTCGAAGCCTTCACCAGGCAAACGCAGACACTCGACACCATGCACGCCCCGTGCGAAGGCGTGATCGTTGCCCGCATGTCGCGTGGCCAGCGCGAATGCATGGTCGGCGCCCACTGGGACCCGGTCTTTGGCGCGGTGCTGCTGGTGGGCGACGGCGGCAAGTATGTGGAAGTCGTGCACGATACGGCGGTGCTGCTGGCCCCCGCCAGCCCGGCCGCCATCGAACGCGCCGTGCGCAGCCTGCGCATGGCGCCGCTGCTCGACGGCGTACGCGGCGATGCCCCGATGAACGTGGCCGCGCTATGCGACGTCGCCGCGAAGGTCGGCAATCTCGTGCACCGGGCACAAGGCCAGATCCGCTCGGTGGATCTGAATCCGGTGATGCTGGGGGCCGACGGTGCTGTGGTGGTGGATGGGTTGATGGAAGTGGCGGCCGGCTGACCCCGCGCTGATTGTCCACACCTTAAGACAAACTGTCAGGCGATTCGCTCTTCTTTGCTTCGACATCAATCGTTACATTTCAGGCGCCGCATCGCGCCTGAGCCCTTACGGAGGTGCGCGTGCGCGCGTCTCACTACAAGGATAACGAAGCATGAAGACCCGTCTCGCCTGCCTGGCCGCCATGGCCGTTCTGCCTGCCCTGCCCGCTGCGGCGCAGGCCCAATCGAGCATCACGCTGTATGGCGTGGTGGATGCCGGCGTGGAGTTCCTGACTCACGCCCCGAACACCGCCACCGGCGGCAGCAACAACGTGGTGCGCATGTCGGCCGGCAACCTGTCGACGTCGCGCTGGGGCCTGCGTGGCGCCGAAGACCTGGGTGGGGGCCTGAAGGCGGTCTTCACGCTGGAAAGCGGCTTTGACCTGGACACCGGCAGCCTGAACCAGGGCGGCCGCCTGTTCGGCCGTCAGGCGTTCGTGGGTCTGCAGAACCAGTACGGCACGCTGTCGCTGGGTCGTCACCAGACGGTGCTCTACGATTTCTCGCTGGCCTATGATCCGATGGCCATCGCCACGCGCTACTCGGTGCTGATGCACGACAAGTGGATGTCGGGCCGTGCCGACAACTCGCTGAAGTTCACGGGCCAGACCGGCGCGTTCTACTACGGCCTGTTCTACAGCACCGGCTATGACAGCAGCGCCGGCGGCGAAGTGCCGGGCGACTACAAGGCTGGCCGCAACTGGTCGGTGTCCGGTGGCTACGATGCCGGCCCGGTGTCGGCCCGCGTGGTCTATGACGAAGTGCGCGGCAGCACCATCGCCACCGACGACAACCGCGAGCGCCGCGCCACCATCGGCGCCAGCTACAACTTTGGCCGTGGCCGCGCGTTTGCCGGCTATCGCTGGTACTACGGCGACTTCGCCAGCAGCTCGCTGCGCACCAACCTGTACTGGGTGGGCGCCACCTACCAGGTGACCCCGGCCATCGCGGTGACCGGCGCCGCCTACTACACCGACGTGCGCAACAGCAACGCCGATCCGTACAGCTTCGTGCTGTCGGGCACCTATGCGCTGTCCAAGCGCACCGACCTCTACGCGATCACCGCCTACGCACAGAACCGCAACGGTTCGGCAATGGGCCTGTCGGGCTTTGGTCCGTCGCTGAACGGCAGCGCCACCACGCTGACCGCCACCAGCGAGCAGGTGGGTGCCGGCCAGAGCCAGTTCGGCGCCATCATCGGCGTGCGCCACCGCTTCTGATCGTCGCGATTGATCTTCATCTGAACGCGTAAAGCGTCCAGGCTCCACGGCGAAGACTTTCCCTTCGTCTTTCTATGGGCCCGCGCAGGTGTTTGCCTGTGCGGGCCTCTTTCTTTTTGATGGCTGTTTGCGGGCTCAGCCGGCCAGTCCCAGCGACTTCAGCGCGGCATCCAGCGATGCCTGCTGCTCGGCTGCGTACAGCGCCAGTTCGTCGCTGACCGTTGCGCCCAGCGCCTGCTCGAAGGCGGCGCGATTGGGCGATGCCTGCAGATCGTCGCGGTTCTCGTCGCCAAGGTTCGACTGGAAGATGCCGGCGGCGCTGACCGGCAGGAAGTCTTCGTAGGTAATCGGTTCGGCCACCAGCGCGCCAGCAGCGATCAGCGCGTCGACATCGCCGCCATCGGCCGCTGCATTGCCAACCGCGTACCGGTAGTACGCCAGGCCTTGCTGGCGCAGCGACTGATGATCGTCCGGAAAGGCCTGGAACACGTCGCCCAGCGTCTTGCGATAGGCATCGGCGTTCGAACCGTCACCGGCCGGGGTGATGACCTTGCGCACCTCGTTGAGCAGCTCGTCGTAGAGCTGGCGGCCCTTGGGCGTCAGCGCCACGCCGCGCTGCTCGATCTCGCCGAAGCGGGCCGTATGGGTACCGGCCTCGCCGCCATCGCGGAAGGTGACCGGTTCGCTCAGGGCCAGGAAGCTGGTCTGGCGCAGCAGGATCGGGCAACGGCGCGTGGGCGGGCCCTCCACCACGGCCTTGGGCTGGATGCCACGCGAGGGCATCTGCTGCTGGACGATGTCGATGTCCAGCGTGCGCGGCGTCAGGTGGTTGATATGCGGCCCGGGAAAGCACACGATGTCGGCGATCAGCGGATGCGTCTTGCGCAGCTTCCAGTACAGGTCGGCATCGACCGTGGACTTGCCGTGCCAGCGGAACGTCTCCAGCGCCTCGGCCACGAAGCGGGCGGCGTCTTCGGCAGCCAGCCCGCCCTGCTGCTCGGCACGCTCGATCATTGCCAGGCAGCCCGGCGTGAAGATCGACCGGGTAGCCAGCACCGATGCGGCGGCGTCGCGCAGCGCGGCGTCCTGGATCAAGTCAAGGCGCAGCAGCGACGTGAACACGCGGAACGGGTTCTCGGCCAGGCCGGCAGTGTCCCTGGGCCGGAAGGCCGTGGAGTGGACCGGCACGCCAGCCACCGACAGGTCGTAGTAGCCCACCGGGAACATGCCCATCACGCCGAACAGGCGACGGATCGTAGCCAGTTCGGCCGGCGTGCCCACGCGGATGGCGCCGTGGCGCTCTACCTCGATGCGCGATTCCTGGCCGGCCGCGCCAGCGGCAGCGGCGCCGACGCTCGCCAGCACCTCGGCGTTGACGTCCGATACCAGCGACATCAGCGTGCCGTACTGCGGCACCTCGGCACGGTACATATCGGACATGGCGCGCGAGAACTGGGCGCGGATCTGGCTGGGGGACGTGAAGGCGGCAGACATGTTGTTCCGGGGACGACTCAAGTGACTGAAAAGAGCCGCCAAGTGTGGTGGGCCAGGTGCGGCCCGACAAGCGATTTTTCCGGCCGACTTGATGCGGTTTTCGCATCAACTTGATGCCCAGCCAGGCTGCATCAGCCTTTGTCCCTTCGCATCACGTCCTTTCGCATTGCCGCAGCAGCCAGTCGGCAAACAGTGCTGCCTTGTCGCGATCGCTGCCATCGCCGGGTTTGGCCTGCCGGTAGGTCAGGAAATAGGCGCCGCTTTGGCCAGAGCCCCGCGCTTCGGCAAACGGCAGCGCCGCGAGCCGGCCGCTTTCGATTTCCGTGCGCACCATCATTTCTGGCAGAACGGCGATGCCGAGTCCGCAGATGGCGGCGCCCGTGACCATTGTGAACAGGTCGTAACGCGGCCCCAGACGGGCCTGGCGCCGGATCGTCTCGTCATCGCCCCCGAACCAGTCCGGCCAGGCGTCGGGCCGGCTCGCCAGGTGCAGCAGCGGCAGTTTCAGCAGGTCTTCACGCTTGCGCAGGGGCGCGCCCTGCAGCAATTGCGGGCTGCACACCGGGATCGACGGGCCCTCTTCCAGCAGCTTGGCGGACGGATGCCCGTCCCACGCGTCGTCGCCAAAGTAGATGGCCGCATCGAACAGCGAATCGGCAAAGTGGAACGGCTCGGGCCGCGCGTGAATATTGACGACGATGCGCGGATGCTCGGCGCGGAACGCCGCCAGGCGCGGAATCAGCCATTGCGTGGCGAAGGTGGGCACCACGGCCAGTTCAAGCACCTCCATGCCGCCCGCGCGCGAGGCCAGGTCCTTGGTGGCGCGCTCGATGGCCTTCAGTTCGGCGCGGATTTCACGCACATAGCGGTCGCCGTCGGGCGTCAGCACCACGCGCTGGCGCACCCGTTCGAAGAAGCGCACGCCTAGCCGTTCCTCCAGTGTCTGGATCTGCCGGGAAATTGCGCTTTCGGTGACGTTCAGTTCCGCCGCGGCGCGCGTGAAGCTGCCTAGTCGGGCAGCGCACTCAAGCATCTGGAGCGCGATCAGGCTGGGCAGGCGCATGGTCAGGGACAGGCAATCAAGAAGGCAATCGAAAAGGACATCGGATACGGAAAATCAGGGATGCGCGATAGCGGCCAGGATGCGCTTGAGCTTGTCGGGGTTGCGTTGTGCGTGGATGCCGACGATGCGCTCGCCATCGGTCTCGATGCTCTGGGCCGATTCGAGCTGCCCGTCCACGAAGCGCAGCAGCGCCCACTGGCCGTTAAGCACCACCATCCGCACGTGCACCGCCAGGCCGCGCCGCTGGGCCGCGAAAAAGACCTGCGCGATCTTGCCGCCGCCGACCAGCGGCTTCGGAAAGCTGGACACCTTGCCGCCGCCATCGCCAATCAGCGTGGCCTCGTCGGCCAGCAGGCCGCGTATTGCATCGAAACTGCCCTGCTCCAGCGCCTGGGCAAACCGGCGCACCAGGTTCAGGTGCATGTCCTTGCGCACGGGCTGGCGTGGCCGGGCGTCGCGCAACTGAACCTTGGCACGGCTTACCAGCTGACGGCAGGCCGTCTCGCTCTTGCCGATGACCGCCGCCACCTCGGCATAGTCGGCGTCGAAGACTTCGCGCAGCAGAAACGCCGCGCGCGCTTCGGGCGTCAGGCGTTCCAGCAGGAACAGGAACGCCACCGACACATCGTCGGCACGTTCGTGAATGGCTTCGGGCGTATCGGCACTCTCGCCCAGCAGCGGCTCGGGCAGCCAGATACCGGCGTAGTGCTCGCGCTGGAGCTTGGCCGCGCGCAGATGGTCGATGGCCAGCCGTGTGGTGACGGACACCAGCCAGGCCTCCGGGCTGTCGATCACGGTGCGATCGGTGCCGTGCCAGCGCAGCCAGGCGTCCTGCACCACATCCTCGGCCTCTGCCACGGCACCGAGCATGCGGTATGCAATGGCCTGAAGACGCGGCCGAAGCTGGTCGAAAGTCTGGGTGGAATCTGGGACGGGCGCGGCCATGGCGTGGGAGTCCGGCGGTGGGGCCGTCATTGTGGCATTGGCGCCCCACCGGCGTCTCGCGCGGCGACCGACTGCGGGCTTGAAATTTCCGAACTACTGTATATATTTACAGTGTACTGTATGGATAGACAGTACCAAGAGATGTATCGGGATGGATTGAACAGTGTCGGAACCTTCGGAGCCCTGAAATGGAACACCTGATCCGTGTGCAGAACGAATATGACCGCCAGGTACTGGTCTGGCTGCGCGGACGCATTGGTGATGCAGCCTTGGTGTCGGCCGCGCGCCGCACCGCTGCGGATGGAAAAAAGCCTTATCTGTCAACGATTTGCCGGCTGCTGAACATTCGGCCGCCGTCGCGGCGCAGCTTTGCCGACGAGGCCCGCAAGACCCATCGCGCGGTGGGCGAGCGCTATCTGGCGCAGATCCGCCAGATCCTGGCAAAACCGGTTGCCCAAGGCGGGCAACATCCGCAACTTGCGCAATATTCCCAACGGGAAACCACCGGGCATGAAGCCCGGCCGCAGGGTTCTCTTTTCTAGGTATCTTCCGTGCCCTTTCGGAACCGGCCGACGTTTAGTCCGAATTATTGAATTTCCATAATTTGGACTAAACGTCTTTCACGTCACTTACTTTTGCCGCCCTTACCTGCCTGCCTTACCTCGGCAGTTCGCTGACACGCATCGCGGGCGTGATCTGCAGCGGGTCGGTCATCAACTCCAGCACGGCAGGCTTGCCAGCCTGCTGCGCCCGCTCGAAGGCCGCGGCGAAATCCTCGGTCCGTTCCACGCGCTCGGCCCAGGCGCCGCAGGCCTTCGCCATCTCCACGAAATCGGGATTGACGATGGTCGTGCCGCTCTGGCGGCCCGGATAGCGGCGTTCCTGGTGCATCCGGATCGTGCCGTACATGCGGTTGTTCACCAGGATCACGATCAGGTTCGCGCCATGAGCGGCGGCCGTGGCGATTTCCTGCGGATACATCAGGTAGCAGCCGTCACCGGCAAAGCACACCACGGTCTTCTCCGGAAAACGCAGCTTGGCGGCGATGGCAGCCGGCAGGCCGTAGCCCATTGCGCCGCAGGTTGGCGCCAGTTCGGTACGGGGCTTCCTGTAGGCATAGAAGCGGTGCAGCCATACCGTGTAGTTGCCGGCGCCGTTCGACAGCATGGCGTCCTCGGGCAGCACCTGGTTCAGGTGCGCCATGGCGGCGGCCATGTCCACGCCGGTCAGTTCCGCATGCGGCTTCGGGGGCGTGACAAAGGCCTCGTGGTCGGCGCGCGCGCCCGCGGTCCAGTCCTTCCAGGCCACCGTGGCGGGCGCAGCCAGCGTTGCGAGCATTGCGGCGCCGGGCTCCACACCTGCATGGATCGGCAGCGCGGCCTGGTAGACACGGCCCAGCTCGAAGCTGTCGGCATGAATATGCACAAGCTTCTGCTTCGGTTGCGGCACTTCCAGCAGCGAGTAGCTGTCGGTGGCGATATCGCCAAGTCGCGTGCCGAAGGCAACGATCAGGTCGGCCGTCTTCACGCGTTCGGCCAGCTTGGGACTGACGCCCAGGCTCAGGTGGCCTACATAGTGCGGGTCGCGGTTGTCGATCACGTCCTGGCGGCGGAAAGCGCAGGCCACGGGCAGATCCCAGGCCTTGACGAATGCGGCGAAGTCGCGCACGGCCCGGTCGGTCCAGTTGGCGCCACCGGCAATCACCAGCGGGCGCTGGGCGGCGGCCAGCGCGGCCGCCAGCGCCTGGGCGTCCTCGGGGCGCGGGGCGGCGGCCACGGCACGGTACGGCGCGGCGTCGGCCACTTCCACCAGGCCATCGAGCACATCCTCGGGCAGCGCCAGCACCACCGGGCCCGGACGGCCCGACGTCGCCACCTGGAAGGCACGCGCCACCATTTCCGGGATACGCGCCGGATCGTCGATCTCGGCCGCCCACTTGCACATCGACCCGAATACCGCCGCGTAGTCGACTTCCTGGAACGCCTCGCGGCCCTTGTGCTCGCGGGCGATCTGGCCAACGAACAGGATCATCGGCGTGGAGTCCTGCTGGGCGATATGCACGCCGATGCTGCCATGCGTGGCGCCGGGGCCGCGCGTCACGAAGCAGATGCCGGGACGGCCCGTCAGCTTGCCGTCGGCCTCGGCCATGTTGGCGGCTGCGCCTTCGTGCTTGCACACCACCAGGTCGATGGCCGGCTGGTCATGCAGCGCGTCCAGAACGTCAAGGAAGCTCTCGCCTGGCACGCAGAAAATGCGTTCGGTGCCATGGATGCGCAGTTGGTCGACAAGGACGCGGCCGCCGGTGCGGGCCGTCTGGGAAGCGTTGGAGGTCATGTTGGGCGTTGGGCGCGTTATCGGCTTGTTTATCGCAATGTCTGCAATTGTTCCGTTTGACGTGCGCGGCTGCGCGGCCTATCGTGCATTTCTGTTATGCGAATTCTGCAAGTCGGCACGGCGTGGGTCCGTGTAGATTTGCGGACGAGGCGCAGCACAAGACGCCCCGCCTGGCTTGGGTTTCCATCCGGAAACCGTCAGGCAGAACGGCAGCCCGCCAAGGGACTGTCGCACACGAACGTTCGCGCTACAGGAGACATGATATGAATTTTCCCCATCGCCTGATGCGGCCGATGCTGGCCGTGCTTTGTACCGGATGCATGGCCGTCGCCTCGCAGGCCGGCGCCCAGGGCGCCGATCACTACCCGACCAAGCCCATCACCTATGTGGTGCCGTTTGCTGCCGGGGGCACCACCGACCTGCTGGGCCGCCTGATCGGCCAGCGGCTGTCGCAGGTGCTGGGCCAGTCCGTGGTGGTGGAAAACCGCGCCGGCGCCGGCGGCAATATCGGCTCCGACTACGTCGCCAAGGCCCCGGCCGATGGCTACACGCTGCTGGGCGGCACGATCAGTTCGCACGCCATCAACGTGAGCCTGTATCCGAAGATGCCGTATGACCCGATCAAGAACTTCCAGCCCATCGCGCTGATCGGCACGCTGCCGAACGTGCTGGTGGTGAACGCCAGCAGCCCGTGGAAGAGCGTCCAGGACGTGATTGCCGCTGCCAAGGCCAAGCCGGGCACGGTCAACTTCGGCTCGTCAGGCAACGGCACGTCGCAGCACCTGGCCGCCGAACTGTTCGCCAACATGGCCGGCCTGCGCATGACCCACGTGCCATACAAGGGCAGCAGCCAGGCCGTGCAGGCGCTGCTGGGCAACCAGGTGGACCTGGTATTCGAGAACAGCGTGGCCGCCATGCCGATGATCCAGTCCGGCAAGTTCCGCGCGCTGGCTACCACCGGCGCCAAGCGCGCAGCCGAGCTGCCCGACGTCCCGACCATGGCGGAGTCTGGCCTGAACGGCTACGAGATCGTGTCGTGGCAGGCCATCTTCGCGCCGGCCGGCACGCCCAAGCCCATTGTCGACAAGCTGTCGACCGAAATCGGCAAGATCATCCGCCAGCCCGACGTGCGCGCCAAACTGGCGTCGATGGGCGTGGAGCCCTCGGGCGCCGGCCCGACCGAACTGGGCAATTTCCAGAAGAGCGAAGTTGCCAAATGGGCAAACCTGATCAAGGTCGCCAATATTCACCTGGAGTAAGCATGAGTGATCACCGTATCCCGACTGCCGGCCTGCACCAATGGGTGACAGACCTTTGGCTGGCGGCGGGCTCCGACGCCCGCGAGGCCACACTGACCGCCGATCACCTGGTGGGCGCCAACCTGTCCGGCCACGACTCGCATGGCGTGGGCATGATTCCCAAGTACGTGATGTCGTGGCAGGCCGACCAGCTCCAGCTGAACCAGCAGGTCAGCGTGGTGCACGAATCGGGCGGCATCCTGAGCCTGGACGGCAACCGTGGCATGGGCCAGGCCGTGACCGAACAGGCGATGGGCCTGGGCATCGAACGCGCCAGGGAACACGGCGTGTGCGTGCTGGGCCTGCGCCGTTCGCACCATCTGGGCCGCGTGGGCCACTGGGCCGAGCAGGCCACGGCGGCCGGCATGATCTCGATTCACTTCGTGAATGTGCTATCCAAGCCGATCGTCGCACCGCATGGTGGCTACGATCCGCGCTTTGGCACCAATCCGTTCACGATTGGCGTGCCGGTGGCGGGACAACCGCCGCTGGTGCTGGACTTTGCCACCAGCGCCATCGCGCTGGGCAAGGTGCGCGTTGCCAATAACAAGGGTGTGCCG
The DNA here is from genome assembly GCF_056097175.1 of Cupriavidus sp. HE11. Classification (NCBI taxonomy): domain Bacteria; kingdom Pseudomonadati; phylum Pseudomonadota; class Betaproteobacteria; order Burkholderiales; family Burkholderiaceae; genus Cupriavidus; species Cupriavidus sp. HE11. Next base: position 69,875 of record NZ_CP184464.1, read on the forward strand.
GTGCCGCCAGGCTGCCTGATGGACCCGCAGGGCCACCCCACCGACGACCCCGCCGTGATGTTCCCGCACCCGGGCACGCCGCAGGGCGCGCTGCGCACGTTCGGCGAACACAAGGGCTACGTGCTGGCCGTGATGTGCGAACTGCTGGGCGCGGCCGTGACCGGCGGCCATACCATCCGCCCCGAAACGCTCACGCACGAGCATGCGGTGTGGAACAACATGCTGGCGATCATCTTCGATCCGGCGCGGCTGGGCAGCAGCACAACGTTTGGCCACGAGGTGGAGTCTTTTGTCGAATGGATGAAGGCGTCGCGCCTGCAGCCGGGCAATGACGCCATCCGGCTGCCCGGCGACCCCGAACGCGCCTGGCGCCGTGCCCGCGCCGAATACATTCCCGTGGATAGCAGCACGCTGGCCCAGCTTGACGACGCCGCCGCACGCGTGCTGCAGGCCCGCGGCAAATCGCCGGGCCCGCTTTCCGCGCTGGCGGCCGACTGATCCAGGAGACTTACGATGTCCACCACCCCTCACCTGCCCCAGATCAACCCGCTGCCCAACAAGTTCCGGGCCGACGTGCTTGCGCGCAAGCGCCTGATCGGCCTGTGGAGTTCGCTGGGCCAGCCGGTGACCAGCGAGATTGTCGGCCTGGCCGGCTTCGACTGGCTGCTGCTGGACGGCGAGCATTCGCCCAACGACGTGCTGACCTTCGCGCCGCAGCTGATGGCACTCAAGGACAGCACCAGCGCGCCCGTGGTGCGTCCGCCTTGGAACGACCCGGTGATGCTCAAGCGCCTGCTCGACATTGGTTTCTACAACTTCCTGATTCCGTTCGTGGAATCGGCCGAGGAAGCCCGCCGCGCGGTACGCGCCACGCGCTATCCGCCCGACGGCATCCGTGGCGTGTCGGGCGTGCAGCGGCAGAACCGCTATGGCACGGTGCCCGACTTCTTCAAGACCATCAACGACAATATCTGCGTGCTGGTGCAGGTCGAAAGCCGCAAGGGCGTGGAAGCGATCGACGAGATCTGCGCGGAACCGGGCGTGGACGGCATCTTCATCGGCCCGAACGACCTGGCCGCGGCCTACGGGCACCTGGGCAACCCGAACCATCCGGATGTGCAGGCGGCGGTCAAGCAGATCTACGATGCGGCCAACCGCGCCGGCAAGGCCATCGGCACGCTGACCCCGGTGGAAGCCGACGCGCGCCGCTATCTGGACATGGGCGCGCACTTCGTGGCGGTCGGCATCGATCACGTATTGCTGCGCGATGCGGCACGCTCACTGCGCGACCGCTTCGCGTCCTGAAGCCATTTTCAACAGGAAGGAATCATGAGCAAGCTCGGATTTATCGGATTGGGGGTCATGGGCAAGCCCATGGCCGAACACCTGCAGGCTGGCGGCCATACCGTCTACGCGCATACGCGCAGCGGCGTGCCGCAGGACTTGCTGGACCGCGGCATGCAGCAATGCGCCAGCGCCACCGATGTGGCAAAGCAGGCCGACATCATCTTCCTGATGCTGCCCGATACGCCTGACGTGGAGCGCGTGCTGTTCGGCGACAACGGCGTGGCCGCCGGGCTGACCAAGGGCAAGGTCGTGGTGGACATGAGCTCGATCTCGCCCATCGACACGCGCGAGTTCGCGGCCAGGATCGAGAAGCTTGGCTGCGACTACGTGGATGCGCCGGTGTCCGGCGGCGAGGTCGGCGCCAAGGCTGCCACGCTGTCGATCATGGCCGGCGGCAAGCAGCCGGTGTTCGACAAGGTACTGCCGCTGCTGGAGCTGATGGGGAAGAACATCACGCTGGTGGGCAATGTCGGTGATGGTCAGGTGGCCAAGGTCGCCAACCAGGTGATCGTGGCGCTGACCATCGAGGCCGTCAGCGAGGCGCTGGTGCTGGCCGCCAAGGCCGGCGCCGACCCGGCACGCGTGCGCCAGGCGCTGATGGGGGGTTTTGCCAGTTCCAAGATCCTCGAAGTCCACGGCGAACGCATGATCAAGCGCACGTTCAACCCGGGCTTCCGCATCGAACTGCACCAGAAGGACCTGAACCTGGCGCTGTCCACGGCAAGGCAGCTGGGACTGGGCCTGCCCAATACGGCATCGACGCAGCAGCTGTTCAACGTCTGCGTGGCCCAGGGCGGCGCTGGCTGGGATCATTCGGGGCTGGTCAAGGCCATCGAGCACATGTCGTCGTTCGCCATCGGCGACACGCCAAAGCAGGCCTGATAACCGCCATGTCGGCCGCGCTGAATTCCGACGACCTGGCGTGCTTTGTCTGCGTGGCGAACACGCAGAGCATTTCGCGCGCCGCGTTGGAGCTTGGTGCAGACCAGTCGACCGTCAGCCGCCAGATCGCGCGGCTGGAGGCCGCGCTCGATACGCGACTGTTTCACCGCAGCGGACGTGGCGTCGTGCTGACCGAGGCCGGCAGCACGCTGCTCGGTTACGCGCGGCAGGTGGCCGCCACGCTGACCGAGGCCCGCGCCGCAGTGCGGGCGTCCACCGCGCAAGGCCCGGCGCAACTGGTCATCGCGGCGCAGCCGACCATCGCCAACACCGCGTTCGCGGCCATCGGCACGGCGCTCAAGGCACGCTTTCCGGCGACAAAGATCCGTTTTGTGGAAGGCCTGGCCAACCCGGTGCTAGCCTGGCTGGCGGCCGGCGATATCGATGTTGCCCTGCTCTACCTGCCCGAACAGCAGGGTGCGCTCAAGGTGGACGTGCTGCTGGAAGAAGACCTGACGCTGGTCACGCCCACATCATGGAGCCACCTTGGCCCCGCGTTCCAGGCCCGGCGCCTGGGCGAGGTGCCGCTGATCCTGCCCAGCACATCGCATGGGCTGCGCGTGCTGGCCGAATCGCTGGCCGCGCGCGTTGGTACCACGCTGAACATGGCGATGGAGTGCGATGCATCGAATACGGTCGCCATGCGGCTGGTGGAAGACGGCTGTGGCGCCACGCTGCTGCCGTTTGCTGCCGTGGCAGACCGCGTGGCCCAGGGCCGGCTGCATTCGGCGCGGCTGGTTGACCCGGTGGTGACACGTCAGGTAGCGATGACCACCGCGCGCAACCGCCCGGTGGTGCCGGAGCTTTGGGACATCATGCAGACGGTGCGGCAATCGGTCCGCAATATCGTGATGTCCGGAGCGTGGCCGGGGGCCCGGTTGGTGTAGACGCCGGTTCCCGGTTGTTTTTACGCCCCTCTCCCGCATGCGGGAGAAGGGTTGGGGGAGACCGGTACGGCAGCTAAATTCACGACCTGCCTCAGATCGAGCCACCGGCGCTCTCCCCTGCCCCGCCCCCTGAATGAGAACGGGACCATAGCCCTGTCAGGGGCCTTTACTGCTTGGTCGTACCGTTCGTCGTACCGTTCTGCAGTTCCGCCTTGGCCGTCTCGTCGGCGGCCTTCTTGGCGTCCTTGCGTTCCGACTTGGCGGCATTCACGTCCTTGTTGTACTCGCCCTTGGCGGCCTTCTTCTCGGCCTTGTACTGGTCATTGGCGGCTTTGCGGGACTCGCGGCGCTCCACGAGCGGGTCCTTCGGCGGCTGGATCTGGGTCGTGACCGGCGGCGCCGCAGTCGCAGTATCGGCCGGTGCGACCGGGGCCTGACCGGTCTGTGCAAAGGCGGTGACAGAGATCATGCCGGCTGCCAGTGCGCCAATCAGGGACGTGGTGCGAAGGGTGCGTTGCTTGGACATATGAGACCTCTCAGGTGGTTGTTATCGAAAACGACGGGTGCGTTGTTTCCCACCGCGTGCCCAGTTTAGAAGTCACATGGTGCCCCGCGTGCCGCATTCACACATCTCCTTACAAAACCTCGCGCGCACTGACAGACAACGCCCGACAACACCACAGTTTCTGGCAGGTTTTGCGATTTCCGGCGCTTGATTGACGCCCGCACGTCGACCACACTGGACCGCATCGATCAACGATTCCGAGGAGCCACCATGCATCTCGACGGTTCGTGCCAATGCGGCGCCGTGCAGTTCAGCCTGGAGTCCGATTCACCCTACCCCTACATGCACTGCCATTGCTCGATCTGCCGCAAGACCGGCGGCAGCGGCGGCTACGGCATCAATCTCGGCGGCGATGCCCACACGCTGCGCGTGGCCGGACAGCAGCACGTGGCGCATTTCCATGCCGTGATCCGCGAGCCCGGCCAACGCCCAAAGCGCTCCAGGGGGTATCGGCACTTCTGCAAGCTGTGCGGCAGTCCACTGTGGATGTGGGACCCGCGCTGGCCCGACCTGGTGCATCCCTACGCGGGCGCCATCGATACCCCGCTGCCCAGGCCTCCCGAAGTGGTGGAAGCCGGGCTCGAATATGTGGCGCCGTGGGTCGATGTGCCGCGCGGCAAGGGCCACCGCCACGTGGGCACCTGGCCACACGAATCGCTGCACGAATGGCACGCGCGGCATAACCTGCTGAAGTAGCGTCGAAGGGGTCGCCAGAGGTTGCCAGGGTTGGCGAAGCGGCAATTGCAAAGGTGGCCCGGAAGTGGTCGGACGGCCCCCGACAGGGTCTTGCATCCGCGCTGACATACATCGCGCAAGTGCCCTCCTATGCTCTGATCAAAGGCATCAGGAGACCGCCATGCGCGAATATCGCCAATATCTGATCTATCCGATGGCATCGCTGTTCGCGATCGTGGCGGTGACGCTGCTGGTCGGCTGTGGCGAATCGGCCAAGCTGCCCGACACAGCGGGCATCGGCCCAAGCCCGCAACTGCCGGCGCCGCACAAGACGTTGATTCCGACCATCCATGTCGCCCCGGCCGAAGGCTGGAAAGACGGCAAGACGCCAGTGGCCGCCGACGGTATGCGCGTGGCGGCCTTTGCCGACAAGCTGGACCATCCGCGCTGGATCTACGTGCTGCCGAATGGCGATGTGCTGGTGGCAGAAACCAACGCGCCGCCAAAGCCCGACGACCACAAGGGCATCCGGGGGTGGGTCATGATGAAGACGCAGGAGCGCGCCGGTGCGGCTACGCCCAGCGCCAACCGCATCACGCTGCTGCGCGACACCAATGGCGATGGCGTGGCCGATAAGAGATCGATATTTCTTCAAAATCTGCATTCGCCGTTCGGCATGGTGCTGGTGGGCAACGACTTCTACGTGGCCGATACCGATGCCGTACTGCGCTTCCCGTATACGCCGGGCCAGACCAGCATCACCGCGCCGGGGCAGAAGCTGGTGGACCTGCCGGCCGGCCCGATCAACCACCACTGGACCAAGAACATCATCGCCAGCCCCGACGGCAGCAAGCTATATGTCACGGTGGGATCGAACAGCAACGCCGGCGAGAACGGCATCGACAAGGAAGCCGGCCGCGCCGCCATCTGGGAGGTCGATCGACAGACGGGGCAACATCGCATTTTCGCCAGCGGCTTGCGCAATCCAAACGGCATGGCGTGGGAGCCGACCACCAAGGCGCTGTGGACATCGGTCAATGAGCGCGACGAAATCGGCAGCGACCTGGTGCCCGACTACATCACGTCCGTGCGCGACGGCGGATTCTATGGATGGCCGTTCAGCTACTACGGCCAGCATGTGGACGACCGCGTGAAACCTCCCGCCCCGGACATGGTGGCCAAGGCCATCGTGCCCGACTACGCGGTGGGCGCGCATACGGCGTCGCTGGGCATGACCGGCGCGTCGGGCAACAGCCTGCTGCCGCAGTTCCACGACGGCATGTTCGTCAGCCAGCATGGATCGTGGAACCGCAAGCCGCGCTCGGGCTACAAGGTCATCTTCGTGCCGTTCGACCACGGCCAGCCACGCGGGGCGCCGATCGACGTGCTGACCGGCTTCCTGGACCAGAACGGCAACGCACAGGGGCGCCCGGTGGGCGTGGCGGTAGACAAGACTGGCGGGCTGCTGGTTGCCGACGATGTCGGCAATGTGGTCTGGCGCGTGAGCGGGGCCAGGTAGCCGCTGGCCCGGCGAGTGGCCGCATGGCGGAAAAACAGAGGGAAATACCAGACGCGTGGGCGGCACAAACGAAAACCGGCGGCACGATCTCTCGCGCCGCCGGAAGGCCACCCGTCATGGCAGCCCGATAAAAACGATCAGAAGCGGTGCTGCAGTCCCGCCAGCACACCGACCTGATTGTCGGCATAGCCAGCGAAATCACGCGAGACACTTACGCTCTGACCATTGCGCGCGCTGGCATACGCCGCTGACAGGTACGCCAGGGTGCGTTTGGAAAAGCTGTATTGGGCGCGCAGCGCGACCATGATCGGGTCGGCGTTGGTGTCGCCCTTGATGTTCTGCTTGTAAACGGCGCCGTACAGGGCGAAGGCGGGCGTGAAATCGTACGCGGCGCCCACCCAGTACATGTCGCTCAACTGATTGGGCGCCGTCGTGTTGAAGGTCTTGCGGTAATTGCGATAGCCCGCGTAGAGCGTCAGCGCGCCAAAGTCATAGTTGGCGCCGGCATTGAGGCCCTGGGCGTAGTCGGTTGGCTGCCCCGCCGCCCCGTTGACGCGATCCCACGCAACCACCGCCGAGAAGCCGCCCGCCGTGTAGCCAATCGCCACATCGGATTTCAACGAGGATTTGAAGGTGCCGGGGTCTTCGCCAAACGCAAGCGTAGTGCCCAGCTTCACGGGCCCGAACTGACCGTCATAGCGCACGACATTTGACGATCGCACGAACATGGGGTCCTGCCGGTCGCCGGAGCCTGTCGAGGCCATGACCCAGGAATAGTTTTGCGCGTAATCCATGGGGTCGAATGCCGCCATGTAGTCGAACGTCGTGGAGTAGTCCGCGCCCATCCGGATGCTGCCAAGCGTTTCGTGCGCCAGGCCAACCCACGCGCGGCGGTTGAACAGGGGGCGGTTGCCATAGAACTGCCCCGTGTCGGCTTCGAACCCCGATTCCAGCCTGAAGATGGCCGTCAGTCCGTCTCCGAGCGGCTCGGCGCCGCGCAGGCCCCAACGGGAAATGTTCTTGCCGCCCGAGACCAGCCCCACCTTCGATTTGCCATCGGGACCGGCATTGCTGATGTACTCGATGCCGACGTCGAGCAGCCCATACAGCGTGATGCCGGACTGCGCCTCTGCTGCTGCCGAAACCAGGCCGGTTGCGGCCAGTACCACTACCTTGCGCTTCATTGCGAGACCTCCTTTCACGTTCCTGCTTGGACGTGAAGCATGAGGTCAGGTGCCGCCACGAGGGCGCGCTTTCACATGCCCTTTTGATCCACCGCATGCGCGGCATCGATTCAAGGCATCATGCAGCGCCAGAAACGAAAAACCGGCGGCGCGAGCCCCTCGCACCGCCGGAAGGCCGCCCACCACGGCAGCCTGGAAACAACGATCAGAAGCGGTGCTGCAGGCCCGCCGTCACACCGACCTGATTGTTGGCATAGCCAACGAAATCACGCGAGACACTCACGTTCTGACCGTTGCGCGCCTTGGCATACGCTGCGGACAGGTACGCTGAGGTGCGTTTGGAAAGATTGTATTGGGCGCGCATCGAGATCATGATCGGATCCCCATCCGTGTCGCCCTTGATGTTCTGCTTGTAGACCGCGCCGTACAGCGTGAAAGCCGGCGTGAAGTCGTACGCGGCGCCCACCCAGTACATGTCGCTCAGCTGCTTGGCAGCCGTCGTGGTGAACGTCTTGCGGTAATTGCGATAGCCGGCGTACACCGACAGCGCGCCAAAATCGTAGCTGGCGCCAGCGTGGATGCCCTGGATGTAATCGGTGTTGTCGGCCGGCGTGGTGCTGGTGCCCGCGCCCATCTGGCGGTCCCAGGTCACGGCCGCGGCAAATTTCCCGGCGTTGTAGCCCAGACCCAGATCGTATTTCGACGAACTCTTGAAGCTACCCGGCACTTCGCCGAACGCCATCGTGCCGCCAACCTTTACCGGGCCGAACTGGCCGTCGTAGCGCACGATGTTGGTCGAACGCGAGAACATGCCATCCTTGCGGCCGCCCGTGGCCGTCGACGACGTCGCCCACGAGTAGTTCGGCGCGTAACCCATCGGGTCGAACGGCAGCATGAAGTCATAGGTCGTGGTGAAGTCACGACCCATACGGATGCTGCCGAGGTTCTTGTCCTGCAGGCCCACCCAGGCGCGACGGTCGAACAGCGTGTTGTCGGTATCGAGCTTGCCGGTATCGACGGCGATGCCCGATTCCAGCGTGAAGATGGCCTTCAGGCCGCCGCCCAGGTCTTCGGTGCCGCGCAGGCCCCAGCGCGACGTGTTCTTGCCGCCCGAGGTCATTTTCACCAGCGAATTGCCGTTGGCGCTGGCATGGTTCACGTACTCGATGCCCGAATCCACCAGGCCATACAGCGTCACGCTCGATTGCGCCGCGGCGCCGCCAGATACCACGCAACCCAACGCGGCCAGGGCCACTGCCTTCCGTTTCATCCTCAGTCTCCTTTGTTGTTCTGGTTCGTCTTGAACGGAGCGGATGGTATGGGGGCCTCACTTTCAGTTCGCTTTCGAAGCGCTCGCGATTTTTGCCGTGGGGAATGCACCACGATTGGGAGTTTCCCCATCTAGGCACCGGCGCCGCTTACAGGTATCACTCCAGCGCGATATCCGTAGACCCCTGTTGCCGTAGCCCCCCATGCGTATCCTGCTTGCCGAAGACAACCTCAAACTGGCCGCTTCCCTGACGGAATCCCTGAGCCAGAGCGGATTCACGGTCGACTGCATGCATGACGGCGCCAGCGCCGACCACCTGTTGACCACGCAGGACTACGCCCTGGCCATTCTTGACATCGGCATGCCGCGCCTGGACGGCCTGGAAGTGCTGCGCCGCCTGCGCGCCCGCCGCAATCCGCTGCCCGTATTGATCCTGACCGCACATGGATCGGTGGAAGACCGCGTACGCGGCCTCAACCTGGGCGCCGACGACTACCTGGCAAAGCCCTTCGCGCTGACCGAACTCGAAGCCCGTGCCCGCGCGCTGATCCGGCGCAGCCACGGGCACGACCGCACAGAACTGTCGTGCGGCCCGCTGCACTACGACAGCGTGAGCCGGGCCTTCACGCTCAATGGCGAGCTGCTGCAACTGACCGGCCGCGAACGGGCCGTGTTGGAGATTCTGCTATTGCGAGACGGCCGCGCGGTCAACAAGGCCGCCCTGTCCGAGAAGATTTTCGGTATCGATGAATCGGTCAACGCCGATGCCATCGAGATCTACGTGTACCGCCTGCGCAAGAAGCTGGAAGGCTCCGGCGTCAGCATCGTCACGCTGCGCGGCCTGGGCTATCTACTCGAAGCGCAGAACCACGCTGCGGCCGTCGGCGCGCACGCGCGCACATGAAGACCGGCAGCCTGCGGCTGCAACTGACACTCTGGCTGCTGCTGCCCCTGCTGGTACTGCTGGCGCTCGACGCGTGGCTGACCGACCGCCGCGCCATGGCCGCGGCGCATCAGGCATTCGACCGCACCCTGGCGGCATCGCTGAAGGCCATGCGCGAGGGCATCAAGCTGCGCGACGGCCGCGTCGAGGTAGAGGTGCCGTATCTGGCGCTGGAAGTCTTCGATGCCGAAGCGGGTTCGCGCGTTTACTACAGGATTCGCGACGAGCACGGCGCCACGATCACCGGTTATGACGACCTGCCGATGCCATCCGGGCCGGTGCGCTCGCTGTACCGCACACAGTTCTACGACGCCGAGTTCCGTGGTACGCCCGTGCGCATGGCCGCGATGGCCCTGCCGCTGCACGATGTGCGCTCTGCGCGCACCCAGATGGTCTGGGTGCTGATAGCCGAATCCACTGAGCCACGCGAGAATCTCGCCAACGAGATCCTGGTGGGATCGCTGCTGCAGGAACTGATGCTGGTCAGCCTCGCCCTGGTTATCGTCTGGTTTGGCGTGCGGCGTGGCCTGCGGCCACTTCAGCGCCTGTCCGACACCGTGGCCGCGCGCGGGCCCGATGACCTGGCTCCCATCGGCGATACCACGCTGCCGGTGGAAATCCGGCCGCTCGTGACCGCCGTGAACCAGTATGTGGCGCGTCTGCACCGCATGGTGCAGGGACGCAAACGCTTCTTTGCCGATGCCGCCCATCAGTTGAAGACCCCGCTGGCGGTGATCCAGGCCGAATCGGAACTGGCGCTGCGCGAAACGGACCTGGCCGGCGTGCGCGGGCACGTGTCGCGACTCAATGGATCGGTCCGGCAGGCGGCGAAGGAAGTGGCGCAATTGCTATCGCTGTCGCGACTCGAAACCGACAGCGGCTACGCGCCGACGCTGCGTCCGCTGCGCCTGGGCCCGCTTGCGCAACAGGTGGCACTGGACTGGGCGCCGCTGGCCCGCCAGCAGGGTGTCGATCTGGGTTTCGATGGCGACAGCGACATCGGCGCCGAATTCAATGGGCAGCCGGAGCTGCTCCAGGAACTGATAGGCAACCTGATCGACAACGCCGTGCGCTATGCGGGGCCTCGCGCCATGGTGACGGTGCGCGTGGCCGGGCGCAGGCTGCTGGTGGAAGACAACGGCCCCGGCGTGGCGCCGTTCGAGCGCGAATCGGTCTTCAAGCGCTTCTATCGCGGCGAAGCCAGCGCCAGCCGCGAAGGCAGCGGCCTGGGCCTGTCCATCGTCCGCGAAATCGCGCGGCTGCATGGCGCCACCGTCACACTCGCCGACACTCAGGGCGGCGGGTTGACGGTGGTGGTGGATTTTCCGGGGTGAGCGGACGTTAGCCCTGCTGCGGCTTCGACAAATTGGCGCGGGCGCGCCGCAGGAATTCGACGAATTGCTCGGACTCGGCTTCGGTAAAGCCGTCCAGGGCCAGGCCGGTGACCACATCGCCCACGTGCTGGGCGGCGTCCAGGGCCTGGTCGGCCTTTTCCGTCATGCGCACCATCCGCTCGCGGCGGTCTTCCGGGTTGGGTCGGCGCGCGATCCAGCCTCCCTCTTCCATGCGGTCGAGCAGCCGGCCGGCGGAAATCGGCGCCACTTCCATCAGGTCGGCCAGCGCCGCCTGGTTCATTTCGCCGTGATACGACAGGTAGGCCAGCGCCCGGTACTGGGCGCGCGTGAGATCGAGCGTGGAGCGCGACAGGTCGTCGAACCGCTTGCCGGACAAGCGGCCCACGTCCGACACCAGAAAGCCGAAGCGCTTTTCGAGATTCTTTTCCATGCGCGGGATTATAGGGAGTCGCGCGGTTCGGTTTGGTGTCGAAAACCCTGAATCGCACACCGCCCCACTCCTCGCCCCATCGACATATAATAAGCACGCTTATCAATTAGACGCCCCCACTTTCCCCCGCTCCCCATGTCTTCCGTGGTTTCCGCGCCTGCCGCAGCGGCCGGCCAGCCGATCAACCGGCCCATGATCACGTTGTCGATCATGCTTGCCACGCTGATCCAGACCCTTGACAGCACCATCGCCAACGTGGCGTTGCCCCATATGCAGGGCACGCTGTCGGCCTCGCAGGACGAAATCACCTGGGTGCTGACCTCGTACATCGTGGCCGCCGCCATCGCCACGCCGCTGACCGGCTGGCTGTCTGACCAACTCGGCGTCAAACGGCTGCTGGCGATATCGATTGGCGGTTTTACGATAGCGTCGGCGCTCTGCGGCATGGCCGATTCGCTAACGCAGATCGTGGCCGCCCGGCTATTGCAGGGCATTTTCGGGGCCGCGCTGGTGCCGCTGTCTCAATCGATCCTGCTCGATATCAATCCGCCGTCGCGCCAGGGGCAGGCCATGGCGGTCTGGGGCATGGGCGTGATGGTCGGGCCGATCCTGGGTCCGACGCTGGGCGGCTGGCTGACCGACAGCTACAACTGGCGCTGGGTGTTCTTTATCAATGTGCCGATTGGTGCTTTTGCGCTATTTGGCGTGCTGAGCACCCTGCCCAATCGGGCGCCCACCCGCAGCATGCGCTTCGACGCCTTCGGCTTTGCCACGCTGAGCCTGGCAATTGGCGCGCTGCAGGCCATGCTGGACCGTGGCGAGCAGCTCGACTGGTTCAGTTCGCTGGAAATCCGCATCGAGGCACTGGTCTGCATCATCGCCTTTGCCTATTTCGTGGTGCATACGGCCACGGCCGGGTCGCGGTCGTTCTTCCGCTCGGCGCTGCTCAAGGATCGCAACTTCGTCACCGGCGCGTGCTTTATCTTCGTGATCGGCGCGGTGATGTACGCCACCCGCGCGTTGCTGCCGCCGATGCTGCAAAACCTGATGGGCTACCCGGTTGCCACCACGGGGCTGGTCACCGCACCGTCCGGCATCGGCACCATGGTCGCGATGATGCTGGCCGGCCGCCTGCTGCGCCGCGTGGATGCCCGGCTGCTGTTGCTGGCGGGCTTCCTGGTGTCGGCATTCGCGCTCTGGCAGATGATGGGCTACACGATCGTGCTGTCGGTCTCGGACATCGTCTGGCCCGGCGTGATCCAGGGCTTTGGGCTGGGGCTGGTGTTCGTGCCGCTGTCCGCGCTGACCTTTTCCACATTGGAACCCGCCCTGCGGGCCGATGGCACGGCTACCTACAGCCTGATGCGCAATATCGGCAGCAGCATCGGCATTTCGCTGATCCAGACCTTGATGACGCGCAATTCGCAGATTGCGCACAGCGATCTGGTGTCGCACGTCAATCCATACAACCCGGCCCTGCAGTCGATGCTATTGCACGGCTCGCGCGTCGACATCGCGTTGCTGAACCAGACCATCAACCAGCAGGCGGCCATGATTGCCTACCTGAACGACTTCAAGGCGATGTTCATCGCCACGCTGGTGGTGGTGCCGCTGATCCTGCTGATCCGGCCCGGCCGCAAGCACGCCGATGACGACAACCTTGCCCACGCGGCCATGGATTGAGCTAAGCTGGTCGCCAACCCGGGCCCCGAAGCTGGCCCGAAGCTGACCCTGAATCTGGCCCTGTCCCTGGAGCGGCAATGCCGACCTACGACTACCGTTGCCCCACCTGCGGCGACTTCTCTGAACTGCGTCCGATAGCCCGCCGAGATGACCCCGCCATCTGCCCCGGCTGCGGCCAGAGCGCCGCGCGCGCTTTGGTGGCCGCCCCCGGCCTGGCCGGCGGCAGCACGGACGGCGGCGCGAGCCACGGCGCATCGTGCGCGTGCTGCGGCCCGGTCAAGCTGGCAGGGCGCGCCAGCGGCGGCGGGTGGAGCCGCTGAGACCCCACCGCAAATTCCTTCGGGCAAAGACGAAAACAATCCCCCAATTAGGCAAAGCCAATTGGGAATAATTCTCAACAACGTCCTAGAATGCAGCATGGGGGTCACCCGGCCCCACGTGATCGGACCCCGACACCATGCCGCCACCACCTGTAGACACCGCCACCTTGCCCGTTGCGCAGCCGCCGCAGCGGTCGCGCCTGGCTTTCCTGGGCGCCGGCGCGCTGGTGGCCGTGGGCTACATGGACCCTGGCAACTGGGCCACGGCCATTGCGGGCGGCGCCAGGTACGGCTACAGCCTGCTCATCGTGATTGCGTTGTCGAGCCTGGTGGCGATGCTGCTGCAATGGATTGCCGCGCGTGTAGGGGTGGTCACCGGCCGGGATCTGGCGCAGCTGTGCCGTGATCGCTTTCCGCGGCGCGTCACCATTGGCCTGTGGATTGCCAGCGAGATCGCGATCATTGCGTGCGATGTGGCCGAGGTGGTTGGCAGCGCCGTGGCGCTGCAGTTGCTGTTCCACGTCAACCTCTGGGTAGGCGTGCTGATTGCCGCGGTGGTGACGCTCGTCATGCTTGCCGTGCAGCGCTATGGACAGCGCACCATGGAAGCCATGGTCGCCGGGCTGATCCTGCTGGTGGCGCTGTGCTTCGTGGCCCAGTTGGCGATGGCCCAGCCAGAGTGGGCAGCCGTGCTGGGCGGCATGGCGCCGTCCGCCGATCTGGTGCGCGATGCGGGCATGCTGTGGCTGGCGGCCGGCATCGTGGGCGCCACGGTGATGCCGCACAACCTCTATCTGCATTCCTCGCTGGTGCGCCGCTTCACGCCGCCACCTGGCAGCCGCGTGGCACGACGCCGGTCTTTCGCCGAAATCCTGCGCGGCATGAGCCTCGATACATTCGGCTCGCTCGGTTTTGCCTTCCTGATCAATGCGGCGCTGCTGATCCTGGCCGCCTCGGTGTTCCACGCGAACGGGCTGACCGATGTGGAAGACCTGGCGGACGCCCACCGGCTGCTCGCGCCGCTGCTGCATTCCGATCTTGCCAGCCTGCTGTTCGCCGTGGCGCTGCTGGCGTGCGGCCTCAATTCGACGCTGACCGGCACGGTGGCCGGCCAGGCCGTCATGGAGGGATTTCTCGACCTGCGCATGTCGCGCATGCGGCGCGCGCTGCTGACGCGGGCCGTCGCCATCGTGCCAGCGCTGGCCGCCGTCTGGGTATTTGGCGAGCACGGCTCCGCCAGTCTGCTGGTGGCAAGCCAGGTCGTGCTGAGCCTGACGCTGCCGCTGGCCGTGGTGCCGCTGATCCTGTTTGGTGCCGACCGCCGCCTGATGGGTACCTGGCGCGTACGCGGCATCCCGCTCGCGCTGGCAGGCGCGTCGGCCGCCGTCATCATCCTGCTCAACGTGGCCCTGCTGTGGCAGACGGCCCTGAGCTAGACGCGGGCCTGGCTGCGCCTACACCGCTTCTGTTTCGCTGATGTCGTCGCGCTCGTTGACCCAGATTCCGCGGCGCGCCAGGATGCTGGCCGGCGCGGCGGGCCGCTGGTAGAGGTAGCCCTGCGCCCAGTCCACTCCCGCTTCGACGATCAGCGCGTGCTGGGCCTCGGTCTCGATCCCTTCGGCGATCACCACCAGATGGAAGTGATGCGCCATGCTGACAATGCCGCGCAGCAGCGCCTGGGCGTTGGCGTCCACGTCCTGCGTAAACTGGCGGTCGATTTTCAGGTAGTCGAACGGAAAGCTCTTGATCAGGTCCAGGTTGCTGTTGCGTGTACCGAAGTCGTCCACGGCCAGGCGGATGCCGGCCTGGTGCAGCCGGTCGAACGCCTCGCGCGTGGCCCCGCTGTCCGCCAGCAGATGGCGCTCGGTGATTTCGAGCACCAGGCCCGACCCGTCCGGCATGGCCCGCTGCAAGGCATCCAGGTCACCCAGGAAGGTGCGCCGCCGCAAGCTTAGCGGCGCCGCGTTGACCGCCACGTGCAGCGGTGCCGACGGACCATAGCGGTTGATGTCCTCCACCACGCGGCGCAGCACGAAATGCGTGATGTCGTCGATCAGCGGCGTCGACTCCACCGTCTCGATATACGACCCGGGCGGAATGCTGCCCCAGCGCGGATGCTGCCAGCGCAGTAGCGCCTCGGCACCCATCCACTGCCGCGAATGCACCTCGACGATCGGCTGGTACACCAGGTGGAATTCGCCACGCTTCAGCGCCTGCCGCACGGCTTGCAGCAACAGCCGGCGCGGCGCGGCCACCAGCAGGAACACCGCCACCACAAGCAGCCCGGCCAGCAGGCCGATGGCGCCATACAGCAAGTCATACTTGCGGTGCATCGCCGTGACGTATTCGAAGGACGCCAGCACATTGACCTGCATCGGCCATGTCTTCGACAGCGTAGCCACGCCCCCGGTCACCGCGATCGGCGCTGGCAGATATGTCCCATCTTGATATATCGACGCCTGCCCCACGGTCAGCACGATCTCCGACGCGCCGAACCCCAGACCGTGCGACAGCGTATCGGTGACATAGCGCCCTTCGATCAGCAGGAAGCTGCCGCCGTCGGGCTGGCCTGGCTGCGGCAGGAACAACGCCAGCGCCGGCGCATACTCGCGGAACGGCGTGCCCTGCACAAGCATCAGCCGGTGCGCCACACCCGGATGCGGATCGGCAAAGTAGTAGCTGAGCGGCACATTGACCGGACCTCGCGTGCCCGAGCAATAGATGACTCCCCGCTCGACGATGGCGGCGGTGCGGATGTACGGGATGAAGCTGTGCGAGGTGGCGAGCGCCCGGTTGACGTCGGCGCACGGCTTGCCAACGTGCGGCGCCACGTGCTGGCGGCCCTGCGCCTCGACCGTTTCGGCCACGCGCTCCAGGCTTGCCACGATCTCGGTGCCGATGCCGGCCTCGCGCTGCGTGACAAGATGATCGGCATGCTGCCGGCCAAGCCAGACCGCCACCGCAACAAAGCACAGGCAGGTACACAGCCACCCCAGCAGCGTCAGCGGCGACACATGCCAGCCGCCAAAGCGCTCCTGCCAGAAAGTCAAAGCCAAAGTCCCCTCGTTGTCGTCGTGTGCCCGTTTCCGCCGATTGTGAAGCGGATGGGCGCGTGAATGCTGTCGGCTGTGCGCCTACACGGAGGATTTGACACCGACATTGTGCCGGCTAGACCACCGGTTCGAGCTTGCGGTACTGGTTGTAGTGCCGGATGGCCCGATGTGGGTCGCCAAGCGCCTCGTGCAGCCGCGCGGCGTTGTAATGGGCGTCGGCAAAGTCGGGCGCCAGCTCGATGCAGGCGTGATAGCTCTCCAGCGCCTCACGCCTCGCACCGGCATCCTCGAGTGCGACGCCAAGATTGAAATGGATTAACGGTTGATACGGCAGATAACTTAGGGCCGAACGGTACTCGGCCGCCGCTTCGGCCAGGCGCCCCTGGTCGCAAAGCAGGCATCCCAGATTGAGCCACGCATCAAGGTAATCGGGCGCCTGCGCCAGTGCATGGCGATACGCGGCTTCGGCATCACCTGGGGCCAGGTGCTCCAACGAGACGCCCCGCTCGAACCAGTCGGACGCACCAATTTCGTCCTGCGTCGGGGCCGGCGTCTGCCGCGTGGCACGGTGGCGCATCTCGACGACCTCGGCCCCGGTTTGCCGGTTGTCGGCATCATCAAGATCCAGCACGAACTGCCCCGATTCCACATGCCAGCGCCCGCGGCGGTCCTGTACGGCAACATCGCCACCAACGGCCGTCACACGCAGGCCGGTGGGCGGCCGGCCTTCTTCGCCCAGCCCCTGCAGGTGCCGCAGCGACCGCGTGACCTGGCGCGTCGGAATACCCGCCTCGCGCAGCGACTGCGCTGTGCGCAGCAGCACCACGTCCTGGAAGCTGAACCGGAACTCCTGGCGCGCGCCGCGTCTGGGCGAGATCACGCCGGCAGTCATCAATGCCGTGATGACGCTGCGCGAGATGCCCAGCAGCGCCTGCACGTCACGCATCGAATAGGTTTGCATCGCCGCCCCAGGCGCCCTACTTGCGCGCGGCGCGCTTCGGCGCTTCCGCCGGGGCCGCCGTGGCCCGCCGGGCGGTCTTGCGCGCCGGGGCCTCGGGGGCCGCCACCTTGGCGGCGCCAGCCTTGCCAGCCGTCTTCGCTGCGGGCTGGCGCTTGTTGTTGTCGATGCTCTTGCGCAGCGCCTCCATCAGGTCGATTACCTCACCACCCGCCGGCGCCGGCGTCTCGGCCGCTACCGTGATCTTCTTGCCGGCGATCTTCTTGTCGATCTGCTCCAGGATGCGCTGCTTTTCCTCGTCCACATAGGCGCTGGCGTCGTAGCCATCCACCGCGTTCTGCTCGATCAGCTGCTGGGCCAGCTTGAGTTCGGCGGGCGCCACGTCGGTGCGCTCCACATGCAGGTCGGCCATGTCGCGCACTTCGTCGGCATAGAGCAGCTGCTGCAGGATCAGGCCGTCGCCGCCCACGCGGATCTGCACCATGTATTGCTTGCCCTTCCAGGCCCACTTTGCCAGCGCACAGGTGCCGGTTTCGCGCATGGCTTCGGCCAGCAGGTTGTAGGGCTTGCCGCCGCGCTTGTCCGGGCCCAGGTAGTAGGCCTTGTCGTAGTAGATCGGGTCGATAGCGCCCAGCGGCATGAACGAAACGATATCGATGGTCTGCTCGGCCGCGTCCTCCAGCGCCTTGAGCTCCTCCGGCGTAAAGGTCACATAGCGGTCCTTTTCGAACTCGTAGCCCTTGACCATATCGGCCCGCTCCACGACCACGTCTTCCTTCAGGCAGATGTATTGCTGGCGCAGCCGCGACCCGCAACCCTTGTGCAGCAGGTTGAAGCTGACGGCCGACTTGCTTTCGGTGGCCGAGTAGACCTTCACGGGGATGGAAACCAGCCCGAAGCTGATCGACAGCGAAGCAATGGAACGTGCGGCCATGGCGACATCCTCCCGCCCGAAGGAACTGGTCATCGTCCAGCCAGTCTAGTCCGCGAGACACGGGCCCTGCCAGTGAGCAGGACCGGTGTGCGGTGTCAGACGCGTCCTACGCGCCCGCCCGAGGTCAGCCGACCACGGCGGTGACCCATCCGGTCAGTGCGGGCCCGGCGATCACCATCAGCACGCCGGCCAGCACCATGGTCAGGCTCGCCACCACGCCCTCCTCGGTGTGACGCTGGCGCGCCCGCGCAGTGCCGAAGCCATGCGCGGCGGCGCCCAGCGATGCACCCTGCGCCACCGGCGAGCGCAGTTTGAGCAACGCCAGAACGGTATCGCCCACCAGCATGCCCACCAGCCCCGTCATGACAGTGAACAGCGAAACGAGATCGGCCGATCCGCCCGTGTGCGACACCACGGCGACCGCGAACGGCGTGGACACCGAGCGGGCCATCAGGCTGCGCGACACCTCGTTGTTGAAATGGAACGCTTCGGCCAGCAGGCGGGCGCTGACCATCGCCACCAGCATGCCCGCCACCACGCCCAGGGCCAGCGCCAGCCAGTGGCGCCGCACGATGCCGCGGTGCTCGTAGATCGGCACCGCAAAGGCAATCGTGGCGGGGCCCAGCAGCCAGACCATCCAGCGCGTATCGGCCACGTAGGCCGTGTACGGGATATCGGCCATCAGCAGCACGGCGATGGACAGCAACGGCACCACGATCGCTGGCGAGTACCAGATCCGCGGATTCCGGCGATACAACGGCTTGATGGCGAAATAGAGCGCGATGGTCCACGCCAGGCACAGGAAGGACATCATGGCATCACTCCGCGTCCGGCTGACCACGCATGCGCCGGATTTTCCGTTCCAGGCGGCATCCGGCATGCACGGCCAGCGCGGTGGCGGCCATGACCAGGACCGTGCCCACCGCAACGGCAATGGTCAGTTGCACGCCTTCGGAACGGAACAGCGGCAGGTAATTGACCACGGCCACCACGCAGGGGATGAAGAACAGCACCAGTTCGCCCAGCAGCCAGTCGGCACCGTCCTTGACCCAGCCCACATCGGCCTTGCCCGACAGCAGCAGGCCCAGCACGGCAAGCAGGCCCACTACGCCGGGCGACATCGACCAGCCCAGCGTGCGCGTGAGCCAGTCGGCGGCGAACCAGATACCCAGCAAGGCGGCCACCTGCGCGGCGGTGCGCACGAGGCGGCGGGAACGGGACGGCAACGGAGCGGTTGCAGAGGCAGCGGGGGCAGCGGGGGCAGCGGGGGCAGCGGGGGCGGCGGACACAGCGGGCGGAACCATCAGTGATGAAAACGCCACCATTATTGGCCGGGTTTCCGCACAACGACAGCCCTAAAATCCGCATCGGTTGTGCAGGAATGCACAACCTCCCCGGCCACGCCCGATCACTCGCCAGTCATGAACAGCGACACGCTGGCATCGACCTGCTCGGCAATGAAGTTCGCCACTGCGCGCACATGGGCCGCCTTCCAATGGTCTTCGTGCACGTGCATATGGAAGGTGCGGGTCACCTCCACCTGGTCCGGCAGCACCGCCACCAGTTGCGGAAACGCCGCCGCCACGTAGGCCGGGATGATGCACAGGCACTGCCCCGCCAGCGTGGCATGTACCTGGGTGAGCAGGTTCGTGCTGCGCACGCGGGCGTGATAGTCCACGCCTGTCGCCCCGGCAAAGCTCAGTTCCGGCGAGAACAGGTGCTCCTCCACGTAACCGACGAACGGATGAGCCAGCAGGTCCTGCCTGGTATGGATCTTCGCCGCGCGCTTCAGGTACGACCTGGCGCCGTAGACGTACATCCGGTAGTCGGTCAGGCGGCGTGACGCCACGCGCAGGTGGTCGGCACCGGAAAGGCCGATGGCGATGTCCGCTTCGCGCCGGGTCAGGCTGAACAGGCGCGCGGCGGCAAAGATTTCCACCTCCAGCCGTGGATGCTGGGCCGTCAGCGTATGGATGCGTGGCGCCAGGAACATGCTGCCGAAGCCGTCCGGCGCACCCACCCGCACAATGCCGGCGATATCCTGTTCGCCCGCCGCAGCCGCCTTTGACGCCAGCAGCGCACTCTCGATGGCCTCCGCCGTGGCCAGCAGCCGTTCGCCCGCAGCCGTCAGCGCGTAGCCGACATGGCTCTTGTGGAACAGCCGCGTATTCAGCACCCGTTCCAGCGCCTGGATGTGGCGCGCCACCGTCGTGTGCTCGGTGCCAAGCTGCGCGGCCGCCGCCGACAATGTGCCGCCGCGCGCCACAGCCAGAAAGTAGCGATAGTCGTCCCAGTTGTCTCCGGCCCGGCCGGATGTCCTTGTGGTGCCACCCGTGCTCATGCGGCAGCCTCCGGCGACTGGGCCGTCGCGCGAACGCTGCGAAGCGCGCGATGCTGGCGGCGATAGGCGCCCGGGCCCACTCCGAAATGCTGGGTGAATACCCGGCCGAATGCGGCCTGCGAAGCGTAGCCGCACTGTTCGGCTACCGCCGCCGCGGACAGTCCGTCCCGACGCAGCAACCGCGCGGCCCGCTCCATGCGCAGCGTGGTCACCAGTTCCAGCGGCGTGATGCCAAGCTGGGCGAAGCGCCGGGCCAGCGTGGCCCGCGACACACTGCAGACTTCGGCCAGGCTGTCCACGGTCCACGGCCGTTCTGGGTGCCGGACCACCGCGTCCACAGCTCGTGCCATGCGCGCGTCGGCCATCAGCGCCATCACGCCGTGCGACACCGCCCCCTGAGCAATCAGCGTGCGCAGCAGCACCGTGAAAAGCGCCGTCGACAGGTCGGCGATGATCGCCGCACTGCCCGGTCCCGGCGCGTCGGCCTCCACATGCATCATGCCGATCAGGCCGCGCAGCCAGCCCAGCCCAGCGTCGCCGTTGCCACCAGTCTCACCGGCCCCACCCGTCTTGACGCACAGCATCTCGGGCAGCGCGCGCAGCAGTACATCGGCTGCGCTGCCGAGCACAAACGTGCCGCAGAGGATATCGAGCGGTTCGGCCGCGCCCGGCACCGTGACCTCGGTCACCACGCCGTTGAAGCGGCGCGATTCCGGGCCGGCTTCCTGCCGGACGCCCGCCACGCGGGTTTTGCTGCCGCCATGCACGCCAGACAGCGTGTGCGCCGCCCCGTGTGGGAACAACAACACATCGCCCGCCGCCACGCGCAGCGGCTCGGTGCCCATCGACACATCGGCCTGCCCATCCAGGATGGCGTGATACGGCACGTGCCCTGGCGCCGCCTGCGCATTGTGGGCGGACCAGGCCCCCGCCACCCGGCAATGCAGGTCGACCGTGCCCGACGGCGCCAGCAGGCGCACCAGTTCGCTAAGGCTGTCCATGGGTATATGCGAGGACGTGAGACGATCAAGCAAAAAGTTGAGTGGATTCTAATCCATCCGGATCGCTGCCGCACCTACCATTGAGTCCAAGGCAGCGCAGCAACCCGGCCGGATGCAAGGCCGGGGCGGCGCCCGAAACCTGACACGCAACCCGAATACCACCGCATCCCAAGGAACCACATCATGACCACACGCCTGCACACCATCGCCGCCCAGGACGCCACGGGCCAGACCGCCGAGTTGTTCGGCGCCATCCGCAAGGCTGTCGGCAAGGTGCCGAACGCCTACGCCACCATCGGCACCAATGCACCGGCCGTGCTGGCCCAGGCGCTGCAGACCAACGCCGTGCTGAAGCAAGGCAGCCTGTCGGCCAAGGAACTGGAAGCGATCAACCTGTCCGTCAGCGAGCACAGCGGTTGTGATTACTGTCTGGCCGCCCATACGCTGACAGCAACGAAAATGGCCGGTTTCAGCGTGGAACAAACGCAACAGTTGCGCCGGGGCAGCTTTCCGGAAGACGCGAAGATCGACGCGCTGACGCGCTTTGCCGTGGAACTGGTGGGCACCAGCGGTACCGTGCCGGCCGCCAGCGTCGAGGCCGTACGCGCCGCCGGCTACAGCGACGCGCAGATCGTGGAAGCCATCCAGGCCATCAGTGCGATCCTGTTCACCAACATGATCAACCGCGTCAACGACACCACGCTGGATTTCCCGGCCGTGGTCTGACGCGGCCATGCACCGAAGGCCGGGCGGCGCCTAGTGCCAGGCGCTGCCCACCTGGAGGTAAAACGCGTTCTGGTTCTTGCTGTGCGCCACGTCGATACCCATCGACAGGCCCAGCTTGCGCGCGATCATGTAGCGGAAGCCGCCGCCGACGCTGACGACGGTGGAGGCGTCCGAGAAATCGTGCCAGCGGCCATAGGCCTTGCCCGTGCCCGAAAACGCCAGCACCGACCAGCGCGGCGTCACGTCCCAGCGCAGCTCGACTTCGGCCACCAGCGCGTTGCGATCCTGGTAGCGGCCCTTCTGCACGCCGCGCAGGTCCACGTACGGCTGCGCGTAGAACGGCACGTCTCCCGACGAGAATTTGGAATCGGCCCGCAGGCCCAGGATCCACGTGCGCGCCAGCGGCAGCCAGGTGAAGCCGCGCGCATTGAACATGTTGAAGTCCTGCGTGCTGCCCAGGCCGCCACGCGCGAACTGGGCCTCGAATTCCGCGTAGCTGCCCTTGTTCGGGAAGAAGATGTTGTCGCGCGAATCGTAGTCGATGACCAGGCCGCCCTTGCCGATGCGCTGGCTCTTGTCGATCGGCCCCAGTTCGTTGGGCGAAGACCCAAATTTGAAGCTGGCCGTGCTATCCGCATACACGTAGCGGGGCCCGATATACCAATGGGAATCGGCCACGCGGAACAGCAGCTGCTGCAGCAGCATGAAGCCGTCCAGCGAATAGGCACGCGCCTGGTTCTGCACACCGAAATACTCCAGGTTGGCATTGACCTTGCCCACGGCGGCCAGGTAACGGATACGGTCGCCGTTCCAGGTGTGGAAATGCGCGGCGCCGGCCGCCCAGGTGCCGTTTTCGGTATATGCGCCGCCGACGACGGTGATGTTCGGTGGCGCCGGCCCCTTGCCCGACGCCCTTGCCTCCTCCGCGGCTTCGGCCATCGACTGCGAGAAGAACGCCAGCGCCAGCCCGAAGCCATAGCCCACCGCCGGCTCGGTGATGATCGTCGGCACGGGCAGCGCGCCCTTGTGGTGGAGCAGGAAATCGCTCATATCGAACATCCCGTCCTCGGGATCGAACATCGACAGCTTCGGTTTGGATGCGGCGGCCTTGTCAGCCGGGGCCGGAGCCGGCGCTGGCGATGACGCCACGCCTTCCGGCGGATCGGGCTCGGCGCGCACCGGTGCCGGCGCGCCGGCGAGCCACGCCGATGCCATCACCGCAAACACTGCGCAGGTGCGTTTCATTTGCCGAAGGTCATGTTGAGACCGGCGAATATCGTCCATTGCGGAACCCCGCTGCCGTCATGCAGCACCGAATACTGCGGTTCGACAAAGGCGTTGAAAATGGTGTGCCCCTCTTTCCACGCCTTGCCCGCACCCAGGCCAATCGGCACGTAGTACGTGCCATGCTGCAAATCAAAGGTCCAGGTACCCGTGGACCGCACATACCACCCATGCGGCAGGTTGAAGATCATGAACGGCTGGGCCGTCAGCGACTGCACGTCCGGACGGCTGCTTTGCCCGGCAAACGAATGCTGCCACTGCACCAGCATGCCCAGCAGCCGCGCAGGGGTCGGATCCACCACCACCGCGGCCACCCCGGCCTGCCACTTGCCCGTGCCCAGGCTGGGATCGGTGGCAGTCGGCATCGTCAGCAATGGCCCGGCGCCGATCTGCATCCCTTCGCTGCGCAACAGGAAGATATCGAACAGGTTGATATCGCCCAGGCCGGTTTCGTACGATCCATCGGCCTTCGGACGTGTGCTGACCGGCACGGTGCCGCGAAATATCTGCGGCACGCCGATCAGGCTGCCCGGCGCCACGGGAATGGTCGGCCGCAATAGCAGGTCATTGGTATGGGCATTGCTGCCATACAGGCGCGGCGAATAGAAATTCTGGATATTGAACGATGGCGCCAGATTCAGCGGGTTGTTGCTCTTGTTAGCCAGTTCGGCGCTCGATTGCGCGCTGGCCGTGCCGGACAAGGCGCCAGCCGCGAGGCAGAGACTCCCGAAAACAAGCTGGCCTGCGAATTTCCTTAGGCATTTCGGCGCGGATTTTCTTCCAAATGACACTCGCATCGAGTGAACTCCGGAGGCAACGTTCGACGTGGGCTGGTGTGGCATATCAAGCCCCTGCCGGGCAATGTACCGGAGCACCCCGTCAGATGCGCGTCGCGCCGTGATGAACTTTCTTGCGCCCCGCGTTAAGTACTTTCGGGAAATTTGGGCCGGGATATTGCAGGTGCACCATTTCCGGCGTCACACATTGCCGTAATGTCGAGTCATTCTATAACCCGTACGGGGGATTATTCATTTCTCTCAAACTGCATCGCCGAAAATCTCGTCGATGCAGTTTCGCGTATTCCATTTCATCTAATTCGAGACACAATAAAATTGAATTCCCATACCGCAGCGATTTTGCCAGACTACGATCCGGCGAATACCTGCCAGCCAGCATTCGCCTGAGGCGTAGATCGGTTGCTGACCGATCAACTTTCGATCAGTGCAACGCAAAGGAAACCGTCGTGAAGCACTACACACCTGACAATTTCCAGCTGACGCAAAGCATTGGCTTCCATCTGAACAAGGCCCGCAACAGCCTGCTGATGGAAATGGACTCGGCGTTGCGTCCGCTGGACATCAACGGCCAGCAAATGGGCATCCTGCTTTCACTCAACCGGGGGATGGCCAGCACGCCATTCGAAATCAGCAAGCTGCTCGGCATCGATAGCGGCCTGATGACCCGCATGCTCGACAAACTCGAGGAAAAATGCCTGCTCGAACGGAGTCGCAGCATCGACGACCGGCGCGTGGTGAATTTGACCCTGACGCCGAAAGGCCGGAGTATTGCCTCGGAAATCCCGACTATTGCACCGGAGGTATTGAATCAACGGCTGCAGGGATTTTCCGTTGAGGAATTCGATGAATTCCGCCGGCTGCTGCAGAAATTCGTCACCGGCGGCTGAATAACGGTTTCGATGGCGCCCGCCCGGCGCGCCCGGTTCAAGTGTCCGCCCGCAACGACAGCACCGCACGCTGCGCCTGGTCAATGGCGGCGGTAACGGACGGGCTTCCTGCCACATCGGCGCCGGCAATGCGGATATTGCCGATGCCCAGCCCTGCCTGCTCCAGCGCCACCTGCAGACCCGCATCGTCGGGGGCCAGCGAGGATGGCATGTAGCTGTAGCCGTGGGCCCAGCGATTGACAGTGATGCCCCGGATATCCCGCTCGGCGCGGAAACTGCCTGGCGCCAGCATGCGATCCAGTTGTGCGCGTATGTCGCGCTCCAGCACGTCGAACGGTGTGCCCAGCAGGAACGCCCGCCCTGCGCGGAAGCGCTCGCGCGCCTGCATGCCGCTGTCGGGCACCGTGGGCACATACAGCATGTGCAGCACTACCGGATCGTCGGGCCCGCCGGCGGCAGGCTCCAGCCAGAGATCGGAATAGGCCATCGTCGGCGCATGGACGCGCCATGCCTTCAAGGTGTCGAAGGCCCGCCAGTTGTCGAGCGCCACCTTCGTGTAGACCAGCGGTGCCTTGACGTCGGACCGCAGCGCCGTCTTTGCCGCTGCCGGGAGCGTCGGCACGATGAACGGCACCATCATGCCGTATCCGGCGACGATCACGTGCTGCGCCTCTACACGCTGCAGGTTGCCCTGCCAGCCATAGGTAACACGCGTGATGCGCACATCGGGCTCGACCGAAATGGCAGTGCTGTTCAGCCGGATGCGCACGCTGCTGCCGTCCTGGTCGAGCTTGCCATAGTCGATGCGGGCGTCTCCGACTGCCTTGGCACCGGCCGGCAGCACGGAGGGCACCAGTTGCGCCACCAGCGCGCGAGCCAGCGTGGCGTTGCCATCCGCAAACCATTGGCGCGATGCCGGCGACTTGCCCAGCCTGACGTCCAGGGCGGGATCGGGCATGCCCGCCCCAGCCGGCAGGCCGATGGCGATGGCCTGCGCGACCGATATCCCATCGGCATCCAGCGCATATGCATCCTGGCTGCGGCTGCGCAGGAAGCGCAGGCCGGCCAGCCCGACGCCCGCCTTGTCGCGCAGGAATGCCGCGTATCGCGTGGATTGCAGATAGACGCGCCTGTTCTCGGCCGGCATGCCGGCCAGGAAGTCGGTCGCGCCTTGTGCCAGCCGAAGCAGCGCATCGCGATCGGCGGGCGGTAATGGCGCTTTCGCCAGAAATCCGCGCAATATGTCGGTGGCTTCGCTCGATACCACCGCGCCGCGCACGCGTGCATCGACGACGGCGGCATATGGATCGCCAGCCAGCCACTGATCGCGGCCGAAATGCCCCGCATCGAAGAACACGGCGCGCCCCAGGCCCCGCCGTTCGTAATCTTCGCCCGGCAAGGCACGCGCCTGCGCGGTAGGCGCCAGCCCCAGCCCAGCCAGCAAGGTTCGCACGGCGGCATTGTCGTTAGCCGAGGGCGGCATGTCTGCGCTGCCGCCGTAGGTGACCAGCGTGCGGCCACGCACGGTAAATTCGTTGCGCTTGGCATGGCCGCCGAAATCGTCGTGATTGTCGAGGATCAGGATGCGCCGCGAGGCGCCAAACCTGCGCTGATAAAACCACGCCGCCGCCAGGCCACTGATGCCTCCGCCCACCACCACCAGGTCATAGGCCTCCCGCGCCAGCACACCGGGATACGTGGCGCCTTCGCGCGCCAGGCTGTGCGCCAGCGTATAGGTGCCGGCATGATTGCCGCGCAGCCCCGTCAGCGCGGGCGGGTAGCTGCCCGTGGCCGAACCCGGGGCCGCCAGCAACCGGCCTGGCGCCAGCCCTGCCGTCACGGCCAGGGCAGTGCCGTTCAGGAAGTCTCTGCGGGTAATGGTCATGGCGTCATGGAGTCTCGGGGGCGCGCACGCCCATTGCGCGGCGGCGCTCGGCCACGGCATCGGGGGACACGGGCGCGGCGCGGTTGCCCCAGCTGCCCCGGATAAACGTCAGCAGATTGGCCAGTTCCTGATCGTCCAGGGTCCAGCCATAGCCGGGCATGTGATAGTCGGTTGGCGCCGTATCCACGCGCGCCGTCACGGCACCGTCGAGCAGCAGGTTGACCAGCGATGCCGGATTGGGATCCACAACGGTGGGATTGCCGGCCAGTGGCGGGAACACCCGCGCAAAGCCCTTGCCGGTGCTCTGGTGGCAAGGCATGCAGAACGTGGCGTACTGGCGCGCACCCGGTGTGTCGAAGCGGCCCTGCTCCAGTTGCATGGCGGCCGATGCGTCGTAGCGGAACGGCTGCATTTCGCCCCGCACGCCGGCAATCGACTTCAGATAGGTGGCTACCGCATCGAGATCGGCGGCGCTCATATATTGCGTGGAAGTGGCGATGACGGTGGACATGGGGCCGAACGATGTGGCATGCGCATTGCGGCCCGTGTGCAGGTACTCCACCAGATCCGCTTTCGACCAGGCCCCCAGGCCGGTCAAGGCATCACCGGTGAGATTGGTGGCCGACCAGCCCTCGACCGTCGCGCCGGACAGGAAATGCCGACTGCGTTCGTCGATGCCCTTCTCGCCATACAGCACGCCGCGCGGCGTATGGCAGGCGCCGCAATGGGCCACGGCCTGGACGATATAGGCGCCGCGTTGCCACGTATCGCCCTGCTTCGCGTCAACCCGCACCGGATCGCCACGCAGGTTCAGCCAGTTCCACGGCACCAGCAGCCAGCGCATGCTGTAGGGCCACTGCAGCCTGGTTTCGCGATTCGCCTGGCGCACCGGCTTCACTTCGCTGTGCAGCCAGGCATAGAGCGCCGCCACGTCGTCGCGCGTCATCTTCGCGTACGACGTGTACGGCATGGCCGGATACAGCCGCTTGCCGTCGCGCGCCTGCCCGTGGCGCACGGCCCGGTCGAAATCGTCCAGCGAATAGCGGCCCAGACCGGTCTCGGCATCGGGCGTGATATTGGTCGAGTACACCGTGCCGACGGCGGTCTGCAATGGCAGGCCGCCGGCCATGGGGACGCCGTCCTTTGCCGTGTGGCATGCCACGCAGTTGGCGATGCGGGCCAGGTAGCGCCCGCGCGCAACCTGATCGGCCGGCGCGGGCGCTGCGCCGAGGGCGAAGCTGGCCGTCGATGCCAGGGTCATCGCCAGTAGCCAGTATCGGAATATCTTCAATCCACGCATGGGCATCACTGACAGGTTGGCCTCAGGACATGCGCCGGCGGCGCGTCCACCATTCCACGCCACCAAACGCCCCCTGCACCAGCAGCGCCAGCAGCGCGGCCGGAATGGCGCCGGCCAGCAGCAGCGTCGAATCATTGAGCGCAAGGCCGGTGACGATGCGCTCGCCGTAACCGCCGGCCCCCACGAAGGCGGCAATCGTGGCCGTGCCGACACTGATAATGGCTGCGGTCTTCACCCCGGCCAGCACCACGGGCATGGCAAGTGGAATCTCCACGTAGCGCAGCACCTGCATGGGCCGGAAACCGAGCGCCCGCGCCGCATCGCGCATGCCCTGCGAGATTTCCTGAAGACCCGTGCAGGCATTGCGTACGATCGGCAGCAGCGCATACAGGAACAGCGCGATCATCGCCGGCCAGACGCCGATACGACCCAGCAGCGGAATCAGCATCGCCAGCAGCGCCAGCGACGGCACCGTCTGCAGCATGCCCACCAGCGCCAGCAGCACCTGCCCAAGCCGGCGACGCCGTGCCGCAACGATGCCCAGCGGCACCCCCACCAGCGTGGCCGCGCCCACCGCGCCGCCTACCAGTGCCAGGTGGCGCACCGTCAGACGCCAGGTATCCGCGCCAGCCAGCACGCCGAACAGGCGCCGGCCACCGTCCCTGGTGCCGCCGCCAGCCTGCACGCTGGCCGCACTGGCCGCACTGGCACCCTTGGCCGGACGCCCCGACAGAAACCGCTGCCCGATGGCCGCGAACGATTCCCCGCCGATCTCCGCCGCAGCGTTCATGTCGATCATGTCCGCCACGGTGATGCGCCCCGCCAGTTGCCGCAGCGCCTGCCAGGCGGCCGGAAAGCGTTGCGGCACGTCCAGCCGGTAGACCACCACGGCCTCATAGCCGGGAAACACGTGGAGGTTGTCTTCGAGCACGCGCAGATGAAACCTGTGGATCTTGGCGTCGGTCGAGTAGATGTCGGTGCCGTCGATCTGGCCGTCGCGCAGGGCCTCGTAGGCGATGCCGTGGTCGATGCCGACCGGCTTCTGCGGCAGGCCATAGGCGTGCACCAGCGCCGGCCAGCCGTCGGCGCGGCCCATGAATTCGTGGGACAACCCGAGGCGGAGGGCGGGCTGGCGCGCCAGGTCAGCCAGCGTACGCAGGCTGCCCGCGCGGGCATCGGATACCGCGATGGCGTAGGTATTCTCGAAACCAAGGGGAATCGCCGCGCCCAGGCCCATCGGCGCCAGCGCGGTGTTGATCTGCTCCAGCGTGGCGTGGCCGGGCAGCTTCAGGATTTCGCTGGCGAGCGTGCCGGTGTAGTCGGGATAGGCATCGATGTTGCCGGCCTTGAGCGCCTCGAACACGATGGCCGTGTTGCCCAGGCCTGGCAGGTGACGCGCCCCGGCATGGGGCGCCGCGGCCTGCGTCAGGATTTCGCCAAGGATGTACGACTCGGTGAAGCGCTTGGACCCAATGCGCAGGGCGTCCGGCTGGGCAGCATGAGCGGCCGGACCGAGCAGGCAGGCAAGCGAAAACCAGACGACGAGCAGCCGGGGCATGGGGGACAAGCCGGAGTCTCCGGGTGAGTTGTCCCGACATCATAAAGCCATACGAGAGCCATACAAGCTGGGCTGTACGAAGCCTGCCCCCAGACGTTGGCACCGCCCCAGCCAGGCTTTGCTCCCCGCCCCCGCCTGCGGGAGCGGGGGAGCTAGGAAGCCTGCGACGGATCGGGACTCACGTGGACAGCCAGCCAGACCGTCGGCTGCGCCGCATCGGTCCAGGCCACCCGATGACGGCAATGGGCGGGCAGCTGGAGCCAGTCCCCGGCGCCCAGCATATGGCTCGTGCCATCGTCGATTTCCACGCTGGCGCTGCCGCTGATGACCAGCACCCACTCGTCGTCGGCGCTGTCGTACCAGAAATCCGGCGGGCTGGCCTGGCCGTTCGAGACGATCCGCTCGATCCGGACCCGGCCCGTGGCCTGCCAGGACAGCAGGTCCGTGAAGACCTCGCCGTCGGCGTGGACCGGGATGTCGTGCAGCAAATTGCCCTGGATGGCGCGCATGTCGATGGCCTCTTCCGACGCGTTGGATCAGTCGCCCGGGCCGCCGGGCGCGATGACTTCGCGCGTGCCGTTGCGGCCCATCGGCGACACCAGCCCGGCCACCTCCATCTGTTCGATCAGGCGCGCCGCCCGGTTGTAGCCGATGCGCAGCTGCCGCTGCACGGCGGAGATCGATGCCCGGCGCGACGTCAGCACGAATTGCGCGGCCTCGTCGTAGAGCGGATCGGCCTCGCCATCGCCGCCGCCTTCGCCGAACAGGTCGGCGGCGCCTTCGGGCGCGTCGCCGGCCAGGATGGCCTCGTCATAGTCCGGCTCGCCGAACTGCTTCCAGTGCTCCACCACGCGGTGCACTTCCTCGTCGGCCACGAAAGCGCCATGCACGCGCTGCGGATAGCCGGTGCCCGGCGGCAGGAACAGCATGTCGCCCTGCCCCAGCAGGCTTTCGGCACCCATCTGGTCCAGGATCGTGCGCGAGTCGATCTTGGAAGATACCTGGAACGCCACGCGCGTCGGGATATTGGCCTTGATCAGACCGGTAATCACGTCCACCGACGGCCGCTGCGTGGCCAGGATCAGGTGGATGCCCGCCGCACGCGCCTTCTGCGCCAGGCGGGCGATCAGTTCCTCGATCTTCTTGCCCGCCACCATCATCAGGTCGGCCAGTTCGTCGATCACCACCACGATCAGCGGCAGCGTGGACAGCGGCTCCGGCGCGTCGGGCGTCAGCGAGAACGGATTCGGCACCTTCTGTTCGGCGGCTTCGGCCGCGCGAATCTTCTGGTTGTAGCCGGCCAGGTTGCGCACGCCCAGCGCCGACATCAGCCGGTAGCGCTTTTCCATCTCGCCCACGCACCAGTTCAGCGCGTGCGCGGCCTGCTTCATATCGGTCACCACCGGCGCCAGCAGGTGCGGAATGCCCTCGTAGACCGACAGCTCCAGCATCTTCGGGTCGATCATGATCAGGCGCACGTCTTCCGGCGTGGCCTTGTACAGCATCGACAGAATCATGGCATTGACCGCCACCGACTTGCCCGAGCCGGTCGTGCCAGCCACCAGCAGGTGCGGCGCGCGGGCCAGGTCGGTCACCACGGGATTGCCCGTGATGTCCTTGCCCATCGCCAGCACCAGCTTCGACGCATGGGCATCGAACGCGCTGCCGCTGACGATCTCCGACAGCCGGATCATCTGCCGCTTCGCATTGGGCAGTTCCAGCCCCATGCAGGTCTTGCCCGGAATGGTTTCGACCACGCGGATCGACGTCACGCCCAGCGCGCGCGCCAGATCCTTCATCAGCCCGACTACCTGCGCACCGCGCACGCCCACGGCCGGGTCGACCTCGAAACGGGTGATGACCGGCCCAGCGCTGGCGCCCACCACGGACACCGGCACCTTGAACTCGGCCAGTCGCTGCGCGATCAGTTCGCTGGTTTGCTGCAGGCGCTCCTCGGAAATCTGTTCGGCATTCTCGCCACTCTCGGCGGCGGCTTCGAGCAGATCCGTACCGGGCAGGCGGTAGTCGACCACCACGCGGGGAGCCGGCGGCGTCGAAAGTGGCGCAGGCGCCACCGCGAATGAAGTCTGAGCGGTAGTGGACTGCACCGGGGTAAGCGGCACGGTATTACCCACCACGGCCGGCAGCACGATGCGCGGCTTTGGCGTGGGCTGGACAAAGACGTTTGCATCCTCCACCGGCGCCGGGTCTTCCGCCGTCACGGCCTCGGACGGCTCCGCCCAATCCGTTGCCTGGTCGGGTTCCGTGGCATCGATGGCGGCTTGCGGATCCGCTGCCGTATGTGCTGCCGTAACCTCGGCGGCCGTAACCTCGGCGGCCGTAACGTCTGTTGCAGCGATTTCGGCTTCTGCTTCTGCGGCCCGTTCGATGTCAGCTTCCGCCTCGGCCTCGGCCTCGGCCTCCGAAATCGATGCGGCGACGGCGGCTTCGATGGCCTCCGAGGCCGACTGCACCGGGGCTGCCGGGGCTTCGGATTGCGGCTCGACGGACTCGGTGGACTCGGTGGACTCGGTGGACTCGGTGGACTCGATGGGTTCTATGGGCTCGATGGGCTCGGTGGACTCGACCGGCGAGATTTGCTCGACAGCCTCGACAGCCCAGACAGCCTCCATGGCCGGTTCGGCGACGAGCAACGCTGCAGCAGGTTCCACCGCCGTTTCTGCGTCCTGATCCAACGCCACCGCCTCCACGGCAGCCATCGGCTCGACCGTCTCCTGAATCGGCGCCGTTTCCACCTCCGTCGCCAGCGGTTCCACCGTCGCCGGCACAGGGATGTCGGGCGCGTCGATTGGCTTGCCGGCCAGCGCGCGCAGTTCGGCCAGCAGCGTCATCGCTTCATCGCGAATCGACGCCAGCGTGACTGGCTCGTCGGCTTGCTCCGGTGCCGCATCGTCGGCCACATCGGCAGCCGCCGCGATCATGGCAATATCGGCCGCGATTTCGGTGGCACGCGATACGGATTGCGTATCGGCCAATGATCCCGCCAGCGTATCGGCCTGGACCGGGGCTTCGGCAACCGCCACATCCGAGTCGGCCGACGCCGCCACGACTGCAGCGGTGCTTGCCGCCACCGCAGCGGGCTTTGCCATGGCTTCGGGCAGCGTCGTAATTGCCGAGCGCAAGCCAAGCTGCGGATTGCGGAACGGACTGCTGACCACGGTGGCCTGGGGCGCGGCGGGCCTGCTTTCCGGCTTCGGTTGCAGTTTCGGTTGAGGTTGCGGCTGCGGTTTGGGCTGAGTCTGCTGCTGCGCTTTCGGCTGAGACGCCGGCGGCGTGGCCGTCTCGGGCCTCGATGCCGCGCGGGCCGGTGCGGCCACCGGCTCGGTCTTCACGGCGCCCGGAGCGCCGGCCTGATGCAACCAGATCTCGCCCGGTTGCGGTGGCGACTCACGCGTGCGCGGCGGCGGTTGCCAGGCCGGCTGGCGGCGTGCGGATACCGCTTCGATGCCCTTGTGGCGCGGCGCCTGCCGGTTCTGGCCCGGCATCGACGTCGTTTCCCAGCGGTCGACGGATTCGCGCGACGCGGCCTGCGAGGGTGCGGTCTCGGTGCGCGCATCGTTGCGGAACTCGGAGCGGAAATCGGTGCGGAAGTCGGCGCGCGTATCCACGCGCGATTCATTGCGCACGGGCGACGGGGCCGGTGCCTCATCAGCATCCGTGCGCGGCCGGCGCAACAGGAACAGGCTGCGCCAGGTTTCGCCGAACACCATCGGTGCGGCCAGGCCCAGCACGGCCAGCATCATCAGCAGCGCGCCGGTCCAGCCAAGCATGCCGGACACCATGCCGGCCAACGCATGCCCCACGGCACCACCGGCCGTGGCGCCTTCGCCGCCAGTCAGCGCTTCCAGCGTGGCACTGGCGCCCAGCACCAGCACCGTACCCATCCATATACGCAGCGAGCCACGGCCGAACAGGCGGCGATCGCCGGCAAGCACACGGCCCACCGTTCGCCAGACAAGCGGCAACAGCCAGAAGGTCGACAATCCGAACCAGCCCAGACCCATTTTTGATATGACACGTTCAAAACCACGGGCAGCGATTGTAGCGGGTCTGGCTGGACGGGACGGGCCCGGCGCGGAAAAACTTACGACTTTGCCACGCCTTATTGACTCGGCGCCCCGATGCCGGCCCGGAACGGGTATCGGGCGAAGATCTGCCCCACCACCTGTTCGATCATCAGCTGGCTGGTCTGCCGCTCCGGCTCGCTGGCATCGCCCTGGGCCACCCCTTCCCACACGAGCTGGTTCTTGCTTGCGTCGACCAGGTCGATGTTCAGCGTGCCCTCGGTATAGGTGTAGGTGTCACTGTAGAAGCCATAGCCGGGCCACGGCGCATAGAGCCCGCCCCGGTAGGCGTAGTAGCCCATGTAGCCGGGCGGCGGCATCGGCGCCGGACTGCTGACCACCTTCTGCTGGAACTGCATGTTGAAGTTGACCATCAGGTCGGGCTGGCGCGGCGCATATTCATAGCCGCGCGCGGTCATCTCCTTGTGGACCGCGTCCTTCAGATATTGCGTCGTCAGGCTTTCATACCCCTGCCGGTCCGTGCCCAGGCGCGGCAGGAAGGCAAAGGTGTGATATTGGGAAAAGTCGGTGCTGTGGTTGTAGTCGGTACGGATGTCGGGCCCGGTGGCGCAGCCTGCCAGCGCGGCCGCCAGCACCGCACCGAGGGCAGCCGGTACGCGAGTCATCATCAGGCCAGCCATGGCAGTCTCCCTGGTTCCGGGTTGTCAGTTGCCGTTGTCAGTCGCCGTTTCCCTGCTTTCCTGCTTTCCTGCTTTCCTGCTTTCCTGCTTCCCTGCTTCCCTGCTTCCCTAATTCCATTTGCCGTCGATACCGCCCACGCTCAGCCGCCCTGCCCCCAGCAGGGCCACCGCCAGCGCGGCGGCCAGGTACATCGCCTGGAGCTCCAGCGCCCAGCCCCCCGTGGGGGCCATCTCGCCAAGCTGCTTCGTATGCACCAGCCCGAACGCGAACAGCATGTTGATGACCACGATCAGCCCGGCCAGGCGCGACCAGAGACCGATGATCAGCAGGATGGGCGCAACGATCTCGCCGATATAGACACCGTAGGCCAGCGCGGCAGGCAGGCCCGCCTGGGTCACCACCTGGGTGACAAAGCCAGGCCCGGACATCAGCTTCGAAATGCCGTGCAACAGGATCAGCACGCCCAGCACGATGCGGAGAACGGCTTTGCCCAGGTCCTGCGTTCCTTGCGTACGACTCATCGCGTTGGCTCCTTGCGGTTTGATGCAGGCGCATGTGACCTGCACAACTACCTTAGATCGTGCCAGCGTGAAGGTAAAGGCGCAGCGTCGCGGTGCATGCGCCGGTTGCGAATCAGTCGGCGTCGGCCTTCTGGGTGCTGGATCGCGGCGGCGGCTCGGTGGGCGGCGCAGCATGCATGGGCACGCCGGGCATCGTCATCATGCCCACCTTGCGCGCATGTTCCGGCAGGACTTCGGCCAGGAAATCGAGAAAGCGGCGCAATGCGGGGGTGACGCCCTGCCGGGACGGAAACACCGCGTGCAGCACGCCCATCGGCAAGTCCCACTGGGGCAGTACCACTTCGAGGTCGCCGCGCTCGATATCGTCGCGGCAATACATGCGCGGCAGCATGGCGACGCCCACGCCGGCAATGGCGGCCTCGCGCAGGATTGCGAATTCGTCTGACACCAGGCGCGGATCGTAGCCAATATTGACGGGCTCGCCGGCCTTGTCGAACAGCGTCCAGACATGGCGGCCTTCGTGCGGCTTCTGCCCCACCCCCGGCATGCCTTCCAGCGCCTGCGGCGTGCGCGGCCGGCCGATGCTGTCCAGCAGCGCTGGGCTGGCGACCAGCTTCAGGTCGCTCTTGCCAAAGGTGCGCACGGCCAGGCTGGAATCGTCCAGCACATTGCGCACGCGCAGGGCCAGGTCATAGCCCTCCCCAATCACGTCGACGCGGCGGTTGGTGGCATCGATTTCGAGCTGGATACCCGGATTGGCGCGCATGAAATGCCCGATATTCGGCGCCAGCAGGATCTGCACGATCGCCACCGGGCAACTGACCCGCAGGCATCCGCCCGGCTGTTCGCGCGACTGCTCAATCACTTCGCGCGCCGCTTCGGCGGCCTGGAGCATGTCGCGGCAATGGGCGTAATACGACTCTCCAAGCGGCGTCACGCGCACCTGGCGCGTGGTCCGGCGCAGCAGCTGCACACCCAGGTCGCGCTCCAGCTGGGCGATTCGCCGGGACAGGCGCGACTTCGGCACCCCGCTGGCACGGCTGGCGGCCGAAAAGCTGCCGTGCTGCACCACCTGGGCAAACAGCGACAAATCGTTGAGATCCTGCATGGTCAGCGCTCCGTTGCATCAATAGAACAATCATTTGCATTTTGCCTCACTACCGGCATCAATGGCCAGCCTATATCTTTCAGCCATCCCAACCGAACTTAGTGGAGCCAGACAATGAACATCCTGCAGATCGATTCGAGCGTACTGGGCGACAACTCCGTCTCGCGCAACCTGACCGCCAGCATCGTGGCTGACCTGGTCGCCAAGAACCCCAGCGCCAAGGTCACCGTGCGCGACCTGGACCGCGAAGCCCCGGCCCACCTTGGCAACCACCTGCTGCCCGTGCTGGGCGGCCCGAAGGACGGCCTGAATGCCGCCCAGCAGACCGAACTGGACATTACCGAGGCATACCTGGCCGAATTCCTGGCGGCCGACGTGCTCGTGATTGGCGCGCCGCAGTACAACTTCGGCATCCCGAGCCAGCTCAAGGCCTGGATCGACCGCATCGCACAAGCCGGCCGTACGTTCCGCTATACCGAGAACGGCCCGGAAGGCCTGGCAAAGGGCAAGAAGGCCATCGTGGTGTCGTCGCGTGGCGGCGTGCGCCAGGACGGCGCGGCACTGGATCTGCATGAAGTGACCGTCGACGTGGTGCTGCGCTTCCTGGGCATCACCGATATCTCGTTCGTCCGTGCCCACGGCCTGGCAATGGGCGCGGAAGCCCGCGAGGCCGGCCTGACCACGGCCAAGACCGAGATCGCCGCCCTGAACGACGCCCTGCGCGCCGCCGCCTGAACCGGCCGACTGACCGGTTGACTGATTCGAACTGGTTTTCGACTGGAGCCGTAACCCCGCCTCCGTGAAGTACCCGGCGCCGCTTCCCCTTGACGCCGGTTGCTGTCTGAGACAGGTATCCCCACCAGGGGTACCTGTCTTTTTTTGCTTTTTTTGCCTGTGTGCCGGACCCGGGCCCCTGTAGGCGTTGGCCTACAAGGATCGCGGAAGGCACCCGGCTCGCCCCCCGGCGCGGATGGGTCTATGATGGTTCGACCGTCTGGACAACCTGCCAGACACCCCCTGCGTCCGCCGCCATCCGGGAGCCTGCATGACCGCCGCCGCCTCAGCCCTGCTGCCTGCCACCGCCAGTCATCCGCCGCACGAACCCGCCCTGTTGAGCCAGTATCGCCATGTCCGCGCCGCCACCGAGGCACTGGTCGCCGACCTGTCCGATGCCGACGCCACCGTGCAGTCGATGGACGACGCCAGCCCCGCCAAATGGCACCTGGCCCATACCACGTGGTTCTTCGAGGAATTCGTGCTCGGTGCGCGCATCCCCGACTACGAGCCGGTGGATCCGCAGTATCGGTACCTGTTCAATTCCTATTACGAAGCGGTCGGCGCACGCCATCCCCGGCCGCGGCGCGGGCTGCTGACCCGGCCGTCGCTCGACGAAGTGCTGGCCTATCGTGAAGCGGTGGACGACAGCATGCTGACACTGCTGATGTCCGCCCAGACCGACGACGAAGCCGCGCTGATCACGCTGGGCCTGCATCACGAACAGCAGCACCAGGAGCTGCTGCTGACCGACATCCTGCACCTGTTCGCCCAGAATCCGCTGCGCCCGGCCTACGTGCCGGCGATGACGGTGCCGGTGGTGGCCGATCCGCGCCCGGCGCCTGAATGGATCTCCATGCCCGGCGGCATCGTCACCATCGGCCATGGCGACGACGGTTTTGCCTTCGATTGCGAAACGCCACGCCATCAGGTGCTGCTGCAACCGTATGCGCTGTGTTCGCACCCGGTAAACAACCGCCAGTGGTTTGAGTTCATCGAGGATGGTGGTTACCAGACCGCCGGACTGTGGCTGTCCGATGGCTGGCGCTGGGTCTGTGACAATCGCATCGAGGCGCCGCTGTACTGGGAAGACCGCGAAGGTACGTGGTGGCACATGACGCTGCGCGGCATGCAGCCCGTGGACCCGGAAAGCCCGGTCACCCATGTGAGTTTCTTCGAAGCCGACGCGTTCGCGCGCTGGGCCGAGCGTCGCCTGCCGACCGAGGCGGAATGGGAACACGCAGCCCGCAACCTGCCGGCGACCGGCAATTTCATCGAAGGCCGCACGCTGCGGCCGCTGCCAGACCGGCAGAACACGTCGGGCGTGCTGCGGCAGATGTTCGGCGATGTCTGGGAATGGACGGCCAGCGCCTTCCTGCCCTACCCGGGCTTCCGGCCAAGCGCCGGCGCGGTGGGCGAATACAACGGCAAGTTCATGAGCAGCCAGATGGTGCTGCGCGGCGGGTCGTGCGTCACGCCCGAATCCCATATCCGCGCCACGTACCGCAACTTCTTCTATCCGCACCAGCGCTGGCAGTTCACCGGCGTACGCCTGGCCGATGACGTCTGAGGGGTGGCTGGGCCTTGGCCGGCCACCCCTCCAAATTCAATCGATTTCGCGGCCGTTAGCGGCCGTGCGGCGCGTCGTTCAACGCGTAGCTCGTGCTTCGTCCGCCACCAGGCGACTTGCGCAGCGCACCGCTAGTTCGCACCACTTGCCGAGCTGGATCTACGGACGAAGCGTGGTTGCATTGGCCGGAACGGCCCTCGAAGTTAGCCGTATGTCTTGGCCGTTAATTGCGTTACTAGATCGTCGACAAGTCCGTATCGCGTAAGTCACGCCAGCATTCACCCATCCCGTAGTCGCCGCCAGAGCGTGGTGGCGCTGATGCCCAGGTGCGCGCAGGCAGCGGCACGGTTGCCGCCGCATTCGGCCAGCACACGGCGGATGTGCTCGGCCTGGCTTGCCTTGGCCACCCCGGCCAGGGACTGTGAACCCGCGGCACCGGGCAGCCCTGCTCCACCCGGCTCAAGGGTGTCCGTGGCGGCTGGCGGCAGGACAGCCATGTCGTTCCCGGAAAACAGTTCCGGCACAGCCGCCTGCAATTCGCGCTGCAGGGCCGCCGGGGCCAGGTCGGTTCCAGCGACGAGCACGGCGATGCGCTCCGTCACATTTTCCAGTTCGCGGATATTGCCGGGCCAGACGTAGCGCGCCAGGCGTCCGCGCACCACGTCGGGCAATGGCTGCGGCGCGTCGATGCCCAGCCGTTCCTGGGCACGCCGGTACAGCAGCGTGGCAAGCGCTGCCAGGTCGGCCGCGCGCTCGCGCAGTGGCGGCATTTCGATGCGAAGGATATTGAGCCGGTAGTACAGGTCCTGGCGGAACGTCCCTTCGCGCACCAGCGCGGCCAGGTCGCGGTGTGTGGCGGCGATCACGCGGACGTTGACCGGCACGGCTTCCAGACCGCCAATCGGCAGCACCTGCTTTTCCTGCAACACGCGGAGCAGCCGCGTTTGCAGCGCCGGCGGCATGTCGCCCACTTCGTCCAGGAACAGCGTGCCGTTGTGGGCCGATTCGAACAGGCCGGCCTTGCCGCCGCGCCGGGCACCCGTGAACGCGCCCTCCTCGTAGCCGAACAGTTCGGATTCGAGCAGCGCCTCCGGAAACGCCGCGCAATTGACGGCAACAAACGGGAACGCGCGACGCGGGCTGGCATCGTGCATGCCCTGCGCCAGCACCTCCTTGCCGGTGCCGCTTTCACCGCTGACCAGTACGGTCGAATCCACCAGCGCGTAGCGGCGCGCCAGCGCCCGTAGGTCGCTCATGGCCGGGGAATCGCCGGCCAGGTCGTCCAGGCTGTAGCGCACGCCTGCCGCACGCGCCCGCGTACGCGAGCGCAGGTTGCGGTCGGCGCGATGAATGGCATTGGCATCCTGGATCGTCAGCACCGCGCCGGACGTACCGGCCTCGCCCACGATCGGAATGCGGTTGACCACCACCATCCGGTCGCCCAGCCGGTGAATCGCCTCCAGTTCGCGTGCCCCGCTCTGCATCACGCCATCCAGCGACAGGCCCGGCGCCAGCGTCGACAGCTTGCGCCCCACGGCCGCGCCGGCCGGCGTGCCCAGAAATCTCTCCATGGCCGGATTGAACGCCTGGACCCGCCCCTCGGCGTCGACAGCCGCCACCCCTTCGTTCAGATGGGCCAGGATTGCGTTGACGTAGTCGCGCCGCGTGGATTCGATACGGCGCAGCCGCGCGGCCTCGATCGCATCTTCCAGCGCCAGGCGCACGGCATTGCCCGAATACAGGAACACACCCATCAGCCCATACTTGTCGGCCAGATCGGTCACCATGCCGGGCCCCACCACCACGCGGATGCCTTCCTCCTTGAGCGCCCGTACACGCGCCATGGCGTCGTCTTCGGTCAGGTAGGTATAGCGCGGGATATCTAGCCCGAACGCGCCCACGAACTCATCCACCTCGGCATAGGTGGAGGCATGCGTGACCAGCGCCACCTTGGGCGAAATACGGCGCGCCGTCGCCAGCGCGCTCATGACGTCGAAGCCGGTGACCTTGACCAGCACCACCGGCACGTCCACATGCTGGCGCAGGTACGCACCGTTGGAGCCGCCGGCCACCACCACGTCGACACGGTTCTCGCGGGCCTCGCGATTGATGGCGCTGGCCGCCGACTCGAACGCCCGGCCGACGATGCGGAATTCCGCGCGGGCCGCGTAGGCCGGAATCAGATCGGCAAAGGCGCGTGACAGGCGGCTGATACCCATCGCCCAGATGCGCGGGCGGGCGCCGGGAACGGCCGGGGAAGCCGGATTGAGCGGGATCGGGGTGGGCAGCGATGACATGGCGGCGGGCACGATGTAGCGATCCGCCGATTGTGCGCGCATGGCCGGTGCATTTCAACTTTGAAATGCATGCATTGCACGACTGCAACCCACTTCACCCACTTTGTGATGCCGGATGCTTGCGACCCACGCGTCAAACGTGCATCGGCGTCACCTAACCCCCTGACGCGTAAGGGTTTCTGCCTATCGGAATGACGCACCGGTTACGCCGGCACCCGGTTCAGGCCCGCTGGCACACCCCTTGCGCTATAGAGCCGCCCCTGCCCCCGAAGCAGGTTTGAACCAACAAGAGATTCCAGCCATGACTTTTTCCGCCAACGAACTTGCCCGCTCCGCGGGTGCCCGCTTCCGCCAGGCCCTGATCGACGAGACCCCGCTGCAGATCCCGGGCACGATCAACGCCAACCATGCGCTGCTGGCTAAGCGCGCCGGGTATCGCGCGATCTATCTGTCGGGTGGCGGCGTGGCCGCAGGCTCGCTGGGCCTGCCCGACCTGGGCATCTCGAACCTTGACGATGTGCTGACCGATATCCGCCGCATTACCGATGTCTGCGACACGCCACTGCTGGTGGACGTTGACACCGGGTTCGGCTCGTCGGCCTTCAACGTGGCACGCACCACGCGCTCGCTGATCAAGTTTGGCGCCGCTGCCATGCATATCGAGGACCAGGTTGGCGCCAAGCGCTGCGGCCATCGCCCGAACAAGGAAATCGTCGGCCGCGACGAGATGGTGGACCGCATCAAGGCCGCCGTCGACGCACGTACCGACGAGAACTTCGTCATCATGGCCCGCACCGATGCGCTGGCCGTCGAAGGCCTGGACGCCGCCATCGAGCGCGCCGTGGCCTGCGCCGAAGCCGGCGCCGAC
Source organism: Cupriavidus sp. HE11 (assembly GCF_056097175.1). Taxonomy (NCBI): domain Bacteria; kingdom Pseudomonadati; phylum Pseudomonadota; class Betaproteobacteria; order Burkholderiales; family Burkholderiaceae; genus Cupriavidus; species Cupriavidus sp. HE11. Next base: position 111,584 of record NZ_CP184464.1, read on the forward strand.
GCCATCTTCCCGGAAGCCATGACCGACCTGAACATGTATGCCAAGTTCGTCGACGCCGTGAAGGTGCCGGTGCTGGCCAACCTGACCGAGTTCGGCGCCACCCCGTATTTCACGCTCGACGACCTGCGCAGCGTGGGCGTTGCCATGGCGCTGTACCCGCTGTCGGCGTTCCGCGCCGCCAACAAGGCCGCCGAAAACGTCTTTGCGGCCATCCGCCGCGACGGTACGCAGAAAAACGTGGTCGACACCATGCAAACGCGTGCCGAACTCTACGAGCGGATCGACTACCATGCCTACGAGCAGAAGCTCGACGCGCTGTTCGCGCAAGGCAAGGCCCGGTAACGATCACGCACACGTTCGCGTTATTCTTTGCGATGCGGTCTGTTGCGCTGCAATAGGACACCCCACCATGGCTGCTCGCACCCAAAACACTCGAAATCGAATCAAGGAGACCCAGATGTCCGAAGCTCAACCGCTGGCCACGCCGAAGCCCAAGAAGTCCGTTGCCCTGTCGGGCGTTGCCGCCGGCAACACCGCCCTGTGCACGGTTGGCCGTAGCGGGAACGATCTCCACTATCGCGGCTACGACATCCTCGACATTGCCGATACGTGCGAATTCGAGGAAATCGCCCACCTGCTGGTGCATGGCAAGCTGCCGACCAAGGCCGAACTGGCCGCATACAAGATCAAGCTGAAGGCCCTGCGCGGCCTGCCGGCCAACGTCAAGGCCGCCCTGGAATGGGTACCGGCCAGCGCCCACCCGATGGACGTGATGCGCACCGGCGTGTCGGTGCTGGGCACGGTGCTGCCCGAGAAGGACGACCACAACACCCCGGGCGCGCGCGATATCGCCGACCGCCTGATGGCGAGCCTGGGTTCGATGCTGCTGTACTGGTACCACTACAGCCACAACGGCCGCCGCATCGAGGTGGAAACCGACGACGAATCGATTGCCGCGCACTTCCTGCACCTGCTGCACGGCGAAGCCCCCAGCAAGCTGTGGGAGCGCGCCATGCAGACGTCGCTGATCCTGTACGCAGAGCACGAATTCAACGCGTCGACGTTTGCCTGCCGCGTGGTGGCCGGCACCGGCTCGGATATGTACTCGGCCATCTGCGGCGGCATCGGCGCGCTGCGCGGCCCGAAGCACGGCGGTGCCAATGAAGTGGCGTTCGAGATCCAGAAGCGCTACGACACCCCTGACGAGGCCGAGGCGGACATCCGCCGTCGCGTGGAAAACAAGGAAGTGGTGATCGGTTTCGGCCACCCGGTGTACACGATCTCCGACCCGCGCAACGTGGTGATCAAGGAAGTGGCCCGCAAGCTGTCGAAGGACGCCGGTTCGATGAAGATGTTCAACATCGCCGAGCGCCTGGAAACGGTCATGGCCGACGCCAAGAAGATGTTCCCGAACCTGGACTGGTTCAGCGCCGTGAGCTACCACATGATGGGCGTGCCCACCGCGATGTTCACGCCGCTGTTCGTGATCGCCCGCACGTCGGGCTGGGCCGCGCATGTGATCGAGCAACGGATCGACAACAAGATCATCCGTCCGACGGCCAACTACACCGGCCCGGAGAACCTGAAGTTCGTGCCGATCGAAAAGCGCGCCTGATTTACCGCAACAACAACAGTGCCGCCACCCGGCCCGGCCATCCGCCGGGCGGTGGCAGGCACGCAAAGTCCTCAAGTCGCCATGAACACTGCCTTCCGCAAGCCGCTGCCCGGGACCAGGCTCGATTACTTCGACGCCCGCGCCGCCGTCAATGACATCTCCCCGGGCGCCTGGGACAAACTGCCGTACACGTCGCGCGTGCTGGCCGAAAACCTGGTGCGCCGCTGTGACCCCGCCACGCTGACCGATTCGCTCAAGCAGCTTGTCGAACGCAAGCGTGACCTCGATTTCCCGTGGTTCCCGGCCCGTGTGGTCTGCCACGACATCCTGGGCCAGACCGCGCTGGTAGACCTGGCCGGCCTGCGCGACGCCATTGCCGACCAGGGCGGCGACCCCGCCAAGGTCAATCCGGTGGTGCCGGTGCAGCTGATCGTCGACCACTCGCTGGCCGTGGAATGTGGCGGCTTCGATCCCGACGCGTTCAAGAAGAACCGCGCCATCGAGGATCGCCGCAACGAAGACCGTTTCGACTTCATCAACTGGACCAAGAAGGCGTTCCGCAACGTCGACGTGATCCCGCCGGGCAACGGCATCATGCACCAGATCAATCTGGAGAAGATGTCACCCGTGATCCATGCCGACCACGGCGTGGCCTACCCCGATACCTGCGTGGGCACCGACAGCCACACGCCGCACGTTGACGCGCTGGGCGTGATCGCCATCGGCGTGGGCGGCCTGGAGGCCGAGAACGTGATGCTGGGCCGCGCGTCGTGGATGCGCCTGCCGGACATCGTCGGCGTGGAACTGACCGGCCGCCGCCAACCCGGCATCACGGCCACCGACATCGTGCTGGCCCTGACCGAATTCCTGCGCAAGGAAAAGGTCGTTGGCGCCTACCTGGAATTCCGCGGCGAAGGCGCGTCGAGCCTGACGCTGGGCGACCGCGCCACGATCTCGAACATGGCCCCCGAGTACGGCGCCACGGCCGCGATGTTCTTCATCGACGAGCAGACCACCGAATACCTGCGCCTGACCGGCCGCGACGAAGCCCAGGTGCAACTGGTGGAAACGTACGCGAAGACCGCCGGCCTGTGGGCCGATGCGCTGAAGACGGCCGAATACGAGCGCGTGCTGTCGTTCGACCTGTCGTCGGTGGTCCGCAACATGGCCGGCCCGTCGAACCCGCACAAGCGTCTGCCCACGTCGGACCTGGCCGCGCGCGGCATTGCCGGCAAGTGGGAAGAAACGCCGGGCCAGATGCCCGACGGCGCGGTCATCATCGCCGCCATCACGAGCTGCACCAACACCAGCAACCCGCGCAACGTGATTGCCGCCGCGCTGCTGGCCCGCAATGCCAATGCACGCGGCCTGACGCGCAAGCCGTGGGTCAAGTCGTCGCTGGCGCCGGGATCGAAGGCCGTGGAGCTGTACCTGGAAGAAGCCAACCTGCTGCCCGACCTGGAAAAGCTCGGCTTCGGCATCGTGGCGTTCGCGTGCACGACCTGCAACGGCATGTCGGGCGCACTGGACCCGAAGATCCAGCAGGAGATCATCGACCGCGACCTGTACGCGACGGCCGTGCTGTCCGGCAACCGCAACTTCGACGGCCGGATCCACCCGTACGCCAAGCAGGCGTTCCTGGCATCGCCCCCGCTGGTGGTGGCCTACGCCATCGCCGGCACGATCCGCTTCGATATCGAACAGGACGTGCTGGGCACGGACGCCAGCGGCAAGCCGGTGTACCTGAAGGACATCTGGCCGAGCGACGAGGAAATCGACGCGATCGTCAGGCAGAGCGTGAAGCCCGAGCAGTTCCGCAAGGTCTACGAGCCGATGTTCGCGCTGCACGCCGAGAACGATACGTCGATCGACCCGCTGTACGACTGGCGCCCGCAGAGCACGTATATCCGCCGTCCGCCGTACTGGGAAGGCGCACTGGCCGGCGAGCGCACGCTGCGCGGCATGCGCGCGCTGGCGGTGCTGGGTGACAACATCACCACCGACCACCTGTCGCCGTCGAACGCCATCCTGCGCAACAGCGCGGCGGGCGAGTACCTGGCGAAGATGGGCCTGCCCGAGGAAGACTTCAACTCGTACGCCACGCACCGCGGCGACCACCTGACCGCCCAGCGCGCCACGTTCGCCAACCCGACGCTGATCAACGAAATGGCCGTGGTCGACGGCGCGGTCAAGAAGGGTTCGCTGGCGCGCATCGAGCCGGAAGGCAAGGTGGTGCGCATGTGGGAAGCCATCGAGACCTACATGGACCGCAAGCAGCCGCTGATCGTGGTGGCCGGGGCCGATTACGGCCAGGGCTCGTCGCGCGACTGGGCCGCCAAGGGCGTGCGCCTGGCTGGCGTGGAAGCCATCGTGGCCGAAGGCTTCGAGCGCATCCACCGCACCAACCTGATCGGCATGGGCGTGCTGCCGGTGGAGTTTCTGCCCGGCACCAACCGCCTGACGCTGGGCATCGACGGCACCGAGACGTTCGACGTGGTCGGCGAGCGCCGCCCGCGCACCGAACTGACGCTGGTCATCCATCGCAAGAACGGCGACAAGGTGGAAGTGCCGGTGCTGTGCCGCCTGGACAGCGACGAGGAAGTGTCGATCTATGAGGCCGGCGGCGTGCTGCAACGCTTTGCCCAGGATTTCCTGGAATCGTCGCGCGCGGCAGCCTGACCGGTGATTAGGAAAACTACGATGGCTCACGTACCTCAAATCAAGATTCCCGCCACGTACCTGCGTGGCGGCACCAGCAAGGGTGTGTTTTTCCGGCTGCAGGACCTGCCCGAATCGGCGCAGAAGCCCGGCGACGCGCGCGACCGCCTGCTGATGCGCGTGATCGGCAGCCCCGATCCGTACGGCAAGCAGATCGACGGCATGGGCGCCGCCACATCGAGCACCAGCAAGACGGTGATCATCTCGAAAAGCTCGCGCCCTGACCACGACGTGGACTATCTGTTCGGCCAGGTATCGATCGACCAGCCGTTCGTTGACTGGAGCGGCAACTGCGGCAACCTGTCGGCGGCCGTGGGCCCGTTCGCGGTCAGCAACGGCTTTATCGAGGCATCGCGAATTCCTGAAAACGGCACCGTGACCGTGAAGATCTGGCAGGCCAATATCGGCAAGACGATCATCTCGCACGTGCCGATCACCAACGGCGCGGTGCAGGAAACCGGTGATTTCGAACTGGATGGCGTAACCTTCCCGGCCGCCGAGGTCCAGCTCGAATTCATGGACCCTGCCGCCGAGGAAGGCGACGATGGCGGCGGCGCGATGTTCCCGACCGGCAACCTCATCGACGACCTGGAAGTACCGGGCGTGGGTACGCTCAAGGCGACCATGATCAATGCCGGCATTCCGACGATCTTTGTCGAGGCCGAGGCCATCGGCTACACCGGCACCGAACTGCAGGACGCCATCAACGGCGACCCGAAGGCGCTGGCAATGTTCGAGACGATCCGGGCCTACGGCGCCAGGCGCATGGGCCTGATCAAGGATATCGACGAGGCCAAGAAGCGCCAGCACACGCCCAAGGTGGCGTTCGTAGCCAGGCCCGCCACCTATACCGCGTCGAGCGGCAAGACCGTGGAGGCCGGCGGCGTGGACCTGCTGGTACGCGCGCTGTCGATGGGCAAGCTGCACCACGCGATGATGGGCACGGCGGCGGTGGCCATTGGCACGGCAGCCGCGGTGCCGGGCACGCTGGTGAACCTGGCGGCCGGCGGCGGCGAGCGTGAAGCCGTGCGCTTCGGGCATCCGTCGGGCACGCTGCGCGTGGGTGCCCAGGCCGCGCTGGTCGACGGCCAGTGGACCGTGCAGAAGGCCATCATGAGCCGCAGCGCGCGCGTGCTGATGGAAGGCTGGGTGCGCGTGCCGGGAGATGCGTTCTGAACGGACGCGCTGCTGTCAGACCTGTCTGAGGGTCGCCCTGGGGTGGCCATGGGATGACCTTGGGATGACCTTGGGATGACCTTGGGTTGCTCTCAGACTTCTCTTGAATTGTCGTCACCGGGCGGCATTCTTCCTCGCTGAAGAATGCCGCTTTGTCTTATCTGGCATACGTTTCCGGGTTGCAAGGATTCTGTTGTAGTTGTCGACGCAACATCGACGCGTGGTTATAGTTCTCGCTCCGTTGGCGAACCATTGCGGCTCGCGGCGGCTCCACGGACCAATCAAAAACGGCCCATGCTGCGTCCACAAGAATCAGCACCGCGCCGACAAGAGGAGAATCATGCAACGACCTGCCAAGCTCACCACCCTTGCCACCCTGCTGCTGTCGGCCGCGCTGCTGACCGGCACCGCGCACGCGCAACTGGCCCCTTCAGCCAGCGCCACCGCGACCGCCGGCACCACGGCCGAAGCGCGCAAGGCCAATATCGTCATCATCGGCACCGGCGGCACCATTGCCGGCGCGGGTGCATCGGCCACCAACACCGCGGCCTACCAGTCCGCCGTGGTACCCGTCGACAAGATCATTGCCTCGGTCCCCGAAATCTCGAAGGTCGCCAACGTCAAGGGCGAGCAGATCTTCCAGATCGGCTCCGAGAGCTTCAACAACGAGCGCCTGCTGAAGCTGGGCAAGCGCGTGTCGGAATTGCTCAAGCAGCCCGACGTGGACGGCATCGTCATCACCCATGGCACCGACACGATCGAGGAAACCGCGTACTTCCTGAACCTGACGCTCAAGAGCGACAAGCCCGTGGTGGTGGTTGGCTCGATGCGTCCGGGCACGGCGCTGGGCGCCGACGGCGCGCTGAACCTGTACGACGCCGTGCTGGTGGCATCGAACCCGGCCTCGAAGGGCAAGGGCACGCTGGTGGTACTCAACGATGAAATCCACACCGGCCGCGACGTGACCAAGAGCAACACGTTCAAGACCGAGACGTTCCGCTCGCCGTTCGGCCCGCTGGGCTACGTGGTGGAAGGCCGTACGCTGTACTACCGCACGCTGGCCCGCCCGCACACGCTGCAGACCGAGTTCGATATCGACAAGATCGACAAGCTGCCTGAAGTGGCCGTGGTCTACGCCTACGGTAACGTGAATCCGGCCAGCATCGACGCGGCCGTGAAGAACGGCGCCAAGGCCATCGTGTACGCCGCCACCGGCAACGGCAGCGTGGGCGACTACATGGTCGAGTCGCTCAAGGCCGCGCAGGCCAAGGGCGTGCAGGTGGTGCGCGCCTCGCGCACCGGCAGCGGCATCGTGGTGCGCAACGCCGAGCAGCCGGACGACAAGTACAACTGGATCGTCACCGACGACCAGTTGCCGCAGAAGGCGCGCATCCTGATGGCGCTGGCACTGACCAAGACCAACGACCCGAAGGCACTGCAGCAAATCTTCTGGAAGTATTGATGTTGACCGGTTGATGCAGGCCCCGGGCCCTCCGGGGCCTGCATCAACCGCCTACAGCAAGGCCGTGCTCATCAACGCCTTGGCAGCGAGCACGGCTTCTCCCTGGCTTTCGGCAAAGACCGACACCTCGGTCACCACCTGGCGCTTGCCCCGGCGCACCACGTCGGCCACGGCACGCAGCGCCGCCGACTTTGCCGGCGCCAGGTACTGGATCGACAGCGATCCGGTCGCCCCGCCCTTCACCACCTCCAGATCCACCGCGCTGAACGCCGCCGCCGCGCCAGCCACATCGATCAGCGTGGCAATGACCCCGCCGTGGACCATGTCGCCCACCGTGATGTTGTTCATGCTGAATGGCAACAGCAACTCCACGTGATCGGGCTCCACCACATCGAAGCGAATCCCCAGCGCACGCGCAACGGGCGACCCGCCCAGCACCGATTCGAGCATGGCGACATTACGGGGATCGACAGACTTCGTGGACATGGACGGCCTCCCTGGCATTAGCTGGACTGGAATCATGACCCGTCAAGGGTAGATGCCAGTCAAGGGGTCCACAATGACTTCAGGGGTAATTCCCAAGTGCCGAAAGCGCCGGTGCCGGGCGTTTATAATGTGCGGCCAGCCGACAAGTCGGCGCTTTTCCGCAGCCCCCGCTTCATGTCCGCCAACACCCCCGATTCGCTCACTTCGCCTGCCAACTCCGCCGAGGACGAGGCCCAGACGCGCCTGAGCGACCGTCCGGACAGCCCTTGTATCGGCATCTGCTCGACGCTGTTCGACGAGGTTTGCCAGGGCTGCGGCCGTACCGCCGCCGAAGTCAGCAACTGGGTGTTCTATAGCGAGGAAGAAAAGCAGGTGATCTGGGAGCGCATCACGCGCGAAGCCACGGCGTGGCGATTCCGCCAGGAATAGCGCGCAGGCGCCTCAGCCTCCGGCCAGGCGCCTATCCATATCCTCGACGACATGGTTCGCCAGGCGCTGGCGGGCCAGCTTGCGCCAGCTTTCCGCCAGGACTGGCAGTTCGGCCATGTCGGCCAGCGCATCCATATTGAGCCGGTCCACGTAGAGCACGTGCAGCAGCCGCTGCAGGCTCCAGTTCGGATAAGGCCGGGCCACCAGCACCAGGTGGTCGCCGGCAGCGACCTCGCCTTCCTCGATCACGCGGTAATACCAGCCCGTGCGGCCACTGCCCTGCACGGCGCGCGACATGCCCGCAAACCCGAAGCGGTGATTCAGTTTCCAGCAAGGCTGGCGTGCCTGCGACACCTCCACCAGTGCCGTGCCCAACCGGAAGCGGTCGCCGATGCAGACATCGGCTTCCGTCAAACCCGTCGTGCTCAGGTTTTCGCCAAACGCCCCGGCATGGTCGAGCACGCCGGGATGGCCGCCCTGCCCGGCCAGTTCACTGCGCCAGCCGGCATAGTGGTCACGCGGATAGTGGTGGATTGCCTTTTCGGGGCCGCCGTGGTGCTTCGGGTCGCCCTGTTCGTCGATGTCGAGTCCGACGGTGGTGACACGCACCGGCCCGTCAACCGCCGCCTTGTCGATGCCGCTCGGCACACCCTTGGGCCCGAATGGACGGACCCGGCCTGCCAGCAGCGTATCAATCCCCACGTCGACGTGAGGCATCCCACTGACGCTCACAACCCCGCCTCCTCCATCCATCGTGCAAACATCAGCTCGCCGGCACTGGCGACGGTGGCGCCAATCTCTGCCGTACGGCGGCGAATCGTGCGGGGATCGATGCCGGACTTGGCCAGTTCCACGGTATGGCCAATCAGCCAGGTCTCGATGTCGCCGGGTTTCACTTCGGGGTGAAACTGCAGTGCCAGCACGTGCTTGCCGATGGCGTAGGCCTGGTTCGGCGTGGCCGCGGTGGAGGCCAGCAGTTCGGCGCCCTCGGGCAGGTCGAAAGTATCGCCGTGCCAGTGCAGGACTTCCCAGTCGGCATTGGCGAGCAGCGCCAGCGGCGAGCGCCGGCCGGCATCGGTCGCCTGGATCTGTCCCCAGCCGATTTCACGCGTGCCCGGATAGACGCGCGCGCCCGAAGCCGCGGCAATCAGCTGGGCGCCCAGGCAGGCGCCAATCATCGGAAGCTCGTCTTCCAGACGCTGGCGGATCACGCCGATCTCGGCCTCCAGCCACGGGTAGGCCTCGGTCTCGTAGACGCCGATGGGGCCGCCCAGCACCACCAGCAGGTCGGCCGGGTCGGTCTGCACCAGCGTCAGGTCGTCCACGCCAGCCTGATAGATGCGGATGTCATGGCCGCGATCGCGCGCCACATCGGCAATCACACCCGCATGCTCGAAGGCAACGTGCTGGATGACATCGGTCCGTAACTGGCGCCTGGGTTCGCTCATCGACTGACACTCCTGCTGGAAAATGTGGCTCGGATTTGAATTCGGCCCCATACGATACCGCACTGCATCATTACTTGTCTTTCGCAGGCTGCAGGACCAGCGTGTCGAAGGTGTCGCCCCCCGGGTTTCGCCGGTGCGCGCCAATCGTGATGTACTGCACGGCCGCCCATTTGTCGGTCCAGTCGCGGTAGTGCGGCGACAGCGCAATGCCCGATTGCCCGGTCGACGACATGAAGCGTGAATCGGACAGGTCGGACAGGTCGTAGATCGCACGCAGGCTGGCCGCATGGGTGCTCTCGAACGGCGCCGCCTCGTCGCGCAGGTTATGCCGGCCAACGTCCACGGTGTAGGTGTCGCCGCCGGTACGCACGCGAATATTGAACAGGTTGGCCAGGTACGGCACCTTGCCGAACGGCTTGTGCTCCGAGCGCGCCGCATGGGCCTTGCCCCAGCGCCATTTGGCCGGATCGTCGCCGTAGCGCTGGTCCAGGTCGGCAATGGCACGCTGCCAGGCCAGCCCGATGGTGACCGCGCAGGTTTCGCGCCCGGTGGTTCGCGCGTTATCGCACCAGAACGCGCCGAGCCCCTGCGGATCGCGCATCGCATTGAGCATCGGCAGCTGCACGTTGCGTTGATCCCAGAGGCTGTTGAACATCGGATCGCCGACCTTGTCCTCGAACAGCAGGCGCGACAGCTCGCGCAGCCAGGCCGTCACCACCAGCGGCTCGGCCCGATCGGCAGCCATGGTGCCGTCCCACTTGCGCAGCGCGTCGAACAGCCGGCGTTCGCGTTCGGGGCGCGCGGCATCGCTGGCCACGGGCGCGGCCAGCAGCAGCGGCAAGGCGTCGCGCACGGCCAGCGATACCACGTCCTTTTGGATGGTGCCGAAGGTTTCCGGCGTATGGCGCGGTTCGGCTTCCAGCAGCGTCTGGATGCGCTGGGCGCGATACGGCACGCTCCATTCGCTGGTGATATAGAACGGATAGTCGTTGTCGACAATCTTCTGGTTGGCCGTGACGATCATCCCCGACGGCGGATTGAAGCGTTGCGGCAGCTTGTCGAACGGGATGAAGCCCTGCCAGTCGTAGCGGGCGTCCCAGCCCGGCGCGGGCGCCAGCCCCATCAGGTCGTTGTCGGCGCGGCGAATCGGCACCAGCCCCGGCGCGATATAACCGATATTGCCGTCCACATCGGCGTAGACCATGTTCTGCTGCGGGGAATGGAATTCCCGCAACGCGGCAACAAAGCTCTTCCAGTCCGTGGCCATGCCCATCTTCAGGCTGGCCTGGAAGGTCCGGTCGTCCGGCCGTAGCGCCGTCCACTGGAACGACACCACATACTGCGCGCCCAACGGCCTGGCCGCCGCGCTGATCGGCTCGGCCACGTCCGACATGACCGGCCCATGTCGCGTTGTCCGGACATTGAGCGTCAGGTCGTCCTGCCCCTTGATCCTGATGATTTCCTTGCGGGTCTCGAACTCGGCCCAGCCATCGGGCGTCTGGTAGCGGTTCGGGTTCGCCGGATCGATCCGTTCGATATACAGGTCTTGTACATCGGGCGCCGTATTGGTAAAGCCCCAGGCAATGCGTTTGTTATGGCCCAGCACCACCAGCGGCGCACCAGGCAGCGTGGCGCCGGTCAGGTCCAGCCCCGGTGCCTGCAGGTGCGCGAAATACCAGAGCCCGGGCGCCTGCAGCCCCAGGTGCGGATCGTTGGCCAGCAACGGCTTGCCGCTGCGCGTGTGCGCGCCCGACACCACCCAGTTGTTCGACCCCATCCCGTCGACATACCCGGCCGGCGCGCGTTCCGACAGCTGCGCCATGGCGGTCGCCACGGGGGCCAGCTTGCGATAGAAGCTGGCGTAGTCCATCGTCCGCAGCGGCTTGTCACCGGGATACGGTGCCAGGATCTCGGCGATGCGCGCCGTGGGCAGTTGCTGGGCCAGCCCCATGCGCAGCACTTCCTGCCGCCAGTTGCCGCCCAGGTCCCAGGCCATCATGGTCTGCCAGCCCAGTGTGTCGGCCGGCTCCCAGTGCTCGGGCTTCGTACCGAGGATCAGGAATTCGGGCGGCAGCGCCGCCTTGCGGGTATCGATATAGGCATTGACGCCGTCGGCATAGGCCTGCAGGACGGCGCGCGTCTCCGGCGGGGTCTGGGCCAGCACGGCTTCGGCGTTGCGGCGCACGCCCATCGTGCGCAGGAAGCGGTCGGTATCGAGCGCGCTCGGCCCCAGTATTTCGGCCAGCCGGCCGGCCACGATGCGCTTGTTCATCTGCATCTGCCAGAGCCGGTCCTGGGCGTGGACATAGCCCAGCGCATAGTAGGCATCCAGCGCGTTGGTGGCCTGGATATGGGGCACGGCATTGCGGTCGCGCACCACCACCACACGATCGCGCAGCGCGGGCAGGTGCATCGTGCCGGCCGTATCGGGCTGCGAGGCCTGGCGATACCAGATATAGCCGCCGATGGCGCCCGTCAGTCCGATCACCAAGACGCCGGACAGTATCCAGCCCAGCCGTTTGAACCAGCGCATTCGACGTTTCTCCCCGTGGAAAGACGCAAGCATCGCAGATTTCCGCGCAGACAAGAATGCCCGGACTCGCCGGGCATTGCAGTTGCGTCGGTCGGAAGGCCCGTCAGGCGGGCTTCTTCAGTTGCAGAGACTTGTATTCGAGGAATTCCTCCAGCCCGAACTTGCCGCCTTCACGGCCGTTGCCGGACTGCTTGAAGCCTCCGAACGGGGCGTTCATGTTGAACGGGCCGCCGTTGATATCCACCTGTCCGGTACGGATGCGCCGCGCCACCTTGATGGCGCGGGCTTCGTCGCCAGACCAGACGCCACCGCCCAGGCCATAGACGCTGTCGTTGGCGATACGGATGGCGTCGTCTTCGGTGTCATAGCAGATCACCGACAGCACCGGGCCAAAAATCTCTTCCTGGGCGACGGTCGCCTTCGGGTCGACATTGCCCAGTACGGTTGGCTTGACGAAGAAGCCACGGTCGAAGCCGGCCGGGTTGTCGGGACCGCCCGCCACCAGCTCCGCGCCCTCTTCCAGCCCGCGACGGATATAGCCGGTCACGCGCTCCTTCTGCACGGCGGAAATCAACGGTCCGAGGCGCGTGGTATCGGCCAGCGGATCGCCCACGGCAAAGCCTTCCACCACCTTGGCGGCGATGGCCTTGACCTCGTCATAGCGGCTGCGCGGCACCAGCATGCGGGTGTGCGCCGAGCAGGTCTGGCCCGAATTCAGGAAGCAGGCGCTGATGGTGCCCTTGACGGCCACCGGCAGGTCCGCATCGTCCAGGATCACCGACGCAGACTTGCCGCCCAGTTCCAGCGCCACGCGCTTCACCGTGTGCGCGGCCAGCTCGGACACCCGCTTGCCGGCCCGCGTGGAACCGGTAAACGACACCATGTCGACGTCCGGATGGCTTGCCAGCACCTCGCCCACCACCGGGCCAAAGCCGGTCACCAGGTTGAAGACGCCCGGCGGCAGGCCGGCTGCCTCGATCACCTCGGCCAGCACGAAGGCATTGAGCGGCGCCACTTCCGACGGCTTGAGCACCACGGTGCAGCCAGCCGCCAGCGCCGGCGCCACCTTCAGGGTGATCTGGTTCAATGGGTAGTTCCACGGGGTGATTGCCGCCACCACGCCCACGGGCTCGCGCACCACCAGCGAATTGCCCACCTGCTCTTCAAAGGCGAAGCCTTCCAGCAGCGCGGCAGCCTGGCCCCAGTTGTATACCGGGCCACCCACCTGGATGGCGCGCGCCAGCTTGATCGGCATGCCCACTTCGCCGGCAATCATCTGCGCCAGTTCTTCGGCACGGTCCTTCAGGCCTTCGGCAATCTTGCGGATATAGCGGGCGCGCTCGGCTGGCGGCGTGGTGGCCCAGCCATCGAATGCGGCACGGGCGGCCGCGATGGCGTCCTCGGCGTCGCGGGCGTGTCCTTCGGGGATCTTGCCCATGACCGCCTCGGTGGCGGAATGGATCACTTCAATACTGCCGGTGCCGTGGGGAGCCACCCACTTGCCGTTGATAAACAGTTTGTCTCGTTGTTGCATGGCCACAGCCCTCATCAGGTGGATCGGCGATTGCAAAATTTTTGTTACTTTTATGGAGCACCACATTGTAGGCCGGTTTGCGGATTCGAATTTTCATCGCCGCAGGCCGGTTCGGACAACAAGATGGCGATAATCGGCCGCGCAGACACTCGATCCGAGGGCTCTCGCCGCGGGCGGCCGATCCATAACAAAGGAGCGAGACATGGTCGACCCGATCTATCACAAGACGGAGGCTGGTCAGGAGGAAATCCGCACGCGCGCACGCAAGCTGGACCAGAAACTGCGCGCGCTACTGCTGATCGTGAACGGAGAACGCGCCAAATCAGAGCTGTTGGCGCAAGTTGGCGGCATGGGTGTGGCCGAGGAGGCATTCGATACCTTGCTGGCGCTGGGCCTGATCGAACCGGAATCCGCGCCCGCTGTCCACGCATCGGCACCCGCCGCGCGCCCCGCCAGGCAGTCGGCGCCGCGCAAACCCGCCGACACCAATCTGTTTGCCGCGTATTCGGGCTTCAATACGGCAGACGGCAAGGGCATCGACGACCGCGTGGACGACCGCGACGTACTGGCCGACACCACCATCGCACCGGCCATGGCGCCGGTAGCTGCCGGCGCCATGGCCGGCGCCGACGGCTACAAGCGCCTCTACCACTTCTATACCGACGTGATCGGCAACCACCTGGGCCTGCGCGGCTACGTGCTGCAGGTGAAGGTGGAAAAGGCCGCCACGGTGGTGGAACTGGCGGCGCTGCGCGACACGCTGGGCACGGCGCTGCAGAAGTCCAAGGGCGAGATCACCGCACACGCGATCATCGACCAGCTCGACGACCTGCTCGCCGAGATGGGGGTGGCGCCAGCGCGGTAGCCTTCCCCGGGACACGAGCCATGCAGACACCGGACAGGCCAGCGTCACGCACGCGATGGGTCCGGTGCCTGCTGCCCTGCCTTGGCGCCATTGCCCGTTGCGCGATGGCCCAGGAGCTGGAACCGCGCGCCTATTCCGCAGCGCCGATCGGCACGCGTTTCGTGCTTGCCACATATGCCCGGCTGGCTGGCGATGTACTCACCGACCCATCCCTGCCCATTACGGACGTCAAGGCGAAGATCGACGTTCTTGGCCTGGGCTATCTGCAGGTTTTCGACCTGCTCGGCCGCACGGCCTCGATCGGCGTGGTGCTGCCGTACTCGCGCGCCAACGTGGCAGGGAATGTGTTCGACGCACCGAACAGCGTCTATCGCGCCGGCCTTGGCGACGCAACGCTGCGCTTCGCGGTCAACCTGCTGGGCGGCCCCGCGCAGACGTCTGCCGAATTCGCAAGGCATCCGCCTGGGACACTGCTGGGCGCCAGCCTCACCATGATCACACCCAGCGGCCAATACCATCCGGACCGGCTCATCAACATTGGCGCCAATCGCTGGGCCTTCAAACCCGAGCTTGGCGTCTCAGCGCCATTCGGCAACTGGTTTGCCGAAGGCTCGTTCGGCGTGTGGTTCTTTACGGCCAACGACGATTTCCTGCGCGGCCAGCAGCGCCAGCAGAGCCCGCTGGCCGTCGTGCAACTGCATGGCGGGTACCAGTTCCGGCCCGGCCTCTGGCTTGCCGCCGATGCAGGGTTCTATGGCGGAGGCAGCACCACCGTGGACGGCGTCCGGAACGATGACCGGCGCACCAACACGCGCTACGGCCTGACCCTGTCCGTCCCGCTGACCAGGAACTGGTCAGGCAAGGTGGCCGCCTCCAAAGGCTGGTTCACGCGGGCTGGCGGCGACTACAAGGCGATCTCGTTGACCGTGCAATATCGCTGGACGGATTGAGCGGCCCCACAAGGCGCGGCGGTGCCCCGGCTACGCGCCGCCCTCCTGACTGGATGTGGGCGCCGGGTTCCCCACCGAATACCAGTCCACCTTCCGCGTGATCGCCATGATGCCTGCCAGCATCACGAACAGCAGCAGCGAGCCCAGCACCAGCGCGTTGTCCTCGGACACCAGCAGCCCGTACAGCGCGCCATACAGCGCGGTCAGCAGGCCCGCAAACCCCGCGCCGCGTTGCCAGCTGCGCAGCACGAAGGTGAGATAGAAGCCCAGCAGCCCGATGCAGGCCGCGCTGGCCGACAGATAGGCCACCAGGAACGGCGAATGCTCCGACAGGCTGACCAGCAGCAGGAAGAACATCGCCAGCGCCAGCCCGGCCAGCAGGTACTGGATCGGATGGATGCGCAGCGCCTTGACCAGCTCGAACATGTACAGCCCGGCAAAGGTCAGCAGCACGAACAACAGCCCGTACTTCACGGCCCGCTCGGCCTTGACGTAGATATTGACCGGCTCCATCAGCGTGACGGACGCGGCCTGCAGCGACATCGGGTTGTTCGGCCCGGGATTTCCGGCCAGCTGGTCGCGCACATGGGTATTGAAGGCCGTGACGGACCATTCCGCGTTGAACCCATCGTCGGTCACAGTGCGCTGGCGCGGCAGGAAATCGCCGTCAAAGCTCGGATGCGGCCACGGGGAGCGCATCGTGAACTGGTTGTGATCGGCCACGGGCACCAGCGCCATCGAGCGCGCGCCCAGCACCGACAGCTTCAGGCTGAACGGTACCGTGCGGGCGTCGAGCGACTTGCCGGATGCCCCACCGACATCGATCCGCGCGTGCAGGCCCTGCGGCAGGCTTTCGAGCCGGGCACCCTGCTGGAGCCGCACGGGCTTGCCTTCGAGTTGCAGCACCGGCTGCGCGATCAGTCCGCGCATGTCGCCGACGCCCAGCACTACATAAGGCTGGCCCATCTCGAAGCGGATGTGGCCGACGGACTTCGGCAGGTCATCGTCGGACGTCAGGTCTGGCAGCACGATCGTGCCTTCCCATTGGGTGGCGGTCTCATGGACGATGGTTTTGTGAATGCCGCGATAGCGCTCGCCGGGCGTCACGTCGGCGCGCACCTGCAGCGTCTTCGGAAACACCAGCATCCGCCGGCTTTCCTCGCGATTCTGCTGCGGGGCGGTGCCAGCTACCGCAACGGCCACCACCTCCTTGTATGGCACCACGATGATGGGACCCGTCAGGGTCTGGGGGCCAGCGTAGCTCTGCCAGATGCTTTGTTCGGCGGCGTCGCGGTACTGGCTGCGCTCGCGCACGATGCCAAGCACCATCTGCAGCGCGATCCACAACAGCAGGATCACGCCGGCAATAATCGCGATTCGGTAAAACAGGGCCTTGTTCATGGGAGTCTTGCGAGTGGAGATGCCGCAAGACTAGCCAGCGCCTGGGGGCGCAAGATGTGGCCGGCGGGGGGCCGGCGTGAAGCGTGTGAAGTCAGGAGGTTGCCCGCAGCGCCCGTGCATGCCGCTGGCCGGCTGGCGCGTCAGTCCGCCACCGGCAGCGCCAGCTCGGCACGCGCCCCGCCGCCCTCGCGGTTGGTGACGGCTACCGCCCCCTGGTGCAGCAGCGCCACCTCGCGCACCAGGCACAGGCCCAGGCCGGTGCCGCGCTCGCGGCCATCAGGGCGCGGCAGCGAATAGAAGCGTTCGAACAGCCGGTCCATCGCATAGTCGGGGATGCCGGGCCCGCGATCGTCGATCCTGAGCACGATCTGGTCCGGCCTGGCCGACCGCAGCAGCGATACATCGATGGCGGTTCCCGCCGGCGCAAAATCAAGCGCGTTCTCAAGCAGATTGACGATGGCCTGCCGCAGCAGGAACACATCGCCGCTGACCACCGGCCCCGCGTCGGGCGTCTGCCAGCGCAGTTGCACGACCCGCTGGCGCGCCCTGGGCTCCAGCGACTGTACGATCTGGCCGATCTCCAGCGCCAGGTCCACCGGCTCGCGCTTTTCCAGATGCTGCCGCTGCTCGACTTCGGCCAGCGTCAGCAGCTTGCGGATCAGCAAATCCAGCCGTTGCGCCTGGCCGCGGATATTGCCGACAAAGCGCTGGCGGTCGGCGGCCGGCATGTCCTCCTGCAGCAGTTCGGCCGCGCCGCCGATGGCCGCGAGCGGGCTCTTCATTTCGTGCGTGAGCGTGTGGATGTAGTGCTCCACATACTGCTTGTCTTCCAGCCGCAAGCGCATGGTCTCCACGGCCCGGCCCAGCTCGGCAAGCTCGCTCGCGCCCCGCAACGGCATCTCGGCACGCTCGCCGGCGGCCACCGCCCGGGCGTAGCGCTGCAGCTTGCGCAGGCCGAACACAAGCCAGAGCGTACACAGCACGCCAATCGCCGCCGCCCCGCCGATCAGCAGCAGGCCATAGGTCAGGATCACACCCTGGCTACGCGCGATAAATGGCGCCACGGCCCGGTTCGGCTTTGCCACGGTCAACGCGCCAATGATGCGCGCGCCGTCGCGGATCGGCGCCGCCACATACATCACCGAACTGCCTTCGTCGGCGGGATCCGACCGCGTACTGCGCGCGCCATACTTGCCCTGCAGGGTCAGGTAAACGTCATTCCAGCGCGAATAGTCGGCGCCGATCGCCTGGCCCGCCGTATCGAAGCGGACGATGCCGTGTTCATCGGTGATGTAGATGCGGTAGCCCACCGCGTCCTTGTGCATGCCCCAGACGCTGGCGTCCACGGGCTGCTCGCGCAGTTGCGCCAGGCGCCGGGCAAAGGCACCCTCGGCAATCTGGCCGGCCTTGAGGTCGTCGGCCGCCAGCACGGCCAGCACATGCGCGGTGTCCACCAGCGTGTCTTCCATGGCCTGGCGCACCCCTGGCTTGACCTCCTGCACGAACACCCGCAGCGTCAGAAATGTCGCCAGGCCAACCACCAGGAAAAAGCCGAAGAAGATACGCAGGCCGATATGCATGGGCGGATCGGGGATTCAGGCGTCGAGCACTTCGAGCGAATAGCCCATGCCGCGATGGGTGCGGATCGGGTCGCCGGCCGGGTCCACCTCGCGCAGCTTGGCGCGCAGGGTCTTGATGTGGGTATCGACGGTGCGGTCGACCGTGTCGATCGCGTCGTGCCAGACCAGGTCCATCAACTGGGCGCGGGTATAGATACGGCCCGGATGCTGCAGCAGGACGGCCAGCAACCCGTATTCGTAACGCGTGAGATCCAGCCACTGGCCCCGGTAGGCCACCCGGGCGCCTTCGACGTCGTGCTGAAAACCTGTCGGGCGCGCTGCGGGGGCTGGCGTGGCCGGCACCACCGCCTCGGCCTGCGGCCGGGCGCGACGCAGGATCACGCGCACCCTGGCCGCCAGTTCCCGTGGCGAGAACGGCTTGACCACATAGTCGTCGGCACCAATCTCCAGCCCGACGATACGGTCGATTTCCTCATGGCGCGCCGTCAGGAAGATCACCGGCACGTCCGAAAACGTGCGCAGCGTGCGGCAGACCTCGAAACCGTTGATATCGGGCAGGCCGATGTCGAGCACCACCAGATCGGGTCTCTGCGTGCGCAACCGGGCCAGCGCGTCGCCGCCCAGCATGCAATGGTCGGCCTGCATGCCGTCCGTGCGCAGCGCGTACAGGATGGTATCGGCGATGGCGGATTCGTCTTCCACCACCAGAATGGACGGTTGTTTCATGGGCGGGCGCGGCAAGATGGGCGGTGTGTATTATCCGCCATCGTGCGGGGCAACGGTCGACCGCTCCGGCACGCCCAGCAACTGGCGAAGCCGGCTAAGGAATGCAGGGATGTCGATCTGGCGGCGGCGGTGCATGGCGGGCTCCGGTGGGGATTGGAGCAGCCAGTGTCGTGGCGGCAGGTGAAGACACGGTGAGGCGGGGGTGAAGTGGAAGCCGGCAAATCGACGTGAACCACTAACGGAAGGGGCTCGTCGATTGGCGAGGTAGAGGTTGTGTCGGGACGCCCCAACCGCGACAGGTTGAAAAAAGCCGGCGCGCCTGATGGCGGGCCGGCTTTTCTGGCGAAATGACGATGCGGCGATGCCGCGGAAATTACGCCTCGATACCTTGCGACTGCAGGTACTCGTCGTACGTACCCAGGTAGTCGGTGATCGTGCCGTCGGGGCGAACCTCGATCACGCGCGTGGCCAGGCCGTTGATCAGTTCGCGGTCGTGCGACACGAAGATCAGCGTGCCCGTGAACTTGTCCAGCGCGATCTGCAGCGATTCGATCGACTCCATGTCCATGTGGTTGGTCGGCTCGTCCATGGCCAGCACGTTGTGGCGGCCCAGCATCAGCTTGCCCCAGATCATGCGGCCCTTCTCGCCACCGGACAGCACCTTGACGTTCTTCTTGATGTCGTCGGCCGAGAACAGCAGGCGGCCCAGCGTGCCGCGCAGCGACTGGTCGTCGTCGCCGGCCTGGGTCCACTGACTCATCCAGTCCATCACGTTCACGTCGTTCGGGAATTCCTCGTACGTGTCCTGCGGCATGTAGCCCACATTGGCGTTCTCGGCCCACTTGACCGTGCCACGGTCCACTTCCACGCCGCGCTGCACGCCGGTTTCCACCACGCTGTTCAGCAGGCTGCGCAGCAGCGTGGTCTTGCCCGCGCCGTTCTCGCCGATGATGGCAACCCGCTCGCCGGCCTGGACTGCCATCGACAGGTTGTTGATGATCTTGCGGTCGTACGTCTTGGTGATGTCCTCGACTTCCACGGCCAGGTTGTGCAGCTTCTTTTCGAATTCGAAGCGCACGAACGGGTTCTGGCGCGACGACGGCTTGATATCCTCGACCTTGATCTTTTCGATCTGCTTGGCGCGCGACGTGGCCTGGCGGGCCTTCGACTTGTTGGCCGAGAACCGGCGCACGAAGTCCTGCAGTTCGGTGATGCGTTCCTTGGCGCGGGCATTGGCCGCCACCTGGCGCTCGCGCGCCTGCATCGACGCCTGCATGTAGTCGTCGTAGTTGCCCGGGTAGACCTTCAGCGTGCCGTAGTCCATGTCGGCCATGTGCGTGCACACCGAGTTCAGGAAGTGGCGATCGTGCGAAATGATGATCATGGTGGAGTTGCGCTCGTTGAGCACGTCTTCCAGCCATCGGATCGTGTTGATGTCCAGGTTGTTGGTCGGTTCGTCGAGCAACAGGACGTCCGGGTTCGAGAACAGCGCCTGGGCCAGCAGCACGCGCAGTTTCCAGCCGGGGGCGATGTCGCTCATCGGGCCCTGGTGCTGGTCGGTCGGGATGCCCACGCCCAGCAGCAGTTCGCCGGCACGCGCCTCGGCCGTGTAGCCGTCGTATTCGGAGTACTTGGCCTCCAGTTCGGCGGCGCGCATGTAGTCTTCGTCGGTAGCCTCGGGGTTGGCGTAGATCGCGTCGCGCTCGCTGGCGGCGGCCCACATTTCCACGTGGCCCATCATCACCACGTCGAGCACGCGGTTGTCTTCATAGGCGAACTGGTCCTGACGCAGCTTGCCCAGGCGGATGCCCGGTTCCAGCATCACGGTGCCCGCCGACTGTTCCAGGTCGGCGCCCAGGATCTTCATGAACGTGGACTTGCCGCAACCGTTCGCGCCAATCAGGCCGTAGCGGTTGCCCTCGCCGAACTTGACCGAGATGTTCTCGAACAACGGCTTGGGGCCGAACTGCATGGTGATGTTTGCGGTAGAAAGCACGTCTGAACCTTGTCTGGATGTGGGTATGCCCCGTGGGCGCTACCTGCTGGCAACCGGTTTCTGACGGCACGCACCCGATTGGCGTGCCCGGCGCAGCGAAAATGAGGAAATAACCGGTGATTTTACCACTTCCGGGGGGCATCCGTCAGCCATTCGCCACGGCTCCGACGCCGACCGGCCACCGGCTGGCCGCCGTTACAGCGTCGGGTATCCCGTCAGGGCCAGGGTGAAGCCGTCGCCACTGGCTTCCAGCCGCGCCTGGGCGCCCACGGGCAGCGTGAGCTTGCGCGGGCAGTGCCCGAACGGCAGGCCGGTCAGCACCGGGATATCGAGCTGTTCGCGCACATAGTCGAACACGGCGTCCATGTTGTAGCCGTTGTCGTAGTCGGTGGTGCGGTAGTTCGAGAAGTCACCCATCACGATGGCCCGCTGCGTGCCGAGCACCCCCGCCTGCAGCAGTTGCAACAGCATGCGCTCCACGCGGTATGGCGGTTCGTTGATGTCTTCCAGGAACAGGATGCCGCCCGGTACCTTCGGCATGTAGGGCGTGCCCAGCAGGCTGCACAGCATGGCGAGGTTGCCACCCCACAGCGTGCCTTCCACGGTACCGGCCGCCGCCACCTGCGGGGCCGCCACCTCGATCCGGTAGGCCGGGTCGCGCAGGATGGTCTCGAAGTGCGTCCACATGAACGGATCGACGTGCTCCTCGCCAAAATCGGCCAGCAGCATCGGGCCGGCAAACGTGACGCCGCCGGTCGCTGCCAGGTAGGCAAGCTGGAAGGCCGTGAAATCGCTGTGACCAACGATCGGCGTGCCGCTGGCGCGTGCCTGTTCCGCAATACGCGCGAAGTCGATCCTTGCCAGCAGCCGCGCCAGGCCATAGCCGCCGCGCACCGCCAGGGTCAGTTCACCTGGCGCACCGGTACCGATGGCGTGCAGGTCGGCCAGCCGTTCGGCGTCCGTGCCGCCAAACCGCAGGTAGCGGCGCGCGAGGATGTCGGGATTGTTGACGTGGTACCCGTGGTGCTTGAGCCAGGCGCAGCCGCGCGCGGCAATGGCCACGTCGTGCGGGTAGCCGGAAGATGCGATCAGTCGGACTTCGATGGATTGGCTCATGCTTCGGATGGTGACGGTACGACGCTCGGAAGCAGGAATTTTCGCCTAATCGGCCGCCAATGGCGAGGGTGGCGTGGCCTGCCCTTGGTCCGCCGGCCCTGCCTCGCCGGCCCGTGCGGCCAGTTGCGCCGCCTTCTGCGCGCGGCGCCGGGCGCCAAAGAAATCGCGCAGCATCTGGCCGCACTCGTCGGCCATCACCCCGCGCGCCAGCGTGGTCTGGTGGTTCAGCGTGGCCTGCGCGAACAGGTCGACAACGCTGCCGGCCGCGCCGGTCTTCGGGTCGGTGGCGCCAAACACCACGTGCTTGAGCCGCGCATGGAGAATGGCGCCGCTGCACATCGCGCATGGCTCCAGCGTCACGTACAGCTCGCACTCGGGCATGCGGTAGTTGCCCAGCACCTTGGCGGCGGCACGCAGCGCCTGCATTTCGGCATGGGCCGATGGGTCCACCGACCGGATCGGCAGGTTATGGCCGCGCGCGATGATCTGGTCGTTCCACACCACCACCGCGCCCACCGGCACCTCGCCGGCCGCCTCGGCCAGACGCGCCTCTTCCAGCGCCGCCGTCATGTAGAAGCGGTCGCGCGTGGCTTCGTCCTGGAACTGGGGCGCGCCGGACATGGACAGATCAGTCCTGCGCCGGCAGCGCGAACGGCGCGCTGACTTCAGCCCAGCAGTTCGGCGTCTCGAACAGCACCAGCTTGGTCAGCTGCAGGTGGTGACCAAAGCAGTCCTTGAACACCGGCGCCAGAATGTCGAATGCTTCCTGCGCCAGGTTTTCGACCGTCGGGATGCTGTCGATGACCACGGTCTTGTGGTTGTCCATCGACTGCAGGAAGTTCAGCAGCGCGGTGTCACCCCGATAGATCAAAAACGCATGATCCCACTTCGACACCAGGTGCTCGTTTGCCAGCGTCTTGATATCGCCGAAGTCCAGGATCATGCCGTCGTCGGAGGCGCCTTCCTGGCGAAGCACTTCGCCGGATAGCGTCAGGTCCAGCCGATAGCGATGGCCGTGGATATTGCGGCACTGGCCGCCGTGGCTCGGGATGCGGTGGCCGGCGTCGAATTCGAGCCGGCGTGTGATGGAAACTTGTTTGCTCATGTGTCAGCGAATGCCCAGCAGCTTGTGGGTCTGCAGCGACAGGCGCCAGCGAGGATGACGCTGGCAGAAGTCGACCGCGGCGGCCGTATTCTGCCGGGCCAGCGGGCCATCCATGGCCTGCACCAGGAAATAGCGGAAATCCAGTTGCTCGTATGCCGCGAAGTCCTGACCCGCCTGCGGCATCACCACCTTGAGTTCGTCGCCCTTCTTCACCACCAGTTCCGAACCCATCTTCGGGCTGACGCAGACCCAGTCGATGCCCTCGGGCACTTCGATCGTGCCATTGGTCTCGATGGCGATCTCGAAGCCCTGTGCGTGCAGCGCGGCGATCAGCGGCGTGTCAAGTTGCAGCAGCGGCTCGCCGCCCGTGCATACCACCAGCGGCTGGCCGCCAGCGCCCTGCGGCCATTCCGATGCCACCACGGCCGCCAGTTCCTCGGCCGTCTTGTACTTGCCGCCGCGCGTGCCGTCGGTGCCCACGAAGTCGGTATCGCAGAACTGGCATACGGCGCGGGCGCGATCTTCCTCGCGGCCGGTCCACAGGTTGCAACCCGAGAATCGGCAGAACACTGCCGCACGGCCGGCGTTGGCGCCCTCGCCCTGCAGCGTATAGAAGATTTCCTTGACGGCGTATGTCATGCGTATGCGACGGTTGTAGTGCGTGGGGAGTTCCTGCTCAAAAATTAGGCAAAAGCCGAGGCGCGAGCAACCGGTGATTGTATCAAGAACATAGGGTTTCTGCTAAGTCCATCGTAAATTGCCGCGTCGGCTCGGTCTGGCGCCACTTTATTGATTTCAGATCAAATATCTTCTTCGGATCGGCGGCTTTTTCTGCAACAAAGGCGCTGGCACACTGCGCTCCAACCTTGAATCCCGGAGCTTGCCATGCCCGTTGCCCTGCTGGCGCTGACAATCAGCGCCTTTGCCATTGGAACCACCGAATTCGTGATTGTCGGCCTGATTCCCACCATCGCCGCCGACCTGCATATCAGCGTGCCGTCGGCGGGCCTGCTGGTCAGCCTCTATGCACTAGGCGTGGCCGTGGGCGCCCCGGTGCTGACCGCGCTGACCGGGCGCCTGCCGCGCAAGGCGCTGCTGCTCTCGCTGATGGCGCTGTTCACCGCCGGCAACCTGCTGGCCTGGCAGGCGCCAAGCTACGAATCGCTGGTGGCCGCCCGCGTGCTGACCGGCCTGGCGCACGGTGTGTTCTTTTCGATCGGATCGACCATCGCCACCAGCCTGGTGCCCCGCGAGAAGGCCGCCAGCGCCATTGCCATCATGTTCACGGGCCTGACGGTCGCACTCGTTACCGGCGTGCCGCTAGGTACGTTCATCGGCCAGCACTTCGGGTGGCGCGAGACATTCCTGGCAGTCTCCGCACTCGGTGTGATCGCGTTTGTGGGCAGCCTGCTGTTCGTCCCATCAACCATTCGCCATGCCGCGCCGGCATCGCTGCTGCAGCAAGCGCGCGTGCTCGCCGAACCACGCCTGCTGCTGGTCTATGCCAAGACAGCCATCGGTTACGGCGGATCGTTCATCCCGTTCACGTTCCTGGCGTCGATCCTGCAGGATGTTTCGGGATTCAGCGCCGGCGCCGTGGGCCTGGTCATGCTGGTGTACGGCATCTCGGTCGCCATCGGCAACATCTGGGGCGGCCGCCTGGCCGACCGCCACGGCCCGATTGCAGCGCTGCGCATCGTATTTCTGCTACTCGCTGCCGTGCTGTTCGTACTGACCTTCACTGCGCCGCATCGCTGGCTGGTGCTGGCCACGGTACTGGCCTGGGGCGCCGTTGCCTTCGGCAATGTGCCGGGCCTGCAGGTCTATGTGGTCAAGCAGGCGGAACACCACACGCCGCAGGCAGTGGACGTGGCGTCGGGACTCAACATCGCCGCGTTCAACCTGGGCATTGCCGGTGCGGCATGGGCGGGCGGCCTGGTCGTCGAGCACTTTGGCCTGATGCATACGCCGTGGATCGGCGCGCTGGTGGTGCTGGTTGCCTGGGCGCTGACGGAAGTCAGCGGCCGGCTCGACCGCGCCGCGGGCATCGACGTGCGCGCCGGCGACATGCCTGCCGGAGCCCTGCAGCACTGAGACAGAACGTCGAACGCGCTGGACGCGCACCAGAAAAACGGGCCTCGCGGGCCCGTTTTTCCGTGGCAATCAGGATCAGCGCGGCGCGCCCAGGAAATCCATCTTGCCGATCTGCACGCCCTTGTGACGCAGCAGATCGTACGCCGTGGTCACATGAAAGTAGAAGTTCGGCAGCGCAAACCCGAGCGTGTAGCTCTTGCCATCGAAGGTCACCGGGCCGCCGCGCAGCTTCAGTTCGACCACACGCGTTTCGCTGCCATCGAGCTGCTCCGGACGGATCGACTTCAGGAAGCCTACCGTCTTGGCAATGCGCTCCTGCAGTTCAGGGAACGTGGCCTCGTTGTCCGGATACGACGGGATGTCGATACCTGCCAGCCGTGCCGCGCAGCCCTTGGCCGAATCGCTGGCCCGTTGCACCTGCGCCGGCAGCGCATCCATGTCGGCAATCAGACGCGTCTGAATCAGTTCGGCCGCGTCCATGCCCTGCGCCTGCGCATGGGCCGCGCCTTTTTCGAGGATGGCGGACAGGTTCGTCAGGGCCCGGATAAACACCGGGATCGATACGTCGTACATCGAGAGGGCCATGGGGGCTCCTTGGATGGTCGTGGGAAGAATCGTGGGACGTCGTGGCATGTGCGTAGTCCGACGGCGCGTGGCGCAACGTGCGCTGCTGGCGGGCGCCTGCCGGTGTCGCAGGCGAGAGCATAGACCGGAACCGCCGGGTCTGCTCGGGCTAGCCACCAAGCCCCGCGAGCCATGCATCCGCATCGTCGATACCGAACTCGATCCACATCGGCAGGTGGTCGCTGATGCGATAGGTACGCCAGTCCTTGAAGCTGCGCCCGGGGCGTGTCTGCCGTTCGGACGCGTAGGCGTCGGCATCGGCCAGACGATAGACGTGCTCGTACACGTCGAACACGCCGGCACGGCCGGTGGGCGCCATGCGCGACAGCCGCCGGAGATAGGCGATCTGGTCGTAGTGCCGGTTCTTGTCCACATTCGATCCGGGCACGGTCTGCAGCGACTCGGGCACGACAAACCCTGCCCGCGTGATCGCTTCCATCGTCACGTCGCGCCGGTTGAAGATGTTGAAGTCACCCAGCAGGATCAGATTACCCGGATCAGCCTTCACGCCGGGCGCCGGCTGCGGCGCAGCCGACAGCTTGCCGGCCGCCCTTGCAATGGTCTGGCTGAAGGCTGTGATCTCCGCCAGCCGGCGCGCGTCGTCGGGCTTGCCGGTACCGTAGTAAATATGGACCGTGGCAAGCGTCAGGTATGCCCATCCGGCCTGGAACCCCGCCAGGTAAGGCGAGCGCGCCAGCTGTACCGGCGCCGGCCCCGCCCTGCCCGTCCTGGGCAGCACCAGTTCGGCAGCCAGCCCGGTGAAGCGCACCTTGCGGCGGTCGTACAGGTAGGCCATGCGCTCGGCATTGCCAGACCTGCCCAGCGTGACATCGGTCACCAGGTAGCCCCACCACGGCCCAAGCATGCGCTTCAGCCGCTGCAGCGGGTACAGGCCATCCCTGACTTCCTGGATGGCAATCAGGTCGAAGCGGCTCAGCACTTCGGCGATATAGAGGTAGGACTCGTCCGAGCGGTAACCGTACTTGCCGCTGTCGAACTCCCGGATATTCCACGTCGCCAGCAGCAGCGTATCGGTGGCCGTGCGCGCGGGGATGTCGTCCGCCAGCGCCCGGCGCAACCGCGTCAGGCCCTCGATGGTGCGGGCGCGCGCACGTGCGTCGGCGATGTCGGCAATGAAGTCGTAGTGGGTCATCGGGCGGCGCCACGTTGAGAGCCGGCCATCGTCAGCGCCACAAGTACTACCTGCATTGGCCTGCATCAATCCTGCTGCTGGATGCCGCGAATTCCAGCGGACTACGATGCCGCACCGGCACCCATGATCCGCGTCAACGCCTCTGCATCCCCCCGGAAATACGATGGCTCGCACCGTTGACTACGCAACGACCATCAAGGGACAGACGACATGAACCATGCCACTGGTAGTACCGCAGGAAATCCTGAAGCTGGGCGATCGCCAGCATCCAAGCCCGCGCAACCGCCAAACTTCGCCGGCAATGACCGGGTTCTGTTCGGCATCGTCCTGGGCGTACTGACGTTCTGGCTATTCGCCCAGACCACGCTGAACATTGCGCCGGACATGGGCGACGCGCTTGGCCTGTCGCCCACCACGATGAACATCGCCGTCGCCATCACCGCGTTGTTCTCGGGCATCTTCATCGTCTTCATGGGTGGCATTGCCGACCGCGTGGGGCGCTACCGCATCCTGCAACTCGGCTTTTGCCTGAGCATCGCGGGTTCGCTGCTGGTGGCGCTGGCCCCTGCGGGCGCGCTGGCGATACCCTGCCTGCTGGCCGGTCGCGCGCTGCAGGGGCTGTCGGCGGCGTGCATCATGCCGTCGAGCCTGGCGCTGATCAAGACGTACTGGGCCGGCGCGGCACGTCAGCGCGCCATCAGCATCTGGTCGATCGGTTCGTGGGGCGGCTCGGGCGTTTGCGCCATCTTCGGCGGCATGGTCTCGGCGCAGTTCGGCTGGCGGGCCATCTTCTTCCTGTCGGTAGTGGCGGCCGTGGCCGGCCTGTTGATGATCCGGGGCACGCCTGAAAGCCGGGCCGAGGATCGGCGCGACGCGAAGGTGGACCGCAAGGGCATCTTCACGTTCATGATCACGATGATCGCGCTGCAGGTGGTGGTCACGCAGGGTGCCCGGTTCGGCTGGACCAGCGTCAACACGCTGTTGCTGGCGGCCGCCGTGCTGATCTTCGGCTTCATCTTCCTGCGCCACGAAGCCCGCGCGGCAGACCCGTTCATCGACTTCAAGCTGTTCCGCAGCCGCATCTACACCGGCGCGACGATCTCGAACTTCATGCTCAACGGCGTGGCCGGCACCTTGATCGTGGTCATGCAGTTGGCGCAACTGGGCGGCAAGATGAGTGCGCAGCAGGCCGGCGTACTGACCATCGGCTTTGCCATCACGATCATTGCGTTTATCCGCGTGGGCGAAAAGCTGCTGCAGCGCTTTGGCGCCCGCAAGCCGATGCTGTGGGGCTGCGCGCTGACCGCCGCGTCGGTGGTCTGCCTGGCGATGACACAGCTGACGCTCGCCGACTACCGGATCGTCGCCACGATCGGTTTTGCGCTGCAGGGCATCGGCCTGGCCTTCTATGCCACCCCGTCCACCGATGCCGCGCTGTCTGCCCTGCCAGAGGACCAGGCAGGCGCGGGTGCCGGCATCTACAAGATGGCATCGTCGCTGGGCGGCGCCTTTGGCGTGGCCATTTCGGCGGCCATCTTCACTGCTGTGCGCACCCACCCCGAAGGTGGGTCGATGCTGGAAGGCCTGATCCAGTTCCAGGGCGCCCAAGACCAGGTAGCCGTGCGGACGGCAGCCATCCTGGCACTGACATTCAACCTTTGCATGGTCGTGGTGGCGGCCATTTCGATCATGGCGACCATCCCGCGCGCCAAACCCAGCCAGCCAGCCCGGTGATGGGCCGGCACTGCCGCAGCTTCAGTGCTGCATCTTCGGATTTTGTGTCTTCAACAAGGAGGCCTGTTCCATGTCTGCATCTATCGTTCTCATTTGCGGCAACCTGTTCGACGGCCTCGGCGACACCTTGCAGGGGCCCGCCGAAATACTGATCGAACACGACACGATTGCCGCCATCGGCCCATCGGTCGCGCGGCCGCGCGATGCCCGCGTGATCGACCTGTCCCATCGTACGGTCGCACCCGGCTTCATCGACACGCATGTCCACCTGTTCCTGGACGGGATGAACCTGAAGCAGCAGATCCTGCAGTCCAGCGCCGGCAAGGCGCTGGCCGGTCTGAGCCTGGCCCGCGAGTACATGCGTCATGGCTTCACCACCCTGCGCGACCTGGGCACGTTCGACGATGACTGGCCGGGCCTGGAACTGCGTAACGCCATCAACGCGGGGCGCCTGGCCGGGCCCCGCCTGTTCGTGGCGCCGCATATGATCAGCGGATCGGGCGGCCATGCCGACATGCAGGGCGCGCTGCCCTGCCGTTGTCATCTGGGGCTGTCGAAGACGGCCGATTCGCCAGCGGAAATCCGCAAGCAGGTGCGTTGCCAGGCGGCGCATGGCGCCGACTGGATCAAGACCATGAACACTGGCGGCTACATGAGCTTTGGCGACGACCCGGCGCGCGTAACGTGGTTCGAAGAGGAAATGGAGGCCGCGGCGGCCGCCGCCCATCAGCTCGGCATTCCGGTTTCGGTACACACCGGCGCCGCCGAAGGCTGCAAGCAGGCCCTGCGCGCCGGCGCACGCAGCCTGGAGCATTGCTATCTGATCGACGATGAGGGCATTTCGATGGCCGAGGCTTCGGGCGCGTTCCTGGTGCCGACCATGCAGATGACGCTGGAAGACAAGGCCATGCTGGCCGCCAACACGCTGCCGCCGCAGGCGGTCTGGAAGTTCACGCGCGACCTGCCCGAGATCGAGCGGGCCCAGCGCCGCATGGCCGACAGCCACGCCAATATCGCGCTGGGCACCGACTGCGGCATGTTCCCGTTCTCGCGCGGTATTCTGGAATTCCAGGCCATGGTGGCAGCCGGCCTGACACCGGCCAGGGCGCTGCGCGCCGGCACCAGCGTGGCAGCCGCACTGCTGCAACGCCCGGACATTGGGGCACTGGAAGTCGGACGCCAGGCCGATATCGTGGCGATGCCTGGCGACCCTCTGGCCGATATCGCCGCCACGGCTCAGGTGGACTTTGTCATGCGAGGCGGACGGATCTACCGGTTCGGCGATCTCGACCTGCCGGGCTGAGGGCGCCGCCTCAGCCCCTCAGCCGCTTCGGCCGAAATACCGGAAACGTCGAAACTCCATCCGGAGATCTTCGGAACCATCCACGGCCTGCCGTAATTCCAACGTAGAATTCGACAGCCGGCGCCCAGCATCGGCGCAATGTCTTTACATCTGGATGTACGTCGATCTCCTTACCCTTTATCTTCTGGCAATTGGAACACTGCTCGCCAGCGCGGGCATGATGTTCTGGGAGCATCTGGCCAACCCTCGGCACAGCAAGGCCCTGCGCATTCTGTCGGCGGGATTCACCACGCTCGCCATCGGCTGCACGGCCGTACTCTTCCGGCGCGCCGCCCCAGGAGTGCTTGGTTCAGCACTCGCCAACCTGGTCATGCTTTGCGGCTACCTGCTGATTCTCAATGGTGTCGCAGCGTTAAGTGGACGGCGCTATCGCATTACCATCGGCGTCGTGCTGATCGTCATGGCTTTGGTATGGGCCGTTTCAGGCACGCGGTGGATGGACGCGATGTGGAACTACGGCAGCGCCTTGCCGATTGCCATCATCAGCGCCATGACGGCGCGGGAAATGCAGCGCTGTGAGGCGATGAAGCCGTTCTTCGCGCGACACATCGTCGTTGCCGTGGCGGGCATCCATGCCGTGATCTACGCCGGACGGTGCTTTGCGCTGCCCTGGCTCGTGTCGGCGTACGGGCCTGCCATGCAGGCCATCGCCAGCAAGATCACCATGTACGAGGGCGTCCTGTATTCGGTGATCCTGCCCATGACGATCCTGAAGCTGATCCGCGAAGACAGCCACACCCTGTTGCTGAAGGAGTCTCAGACCGATTACCTGACCCGACTGGGCAATCGTCGATGGTTTTTCGAACAGGGCAAACACATTTTGGCTGCCGAAGACCTGCGCAGGCCGGTAGCGGTACTGGCCTTCGACCTGGATCAGTTCAAGGCCATCAACGACCGCTACGGCCATCAGGCCGGCGACGAGGTACTGAAATCGTTTGCGGAGATCGCCCGCGGCGTGATGGGGCCGGACATCCTGCTGGCGCGCATTGGCGGCGAGGAATTCGCTGCGTTGCTATACGGCACCGACGCGCACCGCGCCAGAACGCTCGGCGAGACCGTAGCGGCGCAGTTTGCCGAGAATATCGCCGGCCGGATCGGGGGTATGAGCATCCCGGCTACCGTCAGCATCGGACTGGCTCAGTTCGAAGAAGAAACACCAGTGCTCAGTGACGCACTTGTCGCCGCGGACCAGGCGTTGTACCGGGCCAAGGCCTTGGGAGGAAATCGTCTGGAGATCGCGCGGATCGAGGAGCGGTCGGCTGCGACGTAAGGGAGCCCTGGAGGGGCCGTGGAGGCCGCGTGAGGGCGTGAGGCGGGGTGTGAGACAGGTCATAGGGGCGGAGACCAGCAGGTATCCGCCCGACCGGAGACAGGAACCGGCGCATCCGGCCGCCCTACGCGCCAGATGGCCTGTATCCCCGGATTATTCCCACTCGATCGTTGCAGGCGGCTTGCCCGATACGTCGTACACCACACGGTTCAACCCGCGCACCTCGTTGATGATGCGGTTCGAGCAGCGGCCCAGCAGCGCGTACGGCAGGTGCGCCCAGTGTGCGGTCATGAAGTCCGTGGTCTGCACGGCGCGTAGCGCTACCACGTAGTCATACGTGCGGCCATCGCCCATCACGCCCACCGACTTCACCGGCAGGAACACGGCAAAGGCCTGGCTGGTCAGGTCGTACCAGCTCTTGCCCACCTGGTGCGGCTCGCACAGGCCAGCGGCTGCATCCTGTTCCGTGGCGATGGTCTTGCGCAGTTCCTCGATGAAGATCGCGTCGGCGCGGCGCAGCAGATCCGCGTAATCGCGCTTGACTTCGCCCAGGATCCGCACGCCCAGGCCCGGGCCCGGGAACGGATGGCGGTAGACCATCTCCGGCGGCAGCCCCAGCGCCACGCCCAGCTCGCGCACTTCGTCCTTGAACAGGTCGCGCAGCGGCTCCAGCAGCTTCAGGCCCAGCGTCTCCGGCAGGCCGCCCACGTTGTGGTGGCTCTTGATGGTGGTCGCCTTCTTGGTCTTGGTGCCGCCCGATTCCACCACGTCCGGGTAGATCGTGCCCTGCGCCAGCCACTTGGCATTGCTCAGCTTCTTCGCTTCGGCCTGGAACACTTCCACGAACTCGCGGCCGATGATCTTGCGCTTCTGCTCGGGGTCGGTCACGCCGGCCAGATGGCCCAGGAACTGCTCCGAAGCATCCACGTGGATCACCTTCGCATGCAGGCGGCCGGCGAACATGTCCATCACCATCTTGCCTTCGTCCAGGCGCAGCAGGCCGTGGTCGACAAACACGCACGTCAGCTGGTCGCCGATGGCGCGATGGATCAGCGCGGCGGCCACCGACGAATCGACGCCACCGGACAGGCCCAGGATCACCTCTTCATCGCCCACCTGCTCGCGGATCTTTGCAACGGCCTCGGCGATATGGTCGTGCATGACCCAGTCGGCCTTGGTGCCGCAGATCTGCAGCACGAAGCGCTCGAGCATCTCGCGGCCCTTCGGCGTATGCGTCACTTCGGGGTGGAACTGCACGGCGTAGTAGCCGCGTGCCTCGTCGGCCATGCCGGCGATCGGGCAGCTCGGCGTCGATGCCATCAGCTTGAAGCCGTCGGGCAGCGTGGTCACCTTGTCGCCGTGGCTCATCCAGACCTTCAGCATGCCGTGGCCTTCCGGCGTGCTGAAATCCTCGATGCCCTTGAGCAGGTTCGTGTGGCCATGGGCGCGCACTTCGGCATAGCCGAACTCGCGCGAATCGCTCCATTCCACCTTGCCGCCCAACTGCACGGCCATGGTCTGCATGCCGTAGCAGATGCCCAGCACCGGCACGCCCAGGTCCCACACGGCCTGCGGCGCGCGCAGCTGGTGGTCTTCGTAGGTGCTGGCGTGGCTGCCGGACAGGATCACGCCCTTCGGTGCGAACTCGCGGACGAATTCGTCGGTAACGTCGTTCGGGTGGATTTCGCAATAGACATGCGCCTCGCGAACGCGGCGGGCGATCAGCTGCGTGACTTGCGAACCGAAATCAAGAATGAGGATTTTGTCGTGCATGATTGGCAGTGGGCAGTGCGTCCGGATCGGGTTCGGTCATGACTTCGGTGCCCGGGCCATAGCCGGGCGGCGGCGTGATGACCGGCTCGCGCCGGTATTCGGGGGATGCGGGGGACGCGGCGGATGTTGCCGGGCGCGCGGGACGGCCCATGCCGCTCCCGGCAACGTCGGTCACGTCGCCTACGTCTGTTACGTCAGTTACGTCGTTCGGATAGCTGGCACCGGCCACACGCGCATCGCGGTCAGCCTTTGCCTGATCGGCCAGCGCCCGTTCGCGCAGGCGCACCTTCTTGGCCGCCGGGATCTGCACGATGGCGAAGAACAGCAGCATGGCCGCCATTGTCAGCAGCCAGACCTTGCCGGCGGGCTGGACGGGCATGTCCAGGAACAGCGTCCACGCGGCAACCAGTATTGCGCTGGCCAGATTGATCAACCCGGCGACGCGCGCCACGGGCACCGTCATATGTCCATTGAATGTGGCCGTGAACAGCAGCCACGACATGCCGAGCGTTGCCACGCCAAGCAGCTGCCCGAACAGGGCCGGCTCCGGCACCGGCAGTTGCAGCGCGGCGTACAGCGTGGTGAACGGCGACATCAGCAGCAGCAGGCCAAGCAGCAAGTCGAGCAGCGCGTCGAAGAACAGCACGGCTCGCAGCAATACTTTCATGGGTGCTCCTTATTGCGGCGCGGCCGCGCAGGCCCCGTCAACCTCGACAGAACCGGCGCGGCCGTGGTGCCCGTCAGGGCAGGCCAGATCGACATCAATCGATATGGTAGTTCGGCGCTTCCTTGGTGATCTGCACGTCGTGGACGTGCGATTCGCGCATGCCCGCCGCAGTGATCTGCACGAACTCGGCCGATTCGTGCCACTGCGGAATCGAGCTGGCGCCGCAATAACCCATCGACGCGCGGATGCCGCCGGTCAGCTGATGGATGATTGCCTGCACCGGGCCCTTGTACGCGACGCGGCCTTCGATGCCTTCCGGCACCAGCTTGTCGACGTTGGCGGTGTTGTCTTCCTGGAAGTAGCGGTCAGCGGCGCCGTCCTTCATCGCGCCAACCGAACCCATGCCGCGGTAGCTCTTGAACGAGCGGCCCTGGAACAGGAACACCTCGCCCGGGGCTTCCTCGGTACCCGAGAACATGCCGCCCATCATCACGGTGTGGGCGCCGGCCGCCAGGGCCTTCGCCACGTCACCCGAGTAGCGTACGCCACCATCGGCGATCAGCGGCACGCCCGTGCCCTTGAGCGCTTCGGCCACGTTCGACACGGCGGTGATCTGCGGCACACCCACGCCTGCCACGATGCGCGTCGTGCAGATCGAGCCCGGGCCGATACCGACCTTGACGCCATCGGCGCCATGCTCGACCAGTGCCAGCGCGGCGGCGCCGGTGGCGATATTGCCGCCCACCACCTGCACCTGCGGGAAGTTCTGCTTGACCCAGCGCACGCGGTCCAGCACGCCCTGGCTGTGGCCGTGCGCGGTGTCCACCACGATCACGTCGACGCCGGCCTTGACCAGCAGTTCCACGCGTTCGTCGTTATCCGGGCCCACGCCCACTGCAGCACCTACGCGCAGCTGGCCGTGCGCATCCTTGCTGGCCAGCGGGTTGTCCACGGCCTTCTGGATATCCTTCACGGTGATCAGGCCGCGCAGTTCGAATGCGCCGTTGACCACCAGCACACGCTCCAGGCGGTGGCGGTTCATCAGGCGCTTGGCTTCGTCCAGCGGCGCGCCTTCGGCCACCGTCACGAGCTTCTCGCGCGGGGTCATCTTGGCACGCACGGGTGCGTCCAGTTCTTCCTCGAAACGCAGGTCGCGGTTCGTGATGATGCCAACTACGGTCTTGCCCTCGAGCACCGGGAAACCCGAAATGCCGTGCTGCTGCGACAGCGCGATCACATCGCGAACCTTCATGTCCGGCGAAATGGTGATCGGATCACGCAGCACACCCGATTCGTAGCGCTTGACGCGCGCCACTTCACGGGCCTGGTCGGCGGGCTTCAGGTTCTTGTGAACGATACCGATACCGCCGGCCTGTGCCATGGCAATGGCAAGGCGCGCTTCCGTCACCGTATCCATGGCGGCGGACAGCAGCGGAATGTTGAGTTCGATCGAACGGGTCAGTCGGGTGCGGAGGGAAACATCCCGGGGCAGGACGGCCGAATAGGCCGGGACGAGCAGCACGTCATCGAATGTGAGTGCTTTCTGGACAAGACGCATAGCGAATCCTCTAGGCGCAAAAGCAGATTATACAGGAATGCAGGATTTGCTGATGCGTTGTTGCAAGCCGTTTGCTATTCTCGGCCACCTTTTTCAAGCAAGGCATCTGGAGACCATGGGAATCGGCGTACTGTGCGGCCTGCTGGCGGGCGCGTTCTGGGGGATGGTGTTTATCGCGCCCAAGCTGCTGCCGGCATTCTCCCCGTGGGAACTGGCGATTGGCCGATACCTGGCGTACGGCATGGTCGCCCTGATCGCAGCCCTGCCGCTGATGCGCCGCATCGCCCGCAAGCTCACGCGGGCCGACTGCGTGGCGCTGCTGCGGCAGGCCTTTACCGGCAACCTGCTCTATTACGTGCTGCTGGCGTTTGGCGTGCAACTGGCCGGCGTGGGCCCCACGTCGCTGATTATCGGCATCCTGCCGATCTCGGTCACACTGATGGGCCGGCGCGACCATGGCGCGGTGCCGTTGCGCCGTCTGGCACTGCCGCTGCTGGTGGTGGCGGCCGGGATTGCGTGCATCAACGTCGACCTCTTCGGTGGCGGCGGCGGTGCGCACGGCGCGGCCGTGGCGGATGCGGCGATCCGTTCCGTGTGGCAGAAGATTGCCGGCGTGCTGTGTGCGGCCGGGGCGCTGGTCTGCTGGACGCTCTACGCCGTGGACAACGCGCGCTACCTGCAGCGCCACCCGCACTTCAGCGGCAACGAGTGGTCGGCGCTCTATGGGCTTTCCACCGGCCTGGTGTCGCTGGTGCTGGCGATTGCCGGCTGGCTCGTGTTCGGCGACCTGCTGACTGCCCCGGGCAGCACCCGGGACTGGCAGTGGTACTGGACCGTCAATGCCGCGGTGGCGCTCGGAGCGTCGCTTATTGGCAACAATCTCTGGAACATTTCGAGCCGCCGATTGCCGCTGACGCTGTCCGGTCAGATGATCGTCTTCGAGACGCTGTTCGCGCTGGCATACGGGTTTGTGTTCGATCACCGCTGGCCACGGCCACTGGAAATCGCCGCAATCGTATTGCTGATGGCCGGCGTGGCCTGGTCCGTCCGCTTGCATGCGACGGACAAGTCTCAGTAGACTAGCGGCCAATGCCGGGTGGGTCACTTCGAAAGTCAACCCCACTGGCGTCTGATGCCCACACAACCCGCTCGACCCGTTCACGCCTTCGCCATGAAACGATCGTCCGCGCTGTACCTGCTGATTACCGCCAGCCTGGCCATTCCGGGCACCGCCTTCTCCCAGTGGCAATGGAAGGACGCCAACGGCCGCACGGTCTATAGCGATGTTCCGCCGCCGCCGTCCATCCCGGAACGGGCCATCCTGGCCGCCCCGGGCCGCGTGGCCGGCGCCTACCGCCCGCTGGAAACGGAAAACATCAAGGCAGACGCAAAGACCGGCCCGGCCGGTGGCCCGCGCATGCAGGCGGTCAGCGCCAAGACCCGGTCCGACAAGCCTGCGGACGCCGACGCGGCATTCCGCGAGCGCCGGGACGCCCGGATCAAGGCCGATCTGGAAGCCGCCACCAAGGAACGCGACCAGCTGGCGCGCGACGAAAGGTGCCAGCAGCTGCGCAATTACGCCACCGGCCTGAGCGCCGGCGTGCGGGTGTCGCGGTCTGGTGCGGACGGCGCCCCGGTGCGCCTGAACGAAGACGAGCGCTCGGCCGAACTGGCGCGCACCAACGATTCGATCAACCAGCAGTGCAGCAGCTGACAGGCTGATACCCTGAAGGCAGGGTTGCCGTCGTTTTTCAGGCGCCCTGCCCGCCTCCGCCCCGCAGCCATTTCTGGCCCTCGCGCATCCCGGACGCCCGGGTTTTCTGCACGCGTTTGCGCCGCGCCGTCTTCGGATCGGCCGTCAGGACACGGTAGACCTCCACCCGATCGCCTTCGCGCACTACGGTTTCCAGCGTCTTGAGCTTGCCGTAGATCCCCACGCGCATCGTCGTGGGATCCACTTCATGGTGCGCATCTGTCAACCCGCTGGACTGGATCGCAGCGACAATGGTCGTGCCCGCCGGGACGGCGATTTCCTTCAGGAAAACAGCATCCGGGCATGCATAGCAGACCGAAACATGCACGGTTGCGGGTGCCTCAGCCCTGCTTTGCATAGACCACCTCGGCCCGTTTCACAAAGGCATCGACAAACGTATTGGCGATCACGCTGAACGCCGGACCGATGATTTTTTCGAGAATGACACTCGAAAACTCGTAGTGCAGGTGAAATTCGATCTTGCAGGCATCGGCACGCAGCGGCGTGAACCGCCAGGACCCATTGAAGGTCTTGAAAGGACCGTCGGCGAACGTCATATCGATACGTGTCGGACGTTCCTGGGTATTGCGCGTATGAAAGTACTGCTTGATGCCGCTGAAGTGGATATGGATCTTGGCATCGAGCAGCGTGTCGGTCTGCTCGAAGACCTCCACGCCACCACACCATGGCAGGAACTTGGGATAGTCCTCCACGCGCGTGACCAGGTCGTACATCTGTTCGGCCGAAAAGCCGAGCAGGACGGATTTATGGACGTCTGCCATGTATACGGATTGCGGGCGCCTCGGGGCTGGGCCGGGCCGGAGCGGTTTGCTAAAATCAGGATTTTAGCCGACAGCCGCGAACACGGCACGCCCTGGTGTGCTCGGCCGCAGCCATGTTGCTGCGCACCCTCACCGCCGCCGCCCTGCCAGGCCGCGCCGGCCCATATTTAGGAAATCACCTCCCGCATGACGATCGCTGACAACAAGAAGGCCTTTTTCGACTACTTCATCGAAGAGCGCTATGAGGCCGGGATCGTGCTGGAAGGCTGGGAAGTCAAGGCGATCCGCGCCAACCGCGTGCAGATCAAGGAAGGTTACGTGGTGGTGCGCAATGCCGAGATGTTCCTGATCGGCGCGCATATCAGCCCGCTGCAAAGCGCCTCCACGCACGTCACGCCCGACCCGGTGCGTACCCGCAAGCTGCTGCTCAAGGCCGACGAAATCAAGAAACTGATCGGCAAGGTCGAGCAGCGCGGCTATACACTGGTGCCGCTGAACCTGCACTACACCCGAGGCCGCATAAAGTGCGAAATCGGCCTGGGCAAGGGCAAGAAGCAGTTCGACAAGCGCGAGACCGAAAAGAATCGCGACTGGCAGCGCGAAAAAGCGCGGCTGATGAAAAGCGAAAAGGAATGAAAAACGGAGGCCTCGGCCTCCGTTCCTGTTTCCGCTGATTCACAGTGGGATCAAAGCACCTTCTCGGCCGTCTGGCCCTTCACGATCTGCAGCGCCGAGGCAATCATCGAGCTCATTTCGCCCAGATTGCCCGGCACGATCAGCGTATTACCCTGTTTGGCCAGGTTGCCGAAGGCCGCCACATATTCCTCGGCCACCTTCAGGTTGACCGCCTCCGACCCGCCCTCGCCGCGAATGGCGTGGCCGATCTTCTCGATCGCCTGAGCATTGGCCTCGGCAACCGCCAGAATCGCGGCGGCCTCGCCCTGGGCCCTGTTGATGGCCGCCTGTTTTTCGCCTTCGGACTTCTGGATGGCCGCTTCCCGTGCGCCCGACGCCAGGTTGATCTGCTCCTGGCGCTTGCCCTCGGACGCGGCGATCAGGGCGCGCTTCTCGCGCTCGGCCGTAATCTGCGCCTGCATCGCGTGCAGGATCTCCTTCGGAGGCGTCAGGTCCTTGATCTCGTAGCGCAACACCTTCACGCCCCAGTTGGCCGCCGCTTCGTCCAGCGCGTTGACCACGCTGTGATTGATGAACTCGCGCTCCTCGAACGTCTTGTCCAGTTCCAGCTTGCCGATGACCGACCGCAGCGTGGTCTGCGATAGCTGCGTGATCGCCACCACGAAATTGCTCGAACCGTACGAAGCCTTCATCGGATCGGTCACCTGGAAGTACAGCACGCCGTCGACCTGCAACTGCGTGTTGTCCTTGGTAATACAAACCTGGCTCGGCACATCAAGCGGAATTTCCTTGAGAATGTGCTTGTAGGCGACGCGGTCGATAAACGGCACCACAATCGACAACCCGGGCGTCAGCGTCGCATGGTAGCGGCCCAGGCGCTCCAGCACCCAGGCATGCTGCTGCGGCACGATCTTGATGGACTTCGCGATCAGTACGATGGCGGCAATAAGCAGAATCAGCGGAAACAGACCAAGCTGATAGGCAAGCATGTACGACTCCCGTCAAAGAGAAAACTACAAGGCGAAGAACAGCGGTACGTCGGCGGCACCAGGCTAGCGCGGCGACACGATGAGCGTGGCGCCACGGACCTCGACAATCCTGTAGCGACCCGGCGCGGGATCGGTGCCCGGCGCCAGTTCCACCGTCCAGTCGGCGCCACGATATGGCACGCGGGCGCGCCGGAAGGCATCCCAGGCGGACACTTCGACTTCCTGTCCGATATCGAGGTTCACGTCGGGATTGGACGCGGCATCGCTGCGACGCAGCTTGCCGAAACGCGTACGCCGCAGCCCTGCGATGGCCGCGATGGCGACCACCGCCGCCGTGACCGTCTGCATGGGCACCTCGGCACCGAGTAGCGCAGCAATGCCCCCGGCCGTCACCCCGCAGGCGACCATCAACAGGTAAAACGTGCCGGTAGCCATCTCCGCGATCACCAGCACCACGGACGCGGCAAACCAAAAGTAGTACGACGTCATCCCGTTCCTTTCCAGCCAGCAAAACACCAGCCCGAAAAAACAAAACCCCCGCCAAACGCCTGCGGCGTCTGCGGGGGCAGTTGGAACACCTGACCGCAGGGCCGGTGCCACACGGCGCGCCAGCCAAGCAGGCCGGGCGCCGTTAGTTCGGGTACGTCGCTATTGTGACGCGAAATGCCTTAGGAAGCCAGTTGCTGCCAGGTTTCCACCACCGAATCAGGATTCAGCGAGATCGACTTGATGCCTTCCTTGGCCAGCCATGCCGCAAAGTCCGGATGGTCCGAAGGACCCTGGCCGCAGATACCGACGTACTTGTCCAGGCGCAGTGCCGTGGAAATGGCGCGCTGCAGCATGAAGCGCACGGCCGGATCGCGCTCGTCGAAGTCCTTTGCCAGCAGTTCCATGCCCGAATCGCGGTCCAGGCCCAGCGTCAGCTGCGTCAGGTCGTTCGAACCGATCGAGAAACCGTCGAAGAACTGCAGGAATTCCTCGGCCAGAATCGCGTTCGACGGCACTTCGCACATCATGATGATGCGCAGGCCGTTTTCGCCGCGCTTCAGGCCATGCTTGGCCAGCAGTTCGATCACGCGCTCGGCCTGGCCCAGCGTACGTACGAACGGCACCATGATCTCGACGTTGGTCAGGCCCATCTCGTCGCGCACGCGCTTCATGGCCTTGCATTCCATCTCGAACGCCTCGGCGAAGTCGTCCGCGATGTAGCGCGAAGCGCCACGGAAGCCCAGCATCGGGTTTTCTTCGTCCGGCTCGTAGCGCGAACCGCCGATCAGCTTCTTGTACTCGTTCGACTTGAAGTCGGACAGGCGCACGATCACGGGCTTCGGATAGAACGCGGCACCGATCGTGGCTATGCCTTCGGCCAGCTTGTCC
Source organism: Cupriavidus sp. HE11 (assembly GCF_056097175.1). Lineage (NCBI taxonomy): Bacteria > Pseudomonadati > Pseudomonadota > Betaproteobacteria > Burkholderiales > Burkholderiaceae > Cupriavidus > Cupriavidus sp. HE11. The sequence goes on from NZ_CP184464.1 coordinate 152,497, forward strand.
ACGTAGAACGCACGCGGACTGGCGTGACCACGGGCCACCGATTCCACGGCCTTCTTCAGGTCGGCATCGACCTGCGGGTAGTCCAGAATCGCCTTCGGGTGAACGCCGATGTTGTTGTTGATGATGAATTCCAGGCGGGCCAGGCCGACGCCGTGGTTCGGGATCTGCGCAAAATCAAACGCCAGCTGCGGATTGCCAACGTTCATCATGATCTTGGTCTCGATCTCCGGCATTTCGCCGCGCGTGACCTCGGTGACTTCCGTTTCGAGCAGACCGTCGTAGATACGGCCTTCGTCGCCCTCGGCGCACGACACCGTCACCAGCGTGCCATCCTTCAGCAGGTCGGTGGCATCGCTGCAACCGACCACTGCCGGCACACCCAGTTCACGCGCGATGATCGCGGCGTGGCAGGTACGGCCGCCACGGTTCGTGACGATGGCCGCGGCACGCTTCATCACCGGTTCCCAGTTCGGGTCGGTCATGTCGGCCACCAGGACGTCGCCCGGCTGCACGCGCTCCATCTCGGACGGATCGTTGATCACGCGAACCGGCCCCGTACCGATCTTCTGGCCAATGGCGCGGCCGCTGGTCAGCACTGCCGAGGTGCCCTTCAGCTTGAAGCGCTGCTCGGCCTTGCCAGCCGACTGGCTCTTCACGGTCTCCGGACGTGCCTGGAGGATATAGATCTTGCCGTCCTTGCCGTCCTTGCCCCACTCGATGTCCATCGGGCGGCCATAGTGCTTCTCGATGATCATCGCGTAGCGGGCCAGCTCGTTCACATCGTCATCGCTGATCGAATAGCGGTTGCGCAGCTCGGGCGGCACGTCCACGGTCTTCACGCGGCCAGCTTCGCCCGGCTTGGTGAATTCCATCTTGATCAGCTTCGAGCCGATCGAACGGCGGATGATCGGGTACTTGCCGGCCTGCAGCGTCGGCTTGAAGACGTAGAACTCGTCCGGGTTCACGGCGCCCTGCACGACCGTCTCGCCCAGGCCGTAGCTCGAGGTGATGAACACCACGTCCGGGAAGCCCGATTCGGTATCGATCGTGAACATCACGCCCGAGGCAGCCAGATCCGAACGGACCATGCGCTGCACACCGGCCGACAATGCCACCACGTCATGGGCAAAGCCCTTGTGAACGCGGTAGGAAATGGCGCGGTCGTTGTACAGCGACGCGAACACATGCTTGATCTTGTCGAGCACGTCGTCGATGCCGCTGACGTTGAGGTAGGACTCCTGCTGGCCGGCGAACGATGCGTCCGGCAGATCTTCGGCGGTGGCCGACGAGCGCACGGCGAACGATGCCTCGGCGCCTTCGCGCGCCGACACACGAGCATAGTGCTCGCGGATTTCCGCTTCGAGTCGCGGCTGGAACGGCGCGGCGGCCACCCAGTTGCGGATCTCGCCACCAGCCTCGGCCAGGGCCTTCACGTCGTCGACGTCGAGCGTCTTCAGGCGTTCGGAAATGCGGGCGGTCAGGTTGTTGTGTTCGAGGAAGTCGCGGAATGCCAGTGCGGTGGTGGCAAAACCGCCGGGAACGCGCACACCGGCACCCGCCAGCTGCGAGATCATCTCGCCGAGCGACGAGTTCTTGCCGCCGACGGTCTCCACGTCCTGCATGCGCAGTTCTTCGAACGGCAGCACGTAGGCGCCGTTATCTACCTGGTTGGTCATAAAAGCCTCAAAACAAAGTAAGAAATCTTTTGCACCGACCGGTATGTTGTTGGCGTTCTGTCCCCGGCGGATCGCTTGGCTGAACAATTCCGTGTGGTATCGGACGTTTCCGATACTGCAATGCACATTGTCGACAATCCGGCCGCAAATCGTTGCGTGACCGGAATTGGCGGAATTGCTTAGCCAAAAGATCGCCGCTATTCTACCGTGCCGCACCGCACTTTCGCTCAGCGGCTGCTCCAAAAATAATTGTTCAGACATGTCCTTGCCCGAAGCGCCTGACGCGTCGCAACCTGCGCCGGCCCTGACTTCCCAGCCTTCTTCCTCCCCGGCCGGCTCCCAGCCAGCGGCCGCGGCGGCTCCTGCCGATCGCCCTGCCGTGCGTACGGTTTTTATTGTGTCGGATGGCACAGGCATCACCGCCGAGACGTTCAGCCATTCGATCCTGGCCCAGTTCGAAATGCGCTTTCGCAAGGTGCGCATGCCGTTCGTCGACACGCCGGAAAAGGCACATGTGGCCGTCAGCAAGATCAACGAGGCGTTCTACAACGAGGGCGTGCCGCCCATCGTCTTCACCACGCTGGTCAACGCCGAGTCCAACAAGGCGATGCGCCGCGCCAAGGCCATGATCCTGGACATGTTCCAGACATTTATCGAGCCGCTGGAGAAGGAACTGGGACTGAAGTCCACGCACGCCATCGGCCGGTTCCACCAGAATGCAGATACCGAGGCCTACAAGAACCGGATCGAGGCCATCAACTTTTCGCTGGCGCATGATGACGGGCAGTCACACAAGAACCTCGAGGAAGCCGATGTGATCCTGGTTGGCGTGTCGCGCAGCGGCAAGACACCGACCAGTCTGTACCTGGCGATGCAGTACGGCCTCAAGGCGGCCAACTATCCGCTGATCCCCGACGACTTCGAGCGTGGCCGCCTGCCCTCGGCGCTATACGCGTTCAAGCCGAAGATTTTCGGGCTGTCGATCGATCCGCAGCGGCTGACGGAAATCCGCAACGAACGCCGGCCGGGCAGCAAGTACGCGGCAGTCGAGAACTGCCGCTACGAGGTCAACGAGGCCGAAGCGATGATGCGTCGCGAGGGCATCAAGTGGCTGTCGTCCACGCACAAGTCGATCGAGGAAATTGCAACGACGATACTTCAGGAAATCAAGGTCGACCGCGACAACTATTGAGCGTGATTTTTGAGAATCGTCTTCTTGGCGGGTGATGGCTGGAGGTGAAAGATGACGTCATCGACGTTTTCTTTCGCGAACCATGCCCATCACCATGACAGCAGACCGGTTTTCCAGTCTCCCCGACCCTGCCGATCCAGACCACGCGCAACCGCAGCGTCATGCGCCCCGTCATGACTGGCGCATAGCCGCCACCATCTTCACCGCCGTTTTCGTCGCTCTCGGGGGCGTATTCGCCATCCTCGAATACTCCGCCCGCCGAACCGACAAGACGAACGAGAACATCTACTACCGGTTCAATATGGTGGATGAACGGCTTGGTGTGATGAATCGCCAATTCCAGGCCGCAGACAAGCGATTCGACCGAATCGACCGCCGATTCGATGGCATCGATCGCCGTATCGAAAGGCTGGAAGTAAAGGTGGACGAGGGCTTCGCCAGGGTGGACGAGCGTCTTGCCAAGGTTGACGAGCGCTTCGACAAGCTTGAGGCGAAAGTCGACAAGAAGTTCGACCAGCTGAGGGGTGTCCTGCAGACACTGATCGACCAGAAGGCTTCGTCCGGTACCGCGGCTTCCGGCCAGGCACGGGGCAATCGCCCGCGCTAGCGGCCTATGCGTTTAACCCGCCCGCCGCTGACGCACGGTTTCAAACAGGCAGACGGCGGTGGCTGCGGCGACGTTCAGCGATTCCAGGCCACCAGGCTGCGGAATGCCAACCTTGCGCGATACGCGTGCCATCCACTCCGGGCTGACGCCTGCACCCTCGTTGCCGACCACCCAGCCTACCGGCTGGCGGAGGTCCGTATCGAACACAGTGGCGTCGGCATGCGAGGACGTCGCGAGCAGCGGCACAGCCAGCCGGGCCGCGAGCATTTCGAGCGTGCAGTGCTCGACGATATTCAGGTGGAAGTTCGCGCCCATGCCGGCACGCAGCGTCTTGACCGACCAGGCGAACGCACAGCCCGTGGTCAGGAATGCATGGGGGATTCCCGCCGCCGCGGCGCTGCGAAGGATCGACCCGACGTTGCCGGCATCCTGGACCCCGTCGAGGATGATGCAGTCCGTATCGATCTGCGCGGGCAAATGGCCGGCCGGCGTGTCGATCACGAACAGCAGATCGATACCGTTAGCCACGTTGCTGATCTGGCTGAACAGTGCATCGGCCAGCACGACGACGCGCTCGGGTTCGACCTGATCCAGCAACGGCCGCACTTCGGCATGGTCATAATGACGCTCGCTCACGACACACGAGGCTGGTTGCCCCAATGCAGCGACGTAGGCCTGTGCCAGATGCACGCCGTCCAGCACGGATTGCCCGGCCTTTCGACGTTGATGCGTAGAGCCCGTCAGGGCCTTCAGGTGCTTGAACAGCGCGTTATCGCGCGAAGTGACGTGCTTCAAGGAGGTGTCTTAGAAAGGCGGAGTTTCCTGAGCCTGGGTCAGTGCGTTGACGCGTTCCAGGGCCAGACGGACTGGCGCGAACGACCGCCGGTGATGCGGTGTGGGACCGTGCCGGTCCAGCGCTGCGAAATGTTGCGGCGTGGGATAGCCGAAATGCGAGTCAAAGCCGTAGTCGGGGTACTGCGCGTGCAACTCCACGAGATTGCGGTCACGCGATACCTTCGCGAGGATCGATGCTGCCGAAATGGCTCGCACCTTGGCGTCTCCCTTGACGATCGCCTCCACAGGATAGGCCACTTGCGGGCAGCGGTTGCCGTCGACCTGCACCAGATCGGGAATCACACCCTTGGCGGCGAGCCCCTGGACGGCTCGCTGCATGGCAAGCATTGATGCATGGAGGATATTGATCGAATCGATTTCCTCGACCGTGGCATAGGCGATGTGCCAGCCAAGCGCACGCTCGCAAATTCGCTCGAACAGGACTTCGCGCTTTGCCGCAGTCAGGATCTTCGAGTCGGCAAGCCCCCGAATCTGTCGATCCGGATTCAACACGACAGCGGCGGCGTACACGGGCCCAGCCAGTGGGCCCCGCCCGGCCTCGTCCACGCCACAAAGGCGTTGGACCACGGCGACCGTTTGCGTCAGCTCAAGCCCCATCTGGCCGACGTTGACAGCCTTGACGCGCGGCATCACACGGCTCCCCGAGTGTGGAGCAGATCCGCCACGACACCGGCTGCCAGCCGGGATGTGTCACGCTTCAGCGTTTCATGCATGGTCGTGAAATGTTCGCGCAGGAACGCAATATTGCCTTCATCATTGAGTTGCAGCAGCGTTTCACGCGCGAGGGCCTCTGGCGTGGCGTCGTCCTGCAGCAGTTCGGGCACCACGAAGCGCCCCGACAGAATATTAGGCAGTCCCACGTACGGCAGATATCCCTGCCGCTTCATGATTTGTGCGGTCAGCCAGGGCACTTTGTACGAGATCACCATCGGCTTCTTGTACAGCGCGGCTTCCAGCGTGGCCGTGCCGCTGGCCAGCAGGATGACGTCCGCCGACTCCATCGCCAGATGTGATTGACCATCCACAATCGTCAGGTCGATTTCCGGGTGTTGCGCGTGCAGTCCCTCGACAATCGCATGCAGCGCCGGAGAGGCAGCCGGCAACACAAATGCCAGATTGCCGTCCATGCGATGCATGCGCGACATGGCCTCGAAAAATGTGGCGCCTAGATTGCGTACTTCAGACTGTCGGCTGCCGGGCAGCACGGCCACGATGCGCTTGCCTTCCGGCAACCCGAGCTTCGCGCGAGCCCCTGCCACATCGGGCACCATGGGAATCACATCGGCAAGGGGGTGGCCAACATATGTGGCCGGAATACCTGCCTTGGCGTAGATCTCCGGCTCGAACGGGAACAGGCAAAGGATGTGGTCGACCGCCCGGGCAATCGTGCGAATGCGACCGGCCCGCCAGGCCCAGATCGAGGGGCTGACAAAATGCACGACGGGAATGCCGGCGCGGCGCAGCGGAATTTCGAGGCCGAAATTGAAATCCGGCGCATCGACACCGATAAAGCACAGCGGCGGTTGGGCCAGCAACTGGTCGCGGATGGCGCGCCGCGTGGCCAGGATCTCGCGCAAAGACCCCAGAACTTCCACATAGCCGTTGACGGAAAGGGTTTCCATCGGCCAATGCGAGACGAACCCTTGCGCCATCATGCGGCGGCCGCCGATGCCGGCGTAGTCGACCGACTCGCCAAGCCGTGCGTACAACCCCTCCAGCAACAGCGAAGCCAGCAGATCGCCGGATGCCTCGCCGGCGACCATGGCAATCGTGCCACGCTTGTTTACATGAGCCTCCGCGTCAGCGGGAAGCACGGCCTGCATGGCTGCCTCGACCATGTCCGGCTGACGTCTAGCGCACGATGCCGCGTTGGGTCGCGGCGAGGAATTCGACAAAGGCCTTCAGCGGCGTTCCCGTGGTGGCGTCCGACTGACCAAGCATGGCCGAAATCTCGTTGCGGGCATCGTCGAAGCTCAGGTCGGACTTGTACAGCAGCTTGTAAGCCTGACGCAGCGCCGCGATCTGGGCCGCATCGAAGCCGCGGCGACGCAGGCCCTCGACATTGATACCGTGCGGCGTAGCCTTGTTGCCGCTCTTGTCGCTGGCAGCGATCACGAACGGCGGTACATCCTGGACCAGCGCCGAAGCACCGCCAAGCATGGCATGCGCGCCGATACGCACGAACTGATGCACACCGCTCATACCGCCAAGAATCGCCCAGTCGCCCACTTCCACGTGGCCCGCAATCTGCGCATTGCTCGAGAACACCGTGTGGTTCCCCACGCTGCAGTCGTGCGCGATATGCACGTACGCCATGATCCAGTTATCGCTGCCGATGCTGGTCACGCCGCGATCCTGCACGGTACCCGTGTGAATCGTGGTGAATTCGCGAATCGTGTTGCGATCGCCGATCTCGAGCCGGGTCGGCTCGTTGGCGTACTTCATGTCCTGCGGCACCCCGCCCACCGAGGCATAAGGCCCGATGCGGTTCCCTTCGCCGATCGTGGTATGTCCCTCGACCGTGGTATGCGAGCCGATCCGCGTGCCACTGCCAATGCGCACGTTCGGACCGACGATCGAGAACGGGCCGACTTCTACATCGGCGCCAAGTTCAGCCTTCGGGTCGACCAGTGCGGTGGGATGGATTTGCGTCATACGTACTGTCCTGTGCTTTCAGTTCTGCTCGGTATCAGGAGGATCAAGCCTCGGCCTGCTTGACCGTGCACATCAGCTCGGCTTCGCAGGCAACCTCGCCATCAACGGTGGCGCTGGCCTTGAATTTCCAGATACCGCGGATGTAGCGTTCCACGGTCACGTTCAGATGCAGCTGGTCACCGGGATACACCACGCGCTTGAAGCGGGCGCCGTCGATGCCGACGAAGTAGTACAGCGCGCCTTCCTTGCGCTCCATGTCGGCGCCAAAGGTCAGCAGGCCGGCCGATTGCGCCAGCGCTTCAAGAATCATGACACCCGGCATCACCGGTTGTTCCGGGAAGTGGCCCATGAAGTACGGCTCGTTGATCGTCACGTTCTTCAGGGTCTTGATCCGCTTTTGCGGTTCGAACTCGAGCACGCGGTCGACCAGCAGGATCGGATACCGATGCGGCAGCAGCTTCAGGATCTTGCGGATGTCGATGTCGGAGGCTGTCATGATGATTTCTCTTCGTCTTGTTTGCTATTGACCCCGGCGGACGCGCCGCGCAGCCGGCGTTCCAGTTGCACCACTCGCTCGCGCAGCTTCGACAGGCCGCGCACGATGGCCGCGTTGCGTTCCCACTCGCCATGCGATGTGAACGGGAACACGCTGGTGAAATGCCCACCGGGTTTTGTAATCGATTTGGTAATCGAGGTACCGCCAGACACTGTGGTCCGGTCGGCGATATTCAAATGGCCGGAAAAATTGGCCGCGCCGCCAATCACGCAGAACCTGCCGATCTTCGTACTGCCCGAAACCGCGGCCGTGCCGGCGATCACGGTATGCGCGCCGACATGGACGTTATGCGCGATCTGCACCTGGTTATCGATCTTGCAGCCGTCCTCGATCACCGTGTCGGCCATCGCCCCGCGGTCCACGCAGGTATTGGCGCCGATCTCCACATCGTTGCCCAGCACCGCCCGTCCCACCTGGGGGATCTTGACGTACTCGACCCCGGCCGGGCCGATATCGGGTGCAAATCCAAAGCCGTCGGCACCGATCACGGCGCCGCTGTGCAGGATGTTGCGCGCGCCTACCACGCAACGATGATAGACAGAAACATTGGCGTAGATGAGGGTATCTTCGCCGATCTGCGCGCCTGCGCCGATAAAGGCATTTGCCAGGACACGAACCCGCTCGCCCAAACGCGCCCCGGCTTCGATCACCACGTTTGGACCGATGAAGCACGACGCCGGAACGACGGCATCGGCTGCCACCGTGGCTCGCGGGTCGATGCCAACACGAGAATCGGCATTGGCAATGCGATCGAAGCGCTGTGCCACGCGCGCAAAGCAGACGTACGGATTCCGCGCCACCAGCCAGTTGCGGCCGTCAGCCTGCCCGTCCGCGCGAATGCGCTCCAGGTCTGCCGGCGACACGATCACGGCACCGGCCTTCGAGGCCAATGCCTGCGCCAGGTAGAGCGGATTGGAAAGAAACGACAGATCGCCGGGACCGGCCTGGTCAAGCGGCGCCAGACCGCCCACGGCCAGGTCGGGATCACCCACAACCTGCGCGCCGTTCTCGGTGGCGAGCTGACCCAGTGTGGGTGTCTGCATGGCGGTACTTCCTTGATAAAAAGCGAAAAGCGGCGCGCGAGCGCCCGCCGCTTACTTGCCCGAGCCGGCGTTCAGCGCCTTCATCACGTCGTCCGTGATGTCGATGCGCGGATTGACGTAGACCGCTTCCTGCACGATCAGGTCGTACTTGCGCTGCTCGGCCAGTTGACGGATCACGCGGTTGGCGCGCTCCAGGACCTGGGCCAGTTCTTCGTTACGACGCTGATTCAGGTCCTCGCGGAACTCGCGCTGCTTGCGCTGGAATTCGCGATCGAGGTCGGCCACCTCGCGCTGGCGGCGCTGGCGATCGGCGTCGGCCAGCACGGCCGTGTCCTTGTCGAGCTTGTCAGCCATGGCCTTGATCTTCTGGGCCATGTCCTGCAGTTCGCGGTCGCGCTTGGAGAATTCCTGCTCGAGCTTGACCTGCGCGGCCTTGGCCGGCTGCGAGTCACGCAGGATACGCTCCGAATTCACCGCGGCAATGCGCGCCTCCTGAGCCATCGCCGGGGCTGCCGCGCAAAGGGCCGCAGCGGCCAGCGCGGCCGCGCTCAGGGATTTGATCAGTGGAGTGTGGAGTTTCATCAAACAAATCCTTTTGGGGATCAGAACGCGGTACCAATCTGGAACTGGAACCGCTGAACCTTGTCGTTCTCGTCCTTCTTCAGCGGGAAACCCATGCTGACCTTCAGCGGGCCGATCGGCGACAGCCACGACATACCGAAACCGGTCGAATACTTCAGGTCGCTGACGGTGATCGGCGCACCTTCCTGGTAGACGTTACCGAAGTCGAAGAACGTGAACAGACGCAGCGTACGGTCAACACCCGAGCCTGGCAGCGGGAACACGAATTCCACGTTACCGATCATCTTCGAGGCACCGCCCACCGGGTTGCCGTTCTGGTCCTTCGGACCCAGCGTGCTGGTCTGGTAGCCGCGGACCGAACCGATACCACCGGCATAGAAGTACTTGAACACCGGGAACGGCGTATTGCCGTAACCGTGACCGTAGGCCACCTCACCGTTGAATGCCAGCGTGAAGGCCTTCGAGATCGGATAGAAGTACTGCTGCTGGAAGCTGGCGCGATAGTACTGCGTATCGCCGCCCGGCACGCCGATTTCCAGGTTGGCCTGGGTGTACGGACCCTTGGTCGGGATCAGCGCACTGTCCCGGCGGTCGCGCGCCCAGCCGACCGTGAACGGGAAGTTGTTGATCGGATCGCCGCTGGTCTTGCCAATCTTCTGCAGCCAGGCCGTGTACTGGCTCGGCGTGTTGACCGAGGTATAGACCTGGGTACGTTCGTAGCCGATACCGAAGAACACGGTGTCGTTTTCAGAGAACGGCACACCGAACTTGAAACCGCCACCGGCCGACACGATCTTGTAGTCCTGGTCACCCGTGTAGTACAGCGGGCGGGACGTACGGTAGTAAATATCGGTCGAACGGCTGATACCGTCCACCGTGAAGTACGGATCGTATTGCGTCAGCGCGATCGTACGGAACGACTTGGCCGTGTTCACATCCAGGCCCAGGCTGGTACCGGAACCGAACACGTTGTCCTGACGCAGGCCGGCCTGCAGCACGAGCTTGTCGGTCGACGAGAAGCCCAGACCGAGGCTGATCTGACCAGTCGGCTTTTCCGTCACATTTACGTTCACATCCACCTGATCGGGCGCGCCGGGCACGTCCTCGGTCGTGATGTTCGTATCCGTGAAGTAGCCGGTACGGTTGATACGTGCCTGCGACTGCTGGAGCTTCTCGCTATCGAACCACGAGCTTTCCATCTGGCGCATTTCACGGCGCACCACTTCGTCGCGCGTCTTGCTGTTGCCCACGACGTTCACGCGGCGCACATAGACGCGGCGGCCCGGATCGACCATCAGGGTCAGCGCCACTTCGCGCTTTTCCTTGTCGATCTGCGGTTGCGGGTTGATCGTCGTGAATGCGTAGCCGTACGTACCGAGCAGATCGGTAATGGCCTTCGTGCTGGCCGTCAGCTTTTCGGACGAGAAAATATCGCCCTTCTTCAGCTGCAGCAGCTTCTGCATTTCTTCCTGCTTGCCCAGCAGTTCGCCGGCCAAATGGATATCCGACACCTTGAACTGCTCGCCTTCGGCGATGTTCAGGGTCAGGTAGATATCCTTCTTGTCAGGCGTGATCGATACCTGCGTGGACTCGATCTGGAATTCCAGATAGCCGCGATTCAGGTAGAACGAGCGCAGCGCTTCCAGGTCGGCGGTGAGCTTCTGCTTCGAATACAGATCGTTCTTGGTGTACCACGACAGCCAGTTCGGCGTGGACAGCTGCATTTCATCGCGCAGCGTGCCTTCCTTGAAAGCCTTGTTGCCGACGATATTGATCTGGCGGATCTTCGCGACCGGGCCTTCTTCCACGTTGAACACCACGGACACGCGGTTGCGGTCCACCGGCGTTACCGTGGTCTGGACTTCGGCGGCGTAGTAGCCACGGGCCACATACTGGCGCTTCAGTTCCTGCTCGGCCTTGTCGATCAGCGCCTTGTCGTAGTAGCGCGCTTCGGCCACGCCCACTGCCCGCAGCGAGCGGCGCAGCGTGTCCTTGTCGAATTCCTTGATGCCGACGAATTCAAGCTGGGAAATCGCCGGGCGTTCCTCGACCTGCACGACCAGCACGCCGTCTTCGGCGCGGATCTGCACGTCCTTGAAAAACCCGGTATTGTAGAGCGCACGGATGGCGTCGGCGCCCTTGTCATCGGTGAAGGTTTCGCCGACACGCACGGGCAGGTAGCCAAAGACGGTACCCGGTTCCACGCGCTGCAGGCCTTCAACGCGAATATCCTTGACCACAAACGGATCTGCGGCCCAGCCCGCCGGGCTCCATGCCGCAATAATGGCACTCGTCAGCAAGCCCAGCGAGATGCGCTTATTTCTGATCAAAGTCGATCCCCTCTTCCTCATCGATTTCATGCAGGGTGTTGGCTCCAGCACCGATTGCAGCTACGCCTGACAATACCGGCACGACTGATCCTTCCCGACGGGGAATATCCCCCCGGGATACGACCGCCCCCGTCCGACTGGCGTTTCCGGCTGCGCGAAACTAGCCGCGCGCAAGAAACAGTCGGCTGACGTCATTGAACAAAGCGAGTGAGGTCAGGAGCAAGATGCATGCGATGCCGACCTTCTGCAGCATCGCTTGCCAGTGGTCTGGTACAGGCCTGCCAGTCAAAAATTCCACGCAATAATACAGCAAATGCCCCCCATCCAGCACCGGAATAGGTAACAAATTCAGTACACCGAGGCTGACGCTGACCAGCGCAAGGAAGCTCACGAACGGCTGCCAGCCCATGTTGGCGGCCCGTCCGGCATAGTCAGCCACTGTCAGCGGCCCGCTCAGGTTCTGCAGCGATGCCTGGCCCACGAGCATCTTCCCTAGCAGCTTCAGGGACAGCGTGCTGGTGCTCCAGACCTGGTCCGCAGCGCGAGCCAGCGCCTGGGTAAACGGATAGCGGACGGTTTCGGTCTGCACGGCCTGGTTCAGCGCGGCGCCCAGCTTGCCCACCATCGGCGCCGGCTCGCCTTCGGCACCGGCCTTGCCGCCCGGGGCGGCATCGAGCTTGACGGCCACGTCCAGGCGCTGACCCGCGCGCTCGATCCCCAGCGTGACGCCCTGGCCGGGTCTCGCCCGGACCCCGCGAATCAGCTCGCCGGCCTGGGTCAGCGGCTTGCCCTCCCAGGCCACCACCTTGTCGCCGGCGCGCAGACCCGCCCGTTGCGCCGCCGAATCGGCAACGATCTCGGTAATGGTGACCGGACCGCCCTTCAGTGCCAGACCCAGCGTCGCCAGCGGATCCTGGTCAGGATTGCCGCCCGTATCGGGCAGCCTTCCCAGCGGGATATCGCGTTCGGCGCCATCGGCACCACGAACGTGCATGACCGCGCTCGTATCGCCAAAACCCTGCGCGAACACGGCCATGCGCAGGTCGTTCCAGGATCGTACGGGCTCGGTCTGGCCATTCGCGCTCAGCGACAGCACGCGGTCGCCGTCCCGCACCCCGGCCTGCGCCGCCGCCGTACTGGCTGCCGGCGCGGCCAGCACGGGCACGGGTTCGCGCATGCCGCCGGCGAACAGCACCAGATACAGGGCGATAGCCAGCGCGAAATTGGCCAGCGGGCCGGCGGCCACGATGACAAAGCGCTTGCCTACGGGCTGGCGATTGAATGCACGCGGAAGATCGGCTGCATCAATAGGCGGGTCGACTTCCGGATCACGCTCCCGCTCGTCCAGCATCTTGACGTAGCCACCCAGCGGGATGGCCGCCAGCGTCCACTCGGTGCGGTCGCGCCCCTTGCTGACCCAGCGGGCCAGCGGGCGGCCGAAGCCGATCGAAAACCGCAGAACCTTGACCCCGCACGCACGCGCGGCCAGATAGTGCCCCATCTCGTGAACGAAGATCAGGATACAGAGGGCGACAACGAACGCGATAACGGTTTGCATGGCAAATCACCTCTTTCCAGATCCGGGCCTCGCCGCGATCGTGATGCCGATCAGCGGCCGACCAGTTGTTTCAGCAGTGCCTGGGCAGCCTCGCGAGCCGCGGCATCGGCAGCAAGCACGCCTTCGAGCGACCCGGCTTCGCCTTCGGCCGGCTGCTCCAGCACACTGGCCACGACGCGGGCGATATCCGTGAACCGGATATTACCCGCCAGGAACGCCTCCACCGCCACCTCGTTTGCGGCATTGAGCACGGCCGGCGCCACACCACCGGCGCGCAGCGCATCGAAGGCCAGCCCCAGGCACGGGAAGCGCTCAAGATCCGGCGTCTCGAAATGGAGGCCGCCCGCCACGGTCAGGTCCAGCGGCGTTACACCCGAATCGATCCGCTCAGGGTATGCCATGCCATAGGCAATCGGCGTACGCATGTCGGGGTTGCCCAACTGCGCCAGCACCGACCCGTCGGCATAGGCCACCATCGAATGCACGATGCTTTGCGGGTGAATCAGCACCTCGATCTTGTCGGCCGGGGCACCAAACAGCCAGTGCGCCTCGATGACCTCAAGCCCCTTGTTCATCATCGTGGCAGAATCCACCGAGATCTTGCGGCCCATCACCCACTTGGGGTGCGCGCAGGCCTGATCCGGCGTGATGTCATGCAGCGTGGACGGGTCACGGGTCCGGAACGGGCCGCCCGACGCCGTCAGCAGCACCTTCGACACCCCCGCGCCATAACGCGGGTCACTGGTCGGCAGGCACTGGAAAATCGCGTTGTGCTCGCTGTCGATCGGCAGCAGCGTGGCGCCGTGATGATGCACCGCATCCATGAAGATGCTGCCGGACATCACCAGCGATTCCTTGTTGGCGAGCAGCACGCGCTTGCCCGCACGCGCCGCCGCCAGCGACGAACGCAGGCCGGCCGCACCAACGATGGCGGCCATCACGGCATCGGTTTCCGCATCCGCGGCGATCGATTCCAGCGCTTCCGGGCCGTAGCCGACTTCAGTCGCCACGCCTGCCGCACGCAGCTTGCCCTCAAGCTCGCTCGCGGCCTCGGCCGATCCCACCACCGCCCGCGCGGGGCGGAACTCGGCGCAGGCCGCTGCCAGCTTGTCCACCTGGCGATGGGCGCTCAGCGCATGCACCGTATAGCGGTCGGGATGACGGCGCACCACGTCCAACGTGCTTTCGCCGATGGAACCCGTGGCGCCCAGAATCGTAATGCGTTGCATATAACCAGACGAATTCAGTTGTGATCAGACCCACGACAGCAGCAGCGCCGCCAGCGGGAATACCGGGATCAGCGCATCGATGCGGTCCAGAACGCCGCCGTGGCCAGGCAGCAGCCGGCTGCTGTCCTTGATGCCAACCTGACGCTTGAGCAGCGATTCGAACAGATCGCCGACCACGCTGGCTGCCACCAGCAGCGTCGTCAGCACGGCCAGCACGCCCAGGCCGACCTTGTCGGCAACCAGCGAGTACCAGGTGGGCGCGAAGGCGTGGCTTGCGGCCAGGCCCAGCGCCACGATCATCGCCAGCAGCCAGCCGCCAATCGCGCCCTCCCAGGACTTGCCCGGGCTGATGGCCGGAGCCAGCTTGCGCTTGCCGATCGCCTTGCCGACGAAATAGGCGCCGATGTCGGCAGCCCAGACCAGCACGGCGGCGGTCAGCAGCACGCCAACCCCGGCGACACGCAGCGCCATGACCGCATGGCCAAAGGCCGGCAGCATGATCAGCCCAAGCACGGCACCCAGCACGGTAAATCCGGGGGTCGCCTTGCGTACGCCGCGCGCCAGCAATACCAGCGCCACGCCCCAGGCAACGAGCGATGCCTCAAGCAGCCAGTCGATGGCGAATCCGGACGGTGCGAGGTGCCAGGCCAGCAGCGCCACCAGGCATGCCACGGCATAGACATAGGGCCACGGACGTGGCAGGCCGATCAGGCGGCCGAATTCCCAACCGCCCAGCAGCACGATGACCGCCACCAGGACCGCCAGCGCCGTGGGCGGCGCCAGGAACAGGATCGGCAGGATCAACAGCAACAGGCATACGGCGGTGATAACGCGGGTCAGAAGCATGCGGCTGCGGTTCCGTTGGTATGAAGGTACGGCCGGCCTCAGGCCGTTCCCGACAGGCCCGGCGCCACGACCTGGGCGCTGGTCCGGCCAAAACGGCGCTCTCGCTGGCGGTACGACGCAAACGCCTTGTCAAGTTCCGCGGCGTCGAAATCGGGCCAGAAGGTATCGGTGAAATACAGCTCGGTATAGGCGAGCTGCCAAAGCAGGAAATTGCTGATGCGCTGCTCGCCCCCGGTCCGGATGAACAGGTCCGGCTCCGGTGCATAGGCCATGGCAAGGTGCGGGGCCAGCAACGACTCGTCGATCGACTCCCCTTCGAGCATCGGCGAGCGGGCCAGCATCTTGCGCATGGCCTGCAGCAGGTCCCAGCGGCCGCCGTAGTTGGCGGCGATGGTCACGGTCAGGCCCGTGTTGCCGGCAGTACGCGCCTCGGCGTCCTTGATCATCTGCTGGATACGCGGACTGAAGCGCGCCAGATCGCCCACCACGCGCAGGCGGATGTTGTTGGCATGCATCCGCACCACCTCGCGACGCAGGGCGGTCATGAACAGGCGCATCAGGAACGACACCTCGTCCGCAGGACGGCGCCAGTTCTCGGAACTGAATGCGAACAGGGTCAGGTACTGCACGCCGCGTGCGGCGCAGGCCTGCACGATTTCGCGCACGGTATCCAGACCCCGCGTGTGGCCAGCCACGCGCGGCAGGTGACGCTTTGTCGCCCAGCGGCCGTTGCCATCCATGATGATGGCAACGTGTCGTGGCACATAGGTGGTATCGGGAACGCCGAGCGTCGAACTGATATGCTGCATGGATTCGCAGACGGTCTGGGACAACCCCGGCGGACAGGCCGCCGGGACGGCCTTACACCGTCAAGATCTCCTTCTCTTTCTCGGCGACGAGCTTGTCGATCTCGCCGACATACTTGTCCGTCAGCTTCTGGACATCGTCCGTGCCACGGCGCTCATCGTCTTCCGAGATGGTCTTGTCCTTGACCAGCTTCTTGAACTGCTCGTTGGCGTCGCGGCGCAGGTTGCGCACGGCCACCTTGGCGCCCTCGGCCTCGCTCTTCACCACCTTGATCAGCTCCTTGCGGCGCTCTTCGGTCAGCGGAGGCATCGGCACGCGGATCACGTCGCCCATCGTGGCGGGGTTCAGGCCCAGGTCGGCGTCGCGGATTGCCTTTTCCACGGCCTGCACCATCTTCTTTTCCCACGGTTGCACGGTAATCGTGCGGGCATCGCCCAGGCCAACGTTGGCCACCTGGCTGATCGGCACCGGCGAACCGTAGTAATCCACCTGAACGTGGTCGAGCAGGCCAGTGTGCGCACGGCCGGTACGAATTTTCGCCAGATCGGCCCTGAAGGCTTCGATCGACTTCTGCATCTTCTGCTCGGCGCTCTTCTTAGTGTCGGCGACGGTCATGATTACCTCCGGAAAACAGCCAGACAGGATCCCGCCGGGCGGGATCGAAAATGAAACATTCTACTCTCAGGCCAGACCGAATCAGCATTTTGATGCGGTCCGGACTGCTTAAACGTGCACTAGCGTACCTTCGTCCTCACCCAGGATCACGCGCTTCAGGGCGCCCGGCTTGACGATCGAGAACACCTTGATCGGCAGCTTCTGGTCGCGGCACAGCGCGAACGCGGTAGCGTCCATGACCTGCAGGTTGCGGGAAATGGCTTCGTCGAACGTAATCGTCGTATAGCGCGTGGCGCTCGGGTCCTTCTTGGGGTCGGCCGTGTAGACGCCGTCCACCTTGGTGGCCTTCAGCACGATCTCCGCGCCAATTTCCGAGCCGCGCAGCGCGGCGGCCGTGTCGGTGGTGAAGAACGGGTTGCCGGTGCCGGCGGCAAAGATCACGACCTTGCCTTCCTCGAGCTGGCGGATGGCGCGGGGGCGGATGTACGGCTCCACCACCTGGTCCATGCGCAGCGCGGATTGCACGCGGCCTTCGATATTGGCGTGGCGCATGGCGTCCTGCAGGGCCAGCGCGTTCATCATCGTGGCCAGCATGCCCATGTAGTCGGCCGTGGCACGGTCCATGCCGGCCGCACCGCCGGCGACGCCGCGGAAAATGTTGCCACCGCCGATGACAACCGCAACCTGGACTCCCAGCTTCACGATTTCGGCAATGTCGTTGACCATGCCTTCGATGGTCGCCCGGTTGATGCCGAAGGCATCGTCGCCCATAAGGGCTTCGCCGGACAGTTTCAGAAGGACGCGCTTGTAGGCTGGCATGTTCACCCTCGGGCAGGTTCTAGTCGCTCGTTTGAACGGATGGATGGGCGCGGGCGGCACAACGCAACTGCGCACCGGCCGCGCATGAATTTGGACTGCTTGACAGCTGGAAAGCCGGTTTTCGCCGTCATCTGCCGGCATCGCCCCACTAAAGGCGCGCTTATTGCAGGTGACTGCGAAAACTGACTGGCACGGCGCACATGGCAACCGTACTTGTGCAGAGGGGCACCTTGCGGCGCCCCTCGGCATTATACGGTGGCAGACCGGGCATCCCGCCAGGGAAACCCGTCCTGCCACCCGGACATCAACCCTTCTGGGCGGCGGCCACCTGGGCAGCCACTTCAGCAGCGAAATCGTCCTGCTTCTTCTCGATGCCTTCGCCCACCACGTACAGGGTGAAACCCTTCACGTTGGTGTTGACGGCCTTCAGCATCTGCTCGACGGTCTGCTTGTCGTTCTTCACGAACGGCTGGTTCAGCAGCGACACTTCCTTCAGGTACTTCTGGACCGAACCTTCCACCATCTTGGCGGCGATCTCGGCCGGCTTGCCCGACTCGGCAGCCTTCTGCTCGGCGATGCTGCGCTCCTTGGCGATCAGCTCGGCGGGCACTTGTTCCGACGACAGCGACACCGGCTTCATGGCGGCCACGTGCATGGCGACGTCCTTGGCGGCGGTTTCGTCGCCGTCGAACTCAACCATCACGCCGATGCGGGTGCCGTGCAGGTACGAAGCCAGCTTGCCACCGTTGGCGTAGCGCACGAAGCGGCGGATCGTCATGTTCTCGCCGATCTTGCCGATCAGGGCCGAGCGCACGGCGTCAACCGTCGAACCGTCCATTTCCAGGGCCGACAGGGCTGCCACGTCGGCCGGAGCCTGCTTGGCGATCAGTTCGGCAACCTTGGCGGCGAAGCCCAGGAAGTCGTCGTTCTTCGACACGAAGTCGGTTTCGCAGTTCAGTTCGACCAGCGAGCCCGTGGTGCCGTCGATGTACGTAGCCACGATGCCTTCGGCGGTCACGCGCGACGCAGCCTTGCTGGCCTTGTTGCCCAGCTTGACGCGCAGCAGCTCTTCAGCCTTGTCCAGGTCGCCGTCGGCTTCCGTCAGGGCCTTCTTGCATTCCATCATCGGCGCGTCGGTCTTCGCGCGCAGTTCTGCAACCATGCTTGCGGTAATTGCCGCCATTTGTCACTCCTTGATTGGTTGGCCTCATCCGCGGCAAATCATATCCACGGCGGATGACAACTGAATCTGTTTGCAAAAAGGGGGCGCCAGAAGTGCCCCCTTTCTTGGTTGCCGCAAGGCGGGCGCCGGTGGCCGGTGTATCCCGGCCTCAGGCGCCAGCGGGCAATCAGCCTTCCTGGACTTCGACGAATTCGTCGTCGCCACGCACGGCTTCCACCACTTCCTGCACCGCGTTCGCGCGGCCTTCCAGGATGGCGTCGGCCACGCCGCGCACGTACAGGGCAACAGCCTTGCTCGAGTCGTCGTTACCCGGGATCACGTAGTCGATGCCTTCCGGCGAGTGGTTCGTGTCGACCACGCCGATCACGGGGATGCCCAGCTTGTTGGCTTCGGTCACGGCGATCTTGTGGTAGCCGACGTCCACCACGAAGATGGCGTCAGGAACGCCGCCCATATCCTTGATGCCGCCGATGGACTTTTCCAGCTTTTCCATCTCGCGCTCGAACATCAGCGCTTCCTTCTTGCTCATGGTTTCCAGCGCGCCGGCTTCCTTGGCGGCTTCCATGTCCTTCAGGCGCTTGATCGAGATCTTGACGGTCTTGAAGTTCGTCAGCATACCGCCGAGCCAGCGGGCGTCGACGTAGGGCATGCCAGCGCGGCCAGCTTCCTCAGCCAGGATCTCGCGCGATTGACGCTTGGTACCCACGAAAAGCACGGTGCCGCGGTTTGCTGCCAGCTGACGCACGTACTTCAGCGCGTCCTGGAACATCGGCAGGGTCTTTTCGAGGTTGATAATGTGGATCTTGTTGCGATGACCGAAGATGAAGGGGGCCATCTTCGGGTTCCAGAAGCGGGTCTGGTGGCCAAAGTGGCAACCGGCTTCCAGCATTTCGCGCATGGTCACGGACATGTGAATTACTCCAAAAGGGTTGGGTCTGAAGTCCGCCCCGACATTCCTGAAAAGGAACACCCCGGATGGGCGGACAAGCGATTTACAAAAAGCAGCGATAATCTCCGACCCGCGGCGCCCGTTTCCAGGCCGTCAGCAAGTCAGCCCACGATTGTAGCAACAAAGCACCCCTTCCCTCAAGCCCCCTCGCAAGGCACGGAAACGCCGCCGCCCGCGCCCGCCACGCCGGCCTCCTCCTGTATTTCCCTGCTTTCTCGTCACGAAGGTGAGATAATCCCGCTTTGCGAACAGTAAAGGCGCGGTCTGAGACTGGGCCATCACATTTCAGGCGAAGCAGCATGAGCATCCATATCAATACCGCCGAAGACATCGCCCAAATGCGCGTGGCTTGCCGCCTTGCCTCCGAAGTCCTCGACTACATCACTCCCTTCGTCAAGGCTGGCGTCACCACCGGTGAACTCGACCGCCTTTGCCACGCCTACATGCGTGACGTGCAAGGCACCGTGCCGGCGCCCCTGAACTACGCGCCGCCGGGATATCCGCCCTTCCCCGGCGCGATCTGCACATCGGTCAACGACGTGATCTGCCACGGCATTCCCGGCGACCGGGTGCTCAAGGGCGGCGACGTGGTCAACCTGGACATTACCGTCATCACCAAGGAAGGCTACTACGGCGATACCAGCCGCATGTTCGTGGTGGGCGAGGCATCGATCCTGGCCAAGCGCCTGGCGCAGATTACCTACGAATGCATGTGGAAGGGCATCCAGCAAGTGCGCAATGGCGCACGCCTGGGGGATATCGGCCACGCCATCCAGACCCACGCCGAAGGCGCCGGTTACACCGTGGTGCGCGAGTACTGCGGCCACGGCATCGGCAAGGTGTTCCACTCGGACCCGCAGATCCTGCACTACGGCCGCCCGAATACCGGGATGGAAATCAAGTCGGGCATGATCTTCACGGTCGAGCCGATGATCAACGCCGGCAAGCGCGATATCCGCACGATGCCTGACCACTGGACGGTCAAGACGCGCGACCGCAGCCTGTCGGCCCAGTGGGAGCACACGGTGCTGGTGACGGATACCGGCTACGAAGTGCTGACGCTGTCGGCGGGTTCGCCCGTACCGCCCGCGTTCATCACCGATACCGTGGCGGCCTGATCCCGCACCGAACGCCAGGGCGCCCACCAAGGCGCCCTTTCTTCTTCCAGCCGTGCCCACGCCCACCCTCGACCCGCCGCCTATGGACACCACGCCGGAACTGTTGCTCTGCCAGCGCATTCGCGACAGGCTCAAGGCCGACAAGCAGGCGCTGTTTGCCGAATTCGACGCCAACAACCAGGTAACGCCGCTGGTAACGAAGCTGCGCCGCGCCGTCGACGCCGCGCTGATCGAGGCCTGGACCGGCCTGGAGCTGCCCGCGTCCGCCGCGCTGGTCGCCGTTGGCGGGTATGGCCGCGGCGAACTGTTCCCGCATTCCGATGTCGATGTGCTGTTGCTGCTGCCTGGCGAGCCCGACAGCGACACGGCCGCCAGGCTCGAACGCTTTATCGGCCTGTGCTGGGACCTCGGGCTGGAGATCGGCTCGTCGGTGCGCACCGTGGACGACTGTATCCGCGAATCGGCCGCCGACATCACCATCCGCACGGCGCTGCTCGAAGCGCGCCTGCTGACGGGCAGCAGGACGCTGCTCCAGTCGCTGCAGACGCGCTACCAGGCAGGCATGGACGCGGCCGACTTCTTCCAGGCCAAGCTGCTGGAACTGCGCCAGCGCCATGCCAAGTACCAGGACACGCCATACGCGCTGGAGCCGAACTGCAAGGAAAGCCCCGGCGGCCTGCGCGACCTGCAGGTGATCCTGTGGATGACCAAGGCGGCGGGCCTGGGCGACAGCTGGAAGGAACTGTTCGAGCGCGGGCTGCTGACCGAGCGCGAATCGCAGGAACTGGCCCGCAACGAGCGTCTGCTGCGCACCATCCGCGCCCGCCTGCACCTGCTGGCCGGCCGCCGCCAGGACGTGCTGGTGTTCGATCTGCAGACCGCGCTGGCCGAGTCGTTCGGCTATCGCCAGACGAACAACAAGCGCGCCAGCGAGCAGCTGATGCGCCGGTACTACTGGGCGGCCAAGGCCGTCACGCAACTGAACAGCGTGCTGCTGCTGAATATCGAGGCGATGCTGTTCCCGAGCGAGTCCAAGGTCACGCGCGTGATCAACGATCACTTCGTGGAGCGTCAGGGCATGCTGGAGATCACCAGCGACGACCTGTACGAGCGGAACCCGCACGCGATCCTGGAAACATTCCTGCTGTACGAGCGCACCCCGGGCGTGAAGGGGCTGTCGCCGCGCACGCTGCGCGGGCTGTACAACGCGCGCACGGTGATGGATGCCAGCTGGCGCAACGACCCCGTCAACCGCAGGCTGTTCCTGGCCATCGTGCAGGAGCCGCAGGGCATCACGCACGCGCTACGGCTGATGAACCAGACCAGCGTGCTGGGCCGCTACCTGATCAACTTCCGCCGCATCGTGGGCCAGATGCAGCACGACCTGTTCCACGTGTACACCGTGGACCAGCACATCCTGATGGTGGTGCGCAACATGCGCCGCTTCGCCATCGTCGAGCACACGCACGAATTCCCGTTCTGCAGCCAGCTGATGGCCGGCTTCGACCGGCCGTGGGTGCTGTGGGTGGCGGCGCTGTTCCACGACATCGCCAAGGGCCGCGGCGGCGACCATTCGAAGCTCGGCACCGTCGACGCGCGCCGCTTCTGCAAGCAGCATGGCATTTCGCGTGAAGACGCCGACCTGATCGCGTGGCTGGTGGAAAACCACCTGACGATGAGCCATGTGGCGCAGAAGCAGGACCTGACCGACCCCGACGTGGTGAAGGCATTCGCCCAGGTGGTAGGCAACGAGCGTTACCTGACGGCGCTGTACCTGCTGACCGTGGCCGATATCCGCGGCACCAGCCCCAAGGTGTGGAACGCCTGGAAGGGCAAGCTGCTGGAAGACCTGTACCGCATCACGCTGCGCGTGCTGGGCGGCGCCCATATCGACCAGCATTCGCTATGGGCGCAGAAGCGCGACGACACCATCGCGCAGCTGCGTCTGAAGGCGTTCGATCCCGAGCTGGCAAAGCCGCTCTGGAGCCGGCTCGACATGTCGTTCTTCATGCGGCACGATGCCCGCGACATCGCCTGGGTGACACGGCACCTGTTCAACAAGGTGAACAGCGTCGACCCCGTGGTCAAGGCGCGCGTGTCGCCCGCCGGCGAAGGGCTGCAGGTGGTGGTGTACGTGAAGGACCAGCCAGACCTGTTCGCGCGCATTTGCGGCTATTTCGAGCGCAAGGCGTTCTCGATCCAGGACGCCAAGATCGAGACCACGCGCGACGGCTATGCGCTGGACACCTTCCAGATTACCGATCCCGGCCTGGACGGCGACTACCGCGACATCCTCGCGCTGGTGGAGCATGAACTGACCGAACGCGTACGGCTGGAATGCCCGCTGCCCGAGCCCACGCAGGGCCGGCTGTCGCGCCAGTCGCGCAGCTTCCCGATCAAGCCGCGCGTGGACTTGCGCCCCGACGAACGCGGCCAGTACTACCTGCTGTCGGTGTCGGCCAACGACCGCACCGGGCTGCTTTACGCGCTGGCCCGCGTACTGGCCAAATATCGCGTGTCCGTCCATTCGGCACGCATCAACACGCTCGGCGAACGCGTGGAAGACGTGTTCCTGGTCGACGGCTCGCCGCTGGCCGCCGACAACCGATTGCAGATTCAAGTGGAACAGGATTTGCTCGACGCGCTGGCCATCTGATCCTCCGATGGCCAGCGCGCGAGCGCTTGGAAAGATATGACAGACAGCAACAAACCCGGTCGCAAGACGCTGGGCATCAAGACCTCCACGACGGGCGCACCGCGCAAGGCGAGCCGCCCGGTGCGCGTGTCGGACCTGAACCGCAAGCGCGTGCAGGACGTCGTCACCGGCATCAAGCAGGCCAAGGACCGCGCGGCCGAGAAGGACAAACGCAAGGCCGCACCGGCCGAGGGCGAGCGCACCGAACGTCCCCGCCGCTTCGAGGGCCAGGGCACTGACCGGCCCCGCCGTTTTGAAGGCGAGCGCAGCGAACGCCCGCGCCGTTTCGAGGGTGAAGGTGGCGAGCGTCCGCGTCGCTTCGAGGGTCAAGGCACCGACCGGCCGCGCCGCTTTGAGGGCGAAGGCTCGGATCGCCCGCGTCGCTTCGAAGGCCAGGGTACTGATCGCCCTCGCCGTTTTGAAGGCGAAGGCTCGGATCGCCCGCGACGCTTCGAAGGCCAGGGCGGCGACCGTCCGCGTCGTTTCGAAGGCCAAGGTGCTGATCGCCCTCGCCGTTTTGAAGGCGAAGGCTCGGATCGTCCGCGTCGCTTCGAAGGCCAGGGTGGCGACCGTCCGCGTCGTTTCGAAGGCCAAGGTGCTGATCGCCCTCGCCGTTTTGAAGGCGAAGGCTCGGATCGTCCGCGCCGCTTCGAAGGCCAAGGTACTGATCGCCCGCGTCGCTTCGAAGGCGAAGGCTCGGATCGTCCGCGTCGCTTCGAAGGCCAGGGTACTGACCGTCCCCGCCGCTTCGAAGGCGAAGGCTCGGATCGTCCGCGTCGCTTCGAAGGCCAGGGTACTGACCGTCCCCGCCGCTTCGAAGGCGAAGGCTCGGATCGTCCGCGTCGCTTCGAAGGCCAAGGCACTGATCGCCCGCGTCGCTTCGAAGGCGAAGGCTCGGATCGTCCGCGTCGCTTCGAAGGCCAGGGCGGCGACCGTCCCCGTCGCTTCGAAGGCCAAGGCACTGACCGTCCCCGCCGCTTCGAAGGCCAAGGTACTGATCGCCCGCGTCGCTTCGAAGGCGAAGGCTTGGATCGCCCCCGTCGCTTCGAAGGCCAGGGCGGCGACCGTCCTCGTCGTTTCGAAGGCCAAGGTACTGATCGCCCGCGTCGCTTCGAAGGCGAAGGCTCGGATCGCCCCCGTCGCTTCGAAGGCCAGGGCGGCGACCGCCCGCGTCGTTTCGAAGGCCAGGGTGCCGACCGCCCGCGCCGTTTTGGCGATGACGAGCGTGTAGATCGTCCGCGCCGCGATGACGGCGCGCCGCGCCGTGGCGATGCGCCGGCACGCCGCTTCAGCGATACGTCCGACCGCGCGCGTCCGGTGCGCGCCGAGCGTAGCGAACGTGGAGAACGCTTTGAACGTGGAGAACGCTTTGAACGTGCCGAGCGCCCTGCCCCGCAGGCTCCGGCAGAGCCGCGCGAAGACGGCCTGGTCCGTCTGTCCAAGCGCATGTCCGAACTGGGCCTGTGCTCGCGCCGCGAAGCCGACGAATGGATCCCGCGCGGCTGGGTGCTGGTCGACGGCGAGCCCGTGACCGAACTGGGCACCCGTATCCGCCCCGACGCCGAGATCGAAATCCGCCAGGAAGCGCGCTCGGAGCAAGGCGAGCGCGTGACGGTGCTGCTGAACAAGCCGGTCGGCTATGTCTCGGGGCAGGCCGAAGATGGTTACGAGCCCGCCGCCGTGCTGTTCACGGCCGAAAACCAGTGGGAAGAAGACCCCACGCGCAAGCGCTTCGCGCCGTGGCAGCGCAAGAACCTGGCCCCGGCGGGCCGGCTCGATATCGACTCCACGGGCCTGCTGGTGCTGACGCAGGACGGCCGCATCGCACGCGCGCTGATCGGCGACGACTCGACCGTCGAAAAGGAATACCTGGTGCGCGTGGAGTGGGAATCGCCGCAAGGCGTGGTCGACCGCAATATCAGCGCCGTCTTCCCCGAAGACCAGCTTGAGCGTCTGCGCTTTGGCCTGTCGCTGGATGGCGTGGCGCTGAAGCCCGCCAAGGTGAGCTGGCAGAACGAGGAGCAACTGCGCTTTGTTCTGCGTGAAGGCCGCAAGCGCCAGATTCGCCGGATGTGCGAACAGGTGGGACTGAAGGTGGTGGGCCTGAAGCGCGTGCGCATGGGCCGCATCGCCCTGGGCGACCTGCCCCCGGGCCAGTGGCGCTTCCTGGGACAGTTCGAGAAGTTCTGAGGCGGCTGTCCAGTTGATGTCAGCGCCCCTCTCCCGCCTTGCGGGAGAGGGGAAAACCGCATCACATCTGCACCGGCGGCAGCATTCGCAACGCCGCCTCGGCCTGCTCGTCGGCCGGCACATATACCAGCAGCCGCGCGCCATTGCGCGGCGCGGTCCAGAAATTGGTCTGGGTCAGCTGAAACTCTCCCGTTTCCGGGTTCGTGAAGCGCTTGACGTGGTTCTGGATGCCTCGCACCTGGTATCGCTGCCAGAGTTGCTGGAATTTCTCGGACACGGCCATATAGCGCGCCAGTTGTGCCTCCCACAGCGGATCGTCGACGTGCTCGGCCATCGCCGCGCGATACATCGCCACCATGTTGCAGACCATGCCTTCCCAGTCGGGCACGGCCTTGCGCCAGCCCGGGTGCGTCAGCGCCAGGTAGATGCAGTTGCGGTCTTCGGGTGGCAGGCTCGGAACATTCATGCCAAGCAGCCGGCAATATGCGTCGTTGTGCGCCACGATGTCGAAGCGGGCGTTCTGTACCAGTGCCGGAATCGGGTCGAGCTGGTCAAGCAGGCGCTGGGTGGTCACGGACACCGTTTCGCAAACCGACGTGCCAGCCAAGGCCGCCGGCCGCTGCAGGCCCGCCAGCGTGAACAGGTGCTCGGTCTCCGTCGGCGAGCACTGCAGCGCGGCCGCCACCGCATTGAGCACCTTCGGCGAGACACGGATCGGCCTGCCCTGCTCCAGCTTGGTGTACCAGGTAATGCCGATATCGGCCATGGCGGCTACTTCCTCGCGCCGCAGTCCCGGGGTACGGCGCCGGCCCACGCGCGACAACCCGATGCGCGCCGGGTCCAGGTTTTCCCGGCGGGCGCGCAGAAAGGCGCCCAGTTCGGTCTCCCGGCCGGTACTGGCGTGGCTGCCAGCTTCCAGCGGGTCGGTGTCCGACTCCAGACTTGTTCCCGGGCGCGAAAGCGCACTCGGTTCCTGACGGGCGTTCATGATGCATCACTCCTGCGTAGCCTGACACTGTTTATACCAGTCTAACTGGACTCTTGTACCAGTCTGATTGCATGACCATACTCCCAGCCTCAAGCCTTGTCGAGGTCAGCATTCCATGAAAGCCCCCGCATCTCCTTCCCCAACTGCAACCACAAATTCCGCCCCCTCACTGGGCCGCACCGGCCTGTACGTGCTGCTGGCCGGCCAGTTGCTGCCGCAGATCGATTTCTCCATCGTCAACGTGGCGCTGCACCCCATCGAGCACTCGCTGGGCGCCACGCCAGCCGAACTGGAGTTGATGGTGGCCGTCTATGGCGTGGCGTTTGCCGTCTGCCTGGCAATGGGCGGCCGGCTGGGCGACAACTTCGGCCGCCGCCGTGTCTTCAATGCCGGTGTGCTGCTGTTCGGCATCGCCTCGCTGCTGTGCGGCGTGGCCGGATCGATGCTGGTGCTGCTCGGTGCCCGGCTACTGCAAGGCGCGGCAGCCGCACTGCTGGTGCCGCAGATCCTTGCCACCATCCACGTGGGGCTGCGCGGCCATGCGCACTCCCGCGCGCTGGCGCTCTTCGCGTCGGTGGGCGGCGTGGCCTTCATCATCGGGCAGGTGCTGGGTGGATTTCTGGTGGATGCCGATATCGGTGGCCTGGGCTGGCGCAATGCGTTCCTGATCAATCTGCCGGTGTGCGCCGTCATCCTGTGGCTGTCACCGCGCGTCATCCCGGAAACGCGCCGCGACAACCCCGCAGGCGTGGATATCCCCGGCACGGCGCTGCTGGCGATGGTGATCCTCTCCGTCCTGCTGCCCGTGGCGATGGGTCCGATGTTCCACTGGTCGTGGCCCGTGCTGGCGACGCTGGCGGCCGCCGCCCCGCTGACCCTGTGGCTGTGGCAGGTTGAAAAGCGCCAGGAGCAGCGCGGCATGCATCCGCTGCTGCCGCCCTCGCTGGTGCGGCTGCCAAGCGTGCGCTTCGGCTTTGTGGTGGCAATCCTGTTCTACGCGTGCTGGAGCGGCTTCATGTTCGTGCTGGCGCTGGCCCTGCAGGGTGGCGGCGGCATGACACCGACGATGGCCGGCAATGCGTTCATTCCGCTGGGCGTCGCGTTCTCGGTGGCATCGCTGCTGAGCCCGCGGGTAGTGGGGCTGTGGGGTCGTACGCGCGTGCTGCTGGTCGGCTGCCTGATCCAGATGGCAGGCATGGCGGCACTGGCCTGGACGCTGCGCCATGTCTGGCCGCATCCCGATCTTGTCACGCTGGCAGCGCCGACCATGCTGATCGGCATTGGCAATGCACTGGTGGTGGGCTGCTTCTACCGGATCGGACTGGCCGATATTCCGCCCGATCACGCCGGGGCGGGCAGCGCGGCGCTGGCCACTGTCCAGCAGGCTTCGCTGGGGCTGGGATCGGCACTGCTGGGCACGGTGTTCGCCCAGCGGATCCATCACGGCGGCAACTACCTTGATGCCACGCTGACGAGCCTGGCGGCCGAGTTGGTCCTGATGACGATGCTGGTGGTGGCGGCGGCGATCTATCATGCGCGCCACGGCCAGCCGGTGCTGGCGGCTGGCGCGGCATAACCAGCCACCGGTTACAGCTCAGGGGTCAGGGCCGTTCCGGCCCGGCCCGGTACCCGCTCAGTCGTCGTAGTTGGCTGGCAGTTCGGGAAACAGGATTTCCGTGAAGCCGAAACGCGTGAAGTCCTTGATCCGCATCGGATACAGCAC
Source organism: Cupriavidus sp. HE11 (assembly GCF_056097175.1). Lineage (NCBI taxonomy): Bacteria > Pseudomonadati > Pseudomonadota > Betaproteobacteria > Burkholderiales > Burkholderiaceae > Cupriavidus > Cupriavidus sp. HE11. Next base: position 180,713 of record NZ_CP184464.1, read on the forward strand.
GCCGATCAGGTGATCGCACTCGTGCTGCACCACGCGCGCGTGGAAGCCGTCGGCCACGCGCTCGATCGGGTTGCCAAGCATGTCGAAACCCGAGTACTTCAGGCGGGTGTGGCGCGGCACCACGCCGCGCAGGCCCGGCACCGACAGGCAGCCTTCCCAGCCGTCTTCCATCTCGTCGGACAGTGGCTCCAGCACCGGATTGATCAGCACGGTCTTAGGCACCGTCGGCGCATCGGGATAGCGCGGATTGCGATCGAAGCCGAAGATCACCACCTGCAGGTCCACGCCGATCTGCGGCGCGGCCAGGCCGGCGCCATTGGCGTGCTCCATGGTGTCGAACATGTCGTCGACCAGCAGCCTCAGTTCCGGCGTGTTGAATTCCATCACCGGCCGCGCCTGCTGCAGCAGGCGGGCATCGCCCATCTTCAGAATGTCGCGGATCATTGCGGTTCTCCGTTGTCGGTGGCCTCGGCGCCAGCGTCGGCCAGCAGCCTGAGCATGCCGTCCTCGTCCAGCACCGGCACACCAAGCGCCTGCGCCTTTTCCAGCTTGCTGCCAGCTTCGGCGCCGGCCACCACGTAGTCGGTCTTCTTCGACACCGAGCCGGCCACCTTGGCGCCTGCGGCTTCCAGCTTTTCCTTGGCGTCCTCGCGCGACAGCGTCGGCAGCGTGCCGGTCAGCACGATGGTCTTGCCGACCAGCGGCAGCGGTGCCCGCGCCGTCGGTTCCGATTCAACCCAGTGTACGCCTGCGGCACGCAACTGCTCGATCACCTCCACGTTGTGCGCCTCGGCCAGGAAATTGGCAATCGATTGCGCCACCACCGGGCCCACGTCGTTGACTTCGAGCAATGCTGCCTCGTCGGCCGCCAGCAGGTTGTCGAGCTTGCCGAAATGCTTGGCGAGGTCCTTGGCCGTGGCCTCACCCACATGGCGGATGCCCAGCGCAAAGATGAACCGGTTCAGCGTGGTCTCGCGCGACTTGTCGATCGCCGCCACCAGGTTCGTGGCGGACTTGTCGGCCATGCGGTCCAGCGCGGCCAGCTTGGCAACGCCAAGCTTGTAGAGATCGGCCGGCGTGCGGACGATGCCCATGTCCACTAGCTGTTCGACGATCTTGTCGCCCAGGCCATCGACATCCATCGCACGTCGTTGCGCAAAATGGATCAGCGCCTGCTTGCGCTGCGCCGCGCAGATCAGGCCGCCCGTGCAGCGGGCCACGGCTTCGCCTTCGAGCTTCTCCACATGCGACCCGCACACCGGGCAGGCAGTCGGCATGACAAAGGCGCGGGCGTCTGCGGGCCGGCGCTCCAGCACCACGGCCACCACCTCGGGGATCACGTCGCCCGCACGGCGAACAATCACCGTATCGCCAATATGCACATCCTTGCGGCGGATCTCGTCCTCGTTGTGCAGTGTGGCGTTGGTCACGGTCACGCCGCCGACGAACACCGGCGCCAGCCGCGCCACAGGCGTGATGGCGCCGGTACGGCCCACCTGCACCTCGATGTCCTCCACCGTGGTGGTCATCTCCTGGGCCGGGAACTTGTGCGCCAGCGCAAAGCGGGGGGCGCGCGAGACAAAGCCCAGTTGTTCCTGCTCGGGGATGGCGTTGACCTTGTAGACCACGCCGTCGATGTCGTACGGCAACTGGTCGCGACGCTCGCCGATATCGCGATAGAACGACAGCAGCCCCTGCGCGCCCTTGACCACGCGGCGCTCGTCGCAGACCGGCAGACCCAGTGCGGCAAACCCGTCCAGCATCACGCTGTGCGTGGCCGGACGCTCGGCACCCTGCAACTCGCCCAGGCCATAGGCAAAGAACGACAACGGCCGCCTGGCCGTGATCCGCGGATCAAGCTGGCGCAGGCTGCCGGCCGCGGCATTGCGCGGGTTGACGAAGGTCTTCTCGCCGGCCTCGGCCTGGCGCGCGTTGAGCTTGTCGAAGTCCGCGCGATACATGAACACCTCGCCGCGCACTTCCAGCACGGCCGGTGCCTCGCCGCGCAGCTTCAGCGGAATGGCCTTGATCGTGCGCACATTGACGGTCACGTCCTCGCCGGTTTCACCATCGCCGCGCGTGGCGGCCTGCGCTAGCTTGCCGTCTTCGTAGCGCAGCGACATGGCCAGACCGTCGAACTTCAGTTCGCACGAGTATTCGACGGCGCTGTCGGCCGCCTCGGCTGCGCTGAACAGGTCGTCGGCGGGTGCCGCGACCGCGGCCTTGCCCAGCCCCTGCGCGCAGCGGCGGTCGAAATTGACCACGTCCTCGTCTTCGAAGCCGTTGTTCAGCGACAGCATCGGCACGCGGTGGCGTACCGAATCGAAGGCGGCCAGCGGCGCCCCGCCCACGCGTTGCGTCGGCGAATCGTCGGTCAGCAGATCGGGATGTTCGGTTTCCAGCGCCTGGAGTTCGCTGAACAGCGCGTCATATTCCGCATCGGGAATCGTCGGCGCGTCGAGCACGTAATACTGGTAGCTGTGGCGTTCCAGCTCGGCGCGCAGCCACTGCACGCGCTCGGCGGGAGATGCACTGGCCGGCAAAGGGCCGGCGGGCGCGGGGGCCGGAGCCCGCGCGCCTGGATGCTTGGCGGTCATGGGGGCTCCGTCGTTATACGCTGAACAGGCGCTGCGCCACCGGCGATCCGGCCGGCATGCCACGCGCTTCCAGCTTTTCGTAGAGCTTTTCGAGCTGGTTGAAGATCGCCACGAACGATGCTTCGCTCAGCGGACGCATATTGTCGTCCACCAGCTGGGCGCCCATGCGCTGCGCCAGGCTGTAGCCGTACTCGCAGACCGTCTTGAACGGCTTGATCGTCTGCGCCCCCTGCGGCACATCCAGCAGCAGCGTGATCTGGCGGCCCGCGTTCAGCGTCAGGTCATCGCGCAGGAAGTTCGTGTCGCCGAACTGCAGCGTGAACAGCGGCTTCTGCACGCCATCGGCGCCCGGTTCGTAGCGGATAAACCGCGTGCCGTCGCGCGACAGCACCAGGCCGTCCTGCGTCGCCACGGTCTGCACATAGGCGGCCGACCACGGCGCGCCGTCGGAAATCACGTTGACACCCAGCTGCACATCGGCACCAGCCGCGAAACCGTCCAGTTCGCGCGCGTTGGCAACCGTCTCCGTCATGTCGGGCAGGTCGGCCGATGCATCCAGGGCCTCGGCCAGTGCCTCCACGGCATTGACGAATTCGGAGAACTCCAGCGCATTGAGCGGGCCGCTGCGATTCGCCAGTTGCACGGCCACCTGCAGGTCTTCGTACTGGTGGCCGGCGGTCACCGGCTCCCAGGCATTGGCTTCGACGCGCAGCCCTTCGATATGCACCTGCTTCGTGCCCGCGCGGCGCAGACGGCCGGTCAGCGGCAGGATGCGGTCGCCGGAGGCCTTGCGCTCCAGATGCATCGGCACGATGCAGTCGATCAGCGGATCGATCACGGCGGCGGCAGGCTGGCCGTCCGGCACCGGTTCGGCCACCGGGGCAACCGGGGCAACCGGGGCAACCGGGGCCGCCGGGGCCGCCTTGGCGACCGGTTCGGCGACCGTGTCATCGGCATCCACCTCGGCGTCGGCCAGCACATCGGCATGGACATCGGCGGTGGCACGCGCTTCGGCATGCCCGGCAGCCGGCGCGGCCGCCACGGCAACCTCATCGGCCACGATCTCGTCGGCATCGGCCGAACTGGCGGCCGCATGCGCAGCGGCAGTGGCCGTGGCAACGTCGCTCGCGGCATCGGCGTGGACATCGGGCTTCAGGCCCTTGCCGGCCTCGCCCAGCGTCGGCTCGCGCCGGCTCACGTGTTCGGGCGGCGTTTCCTTGAGCCTGGCCTGGGTTTCGGGTTGCGTAGTCTTGCCCACCACCGGCTCGCGCATCGGCGGCAGGTCGTCCTCGGGCATCAGCGGCCGCACGCGGCGCGCCTTGTGGATCTGCCAGCGGTTATAGGCCACCAGCAGCAACAGCAATACAACACCCGCGATGATCAGTGCGTTCTGCAGTTCCATCTTAAGCGGCCTCCGCCATCGATACGGCTGCATCCATGTCCACCGCCACGATCCGCGAGACCCCCTGCTCCTGCATCGTCACGCCAATCAGTTGGTGGGCCATCTCCATCGCAATCTTGTTGTGAGAAATAAATACGAACTGCGTCTTGTCAGACATACGCGCCACCATGTTGGCGTAGCGCTCGGTGTTGGCGTCGTCCAGCGGGGCGTCCACCTCGTCCAGCAGGCAGAACGGTGCCGGGTTCAGCTGGAACATCGCGAACACCAGCGCAATGGCCGTCAGCGCCTTTTCGCCACCGGACAGCAGGTGAATCGTCGAGTTCTTCTTGCCGGGCGGCTGCGCCATCACCTGCACGCCGGCATCGAGGATTTCCTCGCCGGTCATGATCAGCCTGGCCTGGCCACCGCCGAACAGCGCCGGGAACAGCTCGCCGAAGTGATGATTGACCTGGTCGAACGTGCCTTGCAGCAGCGCCCGGGTTTCCTGGTCGATCTTGTTGATCGCGTCTTCGAGCGTATTGATGGCGTCGGTCAGGTCGGCCGACTGCGCATCGAGGAACGTCTTGCGCTCGCGCGCAGCGGCCAGTTCGTCCAGCGCGGCCATGTTGACGGGGCCCAGCGCGTTGATGGAATTGTTCAGGCGCGTGACTTCGCCCTGCAGGTACGCCGGTTTCATGTCGCCGGTCAGCTTTTCGGCCAGCGCGGCTTCGTCAACCTCGGCCGTGGTCAGCTGCTCGGAGAACTGCTCCTGGTTCAGGCGGGCGGCCTGTTCCTTGAGCTGGCATTCGGTGATGCGGTCGCGCAGCGGCTGCAGGCTGCGCTCGGCCGCCAGGCGCTGCTCGTCGAACTGGCGCAGCTGGGCCGACAGCGCGTCCAGCTCGATGCGCGCGGCAGACAGCTTCTGCTCCTTCTCGGCGCGCACTTCCAGCGCTTCCTGCAGGCCGGTGTTGGCGGTCTGCTCGTTGATCGTTTCCAGTTCGGCGCGGGCGTTTTCCAGCGATTCCGCCACGCGTTCGCTCTGGTCGGCGGCCATCTGGATATTGCGGCGCAGTTCGTCGATACGGCCGGCCAGGTTGCGTTCGGCAAACACCGCTTCCTGGGCGCCACGTTCCATGTCGCGCAGCTGCTGGCGCGCGTTGGTCAGCCTGGTATCCAGTGCATCGAAAGCCATCTGCTGGTCTTCGTGCGATGCCTGCAGTTCGGCCAGGCTGGTGTCGTGCTGCTCGAAGCTGGCCTCGGATTCGGCACGGATGGCGCGCTGCTCGTCGATCTGCGCGTCGATCTCGCCCAGTTCCTCGCGGATCTGGTTGCTACGCGCCGAAAAGCGCTCCATGGCCTGCGACAGCTTCAGCACGTCCATTTGCAGCGCATGCACGCGGCGCGTGGCCTGCTCGGCGCGCGCACGCGCCTCGATGAGCGTCGTGCTGGCATGCGTGTACGCCGTTTCGGCGCGCACGGCATTGGACCTGGCCTCGTCGGACAGCAGCATCTGCGCGCGCGACTGCTTCTGCAGGTTCTCGATCTCCTGCTCGCGGGCCAGCATGCCGGCCTGCTCGGAATCGGCGGCGTAGATCTGGATCGCATTGCGGCCCACCAGATGGCCTTCGGCCACCACGAACTGCGCACCCTCGGGCAGCGTGCCACGTGCCGACAGCGCCTGCGACATGTCGGTGGCCGTGTAGATGTCGGCCAGCCAGTCCTGCATCACGGCACGGATGCCGGGCTCGGTGATCTGCACCAGGGCCATCAGCGGACGCAGGCCCGCCGGGGCTTCTACCGGGCGCGCGGCGGGCGGCGGCGTATAGAAGGCAAGCTTGGACGGCGGGGCGTCGGACAGGAAGCCCTTGACCCAGTCCAGGTTCGACACTTCCAGTGCGGCGAGCTTTTCGCGCAGCACCGATTCGAGCGCGTTTTCCCAGCCCGCTTCGATATGGACCTTCTTCCACAGGCGCGGCAGTTCAGCCAGGCCATGACGTTCCAGCCACGGCTGGACCTTGCCGTCGGTCTGCACGCTTTCCTGCAGCTGGCGCAGCGCCGTCAGGCGGGCGTCCAGCGATGCAATCGCGGCCGTCTCGCTCTGCACGCGCTCCTGCGCCGCACGGCGCTCGGTGTCCAGGCGCGGCACCGATTCCTCGGCGTCCATCAGCGACGCCTGGGCCTCCTCGAGCGTCGCTTCCTGCTCGGCCAGGTCCATGCGCAGCTCTTCGAGCCGCACCTCGTCGGGACGGTCCAGCCCTTGCTCCTCGCCCTTCAGGCGTTCCTTGCGCTGCTCCAGCTGCTGCAGCATCTGGTTGGCATTGCGCTGGTGGGCGGCCTCCAGCTTCAGCGCCTGTTCGGCCTGCATGATGCCGCTGCGCTGGTCGTTGAGCTTCTGCTGGGCGTCGCGCCACTGGCCTTCCAGGGTCGGCAGTTCATCGCTCTTCTGCGCCACGGCGTCCTGGGCCTCGATCGTGCGGGCTTCGGACAGCGCCAGGTCTTCCTCGGCCTGCGCGATATCGTCATTGGCCTGGTCGGCCTTGCCCTGCCACTGCTCGCGCTGGGCGGTCAGCGCCGCGATCTGCGCCTGCAGGCGGTTGCGCGACTCCACCACATAGCGGATCTCGGCCTCGAGCTTGCTGACTTCGGCATTGGCCTCGTACAGCGCACCCTGCGCGACGTGCATGCCATCGGATGCGGCGTAGTGCGCGGCGCGCATCGTTTCGAGTTCCGCCTCGACATGGCGCAATTGCGCGGTCTGGGCTTCGAGGTCGATCTGTGCCTGGTCGATGGCGCGCGCATGGCGTTCCTGCTCGGCCAGGGCTTCGCGCTTGCGCAGCAGCCACAGCAGGTGCTGCTTTTCCTCGCCTTCGGACTGCAGTTGGCGGAAGCGTTGCGCCACCTCGGCCTGGCCTTCAAGCTTTTCGAGGTTGTTGCCCAGTTCGCGCAGGATATCTTCCACGCGGGTCAGGTTTTCGCGCGTGTCGCCCAGCCGGTTCTCGGTCTCGCGGCGGCGTTCCTTGTACTTCGATACGCCTGCGGCTTCCTCCAGGAAGATCCGCATGTCGTCGGGCTTGGCCTCGATGATCCGCGAGATCATGCCCTGCCCGATGATGGCGTAGGCGCGCGGCCCCAGGCCGGTGCCCAGGAAGATGTCCTGGATGTCCTTGCGGCGCACCGCCTGGTTGTTGATGTAGTACGAAGACGTGCCGTCGCGGGTCAGCACGCGCTTGACCGCCACTTCGGCGTACTGGCTCCACTGGCCGGCGGCGCGGCCCTCGGCGTTGTCGAACACCAGTTCCACGCTGGCGCGGCCCGCCTGCTTGCGCGCGGTGGATCCGTTGAAGATCACGTCCTGCATGGATTCGCCACGCAGTTCCGACGCGCGTGATTCGCCAAGCACCCAGCGCACCGCGTCGATGATGTTGGATTTACCGCAGCCGTTGGGACCTACGATGCCGACCAGCTGGCCCGGCACTTGAAAATTGGTGGGATCGACGAAGGACTTGAAGCCCGCCAGTTTGATCGAGGACAGTCGCACGGTTGTCGTGTGGTTTGGGCGATACGAAATTGGAAACGCCGGGCCCACGCCGGAGCACACGGCAAGGCGTGACGCCTGCGCCGCAAACTGCCCCCGGTGCCCGATAGATTGGCGCTAATCATACCATCGCCAATCCATTGACCGGCCGTTTTCGCCACCGTTGCACCCATCACGAAGGGGTCATGAGCTGACTTGAAAAAGCTTTGTATTTCCGTGGCTTGCAGGCGTTGCTGCAAGCACTTTCTAGGCGGCGGCGTTGTTTCATGAAAACGTCACGTCGGCAAATCCGCCGGAAACTTCTCAGGGTTAGTGCTAGTCTCTGGAGATGCCGGCGTGATCCCGGGGCCCCTCCCGAATGCGCCGCGCCCGTCGCTCCGCCATGCCAGGTGTTGTCGCATGGCGCCCGCGGCCAGTCTGAAGCTTGATCGCCTGCAGCGCAGCAGTTTGGAGGACTGAGCATGACCCCAACGCCACCGGCCGCGATGCCGGGTGACCTGCCGTGGTCCGTGTCCGAGATCGACTACGACGCCATCGACGTCGCACGGGTACGCGACGACCGCACACTCTTCTACCTGCTGACCGGCGCCTCGTTCATCGAGAGCGGGTCCGACACCTACGCCGGCAACCTGGCCCAGTACTATGCCGACGTGCCCGACGCGGCCGAATGGCTGTCGGAGCACTGGGAATCCGAGGAACTGCAGCACGGCCTGGCGCTGCGCCGCTATGTCGAGCATGTCTGGCCCGAATTCGACTGGAAGCGTGGCTACCAGCGGTTCTTCGACGAATACAGCAAGACCTGCTCCGTCGACAATTTCGAGCGCACCCAGGCCCTGGAAATGGCCGCGCGCTGCGTGGTGGAAACCGGGACTGCCACCTATTACCGGGCGCTGGAACAGGCCAGCGACGAGCCCGTGCTGCGCAACCTGACGCGCCGCATCGCCAATGACGAAGTCCGTCACTACAAGCACTTCTTCCGTTATTTCAACGACTTGAGCGACCGCGAGCAGCTAGGCCGGGCCAAGGTGCTGGCCGCCCTTGCGCGCCGGTTGCTGGAAATCAAGAACGAAGACGCCGAAATCGCCCTGCGGAACGTGCTGCGCATCGAGCAGAACCGCGAAGACGTGCCGGATCGCGAAGTCCGCGCCCTGAATTCGCGCTGCAGCGCGGTGGTCCGGCGCCACCTGCCGATCGAGATGACGGTCAAGATGCTGCTGCGCCCCCTGCACCTGCATTCGCGGCTCGAAGACCTGGTGCGCCGGCCCATCGTAGCAATGGTGTCGCGGGTGATGCTGTATTGAACGGACAGGCGGTGCGGGCGGGCGTGGTCGGCTTTCCCCGCCGGCAAGTCGAATGCGATTCGGAGATTCAGTCCACGTCGAAATCGGCTTCCAGCTCCGACGCCAGTGCGCAATCATAAAGGCGACGTACCACCTGGTAATCCCCGCATCGCTCGTCGGTCCAGAAAAAATAATCCTTGCCCGTCAACTTCCTGGTAAATACGACCCTGAATTCGGGAACGTGCTCGGTCAGACTGTAGTTGTACCGCAACTGGATCCCGAATTTCGGCAGCTCCGCCTGCACTGCAGATTCCATTTCATCGAAATCCCAAGCCATATCGCCGCTTTCGGTTTTCTCGCGCAAACGAATGAGCATATTCGAAACACTACAGGGCAACATCGATTTTCCCTCCACCCGGATTGTTCACCTCGATTTCCTGCTTCACCTGCAGTAATTTCTTGAGCAGTTCATTCTTCTGCACCCTCGACAGGTGGCCAGGCACCCCGCGGTTCAACGCATAGGCAAATACCTCCTCGATTTGTCCCAGTACGTTCAGCCCATCCGGATTTTCATCGCCAGACGCCTTCGAAAATATCCTGACGTACGTCTTCCTGAAGAAAACAAAACAGCGCCACGCAAATCGATAATCATTCTGGTTGACGTACGATATGACTTCATTCAGCGCCGAGACACAGTGACCGATGCCTGCCGCGGTGTCGACGCGATTTGCCTGCGACAACACAGCCCGGGCCTCATGTTGAATCGACCTCGAAACCCTTAGCCCATTGAGTACTTCGCAGACCGCGATAATCAAGCCTACCAGTGTCGCCACCGTGCCCGCATACGAGAAAATATCGAAATTTCGCCGCAGCGCCAGTACACGTTCGTAACCGGAATAGGTCACGATAATCAACAGGCTGCACGACACCGCCCAGAAAATCCGCATCGCGTGATCCTGCAGCCGCCAGTCACCCTTCCATGGCGTCATTTCCACATTGCCCAGAGTATTGATGGAGCGCCCAGTCTGGCCGCTCGGACGAGCGATGGAAATGAGACGTGTCTGAAACAGCACGGATATCGGACGGCCTTGCCCCGCGTGACGGTTGCCTGGCCCATCGAGGGGGTAGCTGTTCCCGCCCCTCGCTTTCCGGTCATGTGCCCGGCGCGATATACTGCTGCGTTTCAACCGCCCCGCCGCCTGCCACCGTGAATCCGCGCCTCGACCTGCTCCAGACCTACCCTTTCGAGAAACTGCGCGTGCTGGTGGCCGATGTGAAACCGGCCGACAAGCCGGCCATCAGTTTTGGCATTGGCGAACCCAAGCATCCGACGCCGCAGTTCATCAAGGACGCGATGACCGCGTCGCTGTCCGGACTGGCCGTCTATCCGGCCACGGCTGGCACCGACGCGCTGCGCCAGACCATTGCCGGCTGGCTGGAGCGCCGGTACCACCTGCCGAAGGTCGATGCCGCAACCGAGGTGCTGCCGGTCAGCGGGTCGCGCGAGGCGCTGTTTGCGTTCGCCCAGACCGTGATCGACGCGAGCCAGCCCAATCCGCTGGTGCTGTGCCCGAATCCGTTCTACCAGATCTATGAAGGCGCGGCCCTGCTGGCCGGTGCCCGCCCGGTCTTCGCCAACAGCGACCCGGCGCGCAACTTCGCCCCGGCCTTCGACCAGATCGATGCCGATGTCTGGCCGAACGTCCAGCTGCTCTATGTCTGCTCGCCGGGCAACCCCACGGGCGCCGTGCTGTCGCTGGAAGACTGGAAGCAGCTGTTCGAGCTGTCGGATCGCTACGGATTCGTGATCGCCTCGGACGAGTGCTATTCCGAGATCTATTTCGACGAAGCCACGCCGCCGCTGGGCGCGCTGGAAGCCGCCCACAGGCTGGGCCGCGGATTCGAGCGCCTGGTGATGTTCTCGAGCCTGTCCAAGCGCTCGAACGTGCCGGGCCTGCGCTCGGGCTTCGTGGCCGGCGACGCCGCAATCCTGAAGAAATTCCTGCTGTACCGCACCTACCACGGTGCCGCGCTGAATCCGGCCGTGCAGGCTGCCAGCGCTGCCGCCTGGAACGACGAGGCACACGTGCGCGACAACCGTGCTGCCTATGTGCGCAAGTTTGCCGAAGTCACGCCGCTGCTGGCCGAAGTGCTGGACGTGGCGCTGCCCGACGCGGCGTTCTACCTGTGGGCCGATGTGTCGCGCACGGGCCTGAGCGACACCGAGTTTGCCGTGCGCCTGCTGGCCGAGCAGAACGTGGCCGTGCTGCCGGGCAGCTACCTGGCGCGCGATGCCCACGGGGCGAACCCGGGCACCAACCGCGTACGGATGGCGCTGGTAGCCACGCCCGACGAGTGCCTGGAAGGTGCGCGCCGGATTGTCGAATTCTGCAAGTCGCTGGGCTGACAGACCTGGCGCCGACGCTTCACCCTGCTTCACCGATCGAATGCCCTGACGCCGGGGCCCCTGCCACCGGCGCCGCCTCTCTCACACAAATCACCACTGAGAACACCATCATGACGCAAGCTCTGCAAGCCCTGATCGACCAGGCCTGGGAAGACCGCACCAGCCTGTCGCCGAAGTCCGCGCCGAACGATATCCGCGAAGCCGTGGCCAACGTGATCTCGCAACTGGACGCCGGTACGCTGCGTGTGGCCGAGAAGCAAGGCCAGGACTGGATCGTCAACCAGTGGGTCAAGAAGGCCGTGCTGCTGTCGTTCCGCCTGGAAGACAACGCGCCGATGAGCGCCGGCGGCTTTGCCCAGTTCTACGACAAGGTGCCGACCAAGTTCGCCAACTGGAGCCAGGACGACTTCGCCAAGGCCGGCTTCCGCGTGGTGCCGCCAGCCGTGGCCCGCCGTGGTTCGTTCATCGCCAAGAACGCCGTGCTGATGCCGTCGTACGTGAACATCGGCGCCTATGTGGACGAAGGCACGATGGTCGACACCTGGGCCACCGTCGGTTCGTGCGCACAGATCGGCAAGAACGTTCACCTGTCGGGTGGCGTGGGCATCGGCGGCGTGCTGGAGCCGCTGCAGGCCAACCCGGTGATCATCGAAGACAACTGCTTCATTGGCGCCCGCTCGGAAGTCGTGGAAGGCGTGATCGTCGAAGAAAACTCGGTGATCTCGATGGGCGTGTACCTGGGCCAGTCGACCAAGATCTACGACCGCGAAACGGGCGAGATCCACTACGGCCGCGTGCCGGCCGGTTCGGTCGTGGTGGCCGGCAACCTGCCGTCCAAGGATGGCAAGTACAGCCTGTACTGCGCCGTGATCGTGAAGAAGGTGGACGCGCAAACCCGCGCCAAGACCAGCCTGAACGACCTGCTGCGCGACTGATCCAACGGATCCTTCAAGCCGCACCCTGCCGCCGGGCCGCCCCGGCGGCGGTCCAACATCCCGCCGATGCCATCCCTCCGCAAGCGACTCATGGCCCTCGACCCCGCCACCGTCAGTACCGTGCTATCCCTGCTGCCCACCATTCTCGAACAGGCCAACAAGACCATCGAGAAGCTCAAGAAAGGCAAGCGCAAGGATGAAGGCGCGCAGGCGGCCGACGCCGAGCCGCCGCGCGACCCGGCCGCACGCATCGCGGAACTGGAAGCGGCCGCCGTGCAGCAGGCCGAGGCGGTCAAGCTGCTGGCCGAGCAGCATGCGATCACCATCGAGGCCCTGCGCCGCGAGGCCGCGCGCCTGGACCGCCGGCTGCGCCTGATGACGGCCGTGGCCATGGCCGGCGTGGCATTCGGCCTGGGCGGGCTGATCATCGCGATCAACCTGCTGTTCCGTTAACCTCGTTCCGATTGCACGCACCATGACCGTCCTGCTCTACGGCATTCCCAACTGCGACACCGTCAAGAAGGCCCGCACGTGGCTGGAATCGAACGGCGTCGACTACACGTTCCACGATTTCAAGAAGCAAGGCGTCGACGAAAAGATGTTGCGCGCCTGGCTCAAGCACGTGCCGCTGACCACGCTGCTGAACAAGAAAGGCACGACGTACCGCGCGCTTTCCGACGCCGACAAGTCGAAGGCGGAAAGCGAGGCCGGCGCCGTGGCCCTGATGCAGACCAGCCCGTCGCTGATCAAGCGCCCGGTACTGGATCGCGATGGCAATGTCAGCGTGGGTTTTTCCGCCGACACATACGCCTCGCTGTTCTGAAGAAACGAATTTCGCACCACCCCGCACCATGAACCCGACCCTTGCCCTGACCGAAGACCTGATGCGCCGCCGCTCGGTCACCCCTGCCGACGAAGGCTGCCAGTCCGTGCTGGAAGCGCGCCTGTCCGCGATTGGCTTTACCTGCGAGAACATCGTCAGCGGCCCTGACACCTTCCGCGTGACCAACCTGTGGGCGGTCAAGCGCGGCACGCAGGGCACGGCGGGCAAGCTGCTGGCCTTTGCCGGCCACACCGACGTGGTGCCGACCGGCCCGCTGGAGCAATGGTCGTCTGACCCATTCGAGCCCACGCACCGCGACGGCAAGCTCTACGGCCGTGGCGCGGCCGACATGAAGACGTCGATTGCCGGTTTCGTGGTGGCCTGCGAGGAATTCATCGCCCAGCACCCCGACCACGCCGGTTCGATCGCGTTCCTGATCACCAGCGACGAGGAAGGCCCCGCGCACGACGGCACCGTGAAGGTGGTGGAAGCGCTGAAGGCCCGTGGCGAACGCCTGGACTACTGCGTGGTGGGCGAGCCCACTTCGGTCGACACGCTGGGCGACATGGTCAAGAACGGCCGCCGTGGATCGCTGTCGGGCAAGCTTACGGTCAAGGGCGTGCAGGGCCATATCGCCTACCCGCACCTGGCACGCAACCCGATCCACCTGGCCACACCGGCGCTGACCGCGCTGGTGGCCGAGACGTGGGACCAGGGCAACGAGTACTTCCCGCCCACCACGTGGCAGATGTCGAATATCCACGCGGGCACCGGCGCCACCAACGTGATTCCGGGCCACGTGACCATCGATTTCAACTTCCGCTTCTCGACGGCCAGCACGCCGGACGGCCTGAAGCAGCGCGTCCATGCCATCCTGGACCAGCACGGCCTGGAATACACACTGGACTGGACGCTGGGCGGCGAGCCGTTCCTGACGCCGCGCGGCGATCTGTCCGAAGCGCTGTCGGCCGCCATTGCCGCCGAATGCGGCGTGACGACCGAGCTGTCGACCACGGGCGGCACGTCCGATGGCCGCTTCATTGCCAGGATCTGCCCGCAGGTGATTGAATTCGGCCCGCCGAACGCCAGCATCCACAAGATCGACGAACACGTGGAAGTGCGCTTCATCGAGCCGCTCAAGAATGTTTACCGTGGCGTGCTGGAACGCCTGATTGCCTGATCGCCTGATCGACTGACTATTGGAGCGACCAACCACCATGGCTACCCCATCTCCCCTGAAGACCGTCCGCGACCTGCTGCGCCTGGCCGTTTCCCGATTTACCGCCGCCCGGCTGTCATTCGGCCACGGCAGCGCCAACGCGTACGACGAAGCGGCCTACCTGGTGCTGCATACGCTGAACCTGCCGCTCGACACGCTCGACCCGTTCCTGGACGCCCGCCTGCTGCCCGAGGAAGTCGACGCGGTGCTGAAGGTGATCGACCGCCGCGTTACCGAACGCGTGCCGGCTGCGTACATCACCCATGAAGCGTTCATGCATGGCCTGCGCTTCTACGTGGATTCGCGCGTGATCGTGCCGCGCAGCTTTATCGGCGAACTGCTACAAGACGGCCTGGAGCCGTGGCTGGGCGATATCGGGCAGATCGGACCGGTGCTGGAACTCTGCACTGGCTCGGGCTGCCTGCCGATCATCGCCGCGCATGTCTGGCCGAACGCCCGCATCGACGCCGTGGACATCTCCTCCGACGCCCTGGCCGTGGCCCGCCGCAATGTGGCGGACTACAAGATGGAAGAGCGCATCGCGCTATTCGAAGGCGACCTCTACGGCCCGCTGCCCTCGGGCGCCACGTACGACGTGATCCTGACGAACCCGCCCTACGTCAACGAGCAGTCGATGCGCGAACTGCCGGCCGAGTACCTGGCCGAGCCGCGCCTGGCGCTGGCCGGCGGCGACGATGGCATGGACGTGGTGCGCCGGATCATTGCCGGCGCCAAGAAACGCCTGAACCCGGGCGGCGTGCTTGTGGTGGAAATCGGCAACGAGCATGACAACGTGGAAGCCGCCTTCCCGGATCTGGACATCGTCTGGCTGTCGGTCAGCGCGGGTGATGACCAGGTATTCCTGGTGACGTACGACGCGTTGCCGGATTGATCCCTGGGCATCGAACCAGCGCCACGTCTTGTATCTGATGTACGGCGCTGGTCGCACACCATAAAAAACGCCGCGGAAATCGCGGCGTTTTTCTTGGTAGCACGCCTACCCGGCTCAGCCTCCCGGCCCCACCGAATAGATCGTGCCGTTCGACGACACCTGATAGTAGTCGGCGCCGACGCCCACCCAGTGGTAGCCCTTCTTGGGCGCGGGCAGGTTGTAGTCCTTGTACTTGTCGATCACGTACTGCCGGTCGCGGAATTCGGTCGGCAGCTTGTCGCCCTTGTTCCATTTCTTGGGCGAGTAAGGCGACTGCGCGCCCATCGGCATCGAGCCCGACTGACCGGACATCGAGTCCTGCGACATGCCGCCAGAGGACATGCCGCCTTGCGAGCCGGAGCTCTGTCCCTTGTGCGACATGCCATGCTTGCCGCTGGTAGCCGGCGGCATGGGTGTCGCGGACGGGGGCATGGCGCCTGCCTGGCCCGGGGACGGCATGGGGGTCGGACCCGACGGCTGGGTCTGGCCCGGCATCGGTTGTTGCTGCTGGGCCTGTGCGAGTGGTACGGCCAGCAGGCCGGCGGCGACCAGGACGGCTGGTATTAACGTCTTCGTTTGCATCGTGATCTCCTCACAGATGGAACACGTCAGACTGCCCCAGAATCAGGGCAATCCCAAGGAAGCTTAGTAGCAAATGCGGGGCCCGCATGATGGCCGGATGTCCTTCCGGCTTCTCTTTGACCAGCTTTCCTCAATGATTTCAGCCACTTGCAAAGCATGTGCCGTACACGCCCAAATTGAAGAAATCGCGAAGATGGGCGTTGTTTGCGGTAGTTTTGGCATGCAGCGGTGTCATATCTTCCCTGCTCCCTTCAATGTCCGTCGCCATACGCCGCGCCGCGCCAGACCGGCGTTCCCTGCTGCGGCGCGCCATAACTTTTTCTTGAAGCACCGCGCAAAGTCTCCTAGAAATTGGTCTGACCGCTTGACCATTTGTCCGCTGCCTGCCCGGGATATCCCATGCCGCTTCAGCAGATCGAACCGCGTCGTCTGTACCGCCAGATTGCCGACCAGCTGCGTCGGCTGATCGAAAGCGGCGAGTTTCCCGTAGGCGCGCGGCTGCCGCCCGAGCGCGATCTGGCGGTGCAACTGGGCGTGTCGCGCCCGTCGGTGCGCGAGGCGCTGATCGCGCTGGAGGTGGAAGGCCTGGTCGAAGTCCGCATGGGATCGGGCATCTATGCCTGCGCGGCCGATGCCACGCCACCGGCCTCGCACGCTGGCGGCATCGTGGCCGCTACGCCGCTGGACGTGATCCGGGCCCGCCAGGTGATCGAGGGGGAAATGGCGGCCGGTGCCGCGCGACACTGCTCGCCCGCGCTGCTGGAAGCACTGGCCGAATCGATCGCGCTGATGGAAGAAGAAGCCGGCGGCGGCAACATCCCCGTGCGCGGCGACCGCATGTTCCATCTGCGCATCGCCGAGGTCTCGGAGAACGCCGTGCTGCTGCGCCTGGTGGCCGAGTTGTTCGACGAGCGCCATAACCCGCTGTTCGCGCAGTTCGGCAACCACTTCGAGAACGCCGAAAGCTGGACCGCCGCCATCGCCGAACACCGTGCCGTGGTGAAGGCCATTGCCTCCGGCGCGCCCGACGCGGCGCGCGCAGCGATGTGCGACCACCTGGAACTGTCGCACAACCGCTTCTACGCAGCCTGGCCGGGCCATGGCAAAGACGTGAAAGTCCACAGCGAGGAGTCGTGATGTCCCTGACCTGCCATATCCACGCCAGCGAAGACCTGCGCTTTACCGAAGTGGACCCGGCCACGCCGGGCGCGCATGACGTGCTGGTGCGCCTGGGCGCGGCCGGCATCTGCGGGTCGGACCTGCACTATTACTTCCACGGCAAGGTCGGCGCGTTCGTCATCAAGGAACCGCTGACGCCGGGGCACGAAGCCTCCGGCATCGTCGAGGCGGTGGGCAGCGCCGTGACGCGCGTGGCGCCGGGCATGAAGGTGGCGATCAATCCGTCGCATGCCTGCGGCCAGTGCGACTACTGCCGCGCCGGCCGCGACAACCTTTGCCGCAACATGCGTTTCCTGGGCAGCGCCAGCGTGTTTCCGCACGTGCAGGGCATGTTCCGGCAGCACTTCCTGATGCACGAAAGGCAGCTCACGCCCGTCGATGCCGATATCTCGCTGGGCGAACTGGCGTTTGCCGAACCGCTGTCGGTGGCGCTGCACGGCGTGAACCGGGCCGGCGAACTGCTCGGCAAGACCGTGCTGGTCACGGGCGGCGGCACCATCGGCAGCCTGACCGTGATGGCCGCGCGACTGGCCGGCGCGGCGCGCATCATCGTGTGCGATATCGCACAGCGGCCCCTCGACGTGGCCGCCACGGTGGGCGCGGACCACACCATCCTGACCACGCAGGTGGCCGCCAGCGAACTGCAGGACATTGCCGACGTGAGCCTGGAGGCCGCCGGCAGCGCCGCGGCGCTGGGCACGTGCCTGACGGCCACGCGCCGGGGCGGGCGCATCGTGCAGGTAGGCACCCTGCCCGCCGAAGGCTTGCACTTTCCGGCCAACAGCATCATGGCGCGCGAACTCGACTATGTGGGCGCGTTCCGCTTTGGCCGCGAGTTCGACTGGGCGGTGCAGTACCTGACCACCCGGCGGCTCGACGTGCGGCCACTGCTGTCCGCGCAGTTGCCGCTGGCGCAGGCCGTCGAGGCGTTCCGGCTGGCGGCAGACAAATCCCGCAGTACCAAGGTGCAGTTGACCGGGTGAGGTTTTGCCCTCGCATGCCGACTGGTCACCCCAATAAGACCGGCGGATCTTTCACCGAAAAAGGAGACAACC
The DNA here is from genome assembly GCF_056097175.1 of Cupriavidus sp. HE11. Taxonomy (NCBI): domain Bacteria; kingdom Pseudomonadati; phylum Pseudomonadota; class Betaproteobacteria; order Burkholderiales; family Burkholderiaceae; genus Cupriavidus; species Cupriavidus sp. HE11. Next base: position 198,637 of record NZ_CP184464.1, read on the forward strand.
ATGACGCTTCGTCGCCGGCAGTTTTCGTCCATGCTCGGTGCGGCCCTGCTGCTCGCCGCCACCCTGACCACCCCCGCCCTGGCCCAGCAGGCTGCCCCGATCAAGCTCAAGTGGGCCCATGTCTATGAGACTTCGGAGCCGTTCCACAAGTGGTCGGTGTGGGCCGCCGACGAGATCAAAAAGCGCAGCAACGGCAAGTACCAGATCGACGTGTTCCCGGCGTCGCAACTGGGCAAGGAAAACGATATCAACCAGGGCCTGGCGATGGGCACGGTGGACATCATTATCTCGGGCTCCAGCTTCGCGGCGAAGTCGTTCCCGCGCATCGGCGTGACGTACTACCCGTATATCTTCCGCAATCCCGACCACCTGCTGGCCTACACCAGGAGCGACATCTACAAGGAACTGACGGCCGGCTACGAGCAGAAGACCGGCAACCATATCGTGGCCACCACGTACTACGGCACGCGCCAGTCCACGTCGAACAAGCCGTTCTCGCACTGCACCGAGATGAAGGGCCTGAAGATGCGCGTGCCTGACGTGCCGGCGTACCTGGCAATGCCCCGGGCCTGCGGCGTGAACACGTCGCCGATTGCCTTCGCCGAGGTCTACCTGGCGCTGCAGAACGGCACCGTCGAAGCGCAGGAAAACCCGCTGACCACCATCGAGGCAAAGAAATTCTACGAGGTGCAGAAGTACATCGTGCTGACCGGCCATATCGTCGACCACCTGAACACGATCGTCTCGGGCGCGCTCTGGAAGAAGCTGTCCGAGCCGGAACGCAAGATGTTCCTGGACGTGGCGCAGGAAGCCGCCGCCCGCGCCACCGCCGACGTGGTGGCGCGCGAGAAGGAGCTGGTGGCCGTGTTCAAGCAGAAAGGCATCACCGTGACGGAGGTCAGCATCCCCGAGTATCGCGATGCCGTGCTCAAGAACGTCAGCGTCGAGTCGCAGGGCTATCGCAAGGCCGACTGGGAAAAGATCCAGGCAGTGAAGTAACAAGTTTTGCTTGTCTGTGGGTTGTCTCCCCTCTCCCGCAACGTGGGAGAGGGGTTGGTGGAGAGTGCCCGGCGGTTCCAGTTTCGACGCGTCGGCAGCAGAACCCCGACACCCTCTCCCCGCTCCCGGCTCCCGCCTGCGGGAACGGGGAGACAACCTGCAGGAACGGAGACATCCAATGGAAATGCGTTCCCAAGCCATGCCTGAGCGGGGCACCGAAGCGCCGCCGCCCGAAGGCGCCCCGCACATGACTTCCGTCGAGGAAATCGTCCACACCTTCGAGGCCGCCGATGCGCAGCCGGTGGACCTTTCCGGCTACGCCGCCGAGGACTGGTTCACCGTGGGCCTGTTCTGGGTCATGACGCTGCTGGTCTTCATGCAGTTCTTCACGCGCTACGTGATGAACGATTCTCTGGCCTGGACCGAGGAACTCGCCACCTACTGCCTGATCGGCGTGGTCTTCATCGGCGCATCGATGTGCGTGCGCAAGAGCCGCCATATCCAGGTCGACTTGTTGTACCGCTACCTGCCCCATGGCCCGGCGCGCGTGCTGTCCACGCTGGTCGACGTGCTGCGCACGGCATTCCTGGGCTACGCCGCCTGGCTGGTCTGGAAGTACATCGGCATTGTGGGCGAGGAGCCGATGACCACCATCGAATGGAACAAGAACTATGTGTACTGGGCAGCCCTGCTCGGCTTTGTGCTGATGCTGGGGCAATCGATCCAGGTGACCTGGCAAAACTGGCGTAACGGCTATTCGATTCTGGAGCGCCCGGAAGCCTTCGAATCGTTTGACGACTAAGGAGCCCCGGCATGTGGATCCTGATTGCTTCGTTCCTGCTGCTGATGCTGGTAGGCATGCCGGTGGCCGTGTCGATGGCGCTGGCGTCGCTGTTCTATATCTGGGCCAGCGGCACCGTGCCCGACGTGATCCTGGCCCAGCGCATGATCGCCGGCGTGGAGAGCTTTCCGCTGCTGGCCGTGCCGTTCTTCATCCTGGCCGGCAACCTGATGAACGTAGCCGGCATTACCGGCCGCATCTACAACTTCGCGGTGGCGTTGGTGGGCTGGATGCGCGGCGGGCTGGGCCACGTCAACATCATCGGCTCGGTGATCTTCTCGGGCATGAGCGGCACGGCCATTGCCGACGCGGCCGGCCTGGGCACCATCGAGATCAAGGCGATGAAGGACCATGGCTACGAGACCGAGTTCGCCGTGGGCGTAACAGCGGCATCGGCCACGCTGGGCCCGATCATCCCGCCGTCGCTGCCGTTCGTGATCTACGGCATGATGGCCAATGTGTCGATCGGCTCGCTGTTCCTGGCCGGCATCGTGCCGGGACTGGTGCTGACGCTGTTCATGATGGCGACCGTGGCGTGGATCGCGCACCGGCGCGGCTGGGGCGGCGACACCGCGTTCTCGTGGAAGCTGCTCGGCTCGGCCACGGTGGAAATCATCGTGGTGCTGGCCTTCCCGATGGCGATCTGGCTGGCCGTGTCGGCCGGCATGTCGACCAACATGGCGGCCATGATCGCGCTGGTGGTGCTGCTGGCGCTGGACTGGTACTTCGACTTTTCGGCCGTGATGGCACTGATGGCGCCCGTGATCCTGATCGGCGGCATGACGCTGGGCTGGTTCACGCCCACCGAGGCCGCCGTGGCCGCGGTGATCTGGGCGCTGTTCCTGGGGCTGGTGCGCTACCGGTCGATGACGCTGCGGGCGCTGGCAAAAGCCACGCTCGATACGGTGGAAACCACCGCCTCGGTGCTGTTCATCGTCACGGCGGCGTCGATCTTCGCCTGGCTGCTGACCACCAGCCAGGCCGCGCAGGCGCTGACCGACGCCATCCTGGGCTTCACGCACAACAAGTGGGTGTTCCTGCTGCTGGCGAACGTGCTGATCCTGATCGTGGGCTGCTTTATCGACACCACGGCGGCCATCACGATCCTGGTGCCGATCCTGCTGCCCATCGTGCTCAAGCTCGGCATCGACCCCATCCACTTTGGCCTGATCATGACGCTGAACCTGATGATCGGCCTGCTGCACCCGCCGCTTGGCATGGTGCTGTTCGTGCTGGCGCGCGTGGCGCGGCTGTCGGTGGAACGTACCACGGTGGCTATCCTGCCGTGGCTGATCCCGCTGTTCCTGACGCTGATCGCCATTACCTACGTGCCCGAAATCACGCTGTGGCTGCCCAACCTGGTAGGCAGCAAATGACGACGATCACGCACGTTGAACTGCTGCAGGTCGATCTCCAGCCTCCCGTTGCACGCTCCGATGCGATCCAGTCGTTCGTTACCCAGGAAACGCCGATGGTGCGCATCCGCTGCGACGACGGCGGCGAGGGCACGGGCTACAGCTATACGATCGGCACGGGCGGCTCGTCGGTCATGGCGCTGCTGCGCGACCACCTGGCGCCGCAGCTGATTGGCCGCGACCCGGCCCGCATCGAGCAGATCTGGCACGACCTGATGTTCAGCACCCATGCCACATCGGTAGGCGCCATCACGAGCCTGGCGCTGGCGGCCATCGACACGGCCCTGTGGGACTGGCGCTGCCGCCGCGACGGCCAGCCGCTGTGGCTGGCCGCAGGCGGGGCGCAGCACCGCGTGCCGATGTACTCCACCGAAGGCGGCTGGCTGCACCTGTCGCGCACCGAACTGGTCCACGCCACGCTGTCGGCCAAACAGGCCGGGTTCCATGGCGCCAAGGTCAAGGTCGGCAAGCTGCACCTGGCCGAGGATCTCGACCGGCTCTACGCCGTGCGCGAGGCGGTAGGCAACCATTTCGCGCTGATGGTCGACGCCAACCAGTGCTTCACGTCGGCCGAGGCAATCCGGCGGGCGTCCCACTATGAAGGCCTGGGCCTGTCGTGGTTCGAGGAACCGCTGCCGGCCGACGACCTGTCCGGCCATGTCCGGCTGGCCGCCTCCACCCCGCTGCCGGTTGCCGTGGGCGAATCGCTCTACTCGATCGGCCAGTTCGCCGACTACCTGCGCCAGGGCGCCTGTTCGATCGTGCAGGCCGATGTGGCCCGCGTGGGCGGCATCACGCCGTGGCTCAAGGTGGCGCACCTGGCCGAAGCCTGCAACGTGCCCGTCTGCCCCCATTTCCTGATGGAGCTGCATGTGTCGCTCTGTGCGGCGGTGCCCAACGCCCCGTGGGTCGAGTACATCCCGCAGCTCGATGCCATCACGCACAGCCGCGTGGCATTTGCCGATGGCCACGCCGTGCCGCCTGACTCGCCAGGGCTCGGCATCGACTGGGACTGGGCCGCCATCGACCGCCGCGCCACGGCGCGCGCCACCGTTTCCTGACAAGACAAACCCGCTTGAACCGATAAGGAGCCATCCATGTCGCAACGACTCGCCGGCAAGATTGCGCTGGTCACGGCCGCCGGCCAGGGCATTGGCCGTGCCACGGCCGAAGCGTTCCTGCGCGAAGGCGCCCAGGTCATCGCCGCCGATATCAACCCCGAAACCCTGGCGGCGCTGTCCGCCCTGCCCGGCTGCACCACGCGGCGGCTCGACGTGACCGATGGCGCGGCCGTCGATAGCGCGGCGCGCGAGATCGGCCGCATCCACGTGCTGTTCAACGGGGCCGGTTTCGTCCACCACGGCACCATCCTCGATTGCGACGAGGCGGCCTTTGATTTTTCGATGAACCTGAACGTGCGTGCCATGTATCGCATGATGCGCGCGTTCCTGCCCGCCATGCTCGACGCCGGCAGCGGGTCGATCATCAACATGGCATCGGTGGCCGGCAGCATCAAGGGTGCGCCGAACCGCTTTGTCTATGGCGCCAGCAAGGCCGCCGTGATCGGCATGACCAAGGCCGTGGCCGCCGACTACATCACGCGCGGCATCCGCTGCAACGCGATCTGCCCGGGCACCGTGGAGTCGCCATCGCTGCGCCAGCGCATCGGCAACCAGGCCACGGCCAGCGGCCGCACGCTGGCGCAGGTGGAGGCCGACTTCATCGCCCGCCAGCCGATGGGCCGCATCGGCACGGCCGCCGAGATCGCCGCACTGGCCGTGTACCTGGCGTCGGACGAATCGGCCTTCACCACCGGCACCGCCCAGGTCATCGACGGCGGCTGGTCCAACTAAGCCACTGGAGGGTCACGCATGTCCGCACCGGCTGTCATCCGGATCCATCCCGCCGACGATATCGTCATCGCATGCCGCCAGCTGCTGCCCGGCACGGTGCTGCACCAGGAAGGCGTCACCGTAGCCAGCCTGGTACCGCCGGGCCACAAGGTGGCCGTACGTGCCATTGCCGAAGGCGCGCCGGTGCGGCGCTACAACCAGATCATCGGGTTCGCGCGCCAGGCCATCGCGCCGGGCCAGCATGTGCATACCCACAACCTGGCGATGGGCGACTTTGCACGCGACTATGCGGCGGGCAGCGATGTCCGCGACACCGCGCCAGCCACCGCCCTGGCCACCTTCGACGGCATCGTGCGTGCCGATGGCCGCGTCGCCACGCGCAACTACATCGGCATCCTGACCTCGGTGAACTGCTCGGCCACCGTGGCGCGTGCCATTGCCGATCATTTCCGGCGCGAGATCCACCCGGAGGCGCTGGCGCCCTATCCCAACGTGGATGGCGTGGTGGCGTTGACGCACGGCGCGGGCTGCGCCACCGACAGCGACGGCGAGAACCTGCGCGTGCTGCGCCGCACGCTGGCCGGCTACGCCCGGCATCCGAACTTCGCCGCGGTGCTGGTGGTGGGCCTGGGCTGCGAGACCAACCAGATCGACGCGCTGCTGGCCGAGCCCGGCCTGTCGGCGCTGGCCGACGGGCCGCGCTTCCACAGCTTCAATATCCAGGACACCGGCGGCACGGCCAGGACCGTGGCACGCGGCGTGGGCGTCGTGAAGGCGCTGCTGGACGATGCCAACCGCGTCACGCGCCAGCCGGTGCCGGCCAGCCATCTGACCGTGGGCCTGCAATGCGGCGGCTCCGACGGCTACTCGGGTATCACCGCCAATCCGGCGCTGGGCGCCGCGGTGGACCTGCTTGTGGCACAGGGCGGCACGGCGATCCTGTCGGAAACGCCCGAGATCTACGGTGCCGAACACCTGCTGACGCGCCGCGCCGTTTCGGCGGCGGTGGCCGACCGGCTGATCGCCCGCATCCGCTGGTGGGAGGCCTACACCGCGCGCAATGCCGGCAGCATGGACAACAACCCGTCCGCCGGCAACAAGGCTGGGGGGCTGACCACCATCCTGGAAAAGTCGCTGGGCGCGGTTGCCAAGAGCGGCACCACCAATCTGGTGGACGTCTACGAGTTTGCCGAAACCGTACGCGCCCACGGGCTGGTCTTCATGGACACCCCGGGCTACGACCCCGTGTCGGCCACCGGCCAGGTGGCGGGCGGCGCCAACCTGATCTGCTTTACCACGGGCCGGGGCTCGGCCTATGGCTGCGCGCCGTCGCCGTCGCTGAAGCTGTCCACCAACAACGCGCTGTGGCAGCGCCAGTCCGAGGACATCGACATCAACTGCGGCGACATCCTCGACGGCGAATCGACCATTGCCGACAAGGGCGCGGCCATCTTCCGGCTGATGCTGGACACCGCCTCGGGCCGCCGCACGCGCAGCGAACAGCACGGCTACGGCCAGAACGAATTCGTGCCCTGGGCGCTTGGCGCCGTGATGTAACCCACCGCAGCACAGCCGGAGACCTGCATGAAGATCACCAACGCACGCGTTATCGTCTGCTGCCCGGGACGCAACTTCGTCACGCTGAAGATCGAGACCGACGAAGGACTGACCGGTATCGGCGACGCCACGCTCAATGGCCGCGAGCTGTCCGTGGTCAGTTATCTGGAGGATCACGTCATCCCGTGCCTGATCGGGCGCGACGCGCACCAGATCGAGGACATCTGGCAATACCTGTACCGCGGCGCCTACTGGCGGCGCGGCCCGGTGACCATGAGCGCGATTGCCGCCGTGGACACGGCGCTGTGGGACATCAAGGCCAAGGCCGCCAACCTGCCGCTGTACCAGCTGCTGGGCGGCAAGAGCCGTACCGGGGTGATGGTCTACGGCCACGCCAACGGCAGCGACATCGGCCACACCGTGGAAGAAGTGCTGCGCTACAAGGAAATGGGCTACAAGGCGATCCGCGCGCAGTCTGGCGTGCCGGGTCTGAACAAGGTGTACGGCGTGTCGCGCGACCGGCTGTTCTACGAGCCGGCCGATGCCAACCTGCCGTCCGAGCACGACTGGAGCACCGAACGCTACCTGGACCACACCCCGAAGCTGTTCGACAAGGTGCGCGACGCCGTGGGCCCCGACATCCACCTGCTGCACGATGTGCATCACCGGCTGACGCCCATCGAGGCCGGGCGGCTGGGCAGGTCGCTGGAGCCGTTCCGGCTGTTCTGGATGGAAGATGCCACGCCCGCCGAAGACCAGCGCGCCTTCCGCCTGATCCGCCAGCACACGGTCACGCCGCTGGCCGTGGGCGAGATCTTCAACAGCATCTGGGACTGCAAGACCCTGCTTGAGGAACAGCTGATCGACTATATTCGTGCCACGGTGGTCCATGCGGGCGGCATTACCCATTTGCGGCGCATAGCCGACTTTGCCGCGATGTACCAGGTGCGCACCGGCTGCCACGGCGCCACGGACCTGTCGCCAGCCTGCATGGGCGCGGCGCTGCATTTCGATCTCTGGGTGCCCAACTTCGGCATCCAGGAGTACATGCGCCACACCGAGGAGACCGACGCCGTGTTTCCGCACGCGTACACGTTCCGGGACGGCATGATGTACCCGGGCGATGCGCCGGGCCATGGCGTGGATATCGACGAAACGCTGGCCGCGAAGTACCCGTACCAGCGCGCCTACCTGCCGGTGAACCGGCTGGCGCACGATGGCACGCTGTGGCACTGGTAGCCAGGGGGAGCGCGGCCGTGGCGATCGGCCGCAGGGCTTTGAGCGTTGACGGGAAGGCCTGACAAGGAGACCACGATGAGCGATATCGAACAGTTGCCGCGTCTGCATCCTGCCCGGCTTGGCGCGTTGCCGCCCCATGTGCGGCGTCCCGGGTACGCGCGCGACACCCTGCGCGCGGGCATTGTTCACCTGGGGATCGGCGCCTTCCATCGCGGCCACCAGGCCGAGATCACCGAAGCCGCCATCGAGGCCATGGGCGACGAGGGGCAGCGCTGGGGCATCATCGGCGTGTCGCTGCGCCGGCCCGACACGCGCGATGCCCTCAAGCCGCAGGAAAGCCTGTACACGCTGGCCCTGCGCAGCGCCACCGCTGAAACGCTGCAGGTGATCGGCGCCGTGCTGGGTGTGCTGGTGGCCGAGGAAGATCCCGAGATCGTGCTCGACCGCATCGCCCATCGCGACACCCACATCATCAGCCTGACCGTCACCGAAAAGGGCTACTGCCACGATCCGGCCACGGGCGAACTGAACCGGGCCGACCGCGACATCGTCGAGGACCTGTCCGGCGTGTCGCACCCCGTCACCGCCATCGGCTACCTGGCGCTGGGCCTGCAGCGGCGCATGGAGCGCGGCCTGGGGCCGGTCACGCTGCTGTCCTGCGACAACCTGGCCAGCAACGGCGATACGCTGCGCCGCGTGCTGCTGGCGTACTGCGCCGAGATCGATCCGGCCCTGCACGACTGGGTGGCGGCGCGCTGCACCTTTCCAAACACGATGGTGGACCGCATCGTGCCCAAGACCACCATCGACGATGTGGCGCATGTGTCGGCGGCGCTGGGCCTGTACGACGCATGGCCCGTGGTGGGCGAGCCGTTCTTCCAGTGGGTGATCGAGGATCGCTTCGCGGCGGGCCGCCCCCGCTGGGAGGCCGGCGGCGCGCAGTTCGTGGCCGAGGCCCGGCCGTTCGAGGTGCTCAAGCACCGGCTGGTCAACGGCAGCCAGTCGATGATGGCGTACATGGGCGTGCTGGCGGGGTGGCCCACCACCGACCGCGTGATCGCCCAGCCCGCCGTGCATGCGTTTATCTCGGAGACCATGGAACGCGAGACGCAGCCCACGCTGCCACCGCTGCCGGGGCTCGACGTGGATGCCTATCGGGCCAGCCTGCTGCCGCGTTTTACCAATCCGGCGCTGGGGCATCGCACGCGCCAGATCGCCATGGACGGGTCCCAGAAGATTCCACAGCGCCTGCTGGCGCCGATCCGCGACCGCCTTGCGGCCGGCCAGCCATTTGCGCGCCTGGCGCTGGGCGTGGCCGCCTGGCTGCACTTCCTGCGCGGCTACGACGAGGCCGGCAATGCCTTCCCGATCGAAGACCCGCTGGCGCAGCCGCTGGCCGCCGTGATGGCCGATGCCGCGCGCCAGACCGAAAAACTGTTCGATGCCCGCACACGCGAACAGGCCCGCGTGCGGACCGTCGCCGGCTTTGCGCCCGTGTTTGGCGACCTGGCGCAATCGACGATCTTCATCGATACAGTGGCCGCACAGCTGGAATTGCTGTGCGCGCACGGCGTGACGGGGGCGCTGACACGCGTCAACAGCACGGCATAAACCATGGCAAGCCCGACGCCAGCGCAGGCCACGCATGCGCTGGCGTCATGCCTGCATGCGCAGATTTCGTTTCTCCGGTCACCGCGACGCCCCTACCATCGGCCAGAGCCTGTCATAAAAGGGCTTCCCAGCGTTCTGCCAAACAGGGAGAGAGAGACATGCAAGCCAGCGCCCCCGCCTTTGCGGAGACCGCGCCCCAGATCGGGGCCAGTCAACGCCGCCGCGCCATCATCGCCACGGTGATCGGCAACGGCCTCGAATGGTTCGACTTCACGGTGTACAGCTTCTTCGCCGTGATCATCGCCAAACTGTTCTTCCCCACCGGAAACGACCTGTCTTCGCTGCTGCTGGCCGTGGCCACGTTCGGCGTGGGCTTCTTCATGCGGCCCGTGGGCGGCATCATCCTGGGCGTCTACGCCGACCGCGTGGGCCGCAAGGCGGCGCTGTCGCTGACCATCCTGCTGATGGCCGCCGGCACCACGCTGATCGGCATCGCGCCCACCTACGACCAGATCGGCGTGTTTGCCCCGATGCTGATCGTGATCGCGCGCCTGATGCAAGGCTTTTCCGCCGGCGGCGAAATGGGCGGCGCCACCGCGTTCCTGACCGAATACGCACCCGAGCGCCAGCGTGCCTACTATTCGAGCTGGATCCAGGCCAGTATCGGCGTGGCCGTGCTGCTGGGCGCCGCCGTGGGCACCTTCGTCACCGCCACGCTGAGCCCCGAGGCGCTCAATAGCTGGGGCTGGCGCCTGCCGTTCCTGATCGGCATGATCATCGGCCCGGTCGGCTTCTATATCCGTCACAACCTCGACGAGACCCCAACCTTCCAGGCCACCACCGACAAGACCGACTCGCCGCTCAAGGAAGTGCTGCGCGACTACCCGCGCCAGACCGCCGCCAGCTTCTCGATGGTGATCCTATGGACGGTCTGCACCTACGTGCTGCTGTTCTACATGCCGACCTACGCCGTCAAGGTGCTCAAGGTGCCGCAATCCACCGGCTTTGTCGCCGGCATGGCCGGTGGCCTGGCGATCATGGTGTTCGCCCCCATCGTCGGCAGGATGGCCGACCGCATGGGCCGCCGTGGCCTGCTGTCGGGCGCCGCCGCGCTGATCTTCGTGCTGGCCTGGCCGATGTTCGCCTATATCAACCACGCGCCGGGCCTGGGCTCGCTGCTGGTGTTCCAGATCGTGTTCGGCGTGCTGATCGCCGCCTACACGGGCCCGATCCTGGCCGCGTTTGCCGAACTGTTCCCGGCCAAGGTGCTGTCCACCGGCCTGTCGGTGGCCTACAACCTGGCCGTGACGATCTTCGGCGGCTTTGCGTCGTTCTTTATCACGTGGCTGATCGCCAGCACGGGCAGCACCATGGCCCCGGCCATCTACGTGATGATCGCGGCCGCCATCAGCTTCTGCGGCACGCGCCTGGTGCGCGAACCCGCCTACCTGCAATCGAAGTAACCCGTCGTCCAGACGTACCCCACGATGACCCAGATTCTGCTCCAGGGCGGCAACGTCCTCGACCCCGTTCGCGGCGCCCTGCTGCCGCGCCATGATGTGCTGATCGACGGCGAGCGTATCGTCGACGTCAGCGCCTCTCCGATCCACGCGCCACAGGCCAAGGTCATCGACGTGACCGGCAAGACCGTGATGCCGGGCCTGATCGACCTGCACGTGCACGTGCTGGCATCGCTGGCAAACCTGGGCCTGAACGCGGTGCAGCCCAACGTGCTGGTGGCCTTCCGCGCCATGCCCATCATGCGCGGCATGCTCGAACGTGGCTTCACCACGGTGCGCGATGCCGGTGGCGCCGACTGGGGCCTGTCGCAGGCCGTGGCTACGGGTCTGATCCCGGGGCCGCGCATCTTCCCGTCGGGCAAGGCACTGTCGCAGACCGGCGGACATGGCGACTTCCGGCCACGCTCCGACACGCTGGAGCCATGCTCGTGCGCATTCCGGGCCGGTGCCATCGCCCGCGTGGCCGACGGCGTGGACGCGGTGCGCCTGGCCGTGCGCGAGGAAATCCAGAAAGGCGCCACGCAGATCAAGATCATGGCATCGGGTGGCGTGGCGTCGCCCACCGACCCGATCGGCAACACCCAGTACAGCGAGGACGAGATCCGCGCCATCGTGGCCGAGGCCGAGGCCGCGCAGACCTACGTGATGGCCCACGCCTACACGGGCCGGGCGATCACCCGCGCCATCCGCTGCGGCGTGCGTACCATCGAGCACGGCAACCTCGTGGATGCGGCAGCCGCCCGCGTGATGCGCGAGCACGGCGCCTATGTGGTGCCGACGCTGATCACCTACGACGCCCTGGCCCGCGATGGTGCCCGCCTTGGCCTGCCGGCCGACTCCGTCGCCAAGATCGAAACCGTGCGCCAGGCCGGGCGCGATTCGCTGGCGATCTACGCCGAAGCCGGCGTGCCGATGGGCTTCGGGTCCGACCTGCTGGGCGAGATGCACCAGTACCAGTCCGAGGAGTTCCGCATCCGCGCCGAACTGCTGGGCAACGCGGAAGCGGTGCGCTCCGCCACGTCGATCGCCGCGGAAATCCTGCAGCGCGACGACGAGCTTGGCGTGATCAAGGCCGGCGCAATTGCCGACGTTCTGGTGGTCAACGGCAACCCGCTGCAGGACATCGAAGTACTGGCCGGGCCGGCATCGCGCATCGAACTGGTGATGCAGGCGGGCAAGATCCACACGGCGTAAGGCCACGACAGGCTCGCCCTCTCCCCCGCCCCTCTCCCATAAATGGGAGAGGGGAGACGACCATGGGCAAATCAGCCGCCAACGGTTTGCTCCCTTCTCGCATGGACCAGAGCGCGGAGACAACCACAGGCCAATCAGCTCCCCACGGCTTGCTCACCCTTTCCGATGGATGGGAGAGTGGAGACGACCATGGGCAAATCAGCCGCCAACGGTTTGCTCCCCTCTCGCATGGACCAGAGAGCGGAGACAACCACAGGCCAATCAGCCCCCCACGGCTTGCTCACCCTTTCCGATGGATGGGACAGTGGAGACGACCATAGGCCAAACAGCCGCCAGCGGTTTGCTCCCCTCTCCCGCCTGCGGGAGAGGGGTTGGGGGAGAGGGCACGGCCGTTCAAATCGAGGCCCTCGCGTCTTGAGACGCTGGCCCTCTCCTCCTCCCGCGCCCATGAACGGAGAGCGGAAACAACCCACATCCCCTCTGGCATAAGGCTTGCGTCTATTATTGGCAGCAACACCTGCCAACAAGACGCCTGCCCCCATGCGCATCACCCCCCTGCCCCCATTGCCCTGCCTGGTCGCGTTCGAATCCGCGATGCGCCATGGCAGCTTCACCAAGGCCGCGGCCGAACTCCATCTCACGCAAAGCGCCATCAGCCGCCAGGTGGCCCAGCTTGAGCGATTCCTGGGCAAGAAGCTGTTCGTGCGAGAGCCGCGCGCGCTGCGGCTGACCGTCAGCGGCCAGCAATACGCCGAGCAGGTGCAGCGGCTGCTGGTGCGCTGCGCCGAAGCCACCGAGGACGTGATGAAACGCAAGGGCCAGGTCGAGCTGACCGTGGCCTGCTCGTCCGGCGTGGCGGTGCTCTGGCTCACGCCGCGACTGGCGGCGTTCCGGGCCCGGCATCCGGACTTCCATGTGCGATTGGTGGTCAACGACAGCCTGGCGTCGCTGTCCGGCACCGATTTCGATGTCGGCCTGTATTACCTGCGCGAAGGCGCGCCCAGCGGCATTGCCGCGCAACGGCTCTACGACGAGGAAGTCTTTCCGGTCTGCGCGCCGTCGTACCTGGGCGGCCGCGCGCTGAAGGTCTCGGATCTGCCGAAGGAATCGCTGCTGGTGCTGGAGGATGCCCAGCGCATCTGGATGTCGTGGCCGGCCTGGTTCGCGCGCAATGGCCTGCGCGAAACCCGCTTCGAACGCGAGCTGGTTGCCAATACCTATCCCGTGCTGGTGCAGATGGCTATCGAAGGCCAGGGCATCGTGCTGGCGTGGCGCCATATGATCGACCGCTGCCTGGCGGCGGGCCTGCTGGTGCGCGCCTGCGACGCCAGTGCGTCGCTGGGCGGTGGGTACTACGTGGTCTGGCCGCGCGACCGCGCCGAACCGGCGGCGGCGCGCGCGTTCCGTCAATGGCTGATCGAGGAAAGCGGCGCCGACATTTAGGCCGGACGCGGAGGCGGCCCTGGTGGCTGCCGGTCAGTGCGCGTGCGCCGGGTCGCTGGCACGCAGCGCCTTGACCTTGTCGGGCGTGACGTCGGCCGGCTGGCCGCCATAGGTTGCCCGCAGGTAGTTGGTCAGTGCCGCCATGTCGGCATCGGTGAGGCGCGCGGCAAACCCCGGCATCTCCTGCATGCTCTCCAGCCCCGGGAAGTCCTGGCGCTCGATGCCGTCGAGCATCGACACGATCAGGTTGCGCGGGTCCGCGTTACGCACCGACGAATTGCCGAGCATCGCCACCGCCACATGCGGCTTGCCCTCTCCCTCGCGGCCATGGCAGCCGGCGCAGACCGCCAGGTAATGCTGGCGGCCCGCTGCCATCACCTGCGCATCGGCATTGACGGGCTTGAGCGGCACCGGCGCCAGCGGCTTGTCGCCCAGCAGGTAGGTGGTCATGGCGGCCACATCGGCCGGCTTCAGGTACTGGCTGCTGAGATGGACAACCGGGTACATCTCGCCGAATGCCGAGCCCTGTGGTGCGATACCGGTGCGGAAGAACGTCTGCAGGTCGGCATCGGTCCAGCCGCGCGCAGCCAGCCCCTGCGGCGAGATATCGGGTGCGCCGATACGCGCCAGCACCTCGCCCTTGAGCGGCCGCGCGCCATCCATCTGGCCGAACTTGCCCCGTGGGGTATGGCATTCGGCGCAGTGGCCGAGCGCATTGCTCAGGTAGCGGCCGCGGATCCATGCCGGCGACTCGCCCTGCGACGCATCGGGCAGCTTGTCGTCCCGGAACAGCAGGTTCCAGCCGATCATCGCCAGCCGGATGTTGTACGGGAAGCTGAGGTCATGCGGGCGATTGGGCACCGCGGCCGGCTTCACCTGCTGCATCAGGTACGCGTACATGGCATCGGTATCGGCGCGCGACAGGCCGCGATACGACGTATACGGCATGGACGGATACAGATGCTTGTCCGGCGACACGCCATCGTGCAGCGCCTTGTAGAAGTCTTCGGCGCTCCACTTGCCGATGCCGTGGTCCTTGTCCGGCGTGATATTGGTGCCGTAGAACTTGCCGAACGGCGAGGCCAGTTCGTAGCCCCCGGCAAACGGCGCGCCATTGGGCGCCGTGTGGCAGGCCGCGCAGTCGGCCGCCCGCACCAGGTAGCGGCCGCGTTCGATCTGCTCGGCGGCAGACAGCTTGGTCGTCGGCGCCTGGTCGGCGGCCGGCGGAATATCGGGCGTGCCCGCGCCACATCCGGCCAGCGTCAGCGTGGCCGATGCCGCCAGCGCGGCAAACCATCGTGGATGCGTCATCATGCCGCGCGCCCCTTCACGACACAGCCGGGCGTGTTCATCACCACGTCCTTGACCGCCTCGTAGTAGCGCACATAGCCCGTGCATCGGCAGATGTGCCCGTCCAGCGCCCTGGTGATGGTTTCCTCGACTTTGGCTTCGGCTACCGGCTTGCGCTTGAGGCTTTCCACCAGCACCGTGGCGCCATTGACGAAGCCCGGCGTGCAGTAGCCGCACTGGAAGCTGAAATGGTCCAGGTAGGCCTGCTGGACCGGGGTGACTTCCACCACCTCGCCCTGCTCGTTGCGCTTGCCGTGGGCTTCCACGGTGCGCACCTTCTTGCCCTGGAAGAAATGCGCGCCCGTGATGCAGGTGCGGATCGTCTCGCTGGTGCCGTCCGGATGGTCCAGGATAGCCACGCACGCGTGGCAGACGCCCTGGCCGCAGCCCAGCCGCGAGCCGGTCAGGTTCATGTATTCGTGAAGGAAGTCGATCATCATCAGACCGACCGGCACGTCGACCGGGCCGACATCCTTGCCGTTGAGATGGAGAGACAACGGTTGCGTGGCGATCATGCCAGTACCTCCTGAATCTTTGCGGGTGTCACCGGCAGATCGGTGAATCGATGGCCAATCGCGTGCGCGATGCCGTTGACGATGGCGCCCACCACCGGAATCATCACCACCTCGGCGATGCCCTTGGGCGGGTCGGTCTCGCTGACCGGCGGCAGCACGGTGCCGGTCTGGGCCCACACGGCCACGTCGCTGGCGCGCGGCAAGTGGTAGCGGTTGAAATTCCACGTGCCGTTACCCGGCCCGTCCTCGTACAGCGGCAGGTATTCGTGCAGCGCGTGGCCGATGCCCATCGCCAGGCCGCCCTGCAGCTGCCCCGACACCAGGTCAGGCGAAATCTGCGTGCCGCACTCCATGATCGAGTGGTGCTTCAGGATGCTGACCTTGCCGCTGGCCTCGTGCACGGACAGTTCCACCAGCGTGCCCACCGCGCTGTAGTACGTGACTGCCGCGTTGTTGCGCTGCACCGGGGCGATGTACACCTTGCGGCGATCAAGCACGTCGTAGCCGTTGGTGGCCTCCTTCGTGGTCTCCTTCGTAGCCGCCTTGCCGCCGGCGTTGCCGTTGCCCAGCCGCACCGACAGCCCGTCCACGGGCAGCCGCACGGCCTGGCCGTTGACCACGAAATCGGCCTCGGTCCACTGCCAGCGGTTGAACACGTGTACCGTGGCGCCGGTCACCAGGCCCAGTTCGTGCGCCTTCCTGACGATCTGCGCGAACGGCAGCGCCTGCAGGCCGCCGGCGCTGAGCTTGCCGTCCACCCAGCGCGCATCTTCCACGCGCACCACCAGCGACGTGACCTGGCCGCCGCCGATGCCCTGGCTCCAGATCGCCATCGCGGCCGGCCACAGGCCGTGCATGAACACCACGCGCGCCGCTTCTCGCGTGCTGTGGGTGAAGTAATACGCCGAATTCGTGGCGCTGGCCGGCGACGCATAGCCCGGCGACCAGCGCGGGTTCTGCGACAGCTTGTCCTGGTCGGCCTGGCTCATCAGATACGGGTCGCCGCTGGTCACCACGGGTAACTCGGGCCAGTCCGTGACCGACGTATTGACCTGCGTGGCGGCATGGCCCAGCCAGCGCGCCACCGCCACCGCCTGCGACGTCGACATGCCCGTGCCGATTTCGGCGCCCGAGTGATGCAGCGAAATCCTGCCGTCCGCGTCGATCTCCACGCGAGCGAACGATGGTCGGCGCCAGTGCCGAAATCCTTCTGCACGCAGGCAAAGCCCACCCCGTAGCGATGGCCCGGATTGGCGGCCTCGTACGCAACCTTTTTCGTGGCACGGCCCGTCCACAGCGGATGCTTACGCGCCGCTTCCAGCACCTCGTCCACGCGGATGGCGCCGGCCGGAATCGCACCCTGCGTGTTCTTCATGCCCGAGCGCAGCGCGTTCTTCAGGCGGAAGTCGATCGGGTCGAGCTTGAGCTGCTCGGCAAACTCGTCGACCATCATTTCGGTGGCGGCCATGCTCTGCAGCGTGCCGTAGCCGCGCGCGGACCCCGCATCGATGGCGCGCGAGGCAATCGCCACCGACGTCAGGTCGTTCTTCGGGAAGTAATAGATCGACTGCGCCGCCGTGGCACCCACCATGGCAACCGACGGCGAGAAGTTCATCCGGCCGCCGCCGTTGCACTCCAGGTCGCCCTGGAACGACTGGAACAGCCCCGTCTGGCGGTCCACGCCGATGCGATAGCGCATCGTGAACGCGTGGCGCTTGATCGAGGTCTGGAACTGCTCGTACCGGTCG
This sequence comes from Cupriavidus sp. HE11, assembly GCF_056097175.1. NCBI lineage: Bacteria > Pseudomonadati > Pseudomonadota > Betaproteobacteria > Burkholderiales > Burkholderiaceae > Cupriavidus > Cupriavidus sp. HE11. The sequence goes on from NZ_CP184464.1 coordinate 215,922, forward strand.
TTCGCCAGCCGCACCGGCTTTCCGCCCGCATACAGCGCCGTGACCAGGCCGTAGAACGGGAAGTTGTAGTGGTCCTTCGAACCGTAGCCCACCGTGTAGGTAGGATGAAGGATCACTTTTGCAACAGGAAAGGCCGCCTTGCAGCGCGCCAGCAATTCAGCCGCCGACTCGCCCACTTCGGATGGCGACTGGGTTGGCACCACCAGATGCAGCGTCTGGCTGTCGCGGTCGTACCAGCAGTTGGCGTTGTCGGCCTCCAGCGCAGCGGTGTCGATGGACTGCGTGTGGTACTCGCGGTCGAGCACCAGCCAGTTGGCCGGCGGCCTGGCGAGTTCATCGCGGATGTTGCCGGCGTGGGCCATGCCCTGCTCGCCCAGCTGGCCGTGGTCCTTGCCATCGGGCCAGACCGGCAGGTGCTTGCGCATGCCGCTCGGGAAGACCGGCGCGTTCTTGAGGCTGGAAAACACATCGTCGTCGAACGGCGTGGCACCGCCCACGCGCACGAAGCGGAACGTGCCCCATGGATCGCGTTCCAGCGCACCGGTCTGGGCGCCGTAGCGCACGATGCCGTCCTGGAACTTGAGCTTGTCCTTGGCAAAACGGAAGCGCGCGAAATCGTGGTAGATCAGGATCGCCACGGCATGGCCCAGATAGGCCGGAGTCTTGCCGGCGGGCAGCAGCATGTCGTCGCCATAGAACTTCGGAAAGCTCACACCGTCACGTTCCAGTTCGGCGGCGGTCACGACCACGTCGGGCTTCAGGTCATCGCCGAGCAGGCTCAGGTCGATGCCGTCGAAGGTGCGGTCGGCCCGGGTGGCGCGCACGATAAACGCGTGCGATTGCTGGGCGGGCCAGTGTGGCATGTCCTTGGCGCGGATATCGCGCGCAAAGACCTTTTGTCCGGTGACCTTGGCGATGCCGTCGATACGGAATCGCGGCGCGCCGGTGGCGGGATCGGTTTGCACCGGCGTCAGGTGCCTGTCTTCGAACAGCGCGGCCAGGGCCGCCTTGTCCGCAAGCGGCACGATGCAAACCGATACCCCGGCCACGACGCTCGTCTTCAGGAACGTACGGCGCGAAGGGTTGAAGCTGGGCATGGGAATTTCTCAGGACAGGCGAACGCTGCCAGCCGGCCAGTCTGGCCGGACCACGATGTGGACCACACGGAAACTGCCCGCCCGCTGCGGCCGGGGGCGGATGAGGATGTGGGGCTGGGCAACGATGCCTTTTGTTTTTGCTGTACTGTCTGGGCGCGCGGTCGCAGGCACATGGCAACCACGGAACGACAGCGCGCGCCGCGTGCGATTGTCGGGCGACAGCGGCGGTGGCTTCAACCGGGTAACGGCAATACCGGGTATCAGCGCCAGCGAATGGACGCTGAAAGGTGGGTGAAAGATGCGGCGGCTAGAGGGGGTGCCTACACCGCAGTGACCAGGGCCTTGCGCACGGCTTCGGTCACCTGTGCCACCACGCCCTCGCGCCAGTCGTCGGTATCGCCGTAGAACGCTTTCCATACCGTCTGCTTGATCAGCGCCCGCTGGTTTTCGTCCGCCTCCGGATGCACATGCAGCCAGTGATCGCCGCGCAAGGCATCCAGCACTTCGGCCAGCGGCAACGTGCCGAATTCGAGTGCTATGCCAGCATAGTCGATCGATGGCAGGGTCTGCGGCACTGCCTGCCAGGCCAGGCCGGTGAGATTGGCCGACGTGGACGACCCGTCGTAGATCGATGTGACGCTGCCGCCCCAGATCGCCCGCGCCTTGCCCAGTTGCTCCGGTGCGTCCGGCCCCATGTAGATCGGTTCGCCATAGCCCCACGGGCCCAGGCCCGTATGCACGTCGATCCAGCGCAGCACGGTGCGGCCCGCGCCGAACCGGGCCAGGATGCGCCGCAGCGTGTAGTTGCTCCACGTGGACTTCTGGCCGCCAAAGAACATGCCGGCGGCATCCTGGTACTGGCCGGCGCTGACGGCGGCCTGATACCAGTCCATCCCCTTCTGGGCCACGGCCTTCATCAGCGCGGTGTGTTCGTCGCAGGACGGCGGCCATTGCACCGGCAGCAGCAGCGGCGCCACTTCGGCATAGGCCGGATTCAACGGCAGCGGCCGGTCGAAATCCATGAAATTACGATTCAGGTCGACGTTGTCCTCGTTGACGCGGCGCAAGTGCGAGAACCCGTAGGGGTTCACCGCATGCACGAGCATCAGTGCCCAACCGGCGCGGCGGCAATCGGCATGCAGTCCGGTATCGTGCAGCATGGCTACCTGGGCGCCCGATCCGCAGAAGCCCTCGGCGCCGTGGGTGCCCGATGTCACCATCAGCACGCGTGTCGTGTCGGATGCCCCGAGCCAGGCGACGTCGATGGCCAGCGTCTCGCCGTCACGCCCAACTTCGGTCGGGTGGGGAAACTCGGTCAGGGTGGCGCCGCAACCATGAGCGGCATCGATGAACTTCTGGCGGGCTTCGGCATAGCTGCGCGCGAACTGGCGCGCAACGGCCGACGTCGGACTGGCAGGCATGGCGGGGAGTAGGCCTGGGCCGGGTGAAGGTACGCCCAATGTAACGCCAATCGCCCGTCCGATGCCAGCGTCATGCGCGATGCGCGCCGAACCGCTTCAGAACAGTTCGCCAGGGCCGCCCGGTTCGCCTTCCTTCGGCCAGGCGGAACGGAACGCGTGCGGATGCATGACAATGCCCGCCGCCTCGATCTGCGCGGCCGACAGCACCAGATGTCTGGCCAGCCAGTCATGCAGGCTGCGCAGAAAACGTATGCGATCTTCGCGATTGGCGCTGGCCGTCAACCATTGCAGCTTGACGTGCGCCGTGTAGACATCGAGCAGGTTCAGCGCCTTGAGCTTTGGCGGCGTGGCCGCGCCACGCTCGATTGCCAGCACGCGCTGCACCTGCGCGTGCGACAGTGGCCGTCCGGCCACGATCTGCTGATACAGCCCTTCCAGCGCGGGAAACCGCACGGTCGGCTGTACGCGCGGCACGCCGGCCACCTTCTCCATGCGCAGCACCACATATCGCGTGGCGAAATTGCGGCGCTGCAGTTCCAGCTCGGCTGCCGTGGGCTTGCGGCGCGGCAGATCGGCAAACGCGGCATCCACGCGCTTGACCGCATCGCGCTCGGTGTAGTCGGGCACCTGGTCGAGCATGCCGGGCACGGCCAGCGCGGCGCGCGCACATTCCAGGCCAAACGGGTATTCGTGACCATCCGGACCGCGCAGGATCCAGGCATGGCCGTCCGGAAAGCCATGATGCCGGCCACCCAGGGCGCTGCGCGCGTGGCAGCGGGTGGCGGACGGATCGACAAAATCCTTGCGAACGGGAATCCAGCTCCCGGGCAGGGTTGGGGTCATGAGGCAGTACTGGTGGGGAAATCGGGCGCTATTGTCCCACTTTCCTCATCCCTTACTTCAACATGAACGCCATGGCCGAACAGCAATTCAACATCCGCACCGCCGCCTGCACGGTTGGGGCCGTGAACGACAGCGTTACGCCGTCCACACGCTCGAAGGTTGGCCATTGGCAGAACAGGTCGGCGTGCGCCGTGGTTTGGGTCTGCAGGCGGCAGGTCACCGGCCCGGACAGCTCGAAGCAGCGGGCTTCGGGGTGGGCGATGGCCTGGCGGGTGACGGCTTCCGCCGCCGTGGCGATGGCCTCGCGGGCGGCGGCCGGTGACAGGGTCGTACCGCTACCCTGCCCGCCTGCGGTTTTGGTCTGTACGTAGCGCACCCACGGCATCAGCGGCCGGGTTTCGGCGATGAAGACGTCGTCGCCGCTTGCCATCAGCACGGGGACGTCGAATTCACCAGCCAGCGCGGCGTAGATGCCGGCTTCGCCCAGTTCCAGCCCGTTGAACCACACCCGTGCGAACGCGCCGCTGTTGATGGTATGGGCCAGCACGCCTCGGCTCTGGGCGCGACCGTGGTACCCGATCATGAACACGCCGTCGCATTCCTGCTCGACGCCGGCCATCATGCTCAGGTAGCGGGGCTTGCCCAGCACCAGCTGGGCGCGCGGGTCGATCTGGTCGGGCAGCAGGTTCCGAAAGCCGCCGTGCGAATCGTTGACCAGCACTTCGGTGGCGCCGCCGGCGAACGCACCTTGTACGGCCGCGTTGGCCTCGGCGGTCATCCAGGCGCGGGCGCGCTCGTATTCGCCATTGCCGGCACGCGTCTGCTCGGCGTGGAATACGCCGGCCACGCCCTCGATATCAGCGGAAATCAGGATCTTCATGGATTCAGGCTCTACAGCAGGTCTTGCAGCAGTTCACGCAGCGCGCGGCGGGTGTGGCCGTCGCGGCCCTGAACGGTCTCGGCGTGCCAGAGCGCATGGACGATGGCCTGCTCGACGCTGTCGGCCGCGGCGCGGAACAGCGGGTCCAGCTTCGACTCATGCAACAAGGGCACGGCCGGCATCGGCGCGTCCGCCAGGTGGGGCACGGTATAGGCCGTCGAAAAGGCCAGCGCGATGTCGCCCGAGCCATGGCCGTAGATGGAACCGGTCCGGGCCAGTCCGGTGCCGGCGCGCATCGACAGGCGGCGCAGCTGGCGTGCATCGAGCGGGGCGTCGGTCGCCACGATCATGATGATCGAGCCCTTCTCGGGCTCGGCCATCTGCTTCAACCGGGCGTCGAGTGCGGCGCCCAGCGGGCGTCCCGCCAGTATCAGAGATTCGGCCGTGCCGAAGTTCGACAGCACCAGGGCCCCGACCGTATAGGCGCCCGCCATGCGCGACGCCGTGCCGATACCGCCCTTTGCCCCGAACGACGACATGCCGCGCCCGGCGCCGATCGCACCTTGCGCGACGTCCAGCCCCGCTGCGGCCAGCGCCGCGTCGTAGTGCTGACCCTGCACGGCCATCGCCTGGATATCGTTCAGATAGCCATCATTGCATTCGAACACCAGCGGATTGACGGTCGGCCACTTGCGGCCAATCTCGGGATTCTCCGCAATCGCGTGACGGATCTGCGCCTGCGCGAGTGCGCCTACCGAGAACGTATTGGTCAGCGCGATGGGCGTTTCCAGCACGCCGAGTTCGTCCACCTGCACCAGCCCGATGCTCTTGCCGAAGCCATTGAAGACCGTGGCGGCGGCCGGCACCTTGTCGGTGTAGACATTGCCCGCGTGCGGGCGGATCACGGTCGCGCCGGTCTGGCAGGCACCGTCGGCCAGCGTGCAGTGGCCGACCGTGACGCCGGCCACGTCGGTAATGGCGTTACGCAGGCCGGCAGGCAGGCGGCCGACGAGGGGAGCGTTAGCCATGGAATCAGCGACGGTCGATCTTCGGGTCCAGCGCGTCGCGCAGGCCGTCGCCCAGCAGGTTGAACGCCAGCACGGTCAGGAAAATCGCCAGGCTCGGGAAGATAGCCACGTGTGGCGCGGTAACCATGTCGGCGCGCGCCTGGCTCAGCATCGCGCCCCACTCGGGTGTAGGCGGCTGCGCGCCGAGACCGATGAACGACAGGCCGGCGGCCGTGATGATCGACGTGCCGATCCGCATCGAGAAATAGACCACGATCGACGACACGGTGCCCGGCAGGATGTGGCGCATCAGGATGGTCCAGTCGGACGCCCCGATGCTGCGCGCCGCTTCCACATAGGTCAGGCGCTTGAGCATCAGCGTGTTGCCGCGCACCAGGCGGGCAAACGCCGGCACGCTGAACACGGCCACGGCCATGATCACGTTGACCATGCCGTTGCCGAGGATGGCGACGATGGCGATGGCCAGCAGGATGCCGGGGAAGGCAAACAGCACGTCGCAGATACGCGTGACGATGCGGTCCCACCAGCCTTCGTAATAGCCTGCCAGCAGCCCCAGCAGCGTGCCGATGATGGCGCCGATGACCACCGAGAACACGCCGGCGGCCAGCGAGATCCGCGTGCCGGCCAGGATGCGGCTGAAAATATCGCGGCCCAGCGAGTCGACCCCCATCCAGTGGGCAGCCGACGGGCCGGCGTTCAGCGCGTCGTAGTCGAAGTAGTTCTCCGGGTCGTACGGCACGATATGGGGCGCCAGGATGGCGATCACCACCAGCAGCAGCACGAAGACGCCGGCGACCAGCGCCAGGTGCTGCTTGCGGAACTTGCGCCAGAACTCGGTCCAGGGCGTGCGGACGGCTTCGGGGGCCGAAGCCGGCGTGGCGGTGGCGGACGTGGAAAGCTCGGTCATGTCAGCCTCCTTACTTGTAGCGGATGGTGGGGTTGATCACGGTGTACAGCAGGTCCACCACCAGATTGATCAGGATGAATTCCAGCGAGAACAGCAGCACTTCGGCCTGGATCACGGGGTAGTCGCGCATCTCCACGGCATCCACCAGCAGGCGGCCAAGGCCCGGCCAGTTGAACACCATCTCCACCAGGATCGAGCCGCCCAGCAGGAAGCCGAACTGCAGGCCCATCATCGTCACCACCGGAATCATCGCGTTGCGCAGCGCGTGCTTGATGACCACCACGGTCTCGCGCACGCCCTTGGCGCGCGCGGTGCGCACGAAGTCTTCCTGCAGCACCTCGATGAACGACGCCCGCGTAAAGCGCGCCATCACGGCGGCCACCGCGGCGCCCAGCGTCAGCGACGGCAGGATGTAGTGTTTCCAGCTATCGGCGCCGATCGACGGCAGCCAGCCCAGCTGCACCGAGAAAATCTCCATCAGCAGCATGCCCAGCGCGAAGGCCGGGAACGAAATGCCCGATACGGCCAGCGTCATGCCCAGGCGGTCGGGCCATTTGTTGCGCCACACGGCCGAGCTGATGCCGATGGTCATGCCGAAGATCACCGCCCAGACCATCGACGTGAGGGTCAGGTACAGCGTCGGCAGGAAGCGCTCGCCGATTTCCTGCGAAACCGGGCGCTTGGAACGCAGCGACGTACCGAACTCTCCCTGCAGGGCATTCGTGAAGAAGCGCACGAACTGCTCGTGCATCGGGCGGTCGAGCCCAAGATCCTTGCGGACCAGCTCGACGGTGGCCTGATCGGCTTCCGGGCCCGCGGCCAGCCGCGCCGGATCGCCAGGCAGCAGGTGGACGAACAGGAACACCAACACTGCCACGAGCAGCATCGTCGGTATTACGCCCAGAAATCGTTTGAGGAAGTAATTCAGCATCCTGACACCAGAAAACCAGAAATTTGAGACCGGTGGCCGCCCGCCCTTTCACCCCGCATACACGGGCAGGCGGCCTCTCGGCTTACCGCATTTATAAACAGCTTGTTATGCACTGCTTACCGCGACTGCTACCACTTCATATCTACTACTGCTGCAGCTTCACAGCTTCACTGCTCCCCGCTCCCACGTGTGGAGAGGGGTTGGGGGCGAGGGCGTGGCTTGCCAGGATGCGACGTACGCAACCCGAACCGCTGGGCCCTCTCCCCCGCTCCCCTCTCCCGCCAGGCGGGATAGGGGAGAAAACCGGCCACGCCGATTCGGCTTACTGCTTGATATCGATCTCGTCGAAGTTGAACGAGCCGTCCGGCATCACGTAGGCACCGGTCAGGCGCTTCGCACGGGCGTACAGGATCTTCTCGGTCACCAGGAAGGCCCAGGGAGCGTCGTTCCAGATACGTTGCTGGGCATCCTTGTACAGCTTGGCCTTCTCGGCACGATCGGTCGTACGCAGCGCGCCGGCGATGTCGGCATCCACCTGGTCGTTCTTGTAGTACGCCGTGTTCAGCAGCTTCGGCGGCATCGATTCCGACGCCAGCAGCGGACGCAGTGCCCAGTCCGACTCACCGGTCGACGACGACCAGCCCACGTAGTACATGCGCACGCCGGCTTCTTCCGGCTTCTGCACCGATTCCACGCGCTCCACGCGCTGGCCGGCTTCCAGGGCCAGCACCTGCGCCTTGATGCCCACCTGCTGCAGCTGCTGCTGCACGAACTGGATCACCTTCTGCGCGGTGGTGTGGTTATAGGCCGACCACAGCGTGGTCTCGAAGCCGTTCGGGTAGCCGGCTTCCTTCAGCAGTTCGCGCGCCTTGGCCGGGTTGTACGGCCACGGGCCCAGCTTCTCGGCGTAGTCCACGCCATGCGGCACCACGCCGTCGGCCGGCACGGCATGGCCGGCGAAGGCCACCTTGGCAAGCGCTTCCTTGTTGATGGCGTAGTTGATGGCCTGGCGCACCTTCGGGTCGTTGAACGGCTTCACCATCGTGTTCAGCGACAGGTAACGCTGGATGATCGACGGCGAATCGATCAGGTCCACCTTCGGGCTGGCCTTGAGCACGGCAGCCTGCTCGAACGGAATGCTGAACGCGAAGTCAGCCTCGCCGGTCTGCATCACGGCCGAGCGCGTGTTGTTGTCCACCACGGGCTTCCACGTGATCGTGTCGATCTTCGGGTAGCCGGTCTTCCAGTAGCCGGCAAACTTCTTGCCCTTCAGGTAGTCGGTCTGCTTCCATTCGACGAATTCGAACGGGCCGGTGCCCACCGGGTGGAAGGCAATCTCCTTGCCGTACTTCTTCAGCGCGGTGGGACTGATCATCACGGCCGACGGGTGGGCCAGCACGTTGATGAACGGCGAGAACGGCTCCTTGAGCGTCACGCGGGCCGTGTACGGGTCCACCACCTCGGTCTTGGCCACGCGGTTGAACAGCGTGTAGCGCTTGAGCTTGTTGGCCGGGTCGGTCACGCGGTCCAGGTTGGCCTTGACGGCCGTGGCGTCGAACGTGGTGCCGTCGTGGAACTTGATGTTCTTCTTGAGCTTGAACGTGTAGACCAGGCCGTCCTTGCTGACGTCATAGCTTTCGGCCAGCACGTTGACCAGCTTCAGGTCCTTGTCGAAGCCGAACAGGCCCTGGTAGAACGACTTGGTGGCCGCCTGCGACAGCGTGTCGTTGGCGTCGTACGGATCGAGCGTGGTGAACGTCGAATACACGGCCATCACCGCATCCTTGGCGGCAAAGGCCGGGGCGGCGGCCAGCATACCCATGGCGCCGACTGCGGCAGCACCGGCCATCAGCCGGAAAGAAACCTTGGACATCTCTTCTCCTCTATCGGGAAAGCAGGAATACAGGGGATACAGCGACTTCGGTACTACGGAATCGGTCAATAGGCGCCGCCAATGGCGTGCCGTGCCACAAAGTGCCCATGCGCGCCACTGCCGGCCACGGCCACCAGCGGCTGCACCACGGGTTCGTCGCCGACCATGCGGATCGGGCTCGGAATCTCGTCGGAGAGCGGTTCGCGCTTCAGATGCCGGCGCGCGGGGTCGGCAATCGGCACCGCCGACATCAGCTTCTTCGTGTAGGGGTGTTGCGGGTTCTCGAAGATGGCGCGGCGCGGGCCGATCTCGACGATCTGGCCCAGGTACATCACCGCCACGCGGTGGCTCACGCGCTCCACCACGGCCATGTCGTGCGAGATGAACAGGAAGGCCACGCCCAGTTCGCGCTGCAGGTCGAGCATCAGGTTGACGATCTGGGCCTGGATCGACACGTCCAGCGCGGACACCGACTCGTCGGCCACCACCACCTTGGGGTTCAGCGCCAGCGCCCGGGCGATGCAGACACGCTGCCGCTGGCCGCCCGAGAACTCGTGCGGATAGCGCGACGCGTGCGCCGCCGTCAGGCCTACCTTCTCCAGCAGCCAGGCCACGCGGGCCTCGGCTTCCTTGCCGCTGGCCACCTTGTGTACCAGCAGCGGTTCCATGATCGAGTAACCCACCGGCACGCGCGGATCGAGCGACGCGAACGGGTCCTGGAAGATGAACTGGATATTGCGGCGCAGTGCCTGCAGGGCCGGGCCCTGCATCTTGCTGATGTTCTGGCCTGCGAACTCGATCGTGCCGCTCTGGGCATCGACCAGGCGCAGCAGCGAACGGCCGGTGGTGGATTTGCCGCAGCCCGATTCGCCCACCAGCGCCAGCGTCTCGCCGGGGTAGAGGTCGAAGCTGACCTGCTCCACCGCATGCACGCGGCGCGTGACCTTGCCGAACAGGCCGCCCGGCACGTCAAAGCGCGTGACCAGGTCGCGCACGCGCAGGATCGGCTCGGCGCCGGCCGGCACGGTGTCCTGCGGCAGTTCCCTGACCGCGGCGTCGGTGTCGCTCATCTGCACCAGCGGGAAGCGGGCCGGCAGGTCCGTGCCCGACATCGCGCCAAGCTTGGGCACGGCCGACAGCAGCGCGCGCGTGTACGGATGGGCCGGCGCATGGAACACGTCGTCGGACGTGCCCTCTTCCACCTTTTCGCCGCGGTACATCACCAGCACGCGGTCGGCCACCTCGGCCACCACACCCATGTCGTGGGTGATGAAGACCACGCCCATGTCCATCTCGGCCTGCAGGTTGCGGATCAGCTGCAGGATTTCGGCCTGGATCGTCACGTCCAGCGCCGTGGTCGGTTCGTCGGCAATCAGCAGCGCCGGCTTGCACGACAGCGCCATGGCGATCATCACGCGCTGGCGCATGCCGCCCGACAGCTGGTGCGGGAAGCGGTCCAGCACGCGGCGCGCCTCGGGAATGCGTACCAGTTCCAGCATGCGCAGCGCCTCGGCGCGTGCGGCGGCCTTGCCCTTGCCCTGGTGCAGGCGGATCGATTCGGCAATTTGCTCGCCCACCGGGAACACCGGGTTCAGCGACGTCATCGGCTCCTGGAAGATCATCGCCACGTCGGCACCGCGCACGCTGCGCAGCGTCGATTCCGTCGAGTTGACCAGATCCACCACTTCGCCCGAACGGCGGCGCAGCAGCATGTTGCCGTTGGCGATCTTGCCGCCGCCGTGCTCCACCAGGCGCATCAGCGCCAGCGAAGTGACCGACTTGCCCGAGCCCGATTCACCCACCACGGCCAGCGTTTCGCCGCGATCCACGTGGAAGGACAGGTTGCGCACCGCCTCGACCGTACGTTCCGACGTGGAAAAGCGCACGGTCAGGTTGTCCACCGCTACCGCGCGCTCGGGCGGCAGCACGATGCCATGCTTGGAAACAGTTTTCTGCATATCAGCCGTAAATCCAGACGTTGACCGGTTCGCCGACGCGGGCCACGCCGCGATACATGCCTTCGGTGTTGAACGGCAACGTCACGTTGCCCGCGCGATCCACCGCAATCAGGCCGCCCCGGCCGTGGATGGCCGGCAGCTTTTCCATCACCACGCGACGTGCCGATTCCTCCAGCGACAAGCCCGCGTAGCGCATCTGCGCCGACACGTCGAACGCGGCCGCCGTACGGATGAACATCTCGCCGGTGCCCGTGGCCGATACGGCAGCCACGTCATCGGCATAGCAGCCAGCGCCCAGCACCGGCGTATCGCCCACGCGGCCCACCCGCTTGTTGGTGACGCCACCGGTCGACGTCGCGGCGGCCAGGTTGCCATTGGCATCGCAGGCCACGGCGCCCACCGTGCCGAACTTCTTGTCCGCATCGAGCGGATCGGCCTTGCCTTCCTGCGCCGCCCTGGCAGCCAGCGCAGCGGCATCGTGATCCAGCAGCGCCATACCGGTGGTGCCCTGGGCGCGCTGCCATTGGTCGTAGCGGGCCTGCGTGAAGTAGTATTCCGGCGCCACCAGTTCCAGTCCTTGCGCTTCGGCAAATGCCTCGGCACCTTCGCCGGCAAACAGCACGTGCTCGCTCTTTTCCAGCACGGCACGGGCGGCCAGCACCGGATTGCGCACGCGCTTGACGCAGGCCACGGCGCCGGCATTGAGCGTGGCGCCGTCCATGACCGATGCATCGAGCTCGTAGGTGCCCGCGTGCGTCAGCACGGCGCCCTTGCCGGCGTTGAACAGCGGGCATTCTTCGAGCAGGCGCACGGCTTCGGTCACAGCGTCGAGCGCGCTGCCGCCTTCGGCCAGCACGCGCTGGCCGGCCAGCAGCACCTGTTCCAGCGCGATGGTGTATTCGCGTTCGCGGTTGGCGTCCATGGCCGCACGGGTGATCGTGCCGGCGCCGCCGTGGATGGCGATAACAGCTTGAGGCATAGGTCCTTCTACTTCCCTTCTTGACTTCAGTCTGAGGATTTCTGCGCGCCGCGGTCGTCGCGCGCACCGGGCGCGCCGTACAGCCACGGCAACAGGAATTCGGTCATCTCGGCCGCCGCCTTTACCGCGCGCACCGAGCGGTAGGACACCGCGCCGCACAGCGCCTCGATCAGCGCCAGCACCGTGGCTTCGGAGTTGGCGGACAGGCGGTTGCCGGCGTTCGCATAGAGCGAAATATCGGCCAGCGGCGCCAGCGGCGAGGTCGGCCCGTCGGTCAGCGCCAGCAGCCGGCCGCCGTGCGCCTTCACGCGTTGGGCCAGCTTCATCGAATCGGTCACGTAACGCGGAAACGCGATGCAGACCACAAGGTCCTTCGGCGTCAGCTTGAACAACTGCCGCGCCGCGTGCGAGGCACCGCCCACCGTCGACACCGACGTCACCATCCGGCAGTGCATTTCCAGCCCGTGCTGCATCAGGCCCGCCAGGTAGCCGCTGGCGCCGAAGCCCATCACATAGACGCGCTCGGCCTGCAGGATGGCGTCGACGGCCCGCTCGATCGATTCGGGATCGAGATTGCGGCGCGTGGATTCCAGGTTGCGGGCGCCATCTTCCAGCGACGCGGCAAAGACCTCGGCCACCGTGCTCGGGCGCGCCAGTTCGTCGCGCAGGCGCTCCACCGGCGCCAGCGTGGCTTCGAACCCGCGCACCAGTTCGGCGCGGAATTGCGGATAGCCTTCGAAGCCCAGCGCCTTGGCAAAGCGGTTGGCCGTGGCCACCGACACCTCCACCGCCGTGGCGAATTCGTCGATCCGCATCGTGGCCGCGCGAAACAGGTTGTCCAGCACATAGTTCGCCATGCGCTGGTGCGCGGGCGTCAGTGTGGGCAAGGCGCGAGCGATGCGTTCGGAAATCGTCTGGCCGATGGGCATGTCAGGACGTCGGGTGTGGGGTTGGCACCGCCTTGAAGCATCGCCGGGCGCATTGGCGCGGGTCCGGCGATGAAAAGGCACTTTCGCAGTGCAGCAATCAATGTAAATAAATTTACACGCAAATGGCGTGCCCGCAATGACCTAAGTGATCGAATACGGGAAATCCCTCAATACATGGAAGCGGACATGCAAGGCGACTGAAAGCCGGCGGGGCCGGCGGCGGGCCAGTGGCCCCCGGCGCGCTACAATGCCGGCCTGCCGAATGATCGGCCGCCCAGCCGATCGAGCCTTACCCAGCCCTGAAGCCCTCCACGTGATACGAATCGACCAGCTTGTCCTCCAGCGCGGCACCAAGGTGCTGTTCGACCACACCAGCGTCACGCTCAATCCGGGCGAGCGCGTGGGCCTTGTCGGCGCCAACGGCAGCGGCAAGTCCACCCTGTTCGCGATGCTGCGGGGCGAACTGCATCCCGATGGCGGCGACGTGACCGTGCCCACGCAGTGGCGCATCGCACATGTGGCGCAAGAGACACCCGCAGTCGAGCGTACGGCCGTGGAATACGTGATTGACGGCGACACGCGCCTGCGCGAGATCGAATCGCGCATTGCCGCCGCCCAGGCCAGCGGCGATGGCTCGGCCGAAGCCGAGGCCCATGCCGCCTATGCCGATGCCGATGGCTATACGGCCGCGGCCCGCGCCGAGGCGTTGCTGCTGGGCCTGGGTTTCACGTTGCCGCAGGTGACGCAGCCGGTGGCGTCGTTCTCGGGCGGCTGGCGCATGCGCCTGAACCTGGCGCAGGCGCTGATGTGCCCGTCAGACCTGCTGCTGCTCGACGAACCGACCAACCACCTGGATCTGGACGCCATCGTCTGGCTCGAAGACTGGCTGGCCCGCTATCCGGGCACGCTGGTCATGATTTCGCACGACCGCGAATTCCTGGACGCGATCTGCAACGTCACGGTGCATATCGAGAACCAGCAGCTCAAGCGCTACGGCGGCAACTACACGCTGTTCGAAACGATGCGGCTGCAGCAGATGGCCCAGCAGCAGTCCGCCTACACGCGTCAGCAGAAGGAAATCGCGCACCTGGAATCGTTCATCACGCGCTTCAAGGCCAAGGCCACCAAGGCACGCCAGGCGCAAAGCCGCGTCAAGGCGCTGGAAAAGATGGAGCGGCTGGCGCCCGTGCACGTGGCAGCCGGCTTCGCGTTCGAATTCCGCGAGCCCGATTCGGCGCCCAACCCGATGATGGTGCTCGACAACGTCGACTGCGGTTACGCCGAAGCGGACCCGCCCATCACCATCCTGCACCGGCTCATGCTGTCGATCCAGAACGGCCAGCGCATTGGCCTGCTCGGGGCCAATGGCCAGGGCAAGTCGACGCTGGTCAAGACGCTGGCCGGCACGCAGCCCCCGCTCAACGGCACGGTGCGGCTGGGCAAGGGCCTGGTCATCGGCTACTTCGCGCAGCACCAGCTGGAAACGCTGCGCGACCACGATTCGCCGCTGCAGCACCTGGCGCGGCTGGCCCCCGACGTGCGCGAGCAGGAACTGCGCGACTTCCTGGGCAGCTTCAATTTCCGCGGCGACATGGCAACTTCGCCAATCGAGCCGTTCTCGGGCGGCGAGAAAGCGCGGCTGGCCCTGTCGCTGATCGTCTGGCAAAAGCCCAACCTGCTGCTGCTGGACGAACCGACCAACCACCTGGACCTGGACACCCGCGAAGCGCTGACCATGGCCCTGGCGCAGTTCGAAGGCACGCTGATCCTGGTCTCGCACGACCGGCACCTGCTGCGCGCCACGTCCGACCAGTTCATGCTGGTGGCCGACGGCACGATCCGCCCGTTCGACGGCGACCTGGACGACTATCGCGACTGGCTGCTGCAACAGGCGGCCGCCAAGCGCAATGCCGCCACGGCCGCCCACGCCGCCGAGGCCACGCCGGCCGTCAATCGCAAAGACCAGCGCCGCGCCGAGGCCGACGAACGCCAACGGCTGTCGGTGCTGCGCAAGCCGCTGACCAAGGAACTGGAAAAGGTGGAAAAGCGCATGTCGGTGCTGCAGGCCGACAAGACCGTAATCGACGCCTTCATGGCCGAATCTTCGAGCTATGAGGAAGCCAACAAGGCCAGGCTGATGGAAATGCTGAAGCGCCAGGGCGAGGTCACTGGCGAACTGGACCAGCTGGAGGAACGCTGGCTGGAACTGCAGGAGCAGATCGAGCAGATCGCCTGAGGCATATCACCCGCCTGGATCTGCTCCCCTCTCCCGCACGCGAGAGAGGGGAAAAGCGATTACCGATAGTTCTTCTCGCGGCGGATCAGCCCCACCGCCAGCGTCAGCGTCAGGATCACGAGCCAGATCAGCGACCAGGCCGGGATGGACAGGCCGAACAGCGGCGGCAGCGGCGCCGTGCACAGGCCGTCCGAATAGAACACCTGCGGCAGCAGCTTGGCCGTGGGCAGCGCGTTGACCCAGTTCTCCAGCGGATCGATGCCGCACGAGGCCTTGGGATTCAGCAGCAGCGACACGTGGTAGCCGGCCACCGCGATACCGGCCACGCCGGACAGCATGCCCAGCCCCTGCCACAGCGTGCGCGTGTTCTGCGCAATGGCCGCCAGCAGCGAGAACAGGCCGATGCCCAGGAACGCAAAGCGCTGCATGATGCAGAGCGGGCACGGCTGATAGCCTTCCACGTACTGCATGTACAGCGCGGCGCCGAGCAACGCGAACGAGACAATGGCGATCAGCAGGAAATAGGCGCGAGAGTTGGCTTGCATGTGTGTCGAGGGCAAGAATTGCTTCGACGCGAATTATTACCCATTTTCCGCTCGGGCACCGGGGCGCCCGCGCAATCCGCCACAACCGGCACTGTGGCGGATTGACGCACCTCTACACCCCGCCCCCGGCATCGCCCTCGCCCCTGCATCCGCACGACCCCAATCGGTCAGCCCGCCGCGGGTGCGCCCAGATACCGCTTGCGCCAGGGCTTCAGCACGGCAATGGCCAGCACCGCCGTCACGATATCCAGCGTGATGGCCACGCCGAAGACCGGCATCCAGCTGCCCATCCGCTCATGCATGAGCGCCGCCAGCGGGCCGCCGAAGATCGAGCCGATGCCTTGCGAGATATAGAGCCAGCCGTAGTTGGTGGTGGCGAATTTCGTCCCGAACGTGTCGGTCAGCGTCGACGGGAACAGCGAGAAGATCTCGCCCCAGCCCAGAAACACCACGCCGGACAGCAGCACGAACAGCACCGCGTTCTCGCGTGTCAGCAGCCACAGCGTCATCGCCACCGCTTCCAGCGCAAAGGCGAAGCACATCGTATTTTCACAACCCCAGCGATCCGAGATCCAGCCGAACATCGGCCGCGTCAGGCCGTTGGTCAGGCGGTCGATGGTCAGCGCCAGCGGCAGCGCGGCCATGCCGAACACCACGGCGTTGGACACCCCGAAATCCTTGGCAAACGCGGCCATCTGAGACGTGACCATCAGGCCCGAAGTCGACATCATCGTCATCATCGCGAACAGCAGCCAGAACAGCGGCGTCTTGAGCATCTTGCGGGTCGGCACGTCGGCCACGTTCGACGGCGTGTAGGCAGGCCGCACCGCCAGCTGCTCGCCGGCGGCCGGCGCGCGCAGCCCCTGCGATGCCAGGAAGCCGATCACCGCGAAGATCAGGCCAAACTGCCACAGCGTGGATTCCAGCCCCTTGCCGGCCAGCGCGGCGGCAATCGGGAACGTGGTCAGGATGGCACCCATGCCGTAGCCGGCCGCCACCATGCCCACGGCAAAGCCGCGCCGATCCGGAAACCAGCGCACCATCTGCCCCACCACGCCAACGTAGACAATACCCGTGCCGAGCCCGCCCACCACGCCGTAGGTCAGGTACAGCATGCTCACGCTTTGCGCCGACGCCGCCAGCACCCACGACAGGCCCGACAGCACCGTGCCCAGCGCGATCAGCCGGCGCGGGCCGAACCGTTCGATCATCGCGCCCTGGAACGGCGAGAAGAATGTCTGCAACACGATCAGCAACGAAAACGTGACCTGCAGCTCCGACAGCGGCACGCCCAGTTTGGCGGACAACGGCTTGGTAAACAGCGTCCAGACATACTGCGGACTGGAAATCGCCATCATGCACACGAGCCCCAGCAGCAACTGCAGCCAGCGCGTGCGCGCCAGCGGCATGGCCTGCGGCACACCCAGGGCCGCGTTATCAGCAACGGTACGCATCGAACCACTCCTTCAGACAGACTTCGAGAGAGACGCGTGGCCATGCGGCGCCACGCCTTGTTGGAATCCGGTACAGGCCGGCGCCTGCCTCACGGCGCGATCACCACGCAGCCACCGCGCCGTCGCTGCGCGGATCGCTGCCGCCCTGGTACAGGCCATCCGGTTGCAGCACGATGGCGCCTGCGTGGCCCATCGCTTCGTCGTAGGGACGCAGCACCTCCACGTTGTGGCCCAGCGTGCGCAACGCTTGCTGCACCGTGGACGGAAAGCGCGCTTCGAGCTTCAGCGTGTCGGTGGTCTGGCCCCAGGTGCGTCCCAGCAGCCAGCGCGGCGCGTCGATGGCCGCCTGCGGGTTCATGCCGAAATGGACGATCCGCGAGAACACCGCCGCCTGCGACTGCGGCTGGCCGTCGCCACCCATGTTTCCGTAGACCAGCGTGCGGCCATCGTTCAGGCGCGCCATCGCCGGGTTCAGCGTGTGGAACGGCTTGCGGCCCGGCATCAGCGGGTTGCGCGCGGCGGGGTCCAGCGCAAAGCTGCACCCGCGGTTCTGCCAGTTCACGCCCGATTGCGGCAGCACGATGCCGCTGCCGAACTCGTGATAAATGCTCTGGATAAAGCTGACGGCCACGCCATTGCCGTCGACCACGCCCATCCACACCGTATCGGCCGGCCCGATGCCCTGCCCCCACGGCAGCACGTCATCGGCACGGATGCGCGCGGCGGCCGCGTCCAGCCACGGCGGCGCCAGCAGGTCGCGCGGATCGATCTCCATATAGGCGGGATCGGTGATATGGCGGTCGCGCACGTGGAACGCCTGCTTGGTCGATTCCACGCAGGCATGCACGAACGCCGCACCAAGCGGGTCCATGCCAGGCGTGAGAATCCGGTCGAGCTGCCCCAGGATCAGCAGCGACACCAGCCCCTGCGTGGGCGGTGGCATGTTGTAGACCGTGCCTTGCGAGTGGGCCAGCGCCAGCGGCGCCTTCCAGGTGGCGCGATGGGCGTGCAGGTCTGCGGCCGTCAGCGGGCTGCCCACTTGCTGCAGTTCGTGCGCCAGCAGCCGGGCCAGGTCGCCGTGATAGAAATCGTCGAGCCCGGCGCGCGCCAGCTGTTCGAGCGTGCCGGCCAGGCGCGGATGACGGAAACGGCTGCCCGGCGCGGGCGCCGCCCCATCCACCAGAAAGGTCTGTGCAAACCCCGGCACATCCTGCAGTTCGCCGGCCTTGGCCGCCACGCAGGCCGACTGGCTATCGGTCACCGGCACGCCGTCACGCGCATGGTCGATGGCATCGGCCAGCAGGCGCGCCAGCGGCAGGCGTCCGCCCAGCGCGTCGCGCTGCCAGTCAAGCGCCGCCTGCCAGCCCGACACCGTGCCGGCCACCGTGTTCGCCGCCATGCCACCGCGCGTGGGAATCGCGGCAAAGCCGGCTTCGCGATAGCACGCGATGGTCGCCGCCCCCGCTGCCGCGCCGCAGGCATCGAGCGCCAGCGGCACCTCGCCCGGACGCGCGATCAACCAGAAGCTGTCGCCGCCGAGACTGTTCATATGCGGATAGACCACGGCGATGGTGGCCGCGGCCGCGACCATCGCCTCGACAGCGTTACCGCCGTCGCGCAATACGGCCAGCGCGCTCTGCGATGCCAGCGCGTGCGGCGCCACGGCCATGCCCCGGCTGCCCCGGATCGGATTCAAATGAAAGGTCACGACAGTTCCGCGATTTATGTATACATAAATCTCCTGCGTGAGACGATCGCAATAGGCATGCCATGGACACCCCTACTGGCGAGGGGGTGCCTGTGCCAGAGAGGCATACGGCGGCCTATGCCGCCTGGCGTGAGGGATAGCGGGTGATAAAGCGTCGCGACGGGATGCCGCGAGCGGAGAAACAGGCGAAGAAACGGCCGCGCTCAGCCGAACCGGCGGCGGCGCGCCGGTGCACCGGATTCGGTCGACGGCACGAAGCTGGTGCGGGCTTCCTCAAGCCGGGCCATCGTCAGGCGGCTGACTTCGGCGCGGCCATCCTCGATGTGCGTGGACAGCAGCGCCACCGTGCGCGCGGCGTCGGCTTCGGCCAGCGCAGCCAGGATCGCGCCATGCTCGTCGTAAGTCAGCGAGATCCGCTCCCCGAACGCGAAGTCGAGCCGGCGGATGATGCGGATGCGGTCGGTCACCTGCTGGTGCACGGCGGCCGCTTCGGGGTTGCCCGCCGCATCGACGATGGCCAGGTGAAACGCCTCGTCGAGCTGCGCCACGACGTTGCCGTCGGCCAGGCGCTGGCCAGGGGGCACGCGCCAGGTCGCGTCAAGCATGGCAATCAGTCCGGCACGCCGCGCGGCGTGCGATGGCTGGCACAGCCGCGTGACGGCATGGGTTTCCAGCAGCGTGCGCAGTTCATACAACGCCTCGAAACGACCCAGGTCCAGCGGCACCACTTCCCAGCCGTTGCGGTAGTAGCCCCGCACCAGGCCATCGCCCTGCAGGCGCTGCAGCGCCTCGCGCACTGGCGTGCGCGAGATGCCCAGCCGTTCGGCCACGTCGTTTTCGGTGAAGCGGTCGCCCGGCAGCAGCCGGAACGCAAAGATGTCGTCACGCAGCGACTGGTAGGCCGCCTGCGAACGCTTGGCGCGCGCCACGGATCGCGACGCTGCGCCTTCGGCATCCACGGCAGCGCCGGTCATGGCGTCAGTCCAGGTGCCGTACGCGGTCGATCGCCTGTTCCAGGCGGTCCACCGCGATCACTTCCAGCCCGTCGATGGGCTGCTTCGGCGCGTTGGCCTTGGGGATCACGGCCATCGTGAAGCCAAGCTTGGCGGCTTCCTTGAGCCGCTCCTGCCCGCGCGGGCTGGGGCGAATCTCGCCGGCCAGACCCACCTCGCCAAATACCACCAGCCCACGTGGCAGCGGCTTGTTGCGCATCGACGAATGAATCGATAGCAAAACCGCCAGATCCGCGGCCGGCTCGGTGATCTTGACCCCGCCTACCGCGTTCAGGAACACGTCCTGGTCGAAACACGCAATGCCGGCGTGCCGGTGCAGCACGGCCAGCAGCATCGCCAGCCGGTTCTGCTCCAGGCCCACGGCCAGCCGGCGCGGGTTGGGCACGTTGGCGGTGTCGACCAGCGCCTGCACTTCCACCAGCAGCGGGCGCGTGCCCTCCTGCGTCACCAGCACGCACGATCCGGCCACCTGCTCCTCATGCTGCGACAGGAACAGCGCCGACGGATTGCTGATACCGCGCAGGCCGCGCTCGGTCATCGCAAAAACGCCAAGTTCGTTGACTGCACCAAAGCGGTTCTTGAACGCGCGGATCAGCCGGTGCGACGAATGGGTGTCGCCCTCGAAATACAGCACCGTATCGACGATATGCTCCAGCACGCGCGGGCCCGCCAGGCTGCCTTCCTTGGTCACGTGGCCCACCAGGATGATCGTGATATCGCTGCTCTTGGCAATGCGCGTCAGCTGCGCCGCGCATTCGCGCACCTGGGCCACCGACCCCGGCGCCGAGGTCAGCGCCTCGGAATACAGCGTCTGGATCGAGTCGATCACCGCCACTTCGGGCTTGTCGGCCTCCAGCGCTGCCTGGATCTTTTCCAGCTGGATCTCGGGCAGCAGCCCCAGCGTGGCGGCCTCCACCCCCAGCCGCTGCGCCCGCAACGCGATCTGGGCGCCAGACTCTTCGCCACTGACATAGAGCACCCGCCGGCTGGCCGACAGGTTCGCCAGCGTCTGCAACAGCAGCGTCGACTTGCCGATGCCGGGGTCGCCGCCAATCAGCACCACCCCGCCCGACACCAGCCCGCCACCGAGCACCCGGTCGAATTCATCGATGCCCGTGGTAAAGCGCGGCACATCGGCGGCCTCGATGTCGCTGAGCTTGCGGACCACGGCCGACGCCGCCAGCGGCTGGAAACGGCGCGTGGCCGACGACCCCGAATCCGCCACGGTCTCCACGAGCGTGTTCCAGGCATTGCATTGCGGGCACTGGCCTGCCCAGCGCGGTGTGGTACCGCCGCATTCGGTACAGGTATAGACAGTCTTGGTCTTGGCCATCGAAAAATCCGGACTAGGGCTGGATGGGGCGCAGGCTGTCTTCAGGCGGCCGAATCGGCCGTGGTCAGCATCGCCACCGTGGTCGGTACGCGCGGCGCCAGCGCGCACATCAGCTCGTAGCCCACCGTGCCGCTGGCGGCGGCAACGTCGTCGATCGGCAGCCCGTGGCCCCAGAGCGTGACCGGCGAACCCACCTTGGCCTTGGGGCACGGGGTCAGGTCCACGCAGATCATGTCCATCGACACACGGCCCACCAGGTCGGTGCGCACGCCGTCGACCAGTACCGGGGCGCGCTTGTCGCCCCAGCCGGACGCGTGGCGCGGGTAGCCGTCGGCATAGCCGCAGGCCACCACGCCGATGCGCATTGCCCGGTCAGCCGTAAACATCGAGCCATAGCCGACGGTGTCGCCCGGCTGCAGGTCCTGGATGCCGATCAGTTCGCTGTGCAGCGACATTGCCGGCTGCAGGCCGGTGTCGGCGATGTCGGCCGACAGGCCCGTGGGCGAGCCGCCGTACAGGATCACGCCCGGGCGCACCCAGTTGCGATGGGCCGACGGATGCCAGAGCACGGCCGCCGAATTCGACAGGCTGACCTCGCCGGGCAGGTTGGCCGTGGCGGTCTCGAACGCCTCGATCTGGTGCGCGATGCCGCGCGCGCTGTCGGCATCGGAGAAATGGGTCATATGGACGATACTGCCCACCCACGACATGGTGCGGGCCCGCTCCCAGGCCGCCCGGTACTGGGCGGGCCGGAAGCCCAGCCGGTTCATGCCGGTGTTGAGCTTGAGCTGGATGGCGAGCGGACCCTTGGGGCGGGCCTGCTCCAGCATGCGCAGCTGTTCCTCGCAATGAATGGCGGTGGTCAGGCGATATTGCTCGATCACGGGAACATCCTGGGGCTGGAAGAATCCCTCCAGCAGCAGGATCGGACCCTGCCAGCCCAGTTCGCGCAGCAGCACGGCTTCGTTGAGGTCCAGCAGGCCGAAGCCGTCGGCACCCTTCAGGCCGGCAAAGGCGCGGCGGATGCCGTGGCCGTAGGCATTGGCCTTGACGACCGCCCAGACGCGGGAATCCGGGGCATGGCGGCGCACCACTTCCAGGTTGTTGGCCAGCGCAGGCTGGTGGATGACAGCGTGAATGGGTCTTGGCATGGATATGACTGCTTGCGTGGGCTGTCGAACGATGTTCTGCACCAGATTCGGGAAGACCCGGTCGGCAGGCCACTGGATTCGGGCGTTGAGGTGGCACACACTGTGCGGTAACAGGCCTTTGGGACCGGACGGTCTTTGCGGATGCACCCGCGCCACCTTGCGCAGGCGATATTTGACCACATCCGCAGGTCGATTCCGGGAATCCATCCGGGCAAGTACTGTCCAATGCGCGTCCGCCGGTGTGCTGAAATGTCGCGGATTCGTGATATAAAGCCGGACGCTCCGGCCATGTTTTAAAAGAGAAGCAATATGTCAATGACGGTCAGGCAAGCCGCAAGGCGCGCGAAAGTAGCGTCGCCGCCCCACTTTGACAAGGCAGGTGCAACAGGTTCCCTGCAAGCAACGGCACTCCCGGCCGGTCCGCTTTTGCCCGTCCACATGGACGCCCGCGATGGAGACAAAGTCCAAGGTATGAAGAAGGGTTTCTACACGATCATGGCCGCGCAGTTCTTTTCGTCGCTGGCCGACAATGCCCTGCTCATCGCAGCCATTGCCCTTCTTACCGAATTGCATTCCCCGCAGTGGATGACCCCGCTGCTCAAGCTGTTCTTCGTGCTGTCCTATGTGGTGCTGGCGGCATTCGTGGGCGCCTTTGCCGACTCCATGCCCAAGGGCAAGGTGATGCTGATCACCAATGCCATCAAGATCGTGGGCTGCGCCATCATGATGTTCGGGCTGCACCCTCTGCTGGCCTATGGCGTCGTCGGCTTTGGCGCGGCGGCCTATTCGCCGGCCAAGTACGGCATCCTGACCGAGCTGCTGCCCCCCGAGAAACTGGTAATGGCCAATGGCTGGATCGAGGGCCTGACGGTCGGCTCGATCATCCTGGGCACGGTGGTGGGCGGCGCACTGATCTCGGTGCATCTGTCGACGATCCTGCTGCGCTTCGACCTGCCCTACGTCGACACCGGCATCAACACCCCCGCCGAAGCGGCGATGGTGGTGATCATGCTGTTCTACTTCGTCGCCGGCGTCTTCAACCTGTTCATTCCGGACACCGGCGCACGCTATCCCCAGCAGGAAAAGAACCCGATCAAGCTGATTGCCGAGTTTGGCGACTGCTTCATCGCGCTGTGGCGCGACAAGCTGGGCCAGATCTCGCTGGCCGTGACCACGCTGTTCTGGGGCGTGGGCGCCACGTTGCAGTTCATCGTGCTCAAGTGGGCCGAGAAGTCGCTCGGGCTGAACCTGTCGCAAGGCGCGCTGCTCCAGGCCGTGGTGGCCGTGGGTGTGGCGGTGGGCGCCATCGCCGCCGCCGCGCGCATTCCGCTGCGCAAATCGCTGTCGGTGCTGCCTTTCGGCGTGGCAATGGGTGCCACCGTGATCCTGATGGCGTTCTACACCAAGGACACCATGCCGGCCGTCACGCTTGATGTGCTGGGCATGGCGATGCCGCTCTACATGGCTATCGCCTACGTGTTCCTGATGATCGTGGGCGCCATGTCGGGCTACTTCGTGGTGCCGATGAATGCCCTGCTGCAACACCGTGGGCATGTGCTGCTTTCGGCCGGTCACTCGATCGCGGTACAGAACTTCAACGAGAACGTATCGGTGCTGCTGATGTTGTGCCTGTACGCGCTGCTGATCAAGCTGAACGTGCCGATCGGCTTTGTGATCGTCGCGCTGGGCCTGTTCATCGTGGCCACCATGGCGCTGGTGATGCGCCTGCACAAGCACAACGTGAAGGTGTACAACTCGCTGGCGATGATCGGCGAGGACAAGCACCACTAGTCACACGCGGGGCGTCCTTTCGGCGTCCCTGCCCCCTGGCGCCCTTCAGGGCGCCGCGGCCCGCAGCGCGGCCCGCGCCTCCCAGTCGTCCGGCACCACGAATCCGCGCGAGCACTCGCGCCAGATGCCGGGCGCATCCTGATCCTGCACCAGTTCACAGACCATCACCGGAGCCTCGCGGCGCCACGCATGCAGCGGGTCGGCAAAGCGTTCGGCCAGCGCGTCGTGCATCACCGCCGCCGTATCGGTGGCGTCGTCGGCCACCCGGGCACCCGACAGCCAGTCGGACCGGGACAGCCGGTACCAGCGCACATGGCTCCGGGCCGGGTCCGACGCCCGGGCATGCCAGGCGGCAAGCGGCGCCCACCACCCGCTCAGGTGATCGGGGGCAATGCCAAGGGTTTCCAGGCCGGCCGGCACGACGCCGTCGCGATAGAACAGCCACCCCAGCAGATAGACTTCGCTGCGATCCACGGGATGCCCGACCAGCGCCTGGGCCTCGGCCGTGCGACCCAGCGGCAGTTGCCGCCGCACGATGTGATCGAGCTTGTCGCCCAGCCGGTCGACAAGATTCGGCCCGACAAAGGCCCGATGCCCGGCAACGCCCTTCACCATCAGATAGAACTTGGCCGCCATCTCCCAGTGGACGACAGCCGCGCTGGACGGGTCGCGCCAGACCACGTCGAGCTCACCCAGCGTCTGCACGCCATGACCGTTGGCGCGCCGGATCGGCACATTGGCGGCCAGCAGATCCACGCCTTGTGTGTGCCGCAGCGCGAAGTGCAGCAGCCGTTCGGCATGACGGCCCAGCCGCAGGCTGCGACTGCCCGTTGGGTCGGGATGCTGGCTCAGTTCGGAGATGGTTTCGGGCAGGATGGCCGGATCGGCCTCGGACAGCCACGCCTGCCACCCTGCCCGGGCTCCAGGCGGCCATTGGGCCAGCCGGGCCGGGCCGTCGAGGTAGCCATCGGGCAGATGCGACAGCAGCGCCGGGGACAGCGAGCACCACGCCAGGTCGCGCGTGCGCTGAGAGGCCGCGCGGCACCATAACGGCAACGGCAAGTCTGCGCCGGCCGGCGCACAGCCGCCCGGTGGCGTCACCTGCGCGAGATCAGGCTTCAGCTCCCGCACGATCGTGGACCTCGCGCGCCAGGCACAGGTCTTCCCAGGCACGCGCCTTGTCGGTCAGCGTGCGCAACAGGTAGGCAGGGTGATAGGTCACCACCACGGGAATGCCCTCGTAGGTATGCACCGTGCCGCGCAGCTTGCCGATCGGCGTGCTCGACCGCAGCAGCGACTGCGCCGCAAAGCGGCCCAGCACCACGATGACCTTCGGCTTGATCAGCGCAATCTGGCGCTTCAGGTAGGGTTCGCACTGGGCCACCTCGTCGGGCTCCGGATTCCGGTTGCCCGGCGGACGGCACTTGAGCACGTTGGCGATATAGACGTTCTGACCGCGCGCCAGGCCCAGCGCTCCCAGCATGTTGTCCAGCAGCTTGCCGGCCTGGCCGACAAACGGCTCGCCTTGCAAATCCTCGTTCTCGCCCGGCGCCTCGCCCACCAGCATCCATTCGGCCTGGGTATCGCCCACGCCGAACACGGTGTTGGTACGGGTGTCGCACAGGCCACATGCAGTGCAGCCCGCCACGCTGCCGGCCAGCTCCGGCCAGGGCATGCCGGCGATGGCCGCCTCGCGGCCCGCCTGCTCGGGCAGGCGCACCAGCGGCTGCGCTACGTGCGGCGCAGCCGGCCGATCGGGGTTCGGTGCGTCGAACGCCTCGACGGTCGCGGCCAGTTCGACGGCATTGTCGATGGCGTCGTCCATGGTGTCGTCCATGGCGTCGTCGACGACATGATCGGTGTCGCCCGGAACATCTGCCAGCACGCTGACCGGCCCGGGCGACCGGATGGACCGGACTTCAGGAGCACCAGAAGCTTCAGGGGCTTCCTGCGGGGCCGCTGTTGCAGGTGCCGCGGCCTTTCCTGCCACCGTCCCTGCCACCGTCCCTGCCACCATCTGCACGGCCGATTCGACTGCCGTGTCGATGACGGCAGCTTCCGCCACCACCAGTTCATCCACGGCCATTTCGGCGTCCGGCGCCCGGCGGGGCACCCACTCGGCGGAAATGCCCATGGCTTCCAGGAACATCGCACGGCGGTTCATGCCGGATCCCCATCAATGCTGGCGGGCCAGACGCGGCGCAGCACCAGTGCATCCTCGCGCCCCAGCGCCGTGGCCGGGTAGTAGCCCTTGCGGCGGCCGATCTCGGCAAACCCGGCTTCCAGGTACAGCGCCAGCGCCCCGATATTCGACGGCCGTACCTCCAGCAGCATCGTGTGCAGCCGGTGCGCGTGCGACGTCGCCAGCGCAATCGCCAGCAGCAGGCGCCCGTAGCCTTGCCGCTGGTGGATCGGATCGATCGTGATATTGAGCAGGTGCATCTCGTCGACCACCGGCATCAGCATCGCGTAGCCAATCAGCGCCGTCGACGGATCGCGCAGCGTCAGGCCGAAATGTCCGGCCTTGAGCGAGTTCTCAAAATTGCCGCGCGTCCAGGGATGGCTGTAGGCGCGCTGCTCGATATCGGCAACGGCCGGCAGGTCGCGGGCGCTCATGTGATCCAGCGCCCAGCCCGGTGCCAGCGCCGGCATGACCGGCACGGCGGGCCACTCCGGTTGCTCGGGGCGCTCGGGGGGCAGCAGCGCGGCACTCATCGGCCCGCTCCCTGTCCAGCCAGCGCGGCGGCCTTGGCGGCGGCCACGGCCTCGCGCTCGGCAATGGTCTGGGCAACCTTGTCGCGCACATAGATCGGCATGGCGTCCGCGGCGGCAATGGTCTCGCCGCGCGCCAGTGCACGCTGCGCGATCGACACCAGGGCGCGGGCGTCGGGCATGGCTTCGGGCACCGTGCGCGCGGCACGGGCCGCCGCCGCCAGGCGGTCGCCAAAGACGGTCAGCGCATTGCCGGCCAGCCAGAAATCGCCCTCGGGCGCCGCGATCGACTCCGGCGCGCCCACCTGCATGGCGCCGTCCATCGCCCAGTCCCCCGCGCCATCGTCCCAGCGGAACGTGGCGGCATAGGCCTGGTCCATGCGTGCGTCGATGGCAACCAGCACGGCCGTGCCAGCAGGCAGCGCTGCGCCGTCATGCGTGACGTTACGGACGCTTTCCGCGCACGCCATCAGCACGTTGACGGGAATGACGGGCAGGTCCGCGCCGAAGGCCAGGCCCTGCACCACGCCGCAGGCCGTGCGCAGGCCGGTAAAGGACCCTGGGCCCGCGCCAAAGGCAATGGCGGCACAGTCGGCCAGGCGGATGCCGGCCTCGGCCAGCACCTCGCCGGCGGCAGGCAGCACCCGCGACGACGAACGCGCGCCGGTGTGCTCATGACGTGAGAAACACTCGGCGGCGCCATTCGCGGCGGCGCGCCCGAGTGCGACGGAACACCACTCTGTGGAGGTCTCGACAGCAAGAATCCAGGACATGGCAGCGATTGTATCCGCTGGCGGGGCAAAGCAGTATTGGCAACGGCACGCTCCCGCCCCGGCCGCCAGGCCGGCAACCGAGAGCTTCCTCGACTTTTTTGCACCGAAACAGACGCCGGCGGCGCTTATCATCGCCCCTGTCCAACGCATTGCCACACGGAGACCCCATGAGCGACCTGCAAGCCCAATTCGACCAGGCCCAAATCGACGTCAAGACGCTGTCGGAGCGCCCCAACAACATGACGCTGCTGCGCCTGTACGCGCTGTACAAGCAAGGCGCCGAAGGTGATGCCCACGGCGACAAGCCCGGCATGACCGATTTCGTCGGCCGCTACAAGTTCGAGGCCTGGGAAGCGCTCAAGGGCACCACCCAGGACGAAGCCAGGCAGAAGTACATCGAACTGGTGGGCGACCTGCTGGCCGGCCGCGCCAGCTGACCCTCCCGCCCTGCGGACGGCCTGGCGCCGTCCGCCGCCATTCAGCACCTTGTCTTTCCTGCCGATAACCAGACTATCCGCAATGTATCTGGCAACAGTGTCGTGATTCTGGAAGACATGAAGACCTACCGAGTGCTGTTCGGCGTCTGCGCGCTGATGATGTCGACGGCGCTGATGGCCGCCCCGCGCGCGTCGTCCCGCCCCGCCGAACCTGCAGCCCCGGCCTACGATCCCGTCCGCTACAAGTCCTGCACCGTCTACGCCGCGACGGCGATGTCCGCCGCGGTCGACATGCGCACCCATGGCTACAGCGCCAAGCGCGCCCTGTTCGAAGGCGGCAACCCGCCCTCGGCCCCCATGGTGGCGCTGACCGAGTTCGCTGCATCGGCCATCCAGGCCCGCCCGGCAGGCGGCCGCGAAGCCGCGTCGGTGCTGAGCGGCTTCCTGGCCGGCGTCTGCTACCAGCGCAACGAACTGCCCACGCTGCAATAAGCGCCGGGAAACGAAAACGCCCGCAGGCGCGGGCGTCCCTTCCCTCATCCAGCCGTCCGGCCGGCCTAGCGTCCGGTTTCCTTCAGGTACTGCGCCCGCGCCGCCACGGCCGTATTGGCGAAGTCCGAGAACACGCCGTCCACGCCGGCCCGGAACGCGTCCAGGTACTCGCCCACCGGATCGCCCTTGTACTTGCCGGGCAGATAGCGCGCCTCGTTGCGGAACGTGTACGGATGCACGAAGAGCCCGGCCTTGTGCGCATCGGCGATCAGGCTGGTGGGTTCCACCGAGTTCACGTCGGCCAGCGACCCCGTGTAGGGCGTGCCATCGGCGTTGGTGGCCTTCCACGGCGTGACCTTCCAGGCAAAGACCTGCGGCTTCCACGGGCCGATGCCGTCGGCATAGGTCTTGATCTCGGCCAGGCCGGCCGGCGTCAGCATTTCGCCAAACCAGCGCGAGTCGCCGGTGATCGTCCAGCTGTACGGCCGGCCGTCGACAAACGCGTAGTCGTCGTTGGTCTGGTAGATCATCTCGCCAGTCTGGTAGTTGACCGCGTTGCCGTCCACCAGCTGCACCATGCGCGCCAGCACGCCCTTCGAACGCATGTACTTGAGGCTGGCCGGATCAAAGCTCTGCAGGAAGATCGGCGCGGTCTTGCTGTTCAGGTTGTTGGCGTTCAGGAACTGGATCAGCGCGTCTTCGAGCGGCCGCGAGCCCGCCGCGCCGCAGCCGTTGGCGATGGCCTGCGCGTTGTTCCAGTACGGGTTCTTGGCTTCCGGATAGATCGTGAAGGTCTTGCCGGTCACCGCCGACTTGGCGCGCGCGATGTCGTAGACCTCCTGCAGCGTCAGGATCGGGAACTGGCCATTCAGCGCCGTGGGGCGCACATCCTTGGCGTCGTAGGTGGTGCCCCGGATCCACTGCTTCAGCTCGGCCACCGTGAAATCGGTGATCGACCAGTCATTGGTGTGGTCCTCGCCGTCGACGACCAGCGAGCGCAGCACCGACGTGGGATCGGCCGGATTGGTCAGGTCGGTCAGATAGGTTGACGGACCGCTGGTGGGCGTGGTCGGCCACGACACCGGCACGCGCACGCCGGGCACGGTGCGCTTGCGCGCGGCCACCGTGGCGTTGGTCGCGGCGACCGCGGCAACGTTGGTGTTGTCGCTGAGCCAGGGGTTGTGGCGCACCACGAGCATGCAGTCCTTGCTCAGGTGGACGTCTTCCTCGAGCGAATCGGCGCCCGCATCGGCGGCGCCTTCGTACGACACCTGCGTTTCCTCCGGATACAGGCCCGGCAGCCCGCGATGGCCGATCACCAGCGGCGGATTGCCGTCGAGCGTCTTGAGCGCGGTGGGGGTGGCAGGCGTGGTCGGCGTGGTCGGCGTCTGGGCGGCTGGGGTGGTTGAGCCGTTGTTGTCGTCGCCGCCGCATGCGGCCAGTGCCAGGCTGCCGGCCAGCGCCGCCAGCAGGTACGCCACGCGGGCCGGGGAGCCGTTCATCATTTGTTTCATTTTTTGTCGCTCGCTAAGTGGGATGGACGAAGCGCGAGCGACGAAGCAGGTGTGCCAATGCGATGCCCTTCACCGCATTGCCGGAATCGTTGCTGCACGCCTCGACGCATAGCGTGTGGCGTGCATGTGTCACGCACGTGAAGCACCTGTATCGATAGCGTGACAGTCGCGCTACCATGCACGCCATGACATCTGCCTTCCTTGCTTCCCGCTAGGGATCCCAAGCCATTCCGCCCGGCACGCCTGCCCTGTCACGCGTGCCGGCTACGCGTGCCAGTGACCGGCCCGGCCGGATCATTGGCGCCGCGCCATGTCGCAAGGAAATGTCATGCAGACGCAGAACCTTCTGGTGACCGGTGTATCCGGGCACTACGGCCGCCTCGCGGCCACCCATCTCGTTGAATCCCGCCCCGCCGGATGGCGTGGCACCACCACCCTGATCGGCACCACCCGTACGCCTTCGCAGGCTCGGGATCTGGCTCGCAGAGGGGTCGATGTGCGCCCGGCGGATTTCGACCAGCCATCGAGCCTGAACGACGCATTTGCCGGCGCAGATCGCCTGCTGCTGACCAGCACGGCTGCGGGATATGCCGGGGCGCGCCGCGTGCAGCAGCATCGGCACGCGATCGCGGCCGCGCGGAAAGCCGGCGTCGGGCATATCGTCTATGCCTCGTTCATGGCCTCGGCCGATTCGCCGCTGGCCGCGCTGGCCGCAGACCATGTGGCCACCGAACAGGCATTGCGCGCCGCCGGCATCGGCCATACCGTGCTGCGCCACGCGTTCTATATGGAAATGGTGCTCGCCACGGCCCGCCAGGCCATCGCGTCGGGCGTACTGCGGACGCTGAACGCCCACGCCGGGGTGGCATATGTCGCCCGTGCCGATTGCGCGCTGGCTGGGGCTTGCGCGCTGCGCGCCGATGTCGGGGCATCGGGTGCCTCCGTCGACATCACCGGCCCGCAGGCGGTCACGCCGATCATGCTCGCGCGGGCAATCCACGCCTGCCTGGGCATCGAGGTAAAGGTGGACGAGGTATCGGAGGATGTGTTGCGCACCAGCCTGGTTGCCGGCGGCCTGCCAGACCCGGTGGCGGGAATGCTCGTCTATCTGGAGCGCGGCATGGCGCAGGGGGCGATGCAGGTGGTCAGCCCCGACTTCCGGCGGATGACCGGGCGCGAGCCAGGCGGTGTCGAAGCGTTCCTGACGCAACACCGCGAGGCCCTGGCAGCCAACCGCTAGGCGGCGTCAGCCCTCGGGCACCGGCCGCGGGCGGATGCGCCATGCGGCCAGGATGGCCGTGGCGATCACGATCCCCACGGCCAGGAACGTTTCATCGAAGGCCTGGATGCGCGCGGCCTGTGCCGCTGCATCGCCGCCCTTGCCCAGCACCGCGCCATGCTCGGCCAGGCGCCACTGCAGGCCCACCCCGGCCAGGCTGACACCAATCGCGCCACCGAGCTGCCGCAGGAAGTTGATGCAGCTCGACCCCTGCGGAATCATCGAGAAATCGACGCCCCGCATCGACCCCAGCGTCAGCGACGGCAGAATGCACCCCAGGCCGATACGGCCAATCACCGCGTACAGCACCAGCAGCACGTACGGCGTGGCCATCGATCCGGTAGCCATCAGCAGGAACGACCCCGCCAGCAGCGCCAGCCCGAACGACACCTGGCGGTGCGGCAGGATGCGGCTGGTCAGCCGCCCCGCCACCGCGATCGTCACCGCCAGCGCAATCCCGGCCGGCATCAGCACCAGGCCAGCCGCCGACGGCGTGTAGGCCAGCGCCATCTGCATGTAGACCGGCAGCAGGTAGGTGGAACCGAACAGGCCCGCGCCATAGATGAAGGCCACCACGGCACCGGCCGAGAACTGGCGGTAGCTGTACAGCCGCATGTTCATCAGCGGATCTGGTGCGCGCAGCTGCCAGGCAACAAAGGCCGCCAGCATCAACACGCCGAACACGGCCAGCCCGAGGCCTTCCCCGGCACTGGAGCGCATTTCCACCAGTCCGTTGAGCAGGCTCACCGTGGCGACGCCCACCAGGGCCAGGCCGCGCCAGTCCAGCGGCTTGCGCTCGCCCATCATCGCCGAGTCCACGGCCATGTAGCGCCGCGCCATCCACAAGCCGGCCAGCGTCAGCGGCACCACCACGAAGAAGATGGAGCGCCAGCCGAACAGCTCCACCAGGAAGCCACCCACGCTGGGGCCGATGGCCGGCGCCAGCACCACGCCAAACCCGAACAGCGACAACGCCTTGCCCTGTTCGCGTTCATCGAAGACGCGCAGGATGAAGATATTGGGCAGCGGCTGCATGATGCCGGCGGCAATGCCTTCGGCCACGCGCATGGCCAGCATGACGCCGAACGTGGGCGAGAACCCGCCGATCAGCCCGCCCCCGCCCAGCAGCACCAGCGTACCGATGAACGTGCGGCGCAGGCCGTAGCGGTTGAGCAGCCACGGGGTCAGCAGCATCGACAGCGTCATGGCGATCATGAAGCTGGCGGCCACCCATTGGGCACGCTCCTGGCCCAGGTCAAAATGGCGGCTCAGGTCGGGAATGGCGACATTGACGATGGTCGACGACACGATCGACGACATCGTGCCCAGCATCAGCGTGACCAGGATCAGCCAGCGCAGGCGGTCGCCGTAGCGGGCGCGCAGGTCGGCACGCGTGGGGCCGCCACGGCGGCCCGCCGACGGGTCCGGCTCGCCTGGCTCCCCGGGTGCCTGCGATCCGCCAGCGCCTCCTCCGTGGGCATCCCCGCTGCCGGTACTTGCCGGCGCAGTGGATGGGCGGCTCACCCGAGCCGTCCTGTCGCGGCGATTTCCCGGATCTTGCGAACCGTATCGAGGTCGGCCTCGTGATAGGCCGACTTGACGATCTCGGCGTAGCGGTTGTCGCCGCTCGCGTCCACGTTGGGCATGGTGGTCTGATAGATGAAGCGGACCAGCAGTGCGCCAGGCGCCGGGGTCTCGATAATCATCTCCAGCGTGCCGCCCGCATGTTCGGCGGTCGGGGCCGACTCGTACCGTACGGCGCGGCGCGGTTCGTAGGCCACGCGGTCGCTCACGCTGGCCTTGCCGAAATGCAGCACGCGTTCGATCCAGCCATCGCCCCGCCCGACGATCTCGGCGCTGTCCAGCCCGAGCATGAACAGTTCCGGCGATTCCGCCCGCAGTACAAGGCCCTGCCAAAGCTGGTCCGGCGTCAGCGGCTCCAGCGTGGGATTGCCTGGGTCATTGATTTCCACCAGGTGTTCGAAGCGCAACTTGAATCTCCAGATCGTAGATTTCCGTATTATGGGGCTTCCCGCGCGCCGCTGTCCGCCCCCAGGACCACCAGTCCGGGGTGACGGCCTGCGCATCACTCCTGACAGCTGGTGTCAGGAGCCCGGGCGCACAATGCTCGCCCGGTTCAAGCAAGCGTCAGGAGTCGTCAGGAGCGGCTGCCCGGCGCCGCGCATCGGGAGAACGCTCAGGAGGCAGGCATGGAGTTGTTGATCAACATCGACGTCGATGACCTCGAACGCGGCATCGGCTTCTATGAGGCAGGATTGGGATTGCGGCTCAACCGCAGGCTGTTCGACGGCACGGTGGCCGAGTTGCACGGTGCCTGCGCGCCCGTGTACCTGCTGGCCAAGGCGCCCGGCACCGTGGCGACCACACGGGCCGATACCCGGCGCGATTACGTCCGGCACTGGACCCCGGTGCATCTGGACTTCGTGGTCGAATCGCTGGAACCGGCCATCGAGCGGGCGCTCAGCGCCGGCGCGGAAATCGAGGACTGGCCACGGGAATTCGACTGGGGCCGCCAGGCGATGCTGTCCGACCCGTTCGGGCATGGACTGTGTTTTATCGAATGGAAGGGCCAGGGATACGGGGCCGGGGGCGCGCCATAGATGGCCCACCCGGCAATCGGACCCCGAAAATAGCGCCCCGCCGGTAACACCCCGCCGATAGCGCATCCGCCGGCATGGCCGCCGCCATTGCCCGGCGCCCTCACCCGCCCAACAAAAAACCCCACGGCTCGCACCGTGGGGTTTTTCTGTTGGCTTTCTGGCGAAACCGCCATCACCAGGGCTGACCTCAGACTTCCTCGTACAGCGGCAGCGTCAGGAATTCGGCAAAGTCTTCCGACGTCGACATTTCCTCGAAGATCTTTGCGGCGCGGTCATAGGTCGGGCCCGTGCCGGCCACTTCCTTGACCTTGGCCAGTTCTTCCGGAATCAGCGCGCGCACCAGCTCGGCGGTGACCTTGCGGCCGTCCTCGAGCTTGCCCTTCGGCGAGCGGATCCACTGCCAGACCTGCGAACGCGAGATCTCGGCCGTGGCGGCGTCTTCCATCAGGTTGTGGATCGGCACGCAGCCGTTCCCGGCCAGCCAGGCACCCAGGTAGTGGATGCCGACGTTGATGTTCATGCGCAGGCCGTGTTCGGTGATCGGCGTTTCCGGCTGGAAGTTCAGCAGGTCGGCGCCCTTCACTTCCACGTCCATGCGCTGCTTCTCGAACTGGTTCGGCTTGTCGCCCAGCACGGCCACGAATTCCTTCATTGCCGGCTCGACCAGGCCCGGGTGGGCCACCCAGCCGCCGTCGTAGCCGTCGGTGGCGTCACGACGCTTGTCGCTGATGATGCCTTCCATGGCGATGGCGTTCTTTTCCGGATCGTTCTTGATCGGGATCAGCGCGCTCATGCCGCCGATGGCGGGCGCACCGCGCTTGTGGCAGGTCTTCAGCAGCAGCAGTGCGTACGAACGCATGAACGGCGCGGTCATCGTCACCTTGGCGCGGTCGGCCAGGCAGAAGTTCTTGTCCACCTTGAACTTCTTGATGCACGAGAAGATGTAGTCCCAGCGGCCGGCGTTCAGGCCAGCGCTGTGGTCGCGCAGTTCGTACAGGATTTCTTCCATTTCGAACGCGGCCAGGATCGTCTCGATCAGCACCGTGGCCTTGACCGTGCCTTGCGGCAGGCCAACTTCCTTCTGGGCCATCACGAAGACATCGTTCCACAGGCGCGCTTCCAGATGGCTTTCCATCTTCGGCAGGTAGAAGAACGGGCCGTCGCCGCGGGCGATCTGTTCGCGGGCGTTGTGGAACAGGAACAGCGCGAAGTCGAAGATGCCGCCCGAGACGCGCTTGCCGTCGATCGTGACGTGCTTTTCGTCCAGGTGCCAGCCGCGCGGACGCACCTGCAGCGTGGCGATCTTGTCGTTGAGCTTGTAGTGCTTGCCGTTGCTGTCCAGCGTCAGCGTGCGGCGCACGGCGGCCTTCAGGTTCACCTGACCCTGCATCTGGTTGTGCCAGTTCGGGGTGTTGGAGTCCTCGAAGTCGGTCATGTAGCTGTCAGCGCCCGAGTTGAAGGCGTTGATCACCATCTTGGCTTCGACCGGGCCGGTGATTTCCACGCGGCGGCATTCCAGTGCCTTGGGCACCGGGGCAACCTTCCAGTCGCCTTCGCGCACGTTCTTCGTTTCCGGCAGGAAATCGGGGATCTCGCCGGCGTCCAGGCGCTTGGCGCGTTCCACGCGTGCAGCCAGCAGTTCCTGGCGGCGCGGCTCGAAGGCGCGGTGCAGCTTGTCGACCAGGGCCAGGGCTTCCGGCGTGAGGATGTCTTCGTAGGCCGGCAGGATCTCGCCGGTAATCTTCATGCCCGCGGGCAGCGTGATAGCCATCAGTCTTCTCCTGTAGGTGCGATGGTGTATTTAGGGGGCCCTGCCTGTCAGACCGTTGCGCCCGAGGCGGCAACGAAGGCAAGCAGGTCGTTCATGTCGTGCCCGGTGCCGGTGGGCGCCACGTCCAGGCGCTCCGCCGGGTGGCCGGCACGGTTGATCCAGTAGGTGGTGTAGCCAAACCACGTGGCGCCGCAGGCATCCCAGCAGTTCGACGAGACAAACAGGATCTCGCCGGCTGGCAGGTCGAAGGCCTTCGGGCCCAGCGCGTAGGCAGCCGGCGCGGTCTTGTACTGCTTCACGGCATCGACCGACAGCACATGGTCGAACAGCCCGTGCATGCCGGCGCTCTTGACCGCGATATCAAGCATTTCCGGGTTGCCGTTGGACAGGATGCCCAGCGGCAGGTTGGCGCGCTTCAGCCGCTTGAGTGCCGCCAGGTTCTCGGGGAACGCCGACAGGCACGCGTATTCCTTGAGCAGCTGCGCCTGCGCGGTGTCATCGAGCTTCAGTTCGAGACGGTCGGCGGCATAGCGCAGCGCATCGATCGTGATGTCCCAGAACGGCTTGTAGCGCGCGCCGTCCGGCGCGGCCAGCGAACGCAGCCGGGTGTAGTCGATCTGACGCTCGCGCCAGAGCAGGGCCAGTGCCTCGCCCTTGCCCGGAAACAGCTGCTCGGCGCGCGCCGTGACCGAATACACGTCGAACAGCGTGCCGTAAGCATCGAAAACTACCGCGCGGATTTTGTTCATCTCTCAAAACGCCAGGGACTGAATGGACCTGTACACGATTGAATGCATGGAATTCTAGTGATGCGCTGCAGTGCGGCAAATAGGCTCGCTGTCACTTGATCTTTTACTTTTGCACTACTAATCTTTGCCATCCCCATCAAGACTCGTGTACAACCGAGCTAACATTCGTGGACCACTTCAAGCAACTGGAGACTTTTGTATCGGTGGCGTCACGTGGCAGCCTCTCCGCTGCCGCAGCCGCCGAAGGCGTGGCGCCGGCCATCATCGGCCGCCGCATCGATGCCCTGGAAGAACGGCTCGGCGTGAAACTGCTGGTGCGCACCACCCGCAAGATCACGCTGACGTTCGAAGGCTCCGCGTTCCTGGAAGACTGCCAGCGCATCCTCAACGATCTCCACAATGCCGAAGCCAGCGTCTCCGCCGGCGGGGTCAAGGCCAGCGGCCACCTGCGCATCACCGCGCCGGCCGGCTTTGGCCGCAAGCACGTGGCGCCGCTGGTGCCGCTGTTTATCGAATCCCACCCCGACGTCACGCTCACGCTCGACCTGTCCGACCGCGTGGTCGACCTGGTCAACGAAGGCTTCGACTGCGCCATCCGCCTGGGCGACCTGCCCGATTCGAGCCTGGTATCGATCCGCCTGGCCGAAAACCGCCGCGTGGTCGTGGCGTCGCCCGAATACCTGGCGCGCGCCGGCACCCCCGCCCTGCCTGAAGACCTGGCACGCCACAATTGCCTGCACTTCGGCGCCAGCGCCAACGTGCAGCGCGGCTGGGTGTTCCAGCAGGATGGCCGTGCCGTCACCGTCAAGGTGGGTGGCAACATGGAATGCACCGACGGTGCCGTACTCCATGCCTGGTGCCTGCAGGGCCACGGCCTGGCTTGGCGCTCCTGGTGGGAGGTCGGCCAGGAAATCGTCAGCGGCCGGCTGGTGACCGTGCTCGACGAATTCCAGGCGCCGCCCATCGGCATCCACGCCGTCTTTCCCCAGCGCAAGCACCTGCCCCTGCGCGTCCGGCTGTTTATCGACCATCTCAAGAACACCTATGGCAACCCGGCCTACTGGCGCCGCGCCGAACAGGCGCCCAGCAGCGCCGCCGCCGAAGTCCACGCGGTCGTCGCCTGACACCGTCCGTTCGTTGTCAATCGCAGAATCTTGATATTTCACAATGACGAACACTGCACACTGACTACAATCGATTCAGACAGGCGCCCCGCTGGCCTGCACCCGTTCCCACTCGTGAAAGGAGGTCCCGGTATGTTCAAGCACATCCTGCTGCCCACCGACGGTTCGGAGCTGTCCAAGAAGGCCATAGACGGCGGCCTGGAACTGGCCAAGGTCATCAATGCCCGCGTCACCGCCTACGTCTGTCTCGAGGAATATCCGTATACGCCCTTCAGCGAGATCGTGGTCGAGGCCCCGCAGGCGTTCAAGGAACGCATCGAGAACCAGGCCAGGCTGTACCTGAAGGAAATCGAAAGCGCCGCCGCGGCTGCCGGCCTGCCCTTCGACGCCGACATGACCACCTTCGCGGTGCCCTACCTGGGCATCATCGACGCCGCGGAGCGCCATGGTTGCGACGTGATCTTCATGGCCTCGCACGGCCGGCGCGGGCTGTCAGGCCTGCTGCTCGGCAGCGAGACGCAGAAGGTGCTCACGCATACGGATATTCCAGTCATTGTTTACAGGTAGGCACTAGCAAAACGATTCTGGCGTCATTGCGCGGTCTTGGCCGATCCACTACTGTCTGCGGCCGCGCGCTTTGGCCAGAACCGCTGCGCTTCGTTTTGCCAGCGCCCTTGAACTCTGCGGTCCTTCAAAAAAGCCGCGCCGTGGTTCGCACGGCGCGGAGCCAAACTGACGGCGCGATGGTCGCGCGCCGTCCCCGAATCCCCTTTCCGTTCAGAAGGCTCAGGCCACCTTCTTGTCGAAGAACTGTTCGTCTTCGGTCGATCCCTTGAGCGCGGTCGTCGACGACTGCCCGCCTTCGATGGTCTGCGTCACGGCGTCGAAGTACCCGGTGCCCACTTCGCGCTGGTGCTTGACGGCGGTGAAGCCCTTCTCGGCCGCCGCGAACTCGGCTTCCTGCAACTCCACGAAGGCCGACATCTGGTTGCGGGCGTAACCGTAGGCCAGGTTGAACATCGAGTAGTTCAGCGAGTGGAAGCCGGCCAGCGTGATGAACTGGAACTTGTAGCCCATGGCGCCCAGTTCGCGCTGGAACTTGGCGATAGTGGCGTCGTCGAGGTTCTTCTTCCAGTTGAACGACGGCGAGCAGTTGTAGGCCAGCAGCTTGCCCGGGAACCTGGCATGCACCGCCTCGGCAAATTTCTTCGCGAATTCCAGGTCCGGCTTGCCGGTTTCGCACCACACCAGGTCGGCCACTTCGGCGTAGGCCAGCGCGCGGGCGATCGACTGGTCGATCCCGGCCTTCGAACGGAAGAAGCCTTCCACGGTGCGCTCGCCGGTCAGGAACGGCTGGTCGCGCTCGTCCACGTCCGAGGTCACCAGGTCGGCGGCTTCGGCATCGGTTCGGGCGATCACCAGCGTCGGCACGCCCGACACGTCGGCGGCCAGGCGCGCGGCGGTCAGCTTGGCCACTGCTTCGCGGGTCGGCACCAGCACCTTGCCGCCCATGTGGCCGCACTTCTTCACCGAGGCCAGCTGGTCTTCGAAGTGAACGCCGGCGGCGCCCGCCTCGATCATCGACTTCATCAGTTCGAACGCGTTCAGCACGCCGCCGAAACCGGCCTCGGCGTCAGCCACGATCGGCGCGAAGAAGTCGGTGTCGCCCTTGCCTTCGCTCCACTGGATCTGGTCGGCGCGCTGGAACGTGTTGTTGATGCGCTTGACGACCATCGGCACCGAGTTGGCCGGGTACAGCGACTGGTCCGGGTACATTTCGCCGGCCAGGTTGGCGTCGCCGGCCACTTGCCAGCCCGACAGGTAGATGGCCTTCAGGCCGGCCTTGACCTGCTGCATGGCCTGGTTGCCGGTCAGCGCGCCCAGCGTGTTGACGAACGGCTCGGTGTTCAGCAGGTGCCAGAGCTTTTCGGCACCGCGGCGGGCCAGCGTATGCTCGATCTGGACCGAACCCCGCAGCTTGACCACATCCTCGGCCGTGTAATGACGTTGCACGCCCTTCCAGCGCGGGTTGGTATCCCAGTCCTTTTGAAGGGCGTCGATCTGTTGTTGGCGGGTCGTCATGTTCACTCTCCTGTAACGATTTCGAGATGGCATGGAAATCGGTGACTGCTCCCCGTCTGCCGCCTGCGGGGGACTCGGGCCGCCTGTGCCGCCGGCGTCTCAAGTCATGTGTCTTATATAAGAGTGTAGGGAAACTTCCCGCGTTGCAACAAGCGGCGACCGTAACCAGGACACAGTTTTTTATTTTATAAAAATCAATGTGTTACGACCGTCTTTCCACGATACGGCATGAAATCTTTCATGATGAGAAACGCAAGCGCCGATACGGGGTGCGCATTTTTGCGGACCAAAACATCATTTCGCATCATGAAATTTTGGCAGCCTCCGGGTCGACACGGGCCGCCTCCAGCGCGGGTGACGCGGGCGCGCCATCGAGATGGTCGACAAATTCGCACACCATGGCCGCCATGCGCTGCGGATGGGACAGCGGCAGCCAGTGGTGCGCCTCCACCTGTCGGCGCCACAGCCGGGCCACCCAGCGGCCCAGGCCTTCGGTCACGGCCGGACGCACGTAGCGGTCGCGCGTCGGCACGATGATCTGCACCGGCGCATGGGCCCGGCGCTCGCGCGGCGCCTGCAGCCGCGCGCGGATGTTGGCGCGATACAGCCGCAGCCCGTGGATGCCGTCGGCCGTCTGGGTGGGACTGGCCGGCACGTGCAGCCCTTC
The DNA here is from genome assembly GCF_056097175.1 of Cupriavidus sp. HE11. Taxonomy (NCBI): domain Bacteria; kingdom Pseudomonadati; phylum Pseudomonadota; class Betaproteobacteria; order Burkholderiales; family Burkholderiaceae; genus Cupriavidus; species Cupriavidus sp. HE11. Next base: position 256,220 of record NZ_CP184464.1, read on the forward strand.
GGTGCGGCGCAGCCAGAACGGCCAGCCGCGTCCGAGCCAGAGCTTCCAGTTCCATTCGGGCAGCAGCGGAATATGAAAGAACACGATGTACCAGGACGCCAGGGCCTGACGCAACGTAGCGCCCCATTGCTTCAGGCTGCGGCGCCCGCCGGCGCGCAACGCACTGGCCGCGTGGTCCAGGCACGGTCCCGAACACGATGTGAACGACGCGATACGGCCATACAGGCGCGGATCGGTCACGAATTCCCAGCCCTGTATTGATCCCCAGTCGTGGCCCACCAGATGCACCGGCCGATCCGCCGACACGGCGTCGAGAACCGCAATGAAGTCGTCGGCCAGCCGTTCCAGGCGATAGTCGGCCACGTCGGGCGGCGCATCGGACTGCCCTGCCCCGCGCACGTCGTAGGCGATGACATGGAACCGTGCCGCCAGCGCCTGTGCCACACCGTGCCATACCTCGCTGTTGTCGGGATAACCATGCACCAGCACCACCACGGGATGCGCGGGATCGCCCCAGGCCGAGGCGGTCAGGCGGACGCGGCCGGACTGGATATGGAAGCGGAGCGGAGAACCGGCGGGAGAACTTGCGGAGCGGTCAGGCGGCGGCAGGGTCATCGGCGGGCGCGGTACGTTGACAATATGGATGTCATCGCCAGCCATGCTAACGCCGTCGCGTGCCGCGTGACGGCGTTTGAAGTGTTTCGTCCTGGTGAGTTTTAAGCGACCTCAGGCGGCCGCGGCAGTATCGCGTGCCTGGCGATGGGCCACCCAGTCGCCGCCGTCAATGCGGGCCAGGCCGGCGACTGCAGCATCGGCCACCGGGTATAGCAGGCAATCCGTGGGCGCGCCGTTCAGCACCACGGGCCGGGTTTCCCGGATAAACAGCGTGGCCTGCCCCGGATAGACCTCCTCGATCTCGTCCAGCACCGGCAGCAACGCATCGGGAATGTCGTACACGTCGCCCAGCACCGGGCCGGCCGATGCATCGAGCACCAGGCCCGGATAGGTGCCGAAGTCATAGAGGCGCCCTGCAATGCTGGCCGTGCCGACCAGCGTCGCCGCGCCGATGCCATGCCGCACGGCAGCCTGGTTCAGATCGTTGACCTCGCCGGCACGAAGAGTGCCGTAGACAAACACACGCTGCATGGCGCAATCCTTTGTTGACGGAAAAGCCCATGGTAGAGGAAGCCGTGCGGCGACGGAACCACGGCACCGCGTTTCCCCGCCATGGTGCATCCCGCCCCGATACCAGCCTCGGCCGCCCCTACATCTGCTTGAACAGGTGCGCGTACTGCCTGGCAACCGGCAGCGATTCGGGCCGGTCGCGCAGCTTCAGCGACAGGCGGCCCAGCGACTGGTTCACGGCGCTGGCCACGCAGTCGATATTGACCACCGTGCCGCGATGGATCTGCCAGAAGCGGTCGGGGTCCAGTTGCTGGGTCAGTTCGCGCAGGCTGGTGCGGATCAGCGCCTCGCCGCTGGTGGACACCACGTTCACATACTTGTCGGTGGCTTCGAGGTACACCACCTCATCGACCGGGATGATGCGCACCTCCTGCCCCACCAGCGCCTTGATAAAGCGCAGGTAGTGGCCGCGCGGGGCGGCTGCCGGCTGCTCCAGCGACTCCAGCCGCTGCAGCAGTTGTGCCAGCCGGTCGGTGTCGACCATGGTGCCGATGTCGGTGGCGGCTTCATCGCTGTCTGCGCCGGCATCGTCCTCCGCAGACTCGGCAGACTCTGCCGCCTTGGCGCTCAGGCGGGCCTTCAGGCGCCCTACCGTGGCCTCCAGGCGTTCGTGCTGCACGGGCTTGAGCACGTAGTCCACGGCCGCGCGTTCGAAGGCTTCCAGCGCAAACTGGTCGTAGGCGGTGACGAACACCACCAGCGGCGGGCGATCGAACTCGATCAGCTCGCGCGCCACATCCATGCCGCTCATGCCGGGCATGCGGATATCCAGGAACGCCACGTCTGGCTGGTGCGTGCGCGCGGCCTCCAGCGCGGCCATGCCGTCATGCACCACGGACGCGATCGTGGCTTCGGGCCACAGGGCTTTCAGTTCGGCTTCGAGCACGCGGGCGAGCAGCGCCTCGTCGTCGGCAATCAGCAGGGTCGGAGACATGCAGGACAAAGGTCAGAAACGGAATGGTTCAAGGGGGTTCGCCCGGACACCGTCGCGGCGGGGCGAAGCCGCATCAGGTCCGGGAAATGGCCGGTGCCACGGTGGCGGGCGCCGCGGGGCGCGCATCCGGTGCGGCGCGCATCGGCACAAAGGTGGGCTCGGTGCTGCGCGTAAGCGGCAGCGTCAGCCGCACCACCACACCGCGCGGCGCGTTCTCTTCCATCTGCATCGTGGCCGCCGCGCCAAAAATGCGGGCCAGCCGCTCGCGCACGTGGGTCAGCCCCAGGCCGGAGCCCCCCTTGCTGCTCTGGCAGAAGCCCACGCCGGTATCGGTGATCAGCACCTGCAGGCTGCCGTCGCCGGCCTGGCGCGCAGACAGCATGATCTTGCCGCCGCGCATGCACGGTTCGATGCCGTGCGTGACGGCATTCTCCACCAGCGGCTGGATCAGCATGGGCGGAATCTCGGCATCGGCCAGCGCTGGCGGCAGGTCCACCTCGTAGTCGAGCCGGGCACCGAAGCGCATGCCCTGGATGTCGAGGTAGCTGCGCAGCAGTTCGAATTCCTGCGCCAGCGTGCAATGCTCGGCGCGCGTGTGCGACAGCGACATGCGCAGGAAGCCGATCAGCCGCTGCAGCAACTGGCGCGCGGCGCGCGGATCGGTGGCGATCAGGCCGTCAAGGTTGGCCAGCGAATTGAACAGGAAGTGCGGCTCGATCTGCGCCTGCAGCGCCATCAGCTGGGCACGCACCAGCTGCTTCTCGGCCTCCTCGCGCTGCAGTGCGTCCAGTGCCGCCTGGCGTTCCAGATAGGCCAGCTTTTCGCGCGACCAGTAGAAATAGATCATGCTGGCCGATGCCAGCATGCCGACGATCAGGCACATGCGCAGCATGTCGCCCGTGGCGGCGGCAGACTTGACGGGAAGCTGCAGCAGTTCGCGCGTGGCCCAGCTGCCCAGCACCACGCCCATCGGCACGGCCACCACGGCCAGGCACATGAACGGCCAGCGGCGCGGGCGGTCGTTCCACCAGATCAGCACGCGCGGCACGTCGATCAACACCCAGATCGACAGGCCGATCAGCTGGCTGTAGACAAAGTTCTGCACCAGCGTGCCGCCGGTCTGGAAGCCATAGTTGAGGCTGACCGCGATGACGGTGTTCATGCAGAGCACGAACAGCAGGTCTCGCGCAAGAATATTGAGCCGTGACGGCACCGCGCATGACATGCGCATATTTCTCTCCCTCCTTCTCCTCCACAAACCGCGTGCAAATCTGTGATGCACTGCAGCATAGGCAGCGACCCGGGCATTCGGCGGGTTCCGGGCACTGCGATGAAGGGCACTTTACGCCGGAGCGCGACGGGAGAAAAGCGCCGTGCGACGAACTGGCGGCAGACGGCGCGAGAGGTTCAGGGATTCGACCGGTGGGTCGTACGCGCGTTTGACGGCGCGCGGCCGCCAGGCAGGCATGGGACGGCCCGCCTGGCGGTGCAGGGTAGCAAGCGGATTGCCGGCCGCGGGCCGGTCTCAGGCCGCCACTGCCAGCCGACTGGTCGCCTCGGCCATCGCGGTGGACACGGTGTCGCGCGACAGGTGCGGCGCGAACATGTTGATGAACGCATGGGCGTAGCCGCGCAGGTAGGCACCGCGCCGCACGGCCACGCTGGTGGTGTTCGGCTCGAACAGGTGATCGGCCGAAATCTGCGTCAGGCCGGCGTCCTTGCGCGAGTCGTAGGCCATTGACGCGATGATGCCCACGCCCAGCTCCAGCTCGGCATAGGTCTTGATCACGTCGGCATCCATGGCGGTCAGCACGATTTCCGGCTGCAGCCCGGCCGCGGCAAACGCGCCGTCGATCTTGCGGCGCCCGGTGAAGCCCGCGTCGTACGTGATGATCGGGAAATTACTCAGGTCTTCGAGCGTGGGCTCGGGCAGGCGCGTCAGCGGATGTTCTGGCGACACCACGATCACGTGCTGCCAGCTGTAGGCTTCGAACGACGTCAGACCCGCCTCGCTGGCCACGGCTTCGGTGGCGATACCGATATCGGCCTGCCCCGTCAGCAGCAGTTCCACGATATGCGACGGCGACGCTTCCTGCAGCGCCAGCGTCACGTGCGGATATTCGCGCCGGAAGCTCTGCACCACCTTGGGCAGCGCGTAGCGCGCCTGGGTGTGGGTGGTGGCCACGGTCAGGCGGCCCGTATGGCGGCCGGCGAATTCGTCGCCGGCCTGGCGCAGGTTCTCGGCTTCGAGCAGCAGCCGTTCGACAATGCGCACGATCTCGCGGCCCGGCTCGGTCAGGCCGGTCAGGCGCTTGCCGTAGCGCTCGAAGATCTCCACGCCAAGCTCTTCTTCAAGCTCGCGGATCTGGCGCGACACGCCCGGCTGCGACGTGTACAGCGCGTTGGCCACTTCGGTCAGGTTGAACTGGCGGCGCACCGCCTCGCGAATCGATCGCAGTTGCTGGAAGTTCATCGTGCCGCCCCTTGTTCCTGTGTTGTTGTCTGGTTGCGGTTGAAGACGCGCAGCTGGCGCGGACGCACCGCCAGCAGCTCGCCCTCGCGGAAGCCCTGGTGCCGGAAGCGTTCCAGCGGCAGCGCCACCTCGATCACGTCCTGGTTGTCCTCGCGTTCCAGTTCCAGCTGGGCCACCGGGCCCAGCGTCAGCGCGCGGCGCAGCGTCACGGCGATGCCGTCGGTGCCCGGCGCATAGCGCTCCAGTTCCAGGTCGTGCGGACGCACATAGGCCACTGCATCGCCGGCCGTCTCGTAGCCGCTGCCCACCACCGGCAGCACGGCCTCGCCGGTGTGCAGCAGGCCGCCGCTGTCGCCCACTTCCAGGCGTCCGTGGAACAGGTTCACGTTGCCCAGGAAGCCGAACACGAACGGCGTGGCCGGATGGTTATAGACCGCTTCGGGCGTGCCGAACTGCTCCACGCTGCCGCGGTTCATCAGCACCACCTGGTCAGCCACTTCGAGCGCCTCTTCCTGGTCGTGGGTCACGAACACGCTGGTCACATGCAGTTCGTCATGCAGGCGGCGCAGCCAGCGGCGCAGTTCCTTGCGCACCTTGGCATCGAGCGCGCCAAACGGCTCGTCGAGCAGCAGCACGCGCGGCTCCACGGCCAGCGCGCGGGCCAGCGCGATACGCTGGCGCTGGCCGCCCGACAGCTGCGCCGGGTAGCGGTCGCCCAGCCAGTCCAGCTGCACCAGTTCCAGCAGCGACTTCACCTTCTCGCGGATCTTCGCCTCGGACGGACGCTCGGCGCGCGGCTTCACGCGCAGACCGAAGGCCACGTTCTCGAACACGGTCATGTGCTTGAACAGCGCGTAGTGCTGGAACACGAAACCCACGTTGCGCTGGCGCACGTGCTGCGACGAGGCATCCTGCCCGGCCAGCACCACCTGGCCCGCATCGGCGCGTTCCAGGCCGGCGATGATGCGCAGCAGCGTGGTCTTGCCGCAGCCGGACGGGCCCAGCAGCGCCGTCAGTTCCCCTTCGGCAAAGTCCAGCGAGACGTCGTTGAGCGCCACGAAGTCGCCAAAGCGCTTCTGCACGTTCCTGACCTGAATGCTCATGATGGCTGCCCTTCCGATGCGTGTTCACGGCTGGCGCGCACTTCCACCAGCGTCTTGATTCCGAGTGTGACCAGCGCCAGCAGCGTCAGCAGGGACGCCACCGCGAACGCGGCCGCGAAGTTGTATTCGTTGTAAAGAATTTCCACGTGCAGCGGCATGGTGTTGGTCAGGCCGCGGATATGGCCCGACACCACGGACACGGCGCCAAACTCGCCCATCGCCCGTGCGTTGCACAGGATCACGCCGTACAGCAGGCCCCAGCGGATGTTCGGCAGCGTCACGTGCCAGAACGTCTGCCAGCCCGAGGCGCCCAGCACGATGGCCGCCTCTTCCTCCTCGCTGCCCTGCGACTGCATCAGCGGGATCAGCTCGCGCGCCACGAACGGGAAGGTCACGAAGATCGTTGCCAGCACGATGCCCGGCACGGCGAACATGATCTTGATGTCGTGCGCTTCGAGCCAGGGGCCGAACCAGCCCTGCGCGCCGAACATCAGCACGTAGATCAGGCCCGAGATCACGGGCGACACCGAGAACGGCAGGTCGATCAGCGTGATCAGCAGGTTCTTGCCCCGGAAATCGAACTTGGCGATGGCCCAGGCCGCCGCCACGCCGAACACCACGTTGAGCGGCACGGCAATGGCCGCCACGGTCAGCGTGAGCTTGATGGCCTCCACGGCATCGGGCTCGATCAGGGCGGCCAGGTAGGTGTCCACGCCCTTGCGCAGCGCCTCGTAGAACACCGAAGCCAGCGGCACGAACAGGAACAGCGCCAGGAACAGCACCGCCACGGTAATCAGCGTATAGCGCACCCACGGCGATTCGCCCGTGGCGTCGTGCGGATGGTGGGCGGCAGCCGTGCCGCCCAGTCGGGATACAGCGCCGGCCATGTCAGTTCGCCTCCGGGTTGCCGTCAGGCAGCGCGGCTGCGCGGGCACCGGTCTGGTGACGGCGCGTCCAGGCCTGCAGCAGGTTGATCAGCAGCAGCAGCACGAACGAGATCACCAGCATCACCACGGCCACCGCCGTGGCGCCGGCATAGTCGTACTGCTCCAGCTTCGAATAGATCATCAGCGGGGCAATCTCGGACACCATCGGCATGTTGCCGGAGATAAAGACCACCGATCCGTACTCGCCGGTGGCGCGTGCGAACGACAGCGCAAAGCCGGTGAGCAGCGCCGGCAGGATGGCCGGCAGGATCACGCGCCCGAACGTCTGCAGACGCGACGCGCCCAGGCTGGCCGCCGCTTCCTCCAGTTCGCGCTCCACGTCTTCCAGCACCGGCTGCACCGTGCGCACCACGAACGGCAGGCCGATGAAGGTCAGCGCCACCACCACACCCAGCGGCGTGAACGCCACCTTGATGCCATGCGGCTCCAGCCAGCGGCCGATCCAGCCGTTCCCGGCAAACAGCGCGGTCAGTGCAATGCCGGCCACGGCGGTAGGCAGCGCAAACGGCAGGTCCACCAGCGCATCGATAAAGCGCTTGCCGAAGAAGCGATAGCGCACCAGCACCCAGGCCACGATCAGGCCGAACGCCGTGTTGACGATGGCCGCGATCAACGATGCGCCAAAGCTCAGTTCCAGCGACGCCACCACGCGCGGGTTGCTCACCGTGGTCCAGAAACCGTCCCAGGCCAGCGTGAAGGTCTTCAGGAATACCGCCGACAGCGGGATCAGGACGATCAGCGTCAGGTAGAAGATGGTGAAGCCAAGCGACAGCCCAAAGCCCGGCAACACGGTAAAGCGCTGGGCCGGCGCCGCGCGCAGGGGCGCGGCCGTGGCCGTCGGCGGGGGCGCGTCCGCCAGGGAAATCGAGGAAGGCATGCGTGTCTCGTCTTATGAAACCGGCGCATAAGGCGCCGGCGTACGAGACAAATTTTGCAGATGCGTCCTTATAAACAGAACGAATCTTTCCGAATTTTCTTAGACGGTTTAGATATAAGGCGATGCCTGCGCGACGTCCGCGGACGCTTCCCAGGTGTCGGAACCGTCCCCCAGGTGCAGAATACGTCCCTTCGAGTCGATCCGCTGCAGCAACGTGGCAAGCAAGGCCTGCCCGGCCGGCCATTCGTCGAGCCGGGAATCGGCATTGATATGACCGAGCGCACCGGCATCGACCAGTTCGCTGCCCCAGAGCGTGCCCCAGCTGAACGCGGTGCGCTGCGACATCCACGGATCGTTGGTACTCGCCACCAGCACGGTCGGGAACGGCAGGCGCCAGGTGGGCAGCAAGGCACCCACACCGAACTTGTCGGGATCGGCCGGCGCCACCAGCAGCGCACCGGCAATGCCCACCGGGTCCAGCGACGCCTGGCGCAACGTGGCCAGGCAGCCAAAACTGTGCGCCACCAGCACCGCGCCGCGCGATGCGACGCGCAAGGCACGCGACACCCCTTCCGAGACCCGCTCGGCCCACAGCGGCAGGCTGGGGCGTCCCCAGTCGTGCTGCTCGATGCGCTGCCAGTCCGGATACAGTCCTTCCCAACGGCTCTGCCAGTGCGCGGGGCCGCTGCCATGCAGGCCCGGAACGGTCAGGATCTGCAGGCCGCGCGGCACTTCCAGCCGCGCGACACCACCCGATAGAGTCGATGCCGCCATACGCTCTCCTTCTCTGCTTCGTTGTTCAAGTCTTATAGGAACTGCCTGGGTATTGCGTTTTGTTGCCTTGCTGTTACTGCCGCACGCGATGCCGGCTCGATGCCGCCTACGAAGCACTGCCGGTCTGCAGCGGTTCACGCAATTGCCGTGCCGGTACCGGGCCACCCGCCACCGCCTCGCCCTGCCCCAGCGCGATGCCCGCGTTCTGCAGCCGCTCCACGGCTTCGTCGTTCTGCAGCCGACGGCCGATCAGGGTGACGCCGGCGCCCTCGGCGCTGGCACGCAGGCCGGCGAGCTGGCGGTCGGTCCAGAGGCGGCGCATGTCCAGCTTGAGCCAGTCGGGCAGCGCATGCGCCATCAGCGCGCCAGCCTCGGCCGGGTCCGACGCCTGCAGGCTGACGGCAAACCCGTTGCGGCGATAGTTGCCCACCACGTGCAGCAGCAGCGGCAGGTCGTCATTGGCGCTGGCAGGCACCTGGATCACGAAACGGTCGACGGGCAGGCCCAGCGATTCCAGCGCGCGCCGGAACGCGGCGCCGTGGTCGTCGGCCACGGCGGCCAGCAGGCGGTTATGCACGTTGAGCACGAGCTTCTGCTCGCCATGGGCGGCGAAGTAGTTCATCGCATGCACCAGCCGCGACAGGCGGTCCAGCGACACCAGCGACGCATCGTCGGCGGCCATCGCGAACAGCTTCCAGGCCGCCAGCCCCACGCCGTCGTCGGCATAGGTGCGGATGGAGCCCTCGTGGGCCACCACCTCGCGGTCGGCCAGGGTCACCAGGGGTTCGAACGCGCTGGTCAGCGAGCAGTTGAAGTACTGGCCCTGCACCTGGCCGCGCGCGTCGCGCCACAGCTCGCGGCCGGGCACGGGCTCGCGCGGGAGCGTTTCAAGGTAGCGTTCAAGTGCGGAAGCGTTGGTCATGGTGAGGTCCATGTCGGTACGCGCGGTTCGCCTGATTGCTCATGATAGAAGCTCCTCGGCGGGCCATGCGTGAAGATTCGTTGATGATGCAGAGACTGTCGATGACTGCCGCATCACGCGGCGCAGGACGGTGTCTTCGAGTTGCGCAAACGCCGCCGATCCGCGCTGGCGCGGACGCTCAAGCGCCACGCGCTGGTCCAGCGCGATGCGGCCATCCTCGATCAGCACCACGCGATCGGCCAGCGCAATGGCCTCCGATACATCGTGTGTGACGAGTAGCGCCGTGAAACCGAGCCGGCGCCACAGCGATTCGATCAGCGCCTGCATGTCGATGCGGGTCAGCGCATCGAGCGCGCCCAGCGGCTCGTCCAGCAGCAGCAGGCGCGGATGGTGAACCAGCGCACGTGCCAGGGCCACGCGCTGGCGCTGGCCGCCCGACAGGCGTGCCGGCCATTCGTCGGCCCGCTCGGCCAGCCCCACCTGCGCCAGCACGGCAGCCGCGTCGGCGCGGCGCTCGCGCGGCAGTCCCAGCGCGACGTTATCGAGTACACGCTTCCAAGGCAACAGCCGTGCGTCCTGGAACATCACGCGGATACTGTCCTGCAAGGTTCGGCTTTGCTGGCGATCAAGCTGCGGCTCCTGCTGATGGTCGAGCAGCACGGCGCCCTCGTCGGCCGGCTCCAGCCCCGCCACCAGCCGCAGCAGCGTGCTCTTGCCGCAGCCGCTGCGCCCGACGATGGCGACGAACTCGCCCGGTGTCACGTCGAGGTCGATGCCGTGCAGCACCTCGCGGCCGTTGTAGCGCTTGACCACCTGCTGCACGCGCAGCGCGATGCCACCGGTGGCCGGCGCCTGGCGCTCTTCGGCAGCCGCCTCGCGCCGTGCCAGGTCACGCCGGGCCAGATCGCGCTCGGCCCACGCCAGCGCGGCCTGCTCCACGGGAAATAGCGTTTGCATGAGGAGATCTCCTTGTCAGTTGGTCTGGTAGCCCGGATGCCAGCGCAGCCAGAACCGCTCCAGCGCGCGCGACAGCACATCGGCCAGCTTGCCCAGCAGCGCATAGAGCAGGATGCCGACCAGCACCACGTCGGTCTGCAGGAATTCGCGAGCATTCATCGTCATATAGCCAATGCCCGACTGCGCCGAAATGGTCTCGGCCACGATCAGGATCACCCACATCAGGCCCAGCGAAAAACGCACGCCCACGAGGATGTTCGGCAACGCGCCGGGCAGGATGACCTCGCGATACAGGCGCCAGCCCGACAGGCCGTAGCTGCGCGCCATCTCGACCAGACCCGGGTCCACCGCGCGGATGCCGTGGTACGTGTTCAGGTACACCGGGAAGAACACCCCCAGCGCCACCAGGAACAGCTTGGCCGTCTCGTCGATGCCAAACCACAGGATCACCAGCGGGATCAGCGCCAGCGTGGGGATGTTGCGCACCATCTGCAGCGTGCTGTCGAGCAGCGTGGCCGCCGTGCGGAACGTGCCGGTGAGCAGGCCCAGCAACAGCCCCAGCCCGCCACCCACGGCCAGGCCGATCAGCGCCCGCCAGGTGCTGACCCAGACGTGGCGCCATAGCTCGCCCGAGACGGCCAACGACCACGCCGCCTCCACCACGGCCAGCGGCGCCGGCAATACGCGGTTCGACAGCCAACCCAGTTGCGACGCGGCCTGCCAGGCCACAATCAGCAGCACCGGCACGATCCACGGCGCGATGGCCTGGGCCGCGGATTTCCTTGCAGCCTTGCTGGCGGCCTTGTTTGATGCCTTGTTCGATGAGGGTGTCGACATGGTGGCGCCCTCCTCAGCTTTGCGAAGCCCGCGGCACGATGCCGGTGGCCATCACTTCGCCAAACGGACCCGACAGCACCTGGCCGGGCAGCTTGTCGCGCACCGAGCGCGGCAGCAGCGGGAAGACCAGCTCGGCAAACCGGTACGCCTCTTCCAGATGGGGATAGCCCGAGAAGATGAACGTGTCGATGCCCAGCGCCGCGTATTCCTTGATGCGGGCCGCCACGGTCTGCGGATCGCCCACCAGCGCCGTGCCCGCGCCCCCGCGCACCAGGCCCACGCCGGCCCACAGGTTCGGACTGATTTCCAGTGCCTCGCGGGTGCGCCTGGCACCGCCAGCGTGCAGGGCCGCCATGCGGCGCTGGCCTTCGGAATCCATCTTCGCAAAGACGGCCTGGGCGCGCGCCACGGTTTCGTCGTCAAGGCGGCTGATCAGGTCGTCGGCGGCGGCCCATGCGGCCGCTTCGGTTTCGCGCACGATCACGTGCAGGCGGATGCCGAAGCGCACCGTGCGTCCATGCTTCGCGGCACGGGCGCGCACATCGGCAATCTTCTTCGCCACCTCGGCGGGCGGCTCGCCCCAGGTCAGGTAGGCTTCCACCTGTTCGGCGGCCAGGTCATGCGCGGCCGCCGACGATCCGCCGAAATACACCGGCGGATGCGGGCGCTGCACCGGCGGGTACAGCACGCGCGCGCCCTTCACGTTGATGTGCTTGCCTTCGAAGCTGATGTCGCCGTTGTCGTGGCTGGCCGCGAGCACGTCGCGCCAGACCCGGATGAACTCGGACGACGCCTCGTAGCGCGCGGCGTGGTCCAGGAACAGCCCGTCGCCTTCCAGTTCGGCCACGTCGCCGCCGGTCACCAGGTTCACCAGCAGGCGCCCGCCCGACACGCGGTCGAAGGTGGCGGCCATGCGCGCGGCCAGCGTCGGCGTCATCAGACCCGGCCGCACGGCCACCAGGAACTTGAGCTGGCGCGTCACCGCGGCCAGTGCCGAGGCGGCCACCCACGGGTCTTCGCACGAACGGCCGGTGGGAATCAGCACCCCTTCGTAGCCCAGCGTATCGGCGGCCACCGCAATCTGCTTCAGGTAGTTGAAACTGACTTCGCGCGCCCCTTCGGACGTGCCCAGGTAGCGGCTGTCGCCGTGGGTGGGGATGAACCAGAAAACTTGCATGTCGAGCCTCTTTTTATCGGTTGCGATGCACGGCCTGGCGATTCCGCTATTCAGCGTTGCGCCGTGGCGGCCGGTGGTTGCCAGGCGGCATCGGCCACCTTGATCGGCTTCGGAATCAGCTTCAGCGTCACGAACGCGTCGGCAATGCGTTGCTGTTCGGCCAGCACACCGGCCGTGACCGGCTTCGCGCCATAGGAAAACCTTGAAACTGCGAGTTCAAGCACGCCGGGATCGAGTCCGGTTTCCTTTGCCAGGAACTGCGTGGCGTCCCTGGGGTTCTTCTCGGCCCACTGGCCCAGTTGCGCGAGTTCGTCGAGGATCGCGTTCACCACGTCCGGGCGCGCATTCGCATAGGGGCGCGATGCCAGGTAGAACTGATGGTTGCTGACCACGTTCTTGCCATCGGCGCCACGGCCATCGGCCAGTACGCGGGCATCGAGCTGCTTTTCGGCGGCCGCCAGGAACGGGTCCCAGATCACCCAGGCGTCCACGGCGCCGCGCTCGAAGGCCGCGCGGGCGTCGGCGGGCGGCAGGTACACGGGCTGGATCTCGCTCCAGGCGATGCCGGCCTTTTCCAGCTGACGCACCAGCAGGTAGTGGACGTTCGAACCCTTGTTCAGCGCCACGCGCTTGCCGCGCAGGTCGGCCACCGACTTCAGCGCCGATGCCTTCGGCACGACGATGGCCTCGGACGTGGGGGCCGGCGGCTCGTTGCCGATATAGGCCAGCTGCGCCCCGGCTGCCTGCGCAAAGATCGGCGGCGCCTCGCCCACGGTGCCGAAATCGATGGCGCCGACGTTCAGGCCTTCCAGCAACTGCGGGCCGGCCGGGAATTCGGTCCATTTGACGGTGATGCCCTGCTGCGCCAGGCGCTTTTCCAGCGTGCCGCGCGCCTTGAGCAGCGTCAGCGTGCCGTACTTCTGATAACCGATGCGCAGCTGCTTCGGATTCACGGTCTGCGATTGCGCCTGGGCCGGCTTGGCCAGCAGGCCGTAGGACAGGCCGGTAGCTACCACGAGCGCGCCCAGCAGCAGGCGCCGGCGCAGGGAAAGCGGTTTGAACGATGTCATGACGGAATTCCTGAAGAGGTGAAGTTCGAAATCGATGGCGGCACGACGCCCTGCCGGCGCATCGCACGGCATGCAGGAAGGTCATGCGTTGGGAAACTTCAGGTCAGGCGGGACATCGCCCCATGGCGACGCGGGATGGCAGGACAGCGCGAACAGCGGACATCTCGGGCTCCTTCGTCAGGCGCTCCGGGACGGCTGGCACGGTCGCGGGCGCGATCGTGCCGGGGGCCGCCCCGGCGCTGTGATTACCGCTTGCCGGGCTGGTACACCTGGTCAAACGAACCGCCATCGGCAAAGTGCGCCTTCTGGGCCTTGGCCCAGCCGCCGAACACTTCGTCGATCGTGAACAGCTTTACCTTCGGGAAGTTGGCGGCGTACTTGGCGGCCACCTTTTCCGAGATCGGACGATAGTAGTTCTTGGCTGCGATCTCCTGGCCTTCGTCGGTGTACAGGAACTGCAGGTAGGCCTCGGCGGCCTTGCGCGTGCCCTTCTTGTCCACCACCTTGTCCACCACGGCCACCGGCGGCTCGGCCAGGATCGAGACCGACGGCGCCACGATGTCGAACTTGTCCGGCCCCAGTTCCTTGATCGCCAGGATGGCCTCGTTTTCCCATGCGATCAGCACGTCGCCCAGGCCGCGCTCCACGAACGTGGTCGTGGCGCCGCGCGCGCCGGAATCCAGCACCGGCACGTTCTTGAGCAGCTGGCCGACGAATTCCTTCGCCTTGGCCTCATTGCCGCCCGGCTGACGCAGCGCATAACCCCAGGCCGCCAGGTAGTTCCAGCGCGCACCGCCCGACGTCTTCGGGTTCGGGGTGATGACCTGCACGCCCGGCTTCACCAGGTCGTTCCAGTCCTTGATATGTTTCGGGTTGCCCTTGCGCACCAGGAACACGATGGTCGACGTGTACGGCGACGCGTTGTGCGGCAGGCGCTTCTGCCAGTCGGGCTTCAACAGGCCCTTCTCGGCAATGGCGTCGATGTCGTATCCCAGCGCCAGCGTGACCACATCGGCGTCCAGGCCATCGATCACCGAACGTGCCTGCTTGCCCGAGCCGCCATGCGACTGCCGAATCTGCACCGTATCGCCGCCCTGCGCCTTGTAGGCCTTGGCAAACGCGGCGTTCACGTCCACATACAGCTCGCGCGTGGGGTCATAGGAAACGTTCAGCAGGTTGGTATTGGCCAGGGCGGCCGGTGCGGCGCCAATTGCGGACAGTACTGCGAGGCCCAGGGCCAGCTTGCGAATCATGTTCAATTGCTCCCGTCAGAGTTGTCGTGAAATGCCCCCGCCTTGATCGGACAGGGTTTCTGTCAGGGAGAAAGGCTACCGGCCGGGCCTTCTGAACGGAACGAATGGTTTCGCCGATCCAAGCACGTTTTCTGCATAAGATCGGGCGGGAATATGGGAATGCCGGAAAGCTCGCATCGCCATCTTGACAACGCAACATAAATGTTGCATTTTACCGGTTGCGATTCACAACATATATGTTGCACAATGCCGACCTCTCAACCGACTAGGGAGGGGCATGAAATACAGCGAGTTCAAGCGGTGGCTCGAACAGCAGGGTGCGGTTTTCCAGAAGCACCGCAGCGGTTCCAGCCACTACCGGGTCACGCTGAATGGCTTCACGACGATCTTTCCCCATCATGGCAGCAAGGAAATGGGCAAGGATCTGGAATTGAGGATCAGGAAGCAGCTCGGCCTGAAGTGAGGGGCAGGCCCGCAAAGGGCCTCCTTTCACCCGGACTCGCCATCCCATACCTGGCATCGACCGACTTACCACAGGACGCACGACATGTTCTCGTACCCCGTAACGCTGACGCCCGATAGCAATGGCACTCTGCTAGTCACCTTTGCTGACATCCCGGAAGCCAATGCCGTCGGCGTCGACGAAACCGATGCGCTGAAGCAAGGGCTGGAGGCCCTTGAAGCGGCGCTGGACATCTACTTCGACCTGCGCCGCCCGATTCCCCTGCCCTCCAAGTCCCGTCGCGGCCAGCCAACGGTCACACTGCCCGCATTGGTCACCGCCAAGGTGCTCCTCGCCAACGAAATGCTGGCGCAAGGTGTACGCAAGGCGGATCTCGCTCGGCGGCTGGATGTTCACATGCCACAGGTGGATCGACTCCTGAACCTGCGGCACTCTTCCAAGCTGGAAATGATCGAGAAGGCGCTGGGCTCGCTGGGCAAGCGGCTGGACGTTCAACTCGCCTGATTGGAGCGCGGTGACCGCACCCCGATCGATGGGGCTTGTCACAGCGCATTCGCCGGCCCAAAAGAAAAAACCCGCAGCACCGGAGTTGCGCTGCGGGTCAAGTTTCCATTCCGGAAACGGGTAGACAAGTCATGAAGAGCGCCCCCGCATCTCCATGACGGTTCAAATATTAGCCATCCGTTCCCATTCGCAAGTTGACGCAGGTCAACCGCCCCACAATCGCGGGCGGTTGGCTGCAAAATCCTGCCAACAGGACAGAGGAACCCTGCCGAACGGCGTAGTTCGGGTGGCAGTCATGGCGTAAAGGTATTACCCAGCACAACGCCCTCGCGCCGGGGGTCTGTGCCGCCCTGCAGCACGGGCGCGCCGCCGGCCTGGGTGCGCAGGATGGTGTTGACGCCGCTGGACTGCGCCGAGGTCGAGATGGTGTGGCCCAGCGCCTTCAGCCCGGTAATCAGCGGATCGTTGGCGCCGCCATTGCTGGCATCGATGTCCGGATGCTCGCCGCCGATGGTCGTGGTGGCGCTGTTGCTGGCGCCAAAGTCCACCAGGTTCGACGCCTGCTGCGCGTCCAGCCCCCAGTCGAGCACGCCAACCAGCGTCTTGACCACATATTGCGGAATGGTGCCGCCGCCCGGCGAGCCGGTAGCCATCAGGAAATCGCCAATCGACCCATCGGCAGCCTTGCGGAACACCAGCGTCGGCGCCATCGAGCTGCGCGGCCGCTTGCCCGGTTGCACCCGGTTGGCGACCGGGTCGCCGTTGGTATCCGTGGGTGTCGCCGAGAAATCGGTCAGCTGGTTGTTGAGCAGGAAGCCATTGGTCATATGGAACGATCCCATGCTCGACTCCACCGAAGTGGTGGCGCTGACGACATTGCCCTGCGCGTCAACGATCGAGTAGTGGTTCGTACCGTGCTCCACCAGCGGCACCACGCCCAGGGGCACCGCACCGAAGTTGCCGGGCGCGGCCGTGTGCATCGACTGGTTCGGATCGATCAGCGAGGCACGCGTCTGCAGGTAGGGCTTGTTCAGCAGCGTGTCCCAGGTGCCGCCGGGCAACGGCACGAAGTCCGTATCGGCCACGTACTTGTCGCGATCCGCGTAGGCCAGCCGTTCGGCCTCGCTCACGCGGTGCACGCCCTGCACGGTCGGCTTGCCGCCCTCGGCGTCAACGGGACTGGGCTTGAACGATGCCATGTCGAAGTTCTCGATGATCTGCATCGCCGATGCCACGGTGATGCCGCCCGATGTGGGCGGCGGCGCGCCGCAGATCCAGTACGCGCGGTACGTCACGCAGACCGGGGTGCGCAACTTGGCCTCGTACGCGGCCAGGTCGGCCAGCGTGGTCTTGCCCGGGGTGGTCGGCGTGCCGTCCGTGGCGGTGGTCGAGCCGATCTTGGCGATGATGTCGTTGGCGATGGCGCCCTTGTAAAGCGCGTCGGCGCCCTGCGCCGCCATGGCGGTCAGCGTGTTGGCATAGGCCGGATTCTTGAGCACCGTGCCGAGCGCCTTGGGCGTGCCGTCCGCGTTGAAGAAATAGGCGGTCGCGTCGGGGTCGCGCTTCAGGCTGGTGGCGTTCGACGAGATGGCCTGCGCAAGCCGGCCGCCGATCGGAAAGCCATTGGTAGCCAGCGAGATGGCATCGCCAAACAGGTCCTTCCACGCCAGCTTGCCGTGCTCCTTCTGCACGCGCTCGATCATCCTGGGCACGCCGATGGTGCCGATCGACCTGCCACTGGCCCGCGCGCTGGGCTTGGGTAGCGTCTGGTCGGTGGCATCGTCCACATATCGCAGGTAGTTCTCGGTGGCGGCCGCCGGCGCGGTTTCGCGGCCGTCATAGGCCTGCACCGTCTTTGCGGTGGCATCGTAATAGAGCATGAAGCCGCCCGACCCCATCCCGGTGGCCTCGGGCACGGTCAGGCCCAGTACGGCCTGCACGGCCACGGCGGCGTCAGCGGCCGATCCACCGTTCTTGAGCACCGCGCAGCCCGCCGCGCTGGCATAGGCATTCGACGTGGAGACCATATAGGTCTTGGCGTAGACCGGTTTCAACCCGGTGCGATAGCCGGTAGCAGGCTCCGGCAACGCGGGGTCGCCGGGCTGGTTCGACCCGACCACCACCGTGCTGCCGTTGCTCGCCAGCACCTGGCAACTGTTGTCGGCCTGCGGCGTGGTGGGTGTCGTGGGTGTCGTAGGTGTGGTTGGCGTCGAGTTGTCGTCGCTGCCACCGCAGGAAACGACCAGCAGCGTGCCCGCAACCGCGGCCGCCAGGGTCAGGGGGACCTTCCGTATTGGCAACACCATATTTCCTCCAGACTACAAAGAAGCGCCGGGGGGCGCGATCTGCGAATGTCGGACAGGCAGGCGTGGCAAGGCGTGGATCGGGCGTCTGCCGTGTTCTTGTTGTACGCAAGGACGAGCGAGGCCCGCCGGGCGGGTGGGCTCGGCAACCGGATGCGACGGGCTGGGAAACGGGCAACCCCGCGCGGCGGCGCGGGGCCAGGCCCTATGAGGTGTTGCTCAGGACAACGCGGATATTCATGACCGTGCTGACTGTTGGCTTGTCAAGCAATGCAATGTGTCAACACTAGTACATGAGGATCGTGATGGACAAGCAGCTTTCGCACGGTATTGGTGAGGCAGCGGACATATGCGCCCCACATATGGCTCAGTCCGCAGCCGCCTGCACGATCACCGGCTCGCACCGGATCGGGAAGTTGACCGAGTTGGCGACATAGCATTTCTCGTGTGCCACGTGGTGCAGGTGCGCGGCCTGCCCGGCGTCGTCGCCGGCGCGGATCGTTACGTGCGGGCGCAGCACGATTTCCGAGAACTGCCCGCCTGCGGGGCTGTCAGTCATGGTGCCTTCGGCCTCGTCCACATAGGCCAGCACGGCGATGCCGGCATCCGAGCACAGGTGCAGGTACCAGAGCTTGTGGCAGGCGCTGGCCGACGCCACGAGCAGGTCTTCCGGATTCCAGCGCCGGGCATCGCCCAGGAAGGCCGGGTCCGACGAACCGGGGATCTCGGGCTTGTCGCCGGCGCGGATCGTGTGGTCGCGTCCGTAGGCGCGGTAGCCGGTGGTGCCGGTGCCGCGGTTACCGGTCCATTCCACGGTGACTTGGTACTTGTGCTCGCCATGAGCCATGGGATTGCTCCAGGGGGTTGGAATCAGGCAGAGCCGGTATTGTGGCGCAAGAATCGAACGAAAAAAGGACCTCCGGAGAGGTCCTTTTGGGTGCCGTCGACAGCCCGGCTCAGTGAACGATGCGTCCAAACGTGAAGTGGTCGTCCTCGTAATCCACCGGTATCACGTCCTTGGCGGCAAACTTGCCTTCGAGGATGGCCTTCGCCACCGGGTTCTCGATCTGCTGCTGGATCGCGCGCTTCAGCGGCCGCGCGCCGAACACCGGATCGTAGCCCGCGCTGGCAATCTTCTCCAGGGCACGCTCGCTGATATCCAGCGTCATGTCCATGCGTGCCAGGCGCGACTGCAGGCGCTGCAACTGGATCCTTGCGATGGATTCGATGTTCTTCTGGTCCAGCGCATGGAACACCACCACCTCGTCGATCCGGTTCAGGAACTCCGGCCGGAAATGCGTGCGCACTTCCTGCCAGACCGCGCCCTTCACCGCTTCCTGCGGCTCGCCGGACATTGCCTGGATGATGTGCGAACCCAGGTTCGACGTCATCACGATCACCGTGTTCTTGAAGTCCACGGTACGGCCCTGGCCGTCGGTCAGGCGGCCATCGTCCAGCACCTGCAGCAGCACGTTGAACACGTCCGGGTGGGCCTTCTCGACCTCGTCGAGCAGGATCACCGCATACGGCTTGCGGCGCACGGCCTCGGTCAGGTAGCCGCCTTCGTCATAGCCCACGTATCCCGGCGGCGCGCCGATCAGCCGGCTCACGCTGTGCTTCTCCATGAATTCGCTCATGTCGATACGGATCAGGTGCTCTTCCGAATCGAACATGAACTCGGCCAGGGCCTTGCACAGTTCGGTCTTGCCCACGCCGGTCGGCCCCAGGAACAGGAACGAGCCATACGGCTTGTTCTCGTCCGACAGCCCGGCCCGCGAACGGCGGATCGCATCTGACACCAGCCGCACGGCCTCGTCCTGCCCCACCACGCGCTGGTGCAGCCGGTCTTCCATACGCAGCAGCTTCTCGCGCTCGCCCTGCATCATCTTGGCCACCGGGATACCCGTGGCACGGCTGACCACCTCGGCAATTTCCTCGGCCCCGACCTGCGTGCGCAGCAGCTTGTTGGGCTGCTTCTGCTCGGAGGCCTCGGCCTTGTTG
The DNA here is from genome assembly GCF_056097175.1 of Cupriavidus sp. HE11. Classification (NCBI taxonomy): domain Bacteria; kingdom Pseudomonadati; phylum Pseudomonadota; class Betaproteobacteria; order Burkholderiales; family Burkholderiaceae; genus Cupriavidus; species Cupriavidus sp. HE11. Next base: position 276,000 of record NZ_CP184464.1, read on the forward strand.
GCCGCCTGCAGCTTGCCCTCCAGCGCCGGCAGCTTGCCGTACTGGAGTTCGGCCACCTTGTCGAGCTTGCCTTCACGCTGCAGGCGCGAGATATCGAGCTTGATCTTCTCGATCTCTTCCTTCAACGCGGCCGCACCCTGCGCGGCGCCCTTCTCTGCGCGCCAGATTTCGTCCAGGTCCGCGTATTCCTTCTCCAGGCGCGTGATTTCCTGCTCGATCAGTTCCAGGCGCTTGCGCGATGCCTCGTCCGTTTCCTTCTTCACCGCCTCGCGCTCGATCTTGAGCTGGATCGTGCGGCGCTCGAGCTTGTCCATCGCCTCGGGCTTCGAGTCGATTTCCATCTTGATGCGCGCGGCCGCCTCGTCGATCAGGTCGATGGCCTTGTCCGGCAGGAAGCGGTCGGTGATGTAGCGGTGCGACAGTTCCGCCGCAGCCACGATGGCCGGGTCGGTAATCTCCACGCCATGGTGCAGTTCGTACTTTTCCTGCAGGCCGCGCAGGATGGCGATGGTCGATTCCACGCTCGGCTCGTCGACCAGCACCTTCTGGAAGCGGCGCTCCAGTGCGGCATCCTTCTCGATGTACTTGCGATACTCGTTCAGCGTGGTGGCGCCGATGCAGTGCAGCTCGCCGCGCGCCAGCGCCGGCTTGAGCATGTTGCCCGCGTCGATCGCGCCTTCGGCCTTGCCCGCGCCCACCATCGTGTGGATCTCGTCGATAAAGACGATGGTCTGGCCTTCGTCCTTGGCAACGTCGCTGAGCACCGCCTTCAGGCGTTCCTCGAACTCGCCGCGGTACTTGGCGCCGGCCAGCAGGCCAGCCATGTCGAGCACCAGCACGCGCTTGTTCTTGAGCGTCTCGGGCACTTCGCCATTGACGATGCGCTGCGCCAGCCCTTCGACGATGGCGGTCTTGCCCACGCCCGGTTCGCCGATCAGCACGGGATTGTTCTTGGTACGGCGCTGCAGGATCTGGATCGCGCGGCGGATTTCGTCGTCGCGGCCAATCACCGGGTCGAGCTTGCCCGCGCGGGCCCGCTCGGTCAGGTCCACCGTGTACTTCTTCAGTGCTTCGCGCTGCGATTCGGCATCGGCGCTGTTCACGTTCTCGCCGCCACGCACGGCCGTAATGGCCGCTTCCAGCGACTTGCGCGACAGCCCGTTCTCACGCGCGATGCGGCCGGTGTCGCCCTTGTCGTCGGACACGGCCAGCAGGAACAGTTCGCTGGCAATGAACTGGTCGTTGCGCTTGATCGCTTCTTTCTCGGTGGCGTTCAGCAGATTGTTGAGGTCGCGTCCAACCTGGACCTCATTGGTGCCCTGTACCTGCGGCAGCCGGCTGATGGCGGCGTCCAGCGCGGCCTGCAGCCCGCCGACGTTCACGCCGGCACGCGACAGCAGCGTGCGGGCCGAGCCGTCTTCCTGGGCCAGCAGCGCACGCAGCAGGTGCTGGGGTTCGATATATTGGTTGTCGTGGCCCAGGGCCAGGCTCTGCGCTTCGGCCAGCGCTTCCTGGAACCGGGTAGTCAGTTTGTCAATTCGCATCAGGCGCCCTCTCTCTCAAGTCGATGAGTGTGTCCTGGTGCGGGGCGGCGGCGTTGCAGCGCCTCGGCTGCCGTTTCGCGCATGCCCTGCCGGACACGTTACTCCCGAAAGATAGGGCTTTGCATTGACATTTCAAGACACCCGCCACACAACTTGTACAGACTGCAAGTGCATGGCGGGTTACCTGGCCTTCAGTGGGTTGCCGGGCGGCTAGTTCGGCACGTCGACGGTGGTACCACTCACCGAGATCTTGTCGCCCACAGCCGGGGTGGCCGCGATCGGCGGCACATTCGAGGGCAGGATCTGCGGGGCGACAATGTCCGTCAGGCCGCCGGCGCGCGGTGTGGTGCGCACCACCTGAGATGGCGGCAGCGCCGTACCACTCTTCAGGTTGGCGTAGACCGCATCCAGGGCCCGGTTCACGTAGACATGCATCGGAATGAACCGCGCGCCATAGCCAGCCACTGAATCGATGAAACCATCGAAGTGCTGTCCGTTCGTCACTTCGATATAGGACAGCTTGCTGGCATTGCCCTCCACCGACTTGTTCAACCCCAGATAGGGCCGTGACGTGTGATTGACCGGCAGCAACGCATCGCTGCGGCCATGCACGATCATCGCCGGCTTGCCGCGCAGGTCGCCGTTGCGATACGTCTGGGCAATACCCGTCGTCAGGGCCGTGTTCCGGTTGTCGAGGAGATTGCGCAGGCACAGGGCGCCATCCAGGTTCGCATCGGCCACGCTGTTCGACTTCGATTTCGACAGGAAGTCACGCGTGGCGCCACCCGGCGAGTCGTCGTTCATGATCGTCACGCTCGTGGTCGGCGGTATGCCATTGCCCGTGGAGAACAGTCCGGCCAGCGAAATGGCCGGGATCGTGGCAGGCACCAGCGTCGTCGGCGCGGGCGAGGCAAAGCTGTAGCTGCACAGCCGGTCGGTAACGCTGGCCCGCGAGTAGGAGTTTGCGTAAGTCACCGAGATCGAACTCGCCACCTCCAACAGCGACAGACTGGTGTGCAGCTCATCCGATTCCGGTTCCCACCCCGCCGCGTGCATGGCGCCGAGCGCGGCAGTGGCCTGGTCCGAGGTCGTGGCCCCCGTCAGCTTTCCTGCCGCCACCAGCGAAGTACAGCGGTCGATGGTCTGTGACGGCAACGCCGGGAGCGTCGAAGAACCGGAAACACGTGGCGCATTCGCCAGCGTGGCCACCTGCGCCGCACACAGCTGGAACAGGTTTGCCGTCGTCGTGTAGTCGTACAGCGACTTGCCCGACGCTGCCACCGCCGTGCCGCCGCGCCGCACCGTAATGACCGGGGCCGGCGGCATTTCCACGTTGGGCTCGCCCACCGCCACCCCGTCGATCAGCCCGTCCTCGTCCTGCTCTGCAGCGGCAATGGCCGCCCCGCCCCCGTTCGAGATGGCCGACGCGATGACCAGCACATTGCTCTTTGTGAAGGTGATCTGGCGCAAACCATCCGTACCCATCGTGCCGAAGCGATCGTTCAGCGCAAACATGGCGAACTGGATGGCCTGCAGCGTATTCCTGCCCCAGTCGGCTTCAGGGTTCTGCTGCGAATGGGCATGCTTGAACGCAAGCCGGTGCTGGAAAGACGCGTTGAACGCCGCCAGCGAAACCCCGCCCGGCTGGGCCGCGAACTGGGCCAGCTTGCCTGCGGTGGTCCGGTCGGCGCGTGTGCCATCGATCAGCGGCACCGTATCGGATTCAAGGTCATGCGGCGCCGCGCCGGTGCCCTTGTCGGTATACGCCACCGCGCAGCCACGCTTGAGGCCCCACTCGCCCACCGCAATGCCGCCATAGACGCCGCGCGACCCCGACGACGTGGCGGAAATGATGCATGGGTTGGCCCGGTCGAACGAATCGGGAATCTGGACCATCATCGTCACGTTCTTGAGCCCGGAGCCGTCATCGGCATAAGCGATGTATTCGGTACCCGGCACCTTGCCCTGGCTGGCCGTGACGTTGCCCTGCGAATCGACGTTCGGCCCGTACAGCGAGCCGTAGCCGCCGGCGGCCTGGATGTCCACGATGGCCCGGTAATTGACGTAGATCGCATTGCGGCGCAGTTCCGCCGCCGTCGGCGCATTGGGATTGGCAAAGACCGGCGCCGTACCCGCCAGCCCGTCCTTGCCCAGCCCTGCGGTGAGCAGGTCGTCGGAATTGCCGTCGTACGACTTGATCGAAATCGTGCCGACGATAAAGTCCGGACGCGTGTTCGGATTCGTCGCGGGAGGGGTGGTCCCGGTACCGCCCGACGAATCTCCGCCTCCGCAGGCCGAGAGCAACAGGGTGGAAGCGGCCACCGCAACAGCGGTCTGCCGGAACCGGCGCCGCAATTTGGGGCTCGCAAGCCGCGAGGCATGGCGATGCTGCATGGGGATGTCTCCTTGTTATGAACGGAACTGGTAAGGCCGCGATAAGACAAGGACTGCTGGAAGGACTGCTGATTGCCGCACGAATTGCCGGATTCTTGTAAGCCACGGCGGGCCGGCAAGCGCCCGTAGCTGCACTTTCTAATGATTGTGAAAGCAGACAGGCGAACCGCACGAGGTGCTTTGCACACCTCAATGCCCATGCGGGAAATAGTAGTCGGTCCAGGACGGACCAACAGCAACAAATGTATCGGGACTGTTACCTATGTCCCAGAACCAGGGGGCCGGGGGAATTCCCGGCCGGTCCGGCGCTTCAGGACAACGTGCGGTACGTCCAGATGCCCAGTGCGGTCAGCAGTAGCGAGCCGCCCAGGTGGGTCGCCAGGTGCGCCAGCGCCCAGCGGTAGTCGCCAGCCAGCAGGTTGCCGATCACCTCGCTGGAAAAGGTCGAAAACGTTGTCAGGCCGCCCAGGAAGCCGGTCACGGCCAGCAGGCGCCACTCGGGCGGCAACGACGGATGGGTATCGAAAAACGCCACCGCCAGGCCGATCAGATAGCCGCCGACCAGGTTCGACGCCAGCGTGCCATACGGCAGCGCCGGATTGGCGGCATTCCACATCACGGAAAACGACCAGCGCAGCCACGCCCCCACGGCAGCGCCCACGCCTACCGCCACAAACCCCATCGGACCCATCAAGTCGACCCTTTCGTCCTTTCGAACTTTTTTGTACTTATTTGTTGTGGTTCGTGCCCGCCGCTTCGGCGTTGAACGATTCGATGCCCCAGCGGCGCAGCGCCGCATCGTCGGAAACCCGTGCGTCAACCCAGCGCGCGCCCTCCGGCGTGGCTTCCTTCTTCCAGAACGGCGCCTCGGACTTCAGGTAGTCCATGATGAACTCGCAGGCGGCAAAGGCATTGCCGCGATGTGCGGACGCCACCGCCACCAGCACGATCTGGTCCAGCGGCTGCAGCAACCCCACCCGATGCACGATCGTCACGCCCAGCAGTTCCCAGCGCTGGCATGCGGCAGCCTCGATCTGCGCCAGGGCCTTCTCGGTCATGCCCGGATAGTGCTCAAGCTCCATGGTGCTGACGCGCGAGCCGTCGCTGACATCGCGCACGGTGCCGATAAAGCTGGCCACGGCACCCACGCCCGGGTTGCCGGCGCGCAGCGCAGCCACCTCGGCACCGAGATCGAAATCCTCCAACTGAACGCGCACCGTCATCTCAGCCTCCGGTCACGGGCGGGAAGAACGCCACTTCGCAGCCATCGGCCAGCGGCGTGTCTGCGCGGGCCACGGCGTGATCCACCGCCATGCGCAGGGCCTTGCCTTCGGCCAGCGCCTCGGCCCACACGCCGCCGCGCGCGCGCAGCCAGCCGCGCAGATCGCCTACGGTACGTACATCGGCGGGCACCTCGGCGTGCTCGGCGGCCTGGCCGACCTGCTCGCGCACACTGGCGAAATAACGAAGTTCAAGTTGCATCGACATGAAGACTAGGCCAGCAGGCTGGCAAACGGGATGAACTGCACGGTGTCGCCGCGCGCGATGGACTGGTTGGGCGGATTGTCGATCAGGCCATCGCCCCAGACCGTGGACGTCAGCACGCCCGAGCTTTGGTTCGGGAACAGGTCGAGCCCGCCGGCATCGTTCAGGCGCGCACGCAGGAATTCGTTGCGGCGGTCGCCCTTCGGCAGATCGAAATCGGCGCGCATGGCAATGCGGCGCGGCGTCACGTCCGCAACACCCTGCAGGCGCAGCAGGAAAGGCCGCACGAACAGCAGGAACGTGACGAAGCTCGACACCGGATTGCCGGGCAGGCCGATGAAGAAGGTTGGCGCATCGGTGCCGTTGGCGACCTGACCAAACGCCAGCGGCTTGCCGGGCTTGATCGCGATCTGCCAGAGGTCCAGCCGCCCTTCCGCGGTCACGGCCGGACGGATATGGTCTTCCTCGCCTACCGACACCCCGCCCGAAGTGATGATCAGGTCGTTGCCTTCGGCGGCACGGCGCAGCGTGTCGCGCGTGGCGGCCAGCGTATCGGGCACGATGCCGAAATCGGTCACCTCGCAGCCCAGGTTTTCCAGCAGGCCGCGCAGCGTGAACCGGTTCGAGTTGTAGATGGCGCCGGGCTTGAGCGGCTCTCCGGGCATCGCCAGTTCGTCGCCGGTAAAGAACACGGCCACGCGCACCCGGCGAATGACGTCCAGCCGGGCCTGCCCAACCGACGCCGCCAGTCCCAGCGCCTGCGGCGACAGCCGCGCGCCCACCGGCAGGATCTGGCTGCCCGCCTCGATATCCTCGCCCGCGCGGCGGATCCATTCACCCGACGCCGGTACGTGGTTGACGATCACCGCATCGTCGTCGGCCTGGCACTGCTCCTGCATCACCACGGCATCGGCCCCCGGCGGAATCAGCCCGCCCGTGAAGATCCGCGCGGCCGTACCCGGCACCAGTTCGGATCCGACATGGCCAGCCGGGATGCGCTGCGACACCGGCAGGCGGGTGCCTTCGGCCGGCACATCGGCCGCGCGCATCGCGTAGCCGTCCATCGACGTGTTGTCGGCAGGCGGCACGCGCAGCGTACTGGTTACCGGCGCCGCCAGCACGCGGCCGTTGGCATCGAGCGTATCGACGGTTTCCGTTTCGGTGATGGGACGAGCGCCGGCCATCAGGGCGTCCAGCGCCTGGGCCATCGTCAGCATCGGGGGACGCGCTGCGGATTGGGTCATGTGGGTCTTCGGGGTCTGGTTGGCCCCAGAAAGCAAAACAGCCCCCGGGAGAAACACCCGGGGGCCGTGGCAGCGGGGCCCGGCAAACCCGATTGTAGCGAGTTGGCGCGGGAACCACAGGTGTCCGGGGCAATACCCCTTATTACAGACCCGTGTGCTGCACGATGTACGCCTTGACCGTGTCGGTATCGGCCGGCATGACCTCGAAGCGCTGGGGCAGCTTCTCGATGCCGTCGAATGCCGACGGACGCTCGGGCTCGTGGCCCAGCGCCTCGCGGATCGTGTCCGCAAACTTGGCCGGCAGCGCGGTTTCCAGCACCACCATCGGCACGCCAGCCGACAGGTGCTCGCGCGCCACCTTCACGCCATCGGCGGTATGGGTGTCGATCGTCACGTCGTAGCGCTGCTTGACGTCGCGGATCGTAGCCACGCGGTCATCGTGCGTGCTGCGGCCCGAGACAAAGCCGAACTGACGGATGCGGTCGAATTCCGGCGTGCCGGACAGGTCGAACCCACCCTTGGTATCCACGTCGCGGAACAGCGCGGCCAGCTTGCCGCCGTCCTGGCCCAGCAGGTCGAAGATGAAGCGCTCGAAGTTCGACGCCTTCGAGATATCCATGCTCGGGCTCGACGTGTGGTACGTCTGCGCCGATGTGCGTACGCGGTACGTACCGGTGCGGAAGAACTCGTCCAGCACGTCGTTTTCGTTGGTGGCCACCACCAGCTTGTCGATCGGCAGGCCCATCATGCGCGCGATATGGCCGGCGCAGACATTGCCGAAGTTACCCGACGGCACGCAGAACGACACCTTCTGGCCAGGGCCGTCGGTCGCCAGCAGCCAGCCCTTGAAGTAGTAAACCACCTGGGCCACCACACGCGCCCAGTTGATCGAGTTCACGGTGCCGATGCACTGGCGCGCCTTGAACGCGTGATCGTTCGATACGGCCTTGACGATGTCCTGCGCGTCGTCGAACACGCCTTCGATGGCGATATTGAAGATGTTCGGGTCCTGCAGGCTGAACATCTGCGCGGTCTGGAACGCGCTCATCTTGCGGTGCGGGCTCAGCATGAACACGCGGATGCCTTCCTTGCCGCGCATCGCGTACTCGGCGGCGCTGCCGGTGTCACCCGAGGTCGCGCCCAGGATGTTGAGCTTCAGCCCGGCACGCTTGAGCGCGTACTCGAACAGGTTGCCCAGCAGCTGCATCGCCATGTCCTTGAAGGCCAGCGTCGGGCCGTTGGACAGCCCCAGCAATTGCAGCTTCGTGCCGCCCTCTTCGCCCAGCGTGCGCAGCGGCGTGATATCGGCGGTGTTGTCGCCCGGGCGCGCGTTGCAGTACACCTCGGGGGTATAGGTCTTGCGCGTCAGCGCACGCAGGTCCTCGGCCGGGATATCGTCACAGAAGCGCGACAGCACCTCGAACGCCAGGTCGGCGTACGGCAGCTTGCGCCAGGCTTCGAGTTCGTCGGCCGTGACTTGCGGATACTGCTTCGGCAGGTACAGGCCGCCGTCCGGAGCCAGGCCCCCGAGCAGGATCTCGGAGAACGATTGCGGCATGTCATGGCCGCGCGTCGACTGGTATTTCATGGCAATTCGTCCAGTTTCGGCGTCTTAGTTCAGTTCTTCCATGCGCAGGCGCGTGACCGGCGACAGCACGGTCTGCAAGCCTTCGATGCTGCGGATGGCCGCATTGACGTGCTTTTCGCGCGTCAGGTGCGTCAGGATGATGATGTCGGTCTGCGGCTCGCCCTCGCGCGATTCCTTCTGCAGCATCGCGTCGATGCTGATGCCGGCTTCGGCCAGGATGCGGGTGATCTCGGCCAGCACGCCAGTCTGGTCGGCCACGCGCATGCGCAGGTAGTACGAGCTGGTGACTTCGTCGATCGGCAGCACCGGCACGCTCGACAGTTCGTCCGGCTGGAACGCCAGGTGCGGCACGCGATGGTTCGGATCGGCGGTGTGCAGGCGGGTCACGTCGACCAGGTCGGCGATCACGGCCGACGCGGTCGGCTCGGCGCCGGCACCCTTGCCGTAGTACAGCGTGGCGCCCACGGCGTCGCCCTGCACCAGCACGGCGTTCATCGCGCCTTCCACATTGGCGATCAGGCGCGAGGCCGGCACCAGGGTCGGATGCACGCGCAGTTCCACGCCTTCGTCGCGGCGGCGCGTGATGCCCAGCAGCTTGATGCGGTAGCCCAGTTCCTCGGCGTACTTGATGTCGATGGCGGCCAGCTTGGTGATGCCTTCCACGTGGGCCTTGTCGAACTGCACCGGCATGCCGAACGCAATCGCGCTCATCAGCGTCACCTTGTGCGCGGCGTCGATACCCTCGATATCGAAGGTCGGATCGGCTTCGGCATAGCCCAGCTGCTGCGCTTCCTTGAGCACGGCGCCGAAGTCCAGGCCCTTGTCGCGCATCTCGGACAGGATGAAGTTCGTGGTGCCGTTGATGATGCCGGCGATCCACTGGATGCGGTTGGCCGTCAGGCCTTCGCGCAGCGCCTTGATGATGGGGATGCCACCGGCCACGGCCGCCTCGAACGCCACGATCACGCCCTTCTTGCGGGCGGCTTCGAAGATTTCGTTGCCATGCACGGCTAGCAGCGCCTTGTTGGCGGTGACCACGTGCTTGCCGTTCTCGATGGCCTTGAGCACCAGCTCGCGCGCGATGCCATAGCCGCCGATCAGCTCGACGACGATGTCGATGTCCGGGCGCGTCACCACGTCGTTGGCGTCGCTGACCACGTCCACGGCACCCCCGGTCAGTTCGCGGGCGCGTTCGGTGTTGAGGTCGGCCACCACCGCAATCTCGATGCCGCGGCCTGCACGGCGGCGAATTTCCTCCTGATTGCGCTTGAGCACGTTGAACGTGCCGCTACCGACGGTACCGATGCCGAGAAGGCCGACTTTGATGGGATTCATGGACGTCTGACTCTGGGTTGCTTGATACGAAAATGGGGGGCGCCCCGGCGGCTCAGGCCGTGCCGTGACGTTTGCGATAGTTCTCAAGGAAGCGCGCCACGCGGCTGATGGCCTCGCGCAGGTCTTCCTCGTGCGGCAGGAACACGATCCGGAAATGGTCCGGCGCGTCCCAGTTGAAACCGGTGCCCTGCACCAGCAGCACCTTGGATTCCTGCAGCAGTTCGTAGATGAATTCCTGGTCGTCCTGGATCGGATACATCGACAGGTCGAGCTTCGGGAACAGGTACAACGCCGCCTTGGGCTTCACGCAGGTAATGCCGGGAATCTGCGTGATCAGCTCGTGGGCCAGGTCGCGCTGGCGACGCAGGCGGCCGCCTTCGGCCACCAGGTCGTTGATGCTCTGGTAGCCGCCCAGCGCGGTCTGGATCGCCCACTGGCCCGGCACGTTGGCGCACAGGCGCATCGACGACAGCATGTTCAGGCCTTCGATATAGTCCTGCGCCGGGCGCTTGTCGCCCGACACCACCATCCAGCCGGCACGGTAGCCGCAGGAGCGGTAGTTCTTGGACAGGCCGTTGAAGGTCACGGTCAGCACGTCGGTGGACAGCGAGCCGATCGACGTGTGCTCGTTGCCGTCGTACAGGACCTTGTCGTAGATCTCGTCGGCGAAGATGATCAGCCCGTGCTCGCGCGCGATGGTGACGATCGACTGCAGCAGCTCGTCCGAATACAGCGCGCCGGTCGGGTTGTTCGGGTTGATGACGACGATGGCCCGCGTATTGGGGGTGATCTTGCGGCGGATGTCGTCCAGGTCGGGCATCCACTCGTTGGCCTCGTCGCACACATAGTGGACGGGCGTGCCGCCGGACAGGCTCACCGCAGCCGTCCAGAGCGGATAGTCGGGCGCCGGCACCAGCACTTCGTCGCCGCTGTTCAGCAGTGCGTTCATCGACATCACGATCAGCTCGGACGCGCCGTTGCCCACGTAGATGTCGTCCAGCTCCACGCCCTGGATCTTCTTTTCCTGGGTGTAGTGCATGATCGCCTTGCGCGCGGCGAAGATGCCCTTGGAATCGGAATAACCTGCCGAATTCGGCAGGTTGCGCATCATGTCCTGCTGGATTTCCTCCGGCGCATCGAACCCGAACACGGCCAGGTTGCCGATGTTCAGCTTGATGATCTTGTGCCCCTCTTCCTCCATCTGCTTGGCCTTTTCCAGCACCGGGCCGCGGATGTCATAGCAAACGTTCTGGAGCTTGTTCGATTTCTGGATGGGTTTCACGGCGATTTCGGCGATGTCAGGGCAAGCTGCCGGTCTCTGCGGCAGCGGTCTTGGGAATCTTCTGGATTGACCTGGACGTCTGGCGGCGCGCGTCGCTGGGCAGCAGTCGAGCGTGGCAGACCGGGAGGCAAAAGCTATAAGATATCGGATTATGACAGACTTCGGCATGGATTCTTGCATTGCAGCGAGCCTTTTGGCCCCCCGCACGCACGATCCTGCCACCAACCCGCCGCCCGCCCCTTCCGTGGCCGATCCGGCCGCCCGTCCCAGCCCAGGGAGCGGCCTCCGGACACCCCGGGCGGCATGAGGCTCGCCCCTTGAAACTCCACGCCGACCAACCCCAGAACCTGAACACCGTGACCGGCTACGGCCCCGGCTATGTCGAAATCAACGCGGTGCGCCACGACCAGTCGGTATTGGTCATGCCCGAGGGCGAAGTCGCGCCCTGGCCGGTGGGTCGCTTCGAAGACCTCGAACCGGCGCACTTCGAGGCACTGCTGGACAGGAAGCCCGAAGTCGTGCTGCTGGGCACCGGCAATCGCCTGCGCTTCCCGCACCCGCGCCTGACCGCGGCGCTGGCCCGCCTGCATATCGGGGTCGACGCCATGGACCTGCAGGCTGCATGCCGCACCTACAATATCCTCATGGCCGAGGGCCGCAAGGTCGCGGCGGTGCTGCTGGTGGAGCCCGCCGCACAAGGCTGATCCGGCTGATCCCGGCCGATCCGGTTGCCTGGCAGGGCTGGGCAACCCGGTCATGCACCACTTTTTTGCCGGGTTGAGCCGGCGTCACGCTTGAAGTCCGGCCGACTGCCCCAATCTGCACCCGCCATGGCGCAGGTCCAGGCGCACACATCAATAATGGGCCGCCGCCGTCACCGATGCATCGTCATCCAGGAGAGCCACCAGCATGACCGTCAGTCTCAACAAGGCCGTTCCCGACTTCCAGGCCCCCGCTACCGGTGGGGATTTCCGTCTTGCCGACCACCGCGGCAAGACCCTGGTGCTGTACTTCTACCCGAAGGACAACACGCCGGGTTGCACCACCGAGGCCATGAACTTCCGCGACCAGCACGATGCCTTCGAGGCGGCCGGGGTGGCGGTCTTCGGCATTTCGCGCGACAGCCTGAAGTCGCACGAGAACTTCAAGGCCAAGCTGGAGCTGCCGTTCGAGCTGATCTCCGACGCCGACGAAGCCATCTGCAACATCTTCGATGTCATCAAGATGAAAAAGATGTATGGCAAGGAAGTGCGCGGCATCGAGCGCAGCACCTTCATCCTCGACGCCAAAGGCGTGCTGCGCCATGAAATGCGTGGCATCAAGGTGCCGAACCACGTGGACGAGGTGCTGGAGATCGTCAAGGGGATGTGAACCGGAACATCCTCGGCGTGACAACCCGTACGTCGCATGGCCCGAAGACAGTTGCGCAATCGCGACGAGAATTTGACCGATTGCAAAAGCGAAAACCTTCGGGTAGATTGGGCCTCAATGCGTTCCGATCACAGTTGCCACGCTGCAGTAACGTCCCAGCCCGACAGGCACAGTCCCAGGGCTGGTAGCGGACCTGCCGCGTCGCGGGACCGCAGAGAAGCCGCCACCCCTGCACTCCAGGCCTGGCGGCTTTTTTGTTTCCTGTTCGGTTTCACTACCGCACGCCACTCCGGTTTTCCCGTTTTCTGCAGTTTCCCGGTTGTACGCCCGGCTGTACGCCCGCGTTTTCTTCGCCCCCGTTTGCTCCCCTGAAAGGAAAGCCAAGCATGCCGCTGCCTACCATGCCCGCCAAGCCTGCCCAACTGCTGGACCCGAGCGAGTTCGCTCCGGTGACACTGCCCAAGGCCAAAGCCGCGCAGGGTAAGAAACCCGTGCCGGTCCTCGAGCGTGTGGCACTGCTCGAGACCGGCGACACCGAGGCGCCCGCCACCCGTGCACGCGCCGGCAGCACAACCCGGGCCAAGACCGCCGACGCCCCGGCGCCGGTCGCCACCCCGCCGGCATCGCCATCCGTCAGCCTGGTCAAGCCGGCCGCCGGCCCCACGCGCCGCGCGCGCAAGACCGCAGGCCCAAGCAAGCTGTTCGTGCTCGACACCAACGTGCTGATGCATGACCCGAGCTCGCTGTTCCGCTTCGAGGAACACGACATCTATCTGCCGATGATGACGCTCGAGGAACTGGACAACCACAAGAAGGGCATGAGCGAAGTTGCGCGCAACGCGCGCATGGTCAGCCGCACGCTGGACCAGCTCGTGGGCGGCACGGACGGCGTGCTCGACGAGGGCCTGCCGCTGGCCAAGCTCGGCAACCGCGACGCCGCCGGCAAGCTGTTCTTCCAGACCCGCCTGAACGATATCAAGCTGCCCGAAGGCTTGCCGCAGGGCAAGGCCGACAACCAGATCCTGGGCGTGGTCAGCGCGCTGCAGCAGCAGTATCCGGAGCGCCAGGTGGTGCTGGTGTCGAAAGACATCAACATGCGCATCAAGGCCCGCGCGCTGGGCCTTCCCGCCGAGGACTACTTCAACGACCAGGTCCTGGAAGACAAGGACCTGCTCTACTCGGGCGTGATGCAGCTGCCTAGCGATTTCTGGGCCAAGCATGGCAAGGGCGTGGAAAGCTGGCAGGACCCGAAGTCGGGCACGATGTTCTATCGCCTGACCGGCCCGCTGGTGCCGTCGTTCCTGGTCAACCAGTTCGTCTACCTGGAGCCCATGGACGGCAGCCTGCCGCTGTACGCCCAGGTCAAGGAAATCAACGGCAAGACCGCCCTGCTGCAGACGCTGAGGGACTACACCCACAACAAGAACAACGTGTGGAGCGTGGTGGCCCGCAACCGCGAGCAGAACTTCGCGCTGAACCTGCTGATGAGCCCCGATGTCGACTTCGTGACGCTGCTCGGCCAGGCCGGCACCGGCAAGACGCTGCTGGCGCTGGCGTCGGGCCTGGAACAGGTGCTGGACCAGAAGCTCTACAACGAGATCATCGTCACGCGTGCCACCGTGCCCGTGGGCGAGGACATCGGCTTCCTGCCGGGTACCGAGGAAGAGAAGATGCAGCCATGGATGGGCGCCTTCGACGACAACCTCGAAGTGCTGCAGAAGAGCGACGACAGCGCCGGCGAATGGGGCCGCGCGGCCACGCAGGAGCTGATCCGCTCACGTATCAAGGTCAAGAGCATGAACTTCATGCGCGGCCGTACCTTCGTCAACAAGTTCGTGATCATCGATGAAGCGCAGAACCTGACGCCGAAGCAGATGAAGACGCTGGTCACCCGGGCGGGCCCCGGCACCAAGATCGTCTGCCTGGGCAATATCGCGCAGATCGATACCCCGTACCTGACCGAAGGCTCGTCCGGCCTGACCTACGTGGTGGACCGCTTCAAGGGCTGGAGCCACAGTGGCCACGTAACCCTGGCCCGTGGCGAACGCTCGCGACTGGCCGACCACGCGGCGGACGTGCTGTAACGCGGCAGTCACTGCAACCCTGGCAGTTCCACGGGCCGGCCTGTTCCATGGCCGCCCGTGGCCGCATCGCGTAGTGTGGCGCATCACGCAGCGTCGGCGTTTGGCCGACAGCCAGCACTGCACGACCCGGCTATGATGGCTGGGTGTTCATGTCGATACGGAGGCGTCGATGAACAGGCAACCGACTTTCAGCAGATACCTGTCCACCAGCAGGACCCTGTTTTCCCAGAACGCACGCGCCACCCGGCGCAAGCGCCTTGCCGTGGCCGCAGTGATTGGCGCCACGGTGATCGTGGCGGCCGCCCTGCACCCGGCCAAGGCTGCGGACGCCAGCGCGCCCGTCGGCAACGAGATGGTGATCCGCACCATGGGCCCGATCAGCTACGTCTGCGGCGGCATCGCCGAGGACGAACGGACCAGGCTGGCCGCGCAGGAGAAAAACTTCAACATGGGCATCCTCTTTACCCGGGGTGCCGATGGCGAATACCTGGCCGATGTTGATGTAAAACTGACGCGCGACGGCCAGAATGTGGCCGATTTCCGCGCCGGCGGCCCGCGCTGCCTCATACGTGCGCCAGAAGGCAGCTACAATATCGAGGCCAGTTACAAGGGTCAGCCAAAGTCTATCAAGATCAGTACCGGCACGCGCAACGCGCAGCTGCGCTGGTAGTTTCCGCCGAGAAATTCGCTGGCAGTCCCACCCTGTACGGTGGGGCGGACGCCTGACCCGGCAACCGAACCACAAGAAGGATGCCGCAGCGCCCGCTTCCATTGCCCCCAATACCGCGTTCCGCGCGTTCCACGCTGCCCCCGGCTACGTCAACGCGGCGTTCGTCCCGGCTCGCCCTGACCGCGTTGTGTGCGGGCGCCCTGCTGCTGGCGGCTTGCGCCGGTAGCCCCCCTGCCCGCCATACGTCTTCGCTGCCCCGCACGCCGGGCAAGCCCATGATCGACCCGAGCGCCGGCCTGGAAGAAATCTCGATCCAGGCGATGTCGCTGGTCGGCACGCCCTACCGCTACGGTGGCAACACGCCCGATTCCGGATTCGACTGCAGCGGCCTGGTCCGCTATGTGGTGCTGCGCGCCGCCAGCGTCAACCTGCCGCGCACGACCGAACAGATGGGCCAGCGCGGCGTATCGCTCGACCGCAGCGAAGTGGCATCGGGCGACCTGGTGTTCTTCAACACCACTGGCCGCGCCAACTCGCATGTCGGCATCTATGTTGGACAGAACCGCTTCGTGCATGCGCCGGCCACCGGTGGCACGGTCCGGCTCGAAGACATGGGCAAGTCCTATTGGGCCTCGCGCTACAACGGCGCACGGCGCGTGGTGGCGGCCAGCAACCTGCCGATGACGCCGGCACCGTCGCCTTCGATCACCCCCGCTCCGACCATGCCGGTGCCCGCCGTACCCACGGCCCCGCCGCCGGAAGACGATCCGATTGCAGCATTCGCCAACCAATAATAAAAAAGCCAGGCGCAATGCCTGGCTTTTCTGTCTGCGTATCTGCCGGATAAGGCTTACAGGATCTGCTTGCCAATCCACCAGGCGATGGCCGACATAAACGCCGATGCCGGAATCGTCAGCACCCACGCCCAGACGATATTGCCTGCCACGCCCCAGCGCACGGCCGACATCTTCTGCGCCGAGCCGACACCGACGATGGCGCCGGTGATGGTATGCGTGGTCGACACCGGCACGCCCAGCGCCGAAGCGATAAACAGCGTAATCGCGCCGCCGGTCTCCGCGCAGAAGCCACCCACCGGCTTCAGCTTGGTGATCTTCTGGCCCATGGTCCGAACGATCCGCCAGCCGCCGAACAGCGTACCCATGCCGATGGCAACGTAGCAGCTCGCGATGACCCACATCGGCGGCTCGGCGCCACCCACGGCCACATGGCCGCTGGCGATCAGCAGCATCCAGATGATGCCGATGGTCTTCTGCGCGTCATTGCCGCCATGGCCCAGGCTGTAGAGCGATGCCGACACCAGCTGCAGCCGGCGGAACCAGCGGTCCACGCGCGATGGCGGCGTACGGAAGAACGTCCAGCCCACGATCACCATCATCAGCGAGCCCAGGATAAAGCCCAGCAGCGGCGAGATCAGGATGAACGCCACGGTCTTCAGCAGGCCGTTGCCCACCAGCACGCCCGTGCCGCCCTTGGCAACCGCAGCGCCCACCAGGCCGCCGATCAGCGCGTGCGACGACGACGACGGAATGCCGTAGAGCCACGTAATCACGTTCCAGGCGATGGCGCCGACCAGCGCCCCGAATATCACGTAGTGATCGACGATATTCACGTCGACCGTGCCCGTACCCACTGTGGCCGCCACCTTCAGGTGGAAGATGAAGATTGCCACCACGTTGCACATGGCCGCCATGGCCACGGCATGGTGTGGCTTCAGCACACCCGTGGAAACCACCGTGGCAATCGAATTGGCCGCGTCGTGAAAGCCGTTCATGAAGTCGAACAGCAGCGCCAGTGCCACCAGCAACCCGATGACCCACAAGCTCATTTGTACTGTTTGCATGCCAGTGCGAGCCTCAGGCGTTTTCCAGGACGATGCCTTCGATGATGTTCGCCACGTCCTCGCACTTGTCGGTGATGGACTCCAGCTGCTCGTAGATCGCCTTCAGCTTGATCAGGCGCTTGACGTCGGTCTCGTCGCGGAACAGCTTCGACATGGCCGAACGCATCACGCGGTCGGCTTCCGATTCGAGCTGGTCGATCTGCTGGGCAGTCTTCAGGATCGTGCTGGCGTTGCCCATGTCCTCAAGCAGGCCCACGGCGATCTTGACGGCTTCGCAGCACTGCACGCAGATCGCGGCCAGGCGGCGGGCTTCTTCGGTCAGGTGCGTGACGTCGTACAGCGAGATCGTCTCGGCCACGTCCTCCATCAGGTCCAGGATGTCGTCCATGGTCGTGATGAGCTTGTGGATCTCGTCACGGTCCAGCGGCGTGATGAAGGTCTTGTGCAGCAGATCGATCGTGTCGTGCGTGATACGGTCTGCCTTCTTTTCGGTGGCCTGCACGCGGCGGGCATGGCCTTCGGCGTTGGGCAGGTCATTGACCAACGCTTCCAGCTCGTGCGCGGCGGTGACGGCGCAGTCGGCGTGCTGGTTGAAGTATTCGAAGAACTTGCCCTCGGTGGGCATGAAACGGCCGAACATGAAATGTCCTTGTGGCGCGCCTCACGGCAGCGCTCGGTTGTGTTGCAAATGGGAGGCAGAGCAATTGCACGACAGCCGCCTCGTGGGCGGCTGTCATCAAAGCGCAATATTTTACAGGGTTGCACCGCCCAGCGGTGTAACCCCCTGACAATCAGGTGTCGTTGTCGAAGAACGCCGGGCCGCCGCTGAAGTTGTCGAACTTCGTGAATTGACCCAGGAACGTGAGCCGAACGGTGCCGATCGGACCGTTACGCTGCTTGCCGATGATAATTTCGGCAGTCCCTTTGTCCTGCGAGTCGGGGTTGTACACTTCGTCGCGATAAATGAACAGGATCACGTCGGCATCCTGTTCGATGGCGCCCGATTCACGCAGATCGGACATCACTGGGCGCTTGTTCGGACGCTGTTCCAGGCTTCGGTTCAGCTGCGACAGCGCAATGACCGGGCAGTGAAGCTCCTTCGCCAGCCCCTTCAGTGACCGCGAGATTTCCGAGATTTCCGTCGCGCGGTTTTCGCCTCCGCCCGAACCCGACATCAGCTGCAGGTAATCGATGATGATCAGGCCCAGCTGCCCGCACTGGCGCGCCAGGCGCCGCGAACGGGCCCGCAGTTCCATCGGGTTCAGTGCCGGCGTCTCGTCGATGAACAGCTGCGCATCGTTCATGCGCTGGATCGAATGCGTCAGGCGCGGCCAGTCCTCGTCCAGCAGGCGGCCGGTACGCAGCCGGTGCTGATCAAGCCGACCCACCGAGCCCAGCATACGCATGGCCAGCTGCACGCCAGCCATTTCCATCGAGAACACGGCGACGGGCAGGCCCTGCTCCACCGCCACGTGCTCGCCAATGTTCAGCGAAAACGCGGTCTTGCCCATCGAGGGACGGCCGGCGACGATGATCAGATCACCCGGCTGCATACCGCTGGTCATGCGATCCAGGTCGATAAAGCCGGTCGGCACGCCGGTCACGTCGGTGGTGGTGTCACGGTGATAGAGCTCGTCGATCCGCTCCACTACCTGCGTCAGCAGCGGCTGGATCTCCTGGAAGCCCTTCTGACCACGCGAACCCTCTTCCGCGATCGCAAAAACCTTGGATTCGGCCTCGTCGAGCAGTTCGCGCACTTCTCGCCCCTTGGGCGCGAAGGCTGCCGAGGCAATATCGTCGGCAACGGTCACAAGCTTGCGCAGCACCGAGCGCTCCCGAACGATTTCGGCATAGCGACGGATATTGGCCGCGCTCGGCGTGTTCTGTGCGAGCGAATTCAGGTACGCCAGCCCACCCACTTCCTCGGCCTTGCCGGCCACCTGGAGCATTTCGTAGACCGTGATCACGTCGGCCGGCTTGGTGGCCGAGATCAGCCGGGCAATGCTCTGAAAGATCACCCGGTGGTCGAACCGGTAGAAATCGGCCTCAGACAGGAAATCGGCAATGCGGTCCCAGGCGGCGTTATCCAGCAGCAACCCGCCAAGCACCGATTGTTCGGCCTCGATCGAGTGCGGAGGAACCTTGAGGTTGTCTAGTTGGGGATCTGCGGCGGGCGCGTTCATGGGGGGCAATTATAGCGGGGTGGGCCTGCACGGGACGGCGCCCAAAGAAAAAAGGCAGGAGCATGGCTCCTGCCTTTTCGTGCATCCGACGCACCGGTCCGGACCGGCGCATCACAGACGCGTACAGCTTAGACGTGTTCGCCCAGCACCGAAACGGTGATGTCGACCAGCACGTCGGTGTGCAGCGACACGCCAACGGTGTAGTCGCCCACCAGCTTCAGCGGGCCGTTCGGCAGACGCACTTGCGACTTCTCGACCTTGAAGCCTTGGCCTTCCAGGGCCACGGCGATGTCGGCGTTGGTCACCGAACCGAACAGACGGCCGTCCACACCCGACTTCTGGGTGATCTGGACGGTCAGGCCGTTCAGCTTCTCGCCTTCGGCTTGCGAAGCAGCCAGCTTCTCGGCGGCGGCCTTTTCCAGCTCGGCGCGCTTCACTTCGAATTCGGCGATGGCGGTTTGCGTAGCACGGCGAGCGCGCTTGGTCGGGATCAGGAAGTTACGTGCGTAACCGTCCTTCACGCGAACGATATCGCCCAGGTTGCCCAGGTTGATGACTTTTTCCAGCAGAATGACTTGCATCGTGTATTTCTCCTTGCGGTCCTGGGACTATCAGTTCTTGTGCAGGTCGGTGTACGGCATCAGCGCCAGGAAGCGGGCGCGCTTGATGGCCGTATCCAGCTGACGCTGATAGTGAGCCTTGGTACCGGTCAGACGAGCCGGCGTGATCTTGCCGTTGTCGCCGATGAAGTCCTTCAGGGTGTCCAGATCCTTGTAGTCGATCTGTTCGACGCCAGCCACGGTGAAGCGGCAGAAGCGCTTGCGCTTGAACAGCGGGTTCTGTTGCTGGAAGCGCTTCTTGTTCTTGTTGTCACGTTTGACGAATGCCATGATTCAATCCTTTTCGAATGCTTTACATCGAGTGATGTGAAAGACCAGTGTCTTGCTGTTGCGGTGCTTGCGGGCCAGAAAGCCTTCGCAGTCGAGCAGCGTGCCGAGCGGCATGCGCTCGAGCCGCTGGCCAATCGGGCCGATGCCCATGGCCACCACTGCGAATTCCACCTGCCGGGGCGTTTCCGCCTCCATCACCTCGCCGACATGCTGCAGGATGCAGTTGACGACAGGGATGCCGGCCGGCGTATAGCGAAGCGTATCTCGCTCGGCGAGCGTGGCGGTCAGCCGGAGCTGGTTCACCGCGACACAGCAGTCCGCACTCAGGCGGCCTGGCCTTCCGTGGTCGTTTGCGCGGCCTTGCGGGCTTCTTCGCGCTGCACTTCCTTCATCATCGGCGACGGAGCGGTCTCAGCCTTCTTGGTCTGGACGATCAGGTGACGCAGCACGGCGTCATTGAACTTGAACGCGTGCTCGAGTTCAGCCAGCGTGTCCTTGCCGCATTCGATGTTCAGGCAAACGTAATGAGCCTTGGCCAGCTTCTGGATCATGTAGGCCATCTGACGGCGGCCCCAGTCTTCCACGCGGTGGATCTGGCCATTTTGCGACGTGACGAGCTGCTTGTAGCGCTCGATCATCGCCGGCACTTGTTCGCTCTGGTCCGGATGGACGATAAATACGATTTCGTAATGACGCATTGACGCTCCTTTTGGGATGAGCCACCCGGGCGTCACGTCCGGTGCGGCAAGGTTGAATAGCCCGCGAGTATAGCCCGGAACCCTGCAAATCCGCAAGGCTCGGGCGCAGGGCGGGTTCAGCAGGCCATGAACACCGACTGCAGGCGCCCGGCATCGAAGCCCAGCAATGGATCGGCCGCCAGCGCAAGCAGCAGCAGCACGCGCGCCTTGTACGGGTTGAGGTCGCCCGCCGACACGAACAAACCGGCCCGCGGCGACGGATGCGCCGGTATCGACACATGCCCCGCTCCGGTACGCGAACTGCGCACCACAGCAACGCCGGCACCGGCCGCATCGGCCAGCGCCGCCGCCAGGGTTTCGTGAATCGAACCGTTCCCCGTGGCGGCCACCACCAGCCCCTTCACACCTGCCGCCACCATCGCATCGATGGCCACCCTGCCCGGCTGGGCATGGCTGACCACGATCTCCGCCAGCGGCCAGGTCGTCGGCACCGGCAAAATCGCCATGTCGCGCCGCGCCGGCATGCGCGTGAATCGAATATAGGCGTCCTGCACGTAACCGAGCGGCCCCGTATTCGGCGAGACAAACGCGTCGACAGCCGACGTGTGCGCCTTGGTCACGTCACGAGCCGCATGGATCTGCTGGTTCAGGACCACGAGCACCCCGCCACCCCTTGCATCCGGACTGGCCGCGACGCGCACGGCATCGAGCAGGTTCAGCGGGCCATCGGCCGACAGCGAGGTCGCCGGCCGCATCGCCGCCGTGATGACCACCGGCACCGGACACGTCTGCGTCAGGTGCAGGAACATCGCCGTTTCCTCAAGCGTATCGGTGCCATGCGTGATCACAATACCGGCCACATCCGGCTGAGCCGACCAGTACGCCACGCGCCCCGCCAGTTGCTGCCAGAGACCGAACGCCATGTCCTTGCTGTCGATCTGCGCCACCTGCTCGGTCGCCACGTGCGCCACATCGGCCAGCGCGGGAACCGCCTGCACCAGCTGCGACACCGGCACGGTGGCGGCCTGGTACTGGGCACTACTGGCGGGATCGCCGGACGTCCCGGCAATGGTGCCGCCAGTGGCAAGAACAACAACGCGGGGCGGCAATGACGAGGAAGCTGGCATGAATGAAGGCTGGCTTATGGACTGGCTTTAGGGGCGCACTACCCTGGATCCGACCAACGATTGTAACTGCCGCGCCGCGCCGGCTACCCCATGACAAACCCGCGAAGCCACCGGGCCGGGTTCGGTCCATGTAGAGCCCGCTGCGCAAATTGTGCTTGCACTTCACACGATACTGTATAAAATCACAGCATACTGTTTAAACATACAGTGCTTCGGCACGAGAGACCGGCGAACCATGGCGACCCTGACACCCCGGCAGCAGCAGATTTTCGATCTGATCCGCGACACGATCCGCAACACGGGCTTTCCGCCCACACGCGCCGAGATCGCCGCCGAGTTCGGTTTTTCCTCGCCCAATTCGGCCGAGGAACACCTGCGGGCGCTGGCGCGCAAGGGAGTGATCGAACTGACGCCCGGCGCATCGCGCGGCATCCGACTCAAGGTGGCACGCAGCGATTCGGAGCGTTCCGACCAGTTCACGCTGCCGATGGCTGGCGTGCTGCAACTGACACTACCGCTGGTCGGTCGCGTCGCTGCAGGCAGCCCGATCCTTGCCGCGGAGCATATCGATCGCCAATACCAAGTGGACGCCTCCGTGTTCGACGAGCGCCCTGACTACCTGCTGCGAGTACGCGGTCTGAGCATGCGCGACGCCGGCATCCTGGACGGCGACCTGCTGGCCGTCAAGAAGGCCAGCGAGGCCGCCAACGGCAAGATCGTCGTGGCCCGCCTTGGCGAAGATGTCACCGTCAAGCGCCTGAAGAAACGCGGCGACACGATCGAACTGATCGCCGAAAACCCCGATTTCCAGAATATTGTGCTCCATTCGGGCCGCGATGAATTCTCCCTGGAAGGTATCGCTGTCGGCCTGATCCGATCATCAGGCTTCTAGCGTGACCGGAGGCGCCTGACAGCGTCTCCGACTCCCGAGACTTAGGCAGCACGGCCGTCTGCCCTGGTCACCCGCTTTGCTTTGCCCACGCCGCCCCGTCCTTGCTGGACGACGGGCGCGGACCACTGCTGTCGCAAATAACGAGGTGTTGCCATGCTGCAATCGAATCCCACCGCTTCCCGCCGCCCGGTCAAGCCGGTCCCGTTCCGGCAAATCAAGGGCGTCCGCGTCTACCAGGGCGCGCAACGCCGCACGATGGTCGGCAACATGGCCGCCATCTGCCGCATGCTGGAACTCGCCGAACCGAGCACGAAGCTGCTCGACTGACGTCTTTTCGCCCGCGCCGTGCCACGCGGGCAAACGGCCCGCCTCTTCAGAGGTCAGACGCCCCGCTTTGTAAGAAGTGGAGTTGCGAGCCCACAACGTGTAATTAAGGCTTCATTTAAAACTGACAGAAGCCTGATTAAACTCACTGACGCGCACTGCATCACTGGCGTATTCGCGTCATGCGCATGACCGGACCTTGTCGACCCCGCCAAGGGCCGGTTTTTTTTGGCCGATCGCTTAGGGGGTCTGCCCGAAGAAGGCCCACCCGATCCTCAGTCTGCCAAGGGCGCGCCGAACCAGTCGGCATCGAGATCAGCCTCGAAGGCCACCGTCCAACCCGAGCCGTCGGGCACCTTGTATTTCTGAAAGTGCCCACCCACGACCCGCTCGACGGCAACGGTCTGACGGCCGCCGTCAACACCATCCACGACAAATTCAAAGTCGTCCGGCACAAACCCGTGCTTTGCACACGCGGCCGCAACCGCGTCCTGCTCTTGCTGAGGAAGATCGAAGAAGCGCTGGACCATGATCGCCTCCACTGGCATCTGGTTCTGGTATCCAGTACAGCATAGGAAATCAACAGGCGCCGGAAGCCCAACGATATACGCGCCGCGAAGCCTTGCCCAGAGCCGGTTTCCGGGCGATTCGCGGGAATACTCGAAGCCCTAAAACACCGAAAATTCCCGTGTTTTTCTCAGGGTATTCCCACGGAATTGAGGGGGCTTCGTCGCCTCCCCGGGCGCCGCGGACTCGAACCCCAGCGATCTGGCTCAACCATGCGGTTTTCTGAGAAATACTGGCAAAAAAGCTGGCAAATCGACCGGCGCCCCCCCCCGCGTAGTATCCAGCCAGCCTCAGTAAGCGCGGTTGGTCCGGCGCGCATTGTTTAGGACACGCTTCAGATGGGCTGCGATCGGGCGTTCCGCAAAGATGTGCACCGCATAGGACGCAGCGATCATCAACACGACAAGAGCCCAGAACATAATCGGGCTTTGAATGGGGGCGGCATTGAGCAGCATGTACCCGATGAACTGATGCAGAAGGTAAAGCGGGTAGCTGATGGCGCCGAGGGTAGTAGTCCGCCATGCCTTGAAAGGCCCGGTGCGCTTTGTGGCAATCAGCAGCATCGTAATGAAGAACAGGGCAACGATCAGGCCGACCACCGTCCCACTGATGGGCGTTTTATAGTACGCAGCAATGCCTGATGCCCTGCTAATGGCATGCACTGTCGCCAAACCCCACGCACTGACTATCAGTGCACCGCGGGAAATGGATAGACCTCTCGACCACGTGAGGAACAATGCTCCACCGCCGATGAAGTATGGCGCGTAGTCAGCGAGCAGCCATGGCTTGAACGCATCCAGCCCAAACACATCGACGAAGGCAGTTGCGCAGGCCCATCCCCACAGCAGCACTTCCTCTCTCTTTGTCGCGCCGAGTGCCATCGCGATTGCCACCAGCGCGTAAAACTTGATCTCGATCGCAAGCGACCAGTACGCCCCATCGATGGGCGCCACGCCTGGCCCCGAACCGAGCGACAGCATATTTGCGATGTACTGCCCAAACGTGACGGGATAGCGCGCTCCGCCGATTACTAGCGCAGTGATAAATGTGATGGTGCAGCACACCCAGAACGCTGGGAATAGCCTGGTCACACGCGAAACAACGAAGTGCCTCAGCGACCCGCTGGCCGCCGTCATGAGGATGACGAAGCCGCTGATCATAAAAAACAGATCGACGCCTAGATAGCCATACTTCGCTGCGGGGATTAACGCGGGGTAACTGAACGTAGAAAGGTCGTCGGCCGCACTGCCCCGGAACGCATAATGAAAAGCGACCACCAGCAACGCGGCGAAGAATCGCAAAAAATCGATTTCATTTACTCGTGGTGCAGACGCTTTCATTCCGTTTTTGCCGCTGGTGCCTTGATCAGGGCGCTATGTTACCCGAAGCGGCCTGATATACCTCGACCGCTCCAAACAGATGAGGATGCGCTGCTCCGGGCCGGCGGTAAGGGCCACGCGACGCCCTGGGAAGCGCCGAAGAATTAGCCTGCCTTTGTCTGCGATATACTGTATATATATACAGTATATCGCAGACACGCCCCGCCTTTCTCCGAAGCCTCGCCCGTCAGTTCCACCCGGCGGCCAGCCGGTCAACCCTGTCAGGCCGGACTACGACCGTTACTACGCTCTGGACGAAGCCGGCCGGTCCGCTGCTTCGACTACGCCGAACATTCCATGTGACAGTCCGGCGAGGGCAAGGCGTGGCAGATCAAAGACATGCTGCCAGCTTACGCGGTCGACGTCTGGACCTACTTCTTGGGCTGGGCCAGCCTGAAAGACGACAAGCCGCCCACAACCACGGCGACACCATGTTGCCGAAAGCTGCAAAGTTCACCAGCAACAGGATCAGCGCCCCGCCCGTCCGGTTAGGCACCTTCTGCGTGAGTACTGCCCAGATCGAACCGGCAAAGATGATGGCGTTCGCCATCAGGTTGATCGCCTGCATCTCAGCTCCCGATGAAGCGGCGACGGACCGCGTTCATCCACTCGGGGATCTGCCGCATCCCGTTGTTGACGATCGCCAACCCGAACACCGCTGAAGCGGCCACTGCAAGCATGTGGGTATGCTGCCTGGCATCAGGCCGAAGCGTTCCACTGCCGCGCCGCCAACCAGGCAACCGACGCCCATACTCCCCAGAAAGGAGACGCCGCGCTGCCACCAGTTCCCCGGAATGAACTTCGATGCGATTGCCGCGCCCAGCGCCGCCTCACCGCCGACCTTCGCTACCACGATTGATTCTTCATTCATTGATGCCCCGGTCACCGCTGCCGCGGCATTATTGAATTCCCATCGCGCTCGTCGCACGCGCCCACCGGTCCTGTCGGTCGGCGAGTCCGTTCGTGCCCCCATTGATGCGCCGGGTCAGCGTTACAAAGTCGCCGGAATCGGCCAGCGCGTTCAAGTTGCGGCTGTACCAGAACCACGCCGTCATCGGCTCGTCTGCTATATTCGCGCCTCGTATCCATAGGCATCTAAAAGCGCACTTTAAGACGCATGAAACTCTACGAACCAATAGCGCAACCAGCATCCGGCTCAGCGCTTGCGCCAGCCGAATCCGCCTATCGCCGAGAGATAGACGGCCTACGCGCTGTTGCGGTACTGGTCGTCGTCATATTTCATGCTTTCCCGCAGCTGACGCCACGCGGTTTCGTAGGAGTCGACATATTCTTCGTCATTTCTGGATTCCTGATTTCCGGCATCCTGATCGAAGACCTTGAGAAGAACAGGTTTAGCCTACTGACTTTCTACAGCCGCCACGTAAGGCGGATTTTCCCTGCCCTCCTTGGCGTTCTGGTCTCGTGTTATGCGCTCGGCATGGTTTGCGCTTCTGTCTGGCGAGTACAAGAGTCTCGGACTGGGCATCGCTGGTGGAGGCGCTGAATCTCATAACGCCCCGCCCCCGCACAAGGAGCGCACATAGCTCCAGCCGTAGAGAATCAGCTCCAGCCTTAGAGAATCGAAGATACAAATGAAAACAGCAAGATCTGTCGCGGCCTTGGCGTTTGCACTGCTCATCTCATGCCTTGCATCAAGCCCCGCCTTTAGCTCGGGGGACCTCCGGATCCAAAGTACGTCGGTGGAGTACGCGTCCAATCCGCTTGGGATTGATATTGCCAAGCCTAGACTGAGTTGGATACTCGGGTCCGACAAAAGGAGCCAGGTTCAGAGCGCATATGAAGTCAGAGTAGCTTCGACGCCCGACAGACTCGCGACGCCTGATATTTGGGACAGCGGAAAGATCGAGTCGGACCAGTCGATCCTGGTTACATATGGCGGCCCCGCACTGTCGTCGCGTAGCCGATATTATTGGATGGTTCGTGTCTGGGATTCGCGCGGCCAGCCATCGGCATGGAGCGCCCCCAGTTGGTGGGAGATGGGACTTCTTTCCGATAGCGATTGGCGAGCACAGTGGATAGGCCACGATCAGCCGTTGCCTTTCTCCCCTGCATTCGGATCTACAGATCGCCCCGACAAACTTGCGGGGGGTGGCACGCAAGGTCAGAGTTTCGCTGCCACGGCGGTGCTCAATTCAGTTGCTTTGCTCGTTCCCACATTTCAAACAACGAACTCAAGCGCCACAATTTCGCTCTATCGGGACAAGCCAGGCGGCCAATTGATCGCCAGACAGCGCTTTGAGAACATTCGTGACGGTATTTGGCTCACGCTAAAGCCGCAACGGCCCCTACCGCCGGGAAAATATTACATCGAACAATCGGAAGTCTCAGGGCAAATCGGCTGGTACACCTCCACCGCCACTAGCTACGACTTCGGCGACGCGTATCTGAATGGGACGCCTGTCCCCGGCTTTCGCAAGCTTCAATTGAATAGCCAAAGCACAGAATCTATCGAGAACGCCGATTCGATACTGCGCAAGGAGTTTCCAGTAGCGAAGTCCATCAAATCCGCCAGACTGTATTCGACTGCACTTGGCGTCTACCAGGTTCATATCAACGGTAAGCAAGTTGGTTCGGATCTGTTTGCCCCCGGCTGGACCGACTACAGGAAACGGGTGCAGTACCAAACCTATGATGTAGCTGACCTCATCCAAACTGGAAGGAACGCTATTGCAGTCACGCTCGCACCAGGTTGGTACGCCGGGCACGTAGGGGCTTTTGGAGCAGGCCAGTATGGCTTGGCACCATCGGTACTGATGCAGCTAGAAATCACCTACTCGGACGGCAGCAACGAACGAATCGTCACTGATGGCAGTTGGAAAAGCCACTCCGGCCCCAGAAGTCAGGCAGACCTGGTCATGGGAGAGCACTACGACGCTCGCAAAGAAATATCGGGATGGGATTTGCCGAACTTTCGTGATGCAGGCTGGAAGTCCGTGCGGCTTAAGAAAGGAGTAACCGCCAAGGTTGTGGCTCAGGTTGATCAACCAGTTCGCGTCGCGGAAGAACTCAAGCCGGTATCGGTCAGCAAGACGAAGGACGGGACGTACGTTTACGACCTCGGCCAGAATATGGTTGGCGCGGTTCGCCTGCGTCTTTCTGGACGACTCGGGCAGAAAATCACGATTCGCCATGCCGAAGTACTGAATCGCGACGGCACGCCATACACAGCAAACCTCCGCTCGGCGAAGGCAACGGATACCTACATCCTAAAGGGCAAGGGCGTAGAGTCATTCGAGCCGATCTTTACTTTCCACGGCTTCCGCTACGTCGAAGTTTCTGGCGCCAGTGCTCAGCCAGAGGTTGTGGGACGCGTTATGCAGACTGATGCGCCGATGACGCTGTCGTTTGCAACCGATGTGCCCATGCTAAATCGCCTTCAAAGCAATGTCCGTTGGGGGCAAAGAGGTAACTTCCTGTCAGTGCCAATGGACACGCCAGCGCGAGACGAACGGCTTGGCTGGACAGGTGACATAGCGGCCTTTGCCGGTACGGCCACTTACAACATGGAACTGGCCAAGTTTCTAGGGAAGTGGCTGATCGACCTTCGGGACACGCAGTCTCGCGAAGGCGAATTTGCTGCCGTTGCACCGATTGGGCCCATGATGCCAGTGGGCAAAGCAGAGGCCGGTTGGGGCGACGCTGGTGTAATTGTTCCATGGGCCCTCTATGAGCAATACGGGGATCGGCGACTGCTTGAAGAAAATTTCGAGGCCATGGCTCGATGGGTCTCGTTTCTGAAGGCGAACAGCAGCGGATACTTGCGTCCCAAGACCGGTTACGGAGATTGGCTGAATCTCGGAGATGACACCCCCAAGGATCTCGTCGCCACGGCATTCTTTGCCAATAGCACAGCAATCGTAGCCAAAGCGGCGGCTGAGCTGGGTAAGGACCCCGTACCGTACAAGGTCCTTTTCGGGCAGATCCGAGATAGTTTTAACCGGACATTTGTATCGCGGGACGGACGAATCGCGGGAGACACCCAGACTGGATATGTGCTCGCGCTCTCCATGAATCTCCTGCCTCTCGAATTGCGCAGGCCTGCGATTGAACATCTGGTGGAGCTGATTGAAAAGAGGAACTGGCATCTTTCCACCGGTTTCCTCGGCACCCCACGGATTCTCGAGGTACTTTCAGAGAACGGCCGCGCTGATGTTGCGTACAAGTTGCTGCTGCAGACGAGCTACCCCTCTTGGGGTTACCAGATCAAGTTGGGCGCAACCACCATGTGGGAGCACTGGGACGGCATTCGACCAGATGGCACGTTCCAGGATCCAAACATGAACTCGTTCAACCACTATGCATTCGGGGCGGTAGGCAAATGGATGTACCAGAACATCGCCGGCATCGGCTTCAGCACGCCAGGTTTCCGGAATATCGTCATCAAGCCTCGGCCAGGAGGCACTGTTCTCAGCGCCCGCGGCCGATATGAATCAGCTTATGGCCCGATTGAGGCCAACTGGGAGCTGAAAAACGGGCAGTTCAGCATCGACACAAAGATCCCGGTCAATACCAGCGCACAGATCTGGGTACCAGTCCAACGCTCGCAGAAAGTCAAAGCAGATGGCGCAACGTTCCTTCACCGGTCCGAAGGATATGCGGTCTATGCCGTCGGCTCAGGGACGTATCGCCTCTCGACGGATAGATAACCGTCCCTCTGATCGCTCTACTGGCCGGACTTACAGCGCTCAGAAACACCAGCTGCCGGACACATCAGCATGCTATTGCCGATGCCATCCGATCAAGTACAACCATCTCGTTGCCAGCGCGATGGTCCGTCCGCGCAAGGACGAACTGGTGACGTACCGGTACCGCCCCGTAGGCGCCAAGCCAATTAACCTCGGGACGGACCGACTGCAAGCCATCCAGCGCGTGCTGGACATGCTTGGCAAGGGCGACAACATCGGGATGATCAACCGGCTGTGGGAGCAGTACCAGGAGACGAGCGACTGGGCGAAGCTCTCCGACGGCACCAGGACCGGCTACACCCAGTGCAGCATGCCGCTTTTGAAAGTCTTTGCCGAGATGAAGGCCAGCGACATCCGAGCGACGGACGTGGCCCGGTACCTGCGCGTCGAGCTCAAGGATGCCCCGGTGCGTGCCAACCGCGAGGTCGCCCGGCTCTCCAACCTGATCAATCTGGCGATCGAACGCGGCGAGGCCGAGGCACCCGTGCCGGCAGGTGCGGCGAAACACGGAGCAACCTCGCTCCAAGGCTCCCGACCCTGCCGCCCTAGCGGCATTTCTGAAATGGCTGTCGAAGCAAGGACCGCAGCGGCGCATCATCGACCTAGCTGCGGAATACGCGGCCGTGGCTGGCAGCCGCTTGCCGACACGGTAATCGTGGACCGGTTCACGTTCCACGAAACTATGCCACTACGCACAGGGCCGAGCGTGGCAGCCTGCCCGATCTGCATGCGAACCCCGCCATTACGGCACGGGTCTACGATCGAAATAGGGTGGTAAAACGGAAGGCGCCTTGAGTGGCGAGTATTCCCACCGTGGGAATACTGCGGGAACAAAGCACTGGATGGATATACAGAAAGCAAAACAGCCGCTTGTGTAAGCGGCTGTTTTACAAGGAGAATTCTTGGGGTGGCTGACGGGACTCGAACCCGCGACAACAGGAATCACAATCCTGGACTCTACCAACTGAGCTACAGCCACCGTAGAGATTTTTCGCCAATCGATGTGTCGATCAGCGAAGAACAAGACTATACAAGGATTCTCGGTAGATGGCTAGTATCCCGCACAAAAAAATTTCTAACTCACCGATGGACTGCTTTGCGACTTCATCGGGGGCCCACCCACTTGGCCTCCAGCAGCACTGCTTCCTTGATCGCGGCGATGGTGTCCGCCTCGCTAGGAAAAAGTCCAAGCAAGCGCTTTGACTTGCCGTTCAGGACATCTCGCTGCAGCGCCTTGCCCGCGTCGATGGATGTGCCTGGGTGCCAGCAATA
Organism: Cupriavidus sp. HE11; assembly: GCF_056097175.1. Taxonomy (NCBI): domain Bacteria; kingdom Pseudomonadati; phylum Pseudomonadota; class Betaproteobacteria; order Burkholderiales; family Burkholderiaceae; genus Cupriavidus; species Cupriavidus sp. HE11. The sequence goes on from NZ_CP184464.1 coordinate 306,896, forward strand.
GCGCGCAGTCCATTTGCCGTCCTGCAGCTGTTCGGCCACCCAGATCACCCGGTAGTCCTCGAAGACTTCACCGAATGGTTCTTCTGCTTCCATTTCATTTCCTTCAGGGCTCGCTTCCGCTTCCCTGGCGCTCAACAATCCCCGTCACGCCAATTGGATCGGCCAGCCCACCTGCTTTCCCCCCACTTGGAACCGTAACGTAATCGATACGGATCGCGTCCCACGCCGACTGTCGCGGCATTTTTGGCGCATCGTAACATGACCTACCCGCCGCTCGGCGGGCACATGTCTTAACAATAGCCACAAATTGCAATATCGGCCAATCCGCCAAAAAGCGGAGTCCTTGCCCCACCAAGGCAGGGTTCTGCCGGAAATAATGCTGTTGGATACTCTTCCCCGAGGGATATTGACCCCCTCGACATTCCCGACAGGCGATCACTCCCGACGAGCATCGCCTGCTTTTTTTTCTGCGCCCGAAACGACTGCACCTGAAGCCGATCTGCTCGAAAGCGAGGGACGAAAAAAAAAGAGCCCGCTCACGAGCGGACTCTTAAATTAGCGATCTCAATGCCCTGAAGGCATGTTTAATGTAGTCGTCGAAGACGCGGGGCACTATCCGGGCAAACCCACGGGTACTGTGGCGACAACGAGACGGCACAAAAAAAAAGCCCGCACACGGCGGGCTCAAAAATCAGTTGAAGAAAGCCCTGTATTCGAGGGCAGGCACAGTGTAAGAACATGCCGCAGAACTGGCGAATTAGGGGAATCCCTTTGCCCGCGCGGGTTTCCAGCCACCCAACCGCCGCAAACCCCCTTGGGGCATACATTTGCGGCATCCTGCATAGAACGATCGTTCGGAATTAGAGCTTTTCTTCCAGCGCGTCTCGCGTACGATCGTCGCATACGCCAGGCATTCAGGCTGCCTCGAGCAGATCCGGACGTAGATGCGAGCGCGCCTCCTTGAACAGCGCATCCACATCGGCGCGGGTACGGGCGGCGTTCATGCGGCGCGCATCAGACAACACCCGGCGCCAGCCGCGCCCGCCATATACACCTCGATGAAGGCCCAGCATATGACGGGTGGCAGACCCCATATAGCCGCCCTGCTCCACCAGCTGGCCGATATAGGCCTGCATGGCGAGTTCGGCGTCCTCACGCGATGGAATTGGCGCTTCGACACCGTAGAAACGGCTGTCCATCTCGGACAGGATATAAGGATCGTGGTACGCCTGGCGACCGATCATTACCCCGTCCACGTGACGCAAATGCTCCTCCATTTCGCTGTACGAAACAATGCCTCCATTAATCAGAATTTCCAGGCTCGGAAATTCCTTTTTCAATTGATAGGCAACCTCATAACGCAACGGCGGAATTTCGCGATTTTCCTTCGGGCTCAGGCCTTTCAGGATTGCATTACGGGCGTGAACGATAAACGTTTCACATCCCGCTTCGGAGATGGTGCCAACAAAATCGCGAACAAAATCATAATGCTCGATCGTGTCGATGCCGATCCGGTGCTTTACCGTCACCGGCACCGATACCACGTCGCGCATTGCCTTGACGCAATCGGCAACCAGCTGCGGCTCGGCCATCAGGCATGCGCCGAACGCCCCGCGCTGCACGCGCTCGGAGGGGCAACCGCAGTTCAGGTTGATTTCCTTGTAGCCCCACTGCTCGCCCAGCCTAGCCGCCTGCGCAAGATCGGCAGGCTCGCTGCCGCCCAGTTGCAGCGCCACGGGCTGCTCGGCCGCGTCGAAGTCCAGGTGCCGCGCCACATCACCATGCAGCAACGCGCCCGTCGTCACCATCTCGGTATAAAGCCAGGTGTGCTGGCTCAGCGAGCGGTGAAACGTGCGGCAGTGGCGATCTGTCCAGTCCATCATCGGGGCAACCGAGATGCGCCGGGCGTTGGTAGCAGTAGTTTTTCCTTGTAAATCAGTCATTTCTTGCCGAATCGGCTGGACCGATTCTTACCCTATATTCCTAAAAACTACCCTCATTTCTGCTACGATTGCTACGAAATTGCTACGAGCGAGAGGGAAAAATTGGCTTCGATCATCAAGGTTGGTGAGAAGTGGCGCGCACAGGTCCGGCGCAAAGGCCACCCCACTGTCACGCGCACCTTCGATAAAAAAGCCCAAGCCGAACGATGGGCCCATGACGCCGAGATGCAGGTCCGGGGCGGCTCATTCCAGGATGAACGAAAGCTTGCGGAGTTTACCATTCGCGGGCTGATCGAGCGGTACGAGACGGATGTCGGGAAGCTCCGCCCGATTGGCAAGAGCAAGGCCGGCTGCCTGTCGATGCTGAAGCGTCACTTTGGCGATACCAATCTGACTCAGCTGAATGAAGTCGCAGTGGTCGACTACGCCAAGCGTCGCCAGCAAATGGGCGCCGGCGGCGTCACTGTCGGAATGGAATTCACCTATCTGGACGGTGTGCTGGAAATGGCGCGGTCACTCTGGAAACTCCCCCTGCCCGCGAGCCCTGTTGCCGCTGCCCGGAAGAACCTCCGCTATCTGGGGCTCATCGGCAAGTCCAAGAAACGCGACCGGCGACCCACTCCGGCCGAACTGGACGCCATCTGTGACTGGTTCGCCCAAAAAACACGCCAGCGCATCCCGATGCCAGACATCATCCGGTTTGCCGTGGCCTCTGCCATGCGCGCCAGCGAAATCACACGGCTCCGCTGGGAAGACGTCCACAATACCGACCGGACGATCCTGATCCGGGACCGCAAGGACCCTGAAGAGAAGATCGGTAACAACCAGCTGGTACCCCTCTTGGGCGACGCCTGGACTATTGCCATGCGGCAGCCGCGGGATGGGGAGTTGATTTTTCCCTATAACGAGAGGTCGTTTTCTACGCTCTTCCCCCGCGCTTGCAATGATCTTGGAATCCAAGATTTACGGTTCCATGACCTGCGACACGAAGGGGTATCACGGCTGTTCGAGGCCGGCTACTCGATTGAGCAAGTCGCGCTAGTCAGCGGCCACCGCGATTGGAAGCAGTTGCAGCGCTACACCCAGATCAAGGCTCAAAGCCTGCACCGCCCGCCTACGGCTCGCCCGAAACCTCTGCAAAGGAAGAAGCCGCCAGACTCAATCAGCGGCTTCAAGCTGCGGAAGGAATCCAATAAGACAACACCCGCGTAGCTCTGCGCTGTGAGCACCACCTGATCGGCGCTTTTCTCCCAGCTTGCAGATACACTGTATGCATATACAGTTATCAGAGCAGCGCCCATCTGCACGGCAGGCACGCCACGCGTCAAGAGTCAAAGCAGCCGCCACGTAGTCGCTCCCACAATCAGACTAAAACTTGCGAAATTTCGAAATTTCGCTAGAATCGATCTCCATGGATGAGTACAAGACCCCCGGCCAACTTATAGAAGCCTTGCTAGCCGAGCGCGGCTGGACACAGCGACTGCTTGCAGCGGTGCTTGATATGAGTGAGTCCACCACTAACAAACTTATCTCAGGCAGCCAAGCCGTCACCGCTGAAATTGCGCTCGTGTTGGAAGAGGTTTTCGGTGTCGCAGCTGAACGATTCCTTACCCTCCAAAAAGATTATGACTTGGCCCGAGCCCGGCTTGTGGTCCGTCCGGACCACGGTCGAGCGACACGAGCCAAGCTCTTCAGCGGCCTGCCGGTGGCCGATATGATCAAGCGTGGCTGGCTGGAGACGTCTGATATCAAAAATATGCCGGCGATGGAAGAAGCGCTCGCCAAATTTTTTGGCGCCTCCAGCGTCAATGAGATTGAATTTTTGACTCATGCGGCAAAGAAAACTGATGTTGGTGATGACGTAACGCCCGCTCAGCTTGCTTGGCTATATCGCGTCAAACAAATTGCCAGAGAAATTCTTGCACCGGCTTATAGCGAAGAACGTGCAAGACTAGTCTTACCGAAACTTAAATCGTTTTTGAGCGCACCGGAAGAGGCAAGACACGTCCCTCGCCTGCTTATCGAATCCGGAATTCGTCTGGTTTTTGTTGAAGGCCTCAAGGGATCCAAAATTGATGGCGCCTGTTTTTGGCTAGATAGCAAATCACCAGTTATTGGCATGACCTTGCGCTATGATCGCATGGATAATTTCTGGTTTGTTTTGCGCCATGAACTAGAACACGTGCTTCAAGGACATGGCAAAGTCAAAGCAAAGCTGGATGTCGATATCAATTCCAGTGGATCGATAGAGGAAGAAGAGCGGATCGCAAATGAAGCTGCATCGGAATTTTGCGCGCCCAAAGCAAAGATCGATAGCTTCATAGCTCGCAAGGCGCCCCTCTTTCCTGAACGAGATTTTCTTGGTCTAGCAAAAATTCTGGGAGTTCATCCAAGCCTTGTCGCAGGTCAGATTCAATTCAAGACAGGTCGGTATGAACTTTTTAGAGGACATTTGGCAAAAATTCGTCGCTGTGTCTTGCCAAGTGCCATTGTCGATGGATGGGGTGATATTGCACCCGTTAGTTGAGTAAGGCATTTATGACACGAAATGAACAGTATCAGGCTTTGATGCAGCTGTATAAGACTGAGACCGGGAACAAGGTCGTCGATATGGACGCCATGGCGGACTGGTGCATCAAACGTGGGGTCGCTCTGCCAAGGCCAAAATCGGCGCGGGATCTTCTTGTTGCACAGCTCTCTGATGCTGCCAGGGCCGAATATCGACAGGACCCGAAAACCGGCCTTTCGTATCGTGCAAATCATGCCTTACGAGTTACCAAGGCAAATGGCAAGCAACTGACCTTATGGGTTGACATCGAGGATGCAACGAGACCACAAATGCTGTTATCGCTGACAAATCGGCGACAGCAAATGGTGGGAGACGCTGTTCACCTCAAGATTGATGAAATGATTTGGAATAATCACCACCCAGATCAAGAGCCCATCCAACAAGTCATGGACTTCACGGAGGACGTCGAAGAACGACTGAATTCTCCTGGATTCGGTACGGGTGACGCTGCGGCATAGGCGACCAAAGGATAAGGGCCAAACAACCTGCTACGGGCGACCTGTCAATGGGTCGCCCGCTTGCCGTGCTATATCGCCGCCGCGACTCAATACCGCATCAACCAAAGACGCGCCAGCCCCAGGGGTAAATATCGATCCAATGCCCCTGCCACAAAGGGGATTTGGTGGACTGGCTACTATCCTACCTACACGCCGATGGTACAGAATCCCTCAAAAATCGACACACAAACCTCCGACGATGGTGTCAACGAAGGAAGCGAATCCAGGTTCGATATCCGTCATATTGATGGGATAAAATTCTCTGGCAGGATAAAGAACAGAGATTTTCAACATGTAAAATTCAAGCATGTATCGGGTGCGAAGGCGATCTTCGAAAATTGCAATTTTTCATTCTGTGAGTTCGATGATGCTTATTTCCGCGAAGCGCAATTTATTGAGTGTAAATTCAAATCTGCCCGCTGCGTGCGAACAAGTTTCAAAAGAGCACAATTTTCGAGCTGTCAATTCGAGTACGCTCAATTTTCAGAGACACTCATCGACGCGAGAGAACTTATAGCTAGCGCCCCGGTCGCACCGAACTTGAGACGTGAATTAATGGTTTCCGCAAGAGTTAATGCGGAGAGCTTGGGTGACACACGAGCGGTTCGCATTTTTATTCGCGAAGAGCTTCGCGCATCTCGGGAATTTCATGCCGCCGCTTGGCGCGGCACGACTCAATGGTTAGTCAACAAGTATGGACCCGTCGAAAGATTGAAGCATTTTTTTCGCTCGATTGGCTTAACTCTCGACTGGTGGTTTTGGGGTCATGGCGAGTACCCGACGCAGTTCGCGTTTGGCACGATCGCCTCGCTTCTCCTACTTTCAGTATTCGTCTTCCTAGGTAGTGGCGGCCTCAGCCTAACAAGCCAAATTGGCGAGCATGTGTGGTGGAGTCTAGTTTCGACGACCTACATTTTCTTGGACGTCCCGCTTCCAGTGACCTCCATCGACAAGATCCCCGCGTTATTGTGCGTCCTCATTGTGGTCTTTAGGTACGTAGCAATCGGGCTGTTTACCAGCATGGTCTTCCGGCTACTCTCACATCGATAGCATCGATGCCAACCATCTTGCCACCTGTGGAAGTCCGGCTATTTGGTTCCCACGCACGAGGCGACGCGAGGGCCGGCAGCGACGTCGATATTCTCTGCATTGTCGACTCCGAAGCTACTCATGATTCTTCCTACGCCCATAAAGTTGCCTCGGAATTTTCCACAAGCGAGAAAGACCTCTCCATATATACGGAAGGTAGGATCAAGCAACTTTTCGCAGAGGGTCATCTTTTTGCGTGGCATCTACACCTAGAATCAAAATTGATGTGGGCAGGAAAAAATGGGAGCCTAATCAACCAACTCGGGAAGCCGAATAAATACGGAAATTTGGAAAGCGACATATCAGAATTTACAGCAATCTCAACGGACACAATCGAATCCTTAGAAAATAGCCCGACAAAACTCATTTATGATCTTGGGATCATTTATGTTTGCCTTCGCAACATCGCGATGCTAGCATCCACTCGCCTATCCGACCGACCTATTTTCTCGCCTTTCTCCCCGCTAATACTAGCGCCATCCAGCGTCCCGCTTTTACTCACAGAATCGGAATATAGGATTCTCATGAATGCGCGGCACGCATCAACACGTGGCGGCCTCCCGCCTACAATAGATTGGACCACAGCGCAGAGGATTGCTGTCGCCGCGCATAGGTGGATCACATCGATTACCAGTTTTATAAAGGATTAGCACAAATGAATTTTTCATTTAGAGAAAAGGTGCTACTCGAACGACGAATCATTGAACTTATCAACTCCAAGAGGCCTTTCAAACACCCCTTACTGGGGCTGTCAAATGCCGCAATCTCGGCATGGATGCAACGCGAACGCCTGAGTGCCGAAGAGCCAATATTGATATGTCTACGGGAACTGATGGAGCGCTTTCGGCTTGAGTCGGACAAAAGCCGTGACGTTTTCGAGGATGGCAAACTTCACCCGGCAACAAGCATCCAAGACGCAATTTCAAACCTCGAGCGGATGCTTGCCGTGAGATAGGATTTTGCCAACTGACATCGGGCGAACCAGCGCAGGCTATCTGGCGATCAGCCGCGAGCGGCATGAAGCATACGCCGCATTGAGCGTTTCGATGTCGACTATGGCGTCTGCAAGGCGTCGAGAATTTTCGACCTCTGTGACGTTGCCTGCCTTGTCACAAAAAGGCCCACTGCGAGGTGGGCCAAAGAGTTTCCATCGGGGGATCTGATGGAGACCGGTGTATTTCTACCCTAGTCGCCGCACGGAATCGGAGACGTCAGTGTCCGTCTGATTTGCGGCCCCCAGCGATCGAGAGCCTGAGTCAAGGCGATTGTCTGATTCGCCCTTTCGATCTCGGCGCGCCAGGGACAAACGCACATCATCTCGGCGAGTTTTTAGCGCCTCCAACGCGCCAATCATAGACTCCAAGCTGCGTCGCGCCAGCGCCGCGTCCCCGCCTTCCTCTTCCAATTGGGCGACGAGTTGGCGCTGAAGATCGACCTTGGCCGAGACCTCACGAATGTTCCGATCAGCGATCGCAAGTGCCCTGAAAGTTACTTTCGTGTCCATACAATTTCTCCAAAGAGCATGGATTTTTCAAAATAGTATCGAGGCGGCAGGTCAGCGAACTAGGGTTATTACTGATCCGATCTGCAGAACCCATCAGGGAGAAGGCTGGCATGCGCAGCGCAACCGACGGTCGATGAAATCAGATCTCTTCCTACACCGATCGCTTATCCAAGTAACTACGCTGAAAAAAAATAGGGTGGAGACAGAAGTTGGCCCCGGACATTTTTCAGCACTTGCTCGCGACGGAGAGATACATCGTGGACGTTTCGCGGGAAGTGGAACGGCTGGCGCGCTACATTGCGAAGCTGGAATCGCGCGGAGGGGACGCTTCCCGCGCGCGCATTTATATAAAAAGCATGCGGCAAGCGCTGGCAGCATTGCGAACCGAGCGCGATAAGTCGATCGACGCGATACGGAAGATGAACAGCGCATGGAAAGTCACAATTCCATCAGTACGTGATGGAGTTGAGGAAGACACAACGAGCGTTTGGGTTCCGGGTGTAGGACAAACACCTACCCCAAAAGGGTGCTCCCAGGCCTAAGCGAAATCAAGCAGCATTGCGCTGCTGGAAACAGCACCTTTAATCCTAAATCGTTCGCCGCGGCGTCCCTGCGCTGCGGCATTTTTTTTGCCCGCTCGCAGGGCTGGCAAAAATCAAGCGGTCCGGCGCCGCGTGAGCGCTTCAAACGCTAGTCACCCGGGGATCAGGCGGGCTCGACACGACGAATACGCTGCATTTAGCGTTTCAATGTCGACTATGGCATCTGCAAGGCGTCGAGAATTCTCTGGCGCCAATACCCCGTAGGACGCGCCGGAGTCTTCTGCACCAGAACCGGCGGCGGGGGCTCCGTTACCTGCGGCGCTTCCACTACCGCCCCCACCTGCGGCAACGATTCGCACGCGCACAGGGCGGTTGCGAAGCTCGTCACCAAGACGAGCAATTTCAGCCTTTGCTTCAGCATCTTTCTTCTCCTGAGCCGCGGCCGCCCTTTCGAGCGCCGCCTGTTTTGCATTGCGTTCCGTGGTCAGCGTGGCCAGCTTTGCGGTGGCCTCTTCGTTCTGGCGCTTCACCTGGCCTTGCAGCGTGGTCAGGGCCAGGTCGGAATCTTGGTAGAGGTGCCGGTACGTCAGCGTCGAGGTGGCCAGCGCGATGAGCATCAGCAACACCGCTACATTCCATGCGTTGGAAAGCCAGTCCTTCATGCCCCACCCCCTTGCGCTGCGATGCACTTGGCGTGCCGCTCCTGTTGCCGGGTCCAGACGCCCTTGCAACCCTGCGGCCCCCAGTTCTTCGGCAGCGAGCAATCGCGCTCGGCCTGGAATCGCCAGTTCAACAGTGCTTCGCAGGCGCTGCGGTACTCCCGCTTGAGCAACCACGTGCGCGGCGACTTTGGCTTTTGCCAGTTGCCGCTACCGAACTGACCGACGAAATTCAGGTAGAGGTCGTACTCATCCTGGAACAGTTCGACGTCCCCCAGCGATGCCCGAAACCGTTGTTCGTCCTTCGACATCAGGTTCCGTGCAAGCTGCTCGGCGCGCTGGCGGGTGATAGGCGGGTCGGTCAGCTTGACGGCCCGCCCATCCTCGTAGCGGGTGGAACCGAAACCGATCGTCGGCCGGTCCCCCTTGGTAGGGATCATGGGCTTATCGGCGAAGCCTTCCGAATTCATCCAAGCGCCGATGCCAGCGAGGCTTACGGACAGGGCCGTGACAGCGAAGCGCTTACGAATGCTGTCCGACATCGAATTGCCCCTTGATCGCTGCGATTCGTGCCGCGCTTTCCGCGGCCTCACGCCGGTCGCGGCGGATCTGGAAGTAGATGTTCACCACCAGGCCGATCACGGCGACCAGCACGCCGATCAGCCCCACCCAGTTGATATCAGTCAACCAGCCCACGGCGCCAGTGACTGCGCCGGCCACGGTCGTTTTGTTGGCCATCGATGCCCCAACCACTTCAATCGCAAGATCGGCTCTTTCCGACATAGCTCCCCGTCCCGTCCAAAGTAAGGGGGCTGCTGCACCCCCATCAATGGAACCGAAGTCTTGGCCATCAGCTTTCGACGGCCAAGACTTACAGGGGTGGCGCTAAAGATCGGCGCGCGCCCGCGCAACGTCCTCCCGCATCTGCTGACGCATCGCCTTCGGTGCCGTATCGGCAATGCGCTGGTCCTTCGGCTTCGCCATTTCACGCACGCGGCGGAGAACGTCGGGCATGCGCACGACAATCTGCTGATCCGGATTCTTCGAGTTCCAATCCGCAACTGCGTCGCGGGCTTCCTGCACCTTCGCCTGGTCTTTCTCGAAAATGCCTTGAGCCCACAGAGCCCGGATCTCCTGCGCCCGCAGGTTGTAGAACGCCTTGGCCTGCTGGTTCAGGCCGTTGGCTTCCTGGATGGTGGCCACGCTGGACGGCTGGAACCCGACGGCCTTCAGCGCTGCTTCGAGGGCGTTGGTGTCGAGCACCTTGTAGCCCTTCGTGTCACGGTACATCCCCGTTGCCGCCATGTCCGCGCCCTTGGCCAGGTTGCGCACGGCTGTCGGCGCTGCGTCGAGCAGCCCCGCTCCGATATCGCCGCCCGCCACCTTGCGCGCGCCGGACACGATGCGGTTGGCGAAGTCACCGGCCGGGCCGACGATCTCCAACACATCGCGGGTGTGGTCGTTACTCTCCCGCAGCAGGCCGGTGCCGGGGATCAGGTTCCCCATGCCAAGGCGGCCGGAGACGTCCAGCGGCATGCCCGGCAGGCCCGTGATGCCCTTGTCGATGAAGGACGCGATATCACGGCCAAACACGCTTTCCAGGAATTCCTGCTTGGCCTTCTTCGCAGAGAAGTTGTAGCCGGCGATCTGCGCCATGGCATCGACCAGGTCGTCCGCATCTTCCGCGAACGGTAGGCCGCCGGCCCCACCGAGCAGCATCAGCGTGGCCAGCATCAGCAGCGCTGCCTTGCGGCCGTCCTTCCGTTCCTGCGACCTAGCTTCGCCCTGGCTCCACAGGCGGCTCATCAGCTCCAGGTATGCAATGGAATAGGTCTTGAACGTCAACAGCGTGCCGCCGACGGCGCCCCGACCCCATTGCATCTTGCTTGCCTTACTGTAGACAAATTGAGTCTCAGTGACGGCCCGGCGCGCGAACGCAGCAGGATCAGCCATGTCTCGCGCCTTGGCCATACGGTACGCCGCAATGAACGTCACACGGCGGTTCACCTGTTCGGCGGCGCCGAACAACTTGCCCCACGCGACAGACAGGCGCGACAGCGAGTTTGAGCCCAGTGCGCGAGCATCGCCCCGACGCGTGCCGTCACCGGCGCGCAGCGAGCCGCTGCCGCGCGCCTGCGCCATGAGTTGGTGGACTTCCTGAGGGCTGACCGTGCCATCTTCTTCGGCATCGTGCAGCGCACGCGCCAGGTCAGCCTCGTACTGGAAGCCCTTCGTGGCCATCTGCCGGGCCGCCCGGCCAAGCTCCGCGGCGGCCTTGCGCGCACCACCGAATTGGCTGAGCCACGGGAAGGTTACCGCGGCCGGCTGGGTCATGTTGACCAGCGCCGACGCCACGGATCCACCAAGGTACTGGGCAAACAGCAGGCCGCGGACGGCTTGCGCTTCCTCCTGCGGATTCTTGATGTAGTCGGCCAGCCTGACGGCAGCGTCCTTCAGCTCGCCCTGCTCCTTCGGGATGGCATCGACGGCTTCCGACAGGTCGCCCATGTGCAGGCCTGCCGCTGTCTGGCGGCCGTTGCTGTAGATGAAAGAAGCCAGCACGCGGCCCACGTCCTCGCTGTAGCCAGCAATCCCCTTGCGGTGAATCAGCCGGCGCATGGCGCTTCGATTGGTCTTCGTCAGCCGTAGGTATTCCTGGAAGGCCTGGTCTCGCTCGCTATCGCCTTGCGAATCGAATCCCAGCGCGTTCCCGAAAAGCTCCAGCGTCTCCGGCGTGATGCCGGCGAACAGCTTGTAGCTCTCTTCAGACAGCGTGCCCTGGTTGACCGCAGCATCGGGGAAAGCGCCGCGCATCTGCTCAGCCATCTGATTTGCCTCGCGCCGCGTCTCGAACAGGCCAAAGTACTGACGCTCGCCGGCCTGATCGACCACGTCGACGGTGTACTTGCCGAATCGGGACAGTGGGGCGTACCCCTCCGCCTGCAGTTGGGTCACCTTTTCGGCCCGGTCCATCACCCCGTGCGCCAGTTCCATCAGGTGCTTTGCGCGGTCTGGGCGGGCGTCTGCCATCTCCGCCAGATGGTCACGAAGGATCGTAGCGGCCGCCCGCACGTCGGGCGCATCCATTACCCGGTCGCGCAGCTCCTTCACGTCGTCGCCGGCGTAGCGCAGCATGTCCGCCCGAGCCATGGTGTCCAGGCTACGATCGGTCGCGGCACGGAACTCGTGGTACAGCGCCACCTGCGCGTCGCTCAGCTTGAACTGGCTGCGCAGTTCGGCGTCCGTCCAGACGATGCCGGCCTTCAGCAACTGTGACTCGAAACGGCTGTCGATCAACCGCGCAAACTGTTCGTCCGAATGGCCACGCCAGGCACGTAGCATCCCCTCAGGGATCTTGCCGTTTTCCAGCAGGATGGCGGCCTTGTCCTCGGTGCTCAGGCGCGCCGCGGCCTCGGCCAGGTCGGCAACGCGCGCCGGCTTGCCGGACGTGTCGCGCGTCCACAACAGGGTTCCTTCGAAGATCGGTGCGGCCACGGCCTTGTTATCCGCGGCACTGACCGGCGCCTTGGCGATATCGCGCCACGTGTCCAGCTTCGGCAGCAGCTTCGGCGCCATGTCGGCAGCGTCGTTTGCATAGTGCGAAACGTCGTCAATGAAGCCTTGCGCCGATTCGAACACCGGCCGGAAGGCGGGCGAACGCTGCGCAAGGTTGTACATCGTGCCGATCGTCTTGTGCCACCAGGACAGGCCACCCGGCGCGCTGAAGGTCTTGTTCAGTTCCTGTACGGCCCGGCCCGCCGTTGCCCGCATCCCGGAACGGCTGAACTGCGGCCCAGTGTCGGATTCATCACCCACCCTTGCATTCAGCAACCGGTGGAGTACACTGGCCACGTCTCCTGAATTGGACGAGCCGGAAGGCTGCTCTACCCTCGCGGTATCAGCACCGGATACTTGACTCTTCAGGAGATATTCTTTTGTGGCTACCGAATGCAGATACATGCGCTGCATGTTCGAGTCGCGCCGCACCAGGACGGTCACAATGTCGTCCTTCCCGTCGATCACCACCGGTGCCGACACGTAGAAACTCTCCCCCTTGTGATACTGCGCCTGATGCACCAGCGCGCCACGCTCCAGCACGTCTTTGACTGCGGCGAAGGCGGCGAACTTGTACGGGCTGGCCTTGCCATGTGCCATCGAATCGCGCACCGCACGGCCGTCTAGCACCACCTCGCCCAGATCCGGACTCACTGCCTGCCCACCCTGCTCCTTAAACAGGTTCGTTGCCCATTCCCGCACTGCCGCAAAGCCGATCGGCGCTTCCTTCCCCGTCAGCACCGCCACGGGCGCGCCCTGCAGTACTCGCGCCTTGCGGGCATCGTCTTGGCTCAGGGCCACGCCCTCGCCGCGAACGTCGCCGCGCGCCGCGCGCTCCATGCCGACCATCGCATATCCGACCAGATCATCAACGCTGACCTGGCGTAGGCCCACGCCGTTTCGCAGCATCCACTGACGGATCGTGACCAGGAAGCTGCGCAGGAGGTCACCGACGCGCTGGCCGATGGTCTGGTCGACCCACGCGAGAAACCGGCTGTCAGCGAAGGAGAAGCCTTGGCTCCGCCCTTCGATAACTGCCTGCTCAACAATGTAGGCAGCCGCTTCCCGGCTGTTGCCTTCCTCGCCAGCGGCTGCCATCCGGCCGGCAGCGCGGTCAAGAAACTCGCGCAGCGATCGGTCCCGTACGGTGGCGCGCTTGCTCAGCATGTCGGCGGCGTGCTGGTCCAGCTTCTTGCGCTGTTGGCCATGCGTCATTTCGTGCAGCAGGACTGCCGGTGCCGTGATCGGGTCAAGGTTTGGCCCTACCAGGAACGTCAGACCGGACTTCGAATCGTAGAAGCCATTGATCAGGCCGCCGTCTTCGAACTTCTGGATGGCACTGGTCAGCGCAGTGCCTGTCTTGGTTGCGAAGGCATTTGCGATCTGTAGGGGATCGTTGTTGTCGATCATCACGACGCCGCCGCGCATGCCACGTCGGCCGCGCTCCAGCATCACGCGCACCGCCTTGCCAAGCTGCGGATACTGCAAATCGAAGGCGCGTACCAATTTCTGCGTATCCATCAGCGGCAGGCCGTTGATGTTCTGCGGCAGTTCGCCATCGACAATGTCGCGGCCGTTGAACGTCACGAGCACACGGCTTGCGCGAATGTCTGCCGATTCTTCGGGCGAGATTTCGAGCCGTTGGCGCGGCGTCATGCGCATGCGCGCCTGCGTGTTGCGGGCCTCCACCTCGCCGGCCAGACGGCGGTACGTCACCGCACCGGTCTTGTCGAAGTCGCTGGTGAATCGGTCCACCGAGCCACCCTTTGCGAAGCCTTCGGCGTGTTGGATCTCGTGCTGCAATTCGTGCAGGATCGCTGATGCGAGCATGTCGCGCTGCATGCTCGGCTGCACCTCCACTACTGGGCCAGTGGCCAGATGTCGGATACGGGCATCGGCAGTCGCATTGGCCGGCATCATGGCGATGGGAATGCGCGCCAGTCGCGGGTATGCCGCAAACAAGCGCGGATGCACGAGCACGTCGGAAATCATCGGACCGCTCCGCCCCGAGTTGATCGCATTGACGCGCGCTGCGTCCACAACGGAGCGTGCCGTACTACCCGGCACAGCAATGCTGGCCAGGTGGTCGCTGATCTCGAAGCGCCATTTTCCGTCAGCGCCCAAGTGCCAGCCCGTCTCCCGACGCACCGCTTCCCCGTCCTCGCCGGCTGCCAGCCGCTGCTGCGCCGACACCAGAGCATGCAGGTCAGCGCCCCGGGCACTGCGGCCAGCAAACGAGAACTGGACGGCCTCGACGCTCGCGGATGCTGCACGCGGTGATGGTGCAGAAGTGGACTGCTCCAGCGCCCGGGTCTTCGCGCGCGCCGGGGCATCGTCCTTGGCCTTCTTTGCCAGTACGCCCCGAGCCGGCTTTGCCTTCCGGGTGCCCCTGTTCTCCTGCGCCTCGTCCGGAGTGCCGGCCGCAGCATCGGTCGCCGGCGACAGGTTGTCGCCGTCCTTCAGCCACGACTTGAACTCGTCCATGCTCATAGCACGAACAGGTCCGACCTTCCAGCCAGCATCGAAGTTGGAGCGGTACGCCGCAACGGCATCGGCTTCCTGATCGAAGCCAAGCATCGTCTTGTGTTCATCGAAGCCACCGGACTGCTGGTCCAGCTGATCTACAACGTACACATGACGTGATTCGGGATTGGGCCCGATATAGGCGTCGACCTGCTCGCCGTCCGCCCCTTCGGTGCGCTTGATGTAGCCGTAGTGATCGCTCATGGTGTGGCGCCACTCGGTGCCGTCTGGGCGCTTTCCCGTGCGATCGGAACCGCGCGGGTTCTCCACCGTTATGTCCAGGCCCTGGACGCGGATATGACCCTTAGCGTAGTTGCCGGCTTCTTTCTGCGCGTCGGTCGGCTCCGGACGGTCGTTCTGCTGGCTGGTTGCGGCCTCGTGCGCAGCGGCCTCGATCTGCGCCGACGCAGGGCTCTGCGGAGCCAGCGGCTTGAGCGCCTTCGGCTGAACGGCCAGCGGAGTGCCAAACAGATATTCCTCGGCAGAGTCCTTGTCTGCCTGCTGCGGCTTCGCCAGATTCGCCTCGAACTGCCGGGCATTGAAGTCGTCGCCACGCGACCGCGCTTCGTCCAGGGCGTTCTGCATCAGCCACTGGGCGGCCGCTTTGGCAGTCCGCGACGCCTGGCGATTCGTGCCCATGTTCACCTTCGGGAACGGCGTGGTCTGCCGGCCCGAAGTTGTCAGCACCGCCTCGCCTGAAGCGAGCTTGTCGCCGACCAGACCCTGCCGCGGCACAGCGGCCTGGCCTGCGTTCTGCTGCGCTGCCTTGGCTTGACGAGCCTTAGCGATGCCCTCTTTTAGATTGGCCGGCTTCGGATCAGCCGGGGTAAGAGCGGCAGGCGTGGCCGTGGCAGGTGCTGGTTGCGATTGCGCCGCAGCAGCTTCAGGTTGCGGCGCTGCTTGCGGTTGCTGCTGGGGTTGGCCCGCATTTGCTGCCTCCAGATTCGGCGCGCTTGGCGTTGCATTGGTGTTTGCCGCGGGCACGGCCGAAGCCTGCCGGGCACCTTCCTGCGTGGTGATCGGCGCCTGTTGCGAGGCGGCCGACGACTTGGCCTGCTGCTCCTGCTGGGGCCGTAGCTTCGCCAGTTCAGCCTGCACGCGGTCGCGCTCGGCGACCAGGCGCATGTCCCAGCCGTTGGCGCGCGCCGTTTGCTGGATGAAGTGCAGGCGGCCCTGCAACTCGGTGGCCGGATCGTTGGCCAACAGGCTGCCTTGAGCCCCGGTGATCTCCCCCGTTTCCGGGTCGATCTTGTTGCCCTTCGTGCCCTTGTCCTGCTCCTGCGCTACGTCCGCCGCCTGTTGCAGCGCGGTCTGCTGCGCCATGTGCTGGCTTGCCCCGTTGTCGACGGCGAGCGCGGCCGCGGTGGACATCGGGCCGGCCGCCGGGTTGAGGCCCATTTGCTCGGACGGGCTTGGCGCGCCCTCGATCGGCGTCACGTCGAGAATGTCGCCGCGGCGAATGCGGCCCAGGCGATCTGCTCTGGCCTGTGCTGCAGCCTGAGTGGCATTGTTGAGATCGCCGGTCGTACGCACGACGCCATCAGCATCTGCCTGGTAAACCGGCGCCGGCAGTTGCAGCGGCGGCTGTTCAGCGATCGTCGGTTCCGCTGGCATCGGCGTCACGTCGGTGAACTCACCGCGGCGAGCCCGATCCAGTGCCGTGTTCCGGTCCTCAGTGGTCCGCACCACACCGTCAGCGCCGACGTCGTAGACAGGCGGGGGCAGCAACGCAACGGGGCGCTGCTGCTCGTTCTGCGCGGGGGCCAGGGTCGGCGCCGCCGCCGCAGCGGGGGCACTGCCATGGATCGGGCCGGCGATGCCGCCCATCAGGCCGCCGGACAGTACGCCCATCACCGCCTGATCGCTGAGACCTTCGGTCCACGGCTTGTCTAGTGCCAGGTTTTGCAACACCTGCTCGGACAGCGACTGCGGCAGTTCTTCCAGGAAGCCCTCGGAAATCGCGCCTTCCAGCGCCTTTCGCGGCAGACTCTTGGAAGCCGTTCGCGCGGTCGCCGCCACGGCGGACGGGCCGCCAGTGGCCAGCAGGGTATCGATGTCGCCGATGCCCAGACGCTGGGCGGCCTTGCCGGCAACGGCGCCGAACAGCGCCGTGCCCGCGCCGGATGCTGCGGCCAGCCCGGCTTGCTTGCCCGTGAGCAGGCCGTCGTCGGTCTCTTGGCGAATCTGTTCTGCCGCCGAACCTGCGCCGGCGATGCCTTCGCCCACGGCACCCGCAACCGCGCCGCCAATTCGCGGGATCATGCTCACGGCACGGCCAGCCACACCGCCCGCCCCCATCAGCGGCAGAGATTGCCCAACGGCGTTGGTGATGAGCGACGGATTCGAGAGCGCGACCTTGGTTTTGTCGATCACGCCGTCGGCATCTTGGAATTCCTGCTGCTGTTGCTTGGACGCGTCCGTCATCAGCGAGCCAAGGAACTCACGCGTCTGCTTGGGCCGGAAGCCGATGGCGCCGTCTTGGTTCTCCAGGAACTTGCCTACCTGGCCGCCGGTGGCGATGTCAGCAAGGCCGACAGCCGCTTCGGGAACACCTACGACACCCTGAGCAACGGACAGCCCGAAGTCGCGCGCATGGCCCAGCACGCCCTTTCCTTCGGGCTGGGTGGTACCGCCGATTTCCTCCCAAGGCTTCGGTGCTGCCTTCGGTGCAGCGCTAGCGGCCGGCTGTTGCGCAAAGTCTTCCCACGGCTTCTGATCGGACATTAAACCTTCTCCCAATTCTTCTGATCGGCGGGGTTACCGCCCTTGAATTTGTAGCCACCGCGCACGCTGCCGATCTGCGGGGAGCCCCGGGCGGCGGCCGCACTGCTCGACTGGTCCATGAATTGGCCTGTCTGGTTGTTGATGACACGCGATGGGCGTGTCACCACCGACATGGCTTGCGGGTCGTACTCCTGGCCACCAGGCACGACGGTGAAGCGATTCGGTGCGTCCTTGCCGGTCAGCATGCGGATTTGCTCGGCAATAGCGCTGCGGTCCTCAGGCTTTGCGGCGTCGTATTGCTGGTACAGCTTTTCCATCCGCTGGGCGTTGCGGGTCTGGAAGCCGCGCGCTTCGACGTCGGACGCCGTGCGCTGCTGATCCAGCGCGTTGCTGGCAGCGAAACGAGCGTTCTGACCCAGTTCCTGCGCCGCGGCGCGCTGGTTGGCACCCTGCTGCTGGATCTGCTCGCGCGCGATGCCGGAAGCGTTCTGCTCGCGGGCGAGTGCGGTCCTGTCATCGTTCTCTTGCAGGCCGGCCAGCACCCGCAGTTGGCTGGCGGTGAGCTGGCCATTCGGGGAGCCACGGTAGGGAGTCGATGCGGCGGCCAGCGCCCTGGTGCGCGCGTCGTCATTGCGGCCTGCCTCGAAGTAGGCGGGGAAGCCTTCCGGGGCAAAGCCAGCGCCGGTGCTGGGCGCGCTCGCGGTCATGGCAGGAACCGTGCTGACGGTCCCGCCGGCGCCTTTGAACCCCAGGTTGCCGCCTGCTGCGCCTGCGACGGTGTTTGCGTCGTTCGTGAACGAGTACGTGCCGTTCGCCTCACGCTTTCCGACAACACCGGCAACGCCAGTCGGGGAGAAGCCATTGCCGGTCTGTTGGGGCGTCGGGGCAGGCGTTGGCGCGCTTGGCGCGGCAGCGGCTGGCGCAGGCGCCTGCCCCGACGCGCCGGCGCGCGTCGTGGATGGGGCTGGACTGGCTGCCGGCGCCTTGGGTGCAGTTGCGGCAGCGGCCTGCTGGTCAAGGCCAAGCAGCCCACTGCCGAAATTCATCAGTGGCCGGCCGGCCACGTTGTACAGGTCTTCACTGGCGTCTGCGAGCGCCGCCGGCACTACCGCGGCCGTGCCGCGAACCAGCGTGCCAAGGCCGCGGGCATATTCGCCGCTGGCCCACTGGCTGGCCACGTCGTCGCCGGTACCGCGCAGCACCGAGTCCGTGCGCCAGCCGGATCCTTCCGTCCGCATCTGCGGCACGAAGCCGAAGGACGATTGCGAGGCCGCTGGCGCCGGTGCAGGCGCTGCCGTGGGTGCTCCCGTCGGCGCCGCGGCGCGCGCGGGGGCTGGCGCTGTCGGCACGGCTGGCGTGGACGTCGAGGCGCGAGGATCCGCCGGGTATGTGGTCACCGGCTGCGAAAGCGCCGCGGCCACTGTCGGATTGACAGCCGGAGCGGCGGGCACACCCGTGAGACCGCGCGACTTCCTCGGGTCATCAACCACGCCGCCGTCGGCGAAGAACAGTTCAGGCTTGCCGCCCGTCTGAGGCTGGGCGGCGAAGCCCAGGCTCGCCGGCCCTGCCGGCGCATGGGTGGCGCCCTTCATGGCATCGAGCGCTTGGACGCCGATGGCATGCACCTGCTCGGGCGGCAGCACGTTCTCCCCATTGCTGAGGTTCACGTCGACCGGGGCACCCTTTCCCATCGCGGCCAGCTTGTCACTGCCGATCTGCGCGGTGGAGTCGGCGGGCATGACATAGCTGCCGTTCGGGACCGTGGCCTGTACATCATCGGACGTGCCCGTGCCTGGCCCCTGGACCTCGCCGCCGCCGGCATAGTTCTGCGCCTTGGGCGGTTTGGCGCCCTTCTTGAATCCATGCATGGGATGCCCCTGAGTGAATTTCGACCGGATACCCGGCGATCTTCTGTGCCCTTCGTCAGAGGGGCCAGCCCTACAGGGGTAGTGACATATAGTCCGCTGATGGGACGAAATTCAGAGGCGAGGGGGCGAATTCGTTACTGTGGATCCGTACCAGCGGCAGTCGCCGCTATCCGTGCATGTGGACTCTACCGGGCGCGCCGATGTCTAAGATCGGCCAGTTATCAACATCGGAAGCTTGACGACTGAAATATGGCATGCAGCGGCCATTTGCAGCTCCGTTCCTCGAACTTCGGCCACGCTCTGTTGCGGCAACGAGATGCGGTGCGACTTTGGCGCGGTGCGCGTCGCGAGGTGAGCGCCTCACAGGGGACACGGGGAGACCCTCTTGCTCTAACTTGTAAGTGCCCTATGACGCCAAGCCACAGCCACCTACAATTTGACATGCGCTTTCAATGCCGCCAGGTGCATTTAGCGATTCCTGCTTCTGCCTCGTGACTTCATCTTAGTCTCCGACATGTCTGGGGGCGGAGTTCGAATGCCTTGCTCGCCCGGCTTCCAGCCTATTCGGTGCAGGACTCTTACGGCTACCTCGCACAGTAGAGTTGGGGCGTATGCTCCGACGGTGAATCATCTGCCAGACCAGTACACGTTCCCCGTTGCCGTCGTCGATCAGCGGTCATCCGAACGACCAAATCATGCGACTTCGTCACATGAGAGACTGCGCGCTAACAAAGAAGGATTTGCAATGCCTACCCGCGCCATTACTTTCAACTATCGACACGTGGAGTTGATGCCACTGATGCGACACCGCCCAGGCCGCATGTCGTTGAAGAAGCCCGGAGGAAATCGATTTGCCTTCATCCGCCTTGCGGCGACTCGCCTTCACAGTGCTGTGACAACGCTCATCGACTCGCATAGCAAGGTCAATGCGGAGTGGCCTGAGCTTCAGTCGCCATCCGTTCCAATGGTCAATCAATTTCGGCGATCAAAGGGAAGGCGGCGGGCCGGATTTCCACGCCTTCAAAGGGTGCTCGCCTGATGCACGCCTAGTTAGGCTTCCTATGGACCAAAAAAACTTCAATCGGTCCGACGCAGTGCAAAAGAGAGCCGATCACTTAACCGGTGTTTGCACTCGGGACAAAGGAAATAAAAAACCCCGTCATTGCTGGCGGGGTTTTTCATCAATCTAGCAAACCTGATTAGACTGGCTCGATCTTGGTTGCTGCGGGACCCTTCTGGCCCTTGCCTGCTACGAAACGAACCTTCTGTCCTTCCTGGAGGCTCTTGAAACCACCGCCCTGAATTTCAGAAAAATGTGCGAAAAGATCTTCGCCCCCTGCATCGGGGGAAATAAAGCCGAAGCCTTTCGAATCGTTGAACCACTTTACAGTACCGGTTTCCATGTGAGGACTCCTTAGAGATTCTCGCCAGCGAAGGATGCAGACGAGGCACGACAATCAAGGAAGATACATGGAGAGAAAGTGGCCCTAACGGGGTGCAACTGACGCTGCGAGACTAGCTTGAAGATCCTGCGAGGTCGGTTATACAGGTGCAGTCGTACGCGGTCAATCAAAAACTCTAGCCGCTCTGTCGTTCTGGTTGCCATTGAGTACGGGATGGCTCTCCAAATTTCCGCAAACGCGCTGAAGAAGAAAGGTGCCTTTCGGCGGGCGGTTGCGGACACGATCCCATAGGAATGTCGAACCGTCCGGCCGCGCTCGTTCGCTGCAAAATCGAAGAACGCTGTACGGTAAAGCTCGCTTTTGCCGCTGCACATGACCGTCCGCAAGTGTGCAATGCAGCGGTCGGTGCTTGGTAAAAAAGCGTAGGTGCTTGCAGTTGCAGTGAGGCGCTAGCCTTGATCTTGTAGCCGGGCAACGCTCGCCATGCCCTCACATCGATCGTCGCCGCAGCGGATATCGATTAAAGGTGTTACGATATCCCTGTTGTCGACAAAGTTCGACAGCCGCGCCGAAGCGACATCATGACTAGAAGAGCGTTATCGGCCACTCCGGTGTACACCGGATTTTGTGGGTAGCCTCTTACCCTAACCTATCCGACCAGCGGCAGAGCCGCACCGCAGCCAGCGTATGTACAGAAAGCGCTGACTCGCGAAAGTACGGTCTCGATTGCGTCTTTGCCTCTCTGCTTCCACAAAAACGAAGCTTCGGCGGCGCCATCCGTTTTTTCACTACAAACACCACGGCATCAGTGACAGTCAACATGACTCGGCACTTTTGTACACGTTCGCCGTGTTGCCGAACAGAGAACAATTTGAGTTACGAATACACCCCCTTCACCGTTTCCGTCTTCCCAATTCAGCAAGAACCAGGTCTGTGGTTCGCGAACTACATGATTTCGGAGTATCGAGACGGCGCTGAACGCGTCGTCGCAAACGTTTCGATGCGCCATACCACCTATGGCTCGGAGTCAAAGGCCAAGCAGGCGGCTCGCTACGCCGGCAACCGCGCGGTCGCGCATTTGCAACCCCAATCATACGGGCTGCGCCGCGGGTACCTCTCCACACCGCTCGCGTGAGAAAACGTAGCATTTATCGAGGCGTACATGGCTAAAGAAGAACTGGTGGAATTTGGTGGCAGGGTCTCGGAAGTGCTTCCGGACAACCGCTTTCGCGTCATACTCGAAAACGGCTTCACGGTCTGGGCCTACTCCTCAGGTCGGCTAAAAAAGAACCGCATACGCGTGCTCGCCGGAGATCGTGTCACATTGGAAATGTCGCCATATGACCTCACAAAGGGGCGCATCAACTATCGCCACAAGTCTTGATTGTCAAGGGAGACACTAAGATGTCTATCAACGACGAGTGGGAAGAGATGCATCTCACTCCCACCGGCTGGACTACTGGCAGCAGCGCATCCAAGGAACGGACTTCTATGCCTTCACCGGAGAAGAAGACCACTGCCTTGCCGCTTAGTCAGCCCTCGGTTTGGCGCGATCTAGGGACCCGCTGGGACAGCCCCGCCTAGCAATCCAATAAGTCACCGTCCGGAGTTACATGCAAAACGGCTGTCCTGTCGCGCATCGAGTCATTGAATCCACGGTCGTTCTGCGACTGCCAGCCAGCCCACGGTCCTCTGACAAGAGAGCTGCGGGACTTGCCTAGTACTGATAGTTGTAGCCGGTGGAGGTGCTTGTACTCGTGCTCTCCGATGTGTTCGCGCTGCCAGAACCGCTGATGCTAGCTGACACGTGCGCAGCCGACATCGCGCCCGCCGCAAGCTGGGCCGTGTATTGCCCCAGCGCCTTCGCGCCTTCCAGCGCAATCTGAGCCTGCTGGACAGCGTTCTGCATCTTCGCGGTGTACTCGCTGATCTGCATTTCGGCGTAGGCGATGTTCGTCCGGCTATTCATGTCCGCGAAGCGGCTCTGCATCTCAGCATTCGCCACGTTGGCGCTGGCGCCGGCGCGCCAGGCCTCCACCCGTGCCTGAAACACCGACGTGCCGTACTGCACGTTGCTGAGATTTGCCTGCAAGGCAGCCTTGTACGCGTCGACGTCGGCCAGGAACTTCGACACCTTGGTGCGCGCCGCCTCCATCCTGATCTGGGCGCCCTTCACCTTGATGTCCGCCTTGCTGGCCAGCCCCTGGATGGTCGACGCGTAGGCGCGCGCCTGAGAATCCAGAACATCGGCCTTGGCCGATTCCCCCTTCAGGCGGGCTTCGTAGGCGTCGAACTTCACCTTCTCTGCGCCGATCTGCTCCGCATAGGCCTGCACGTCCGCCCGGTATGCATCGAACTGGTTCTTGATGGTGTCCGCACGCAATGATGCGCCCTGCATGAGCGCCTTGTACACCTCGACGTTGGACTGCACCGCCTGCAGCTTCGCCTTGAACACGTCCACACGTTGCTGGTTGATCTGGCCCAGCGCCACCTGCCCTTCCACCGCAGTCTTGTAGGCGGTGAGCTTCGAGATTGCTGCGTCGAGCTTGGTCCGGTACACCTGCGCCAGGGTCTGGAAGGCGGCGTTCTGGGCGTTGAAGAGACTGACTTGCGCGTTGAACACGTTGATCTGGCTTTCCGCGTGGAAGCGGGCAACCTCGAACAGGCGCTTGGCCGCGTTCTCGTGCATGTTCTCGGTCAACTGTTCGAGCGCCAGGCCCTGCTGGACCGCGAAACGCAGGTTCTCGATCTCCCACGTCGCGGCCTGCACCAGGATGTCGCGATTCAACTCGGCCGCCTTCAGCCTGCCCTGCTCGCGCGCCACGTCGACCTGCTTGGCCAGCATCCCCGGCGGCATCGAGAAGTTGCGGCCAGCCCAGGTATCCACTGCCTCCTGAACCTGCCGCGATGTCTCGCCGCTATCGCGCTCCCGCGCGCGGGCGAACAGCGCGGCCTCGATCGGCGCCGGCAGCCCGGTGCCGCCGGCCATCATCTCCCTGACCTTGGCTTGCAGGTCGTCCAGCACCTCGGACGCATAGACCGGCTCGGCCCAGTTGATAAAGACATTGGGGACGGTGATGCCACTGGCATCCGGTGGCGTCGCATCGAAGGTCGGCAGATCCGGGAACACGAAATCCGGAAGCGTGATCTTCTCCAGCGCCTCCATGTCCGGCATGACAATCTGCGGCGGCTCGGGAATCTCCACCTTCGTGTCGATGTCCGGCCGCTCCGGCGCCTGGATCACCGCCATGCTTGGTGCATCCGGGATGTTGATGGGGATCATGGTCGGGGCGTCGGGCAGGTCGTCCATGTCGCCCACGTCCAGATCCTTCAGCAGGTCGTCAATGTTCAGGCCGCCCGGCGCGTCCGGCAGCACCAGCGGCGACGGGCTGTAGGTTGGCTGGTTGTCCAGTGACACTGGCGCGGGCGCCGCTACGGGCGCATCCGGGCGCGTCGGCGCCGGCACGTCGGCCACGGTGATGTCGCCGATTTGGGCGAGCGCCTGGCTCAGTTGCGTGCTGTACGTGCGCGCCAGGCTGTCCAAGCTGCTGATTTTCTCGGTGACGGTATCCACCGCCACGCCAAGGATGCTGTCTGGTGCGATACCCATCACACTCCCCTTTTGGTCGGCGCCGATTCGACGCGCAGGTCATTGATATAGGCGTGCTTGCCCGTCAGACGAAGCGCGAAGCTGAAATGGCGCCCACGCAGGCCGCGGCCGAATTTGAATCGTCCGTTGGTCAGGACGGCGGCCGGCTCTCGCTCCAGCGGATAGCTGTAGGTGTCCGCCTGCACGCCGCTCTGCGTGGTGGTGACGTCCATGACGGCCGTCCCGTCCGCATCCAGTTCGTATTCCAGATAGGCGGCCACCGGATGCACCAGCGTGCCCTTGCTCAGGTCAATCTTGCCGGTCACGAGCGCGCCAGCTACCGGTTCCTCGCCGCCGTCCAGCGCATAGACGCCATCCGGCGCCAGGCCGTAGAGCCTTCCGTCGATCACAGCCATCGAAGTGAACGTGTACGGCGCGTACCGGCTCATGGCCCAGCTATCTACGTTGGCTGTCCATGCCTGCCCGGTGTTCTGGTCGCCGCCCACTGGGGCGTCCTCGATCAGCGCCAAGTCGGTAACCAGGTCACGCGCCGCGAGGTGATCGACCACCGCGGCCGCCACGCGCGCGGTATCGATCAGCAGCGGCGCGACAGCCTGATGGCCGTCGGTCACCTCATCGGCCAGCACGGCTGTATCCACCAGCAGCGCTCGGGCGCGCAGTCGCCCGGTGGCGTCCTCGCCGATCGTGGCCGTATCGACCACCAGCACGGCGGTGGCCTGGCCGGTGCTGTCGCCGACGCGCGCGGTGTCCGTCGCAAGCGTGCGCACGCGGCGGCTGGCCAGCACGTCTTCGGCCGCGCGCGCGCCATCCACGGCCAGGCCTCGCACGCGGTCGACAACCGCATCGGTCGCGCCGGCGCTGTCGCTGTGCATGACCCGCAGCGTGCCGGTGATGCGCTCGCCGATCGTGATGGCCTCGGCAATGAGCAAGCGCGCGTGCAGGAGATCGCTTGCGGCGTCGCTGACCCGGGCCTGATCCGCCAGCATGTGCGCTGGCCAGTCGATGACCTGGTCTGCCGCCACGGCGGCGGCGGCGTGGAGCACCAGCAGGCCGAACAGCACGGTTTCGGTGATCCTCGCCGTGCCCTCGGTTATCGCTTTCAGGCCGATCCAGACCGAGTCCCTTGCCACGGCCGTGTCGTTCGAATCGTCGCGGTATTTACTCATTGATGACGCCTATGAAGTGATGCGCAGTCTTGTTGTCAGCCAGCGTGGTGTATCCCCAGCGTCGGCGCAGGCCGTCCGGCGCGGTCTCGTAGATGCTGGCGTAGTCGGCGTCGCCGATGGCGTTATGCACAGCGTCGCGGTAGAAATAGAAATCGTTCGCCGGCGAGAAGCCCCAGTACCAGGTGTGCGGCATGTCGCGACTGACGACCGTGGCGCCGGCCACAGCCAGGCTCACACTGAGTTGCCCGGAACTGGTGTCCGGGTACTTCACTGTGTTCGAATACGGGTTGAATCCCGGCGCCTCGCCGCCGATGATCACGCCATTGGCGTTGTGCGGTGACCCGCGCGCCGTGTACGGCCCGCAGATGCTGGTCACGTCAAGGAACCCGCCGCCGGGCAACTGCAACCAGTTGCCGCTTTCGGCAAAGTCGCTAACCTCAGTTGGGGCATAGACCAGGGTATCGACGTAGACGGGCACCCCATTCACCGACGGCGGCTCGCCCCGATTGTTGTTATTCGTTCGCCCGATGTAGTGGAAGATGCTGTCATAGCACCATAGCTGATAGGACGTCGGGTCAGCCACGGACCCTTGGGACGTTTCTTCCGACCGGGTGCGGCCCGCCGTGTGGTCCTGATAGGCGTACAAGATGCAGTCACGCTCGAACACGGGCACCAGCGCCGCCACATCGATGCTGAACGACGGAGTGGTGTCCACTGTCGTGCGGTGCATGTAATAGCGGGCCCGGCTGACACTGCCGACGCACTCCAGAATCCCAGGCGTGCGGTACATGGGGTTGCCGTAGCCCATGTCAGTGCCGACAATATTCGTGTGCGTCGTCACGGGCGGCTGCTCCTGCCGATCGTCAAAATCGGTGGTGTAGAAGTAGCCCATCAGGCCGCTGTTGCCGGTCGTTTCCGTCTTCTCCCACTGGCCGACAATCATGTTCTTCTCGAAGGTGCTCTGCGTCTCGCGCTTGAACTTCCGTTCGTCGTAGAAGTACTTGATCACCCGCAACTGGTCCTCGACGTAACAGCCGAAAACGATGGTGTCGCACTTCACCGGGTCGCCCATATAGTCCGGCGACACATGAATGAACGACTCGCAGCCCTGCCCCGTCAGTTCCGGGAACTTCAGCCGGATGCACGACTGCGGGTTTTTCGACAACCAGTAGAACGGCCCCGTGCCCACGCGCGAGACACGGCCGGCGTGCGCCGCGATGGGCGGCAGTTCAAGGTTTTCCCAGTAGTCCAGATCGGCGCCGCTGCTGCTCTGCGCGCGCGCCAGGATCTCGCCGACCGGGACACGGCGAATCTTGTACTTGATGGCCAGTTCGCGCGCGGTGCCTGCCTTCAACGTCTCATAGATTTTCGACAGGTAGCCGTTGAGCCTGCGCGCGTCCTCGGGGTGGTCGTACTCCCATGTGTTGCGCAGCCGCCCCTGTTCCAGCGCTGGCGCCAAGTACAGGTTCATTTTGTAGGCATGCACCTGCATCAGCCCAGCGCCGTCGTAGCCCCAGCAGGTACTGAAGCCCTCGGTGCCGCTGCGATTCATCGCCCAGCCGCCCGCCGAATACATCGCACTGAAGCTGTAGAAATCCGCGGTATCGCACACCTGGATGATCACGCCGGCCCGGCGCCACGCCTCAAAATCGCCCTCTGACTGCGGGAACCCTTCGCCTGTGGGCATGCCGCCGAAGCGATCGAGCAGCTTCAGCAGCTCGCCGTCGCCCACGTCCATGACATACCGGCGAAACGCCGCGGTGGTCGTCGCGGGCACCACGGGCAGCGGCATGGCATAGACGCCGCGTGCATTCACCTGAAGAAGCCACGGGCCGCCGGACGTGTCGAAGGCAACGTTGTTGCATTGGCTGGCGCCGTACTCGCACTTGAATTGCCCCTCCCGATCCGGGAAGCCGGTATAGCCGGGCAGCCGGACGTTGCCAAGCTGCTGGCGCACCAGCCGCATATATCTCTCGGGGACCAGCATGCGCGCGCGCTCAATGTCGTCCTCGGGAAGTTCCTGCAGATTCTGGCGCCCGTAGCCGCCCGCCACCTGCATGACTTCCGCCATCGCGCCGCTATACCAGGTCGGCCGCTGCTTTACGTACTGGGTGAACGTGTAGATGCCCGGATTGGTCGGTTGGAAGTATTGGAAGCGCGCTTCGTAATCGATCTTGAACCGCTGAAGCGCCACATCCTTGGGCGGCAGCGCCACGTCGCCGCTGTACGCCACGAGCCGGCGCCGGGTCTGCTCGGTGAGCCGCAGGCCTACGCCTTCCCCCTGTGTGAGCACCTGCGCCTTCGTGACGACCCCGCAGAACAGCATGGGAATGTTGGTCTCGGCCACGCCCTCGAACTGGTGTTCAGGGTGCTCGTGGCGCTCCAGGATCAGGATCCGGAACACGCCGCCCATGTCGGTGGCCACCGCCTGCCGGCCGCTGGGCAGATCCATGACGCGCTTCAGGTTGGCGAGATCAGACGCCTGCTTGAAGTTCGTCAGGTTCCTGGCCAGCAGCTCGACGGCAGCGGCATCGACAACGGATAGCTCCGCATCCTCTGCGAAGCGTCCGTAAGGGCGCGGCGACAGCATCGCTTAGACGGTCAGATTCAGCCGGTAGCCGATGTCGTAGGTGTCGCCGCTCTGGAACACGCGGGTGGCGGCGTACTTCGATGCCGAAACCAGCGCGCCGGTGGTGCCGCCCTTCGTGCTGTTCGTCAGCAGCGCCGCGCCGTTCACGTTGAGTTGCGACGCCGTCGCGATAGTGACCGAAGCTACCGCGGCCATATTGTCGATGGAGCCGGTGGCAGTGTCGACAGGCGTCCACGCCGGGCGCGTCGCGCTGGTGTAGCCCTCGGTCAGGCTGGTGATTTCCGACGCCACCGCGGCGAAGTTGGCCGCCGTCCAGTTGGCCGCCGGCGCAGCACTGCCGGAGAACAGGGCCAGGAAGCACGAAGCCTTGGCCTTGCCGCCCAGCGCGACGTTCAGGATGTGCGCCAGTCCCTCGGTCGGGATCAGGTTGTCGCCTTCCTTTTCCCACTCGGCGCCGTTGACGCGGCCGAAGTACTCGCCGCCGGCCAGGGCCGAAAGCTGCGGGAAGACGATGCCGGCTTCGGTGACGTTGAAGTTGCCAGCCGCCAGTGCGGTGGCCATTTCGATGCGCAGGGCTTTGCTGATGCGTTGCATAGGTTTCACTCCAGTTTTCCTATGCCGCACTCATGCGCAGCGATTGAAGGCCCGGATGATCGGGATGGTTCAGGTTACTGCCGTCAGCAGACGGCGATCCAGCACTACAGAGGTTCCAGCCCGGCCGGTGATGCCGGCCAGCACCGACGCATGCACCTCGGCGATGGCACCCGAACTGGTGCCCATGACATAGCCATTTTCCGCCAGCCAGACGACCACGGGTGATCCGTCCGGCGAAGCGTTGGTGCCGACGATCTCGGCTGCCACCAGGATGGCGCTGCCTGGCACCGGCGCCCGCGACTGCCGGCGCGCGATAGACAGGTTCCCGGGCTCGGTGCCACCAAGGAATGCCACATGATCCACCTGCCCCACCCAGATGCCGCCGTCCACCGGCTGCACGAAGGTGATGCGCTGTGGCATCTGAACGAACCCATAGCGTTCGTCGTGCAGGTGGTACGCCAG
Source organism: Cupriavidus sp. HE11 (assembly GCF_056097175.1). Taxonomy (NCBI): domain Bacteria; kingdom Pseudomonadati; phylum Pseudomonadota; class Betaproteobacteria; order Burkholderiales; family Burkholderiaceae; genus Cupriavidus; species Cupriavidus sp. HE11. Next base: position 336,194 of record NZ_CP184464.1, read on the forward strand.
TGCCTCGGAGAACCGCAGCACGTTGGCGCGAGCAGTCACTAGCCGGCCGCGCCAGTACTTCAGGAATTTCCCTGTAGGCATCGGCGACAGATTGCGGAACTGCGTCGGCCGCCCCAGTTCGGGCAGCGTAGGCATGGCGATCGGCGGTGCGCCGACTGGGTAGTCGCCGGCCAGCAGCAGCTCGCCGCCGTTCGCGCGGGTCAGATAGAGCCGCGCACCGGTCACGCTCGCGTCGAGGCACATGGGCAGCGTGATCTCCAGCCCGCCGCTGTCGCCCATGTCCGCGAAAGCGATGGCTGAGGGTGCCGATTCCAGTTGGCCGCGCAGCCATGCAACAGCCACGCCGTAGGTACCCTGGCTCAGCGAACCCTGGCCGGCCAGCACCAGCGGCGCCGCTGGCGTCTCCAGCGTCATGCGTTCCGCCCGCTGACCGTTGAAAGCGAAAATGCCCGCAGGGCCAGCGACGTACACTAGGTTGTTCAGCATCTCGTGCGACACATCGCCATCACCGATCCGCGCCAGAGGCTCCAAGGACCAATCACCGGTATTCAGCCTGCCCCACTGGTCGCCCAGCACGCCAAAGGCGTCCCCATGCAGAGGGCTTTGCCAGATATGACGGAATGGTTGGTCGGAAACGCGGCGCGTGCTGGATCGGAGGCTTGCCTTGCCGGCCGGCGACAGGTCCACATTCAGCGCATCGCGGAGATACAGTTTCGGGTTGTCGCCGCCCTGTTTTAGCGCCGCGTCTTCGGCCACGGTGTTGATGCCCGCCAGCGGCATCAGGGAAGTTCCGGCCATCAGAAGGCTCCTTTGCGGAATTGGTCGGCGTCGCCATCCGGCCGGATGTAGTGGACGCCTGGCCGCACATTGGGCACCCCGGCGCTCAGCGCGTCTACACCTACAGCCGTAATCGCCTGCCCCGCCGGACCCGGCGGCACGAAGGCGTTGCGCACCCGCAGGCGATCGGCGAAGCGCGCCGGGTCGTAGTCCATGCTGAACGTCTCGAAACCCTTGGCCTCCAGGCCACGCACGCGTAGCGACACCCAGGTCGCGCCGAACTGCGACGCATCGAAACCCGCTGGTATGGTCGGCATGAGCGGCCCCACGTGCAGCGTCTGCCACTGGTACGGCGAGTCGCCGCGAGAACTGCCCATCACCAGCGCGTTGATGCCGGTCAACTGGTAGGTGCGATGCAGCGGCGAAACCCAGTTCGTGGACGCAAACGCCATTGACGCGATGCCTGCGGCCGCGACCGTCTGCGGCCCGGTGTACGGCGCACGCGCCACGGTCGGCCTGCCAGTGAGCATTGAATCGGCGCCACCGAACTGGGTCAGGGTCTGCTTGCCGTCCCCGACGTTCACCCAGCCCATGCGATACGCCTGGAGCCCTTCCGGCAAGATGTAGCGCCGCTTCAGGTAGACGCTCTGAACGCCGAATAACACCATGCTGCCCACCGTCGTGGGCTGAAGAATGCCCCGGTAGGTGCTGATCCGCGCCGTGCCGAAGCGCTCGCCCGGCGGGTAGATGTTCGTTTCTCCCACATAGTGCAGGTTGGGCACCGGGTGATTCGCCTTGGCCTGTGCCGGCGCTTCCTTCACCGCCCAGATGGTCAGCGGGCTCATGATGGGCCGGCCTGGATCATAGACCTGCGCGTCATCCCACGCCGGCACGGTAATGCCCCGGTTCTTCAGGCCGACCGTCGGCGTGCCGTAGCCGTCCACCTTGATACCCGCGTCAACGGTGGCGCCCATGATGCGCACCGCCGGCCTGCCGGTATCCGGCGGGCTGACGCCGAAGGTATAGAGCACGTACTGATTCAGGCCTGGCGTGCCGAAGACGCTTTCCGAGTTCACCAGGGTGTCCACCTCGATGGTCTGCGGCGTATTCGGCGGCGCACCGGTCTTCGTGACCACCAGCTTGTCGCCCAGCTTCATCAGGTTGGTGCCCGCGACTGTGATGCCTTGCTTCTTGTCAGCAATCTTGGCCTGGCCGAACAATTGCATGCTGGTGCCGTCGACCTTCACGGGCCGCCATTGCAGGCGCACGAAGGCATCGCCAAACTCTTCGGAGTTCCAACCGTAGCCGCGCATCTCCGGCGTCACGTTGTACGCGCTCGGCTCGCCGACCAGGTCGCGATGGACCCATTTCGGCTCGATCTTGTTGAAGTGGATCGACAGCGCGGCCAGGCCGACGCCAAGCATGTCGGTGCCCCGCGGCTCCAGGTAGCGCGTGTACAGCTTCACCTCGGGCAGCTTCACGTCCGGCGGCGCGATGCTGTACCGCGGCTCGATGGCCAGCGTGCGGATGGCGAAGTCGATAAACGCCGTGCCGATCGTGGCCGAGTCGAAATTGCCGATTCGGTCGAAGTACCGGCGATTGTTTTCCAGCGCGGCCGTGCCGAAGGCCGCCGTGGCTGCCCCGGGCGGCGCCAGCACCTTCGCGGCATTGAAGACGGCGTGCCATGTCGAGATCAGCGGCGGCTCCACCCCGTCGATCGGCAGTCGGCGCACGCCGTAGGCCACCATGCCGACCTTGTCGTTGCCCGGATAGCCAGGCGGGGTCATCGCGGCCGGCTGGATCACGCGGGCATTGTTGTCGATCTGGGTGTAACCCCACGCCGGCGGCGTCACGCCGATGGCGCCCACCACTCGATTCCGGTTCTCAATCAGCGTCCATTGCGACCACGGCGGCGGGTTCAGCGCGCTGTCTGGGTCGTACACCATGGTGACGTACTGCCGCAGGTTCCAGACGTTGGCGCGGCCCCAGCGGAATTCCTCCTGCCCCGTGGTCTGGAAGCCCTTCGGCGCCGCGTAGGTCAGGCGGTTCTTGATCTCCTGCTGGCCCCACTGCTCACGGAAGCCCAGCGGCGCCACGGTCTGCGATTCCGGGATGATCCGCGTACCGAACGCCAGCCCATCGATGCCAGCCGGCAGCAGATAGCGCGTGCCGCCTACCAGCGGAATCGCGACTGCTGCCGTGTCGCGACCGGCCGTCTCGATGATGCGCGGCGACATGCTGACCCACGCCGTCCCCAGCGCCGGCGGCGCGATGCTGGGCACCAGCACGGTCTGCTTGCCGTGGCTGACGCGCAGCACGCCGTATCCGGTGGCAACAAAGCCCGTCTGCAGCAGGTAGCGCGAGAACAGAACCACCGACGGCGTGCCGTAGGCCGCGGTGCCGATGTTTCCCGCAGCCACATAGCGGTTCCGGTTGGCCACCGACAAGGTGTTTGCCACAGCCAGGCTGTCGAACCCGGCCAGCGCAATTGGCCGATGCTGCAGTTGCGCGGTCAGAGCGCCGATGCCGAGCAGATTGACACCAGCCGGCGACAGCGTGCGTGTGGCCGCGCTGACCACCTGCGAGCCCATGGCCAAGCCGTTGAAGCCGGTTGGCAGGAGCGCACGCGCGGCATTGGCGACGACCGGTGCAGGAACTGCATCCGGAGCAATGCCCGGGGGAATCGCGTACTGCGTCCGGTTGTAGAGTCCGACGCCGCCGATCGCGCCATCCACCCAGCCCGTCAGCGCAACAATCTTCGCTTCGATGGGCAGCGTCCAGGCACCATTCAGCGTGTCGCGCGGCGGTGTGTACTTGCCCTTCCCTACCCATGAAGCCGTGATGGTCCACTGTGGCGGTGCGTACTGGTAGCTGAAGAGCGCATAGACCGCCGTGCCCATGGCCAGCGGATCGAAACCCGCGGGCCGGACGAACTGCGTGCCGAATACCGTTGTCGCTCCGAAGTCGGATGCGTCGTAGCCGTTTGGCGAGATGTAGCCAACGGCGTTATCGAAGGTGACGTTCAGCGTGCCCGTAGGCCGCGTGTACCGTTGCGCGCCTGCCCACGCGCCATTGATTCGATACTGGGGCGGCCGATAGTTGAACCGGCTCGTGAGCGCCCAGGTAGGACCGAAAGCCGACGAATCCAGCCCAGCAGGCCTTGCAACCTGCTGGGGCACCAGCGTGATCGCGCCGGGCTGCAGTGCGGACCAGCCGACGGGCGTAATCGTCTGCAGCGGGCTCGCCCACGATGGATTCAGCCGGGTGACCGGCCCTCGATAGGCGTTCTTGCCCGACCAGGATGGGCTCAGCGTCCCCGCCGGCGCCACATAGTCGGCCATGCGTTACCCGCTCACAGCCTGTGGCTCTGCCCGCGCGAAGAACAGGTCGTTCAGCAACTCCCCGTCCGCCGTCATGAACTGAACGTCGTACGGCCCAGCGTCGTACACCTTCAGCGTGTAGTTGCCTGTGGTCGCATCCGACGTCGTTTGTGCCAGCAGATCACCGGTGGCCCGGCTATAAGCACGCACCACCCGTGCAGCCGGCGCATTGTTGATGTTGCGCACGGTACCGGTAAGGGTATGCATATCAGTCTGCACGACGCCTAGTGCATTGTAAGGATTGTTGCCTGCTCCATAGAGCAAATTTCGAAAGATAGGCGGAATATTAGGATATGCAGTGCCTGTCGAGATTTTGTACGCGGTCAACGTGCGCGACGGGCTGGTGTTGCCGATGTAATGGACCGCATAAAGTGTGTCGGCATCCGGGTCCGGATCTACAGCAATGTGGTTGACATAGGATATGTCCGGACTTTGGCCGGCCCAACGGGTCAGCGCATTGGTGACCGTGTCGAATGTGGCAATCCAGCCCGAAGTTGTCACGCAGAAGAAAATGCGGTTGTCGCCCGGCAACGGAGATCGCAACGCGCGTGTGCCAACTGTGCCGGTATTTATGGCATATCCAGCCGTAGTCAGCGCAACATCACGGCTTCCCATCGTGGAGTTGTAGACGCTGACATAAGGCGAAACGGAATTGAACACCACCAGCTTGCTGCTGTCCTTGGAGAAGCAACAGCCATAAGGCGCGTTAGGCGCCGCCGTGGCAGCGTTGACTATCGACCAGTCCGACGTGTTGTAGATTCGAACAAACGGAGTGACCGAATGCGTCACCGCCAACTTGGTGCCATCTGGCGAAAAATCCATCGCATAGACAGTCCCCAAGCCCGACGTGCTCAAAGTCTTGAGCGTGTGCGTTGCGCGGTCGAATACATAGAGAAACGGCGACGAACCGCCAAATGCATAAAGCGTAGCATTGATCGCACAGCACGTGACACCACCAGCGAAACTGGCGGACGGGACAAAAGACAATCCGAGGTTGGCCGGATCCGAGTAATACCGCATGTTGCCGCTGCTTAGATTTGCCCCGGCAACAGCGGCACTTCCATCCGGGGCAATCGCAAACGAATTGCCATTGCCAGAGACGTTGTACTCCGGATTGACATCCAACTTCGCGACCGGGTCGAGGCCTTGGCGCAAATGGACAATCCGCCCAGCAATCGTCTCGTTATAGAAAATCCCGACCAGTCGTTTAGGCATCAGCCACTTCCCCAAGCGGCGTTTCTCCAGGCCACATTCCCTTTTCCTTGTGCCATTGGCCATAGGCGTCAAACAGGCCCTGCTCCCCCAGCTTCGCAATCTGCTCCGCCATGAAGGGGCGCATCGCATCGGCGACGTTGGCCAGCGGCCGCCCGCTGCGCTCCGCGACGAACATTTCGAACGCAGGAAGGCTGCAGACGCGGCCCCATGGAATCGCAGCAGCGGGCGCTACATCCTGCTTGCGCGGCTCAATACCGCTGACACCGACGACGATGGGTGGTGGCTTCTTCTCAACGGTCATGCGTCCATGTCCTCCAGTCTGTGAGCGACCCGCTTCCGCTCGGCCTTGCTTAATGACTCAATCATGTCCAGGACTTGGTCGACAAGTCGAACCCCATGGGGATCTTTCTTGCTCGTACCCACACCAGTCCACAGTTCAAGGTTCTCGGGACGGTTATCTGCTCGATCGCCATTCTTGTGGTGAACACGCTCATTCTCCAGAAGTTGGCCGCCCCAAAACCTTCGACATCACCATTCGGTGCTCCAAGACCTTTTTTCCTTCGACACGCACCGTGTAGTAGCCGTGCGTCGTCTTTGTTCTGACGCCAATTTCCCGCCCGTCCAAAGCAGTCTCCGGCTTGGATAGCCCGGCTCGTCGCGCTTCGATTGCGCACACGCGCGAGCAGTAGGCGCGCGTCTTTCCATGCGGCCTATTAAAGCTTGCACCGCACTGCGCACAGACGCAGGTTTTGTCTTTAGTGGTTGCCTTGATCTTGCATTGAACCGAACAGTACTTCTGCTGCGCATAGCGAGCTTTGAACGTTTCACTACATGCAGCACACGGCTTCACGTTCATTCTGATACGGGAGTACCAGCATTCTCTTGTGCAGTAGTTCTGCTCAGCGCGGCGCGGTCGGAATTTCTTTCCGCACCCTGCGCAATGCAGGTCTGGAAGCTGACGCAAGGCGGTCACGATGGAAAGCTCCTAACTGAATTTGAAGCTCCATCGTGACATACGAAAGAGAACCGCAACAATCGGGACAATGGACTCAAACTCTGAAGATCTTGTTGGTTCCATTGTCCCAGGTAACGATGATCGATCATGTTCGCATTGGCTCGCTACACCTATGCCGCCTTTCGGCTGCTGCAACTTTCGCTGCAGATCGGGCTATATCTTCACCCTGCCGATTTGCAGGGGCCGGGTACTTCGGCCCGCTTGGGCCTACGGCTTACGCCTAGTCTCTGAACCTTCCGCCGGTCTGGCGGCTCGGCTGCTGATTGCCCAATCCTTCAACTTTTCCGCCCGTCACGACTGCCCTTCCAGGCTGCGTTGTGGGGTGAAGGCTCTCAGGGGTTTCCAGCAATTCTCCCGGTTTTTTTCTGCACCTCTCAGTGCAGGGTGACATCTCGTTTATCACCGCCGTTGGGGGTAATCGGCAGGCCAGTGGCCGTGTCGATATACGCGATCAGCGGACTGGTCGACTCGGTGCCGGTGTCCTTGTAGATCACGATGGCCTCAATGCTGGCCCCTGACACGCTCGTGAACGTGATATCAGCGCCGTCCGCCGCTCCGCCGGTGGTGGTCTTCGACGTGATCGTGACCGGGCCAGCGATACGCGCCGACGTCGGAATGTCCGACAGGTACTGGTGAACCGCCGTCTGCGGGGTGTAGGCGCCGGTGTCGACCAGGTACACCTTGACGGTGTCGGTCAGCCAGTTGAGCTGGCCTTCCAGGAAGCGCTGACGACAGTAATCGAACAAAGTGTTGGCCATTACGCTTTACCTTTGCTAAGTTGGAGTTCAAGGAGGGACAGGGAAGCGTGACTACCGAAATACCGAAAGGCATGTGCCAATGCGGCTGCGGCCGATCTACGCGGATTGCTCCCAGGAACAAGGCGGCCCTGGGATGGGTCAAGGGCGAACCCTTGAACTACTTGCGCGGACACAACCGGACAGCACAGAGAGGCCCGGAAGCGCCCGATGGAACCAAGTGGTGTGGTACTTGTGGCACGCTGAAACCCGTCGAGCAGTTCTTCGGAAATTCCAGGCAAATCGACGGGCTTCAGTCCTTCTGCCGCGCCTGCGGGAGAGTCAAACAGTCGCAATGGCGTGCGAAAAACCGAGAGAAAGCGAACCGAACAGCAAACAACGTTCATCGCCGCAAGCGCTTGGGTATTGAGCCAGAGGAATACGACGTCATGTTTATCAAACAAGGCGGCGTATGCGCGATTTGTAAGGGCGCCTGCACCATGAAGACACCGACCGGTGGCACAAAGAGCCTTGCGGTAGACCATGATCACGCGACCGGGTCGATACGTGGGCTGCTCTGTGCGCGCTGCAATACCGCTCTCGGCCTCTTCAACGATGATCCCGAACGCTTGGGCGCGGCGCTGGCCTACCTGGCTCAGCACAAACCAAGCGAGTAGGCTATAGAGGCAGAGGACGGCCATAGGTGGGCTCCATGTCAGGTTGGAGCGCACTCATGCGCGCTTCGCCGGCGGCTTCCCGCCTTGCTTTTGGGGTAACGATCGGGGTGTGCTCGTCGGCGATGACCACCAGCCGGGCAAGCTGGCCGGATTTCTTCTCCAGCCGCACGGTGGCGGTGCCGATCGTCAGCACCTCACCGATTCTCAGATCAACGGCCAGCTTGGTCATGGCCAAAACGCCTCTACGTGATGCGGCACATCCTCCCGCGTGATGCGCCGCAGGTCCGAGTCAGGCCGGAAGCCGAAGTAGGCAGTGAATGCCGCCTCCGCCTCCCCCGCGCGCCGTGCATCAAATGCCTCCATGTCGGGCACGCTGAAGCCACGATGCAGCGGCCAATGAACCAGATGCGGGTGGTGCGCCTGCCCGATCTCGGGTTCATCCTCGTCCTTCTTCTGCAGGTCCATGGCCACCAGCGGCAGCCGGTAGCCTTCCAGGACCAGCTTGCCGGGCGCCGACGGCATCGGAACCAGCCGCAGCCCCTTGTCCGACTGGACGGCGTACTGCGGATACCCGCGACACGTGCGCCATTCGCGGATGCTGGCGTCCAGCCACTCGGTCGACACCAGGCGGATCGTGCGCGACCTGAACGCGCCGGCATCAAGGAAACCGACGTAGGTCAGCTCGAACAGCGCTTCGTGCAGCGGGTAGGTCGAGCGCTCCGCCTCCACCGCGATCTGGCAAACGGCGGCATCCTCGCTCTCGTGGATGAGGCGGCCGCGCACCGCGGCTTCCGCCACGGCGTCGTTCAGCCAAGCGGTGATGTCCGCGTCAGACCAGAAGTACGGTGCGACGTTGTCGTTTCCGTCGACGCGCACACGGCGGATCAACTCGGCCAGCTTCATACGACCCCGAACTGGTCAACGAAGCCCTTCACCTGCGTGCGCATGGCGTCCTTGGTGGCGTTCTTGGGCAGATCCTGCCGGTAGTTCACCTTGGCAAACTCCACCAGGCCGGCCTTGTCCATGCGGTCGATCTGATCGTACAGATCCTGGATCTGGTTCAGATCGCGCTCCTGCCGCTGCTGCTGCAGCTTGCCCTGCTCCAGCAATTGCGCGGTGTCGTCATCCGTGCCAATTGCGTCGGTGCTTATGGCGAGAACAGTAGCGGTATCGACACGCTCGAACAGGTCGGCATGCCGCAGCAACTTGCGCGCGATTGCCTCCGGGAGCGCTCGAACCTGGTCGGTGACGAAAACCAGACCTGTGCCGTACATGCGGTCGCTCCATTCGGGCCGGCGGCCGATGTATTTCACGCCCGCGCCAATGCCAAGCGCCATCGCTGCAAGTTCGCTAGTCGTTACCGCATGCTCCACCGGCGGTGGCAGGTTGGCGCGGAAGGCCTCGACAGCTTCGTCGGCGTCGGGAATGTCCTTCATCACCAGCACGAGTCGATGCACCAGCGCGTCCTTGGTGCGCTGTTCCGGAGGCAATTCGGCGTAGGGCACGAGCAGCGGACTTTGCTTCTTCTCCGCATCGTGCGCTTCCGCGAAGGTCCAGCCTTCGGCGATGCGCGCTTCGCGCCATTGCTCGTGCTGCTGCTCGGGGGTGACATCGGGGTTGTCGATGGCGAACTGCACGGCGCCTACCACCTTCTCGCGGTACGCGTCGTCATTGCCGTCCCACTCGACCACCGCAGCGCCGGTCAGAGCGCCCATTGCGGCGTTCAGCGCGGCGTGAATCACGCTGCCAATGATGATGACTTTCATAGAGGTGTCCTACTCCTGCGTGACGGGGCGGGCGGCACTGGGCCGCCCGCGCCAATGGCGTCCGCTATCAGCGGTTGCCGGACAGTTCGCCGGTGACCAGCACCTTGATGTCGCTTGCCTTGGCGTTCGCAGCCACCGCGGTGGTTAGGATCAGGCGGGCGGGCTTCGGCAGCGTCACCAGCTTGGCGCCCGTAGCACGCTTGCGACCCGTCGCGGCCAGGTCAATGCCAGCGCCGAAGTAAGCAGCGTCCTGCGGCACGGTCGCGTCGTCCACGCCGTCCTCGTACTTGAAGCCCAGCGAGCCGGTGATGGTCGCGGTCATGCCCGTGGACACGAAGACCGACGCGTCTTCCAGGCGCATGCCTTCGGGCAGCGGACCCAGGTCGACCACATCGCCCGCGGCGAGTGCGCCGGCGGCGTTGGCGTTCTGAACGATGCCGGCCGCGTTGGTCAGCATGGCGTACGCCAGCGACGTGAGGTTGCCGAAGGGGGAGAAACCGCCGAACTGGCGATTCTGGTACTGATTGATGAGCACGGTAGCCATATGGCCTCCTGTGTGTCAGGTATCGTAAGGAAACGAGCCGGCGCGAGCCGGCCCACCTGCTATCAGTTGCGGGCGCCGATGATGGGCACGGCGGTATCGACCACGGTCACGCCGTAGTCGGTGATTTCCTTGCCCATGCCGGTGTCGACCTCAAAGCGGACCTTCGATACGCCGCGAATCGCGCCGATCAGCAGTTCCACCTTGTCGCCGTGGTCCAGTTCCTTTTCCGACCAGAAGAACGGGATGCCCGACTTGTCGGAACTGGCCAGCGCTTCGGCGATCGCCTGGCCACCGAGAATCACCGAGCGGTCGACGGCGAACTGCGTGCCGAAGCTGGCCGGCACCGTCGCGGTGGATTCGGTCTCGCTGCTCGCGCTACCGCAGTAACGGATGACGTCACCCGCGTAGAAGCGGATCGCGCGCGGCATCTTGATGAGCAGGAAGCCATTCCACAGACCGGCTTCGCCCAGGAACAGCGGATGCTGTCCGGCTTGGCTGGCGCGCGCCATTGCCGACGCCTGCAGTTGACGGAAGGCCGGGTCGGCGGCGAACTTGTTGTACTGCGCGGGCGACATCATCCACACGCGCAGCGGCGAGTCGGTCGCAGCCTTGTCGCCATCGAATTGCACGATCGGGGGCGGCAGAGGAATCTGGTCCAGCACCGTGCGCATCGAATCCACCGTGTCCATCTTGAAGATGTCGGTGGACTGGATATCCACTTCACCGCCGTTCACCTTGAAGCCGGTCACGGCATCGCCGTCGGCGATGAAGTGGCGGTTCTTCGAAGGGGCCAGCACCGGATTGACCATGATTTCGCCGAAATCGGCGTCGGCCTCGGTCGGAACCACCCATTCGATGTTGTTGTGGAAGCCGCGAGCGCCGGCCATATGCACGAGCAGCGACTGATCGACGTAGCGATCCATCAGGTTCTGCGCGGCGGGGCGGCCAAGCTGGCGGAATTCCACGGGCGTGCGGATCGACGTCATGGCGTCGCCCAGATCCAGCGGGAAGCGGGCCTGGTTCACGCGCAGCTTGTCCTCCGTGATGCTCAGACCCGTACCGCGGCCTTCCGCATAGCGGCTGCCCATGATGGGCTTGGCGCCGATCGGGTTCAGCAGGTGGAAAGTCACCTCATCGCCCTTGCCCTTCGACAGATCCTGGCAGCGCACGATGGGCATGTGCTGCGTGGTCTGTTTGCGCAGCGTCGCTTCCGCGCCCGCGATGCCGGCCGGCATCTTGCCGGTCAGGCGGTTCAGCGTGCTGTTGCGCTGCATGTGGGTGGCGAACAGGCCGACGGCCTGTTGCACCATGTTGGTCTTGTCGCCATACGCGGCGTGCGTCTTTGCAGTCATAGAGCCCTCTTATCGGATCACAGCGTGTTGAGGAACCGGTCGATTTGCTCCGGGGTCATGTTCCCGGCGTTCATCGCATCGAGCAGTTCACGTCCGTTCATGTCGGCCATTTGTTCGTCCCGCGACAGACCTGCCGGGCGCCCACCGGGAAGATCGGTGAGGCTGGCTGGAACCCGCGTCGGGGCGTTGGCAATGGCCGCTTGGGCCGCCGCCTTCACGGCTTCGGGGTTCACCTGTTCGGTGCCTCCCGCGGCCGCGCCAGCGCCGGCGCCCTGAGTCGTGCCAGTTGCCTGCTTGAAGGCGCTGAACAGTTCGATGACTTGCTGCGTGGTGCCCTTCTGCAGCACCGCGTTGTAGCCATCGCGGACGAATGACGGTTGCGTGTTGATCCAGTCGCCCAGTTCCTTGCTTTCCGCAAGGGAGTCGGCATCCGGGTGCGCTTCGTAGATAGCCGCGTAATGGCTCTCGGTGGCGTCCGTCGCGTGCTTCTGCTGGATAGGAGCCAGCTTCTGCGCCACGATGGCGTCGACCTTCGCAGCCACTTTCGCGTCGACAAGCGTCTGAATGCCCTTGGCCAAATCCTCTTCGCTGAAATCGCCGAAGATGCCCGGATCGATGCCCTGGTCGATGGCTGCTTGCGCGGCCGCCACCTGAGCGTCAGTCTGAGTGGGGGTCTGACCAGCATCCGCCCGCGTTTTGGCCTGTGCTTGCAACTCGGCAAGCTGGGTCTGCGCGGCTTCCGCTTGGGCCTTCCAATGCTTCTCGCCTTCTCGCGCCTCCACCAGCTTTTCATAGCCGATGGTGTGCTTTCCGTCCTTCGCCAGAATCACGGCGTTGGCGGCGGTCAACTCGCCTGCGACGGCGGCCGGCGTTGCTGCCGGTGCTGCTGCGGGCGTGCTGGCTGCTGCTGCCGTGGCACTGTCACTTGCGCCGGTCGTGCCGGCATCGCCTTGGGTCGTACCTGCCGCCGGTGCAGTGGCGGCGCCGGGCTGCGCTGCCAGTTCCGGCGACGTGGCACCGGTATCGCCCTGCCCGCTCATCTCCAAGAGTTGAGCGGCCTGCGTGGGGGAAAGGTCGCCGTTCAGCGACTGGATAAACTCGTTTTGTTGGTCGGTAGTGGTCATGCCTGTGTCCCGCCACATATCGCCGTGGCCGCAGGGGTCGTCAGCAATGCGGATTACTCCGCCCTTCGCCTGCGCACGCATGCGCGTTGGCTTGGCCGGAGTGTGCGAATGGCACGCACAAACAGAAAGCCCTACAGGGGTCACCTGTAGGGCCTGAAGGTGCTGCGCACTGGTGAACGATCAACGCTCGCCGGGCAGGTTGTCGTCCGCGCGTGGTGTCTCAATGCCACGTTGACCGGTTGGCGCGTCTGCGGGCACCGGCGGAAACGTCGGGCTGGTGTTTCGATGCATCACCGGGGCCTGGCCGGCAGCTTCCGCGGTGCTGGCTTCCTCCGCCGGCACTGCGCCCGCTGGCCCTTGACCTTGGATATACGGCGATTTGATGTTCATGGCCGCGGCCTGCGCCGCCACCGGGAAGTTCGGGTCGTCGCCCATCGGGTTGGGCCGCTGGTAGCCGGCGCCCTGCATCACTGCATCGGCAATCGGGGCAATCATCGGCATCTGCGCGATCTGCGCGCCGGCCTGCATCGCACTGAATGCCGCCTGTACTCCGATTTGGACCGACTGGGCGTCGATCTGTTTGATTTCGCTGTCGGCCTTGCGCTCCTTCAGGTCCAATTCGCGCATCTTGATGTCGGTGCCGGCCTTGGCCAGTGCGTCCGCCACGGCCGTCTTGATGGCCTCCGCCTGCTGCTCGGGCGTGGCCTGCAACTGCACGTTGCGGATGGCTTCCACCACGTCGCGCTTGAATGGGACGTCCATGAGGCTGACCAGGAACGGTAGCACGGCGGCCTGATACTCCGGCGGCATGCTCTTGACCGCCTCGGACATGGCATTGAGCTGCTGGCCGCGGTAGCTGTTGGTGCTCGGGACGTCGTCCACGGCCACTTTCAGGCGTGTGCGCTGCAGATCGTTCGACAGGTAGGCAATGCCGGTGCCCGGGTCCACTTCCGGCGCGTTGATCACCACCGTGCGATCGGCCTTGACCGCGTCGCCCTCGATAATGACCTCGTGCCGCGCTGTGCCCATATCGGCGATGATCAGCGACAGCAGCAACTCGCCGACCAGCGTCCGGCCGCCGCGGAAGTTGTCCATGGGAATCGACAGGCTCTGGTTCGACTGCTCGACCTGCGTCTGCTCCTGCACGCCAGACTTGGCCGTGCCCTGCCGCCCAACGAATCCGCTGGTGATGCTCGACACGCGCTCAATGGTCTGGCGGTTGTCCTGCAGCATCTGGAAGTGCTGCTGCGTGAGCTGGTAATCCCGCTTCACCTCGAACTTGGCGCCGTTCTGGGCCATGTGCGCGGCGTCCAGCACGATGTCGGCGTCCGGCCGCGCCACCTGGCGGCGCAGTTGGGCGTCGGTCATGGCCACCGCGCCCTTGGTGCGCTCGATGCGAGTGACGCTCATGCCCCAGCGCAGCTTGCTGTTGCCGCTGTTCAGGCTGTCCTGCGCGTACTTCATTCCACGGACGAAGCCATACGGCACGCCGGTGTTGTCCTCGCGGAACCCGAAGAATGGGACATACGGGAAGTGGCGGTGGCTGTATGGCGACGGGCCGTCATGCAGTAGATGCGGGCCCAGCCAGTAGGCGCGCCGCACCCTGGTCACGGTCGCGTGCTCCACCGCAGCCAGGCCGCGCGCCACGGCGACGTTATGCGACAGGTTGTTGTGGTCGAACTCCACCACGCGGCCATCTGGCGTGCGGATGATGGGCACGCGCGCCCAGCGCCGGTACCAGACCTCCGACACGCACAGTTCCTTGCTCGTCGGGTTGAACCAGCGGTCTTCCTGCATGGTCCATGCGCGCCCCTCGTTCCATGCGTTGGCCAGGCCGGTGCTGATGCCGCCGTCCATGCTCAGGGTGCGGTCTGCCCACCAAAGCGGGCCATGGGTGCCGCATGCCATGATCATTTCGGTGTGGTCCGGGAACACCAGCGCGATACGCTCCTTGGTCAGCCAGCGCTGCCGGCGCAGCCATCTGGACGCCTCCCAGTCGTCGCCGCACTTCATGTCCCAGTGGATCTCGTTCCGGTGGATTGGGGTGCAGCGGTACGGGTACTTGAACGGGTCCGACTCTTTGGCCACCTCCACCCAACCGACGCCGCAACCGATCTGGGGGCGGAACGCCTTGCTGCATGCGATGTCGGCCTTCGACTGGCGCTCGGCCTCGTTCAGCTTGAAGTTCAAGGCATCAGCCACGTCCTGCCCGCCCGGCTGGCCGTTGGGCGAGACACGCCAGTCGCTGCGGATGGTCGCTTCGTAGCCCTGGATCGACAGCAGCGCCGGCCCGATCAGGTCTTCCACCGCGGGGGGAATGCCCAGTTCGGCCATCTTGCGCAGCAGTTCGCCGTCAAGCTGGTTGCCGTCGGCGTAGTCCATTTCCTTGTCGGCAGTGCCACGCCACCGCGGCTGCTCGTCAATCTCGCGGTAGATTTCCTGGTATTCGACCTGCGACAGGGGCTCAGTGCCGGCTGGAATGCTGTTCGTCTCTTGCATGGTGGATGTCCTCATAGGCGCCAGTCAGGCGTCTCCGCCTCTACGTAGGTGTTGGATTTCGTCGTGGATTCGAGCAAGCCCAATTCCTTGGCCTGTGCCCATTGGCGGAGCGCGTCGGCGCCCTCGCTGCAGCCGTTGCTCTTGTCCGGCTGGTCGATAAAGCGGTTGTCCGCGCGGCTGAACTTCTTCCGATAGCCCTCGATGCGAGTGATGCCCTTGGCGCAGCCGGCTTCATCGAAGTACGCGCCCTTCAGGTGCTTCCGGGTCTGCTGCACGCCCGTGATCAGTTCGGTGATTCGCGGCACGATGATGAAAGTCTCGCCAGGCAGCAGGTCTTCCAGCATCTCCTTCGTGGTCCGGTTGTAGTCGCTGAGACGCTGGTGATTGGCGTCGTGCGGCAGGTAGTGCTTGCCAAAGACGTAGCCGCGGTCGCGCAATTCCTTGACGTAGTGCCGCAGGTCTTCGTTGTGCGCCTCGTAGTAGTCGATGAAGCGGTCTTCGCCGCGCATCTCCTGCTGGAACCAGACCGCGCAGCCGTCGCTGCGGCCGATGTCCCAGAACGTGTTGACCGGCAGGTCCAGTCGCGGAACGCGCGTGATGCCGCCGCGTTTGCGCAGCGCGATCATGTCCTTGGCGTAGTAATTGCCCTCGGTGCTGATCTGGAACGCCTCAGCCGGGAAGCTGGGGTATTCCTGCCACATGCGCTCTTCTTTGCCCTTGAAGTCCGCGCGCTTCGTGGCCACGTACCAGGCCCGTTGGTCTGGGTCGATGGTGATGACCTGGCCCATGTCGGCCAACACCTTGGCCTCGACCAGGTCGAAGTACTCATGCTCTTCGCGGCTGATGGGGACCGTGCGAGCGTCAAGGCGGTACTTCGGCTCCTGCCACCACGCATAGAAGTGGAAGCGGTAGTCCTTCGGCGTCAGCACCTTGCGGCTGGCGTGGTTCTTCTCGGCCGTCTCGACCATCTCGAAGAACTCGCCCTCCCGGCCCTCGGCCGTCGATTCGATCACCAGGATGCCGTTCGTCGGCACCGCCGGGATGGAGCCGGTCACCACTTCCTGCGCCTTGTCCGGGTACTTGGCGCAAATCTTCCCGAATTCGGAGACGTGCAGGCGGTGGATCGTGCCGGAGCGCATGGACGTGGCCACGCGGATGCTGCTGTTGTTGTGGGCGAACAGCAGTTCGGACTGGGAGTCGCGCGCCAGAGGGAAGCGCTCGCGGATCTCGTCAGGCAGGTTGCGGTACGCGAACTGCACCTTGTCGCGGAAGATCGCCGCCGCGGCCTGCAAGTCCTGCGCGATGATGCCGCAGCGCTGGTCAGCGTTGAAAAGCGCGTGATCCAGCCACAGGATGCAGATCAGGGTGGTGAACCCAAGCTGCCGCGCCTTCAGGATCAGGTTGCGGTACCACAGGCGCTTGATGAAGCGGCGCTGCGCACGGTTGGGCCTGAACGGCATGACGAACGACTCGCCCTCGACCACCTGACCGTCGGGGCCGACCTGGTCGTCGCCCTTGATCATAATTTTGTAGAGCGCTCCGCTGAACAGCCGTTTTTCGGGGTCGGCAAGGAAGGCGGCAAGCGCCTTGGCGTCGGTCGGCAGCTCAATGCTCATCGCGCTGAACCTTCATGCATTCCCTAGAAATCACTTTCCGGCATCGGCCAGTTATTCGTTCGATTTCGCGGTAGCTCTTTCCTTCGGCGCGCATGAGCAACCAAGATGGCACTTCCTGCGCAATGAATGCCGTGCGGCCGTCTGGCGCTTTCTGCTTGGAAGCTGTGCCGTTCAGGGCATGACGGAGCCGCAATGCGGCACTGATGTTCTCTCGCGCCTCAGTTGATACCGGCGGCATCTTGCGCCCCTTCAGACGCTCGGAATGAGCCTTCTTGCGTTCCTCACTCCATGGCCCGCGCGTGGCACGCCCTTCGGCAATGGCGGCCTTGGCGGCAGCGGAACGGCGGGCGCGCTCACTATCAGGCATGGTTCGACTGCGATTGACAGCGTGCGCGGCATAGATCGAATCAGATACTGGCGCTGTGTTCATGCAGCGGCCGTCGAACAGATCGATATGCTGCTGTTCGATTCTCAGAATCGAGTCTCCTGGCTGGCACTCGTAGGCAACTTCCAGCGTTAGGTCGTTCTCGCCGTACTTGTCGTATACCCGCTGCACGTGCTTCGAATGGTGCGCGCCCTTGCGGAGATAGTGCAAGTGCTCAGCCCAGCGCTGGCGAGCGCCGCGAGTCATAGAGCCGACGTAGACCCGGCTGGTAGCCGTGCTACGGATGTAGTAGATGACGTCGGCCATGGCTCATTCCTCGTTATCGGGTGTATCGGCGACCGGTGCGAAGGCGCCGTGCTCTGGATCGTTCGCCACCGGCATGATGGCGTTCCCGTTGCCCTTGGCGATGGTGTGCAGCAGCGAGGTGAGCGGATCGGTCTTCTGTTCGTTGTCCTTCTCGTACAGCCCAAGGTGCTTGAACAGCTTCTCCATGGCCGCGTCCTTGGAGTGCATCTGGATTTCGATGCCGAACTTCGTCTGCTTGACGCCGGCGAACAGGGACAACGCACTGGGTGACAGGTTGCGGGTGTCCATCAGCACAACACGGGCGATGCCGCGGCCAGCGCATTCCGGGCAGTCCGGGTGCGGCTGATTGTTCGGGCTGAAGCCAATGCCGCCTGCCTCATCGAAGTACTCCGGCTTGTCGCGGTCGCCGGACGCCTCCCATTCCTCATAGGCACGGTCGCGCTCAGCCTTGGTGCGCTGGAACTGGTGTCCCTCGCCATGGCAGTAGCGGCAGCAGCCGATGTGAAGCTGCGTCAGTTCCCGGGCGTCGGCCGTGACCTGGTTCCAGGCTTCACGCAGCACGCGGTCGGCGGTGATCTCAGTGCGCTCCTGTTGGCGCTTCCTGGCTGCCGCGATTTCCGCCTGGATGACAGGTTTTGACAGGTTCTCCGCGCCCTGCTGTCTGGCAGTCTTGGCGCTGTAGCCGGCACGAATCGCTGCCTGGGTGGCGTTGTTGTCCACCAGGTATTCGTCAACGAATCGCTGCTGCTTGGGGGTAAGGGTTTCCACTGCCGACTCATGAGCGTGATCAGTGGCCGGGCGAGTAGAAGCCTTGGCAGCGCGTGGCTTGGCTGCCTTGGGCTTCTTCGCATTGGGTGTGGCGCGCTTGGGCGCCTTAGGTACGCTGGCCATAGGCGGCCAGTCTTGGGATACAGGGCGGGGGCGTCCAGCCCTATAGGGGTATGGTAAGAATCGGACTTCGGGTGAAGTACTCCGAGCCCTCGGATCGTCTTTCTTCCCGCTGCGAATGGGCAAAAAAAACCACGCCGCTAGGGACGTGGTGCAACGTTCTCTGTATTACTAAAACAATACACAAAACGGGGTGTTGACCATTATAGCGTTAGAGCGTCTGGAACCTGGCCAGAGGCAACGAATAACCCATTTGTACTATGTGAAGCCTGCGGTCCAACGCGCATACTCGACTGCCAGCAAATGCAGCACTATGGACCGCAGTCCACGCGTGGACGGTGGCCATGTTGGCGGTGAGTTCATGAGGATGTGGCATCAGTGTCGCTCTTGACCGCCATTCTGGCGCCCGCAGAATTCTTGAGCCCCACTAAAGCGGTATTGTCGTCACTCCATCGAACGCTGAAAATGATCTATCGAGTTGATTTGACCCCGTCTCGATATTCCCGATCGGCGCCCACTGACCCTGGGCGCCGATTTTTTTGCTCGATTCGGTGAAGGCAATAAGGGCTCCCGCGTCTACCGTGCCGTTTTCCGCGCTCTTATTACCCCTGCCTGGACAATCCGAAATTAGGAAGTCGAATGAGCCTTTCCGTCGGTCAACGCAGAATCATAGGCCTCCTATTGCGCGGTCATAAGCTTCTCATCCTCCGGTCGCCGATGGATGGACGTATCGTGGGAGCAAGCCTATGGGAACCTGACCGGAACACGGTGGTGGAATCCGTCCCGCTGTGGCGAGTCGAGAAGCTTGTTGCACTCGGTCGCCTTCGGCAAAACACCCATTCATCTGGACCGTCTGCAGAATGGACTGTTATACAGGAGACCGCGAAACGAAAAGCCGTCAGCTCGCGAGCATGTCAAATAGTCGCGCGAGGGACTGCCGCCGCAATATAGTCAAAATGCGCAAGGACGCTATCCTGCACGCGCATACCTAAGGCCCGTTACCTGGCGATAAGGGCCACCCGACATCCGTGATGTTGAAGGTGGACGGTCCGTCAATGCTCCCCGCGATCCTCTCGACCCTGGCGGTCTTTCCGGCCAATGCCGATTATTTCGCCTAACATGCCACCATGTGTCTGAGGAAGCGATACCTGCGCCCCGTGGATGGCAAGTGCTACTGTCAAGGTGGGGCTGAGCCTTCACAACCCGTGTGATCGGGCGAGTCTGATAGGGGGTCATGTACGGTCTCCCGCAATGGCCGAGGTGACACCAAGGTTGCACTCGGCTTTCCGATACCTGGGAGCCCGGATCATGCCAGGGACACCATGTAGCCATGGCCATGCGGTCCAGATCCTAATCGTGGATGATCATCCCATCATCGGAGAAGGGCTGACTTATCTGCTGCATTCACAGGCAAACCTGCATGTCTGCTGCGTGGCGGGCAGTGTCGAAGAAGCGGTGGCGGCCGTCACCTGCAGGCCTGACTTGGCCATCGTAGACCTCAGCCTGCAGTCGAACTCGGGCCTGGATCTTGTCAAGACTTTCCGGCTGCACTATCCAACGCTGGCAATCCTCGTTTTCAGCATGCATGACGAAGCCCTATTCGCCGAACGCGCATTGCGAGCAGGTGCAAATGGGTACCTGATGAAGCTCGGGGCCACCGAGGATATCTTGTACGCCATCCGCGAGGTACTCGCCGGGAATGTCTACTTGAGCGCGGCGATGCATGAGAAGCTCGCGCGGACGCTGACGATGCCGACAAAGACGTCCACCAGCGCCATCGCAAACCTGTCAGAGCGGGAATTCGAGGTCTTGCACCTGATCGGACTCGGCTTCAGTACACGCGAGATTGCCGAGAAAATGAATCGCAGCATCAAGACCATCGAAGCTCATCAAGCTAACATCAAGGACAAGCTGAGTATCCGCAGCGGCAAAGAACTGATGCGATTCGCCATTCAATGGATCGAAAGCCAGTAGAAGCGCCGCATCTGCGTCAACCCGCTGCACGCAAGTCCGGTTCTACGAATGACAGAAAACGAATCGACTTCGGACGGAATCAGCGAAGCGCGAACCAGCCTCCATAGGCTAAGGCCACCCAGATGCAGACCACCAAGGCGACGCCCCAGTAGGACGTCGGCTTCTTTTTCTGCTCTTCAATCCATTGGTCGGCTTGTGCACGGCAGGCTGCCATCACGCGCACGGGTATCAGCCTTATTGCTAGCCAGATGAGGCCAGGCAGCAATAGAACATCGTCGACGTACCCGAGAACCGGAATGAAATCGGGTACGAGGTCTATTGGACTGGACGCGTATGCCACCACAAACATGCACAAGCATTTGGCCAGCATCGGCGTCTCAGGGTGACGACAGGCAAACCACAGGGTCACGCCGTCACGCTTGACTCGTCGCGCCCATGTGCGGAGATTCGCAAGGATGGCCATGTCAGAGTTGAGGCGGTGTTGTCTTAGCGCATCATTGTAAGCGTCTTGCGATTTAGCCAAGATTAATCACGCGTTGTCATGGCTCCGCTGTCCAAGCACGGCAAGCCTATCTGTGCCGGCTGCTGGATGCTGGATGCTGGATGCTGGATGCTGGCTGCCGATCATCCCGAATACACGGCATGGAATTGGCATAGGCCGTCTCGTTCCCCTCTGGGATGCAGGGCGAGAGCGCACGCCGCGTCTAAGCGAGTGTTTGGGCGATGATCTGCTTCGTTGTGAGGCTTACGCCGAATTGATCAAGTTCATCCCAGGCGACCCATTGGCACACCTTAATTTCATTGCAGGGGCGCGCCTCAGCCGAATTGCCAACCCTGGCTTGGAACACATGATGGACCGTCGTCGCCCCGAGAAACTGCGCTCGGAACGAGAGAGATTTGGCCCTCAGCCCAGTCTCTTCGACAAGTTCCCTGATGGCCGTGTCGGCCAAAAGCTCCTTCTTGTCAGGTCGCCCCCCAGGCAAAGCCCATCGTTTAGCGTCCTTGGAGACCAGCAAGACCTGGTCGCTACGTATGCAAACGACGGTCGCGCGAATTTTCGGTCGCATGGAAGGTTTTGAGCGAATTCAGACAGCGGCGGATTGTACCGGCTGCCGCGGCGCTCTGCCTGCTCGAAAGTAGGGCTAACTAATAATCCAAGGCCAAGCGCCACGTCAGCAGTGACCCCGCAAGCACCCGCCCTCAGTTCTTGGCATCGCCCGCGTGACTTTGCTACGATGAAGTCGCAGCCTCTTCCTGCATTCGTCTAGCCGACCGACATGCATATCGTTCTATTGCGCCGCGCAACCCGGGCCCTGATCCTGCCGCACGACAAGGACCTAATCGACTGCCCCCTGCTGGTGCGCCACTGGCTAGGCGCACCATACACGCAGAGCGCGACAGAATTGACGATCGACGCGCCGCTGCCCGGCATCTCTCCGCCCGTGGTTCTTGCTGAAATCCTGCAAAAGGGCTTTTGTGCCCTGGACGCGTATGGAGTGGTGCATGCTTTCGAGGTTCCGCCCGAGACGGATTTCGCTGACGAAATCGCCCGGGATGCTGACTCCAGCGCTACGGACGTGCTAACCGGAGGAGCGGCATCGCCGAAAACCCGCTTTGTTAAGACAAACTGGTCGAAAGGCGGCAGCTAGACGCATTCACACGCTGCTCCCGGCTTCAGCGCCGAGACAAGGTAAGCCCATCTGTGCCGTCTGAGGGCTGGCGGGGTTGCCGATCACTCCGAATACGCGGCTCAGTTGGCGGCGCATCTCCCGCATCTGCATGGACATCTCGTGGTTGGCATACGCTGCCTCGTGCCCCTGCTGGATGGCAACGAACTGTTGCGCGGCACCGGCCATCGCCTGGCCGACCATGCGCGCCTCCCGCGGCGACAGAATCAGCTTCTGCTCTCCCACCTCCAGCACCGTCGTTCCGTCAGGCAGGATGGATGTGTAGACACTGCGGGCCGGCCGGTGCTGTTCGGCGGGCACGAATACCCCGCGTTGCACCCGGACGATGCGGCCATTGTTCTCCAGGTAGGCCAGCCGGTCGTCAATCTGCGTCTTCGTCAGATTGGTCAGCCCCTTCTGGGCGGACAGCGTCTCCCGGGTAACGATCTGTTCCTGAGCGTGCATGTCCTGGATGATCTCCAGCAGGATGTCAGCGCTGGACTTTTCGGTAGTGGCGATCTTTTTCATGGTTCTCCCTCAGTCTGCGGCGTTGATTCCGCTGTTGTGCGGACCCGTCATTCAAAAATTACCCCGTAGGTCATGGCAGCATGGGCCTCAACCTCATTGATGTAGTGCGCCATCGCGCCGACCGTGATTTCCCTGCGGGCGATGGATGGTTCGACCAGGATCACTCGCCCGTCCGATAGCCGCATTTCCTTCGGCGGCAGGAACTGGTCTTTCAGGTGCTTGTGCCAGGTGCGCGGCGTGAAGCGCTGCCCGTCGACCACAGCCTGAGCGGCGATCGGCTCTATGACCGCCTTCCAATAGAACTTGACCTGCTCTTCCAGTCGGTCTTCCCCGTCATCAGCGAGAATGACCCGTAAAGGGCGGCCGTCGCGTGCCATGGTTGGGGCTGCCGCGCGCACGGTGGCCACCACCTCAGCCCAGTCCGGGCTGCCACGCAGTACGATCTCACGGCGCATACTCATTTGAGGTACTTGGTGGCCATCAGATTTCCTCTTCAATCCAGGCGTCGCTGCCCTTGCCGGCCGGGTAGACGAACTTGAAAACAAACGGGTACATCGCGGCCGCCACCTTCATCTTGGCGCGTGCGTCGTCCGTGACCATGGCCTTGGCGCCCTTCACATCCCGCATCTCCAGCACGCCGCTGTCAGGCATCACGGGGAAGTCGATCGTGATCGAGGTATTCGGGGCCAGCATCAGCTTGATGCCCTCGAAGTTCCACCACAGCACGGCGCCGACCAACTTTTGCTGATCCAGGTAGATCCCATATCGGACTTCCGTCTTGTTCATGGTCCCGCGCGGCAACCGGCCCTTGGCCTGGTTGCGCTTCAGCACCGCCGCGGCGCGGTCGGCCTTGGACGGAGCAGCCGCTGCCGGCCTTGGCACGCGCGCCTGGTGCGCCGCAAGCTGCTCGGGGGACCATCGGGGCATCTTGCTCATGTGTGGACCACCCAGCCCATCACGTGCTCGCCAGTCTTCTTGTTTAGGACCGGTTTACCATCCGCATCAAATTTCTTGCTGCGGACCATTACTTTGGGAACACGCAACTGCGCAGTACGCACGCCGACATCAATCCAGTCCCGGCAGAACTGTGGCGCGTCAAACGCAGGGGAGATCTTCACCGGCTTCGCCGTCTGAAAGATTCGTGCGGCCTCCGACTCTACGCGCGCCGTCCACTCTTCCTTCGTAAGTTCCCTCTTCAGCTGCTTGTCGAACGTAGGGGTTTTATCCTCAGCACGCTTGCGCGTTAGAGCCTTCGTTACCCCATAAACGCAAAATCCGCTCATTGCCAACTCCCTATGGTTGCTTTTGATACCCGCCGTCAGCGGGCGACCCGCCCTCTCATCCACTTGCGGCGCATGGCCGCCTGTTCGTCGCTGATCGCCACGTGCTTGTCGCACGCCGGCGCCTCCGGGCTAATCCAGCGCAGCGATATCGTCTCGATCGCGCACCGGCCCATGCCGACCTTGGCGTGCGCAACATCGCTGGCGGTCAGGTGTGCCTGAGCCTCGCCGGTGCGCGGCTTCATGGTGAAGTGCTCGCAGGTAACGCAGGTTGTAGTCATGCCGCTTCCTTGCCCGGATAGAAAAACTCCATCAGTCGGCCGTGCATCGCCTCATCGCGCTCGTACTCGCGCAGAATCTGCTGGCGCCATGGCCCTTCGCCGGCACGCTTGAACACGCGGGCCTTGAAGGACATGAACAGTTCGCCCTCGTCTTCCTTCCAGACCATGCCAAGATCCACGGCCTTGGCCTTGATGCCCTCGGCGCCGACCCACCATTCCGCGGCGCCGGCTTGCACAGTCGCCGCCGGCTTACCGGCAGCCTCGGCCGCGGCCTTCGCCACGCCCTGCCGGGTCGTTTTGATCATCCCCAGGATGTACCCAGAATTGGGCTGCTCGCCCTTCTTCTTCATGCTGAAGACCTCGACCGCTTCGGCGATCTCCTGATCGGACACGGCAAGGCGCACCATCTCGATCACGTCGGCATGGTTGCTGGTGACGGTCATGCCGTACGTCTTCCGCAGCAGCACGGCAAGCTGGATTTCCCGCGGGTTTTCCTCGCCGGTCTGCGGATTCCGCAGGTGTGATGTGGCATGGCCCTGCGCGCCCGCGGTACCACTGAGGCTCATATCACCACTACCTTGGTTAGCAGACATAGGTGGTGATGAAGGTGAAGGGCATTGCTCATGCAGACCTTCAGGCAAAGCACCGGGCAATCCGTCCGGCAGTCCTTCAATGACTGCTGGAAGTTGTGCTTGTGGCATGCTTGGAGCATCCCCCGGAGCATTCGCGGGGGACTTCTTGCCCCACCGCTTTTCGGCTGCTAGGACGGCTTTTGCAACGGCCGCGTCCTTGCGGGTCTGGCTTGCCTGAAGCTCTTCATCGGCACGCTTCTGATGGAGCAACCCGTCGACGTCGGAGAAGAACCGGAGCACTGCCGGCTTCGCCTTCTTCCACGCGGCTGGCGCCAGACGAGTGATCTGAGCCAGCGTCGCGTCATCGTTCGGCGGCGGGCCATTGCGCCAGTAGTCCATGAGCAGCAGCAGGTATGCCCCGTGCTGCTCGGTGGTCAGTCGCGTGGTGTCGGCCAGGTAATCCCCGATGTAGAGCGGCATCCAGACGTCGGCCTTGTCCTTTGACTTGCTCACGGCGTCGCACCTCCGGCCAGCTTCACGGTGCGCACCGGCACCCAGCGGGCGTAGGCGCTGTCCCAGTAGTCGCGGCGCTGCTCCTTCGTCAGCCAGTTGCCTTGGTCGATGGCGTGATGGCACCAGGCGCAGCCCGGGACGGTCTTCTCGTCGGCCGCCTTGATCGCCCCGCCCTTGCCGTGCTTCAACTGGTTGCTGTGGCAATCGACAACGGTGGCCATGTCGTGCGACGGCGCGCCAGGAATCAGCAGGTAGCACGGTTCACCACGGCAGGCCAACGCATAGCGGCGCTGTGCCATTGGCCTGCGCTTCGGGCGGCTCTTCTTCATCGGCGTGCGGGCAAGCTGCGCGTCACCGGGCTTCAACCCGCACGTACGCTGCATGGGCGCCTTCTGGCGCAGCGGCGTGCTGCGCTTCATTGGCGCGCGTCGTGTCAGCACGGGCGCACTCCAACGAATGACCGCGGCGCCGGCGCGCTGCGGCGAGCGACGATGTAGGCCTGATTCCATTCCTTGGCCGCATCGGTATCAGCCGGATACGGATTGCGATTCGCCCCTTCCCGGGCCGCGCGAGCGGCCTCTTCCCGAATCGACTGGCGCGACTTGATCTGGTCCATGATGGTCTCCGGGCCTGGTCAGTCGTGCTGCTGCTGATTGGGTTCGAATCTCGCACCATTTCCGCGCGCGACATTTCGCCGTTGTTCGGCTAACTTTTCCATGTCGTCCGGAAAAGCCCAGTGGCAGATAATTTCGCGCACGAGTTCGGCACGCGTCATGCCGGCTTCGCGAGCCTTCTGCGTCAGGTGCTCCCCGACGATCTCAGGCAGATCGGTTTTCACCGGATCGGTCAGCTTGCCCAACGGATGGTTGTAGGCAGAGCGGGACATGTGGATGCTTTCCATGTTCTCTTCCATGCGCGGATACGTCTGTTGCTGGTTATAAGAAGCCCCGGGCGGCTAGGCACGCCCGGGATTGCCGCCACAGAGGTACAGGAGGCGGCCGGGGAAATCGGGAAACCGGTACGTAGAGAGCGAGGCGGAAAAATGGCGACAGGCGACGTAGCAACCATCACGGCGAACCCGCTGACCGAGCAGGATCTGGAGCGCCGAAGCACGCGGCTGCAACTCCTCGTTCTGCGTCAGCTCGTGCTGCGCCTGTACACCGACGTGCATGGCGACGCGGCCCGCGGCATCGTTCGTCGCAACCTGGCCCTGATCCAGGAAGCCAGCGGCGACCCAACTCGCCACCCCGCGGAGCAGGCCATGCTGCGCGACGAGACCGCAGAGGTTCTGGCCGACTTTCAGGAGCACGCGGACCTGATCCATGCGGGCGCGCTGTGAAGTCGGCACGGTCAACGCTCCCTGCCCTGCTCGGCGCCGGCCATACGTGGCGCGCGGCGATGAAAAATGCATCTGCCCGACAACCGGTAACCCCGTCGAAGCAACCGCACATAGTTGTGTTTGACGAAGAGTCATCAAGTAGTCGGGCGTCAGGAATAAAAATCCCATGCGTGGGGACGCATGGGGAAAACCGCCTGCGGGTCGATCAGGCGGCCGGGTAATCAGCAGACTCACGCTGCTCTGCAGGCTCTATAAACGTGACCTGTCCGGCCAGTTCTGGCCAAATCTGATGCCAATCACTAGGTCTCATATCGCGTCGCGTGACGGCACCACCCGTGACGCGCTCAACAACCGCGCACCGTTCCACAGGGACGGGGCGAATCCCCGCGCGCCACTGATAGACAACAGCCGGAGACACACCAACTTCACGGGCAACGACCGCCGCAGACTTGGCGCTTGCGCTTTCCAGGTAATCGCTCAGGTTCATGGCGAAAACTATAGCAGCGCTATAGTTTCAACGCAAGCCATGCTATCTTTTTTGTTGGATAGCATTGCTATATGAAAATATGGACCCCGGAAGAGGAAGCAGAAAAATTGAAGGCGCGCTTCGCTGGAGTGAATCGCGCGGCCTTCGCTCGGGAGCACCAAGTCAAAGGTGGGCAGGCCGTTGTGTATCAGCACATCAACGGTATACGCCCGATAAACTTGGACGCCGCGAAGGCCTATGCCGCTGGCTTTAGGGTCAGTCTGGAAGAAATTAGCCCCCGCCTCGCAAAAGAGGTCGCGGAGGCAACCGTGCTCACCCAAGATCGCTCGATCTTTGACCAGGCGATAGTTGACGCGAAGCCGAAGGACTGGCCCTTCTCTGCTTCGAGAGAAGCCTTTGATGCCTTAAAGCCGGCCGATCGTGAGGCCCTGGACAGGGTTGTGTCTCAGTTCATTTCCGCTAGCAGCGCCAGTAGTGCGATGGAGTTGGGCCCGGCTGCTAGTGATACGGCCATTGAACACACCACGCGCATGCGGCCCAAGCACGCCAAGTAGGTTGAAGACCGATTGTCAGCGTCCCCCCTGAACGGGGATTTCGCCATGAATTTTGGCGTGCTAAGTTCGTCGATAGACCCATATCGCGGCCAGTTGCGGCCTAACAACAACGGACCCGCGTCCGTATGGCTGCCATTGAGCGCGACCATAGAAATGAGATGACTCTTAGGGAGGGGCTTGGCTTGATCAGCATTCTGAGCGCGGATTCTTACGGCGGATTCGCCTCCTGGATTAGCGGGCCGGACGAGGGGCACAATCCCGGCGGGCAGCCAATATTCATCGGCCGAGTTACCTGGCCTGGTTCTGAAGAGCCCATTGACACAGTGATCAAGCTTTACCCTGCAGACTCATGCGGAGTGGCGAACGAAGTTATCGGCTACGTGGCGAATGCAAAGGGAGGAATCGCGCAACCTCCGCGCGGAGGCGTGCTTGTCCTTCCAACTTCAATGCTGCCACCCTTTGCGATTGACACGCAAAAATACACTCAACAAGGAAGCAGCATTGCCGTATGTTGGGCCACCCCGTTCATCCAGGGCGCGAAGCCATTTCGGTTCTACCGGCGCCTCGCGGCCTTTGATCGCTCACGGTTGACGGCCTTCCTGAAAAGCAAGTTCTGCCATATGCTCACGTGCGTCGACCATGTCACGGGGAACAACGACAGAACCGATGCAAACTTCATGTGCCTCGATGATTTCAAGTACATTGCAATCGACCAGGGCTCGGTTGCTGGCGGCTACTACTGGCATATCAACTGGCCAGATGACGCTCCCAAGAACCAACTCTTCGAACTAGCTCGCGCAGAACTTGTGGCTTCCCATTTCGCCGGCTGGCAGGCAGACATTTTGACCCAGGCTGGGGTCAGCAATGGTAACTGGCCCGAGACGATTGACCTGATCCGCGCCAACCTCGAAGGCCTATTGGCCCCCGCAGAGATTGATACAATAGTCGATTACATGCATTCGCGCGCCACTGTTAAGACACTCGCGCGAGCTACTGGACACCTATTCTGATGGACGTCTCCCTTCTCCTGTCGAGAGCAGCCCGCACCCCGGAGCCTGTCTTCAGCGGCGAATGGGCAACACTTTGGTTCCGTCCCGACCTAGGAAGTCAGCAGGAATTTGTCATCGGCGTCGCTGCGACCATCGAGGGGGACTCACGCCCACATGTCCGATGGCTGCCAAACTATACGAAGCTATCTGGGCTCTATGGCGACGCACTGAGCGGCGCCGAAATCCGGAGCTTGGCATCCGGGGTCGAGGTGTCTTTGGAGAGCAACTTTCGAGGTGGAATGCGCGGCCTCGCCACTGGGACCCCACACCTTCGACTAGTGAACTGCGGCCACTTGGCGACTAACAATATCGACCGAGAGCTGAGTCACCTACTGAAGCGCCACGCTGGCGCCCTTTGGGCCGAGCCAGTGTCGAGAGAGTCTGCGATGGACGAAGGATGGGCATACGCTGAAATGCGACGAGCATTGACGACGGTCGCGCATTCCGTGTTCGTCCCGGCCCGCCAAATCACGCTGGGCAGCAAAACCATCCACGTTGGCCTAAACAACGGCCGGAGTTACGGAAACATAGTCTCAGCAAGATATTCGTCCATGCAGACTATCGAACGGCATGTCTTCCAATCCATGACCAACGTGCTCGCTGCGCACAACTTGGACAGCCGCAAAGCGGAGCCTGCATTATTTGTCGTGCTTCCTCTCGCTGCCGAGGGGCCAGTCGAAGCACTCAATGCAAAGAAGACTGAGCAATTGCTGGAGGCCGTAGTGGATGCTGGAGTTATGGCATTCTGTGAATCGCAGCCCGAGGCGCTGGCCGCAAAGTTGGAGAAATGGGCGACCCCTATATAGTCACCCCCTCGCTTGAAAGCAAGCCCGCCCGCTGACGCGGGCTTTTTTTTACTGTGGGCGCTTCTTCACCGCCTCAATCACGCGCTCATTTAATCCGGCCCTGTAAAGGGTCGCACCCACCTGCGTAAGCAGCGCCCTCTCCTTCCCTTGAATTGCCGGGTTGGCCAGCAACACTGCCAGGCCCGCTATCGCATCATCCACGGCAAGTTCTTCGCTCTCGTCTAAGGCCAGTTGCTCGAACGTCCGGACTACGTCATCAGGATCCATATGTAAGCCCTCGGGGGTTGTTGCGCCATTCTAGTGCTGCGTCATGTCGAGCCCGCCCAACTGACAGGAACGCTTGCCAACGCACGCTCAGTCGGGCCAACCCGTAAGAGCAGTCTTGTTTGCTCACCGTTCCACGTCACGGCGCCACCCTCCCCCAGCATGGGCGCCACTTTGTCGATTAAGCGTCATATTTGCCCTGAGAGAGAACAACATTGCCAAGCCCTAAGGGCGGCACAGGAGCAGTATGAGCAGGGTCATTGACTTTACCAAATACCGAGTGAACCGCCGAACAAGCGGGGGTTGCCCGAACAACGCAGATCCCACTATCAGCGGATCGATCCACATACACCGTCGCCTGGACGGGTCCAGGTTCGCCAGCTTGAGTGGGGTCTACGAAGACGATTATCCATACGCCATTGAGGCGCTGACGGACTACGCATCCAAACTTGCCGCCACACTCCGTCTACGAAGCCTCAAATAAAAATATAGCATCGCTACAGTAGCAGTGCTATAGTTCACTCCATCAGCAGCCCGCCAAACACGGGCCCAACCGATGGAGCGAAGCATGTCACCGCAAGAGATCGTCAGCAGGATTCCCCCCGAGGCACGCGCACAAGCACTGATCACGTTCCTGTCCGTCGGCGAAGGCCAGCCGGGCCAGGCGCAACTCGCCCTCTTCAACTCCCTCCGCGCAGAACTGCTGGCGCAGGCGGGCGTGCCTCCTGTTGCCCGCATTCGCGAAAGCCACCGCCCGCGCGGCACCGGCGGCGTCCATACGCTGCGCTCTACCGACGTGGCGGCGCTGCACGAGCGGGCCGCCGCCCTGGTCAGCAAGATCGACACGCACCGTAGCCCGTCGGCCGGCCACCCTCGCCTGAATCCGGCCACCGGCGAGCACGTTATCGAAGTCCGCTACCACGGCGTCTGATCGCAGGGGCGAACGATGGAAACGCGCATTTACCTCATTACCCACGCCGACGGCTGCTGGCTGAAGGCCGAATACACCGTTGAACACGCGGAGGCAACGCGCCTCGCGCGCGCTGACTTCGGCGACGACGTGACCGTGGAGCCTGTCCCCGACACCGATGCCGCCGCCATCAAGCTGGCCAAGATGAAGGCCGCCCCGAGCAGAGAGACCATGGCGAAATACCCCACCACCCATGAAATCCTGGCCATGCCGCTGCTGCAGCAGGCCACGGCGTCGGAAGAACAGCGCCACCGCGGACGCCTGCAGCAGATCCAGCAGATGGCCGCGACGCTGAAGCTGCTCGCAGCCGAGCACGCCAACATCAAGGCCGGTGGCTACACCATCTACGCCGACAACATCACGCCGGCGTACGGCAAACGGCAGACCCTGCGCATCAGCGCATACAGCAATTCCGCCGAGGCCAGTCTGGGCAAAGCGCTGCTGTTCGCAGGCTTCACGATCGCCGAGCGCGGAGAAGGTGACGTCGTTCGCACTGTCGACTTCAAGAAGGGCCGGCTGCACCTCCAGATTTACATGTCCCCCCAGAACCTGGCGCTTGCCGAAATGGCCTATGTCGGTGCGACCGTCCGCGCGGTGATCGGAGAGCCGGCATGACCACCACCGTGACCATCCAGCACAACGGCACCGAGTTGAAGGTAACCGGCACGTATCACCGCGCGTACGCCGCCACCCTCGAACAACCGGGCGAAGACGAGTCGTTCAGCGTCCACAGCGTCACCGACAGCGGCATCGATGTCACGGCCCTGCACGATGAAAACGAGATCGGCGCCCTGGCGCTGGGCGCTTACCACGATCTCCAGGCTTTCTGGGAAGAAGAAGCCGCCGACGCTGCCCGCGATGACCGACTGACGGGGCACCGGCCATGAAGGTCTGGGAATTCATTTACGAATTCGAGCGCCGCCACCCGTGGGCGTTCGGCACCCTGCTCGCGCTCGCCATCGTTGTGCTGTACGCGACGGTTGATGACAGCGCCGCCCTCTTCGTCCTACCCGGGAGCACCACGTGAAGCCCGAAATCACCCTCATCGCGTGGGACGAGTTCCTGCGCAAGATCGGCATCCGCCGGTCCGGCCGCTGCCGCGCTGATGGCAGCTTCGAATTGATCCCCATCCGCTGAGAAAGAGCATGGAATCCACTGATACCGAAGTCCTCGACGCCACCCCGGAAACATCCGTAGCGGTCCTGAAGTACGACGCGATCGAAGCCGGCCTGACCGAACTGCGCGACGCCAGCAAGGAAGTGTTCGACGTCACCACGAAGGAAGGCAACAAGGCAGCGCGCGATTTCGTGCGTCGCTGCGTGAGCACCCGCACCGCTGCCGAAAGCGCGTACACCAACTGGAATCGCCCGGTCATGGACATCCAGAAGAAGGCTCGCGAGAAGCGGGACTACATCATCGGCGAGGTGGAAAAGGTCGAAGGCCCCGTCAAGGCGCAGATCGACGCTGAGGCCCTGAAGAAGGAAGAAGAGCGCATCGCCACGGCCAAGGCTGAAGCTGCCCGCATCGATGCGCACCAGGCCGCCCTCAAGGCGATCGGCGAACTACCACGCCACGGCCTGACCGCGACGGTAGCCGAGATCACAGAAACGATCGCGCGACTGCAGTCGCCGGATTTCCTCGCCCAGCGTGACTGGGAAGAATACGGCGACCAGGCCATCGAAGCGGTGGCCACGGCCGCCGAAACCCTCCGCGCCCACCTGGCCAACGCCACGGCGCGCGAGGAACTGGCGGCCATGATGGCCCAGCAGGAAGCCGAAGCCGCGGCCCGGCGCGCCGCTGAGGAAGAGGCCGCTGCCGAGCGCCGGCGCGTTGATGGCATCAAGGACCGTATCCGCGCCATCGAATCAGCCCCTACTACCTGCATCGGTCTGGGTGTCCGCCAGATCCAGCAGCGCATTGACTCCCTGGCTCGCGAGGCCGTGGATGACTTCGCCGAGTTTCAGGCCGATGCCGGCGCCGCGATCGAGGCAGCGCTGGGGAACCTGAAGACCATGCTGGACGCCGCGCGCGACGCTGAAGAACTCGCGCGACTCCGTGCCGACAACGCCCGCCGCGAGCAGGAAGAAGCCGACGCTGTAGCCCGCAAGGCACGCGAAGAGCAGGAAGCGCGCGAAGCCGCGGAACGTGCGGAGCGCGAGGCCGAAGAGCGCCGCCAGGCCGAAGCACGCGCCGCCGAGGAAAAGCGCCAGCGCGACGAAGCCGAGGCCCGCCGCCGTGAGCAGGAAGCCGCCGAAGCCGCCGCCGCACGCGTGCGCGCACAGGCCGGCACCCTGCTGGCCCTGCTTACCGAAGCCCGCGCCCACGTGCCGGCCGGCGATCTCGCCGACCGCATCGACGCCGCCATTGTCGCCATCAAGGGCTGAACATCATGAATGCTCCCATGGACACCAACCTCCTCCACCCGCAGGTGGACGTCAACCTCATCCCTGCACCGAACGGTGACGGCAACCTAGGCGAGTTCTTCGGCGCCTTGGCCGTCGCGCAAGGAAACTTCCTGCCGGTGGAGAAAAACCGGACGGCTACGGTGTATCCGCCGAACGGCGCCCCGGCCTACACATTCAAGTATGCCGACCTGGCAGAAATTCGCACGAAGACGACCCCGGCGCTGTCGGAACAAGGCTTCGCGCCCGTACAGCTGGTGAGCAACAAGCCCGACGGCGGCGTGCACATGCGCACGATCCTTGGCCACAAATCGGGGGCCCGCATGGAATCGATCATCGACGTGCCGCGCGGCAATGACGTGGACATCAAGGAGTTCGGCGCCTACATCACGTTCCTGCGCCGCTACGTCCTGGGCGCAATGCTCGGGGTTGCCGCAGACGAAGACACTGACGAGAACGGCCAGCCGCCTAGCGACGGTACCCTGCGTGCCCCCGGCGTAGTGCCCGAGCATCCGGAGATGCGCGACGCCCCGAGCATCGGCGCGCTTAGCAAGGTCATGTCTGCCCTGACTAAAGACGAAAAGGCGAAGTATCACGACTACTTCAACCAGCGCATGCAGGAACTGCGCGGAGCGGAGGCAGCGTGATCACGCCGGCCCAATGCAGTGCGAAGGCGGAGAAAGCCCTTGGCGACTATGTCAACGCCGTGGGCGCCTACGGGGACGCTGACGCGGTGGCCAGGGTGCTCGAAATGCTGATCAGCAAGGCCGCGCTTGGTATCGCCATGACTCGTGGCGAAAACCATGCGCACGTCGTGCTGCTGCGC
This sequence comes from Cupriavidus sp. HE11, assembly GCF_056097175.1. Classification (NCBI taxonomy): domain Bacteria; kingdom Pseudomonadati; phylum Pseudomonadota; class Betaproteobacteria; order Burkholderiales; family Burkholderiaceae; genus Cupriavidus; species Cupriavidus sp. HE11. Next base: position 369,984 of record NZ_CP184464.1, read on the forward strand.
ACGTCGATGAACGTACAACGCGTGATCGAAGGGGGCCAAGCATGCGCGTCGTGACCTGCCAGCAGGGCAGCCGCGAATGGCTGGCCGCGCGCAGCGGCGTGATCACGGCCAGCATGTTCCGCATCGCGCGGTCCCGCAAGAAGACCACGCAAGAACGAACCGAAGAGGCCCTGGACTATGCATTCCGCCTGGCCATCGAGCGCCTGAATGGCGAGCCGCTGGACGGAGGCCACGAGACATGGCAGATGCGCCGCGGCCACGAACTGGAGCCTGATGCGCGGATTGCCCATCAGGCCGATATCGGCCTGTACGTCGAGCCTGTGGGCATGGTCCTGACCGACGACGGCAAGTTCGGCGCCAGCGCCGACGGCTGGATCGGCAAGGACGGCGGTGCGGAATACAAGTGCTTGATCTCGCCCGAAGAATTGCGCACCACGATCATCGGCCACGACCTCAAAAAGTACCAAGACCAGGTGCAGGGAAACCTCTGGCTGTCCGGTCGCCTGTGGTGGGACTTCTGCATCTACTGCCCCCCGCTGAGGCCCGTCAAAGAGTTCTTCCGCTGGCGCGTCAAGCGCGACGACGACTACATCGAGGCCATGGAATTGGATCTGATCGAGTTCGACAAGCTGGTGGAAGAGAACGTTACGGCGCTGCGCAAGCTGGCCGCCTGATATCCGAATCGAGGAAAGCAATTATGTGGTTCAAAAACCTGTCGATCTACCGACTGCCCACATTCCAGATGTCTGCCACGGATCTGGAAGCAGCACTGGTGAAGCACGCATTCGTCCCGTGCAGCAGCCTTGAGTTCGAAGGCTATGGCTTCGCTGCGCCGCGCGACGGCAGCGGCCTGGTGCATGAGGTAGGCGGCAATCTACTGATCGCGCTCCAAACCGAAAAGAAGCTACTCCCGCAGTCCGTCATTCGCGACGCCACCAAGGCCCGCGCGGCGGACATCGAAGAGCAACAAGGGTTCAAGCCGGGCCGTAAGCAGATGCGCGAGATCAAGGACCAACTGATCGAAGAGTTGTTGCCCAAGGCCTTCAGCGTCAATACGCTGACACGTGCGTGGATCGACACGAATAACGGCTGGCTGGTGATCGATGCCGCCAGCCCAGCCAAGAAGGACGTCATGATGGGCGCCCTCTTCAAGGCAATCGACAGCTTCCCCGCTCACCAGCTTTTCGTGAATCTCTCGCCGGTGGCTGCCATGACCGAGTGGCTGGCCACCGACAACGCGCCGGCCGGCTTCACTGTGGACGATGACACCACGCTGGAATCGATGGGCGAAAGCCGCGCCACCATCCGCATCGCAAAGCAGATGCCAGATCCGGACGACGTGGCCAAGCACATTGCCTCTGGCAAGCGCTGCACGCGGCTGGCCATGACGTGGAACGACCGTGTCTCGCTCGTGCTGACGGATTCCCTGATCATCAAGCGCGTGGCGCCGCTGGATGTGATCAAGGAATCCGCCGACGTCAGCATCCAGGATGCTGGCGAGCGCTTCGATGCTGACTTCGCCCTGATGGCCGGCGAACTGGCGGGCATGCTGGCCGACCTTGTTCAAGCACTGGGCGGCGAGCGCCCCGCCGCCGAAGCTGGCGACCTGGTGGAACGCGCGGCCGCCGACAACGTGGGCGATGGCGCAGACGACCCGCTCATCGACCAGGCCGTGGAAGTCGTGCTGGCAAACAAACGCGCGTCCATCTCTTTCGTTCAGCGCCACCTGCGCATCGGCTACAACCGCGCGGCCAGGCTGCTGGACCACATGGAAACCACCGGCGTTGTCTCGGTGATGGACAAGGACGGCAACCGCTCTGTCCTTCCAAGGGCCCCCGCATGACCACCGCCACCGCACTGATTTTCCTCACGCTGGCCGGCCTGCTGTACATCGCCGGCGGTGTGTATGCGAACCATTGCCTCCGCAAGTGGATGGCCGCCTACAACACTGAGAGAAAGGAACGGAAGCTATGACCGACCATCCACCGCAAAATCTTGTGTCGATTCGGCCGGCGGCCAATGTGCTACGCACTCGGGCAGACAAAAAGCTTGCAGGAGGACGGTCGTGAAATCCAGCCTTTTCCTGCTGGCCGCGCAGTTCGACGGCCGGATGCTGTTGAGTCTGGACGAAGTGTGCGAGGCCATCGGCGTCCAGAAACAGACAGCGTACAACCGGTTGTCGGCCGGCAGCTTTCCCATTCCCATGCGTAAGGAAGGCCGTAGCCTGGTCGGCGACATCCGGGACGTGGCCGACTACCTGGATACCCAACGCGCCTCAGCGCGGGCCGAACACCAGCGGATACAGGCTCTGATCGCGCCTTGAGCTAACGCTTCTCTACGTGTCGAGCAGCCGAACGGTGAAAAGATCGCCGTGTCTGTGCGGCATCGAACATGGGGCCTCAAACTTCACGCCCACCATCGGCTGGCAGGCCCGTAACTCAGCCTGCTTTCCAAAACGCCCCGACAGTCCCCCGGCTGCGGGGCGTCATTTTTCTGTGAAGCCGGGCGCGGGCTGATCATGTCGATCGACAAGGCTCGCGAGCTGGTTCGCGACTTCGGGATTGGCCTCGACAACGTAGGAGCCGTCTGCCAGACGATGCCACACGGATACCAGGCCAAGCCGCGTCAGGCTGGCCAATACGGCCTCCACCTGCGCGGCTTCGCCTTCGAGGACGGGCGCATCGAGCACAACTTCGAGATGCGGCGACATGTGACCTCGCTTCGCTGTGGTCCCCCGGATGGCGCAGCACTTGAAATCGTATGTCGCGCGAATTTACGCGTGATTAAGTGTGCGACGGACGCAACGCTGCCACAGCATTTCAGGTTGCACTTGCGTCATCTGAAACCGCGGCTGCGGCCGCAGCCCACAAGGCATACGCTCAGACAATTGGCAATCAGTGTGTTCTGCCGAACGTTGGGCCCGCACCGAAGCCAAATGATGTTGGTGGCTGCGATGTAGAATCTACAGCCATCGTTTAGTGTATCGCCCTATGCCAGAAGCGCGAGTCGGATGAAGCCATAGAGCACGTCCACGCCCTCTATGCCGCGCTAGCCTTGTTGCTCAGTGCCGGCCCCACTAACGACGCTCGCCGGATCGCGCAGGAGGCCCTGGACGAAGCGGCCGAATTTCTGGAGAACCGGCCTGCCCCGGCGCCATAGGCCCTGCCGCCCCGTCCACGGTCCTTCCGGCATCTCGCGCGGGCAACATTCCGCCTGTCCCGTGGTGAAACGCGCGCTATGCTGTGAAGGTCACCGCCTTCGGAGGCTTTCGATGTCAACGGTCACCCGACTCACAATCCATGGCCCCCTCAACGGACATTGGTTCGCCACTGCGATGCATAGGGATGGCACGACAGGGAAGCCCATGCGGTTCGATTCTGCTGACGCGGCACGCGCGTTTGTCGCAACGACCTACCCCGGCGCGCGGGTGACCGAATGCAAGGGTGTATCGGCAAAAACGCCCCGCAAGCGTCGCCGACAATGGGTCGAGCGCATTCCCGTGAGCGCCGTACCAGGCTAGCGCACGCCCCCGGGGCAAGTCGGATCAGGGCACAGCCCCCCCCCAAAAAAACGACCCGACACCGGTGTGGGTCGGGTCGCCAAGCTCGAATGCGGTAGTTGAGGTCCTCCGCCGGACCAGCTTAGGCAACGAATTTCTGACTCGGCACCACCCGATGGAGGGGAAACATCCGTTCGGATCTCCGGATTTGGCTCCGGATCAGCGCTGTACTACGATAAAAAACGATCGACCCGCAAGGGGCGTTTCATCGTTGCGGGGCCCCGCCCCATGAGGCGTCGGGGGAGTGTCTCACCGGGCGGCGCGGGATTAGATCCCACGCCCCTTGCGCTTTGCACCGATCATGAACATCGTCCTGTTACGTCACGGCCATCGTGCGCTGATCCTGCCGCACGACAAAGACCTCATCGAGTGTCCGCTGCTGGTGCGCCACTGGCTGGGCGCCCCCTATACGCAGCGTACGACGGAACTGACGATCGACACTCCCCTGCCGGGCATTTCGCCCCCATTGGTACTGGCCGAGATCCTGCAGAAGGGCTTCTGTGCGCTGGACGTGTACGGCGTGGTGCGTGCTTTCGAGGTGCCACCCCCGGTAGATTTCGCCGAAGAGATCGCCCGGGACGCCGACGCCAGTGCTACGGAATTGCTACGAGACGAAGAGAGACCGCCCGGAAACCCGCATGGTTAAGCCAGAGTGAGGCTTACTTCGCACCAGTCCATCATCGCGGCAACCGAGATGCGGCGCGGATTTGCAGTCATGGGTATGGCGTCGAGGGAGCGTCCGTTACGGCGTTCAGGGCCGAGGACCGAGGAAGACCGCAAGTATACGCGAGATGCAAGCCTTGAGCAGGGTCGTGGATGGGGCACATCGGCTGGGCGACACCCAGCCAGCAAAACCGTCAATAAGAAACGGCGCCCGCAGACGCCGTTATTTCATATTTGCCGGCACGCACTCAGTGCATGAACAGCCAGATCAGGATCAGGACGAAGGCCGGTACGCCGAGCAGCCACGCGAGAATATACGGCATGATGTTTCCTCCTTGTCTATGTCTGCGAACATGGCTTCACTATAGAAAGGAGGGGGCGCCGGCGGTGTCGGTTCCCGCCCGCTTTGCCTTGTAGGACGGGGCTTACCGACATTTGAAGCGGCCGTACCGCCGTCAGCGGGCAGCGGCGTTACGGTCGATCCAGGCAGCGAAGGTCGTCAGGTACTTGCTCAGGAAGCCCCGGGTCGAATCGTTGCCGATTCCGCCCTGTTCGTCGAACAGCTTGTCCACCCCGCTGATATACGCCTCGGGCTGTTGCAGCACCGGAATATTCAGGAACACCAGCGACTGGCGCAGATGGTGGTTGGCGCCAAACCCGCCGATATTGCCCGGCGATGCGCTGATCACGCCGCCCGGCTTGCCGTCCCACGCGCTTTGCCCGTAAGGGCGCGATCCCACGTCGATGGCGTTTTTCAGCACGCCCGGCACGGAACGGTTGTATTCGGGGGTGACGAACAGGACCGCATCGGCTCGGCGGATGCGGTCGCGGAAGGCTACCCACTCCGATGGCGGATTGGCATCGTCGTCCTGGTTGTAGTGGGACAGCTGGCGGATCTCGACGATATCGAGCTTGAGCTGCGGCGGCGCAAGCGCGGCCAGGGCCTTGGCCAGTTTCAGGTTCAGGGATTCCTTGCGCAGGCTTCCCACCAGTACGGCGACATCACGAGGATTGCTCATTACGGTTCCTTTCACTGTTCACACACGGTCGAAGTGAAGCGAAGGCCGGCCCCGGCTACGGGGCCAGTCCTGCCGACACTCTACTCGACTTGCGTGACCACTGCCCCGCCACCGCTGCCGCCCACGCCACCCGCGCATCGACGCGGATGGCGCAATTGCCGCAATTGGCGAAACGATTACCCCAGCGACGCCAGCGGATGCTCCTCGCGCCGCCATTTGCTGTCGAAGAACGCGCGCACATGGCCGGGCGTCACTTCATCCAGTCGGGCCGGATTCCATTTCGGCTCGTGGTCCTTGTCGATCACCAGTGCGCGGATGCCTTCGATACCGTCGCCGTGACGGAACACGTCGTACATCATGTCGAGTTCCATGCGCAGTTCGTCCTCCAGAGACATCGTGCGCGCGCGGCGGATCTGTTCCAGCGTGACGCAGAGCATCAGCGGCGACCGGCTACGCAGCGTGGCGGCGGTCTGCGCTGCCCAGTCACCGGCCATATCGCTGATGGCGGCGAGAATGCCCTGCGCCGTCTCGCCGGCAAACAGCGTGTCGATGGCTTCGGCATGCTGCGCCAGTTGGCTGGCCTGCGGGGCGCACGCGGTTGCGTGCTGGTCCGTGAAGGTAGCGATATGCGCCAGCACTGCGTCGGCGCTGCCGAACGCATGCGCCTGAAGCGATGCCGCCAGTTCCGCCATCACATTGGCTGGCAGATAGGCATCGGCAAGCTTCGCGTACAGCGCGTCGGCGGCATGAATTACCACGCCGGTCAGGCCCAGGTACTCGCCGATGTGTCCCGGCGTGCGCGCCAGGAACCAACCGCCCCCCACATCGGGGAACAGGCCAATGTTCGTTTCCGGCATGGCCATCTTGGTGCGGTCGGTGACAATGCGCAGCCGCGCACCTTGCGAGATGCCCATGCCGCCACCCATCACCACGCCGTCCATCAGCGCGATGTAGGGCTTGCTGTAGCGGTGGATCAGATGATTGAGCGCGTACTCCTCGACAAAGAACTGGTCGAGCAGCGGGTCGTTGGCGTGGTACGCCTGGTGGAACCAGCGGATGTCGCCGCCCGCGCAGAACGCCTTGCCGCCCGCGCCGGCCACCACCACCGCGTGCACCGCGGCATCGGACTCCCACTGCTGCAGCGCGGCCGTGATCGCGCGAATCATGTCGAGCGACAATGCGTTCAGGGCCTGCGGGCGGGTCAGCGTCAGATAGGCTACGCCGCCCTGCACCGCTGTTGATACGAACTCCGTCATTTCTGTCTCCATTCCAGTAGGCGGTAATTTTACGCCACCTACCTTGCCCGGATTCGATGACGACGCCGTTTCAGAATCGGCTCATCGTCTGTCACAAGCCACCGGCCTCGGCGATCAGGCCAGCCGGAAGGCCGACATCAGGCCGGTCAGCCGCTGCGCCTGGTCTTCGAGCGACCCGGCGGCGGCGGCGGCTTCCTCCACCAGCGCCGCGTTCTGCTGCGTCATGCCGTCCATATGCGAAACCGCCACGTTCACCTGCTCGATGCCGCGCGACTGCTCGTCCGACGCCGCGCTGATGCCGCCGACGATATCGCTCACACGCCGCACCGCATTCACGATGTCCTGCATCGCGCGCTCCGCATCGTCCACCAGTGACGTGCCTTCGCGCACGTTCGACACAGAGGTGCCAATCAGCGTGCGGATTTCCTTGGACGCCGCCGCGCAACGCTGCGACAGATCGCGCACATCGCCGGCCACCACCGCGAAGCCACGGCCGTGCTCGCCCGCACGCGCGGCCTCCACGGCCGCATTCAGCGCCAGGATATTGGTCTGGAAAGCAATCTTCTCGATCACCTCGATGATGTCCACCACCTTGTTGGCCCCGGTGTCGATCTGCTGCATCGTGCTTTGCACGCGCGACACGGCCTGGCTGCCGGTCTCGGCCAGCCGGCGGGCATCCACCGCCAGTGTGCTGGCCTCGCGGGCGCTGTCCGCGTTGTGGCGCACGGTGCTGGTCAGTTCCTCCATGCTCGAAGCGGTCTCTTCGAGCGAAGCGGCCTGCTGCTCGGTACGCTGCGACAGGTTGGCATTGCCGCTGGCAATCTGCTGGCTGGCCGCCGCAATCGAATCGGCGCCGCTGCGCACCTCGCCCACCATCTCGACCAGGCGCCCTTGCATGCGGCCGAGCATGCCGAGCATGCGGCTGGTTTCGCTTTTTGCATGCTCGTCGGCCGTTGCATCGCCATCTCGCATAGCCGAAATACTAAGATCGCCGTCGGCCATGCGCGCGAAACGGGCAATGGCGATATCCAGCGGATTGACGATCGACGCACGCAGTCGCCAGGCCACCACGGTGCTGAACACCAGGCCAAGCCCCAGCACGGCGATGGACACGGCAAGCAGCCGGTCGTAGCGATGTTGCGAATTTTCGTAGACGGCCTTGGCACTTTCCACCTGCAGGCGACCCAGTTCCGTGTTGACGGCAGTGAACTGGATATCGAGTTTCGGAATCGTCTCCATGACGGCCTTCATCATCGCGTCGCGATTGCCGGCGTCCAGGGCGGCAATCATCGGCGTCACGCCTTCCTGGAACAGGGCGCGGCGTTTCTCCGACACGTTCTCGGTGGCGCGAGTCTGCTCGTCGGTTCGCGGAATAGCCAGATACAACTGCCAGGCAGCGTCGGACTGGCGCGCAAAATCCTGCGCCGTGGCCGCGCGCGCCTTGGCATCGGCGGCCTCGGTCGAAAAGACTGCCTGGTCCAGCAGCACACGCACCAGCAACTGATTCGAGCGCGCTTCGGCCAGATGAGTGGCCGCCGACAATTGCTGCTGATAGATCTGGCGCGTGGCGTCATTGCTACGCGACATGCCGATCCATCCAACGGCACCGACAATCAACAGCAACAAGTTTGTGACAATCGTCAGGAGCCACAACCGGGCGCCAATCGTAGTGTTGCGAAACATGGGGCAGATCTCTCCGTGTTATGAAAGCGGCCACTCCTCCATGGCCATCGCCCCAATGACGGCATTGCCGTGGCCCGACTTGATTGCCCTGCGGTGATAGTCAGTCCTTCATTTTTGTGATGATCGGCGAGACGTTAAGCGAGCGCCACTTGACGGGCGTATGGAGGAAATCCTCAGTGCGTATCTGGCGAAAATATGCACACTTGCGCCATGACATCGCCCATGACATCCAGCGCCCCCGCCGCCCAGGGTTTCGACCCCGGCCTGATCCTGATGGCCTTTGCCCCGGTCTTCGTGCTGACGATCGGCTGGGAAGCCTGGTATTGGTCGAAGCGCGACCGCTCGATCTACAGCTGGCGCGACACGCTGTCGAATGCCACGCTGGCGCTGATGCACCAGGCATCGGACGCCTTCTTTCTCTGGTTGATGATCCGGACGGTCTACACGTGGTGCTACGCGCATGGCCTGCGCGCCGTGCCGGAGACATGGTGGTCGTTTGCGCTGCTGTTGCTGCTGCAGGATTTTCTTTACTACTGGTTCCATCGCGCCAGCCATCGGGTGCGCTGGATGTGGGCATCGCACGTAGCCCATCACTCGTCGGAAGGCATGAACTTCTCGACAGCGTTCCGGCAGAGCCTGACCTACCCGGTCTCGGGCATGTGGATCTTCTGGATTCCGCTGGCCTTCATCGGATTTTCGCCAGATTGGGTGATTCTGGCCGTGGGGCTCAATCTGGCGTTCCAGTTCTTCGTCCATACGCGGCTGGGGCAGCGCTGGCCAATCATCGAAAAGCTCGTCAATACGCCAAGCGTCCACCGCGTGCATCACGCCAGGAATCCGCAGTACATCGACCGCAACTATGCCGGCGTGCTGACCGTCTGGGACCACATGTTCGGCACGTTCGTGCCCGAGCAGGAGGCGCCGCAATATGGCATCACGCGGCAGGTCCACACGCACAACCCGCTGACGCTGACGTTCCACGAATGGCGCGACATGCTTGCCGATGCCTGGCGCGAGCGGGATTTGCGCTACCTGTGGAAGCCGCCGGAGTGGCGCAGTGAACTTGCCGCTTCGGCAGATCCGGGCACGCCTGGGCTCTCGCCCGGCCCCTCTCACGCAGGCGGGGGCGCGGAGCAAACCAGCGGCACATAAAAAAACCGCGCCACATGGGCGCGGTTTTCGTTTCCGACCGGCCGGCAGGCCGGACACCGGAAATCAGTTCGTGTCACGCGAAGCACGCTTGCGCTCGTGCTCCTTCAGGTGACGCTTGCGCAGACGGATGCTCTTCGGCGTGATTTCCACCAGTTCGTCGTCGGCGATGAATTCCACCGCGTATTCCAGCGACATCTGGATCGGCGGCACCAGGCGCACCGCTTCGTCGGTACCCGACGCGCGCACGTTGGTCAGCTGCTTGCCCTTGATCGGGTTCACGACCAGGTCGTTGTCGCGGCTGTGGATACCGATGATCATGCCTTCGTACAGCGCGTCGCCCGGCTTCACGAACATGCGGCCGCGGTCCTGCAGCTTCCACAGTGCGTAGGCCACGGCATCGCCGTCGTCCTGCGAGATCAGCACGCCGTTGTGGCGCTCGCCCAGGCCGCCTTCGCGCACCGGTGCGTAGTCGTCGAAGATGTGGCTGATCAGGCCGGTACCACGCGTCAGCGTCAGGAATTCACCCTGGAAGCCGATCAGGCCACGTGCCGGAATGCGGTATTCCAGGCGGGTACGGCCCTTGCCGTCCGAAGCCATGTCCAGCAGTTCGCCCTTGCGGCGGCCCAGCTCTTCCATGACCGAACCCTGGTGGCCGTCTTCGACGTCCACGGTCAGCAGTTCGTACGGCTCGTTCTTGACACCGTCAATTTCCTTGAACACCACGCGCGGACGCGACACGGCCAGCTCGTAGCCTTCGCGGCGCATGTTTTCCAGCAGGATGGTCAGGTGCAGTTCGCCGCGGCCCGACACTTCGAAGATGGTGTCGTCGCCGGTATCGGCCACGCGCAGCGCCACGTTCGACTTCAGTTCGCGGTCCAGGCGCTCGCGCAGCTGGCGGCTGGTCACGAACTTGCCTTCACGGCCGGCCAGCGGCGACGTGTTGACGCAGAAGTTCATCGTCAGCGTGGGCTCGTCCACCTTCAGCATCGGCAGCGCGTCCTGGGCTTCGGGGGCGCACACGGTGCAGCCGATGCCCAGTTCCTCGATACCGTTGATCAGCACGATGTCGCCGGCTTCCGCCTCGGACACGATTTCGCGCTCCAGGCCGCTGAACTTCAGCACCTGGTTGATACGGCCCTTGATCGGATTGCCTTCCGGGCCGAACTTGACCACCACGTCCTGCAGCGGCTTGGCGCGGCCACGCGAGATGCGGCCCACGCCGATCTTGCCGACGTAGCTCGAGTAGTCCAGCGAAATGATCTGCATCTGCAGCGGACCGTTCGGGTCGTCGTTACGCACCGGCACCTTGTCCAGTACGGTCTCGAACAGCGGCTTCATGTCGCCGTCGCGCACATCTTCGGTCAGGCCGGCGTAGCCGTTCAGGCCCGATGCGTAGATCACCGAGAAATCCAGCTGGTCGTCGTTGGCGCCCAGCTTGTCGAACAGGTCGAAGGTCTGGTTGATCACCCAGTCCGGACGGGCGCCCGGGCGGTCGATCTTGTTGATCACGACGATGGGCTTCAGGCCCAGGGCCAGTGCCTTGCGCGTCACGAAACGCGTTTGCGGCATCGGGCCTTCCACGGCGTCCACCAGCAGGAGCACGCCGTCGACCATCGACAGCACGCGCTCCACTTCACCGCCGAAGTCGGCGTGGCCCGGGGTATCAACAATGTTGATGTGCGTGCCGTTGTACTCGACGGCACAGTTCTTCGCGAGGATGGTGATCCCGCGTTCCTTTTCCAGGTCGTTCGAGTCCATCACCCGTTCGGCGATTTGCTGGTTGTCGCGGAAGGTGCCTGCCTGGCGCAGGAGTTGGTCGACCAGGGTGGTCTTGCCATGATCGACGTGAGCGATGATGGCGATATTACGGATGGCGCGGGTCATTCGGCGTCCCCTGAAGGCGGAGCTATCGGAAAAAATTAACCCGACATTCTAGCATGTTGCAGCGCAGAACACTCTATCGCTGTTCAGCATAGATCAAGAGAGGCCATTGCGTTTTCCGCAATAACGAATTGCGGTACTTGAACATCACTTGTTACATGCTTATATTTGCCCAGGCAAAGATTGCATCGACAAGAGATGAAGCACCCGACACCCCTCGATCCGTCCGAAGACCTGTTCGACCCGGCCGACTATGAAATCGGCAAGAGCGTAGGCTACCTGCTGGCGCGCGCGAAGAATACGCTGTCGCAAGGCGTGGAGCAGGATGTCAGCAGCCTGGACATGACGCACGCGCAGGCCAGCTGCCTGATGATGCTGGCCAAAGGCGAGGCCACCACGGTAACCGACCTGGCCCGCAACCTGAACACCGATGCCGGATCGGTCACGCGACTGCTGAGCCGCATGGAAAAGCGCGGCCTCATTGCGCGCACGCGCCGTGACGACGACCGCCGCGTGGTAGACCTGTCCATCACCCCTGCCGGCACCGCCATGGTCGAGAAGCTGCCGGCCGTATTCTGCAATGTCATGCGCCGCCATTTCGAGGGCTTCAGCCATGACGAGATCGAGGTGCTGCGCGGCATGCTGCTGCGGATCATCGCCAACAACCGCGGCGCAGGCCCTGCCGGCTGCCCGTTCGAGCGCAACACGGGATAGGCCATCGACGATACCGAAGAAGAATTCCAACTCGTCAGATTCGCCATTCCTGAAATCGCCAGACCGCGTCACAGTCACACCCTATGACCACCGCTCACTCCCTTCCCCACCGTGCCAGCCGCACGGGCCAGCTTCGCCGCACGGGCACGCTTGCGCTGACCGTGCTGGCGGCTGCCGTGCTGGCCGGATGCGCCGCGCTGGGCAATTCGCACAGCACGCAGACGATGACCGAGGCCAGCACGCTGGCGTCGCCGCAAACCTTTGCCGGCGAACACGGCCAGTGGCCGTCGCAGGACTGGGTCGACCAGTTCCGTGACCCGCAGCTGCGTGTGCTGGTGGACGAGGCCATCCAGGGCAACCCGAACCTGCAGGTGGCATTTGGCCGCCTGGAAGCCTCGCGGGCGATGGCCGATGCCACCCGCTCCGCGCTCTACCCCGGTGTGGACTTCGAAGGCAGCCTGGTACGCCAGCGCTTCTCGGAAACCGACCTGTTCACGGGTACGCCGCTGGCAGGGTCCTGGCAGAACCAGTCGCGCCTGCAGCTGGGCCTGAACTGGGATCTCGACTTCTGGGGCAAGAACCGCGACGCGCTGGAAGCCGCGCTGTCCGATGACCGCGCGATGGAAGCCGAAACCCAGGCCGCGCGCCTGATGCTGACCACGTCGGTCGCCCGCGGCTACAACCGCCTGGCCGCGCTGTACGCGCAGCGCGACGTGGCCGAACGCGCCATCGCCCAGCGCCGCGACCTGACCGACCTGTCGCGCCAGCGCCTGGCCGCCGGGCTAGATACCCAGGTGGAAACCACCCAGGCACGCGGCACCGTGGCCGCCGCCCAGACCGACCTGCAGCGCGTGGACGAGGAAATCGCCCTGGCGCGCAACCAGATCGCGGCGCTGCTGGGCAAGGGGCCCGACCGGGGCCTGCAGATCGCCCGGCCGACGCTGCTTGCCAACGCCACGCCGCAACTGCCCGACGACCTGACCATCGGCCTGATTGGCCGCCGTCCGGACATCGTGGCCGCGCGCTGGCGCGTGGAGGCCTCGTCCAAGGACATCACCGTGGCGAAGAAGGAATTCCTGCCCGATGTGAAGCTGACCGCCTTTGCCGGCGTGGCCTCGCTCGATCCGTCGAACCTGCTGATGAGCATGAGCCGCACGTTTGGCGTGGGGCCGTCGGTGACGCTGCCGATCTTCCAGGGCGGCCGCCTGCGCGCCAACCTCAAGGGCAAGTACGCGCAATACGACATCGCCGCGGCCAGCTACAACCAGACGCTGGTGGATGCGCTGCGCGAGACGGCCGATACGGTGACCAGCATCCGCAGCGTGGACCAGCAGATCCAGACCCAGCGCGAGGCGCTGGACCTGGCCGAGCATGCCTACTCGCTGGCCACCACACGCTACAAGGCGGGCCTGGGCACGCAACTGACGGTGCTCAATGCCGAAAGCAACGTGCTGCAACAGCGCCGGCTGGCAACCGACCTGCAGGCGCGCCGGCTGGACCTGCAGATGGGGCTGATGAAGGCGCTGGGCGGCGGCTATCAGGAAGAAGGCGCCGCCCCGGGTGGCAATCATCCCGACGCAGGCAAGCCCGCAGGCACGGCCCAGGCAACGCAGGGCTGATGGCACCGGCTCCCGGCACCAGCCGATAGCACTGCCCGACACAAGACACGACGACACATCGCAGAGATTCGAGAGATCCAATCATGAGCACCAACCAGCAAGCAGCCCCCGCGGGCGACAACAACGGCAAGCGCAAGCGCCTGCTCGTTTCCCTGACCGCCGCGGTTGTGGTGGCCGGCATCGGCTATGGCCTGTACTGGGGCCTTTACGCCCGCCATTTCGAAAACACCGACGACGCCTACGTGGCCGGCAACGTAGTGCAGGTCACGCCGCTGGTGGGTGGCACCGTGGTGTCGATTGCCGCTGACGATACGCAACTGGTGACCGCCGGCCAGCCACTGATCCAACTGGATCGCGCCGACACGCAGGTGGCAATGGAGCAGGCCGAAGCCCAGCTTGCCCAGGCCGTGCGCGAAGTGCGCACGCTGTATGTGAACAATGGTTCGCTGTCGGCGCAGGTGGCACTGCGCGATGCCGACGTGGCAAAGGCCCGCGACGACCTGCGCCGCCGCCAGGCCATTGCCGGCTCGGGCGCCGTGTCGAGCGAGGAAATCGCCCACGCCCAGACCGCGCTGAAGGCCGCCGAATCGGCGCTGGTTGCCGCCCGCGAGCAACTGGCATCGAACCAGGTGCTGACCGACCAGACCACGGTGGAAAAGCACCCGAACGTGCAGCGCGCCGCCGCCAACCTGCGCTCGGCCTATCTGGCGTTCGCGCGCTCGACCATGCCGGCGCCGGTCACCGGCTACGTCGCCAAGCGGTCGGTGCAGGTGGGCCAGCGCGTGGCGGCCGGCACGCCCCTGATGGCCGTGGTGCCGCTGGACCAGGTCTGGGTCGACGCCAACTTCAAGGAAGTGCAGATCACCCACATGCGGATCGGCCAGCCGGTTGAGCTGGAAGCCGACGTCTATGGCTCGAAGGTCAAGTACACGGGCCATGTGGAAGGTTTCTCGGCCGGCACCGGTGCCGCGTTCTCGCTGTTGCCTGCGCAGAATGCCACCGGCAACTGGATCAAGGTGGTGCAGCGCCTGCCGGTGCGGATCGCCCTGGATCCGCAGCAGCTCAAGGACCACCCGCTGCGCGTGGGCCTGTCGATGAACGTCACGGTCGACGTGCGCAAGGAAGAAGGCGCGTCGCTGGTCAGCACCAAGTCGGCCAAGCCGCTGCAGACCGATGTCTACGACAAGGTGGCGCAGGACGCCGACGCGCTGATCGCCCGCATTATCGCGGTCAACAACGGCGGTCGCGTGCCGGCTCCGGGTGCGGCAAATCCTGCCGGCCCGGCCAGCGCGGCAAGTGCCGCGGCGGCCAATGCGGCGCGTGCGGCGACCAAGCCCGCCCGTACCTGACCGATCCGAACTGACCTGTTTGACTGGCTGATTGCCCATGGCTAATTCCACCACCGCAACGCCGGACGCCGGCGCGGCACCGGCCCCGAAGCCGGCGCCCGCCCGCCCCGCCGCGCATCCGCCGCTTACGGGCGGCAAGCTGATCCTGGGCACCATCGCGCTGTCGCTCGCCACGTTCATGAACGTGCTCGATTCGTCGATTGCCAACGTGTCGATCCCGGCCATCTCGGGCGACCTCGGCGTATCGCCGAACCAGGGCACCTGGGTCATCACGTCGTTCGCCGTCGCCAACGCGATCTCGGTGCCGCTCACGGGCTGGCTGACCACGCGCTTTGGCGCGGTGCGTCTGTTCGTGCTGTCGATCCTGCTGTTCGTGGTGTCGTCGTGGCTGTGCGGCGTGGCGCCGAACCTGGAAACGCTGCTGGCCGCCCGCGTGCTGCAAGGCGCAGTGGCCGGCCCGATGATTCCGCTGTCGCAGGCGCTGCTGCTGGCAAGCTATCCGCCCGCCAAGAGTTCGATGGCCCTGGCGCTATGGGGCATGACCACGCTGGTGGCGCCCATCATGGGGCCCCTGCTGGGCGGCTGGATCTCGGACAACATGACCTGGCCGTGGATCTTCTACATCAACGTGCCGATCGGGATCGTGACGGCCTGGGTGACGTGGTCGATCTATCGCGAGCGTGAAACGCCCACCAAGATGCTGCCGATCGACCGCATCGGCCTGGCGCTGCTGGTGATCTGGGTTGGCTCGATGCAGCTGATGCTGGACAAGGGCAAGGAACTGGACTGGTTCCATTCCGGCGTGATCGTGGCGCTGGGCGTGACCGCCGTGGTCGGCTTCCTGTTCTTCCTGGCCTGGGAGCTTTACGAAAAGCATCCAATCGTCGACATCCACCTGTTCAAGGGCCGCAACTTCGCGGCCGGGGTGGTGGCGATATCGGTGGCCTACGGTCTGTTCTTCGGCAACCTCGTGATCCTGCCGCTGTGGCTGCAGACCATCGTCGGCTACACCGCCACCGATGCCGGCCTGGTAACGGCACCCGTGGGCATCTTTGCCATCATCCTGTCGCCTATCATCGGCCGTGCGCTGCCGAAAATCGACGCGCGCTGGGTGGCGACCACGGCGTTTATCATCTTCGGCGCGGTCAGCTTCATGCGGGCCGGCTTCACCACTGGCGTGGACACGCGCGCACTGGTGATCCCGACGCTGATCCAGGGTGCGGCCATGGCAATGTTCTTTATCCCGCTGACGTCGATCATCCTGTCGGGCCAGCCGCCCGAGAAGATCCCGGCGGCCTCGGGCCTGTCGAACTTCGTGCGGATCACGTTCGGTGCCATCGGTGCGTCGATCTCGACCACGGTCTGGGAAAACCGCTCGGCGCTGCATCACGCGCAGCTGGTGGAACAGATCAACCCGTACAACCCGGCGTACCAGGCCCAGCTCGACCACCTGATGCAAATGGGCATGTCGAAGATGCAGGCCATCGGGCTGATCGAACGCAACATCTCGCTGCAGGCGTCGATGCTGGGCGCCAACGACATCTTCTGGATCTCGGGCGTGCTGTTCTTCGCGCTGATCGGCTTTGTCTGGCTGACCAAGCGCGCCAAGGGCGGCGGCGGCGCCGACGCGGCCGGCGCACACTGATCGGCCGGCAGTTTGCATGAGGCATGAAAAAAGGGCATCGATCCATATATCGATGCCCTTTTGCTTTGGGCGCTTTCTTCAGGGCCGGTAAAACTCAGAGTTTTACGAGGCGCTCCGGCCGCAAGGCCCCGTCCCGCATCCGCGCCACACCAAGCAGCTTGCCATCGTCGCCATAGACACGCGCCAGCGCGCCCTCTTCCGCCGCCTGCCCCTCGGGCAGATCGCGGCGCGCGATGCGCTGGCCTTGCACGAAGCGGCCAGCCGACGCGGCATCGAGTTGCACCGGTGCGCAACGCTGCAGCAGCGCGTCCACCGGCGCCAGCAACGTGGGCCGCACGTCGTCGGCGTGTGCGTCGATCTGCTCCAGCGTCACCGCGCCCTCCAGCGTCAGATCGCCCACGCCAGTACGCCGCAGCCCCGTCAGGTGAGCGCCGCAACCAAGCGCTTCGCCAATATCTTCGGCCAGCGTGCGGATATACGTGCCCTTGCTGCAGGTCACGCGCATCGTAAAACGACTATTTTCCAGGTCGACATCGAGCAGCGTGATCGCGTGGATGGTCACCTGGCGTGCCGCGCGCTCCACCGTCTGCCCTGCCCGCGCATATTCGTAGAGCGGCTTGCCGTCCTTCTTCAGCGCCGAGTACATCGGGGGCACCTGCTCGATTTCGCCCGTGAAACGCACGATCGCTGCGTCTAGCGCGGCACGGTCGCAGGTCACTGGCCGTTCGCTGACGATATCGCCCTCCGCGTCCCCGGTGGTCGTGGTGGCGCCCAGGCGCACAGCGGCTTCGTAGGTCTTGTCGGCGTCGAGCAGGTCCTGCGAGAACTTGGTGGCCTCGCCAAAGCACAGCGGCAACAAGCCCGTCGCCAGCGGATCGAGCGTACCGGTATGGCCGGCCTTGTTTGCGCGCAACAGGCGCTTGGCGCGCACCAGCGCATCGTTGGACGACAGGCCCAGCGGCTTGTCGAGCAGCAGCACCCCATGCACGTCACGGCGCGGCAGCCGGGGCGGACGGTTGGCTTGGGAATCGGTCATTGCGGGGAAGAGGTTTGCGGCGCCGGCCCGCAGGCCGGCTCGCGAGAAAACGGCAAGAACAGGGCCGAAGCCTTATTCGTCGTCCTTGGCGCGCGTCGAATTGGCTTCGTTGATCAGCTTCGACATCTCGATCGCATGCTCCACCGACGTGTCGTGATGGAAGTGCAGCGTCGGCACGGTATGAATATGCAGACGCTTGAACAGCAGCGAATGCAGGTAGCCCGCCTTTTCCTTGAGGATGCCGGCCGCCACCTCGGGCTCGGCACCGAGCACCGTGAAGTAGACCTTGGCGTGCGCGTAGTCGGGCGTCAGCGACACCGACTGCAGCGTTACCAGCCCCAGGCGCGGATCGCGGAGCTCGCGCTGGATCATCTCGGCCAGTTCCTTCTGGATCTGGTCGGACAGGCGCAAATTACGGGAAGAGATATTGCCTTTCTTGGCCATGCAAAACTTTTTGCTTTACCGATGATGTGAAAACGGCAGGCCGGAGCCTGCCGTCTTTGCGTATCGCCTTACAGCGTACGCGCCACCTCGGTGATTTCGTACACCTCGAGCTGGTCGCCTTCCTGAACATCGTTGAAGTTCTTGATCGACAGACCGCACTCGAAGCCCTGCTTGACTTCCTTGACGTCGTCCTTGAACCGCTTGAGCGAGTCCAGTTCGCCGTCGTGGATCACCACGTTGTTGCGCAGTACACGGACCAGCGACGTACGCTTGACCAGGCCGTCGGTGACCATACAGCCGGCCACGGCGCCAACCTTCGGCACGCGGAAGACCTGACGGACTTCCACCTGACCGATCGTCGTCTCGCGCTTCTCCGGCGCCAGCATGCCCGACATCGCCGCCTTGATCTCGTCCACAGCATCGTAAATGATGTTGTAGTAGCGGATGTCGATGCCGTTGTGCTCGGCCAGCTTGCGCGCACCGGAATCAGCACGCACGTTGAAGCCGATGATCACAGCCTTCGAAGCGGTAGCCAAGTTGACGTCCGATTCCGAGATGCCACCCACGCCACCGTGCACGATCTGCACGCGCACTTCGGCGGTCGACAGCTTCTGCAGCGACTGCACCAGCGCTTCCTGCGAACCCTGCACGTCGGCCTTCACGATCAGCGGCAGCGTCTGGACTTCGCCTTCGGCCATCTGCTCCAGCATCGTTTCCAGCTTGGCCGCCTGCTGCTTGGCCAGCTTCACGTCGCGGAACTTGCCCTGACGGAACAAGGCGATTTCACGCGCCTTGCGCTCGTCCGGCAGTACCAGCACTTCTTCACCGGCGGCGGGCACTTCCGACAGACCCTGGATTTCCACCGGGATCGACGGACCAGCTTCCTTCGCCGGCTTGCCATTTTCGTCCAGCATGGCGCGCACGCGGCCATAGGCACTGCCGGCCAGCACGACGTCGCCGCGCTTGAGCGTACCGCTGCTCACCAGGATCGTGGCGATCGGGCCCTTGCCCTTGTCGAGCTGGGCTTCCACGACGAGACCCTTGGCGGGTGCGTCCACCGGAGCACGCAGCTCCAGCACTTCAGCCTGCAGCAGCACATTCTCGAGCAGGTCGTCGATGCCCTGGCCGGACTTGGCCGACACCGGCACGAACGGCGAATCGCCGCCGTACTCTTCAGGCAACACCTGCTCGGCCACCAGTTCCTGCTTGACGCGGTCCGGGTTGGCTTCGGGCTTGTCGACCTTGGTGATCGCCACCACGATGGGCACGCCGGCAGCCTTGGCGTGCGCAATCGCTTCCTTGGTCTGCGGCATCACGCCGTCGTCGGCCGCCACCACCAGGATGACGATATCGGTGGCCTTGGCACCACGGGCACGCATGGCCGTGAAGGCCTCGTGACCCGGGGTATCCAGGAACGTGATCACGCCACGGTCGGTTTCCACGTGGTACGCGCCAATGTGCTGCGTAATGCCACCGGCTTCGCCCGCGGCAACCTTGGTGCGGCGGATGTAGTCCAGCAGCGAGGTCTTGCCGTGGTCGACGTGACCCATCACGGTCACCACCGGCGGACGCGGCAGCAGTTCGGCGTCGGTCTGCTCTTCGCCTTCCGTCACCAGCAGCAGCGCTTCCGGATCGTCCAGCTTGGCGGCGTACGCCTTGTGGCCCATTTCTTCCACCACGATCATGGCGGTTTCCTGGTCCAGCACCTGGTTGATCGTCACCATCTGGCCGAGCTTCATCATCTGCTTGATGACCTCGGATGCCTTGACGGCCATCTTGTGGGCCAGATCGGCCACCGAGACGGTCTCGGGCACGTGCACTTCGCGCACCACCGGTTCGGTCGGTGCCTGGAAGTTGCTGCGGCCATCGTCACCATGCTGCTTGCCGCCACGGCCACGCGAGCCGCTGCGCCAGCCGCCGGTACCGCCCGACGAATCGCCGCGCGTCTTCAGGCCACCGCCCTTGCCCTTGCCACGGGCTTCGTCCTGCCAGCTGCCCTTGCCCTTGCCACCCTTCTTGTCGGCGGTGGCAGTGGTCGTCGTGGCGGCCGGTGCGGCGGCGGTCTTCTTTTCGTCCTTCTTGACTTCGGTGCCAGCCGGCTTCACCGGCTTGTGCAGCGTGCCGGTCTGCTCGGCCTTCTTTTCCTCGGCCTTGCGCTCCGACGGTGCCTTCAGCACACGGGGCGGCGCATTCAGCATCTGCTGGATGGCGCGGGCCTCGGCTTCGGCAGCCTCGCGACGGCGGCGCGCAGCGGCGTCCTGCTCGGCACGCGCCTTGTCGGCAGCCGCCTTGGCGCTGTCCTGCTCGGCGCGCGCCTTGTCGGCGGCAGCCTTGGCGTCGTCGACGTTCTTCTGCGCCTGAGCGCGTTCAGTGGCCAGACGTGCCTTGTCTTCTTCAGCCTTCTTGCGCGCGGTTTCCTCGGCGGCGTCGGAGGCAGCCTGGGCGGCAGCGGCTTCTTCAGCCGCCTTCTGCTCCAGCAGTTCGGCCTGGCGGCGCTGCTCGGCCTCCAGTGCTTCCTGCTTGGCACGGCGCTCGGATTCCTCGCGCTCGGCGGCCTCGCGGGCAGCCTGGGCTTCGGCTTCCTGGCGTGCCAGGGCTTCAGCCTGCTCGCGACGCTGTTCCTCGTCGCGGCGTGCCTGCTCGGCAGCGGCTTCGGCCGCCTGGGTGTCGGCACCGTCGTCGTGCGATTCGACTTCGTCGCGCTTGATCAGCACGCGCTTCTTACGCACTTCGACCTGCACCGTGCGGGTCTTGCCGGTGGAGTCGGATTGACGGATCTCGGACGTTTCGCGCTTGGTCAACGTGATTTTCTTGCGTGCGCTGTCATCGGTCTGACCGTGCGACCGCTTCAGGTAATCCAGCAGTCGGGTCTTGTCCGATTCGGTAATGATGTCTTCAGGCGTCGCCTTGCCCACCCCAGCTGCCTGCAATTGTTCCAGCAGTGCAGCAGGGCTGCGGCTCAGTTCTGCGGCCAGTTGGGCAACTGTTGTGCTTGCCATTCAAACCCTTTCAATGCTCGGTTTCTACGTCGGGACAATTCGTGTGCGGAAAGCGCGTCCGGGTGTCAACCCGGACGTGTCCCTCAGTTAAACCAATGTTCCCGTGCTTTCATGATCAGCGCCTTGGCTTCATCCTCGCCAACGCCGGCCATCTCGACCAGCTCGTCCACGGCCAGTTCGGCCAGGTCGTCACGCGTGTGGATATTGCCTTCGGCCAATTTGCCGATCAGCTCGGGGGTCAGGCCGTCGAGCGAACGCAGATCCTGCGACACCTCTTCCACCTTTTCTTCCCGGGCCAGTTCCATCGTCAGCAGCGCATCGCGGGCGCGGTTGCGCAGCTCGTTGACGGTGTCCTCGTCGAAGGCCTCGATTTCCATCATTTCGCTGATGGGCACGTAGGCCACTTCTTCCAGCGTGGAGAAGCCTTCCTCGATCAGGATGTCCGCCACTTCCTCGTCCACGTCCAGCTTGGCCATGAACAACTTGCGGACCACTTCGCTTTCCTCGGCCTGCTTCTGCGCCGATTCTTCCTGCGTCATGATGTTGATCTGCCAGCCGGTCAGCTCCGACGCCAGGCGTACGTTCTGACCGCTGCGACCAATGGCGACGGCGAGGTTTTCCTCGTCGACCACCACATCCATGCAGTGCTTCTCTTCGTCGACCACGATCGATTGCACCTGTGCCGGTGCCAGCGCGCCGATCACGAACTGCGCCGGGTCTTCCGACCACAGTACGATGTCCACGGCTTCGCCGCCAATCTCGTTGCGCACTGCCGTGACGCGCGTGCCACGCACGCCCACGCAGGTACCGATCGGATCGATGCGCTTGTCATGCGCCACCACGGCGATCTTGGCGCGCACACCCGGATCGCGGGCAGCTGCCTTGATTTCCAGCAGGCCCTCTTCCATCTCGGGCACTTCGTTCTCGAAGAGCTTGATCAGGAACTCGGGCGCGGTGCGCGACAGTTCGATCTGCGGGCCACGCGCGGCGCGGTCCACATTCAGGATGTACGCACGCACGCGGTCGCCGGTGCGCAGGTTTTCCTTCGGAATGATCTGATCGCGGGCCAGCAGCGCTTCCACGCGACCGGACTCGACGATCAGGCCCTTCTTGTCGGCGCGCTTGACCGTGCCGGTCATGATCTTCTCGCCGCGATCCAGATAGTCGTTCAGGATCTGTTCGCGCTCGGCGTCGCGGATACGCTGCAGGATCACCTGCTTGGCGGCCTGCGCGCCGATACGGCCGAACTCCACCGACTCGATCTGCTCTTCGATGAAATCGTCCAGCTGGATGTCGGCGCTCTGATCGCGGGCTTCGAACAGCAGGATCTGCTTGTCCGGTTCCTGCAGGCCCTGTTCGTCGGGGACGACAAGCCAGCGGCGGAACGTTTCGTGCTCGCCGGATTCACGGTCGATATGGACGCGGATATCCACGTCTTCCTCGAAACGCTTCTTGGTCGCCGAGGCCAGCGCGGCCTCCAGTGCGCCAAAGACCACATCCTTGTCGACGTTCTTCTCGCGCGCTAGCGCATCGACGAGCAACAGAACTTCGCGGCTCATTGCTTGTTCCCTTTTCTTTGATTTCCCTTGAAGTCGATCACAGGCACCAGACGGGCCTTGTCGACATCGGATATGGCGAATTCCAGCAGCGCCGGGCCATCCTTGCCCTCGAATTCCAGGCCGATCTTCTCGACCCCGGCCTCGCCTGCGGGTTCGCGCAGGATGCCGACGAAATTCTTCTGGCCGTTGACCGGCAGGCGCAGCGTGACTCGGGCTTCCTCACCGGCGAAGCGGGCAAAGTCGGCCAGCTTCTTGAGGGGGCGGTCCAGGCCGGGCGACGACACTTCGAGGCGTTCGTAGTCGACGTTCTCGACCATCAGCACGTGCGTGAGCTGTCGGCTGACCTTCTCGCAATCCTCAATGACGATGCCGGTTTCAGGCTGATCGATATAGACACGCAGAAGTCCGGCCGGGGCACGCTCAAGCTCAACCAACTCGTAGCCCATGCCGTTAAGGGTGGTTTCGATCAAATCTGCCAGATGCACTGTATTCCCGAGTAGTGGCTTTCAATACCTTGGCAGACACTGGACAACACAACGTTCTGAAATCGAGGTTCCGAAACGGCCTGTAAGCCCTGCCTGCCCATCATCCCCATGAAACCGGACGCATCGTGTGACGCAATCCAGCCGCAAGCACAAACGGGCGAACCAAAAAAAAATGGGCGCAATGCCCATCATTCGCCCATCCTCGCCGAGGATGATACTTTTGAATAGACTTTGATTATACGCGGATTATGACTAAAAGGCAAAAGCCAACTGGGATCCGCGCCGGAACGGGGCCGATCGCCGGACTTTCCCGGCATCGGCCCTTTCCGTATCAGCGTTGACCGCCCCGGCCGCCGCCACGTGGCCGGCGATTGCCGCCACCGCCACCAGCGCCGCCACCGGCCTTCGCGGCCTTCGGCATCACATTGCCGTTGACATCGCCGCCGCCGCCCCGACGCTGACGATTGCCACCAGCGTTCCCGGCATTCCCCGCATTGCCACCCATACCACCCATGCCACCACGGCCGCTACGGCCGCCGCCGGCACCCTTGCCGCCGGCCGCGCCTCGCATGCCGCCCGCGCCGCGCATACCGCCGCCGCCCAGGCCACCGCTGAATTTCGTCGTGTGCGACGTCAGCGGTGCCGGGCCAGACGGGATGTAGCCCATCGAGGTCTGCATCGGGTCGGGCTGGCCACGGCCGCCGGCATTGCCACCGCCGCGATTGCCAGCCGGCTTTTCAAAGCGGGGCAGTCCATCCATGCCGGTGTGCATCGGCATGCCGGCAATGGCCGCTTCGGTGCGCGCCTTGCGACCGCCCACCTTGGTGGCGCCCTTGCTGCCGCCCTGATCACTCTTGGCCGGCGCCTTCAGGCCAATATTGGCCATCAGGTTGCGCACGTCGGTAGCTTCCAGTTCTTGCCAGCGGCCGCGCTTGAGACCGCGCGGCAGCAGGAACTGGCCGTAGCGGGTACGGATCAGGCGCGAAACGGTCAGACCCACGGCTTCGAACATCCGGCGCACTTCGCGATTCCGGCCTTCGGTCAGCGCCACGTGATACCACTGGTTCACGCCTTCGCCACCGCCATCGGCGATGCGCAGGAAGTTGGCCTCGCCATCATCGAGCTGGATACCGTGCAGCAGCGCCTGACGATCGGCTTCCGCCAGTTCGCCCAGCGTACGCACCGCATACTCGCGCTCCACGCCATAGCGCGGATGCATGAAACGGTTGGCGATATCGCCAGACGTGGTGAAGATCAGCAGGCCTTCGGTATTGAAGTCCAGGCGCCCCACCGCCACCCACTTGCCATTCTTGATGCGCGGCAGGCTGTCGAACACGGTCGGACGGCCTTCCGGATCCGACTGGCTGACGATTTCGCCGGACGGCTTGTGATACAGCAGCACGCGCGGCGGCTTGGTCGATACTTTGCGATGAATCAGCTTGCCGTTCACGCGAACCTGGTCGGCCGGCAGGATACGTTGGCCGATATGCGCCGGCAGGCCGTTGACGGACACCCGACCCTGCAGGATCAGTTCTTCCATCTCGCGGCGCGAGCCCAGACCGCCTTCGGCCAGTACCTTGTGCAGCTTCGGCGCATCGTCATCCGATGTCAGCTCGCGCACCGGCTTGGCCTTGGTGCGCGGCACGACCGTATCTTCCTCGTCGAACTGCTCGGAAATCACGAACCGGAACAGGTCTTCGGAGCCTGCGGCACTCTTGGGCGCACCGCCCTTGCCGCTGCCCTGCCTGGCCGGCTTGTCGCCCTGGCGCTGCTCGCCCTGACGCTGTTCGCCACGGGCACCCTGCTTGCCGGCACCCGCCTGATTCTTGCGCTGGCCATTGCGGTTGCGCTTGCCAGCCTGCTCGGCTGCCGGCTTGTTGTCGCCGTCGACCAATGCGGCCTTGCGCTGCGGTTGCTGGCGGCGCTTGCGCTGGCCAGCCTGGGCCTGTGGCTCGCCGCCATCGGCCTGCTGCGCCTCCGGTGCACCGGCATCGGCGGCGGGCGCCGGCTTGCGGCGGCCACGGCCACGCGGCGCGGCGGGCTGGGCGGTGTCGCCAGCCTCGGCCGGTGCCGGAGCATCGCCTTCCGCGCGACCCGCGTCCCGATCCTGCGCGGCCTGGCGGCGCGAAGCCACCAGATTGCGCAAACCGCGGCGGAGCCCCTTGCGGCGCGGCGCGCCGTCGGCGTCATTTCCCGTATCGGGGGCGCCGGTGTCACCCGGCACGTCCGGCTGGCGGACGTCTTGCTCAGCGGAATCAGACAAAGTATTCACTATCGATGTTGCATGTTGTTCAGTTGGACACACGCTCGTCGTCGTCCTCGGTCGGGAATGGCGTCTCGTCATTCAGGTCCGCAGGCTCGGCGGGCGCCGCTTCGGGCGCCCCGGTGTCCATGTGGAAGCCGTTGGCATGAGCCACCGGCGCGTCGTCCTGCCCGTCTTCTACAGGCATCCGGGCGGTGCTGATATCGTCTTCGGAGGCATCGCCGTCGGCGAGTTCCTCGCTGGGGGCAACGTCCCCTTCTTCGTGCTGCGCCGATTCCGTGTCGGCGCGCGCTTCCTGCGTGGCGCCTTCGCCGGCTTCGGCCAGGCCTGCCGTTTCGCTGGCTTCAGCCGCGCCCACCGCCGCGGGCGTCGCCCCGGCCTCTGCAGGCACGGAGGCTTCAGCTTGCACGGCGGCCGACTCCGCAAAGGCCTCTTCGTCGCCAGCCGGTGGGTTGGCCGTGGCGATTTCTTCAAAATCAATAGCCTGCTGCTCCAGCAGCGCGGCTTGCGCCTGCGCCTGGGCGTCTTCCAGCGGCGGCAGTTCGTCCAGCGAACGCAAGCCGAGGTCATCCAGGAACGCCTTGGTCGTTGCGTACAGCGCCGGGCGCCCCGGCACATCGCGGTGGCCGATGACTTCGATCCAGCTGCGGTCCTCGAGTTTCTTGACCACTTCCGTGCTGACCGTCACGCCCCGGATTTCCTCGATATCGCCACGGGTGACAGGCTGGCGATACGCAATGATCGCCAGGGTTTCCATGACGGCGCGCGAGTACTTCGGCGGCTTTTCCGGATTCAGCCGGTCAAGGAACTCCCGCATCTCGGGGCGACTCTGGAAACGCCAGCCGCTGGCCAGCGCCACGAGTTCCACCCCGCGCGGCTGCCAGTCCTGCCGCAGTTCCTCGAGCAGCACCCGGATCGTGTCGGCGCCGACGTCGTCGGCAAACAACCGTCGCAGATCGCCAACGCGCAGCGGTTCCTGCGCACAGATCAGCGCGGTCTCGAGGACGATCTTCGCCTCTTGGGTATTCATGTGATTGCGTGCAGCCTGTCTTTGCACCTGCCCCCGGACGAATCCCGGGGCACTGGAGATTGCAGATACAGCGAGGCCGAAGCCACCGCCATTTCATCGCGCAGCCAGCTCGCCCGCTAATGCAGCGCAGCCGTGCGCACCTCGTTCTTTTGCATCGAATTGCCGGGTCGATCCGGCAGGAGATCGTCCGGCGCTGGCCAGTTTCACCAGTCAACGGACCTCTTGCGTCGCGCCTTCTCCCTTCGGGGCGGACATTCGCCAGGGCCACCGGATGGCCAAGACGGCAAGAAACAAGACGATATCGGCTCAGGCAACCCCGCCCTGACCGGCGCCATCTTCCCAACCGCAGCCGGCCTTTTAACCAGATCTTTTGAACCGGATGGACTGTGGAGACGTTTCCGGCGCACCGGGGTGGCCAGAAACCCTGGGCACGCTCCCCAGATCAGGGATGCGGCCCCAGCGGCGCCCCGAGCATGGTGCGGCGCGATACCGTGGTTCTCGGGATTGTATGGCATTCCCGGCCCCGCCCGCAACCCGCCGCTGTGGCCGATTCAGAACACCACGCAAAAGCCGTGTTGGGCCAGGGTATCCGGCAGCCATATTGCCCGGGCCACCCCCAGCACGCCAAATCCGATCACCACCAGGCCCGACGCCACGCGCACCGCGGGCTTGCGGGAGAGTTGCCGCAGGTATCCCGACAACCCCGAGATCACCAGCAGGTTCGGCAGCGTGCCCAGACCGAACGCCCCCATCACCAGCGCACCCGATACCGCGTTGCCAGCCAGCAGCGCCAGCGCAAGTGCACCATAGACCATTCCACACGGTACGAGCCCCCATGCCAGGCCCATCCCGTATCGACGCACCAGCGGTGCCGCGCGCTGCTTGCCGCGCAGCCGCATCGGCAGTCGCCCGGCCATCGCACGTGCACGTTGAACCACGTGTACTGCGGCCAGCGACGCCAGACGCTCGATCCAGTCGGATCGCATCACGCGTCCACGCAACAACCACAGACCCGTGATCACCAGCATCATGCTGCCCGCCGCATAGAGCCAGCGCTGCAGCGGCAGATAATCCTGTCGCCACACCGTCGCGCCCACCGCACCCATCACCGCGCCAAGCAGCATGTATGTCGTAATGCGCCCCGCATGCATGATGCACAACGCAGTCCACCATTGACGCGTGGAACGATGCAAGACAATTGCCACATCCCGCGGGTGTTTCTGCTCCGCAGCAATAGCAATTCCTCCACACATGGCAGCGCAATGCATACCACCGAGCAAGGCCATCAGAAAAACGCTTAAAAGCACACCAAATGGCAACTGTTCCTCGCTTCTGCGTCACATGACGCTGTAAAATGCCTGCATCGCGCCCTCGCTGCAAGCGCATTCATAACGAGCACTTCAATTGTTGACTTCCATCCCCGTCACCGAGATGTCGCCCCGTTGTTCCACATGTGCCATGGGCCAGCTTTGCCTGCCCGTGGGCATGTCGCAACAAGACCTGGCGAAGATGGACACGCTCGTGCAGGAACGCGTGCGTGTTCACAAGGGCGAAACGCTTTACCGCATGGGCGAACCGCTCAACGCGGTGTACGCCATTCGCTTCGGAACACTGAAGACGCACGTCACCATGGAAGACGGGCGCACCCAGATCACCGGTTTTCACCTGCCCGGCGAAGTCATTGGCCTCGACGGCCTCAGCGAGATGCAGCACGCTTCCGACGCCACCGCGCTGGAGGACACCGAAGTCTGCGTCGTGCGCTATGACGACCTGCAATCGCTCTCCAGCACCCTGCCCTCGCTGCAAGGCCAGTTCCTGCGCCTGATGAGCAAGGAAATCTCGCAGGACCAGGTCATGCTGATCACACTGGGCTCGATGCGCGCCGAAGAGCGCCTGGCCGCTTTTCTCGTGAACATGTCCGAGCGTCTGTCGGCACGCGGTTATTCGTCCACCGAGTTCGTTCTGCGCATGAGCCGCGAGGAAATCGGCAGCTACCTGGGCCTGAAACTCGAGACCGTCAGCCGCCTGTTCTCGCGCTTTGCCGAAGCAGGCCTGATCCAGATTCGTCAGCGACATGTGAAGCTCGTCGATATGGCAGGTATCAAGCAGGTGTACAGCCGGTCCTGCTGAGACAGACCGAACCCGCACGGAACATCACGCCAAAGGCCGCGCCGGAACACTTCCGGCGCGGCCTTTGTCTTTTGCAGTGCAATTCTGCATTGCCTACTCGAGTTCATCGGTGTCACTAAGCTTCACCGGCATCGTGTACAGCGTGAGCCCGCTGGACAACGCGCAGAACAGCCACGCTACCAGAAACCCCACAGTGTAGATCGCCTGCCGCGACGCCTCGACCGGATGTCCGAAGAAATTCAGATCTCCGGGATCTACCACCGAGAACACCACCGCCGTGGCCGCACCGCCCATCAGAAACGCCGGCCATAGCACCCACATCAGCCAGCGCAGTCTCATGGGCGCCTCGCGGTCTGTTCAGCGCGATCGGCGCTTGCCTTCTCCACTACCAGTCCATGGCGGGTGGCGTCGGTCACCGGCACATCGGCATGGGTGTTCGCCAGCCAGATCGTGATACCGCAACCGACCATCGCCAGCAGCGGACCACTCATCAGAATCCAGGGCCATGGTTCCCTGTACCAGGGCTTTGCGGGGTGTTGGGTCATTGCGCTCTCCTATTGGCATCCGTCCCGGTTCACCATCGGTGACAGCATCACAGATTGCGAGGAACGATGAAACTCGTGCTTTGCCGGATATCCACCTTGCGCTCGGCTTCGGTCTCGGCGGTAACTGTCACCTCGATCTTGTGCGTACCCTGCTTCGCATCGTCGATCGGCACGCGAATGCGGATTGGCAGCAGGCGATTCGAGGTGGGCGACAGCGATTCCGCGCCGTGGTCGTACTCCACGATCAGGCCTTTCAGCTCGGCGCTCTGTGCCTGCACGTGGAACTTCATTGGTGCCTCGGTCGCATTGATCAGCTGCAACCGGTACACGTTCTCGATCCAGCGGCCTTCCACTTCGCGCCCCAGCGCGCCACGGTCACGAATGATGTCGACCTTGAGCGGCGTACGCATGGCCAGCGACGCAAAAAAGCCCACCGTCAGCGCCAGCCAGATCGCCGTGTAGACAACCGTGCGGGGACGCAGCAAGCGCTTGCGCGCGTCCGATGCCGACAGCTTCTTGCGCATCGCGTTTTCCGATGTGTACCGGATCAGTCCGCGCGGATACTCCATCTTGTCCATGACCTGGTCGCAGGCATCGATACACGCGCCGCAGCCGATGCACTCGTACTGCAGCCCGTCACGGATATCGATGCCAGTCGGGCATACCTGCACACAGATGCTGCAGTTCACGCAGTCGCCCAGGCCCGCCGCATGGTGATCGACCTTGCGCGACCGGCTGCCGCGCGGTTCGCCACGACCCACGTCGTAGGTCACGACATACGTATCGCGATCCACCATTACGCTCTGGAAGCGCGCATACGGGCACATGTACTTGCACACCTGCTCGCGCATGAACCCGGCATTGCCCCACGTGGCAAACGCATAGAACAGCATCCAGAACGCCTGCCAAGGGCCCAGCGTCCAGTGCAGGACTTCGCCGCCCAGTTCGCGGATCGGGGCGAAGTAGCCGATGAACGTGAAGCCTGTCCACAGCGCGATCAGGATCCACAGCGAGTGCTTGGTCGCCTTGAGACGAATCTTGCGCAAGCTCCACGGATCGCCGTCCAGCCGGATGCGGGCAATGCGGTCGCCTTCGACACGACGCTCGATCCACATGAAGATCTCGGTGTAGACCGTCTGTGGACACGCGTAGCCGCAAAACAGCCGCCCTGCGATGGCCGTGAACAGAAACAGCGCCAGCGCCGAGATGACCAGCAGCACCGCCAGGTAGATCACGTCCTGGGGCCACAGCACCAGTCCGAAGATATAGAACTTGCGGGCACCGAGATCGAACAGCACTGCCTGACGATCGTTCCATTGCAGCCACGGCGTACCGTAGTAGACCAGTTGCGTGAGGATGACCAGCCAGACCCGCCAGCTCGAGAAGGCACCCGTGACCGAGCGCGGGTAGATCTTGCGCCGTACTTCGTACAGCGCCTCCTCGGTGGCGTCGGCCGCCGACTTGGGTGGAGGTGCGGGCCGCCAGGCGGCCTCGCTTGATTCGCGGGAAGTGGGGGGAGATTCCAGGGGCGCGCTCATTATTCAGCCCTCATGCTCCCGGCCGGACGGCATGCCGTCCGGACCGGAGAGCGGTTTGTCATTGCCCTGTGGGCGCGGCACTCGTGCTGGTGTTCGACAGGCCCCACACGTACGCAGTCAGCATGCGGATGCGCTCGGGTGTCAGGATTTCCTCGTGGGCCGGCATATGGCCGTTGTGCCCCTTCAGGATGGCCTCGACGATCACGCCTTCCGAACTGCCGTACAGCCAGACGTTATCGGACAGGTTCGGCGCGCCAAGCGCCTGGTTACCCTTGCCGCTCGCGCCATGGCATGCCGCGCAGGTCGACTTGAACGTGCTTTCGCCGCGCGACGCCCGGATCGGATCGTATGTGAGCCCCGACAGCGACCGCACATACTGCGCCGTATCGCCGGCCAGCTTGGCATCGATCGTGCCCGCAAACGGCGGCATCACGCCGTTACGGCCCTTCGTGATCGTCTGCTGGATCGTTTCGGGGTCACCGCCATAGAGCCAGTCGTTGTCGGTCAGGTTCGGGAAACCGCGGCTGCCGCGGGCGTCCGAACCATGGCACTGGGCGCAGTAGTTCAGGAACAGGCGCTGGCCGATTTCACGTGCATCGGGGTCCGCCGCCACCTGCTTGACGTCCATCTTCAGGTACTTGGCATAGATCTCGTGCTGCATCTTCTCGGCGGCTTCCCGATGCGCGGCAAGTTCGCCCTGCGTCGAGAATTTCAGCACCCCGGCGTATGTGCCAAGGCCCGGGTAGAGCACCAGGTAGCCCACACTGAACACGCAGGCCAGCAGGAACATCCACATCCACCAGCGTGGCAGCGGATTGTTCAGCTCGCGCAGGTCGTCATCCCAGACATGCCCGGTGTCGTCGGTGGTGCTGATGCCCTTCGGCATCTTTCGTTGCGAAAACAGCAGCCACACGCACCAGACAATACCAATGAGCGCGATGGCCGCGATGTAGTAGCCCCAGAAATCGGAAATGAAATCGCTCATGGTTACTAGTTCCGGCTTGGATTGTTATGTTCGTCCGGCAAGGCAAACGGCAGCATCGCCGATTCCTCGTTGGCCGCCTTGCGGCCCGCCGACCAGGCCCACCAGCAGATCGCCAGGAACGTCAGCAGCGACAGGACAGTGGCGATGGAAGTCACGATGACCATGGCGTCACTCCTTCGCGGGCGCGGCGCTCTCGGCCGCTGGTGCCGCCGGGGCAGGCGCGGGGGCCGTGTCCAGGCGGACGTTACGACGGTTCAGGCCCAGACCCTGCAGGTACGCGACCATGGCGTCCTCCTCGGTCTTGCCCACCAGCTCTTCCGGTGCGCCCGCAATCTCGGCGTCGCTATAGGGCACGCCCAGGCGCTTCAGTGCGCGCATGCGCGCCTGGACCGAATCGGTCGGCAGCGGCGTTTTTTCGAGCCACGGATACGACGGCATCACCGATTCGGGCACCACGTCACGCGGATTGCGCAGGTGGATGCGCTGCCAGTCGTCGGAATAGCGGCCGCCCACGCGAGCCAGATCGGGGCCCGTACGCTTGGAGCCCCACAGGAACGGGTGGTCGTACACCGACTCGCCAGCCGTGGAGAAATGGCCATAGCGCTCGGTTTCGGCCTGCAGCGTGCGCACCTGTTGCGAGTGGCACCCCACGCAGCCTTCACGGATATAGATATCGCGCCCCATCAGCCGTAGCGGCGAGTACGGCGTGATGCCCGGATCGGGCTGGGTGGTGGAGTGCTGGAAGAACAACGGCACGATCTGCACCAGGCCGGCAATGCTGACCACGATGATGGTCGCGATAATCAGCCAGCCGACGTTCTTCTCCAGCGTCTCGTGCCTGAAAAATCCTTGATTCTGAGACATCGTTTGCGTCCTCGGCTTGTCAGTGGGCGGAAGCCGGCAGGCTGGCCGGAATCGGCGCATCCACGGTCGGCTTGCCGGCGATGGTGCGGAACACGTTGTAGGCCATGATGAACATGCCGCCCAGGAAGCACAGGCCACCCGCCAGACGGATCAGGTAGAACGGATACTTGGCCTTGACCGCTTCCACGAACGCGTACGTCAGCGTGCCGTCCGGCTGCGTGGCACGCCACATCAGGCCTTCCATCACACCGGCGATCCACATCGAGGCGATATAGAGCACCACGCCGATCGTGGCGACCCAGAAGTGCAGCTCGATCAGGCGCGTGCTGTACATCTGCTTTTCGCCGAACAGGCGCGGGATCAGGTAGTACAGCGAGCCGATCGAGATCATCGCGACCCAGCCGAGCGCGCCCGAATGGACGTGGCCGATCGTCCAGTCCGTGTAATGCGACAGCGCGTTCACGGTCTTGATCGACATCATCGAGCCCTCGAACGTGGCCATACCGTAGAACGACAGCGCCACCACCAGGAACTTGAGGATCGGATCGGTACGCAGCTTGTGCCACGCACCCGACATGGTCATGATGCCGTTGATCATGCCGCCCCACGACGGCGCGAGCAGGATCAGCGAGAACACCATGCCCAGCGACTGCGCCCAGTCAGGCAGCGCGGTGTATTGCAGATGGTGCGGGCCGGCCCACATGTAGGTGAAGTTGAGCGCCCAGAAGTGGACGATCGACAGCCGGTAGGAATAGATCGGACGCTCTGCCTGCTTCGGAATGAAGTAGTACATCATTCCCAGGAAGCTGGTGGTCAGGAAAAAGCCCACTGCGTTATGGCCGTACCACCACTGGATCATGGCGTCCTGCACGCCCGCATAGGCGGAATACGACTTCCACATCGACGCCGGCATCTCGATGTTGTTGACGATATGCAGGATGGCGATGGTCAGGATGTAAGCGCCGAAAAACCAGTTGGCAACGTAGATGTGCCGGGTCTTGCGCTTGACAATCGTGCCGAAAAAGACGATGGCGTACGCCACCCAGACCAGCGTGATCAGGATGTCGATCGGCCATTCGAGCTCGGCATACTCCTTCGAGCTAGTGATGCCCATCGGCAGCGTGATCGCGGCAGCCACGATGACGATTTGCCAGCCCCAAAACGTGAACGCCGCGAGCGGCCCGCAGAACAGGCGCGCCTGGCAGGTGCGCTGCACCACGTAGTACGACGTGGCGAACAGCGCGCTGCCGCCAAACGCGAAGATCACCGCGTTGGTGTGCAGCGGACGCAGTCGGCCGAACGACAGCCACGGCGTGTTGAAATTCAGATCCGGCCAGATCAGTTGCGCCGCAAGCAGAACGCCTACGGCCATGCCGACAATGCCCCAGACAACGGTCATGACGGCAAACTGCCGCACTACACCGTAGTTGAAGGTGTCGACGCGTGGAGACGCGGTGGTGACAGCCATTCAGACCCCCAAGCTAAGTAAGAATAAACCTATTGACTGTGTGACTTTAGAAAAACAGCGCGGTCGTCGCGTTGACTTCAATCAATCCTTGCGCACCACACACGAACTGTTTTCGCCGGGTAATGTCTGTGCACCGGTCCTGCACCTGCACGCACCTGCACGCACCTGCCCGCTTCGCCCTACCGGGCGCGCTCGGGCCCCTGCGGCTTGTCGTTATCAAGCAGGATGGCTTGCGCGGGCCGATCCAGGTCGTCGTACTGACCCGCATGCAGCGCCCACCACAAGACCCCCGCGATCAATGCCACCAGCACCAGGCTCATCGGCACCAGCAGATATAGCGTTTCCATCAGGACTCCCCTTCCCGCGCTTCCGGCGCCGCGGCCTTGACGCGCAGCAGCCGCCACGCGTTGGCCACCACCAGCAGCGATGACACCGACATGCCAATCCCGGCCATCCAGGCCGTGACATGGCCCGTTGCGGCTAGCGGGATGGCAACCACGTTGTAGGCAAAGGCCCACCCCAGGTTCTGCCGCACCACGCGGCGGGCGCGACGTGCAGCGCCGATGGCGGTCGCGATCTCCGCGACGCCGCCGTGCGTCAGCACCGCATCGGCCCCCGCCTGCGCCAGCGGCGCTCCGCTGCCGATGGCGATCGATACCTGGGCCTGTGCCAGCACCGGGGCGTCGTTGATGCCATCGCCCACCGCCAGCACCACCGCGCCACGCTGCTGCAATGCGGCCACGTACTCGCGCTTGCCTTCGGGCGTCACGCCGCCGAGTGCGGTATCCATGCCGAAACGATCCGCCCACCAGCGCACGGCTGCCGCGCCGTCGCCAGACACCAGATGGCAGCGCACACCCTGCGAGCCGAGCGCGCGCAGCAGCGCGCGGGTCTGGGCACGCTCGACATCGGCCAGCTGAAAACATGCGAGCAGCCCTGTGTCGTCCCCAAGCCAGACCTCCGTGGCGCCCGGGTGGCGCTCATGCCCCCGCGCATTGGATTCAGCCCCGGACGACAAGGCAGCCACGTATTCGCGGCGCCCCAGGCGAAGCCGACGACCATCCACCAAGGCTTCGAGTCCTTGGCCCGGTACGTTGCGCAGATCGCTTACCGTCGGATGGCTCGTGGCCGCGTCGTCGCAGGCTTCCGTCAGCGCCCGGGCAATCGGATGCTCGCCGCCGCGCTCCACGGCGGCCGCCAGGCGCCGGCAGGCCTGCGCATCGGGCGCGCCGAATGCCTGTGTGGAGACCAGTGCAAAACGCCCTTCGGTCAGCGTGCCCGTCTTGTCGAGCACCACATCGGTCACGCGTGCCAGGGCTTCGAGCGCATGCGCACGCGTCAGCAACACGCCGCGCCGCGACAGCGCGGCTCCCGCCGCCGCCAGCGCGGCCGGCGTTGCCAGCGACAGCGCACACGGACAACTCACCACCAGCACCGCCACGGTCACCAGCAGCGCACGCGACGGATCGATCCATACCGCCCAGACCGCCCCGGTCACCACAGCCATGACCAGCAGGGTGCCGACGAACCAGCCGGCCACGCGATCGGCCACTTGCGCCAGCCGGGGCTTGTCCGCCAGCGCGCGATCGAGCACGGCCACGATCTCCGCCAGCCGTGTCTGTGCGCCGATGCGGTCGATCCGGACTTCGAGCGGGCTGGCCGCGTTGAAACAGCCCGCCAGCACGGTGTCGCCCACCGCGCGCTTTACCGGACGCGCCTCGCCCGTCAGCATCGATTCATCGAGTTCGCTCGCGCCTGCCAGCACCACGCCGTCGGCGGGCACGATCTCACCGGCCTTGACCCGGATGCGGTCGCCCGGCTGCAGTCGGGCAACCGGGATACGCTCGCCCGCGCCACCGGCCTGTGCCAGCCGCTCGCAGGTGGCCGGCAGCTGCCGCGCCAGCATTTCCGCACCGCTGCGCGAGGCCTGGCGCACCCGCAGTTCCAGGTAGCGTGCCAGCAACAGGAACGCGACGAACATCGTCACGGAGTCGAAATACACCTCGCCCACACCGCGCGCGGTGGCGACGGCACTGGCCAGGAAGCCTGCCGCCACGCCAATGGCGACAGGCACGTCCATGCCCATGTGGCGGTGACGCAGGGACCGCCAGGCGCCGGCAAAGATCGGCCAGGCGGAATAGAGAACGACAGGAACGGTCAAGGCGAAGCTGGCCCAGCGCATCAACTGCAGCTGGCCGGGATCGATCGTGGCCTCGTGCGTATAGAGCGGCCACGCGTACATCATCACCTGCATCATGCCGAGCATCGCCACGGCCATCCGCATCAGCAAACTGCGGCGTTCGCGGCGATCCTGCTGGTCGGAGCGCGACGCTTCGAACGGCCATGCCGCGTAGCCGATATCGGCCAGGCTGGACAGCAGATCGGCAACGCCTTGCGATTCATTGCGCCAGCGCACGATCACGCGGCGCGTCGCCACATTGGCAACCACCGACTCCACCCCTTCCAACTGCCCCAGATGCTGCTCAATCAACCAGGCGCAGGCGGCACAACGGATGTTTTCCGGCGCCAGCGTCACCTCGGAGCGGCCGTCGCCGGCCTGGCGCACGAACTGGCTACGCAATTCCGGGGTGTCATAGGCGGCCCACACCGGCTCGGCCTCGCGCCGGGCTTCGGCGTCGATCGGACGCGCAAAGCGCGTGACATCGCCGTAAAGATGCCCGAAGCCGGCCGCGTGCAGCGTCTGCGCCAAGGTCTGGCAGCCACCGCAGCAAAAGGCGCGTGGCTGACCGTCGATCTGGGCGACAAACGGCGCGGCGGCCTTCAGCGGCTGCCCACAATGGAAGCAGTCGGTGGATGAAGCGGTGGAAAGCGCGGAGGAAGCTGGAGAAGACGCCAATGCCCGCCCGGCAGAAGGGGCGTCGAATGGGTCGGCAAATGCACTGGCAGATGCCAGACTTGGCGCGAGGGGGGCGGTAGTTGGAGACGGCATGGCGCGCTTTTATTACCCAGTGGATACTAGGTATCTTGAGCGCGCCCTACCTTGATACAAATCAAACTTGGCGGAACGACCTCAGAATCGGCCCCCGCCGGTGTCCGGCAAACAACGGTGGCTTGCCGGCCACCTGGATTTCAGGCTGATCAGGTCAGCGAGGTGTCCATCACCCGGCGTTCCGATTCCAGGTACTCTCGCGACTGCATCTCGATGATGCGCGACACGGTCCGGTGGAATTCATTGGCCATCTGCCCTTCGTTATACAGCTCGTCGGCCGGCACTTCGGCGGAGATCAGCAGCTTGACCTTGTGGTCGTAGAACACGTCGATCAGCCAGGTGAAACGGCGCGCCTCCGACGACATGCGCGGCGTCATCTTCGGCACGTCCGAGAGAATCACCGTATGGAATTGCGAGGCAATTTCCAGATAGTCGTTCTGCGAGCGTGGTCCGCCGCACAGGGTGGCGAAGTCGAACCAGACCACGCCGTTGGCCTTGCGCAGCGCCTTGATCTCGCGATGCTCGATATGGAGAATCGGCGATTCGTCGGCTGTGCCGGCAATCGACACGAACGCATCGCGCAGTGCGGCGCTTGCCTCGCGGCCCAGCGGCGTGTGGTACGCCTGCACCTGCTCCAGCGCCCGCTTGCGATAGTCGATACCGGCGTCGACGTTCAGCACGTCCAGTTTCGTCTGCAGCAACTGGATGGCCGGCAGCACGCGGTCGCGATGCAGGCCGTCCGGGTACAGCAGGTCAGGACGATAGTTCGACGTCATCACGAACTGCACGCCGTTGTCGAACAGCTGTTGCAGCAGGCGGTGCAGGATCATCGCGTCGGCCACGTCGCTGACGTGGAACTCGTCGAAGCAGATCAGGCGAAAGCGGCGCGCGATGCGCTTGGCCAGCTCGTCGAGCGGGTCGGGACGGCCCCGCAGCTCCTCAAGCTCGCGATGCACCTCGCGCATGAATTCGTGAAAATGCAGCCGGGTCTTGCGCACCACGGGCACGCAGGAATAGAAGCTGTCCATCAGGAACGACTTGCCGCGCCCCACCCCACCCCACATGTACACGCCCTTCGGCACGTCGGGATGTACCAGCAGCTTCTTCAGCGCGTTGTTGCGGCGGCTCTTGTACGCCACCCACTCGTCGTAGCACTGCTGCAGCCGCGCCACGGCGCGCAATTGCGCCTCGTCGGACTGATAGCCGCGCTGCTTGAGTTCGTGTTCGTAAAACTCGGTGACGTTCATGTCGGGGCCTGGAAATACCGGGGTGCTTCAAGCGAAAACGGCGCGCCGCAGGTATCGCGGCGCGCCGGTGCTCACCAGGAGGTGAACGGGTATTACATGTTCAGCTGACGCTTATCGACGGCCAGCGCGGCTTCGCGCATGACTTCCGACATCGACGGGTGCGGGTGGCAGACGCGACCGATGTCTTCGCTTGCCGCCTTGAACTCCATGGCCACCACGGCTTCGGCGATCAGGTCCGAAGCATTGGCTGCCACAA
This sequence comes from Cupriavidus sp. HE11, assembly GCF_056097175.1. Lineage (NCBI taxonomy): Bacteria > Pseudomonadati > Pseudomonadota > Betaproteobacteria > Burkholderiales > Burkholderiaceae > Cupriavidus > Cupriavidus sp. HE11. Next base: position 408,323 of record NZ_CP184464.1, read on the forward strand.
TGTGCACGCCCAGGATCTCGTCGGTCTTGGCATCGGCCAGCATCTTCACGAAACCGTCGGCAGCGCCCATGCCCAGTGCACGGCCGTTGGCCATGAACGGGAACTGGCCCGACTTGTACTCGCGGCCTTCGGCCTTGAGCTGCTGTTCGGTCTTGCCGACCCAGGCAATTTCCGGGAAGGTGTAGATGACCCAGGGAACCGTGTTGAAGTCGATGTGCGGCTTCTGGCCGACGATGCGCTCGGCCACGGCCACGCCTTCGTCTTCCGCCTTGTGCGCCAGCATCGGGCCACGCACCACGTCGCCGATTGCCCAGATGCCCGGCACCTTGGTCTGGCAGTGGTCGTCAACCTCGATGAAGCCACGCTGATCCACGCCCAGGCCAACGGCTTCCAGGCCCAGGTTGTCGGTGTTCGGCACGCGGCCAACCGACACGATCAGGCGATCGACTTCCAGCGTCTGGTCCTTGCCGTCCTTGTCGGTGTAGGCAACGGTGACGTTGTCCTTGCCGGTCTTGACTTCATTGACCTTGACGCTCAGGTTGAACTTCAGGCCCTGCTTGGTCAGCAGCTTCTGGGCTTCCTTGGCCACGCCTTCGTCGGCAGCACCCAGGAATGCGGGCAGCGCTTCCAGCACGGTCACGTCGGCACCCAGACGGCGCCACACCGAACCCAGTTCCAGACCGATCACGCCGGCGCCGATCACGCCCAGCTTCTTCGGCACCGACTCAAACTTCAGCGCGCCTTCGTTGTCGCTGATCAGCTTGTTGTCGACGGTGATACCAGGCAGGTGACGGGCCTTCGAACCCGTGGCGATGATGACCTGCTTGGCGGTCAGCGTTTCGCCGTTCACTTCGACCTGGAAGCCTTCGGCTGCCTTGCCGGCGAACTTGCCGTAGCCCTTGAACAGCGTGACCTTGTTCTTGCGGAACAGGAACTCGATGCCCTTGGTCATCTTGCCGACGATGTCGTCCTTGCGCTTGAGCATCTTGGCCACGTCGACCTTGATGTCGCCCACGGTGATGCCGTGGTCGGCCAGGTGGTGCGAGGCGTTCTCGAACTCTTCCGAGGAAGCCAGCAGCGCCTTGGACGGAATGCAGCCCACGTTCAGGCAGGTACCGCCCAGACGGGCTTCGCCCTTGGGATCGTCATAGGCGTTGCCTTCCAGGCAAGCCACGTTCAGGCCCAGCTGGGCAGCACGAATGGCGGCGATGTAGCCGCCGGGGCCGGCGCCGATCACCAGCACGTCGAATTGTTTGCTCATGGGAAATATCTCTTTGGCACGTCATGCCCGCGCCAATCTGGCAGGCATCCGGCGGCATCGTGTGGACGATGCGCTCGCCGGGTCCCCGCACCGGAGTGCGGGGACGACGACAAACGAAAGACGGAGTGTCTGTCTGGGGACAGGACCGATTACAGGTCCAGCAGCAGGCGGGCCGGATCTTCCAGCGCTTCCTTCATGGCCACCAGACCCAGAACGGCTTCGCGGCCGTCGATGATACGGTGGTCATAGGACATGGCCAGGTAGTTCATCGGACGGATCACGATCTGACCGTCTTCCACCACGGCGCGGTCCTTGGTGGCGTGAACGCCCAGGATGGCCGATTGCGGCGGGTTGATAATCGGGGTCGACAGCATCGAACCGAACGTACCGCCGTTCGAGATCGAGAACGTACCGCCGGTCAGGTCTTCCAGCGACAGCTTGCCGTCACGGGCCTTGGCACCGAACTCGGCAATCTTCTTCTCGATGTCGGCCAGGCTCATCTGGTCGGCGTTGCGCAGGATCGGCACCACCAGACCACGCGGCGAGCCAACGGCGATACCGATGTCGAAGTAGCCGTGGTAGACGATGTCGTTGCCATCAACCGAAGCGTTGATGATCGGGTACTTCTTCAGCGCGTGAACGGCGGCCTTCACGAAGAACGACATGAAGCCCAGCTTCACACCGTGTTCCTTCTCGAAGCGGTCCTTGTACTTGTTACGCAGATCCATGACCGGCTTCATGTTCACTTCGTTGAACGTGGTCAGGATGGCGTTGGTCGATTGCGACTGCACCAGGCGCTCGGCGATACGGGCGCGCAGGCGGCTCATCGGCACGCGCTCTTCCGGGCGGTCGCCCAGCGCGGCGAAGTCGACCTGGGCCGACACTTGCGGCAGGGCCGGCTTGGCAGCGGCCGGAGCCGGAGCAGCCTTGGCGGCCGGTGCCGGTGCCGAACCAGCGGCCAGCACGTCGCCCTTGGTGATGCGGCCGTCCTTGCCGGTGCCGGCAACTTGCGAGGCCGACAGGCCGCCTTCGGCCATCAGCTTGGCAGCCGACGGCATGGCGATGGCGCCAGCAGCAGCGGGAGCGGCGGCCGGGGCAGCGGCCGGAGCGGCAGCTGCAGGAGCCGGGGCGGCAGCAGCCGGAGCGGCGGCGCCAGCGGTGGCTTCCGTGTCGATCTTGGCGATGATTTCATCGGCCACAACGGTGTCGCCGTCATTCTTGACGATCTGCGACAGCACGCCAGCCGACGGAGCCGGTACTTCCAGCACAACCTTGTCCGTTTCGATTTCGATCAGGATTTCGTCCTGAGCAACGGCTTCGCCCGGCTTCTTCTTCCAGTTCAGCATGGTCGCTTCGGCGACCGATTCAGACAGTTGCGGAACCTTGACGTCAACAATAGCCATGGTTTGTTAAATCCTCGATGTATGCGTATGTGTTTCGTTTCAGGCAGGTAGTCCCGCAGCGCGCATCCCTGTGCGCCGCCGCGGGGTACCAACGAATTACTTGGTCAGAACAAAGCCCTTGAGCTTGGAGAACGCGGCATCCAGCAGCGCCTTCTGTTGCTCGTTGTGCTTTGCGTAGTAGCCCACCGCCGGCGAAGCCGAGGCGGGACGACCGGCATAACCGAGCTTCTGGCCTTCCGTCATGTTTTCCATGATGTAGTGCTGGACGAAGAACCAGGCGCCCTGGTTCTGCGGCTCGTCCTGGCACCACACGATTTCGGTCGCGCCGGGGTACTTCTTGAGTTCTGCGGCAACGGCCTTGTGCGGGAACGGATACAGCTGCTCCAGACGGATGATCGCGGTGTCGCCCGCCTCGCGTTCCTTGCGGGTGTTGACCAGGTCGTAGTAGACCTTGCCCGAGCACATGATCACGCGCTTGACCTTGCTGGCGTTCAGTTCCTCGTGATCGGGGATCACGGTCTCGAAATGGCCCTTGGCCAGATCGGACAGCGGCGACACGGCGTCCTTGCTGCGCAGCAGCGACTTCGGCGTCATGATCACCAGCGGCTTGCGGAACAGACGGATCATCTGGCGACGCAGCAGGTGGAAGATCTGGGCCGGCGTGGTCGGCTGCACAACTTGCATGTTGTGGTCTGCGCAGAGCTGCAGGAAACGCTCGATACGGGCCGAGCTATGTTCCGGACCCTGGCCTTCGTAGCCGTGCGGCAGCATCATCGTCAGGCCCGAGGCGCGGCCCCACTTCACTTCACCCGACGAGATGAACTGGTCGATCACCACCTGGGCGCCGTTGACGAAGTCGCCGAACTGGGCTTCCCAGATCACCAGCGCGTTCGGTTCGGCGGTCGAGTAGCCGTATTCGAAACCGAGCACGGCCTCTTCCGACAGCACCGAGTCGATCACCATGAACGGTGCCTGGTTGTCCGACACGTTCTGCAGCGGCACGTACGAGCCGGCATCCCAGCGCTCGCGAGCCTGGTCGTGCAGCACGGCGTGGCGGTGCGTGAAGGTACCGCGGCCGGCATCCTGACCGGTGATACGCACCGGGTAGCCCGAAGCGACCAGCGAGGCGAAGGCCAGGTGTTCACCCATGCCCCAGTCCAGCATCTGCTCGCCCTTGCCCATGTTGGAACGGTCCTTGATGACCTTGTCCACCAGCGGGTGCAGCTTGAGCTGTTCCGGAATCGTGGTGATGCGCTCGGCCAGACGCTTCAGTTCCGTCATGGGAACAGCGGTGTCGGCGGCATCGGTCCACTTGCGGTTCAGGAACGGCATCCAGTCCACGGCGAACTTGTTCTTGAAGTTCGACAGGACCGGGTCGACCGTGTGCTTGCCTGCGTCCATGGCGGCACGATAGCCCTTGACCAGCTCGTCGCCGAAGTCGCCGGCGGTCAGGTTCTGGGCCACCAGCTTGTCGGCGTACAGCTTGCGCGTACCCGGGTGCTGGCCGATCTTCTTGTACATCAGCGGCTGCGTCATGGCAGGAGTGTCCTGCTCGTTGTGACCCAGCTTGCGGAAGCAGATGATGTCGACCACGACGTCCTTGTTGAATTCCATGCGGAAGTCAACGGCCAGCTGCATGGCGTACACCACGGCTTCGGGATCGTCGCCGTTCACGTGCAGCACCGGGGCCTCGATCATCTTGACCACGTCCGTGCAATACAGCGTCGAACGCGCATCACGCGGGTCCGAGGTGGTGAAGCCGATCTGGTTGTTGATGACGATGTGCATCGTGCCGCCCGTGCCGTAGCCGCGGGTCTGCGCGAGGTTCAGCGTTTCCATCACCACGCCCTGGCCGGCAAAGGCCGCGTCGCCGTGCACCTGCACCGGCAGCACTTCCTTGTGGCCCGCGTCGCCACGGCGTTCCTGGCGCGCCTTCGACGAGCCTTCCACCACCGGGTTGACGATTTCCAGGTGCGACGGGTTGAACGCGAGCGACAGGTGAACCGGGCCGCCTTCGGTCGAGACATCGCTCGAGAAGCCCTTGTGGTACTTCACGTCACCGGCCGGCAGGTCGTCGACGTGCTTGCCTTCGAATTCGGCGAACAGGTCGGCGGGCATCTTGCCCAGCGTGTTGACCAGCACGTTCAGACGGCCACGGTGGGCCATGCCGATCACGATTTCCTGCACGCCCTTGGAACCGGCGTGCTGGATCAGTTCGTCCATCGCGGCGATGAAGCTTTCGCCGCCTTCCAGCGAGAAGCGCTTCTGGCCGACATACTTGGTGTGGAGGAAGCGCTCCAGGCCTTCGGCCGCGGTCAGGCGGTCGAGGATGTGCTTCTTCTTCTCCAGCGTGAACACGGGCTTGGAACGCGTGGTTTCCAGGCGTTCCTGCCACCAGCGCTTCTGCGCCTGGTCGCTCACGTACATGAACTCGGCGCCGATGGTGCCGCAGTATGTCTCACGGAGGTTGTTGAGCAGCTCGCGCAGGCTCATCGACTCCTTGCCGAAATACGTGTTGCTGGCATTGAAGACGATGTCGAGGTCGGCCTCGGAGAAACCGTAGAACGCCGGATCCAGGTCAGGCAGGGGCGGACGCTCCTGGCGCTTGAGCGGATCGAGGTCGGCCCAGTGCGAACCGATGTTGCGGTAAGCGGCGATCAGCTGCGTGGCAGCGACGCGCTTGCGGCCCATGTCGGAATCGGCCGAGGCAACAATGGTCTTGATGGGGCCAGCCTTGGCGCGCTCGGCGAACGAGGCGACGATCGGGGCGTGGGGGATATCGCGGGCGTTGGAACCGTCCACAGCCGGGACATTCTGCATCGCGTCGAAATACGCGCGCCAGTTGTCGGGAACCGAGCTGGGATTCTGGAGATAGGCCTCGTACAGCTCTTCCACATAGGGGGCGTTGCCGCCGAAGAGGTACGAATTGCTTTGATACTGCTGCATCATGGGGCGCTCACTATTCTCCGGGTATGCCGGAGTTAAGCGGGTTCATCAACCTTCCGCGACACGGCCTGACCGGTTAGCGGATTGCAAACAACTCTTGGGGGTCCTGCGGTTACCACCTTGAACGAACGGCACCCGGGGGTGCCGTCTGTCCCGGTCTCGCCGCCTGACCCGAAAGGGCAAGTTGTGCGGGAAGGACCTAAGTCTTCACTCGCAGAGCATAGCATGTAATCCCCCAAACAGTGGGGACTTTTCGTGATGCAAAATCGAGACAGAGTTTCCAGGAAGGTTACGGTTGCGGTTCGATCTGATCGACCGCATCGGTAATCAGGCCATCGAGCCCCCAGGACAGCAGATCCTGCGCCCGGGACACGTCGTTGACCGTGTAGCACAGCACCTTGAAACCGGCCGCATGGGCGTCTGCGATGACCCGGGCGTCGAGTTCGCGATGATTCGAATCCAGCGCCACGCAATCCAGGCGCCGCAGCCGGTCGAGCCAGTCTGCCGGCAGCTTGTCCAGCAGCAAGGCGCGCGGCAGGTTCGGCGCGGCGAGGCGCGCCGCTTCGAGCGCGACTTCGGAAAACGACGACAGCAGCGGCGGCACGGCCGCACCTCTCCACAACGAAAGTGCGTCAAAAGCCACGGCTGCGCCAGTGCGGTATTCGGCACCCGGTACCGGCTTGATCTCGATATTGACCAGGAAGCCGTTGGCCTGCGTATAGCGGGCGATGGCCGCCAGCGTCGGCACCGGCTCGCCGGCGAATGCCGGGCTGTGCCAGGTGCCGGCGTCCAGCAAGGCGATCTCGCCAAGCGTCAGCGCGTCGACGCGCCCATGGCCCGAGGTCGTGCGGTCCAGCGTGGCGTCGTGCATCAGTACGGGCTTGCCATCGCCGGACAGCTTCACGTCGAACTCGAACATCCGGTAGCCGAACGACGCGCCATGACGAAAGGCCGCCAGCGTGTTCTCGGGCGCCAGCTTGCCGGCGCCACGGTGCGCGATATGCCGCGGATACGGCCAGTTCGTCCGGATATCGCTCATGCCAGGGCCTCGATCCGCTTGCCGTGCTGCATGTCGAAGAAATGCAGGTGATCGGCCGATGCGGTAATCGGCAGCTTGTCGCCGGCGCGCACGAGCATATGGCTGTCCAGCCGCACCACGATCGGCTGGCCGCCCAGCGTGCCGTAGGCAAACGAGTCGGCGCCCAGCGCCTCCACCACGCGCACGTCGACCTCGGCAATCGCCTCGTGCGTGGCGCACGGTTCGATATGCTCGGGGCGCAACCCCATCAGCGCCTGTTCCGGCAGGTGCAGGCCCATCGGCAGATGGCCCAGCGTGGCCGCGCCGGCCTGCCCTTCCTTCGGCAGGACGCGCATCTGTGCCTCGCCACCCTGGGCGCCCTGCCCCGAGCCATTGCGCGCCACCGGCACCAGGTTCATCGGCGGCGAGCCAATAAAGCTGGCCACGAACGTGCTGGCCGGGCGCGAATACACTTCCAGCGGCGTGCCGATCTGTTCGACGCGTCCGCCGTTGAGCACCATCATGCGGTCGGCCAGCGTCATGGCCTCTACCTGGTCATGGGTCACGTACAGGCTGGTGGTCTTCAGGCGGCGATGCAGGTCCTTCAGTTCCAGGCGCATCTGCACGCGCAGCTTGGCATCGAGGTTCGACAGCGGTTCGTCGAACAGGAACACGGCCGGTTCGCGCACGATGGCACGGCCCATGGCCACGCGCTGGCGCTGGCCGCCCGACAGTGCGCGCGGCTTGCGCTCCAGCAGCGGCGCCAGTTCAAGGATGCCGGCCGCGTGCTTGACGCGCTGTTCGATCTCGGCCTTCGACATGCCGCGGATCTTGAGCCCGTACGCCATGTTGTCGTAGACGCTCATGTGCGGATACAGCGCGTAGTTCTGGAACACCATCGCGATGTCGCGCTCGGCCGGTTCCAGGTCGTTCACGACCTTGTCGCCGATATGCACCTCGCCACCGGTGATCGTTTCCAGCCCCGCCACCATGCGCAGCAGCGTGGACTTGCCGCAGCCCGACGGGCCGACGATCACGATGAACTCGCCGTCGGCGATTTCCATATCGATGCCATGCACCACCTGGGTGCCGCCGGCGTAGGTCTTCTGTACGTTGCGAAGAGACAGCTTTGCCATGGTCTGACCTTATTTTTCCGTTTCCACCAGGCCCTTGACGAACCAGCGTTGCATCAGCACGACCACTACTGCCGGCGGAATCATCGCCAGCATCACCGTGGCCATTACCAGGTTCCAGTCGGTGGCCGCATCGCCCGAGCGGGAGATCATCTGCGTCACGCCCACCACCACGGGCGTCATCGATTTCTGCGTGGTGATCAGCAACGGCCACAGGTACTGGTTCCACCCATAGATGAACTGGATCACGAACAGCGCCGCGATGCTGGTGCGCGACAGCGGCAGCACCACATCCCAGAAGAAGCGCAGCGGGCCGGCACCGTCGATGCGGGCCGCCTCGGCCAGTTCGTCCGGAATGGTCAGGAAGAACTGGCGGAACAGGAACGTGGCCGTGGCCGACGCGATGATCGGAATCGTCAGCCCGAGGTAGCTGTCCAGCAGGCCCAGGTCCGACACCACCTTGTAGGTCGGCAGGATCCGCACTTCCACCGGCAGCATCAGCGTGATGAAGATCATCCAGAAGAACACCTTGCGCAGCGGAAAGCGGAAATAGACCACCGCGAAGGCCGAGATGATCGAGATCGCAATCTTGCCCAGGGCGATGCCCAGCGCCATGATCAGGCTGTTCTTCATCATCGTGGACACCGGCGACGCCGATTCGCCCACGCCCTGGAACAGCACCGTGCGATAGTTTTCGATCAGGTGGCCGCCCGGGATCAGCGTCATCGGGGCGTCCAGCACCTGCTCGGCCGTCAGCGTCGACGCCACGAAGGTCAGGTACACCGGAAACGCCACGACGACGATGCCCAGGATCAGCACCACGTGGGTAATGAAGTCCAGTACAGGACGACGCTCTACCATTGCCTATCCCCCTGTCAGTATTGGACCTTGCGTTCCACGAAGCGGAACTGCACCACGGTCAGCGCGATCACGATCACCATCAGCACCACGGACTGCGCGGCCGAGCCGCCGATGTCCATGCCGCGGAAGCCATCGTGGAACACCTTGTAGACGAGCGTATTCGTGGAATTGAACGGGCCGCCGTGCGTCACCGCATCGATGATCGCGAACGTATCGAAGAACGCGTAGACCACGTTGATCACCAGCAGGAAGAACGTCGTTGGCGACAGCAGCGGGAACACGATCGACCAGAAGCGCTTCCACGGCCCGGCGCCATCGATGGCCGCCGCCTCGATCAACGACCTGGGAATGCTTTGCAGCCCGGCCAGGAAGAACAGGAAGTTGTAGCTGATCTGCTTCCACGCGGCCGCCAGCACCACCAGGGCCAGCGCCTGGTTGCTGTCGAGCAGGTAGTTCCAGTCCACGCCGATCTTGCGCAGCGCGAAAGACACCACGCCCAGCGTCGGGTTGAACATGAACATCCAGAGCACGCCCGCCACGGCCGGCGCCACGGCGTACGGCCAGATCAGCAGCGTCTTGTAACCGGTGGCGGCACGCACCACGCGGTCGGCAAAGTACGCCAGCAACAGCGCTACCGACAGGCCCACCACGGTCACGCCGATGGCAAATACGCCTGTCACCTGGAACGATTCGATGTAGTTCGGATCGTTCCAGAGCGTGACAAAGTTGTCGGCGCCGACGAAATCGAGATTGATGCCGAAGGCATCCTGCTGCAGCATCGACTGCCACAGCGCCTGCCCGGCCGGCAGGAAGAAGAAGACCAGCGTGATGACGATCTGCGGCAGCACCAGCAGATACGGCAGCCACGGCGACCGGAATACGACGCGTTTTTCCATGGGATGGATTCCGCCCTGAGACTGAACGACTGAACGACTGAACAAACGTCAAGCGGGCGACGGTTGTACCGCCGCCCGCTCGGGTCCTGCACCGGCCGGAGTTATTCCCGCGCGGTCTTCTGGAAGCGTTCCAGCTGTTCGTTGCCGCGTGCCACGGCCGCGTCCAGCGCCGCCTTCGGCTCCTTCTTGCCCGCCCACACGGATTCCAGTTCCTCGTCGACGATCGTGCGGATCTGCACCAGGTTGCCCAGGCGCACGCCGCGCGACTTGTCGGTGGTCTTCACGACCATCTGCTCGACCGACACGTCGGCACCCGGGTTCTTGTCGTAATAACCCGATTTCTTGGTCAGTTCATAGGCGGCCATCGTCAGCGGCAGATAGCCGGTGGCCTGGTGCCAGTCGGACTGGATCTCGGGCTGCGACAGGAACGTGAAGAACTTGGCTACGCCCTTGTATTCCTCGGCCTTCTTGCCGCCCATGACCCACAGCGAGGCGCCGCCGATGATCGTGTTCTGCGGGGCGCCCTGCACGTCCGCGTAGTACGGCAGCTGCGACACGCCAAACTGGAACTTGGCGTTTTTACGAATGTTTGCCAGCGATGCCGACGAGCCCGTGAACATCGCGCATTCACCGTTGTAGAACTTGGCCTGCGACTCCGACTTGCGGCCGCCGTAGCTGAAATAGCCCTTCTTGACCATTTCCTGCAGGTTGGTGATGTGCTTTACGTGCAGCGGGCTGTTGAACACCAGACGCGCGTCGGTGCCGCCAAAGCCGTTGTTCTTGGTCGCGAACAGCGTGTTGTGCCAGGCCGAGAAGCTCTCCAGGTGCACCCAGCTCTGCCAGTCGGTGGTGTAGGCGCAGCTGCTGCCGGCCGCCTTGAGCTTGGCCGAATACTGCATCACCTCGGGCCAGGTCTTCGGCGGAGCCGACAGGCCAGCCTTCTTGAAGGCGTCCTTGTTGTAATAGAAGACGGTGGTCGAGCTGTTGAACGGGAACGACAGCATCTCGCCCTTCGACGAGGTGTAGTAACCCGCCACGGCCGGGATATAGGCCTTCTGGTCGAACTTCTCGCCCGCTTCCTTCATGATGACGGACACCGGCTTGATGGCGCCCTTGGCACTCATCATCGTGGCGGTGCCAACCTCGAACACCTGCAGGATGGCCGGGGCGCCGCCAGCGCGGAACGCGGCGATGCCGGCAGCCATCGTCTCGTCGTAGTTGCCCTTGTTCACGGGCACGATCTTGTAGTCGGACTGGCTGGCGTTGAACTTGTTGGCGATCTCGTTCACCTTGTCGTTCAGCGCGCCCTGCATGGCGTGCCACCACTGGATCTCTACGGCTGCGTGGGCCGTGCCGGCCAGGGCCAGGCTGGCCACTGCGGCGAATTTCAACGCGAAGCGCGGGAAGGACATTGGCATTTCTCCTGAGGCCGTTCGGTGCGACAGTTTTTTTGAAAAAGCGACCGACTGTATGCATTTTTTGTGACAGGCATGTTACGCCGCTCCGATGTCATCGAACACCGGGCAAACCCGCCCTTGCGCAAGGGAATGTTGCAGCATATTGACGACAGACAATTGCCCCGCCAGGCGCCGGCCGCCACGGCTACAATCCCCCGCCATGACCGTACCGACCTCCTTTTCCGCCCTGCCCGACAGCGCGCTGCGCCGTGTCCGCGGGATTCTGACCGACATCGACGGCACCCTGACCACCGATGGCCGCCTGCCCGCCGCCACCTACGTCGCGCTCGACCGGCTGAAACGGGCCGGACTGCACGTGATCCCGGTGACGGGGCGCTGCATCGCATGGGCGGAAATCCTGACACGCCTGTGGCCCGTAGACGCGATCATCGGCGAAAATGGTGCGTTCTATTCACATCTCGTCGACAACAAGCTCATCACCCGTTTTCTCGACGATGCCGCCACGCGCGAGGCCAACCTGTTCCGGATCCATGCGCTGGGCCAGGAAATCCTGCGCGAAGTGCCGGGCTGCGCGCTGGCCTCGGACCAGGCATGGCACGCGGCCGACCTGGCCATCGACCACGCAGAGGACGTGTCGCCGCTGCCCCAGGCCGCCGTCGACCGCATCGTGGCCATCATGCGCGGCGCCGGCATGACCGCCACCGTCAGCTCGATCCACGTCAACGGCTGGTTCGGCCACCACGACAAGCTGTCGATGAGCCGGCTCTGTGTAGAGGAATTACTCGGGGACGACATCGACGTCCAGCGCGACGAGTGGCTGTTCATTGGCGATTCGGCCAACGACGTGGCGATGTTCGGCCATTTCCCGCTGTCCGTCGGCGTCGCCAATGTGCGCGACATTCTGGACAAACTGCCAGTGAAACCCGCCTACATCACCGATGCAGCCGGTGGCGAAGGATTTGCGGAAATGGCGGAAAGGGTCTTGAAGCTGCAACAGTCGGCATGATGGTCATCGACTGATTTCGATTCCCTCGCGTACGGCCGTCAGCGACACGGCCATCGAGCCAGTGAGCGCTCCAGCCGACATCACGCTGTCCGTCGTGCTTCAATGAGACATGTACAGGGGCGCACGTGCGCCCCGCCCATTGTGGAGCCGACGGTGAAAGCAAGCTTCGCCGCAACCCTTGCCGCAGTCCTTGCCGTACTCGGCATCACGGCATGCGCCACCGATCCGCCCGCCGAGCCACCGCAGACGCTGGTGGGAGAGATCCAGATCCGGGGCAACGACCCATTTCCGACGATCATGCTGGAAACGGACGAGTTTGACTTCTGGGAACTACGCGGCATGACGATTCCCCAGGCCCGCAAGCTGGCCGGCAAGCGGGTATCGGCGCGAGGCAGGATCCTGCTGGCGCCCGGGCCCGACGTCTGGCTTCCCGCGTTCAGGGTGGACGAGGCGCCCGAACCCGTCAGCCCATAAACAGGCTCCGCATTGAAAAAGGGAGGCCCGACAGGGCCTCCCTTCACGCTTGCGCGGGGCTTGCAACCGGATCTCAGTCGAAACCAAGCTCCTGGAGCTTCCGCGTAATCGTATTCCGGCCAATTCCGAGTCGGGTAGCCGCTTCCACACGCCGCCCGCGCGTGACGCCGAGCGCGGCTTCCAGCACGGCCTTCTCGAAGCGGCGCGTCAATGCATCCATGACTTCCGGCTGCCCGGACTCCAGCATCGACTTTGCCTCGCCGGCCAGCAGGCTTTCCCAGCTTTGCGTGACAGCCGGTGCGGCATAGGCAGGCGCCATGGCCGGCGACGTCGCCACCATCGGCGGACGCGTGGCTACCAGCGTGTCGCCATCGCCGCCAGGCGCGCCCATGCTGTAGTCGGACGTCTCCAGCGCATCGTAGTCCCCTGCAGGCCGCATCTCGGCGGCCATCGGGCGCGACGCCGACAGGCTTTCGCCATGCCCGGAATCGATCATCTCGCGCGGCAGATCCTTGACCTCGATGGTCTGCGCCGGCGCCATCACAGTCAGCCAGTTACACAGGTTTTCGAGCTGGCGCACGTTACCCGGGAACGGCAGCGTGCTGACATAGGTCAACGCGTCGTCCGACATGCGCTTGGGCTCGACACCCAGCTCCTTGGCACTCTTCTGCAGGAAATGGCGCGCCAGCAGCGTGATGTCCTCGGGCCGCTCGCGCAGCGGCGGCAACCGCAGCCGGATCACGTTCAGCCGGTGGAACAAGTCCTCACGGAACAGCCCTTCCTTGACGCGGGTTTCCAGGTTCTGGTGGGTCGCGGCGATGACCCGCACGTTCGCGCGCAGCGGATTGTGGCCGCCCACGCGATAGAAATTGCCGTCCGACAGCACGCGCAGCAAGCGCGTCTGCAGATCGAATGGCATATCGCCGATTTCGTCGAGGAACAGCGTGCCGCCCTCGGCCTGCTCGAAGCGGCCGCGGCGCATGGTCTGCGCGCCCGTGAACGCACCGCGCTCATGGCCGAACAGCTCGGATTCCAGCAGGTCTTTCGGGATCGCCGCCGTGTTCAGCGCGATGAACGGGCCGTTGGCGCGCGGGCTGTGCTTGTGCAACGCACGCGCCACCAGTTCCTTGCCGGTACCAGACTCGCCGGTAATCATCACGGTCACATTCGACTGCGACAGGCGGCCAATGGCGCGGAATACGTCCTGCATGGCCGGCGCCTGGCCCAGGATCTCGGGCGCATCGACTAGCCGATCGTCCATTTCCTCCTCGCGCAGGCTTTCCTCCAGCGCGCGGCGGATCAGTTCGACAGCCTTGTCGACATCGAACGGCTTGGCCAGGTATTCGAAGGCGCCGCCCTGGAAGGCGGCCACGGCGCTGTCCAGGTCCGAGTACGCGGTCATCACGATGACCGGCAGCCCGGGGTGGCGTGCCTTGATCGCCTGCAACAGGTCCAGCCCCGACCCGCCAGGCATGCGGATATCGGAAATCAGGACTTGCGGCTCGTCCTCTTCCAACGCCGCGAGCACGTCGCGCACATTGGTAAAACTGCGGGAGAGCAGGCTTTCACGGGCAAGGGCCTTTTCCAGGACCCAGCGGATTGATTGATCGTCGTCGACTATCCAGATCGGCTTCATGTGCGTCGCTTGTCTGCTCGGTGTCATGTGGTCTCCCGTATGACCCGCTGGATCGCCGCGCCGGACACGTCGATGTTTGGATCGACGGTCAGTGCAGCGGCAGCAGGATACGGAAGTCGGTACAGCCCGGCCGGCTCTCGCATTCGATCAAGCCCTCGTGCTGCTGCACGAAGGTTTGAGCGAGTGTGAGACCGAGACCGCTACCGCCATCCCTCCCCGACACCAGCGGATAGAAGATGCGTTCGCGAATGTCCTCGGGGATGCCCGGGCCGTTGTCTATCACATGCAAGTCCAATGCCAGCTTGTACAAACGCTTGGCAATCGTGACCTGGCGGGCCACCCGGGTCCGCAAGACGATCTGCGCGTCGCCCCCGGCAATGCGCTCGTGCAGCGCCTGCGCCGCGTTGTGGACGATGTTCAGCACGGCCTGGATCAGCTGTTCCATGTCCCCGCGCAGTTCCGGCAGGCTGGCATCGTAGTCGCGCACGATATCGAGCCCGTTCGGGAATTCGGCCAGTACCACCGAGCGCACACGCTCCAGCACCTCGTGGATATTGAGTTCGGAGACGATGTGCGGGTGCCGGTGCGGCTCCAGCAGCCGGTCCACCAGCGTCTGCAGGCGGTCCGACTCCTTGATGATGACCTGTGTGTACTCGCGCAGCGCACGCTCGGGCAGTTCGAACTCCAGCAGCTGCGCCGCCCCGCGGATGCCGCCCAGCGGGTTCTTGATCTCGTGCGCCAGATTGCGGATCAGTTCCTTGTTGGCCGATGTCAGGTCGATCAGGCGCTCCTCGCGGTCGCTGCGCACCTTCTGCTCGTTGAGCAGGATCTCGACCAGCACCGTGCTCGAAAAGCCTTCGATGCCACCCACCACCACGTGGGCATGCAGCGGCTCCTGCAGCGGCGGGCGCAGCACCAGGTCCTGGCGGCGCACATCCACCTGCCGGGCCATGACCGACTCGATCATCGAGTCGAGCTCTTCCGACGCCCCGAACAGGTCGGGCAGCGTCAGTTCCACCATGGCCTTGCGCGACATGGCAAAGCTGGCCTCGGCGGCCGGGTTGGCGTAGGCCACCTGCAGCCCCGGCTGGCGCACCAGCAGCACCGGGTTGGCCACCACATCCAGGCCGGGATGAAATGCGACATCGCCCAATGGCAGGATATCGGCATCGCGCGCTTCCAGGGCTTCCGTATCGGCCACGTCCGGCTTGCGGTCGGCCCCGGTAACCTTGCGCGACACTCCGCGAATCAGGCGACGCATCGGTTTCAATCCTTCAGATTCGACAGTTCTCGCCGCAGCGATGCCACATTGGCTTCACTGCGAGCAACGTCATCGCGCAACCGCGCGGTGCGATCCAGATACTTTTGATAGTTGCGCTCGTTGCCCTGGCGCTCGGGCTCGCCGTTGTTGTACTCGGCGCGCAGCCCGGCCAGCTTGGATTCCTCGGACTGCAGTTCCTGTTCCAGCACCGCCCGGCGCTCGCCGTCGCGGGTCCGCTGGGTGGCGCTGTCCACGCGCGGGAAGGCCGCGGGCGAGGTGGCAGCCGGCTTGGCGGCCGAGGTCACGGCGCCGCTGCTGCGCCCGCCGGGCACCGTCACCACATCGGGCAGGTTGAGCTTCTTGCAGTCCTTGCCGCCGCCGCTGCCGTTGCGGTACTCGGGCACGCCGTTGGCGCCCTTGCACATGTACACATCCGACGACTGCGCTGCGGCGGGCGCTGCCCAGACGGCCAGCGCCACGGCGGCCATCGTCACCAGAATGGGGAAACCCACACGCATTTGGTGCGGCAGCCCGCCGCCAGCCATGCTGAAGACCTTGTTCGAAATGGCGTTCATGAACATCGACATGAAGGTTGGGAAAAGGAGCCCCATTCTAGCGAGCAACGTCGCCGCAAAACAAAAAGGGACAGCCGAAGCCGCCCCTTCCTGGTGCAAGTGTTGCCCGGTCACAACCTGGCAACCCACTTATCGCTTTACAGCGAGTAGTACATGTCGAACTCGATCGGGTGAGTCGTCATGCGGAAACGCGTGACTTCTTCCATCTTGAGTTCGATGTATGCATCGATCATCGAGTTCGAGAACACGCCGCCGCGGGTCAGGAACTCGCGGTCGTTGTCCAGGTACTCCAGCGACTGGTCGAGGCTCGAGCAGACGGTCGGGATCTTTGCGTCTTCTTCCGGCGGCAGGTCGTACAGGTTCTTGTCGGCAGCTTCGCCCGGGTGGATCTTGTTCATCACGCCGTCCAGACCGGCCATCAGCAGTGCCGAGAAGCCCAGGTACGGGTTCATCAGCGGATCCGGGAAACGCGTTTCGATACGGCGGCCCTTCGGGTTCGCAACGTACGGAATACGGATCGAGGCCGAACGGTTGCGGGCCGAGTAAGCCAGCTTCACCGGGGCTTCGAAGCCCGGCACCAGGCGCTTGTACGAGTTCGTGCCCGGGTTCGTGATGGCGTTCAGGGCGCGGGCGTGCTTGATGATGCCGCCGATGTAGTACAGCGCGAATTCCGACAGGCCGGCGTAGCCGTTGCCTGCGAACAGGTTCTGGCCGTCCTTCCACACGGACTGGTGAACGTGCATGCCCGAACCGTTGTCGCCCACGACCGGCTTCGGCATGAACGTGGCGGTCTTGCCATAGGTGTGCGCGACGTTCTGGATCACGTACTTCTGCAGCTGCGTCCAGTCGGCGCGTTGCACCAGCGTGCTGAAGCGCGTGCCGATTTCGTTCTGGCCCTGGCCAGCCACTTCGTGGTGGTGCACTTCAACCGGAATGCCCAGCGATTCCAGGATCAGGCACATTTCGGAACGCATGTCCTGGAACGTGTCGATCGGGGCAACCGGGAAGTAGCCGCCCTTCTTGCCCGGACGGTGGCCGCTGTTGCCGTGCTCGAATTCCTTGCCCGACGACCACGGTGCTTCTTCCGACTGGATCTTCACCGAGCAGCCCTGCATGTCGATGTTCCAGGTCACGCCGTCGAAGATGAAGAATTCGGGTTCCGGACCAAAGAAGGCGGTGTCGCCCAGGCCGGTGCTCTTCAGGTAGGCCTCGGCGCGCTTGGCGATCGAGCGCGGGTCGCGGTCATAGCCCTTGCCGTCCGACGGTTCGATCACGTCGCAGGTCAGGACCAGGGTCGGTTCTTCATAGAACGGGTCGATGTAGGCGGTACCCGAGTCCGGCATCAGCAGCATGTCCGAGGCTTCGATACCCTTCCAGCCCGCGATGGACGAACCGTCAAAGGCGTGGCCGCTTTCGAACTTGTCTTCATCGAAGTGCGACGTCGGAACCGAAACGTGCTGTTCCTTGCCCTTGGTATCCGTGAAGCGGAAATCGACGAACTTGACGTCGTTTTCCTTCACGAGCTTCATCACATCTGCAACGCTCTGCGCCATGCCTATCTCCTGGAAATTCGAGGCTGTGTCTGAGAAAGCCATTGTTGGTGCGACCTCCGGACCTGCCGATCTGGCCGCCCCAAAAGGGACGAAGGATGTTAGCAGAAAGCGTGCCAACGCCGGTCCCAAGCGGGGCGCCAATCGCACAGACTTCCCGAAAAACGTGCATCTGCCTGTCAGACCGCACCGCCACGGGGGATGCGGATTGCATGCAATCCCGGCTACCGGCCTGCACCCGCCTCGCTTTACCGATACGGTTCGTCAGGCCCGACACCCATGAAACACCATTCTGGTGCATGATTCAAGTTGCAGCACCGATTCAGTGCCGCATTCGGTGATTTGCACCAGTTCGGCACCAAAACAGCGCATCGGGATTGCCACCATTTTTCGGGCCGCTCGCAACGGCCGGGCGCTAGAATAGCGCCGATTCGGGCTGACTCCCAGCAAAGATTGGGCTTTGTTGCCATCTCACCGGCAAGACGTCCGATTGCGCCCGTTTTGACCGCTTTCTTATTGACTCCGTCACACAGAATGACTACCCGAGACACCCTCCTCCAGGCCGCCCACGCACGTCAGCAACAGGGCCAGCTCGCCTACTACGGCGCCCTCACCCCGCAGGAAGCCTACGCGCTGCTGCAGGCCGATCCGAAGGCCGTGCTGGTCGACGTGCGCACCCAGGCCGAGCTTGACTGGGTGGGCGGCGTAGCGCTGCCCGACGAACAGTTCGCGCATGTCGAATGGTCGACCTACCCGGGCGGCACCCAGAACCAGGATTTCGTGGCCGAGCTGAAGGCCCGTGTGCCGCAGGATGCACCGGTACTGTTCCTGTGCCGCAGCGCCGCCCGCTCCAAGCACGCGGCGCGCGTGGCGACCGAGGCCGGCTACACGCTGGCCATGGATGTGCTGGAAGGATTCGAGGGCGCGCGTGACGACGATCACCACCGCAAGACCGTGGAAGGCTGGTGCTTCCGCGGCCTGCCGTGGCACGGCGCCTGAGTCCGACTCCTCGGTTCGCCCCGCAAACAAAAAAAGCGCATCACAACCGTGATGCGCTTTTTTTTTCGCCTTGCGGCGCCCGGCCGCCCGGCCCTACTGTTCGACGATCTCGAACCCCATCGCCCGCACGCCCTCGATCAGCATCGCATAGGCCGGCGCCACCAGGTCGGCCGATCCCTTCACGCCCAGGTCGATATGGCGGCGCGCCAGGCGGTCGCCACGGGTGACGTCGCCCACCGACGGCAGGCTGAACACGCGGATGCCCGGGAACGTGGCCTCCACCTGCTCCATCAGCGGCGTCAGCGTCGACTCCGGCGCCTCGAACACGTAGAACGCGCGCGACTGCTCGGCATCGAGGTGGAACAGGTGCGTGTAGTAGTGGTCGAGCACCCACTCCATCATCGGCCACGCCATTACCGGGAAGCCGGGCATGAAGTGGTGGTCGGCCACCGAGAAGCCCGGAATGCGGTTGTAGCTGTTCGGGATGATGCGCGCGCCCACCGGGAACTCGCCCATCTTGAACCGGTGCTGGTTCTCGGGCGTATTCAGGTCGGCCTTGACCGGGTCGCCATTGGCCGTCTCGGCGATGCGCAGCGCGATCTGTTCGCGTGCGTCCGGATGCAGCGCCAGATCCACGCCCAGCGCCGCCGCCGCGCACTGACGCGTGTGGTCGTCCGGCGTGGCGCCGATGCCACCGGTGCAGAACACGACATCCGGCCCGGCGAACGTACGCCGCAACGTGTCGGTAATGCGACCGCGTTCGTCGCCCACGTACTCGGCCCAGTCCAGCGCCAGGCCGCGCTCGCCCAGCAGCTCGATGGCGCGGCGCATGTGCTTGTCCTCGCGCCGTCCGGAAAGGATCTCGTCGCCGATGACAATCAAACCGAAACCCATGATGCCCCTCTTGGTTGAAGACTCAGGATGGAAGACTTACGACTGGCCGATCTGGCGCACGTCCGACGGCGCCAGGTCGATCACGTCGCCCGGCGGCGGTGACGCCGATGGCGGCGCGGCTGCGGCCCGTTCGGCACGCAGGTCCGCCAGCGCACGCAGGCAGAAGTGACCGAACCACAGCGCAGAGAAAATGAAGATCAGCACGTAAAGCCAGAGCGTGCCGGCCAGCACGACCGGAAACAGGAAGATGATGACAGCCGACCAAACCCACAGCAAGGTGGGCGCGGAGCCCAGCAGGCCCACCACCACGCCGATGGTCAGCAGCGGAATGCGATGGCGCTTCATCAGCGTCTTGCGCTCCTCGGCCGTGGCGTGCTCGGAAAGCGCGTCGTACGTCATCACGCGGTAGGTCAGCCAGCCCCACAGCACAGGCGGAATCAGCGCGAAGAACGGCGGAATCAGCCACAGCGGCAGCGTGACCAGCACCAGCAGCAGGAACACGACGGTATTGCCCAGCGCCTGGAACACGCTGCCGGCGATGCTGCCGCCGTGCGCCTTCTGCAGGTCTGGATAGGCGCGCTCCAGGTGCTTCACCACGGCTGGCACCGAGAACAGGCTGATGAAGATCAGCATCGAAGCGATGACCAGCGGAATCGCCAGCGTGAGCACAAACAGCGGCGCCACGACGCTGCGCAGCGACTGCAGGCCCGCCCAGTCGAGCACGGAGTAGATCCAGCTCGTGAACATCGAGCCTTCCAGCAGCGCGCGGGCGGTGCCCATGATCGGGTCCCAGCCCCACCAGATCAGGCCGCCCCACAGGGCCGTGGCCAGGACGAACGGGATGACGGTCAGCATCAGCATGCGCGGATGCAGCTGGCTGACCACGGCGCGCCCAAACGCGCGAAGGATATCGTTCATGCAGCGATCTGCGAAAAAGAGTGTTCAGGAAAGCCACCAGAGCCTAGCACAGCCCAGGGGGCGTTCCCATCACCCCAGACGCAAAAGCCGCTTGATGCCCAGCCATTGCTGGGACAGGAAGCCGCCACCATAGTTGCGCCCGCGCCCCGTGGGCGGCGGCAGCTGGTCGCGAATACCAGTGGGATAGTAGACGTCGGTGAAGACGGCCGTGCGGAACAGCATGTCCCACCACGGGAAGATCACGCCGTAGTTGCAGCCACCCAGCCGCACCGGCTTGCCATCGCTGCCGGCGCGCTCGTGCCCCAGCCCCACCGCGTGGTGGGTGCGATGAAAGCGCGGCGAGATCAGCAGCCGCTCGCCCAGCCAGCCGAAGTGCAGCTTCAGGTTGGCGTGCTGGAGGCTCTGCAGCAATTGCGACAGCGCCACCAGCAGCACGTACTGCGACGGCTCCACGCCCACGGCCAGCGCGGCAGTGGCGAAGACGGCATCGCGCAGGATATCGTCCAGCAGGTGGTTACGGTTGTCGCTCCACAGCGTCATCTGCTGCTGGCTGTGATGCACCGCGTGCAGGCTCCACCACCAGCGGTAGGTGTGCGACAGCCGGTGGTACCAGTAGTCGAGCAGGTCGAACAGCAGCAGGTAGACGAAGAAGCTGACCAGCGGCACCGACGTCACGCCCGGCCACCAGTCTTCGACGTTGATGCGCTGCCAGCCCAGCAGGCGCAGATGGCCTTCCAGCCCGTCCATCAGCGGCGCCAGCAGGAAGAACATGGCGAGCCGGAACACACCCAGCCGGTGGAACACCGTATAGAACATGTCGGTCCGGATGGCGCGGCGGTCGGTCACCGGTTCCACCGGGCGCAGCTTTTCGAGCGGGCCCAGGATCAGCACCATCACGGCGATCTGCACCACGCCCACCAGCAGCCATTCGGTGCCGGTAAAGGCGTCCTCCGCATAGCCGCCAAAACCGAGGTTGTAAACCACGGGCAGGATCACGTCCTGGAAGACCGTGGCCTCGATCTGGCCGACCCAGAGATTGAGCCAGTTAGTAAAGGCGTCCCACATTACCGTTTCGACCCGGAAATTGGTTGCGCACCGACTGCCATCGCGCCGTGTTGCGCGATCCAGTTCTTGTATAGCGGATGTTCACGCAAGGTGGCAAAGCAAAATCCCTTCTGCTCCAGCCCCGTCAGCAGCGGATCGAGGACGGCAGGCGCCCACGGGTCCTTGCGCGACCAGATGCCCAGGTGGGCCATCGTGATATCGCCATCGCGCAGGTCACGCAGCGCCTTGTCCAACAGCGCCTGGTTCGGGAATTTCTCCGACGACAGTTCGTCGCCCAGGAACCCGGCCGGTGCCCAGCCCACATGCCTGAATCCGCACTGCTCGGCCCAGGCCAGCGTCTGCGGCGCGGTGCGGCCGCCCGGGGCGCGCCACAGCGGCACCATCGGCTGGCCCGTCATCGACTGGAATGCCTGGGCGCTGCGGCGCAGTTCGGTGCAGAACGACGCTTCGTCCATCACCACGTCATGACCGCCCTGCGCGCCGAACTGCGGACGCATGGTGACCTTGCCGCCCTTCACGCTGCGCAGGTACACATGGTCGTACGTATGGGTGCCAAACGCGTGGCCGTCGGCGGCCAGCGATTTCCAGTACGGCGCCCACGTCGGGTCCAGCGAATTGTCCTTGTTGACGGTCGGTTCGCTCGCCAGGAAGAACGTGGCGCGGATATGGTGCCGGCGCAGCGTGCGGGCAATCAGCTCCGCCTGGCTCATGCTGCCGGTATCGAAGGTCAGGTACAGCGTACCGGCGCGGCAGGCGCCAGCCTCCTGGCCCGTGCCGGCCGCCAGCGTCACGCCGGCCGTCGACCCCAGCACCGACGCCGCCGCCAGCGCGGCAATGCGCGAAATTATCCGGCGCATGTTGTCCTCAGCCTTGTCGTAACCCGTATCAATACAGCGGCGCACGCGTCTTGAAGTAGATGCCGTGCGGCGACTTGCCCACGCGGATCGTCTTCACCATCTTGCGGCTCGCCACATCGATCAGCCCCACCGAGCGCGCCCAGCGGAACGTCACCCACAGCGTCTTGCCGTCGGCGGTCAGTTCCATGTCGTCGGGGCCGGGCAGCAGGCCCGTGATATCGCCCACCTTGGACAGCGTCTGCTGATCGATGATGCTGATCGATCCCTGCACGCGGTTGGTCAGGAACAGGTGGCGCTTGTCGCCCACGGCGCGGAAGTTGTGCGCGCCCTTGCCGGTCTGGATCTGCTTGACCACGGTGCGCGTGCGCCAGTCGATCACCGCCACGTAGTCGGCACCGGTCATGCCCACCAGCAGGTACTTCTGGTCAGGCGTGACCCAGACACCGGCCGGCGCCGAGCCCGCTTCCATCACCCACATCACGGTGAGCGTGGTCAGGTCGATGGCGGCGATCTGGTTGGAATCCTGCAGCGTGATGAATGCGATCTTGCTGTCGGCGGTAAAGGCGATATGGCTGGGCGTCTTCGCCAGCGGGAACTGCTTGGCGATCTTGAGCTGATGGCCGTCCCAGCGGTAGACATCCACGCGATCGAGCCGGTTGCCGGTAGCAATGAACCACTTCTGGTCGGGCGAGAACCCCACCTGGTACGGATCGTCGATCCCCGGCACGCGCTGCTGCACCTTGCCGGTCACCGGGTCCAGGAAGACCAGGTCGTTGCCCACCGCGTTGGCAACGATCAGCGATTTCTCGTCGGGCGTGGCAATCAGGTGGTGCGGCTCCTTGCCGATCGGGAACGTCTCCAGAACCTTCTGGGTGTCCTTGTCGATCAGCGTGACGCTGGCATCACCAGAGTTCAGGATCGTCACCACTTCCGCGCGCACGGGCGCGGAGACCATTGCCAAGGCCAGGGCGCCGACCGATACCACCCCAGCCACAACACGACGCAATGCAAGCATAAGACCGCCATTTCTACACGAATCGCGCATTCTAACGTTTCGTCTGACGGTTGCGATGACGAGCAGACCGGATTCTTAAGCGTAACTTACATTTGGATACATGTGAGCGGCGCTTTCCATCGCCGCCGCCCACATTGCAGCGCTTTTTTGGTCAGCGCTGGATCGATTCCCAGACCTTCTGCAGCCGCTTGACCGACATCGGCTGGGGCGTGCGCAGTTCCTGGGCAAACAGCGCCACGCGCAGTTCTTCCAGCATCCAGCGGAATTCGTCCAGCCGCGCGTCGGCCGCCCCCCGGCCCTGGGTCCGCAGCTGCTTCTCGGCGCGCTGCCACTGCTGCACCAGGGGCGACATTTCCTGGATGCGCTGGCTGTCGCGGCCCGGATCGCCCTTGAGCTTGTCCACCCGCATCACCATGCCCTTCAGATAGCGCGGATAGTGGACCAGCTGCGTATATGGCGTATCGATCACAAACGACTTGTTCATCAGCCGGCCCAACTGCGCCTCCAGATCCTGGTAGGCCGAGCCGAACGCCTTGGCCTGCAGTAGCTTGCGCGGCAGCGATGCGAATTCGGCCAGGATGGTGCCGACCAGCCGCGCAATTTCCTGCGCCAGCAGCGACAGCCGCGCCCGGCCTTCTTCCTTGCGCGTATTGAACTCGGCGTCGTTGCGCGGCAGGGGCGCCTGCAGGCAGGCCCGCTCCAGCGCCATCAGCACGATCTGGTTGCGCAGTTCTTCCTGCGTGCCCAGCGTCATGTACTGCATCGCCATCTGCTGCAGGTTCGGAATGTTCTTCTCGATGAACTTGACCTGTTCGCGCAGCTGCAGCGCAAACAGCCGGCGCAGGCCCGCATGGTGGACCCGCGCCGCTTCCTGCGGATCGTCGAACACTTCCACGTCGCAGTGGTCGCCACGGTCCACCAGCGCCGGGTAGCCAAACAGCGTCTGGTTACCCTTGCGGATTTCCAGCAGTTCGGGCAATTCGCCAAACGACCACGACGTCAGGTTCTCGTACTGCCCGGCCTCGGCGGCCGGCACATCGCGCGCTGCAATGTTCTGGAACGACTGCTGCGCCTGCCCGCCCAGTTCCGCGCGCAACTGGGCCAGGTTGCGGCCCATATCCAGCTGGCGACCGTGCTCGTCGATCACCTTGAAGTTCATCGTGTGGTGCGCCGGCAGCGTTTCCAGCTTGAAATCGGCGCGCCGGATCATCGTGCCGGTCTGCTCGCGCACATCGGCAATCAGTACGTCGAGCAGGTCGCCTTCGCCAAATGGCTGGCGGTCGACAAAACCGGCCGCGTAGTCGGGCAGCGGCACGCAATGGCGACGCAGCTTCTGCGGCAGCGACTTCAGCAGCAGGTGCACCTTTTCCTTGATCATGCCCGGCACCAGCCAATCGGCGCGCTCGGGCCTGACCTGGTTCAGCGCGTACAACGGCACGGTCAGCGTCACGCCGTCGCGGTGGCTGCCGGGCTCGAAGTGGTACGACAAACCCATGTCGACGCCGGCAACCGGCAGGATCTTCGGGAACAGGTCGGTCGTGATGCCGGCCGCCTCGTGCCGCATCAGTTCGTCGCGGTTCAGGTACAGCAGCTTGCGGTCCCTGGCAGATTCGGCCTGGTACCACTTCTCGAATGCCACCTGGTTGTGAATGTCCGATGGGATGGCCTTGTCGTAGAACGCGTAGATCAGCACATCGTCCACCAGCACGTCCTGCCGGCGCGACTTGTGCTCCAGGTTCTCGATCTCGCGCACCAGCCGCTGGTTGTGGGCGAAGAACGGCAGCCGGGTATCGAACTCGCCTTCCACCAGCGCGCTGCGGATAAACAGCTCGCGCGCCTCGACCGGGTTCATCGGGCCAAAATCCACGCGGCGGTGCTGGTAGACCGGCAGGCCGTACAGCGTGCCGCGCTCCAGCGCCAGCACCTGGCCGGCCTTCTTCTCCCAGTGCGGCTCGCTCCAGCTCACCTTGAGCAGGTGGCGGCCCACCTGCTCCACCCATTCGGGCTCCACGCGGGCCAGCGTGCGCGCGTACAGGCGGCTGGTTTCCACCAGTTCGGCGGCAATGATCCAGCGGCCCACCTTGCGCGCGATCAGCGATCCCGGCCACAGGTGGAACTTGATGCCGCGCGCGCCCAGGTATTCGCGCCCCTTGCCGTCGGCCTCGTCGAGCTTCAGGCCCACGTTGCCCAGCAGGCCCGTCAGCAGCGCCTTGTGCAGCTGTTCGAAGGTCGGCTCGGACTCGTTCAGGCGCCAGCCCTGCTCGCTGACCGTGGTGTGCAGCTGCGAATGCACATCGCGCCATTCGCGCAGGCGCACATGCGACAGGAAATTGCTGCGGCACTGGTCCTGCAGCTGGCGGTTGGTCTTCTTGTGCGCAACGGCTTCCTCGAACCACTTCCACAGCTTGACCCAGCCAAGAAACTCGGACTTCTCGTCCATGAACTTGCGATGGGCCTGGTCGGCGGCTTCCTGGGCTTCCTGCGGACGCTCGCGCGGGTCCTGCACCGACAGCGCACTGGCGATGATCAGCACTTCCTTCAGGCAGTGGTGGTCGCGGGCGGCCAGGATCATCCGGGCCACGCGTGGATCCAATGGCAGTTTCGCCAGTTGGCGGCCGGTGCCGGTCAGTTGGTTGCCCTCGTCGAGCGCGCCCAGTTCCTGCAGCAGCTGGTAGCCATCGGCCACCGCCCGGCCCAGCGGGGGCTCGATAAACGGGAAGGCTTCGATATCGGTCAGGCGCAGCGCCTTCATGCGCAGGATGACCGCCGCCAGCGACGAGCGCAGGATTTCCGGATCGGTAAAGCGTGGCCGGCCCTGGAAATCGCTTTCCTCGTACAGCCGGATACACACGCCATCGGCCACCCGGCCGCAACGGCCGGCACGCTGGTTGGCAGCCGCCTGCGAGATCGACTCGATCTGCAACTGTTCCACCTTGTTGCGATACGAATAGCGCTTCACGCGCGCCAGGCCGGTATCCACCACGTAGCGGATACCAGGCACCGTCAGCGACGTTTCGGCCACGTTGGTCGCCAGCACGATGCGGCGGGCATTGGACGGCCGGAACACGCGCTCCTGTTCCTGCACGGACAGCCGCGCGAACAGCGGCAGGATCTCGGTGTGCGGCGGATGATGCTTGCGCAGCGCCTCGGCGGCCTCGCGGATCTCGCGCTCGCCGGGCAGGAAGACGAGTACATCGCCCTGGCCCAGCCGGCACAGTTCGTCGACGGCATCGACGATGCCGTCGTACAGGTCCCGCTCCTTCGCCTTTTCCGAGCGCGGCGCGGGCACCTGCCCCGGTGCCGGCTTGTCTTCCTGGATCGGCCGGTAGCGCACTTCCACCGGATACAACCGGCCGCTGACCTCGATCACGGGCGCCGGCTTGCCATCGCGCGCGAAATGCTCGGCAAAGCGCTTCGCATCGATGGTGGCCGACGTGATGATCACCTTCAGGTCCGGCCGCTTCGGCAGGATCTGGCGCAGGTAGCCGATCAGGAAGTCGATGTTGAGGCTACGCTCGTGCGCCTCGTCGATGATGATCGTGTCGTACGCGCGCAGCAGCGGGTCGTTCTGCGTCTCGGCCAGCAGGATACCGTCGGTCATCAGCTTGACCGACGCGCCGGCCGACATGGCGTCGTTGAACCGCACCTGGTAGCCCACGTGCTCGCCCACCGGCGTGCCCAGTTCCTGCGCAATGCGCTTGGCCGTGGACGTGGCGGCAATCCGGCGCGGCTGCGTATGGCCGATCAGGCCGCCGCCGGGCTTGCCCTCGCGCGCCGGGCCGCGCCCGATAGACAGGGCGATCTTGGGCAGCTGCGTGGTCTTGCCCGAGCCGGTTTCGCCGGAGACGATCACCACCTGGTTGGCCAGCAGCGCCTGCGCGATCTCGTCGCGGCGCGCCGATACCGGCAGGGCCTCGGGGAACGTGATCTCGGGCAGCGGATTGGCAAGCCGAACCGGCTGGGGCGGGCGCGGAGGCCGCTGGGAGCCTTCCGGCCGGGCCGGACGCTGGCTGCCTTCCGGCCGCGCCTGGCGCTGCCCGCCTTCGGGGCGCGGCGAACGGGGCTGGCCCTCCGGGCGCGGGGGCCGCTGGCCGCCTGCCTGCTGCGGGCCGGGCTGGCCGCCCTCGGGGCGCGGCAGACGCGGGGTACCTTCCTGGCGCGGCGGTCGGGGCTGACGCGGCTGGGGAGGCGATTGCGGCGGCTTTTGCCCCTGCGATGCCTTTTGCAACGGTTGTTGCGCCGGCTTTGGCGCCGGTTTTTGCGGCCGAACGCCACCGCCCGCATCGCGTGGAGCGGGGTTCTGGCTGGCCTTGGAGGAGGTAGCCTCGGCGGGGTTGGCCGTGGCGGGCTTGGCGGGGCGTTGTGCTGACATTGGCCGGGATTATAATCCGCCGCATGAACGCCAGAACCGACTCCCCGCAGCAGGACCCCGATCCTGCCGCCTCGCCCTCGCCCCTCGATCCGTCCACCGTCCCGATGACCACTGCCGAGCCCGCCACGCCCATTCCGTCGGCCACGGCCGGCGCCGATCTGGCCGAGGCCAGCGGCCCCGACCAGCAGCAGTTCGTCGACTGGCTGCGCGCGGTTGCCCCGTACATCCACACGTTCCGCGGCAAGACCTTCGTGATCGCCTTCAGCGGCGAACTGGTCAAGGCCGGCGTGCTCAACGCGCTGGTCAACGACGTGGCGCTGCTGCACGCCATGGGCATGCAGCTGGTGCTGGTATTTGGTTCGCGCCCGCAGGTGGAAGAGCAGCTGGGGCTGCGCAACGTGCAGTCGCAGTTTGCCGATGGCGTACGGATCACAGACAACGCCGCGCTCGAATGCGCCAAGGAAGCGGCCGGCGAACTGCGCCTGGACATCGAGGCGGCCTTCAGCCAGGGCCTGCCCAATACCCCGATGGCCGGCGCCCAGCTTTCGGTGGTGTCGGGCAACTTCATCACGGCGCGGCCCGTGGGTATCGTCAACGGCGTGGACTACCAGCACACGGGGCTGGTGCGCAAGATCGACGACGAATCGATGCGCATGTCGCTGTCGCACGGCAAGGTCGTGCTGCTGTCGCCACTGGGCTTCTCGCCCACCGGCCAGGCGTTCAACCTGTCGATGGAAGACGTGGCCAGTGCCACGGCCGGCGCGCTCAAGGCCGACAAGCTGATCTTCATCACCGAGGTGCCGGGCGTGCCCGACCCCGTGGGCAAGCTGATGAAGGAAATGTCGCTGCGCACCGCCGTGGAGCGGCTGCAGAACAACCACCTGCCGCCCGACGTGGCCTATTACCTGGAACACCTGGTCAAGGCGCTCAGGGGCGGCGTACCGCGCGCCCACCTGATCCCGTTCGACATGGACGGCTCGGTGCTGCTGGAACTGTTCCTGCACGACGGCGTGGGCACCATGGTGTCCGATACCGACCTGGAAAGCCTGCGCGAGGCCACGCTCGACGACGTGGGCGGCATCCTGCAGCTGATCGCGCCGCTGGAGGCCGACGGCACGCTCGTGCCGCGCGGACGCCACCTGATCGAGCGCGATATCGACAAGTTCTCGGTGATCGAGCACGACAACGTGCTGTTCGGCTGTGCCGCGCTGTACGCTTTCCCGCGCGAGAACATGGGCGAGATGGCCTGCCTGACCGTGTCGGCCGAGGCCCAGGGCACCGGCGACGGCGAGCGTCTGCTCAAGCGGATCGAACGCCGCGCCCGCACGCTGGGCCTGGACCGCCTGTTCGTGCTTACCACGCGCACCGAGCACTGGTTCCTGAAGCGCGGTTTCGTGCACGCCACCGTGGACGACCTGCCGGAAGACAAGCGCAAGCTGTACAACTGGCAGCGCAAGTCGATGGTGCTGATGAAGAAGCTGTAACCCCACAACACCCATAAACGTCCGCCGCAAAGACAACAGCCGCCGCAGGGGCATGGTCCACCGGCCCCGCCCCGCCGGCCCAGCTTGGCTACAATGGCGGCCACACGAAAAAGGAGTCCCTCATGGCCCGCATGGTCCATTGCGTCAAATTGAACAAGGAAGCCGAAGGCCTCGACTTCCCGCCGCTGCCGGGCGACCTCGGCAAGAAGATCTGGCAAAGCGTGTCGAAGGAAGCCTGGGCTGGCTGGCTCAAGCACCAGACCATGCTGATCAACGAAAACCGCCTGAACATGGCCGACGTCCGCGCGCGCCAGTACCTGCTCAAGCAGACCGAGAAGTATTTCTTCGGCGAAGGTGCCGACCAGGCCGCCGGCTACGTGCCGCCGCCGTCGGCCTGATACCGTCGGAAAGCCAGGACAAGGCGGGTGCTTCGGCACCCGCTTTTGCTTTATGCATCCGATTTGACCCAAATCATGATCATGTCGCGGCGAGCCTATTTGCCGCCACACCGGCCATCCGTGCCATACCTGCTGTAACCGTTGCCCCGCGCGGCTTTCCGGCAGGCATATGCCGAAAGAACTAGTACGTACGGCATAGCTCTGCCCGCTCCCGGCTCTTCGGCCGGCGAATGTTCCGCGTAGACCCGCAGGCCTACTCTGGCATCACTCTCCAAAGTGACTCCGGAACCCGGCCATGGCCACCGCAACCCACTCCGCCCAAACCCCAGAATCCGTGCCGCCTGGCGCCTGGACCACACTCTGGTCCAGCACATTCGCGTTCACCATCTGCTTTGCCGTCTGGATGATGTTCGCGGTGCTCGGCATCCCGCTCAAGAACGAACTCGGTCTCAACGACACGGAATTCGGCCTGCTGGCCGCCACCCCCGTGCTCAGCGGATCGCTGATTCGCGTGCCGCTGGGCATCTGGACCGACCGCTACGGCGGCCGCATGGTGTTCTTCGTGCTGATGCTGCTGACGGTGATCCCGATCTGGCTGATTTCCTATGTCCATACGTTGTGGCAGCTGCTGGTGCTTGGCCTGTTCGTCGGGCTGGCCGGCGGGTCGTTCTCGGTGGGCACGCCGTACGTGGCACGCTGGTTCCCGCGTTCGCGCCAGGGGTTGGCGATGGGCATCTTCGGGGCCGGCAACTCGGGCGCAGCGCTGACCAAGTTCGTGGCTCCGGCGCTGATCCTGGCCGCCGGCACCTGGGAAATCGTGCCGAAGGTCTACTCGGTGGCGATGCTGGTCACGGCCATCGTCTTCTTCCTGTTCTCGCGCAGCAACCCGGCACACCGGTCGACGTCGGCAGCGAGCTTCCGCGCCCAGCTGGCCGTGATGCGCGACCCGCGCGTGTGGCGCTACTCGCAGTACTACTCGGTGGTGTTCGGCGGCTACGTGGGCCTGTCGCTGTGGATGACCAAGTACTACATCGGCGAGTACGGCTTCGACATCAAGACTGCCGCCTTCCTGGCCGCCTGCTTCTCGCTGCCCGGCGGCGTGCTGCGCGCCATTGGCGGCTGGATCTCGGACCGCTACGGCGCCCATCGCACCACGTGGTGGGTGATGTGGGTCAGCTGGGTGGGTTTCTTCCTGCTCAGCTACCCGAAGACCGACTTCGTGATCCACACCGTCTCCGGCCCGCAGAGCTTCCATATCGCCCTGACCCCCACCGTGTTCACGATCCTGATGTTCGTGGTGGGCATCGCCTTCGCCATCGGCAAGGCCTCGGTCTTCAAGTTCATCTCGAACGACTTCACCCACAACATCGGCGCGGTGTCCGGCGTGGTCGGCCTGGCTGGCGGCCTGGGCGGATTCATCCTGCCGATCCTGTTCGGCGCGCTGGCCGACCTGACCGGCATCCGCAGCAGCTGCTTCATGCTGATGTACGGCACGGTCTGCGTGAGCCTGGTCTGGATGCACTACAGCCATCGCGCGGAGCAACTGCGTGCGCGGCCGCGGCCGGAGGTGTCCGCCGCCCTGGACAAGTCCGCGCAGGCTGCCTGATCCGCGCTTTCCCACCGATTTCCTTCTCTCGCACATCATGACCAGTACCGTACTGACCCGCTGGGAGCCCGAGAACGCCACCTTCTGGCGCGACCGGGGCGAACGCATTGCCTACCGCAACCTCTGGATCTCGATCCCGGCCCTGATGCTGGCCTTCGTGGTCTGGATGCTCTGGAGCGTGGTGGCGGTCAATCTTGACCGCGCCGGCTTCCAGTTCACCAAGAACCAGCTGTTCTGGCTGACCGCGCTGCCGGCCTTGTCCGGCGCCACGCTGCGCATCTTCTATTCGTTCCTGGTGCCGGTGTTCGGCGGCCGCCGCTTCACGGCCATCTCCACCGCGCTGCTGCTGATTCCGGCGCTGGGCATGGGCTTTGCGCTGCGCGATCCGTCCACCAGCTACCCGACGCTGCTGGTGCTGGCCCTGCTGTGCGGCCTGGGCGGCGCCAACTTCAGTTCGTCGATGGCCAATATCAGCTTCTTCTTCCCGAAGGCGAAGAAGGGCCTGGCCACCGGCCTGAATGCCGGCATCGGCAACCTGGGCGTGTCCGTGGTGCAGTTCGTCACGCCGCTGGTGGTGTCGGTGGCCGTGTTCGGCGCACTCGGCGGCGAGCCGCAGAGCTATCAGGCAAATGGCGCCGCGCAGAGCCTGTGGCTGCAGAACGCGGGCTTTATCTGGGTGCCGTTCATCGTGGTGGCAGCGCTGGCTGCGTGGTTCGGCATGAACGACATCGCCGATGCCCGCGCATCGTTCGCGGAACAGGCCGTGATCTTCCAGCGCAAGCACAACTGGCTGATGTGCTGGCTCTATATCGGCACGTTCGGGTCGTTCATCGGCTTCTCGGCTGGCCTGGCGCTGCTGACCAAGTCGCAGTTCCCCGGCATCAACCCCACCGCCTATGCCTTCCTGGGCCCGCTGGTCGGCGCGCTGACGCGCCCCGTTGGCGGCTGGATCTCGGACAAGCTCGGCGGTGCGCGCGTCACGCTCTGGACCTTCGTCGGCATGATCGGCGCCGTCTGCGCCGTGCTGGCCGCCCTGCCCCATGACGGCCAGGCCGGCAGCTTCCAGGCATTCCTGATCGCGTTCATCGTGCTGTTCGCCCTGACCGGCGTGGGCAACGGCTCCACGTTCCGCATGATCCCGGTGATCTTCCTGACCGAGCGTCAACGCGACGCGGCCGGCAAGGGCGATGCCGCGCAGAAGCAGGCCCTGCAGGACGCCGGCAAGGAATCGGCCGCCGTGCTGGGCTTCTCGGGCGCGATCGGTGCCTATGGCGGTTTCTTTATTCCCAAGAGCTTCGGCACGTCGCTGGAACTGACCGGCTCGCCCGATGCCGCGCTCTACTGCTTCATCGCCTTCTATCTAAGTTGTGTACTCGTGACCTGGTGGTACTACGCACGCCGTAACGCCCCCATGCCCTGCTGAGGCGGGCATCACCCACAAAAGCAAGCGGAGAACATAAGAAATGTCTCATTTTCTGGATCGATTGAAGTTCCTGTCGCGCGTGAAGTCCACGTACGCGGACGGGCATGGTGCGGTGGTCAACGAAGACCGCAAGTGGGAAAACAGCTATCGCAGCCGCTGGCAGCACGACAAGATCGTGCGCTCGACGCACGGCGTGAACTGCACCGGCTCGTGCTCGTGGAAGGTGTATGTCAAGAATGGCCTGATCACCTGGGAAACCCAGCAGACCGACTACCCGCGCACGCGCCCCGACCTGCCCAACCACGAGCCGCGTGGCTGCCCGCGCGGCGCGTCGTACAGCTGGTACGTCTATTCGGCGCAGCGCGTGAAGTATCCAATGATCCGCGGCCGCCTGATGGAGATGTGGCGCGAGGCCCGCAAGACCATGGACCCGATCGCCGCCTGGGCGTCGATCAGCCAGGACCCCGAAAAGGCCGCGCGCTACAAGAGCGTGCGCGGCCAGGGCGGCTTTGTGCGCGCGGACTGGAATACCGCCACTGAAATCATCGCCGCGGCCAATGCCTTCACGGTCAAGGAATACGGCCCGGATCGGGTGATCGGATTTTCGCCAATTCCGGCCATGTCGATGGTCTCGTACGCGGCCGGCGCACGCTACCTGAGCCTGATCGGCGGCGCCTGCCTGTCGTTCTACGACTGGTACTGCGACCTGCCGCCGGCCAGCCCGCAAATCTGGGGCGAGCAGACCGACGTGCCCGAGTCGGCCGACTGGTACAACAGCACCTACCTGATGGTCTGGGGCTCGAACGTTCCACAGACCCGCACGCCCGACGCACACTTCTATACGGAAGTCCGCTACAAGGGCACCAAGACCGTGGCCGTGTCGTCGGATTTCGGCGAAATGGTCAAGTTCGGCGATATCTGGCTGGCGCCCAAGCAAGGCACCGATGCCGCGCTGGCGATGGCCATGGGCCACGTGGTGCTCAAGGAATTCCACACCACCGGCAAGTCATCGTATTTC
Organism: Cupriavidus sp. HE11; assembly: GCF_056097175.1. Classification (NCBI taxonomy): domain Bacteria; kingdom Pseudomonadati; phylum Pseudomonadota; class Betaproteobacteria; order Burkholderiales; family Burkholderiaceae; genus Cupriavidus; species Cupriavidus sp. HE11. Next base: position 441,810 of record NZ_CP184464.1, read on the forward strand.
CGCGATTACGTGAAGCAGTACACCGACATGCCGATGCTGGTGCTGCTGCGCGACCAGGACGGCACGCTGGTGCCCGACCACTTCCTGCGCGCGTCCCATCTGGACGGCAATCTTGACCAGGCCAACCATCCGGAATGGAAGACGCTGGTGATCGACCAGGCCACCGGCGAGATCGTGGCGCCGAACGGCTCCATCGGCTTCCGCTGGGGCGAGGCCGCCCATGACAACGGCGCCAGGGTGGGCCGCTGGAACCTGGAAATGAAGGACGGCGGCAGCGGCCGCGAGATCGACCCGCGCCTGTCGCTGATCGGCCATGAAGACGAAGTGGCCGAAGTGGGCTTCCCCTACTTCGGCGGCGAACACGATGCGCTGCTGCGCCGTCGCGTACCGGTGCGCCGGCTGACGCTGGCCGACGGCACCGTGGTGCGCGTGGCCACCGTCTACGACCTGCAGATGGCCAACTACGGCGTCGACCAGGGCCTGGGCGGCCCGAACGTTGCGGCATCGTTCGACGACGACGTGCCCTACACGCCGGCCTGGCAGGAAAAGCACACGTCGGTGCCGCGTCATCTGGTGATCCAGGTGGCGCGCGAGTTCGCCGACAACGCCGACCGCACCCACGGCAAGAGCATGGTGATCGTCGGCGCGGCGCTGAACCACTGGTACCACAACGACATGATCTACCGCGGCATCATCAACCTGCTGATGATGTGCGGCTGCGTGGGCCAGAGCGGCGGCGGCTGGGCCCACTACGTCGGCCAGGAAAAGCTGCGTCCGCAGTTCGGCTGGGCGCCGCTGGCCTTTGGCTCCGACTGGTCGCGCCCGCCGCGCCATATGAACGGCACGTCGTTCTTCTACAACCACACAAGCCAGTGGCGCCACGAGAAGCTTGGCGTCGACGAGATCCTGGCGCCCACGGCCGACCACAAGCGCTACGACAACATGTCGCTGCTGGACCTGAACGCCAAGTCCGAACGCATGGGATGGCTGCCGTCGGCACCGCAACTCGGCCGCAACCCGCTGGACGTGGTGGCCGATGCCCGCGCGGCCGGCAAGGACCCTGTTGCCCACACCGTGGAACAGCTGAAGTCCGGCGCGCTGCAGTTTGCCTGCGACGATCCGGACAACCCGGCCAACTTCCCGCGCAACATGTTCGTGTGGCGCTCGAATATCCTGGGCAGCTCGGGCAAGGGGCACGAATACTTCCTCAAGTACCTGCTCGGCACGCAAAACGCCGTGTTCGGCGACGAGAACGACGCCATCAAGCCAAGCGAGGTCAAGGTGCGCCCGGCCGCCGAGGGCAAGCTCGACCTGCTGACCGTGCTCGATTTCCGCATGAGTACCACCTGCCTGTACGGCGACATCGTGCTGCCCACCGCCACCTGGTACGAAAAGGACGACCTGAACACGTCGGACATGCATCCGTTCATCCACCCGCTGTCCGAAGCCGTGCAGCCGCTGTGGGAAAGCAAGACCGACTGGGAAATCTACAAGGCCATCGCGAAGAAGTTCACCGAGATTGCCGGCCCGTACCTGGGCACGCGGGAAGACCTGGTCTGCACCCCGCTGCTGCACGACACCCCGGGCGAACTGGGCCAGCCGTTCGAGCCGAAGGACTGGAAGCACGGCGAGTGCGACCTGATCCCGGGCAAGACGGCGCCGTCGATGACCGTGGTGGAACGCAACTACGCGGACATCTACAAGAAGTTCACGTCGATCGGGCCGCTGCTGGACAAGATGGGCAACGGCGGCAAGGGCATCAACTGGGACACGAAGCATGAAGTCCACGAGATCGGCCACCTGAGCAAGACCGTGACCGAGCCCGGCGTCAGCTACGGCCGCCCGCGGCTGGAGACCGCCATCGACGCGGCCGAGATGATCCTGACCTTCGCGCCCGAGACCAACGGCCATGTGGCCGTGAAGGCGTGGGACGCGCTGTCCAAGATCACCGGGCGCGACCATACGCACCTGGCCGTGGGCCGCGAGCACGACAAGATCCGCTTCCGCGACGTGCAGGCCCAGCCGCGCAAGATCATCTCCGCGCCCACATGGTCGGGCCTGGAATCGGAAGAAGTCAGCTACAACGCCGGCTACACCAACGTCCACGAACTGATTCCATGGCGCACGCTGACCGGCCGCCAGCAGTTCTACCAGGACCACCGCTGGATGCTGGACTTTGGCGAAGGCGCGTGCGTCTACAAGCCGGCCATCGACACCAAGACCGTGAGCCCGATGCTGGGCCGCAAGCCGAACGGCAATCCGGAACTGGTGCTGAACTGGATCACGCCGCACCAGAAGTGGGGCATCCACTCCACCTACTCGGACAACCTGCGCATGCTCACGCTGTCGCGCGGCGGCCCGCACGTCTGGATCTCGGAAGCCGAGGCCAAGGCCAACGGCATCCGCGACAACGACTGGGTGGAAGTGTTCAACGTCAACGGCACGCTGACGGCCCGGGTGGTGGTGTCGCAGCGCGTGCCGCAAGGCATGTGCCTGATGTATCACGCACAGGAAAAAATCGTCAATGTGCCAGGTGCGGAAACCAGCGGCATGCGCGGCGGCATCCACAACTCGGTCACGCGCGCCGTGACCAAGCCCACGCACATGATCGGCGGCTACGCGCAACTGGCGTATGGCTTCAACTACTACGGCACGGTTGGCAGCAATCGCGATGAATTCGTGATCCTTCGCAAGATGAACAAGGTGGACTGGCTGGAAGGTCCGCGCAAAGAAGAACCCACCCCCAAAAACAAGGCAGAAAAGACTGAAGGAGCATGGCAATGAAGATCCGCGCTCAAGTGGCCATGGTGCTCAACCTCGACAAGTGCATCGGCTGCCATACCTGCTCCGTGACCTGCAAGAACGTCTGGACCAGCCGCGAAGGTGTCGAGTACGCATGGTTCAACAACGTCGAGACCAAGCCCGGCATCGGTTTTCCGAAGGAATGGGAGAACCAGGACAAGTGGAATGGCGGCTGGAAGCGCAATGCCGACGGCAGCCTGACCCCGCGCCAGGGCGGCAAGGGCAAGATCCTGTCGAACATGTTCGCCAACCCGAACCTGCCACAGATCGACGAGTACTACGAGCCGTTCACGTACGACTACGAGCACCTGCAGAAGGCCCCGCTGGTGGAAACCCCGCCCACGGCACGCCCCGTCTCGGCCATCACCGGCAAGAAGATGGAGAAGATCGAATGGGGTCCGAACTGGGAAGACGACCTGGGCGGTGAATTCGATTCGCGCAGCCGCGACAAGCTGTTCGACGAGATCCAGAAGGACATGTACTCGACCTTCGAGAACACGTTCATGATGTACCTGCCGCGCCTGTGCGAGCACTGCCTGAACCCCACCTGCGTGGCATCGTGCCCGTCGGGGTCGGTCTACAAGCGCGAGGAAGACGGCATCGTGCTGGTGGACCAGGACAAGTGCCGCGGCTGGCGCATGTGCATCTCCGGCTGCCCCTACAAGAAGATCTACTTCAACTGGCAAAGCGGCAAGGCCGAGAAGTGCGTGTTCTGCTATCCGCGCATCGAAGCCGGCCAGCCAACGGTGTGCTCCGAAACCTGCGTGGGCCGCATCCGCTACCTGGGCGTGATGCTCTACGACGCCGACCGCATCGAACAGGCCGCCTCGGTGGCCGACGAGCGCGACCTGTACCAGTCGCAGCTGGACATCTTCCTGGACCCCAACGACCCGGCCGTGCAGGCCGAGGCGCTGCGCCAGGGCATTGCCCAGAGCTGGATCGATGCCGCACGCAAGTCGCCGGTCTACAAGATGGCCGTCGAATGGAAGGTGGCCTTCCCGCTGCACCCGGAATACCGCACGCTGCCGATGGTCTGGTACATCCCGCCGCTCTCCCCGATCCAGTCGGCCGCCGAGGCCGGGTTCATGGGCATGAACGGCGTGATCCCCGACGTCAAGAGCCTGCGCATCCCCGTGAAGTACCTGGCGAACCTGTTGACTGCCGGCGACGTCATCCCGGTGCTTGGCGCACTGGAAAGGATGCTGGCCATGCGCGCCTACAAGCGCGGGCAGACCGTGGATGGCATCGAGGACCTGGCCGTGCTGGAACAGGTGGGCCTGACGCCGGCCCAGGTCGAGGACATGTACCAGACCATGGCTATCGCCAACTACGAGGACCGCTTCGTCGTGCCGTCTTCGCACAAGGAAATGTCCGAGGACAGCTTTGACGAGAAAGGCAGTTGCGGCTTCAGCTTCGGCAACGGCTGCTCGGGTGGCACATCGGACGGCACGCTGTTCGGCCGCAAGAAGCCCCAGCCCGAAGTGGCCTATGCCGACCTGCCCCGCTCGCGCAAGGCGCTGGCAACCTGACCGAACCGGAGAACGCCATGACTATTCATCGAGTGCTGAGCGCCGTGCTCAGCTATCCGGACCAGGCGCTGGTCGACGGCCTGGCCGAGATCGACTGGGCGCTGGCCGAATGGCCGCAGGCCCGCGAGATACTCGCACCGCTGACCGACGTGCTGCGCCGCGAGCCGCTGATCCGGCTGCAGGAAAACTACGTCGCCACGTTCGACCGCAACCCGGCCCATTCGCTGCACCTGTTCGAGCATGTGCACGGCGAGAGCCGGGATCGCGGCCAGGCGATGGTGGACCTGCTGGAGGAATACCGGCGCGACGGCTTCGACCTGACCACCGGCGAGCTGCCTGACTATGTGCCGCTGTTCCTGGAGTATCTGGGCGCCCTGGTCATGGACGGCAAGGAAGCCCGTGCCGAGCAGTTGCTGGGCGACGCCATCCATGTGCTGGCCGCCATTGGCGACCGCCTGGCCCGCGGCGAGAGCCCCTACGCGGCCGCGTTCCTGACGCTGCGCACGCTGACGGACGTCCAGCCGCAGGCGCAGGAAGAACCGCCAGTGCGCGACATGGACGAAGCGCTGGAGACATTCGGCCCCGGCGCCGACGGCGTGGAGCCACTGCTGGCCCGCAAGCCCGACGTCGAGACGGTGCGCTTCTACAAGCGCGACCAGGCGGCCGCCGCGCGCGAAATGCCGTCCGCCATCAACCCCTGCTAACCGAGGGCCCTCACCATGAACATGGTCCATCAATTCCTGTTCGGGATCTATCCGTATATCGCCGCCGCCATCTTCCTGTTCGGCAGCCTCGCGCGCTTCGAGCGTGAGCAGTACACGTGGAAGTCGGACAGCTCGCAGGTGCTGTACCGCGGCAACCTGCGCATGGGCAACATCCTGTTCCATGTCGGCATCCTCGGCCTGTTCTTCGGCCATATGGCCGGCCTGCTCACGCCGGTGGCGGTGTGGGACGCCCTGGGCGTCTCGCACAGCTTCAAGCAGGCCGTGGCAATGACCGCAGGCGGCGTGATGGGCACCATGTGCCTGGCCGGGCTGCTGATCCTGCTGCATCGCCGCCTGACCAACGCCCGCGTGTCCGCCGTGACCCGTACCGGTGACAAGGTGCTGCTGCTGTGGCTACTGGTCACGCTGCTGCTGGGGCTGTCCACCATCTTCGCGTCGGCCAGCCACATGGACGGCCACATGATGGTGCAGCTGATGACCTGGGCCCAGCATATCGTCACGCTGCGTGGCGATGCCGCAAGCTACGTGGCCGACGCGCCACTGGTCTTCAAGGCGCACCTGTTCATGGGCATCTCGCTGTTCGCGATCTTCCCGTTCACGCGGCTGGTACATGTGTGGAGCGGCTTTGCGTCGGTGGGCTATCTCGGACGCGCCTGGCAGCTGGTGCGCAGCCGCTGAGAGGTATCGCCATGCACACGATCGAGCGCCTGCTGAAAGGGTTCGAGCGTTTCCAGCAGCATTACTTCGAGGATGCCCCGGCGTTGTACGACGCGCTGCGCGTCGGCCAGCATCCTCAGACGTTGCTGATTGGATGCAGCGATTCCCGCGTGGACCCCGGCCTGCTGCTCGGTAGCGACCCCGGTGACCTGTTCACCGTCCGAAATGTCGCAAATCTGGTACCACCGTGTAGCGAGATGGAGACCGGACGGCTCCACGGCGTATCGGCGGCCATCCAGTTTGCGGTAGAGCAACTCCGCGTGGCCAGAATTATTGTCATGGGTCATAGCGGATGCGGCGGAATTCGCGCATTGTTGGCGCGGCCCGAGGTTGAGGGCGACACGGCACCGGCGCGGGCCGGCCAGGATTTCATCGGCCCCTGGGTGCGCATTGCGGCACCCGCCCGCCAACTGGTGGAGCAGACCATGCCCGGCGCAAGCGCCGAGCAGCGTCAGCATGCCTGCGAACAGGCGTCGATCCTGGTGTCGCTGCGCAACCTCGAGTCGTTCCCGTTCGTGCGCGCAGCGTGCGAGCGTGGCGAACTGACACTGCATGGCTGGTATTTCGATATCGCCGCCGGCGCGCTGCTCGCTTACTCCGACCGCGCCGACAGCTTCCTGCCGCTGGTTTGCCCGCTGCCCGACGCCCCCGTACGTGACGCCCGTCACAACGTCACTGCCGTTTGCCCCTGATGCAATGAGTCCGTCGCCCGCTTCTGTCCTGCCACTGGTCTACGCCTGCTCCGGCTGCTCCAGTGTCGCCCAGCTCGCCAACCAGTTCGCCGTGCGGCTCGACCGCAGCGGGCGGGCGGAGATGTCCTGCATCAGCGGCGTTGGCGGTGGCGTCCCGGCGCTGACGCGCGTGGCGCGATCCGGACGGCCGATCCTGGCGCTCGACGGCTGTCCGCTGGCCTGCGTCAAGGCATGCCTGGCGTCGGCGGGCGTTACGCCGACCCGCCATCTGGTCCTGAACCGGTTGGGTGCGACCAAGCGCCAGCACGGCACATGCACCGACAATGAAGAGGCGGCCACCTGGGCCGTCGTTGAGCAAACACTATCCGGAATGGACTCATGACAGAACACTGGCTGAAACTCGCTGGACGGCGGCTGCTGCCGGTCGTCCAGGGCGGCATGGGCATTGGCATTTCCGCCCATCGCCTGGCCGGCACCGTGGCCGCCAACAATGGCGTGGGCACGATTGCCAGCATCGACCTGCGCCACCATCACCCCGACCTGATGGAACAGACGCGCGGGACACGTGACAAGGAAAAGATCGAGGCGGTGAACCGCGTGGCGCTTGATCGCGAGATCCAGGCTGCGCGTGCGCTGTCGGGGGGCCGCGGCCTGATCGCGGTGAACGTGATGAAGGCGGTGGGCTCGCACGCGCAGCTGGTACGACAGGCCTGCGAGAGCGGCGCCGACGCCATCGTCATGGGTGCCGGGCTGCCGCTCGACCTGCCCGAACTGGCCTCCGGCCATCCGAAGGTGGCACTGATCCCGATCCTGTCCGAAACACGCGGCATTGGCCTGGTCCTGCGCCGCTGGATGAAGAAGGGCCGCCTGCCCGACGCCATCGTGATCGAGCATCCCGCGCACGCTGGCGGTCATCTCGGGGCCGCCACGATCGAAGATCTCGGCAACGAGCGCTTTTCGTTCTCCCGCGTGCTGACCGAATGCCGCGAGCTGTTCCAGACGCTGGGGCTGGCCTGGGACAGCATCCCGCTGATCCTGGCCGGCGGTATCAATACGCACGAGAAGGTGCGTCACTGGCTTGGTGAAGGCGCGTCGGCCGTGCAACTGGGCACCGCGTTCGCCGTGACCGAGGAATGCGATGCCCATCCGGACTTCAAGCATGTGCTGGCGACGGCGACCCCGGAAACCCTGCGCGAGTTCACCAGCGTGGCCGGGCTGCCGGCACGCGCCGTGCTGACACCATGGCTTTCACGCTACCTGTCGAGCGAAAGCCGGCTGCAACGCCGCGCGAAGGCGCGCGATTGCCTGGAGGGCTTCGACTGCCTGCAGGCATGCGGACTGCGTGACGGCGTGGCCAAGATCGGCCAGTTCTGCATCGACCTGAAACTCGCGCAGGCCGTGCGCGGTGATGTGGAGCGTGGCCTGTTCTTCCGTGGCAAGGGCAAGCTGCCGTTTGGCGAGGCAATCCGGCCCGTTGCCGAACTGATGCACTATCTGCTGACTGGCGAGAAACCCGCCGCGCTGGCGCCGGCGCCAGCGACCGTCGCTCCTGTTGCCACGGTCGGCACGGTCGCCGCGGTCTGACGGCGGGACACACTCCCCTTACTCCCCCTTCCCTGTCTTCCCACTCAATCTCGCGGTATGCGGGGCGGCAAGCCGCCCTGCTTGCGCATCCTGAACATGCATCGCAACGCGGACAGCAACTGATAGCCGAGCCAGGCGTTGGATGCCGCAAACAGCAGGCCGCCCACGCGCGCCAGCCATGCCGGCGCCAGCGGCAACGCCAGCAGCACCACGAACGCCGCCAGCAACAACCAGCCCTGCCGCCGCTGCCGGACGGGCGAGATAATGTCCTGCATCACCGGCACCCGCGCACGCGGCGGCAGCAGGCGACGCAGATGCAACCACACCAGGAATGGCACGATCTTGCCGAGCATCGCCGTGATCGGCAGCACGCCACCGCCCACCAGGGCCAGCACGCCAATCCACCAGGGCAAGGCCATCGGCGCATCGCCGGTCTGGAATAGCTGGATGGCAGTCAGGATCGAAGCCATCACCATGCTGGCGATGGCCGTGGGCCAGAGCAGCCAGTGGGGATCATGGCGACGGCGCGCGCGCAGCACGGCGGCCAGCATCGATATCCCCAGCAACACGACAAAGGCCAGCCAGGGCAACAGCGCGAACGATGCCAAGCGGTGATCCGGAAAGACCACCGCGACAACGCTGAACGCGAACAGCAGAAGCCAGTGCGCCATCGGCAGGCAGCGCTGCAAGGCATCGGGCAACTTGCGGGTCTGCCAGAACATCGGCAGCACAGTGGTCGACACCCCGCTGACCAGCGCACAGAGCCAGCCACCCAGACCCCACGCCACATGCAATGACAGCAGCGTGGGCAACTGCGCGGAAAACCATGTCGATATCGACGGCGCCCACCCGCCTCCAAGCGTGACGGCCAGCCCGACGCCTGCGGCGATGGCCAGCAGCAAAGGCGCCCCGACCCATGCCAGCGTGCGTGTGGTGGCGTCGACACGGGCCACCCGGCGTCCTGCCGCCAGCAGGATGATCGAGACAAGCAGCGGAAACAGACCCAGCGTCGCCGCCCAGCGAAACGCGGTGGCCTGCGCGCCGACAAAGCCGACAGCCAGCGCCGCCGCAATGCCGGCCCCCGCCAGTGCCACAAACGGCGCCAGCCATCGCACGCGCGGTACGGGCACACGTGCAATCACCGGCAACATCTGAAAGAGTGCGCCTAGCATCACCGGCAACAGCATGGCAAGTGCCAGCGCATGGACCGAAGCCAGGGCCAGCGGCGCAAAGCGGTGCGGCAGGCCATCGGCCGGCCCGCAGGCCAGCAGCAAGCCTGCCGCCGCGCCCAGCCACGGGGCAGGCATCAGACAGCCGAACACCACGGCTGGCCGTGGTGCCTGCGCATAGTCAAGGTTTGCCATTTTCACTGACCGATTCCCTGGAGTCCCCGCCGGGTAGATACCGGAATCGGCACATTGTCCGCCTCGGGCTGGCGGTGGTTCAAGACCCCCTGGCGTCCGCGCCACGGTCAGGCCGCAGTTACGCCGCAAATTGCATGTTTCTTGATCTGGCGCAGGAATCACATGCCCCTTCAGGCCGAAAATCAGCCCGAGGTTGTGCCCGCCCCCTTGCGCCAACCCGATCAGATGCCAGGCCCCACGATTCCAACACCCTCACATATTGCCGCGGCAGTCACCGCCGCCGACACACCGCATCCGCTGCCCGAGACTGGTCACGTCCCGGATACGGTCCGGCTGACCCCGCCGCGCTACCGGCTGTCCACGCGCATCATCCTGCTGTCGCTGGTGTCGCTAATGGCCGTGCTGACGATGATCGCCGGCACGCTCTACCTGTCCTGGAAGCTCGAAGGCGCGGGCGCCGCCATCAATGACGCCGGCAGCCTGCGCATGCGCGCCAACCGCGTCGCCATCGAACTGTCGCTGTCGGCATCGGGCAAACCCAACACCCTGGCCGAGCAGATTGCCACGCTCGACAACACGCTGGCCCAACTCCGCAAGGGCAATCCGGCGCGCCCGCTGTTCCTGCCCGACGAACCCGCCATCCACGCCCAACTGGATGCCGTGCTGGCCGACTGGTCGCAGGAGCTGAAGCCGCTGGCCCTGGCCGGCAACGCCAGCCAGTACGTCCGGGCACTGCCCGGCTTTGTGGACCGGGCCGACCGGCTGGTCCGGCAGATCGAGAACAACAGTGCGCGCAAGACCGACATGTTGCGGCTGTCTCAGGTTGGTCTTGCGGTCATGGCCTGCGTGGGCACCGTGGCGGTCATCTACCTGCTTTACCTCTGGATCATCCTGCCTGTGCTGCGTCTTCAGGATGGCCTGCGCCGCATGGCTGCGCGCGAATTCTCGCTGCGGCTGCCGGTGGAGACCCGCGACGAGTTCGGCACGCTGACCTCCGGCTTCAACCGGATGGCGGCCGAGCTGCAGGATCTCTACCAGGACCTGGCCGCCCGGGTGACCAGCAAGACAGCCGAGCTGGCACGCCAGAATCGTGACCTCGAAGCGCTCTACGACATGGCCGCCTTCCTGAACCAGGCTGGCGATTCCGAAAGCCTGGCGCACGGCTTCCTGGAGCGCGTGATGCAGCAGTTCGGCGCCGATGGCGGCTCGGTGCGCATGTACGACGCCCGCCAGGGCAAGCTCCACCGGCTGGCATCGGCGGGCTTGTCCGTGACCCTGGCCGACAACGACCACTGCTCGGATATCGATGCGTGCCATTGCGGACACGCCACGCAGGCCGGCATCGTCACGGTTGCCGACCTGCGGCGGGCCGTGTCGCCAGCGCTTGCCCCGATGCCGCCTGCGGTGCCATCGCCATGCCGGCGCGAGGGCTTCCTGTCGATGGCCGCGTTCCGGCTGGACACGCTGCGAGGTCCGGTTGGCACGCTGACACTGCACTTCCGCGTGGCGCGCGAACTGCCGCCATCGGATCGGCAGTTGCTGGAAACGATGGCCCAGCATCTGGCCACCGCGCTGGAACACGTGCGCCTTTCCGCCAGTGCGCGCCAGCTTGCGGTGGTCGAGGAACGCAACCTCGTGGCGCAGGGGCTGCACGACAGCATCGCGCAGGGCCTGAATTTCCTGAATCTGCAGGTGCAGTTGCTGGAGGACGCCGTTGACCGGCGCGCCGATGGCGAGGTGCAGGAGATCATCCCGCTGCTGCGCCATGGCGTGGACGAGAGCTATCAGGACGTGCGCGAGCTGCTGCACAACTTCCGGTCGCGGCTGACCACCGGGGACCTGCGCCCCGCCGTGGAAGAAACGGTGGCGCGCTTCCGGCGCCAGTGCCGCACCGAAGCCACGCTGACCATCGACGACAAGGGCCTGCCGCTGCAGCCCGAAGACCAGCTGCAGGTGCTTTTCATCCTGCAGGAAGCACTGTCCAACGTACGCAAGCATGCCATGGCCGAGCACGTGACCATCTCGATCCGGCACGACCGGCTGTTCCGGCTTGTGGTCCAGGACGATGGCGACGGCTTCGACGCAGGCCATCTGAACGAGCATGACGCCAGCCACATCGGCCTGCACATCATGCGCGAACGCGCGGCCCGGCTTGGCGCGCAGCTTGCGATCGACGCACGCCCCGGCCTTGGCGTGCGGATCGAACTGACGCTGCCGCGCGACCTGGCATCCGACGCCCGCCCCGCCACATCGGCCGACCAGCCGGACATTGCACCGGCCACCCACCGGCCTGAGGAACCCGCATCATGACAATCCGCATCCTGTTGATCGACGACCACACGCTGTTCAGGTCGGGCATTCGCGCCCTGCTGCAGCGGCAAGCGGATTTCGAGATCGTCGACGAGGCCGCCGACGGCGTGGAGGGCATCAAGCGGGCCAAGCAGCACCGGCCCGACGTGATCCTGCTGGATCTGAACATGCCGGGCCTGTCCGGGCTGGAGGCACTGCATCTACTGGTGGAAGACCTGCCCGACAGCGCGGTGATCGTGCTGACCGTGTCGGAAGAGGCCGAGGAACTGGCGACCGCGCTACGCAGCGGCGCGCGCGGCTATCTGCTCAAGAACATCGAGACCGAAGCGCTCACCAGCGCCATCCGGCGCGCGGCGGCCGGGGAGCCGGTGATCTCGGAAAGCATGACCGCCAAGCTGGTGCAGCAGTTTCGTGCACCGAGCATGCAGGCCGGCGCCGGGCGCGGCCATGACGGCGGCCAGGGGAACGCCCCGCTGACGGCGCGCGAGCGCGACATCGTGCAGGGGCTGGTGCGCGGCGAAAGCAACAAGGAAATCGCCCGCGAGCTTGGCGTGGCCGAAAGCACCGTGAAGATTCACGTGCAGAACATTCTCAAGAAGCTCAATCTGGCCAGCCGCGTGCAGGTGGCGGTCTACGCCGTCGAGCACGGACTCGCGGGCTGACCGCCGGCCTGAGCGGCAAGACTACGCCGCTCAGTAGTCGGTGCGCTGGACGCCCTGCTCGGTGCCCAGCAGCAGCACATTGGCGCCACGCAGCGCGAACAGGCCCACCGTCACCACGCCGGGCAGATGGTTGATGCGCTCTTCGAGGGCCTTCGGATCCTCGATCTTCAGACCGGCCACATCGAGAATCACATTGCCGTTGTCGGTCTTGTAGATGCCGCCTTCCTTTGTCATGCGCAGACGCGGCTGACCACCGAGCGCTGCCAGCTGGCGGGCCACCGCCGCGCGTGCCATCGGAATCACCTCGACCGGCAGCGGGAACGTGCCCATGACCGGCACCAGCTTGCTGCCATCGGCGATGCAGACGAAGCGCTGGGCCACCGACGCCACGATCTTCTCGCGCGTCAGCGCGCCGCCACCGCCCTTGATCATCGCGCCCGAGGCGTCGATCTCGTCGGCGCCGTCGACGTAGACGGGGATGGTGTCGACCTCGTTGAGGTCCAGCACGGTGAAGCCATGCTGCTGCAGACGGCGCGTGGACGCTTCCGAGCTGGAAACGGCGCCGCTGAAGCGTTCCTTGAACGCCGCGACGGCGTCGATGAAGAGATTGGCGGTGGAGCCCGTACCCACGCCGAGAACGGCACCATCGGGCACTTCCTGCTTCACATAGTCCGCGGCGGCTTGCGCGACCTGCGCCTTGAGTTCATCCTGAGTCATGACAACAGCCAGAATTGCGTTGGGAAAGGGCGTAGTGTAGCGGATCGCCGCCGCTGCCCGGCGATTGCCGCCCATCCTGTCGCCCCGCCCTGCCGCATCGGCCACCAACGGCGGCTTGCCGCATCACGCCACGCCGTTACAATGACCCATTCCCGGCGACCCCTCGCCCCAAGACTTCTTCCAGACGGAACCAGATCATGAACGCGCTCGAACAACTGAAGCAGTTCACCACGGTAGTGGCCGATACCGGCGACTTCCAGCTGATGAAGCAGTACACGCCGCAGGACGCAACCACCAATCCGTCGCTGATCCTCAAGGCCGTGCAGAAGCCCGAGTACCGGCCGCTGCTGGAGCAGGCCACGCGCGACCATCACGGCAGCGCGGGCGTGGAGGCGGTCATGGACCAGTTGCTGATCGCCTTCGGCTGCGAGATCCTGGCAATCGTGCCGGGCCGCGTCTCCACGGAAGTTGACGCGCGCCTGTCGTTCGACACGCAGGCCACTGTCGACAAGGCGCGGCACCTGATCAGCCTGTACGAGCAACGCGGCGTGGCCCGCGAGCGCGTGCTGATCAAGATTGCCTCGACCTGGGAAGGCATCCAGGCCGCCGCGATCCTGCAGCGCGAGGGCATCCGCTGCAACATGACGCTGCTGTTCTCGCTGGTGCAGGCCGTGGCCTGCGCCGAAGCCGGTGCGCAGCTGATCTCGCCGTTCGTCGGCCGTATTCTCGACTGGTACAAGAAGCAGGCGGGCGACAAGTGGGACGCCGATGCCAACGCCGGCGACAACGATCCCGGCGTGCGTTCGGTGCGCCAGATCTATGACTACTACAAGAAATTCGGCTACGAGACCGAGGTGATGGGTGCCAGCTTCCGCGGCACGGGCCAGATCCTGGCGCTGGCGGGCTCCGACCTGCTGACCATCAGCCCGGACCTGCTGGAACAGCTGGCGGGCAGCCAGGTCACGGTGGAACGCAAGCTGTCGGTGGAGCAAGCCCAGGCGGGCAACATCGCGCGCATCGCCGCCGACGAGGCCGCTTTCCGCTGGCAACTGAACGAGGATGCGATGGCCACCGAGAAGTTGGCGGAAGGCATCCGCCTGTTCGCCGCGGACGCCGTCAAGCTCGAAAAGCTGGTGGCGGAACTGGCCGGCTGAGCCAGGTAGTCGACAGCAATCCGCTGCCGCCCTGACTTGCCTTCCACGCTGCCATTGGCAGGGAAGGCAAGGCGGGAGAACCCGTCAGACGATCAGGCCGCAGCTTGCGGCCACAGCATGGGCAGGCACTGCCCTGCCGCGGCCGGCAGCACCAGGTCTGCCGTGGCATCCAGAGCCGAAGGTTGCGGATTGACCAGCAGCACACGGGCACCGTGTTCTTTCGCCAGGCCCGGCAGGGCCGCCGCCGGATAGACGAGCCCCGACGTGCCGACGACCAGGCACAGATCACAGTTTTCCGCCGCGTGATCGGCGCGAAAGCGCGCCACGCGCGGCAAATCCTCGCCAAACCACACCACGCCGGGGCGCATCATCGCTCCGCACAGCGCGCAATGTGGCGGCTCGCCCGGCACAGCCGGCACCGTGTCGCAGCGGCCGCAGCCATCCAGCCATTTGTTGGCGAACAGGTTGCCGTGCAGTTCCACCACGTGCTGGCTGCCCGCCTGCTGATGCAGGCCGTCGATATTCTGCGTCACCAGCGTCAGCGATTTCTGACTGGCCAGCGCCGCCAGCGCGTAGTGTGCGGGATTCGGCCTGGCGGCCGCCACCAGTTCGCGCCGATGCTCGTACCATTGCCACACCAGCGCCGGCTGGCGCCGGTAGGCTTCCTCGGTAGCGAGTTCCTCGGGGTCGAAGCGCGCCCAGAGTCCCGTCAGGGCATCGCGGAAGGTCGGCACGCCAGACTCCGCCGAGATCCCCGCGCCGGTCAGCACGAAGATATTGCGCGCGGCGTCGACCCACTGGCGTGCCTGCTCCAGTGCGGCGGCATCGACGATCATGCTCAGCCCCGGCGCTGGCGCACGGCCTCGTACAGGCACACGCCGCTGGCTACCGAAACATTGAGGCTTTCCACGCCGCCGGCCATCGGAATGGCCACCAGCTCGTCGCAGGTTTCACGCGTCAGACGGCGCATGCCCTCGCCTTCCGCACCCATCACGATAGCGGTCGGGCCCTTCAGGTCCATGTCGTAGAGCGACTTGTCGGTGCCGTCGGCCGTACCGATCACCCAGATGCCGCGCTCCTGCAGTTCGCGCAGCGTGCGCGCCAGGTTGGTCACGGTGATGTACGGCACGGTTTCGGCGGCGCCACTCGCCACTTTCGCCACGGTGGTATTGAGACCGACGCTGCGGTCCTTCGGCGCGATCACCGCATGGGCACCGGCACCGTCGGCCACGCGCAGGCACGCGCCGAGGTTATGCGGATCGGTGACGCCATCCAGCACCAGCAGCAGCGGCGTGCCTTCGATGCCGTCCAGCAATTCGTCGAGATTGAGGGCGAGCGAGACATCCTCTGCACGCGCCACCACACCCTGGTGGCGGTCGGTGCCGGCCATGCCGCGCAGGCGATCGGCATCCACCGGATGCAGCGTCACGCCAAGACTCTCCGCCAGCCGGACGAAGTCCAGCATGCGGCGGTCCTTGCGGTTCGCTTCGATGTAGATGTCGGAGACGCTCTGCGCATTCTGGCGCAGGCGTGCGTTGACGGCGTGAAAGCCGATCAGGAGTTTGTGTTTGGCCATGGCGCGCATTGTACCCGCCATGGCCTCACAAAAACGCCGATTTGCTTACCGCTTGCGCGCAGGGCGGCTCGTTTTGCCGGCCGGCTTTGGCGCCCGCTTGGCAGCGGACTTCTTGGCCGTCTTCAGGTGCGGCGGCTTGGGCTTGGCGGCCCGCTTGGCCTGCTTGCCAGCAGGCGCCTGGCGACCCGCATGCGACGCATGCCCGACATTCGCCTCACGCGGCTTGACCGGCGTGATCACGGCCTCGAAAACCGGTTGCTCTTCGATCACACGATCCAGCGTTTCGTCGAACGATTCCTCGGGCTTCGACGTACCGCCAAGCAGCGCCGCCAGTTGACGTCCCTTCTTGCGCGCCGGCACCGCATGGGCTGCCGGCACACGCGGTTGCTCGGTCACGCCGGCGCGCCCGCGCAGCGTCTTGGCCGACGGCTCCTGCACCAGGCGGAAGTCGATCTTGCGCGCATCCAGATCCACGCGCGAAACCTGCACGCGTACGCGATCGGTCAGCCGGTAGCGGATGCCGGTGCGCTCGCCACGCAGTTCGTTGCGCGCCTCGTCGTACTGGAAGTAGTCGCTGCCCAGTTCGGTGACATGCACCAGCCCTTCTACGTACAGCTCGTCGAGCTGCACGAAGATGCCGAACGACGTGACCGCGCTGACCGTGCCGGCGAAGTCGCTGCCAAGCTTGTCACGCATGAAGTAGCACTTCAGCCAGGCTTCCACGTCGCGCGATGCCTCGTCGGCACGGCGTTCGTTGGCCGAGCAGTGCAGCCCCAGTTCGTCCCAGATGCCCTCGTCGCGCTTGGCGCGGGCGGCGGCGTTCTCGGCACGCTTCTCGGCGTCGGCGGCCTGCATGCGGCGCGCCTTGGGCGAGATCTGCGTGTTGAGTTCCGTGCCCGGGATAAAGGCCGGCCGGTACTTGGTATGCGCCAGGATCGCCTTGATCGAGCGATGCACGAGCAGATCGGGATAGCGCCGGATCGGGCTCGTGAAGTGCGCGTAGGCCTCGTAGGCCAGGCCGAAGTGGCCGATGTTGTCCGGGCTGTAGACCGCCTGCTGCATCGAGCGCAGCAACATCGTCTGCAGCATCGGCGCATCGGGGCGGGACTTGATCTTGTCCATCACCTCGGCGTAGTCCGATGCCTGCGGCTTGTCGCCGCCGCCGAGGGACAGGCCGGCCGTCTTCAGGAATTCACGCAGGTTCTTGAGCTTTTCCTCGCTCGGGCCCGCGTGGATGCGGTACAGCGCGGGGTGCTTGAAGCGTTCGAGGAAGTCGGCCGCGCAGACGTTGGCCGTCAGCATGCACTCCTCGATCAGCCGGTGCGCGTCGTTGCGGGTACGCGGCAGGATCTGTTCGATCTTGCCCTGCGCGTTGCAGACGATATACGTCTCGGTCGTGTCGAAGTCGATCGCACCCCGCTCGCGGCGCGCCTTGAGCAGGACCTGGAACAGCTCGTACAGGTTCTGCAGGTGCGGCACCAGTTCGGCACGCTTGTGCGCCTCGGGGCCCTTGGTGTTCGACAGTACGGCCCAGACCTCGTTATAGGTCAGGCGCGCCGCCGAGTGCATCACGGCCGGATAGAACTGGTAGCCTTTGAGCTCACCCTTGGCTGTAATCACGGCATCGCAGACCATGCACAGGCGGTCGACGTGCGGATTCAGCGAGCACAGGCCGTTCGACAGCTTTTCCGGCAGCATCGGAATCACGCGCCGCGGGAAATAAACCGAAGTGGCGCGGTCAAGCGCATCGGCGTCCAGCGGCGTGCCGGGCCGCACGTAGTGCGACACGTCGGCGATGGCCACGATCAGGCGCCAACCCTTGGCGCGGCCGATCTTGACCGGCTCGCAGTAGACGGCATCGTCGAAGTCACGGGCATCCTCGCCGTCGATCGTCACCAGCGGCACGTCGCGCAGGTCGATGCGGTGATCCAGGTCGGCCTGGCGCACTTCGTCAGGCAGCGCCTGCGCTTCCTTGGCGGCAGCCGCCGAGAATTCGTGCGGCACCCCGTACTTGCGCACGGCGATCTCGATTTCCATGCCCGGATCGTCGATATCGCCCAGCACCTCGACCACGCGGCCCACGGGCTGCACGTAGCGGTCTGGCCATTCCACCAGTTCGACGCTGACCACCTGGCCCACGCGCGCCTTGCCTTGCGACTTGGGCGGGATCAGGATGTCCTGGCCGATGCGCTTGTCTTCGGGCGCCACCACCAGCACGCCGTTTTCGGACAGCAGCCGGCCGATCACGAAACGGTTGGCCCGCTCCACGATCTCGACGATCTGCCCTTCCGGACGCCCGCGGCGGTCGTAGCCCACCACGCGAACCTGGGCGCGGTCGTTATGCATCGCCTTCTGCAGTTCGCGCTCGGGCAGGAAGATATCGTCCTCGCCGTCGTCGCGAATCAGGAAGCCAAAGCCGTCGCGGTGGCCCTGTACGCGGCCCACCACGAAGTTCGGTTGATGGGCCAGCTCGTAGCGGCCCTTGCGGTTCAGTTCGATCTGGCCGTCGCGTTCCATCGCGGCAAGCCGTTTCTGAAAGCCGTCATGCTCCTTGCGCGTGACGGCCAGGGCCTTGGCGATGTCGCCGGCCGACAGGGGCGACCCCGAAGTTCTCAGTACGCCGAGGATTTCTTCCCGGCTAGGGATCGGATAGTTGTTCTGATTCAATTTTTCTCGAAACTATTTGACAAACGTTTGACGGTCGCTATAATGGCCGCTTCGGTTGTTTCGACACCTGCCCAGGTGGCGGAATTGGTAGACGCACTAGGTTCAGGTCCTAGCGGTGGCAACACTGTGGAGGTTCGAGTCCTCTCCTGGGCACCAAGATTCAGCAAGGAACCCGCAACGTGAGTTGCGGGTTTTTTGTTTTCTGCTGCTGAATCCTTCAAATTCTCTCCCTCTTGCCTGTTGCCTTTGTCCATGGCTCTTTTCTGACTTGGAGCCGTGAATGAGTGTATCAGTTTCAGTGCCGATTCCGGCATTATCTCGCCATCTTCGCCACTACCATCGCGAAAAATACAGCGACCTACCCATTCAACTCACCGATTGACGGCTGGCCAATCTGTAACTATGATGGTTTCACATTGAGATTTCCGCATGAGCACCAGCAGCCGGTTTGCCGTCGCCGTCCATATTCTCACCCTGCTTGCGCAGGCTGAGGGGCCGGTCCCGTCGTCGATGATCGCTGGCAGCGTGGGCACCAACCCGGCGCTGATCCGCCGCATGATCGGCACGCTTGCAGAAGCCGGTTTTGTGACGACGACGATGGGCAGCACCGGCGGCGCGACACTGGCACGGGCTGCGTCGGACATCACGCTGCTCGACGTCTTCCGTGCCACCGAGACCACGGCGCTGATCACGCTGCACCAGAGTGCGCCGAATCCGGCCTGCATGGTGGGCCGCGAGATCACGGGCGCCCTGCAGGTGGTGGCCGATCGCGCGCAGGCTGCCATGGATGCATCGCTCGCGGAGATCACGATTGCCAGCATGCTCGGCGAGGTCGAGCATGCCGCCCGGCGCCGCAAGCGCTGATTTTTTTACCCTGATATGTAACCAATCTGGTTTCATATCTACCGTAACCAAAAGGAATCCATCATGAAGATCGCCATCATTGGCGCCACGGGCAACGTGGGTAGCCGCCTGACCGACGAAGCCCTGCGCCGTGGCCATACCGTGACCGCCCTCGCCCGCCAGGCATCGAAACTGCCCGCACGCGAAGGCGTGACCGCCCATGACGTGGATGTCGCCGACACGTCGGCACTGACCGCCGCACTACGCGGCAGCGATGTCGTCATCAGCACGGTGCGCTTCCTGCAGACAAGCGCCGCGCAGATCGTGGCCGCGGTCAAGGCCGCTGGCGTCGACCGCCTGCTGGTGGTGGGCGGCGCGGGCAGCCTTTATGTGGCCCCCGGCGTCCAACTCGTAGATACGCCAAATTTCCCCGACGCCTACAAGGCCGAGGCATCGGCCGGGCGCGATTTCCTCAACGCACTGCGCGGCGAAACGGCCCTGGCGTGGACCTTCCTGTCGCCTTCGGCCCTGTTCACACCGGGCGAGCGGACCGGCAAATTCCGCCTGGGGAACGACGATCTGCTCACGGCTGCCGACGGCAAGAGCTGGATCTCGATGGAAGACTATGCGATCGCAATGCTCGACGAAATCGAGCAGCCGAAGCACGTGCGGGAGCGGTTCACGGTCGGGTACTGATAACCCGTCCGGCAAGGCCTCCCCACCCCCGCGTTCGGGCGTGGGGAGCAGACAAGGCGGCGCTTACGCGGCGCTGTCGTCTTCCAGCAGGCTGGCACGCTTGCCGCGCTTGAGCCAGGCGGCCAGGTTGTGCGGGCGCAGCGTGTCGTATTCCTCGAACGGCTGGTGGATCCACGGGTTCGACGGCAGGAACGTCACGTGATAGTCGGGCTCCACCTTCGAGCAGGCCTTGTACCAGAGCACGGCCGAGCGCACGTCGGTCACGGCCGGATATCGTTCCTTCAGGTGACGGCCCACGCGCTCCAGCGTGACACCGGAGTCGACCAGGTCGTCCACGAGCAGGATCTTGCCCGACAGCTCGCCACGGGTCATCGTGATGTATTGCGCGATGTCCAGGTCGCCCTGCTGCGTACCGGCGGCTTCACGGTACGAGCTGGTCGCCAGGATCGCCAGCGGCACATCGAAAATGCGCGACATCTGGTCGCCCACGCGCAGGCCGCCACGGGCCAGGCACAGGATCTTGTCGAACTTCCACCCCGACTCATGCACGTTCAGCGACAGGCGTGCGATCAGGCGGTGGTACTCGTCCCAGGAGACCCACAGGTTCTCTTCGTCGTTGACAGGCAGGTTCATGGCGTCTTTTCTTCTAATGGCCGGATCATTGGCCAGTGGATAAAGCATCGGCCCGCATATCGCGGGCCGAATGGCTTTTGTGAGGCCGCGGCACTCATGGCGCCACGGTCATGCTCACGGATATTTCCGTCGCGTCAGGCGACCTGGTACGGATGGCGCAGCAGGATCGTTTCGTCGCGGTCCGGACCGGTCGAGATCATGTCGATCGGAATACCGACGACTTCCTCGACCCGCTTCAGGTACACGCGCGCCTGTTCCGGCAGCGCTTCCCAGGTCTTCACGCCGAACGTCGACTCATTCCAACCCGGGTATTCCTCGTAGATCGGCTTGCAGTTCGCCACGGCGTCCGAACCGCGCGGCAGAATATCCACGCGCTGGCCGTCCAGTTCGTAGCCCACGCACAGGTTGATCGTTTCCAGACCGTCCAGCACGTCAAGCTTGGTCATGCACAGGCCCGACACACCATTGATCTGCACCGAGCGCTTCAGCGCGGCGGCATCGAGCCAGCCCGTGCGGCGCGGGCGGCCGGTCACCGAACCGAATTCCTTGCCGACGTTGGCCAGACGCACACCCACGGCGTCCTGACGGGCCGGGTTGTCGTTGTCGTACAGCTCGCTCGGGAACGGACCCGCACCCACGCGTGTGCAGTACGCCTTGGTGATGCCCAGGATGTAGTTCAGGCGGCCCGGGCCCACGCCGGCACCGGCAGCGGCCGCACCGGCCACGCAGTTGCTCGACGTCACGAACGGGTACGTACCATGGTCGACGTCCAGCAGCGTGCCTTGCGCGCCTTCGAACATCAGGTTGCCGCCTGCCGCATTCACGGCGTACAGCTCGGCCGACACATCGGCCACCATCGGCTTCAGACGCGGCGCGTACGCCAGCATCTCGTCCAGAATCTGCTGGTAGTCCACGGCTTCGGCGCCCAGGTACTGGGTCAGCATGAAGTTGTGGAAATCGACGTTCTCGCGCAGACGCTCGGCGAAATGCTTCGGATCGAACAGGTCCTGCACGCGCAGCGCGCGACGGGCCACCTTGTCTTCGTAAGCCGGGCCGATGCCGCGGCCGGTCGTGCCGATCTTGGCGGCGCCACGACGGGCTTCGCGTGCCTTGTCGATGGCAACGTGGTACGGCAGGATCAGCGTGGCGGCTTCGGAGATGCGCAGGCGGTTCTGCACCTGCAGGCCGGCGCCCTCGAGCTCTTCGATTTCACGGAACAGCGCTTCGGGAGAGAGCACCACACCATTGCCGATATAGCAGACGGTGCTTTCGCGCATGATCCCCGACGGGATCAGTCGCAGAATGGTCTTCTTGCCGCCGATGATGAGCGTGTGGCCAGCGTTGTGGCCGCCCTGGAACCGCACCACGCCTTTTGCATGATCGGTAAGCCAATCGACGATTTTCCCTTTGCCTTCGTCACCCCACTGGGTTCCGATCACGACGACATTGCGTCCCTGGCCTACTGCGGATGCGGACATGTTGAATTGGTCAGAAGGTTAAAAACGTATTCTACTCTCGTTGTTCGACGGTTCCGGGTTTTCACGGGTCCGTGTCACAGACGTTTGCTGTCCATTCCGGGCGATAACAGGCCGCGGCGGGCAGCAAACGTCATTTTGAGAGCAGGTGGAAAGCGCCGGCACGGATCGGCCGGCAGTGGAAATCAGCGAATCAACGCGGTACTACGACCCAGGCATCGCCCTGGCGCTGCAGTTGGCGATCGCAGTTGAATTCATCGAGTTCGTGGGTATGGCCGGGCAGCGACTGGATCACGATCTCGCCCGCCGCGCGCAGCGTGGCAATGGTCGTATGCAGCGCGGGATCGGCGTCCCAGGGCGCGAAAATGGCCAGCGCACGGACTTCCACCGGCGACAGGGCTGCCACTTCGCGCAGATCGAGCGAAAAACCAGTGGCCGGCCGAGCACGGCCGAACGCCTCGCCCACCTTGTCATAGCGGCCGCCACGGGCCACGTAGTTCGGCAGACCCGCCACATAAGCCGTGAACATCACGCCGCTGTGATAGTGGTAACCGCGCAAATCCGAAAGATCGATGTTCACGCTGGCACCGCGCACCCGTCCAGCCAAAGCGGCCAGTTCGTCCAACGCACGGCCGATGGCCGGGTTGGCGGGCAGCGTTGCACGCGCACGTTCGATCACTTCAACGCCACCATACAGCGTCGGCAATGCCAGCAACGCATTGCGTTCGGTGTCCGGCAGGCCTTGCGTCAGTTCACGCAGCGCCGGCACATCCTTCGTTTCGAGTGCCGCAAACAGCGCATCCTCGATATCGCGCACCGACGGCAGCGCCGACAGCAGTGCTTCGAGAATGCCTGCGTGGCACAGGTCCAGCCGGATATCGACCAGACCGGCGGCCTGCAGGGCGGCCAGCATCAGTTCCTGGATCTCGACGTCGGCTTCCAGGCCCGCATGGCCGTAGATTTCGGCACCAATCTGGATGGGTTCGCGCGTGGCGTGGAAACCGGCCGGACGCGCATGCAGCACGTTGCCGGCATAGCACAGGCGCGTCACACCGGGACGGTTCAGCAGGTGCGCATCGATACGCGCCACTTGCGGCGTAATGTCGGCGCGCAGGCCCATCGTGCGACCCGAAAGCTGATCCACCAGCTTCAGCGTGCGCAGGTCCAGGTCATGGCCGGTACCGGTCAGCAGCGACTCCAGGTACTCGAGCATCGGGGGCATGACCAGCTCGTAGCCATAGGTGCGGAACAGGTCCAGCATGCGGCGGCGCAGTTCTTCAATCTTGCGCGCTTCCGACGGCAGGACGTCGGCAATGTTTTCGGGCAGGAGCCAGCGGTTGGACATGGGGTCTCTTCTATCAAAATCCGGGCCGGCGAGGCGCAAGCCCCTCCAGCCGGACAAAACCCCGGCGGACCGGGGTTCTGTCGAATGTTGCGTTTCAGGGCCCCCGCTTCAAGCGGGATGCCCGGTGCGCGCCGTGCGCGCTACTTCTTGCCGCCGCTACCGGAAGCCGGCGCCGCGTTGCCGCCCGCCGACCGCATGTAGCGGAAGAAGTCCGAATTCGGCTCCAGCACCATCACGTTGCCCTTGTCGCGGAACGTGTTGCGGTAGGCTTCCATGCTGCGCCAGAACTGGGCGAAGCTGGGATCCTTGCCAAAGGCATCGGCGTAGATCTGCGACGACTTGGCATCGCCCTCGCCCTTGACGATCTGGGCGTCGCGATAGGCCTCGGCCAGCACCACCTCGCGCTGACGGTCTGCATCGGCACGGATTTTCTCACCTTCGGCGGCACCCGTCGAACGCAGTTCGTTGGCGACACGCTTGCGCTCGGCCTCCATGCGGCGATAGACCGACTCGCTGATCGCGGGCAGCAGGTCCACGCGCTTCAGGCGCACATCGAGGATTTCAACGCCCACGGACTGTGCATATTCGGCCATGCCGACGCGAATGTTCTGCATGACCTTGTCGCGCTCGCCTGCCACCACGTCGGACACGGTGCGCTTGCCGAATTCCTCGCGCGCCACGGCGTCGATACGCTGCGTCATGCGGTCTTGCGCGCCACGGACGTTGCCGGCGAATGCCACGAAGAACTTGCGGGGATCGGTAATTCGCCATTTGACGAACCAGTCCACCACCATCGACTTCTTCTCGGCGGTCAGGAAACGCTCGCTGGCGGCCACGTCGATCGTCTGCAGGCGACGATCCATGAACACCACGTTCTGCAGCGGCGGCGGCAGCTTGAAATGCAGGCCCGGTTCACGCACCACCTGCTTGATCTCGCCGAAGGCGAAGACCACCGCATACTGGCGCTGATCGACCACGAACAGCATCGACGACACGACGGCCAGCAGGATAAACAGGCCAATGGCAAAGGAAATCAGTCGGTTCATGACGGGTCTCCTTAGCGAATGTCGCGGTCGCGGTTGCGCATCGACTCACGCGAACGGATGTCCGGCGTGGGCGTGTCGGTCGTGGCCGGCGTGCTTGCGCCCGCCGCCGACGCCGGCGCAGTGGCCTGCGACGGCAGTTGCGACATCAGCTTGTCCAGCGGCAGGTACAGCAGATTGTTGCCCGCCTTGGCGTCAACGAGGATCTTGTTCGTGTTGCTGTAAATCTGCTGCATGGTCTCCAGATAGATACGGTCGCGCGTCACCTGCGGCGCCTTGGCATATTCGGTCTGCACCGAGCGGAAGCGCGCGGCATCACCCTCGGCCTGTGCCACCACACGGGCACGGTAGGCTTCGGACTCTTCCTTCAGGCGCGCGGCCGTGCCGCGGGCACGCGGCAGGATGTCGTTGGCGTAGGCCTGGCCCTCGCTGATCGCGCGCTCGCGATCCTGGCTGGCCTTGTTCACGTCATCGAACGCAGCCTGCACCTGCTCGGGCGGCTGCACGCTCTGCACGTTGACGGAAATCACACGGATACCGGTCTTGTAGGCCGTCAGGATCGACTGGATCGACTTTGCCAGCCCCTGGGCGATCTGCTCGCGGTTTTCGTACAGCACCGCATCCATCTTGTTGCGGCCCACGATCTCGCGCACCGATGTCTCGGCGGCCTGGGTCACCAGTTCTTCGTCACCACCGCGGTCGGTCTTGTTGAAGAACAGGAATTCGCTGGCGTCCTGGATGTCGTACTGCACCGTAAAGCGGACGTCGATGATGTTCTCGTCCTGCGTCAGCATCGACGAGTCCTTGAGGTTGCTGTCCTTGATCGACGTGGCGCGGCCAACTTCCACCGAGCGCACCGCCGACAGGTTCACCACCTCGGCCGACTGGATCGGCCACGGCGCGCGCCAGTTGATACCGGGGCCCGTGGTGTACTTGAACTTGCCAAACTGCAGGATCACGGCGGTCTGCCCTTCCTGCACCATGAAGAAGCCGCTGGCCAGCCAGATGCCGACCACGGCCGCGACGATCACGGCGATACCGACGTTGGAGCCCTTGCCCGACGGGCGCGAGCCAAAGCCATTGCCCTGGCCACCACCGCCATTGTCCTTGCGGCCCAGCAGGCCGTTCAGGCGGCGATTGAAGTCACGCCACAGCTCGTCCAGATCGGGCGGGCCGTCCTGCGGACGCTGGTTCTGCTGGCGACCTTTGTCCTTGTTGTCTTCATCGTCCTGTCCGTTACGACCCCAGCGCGGATCGTTCAACGAGAAGATGGCGCGCAGGCGCGGCCAGCGAGCAAACCGCGCGGCGCGGCTGCCTGGCACGAAGTGCGAGTCAGGATTCCGAGGGAACAGGGGCATGTAGGGCACGGGTCCGGGAAAGTTTGGAACAGGGGGATTCTAGCAGCCATCTTGATCACTTTTGCTCAAATTCCCCCAATCGGGCCGCCATTCACGGCGAACGGCTATCAGTCTGGGTGGTCGGCACCCCGATCCGGGGCGCTTTCGGGGCCCTCCAGGGGGTCTTCGGCGTCCCAGTCATCGTCACCGGCCGAAGGCGGAATGCCCGCCAGGCGCGGATCGTACGGGGCGGGATCGTCGGGCCGCGATGCCAGCCATTGAGCAACTTCGACCACGGCTTCGCGCAGCGCGTCGAGGCCCAGCCCGTCGCGCGCCGAAATGAACACGCGTGTCGGCACGCCCTCCTCGTTACGCTCGATGCGCGGGCCCTGATCCAGCAGTTCCGGCGCGGCATCGATCTTGTTCATCACCACGATCTGCGGGATGTCGGAAGCGTTGATTTCCGCCAGCACGCGGTTCACCTGCTCGATCTGCTCGTGGCGCACCGGGCTTGAAGCATCCACCACGTGCAGCAGCAGGTCGGCATGGACGGTTTCGTCCAGCGTGGCGCGGAACGCCGCCACGAGTTGCGTCGGCAGGTCGCGGATAAAGCCGACCGTGTCGGACAGCACCACGTTACCGAATCCATCGAGAAACAGCCGGCGCGACGTGGTATCGAGCGTGGCGAACAACTGGTCGGCCGCATACGCACGGGCCTTGGTCAGCGCATTGAACAGCGTCGACTTGCCCGCGTTGGTATAGCCAACCAGCGAAATGCTGAGGGTATCGTTGCGGGCACGCGCCCGGCGCTGCGTATGGTGCTGGCGCTGCAGTCGCGCCAGATCGGACTTGAGCCGCTTGGCGCGGTCGTCCAGCATCCGGCGGTCCAGTTCGAGCTGGCGCTCGCCGGGGCCGCCGCGCATGCCGATACCGCCCTTCTGGCGCTCAAGGTGGCTCCACGCGCGCACCAGGCGCGACGCCTGGTATTGCACCTGCGCCAGTTCCACCTGCACCTTGCCCACGTGGCTTTGTGCACGCTGGCCGAAGATATCGAGGATCAGGCCGGTACGGTCAATCACGTGGCGCCCCAGAAAGCGCTCCAGGTTACGCTGCTGGGCCGGGCTCAGCGCGTGGTTGAAAACGACCACATCGGCGTCCAGGGCGTCCGCCGCCTCCTTGAGCTCTTCCGCCTTGCCCGAACCGATGAACAGCGCCGGATCGGGGCGCGAGCGCTTGCCGGTCAGCGTGTGTACGGGCACCGAGCCGGCCGTGGAGGTCAGCAGCGCCAGTTCGGAAAGGCTTTCCTGGAAGTCATGCTTGCCGAAATCCACGCCGACAAGGATCGCGCGCGAAGGATCGGTCTGGGAGGTAGCTCTGGGTTGCAAGCGGGTGGACGCCAAGCGCCGGAAAAATTGGTTGGAAAACGGGGTTGGATCCGATTGTCAAGACAATGGCAGGCCGTGCTGCGGCAAGCTGTCGCACCTCATCGCCATTGGGATCGGTGTCGGACGCAGGCTTGATCGGTAACCGGATTTGGAAGGTGCCGCCCAGTCAGGGGAGCGCTGGCGGCGCAGGCCGGAGAACAGCTGGGACGGGAATGTGCAGCGTGACGGCCGCATGCGGATGCGGCCGTCCACAAACGAGGAAAAATCAGCCCTCGGAAGAATCATCCACACGGAAATTGACCGCGCGCGCAGGCACGACGGTAGAGATCGCATGCTTGTACACCATTTGGGTCACGGTGTTACGCAGCAGCACGACATACTGGTCGAACGACTCGATATTGCCTTGCAGCTTGATGCCATTGACGAGGTAGATGGAAACCGGCACGTGCTCTTTGCGCAGCGCGTTCAGGAACGGGTCTTGTAGCAATTGCCCTTTGTTGCTCATGGCACACTCCAAAATTATAGATTTAGTGATGGATCATGGGGACGAAAGTCCCCGGTTCAAGTCAGTTGGCGCAAAAACGCGCCAGAAAAAAGATCAAAACGGTACCAAGCTGGCATCAACGCGCAGGGCTTCCCCTGCTACTCGTGAATTTAGCCGCAGTTCCAAACGAACGCAAACGAAACTTCGGACGAGGAACGGCACCTTTTGGGCTCAATCCTTCGATTCGGCGTAAGGGTTTTTGTTCGTACGGAATTCGATGCGCAATGGCGTGCCCTTGAGCTTGAACGCCGTGCGGAAGCGGTTTTCCAGGTAACGCTTGTACGCGTCCGTCACGTTCTGCAGCCCGTTGCCGTGGATGACCACGATCGGCGGATTGGACCCGCCCTGGTGCGCGTAGCGCATCTTGGGGCGCGATACCCCGGCGCGCTTCGGCTGCTGGAATTCCACTGCTTCCTGCAGCACCCGGGTCAGTTGCGGCGTCGGCAGCTTGACCATCGCGGCGGCGTACGCGTCGTCCACCGAACGCAGCAATGCACCAATTCCGGTACGTTCCTTGGCCGAGACGTAATGGACGTTGGCGAAGCTCAGGAACTGCAGCTTGCGCTCCAGATCGTGCTTCACGCGGTCGCGCGCATGGCCGTCAAGACCGTCCCACTTGTTCACGCCCACCACCAGCGCACGGCCCGACTCCACGATAAAGCCGGCGATATGCGCATCCTGCTCGGAAATGTCCTGCTGGGCATCGAGCAGCAGCACCACCACGTTGGCATCGGCAATCGACTGCAGCGTCTTGACCACCGAGAACTTCTCGATGGCCTCGAACACCTTGCCGCGCTTGCGCAGGCCAGCGGTGTCGATCAGCGTGTAGGGCTTGCCACCGCGCTCGAACTCCACATAGATGGCGTCGCGCGTGGTGCCGGGCATGTCGAACGCGATCACGCGCTCTTCGCCGATCAGCGTGTTGACCAGGGTGGACTTGCCCACGTTCGGCCGGCCCACGATGGCGATCTTGGTGCCGCGCTGGTCGGCGTCGACCTCCTCGGCCAGTTCCGGGCGCTCCTGCACGGCCAGTTCCAGCGCCTCGTCAACGAGTTCGCTCACGCCGTCGCCATGGGTGGACGAGATCGCATACGGATCGCCCATGCCCAGTTCATAGAAGTCGGCCGCCACCGACGTGTACCTCATGCCCTCGGCCTTGTTGACGGCAAGCATGATGCGACGCCCGGTCTTGCGCAGGTAGTCGGCAATCACCCGATCCTGCGGCGCGAGCCCCAGGCGGCCATCCACCAGGAAGATAACGACGTCCGCTTCCACCACGGCCTGGCGCGTCTGCTTGGCCATCTCGGCCACGATGCCGTCCTTGGCCACGGGTTCGAAGCCGCCGGTGTCGATCACGATGAACGGACGATCGCCGATACGGCCCTCGCCATAGTGGCGGTCCCGTGTCAGGCCCGGCAGGTCGGCGACGAGGGCGTCGCGCGAGCGGGTCATGCGATTGAATAGCGTCGACTTGCCCACATTGGGACGGCCGACGAGTGCGATAACTGGTTTCATTCAATAAACGGAAACAGGGGCCGGCATGCGCCGTCCCCCAGCAATTCCGGAGTCATGTTGATCCGACAACCACCGTGCTTGTCCACGGCTGGCCGCTTTTCCTGTCGGGGCGGATAAGGAACCGCTGTTCCAGCCCGCTATTGTTGGCACGACCAGGGATCATGCTACCGGATTGGCGCCGCCCATGCGACAGGGGCATGGGCGGGCTTGCGTGCGCTGGCACGCTTTTATTCTGGCGCCATCGCTGGCGCCCCTGGCGGTCAGTTCGGCACGAAACCGTAGACGTCGCCGTCGCGGGTCTGCACCACCAGCGTCTGACCGGCAATCACCGGTGCCGCGCTGATTGCACTGCCGTCCGTCTTCATGCGCGCCAGGACGGTGCCGTCCTCGCGCGACAGGAAGTGGACAAAACCTTCATAGTCACCCACCACCACCGAACGGCCAATGGACGCCGGTGCGCCCAGGCTGCGGTAGCGCAGGTCCGTATTCTTCCAACGCTCGTTGCCGTTCTGACGATCGAACGAGTACACCGCCGACGTTTCGTCGCTGGCGAACAGCGAGTTGTCATCCTGCGTCAGACCCATCGGCGACGAGAAATCCTTGCCCCACTGTGGCTGGCCGTTGGTCAGCTCCAGGCAGGCGATACGGCCCTGGAACGTGGTCGCGCACACCTGGCGCCCCAAGACGGCCGGCATGCCCGTCACATCGTTCAGGCGCTCGATCTCCGACACGCCCTTCGGATACGACACCGTGCTTTCCCAGCGCAGCACGCCATTGCCCGGGGCCAGCACACCAAGCTTGCCGCCCGGGAAACCCGTGACGATGCCATCACCGGCGTACACCATGCCCATCGCGGCACGCAGGTTCAGCGGCGCCTGCGAACGCTGGTAGATCCAGCGGCGGTCGCCCGTGCCGGCATCCAGGCCGATGATGCGGGTGTCGGTGGTACGCACCACCACCAGGCCGTTGCCGACCAGCGGCGCCGACAGGACCTCGCCATTGACCTGCTTCTTCCAGATCTGCTTGCCGCTCTTGTCGAACGCGTAGACCGCGCCCTTCTCGCCGGCCACGGCGGTCGTGTCGCCGTCCGAGCCCGGGCCCGAAGTCAGGTCGAGGTCGGTCTTCGCCTTCCAGAGGGTCTGGCCGTTGGTGGCGTTGATGGCCATCAACGAACCGCTCTTGCCCGACACGAACACCGCATCGCCAGCCACCACCGGGGCCATGACGTACGGGCCGCTCTTGCCCACGTCAGCCTTCCAGGCCTGCTTGACCGACAGCGTGGCCGAAATCGGCTTCAGTTCGGTGGGCGGGTGCTTGTTTTCCTTGCTGAACAGCGAGCAGCCCGCCAGCAGGCCCAGGCAGGTGCCGGCCACGAGCGTACGGGATGCGGCTGTGCGAAGCAATGACGTCATAGGATGCGATCCTGAATTTTTTGAAAGGGTCCGCCGTCCGCTCACGCGGTGCCCAGCGCGTCGAGCTTGAACTGGATGATCTGGCGCATGCCACCTTCGCTCGCGCCAAGCTTTTCCAGCGCGCGGCGGTAGGCAGTGCGCGCTTCGTCGCGCTTGTCCTGGGCGGCCAGCAGATCGCCACGGCGATCGGCGAACAGCGCCTCATATTGCGCAGGCGCATCCTTCAGCAGCGCCAGGCCCTGGTCGTAGGCCTTCTCGTCCAGCAGCACGCCGGCCAGGCGCACACGCGCCAGCGGCGCGTAGTCGTCGCCGCCATGGTCGATGGCCCATTGCAGTTGCGTCTTGGCACCGGCCAGGTCGCCCGCGTCGTACAGCACCTTGGCTGCGGTCAGCGCGCTCATCGGGCCATAGGCAGTGCGGCCGAACTTGTCTTCCAGGTCGGTGGCGGCGCGCTTGACGCGCTCGGCGTCGCGCGCTTCGGCAGCCTTGGTTACCTGCTCGTACAGCACCGCAGCGTCACCGGCCTGCTTGCGCTGCCAGTAGTTCCAGCCGGACCAGCCCGCGAACGCCAGCAAGGCGACAATCAGCGCCCAGGTGACGGCGTTGCCGTACTGTTTCCACCAGGCCTTGAGGCTCTCAAGCTGTTCCTGTTCTTCTAGATCGTAAGCCATGTCGAGGCAGTTACCCGCGTTGGTTGAAATTGACACGGCCGCTTCCTGGCAGGACAGCGGCCGTGCGGCGCGATTCCGACGGCGTGCTTATTGCTCGTCGTCCTCGTCGTCCGATTCGATTTCGTCGACCATCCTGTCGATGATGAAGTCGACAACATTCTCGGCCGGCACGCTGGTCTGCGGACCACCTTCGGCCGCATTGCCACTGCGCAGCTGCTTGACCTGCACCGTACCGGCGGCGATTTCGTCGTCGCCAATGATAACGGCAAAGGATGCGCCACTTGCATCGGCGCGTTTCATCTGCGACTTGAAGCTGCCGCTCTTGCCGTCCGGCGTGGCATGGAAGACCACGTCCAGGCCCGCATCGCGCAGCCGCTCGCCGGCAATCATCGCCTGCTCGCTGGCGGCCTGGCCCTGGTGGACCATGTACACGTCGCAGCCCTGCGATTCCGGCACCAGCTTTTCCTCGCGCAGCAGTTCGATGATGCGCTCGATACCCATTGCCCAGCCGCAGGCCGGCGCAGGCTTGCCACCCATCTGCTGGATCAGCGGATCGTAGCGGCCGCCACCGGCGATCGTGCCCTGGGCGCCGAGCTTGTCGGTGATCCATTCGAACACGGTCAGGTTGTAGTAATCCAGGCCCCGCACCAGGCGCGGATTGATCTTGAAGGGGATGTTGTTCGCCTTCAGGATCCGCTGCACGCCTTCGAAGTGGGCCAGCGATTCCTCGCCCAGGAAGTCGATCAGCTTCGGCGCGTTCGCCGCCATCTCCTGCAGCGCCGGATTCTTGGTATCCAGCACGCGCAGCGGGTTGGTGTACAGGCGGCGCTTGCCATCCTCGTCGAGGATGTCCTTGAAGCCTTCCAGGTACTTGATCAGTTCCTCGCGATGCGCGGCGCGCTCGTGCGCCTGGCCCAACGAGTTCAGCTCAAGGCGGACGCCGACCAGGCCCAGGTCGTCCCACAGGCGCTGGCACATCAGGATGATTTCCGCATCCACGTCCGGGCCTGCAAAGCCAAGCGCCTCGGCGCCAAGCTGGTGGAACTGTCGATAGCGGCCACGCTGCGGCTTTTCGTGACGGAACATCGGGCCGGTGTACCACAGGCGCTTCGGGCCGTCGTACAGCAGGTTGTGCTCGATCGTGGAGCGCACGGCCGCCGCGGTGCCTTCCGGGCGCAGCGTCAGGTTCTCGCCGTTCAGGGCGTCGGTGAAGGAATACATTTCCTTCTCGACGATGTCGGTTACCTCGCCGATACCACGCACGAAGAGCTGCGTATGCTCGACGATCGGCGTGCGGATCTGCTGATAGCCATAGGCGCGCAGCATGCTGCGCGCGGCGTTCTCAAACATTTCCCACAGCGGGGCGTCGGCGGGCAGCATGTCGTTCATGCCCTTCACGCCCTGCAGTGCCTTGTCGGCCTTCGTCTTGTCTTCGCTCATTGTTCTCTTCGTGATACCGGTGCTGCGGGTGCTGACCTGGCGCCGCTGCGCTCAGGCCACCGCTTCCTGTTTTGCCTGCTTTGCGTTCGGGCCGTAGTGCGTGCGGACGTATTCGTCCACGATCGCCTGGAATTCCTGGGCAATGTTCTCGCCGCGCAGCGTCTTGACCTTCACGCCGTCGACGAACACCGGCGCCGCCGGCGATTCGCCCGAGCCCGGCAGCGAGATGCCGATATTGGCGTGCTTGCTTTCGCCGGGGCCGTTCACGATGCAGCCCATCACGGCCACATCCATCTCTTCCACGCCCGGGAAATCGTTCTTCCACACCGGCATCTGCTCGCGCAGATAGCCCTGGATGCTGGCCGCCAGTTCCTGGAACGTCGTGCTTGTGGTCCGGCCACAGCCCGGGCATGCGATCACCATCGGGGTGAAATTGCGCAGGCCCATCGTCTGCAGGATCTCTTGCCCGACGTAGACTTCCTTCTCGCGCGCCGCGCCCGGCTCCGGCGTCAGCGAAATACGGATCGTGTCGCCGATACCTTCCTGCAGCAGCACCGACAGCGCCGCCGTCGAGGCCACGATGCCCTTGCTGCCCATGCCGGCCTCGGTCAGGCCCAGATGCAGCGCATATTCGCAGCGGCGCGACAGCTCGCGGTACACCGCCACCAGCTCCTGCACCTGCGACACCTTGCACGACAGGATGATCTGGTTGCCGGCCAGGCCGATTTCCTCGGCCTTCTGTGCCGATTCGATTGCCGACGTGATCAGCGCTTCCACCATCACGCTCTGCGCGGGCCACGGCTCGGCGCGTTTGGCGTTCTCGTCCATGACGCGCGCGAGCAGGTCCTGGTCCAGGCTGCCCCAGTTCACGCCAATGCGCACCGGCTTGTTGTACCGGCACGCCATCTCGATCATCTCGGCGAACTGCTTGTCGCGCTTGGCACCCTTGCCCACGTTGCCCGGATTGATCCGGTACTTCGACAGCGCCTGCGCGCACTCGGGATAGTCGTGCAGCAGCGTATGGCCGTTGTAGTGGAAATCGCCCACCAGCGGCACGTTCACGCCCATGCGGTCCAGTTGCTCGCGGACGGCCGGCACGGCCGCTGCGGCTTCTGGCGTGTTGACGGTAATACGGACGATCTCGGAGCCTGCACGCGCCAGATCCTTGATCTGGATGGCGGTGCCGATCGCGTCGACGGTGTCCGTATTGGTCATCGACTGCACGCGCACCGGTGCGCCGCCGCCGATCGTTACGATATTGTCGCCCCACACGACGCTGGCCTGGCGCGACACGCGACGCGGCAGCGGACCCGGAATCACCGGTTGGGAAGCATTCTGGTGCATTGCGTTACCACCTTCAAATGGCATGGCTGATTGCGCTGCCCGGCCGCATTACTGCAGGGTCAGGCGCGCCACGTTGTTCCGGTCGGCAGACTTGAAGTTCACCGGCGCGCCATTGTGCGCTACCGATTCCACACCCTTCACGTTGCCGAGAATGACCTTGTACGGGCCACCTGAGCCGCTGCCGGTCACGGCGTCGCCGCCCTTGGCCGTGCCGCCCAGGATCACCTTGCCGGTGCGGTCGCGCACCTCGTACCAGGTGTCAGCGACGAAACGGATCTGCACCGCGCCATCGCCCGACGCCGCAGGCGCCGCTGCAGCAGCAGGCGCGGCAACGGCCGCAACGGCTACGGCGGGCGCTGCCGGCTTTGCCGGGGCGTCCTGCGTCAGGTTCACTGCGCCGCCCGTTGCCAGCGGCATGCCAGCCGTCGTGGTGGCAACCGTCGTAGCGGCAGCCGGAGCAGCCGGAGCAGGAGCGGTCCTGGCTGCCGGCTCGGCCGGTTCCGCCTTGGCCGGTTCCTTGGCAGCAGCTTCGGCCGGTGCCGCCTCGGACGGTGCCGGCGAATCGTTGCCCGCCATCACCGGCGGCAATGCCGCGGTCACGGTGCCGTCACCGTTGCTTTGCGCGGCGCCTTCTTCCGAAACCTTCTCGGCAGGCTTGTCGCTTGCCGGGGCTTCCGCCGCGGCCTTGCTGTGCGCGTCGAACCATGCCTTGGCATGGTCGTAACCGAAGTAGACACCAACCGCCACCAGCGCCAGCACGCATACCAGCCAGATCCAGCGGCCACCGCCGCCACCCGTCTTGCTGCCGAAGCGCTTGCGGTCGTCGAACGCCTGGTTGATCGCGCCTTCGTGACGGCGCGTGATGCCAGTCACCGGCGTGGCCTGTGCCCGCGCGTGATACTGGCCAAGCAGGCTGTCGATATCGATCTGGAGCGTGCGCGCGTAGGCACGCATCACGCCCTTGGCAAACGTCACGTCCATCAGGCTCGACACATCGCCTGCCTCGATCGCCACAAGCTTGTTCGGCGCCACCTTCAGGCGTGCGCCGACATCTTCCAGCGACAGGCGTTGCGCCTCGCGACCCTCTTTCAGCTGCGCCCCGATCTCGCGGGCCACTGCCTCGCGGTCGGAGTCTGTCGCGCCGCCGGCAACTTGCGTTGCGGCCTGGCTACCGGCGCGCTCTTCTTCATTCATCCCAAGCTCCTCTCTCGTATGCGGTCAGCTCGCGCGAATCGGGGAAACGGTTACGCAGTTCCGCGATCATCGCGCCCTGCGTCTGGGTATCGCCCTGGCGGTGGGCAATGCGCGCACCCAGCCAGAGGGATTGCGCGCTGGCAAAGCGGCTCGCGTTGACGCGGCCGGCAAACTGCCGGGCTTGTCCCATGTCCCCGCGCTGGTAATTCAATTGCGCGAGATTCATGAGCACTGACGGATCGTTACGGTCATAACCGTAGGCCGTTTGCAGATTTTTTTCGGCTTCGGCCAGATTGCCGTTGCGCATCTCGCAAAGGCCAAGGTTGGTCAGC
This sequence comes from Cupriavidus sp. HE11, assembly GCF_056097175.1. NCBI lineage: Bacteria > Pseudomonadati > Pseudomonadota > Betaproteobacteria > Burkholderiales > Burkholderiaceae > Cupriavidus > Cupriavidus sp. HE11. The sequence continues at coordinate 477,518 of NZ_CP184464.1, forward strand.
GGCTTGGTCGGACCGTTGACCGAAGGGGTCTGCACCGCGCGTTGCAGCGTGGCCTTGCCCTCGGCGTAGCGGCCGGCTTGGCACAGGAACCAGCCGTAGTTGTTCAGCACGTCCGGATCGTTCGACCGCATGTTCAGGGCGGTACGGAAGCTGTCTTCCGCCAGCGCGTTCTCGTTCATGCCCATGTAGACCAGGGCACGCACGTGATAGGCGTCCGCGTTCGACGGATCGATATTGATGGCCTGCTTGATCTCGTCGAGCGCCACCGCATACTGGCGCGCCTCCAGGTACTGGGTAGCCAGGCGCAGCCGGAGCGACGCGCGCTTGTCCGCGGCAGTCTGGTCGGAAGCGGTCTTGATGTCCTGCTGGGGCCCCGTGGGCAGCGTGCAGGCGGACAGCATCAGCAGCCCTGACAGGGCAGCGACAAGCAGACGGGTCATGCAGGACGGGCCTCCCGAGCGGTACCGGCAACCACCGGAACCAGTGGCGTGATCTTGCCGAACTTGCCGCGCTCGGCCAGACGGGTACGATCCATGACCTCGCCGGCCAATTGCCCGCAGGCGGCGTCGATGTCGTCGCCCCGGGTCTTGCGGATCGTCGTGACGATGCCCGCATCCATCAATACCTGGGCGAAGCGGCGGATCTGCTCGTTGTTCGAGCGCTTCAGCCCCGATTCCGGGAACGGGTTGAACGGGATCAGGTTGAACTTGCACGGCACGTCGGCCACAAGCTTCAGCAGTTCCCGCGCGTGTTCGACGGTGTCGTTGACGCCGTCGAGCATGCAGTATTCGAAGGTAATGAAATCGCGCGGCGCGAATTCCAGGTAGCGGCGGCATGCCGCCATCAGGTCGGCCAGCGGATACTTGCGGTTCAGCGGCACGAGCACATCGCGCAGCGCATCGTTCGACGCATGCAGCGACACGGCCAGCGCCACGGGCAGATCCCTGGACAGGCGGTCCATCATCGGCACCACGCCGGACGTGGACAGCGTCACGCGGCGGCGCGACAGCCCGTACGCGTTGTCGTCGAGCATCAGGCGCATGGCCGGCACGACGGCATCGTAGTTCAGCAGCGGCTCGCCCATGCCCATCATCACCACGTTGGAGATGACACGGTCGTCCTTCGGACCACGGCCCAGCTGGGCACGCATGGCGAATTCGGCCATCCACAGCTGGCCAATGATTTCGCCGGTCGTCAGGTTGCGGGAAAAACCCTGCTTGCCGGTCGAGCAGAACCGGCAGTTGACGGCGCATCCCGCCTGCGACGACACGCACAGCGTACCGCGCGTGTCTTCGGGGATGTACACCGTCTCCACCGCGTTGCCGGCGCCGACATCGAGCAGCCATTTCCGCGTGCCATCGCTCGACAGGTTGTCGGTGATGATGGCGGGCGAGCGGATCTCGGCCCGCGTCGCGAGCTTTTCGCGCAGCGACTTGGCGAGATCCGACATGGCGTCGAAGTGGCTGGCACCGAACTGGTGGATCCAGCGTTGCAGCTGCCGCGCACGGAACGGCTTCTCGCCGAGCTCGCCGCAATAGGCGGTGAGCGCGTCCGCGTCGAGGTCGAGCAGGTTGACGAGATCGTTCATGACGGCAGTTCCAGCTTGACTACAGGTTCAGTCGTGAGTGTCAGAAGACAATCAGCGGCTGTAAACGTTCATGCCCGGGAAGAAGAAAGCCACTTCCACGGCAGCCGTTTCAGCAGCGTCCGAGCCGTGAACGGCGTTGGCGTCGATGCTGTCGGCGAAATCGGCGCGGATCGTGCCCTTTTCAGCCTTCTTCGGGTCCGTGGCGCCCATCAGGTCGCGGTGCTTGGCGATGGCGTTCTCGCCTTCCAGAGCCTGGATGATGACCGGGCCCGAAACCATGAAGTCCACCAGATCCTTGAAGAACGGGCGCTCCTTGTGCACTGCGTAGAACTGCTCGGCCTCACCGCGCGACAGGTGAACCATCTTGGCAGCAACGATCTTCAGGCCAGCGGCCTCGAAACGGGCGTAGATCTGGCCGATAACGTTCTTGGCCACGGCATCCGGCTTGATAATCGACAGGGTGCGTTCGATCGCCATGAAAAACTCCGAAAAATGAAGGGGTTACAAATGGATTAAACGTGCAATTCTAGCACGACCGCATGGCGGATTCGAGCACGCGTGCCAATGGCTTCCACGATACCTGCGGCATGCGGCGTTGCCGTAGTATTTGTTATTTTTAAATCACATTACATTCTTGAAATGTGGGAACGGCGGCGCAAACCCTTCGTCAAATGTTTGCGTTTTCGGAAAACAACTAATGACAAGGGTGGTTGTGTGGACAAAGCCCCTTGCAAATCCGCAGGCGCGATGCCACATTGGCGCTGTGCCGTCGGGTTGCTCCGGCGCCTCACATAGATCTGATGACAGGAGTCACGATGAACGACAAGCTGAATACTTACGGATTCGGCAATAGTGCTGCGGGCGTCACCGACGTTGCCGTCCGCAACCGGGTCCTACGCAACACCTACTGGCTGCTGGCCATCTCGATGATCCCGACCGTGCTGGGCGCATGGATCGGCGTGGCCGCCGGTTTCGCCGGGCTGGTCGCCGGCAGCCCCGGCATGTCGGCCATTTTGTTCCTGGCCGTCGCGTTCGGTTTCATGTTCGCGATCGAGAAGACCAAGAACAGCAGCATGGGCGTGGTACTGCTGCTGGCCTTCACTTTCTTCATGGGCCTGATGCTGGCGCGCATCCTGAGCCTGACGCTGTCGTACTCGAACGGCCCGGCGCTGATCATGTACGCGTTTGGCGGCACCGCGGCGGTATTTGGCGTAATGGCCACGATCGCCACGGTCAGCAAGCGCGATTTCTCGGGCCTGGCCAAGTTCCTGTTCGTCGGCGTCGTCCTGCTGATCCTGGCCAGCATCGCCAACATCTGGCTGCAGATGCCGGCACTGATGATCACGCTGTCGGTCATCGCCATTGCGATCTTCTCGATCTTCATCCTGATCGACGTGCAGCGCGTGGTGAACGGCGGCGAGACCAACTACATCACCGCCACGCTGGCAATCTACCTGGACGTGTACAACGTCTTCGTGAACCTGCTGGCACTGCTGGGCATCTTCGGCGGCAACCGCGACTGAGTCGCCCCGCCGTCATGAAAACAGCCGCCCTCGGGCGGCTGTTTTTTTGCGCGCGGCCTGCGTCGACCGCGCCCCTTCACACGTTCAGTCGCGCTCGAATACGGCGATCGACTCGACGTGCGACGTATGCGGGAACATGTTCACCACGCCGGCACCGGCCAGGCGATAACCCGCCTCATGCACCAGCAGGCCAGCATCGCGCGCCAGCGTGGCCGGGCTGCACGACACATAGACGATCCGCTTCGGCAGCACGTCGCTGCCAGCCTGGTGCAGTTCGCCCAGCGCCTTGCAGACAGCCAGCGCGCCTTCGCGCGGCGGATCCACCAGCCAGCGATCGAAACGGCCCAGCGCGGCGATATCCTCGGCGGTCACTTCGAACAGATTGCGGCAGGCAAACGACGTCTTGTCGGCCAGCCCGTTGTACCCGGCATTGGCCAGCGCACGCGTGGTCAGCGCTTCGCTGCCCTCGATGCCCATCACCGATGCGCCCTGCGTTGCCAGCGGCAGCGTGAAGTTGCCGATGCCGCAGAACAGGTCGAGCAGACGGTCGGCAGGCTGCGCGTCCAGCAGGCGCAGCGCGCGGCCGATCAGCACCCGGTTGATCTGGTGGTTGACCTGCGTGAAATCGGTGGGCTTGAACGGCATGCGAATGCCGAACTCGGGCAGCGTATAGGCCAGTTCCTGCTCTGCCGGATAGAACGGATAGACCGTATCCGGGCCCTTGGGCTGGAGCCAGAACTGCACCTGGTGCTGGTCCGCAAAGGCGCGCAGCAGGTCCTTGTCGGCATCGGTCAGCGGCTCGAGGATGCGCAGCACCAGCGCCGTGACCTCGGCGCCGACAGCCAGCTCGATCTGCGGCATGCGGTCCCGGATCGACAGCCCCGTCACCAGTTCACGCAGCGGCACGAGCATCGCGGAAACGTTCGGCGGCAGGATCTCGCAGCGTGTCATGTCCGCCACGTAGCTGCTCTTGCGCTCATGGAATCCCACCAGCACCCCGCCCTTCTTGGCGACGTAGCGCACGGTCAGGCGCGCCCGGTAGCGGTAGCCCCAATCCGGGCCGGCGATCGGGCGGAACACCACATCCGGCTTCACTTTCGACAGGTGCCAGAGATTGTCTTCCAGCACGCGCTGCTTGATGGCCAGCTGCGCCCGCGCGTCCAGGTGCTGCATCGAGCAGCCGCCGCACACGCCAAAGTGCTGGCAACCGGGCTCCACGCGCATCACGGAAGCCTGCTTGACCTCCACCAGGTGCGCCTGCTCGTAGCTGGGCTTGCGCCGGTAGCTCTTGTACGAGACGGTTTCGCCGGGCAGCGCGCCTTCGACGAAAATGACCTTGCCGGGGGTGCCGTCCTCATTGTTTTCCAGCCGGCCGACGCCACGCGCCTCCATGTCGAGGCTGTGAATGGTGACCACGGGATCGCTGGGGGTCGCGGATGCGGCGGGCGCGGCACCCGGCTTGCCCGTCATTTCGGGCTTGGAAGATTCGACGGCTTGAGACACCGGAGGGACCTGACGTATTGTTTTGCGAAAGCGCGATTGTAGTCCAGTCATCGCGCCGTCATGAAAGTCGACGCTACGAAAAGAGGAAACGATGGAACTGATTTCGTGGAATATCCAGTGGGGACGCGGTGCCGACGGCAAGGTCAACCTTGCCCGTATTGTCTCCACAATCCGCGACATGACCGATCCCGACGTCATCTGCCTGCAGGAAGTCACACGTGGCTTTTCGGACATGGCGGGACAGCCGCAGCGCGACCAGGTTGCCGAACTCACGGCGCTGCTGCCCGGCTATCGCGTCATCTTCGCCCCGGGCGTGGACCGCACCCATGGCGATGGCACGCCGCGCCAGTTCGGCAACGTCATCGCCACGCGGCTGCCCGTGCGCGAAATCTTCCGTCATGCCCTGCCCTGGCCCGCCGACCCCGACGTGGCATCGATGCCGCGCGTGGCGCTGGAAGTTACCGTGGAAGCCGGCGCCAGGCCATTGCGGGTCATTACCACGCACCTGGAGTTCTACTCGAAGCTGCAGCGGGCCGCGCAGGCCGACGCGCTGCGCCAGTGGCACGTGGAGGCCTGCGAGCATGCGCGGCGCCCCGGCAAGTCGGAAAGGAAGCCCGGCCCGTTTACGTCCGAGCCGCGCCCGACCGAGGCCATTCTCTGCGGCGACTTCAACAGCAAGCCCGATGACGTGGCGTACAAGCGCGTGATCGAGCCCTATACCGATGCCACCGTGAACTGGAAAGATGCCTGGTGCCACATGCATCCGGGTCAGGCGCATGCGCCGACCTGCGCGCTCTACGACAAGGAGCAGTGGCCGGAGCCACCGTTCGCCTGCGATTTCATGTTTGTGACGGAAGACCTGCTGGGCAACGTGACGCGCTGCGAGGTCAATGGGAATACCGATGCGTCGGACCACCAGCCGATCCACCTGAGCCTGGATCGCTGACAAACACTGACGATCGCCGAAGGCGGCCACTCATCGGTGGCCGCCAGGAACCGTCAGTAGTCTTCCTCGGCCTCCGGCGCCATCGGCTGCAGCTTGAACGCGCGCAGGTACTCCATCCACTGCGCGCCCGGCAGCTCGGCCAGCGACTCCTGGATCAACGCCACTTCCATGTCGAATTCACGCGGCGTCAGGCCGCCGCGCATCAGCTGGAACCGGCAGTACATCAGGTACGTGTTGACGACGTCGGTCTCGCAATAGTCGCGGATCTCGTTCAGCTTGCCCTGCTGGAACGCCTGCCAGACCATGCTGCCATCCATGCCCATCTTCCCCGGAAAGCCGCACAGCTTGGCCAGGTCATCAAGCGGCGCGCTGGCGCGCGGCTGATACATCGCCAGCAGGTCCATCAGGTCGAGGTGCCGCATGTGATAGCGGCTGATGTAGTTGTTCCACTTGAAGTCACGGCTGTCGTCGTCGCGGCCCTCGCCCATTTCCCAGTAGCGTGGCGCCGCCACACCATGGACCAGGCCACGATAGTGCAGCACCGGCAGGTCGAACCCGCCACCGTTCCACGACACCAGCTGCGGGCTGTAGCGCGCAATCAGTTCGTAGAACTTCTGGATAAGCGTGGCTTCACCATCCTCGAGCGTGCCCAGCGATCCGACATGGAATACCACCGAACCATCGCGCTGGGTACGACGCAGCACGCACGAAATGGCGGCCACGCGCTGCAGATAGTGCGGCAGGAAATCGGAGCCGGTCTTTTCCCGGCGGGCGGCAAACGCATGCTCGGCGACTTCGGCGTCGCTCATCGATGCGGGATGGTCATGCAAACGGCGCAGGCCGTCGACATCGGGAATCGTCTCGATGTCGAATACCAGCACAGGGGTCATAAAACGGCGTCCTTCCGTACACCTTGCGAAGCGAAATGCCGTTTGAGCTTGACCAGCGCTTCCTGCTGGATCTGCCGCACGCGTTCGCGGGTCAGACCCATTTCCTCGGCCAGCTCCTCGAGCGTGGCCGGCTCGATGTGATTGAGCCCGAAACGGCGCTCCACCACATAGCGATGCTTCTCCGACAGGCGTGCCAGCCAGAGCTTCATCAGGTTTTCCAGCTCGCGATGGGCCACTTCCTGATCGGGCGCGGCGTTATGTTCGTCGGACAGGAAATCGAGCAGGCTCGATCCCGGGTCAAGATCGAACGGCGTATCCAGCGAGGTGGTATGTTCATTGAGTGCCAGCACGTCCTGCACCTCGTCCGGCGTCTTGCCGAGCAGGTGGGCGATGTCCTCGAGGCTGGCGTCGCGGCCGTCGGTGCCACCTTTTTCAAGATGACGCTTGGCGCGCAGGACCTGGTTGAGCTCGCGAATCACGTGCACCGGCAACCGTACGGTGCGGGCCTGGTTCATGATCGCTCGCTCGATGCTCTGGCGGATCCACCAGGTGGCATAAGTCGAAAAGCGGAATCCGCGCGAAGGATCGAATTTCTCGATCGCGTGCATCAGGCCGAGATTGCCTTCCTCGATCAGGTCGAGCAGCGGCACGCCGCGATTCAGGTAGCCCTTGGCAATGCTCACCACGAGACGCAGGTTGCGCTCGATCATGACCTGCCGGGCCGAGAAATCGCCGCCCTTTGCCAGCGTGGAGAAATGCAGCTCCTCCGGAGCCGAGAGCAGCGGCTTGATACTGATGCGATTCAGGTAGTGCTGGACCGTGTCGGCAGCCAGTTCCGTATGCAGGACGGTGCGGAAGTCGTCGGGCTCCGGCGCAGCTTCGGTGCTGCTCTCTTCCTCTTCGTCTTCGGACTCCTCGTCCTCGTCGTCGGAATCGTCGGCGCTCAGGTCAGCGTTACGCTCGGTATTGCGTTCGGTGTTCCGGTCGCCATTGCGCAGGCTGCCGCGCGACACCGGCGCGATGGGCTCGTCGGCCACCGGCACCATGTCGGACGCGGGTTCGACCTCGAAGACTTCGGCGTCGCCCGCGTCAGCGGCTCGGGTTGCCACACCAGCCTTTCCTTCCGGCTGCTTGGGACGACGGGTCCTGCTGACAACTCCGGATGAAACAGTTTTCTGGCGTGGCATGAAACCTCACTGTGGCGGTAGATACCGCATCGGATCGACCGGTTTTCCGTTCTTGCGAACCTCGAAGTGCAGCTTGACCCTGTCAGTATCACTGTTACCCATTTCGGCAATCTTCTGGCCCTTGCGAACCGTTGACTGCTCTGCCACCAGCACCTTGTCGTTATGACCGTAGGCGGTGAGATACGTGTCGTTGTGTTTGATGATGACAAGATTCCCGTAGCCGCGCAAGGGGCCTACGTGAATCACCCTACCCTCGTCGGCAGCCAGCACCGGATCGCCTTTCTTGCCGGCAATATCGATGCCCTTGTTACCTTTGTCGTCAAACTTACCGATCAATTGTCCGCTCGCTGGCCAAGCCAGGCGAACGTCGCCCGCCGGGGCCGACGCGCCACCTGCCGTGCTGGCCGCCGCAGCCGCAGCCGGCGCAGCGGCTGCAGGCGCCGCCGCCGGGGCGGAAGATGCGCTCATCGGCGTACCCACCGGACGCGCGGCGTCGATCGGCTGCGATTGCACCGTGCCCGGCGCCACCGGCACGGTGGCCACGCCCGGGGCGGCGTTCACGTCGGCGCTCGGCGGCACCACGCGCAGCAGCTGGCCCACCTCGATCTGGTTCGCGTTGGCCATGTTGTTCCAGGCCGCCACGTCGCGATACGACTGGCCGTTTTCCAGGGCGATACGGTAAAGGGTATCGCCACGCTTGACCCGATAGTATCCGGGGGGCGCCGGCTCCAGCGGCGCGGCCGCCTGGGTGGTGCCGCCGGAAGTCCGGTCCACCACGGGGGCCGGCATCGGCGAACTGGCGCAGGCGGCCAATACCGCCGCGCAGGCCAGGATGCTCAGGTGTTGTCCGACTCGTGTGAAATTCTTCTGATTCACGATGTTGTGCATAGTTCGACTCAGATGGTGCCCGATTTTAAAGGCACAAAGAAAACGGCTTCAAGCGCGGTCCTGTGAAATCGATGCCGATTGAGGCGCTCGATCAGCAGCAGCTGCTGCGTGACCGTCTGACCCGGCGCACCGTTGCCAGGTGTCACCACCGGCGCAATCAGACGTCCGCCAATGGCCAGTTGTTCCAGCAGGGCCTGCGGCACCTCCATGCCGGCGGCGGCAAGGATGATCGACGAGAACGGCGCGGCCTGCGGCAGCCCGAGCATGCCATCGCCGTAATGCAGGCGGATGTTCGGCACGCGCAGCGGCCGCAGGTTGGCCTTGGCTTGTTCGTGTAGCGGACGAATACGCTCGATAGAGAACACTTCCTGCGCGCACAGGCTCAGCACGGCGGCCTGGTAGCCGCAACCGGTGCCAATTTCCAGCACGCGTGCCAGCGGCTGGTCGGGGGTCAGGCCCTCACGCAGCAGTTCGATCATGCGGGACACGACCGAAGGCTTGGAAATGGTCTGCTGATGCCCGATCGGCAGCGCCGCGTCTTCATAGGCCTGCGAGGCCAGCCCCGGCTCCATGAACAAATGGCGCGGCACCGTGGCGATGGCACCCAGCACGCGCTCGTCGCGGATGCCGCCGGCGCGCAGGCGCGCGGCCAGCGCGGTGCGGGCCCGATCCGACGCCATGCCGCCGCCGCCAGCCGTGGCCGCCGACGCGCGCGCCTCCACGGCACTGCCCGGCGGGGGCGGTGCGGCAGGTGGCGCGGCGGGCTTGCGCGGCTTGACGGTGGCTGGCGCCGGTGCGGCCACGTGCTTGCCCACTGCCGGCATGCCGGCAGTGCGCGCGGGCGCGGGCTTGCGTTCGACTACCGCGTCCAGCGGTAGTGGAAAGCGGGGGCGGCGCGGCGTGGAACTCATTTCAGATACGGCGGTGGAACGAAAGGAAGGTCAAAAACGGTGTTGCCGCGCAGCGCACCCGCACGGCGACCGCGAAGAAACGCCTGACGGGCGCGCGGCGATGACACGCTCACCCCAGCCACTGTGCGATCTGTTCCAACTGGCCGCGATGCGTCAGGTCGAGCTGCAGCGGCGTGAGCGAGACGTAGCCATTGGCCGTGGCGTGGAAATCGGTGCCTTCGCTCGCGTCGCGCGCGTCGCCGGCCGGTCCGATCCAGTAAATGGGGTCGCCGCGCGGATTCACCTGCTGGATCACGGGCTGCGACGGATGGCGCTTGCCCAGACGCGTGGCGCGGTGTCCGCGGATATGCTCGTAGGGCAGGTTCGGAATATTGACGTTCAGCAGGAAGGGCTCGCGTGGCGGGCGCGCAATCACGTTTTCGACGATCTCGCGCGCCACGCGTGCGGCCGCGTCGAGATGCTCCCAGCCATGATTGACCTGCGAGAACGCGATCGACGGGATGCCGAACAGGTAGCCCTCGATGGCGGCGGCCACCGTGCCCGAGTACAGCACGTCCTCGCCCATGTTCTGGCCCTGGTTGATGCCGGACACCACCAGGTCGGGGCGATCCTCCAGCAGGCCGGTCAGCGCCACGTGGACGCAATCCGTCGGCGTACCATTGATATAGCGGAATCCCTTCTGCACCCCTTCCCTTGCCTCGTATACCGACAGCGGGCGTTGCAGCGTCAGCGAATTCGAGGCGCCGCTGTGATTCTGTTCCGGGGCGATCACGGTCACGCGCGCCAGGGGCGCGAGCGCTGCGTGCAGGACGGCGAGCCCCGGCGCAAGGTAACCGTCATCGTTGGCGAGAAGGATATGCATGGCCGCGATTGTACCTGAGCGAAAGGCCGCTGGCGGCACCGCGGATGCACCGGAAACGGGACAAATGCGCCCCGGTTGCGCCAGCCCGGCGCCCGCCATGCGTCGCCCGAATAGGCGACATGCAGCGATTTTTTCCCACAGAACGATCGTGCTTTTCTTGCGCTACACTTGCCCGACGTCGTGCCCGGCCGCCCCGGCGTTCCTGCCGCGCACGACACCGGCAAGACCACATCACACATGGGAGACACAATGAAAGCCGTACTGTGCAAAGCCTGGGGCCCGCCCGATTCGCTGGCGCTGGAAACCCTGCCCGACCTGGTGCCCGGCGACGGCGAAGTCGTCATCGACGTCAAGGCCGCCGGCGTGAACTTTCCGGACGTGCTCATCATCCAGAACAAATACCAGGCCAAGCCCGAGCTGCCGTTTTCGCCAGGCTCGGAGCTGGCCGGGGTGGTCAACGCCGTCGGCGCCGGTGTCACACATGTGAAACCGGGTGACAAGGTCATCGCCTACCTGGGCAACGGCGCTTTCGCCACCCAGGCCAAGGCACCGGCCAAGGCCGTGGTGCCGATGCCGCCCGGCATCGACTTCGACGTGGCCGCCGCGTTCACGCTGACCTATGGCACGTCGCACCACGCCGTGGTGGACCGCGGCGAGCTCAAGGCCGGCGAAACCATGCTGGTGCTGGGCGCCGCCGGTGGCGTGGGGCTGGCGGCTATCGAAATCGGCAAGGCGATTGGCGCCCGCGTGATCGCGGCGGCGTCCACCGACGAGAAGCTGGCCGTCTGCAAGGAACATGGCGCCGATGCCGTGATCAACTACAGCACCGAGGACCTGCGCGAGCGCATCAAGGCGCTGACCGACGGCAAGGGCCCGGACGTGATCTACGACCCGGTGGGCGGCGTCTATGCCGAGCCGGCCTTCCGCTCGATCGGATGGCGAGGCCGCTATCTGGTGGTGGGCTTCGCCAATGGCGAAATTCCGAAGATTCCGCTGAATCTGGCGCTGCTCAAGGGCGCGTCGCTGGTTGGCGTGTTCTGGGGCGATTTTGCGCGGCGCGAGCCGAAGGCCAACCAGGCCAATATGGCCCAGATGCTCGGCTGGATGAAGGAAGGCAAGATCCGCCCGCATATTTCGGCACGGTATCCGCTGGAACAGGCCCCGCAGGCCCTGAAGGACATGGAAGCGCGCAAGGTGACCGGGAAGATCGTCATCACGCCGTAAGGCGACACCCGGCGGTTGCCCTGCTCCCCTCTCCCGCACGCGGGAGAGGGGCTGGGGGAACGGGCAAGGCGGTGCGAATGCCGCAGTCGCATCTTGAGCGGCTCGCCCGTTCCCCTTCCCCTATCCCACCAGTGGGAGAGGGAAGCACACCTTCAGCCAGCCGCCAGGCCAGCCAGATATCAGAGTTTCTCCGTTTCCCCGCTCTGCGGCTGCCACTTCATCAGCCGCTTCTCTCCTGCCGTCACCATCCAGTCCAGCACCAGTGCAAAGGCCGTCAGCACGACGATACCGGCGAACACCGTGTTGATGTCGAACGTGCCCTCGGCCTGCAGGATCAGGTAGCCTACGCCGCGCGCCGATCCCAGGTACTCGCCCACCACGGCGCCCACGAACGCCAGGCCCACCGACGTATGCAGCGACGAGAACACCCAGCTTGTGGCGCTGGGCAGGTACACGTGGCGCAGCAGCTGCTGCTTGTTGGCGCCCAGCATGCGCGCGTTGGCCAGCACCACCGGGCTCACTTCCTTCACGCCCTGGTAGACGTTGAAGAACACGATGAAGAACACCAGCGTGACGGCCAGCGCCACCTTCGACCAGATACCCAGGCCGAACCAGACCGCGAAGATCGGCGCCAGAATCACGCGCGGCATCGAGTTGGCGGCCTTCACGTAGGGATCCAGCACGGCCGACGTGAACGGACTCAGCGCCAGCCACAGGCCCACGCCCAGCCCGGCCACGGTGCCGATGCCGAAGGCCAGCACGGTCTCCAGCAGGGTCACGCCCAGGTGGATATAGATGTCGCGCTCGACGACGAACCAGCTCCAGATCCGCTGCGCCACCATCAGCGGTTCGCCGAAGAAGAACGCCACCTCCTGCGAACGCGTAGCCAGGTGCCACACGACCAGGATCACCACCAGGAGCAGCAGCTGCCAGACGCGCAGCATGCCTTTTGAATCAGCACGAAAAGCCATGATCTTGTTATCGTCCGGTCCAGATATCAGGCTGCCTTGCGCTGCTGCGCATAGCCCTTGAGCACTTCCTCGCGCAACACGTCCCAGATGGCGGCGTGCAGCTCCACGAAGCGCGGATGGTTGCGGATCTCGGCCACATCACGCGGACGCGGCAGGTCGATCGTAAATTCGCCAATTGGATGGGTGCCAGGACCGGCCGACAGCACCACCACGCGGTCGCTCATCGCAATCGCCTCGTCCAGGTCGTGGGTGATGAACAGCACGGCCTTGCGCTTGGCGGCCCACAGATCGAGCACCTCGTTTTCCATCAGCTGGCGCGTCTGGATATCCAGCGCCGAGAACGGTTCGTCCATCAGGATGATGTCCGGGTCCATCACCAGCGTCTGCGCCAGACTCACGCGCTTGCGCATGCCGCCCGACAACTGGTGCGGATAGCGGTCGCCAAACCCGCCCAGGCCCACGCGGCGCAGCCATTCCTCGCCCTGCGCCTTGGCATCGGCACGCGGCACGCCACGGAATTCCAGGCCGGCGATCACATTGTCCAGCGCGCTGCGCCACGGCATCAGCGCCTCGGCCTGGAACATGTAGCCGGCGCGGGTGTTGATGCCCTTGAGCGGCTCGCCGAACACGCGCACGCTGCCGGTGGATGGCTCCAGCAGGCCCGCCGATACGTTCAGCAGCGTGGACTTGCCACAGCCGGTGGGCCCCACCACGGACAGGAATTCGCCGGGCTGGATGGACATCGTGACGTCCCGCACAGCTGTATAGCGCTGCGAGCGATCTTCGCGCGAGACGAAGGTACAGGTCACGTTTTCAAGGGAAAGTGCAGGCGTGCTCATGACGGCATGACTCTGAGAAACGTTTCGCCCGCCGGGCGCCCATGCAGGGCGGGCGCGGCGGGCGACGAAGACGCCCCGCAACCGGGGCGCAAGGCTTACTTGTACTTGGCGTTGGCCTTCTGCACGAACGTGTTCGTGAACGTGCCTTCCAGCTTGATCGGCTTGCCCTTCAGGTCCGGATCGAACTGCTGCAGCGTGTTCAGCGCCGTCTTCGGGCCATCGGCCGGCATCACGCCGTCCGGCGAAATCGCTTCCTTCACCTTGTCCCAGGCTGCCAGGTACAGCGCGCGGTCACCCAGCAGGTAGCTTTCCGGCACGGTCTTGACGATGTCCGACGGACCGGCCGCCTGCAGCCACTTCAGCGCGCGCACCATGGCATTGGTCAGGGCCTGGGTGGTGTTGGGGTTCTGCTCGATGAACTTGGTCGACGCGTACAGGCAGCCCGACGGCATGTTGCCGCCGAACACCGACTGCGTTTCCTTGAGGGTGCGCGTGTCCGAGGCGATCCTGACCTCGTTCTTCTGCGTCAGCATCGAGATCACCGGGTCCAGGTTGGCCATGGCATCGATCTGGCCCGATCGCATCGCGGCCACCGCGCCGGCGCTGGCGCCCACACCGATGAACGACACGTCCGACGGCTTCAGGCCGGCCTTTGCCAGCACGAAATTCGCCATCATGTTGGTCGACGAACCCGGCGCGGTCACGCCGATCTTCTTGCCCTTCAGGTCGGCAATCGACTTGAAGTTGGGCATGGTCTTGTTCGACGTCACCAGCACGATCTGCGGGGCGCGGCCCTGCAGCACGAATTCCTGGTAGTGCTGGCCCTTGGCCTGCAGGTTGATCGTGTGCTCGTAGGCGCCCGACACCACGTCGGCGCTGCCGCCCACCACGGCCTGCAGCGCCTTGGCGCCACCGGCGAAGTCGACGATCTCCACGTCGAGCCCTTCTTCCTTGAAGTAGCCCAGGCGCTCGGCAATCGTCAGCGGCAGGTAGTAGAACAGGTTCTTGCCCCCCACCGCGATGGTCACCTTCTGCTTCTCGGGCTTGCCTTGCGCGAAGGCGCTGCCGAACGTGAACCAGCCGGCCAGGAACAGCGCCAGCGCAATCAGCAACTGCTTCCAGAAAGGTTTGTTGTTCATAGGGCTCTCCTGCTCTTTTCTGCTTCTGTTTGAATGAGGGCGCGCCACGTGCCGACGCACGAAAGCCGGGACGCCGCCCATGCGGCTCCCGGCGATGCTACCGGACATGCCAGATGTCCGCATCGGGACCAACACCTAATGTCGGCACAATGAGAGCAGCCCCGACGGCCATGCCGTCGCAAGCTTTCGGACAACTAGCCTGCCCTGCCCGTTGCCGCTGGCCCGGCGTGGATTACTCGGCGTGGATGTTGGCGGACTTGATCACCTTGGCCCAGCGCTGCAGTTCGGCCTTCTGGTACTGGTCCAGCTGTTGCGGGTTCATGTACTTCGCCTCGGCGCCCAGCTCCTCGGCCTTCTTGCGGAACGCCTCGGTCTTCATGATCTTCTCGATCTCGGTGGTCAGCTTGTCCACCACGGCCTTGGGCGTGCCGGCTGGCGCGTACATGGCGAACCACGACGAGACATCCAGGTCGGGGTAGCCGGCTTCGGGGGCCGACGGCACATCCTTGAGGCTTTCCAGGCGGGTCTTGCTGGTCACCACCAGCGGACGCAGCTTGCCGGCGGCGATATGGCCCATCAGCGGCGGCGGCGTGGTGATCGTCATGTCGACGTTGCCGCCCAGCAGGTCGGTCATGGCCGGGCCGGTGCCCTTGTAAGGCACGTGCGTGATCTGGATGCCGGCCATCTGGTTCAGCAACTCGGTAGACACGTGCTGCAGCGATCCGTTACCCGACGACGCGTAGTTGAGCTTGTTCGGATTGGCCTTGGCGTAGGTCACCAGTTCCTTGAGCGACTTCACCGGCAGGCCGGGGCGTACCACCAGCACCTGCGGCGCCGACAGCAGGTTGGCTACGGGCTGGAAATCCTTGACCGGGTCCCACGCCGTCTTGGTCAGCAGCGGCGTGATCACGTGGTAGCCCGAGTACTGCACCAGCAGCGTGTAGCCGTCGGGCTTGGCGCGCTGCACGGCCTGTGCGGCGATCGTGCCGTTGCCGCCCGGCTTGTTGTCGACCACTACCGACTGGCCCAGCGCCTTCGACAGCGGCTCCGAGATCAGGCGTGCGGCCAGGTCGGTGGTGCCACCGGCAGCCGCCGACACCACCAGCATGATCGGCCGGTTGGGATAGCTGCCGTCCTGGGCCTGGGCGGCGGTGCCGAAAGTCAGGCCGGCAGCGGCCAGCGCGGCGCAAGCGCCGATGAGGTTGCGTTTCATGGTTGTCTCCGTATGTCTTATTGGGGGACCTGAAAATCCTGTTGATCTGCCCCCTCTCCCACTTGTGGGCGAGGGGTTGGGGGAGAGGTTCAGCGACTCAAGATGCGACAGTGGCAATTGGGCCAGCCATCCCCTCTCCCCTGCCCTCTCTCCCGCGCACGGCAGAGGGGCGAAAAACATTGGCGATCCGTTACGCGTTGGCAAAGAACTCGGCCATCCACGCCGGCGGCTGGTGCGTGCGCAGGCGCGGGCCGGCGCGCAGCAGCTGGCTGGGGACGTCGCGCTGCACCAGTTCGGATACCCCGCCCACCACGTTCAGCAGCGCGTCGAGGTCAACGCCGGTATCGACGCCCATCGCCGCGAACATATGCACCAGTTCTTCGGTGCTGACGTTGCCGCTGGCACCCGGCGCGTACGGGCAGCCGCCCAGGCCGCCGGCCGCCGCGTCAAAGCGCGCCACGCCGGTCTGCCAGGCCGCGATGGCATTGGCCAGGCCCATGCCGCGCGTGTTGTGCAGGTGGATGGTCAGGCCAGTCTGCGGCAGCGCCTGCTGGAAGGCCTCGCACAGCGCGGCCACCTGGTTCGGATAGGCCATGCCGGTGGTGTCGCACAGCGTGATGCCGGCCGCGCCGGCGTCGGCAAAGGTGCGGGCCAGTGCCATCACGTCGGCCTCGCTGACATCGCCCTCGAACGGGCAGCCAAACACCGTGGACAGCGAGATGTTCGCCGGCACGCCAGCCTTGCCCGCCTCGTCGATCATCGCCAGCAGCTGGGCTTTCGACTGTTCGCGCGTCATGCGCAGATTGGCGCGGTTATGCGTCTCGCTGGACGACATCACCAGGTTCACTTCATCCGGATGGCACGACAGCGCGCGTTCCAGGCCGCGCAGGTTCGGCACCAGCACCGTGTAGCGCACCCCCGGCACGCGCTCGATCTGGTGCATCACGGCCTCGGCATCGGCCAGCGCGGGAATGGCCCGGGCCGACGTGAACGAGGTGGCCTCGATGCGCGCAAACCCGCAGTGGGCCAGCGCATTGACGAAGGCAACCTTGCCTTCGGTGGGCACCACGAACGGTTCGATCTGCAGCCCGTCGCGCGGCGCCACATCGTTGATCTCGATCCGTGCCGGCCCTGCCAGCGAATAGGTCTGGGCGACTTGGCTACTCATGCGATCACTCCACGGGCGCGCAGGTCGGCAATGGCCGCCGCGTCGAAGCCGGCTTGCGCCAGCACGTTGTCGGTATGCTCGCCCAGCGTGGGCGCGCGATCATGAATGGCCCCGGGATTGCCCGACAGCTTCGGAAAGACGCCCGGCACTTCCACGCTCAGGCCCTTGGCCGACGTCACCGTCTCGATGACTTCGCGGGCGCGGTAGTGCGGGTCCTCGGCAATGTCCTTGACCGTATAGATGCGGCCCGACGGCACATCGGCGCCGCGCAGCACTTCCAGTGCCGAGGCCACGGTCTGCGTGCGGGTCCAGGCGGCAATCGCGGCATCGATCTCGTCGACACGCTTTACCCGGCCGTCGTTGCGCGCCAGGTCGGGGTCCTCGCCCAGGTCTTCGCGCCCCATCGCGGCCATCAGCCGCTTGAAGATGGCGTCGCCATTGGCGGCAATCAGCACGTACTCGCCGCAACCGCACGGATAGGCATTGGACGGCGCGATGCCCGGCAGGGCTCCGCCCGCCGGCTGGCGCACCGCGCCAAACGCCGAATACTCGGGCAGCAGGCTTTCGCTGAGGTTGAACAGCGATTCATAGAGCGCCACGTCGATGACCTGGCCCGTGCCGCCGCGCGCATCGCGCTCGTACAGGGCCAGCAGCACGCCCAGCGCGCCATGCAGGCCGGCGATGGTATCGCCCAGCGACAGGCCCGCGCGCACCGGCGGCCGGCCCGGTTCGCCCGTCAGGTAGCGCAGCCCGCTCATGGCCTCGGCCACGGCGGCAAAGCCCGGTTCATCGCGCTTGGGCCCGGTCTGGCCGTAGCCCGACACGCGCAGCATGATCAGCTTGGGGTTGGCCGCGTGCAGCACATCCCAGCCCATGCCCCACTTTTCCATGGTGCCGGGACGGAAGTTTTCGATCAGCACGTCGGCCTCGGCGGCCAGCTTGCGAACCAGGTCCTGCCCCTCGCGCTGGCGCAGGTCGATGGCAATCGACTGCTTGTTGCGCGACTGGGCTTCCCACCATACCGAGGTATCTTCGTGCAGCATGCGCCACTTGCGCAGCGGATCGCCCTGACCGGGCGGCTCCACCTTGACCACGTGCGCGCCAAAGTCGGCAAGGGTCTTGGCGGCAAAGGGGCCGGCAATCAACTGCCCCAGTTCCAGGACCTTGATGCCATTGAGAATCTGTTGCGCCATGTTGGGGAATGTCTCCGTAAAACTGACCCGTACAGGGGATTTGGCTTTGTTTCGACGGAGTGTGCCGCAGCTACGGGGTGACGCGGAATCGGCATTCCGGAAAGCGGGCTATCTCGGAATGCGAAAGATTGGGGCTAACCCTGATGAGGGGATGGGTCAACTTCCGGTTCGGCGCTGCCGTTATCCGGGGCACCTACGCACACTGTGCCGGCACCATTCCGGCACGTTTCGCGCCAGCCACCCACCATCCGCGGCCCCGTCACCATGCGATTCTTCCGCTTCTGCCGGATTCTCTGCGCCGCCTGCGCCGGCTGGATGGCGACGTCAGCGCTGGCGCAGACGCCGGCCACGACCACCATCGTGCTGTATTCCGAGGCCGCCCAGCGACCGCTGTCGTACGAGGAAAACGGCATGCCCCGGGGCGCCTACATCGACAGCGTGCAGCGCGTGCTGAAGCGGCTGCCGCCCGAATACCGCGTCGAGATCCGCTTCGCCTCGTGGGCGCGCGTGGTCGAGGAAGCCAGGTCCGGCAACAGCGCCGGCATCCTGGGCGTGTACTATCGCCCCACAGAACGGCCGTACCTGAACCATTCGAAGGCGTTCTATGCCGAGGACGTGTCCGTTCACTGCAACCGCGATTCCGTGGAGGGCCGCACCTTCCGCACCTATCCGGACGATTTCGCCGGCATGAGGTTCGGCAACCAGCGCGGCTACCTGGCCCCCGGGCCACGCTTCTTCCAGTTCGCCCGGGAAGGCCGGATCGAGGTCGTCGAGGGCCATGAATTCCAGGACCTGGTCAAGAAGATGCTGGTGGGCGAGATCGACTGCGTGGTCAACCCCAGCGTGGTCCTGAACGAGGCAATGGTCATGCTGGAGGCGCGCGGGCTGCCCGAGCGCATGCGCTACAAGTCCAAACGCGTGCTGAACATCAAGACCGAGACCGTGCATATCGGGTTCAGCAAGAAATACGAAGAAACGCATCCTGAGCTGGCCCGCTTCCGCCAACTGTTCAACAAGGCGGCGGATGAATAGAATTCCTCCCTGAATCCTCCAGGATCGAGCCCTTCATGCCACTGCCGCCCCCGGTTCAGTCGATCCGGAACAGGATGATCGTGCTGTTCATCGTTGTCACCACGACAACGCTGGGGGCCTTTGCCGCGCACCGCCAGTGGCAATTGCAGCAGGAACTCGCGCTACGGTTCGAGCGGACCCGCGCGGAGATCATGGTTGGCCTGGGCCAGAGCCTGGCCGAACCGGCCTGGGCGCTCAATGTCGGCATCCTGCGCACCCGCCTGGAAGCCACACTGGTACACCCCGAAGTCTCCGAAGCCTGCGTGTTCTCGCCCGACGGCAAGGAAGCCTACGCCACGGCGGGCCGCCCGGCCGCGCCCGGCACCGCGTCGTGCACCGTGGCCGGGCCGCACAACGTGCTGAGCGAAGTGCAGATCTACCCGCCAGCCAATATCGATGCCGCGCGCCGCGAGCAGTCCATTGGCACCGCCGTGATCCGGTTCTCGCACGAGCCGATGCACAAGGCCCTGCGCGCGGCGATGATCCAGGGCATTACCGAAGTGGCTGCCATCGACGTGGTGCTGGTGCTGCTGCTGACCTTTGGCCTGCGCATGGTGTTCCGCCCGCTGGAACACCTGCAGCGCGCCCTGTTCCAGCTGGCGTCGAGCCATGGCGACGAACTTGACGAACTGTCGCGGCTGGGCCGCACCGAGTTCGACAGCGTCATCGATGGCTTCAACCAGGTGCTGCGCAAGCTCAAGCTGATCATCGCCGAGCGGACCGAGGCCGAACTGACCGTGCGCGCCGCCATCCAGCGAAGCCACGAGGCCTTCGCGCAGATCCAGGCCACCCAGGCGGAACTGGTCGAAAAGAATCTGCAGCTCGAAGCGCTGTCCAAGACCGACCAGCTGACCGGCGTATTCAACCGGCGCCACCTCGACGCCGTGCTGATCAGCGAACTGGAACGCCACCGTCGCGACGGCAGCCTGTTTTCGATCATCCTGATCGACGTGGACCGCTTCAAGGCCATCAACGACAACCACGGCCACCAGATCGGCGACAGGGTGCTGGTGGAAATGGCCGAGCGCATCCTGGAAATCACGCGCGACGCCGACACCGTGGGCCGCTGGGGCGGCGAGGAATTCCTGATCATCTGCCCCGATGCCTCGCCGCATGCCGCCGTGCAGTTTGCCGAACGGCTGCGCCGCACGGTATCCGAGCGGGCGTTTCCGGTAACGGGAGAAATGACGGCCAGCCTGGGCGTGGCCTGCGTGCAGCCGGGCGACACCATCCACGGCATGATCTCGCGCGCCGACCAGGCGCTCTATCGCGGCAAGAACAACGGGCGGGACCGCGTGGAGTACGCCGACGAGGGCGTGGTGACGCCGTAGCGCATGGCGCTTCGGTGTTTTACTCCCCGCTCCCGCTGCCGTGGGCAATGCGAGCGCATAACCACGGGCACAGCGTTAGAACGGCGCCCGGTCCCCGCAGAGGTGGGTGATCAGCAGCCTGGCCGACACGGTCAGGCCGGCCGGGTCGCGCATGCCGATCAGCAATGACCGGCGCGCCCAGGCATCGCGCAACCCTACCAGCGACAACCCCATCGACTTCACATGCGGCTCGGCGGCAATGCGCGGCAGCACGCCAACGCCCAGGCCCGCCATCACCATGCGGCACATGGCGTCGAAGCTGCGCACCTGGATGCGCAGGCGGAACTGGCGCTCCAGCCGGCTGCTTTCTTCCAGCAGCCGTGCCGCCAGCGAAGTTACCTGCGGCAGGCTGACGAAGTCGTACTCGAGCGCATCGGCGTAATGCACGGGCCCGTCCTGGGCCAGCGGATGACCCGGTGGCGTGATGATGACCAGCTCGTCCTGCCGGTATTCGACGGTGACCAGCCCGGTGCACGGCGTGCGGTCGGCAAAGATGCCGACATCGGCCCGGTTTTCCATCAGCGCGGCCACGATGTCGCTGCTGTTGTGCTCTTCGAGCTCGATACGGATGGTTGGATGCTGGCGCATGAACTGCGCCAGGTCATCGGGCAGGAACTGGGTAATCGCCGACGTGTTGGCGCAGACGCGCACCTGCCCGCGCACGCCCGACGCATAGTCGGACATCACGCCGGCCATGCGTTCCACGTCCTGCAGGATGGTCAGCGCATGGTGAAAGCACGCCTGCCCTGCCTCGGTCAGTTGCACGCCTGCGGCATGGCGGAAGAACAACGGCGCGCCGACGGCGGTTTCCAGGTCGGAAATGCGCTTGCTGGCCGCTGCCACGGCCAGATGCGACTGGCGCGCGCCGGCCGAGATGCTGCCCTGCCGGGCCACGGCCACGAACAGGCCAAGCGTCACGAGATCGAAGCGCGCCAGATTCATGGTCAGAGCGTGCGCCTGTCCATCACGGCGCGGGCAATGGTGCCCGCGTCCACGTATTCGAGTTCGCCACCCACCGGCACGCCCCGCGCCAGGCGCGACACCTTGAGTCCGCGCGCCTTCAGCATTTCGCCGATGTAGTGCGCGGTGGCCTCGCCTTCGCTGGTGAAGTTGGTGGCGACGATCACCTCGGTGGCCGGGCCGCCGTACTCGGGGTCGGTGGCACGCGCCAGCAGGCGATCGAGATGAATTTCCTTCGGACCGATGCCGTCGAGCGGCGACAGCCGCCCCATCAGCACGAAGTACTGGCCGCGATAGGTCAGGGTCTGCTCGATCATGACCTGGTCGGCCGGGGTTTCCACCACGCAGAGCAGCGAGCCGTCGCGCCCGGGGTCGCGGCACGTCTCGCAGATTTCCTGCTCGGTGAACGTATTGCAGCGCTCGCAATGGCGGATGCCATCGGCGGCGCCACGCAGCGCGTCGCCCAGTTTGCGCGCGCCGTCGCGGTCGTGCTGCAGCAGGTGGTATGCCATGCGCTGGGCCGACTTCGGCCCCACGCCGGGCAGCACCTTGAGCGCCTCGATCAGCGCCTGCAGCGAGGTAGGCGGTGCCGCTCTCATGGCACCGCCGGGAACAATGCGCGCATGGGGACGTCGATCAGAACGGCAGCTTGAAGCCCGGGGGCAGCGGCAGGCCCGACGTCATCGAGCCCATCTTTTCCTGCGTGGTGGCCTCGGCCTTGCGCACGGCGTCGTTGAACGCGGCGGCCACCAGGTCTTCCAGCAGGTCCTTGTCGTCGGCCAGCAGGCTCGGATCGATGGTCACGCGCTTCACGTCGTTCTTGCAGGTCATGACCACCTTCACGAGACCGGCGCCGGACTGGCCCTCGACCTCGATCTGGGCCAGCTGCTCCTGCATCTTCTTCATGTTGTCCTGCATCTGCTGGGCTTGCTTCATCAGCCCGGCCAGTTGACCTTTCATCATGGAATCACTCCTTCGATATGTGTGTGTTGGGTCGGGCGGCGCCGCATGGTCTGTCGATCCAGGCGGGCCGCCTCTCGAAATCAGGCAGCGCGCGGCTGCACGGAACCGGGCACGATCTGCCCGCCGAACTCGCGCAGCAGGCCCTGTACGAATGGGTCGCGGTCGATCTCGGCTTCGGCCTCGCGCTGGCGCTCGGCACGCGCCGCGGCATCGACGGCCGCCGCGGTATGGGTCACGGCGCCGATCTCGCAATGCACGCGGACCTCGACGCCGAAGTGTTCATTGAGCGCCGCCTGCAGCCGCTCGGCCACATTGGCCTCGCCAATGGCCGCCACCGGCACGCGCAGGTGCAACACGCGGCCCACCACGCGGTGCAGTTCGCTCTGGTGCGCCAGTTGCTGCGCCAGGCCCTTGAGCGGCAGGCTGGCAGCCAGTGCCGGCCAGTCGCCCGTGAAGACCGGCGGCGTACCGTCGTCGGACGCGCTCGGCGCTAGCGGCGGCACGGCCGGTGCCAGCGCTACCGCCGGCTCGGGCTCGGGCACCGGCTTGCGGGCCTGGGGCTGGGCGGGCTGGGCCGACTTAGCCGATGCGGCACGGCCGGCGTCACGCGGTGCGCGCTCGAAGCCGTCCGATTCGAAACCGTTGTCGTACCCGCCAAAATTCGGGTCGAAGCCAGGATCGCTGTCGTAGGGGCCGATCACCGGCATGTCGGCCGGCATGGCTTCCCAAGGCGGAACATCGCTGCCACCGGCAGCTTCCCACGGCGGCACATCGGCCGCCGGCCTGGCCTGCTGGGCAGGCTTGGCGGCAGCAGGCGCCGGACGTTCGCGCACGGGCTCCGGCGCGGCCTGGGTCTGCGGGGCAGCCGTTACCGGCGCAACGGGTGCGACTGCAGGTGCCTTGGCCGGCTGCGCAGGCGCTGCCGTGGCGGAAGTTGCCGGGCGCGAAGCCGGAGGCGGACGCAGCGGCTGGGCCGCCGGGCGCTGGCTGGCTGCGGCGGCGGCAGCGGCGCCAGCCATCGGCGGCGCGCCGGCACCGGCCGGACGTGTGGCGCCCTTGCCTGCCGACGCCTGTCGTGCGGCTTCCAGCGCGGCACGGGCCGGTGACATGGCCGTGCGGCTGCTGGCCGGCGGCGTGGCAGGCTCGGCGGCAGGCGCCGGCGCTGCGGACACGGGCGCCGCAACCGGGGCGGATACCGGAGCCGGCGCGATCGCCGCGGCGGGAGCCATGACGGGCTCCGGCATCGGCGCGCTCGCGGGCTTCGCGCTTTCGGTGACTGGCTTCACCTCGGCAATCGGTGCATCGGCCTTCGGCGCAACCGGGGCTGCCTGTGCAACCGGGGCAACCGGCACAGCCTGCGCGACCGCCATGGCACGCGGCGCGGCGGCCGGCGGGCTGGCCGGACGCGGGCGTGCAACGGCCTGGCCGCCACCGCCCTGCCCGCCTGCCGGTGTGGCAGGCGTCGCCGACGGCCGGAAGGCCAGCATGCGCAACAGCGTCATCGTGAAGCCGGCGTACTCGTCCGGCGCCAGCGCAAGCTCGCTGCGGCCAAGATTGGCGATCTGGTAGAAAAGCTGGATTTCCTGGGCGTCGAACTCGCCGGCCAGCCGGCGCACATCCCCGGCCTCGGGCCATTCGTCCTGCACCGACGCCGGCACGGCCTGCGCCAGCGCAATCTTGTGCAGCAGCGAGCCCAGGTCCTGCAGCGCGCCGGCAAACGACAGGCTGCGGTCGGCCATCGAATCGGCAATGCCGAGCATCGTGGCACCATCCTCGGCGGCCAGCGCATCGAGCAACTGCACCAGGTAGCTCTGGTCAATCGCGCCCAGCATGCCGCGCACGGCTTCCTCGGACACCTGGCCGGCGCTGTAGGCAATGGCCTGGTCGGTCAGCGACAGCGCGTCGCGCATCGACCCATGGGCGGCCTGCGCCAGCAGGCGCAGCGCGCTGCCGTCGTGGCTGATGCCTTCCTGGCCCAGGATATGGTCCAGGTGCGACACGATATGCCCCGGCGGCATCTGCTTCAGGTTGAACTGCAGGCAGCGTGACAGGACGGTGACAGGAATCTTCTGCGGATCGGTCGTTGCCAGGATGAACTTGACGTGCCCGGGCGGCTCTTCCAGCGTCTTCAGCATCGCGTTGAAGGCGTGGTTGGTCAGCATATGCACTTCGTCGATCATGTAGACCTTGAAGCGGCCGACCGTCGGCGCATAGACCGCCTTGTCGAGCAGCTGCGCCATCTCGTCAACGCCACGGTTCGACGCCGCGTCCATCTCGATATAGTCGACGAACCGCCCGCTATCGATCTCCTGGCAGGCCTTGCACTGTCCGCAGGGCTGGGCGGTGATGCCGCCGTTGCCGTCCGGGCCGGTGCAATTGAGGGCCTTGGCCAGGATCCGGGACAACGTGGTCTTGCCGACACCACGCGTACCGGTGAACAGATAGGCGTGATGCAGCCGTTGCTGTTCCAGCGCATGCGTGAGCGCGCGCACCACGTGCTCCTGGCCGACCAGCGTGGTGAAATCCCGTGGGCGCCATTTGCGCGCTAGAACTTGATAACTCATGGCGGCGATTGTAGCAAAAGGCGGACCTCAGCAATCGGGAACCGGCCCGGCAAACCCTGGCCGGCCGGCGCCCACAAAAAAGCCCCGCCTTGGGGCGGGGCTTCGTGTCACATCGGGCTGGCCGGCCGTCAGTGAATCACCATCTGCGTGAACGGATGCACATACGCCTGCAGCGTCACGAACAGGCCGACCATGATGGCCAGCGCGATCGAGTGGAAGAACACGTAGCGCAGGATCTCGCCTTCGTGGCCGTACCACTTGGTGGCCGTGGACGCCACCACGATCGACTGCGCGTCGATCATCTTGCCCATCACGCCGCCGGAGCTGTTGGCGGCCGCCATCAGCGTCGGCGACAGGCCCAATTGCTCGGCCGTGGTCTTTTGCAGGCCGCCGAACAGCACGTTCGACGCCGTGTCGGAGCCGGTCAGCGCCACACCCAGCCAGCCCAGCATCGTGCCGAACAGCGGGTACAGCACGCCGGTCTGGGCAAACGCCAGGCCCAGCGTGGCGTCCAGGCCCGAGTAGCGGGTCAGGTAGCCGATGCCGAACATCGCGCAGATCGTCAGCAGCGAATAGCGCACGAGCTTGATGGTTTCCCAGTATTCCTTGAACAGGCGCGGGATCGAGTAGCCCATCAGCAGGCCACCCACCACCGCCGACACCAGGATGCCGGTACCCGCCATCGACAGCACATTGAAGCTGAACACGGCGCCTTCGGCGATTTCCTTCGGCACCACCGGCGGGCCCTTGATGATGGCCTTGTCCAGCCCCGGGATCGGGTACTTCCACTGCCAGATGCCGTCCATCAGCTTCTTGAACTCGGGAACGCCCCAGACGAACACGAACACGGTCAGGATCACCCACGGCATCCATGCCTTCGCCACCGAAATGCCCACCGATGCGGCAGTAGCCCGGGCTTCGGCTTCCATTGCTTCGGGATGGTCCACCTTCGAGTCGTCGTGGCGGCCCAGGATACGCGTGGACGTCCAGATTTCCTTCGGTTGCCAGATCTTCAGGAAGCCGGTCAGGCAGCCCATCGAGATCAGCGCCGAGATCACGTCCACCAGCCACGGGCCGTGGAAGTTCGACACCAGGAACTGCGGCACCGCAAAGCTGACACCCGCCACCAGGATGGCCGGCCAGATCGCCAGCATGCCGCGGAATCCCGCGAACGCCCAGATCAGCCAGAACGGCACCAGCACCGAGAAGAACGGCAGCTGGCGGCCGATCATCGCCGACAGCTGCACCTGGTCGATGCCGGTCACCGACGACAGGCCGATGATTGGCGCGCCCAGCGCACCAAAGGCCACCGGCGCGGTGTTGGCAATCAGCGCCAGGCCCGAGGCGGCCAGCGGCGAGAAGCCCAGGCCGATCAGGATGGCACCGGTCACGGCCACCGGCGTGCCGAAACCGGCCGCGCCTTCGAAGAATGCACCGAAGCTGAATGCCACCAGCAGCAGTTGCAGGCGCCGATCCTCGGTCACGCCGGAAATCGAGTTCTGCAACACCTTGAATGACCCGTTTATCGTGGTCAGCCGGTGCAGGAAGATGATATTTAGGACGATCCAGCCAATCGGGAACAAGCCGGACACGATGCCGAGCCCCGCCGCCTTGCCGGCCATGGCCGCCGGCATGCCGAACACGAAGGACGCGACGACGATGCCCACCAGCAGCGCCAGGCCGGCCGCCAGGTGCGCCTGCATATGAAAGAACGCCAGCGCGGCAAGCAGCACGGCGACCGGAACCCCGGCAGCAATGGTCGAAAGCGCCATGCTGCCTAGCGGGTCATAGACTTGACTCCACACGATTGAATCCTCCTCTGGTTGATACGGCTGCCTGCCTCTGACGGGCCTGGACCTCCGGACGACATTTGCACCGCCGAGCGACGCAAGCGCCGCCCGCCGGACAGAAAGGGGATTGTAAGGACGGGTTCCCGGCTCACCGCCCAAAATCCGGTCATCGACCCGATGAGCCGGATTCAGGGATCAGGGTTTCTGCGGGGGCAGTCTGGCGCACCTCACATCCTCGCGCGCAGCGTACTCCTTAAAACGATCGTTCGATATAGGTATATGTGATGGAGGCGCGGCCCAAACTGGTGCACGGCTGTGCGTCGTGGGCCGCCCCTCGCCGGCAGGTGCCGGATCAGCCGCACTCGCCCACGTAGCCGCAGTTGGCGCACTTGGCACAGCCATCCACCTTGTGTAGCGCATGCGCACCACACTCGGGGCATGGCTTGCCGGTGCCGATCCCGGTCACGGCCGTTGAAGCCTGAGCGGGCGCCGTCGGCCGGGCCAGCACGACCGCCGCCTCGCCGCCATCGCGCCGGGCGAGCCGGGCCGCCAGCGCTGCCCCGGGCACCTGGCCGCCTTCCTCGTCCAGGAAGCCGCGCTTGATCAGGATGCGCTGCAGCGCGTAGCTCAGCGCCGCCACCTCGGAGTCATGGAAGCGCGGCACCTCGGTACCGTCCTGCCGCACCACCGACCCATAGCGCACGGTGCCCTTGTCCCACACCACGTTGCGCATGTCGGCCAGCGCCTTGGCAATCGGGCCGCCGGAGCGCGCCACCATCGACAGCAGCCGCATCGTCGACGTGATCCACTGCTGCCCCTCGGTGCGCTGGCCGGCCGGCATGAAGAACTCGATCGGCCGCTCGATCGTGACCGGCTGGCCGTCGACCGTGCCTGATACCCGCATGAAATTCACGGTCAGGTAGACGGTCTTGTGGCCCTCGTAGGTCAGGTATTCCACCTTCGACGTCACGCCTTCGAGGTCGCCCAGCGGCCGGCTGCCAAACGGCCGCGTGAGCGGATCGTCGCCGTTCTGCGTGCCCGGCACCGTCGCCGCCGCGGGCGCCTCGGCCGCCGGCGTCACCGACAGCACGGCGCCCAGCACCTGGTTGGGCCGGTAGGTGGCCAGTCCCTTCAGGCCGGCCTTCCAGGCTTCCAGGTACAGGTTGCGGAAGGCCTCGTACGGATAGTCCTCGGGCACGTTCACCGTCTTGCTGATGCTGGTGTCGATATACGGCTGCACGGCCTCCAGCATCCGCATATGATCCAGCGCCGACATCTGCAGCGCGGTGACAAAGCTGTCCGGCAGGCGGTCCATGTCGCCGCCCAGATGCCGATAGAGCCGCCATGCGTGATCGGCCACCTCGAACGTGCGGTAGCTGTCGTCCGGCATGCGCTTGCGGCGGTTGTACGTCCACGAGAACGCGGGCTCGATGCCGTTCGACGCGTTATCGGCAAAGGCCAGCGTGATGGTGCCGGTCGGCGCGATCGACAGCAGGTGCGAGTTGCGCAACCCGTGCGCGCGGATGGCGTCCTGCACGGCGTCCGGCAGGCGGCTGACGAATCCACCGCGCAGGTAGGCATCGGCATCGAACAACGGGAAGGCGCCCTTCTCGTCGGCCAGTTCCACCGACGCCAGGTAAGCATGGTCGCGCATCGATTCCGAAATCCGGCCCGCCAGCGCGCGTGCCGCGTCGGTGTCGTAGCGCAGCCCCAGCATGACCAGCGCGCTGCCCAGCCCCAGGAATCCCAGCCCGATGCGGCGCTTGGCCTGCGCTTCGGCCCGTTGCTCGGGCAGCGGCCAGAACGTGACATCGAGCACGTTGTCGAGCATGCGCGTGGACACCCGCACGACTTCGGCAAACGCAGCGAAATCGAAACTGGCCTCGTCGGTGAACGGCTGGCGCACGAAACGCGTCAGGTTGATCGACCCCAGGCAGCAGCAACCATACGACGGCAGCGGCTGCTCCGCACACGGATTGGTGGCCTCGATCGTCTCGCAGTAGTAGAGGTTGTTGTCGGCGTTGATGCGCGACAGAAACAGGATGCCGGGCTCGGCATGGTCGTAGGTGGCCTGCATGACCTGGTCCCACAGCCGGCGCGCCGGCACGCGGCGATACACCCACTGGCCATCGTCGCGCCGGTAGGCGCCGGCCGCGATCACGTCCATGCCCGGCTCGGCCTCGTGCACCAGTTCGATCTCTTCATCGGCCTCCACGGCCCGCATGAATGCGTCGGTCACGCCGATCGAGATATTGAAGTTGGTCAGGTCGCCGCGATCCTTGGCGTGGATAAAGCTCTCGATATCGGGATGGTCGCAGCGCAGCACACCCATCTGCGCCCCGCGCCGCGCGCCAGCCGATTCCACGGTGGCGCACGACGCATCGAACACCTTCATGAACGACACCGGCCCCGAGGCCCGCGAATGCGTGGCACGCACCAGCGCGCCCCCCGGACGGATCGACGAAAAGTCATAGCCCACGCCGCCGCCGCGCCGCATGGTCTCTGCGGCCTGCGCCACGGCGGTGTAGATGCTGGGCTTGCCGTCCCTGGCCTCGGACACCGAGTCGCCCACGGGCTGCACGAAGCAGTTGATCAGCGTGGCCTGGATGCCGGTGCCGGCGGCGGAATTGATGCGCCCGGCCGGCACGAAGCCGTTTTCCAGCGCCCAGAGAAAGCGCGCTGCCCAGGTGTCGCGGTGATCGGCCGGCTCGACGTCGGCCAGCGCACGTGCCACGCGGCGGCGCACATCGTCGATGTCGCGCTCTTCGCCCTTGGCGTATTTTTCCTGAAGTACTTCGATGGAGATGTCTTGCGGCACGAGTGCGCCGCGGAGGATCTGGTCGTTTGCGTTCATGCCCCAACCTGTCTGGATGAAAAGTCGGCAGAAAATGCCGTCCGCCATGCTGCCAGCATGGCCGCACGACACCCCGGTATCAGATCAAACTCCCGTCGAACAACCCTCGTAGAACAACGAAATTGGAAACGTTGTGCCAGGTTGGGTTACAATGCCGGTCGGACGGGCCTCCTCGCATGGCGGCGCGGTCAACCTGGTCAGGTCGGGAACGAAGCAGCCACAGCCGTTTTCCACCAGTGCCGAGGGTCAGGCTCGTCCCCCTTCTTCCTGCATTTTCCGTCTTCACGCGAAGTTCTTCGCGATAAATCCTCGAAATTGAGATCTTTCCTGCCCGATGGCGGGAGACACGCGCTGGCGCACGGCATGGCGAACATTCGCGCATCCTTGGCGCGAATCACCTCGTCCATCGTCTCTCGCAGCGGGCTGGAGAGGGGCGTTCGGCCCCTTGGAACCCACGTCTATTCTGCGCCTGTTTTCCGGATCAGAACAACGATCCCTGCTGCGTCGTGGCGATTGGGGCATTCGGCATCTGCGCTGGCGCCCGCGACGGCGCCGTCGCACGCAGCGACTCGGCATCGATCCACGCCCCGGCGGCCGTTGCCACCCCGGCCTCGATCCGCTTGCCGGGGAAGATCGGCTGCACCGCCGCCACATAGCGCGCCAGCTGCGCGCCATAGGCCGCGTGCTCCTGCGGCAGCAGGCGCTGCTTGTAGTCGATGATCACCACGCGGTCGTCGAACTCCACCAGCCGGTCGATCCGCAACAGGCGGCCCCGGCCATCGTAAAGCTCCACCTCGTTGCGAGCCGACACCGCGTCGGGCGCGAACAGCAGCGGCCGCAGCGCCGGCGCCGACAGCATGGCGTGCAGATCGGCCACCGCGGCCTCGGCCTGCCGTTGCCAGCGCTCGCGCGCCTGCGGCGCGCCCGCCCCGGCCAGCGGGAACCAGCGCATCACCGTGGCGGCGTCCGGCACGCCGGCATAGGCGTCCGGGTAACGCGTCAGCCGTTCCAGCAGCGCGTGGACCAGCTCGCCATGGGCGGCCGCCTCGGCGTCGAACACCGTGGCTTCGGCCTCGTCCTCGAAGGCGCCTTCGGCTGAAGCTCCGGACAACCCTTCACCAACCAGGCCGCCCACCAGGTCGCCTGTCATGTCACCCACCGTGTCCGCCGCATCGCGGTAGCGCAGCCGGAAATCCGTATAGCGCACGCGCTCGCTGGCCGGACTGAACGTGTCGGCGGCGGCGATATCGGCCTCGGGATAGGCCGCAACTTCGTCGCCAATGCCAGCCCCGGCCAGCCGCACATACCAGCTGCCGGCAATCTCGGCGCCATTGGCATCTTCCTTTGCGGCCTTGCTGGCGCGCCCCTTGACGCCGCTGACCAGCAGCCCCTGCTGCGCGCGCGTCATCGCCACATAGAGCAGGTTCCAGTTTTCGCGCTCGGCCAGTGCGGCTTCGGCCTCGAACATCGGTGCACGCGCCAGGCCGCGTTCGCTGCGCTTGCCGTAGGCCGAGAAATGCCGCGGTGCGGGCGATGCGGGCGGCCAGTCCACCAGGATGCCGCCACGGTCGGCGGCGGGATCGCTGTGGTTGGCATCGAGCAGCACCACGAACGGCGCTTCCAGGCCCTTGGCAGCATGCACGGTCAGGATATGCACGGCATCGAGCTGGCTGTCGCCGGCGTCGTCGGGCTCGGCTTCGGTGTCTTCCACGCCTTCGCCCATGCCGCCCTCGTCGGGGCTCTCGTCCTCGTCGCCGCGCCGGATCTCCTGCAGTTCGTCGATAAACTTCGGCAGGCTCGGGTAGCGGCCGCCATCGAGATCCAGCGACAGCTTCAGGAAGGCATCCAGATTGGCCAGCACCTGCTCGCGGATCGCCGACGGCGCGGCCTCCGCGTAGCGGCGGCGCACCTCGCCATGGTGATAGATATGATCGATCAGGTCATGCACGGGCTTGTGCGGCGCCAGCACCAGCCAGGCGCGCAGCCGTGCGATACCGCTGCGCAGCGCATCCGAGACATGCTCGGGCAGCCCGCTGGCGATGCGCGACCACCAGCCGCCCTCGCCTTCGATCAACGCCAGCAGGATCAGGTCGTCGTCGGTGGCGCCCACGATCGGGCTCTTGAGCACGTGCGCCAGGTCGAGATCGGATTCCGGCGTCATCAGGAACGCCAGCAGCGCGGAGATATCGAGCGCCTCGAGCGTGGTCAGCAGGCCGCCCCGGCGCGGGCTCAGGCACGGGATGCCGGCTTCGCGCAACGCGCGCTCGTAGTCGGGCAGATAGGTCTTGCGCCGCACCAGCAGGTGCATGTCGCGCCAGGTGGCGGGCCGCGACACGTCGCCCTCGCGCACCGGAACCTGCTCGCGCAGGTAGTGCAGCCACGCGGCCACGCGGCGGCCTTCCTCGAAGCGCAACGAATCCCCCTGCTGCACGCGCGGCTGTGTCAGCGTGTCGCGATGGCCGTCGCCGGCTGGCGGGTCTTCGGTTGCTGCGGCCGCCTCATGGGCGCCATCGGCACCGTCGGCGGCGTCGGCGGCGTCGGCATCCTCCTCCACCAGCGGCAGCAGCCAGACCGGGCCTCCGGGGTCTTTCAGCGCCGTGGTCTGGGTTTCGTAGAGCGGATAGCGGCCGTCGGCGCGGGCGTGATCGAACACGGCGTTGACCCAGTCCAGCACTTCCGGGCGATTGCGGCGCGTGCGGTTGGTGCGCAGCACCGTGGCACGGAACTCGGCCTGCAGCATGTCGCGCGCAGCATCGAACAGGCGTGCGTCGGCCCGGCGGAAGCGATAGATCGACTGCTTGGGATCCCCCACCAGGAATACGGTGGGCTTGTCGCCCAGCCCCTGGTAGCCGGCCAGCCAGCCCTGCAGGATGCGCCATTGCAGCGGGTTGGTGTCCTGGAACTCGTCGAGCAGCAGATGGCGATAGCGCGCATCGAGCCGCACCTGCAGATAGGTGGCGGTTTCCTCGTCGGCCATCAGGCGCGCGGCCAGCCATTCGAGATCGGCGAAATCCATCGCGCGCTGTTCGCCCTTGTAGCGCTGGTAACGCTCCAGCAGCGCATCGCCCAGCCGGTAGAGCGCCAGGTTGATAGCCAGCACGGCGGCCTCGCAGCGGCGCGCGGCAATGTCGTCGAGCCGCTCGCAATGGTCGGCCACGCGGTCGATCAGGTCTGCGGCCCCGCCTTCGCCGCCACAAACCTTGACCAGCGCCGAGGTGGCCTTCATCGCGCGCGGCTTGCCGGCATCGGTGAAGAACGCGGCGCGCAACTGGCCAAATGCCTGCGTGGCGGCATCGCCTGGCGCGGCACCGGCATCGCGCCAGGCCCGGATCGCGCGCAGGCCATCGACCAGCCGCGACGCGTGCGTCTGCTCGGTCTTGCCAGCCCGGCCAAGCGTCAGCGCAAGCTGGGCGCAGTCCTCGAGCCAGTCGTCGTCGGCCAGCGCTTCCACCAGTACGTCGGTGGTGGCGTCATCGCCTAGATCGGCGGCCAGCCGCTGCGCCGGGTCGCCAGCATCGCCGGCCTTCCCGGCATCACGAAATGCCCACCACTCGTTGCGCGCGTGGAACATGCGATCAAGCAGGCTGCGCGCCTGAAAATCGCCAATCGCATCAACCAGTTGCTCGTAGGCCTGCCGCAGGTCCGCATGCTGCGGATGGGCCAGCGCGCGCCAGAACGGCGCCCAGGCCTCGCGCTTCATGCGCAGCGCATCTTCGCGCAGCGACGCGCCGGGCACGATGCCCGACGACAGCGGCGCGCCGCGCAGCAGCGTGCCAAACCAGCCGTGGAACGTGTCGATGGCCATGCGGCCCGGCGATGCCAGCACCTGCGCATGCAGCTGGCGGGCGCGCGGCAAAGCGGCGCGTGCGGCATCGGGAGCCAGCCCGCGCATTTCGAGCTGGGCCAGTACGGCGTCGTCCGATCCGCTTGCCAGTTGCGACAGCACCTCCAGCAGGCGTTCGCGCATCTCCTCGGCAGCCTTGCGCGTGAACGTGATGGCAAGAATCTCGTGGGGCGCGGCGCCGGCCAGCAACAAGCGCACCAGCCGTGCCACCAGCAGCCAGGTCTTGCCGCTGCCGGCGCAGGCCTCGACCACCACGGAGCGTGCCGGGTCGCAGGCGGCTCGCGTGAAATCGGCCTCGCCCACGGGCTGACCATCGCGCAGATAGGCGTGGATGTCCTGGCTGGCGTTCATGTTCGAAGATCCGGCAAGGCGGTGGATTCCCAGAAGCCCTTGCGGCACAGGCCACGCGCTTCGCAATAGGTACAGGCGGCGGCGTCGCCGAATGCGGGCAGCCTGGCGCCCTGCCGCAGACGGCCCACGTCCTGCCGCAACTGGCGCTCCAGCCACGTCACGGCAGCCTGGAATTCGGGCAGGTCGACTTCGCGCTGCGCACCGGGGGCGCTGTCGCGGCCGCCCTGCTTCACGCCTTCGAGCGACACCCAGCTGCCGGCCACGGCATCGGCACGCAACAGCCCGTAGAACGCGAGCTGGCAGTCTTCCTCGGCATCGCCAACCTTGCGCCGCAGGCGGCTGGCGGGCTGGGTCTTGTAGTCGAGCACCGCGTGCGCGCCGTCCGGGCCCTTGTCGAGACGGTCGATACGGCCTGCCAGCCGCAGCGGCACGCCGTCGGGCATCGCCACATCGACGCCGGCGTCCATCTCGCCGCCGCGCCAGTGCCAGCCCATTTCCTCGCGCGCGGCCTGCCAGGCCACATACGATGGCAGCACCTCGCACCAGCGGCGGTAGTAGCTGATCGCGTTGCCGTCCTCGGCCATCTGCTTGCCGAACACGGTGTCGGAGATCTGCTGCAGGCGTGCCAGCCGCCGCGCGTCGTCGCGCTCGTCGGCTTCGTGGATCTCCTGGTGGTATTGCAGCAGCACGCGGTGCAGCAGGTTGCCGATATCGCGCTTTTCCAGGTCGTCGTTGAGGGCTTCGAGCCCGGCCAGGCCCAGCATGCGGCCCGCGAAGAACTGATACGGGCAGCGGCGCAGCATGTTGTACGCGGCCGCGCTCCAGCGGGCCGGCACGCGTTCCGGCGCCATCGGTGCCGGCATATGGCCCGGCTGGGCAAAGGTATCCAGCAGTTGCGGCGGCGCCCCGGCTTCGATCGGTGCCCCGGCGCGCGCGCAGCAGGCGGACAGCCGCTCGATCCAGCCCGACACATGATGCGGCTCGCCCCGGCTGCCGTAGCGTTGCCAGGTCAGCACCACATCGTCATTGTTGAGCAGTACTTCGGCCAGATCGCGTGCCTGCTGCGCAAAACGTGCCTCGCGATCTTCCAGGCCCAGTTCGCGGCGCATCTGGTTCGAGAAGAACATCAGCTCTGCGGCGCTCGATGGCAGCTGGGCATCGTCGCAACCCACCACCACCACGCCGTCGAAGCGACGCATCCGTGCGCCGTTGAGGGGCAGGATCGTGATGCGCGACTGGCTTTGCGCCAGCGGTTCCTTGTAGGCCACCGTTTCGAGCAGCGCCGCCAGCATGGCGCGGAATTCCTGCTGGTTCAGCGTGGCATGGCTGCCGGTTTCGTCATCGGACAGCTCGGCCAGCCGGGCCAGTGCATCGAGCAGTTGCTGGCCGGCGTCGTCGGCGGCCAGCGCGGGACGCATCGCCAGCGCGTCGAGCGTGGCGTCGAGCCGTCCCAGCCAGACCGGCAGCGGCTGCTGGGCATGGCCGCGCGGCCATTCGGCGGCCTCGTCGGCCAGCATGGCGATCAGCCCGCGCGCGGCGGCGCGCACATGCAGCGTCGTATCGCTGGCCCCCATGGCCTCGGCGTCGACCACAGTCGTGCCTTCGCGCTCGGCGAACAAGTGGCGCAGGCGCGCCCAGCCGCCGGTGATCGCATCACGGCGAATCTGACGCTCCAGCAGCGCGATGGCCTGGCCACGATGCGCGGCATCGGGCAGGCAGAACGGCGACTTCAGCAAGTCAAGCAAGGCGGCGGTGTCTCCGTCGCGCACCAGCACGTCGAACCACCGCATCAGCGCGGCGGCGGCACGCGTGGTAGACAGCTTCCAGCCAGTTTCATCGCGCACCGGCGCTCCGGCGCGTGTCAGCAGTGCGCGCGTGCGGCGCGCCACGACGCGATCGTGCGCCACCAGGGCCACGTGCTTGCGGCCCTCGTTGAGCCATTGCACGAGCTGCGCTGCCGCCGCAGCGGCTTCGTCCTCGAAACGGGCGCTGCCGATGACCCGAACGCGCGGGCGCAGTTCGGGCAGCGTCTGGGGCAGCGTCTGGGGCAGCGCGGGCATCTGGGCATCGTTGGGGCGCCTGTCGCCGGCATGATTCCCCTCGGCCTCGCCGCCCTCCTCGTCCGGCGCCACCGGATCGGCACGGCGCGCCTCGGGCCACAGCGCCAGCAGCGTCTGGTACCAGTCGGCATCGGCAAGCGCTTCGCCGCCGGTCCAGTCGTAGCCCGCTTCCAGCGTCGGCACCAGTTCGCCGGCCTGCTGCAGGAAGCTGGCTTCGATCGGTTCGGGCGGCGTCGGGCCTATCCACACAACCGGTCCCGTCACCTGCTGCGCCAGGCGCTGCAGCGCACGGCGGCGGGCAGGCAAGGGGTCGTCCGGGCCCGACAGCATCTGCCAGAAGGCCAGCACGATCTGGGCCTCCTGGCCCAGAAAGCGTTCGGACAAATGAGCGTAGGTACGTTGCAGCGCACCCTGCAGCAACGCGGCGCGATCGTCGCCGTCGATGTCGTCATCCTCGCGAATGGCAGCGTCTTCGAGCCAGCGCGCGCTCAGTTCGTCGCTGATCGACAGCAGCGTCTGCGCCAGGCCCCAGGCCGCGCCCTCGGTCTGGGCGCCGAATGCGGTGCGCAGCCAGTCCTGCGCGCGGATCGCCTGCTGCACGGCCAGCAGCCGCGCCGCGTGGCTGCGCGCCGGTGCCGGTTCGGCATCGAGATCGGGAGGCAGGTCCAGCAGCCAGTGGCCCAGCGTCAGCACCCGTGGCAGCAGGCGCGGCTGCCCGGCGGCGCGTGCTGCGGCGTCCAGCGCCTGGCGCACGCCGGGAATCTGCGCAGCCGTGGGCACGACCACATGCGCGGCCGATGCGGCGGGACCGCAGTGGTCAAGGAAATACCACGTCGCCGTGGCGGCCTGTTCGAGGAACGACGGGCCAGGAGGAAACGAAAGCCGGGTCATGGATGGCAGGGACCGATACGTATCAGCGATGCGGGGCGACCCGGGCGCCCCGGATTGCACGCGGTGGCGTCAGTTGCCGCCCCGGCCGCCGCCTTCGATGCGCGCACGCAGTTCGCGTGCGGTTTCCAGCAACCCCTCGTAGCCGGAGCGCGCATGCTCGGGAAGGTCGGGATCGCCAATCAGCGTGCCGAGCGTTTCCATCACGCTGTACACCAGCCCCTTGGCGGCGCCGGAGGCGATGCTTTCGGATTCGACGGCACGGTTCAGGTGTGCCAGCGCTTCGCTCAGGTGGTCCGCATCGGGGGTATCGGTATCGGGCTTGCGAGGATCGGGCGTCATGATCGATGGCCTATGTCGGAAGATGCAAGATTGGCGCATCCGGCCTGCCATTCTACGCGGTCGCGGATGCGATCCGTCCAAGTGCATTCTAGATCATGCCCGAGGCGATTTTCTACGGGAAATCCCCAGCCTCCCGGGCATTGGCGGGTACAAATACCTCCAATGAGGGATGCCGATTGAGCCAGCCTCTCGGGTCGATTGAAACTATCATCGGCAACAGAAGCCCGGGCGCGGCACAATGTGGGTGTGACCGCCGCGGACGCCTTGTGGCACGCGGCGCGCGGTGGATGACTGCGGGACTTGAAATCCGGCAAGCTGGTAACATATCGGCGTCAATGGCGGCGCGTGTCGCCACGCATTGCCGTCCGGCGGCCCTGCACGTTCTCGTGTAAGGTAGCGGTTCAGCCCCACGGCAGTTGCCCGCCTTCAACATAAACTGAGCGAAACCTGAGGTTCCCCGCCATGAGCGACCAAATCAAGTATGTGAGCGACGCATCGTTCGACACCGACGTGCTCAAGTCCGACAAGCCCGTGCTGCTGGACTTCTGGGCTGAGTGGTGCGGCCCCTGCAAGATGATTGCCCCGATCCTGGACGAAGTCGCGAAAGACTACGGCGACCGCGTGCAGATCGCCAAGATCAACGTGGACGAAAACCAGCAGGTGCCGGCCAAGTTCGGCATCCGCGGCATCCCGACGCTGATCCTGTTCAAGAACGGTGAAGTCGTGGCCCAGAAGGTTGGCGCACTGTCGAAGTCGCAGCTGACTTCGTTCCTGGACGCACAGGTCTAAGCCACCGACCTCCGGCCGGCGCGTTGTGCGCCGGCCCGGCATGATCCGGCCTCGCGTGCGCCAGCTCTGGCGCGCCGGCCGGTTTGTGCTAAGATGCGACCCAACAGCTTCCCCGAGCGTTCGCTCATTCCTTCCCCCTCCTTAGGTCTTGCCCGTCCGGGCCCCTTCTGTACCCCTTGTCTATGCACCTGACAGAACTCAAATCGCTTCACGTGTCTGCGCTTCTCGAAATGGCGGCTACGCTCGAGATCGACAATGCACAACGGATGCGCAAACAGGAACTGATGTTTGCGATCCTGAAGAAGCGCGCCAAGATGGGCGAAACCATCTACGGAGACGGCACGCTGGAAGTTCTGCCCGATGGCTTCGGTTTCCTGCGCTCGCCGGAAACGTCGTACCTGGCCAGCACGGACGACATCTACATCAGCCCGTCGCAGATCCGCCGCTTCAACCTTCATACCGGCGACTCGATCGAAGGCGAAGTGCGCACGCCGAAGGACGGCGAGCGCTACTTTGCGCTGGTCAAGGTGGACAAGGTCAACGGGCAGCCGCCCGAAGCGGTGAAGAACCGCATCATGTTCGAGAACCTGACGCCGCTGCATCCGAACCGGCCGCTCACGCTCGAACGCGACATCCGCGCCGAAGAAAACATCACCGGCCGGATCATCGACATGATCGCCCCGATCGGCCGCGGCCAGCGCGCGCTGCTGGTGGCATCGCCGAAGTCCGGCAAGACCGTGATGCTGCAGCATATCGCCCACGCGATTGCCAACAACCATCCGGAAGCCGACCTGTTCGTGCTGCTGATCGACGAGCGCCCGGAAGAAGTGACCGAAATGCAGCGCTCGGTGCGCGGCGAGGTGGTGGCGTCGACGTTCGACGAACCGGCGATCCGTCACGTGCAGGTGGCCGAAATGGTCATCGAGAAGGCCAAGCGCCTGGTGGAACTGAAGCGCGACGTGGTGATCCTGCTGGACTCGATCACCCGTCTGGCACGCGCCTACAACACGGTGGTGCCGGCCTCGGGCAAGGTGCTGACCGGTGGTGTGGACGCCAACGCGCTGCAGCGCCCGAAGCGTTTCTTCGGTGCCGCGCGTAACCTAGAAGAAGGCGGTTCGCTGACCATCATCGCCACGGCGCTGATCGAAACCGGCAGCCGCATGGACGACGTGATCTACGAAGAGTTCAAGGGCACCGGCAACATGGAAGTGCACCTGGAACGCCGCCTGGCGGAAAAGCGTGTGTACCCGGCCATCAACCTGAACAAGTCGGGCACGCGCCGCGAGGAACTGCTGATCAAGCCGGAAATCCTCCAGAAGATCTGGATCCTGCGCAAGTTCATCTCGGACATGGACGAAGTCCAGGCGATGGAATTCATCCTGGACAAGATGAAGCCGACGAAGAACAACGCAGAGTTCTTCGACATGATGCGTCGCGGCGGCTGACATCGGGCAGTTGCCACCGGCATGAAAAGGCGTACCCTTTGGGTGCGCCTTTTTTCTTTTCCGCCCATACCGATTCCGCACCGATCCCGCGCTCAACATGTTCGGCAAACTGTCCAGCTACCTGCGCGCCCGGTCGCGCGAACGCAAGCTAGCGCACTACGCCATCCCGGACGACCTGTGGGACCGCACCGTCGCGGCGCTGCCGTTCGTCCGGCGCTATGGCCCCGACGACCTGGCCACCCTGCGAGAACTGGCTACGCTGTTTATCGCCAGCAAGGAATACTCGACCGCGCATGAGCTGGAACTGACCGACGAGATGGTGGTGGGCGTGGCCGTGCAGGCCTGCGTGCCGATCCTGAAACTCGGCATCGAGTGGTATCGCGGCTGGCACGGCATCGTGCTGTATCCGGGCGAGTTCCTGATCCGCAAGACCGTCGAGGACGATATCGGCCTGGTGCACGGCGTCGAGGAGGAAGCCAGCGGCGAAGCCTGGGAGCACGGCCCCGTGATCCTGTCCTGGCAGGACGTGAACATGCCCGGGTCGGGCATCGACAACGGCTCGGACTCGTATAACGTGGTCATCCATGAGTTCGCCCACAAGCTCGACATGCTTGACGGCGAGCCTGATGGCGTGCCGCCCTTCTCGCGCGTGCTGCATCCCGGCATCGATGCCGAGCAATGGGCTGAGACCCTTCTCACTGAATACGATGCGTTCGCTGATGCGTGCGAAGCGCTGCCCGATGCCACCTGGGAGCACCCGGAACGGCTGCCCCCACGCCTGCGCGTCATCGATCCGTATGGCTGCGAGGCGCCAAGCGAGTTCTTCGCGGTGGCGTCCGAGTCATTTTTTGTCGATCCACGCGGCCTTCACGAGCATTGGCCTGTGCTCTATGACGTCCTTCGGCAGTTCTACCGGCAGGACCCCGCGGCGAGTGGCGTATAGACCACCAAAAAGTCGTGCTTCCAAAGCATGCGAAATCGGGCCCCGGATATTGCCCAGCCCCTTGTTTTTCTGCCATAATCCCGGTTTGCCCGTTATCGGCAAGTGGTTCGCTCGTCGCAAGCAGGCTGCGGCACCACGGAGCGGACTGGCTACCCAACCTGAAAGGAAGCACCATGAAAGAAGGCATTCACCCGAATTATCGCGAAGTCCTGTTCCACGACGTGTCGAACGACTTCAAGTTCGTGACCCGCTCGACGATCCAGACCAAGGACACGATCGAACACGAAGGCAAGACCTACCCGCTGGCCAAGATCGAAGTGTCGTCGGAATCGCATCCGTTCTACACCGGCCAACAGAAGATCATGGACACGGCCGGCCGCGTCGAGAAGTTCCGTCAGAAGTTCGGCAGCAAGCTGGCCGCCAAGAAGTAATTGGCCGACGCTACCAAGCGACTGCGGCGCGCACCAGGGCAGATGCTGCTGGCACGCGCAACCTGACAAAGAGGCAGCATCGGCTGCCTCTTTGCATTTGTGGCCCACAATAGCGTTTCGCGCACGCTCAAGCAGGGCGACCCCGATTTACTGCCGATGTCCCAAGCCACCAAGACCTCTCCCGTCCACCTGACCGCCGCCGCTACCGGCGCGCTGCCGCGCTACCTGCTGCTGGCGATCTGCATCATCTATGGACTGACCGGCCTGTTCGGGCGCGATCCGTGGAAGAACGAGGATGCCGCGGGTTTCGGCGTGATGTGGCAGCTCGGCTCGGGCAACCTGCAGGACTGGCTGATGCCCAATATCGTGGGCCGCACGTTCAGCGAGGATGGCCCCCTGGTGTACTGGGTGGGCGGGCTGATGATCCGCCTGTTTGGCGGCTGGCTGGGCGCGCCCGATGCATCCCGCCTGGCGACGGCCCTGTTCTACTTCGCCACCTGCGCCTTTATCTGGTATTCGACCTACCTGCTGGGTCGCCGCGACGAAGTGCAGCCTTTTGCCTTCGCCTTTGGCGGCCAGCCCGACGCCCGATCGTACGGCCGCGCCCTGGCTGACGGAGCTCTGCTGATTTTCCTGGCCTGCGTGGGCCTGGCGATGCGCGGTCACGAAACCACCGCGCAGGTCGGCCAGGTCTGCTTTATCGCCTTCATGCTGTACGGCATGGTGCGCAGCCTCGACAAGCCCGTGCAGGGCAGTCTCTGGTTTGGCGTCGGGCTGGCGGCCCTGTGCCTGGCCAGCGGTCCGATTCTGGCTGCGGCGCTGATGGGTGCGGCGCTGATCGCAGGCGCCGTCTCGAAGCCGGTGCCATCGAAGCGGCTGCTGATCATCGGCGTACCCCTCGCGCTGGCGCTGGTGGCCGCATGGATGGCCGCGGTCTACCTGGGTGCCGCCGCCACCGAAGATGGTGTGACGTATATCCGCGAGTGGGCCCGCTACGACCGCCACACCTACGGCCTGCCGACGCTGCCCACCGCAGGCTTTATCGCGCGCAACTTCCTGCTGTTCGCCTGGCCGGTCTGGCCGATCGCGGCCTTTGCCTGGCTGTCGTGGCGCGGCATGCGGCGTGCCCCGCACGTCACACTGCCGCTGGCTATCCTGGCGATGCTGTTCCTGCTGCTGGTGCTGCAACGCAGCCCA
Source organism: Cupriavidus sp. HE11 (assembly GCF_056097175.1). Taxonomy (NCBI): domain Bacteria; kingdom Pseudomonadati; phylum Pseudomonadota; class Betaproteobacteria; order Burkholderiales; family Burkholderiaceae; genus Cupriavidus; species Cupriavidus sp. HE11. The sequence goes on from NZ_CP184464.1 coordinate 519,425, forward strand.
GGCGACGTTCAGTTCATCCTGCTGCTGCCGCCGATGGCAATCCTGGCCGCCTTCGCACTGCCCACGTTGCCGCGCGCAGCGATCAATGCGGTGGACTGGTTCGCCCTCATCTTCTTCACGATCTTCGGCGGCACGGTGTGGTTCATGTGGATCGCCAAGACCACGGGCTGGCCGCCCAAGGTCGCCAACAACGTGTTCCGGCAGATTCCCGGCTTCGAGCACACGTTCACGATCAGCGCCGTTGTCATCGCGCTGGCCGCCACCGTAGCCTGGGTGCTGGTCGTGCGCTGGCGGCTGTCGCGCGCGCCCAAGCAGATCTGGCGCCCGGTGGTAATCTCGGCCGCCGGCACGACGCTGATGTGGGTCATGGCGATGACGCTATGGCTGCCGTCGATCAACTATGGCAAGACCTACCGTGACGTGGCAAAGGCGGCCGCCCTGGCGCTGCCACCCACGTACGAGTGCGTGCAGCCGATCCGAATGGGCGACGCGCAACTCGCTTCGTTTGCATACTTCGGCCATATCCGCTTTGGCGGCCCCGGCGACGGCTGCGACGTGCTGCTGCGCCACGATGCCGTGGACTACGGCGCGCCGAGCAATGTCTCGCATTTCGAATGGCGCCTGATCTGGGAAGGCCGGCGCCCGGCTGACCGCGATGAACGGTTCCGCCTGTATCGGCTGGTCGACACCTCGCAGGCCAAGCCCGCGCAGACACCGTCGCGACGCCGCCTGCCGCCGCAGTAACCCCTTCCAACGCGCGGGCGGCCAGCCGTCCGCGAACGCTGCCCCGGCCCGCGCGCCGGGTGCGCCTCCAACCCAACATCCACGATGAGCAGCGCGCTGCAGGATCTTCGTCGCATCGTTCACCTGGCCGCCCCGGTACTGGTCGGACAACTGGCCGTGATCGCCTTTGGCGTCACCGACACCATCATGGCCGGCCGGGCCTCGGCAACCGATCTGGCTGCGGTCGGCCTGGGCGGCTCCATCTACGTCACGGTCTATATCAGCCTGATGGGGGTACTCCAGGCGCTTGCGCCGGTCGCCGGGCAGCTGTACGGCGCCGGACGCACCGCCGAGATTGGCGCCGAAGTCCGCCAGGCCGCATGGCTTGGCCTGGCGCTAGCCATCCCCGGGATGCTGCTGTTACTGTTCCCCGCCCCACTGCTGGCCTTTGCCAAGGCCCCGCCCGAACTGGTGGACAAGGCATCGCGCTATCTGCATATCGTGGCGTTCGGCTTGCCCGCTGGGCTGGCGTTTCGTATTTATATGGCGCTGAACAATGCGCTGTCGCGGCCGATCATGGTCACCGTGCTGCAGATTGCCGGGCTGATGCTCAAGGTGCCGCTCAATGCGTGGTTCATCCACGGCGGTTTTGGCGTACCGGCGATGGGCGGGCCCGGGTGCGCGCTAGCCTCTACGCTGATCACGTGGACGTGGTGCCTGTCCGGGCTGGCTATCCTGCGCCTTGGGGCCGCCTACCAGCCGCTGGCCATCTTCACGCGCTGGGAATGGCCGCGCTGGGATCGCATCCGTCCGCTGCTGCGCCTCGGGGTGCCGATGGGACTGACCTACCTGATCGAGATCACCTCGTTCACGCTGATGTCGATCTTCATCACGCGACTGGGCACGGAAACACTCGCGGGGCATCAGATCATCGCCAACCTGAGCGCGGTGGCGTACATGATGCCGTTGTCGTTGTCGATTGCCACGTCGACGCTCGTGGCACAAGCCATTGGCGCGCGCGACATGCTGGGTGCGCGGCGCATCGGCTGGCGAGGTATCCGTTTTGGCGCCAGCCTGGCGCTGGTCACGGGTGCGCTGTTGTGGCTGCTGCGTGAACCGCTACTGCACGCGTACGCCAAGGATCCGGCCGTGGTTGCCAAGGCCTTGCCGCTGATGCTGTTCGTGGCGTTCTACCAGGCCTTTGACGCCATCCAGGTGATGAGCGCGTTCATCCTCCGCGCGTACAAGATCGCATTGATCCCGACGCTGATCTATGCGGGCTCGCTATGGGGCGTAGGCCTCGGCGGCGGCTACGTGCTCGGCTTCGGCCTGATCGACGCCATGCCGGCCTTCACGCGCGGCGCAGCGGGCTTCTGGATGGCCAACAGCATCAGCCTGGCGATAGCCGGCACGCTGCTGGTACGGTATTTCAGGCAGGTGAGCCGGGTAAAGGCTACGGAGGCACGAGAGGTGGCGACGGTGGCGTAATACCCATCCCTGCCGGACCCGTGAGCGCAAGAAAAGAAAGCCTGCATAAGCAGGCTTTCTTTTTGGGGGCTGGCAATGGACGGAATCAACCCGCATGCCGCGGACTCGTTTGCAACCGGAATCCCTTCTCGCCCCACCGGGAGCTGCGCAGGCAGTTCCTTCCGTTTCGTATGGACGAAAAAAAAGCCTGCTTGCGCAGGCTTTTTTAAATTTGGCGGAGCGGACGGGGCTCGCCTACATCCCGCAGGCCGCGGATTCGCTGGCAAGCGAATCCCTTCTCGCCCCGCCGGGAGCTGCGCAGGCAGCTCCCTCCGCTCTGTATGGACGAAAAAAAAGCCTGCTTGCGCAGGCTTTTTTAAATTTGGCGGAGCGGACGGGGCTCGAACCCGCGACCCCCGGCGTGACAGGCCGGTATTCTAACCAACTGAACTACCGCTCCGTTTTCTGCTGTTACCCGGAAATTCCGGCTAACCGCTAGGCGTTTGATTACGCCTGGCTGTTTGGCGTCCCCTAGGGGATTCGAACCCCTGTACTCACCGTGAAAGGGTGATGTCCTAGGCCTCTAGACGAAGGGGACAGAAATCTGTTGCAAGCAACGTCTTCCGTCGTTTGCTGCGAAGTCCGGCATTCTACCAGATTTTTCGCAACTGGAAACAACTTTTTACTACATCAGTTGCTTCGAAATTCTTGGTGGAGCTAAGCGGGATCGAACCGCTGACCTCTTGCATGCCATGCAAGCGCTCTCCCAGCTGAGCTATAGCCCCGAACAATCCTGTACTGCTTATAATCACAACGACTTGCGAGGCCGCGATTATAATTTGATTTTTCGAAGCTGACAACATTCGCTTCGGGTAAATCGAAAAGTGATTATCAGATAATCACCTCTCACCCAAATAAAAACCCGCTTGGTTTCACCCAAGCGGGCTCAGTCTGGCGGAGCGGACGGGGCTCGAACCCGCGACCCCCGGCGTGACAGGCCGGTATTCTAACCAACTGAACTACCGCTCCGTTTTTTGCGGTTGCTACCCGAAGCTTCGCTCCGGACAGCCAACTGGACGTATGATTACATCCAACGTCTGGCGTCCCCTAGGGGATTCGAACCCCTGTACTCACCGTGAAAGGGTGATGTCCTAGGCCTCTAGACGAAGGGGACAGAAACTTTGGTGGAGCTAAGCGGGATCGAACCGCTGACCTCTTGCATGCCATGCAAGCGCTCTCCCAGCTGAGCTATAGCCCCATAGTTACTGCCATTTACTACTGCTTGCCGCCAGATTTACTGCTTTCCGGCGAAGCGGCGATTATAAATCAATCACCATTTTTTGCAAGCCCCTTTTTCCGATTTTTCAACCGGGCTGCTTGACTTGCGTCGTGCAGCAGGGAGAACGAGATTATGCTGAAGTCCCGGCCTGAGCGCAAGCCCCTGCCGAGACATTTCTGCACATTTTTATACGGCGGCCAGGCGGCGCAGTACCGTTTCGCGACCGAACAGCTCCAGCACCGCATCGATGCTCGGCGTCTGCAGCTGCCCTGCCACCAGCAGGCGCACCGGCATGGCCAGCTTGGGCATCTTCAGCCCGAACTCGGCCAGCACGGCCTTGAACGCGGCGTTGATGGCTTCGCGCTTCCACTCGGGCAACGCGGCCAGTTGGGTCGCCAGGGCCTGCACGGCCGGGCGGATCTCGTCGGTAAGGTGCTCGGTCTTCAGCGCCGCGTCGGCCTGCGGCTCGCCGCGATAGAACAGCATCGCGGTCTGCGCCACCTCCTTGAGCGTGTTGGCGCGGTCCTTCACCAGCGCAACCACGCCCACCAGGTCCACGCCTTCCACCGTGCCACCCAGCGCCTCGATGAACGGGCGCGTCAGGTCGGCCAGGCGCGCGTTGTCGCCGGTCTTGATGTAGTGGTTGTTCAGCCAGGCCAGCTTTTCCGGGTTGTACTGCGCCGGCGACTTGCCCAGGTGATCCAGGTCGAACCACTCGACGAACTGCTCGCGCGTGAAGATTTCGGCATCGCCATGCGACCAGCCCAGGCGGGCCAGGTAGTTCAGCACGGCCTCGGGCAGGTAGCCTTCGTCGCGATAGCCGGTCACGGGCATCGCGCCATGGCGCTTGCTCATCTTCTCGCCCTGCTCGTTCAGCACGGTCGGCAGGTGGGCGTACACGGGCACTTCACCGCCCAGCGCGCGGATGATGTTGATCTGGCGCGGCGTGTTGTTGACGTGGTCGTCGCCACGGATCACGTGCGTGATCTTCATGTCGAGGTCGTCGATCACCACGCAGAAGTTGTACGTCGGGGTGCCGTCCGGGCGGGCAATCACCAGGTCGTCGAGTTCCTCGTTCGAAATCTCGATGCGGCCCTTCACGGCGTCGTCCCATACCACGCTGCCGCCTAGCGGATTCTTGAAACGCACCACGGGCTGCACGCCAGCCGGCGGCTCGGGCAGCACCTTGCCCGGCTCCGGACGCCAGAAGCCGTTGTAGCGCGGCTTTTCGCCGGCCGCGCGCTGGGCCTCGCGCAGGGCGTCGAGTTCCTCGGTGCTCATGTAGCAGTGGTAGGCCATGCCGTTGTCCAGCATCTCGCGCACGACCTCACGATACCGGTCCATGCGCTGCATCTGGTAGAACGGGCCCTCGTCGATATCGAGGTCGAGCCAGGCCATGCCTTCCAGGATCACGTCGACCGCTTCCTCGGAAGAGCGCTCGACGTCGGTATCCTCGATACGCAGGATGAAGTCGCCCTTCATGCGGCGGGCAAACGCCCACGGATAAAGCGCGGAGCGAATGTTGCCAAGGTGGATAAAGCCGGTCGGGCTCGGCGCGAAGCGGGTGCGGACGCGTTGTGTCATGGTCGGGGAGAAACAAAAAAGCCCACGCACGGGTGCGCGCAGGCCGGATTTCGCTGAACTTTCGTTGGACGCTGCATTATACGCCCTGCCCGATTCCAGTCTGGCCACGGAATCATTTATGCTTGGCACCGGTCTGAATCCAGGCCGCGCGCATCCGGTGACGCGATGCGCGGCCTGCCGATGCCCGGCACATCACATCCGCATTAGATTTCCACCCTCGATGCAACGACGACATTTCCTTGGCGCCTCGGCGACCATGCTGCTGGCAGCCTGCTCGTTCGGCCCGAAGCCGACCACCCCGGCCCCCACGCCGACAACGGCCGCCGTACCGCCTGTCGCCACGGCGCCCCGACCGGTCCGGATTGGCCTGGCGCTCGGTGGCGGCGCCGCGCGCGGCTTTGCGCATATTGGCGTCATCAAGGCACTGGAGGCCCAGGGCATTCATGCCGACATCGTCACCGGCACCAGCGCGGGATCGGTGGTGGCGGCGCTCTACGCCACCGGCATGGACGGCTTCCAGCTCAACAAGCTGGCGCTGACCATGGACGAAGCCGCCATCGCCGACTGGGCCCTGCCCTTCGGCACCAAGTTTGGCGGCTGGCTCAAGGGCGAGGCGCTGCAGAACTACGTGAACCGGCTGGTCAAGAACCGCCCGATCGAGGCCATGAAGCTGCCGCTGGGCATCGTCGCCACCGACCTGAAGACCGGCGAGCGCATCGTGTTCCGGCGCGGGAATACCGGGCAGGCCGTGCGCGCATCGAGCAGCGTGCCGGGCGTTTTCCAGCCGGTGTCGATTGCCGGCCACGATTACGTTGACGGTGGCCTGGTCGAACCGGTGCCGGTGGACGCGGCGCGCGAGATGGGCGCCGAGTTCGTGATCGCCGTGAATATCTCCGCCGATCCGTCGAGCCAGAAGAACAATGGGCAGAGTGGCGTGCTGCTGCAGACCACCGCCATCATGGGCCAGTCGATCAACCGCATGGCGCTGTCCCGCGCCGACATCGTGATCCGCCCCGACCTGCCCGACATGGGCGGCAGCGACTTTACGTCGCGCAACCGGGCCATCCTGGCTGGCGAGCAGGCCACCTCGGCCGTGATTGGCGCGCTGCGCGAGAGGCTTGCGGCGGCGCGGCTGCGTCCCGCACCGGCCGGCACAATCGCCGTCCAGTAGGACGCCGGGCACATTGAGGAAGGCGCCGCTTCTCCGTTTTCACATGTCTTGTCACATCTTCCGCCGGGCCTGACAGAAATCGTCACCCTGATGACAGAGGACGTCACCCTTTGGTAGGGTATTTGTATTAAGACATTTTGGCGATGAGCAACAAAAAAGGACTGCCGAAGCAGTCCTTTTTTGTTTGCGCGAACGATGCGTCAACCACCAAACATCGTACGGCCCTGGGCGTTCGGATCGAAGCGCTTGAGCGTCTCGATCATGCTGCCCGTGTTTTCGACCGAGCCACGGGCCGAATCGTCAATCCGGCGGGCACCGTTGTAGCGCGTGACCCAGTACGACGCACGCATGTCGTCAACGCGGATCTTGCTGCCGGTCGACGGCGCATGCACGAACTTGTTGTCGCCGATATAGATGCCAACGTGCGAGAACGTATGGCGCATCGTGTTGAAGAACACGAGATCGCCCGGACGCAGCTCGTTGACCGCCACGGTGGTGCCCACCTGGCTCATTTCGACGGAACGGCGCGGCAACATGAAGCCGAAGGTGTCGTTGAACACGTAGCGGACGAAGCCGCTGCAGTCCAGACCCGATTCGGGGCTGTTACCGCCGAAGCGATAACGCACGCCAATCAGGCCCAGCGCGTTCATGACCAGGTCGCCAGCCTTGCTGGCAACGTTGCTGGTGGAGTTCATCACCGACGACAGCAAGCCACGCTTGCCTTCCGGATGCGCGTCCGCGTCAACGCGGGCTTCGATCCGGGCGTCCGGGTCCTTGAACACCGTATCCGCCAGCACTCCATTCGACACAGTCGCACCGCAGGCAATGGCAATTCCGATAGCGGCGCGCGCCAGGGAATGAAGTACCGTCTGCATTGGTTCTCCTGATGATCGGACAAATCTGACCGGCAAATCAGACAAAGCCGGACAGCGTGAAAACATCAGGGCGGAACGTACGCAAGAAGTACGCCAGCACGACTGCACCTGCCGCGTGCAACATCGACCTTCCCCAAGGTCTGCATGCGGCGGACGAACCACCCCCGACAAAACTCATCGCGGGATAGTAAAGTACCCACCCTTGACGTGTCAAAGATGGTTACAACTTTCCCGCAAAGCGCCAGCAAATCAATGAATTAGCGCAAAAAACGTATTCTGTTTCTCGGAATCGTTATAAAGATTCCGTGTTACCTCGGCGTGACAAAGCGTGTTGCAATGCACATCATTCAGGCCGCGCCCAACTGGGCTGCGGCCATCAGCTTTCTTGTATACGGATGCTGCGGCGCACCGAGTACGGTTTCCGTCTCGCCTGATTCCACCACTTCACCGTTTTTCATGACGATGACTCGGTGCGCCATCGCACGAATCACAGCCAGATCGTGGCTGATGAACAGATAGCTGAGGTTGTACTTATGTTGCAGCTGTGACAGCAGCGCCAATACCTGCTGCTGGATCGACACATCAAGTGCAGAAGTCGGCTCATCCAGCACCAGCACCTGGGGCTTCAGGATCAGCACGCGGGCAATGGCGATGCGCTGGCGCTGTCCACCCGAGAACTCGTGCGGATAGCGGCCCAGCGCCGTGCGGTCGAGCCCGACCTCACGCAGCGCCTCGATCACGCGTTCGCGCATGGCGTCTTTTGACAGGCCGGGCTGATGCAGGGCCAGCCCTTCGCCCACGATCTGCTCGATCGTCATGCGCGGGGACAGCGAGCCGAACGGGTCCTGGAACACCACCTGCATGCGCTTGCGCAGCGCGCTGCGTTCCTTTTGCGAACACGCATCGAAGCTGCGGCCCAGAAACTGGATCGCCCCGCCGCTCTTGCGCTGCAGCGCCAGCACCGCGTGCGCCAGCGTGGTCTTGCCAGACCCCGATTCGCCGACGATGCCCACGGTCTCGCCCTCGCGCAGTTGCAGCGTGACGTCCCTGACCGCGGCAAATGCCTCCTTGCCGAACCAGCCGGCAATCCCGGCACGCTTCTTCTGATAGTTGACGCACAACGCGTCGGTTTCCAGCAGCACCGGCGCCAGCGGCACCAGCGGCAATACCTCGCGCTTCGGCCGGCTGTCGATCAGCTTGCGTGTGTACGGATGATGCGGATTGGCGAAGACCTCGGCGGTTTCGCCGGTTTCCACCAGCACGCCCTTTTCCATCACGCCCACGCGCTGTGCGAATGCACGCACCATGTTCAGATCGTGCGTGATCAGCATCACGGCCATGCCGAACTCGGCCTGCAGGCTGCGCAGCAGGTCCAGGATCTGCGCGCGAATCGTGACGTCGAGCGCGGTCGTCGGCTCGTCGGCCAGCAGCAGCTTGGGGCGGCAGGCCAGCGCCATGGCGATCATTGCGCGCTGGCGCTGGCCGCCCGACAACTGGTGCGGAAAACTGTTGAAGCGGTTGGCCGCGTCGCTGATGCCGGTGCGCTCCAGCAGCGCAATGGCGCGGTCGCGTGCGGTGCGCCGGTCCAGGCCCTCATGCAGCGCCAGCGTCTCCACGATCTGGTTGCCGATCGTGTAGAGCGGGTTCAGCGCCGTCATCGGTTCCTGGAAGATCATCGCGATCTCCGATCCGCGGATGCCGCGCATCTCGCGATCGGATACCTGCAGCAGGTCCTTGCCCTCGAAGCGGATGGCGCCCTGGTAGCGGGCGTCTTCCACCAGCCGCAGCATGGCCAGCGCCGTCACGGTCTTGCCGGAGCCGGACTCGCCCACCAGCGCGTAGCGCTCGCCGGCCCGCAGGTCGAAACTGACGTCGCGCACCGCGCGCGTGGCGTGCTCGCCGTCGCCGAAAGTCACCGACAGGTGATCCACGCACATCAGCTTGGTACCGGGCTCGGGAATGTCCACCGGGTCCGGAAACACGGGATTCACCGCCATGGCGGGATTCGCGGAGTTCATGATGTGGCCTCCGCTGCCGCGCCGCCGGCCGGCACCTTCGGTTCCACCCGGCCGCGCAACTGGGCGAGACCCAGACGCGTATCGAATGCATCACGCAACGCATCGCCCATGAACGTCAGCAGCAGCAGTGTCACCACCAGCACGGCGAACGTCGACAGCGAAATCCACCAGGCATCGAGATTGGCCTTGCCCTGGGCCAGCAGTTCGCCCAGGCTCGGCGTGGTCGGCGGCACGCCCAGGCCCAGGAAGTCCAGGCTGGTCAGCGCCAGGATGGCCGCGCTCATGCGGAACGGCAGGAACGTGATCACCGGCGTCAGGCTGTTCGGCAGGATATGACGCCACATGATCTGCACGTTCGACAGCCCCAGGGCCCGTGCGGCCTTGACGTAGTCCAGCGACCGGTTGCGGTAGAACTCGGCACGCACGTAGTCGGACAGGCCCATCCAGCCGAACAGCGACAGCAGGATGATCAGCAGTGCCAGGCTCGGCTCGAAGATCGACGCGAAGATGATCAGCAGGTAAAGCTCGGGCATCGAGCTCCAGATCTCGATGGCGCGCTGCGAAAACAGGTCGAAACGACCGCCGAAGAAGCCCATCAGCGCCCCGGTCAGCGTGCCGATCAGCACACCGATGACTGTCAGGGCCATGCCGAACAGCACCGACACCCGGAAGCCGTACAGCAGGCGCGCCAGCACGTCGCGGCCGCGGTCGTCGGTGCCCAGCCAGTTGTCGGCCGACGGCGGCGCCGGGTTCGGCTCCTTGGCGAAGTAGTTGATCGAATCGTAGGAATAGCGATTCGGCGGATAGATGGCGAAATTGCCATTCGACGTGATCCGGTCACGGATAAACGGGTCCAGGTAATCGGCCCGCGTCGGGAAGTCGCCGTCGAATGCGGTTTCGGGGTACGTCTTGACGATAGGGAAGTAGTACTCGCCCTTGTAGCGCACCACCAGCGGCCGGTCGCTCGACAGCAGTTCGGCCCCCATGCTGAAGACGAATATGATCACGAAGAGGACCAGGCTCCAGTAGCCCAGCCGGTTGCGGCGAAAGCGCTGCCAGGCCCGCTGGCGCGGCGACAGCGAATGCGGCAGACCGTTCTTGGCAGCAGCTTTCATCGGTGCATTCCCTCGAAATGAATCCGCGGATCCACCATGACATAGCAAACGTCCGAGATCAGGCGCGTCACCAGCCCGATCAGCGTGAACAGGTACAGCGTGCCAAGCACCACCGGATAGTCGCGGCGCAGCACGGCCTCATAGGACAGCAGGCCCAGGCCATCGAGCGAGAACAACGTCTCGATCAGCAGCGATCCCGTGAAGAAAGCGCCGATGAAGGCGGCCGGGAAGCCCGTGACCAGCGGGATCAGGGCGTTGCGGAACACGTGCTTCCACAGCACGCGGCGCTCGGACAAACCCTTGGCGCGCGCCGTCAGCACGTATTGCTTGCGGATTTCCTCCAGGAAAGCGTTCTTGGTCAGCATCGTCACCACGGCGAAGCTGCCCACCACCGACGCCGTGATCGGCAGCACCAGGTGCCACAGGTAGTCCATGACCTTGCCCATCAGCGACAGCTGGTCCCAGTCGTCGGAAGTCAGCCCGCGCAGCGGGAACCACTGCACGAAGGTGCCGCCACCGAACAGCACCAGCAGCAGCACGCCCAGCACGAAGCCCGGGATGGCATAGCCCACCAGCACGATCATGCTGCTGATGACGTCGAATCTGCTGCCCGCCCGGATCGCCTTGGAAATGCCGAGCGGCACCGATATCAGATAAGTCAGAAAGAATGTCCAGAGCCCCAGGCTGATCGATACGGGCATCTTCGACTTGACCAGTTCCCACACGCTGCGGTGCTGGAAGTAGCTCTGGCCCAGGTCGAACTGGGCAAAGCGCTTGAGCATCATCAGGTAGCGCTCAAGCGGCGGCTTGTCGAAGCCGTACAGCGCCTGGATTTCCTTGATCTTGTCGGGGTCCACGCCGCGCCGGCCACGGTATTCCGCGCCACCGCCGCTGGCTTCTCCCCCGGCGCCACGCCCCTTCATCTCGAGCATCATCTGCTCGACCGGGCCGCCGGGCACGAACTGGATCACGACAAAGGTGAGCGTCACCACCCCGACCAGCGTCGGGATCATCAGCAGGATGCGCTTCAGCAGATAGGCAAGCATTGGCCGTCCGAGTGGGGATGACTGGAAGACTGGGTTACTGGGTCTTCGGCGCCAGGTCCTTGCGCCACCAGCTCGAAAGAATCCAGCCTTCCGCGGTGTAGTAGTACGGCAGGCGGGTCGGATACCCCAGTTCCTTGCGGTACGACACACGGTGGAAAGCACTGTACCAGTTCGGCACGATGTAGTAGCCATGCATCAGCACGCGGTCCAGCGCGCGCCCGGCCGTGACCAGTTCCTCGCGGGTTTCGGCGTGCAGTACGGCGTCCACGAGCTTGTCCACGGCCGGCGACTTCAGGCCGAACAGGTTGTCGGATCCGGGCATGCCGGCGGCCTCGGCCGAGAAACGGTCGCGCAGCTCGTTGCCGGGGCTCTGCGAATCCGGGAAGCGGATCGACACCATGTCGAAATCGAAATCCTCCAGCCGCTTCTGGTACAGGGCAAAGTCGGTGGTGCGCTGGTGCACCTCGATGCCCAGCTTTTCCAGGTTGCGCACGTAGGCCGTGATGACGCGGCTCATGGCGCCACCGTCATCCAGGAATTCGAACACCATCGGCTCGCCCTTGGCGTTGCGCAGCGCACCATCCTCGTAGGTCCAGCCGGCCTGAGCCAGCAGGCGCCGTGCATCGCGCAGGTTGTCGCGCAGCGACCGGGGCGCGGTGGTGGTCGGCTGCACCACGTCGGCGCCAAACACCTCGGCCGGCAACTGGGCACGCAGCGGCTCCAGCAGCTTCAGTTCCCCTGCCCCGGGCCTGCCGTCGAAGGTGGTACTGGCGGCAAGTTCGCTATTGGAGAACCAGCTATCGAGCCGCTTGTAGGCCCCATAGAACAACTGGCGATTCAGCCATTCGAAGTCCAGCGCCAGGATCAGCGCCTGGCGCACGCGCACGTCCTGGAACATCGGCTTGCGCATGTTCATGACGAAACCCTGCATGCCGGCGCCGTTGCGGTGCGGGAATTCGGTCTTGATCAGGTCGCCGTCGCGGAACTTGGTGCCGACATAGCTCTTGGCCCAGTTCTTCGATCGGTATTCGACGATGGCATCGAATTCGCCCGCCTTGAACGCCTCCAGCTTGGCGGTCTCGTCCTTATAGAGCCGGTACACCACGCGGTTGAAGTTGAACGTGCCACGCCGCACGTTCAGGTTCTTGCCCCAGTAGTTCGGATCTCGCTGGAATACGATGCCGCGACCGGCGTCGTAGCGCTCGATCTTGTACGGGCCGCTGGTGATCGGCTCCTCGAACGTCAGCTTCTCGAACGGCACCTTGGCGGTCCATTTCTTCGAGAACACGGGCAGCTGGCCGACGATCAGCGGCAATTCGGCGTTGCGCTGCTTGAAGTCGAAGCGAATCGAACGTTCGCCGGTCACCACCACCGCCTTCACGTCGGTGCACATGCTGCGGTAGCCCGGGCTGGCGGACTTGCTCATCAGCATGTCGTAGGAATACTTGACGTCGGCGGCCAGTACCGGATCGCCGTTGACGAAACGGGCTTCTGGGCGAATATGGAACGTGACCGACAGCTGGTCAGGGGCCACCGTCACGTCGTCGGCCAGCAGGCCGTAGGCGCTGGCCGTCTCGTCGGCGCTGCTGATCAGCAGCGTCTCGAACATCAGCGAACTCAGGCCAGGCGCGGAGGTGCCCTTCAGCGTGAACGGGTTGAACTTGTCGAAACTGGTTCGGCGGTCGGGATTGGCCAGCGTCAGCGTGCCGCCCTGGGGCGCGTCCGCGTTGACATAGTCAAACTGGCCAAAATTCGGCGGATACTTGAGATCGCCATGGAGTGCAAAGCCGTGCGCGCAATAGCCCGATACGGGAAAACCCGAACCCAGCACGATCGACAGTGCCAGCGCCCATTGCACTACCGCGCGTCGACGGAAGCACTGCCCTGCCGCCAGACGCGGCCAACGTGCATGAATCAGCATCCGGTTGCAGACCTCCACAATGCCCGAGACGGCCCGACGGCTTGTGGCCGGGCGAAGTTGTGCGACAATTTTACATGCGTTCGGGTGGCGCCCAACCATCCGGACATTCCCTCTACGCGGCGCAACAAACTGCGGGGATTTGCCTCCCTGCCGTGCACCGGACACGGGCCAGTGCATGAAGCATGCCCGTCCCCCACAAACAATCTGGAGAATTTATGGGATTTCTGGCAGGTAAGCGGATCCTGATCACGGGCTTGCTTTCGAACCGTTCCATCGCCTACGGCATTGCGTCGGCCTGCAAGCGCGAAGGCGCCGAGCTGGCTTTCACCTATGTAGGCGAGCGTTTCAAGGACCGCATCACGGACTTCGCCAAGGAATTCGGCTCCGACATGATCTATGACTGCGACGTCGGCAGCGATGAACAGATCGCCGCCACGTTCGCCGCTTTGGGGCAGCGCTGGGAAAAATTCGACGGTCTGGTGCATTCGATCGGTTTTGCACCGCGCGAAGCCATCGCCGGCGATTTCCTGGAAGGCCTGTCGCGCGAAGGCTTCCGCATTGCGCACGACATCTCGGCCTACAGCTTCCCGGCACTGGCCAAGGCCGCTCTGCCGCTGCTGAACGACAAGGCTTCGCTGCTGACGCTGACGTACCTGGGCGCCGAGCGCGTGGTGCCGAACTACAACACGATGGGCCTGGCAAAGGCATCGCTGGAAGCCAGCGTGCGCTACCTGGCATCGGCCGTGGGCCCGAAGGGCATTCGTGCCAACGGCATCTCGGCCGGCCCGATCAAGACGCTGGCCGCGTCGGGCATCAAGGACTTCGGCAAGCTCCTCAAGCATTTCGAGGACGTGGCCCCGATGCGCCGCAACGTGACGATCGAGGAAGTGGGCAATGTGGCCGCCTTCCTGCTGTCGGACCTGTCCAGCGGCGTGACCGGTGAAATCACCTACGTCGACGGCGGCTACAACATCGTCGGCACGGCTGTCGAAGAGTAACCAGCCAGATTGCCCCCCGCTGGCGGCAAATCTGTTCGCCACATCGAAAAGCGCCCTTCGGGGCGCTTTTTGTTTGCCCCCTGCCCGTTTTCAGGCCCGCGCGACCGCCTCGATCACGGCCACGGCCCGCTCCGCCGCCGGCGACAGCGTCCGCTGCGCCAGCCGCACGATCGCAAACTGCATCATGATCTCGGGCAGTTCCGGAATATCCAGCGCCACCAGCCGTCCAGCCTCTACCAGTTCGTCGCGCACCGCCCGCGCCGGCGCCAGCAGCAGCGCATCGGCGTGGCGCACCAGGTGCGTGAGCGCGCGGAAATCGTTGCTTTCCACCTGGAACGGCAGGTCCTCGCCCGGCTTGCAGCGCAGCACCTTGCGCAGCCGTTCGTGGGTCTCTGGTGGAAATACCACCGACACCAGCGCCGATTCGCGCAGCGCAGCCAGGCTTACGGGCCCCGCCGCCAGCGGATGCCCGGCCCGGGCATAGACCCCGCCGGGGCCACCGGGCAGCCGTATCACTTCGAGTTCGGCGGCGGTCGGCACCGTGCTCTGCTCGACCACCACGAAATCCACCTGCTCGGCGTGCAGGGCGTCCAGCAACGCGGCCGGATGGCTGACCTCCGTGGTAATCCGCAGCTTCGGCCATTGCCGGTGCAGCTGGCAAAGCAGTTCCGGCAGCAGGATGGCCGCCGGAAACGCGCCCAGCCCAATCTGCACGCTGCCAATCTCGTGCTGCCGCACCAACGCCAGATCGCGCGCCAGGCAGCCCGATTCGAACAGGATGCGGCGGGCGCGCTCGGTCACCATGCGGCCCACGGTGGTCAGCGTCACGCCCCGGGCGCCGCGGTCGAACAGCACCGCGCCGGCCTCTTCCTCCAGCGCCTGGATGCTGCGCGTCAGCGCCGGCTGACTCAGATGCACGCGCCGCGCCGCCGCGGCCAGCGAGCCCTCTTCCGCCACCGCCACCAGATGTTCGAGCCGCTTCAGATTCATATATGCACCCTACGCATTGCTGCGATACGAAATTTGCAATTGAATTATAGGTGCGACGCGCTTTCAATGGATGCCTTGCCCAACCGAGGAGTCGATTTCCCATGCGCCTTGCCCGCACTGCCATGCTGGCCGCAGCCGTCCTGACCGTGCCTGCCGCACCGGTCGCACTGGCTGGCCCGAACGCCGCCACGCCGCTGACCGAGCAATCGAATGCCGAATGGCTGCACCGCCTGCCGTTCTCGGATCGCGCCGACTTCGAAGACGCCCGGCGCGGGCTGGTCGCACGCTTTCCCGAACCGGTCATCAAGACGGCGGACGGCAAGCCGGTGTGGGATTTCAATGCCTACGCGTTCGAATCGGCGGCAGACGCCCCGAAAACGGTCAATCCCAGCCTGTGGCGGCTGGCGCAGCTGAACAACGAAGCGGGGCTGTTCAAGGTCACGGACCGCGTGTACCAGGTGCGCGGCGCCGATCTTGCCAACATGAACATCATCGAGGGCGATACCGGGTTGATCGTCATCGACACGCTGCTGACGGCCGAAACCGCCCGCGCCGCACTGGATCTCTACTACGCCCATCGTCCCCGCAAGCCGGTGGTGGCCGTGATCTACACCCACAGCCACGTCGACCACTTTGGCGGCGTGCGCGGCATCGTCAACGAAGCCGATGTAAAGAGCGGCAAGGTGGATATCCTGGCGCCCAGCGGCTTCATGGACGAAGCGGTCAGCGAGAACGTGCTGGCCGGCAGCGCCATGAGCCGCCGCGCGCAGTACATGTACGGCACGCAGTTGCCGAAAAGCGCCACGGGCCAGGTCGACACCGGTCTGGGCAAGGCCACCGCGCGCGGCACCATGACGCTGCTGGCGCCCACATCGTCGATTACCAAGCCGATAGAAACCCGGCGCATCGACGGCGTGGACTTCGAATTCCAGCTGACGCCGGGCACCGAGGCGCCGGCGGAAATGAACCTCTACCTGCCGCAGTTCCGCACGCTGTGCATCGCCGAGAACGCGGTGCGCACCCAGCACAACCTGCTGACGCTGCGCGGCGCGCAGGTGCGCGACGCCAAGGGCTGGTCGTACTTCCTGGGGCAGTCGCTGCTGCGCTACGGCGAGCGCACCGACATCCTGATCGGCCAGCATCACTGGCCCACCTGGGGCCGCGAGCGCATCGTCGAAATGCTATCCGACCAGCGCGACATGTACGCGTACCTGAACGACCAGGCACTGCGCCTGATGAACCAGGGCTACACGCCGCTGGAGATAGCCGATCAGCTAAAAACCCTGCCCCAGCCGCTGGCCAGCAAATGGTATGCGCGCGACTACTACGGATCGGTCAGCCACAACGTTCGCGCCGTGTATCAGCGCTACCTGGGTTTCTATGACGGCAACCCGGCCCACCTGAATCCGCTGCCGCCCGAACAGGCCGCCAGGAAGACCATCGAATGGATGGGCGGCCCCGACGCGGTGCTGGCCCGCCTGCGCGACGCCTATGCGCGTGGCGAGTACCGCTGGGTCAGCCAGATCGGCAACGAACTGGTGTTTGCCGATCCGTCGAACGCCGCCGCCCGCGCGCTGCAGGCCGACGCGCTGGAACAGCTCGGTTACCAGAGCGAGAACGCCACCTGGCGCAATATCTACCTGACCGGCGCGCAGGAATTGCGCGATGGCGTGGCCCGGCCGTCCAGCAGCGCCACCAGTTCGTCGGATCTGGTCCGCGCGCTGAGCGTGCCGAACTTCTTCGACTTCCTGGCCGTCCGGCTGAACGCCGACAAGGCTGCCGGCAAGACCCTGACGCTGAACTGGCAGTTCACCGACCTGAAGCAGCGTTATGCGATGACGCTGCGCAACAGCGCGCTGACCTACGTGGCCGAAGCCCAGCACGCGCAGCCCACCGCCACGGTCACGCTGACCAAGGCCACGCTGGACCAGATCAGCCTGAAACAGCTGACGCTGCCGCAGGCCATGCAGTCCGGCGCGGTCCGGATAGACGGCAATCCGCAAGCCGTGGCAGGCTTGTTCGGCATGCTCGACACGTTCGACCCGAACTTCAATATCGTGACGCCGCACGGCTTCCAGAAATAAGCACGACACAAGAACAACGCCAAGGAGACTGC
Source organism: Cupriavidus sp. HE11 (assembly GCF_056097175.1). Classification (NCBI taxonomy): domain Bacteria; kingdom Pseudomonadati; phylum Pseudomonadota; class Betaproteobacteria; order Burkholderiales; family Burkholderiaceae; genus Cupriavidus; species Cupriavidus sp. HE11. The sequence continues at coordinate 536,728 of NZ_CP184464.1, forward strand.
ATTCATGGGCGACACCAGCTTCGACTACATCATCGTGGGCGCCGGCTCGGCCGGCTGCGCGCTGGCCGGACGGCTGGCAGACCAGCCGGGCGTCACCGTGGCCCTGCTCGAATCCGGGCCGGACGATCATCACCCCAGCGTCTGGACCCCTCTGGCTATCGCAAGGACGGTGCCCCAGCCCGGCCCGCGCAACTACGGCTTCCGTACCGTGCCGCAGGCCGGCCTGAACGGCCGCGAGTCGTACCAGCCGCGCGGGCGCGGGCTGGGCGGCAGTTCGTCGATCAACGCCATGCTCTACGTACGCGGCCATCGCAGCGACTACGACCGTTGGGCCGAACTGGGCTGCGAGGGCTGGGACTACGAAACCGTGCTGCCCTACTTCCGCCGCAGCGAATGCAACCAGCGCAATGCCGGGCGCGACGACGCGTGGCACGGCGGCAGCGGCCCGCTGCACGTCAGCGACCTGCGCACGCCGAACCCGTTCTCGCGCCGCTTCGTGCAGGCCGCGGCGCAAGCCGGCCTGCCGCTGAACCAGGACTTCAACGGCGCCGAGCAGGAAGGCGTGGGGCTGTACCAGGCCACGCAGTTCAATGGCGAGCGCTGGAACGCGGCACGCGCCTACCTGCATCGCGGCAATCGTGCCGATGCGGGTCACAACGGCGGCCGCCAGAACCTTTGCGTGATGACCGGCACGCAGGCGCTGCGCATCGTGTTCGAAGGCAAGCGGGCCGTGGGCGTGGAAGTGGTGCGTGACGGCCAGACCCAGACGCTGCGGGCCCGGCGCGAGGTGATCGTCAGCGGCGGCGCGTTCCATTCGCCGCAACTACTGCTGGCATCGGGCATCGGCCCGGGCGATCACCTGCGCAGCCTGGGCGTGGCGGTGGTCCACGAACTGCCCGGCGTGGGGCAGAACCTGCAGGACCACCTCGACGTCATCATCGGCAAGCCGGTCACATCGTGGCATCTATACGGCTACTCGCTGCGCGGCGTGGCGCGCATGGCCGGCGAGGTCATGCGCTACCGCTGGCGGCGCACCGGCATGCTGGCGTCGCCGGTGGCCGAGGCCGGCGCGTTCGTCAAGACACGGCCGGGCCTGGACGCACCCGATCTGCAACTGCACTTCGCGCCCGCGCTGCTGGGCAATTCCAATGTGCTGCGCAATGGCCGGCCCGGCCATGGCTATTCCTGCCATGCCTGCGTGCTGCGCCCGGAAAGCCGCGGCACGGTGGCGCTGACATCGCCGGACATGCGCGAGGCACCGCGAATCGATCCGCGCTTCCTCTCGGCGCCGTCCGACCTCGACGGCATGGTGGCCGGCGTAAAGCTGATGCGGAGGATCTTCGCCCAGTCGGCACTGACCGAAGCTGGCGGCAGCGATCCGCTGGCCGCGCTGCTCGGACCCGGCGAGGGCGACGAGTCGGCAATCCGCGATTTCGTACGCGCCCATGCCGACACCATCTACCATCCCGTAGGCACCTGCAAGATGGGCGTCGACGCAATGGCCGTGGTGGACCCGCAACTGCGCGTGCACGGCGTGGAAGGCCTGCGCGTGGTGGATGCGTCGATCATGCCGACGCTGATCGGGGGCAACACCAACGCGCCCACCATCATGATCGCCGAGCGCGCCGCCGACCTGCTGCGCAAGGCTGCCTGACCGGCAAGGCTGCGACAGCCCGGGGCGGGCCGGTCGGGGCCGCCCCGGTGATGCCGGTTCTCCATCCCCGAAGGCCTGGCGCGGCAAAGAGGCGCGGCTGACGCGATGCGGGCAAATGCAGTTTGCCGCTGCAGGCCATACCGCCCCTGGCAAGACATGCGTTCGCCCCGGCGCGCAAATGCCATACCAGCGGCCGTGCCTGGGCGCGCGCGTTGCGGCTACTCCGCAAACAGGTCGGGGCCGAACACCTCGTAGTGGATATGTGCCTCGCGCAATCCCAGTTGCTTCAGCGCATCGTGCTGCACGCGCATGAACGGGATCGGGCCGCAGATGTAGTAGTCGGCATCCGGCAGCACAATGGCCTGCCGGATCTTGCCAACATCGACAAACCCGGCATGGTCGTAGTCACGACCCGCCACATCGTCGGGCAAGGGGCTGTCGTAGAAGACGATCAGCTTGAAGTTCGGCTGCGTGCGGGCCGTCTCGCGCAGGCGGTCGCGCATCGCATGCACCGCCCCGTTGCGGGCGCCATGCACGAACACCACCTGCCGGTCGGGGTCCTGGATAGCGCGCTTGAGCATGCTGATCATGGGTGTCAGCCCCACGCCGCCGCTGATCAGCACGATTGGCGTTTTTGCGTGCACATCGATATGGAACGTGCCATACGGCGCCGCGACCTTGATCTGGTCGCCCACGGCCACATGGTCGTGTAGCAGGTTCGACACGTAGCCAGCCGGCTTGCCCTCGTCACGTTCGCGCTTGACGGAGATACGGTAGCTTCGCGCGTTGGGCATGTCGGACAGGCTGTACTGCCGGATCTGCTGCAGCCCCAGTGCCGGCACGTCCACCGCCACGCTGATGTACTGGCCCGGTTCGAAATTCAGCACCGGACCGCCGTCCACCGGCTCCAGCACGAAAGATGTAATCACGCTGCTCTCGGGCCGCTTGTCACGCACCACGAAGCTGCGCCATCCCGTCCAGCCGCCCGGCTGGCCCGCCGACTCCTCGTAGAGCCCGCTCTCCATGCCCATCAGCACGTCGGCCAGGTTGCCGTAGGCCTGGGCCCAAGCCGAAATGATCTCGTCCGTGGCCGCATTGCCTAGTACTTCCTTGATGGCGGCCAGCAAATGCTCGCCGACGATCGGATATTGCTCGGGCCTGACGCCCAGGCTGGCATGCTTGTTGGCGATATTGCCAAGCACGGCCATCAGGCTGCTGGGGTCGTCGATATTCTCCGCATAGGCGTAGACGGCACGCGCAAGCGCCTGTTGCTGCTGCCCCTGTTCCTGGTGCGCCATGTTGAAGACGTTCTTCAGCTCGGGATGGGCCACGAACATACGCCCGTAGAAGCACTTGATGATGTCGAGACCGTGCTGCGCCAGGACTGGCGCGGTGGCCTTCACAATCTCCTTGGTCTGTTGCGTCAACATGTCTTTCACTCCTGTCGAGGCGCCCCTGATGCACGATGGCGTTTTGCCCATATCCTGTGGTGAACAGCGAGCGGATGCCCGGAATCGGTCCATTCGCGACAGGTGGCATTCTTCTGCCCCCTCGCGATCCTTCGCACGCCAGCGACGCTGTTCTGATGAGATTGTAGGAATCACCGACGCCTGATCGGCGGCCGGTCATCGAAAACTGTCAAAGACAAGACGCAATTGGGGGCGCGAAAGCTACGCAGGCGTCACTATCGGGGCGCTCGGGCGTTGCCCGCGTCCGGCGCTGACAAGTGCCGAGCCAGTACGACGGACCTGTGGACCAAGGAAATAAGGGGGATGAGGGGGAGATCGCGTGCCGCGAATTGGCCCGCCCTAGAGGATTCGAACCTCTGACCGCTCGCTTAGAAGGCGAGTGCTCTATCCAACTGAGCTAAGGGCGGATGGCCCGCTTGAAGACCTTGCCGTTGCGGCAAGGCGTGCATTCTACCGCACTGGTTGCGCCAGTGGAACGCGCCCGCGACGGCCTGATGCGGGCCGTCGTTACGGAATACCACGCGGGACACGCCGGGTCAGAGGGCTACCCGGGATGCTTCTGCAGGATGAACTCGATGGCACACTCTGCAGTAGGTGTGCGGGTCTGGTCAAAGTCGCGGTTCAGCAGGCTTTGCCGCACACCGATGTCGACGCGGAAGATCGAGATCGGCGACACCTGGTCGCATACGGACCGTACAAAGTCGATGACGTTGATCGACACCGGCGACCACGACTGCGCCTTGAACATCGTGAACGTGTGCTTGTGGTCGTTGTTGAACCGCGACGGCCAGTGTCCCTGCTCGTACAGGTCTTCGTCCGGCACCTGGATCACGAGATGTCCACCGGGCTTCACCGCCCGTATCCAATGCCGGATCGCCACGGCCGGATCCACCATATGCTCCAGGCAGTGGGACGAGTAGACGAAGTCGAACGACTCGTCCTCTATTCGCTCCAGGTACTGGGCATCGCCGTGCTGCATGTCGAAGACGAAGACATGCTTCATCGTGGGGAACATGTCCCCGAACAGGGCAATGGAATCGATGCCGCCGCCGATGTCCAGGCCGTTGCCGACGAAGTACCGGGTGGCGTAGCGGGAATCATGCACGCGCCGCAGGATCGAGATCGATGTCGCGCCCGGTATGTTCTGGTGAATCTGCCTGGCCTGCTGGGCAGCGTGTTCCGGCCTGATGATGTCCATGGATGTTGGCGCAAAGCGCATTGCAGTGACCTGCACATCTATAGCATCGGCAAGCCGGTCCTTGAATCAGATTCTGACGAAACTGAAGTCGATCAGAACCGGGGTCCGGCGAAACAGGGCGTGGATGGCCGGCTCAGGACGACTCGCGCTCGCGCACGCGCGGGCGGCGCGGCATGCCGGCGCCCTCTGCCGTATCGTGCGACGACACGCAGTTGCGGCCCATCTGCTTGGCATCGTAGAGCGCGCGGTCGGCGCGCCGCATGACCGCGTCGGCATTCTCGCCGGCCTGACGTTCGGCCATGCCGATACTGACCGTATAGGCAATGGCGTCGGGCTCGGACGGACATGGCGTGGAACGCACCAGCGCGCTCAGGCGGACACTGATGGCTCGGCCGGTTTCCAGCGTGGTGTCCGGCATGACGATCGCGAATTCCTCGCCGCCCAGCCGGCCCAGCACGGCACGGGCGGGCGCGGCCTTGCGCAGCAGGCCAGCAAAATGGCGCAGGACGCTGTCCCCCGCCAGATGTCCGTAAAGGTCGTTGATGGCCTTGAAATGATCGAGGTCAATGAAGGCCACGGTGAAGGCAGTACGCTGGCGCTCCGACCGCTTGCACGCGAGTTCAAGCTCTTCCCAGAACGCGCCGCGCGACAGCACGTCGGTCAGGTCGTCATGGCGCGCACGGCGTTCGATGATCCGCCGCAGGCGGTCGTGCGCCATCAGCGCGAAGCTGACCGACAGGCCAACCACGCCGAAGACAAAGCACAGCGTAATGTTGTCGCGCTCGTCGGGCGTCACCAGCGGATGGCCGTCGACCAGCGTCGACAGCGGCGCCCAGGCCTGCGCGCCCGCAAACACCGTGCAGGCCAGCGCCACGAGCGTCAGCGACAGGATGGCCAGGCGCCCGGTACCCCGCTTGGCGGGCAAACGCGGCACGACCACGCGGATCATCTCCAGCAACAGCAGCATCTGGGTCACCGATGCGCCGAGCATCAGCCCGGCCACGGCAGAGGGCGACACCAGCATCGACAATCCGGGCGACACGGCGCCAGGCGCCGGGCCCGGCAATACGCCGGCGGCGTGCAATGCCAGCACCGCCAGCATCGCCAGTCCAGGCAGGTTCAGCGCGGCCAGCACAATGGCCCGCCCCGGCTTGCCAACAAAGTGCCGCGTGCCGTGGACCATCATCGACAACCCGGCGGTCAGTGCCAGTTCGGGCAAGGCAGCCAGCGGCCACTCCGGACGGTATCCATGAATGGCCAGCAAGACCGCCGCCACGGTTACCGCCAGATCGCCGATAGCCCACGAGGTGAGCCCGCTGCGCTCCATACCGGCGGAGCGCCGCAACACGGCACAGACGATCGCCATCTGCAGCACGAACAAGGCCGCGATCAGCACCACCACCTGCGACTGAAACATCTTCATTCCCGTTCACAAAGGCATTGCCGGTGCTCCGCATGGCACCGGACTGCCTTCTGTTTGCGGCCTGCGAACAGCCGTCCTGTATTGTTTCCGCAGGTCCGGCAGCTCCGCGTCACGTCGATGCGTGGCATCGTGGGCGAAGCATGGCTCAGGCACGGCTCTGGCGCCCGCGTCGCTAGCGGGGCTGGCGTGCCATAGTTGTGATAGTCGGGACCAGGTCCGGGTGGGCACAGCATTGCCAGGCGTGAAGCGCCGGGTCGGACCGATACGGTGTGCGGATTATGTCAGCGCGACGTACCAAGTCAAGCCAAATACGATCCCGCCTGAAGCGGGGTACGTGCCCGCCACTTGCGCGCGTTGCAATCCTCCGCACGCCGCATTTGACCTGGCCGCATGTGTCGCGATAGAATCGCCGGCTTCGGAGCGTAGCGCAGCCTGGTAGCGCATCTGATTTGGGATCAGAGGGTCGTAGGTTCGAATCCTATCGCTCCGACCATATTTGCAGGCAGTTTTAGGTAGTGGATGAAGGGCTTGCGTTGAAAGACGTGAGCCCTTTTTCTTTGGTTCGATCACGCAATGACGCGACGGTCGCCCTGCTCCTGTATTTTCCTGTCATTGTGCAGATCGCCCGCACTGCTTGCCTCATGCACCACCGGCATTTCCAGTTCCTCGACGTGCGCTTCGAGCAGACGTAGCTGCTTGCGTGCCTCGGCCGCCCTGAACAGGTCCCATACTGCACAGAGGGCGCCCAGACCGTACAGCTCGATCGGCGCGCCCAGGATAATGCATGCCACCAGGGCAAAGATTGCGCACATTGCCGTTCCCCGTTTCTAGTTTTGTTGTGTCGCGAATACGCCCCTTCTTTATCGGGACGGCGGCATTCTGCAGGACAAAGGTTACGGAAACCACCTCGCGGACTCCATCCTTGCGGCGGATTGCTCGCCCGGGACGGGCGTGGTCATGCATAGACGGGCACCAGTGCGGCAGCGCAGCATGGCTTCAGGCGCCTGTACATGGCGTTTGCGCAACAGCGCGGGCACCCATGCTGCGCCTGCGTAGCTGGTGTGATCGTGCTACAATCGCGCGTCAGTTCGGGGTATCTGAGCATGCCCTGTTACCCGGGAAAGCGCCGCCTGGCGCACTGGAAAACCACCGGCCCGCCCTCATATTGTTCAGATATGACGGTGCGGATGCGTTGCCGGCCCCGGAAACACCTTGCCCGCTGTCCCCGTGATGTACACGGATGCGCCAGACGCCCGCGCAACCGCAAGTGGCAAGGCAATCGTCAGGGTCATCCGCGCCCCTTCTCGATTCTCTGACCCGCCTGGCTTCCATGGTTTGCCGGCCGGTCAGCTTGCTTCCCGACGACGTATCGCGCGGCTGCCGCCTTGGCGGCAAGACGTGGATGCGCGCGACCGGGCGCCCACAGGATACTCACCAACTTAACGCAGCTTTCGTGGCTGCCACAAAGGAAAACAGATTGGCTAAGGAAGAACTCATTGAATTTGGCGGCGTGGTGTCGGAAGCCCTGCCCGACAACCGTTATCGCGTGACGCTGGAAAACGGCGTGGAAATCTGGGCATACGCTTCGGGCAAGATGCAAAAGCACCGCATCCGCATCCTGGCCGGCGACCGCGTCACCCTGGAAATGTCGCCTTACGACCTGACCAAGGGCCGCATCAACTTCCGCCACAAGTCCTGAGTTCGCGGCGCGCAGCCGATGCGCCGCTGTCACGCGGCTGACATCGCTGCTACCGACACTGACGGGCTATCCGTGGGCCTTGCCCACTGGATGGCCCGTTTTGTTTTTGGCGGCCCGGTCGCGCACTTGCGGCTCGTGCCGTGCGTCACCATACTCAAGGCTCGACGAAGCCCCTGCCGAACATGAACCTGATTCTCTGGCGTCACGCCGAAGCCGAAGACCTGCCGGATGCGCTGAGCATCTCGCGCAGCGCGGATCTCCAGCGACCGCTGACCCGCCGCGGCCGCAAGCAGGCCGAGACGTGCGCCAACTGGCTGCGCGCCCGACTGCCCGCTGACTACCGCGTGGTCTGCAGCCCAGCCCTGCGTACGCGCGAAACCGCGGCGGCGCTGTCCGGCAACGCCGAAATCCTGGAAGACCTGGCGCCCGGCGCCGACGTGGGCGCCGTGCTGGCCGCCATCGACTGGCCGCAAGGCAACGACCACACCGTAGTGGTCGGCCACCAGCCGTGGATCGGCCAACTGGCCAGCCTGCTGCTGGCCGGCCAGGAACTGCCGTGGAGCGTGAAGAAAAGCGGCATCTGGTGGCTGGCCGGCCGCACGCGCGAGAACGAAGCCCAGGTCGTGCTGCGCGCGGTCATCCAGCCCGACCTCCTTTGAGCCATTTTTAGGACAACGGCGGCGGAAATAAGATTCTGCTGCCACAAATTCGACATCAGTTTGTTCTTTTGGACGATCGACGATGTGCGCTAGCCGCGGCCTGCTCTATGGTTAAGGCTTGTGCCCAGCGACAGCGATGTGTCAGTCACGGAAGCGTCATCATCGGTTCATGGCGCTGTCACCCGGCCTATCTACATTGTTTCGAAGCCGTTTCGTCACCGAAAGGACACACTGATGCGAGACTTACCGACGCCTACCCAGCCGCTCTTCGACTCCTTGCCCACTGGCCTGACCGGCCAGTCGGCGCGGAGGCGTCTTCCTCGTCAGCCAGCACAACTCCAAACCCAAGCTCAAGCTCCGGCGCCTGCTTTCAGCGTGGCGTGGGCACGTCATCAAGACGAAGTAGCCGAGGCCCAACGCCTGCGCTACAAGGTGTTCGCCGAGGAAATGGGCGCGCGCCTGCAATCGTCGGCCAACGAGACCGACGTCGACATGTTCGACGCCTACTGCGACCACCTGATCGTGCGCGACCAGGAAACGCTCAAAGTCGTGGGCACCTACCGCGTGCTGCCGCCGCACCAGGCCAAACGCATCGGCTGCCTCTATGCCGAATCCGAATTCGACCTGGTCCGCCTGGCGCACCTGCGCCCGAAGATGCTGGAACTGGGCCGTTCGTGCGTACACCGCGACTATCGCTCGGGCAGCGTGATCATGGCCCTGTGGGGCGGCCTGGGCGAATACCTGCAGCGCTACAATCTCGAAACGATGCTGGGCTGCGCCAGCGTGCCGATGAGCGATGGCGGCCACTACGCGGCCAGCCTCTATCGTCAGTTCGCCGAAAAGTCGCTGGCACCGATCGAATATCACGCCTTCCCGCGCGTGCCGCTGCCTGTGGACGACCTGAACCAGGCGCTAGACGTGGAGCCCCCCGCGCTGATCAAGGGCTATCTGCGCCTGGGCGCCAAGATCTGCGGCCTGCCGGCCTGGGATCCAGATTTCAACGTTGCCGATTTCCTGACACTGCTGCGCGTGCGCGACATGAACTCGCGCTATGCCCGGCATTTCCTGGGCATTCAATCGGCCTGACCGCTGATCAGCAGCCCCCCTCCCACCGGACGAAACGGCTGATCGATCCGGAACCGGAAGCAAAAAAACGGCGACTCATTGGAGTCGCCGTTTTTCGTTGCCTGTTTGTTGTTTGTTGTTTGTTGTTTGTTGTTTGCCGGTTGCCGGTTGCCGGTTGCCGGTTGGCAATGACCCATTACCCGTTGCCCAGGCCGATGGCGTCAGACGCGCCTCAGGCCGTTTCAGACGTAGACGACCTTGTAGCGCTTGCCCACCCGCTCCCATTCGTCGGCTTCCTGTGCCAGGCTGTATTCCACCAGCGGATTGGCGTCGATCCACGATTTCGGAAGGCGCACCTCGAAGCCTTCATCCAGCTCGTCCGACCGCTGCCTGACATGGATGTGCGGCAGCTTCATGTCGCCACGTCGGCGGCATAACACAAACGCCAGCCGCAGGCTGAACAACATGCGCCAGTCCACGAATTTTCCGCTGCCGGAGAGCTTGCCCAACTTGCCCGCATGGCCCAGCAGCAGCGTCGCCAGGCGTGCCTGGTCGGTCTTGGAGAACCCGGGCATGTCCGCATGCGTGGCGATATAGGCCGAATGCTTGTGATAGCCGCTGTGCGAGATGGTCATGCCAATCTCGTGCAGGCTGGCCGCCCAGCCCAGCAGCGCCAGGTTGTCCTCGCGGCGCTCGTTGCGCGGCTCGGGAAACTGCGCCAGCAGATCACGGGCTGCCTGCCCCACGCGCGTCGCCTGAGCACGATCCACGGCGTAGCGGCGCATGAACTGGTCGACGGTCACCGTCCGCATGTCCTCGTGGTGGCTGCGGCCCAGCAGGTCGTACAGCACGCCCAGGCGCAGTGCGCCGTCCGTGACGTCCATGCGGTCGATATCGAGTTCGTCAAACACGCCGAGCATGATCGACAGGCCGCCAGGCAGCACCGGAATCCGGTCGGCCTTCAGGCCCGTCAGCTTCACGCGATTGGTGTTCTCGGCCTTGACCAGCGCCCGCTTCAGGCGCTCCAGCCCCTCGCGCGTGATGCCATGCTCGGACGTGCTGTCGTTCATGCCGTTGAGCTCGATCAGTTCAGCCAGCGCGCGCGCCGTACCGGACGACCCCACGGCCTGCTGCCAGCCGGCCGCCTTGTACTGACGCACCAGCACCTGGATTTCGCGGCGCGCGGCCAGTTCGGCTTGCTTGAACGCGTACTCGTCGACGTTGCCGCTCGGAAAGAACTGGCGGCTGTGCGATACGCAGCCGATGTACAGGCTTTCCATCAACTTGGACTGATACCCGCTACCAATGATGAATTCGGTAGAGCCGCCGCCGATATCGACGACCAGCCGGTTGCCCTGGCAGGCCGGCGCGTCATGCGAAGCGCCCAGGTAGATCAGGCGCGCTTCTTCGCGGCCGGCGATCACTTCGATGGGGAACCCCAGCGCGGCTTCGGCTTCGATCAGGAAGTCCGAAGCATTCTTGGCCACGCGCAGCGTGTTGGTTGCCACCGCGCGCACCTGCTCGGGTGCGAAGTCGCGCAGGCGGTCGCCAAAACGGCGCAGCGCGTCGACGCCTCGGCGGCGTGCCGGCTGGTCCAGATACTTGTCCGGCGTCAGGCCGGCAGCCAGCCTGACGGGCTCGCGCAGCGCGTCGACCTGGAAGATCTGGCTGGCGGGGCCCGAGGCGGTGGGCGTTTCATCCACCCGCCCGATCATCAGGCGGAAGCTGTTGGAGCCCATGTCTACGGCGGCCAGCAAGCGGGGATTCTGTGTCATTGCGTCAGTATTACGCGGGGATCGGCCCTGGGCGGGCCAAAACCCGAAAGATTATGTCCCTGTCATGTCTACATCATGACAAAATCAAAGTGTCATCAAAATGACACGGATCTATGAAAAAGTCGCCTCATCGCCAAAATAAGGTCATAGACATGTCGACGACGCCGCCTGGCTCGCTCTGGAACCGCGAGCTGGGCATTCTGGAATTCAACGCGCGCGTGCTTGCGCAGGCCGCCGACCCCAATGTCCCGTTGCTGGAACGGCTGAAGTTCATCTGTATCGTGTCCAGCAACCTGGACGAGTTTTTTGAGATCCGGATGGCCGGTCTGAAGGAGCAGATGCGGGACAACGCATCGGGCCTGACGCCCGATGGCCTCTCGTTCCAGCAGACCTACCAGCTTGTCACGGAGCGCACGCAGCGGCTCGTGGCCTCGCAGTATGACATGCTGCAGAACGTCATTTTCCCCGCGCTGGAAAAAGAAGGGGTGTTTTTTCACCTGACCGGGACCTGGACGGACGCCCAGCGGGACTGGGCACGCGACTTCTTCGTGCGCGAACTGGGGCCGGTCCTGACGCCGATCGCGCTGGACCCCGCACATCCGTTCCCGCGCGTGCTCAACAAGAGCCTGAACTTCGTGATCGAGCTGTCCGGCAAGGACGCCTTTGGCCGCGACGCCGACCTGGCCATCGTCCAGGCCCCGCGCGCACTGCCGCGTGTGGTACGCATGCCGGAGAAGCTGTCGGGCTATCCGTACGGCTTTGTGATGCTCTCGTCGTTCATGCAGGCGTTTGTCCACGAACTGTTCCCGGCCATCGAGGTACAGGGCTGCTACCAGTTCCGTGTCACGCGCAATTCCGACCTGTTCGTGTCCGAGGACGAAATCACCGACCTGCGCGAAGCGCTGCAAGGCGAGTTGCCCACACGTCACTTTGGCGACATGGTGCGCCTGGAAGTGTCTTCCGACACGCCCCCGGCCCTGGCGCGGCGCCTGCTGCTGGAATCGGGCCTGACCGAACAGGACCTGTATCGCGTGGGCGGCCCGGTGAACCTGGTGCGGCTGATGCAGATTCCCGACCTGGTGGACCGCCCTGCCCTCAAGTACCCGCCGCATGTGCCGGCCGTGGTCAAGGCCTTCCAGCCCGGCACGAGCATGTTCGACGTGATCCGCCAGCGCGATGTGCTGCTGCATCATCCGTACGAGAGCTTCTCGTCGGTGCTGGACCTGATGCAGGCGGCTGCCAACGACCCGAACGTAGTGGCGATCAAGCAGACCGTCTATCGCACCGGCAACGAGTCGGCCGTGATGGAGGCGCTGATGACGGCGGCCCGCAACGGCAAGGAAGTGACCGTGGTGGTGGAATTGCTGGCGCGCTTCGACGAAGAAACCAACATCAACTGGGCGGAACGGCTGGAATCGGCCGGCGCCCATGTGGTGTATGGCGTGGTGGGCCACAAATGCCACGCCAAGATGCTGCTGATCGTGCGGCGCGAGCCCGCAAGCCCGAAGGCCAAGAATGCCGTGCTGCGGCGCTATGTCCACCTGGGCACCGGCAACTATCATCCGCGCACCGCCCGGCTGTACACCGACTTCGGCCTGCTTACCACCAATGAACAGGTCTGCGAGGACGTCCACCACGTGTTCCAGCTGCTGACGGGCACGGCCGGCACGATCCGGCTGAACCACCTGTGGCAGTCGCCGTTCACGATGCACAGCAACCTGGTGGAGCATATCCGCGCCGAGGCCCGCAACGCGCGTGCCGGCAAGCGGGCACGCATCATCGCCAAGATGAACGCGCTGCTGGAGCCGACCATCATCGACGAGCTTTACAAGGCGTCGCGCGCGGGCGTGAAGATCGACCTGATCGTGCGCGGGGTGTGCGCCCTGCGCGCCGGTGTGCCGGGCCTGTCGGAGAACATTTCGGTGCGCTCGATCGTCGGCCGCTTCCTGGAGCACCACCGCGTGTATTACTTCCACGCGGCGGGCGAAGACGTGCTGTACCTGTCCAGCGCCGACTGGATGGACCGCAACCTGTTCCGCCGCGTCGAAGTGGCCTTCCCCATCCTGGATCGCACGCTCAAGGCGCGCGTGATCAAGGAAGGGCTGCAGGTGCATCTGCGCGACAACGCCTCTGCCTGGATCATGGAGCCCGACGGCGAATACGTCCGCAGGCCTTCGCGGGCCAAGCTGCAGCGCGTCAGCCAGCACGAACTGCTACTGAAGTTCGGCACCTGAGCCCGACCGGGCTCCGCAATGGCAAAAGGCCGCTACCCTGCCGGGAGCGGCCTTTTTGACGTGGTGCGGAAGGGTGTGCATGGGGCCGACGAACACGCCGGCCCGCTGGCCTGCCGGCCCTTATGCCGCGTGCCGCGAGGTGTCGCCCAGTTGCGGCAGAGGCTGCGCGGCGTCCGGTTCGTAGCCGCTGCGGTCCACGGGAAAGACGATGCGGAACGTACTGCCGCGGCCTACCTCGCTGGTCACGCGCAGGTCGGCATGGTGGCGCGACAACACGTGCTTGACAATAGCCAGGCCCAGGCCAGTGCCGCCCGTATCGCGCGAACGGCTGCGATCCACGCGGTAGAAGCGCTCGGTCAGGCGCGGGATATGCTCGGGCGCGATACCCAGGCCCGTGTCGCTGACCGAGAACACGGAGTGCCCATCGGTGAAGGTCATGCGGATGGCAATGCGCCCGCCATCGGGCGTGTAGCGCACCGCGTTCGACACCAGGTTGCCCAGCGCGGACAGCAGTTCGCCCTCCGCGCCGCGCAGCACCACGGCGGTATCGATATCGGTCTCGATGTCGTGCCGCCCTTGCGACAACGCCTCGGCATCGTGCACCAGGTGCGCGGCCAGGGCAGGCACGTTGACACGGTCGTGCGAAGGCGGCTGCGCATCGGATTCCAGCTTCGCCAGCGCCAGCAGGTCTTCGACGATATGTTGCATCCGCATCGACTGCACCAGCATCAGTTCGATATAGCGCTTGCGGTCTTCCTCCGAGACCGGCAGGTCGCGCACCGTCTCCAGGAAACCGGTCAGCACTGTCAGCGGCGTCTTCAATTCGTGCGAGACATTGGCAACGAAGTCGCGCCGCATCGCCTCGGTGTTTTCAACCTTGGTAATGTCCTGCGTCAGCACGAGCTTGCGGTTTTCGCCATAGGGCAGGATCTGCACGGATGTGATGCCGCGCTTGTGCTCGCCCATGTCGCGCATCACCAGCGGTTCGTCGTAGCGCTCGCGTGTCAGGTAGTGGACAAATTCGGGCCGGCGGATCAGGTGCGTGATGCGCTGGCGCACGTCGCGCCGGGCGTTCAGCCCGAAGTGCTGCTCGGCCACGCCATTGCACCATTCGATCTGGTCGGCATCGTCAAGCATCAGCACCCCATAGGGCGACGCCTGGATGGCCTGGATGAACCGGGTGTGCTGCTGCTCCACCTGCAGCACCTGGGTGCGCCAGCGCTTGACCAGCCGGTGCAGGCGGTAATACACCTCGCCCCACAGCCCAAGTGCGCTGGGGATCTCACCGTAAGCCGGCGCGTCGAGCACCCGCCACAGACGGTTGATCTGGAACAGGTAGTACCCCAGCAGCAGGAACAGCGAAATGGATAGGAAAAGCAGGCCGGGCACGGCGCCGGCTACGGCATACAGGCCTGCGGCAATCAGCACGAGACCGGCAAGGATGGCCGCGGAACGGGCCCAGATGACATTCATGCGAGGAGTAGAAGAAGTTCAGACTGCGTTCGCACTGCGACAGAGTCTGCCACAACATCGACCGCAGCGTTGCATTTAGCCGGCATTATCCGACATCGGCCGGCGCGGCCCCCGCTGCTCCGCCGCCGGCCGGGTCCGGTCAGTGGCTGGGCGACCGCGCCAGGCGATAGCCGCTGCCCCGAACCGTCTCGATCATGTTGCTGTATCCGCCAGGGGTCAGTGCGGCACGCAGTCGCTTGATGTGCACGTCAACCGTACGCTCTTCCACGAACACGTGGTCGCCCCAGACCTGGTCCAACAGTTGTGACCGGCTATGCACACGTTCCGGATGCGTCATCAGGAAGTGCAACAGACGGAATTCCGTCGGGCCCAGGTCCAGCTTGATCGGGCCACTGTCGTCCTGGCCGGTCACGCGATGCGTGGCCGGGTCGAGCCGCAGGCCGTTGATGGCAACCACGTCGTCGGTCAACTGCGGCGCACGGCGGCGCAACACGGCCTTGATACGGGCCAGCAACTCCTTCGGCGAGAAGGGCTTGGTCACGTAATCGTCCGCACCGGCTTCCAGGCCCATCACCTTGTCCTGCTCTTCGCTGCGGGCGGTGAGCATGATGATCGGGATCTGCTTGGTGCGGTCGTTGGTCCGCAGCTCCTTGGCGAAGGTCGCGCCCGACTTGCCCGGGAGCATCCAGTCCAGCAACACGAGGTCCGGCAGGACATCGCTCATCAGCGACAGCGCCTGCTCGGCGTTGTACGCACGAATCGGATAGTGCCCCGCGTGCTGGAGATTGACGGCGATCAGTTCGGCGATCGCCGGTTCGTCTTCGACAACGAGAATACTGCTCGGCATGTAATAGTTCTCCGCTTATCAGTGCTGGCGCGTTTTCAGCTCAACGCTTCGCGCTCCATGTCTTCGCGTGAGGCATGGCGTACGTCCGTGCCCTTCACGATGTAGATGATGAATTCGGCAATGTTCTTCGCGTGGTCGCCGATACGCTCGACGGCCTTGGCAATGAACAGGAAGTCCAGCGCCACCGAGATCGTGCGCGGGTCTTCCATCATGTAGGTAATCAGCTTGCGCACGAAGGCACGGAATTCCTCGTCGATGGCCTTGTCGTCCTTGACGATGCGGGCAGCCGCCACGGTGTCCAGGCGCGCGAACGCGTCCAGGGCCTGGCGCAGCAGGTTGATGGCCATCTCGCCGGACAGCTTCACTTCGGCATAGTTGATGTTGTGCGCGGCCGCATCTTCCATGATGTGCTTGGTCCGCTTGGCGATCTTCTCGGCCTCGTCGCCGGCGCGTTCGAGGTTGGTGATCGTCTTCGAGATCGCCATCACCAGGCGCAGGTCGCGGGCGGTGGGCTGGCGGCGCGCGATGATGTTGCCACAGTCGGCATCGATCTCGACTTCGAGCGCGTTCAGCTGCTGCTCGCGGACCATGACCTGGTCGGCCAGGTCACCATCGAAGTCGGCCAGCGCGCGCATGGCCATCTCGATCTGCGACTCCACCAGGCCACCCATCTGCAGCAGCTTGGTGTTGATCGCGTTGAGGTCGGCGTCGAACTGGGTCGACAGGTGCTTGTCAGTCATGATGTTCTCCTGGCCGCTTTCCGAATGCTGGATATGTCCTGCAAAGCCGTTGCGGATCAACCGAAGCGGCCGGTAATGTAGTCTTCGGTTTCCTTGCGGTGCGGCTTGATGAAGATCTTCTCGGTCTCGCCGAACTCGATCAGCTCGCCCAGGTACATGTAGGCGGTGTAGTCCGAGCAGCGCGCGGCCTGCTGCATGTTGTGGGTCACGATCACCACCGTGTACTCGTCCTTCAGCTCGGCGATCAGTTCCTCGATGCGGCCCGTGGAAATCGGGTCCAGCGCCGAGCACGGCTCGTCCAGCAGCAGCACTTCGGGGCGGATGGCGATGCCGCGCGCAATGCACAGGCGCTGCTGCTGGCCGCCCGACAGGCCGTAGCCCGACTGGTGCAGCTTGTCCTTGGCCTCGTTCCACAGCGCGGCCTTCGACAGGGCCCACTCCACGCGGTCGTCCATTTCCGAGCGCGACAGCTTCTCGAACAGGCGTACCCCAAACGCGATATTGTCATAAATCGACATCGGGAACGGTGTCGGCTTCTGGAACACCATGCCCACCTTGGCGCGCAGCAGGGAGATGTCCTGCTTGCTCGTCAGCAGGTTCTCGCCGTCCATGTTGATCTCGCCCTCGGCACGTTGCTCGGGGTACAGCGCAAACATCTTGTTGAACGTGCGCAGCAGCGTCGACTTGCCGCACCCCGACGGGCCGATGAACGCCGTGACCTTGCGGTCCGGGATCGACATGTTGATGTTCTTCAGCGCGTGGAACTGGTTGTAGTAGAAGTTCAGGTTCCGCACGTCGATCTTGGCGCGCACGGTATCGGGAATATCGATGACGGTAGAGGTCATGCTGATGTCTCGCTTGAATTCGGTAGTCAGGTCAGGCGTGATGCGTGGCGCCGCTTATTTCTTGAACAGGACGCGTGCGACGATATTCAGCGCAAGCACTCCGATGGTAATCAGGAACACGCCGGCCCAGGCCAGTTGCTGCCATTCCGTGAACGGGCTCATGGCAAAGCGGAAAATCGTCACGGGCAGGTTGGCCATCGGCTTGTTCAGGTCGGCGCTCCAGAACTGGTTGGACAGCGCGGTGAACAGCAGCGGCGCGGTTTCGCCGGCGATACGGGCCACGGCCAGCAGCACGCCGGTCACGATGCCCGCATACGACGACTTGACCGTGATCGACATCACCATCTTCCACTTCGGCGTACCCAGGGCCACCGCGGCCTCGCGCAGTGCGTTCGGCACCAGGTTCAGCATGTTCTCGGTGGTGCGCACCACGATCGGAATCTGCAGCAGCGCCAGGGCGCACACGCCGGCCCAGCCCGAGAAGTGGCCCATGCGGGTCACCACCAGCGCGTAGACGAACAGGCCGATCACAATCGACGGCGCCGACAGCAGGATGTCGTTGATGAAGCGGATAAGGCTTGCCAGCGGCGACTTCTGGCCATACTCGGCCAGGTAGATGCCGGCCAGGATGCCCAGCGGCGTACCGACCAGCGTTGCCACGCCCACCAGCACGAAGCTGCCGAAAATGGCGTTGGCAAGACCACCGCCGGCGGTGTTCGGGGCCGGCGTCATCTGCGTGAACAGGTCGAGCGACAGGCCGCCAATGCCCAGCGAGATGGTGGTCCAGAGAATCCACGCGAGCCAGAACAGGCCGAACGCCATGGCACCCAGCGAGGCAGCCAGGGCAAAGGCATTGATGCGTCGGCGCGAACTCTGGAGCCGAGTGCGGACGGCTTCGGAATCGGGACGGACGGCGGGAATGGACGAAGTGGACACGGCTTGACTGGCTTGGTTCATTTGCCACCCTCATTCTTTGCAAGGCGCAACAGCAGGATCTTGGACAGGGCCAGCACCACGAACGTGATGAAGAACAGGATCAGGCCCAGTTCCATCAGCGCGGCGGTATGCAGGCCGGCACCGGCTTCGGCGAATTCGTTGGCCAGCGCCGAGGTGATGCTGTTGCCCGGCGAAAACAGCGACACGTTGTCGAGCAGGTTGGTGTTGCCGATCACGAACGTGACAGCCATGGTCTCGCCCAGCGCGCGGCCCAGGCCGAGCATGACGCCGCCGATCACACCGGCACGCGTATAGGGCAGCACCACGCGCCACATCACTTCCCACGTGGTGCAGCCGATGCCGTACGCCGATTCCTTCAGCAGCACCGGCGTGACTTCGAACACATCGCGCATCACCGAGGCGATGTACGGGATGATCATGATCGCCAGGATCACGCCCGCGCACAGCAGGCCGATGCCCAGCGGCGCGCCCTGGAACAGCTTGCCGATCACCGGCACCTGCCCCACCGTATTGGCGAGCGGCTTCTGGAAATATTCGCCGAAGATCGGCGCGAACACGAGCAGACCCCACATGCCGTAGACAATGGACGGCACGGCGGCGAGCAGCTCGATGGCGGTACCGAGCGGCCGGCGCAGCCACACGGGCGACAGCTCGGTAAGAAACAGTGCGATGCCGAAGCTGACCGGCACGGCGATGATGAGGGCGACCAGCGAGGTAACCAGCGTGCCGTAGATCGGCACGAGCGCGCCGTACACGTCGGCGGGTGGATCCCATTCGGCGGTCCACAGGAACGAAAAGCCGTACTGCTTGATCGAGGGCCACGCGCTGATGGCGAGCGATACGATGATGCCGCCCAGCAGCAGCAGGGTGACGATGGCGGCGCCGCGGGTCAGGCCGCCGAACAGGATGTCGCCAAGGCGGCTGGGAGGCCGGACGGCTGGAAGATCGGACGTAGTCGCCATGATGGAAATCGGTAGGTGGAACAAGTGCCGCGGTGGCGCCACGGCCACCGCGGCCCCGCCACGCAGTGCCCGCCCCGCGCTCAGGCGGACCGGGCTTGCGTGCCGGGCCGTACTTCAGTACAGCAAAAGCTTAGTACAGCGGCTTAGTACAGGGCCTTGCCCGAACCGTCCTTGATGCTCTGCTTCCAGGTCGCGCGGATCTGGTTGGCAACGGCGTCCGGCAGCGGCACGTAGTCCAGGTCCGAAGCCATTGCACCGCCGCTCTTGTAGGCCCAGTCAAAGAACTTCATGACTTCCTGGCCCTGGGCCGGCTTTTCCTGCGTCTTGTGCAGCAGGATGAACGTGGCGCCAGCGATCGGCCATGCGGCCTTGCCCGGCTGGTTCGTCAGGATCTGGTAGAACGACTTGTTCCAGTCGGCACCGGCGGCAGCAGCCTTGAAGGCGTCGTCGCTCGGCTGCACCACTTCGCCCGACGAGTTCTTCATCGTCAGGTACGTCATCTTGTTCTGCTTGGCGTAGGCGTACTCGACGTAGCCGATGGCGCCATTCAGACGCTGCACGAAAGCGGCCACGCCTTCGTTGCCCTTGCCGCCCGTGCCGCCACCCGGCCAGTTCACGGTCGTGCCCTCGCCTACCGTGCTCTTCCAGTCATTGCTGACCTTCGACAGGTAGTTCGTGAAGATGAACGTCGTACCCGAGCCATCGGCGCGGCGCACCGGCAGGATGTCCTGGCTCGGCAGCTTGGCCTTCGGGTTCAGGGCCTTGATCGCGGGATCGTCCCACTTCTTGATCTTGCCCAGGTAGATGCTGGCCAGCACGTCGCCGGTGATGGTCAGTTCGCCCGGCTTCACGCCTTGCAGGTTGATCACGGGCACCACGCCGCCGATCACGGTCGGGAACTGGATCAGATTGCCCTTGACCAGTTCCTCGTCCTTCAGGGGAGCGTCCGAAGCGCCGAAATCGACCGTCTTGGCGTTGATCTGCTTGATGCCGCCCGACGAACCGATGGATTGATAGTTGACCTTGTTACCCGTTGCTTTTTGGTAGGCGTCGGCCCACTTGGAATACACGGGCGCCGGGAAAGAAGCGCCTGCACCGGTAATTTCCGCCGCGAACGCAGTACCCGCCACCACAATCGACACGATGCCTGCTACGGCAGTCTTGACCAGCTTCATATGTCCTCCAGAGAACATTGGTTGGGAATGACAAATTTTTGACAAGGCGAACTGTATGCCGCTTGTATGACAGTTCCATGACATCTCGAAATCTTCTTCAAAGACCCGGCCAAATGGCCGATATTCCCCACCCGTCACGAAACCGTCTTCTCGCCGTGCTTTAATCGCCACTCCCATTCTGACCACGTTTGCATCACTCCATCGTGAACGGCATGTCGGTTAATTGCTAAATTTCGGATAGAAAACGCCACGGACCAGGGCCGTGGCGTCGCGGTGTGCGTTGGGGTCCTTGCGGTCCCCAAGGGCAATCGTCAGGCGGCGCGCAACGCGTTGGCGAGCGTCTGCGCGGCGCGTTCGGCGGTTTCCACCTGTTCGGCTTCGACCATCACGCGCACCACCGGCTCGGTACCCGATGCGCGGATCAGCACGCGCCCCCGGCCTTCCAGTTCGGGCTCGACCTGCTCCCGGGCAGCCTTCAGGCCGGCGTGGCTCTGCCAGTCAAAGCCCTTTTCCACACGCACGTTGATCAGCGTTTGCGGGAACAGGTGAACACCATCCAGCAGTTCCGCCAGCGTCTTGCCGCTGCGGCGCAGCGCGGCCAGCACCTGCAGTGCCGACACGATGCCGTCGCCGGTGGTGTGGCGATCCAGGCACAAAAGGTGACCCGAACCTTCGCCGCCAAGCTGCCAGCCGCGTTTGTTCAGTTCTTCCAGCACGTAGCGGTCACCAACCTTGGCGCGCACGAAATCCACGCCCAGGCGCTTGAGCGCCAGTTCCACGGCCATATTGGTCATCAGCGTGCCAACTGCACCTTCCACCTTCTGGCCGGACGCCTGGCGATCGCGCACGATCAGGTACAGCAGTTCGTCACCGTTGTAGAGACGACCCTGTGCATCCACCACCTGCAGCCGGTCGGCGTCGCCGTCGAAGGCCAGGCCGACATCCGCACGATGGCTGCGCACGGCCTCCACGAGCTTTTCCGGAGCGGTTGCACCATAACCGGCGTTGATATTGCGACCATCGGGCTGATTGCCGATCGGAATGACCTCGGCGCCAAGTTCGTGGAACACGTGCGGGGCGATGTGGTACGCCGCGCCGTGCGCGCAGTCCACCACCACGCGCAGGCCGTGCAGGTCCTGCTCATACGGGAACGTACTCTTGCAGAACTCGATGTAGCGGCCGGCGGCGTCGTCGATGCGCTTGGCGCGACCCAGATCCTCCGAGCGCACGCACATCATCGGCTCTTCCATCAGCGCCTCGATCTTTGCCTCGACTTCATCGGGCAGCTTGTCGCCCGAGGCCGAGAAGAACTTGATGCCGTTGTCGTAATACGGATTGTGGCTGGCCGAAATCACCACGCCGGCTGCCAGGCGCAGCGCGCGCGTCAGGTAGGCAATGGCGGGGGTCGGCAGCGGGCCCGTCAGGCGCACGTTGACGCCTGCGGCCGTGAAACCGGCCTCAAGGGCGGCTTCGAGCATGTAGCCCGAAATCCGCGTGTCCTTGCCGATCAGCACGGTCGGCCGGCCTTGCGACGTCTTCTGCCCCAGCGCCAGCACCTTGCCTGCGGCATAGCCGAGCCGCATCACAAAATCGGGCGTAATCGGCGCCTCGCCTACCCTGCCCCGTACGCCATCCGTCCCGAAATACTTGCGTGTCATCTGATCATTCTCCTTGCTGCCCCTGCGGGGCAACTGACTCATGGCGGATCGCCCACCAGACCTTGAGGGCGTCCACGGTTTGTTCTACGTCATGCACGCGCACGATATATGCGCCTTTCTCCGCGGCACAGACCGCCGCGGCGATACTGGCCGCCACGCGGCCCTGTGGCGGCTTGCCGCCGACGATGGCCCCGAGCGTCGACTTGCGCGATAGCCCGGCCAGCACCGGCAGCCCGTCGATCGCCAGTTCCGGCATCTGTCCGAGCAGGCGCAGATTATGATCCGGCGTCTTGCCAAATCCAAACCCCGGATCGAGCGAAATACGTGAATCGTCCACGCCCGCCGCACGCAGGGTTGACACCCGCTCGCGCAGGAAATCCACGACTTCCGCCACCACGTCGACGTACTGGGGATCTTCCTGCATGGTCTGGGGATCGCGCTGCATATGCATGACGCACAGGGCCGCCTGCCCCGCCGACACCGCTTCGACGGCGCCGGGCATGCGGAAGCCCCAGATATCGTTGATCAAATCGGCTCCGCCCGCCAGTGCGGCCCGCATCACCTCGGGCTTGTATGTGTCGATTGACAACGGCTTGCCGCAGCCGGCCAGCGCCTCGACGATAGGCATGACACGGTCAAGTTCCTGATCCAGGGGCAACGCCGCCGATCCGGGCCGGCTCGACTCCCCGCCGATGTCGATGATGTCTACACCCTCGGCAATCATCTGCTCGGCATGGCGCAGCGCCGTATCGCGCGAGGCGTGCTGGCCGCCATCCGAGAACGAATCGGGGGTCACGTTAAGGATGCCCATTACCAGCGGGCGGCGACTGCGGGCAAATCGATAGCGCCCGCACTGGAAGAACTCGATCGACAAGATGTACACCTGAAAAACAAAAAGCCGGCGCACCAGGCACCGGCTTCGGAGGCTATCAGAATCCGCCGCGTTTGAAACCGTTGCAAACGGTCTGTTACGCGGCGGTGCAGCCCGATTACACCGTATCGTCGACGCGCGCCGTGGCGGGCGCATTGGTCGGGGCTACGGGCGAACCACCCGGAGGCGTGCTGCCGCCACCGCTCGGACCCTGCAGGCCACGCGGCGGGCGCGGAGGCTTGCCGGCCATGATGTCGTTCACCTGGTCGGCGTCGATCGTTTCCCACTCCATCAGCGCATTGGTCATGGCTTCGACCTTGTCGCGATTCTCTTCGAGCAGGCGCTTGGCCAGCGCATATTGCTCGTCGATGATGGTGCGGATTTCCCCGTCGACCTTCTGCTGCGTGGCTTCCGACACCGTCTTCGACGACAGCTTGCCGAACATGCCGTCCTGCTCGGTATCCACGTAGACCATGGCACCCAGCGAGTCGCTCATGCCGAAGCGGGTCACCATGTCGCGGGCGATCTTGGTGGCACGTTCGAAGTCGTTCGAGGCACCGGTGCTCATGGCGTTGAGGAAGACCTCTTCGGCAGCGCGGCCGCCGAACAGGATCGCGATTTCCTCAAGCATGTTGTCCTTGTACTTCGAGTACTTGTCGTGCTCCGGCAACTGCCAGGTCACGCCCAGCGCCCAGCCACGCGGCATGATCGTAACCTTGTGGACCGGATCGGCCTTCGGCAGCAGCTTGGCAACCACCGCGTGGCCCGACTCGTGGTAAGCCGTGGCCTTGCGCTCTTCCTCGCGCATGACCGTCGACTTGCGCTCCGGACCCATGTAGATCTTGTCCTTGGCGTCCTCGAAGTCCTGCATGTCCACCACACGCTTGTTGCGGCGGGCGGCAAACAGCGCAGCCTCGTTGACCAGGTTGGCCAGGTCGGCGCCCGAGAAGCCTGGCGTACCGCGTGCGATCACCGATGCATCCACGTCGTTGCCGATCGGCACCTTGCGCATATGCACCTTCAGGATCTGCTCGCGGCCACGGATGTCCGGCAGGCCCACATAGACCTGGCGGTCAAAGCGACCCGGACGGAGCAGTGCCTTGTCCAGCACATCGGCGCGGTTGGTCGCGGCGATCACGATCACGCCCGAGTTGGCCTCGAAACCGTCCATCTCGACCAGCATCTGGTTCAGCGTCTGCTCGCGCTCGTCGTTACCGCCGCCCATGCCGGCGCCACGATGGCGGCCGACCGCGTCGATTTCGTCGATGAACACGATGCAGGGAGCCTGCTTCTTGGCGTTCTCGAACATGTCGCGCACGCGGGCAGCACCCACGCCGACGAACATTTCCACGAAGTCAGAACCCGAGATGCTGAAGAACGGCACCTTGGCTTCGCCGGCGATGGCGCGCGCGAGCAACGTCTTGCCGGTACCCGGAGGGCCCACCAGCAGCACGCCGCGCGGAATACGGCCGCCCAGTTTCTGGAATTTCTGCGGATCCTTCAGGAAGTCGACCAGTTCGACCACTTCCTCCTTGGACTCGTCGCAACCGGCCACATCGGCGAAGGTCACGGCGTTCTGGTTCTCGTCGATCAGGCGCGCACGGGACTTGCCGAACGAGAAGGCACCGCCTTTCCCGCCGCCCTGCATCTGCCGCATCATGTAGAACCAGAAGACGATGATCAGAAGCGTCGGTCCCAGGTAGTACAACGCCTGGACCAGCACGTTCGGCTCGTCGTCGGCCTTGCCGGTCACCTGGACGCCGTACTTCATCAGGTCGCCGACCATCCAGATATCACCCGGCGAGATGATGGTGTACTTGGCGCCTTCCTTCGGGGAGACCACCAGGTTACGGCCCTGCACGTCGACGCGCGACACCTTGCCGTTCTTGGCATCATCCATGAACTGCGAATAGGTGACCCCGTCCTGGGCACGCGGTTTGTCAAACTGCTTGAAGACGGTGAACAATACCAGCGCGATCACGAGCCAGATTGCCGCCTTTTGAAACAGGTTGTTATTCAAGGCCGAACTCCTTTGCAATTGCCTTGCCAACGGATAGCTGCATTGCATTGTAATGCAGCGCCCGCCCCCACAGGGAAATCTGATTCTATGAGCCTGATAGTGCCCGAGCCGCCAGCTCCGGGCAAGCGGGGCGATGCCCGGAACAAACCCGGATACCCCTGCTTTCGTGGGGGTGGCCGTTGTGGTCGTACACCGTCATGCATCCTGTCAGTCCACTGATTTCAGGTAACGCCCAAGAATGAAGGTTTCTGAAGACTTGTCGCGCGACGCCTTGGGCTTGCGCTTGGCGACAACCTTGAACTGACGCTTGAACTTCTCAACGATCTGGCTGTAGCCGGACCCGTGGAAGCACTTGACCAGCAGCGACCCCTCGGGCTTCAGGTGGGCCTGGGAAAATTCCAGCGCCAGATCGCACAAATACTCGATCCGCGCCGAATCCGCCGACGCCACACCGGACAAATTGGGGGCCATGTCCGAGATAACAAGGTCGATTCTCGACCCGCCCGATGCCTCCAGCACCACCTTTTCCAGTTCCCGGAACACTTCCTCCTCCCGGAAATCGCCCTGGATGAATATTACGTCGGCCACCGGCTCCATCGGGAGGATGTCGATGGCCACCACGGCGCCATCGATCTTGCCGTCCATCGCGCGGGGCGAAGCCGCCAGCTTGTTGCGGGCATACTGGCTCCAGCTGCCCGGCGCGGCACCCAGGTCGACAATGACCTGGCCGGGCTGGATCAGCTTGTCCTGGTCGTCGATTTCCTTGAGCTTGTAGGCCGCACGGGCGCGATACCCCTCGCGCTGCGCCATCTTCACGTAGGGATCGTTAATGTGGTCGTGGAGCCACGACTGGTTGAACTTGTTCTTGCCCTTGGCCATTAATGAGACTTGCCTTCTTGCAGGGAAATCCGGCTGCACGGCCACAATTCAAGGCCGAAAGCAGGTTTTTCTCCTGATTTGGTGATCTTTGCCGCCTCCCGGCGACCTTTTTTCGCATGGTTGACGGATAATACGCGCCAATCCGAAATTTGCTGCTCCAATGCCCGCTCTACAACTGATCTCTGCCCAACGTTCCGAACTGCGCTCGCGCGCCCACGGCCTCAACCCCGTGGTCATGATCGGCGCCGAAGGCCTGACCCCCGCCGTCCTGGCCGAAATCGACCGCAGCCTCGCGGCACATGACCTGATCAAGATCCGGGTGTTCGGTGACGAGCGCGATACGCGCATCGCCATCTACGAGGCCATTTGCGACGAACTCGACGCTGCGCCGATCCAGCATATCGGCAAGCTGCTGGTCATCTGGCGTCCGGGCCCTGCCCGCCTCAAGGAAAACCAGCCGGACGACATGGGTGCCGCCCGCCGTCGCCTGGGTACCGGCGCCGCCCCGCGTACCGTCATGGTTCGCAAGGCCACCGGTTCGACCCAGCGCCGCGCGCCCCGCACCGCCGTCAAGGTGCTCGGCAATGAACGCGTGACCCAGGCCGGCAACGTCAAGCGGGCTCGCGCACGGCCGTCCAGCCAGAAGAAGAAATCACTGGGCTGACCGGCAGGATCAGATTGGCTGCATGCCAATCGGTTCCCATGACCCAGCAAGAAAGGCGGCCATGGCCGCCTTTTTCCTTTTCCGGGGTCTTCCGGGCCTTTCCGCCGCTTATTCTCCAGCCGCTCGCGGCGCGCTGGCGCGCCAGACCAGCACCAGGGCCAGCAGGCTCTGCAGCAGGTAGAACACGCTCGACACGCCATGCAGCATGCCGAACTGGCTCTTGTACGGCGAATCCGACACACCCAGGTTCATCGCCTGGGCCTTGACCTTGAGCCCTTCCATGAACGGCTGCAGGCCGAAATAACCCGCCAGCACGCACACGAGCATGGACAGCACGATCCAGCGCAGGGCCCGATAACGCGCGGCGCCGCGGCGGATCAGCACATTGCACAACACCAGCTGCAGCACGCCGATCGTCACGCCGAGGATGGCCTCATAGCGGAACAGGTGTCCGGCAATCATGCCGGCCGTCTCGCGGCTGGGCAGCACGGCGAACAGCGTCGGTGCCACCATGTAACCGACCGTCCACAGGCTCCCCGCCCAGACCACGGTCAGCAGCAGGAAGATACGGTGTGGCAGCGGCGGCAGATTCGAGTACGAAGACGAGAACACCCGTGCCCCGCCGCGTCAGATGTAACGGACGGTGATGACTTCGTATTCGCGTTCGCCGCCCGGGGCCAGCACGGTGGCGACATCGCCCTCGAACTTGCCGATCAGGGCGCGCGCGATTGGCGAGCTGACCGAAATCTTGCCGCTGTCCAGATCGGCTTCGTCGTCGCCGACGATCTGGTAGCTCACGGCGTTGCCCGATTCCAGGTCTTCCAGGTCCACGGTGGCACCGAACACGATGCGACCGTCGGTGTCGAGCTGGGTCGGGTCGATAACCTGGGCGGCGGAGAGCTTGGCCTCCACTTCCTGAATACGGCCTTCGATGAATGCCTGCTTTTCCTTGGCAGCGTCGTACTCGGCGTTTTCCGACAGGTCGCCCTGGGCACGTGCCTCGGAGATGGCGTTGATCACCGCAGGACGTTCGACGGCCTTGAGGCGCTGCAGCTCTTCCTTCAGGAGTTCGGCGCCACGCTTGGTAATCGGAATGGTGCTCATTGTCTCGTTCAACAAAAAAATGAGCCGCAGCGGAGCTGGAACCATGCTCCGGCAGCAATTCTGCCGGTCAGCACTTCCGCTCGACCGCGGCTTTCAGATGGGATCGAACCGGCACCAGGGCACGGATCGATCAGCGAATTCGACGTAGTTTAGGCCAGAACCGCCGCCGGTATCAACCCGGCGGCAGCGCTGCGGCACGGGGGCGTTTCCCCGCACCGCAGCATAGACGGCACTCGACCGGCCTGGATCAGGCCAGTTGCTTGTGCAGGCCTTGCAGGTCGTAGACCTCCAGGCTCTGCATGTGCTTCAGGCCTTCCACCGCGGCGTTGGCGCCGGCGATGGTGGTGTAGTACGGCACGCGGGCAGCCAGCGCGGCGATACGGATCGACCGCGAATCGGCGATTGCCGTGCGCGTCTCGTCCACGGTCGTGAAGACCAGGGCCAGTTCGCCGTTCTTGATCATGTCCACGATGTGCGGACGGCCGTCCTTGACCTTGTTGACCACGCGGACCGGGATGCCGGCAGCCTCGATGGCCGAAGCCGTACCGCGCGTGGCGACGATCGGGTAGCCCAGGTCGTGCAGCATGCGGGCCACTGTCACGGCGCGCGGCTTGTCGCTGTCCTTCACCGTGATCAGCACGGTGCCCTTCTCGGGCAGACGCGAACCGGCAGCCAGCTGACTCTTGAACAGCGCTTCGCCGAACACCTTGCCCACGCCCATCACTTCGCCGGTGGAACGCATTTCAGGTCCGAGGACCGGATCCACGCCCGGGAACTTGTTGAACGGGAACACGGCTTCCTTGACGCTGAAGTACGGCGGCACGACTTCCGCGCCAATGCCTTGCGAGTCCAGCGACTGGCCGGCCATGCAGCGCGCGGCGATCTTCGCCAACGACAGGCCGGTAGCCTTCGACACGTACGGCACCGTGCGCGACGCACGCGGGTTCACTTCCAGCACGTAGACGATGTCTTCGCCGTTCTTCTGCTGGATGGCGAACTGCACGTTCATCAGGCCAATCACGTTCAGCGCCTTGGCCATCGCTGCGGTCTGGCGCTTCAGTTCGTCGACGGTAGCCTGCGACAGCGAGTACGGCGGCAGCGAGCAGGCCGAGTCGCCCGAGTGGACGCCTGCCTGTTCGATGTGCTCCATCACGCCGCCGATGAACACGCGCTGGCCGTCGCACAGGGCGTCCACATCGCATTCGATCGCGTCGTTCAGGAAGCGGTCCAGCAGCACCGGCGAGTCGTTCGACACCTTCACGGCCTCGCGCATGTAGCGCTCGAGGTCACGCGGCTCGTGCACGATTTCCATGGCGCGGCCACCCAGCACGTACGACGGACGCACCACCAGCGGATAGCCGATTTCCTCGGCCAGGCGCAGTGCTTCGTCCTCGGCACGGGCCGTGCGGTTCGGCGGCTGGCGCAGGCCCAGGTCCTGCAGCAGCTTCTGGAAACGCTCGCGGTCTTCCGCGGCGTCGATCATGTCCGGGCTCGTGCCGATGATGGGCACGCCGTTGGCTTCCAGGTCCAGCGCAAGCTTCAGCGGGGTCTGGCCGCCGTACTGGACGATCACGCCAACCGGCTTTTCCTTGTCGACGATTTCCAGCACGTCTTCGAGCGTCAGCGGCTCGAAGTACAGGCGGTCCGAGGTGTCATAGTCGGTCGACACGGTTTCCGGGTTGCAGTTGACCATGATGGTCTCGTACCCGTCTTCGCGCAGTGCCAGCGCGGCATGCACGCAGCAGTAGTCGAACTCGATACCCTGGCCGATCCGGTTCGGGCCACCGCCCAGCACCATGATCTTCTTGTTCGTCGTCGGGTCCGCCTCGCACTCGCCATGCTCGGCTTCGTACGTGCCGTACATGTAGGCGGTGTTGGTGGCGAACTCGGCCGCGCAGGTGTCCACGCGCTTGTAGACCGGGCGCACGTTCTGTGCCAGACGCGCCTCGCGCACGGCCTTGGCGTTGGTCTTGAGCAGCCTGGCCAGGCGGCGGTCCGAGAAGCCCTTTTGCTTCAGGAAGCGCAACTCGACAGCCGACAGGCTTTCCAGCGTGCGGTTGCGCACCAGGCCTTCGGTCTTGACGATGTCTTCGATCTGGGCCAGGAACCACGGATCGATGTCGGTCTCGGCGTAGACCTCTTCCAGCGACATGCCCAGGCGGAACGCGTCGCCCACGTACCAGATACGGTCCGGGCCGGCTTCGCCGATTTCCTCGATCACTTCGTCGCGGTCGGTCGACTTCTCGTCCAGGCCGTCCACGCCCACTTCCAGGCCACGCAGGGCCTTCTGGAACGATTCCTGGAAGGTACGGCCCATGGCCATCACTTCGCCCACCGACTTCATCTGGGTGGTCAGGTGGCTGTCGGCAGCCGGGAATTTCTCGAACGCGAAACGCGGCACCTTGGTGACCACGTAGTCGATCGACGGCTCGAACGACGCCGGGGTCTGGCCGCCGGTGATTTCGTTCTTCAGCTCGTCCAGCGTGTAGCCCACGGCCAGCTTGGCCGCGACCTTGGCGATCGGGAAGCCCGTGGCCTTCGAGGCCAGTGCCGACGAACGCGACACACGCGGGTTCATCTCGATCACGATCATCCGGCCATCCTTCGGATTGATCGAGAACTGCACGTTCGAACCGCCGGTGTCCACGCCGATCTCGCGCAGCACGGCCAGCGAGGCGTTACGCAGGATCTGGTATTCCTTGTCGGTCAGCGTCTGGGCCGGGGCCACGGTGATCGAGTCACCAGTGTGGATGCCCATCGGGTCCAGGTTTTCGATCGAGCAGATGATGATGCAGTTGTCCGCCTTGTCGCGGACCACTTCCATCTCGTATTCCTTCCAGCCGAGCAGCGATTCCTCGATCAGCAGTTCGCGCGTGGGCGACAGGTCCAGGCCGCGCTTGCAGATCTCTTCGAACTCTTCGCGGTTGTAGGCGATGCCGCCGCCGGTGCCGCCCAGCGTGAACGACGGACGGATCACGATCGGGTAGCCGGCGGTGCCGGTTTCCTGGGCGATGCGCGACTGCACGGCCACGGCCTCGTCCATCGAATGGGCGATACCCGACTTGGCCGAACCCAGGCCAATCTTGGTCATCGCATCCTTGAACTTCTGGCGGTCTTCGGCCTTGTCGATGGCTTCCGGCGAGGCGCCGATCAGTTCCACCTTGTACTTGTCCAGCACGCCATGGCGATGCAGGTCCAGTGCGCAGTTCAGCGCGGTCTGGCCGCCCATGGTCGGCAGGATGGCGTCCGGGCGCTCTTTCTCGATGATGCGCTCGACCACTTCCCAGGTGATGGGCTCGATGTACGTCACGTCGGCCGTGTTCGGGTCCGTCATGATGGTCGCCGGGTTCGAGTTGACCAGGATGACCTTGAAGCCCTCTTCGCGCAGCGCCTTGCAGGCCTGTGCGCCGGAGTAGTCGAATTCGCACGCCTGGCCGATGATGATCGGGCCTGCGCCGATGATTAGGATGCTCTTGATGTCTGTGCGCTTTGGCATTGCACGCTCTCTTTGTTGGCCGGCCCGCAAGTTCCCGCGGCCCGTACCGGATATCAGGTTTTGGATCGTCAGCCCAGGGTGGCCGTGGCCAGCTTGGCGCCGAAGCCGATGAACATCGCGCCGACCCCGCTCGACATGCCTGCGGACAGGCGCCGGCGGCGGCGGAATGCATCGGCCAGCCGCGCGCCCACGAAGATGATCGTCGTCAGGTACGCGAAGCTGCAGATCTGGCAGACCAGCCCCAGCGCCACGAACGACAGCGCCGGATACGCGAACTGCGGATCCACGAACTGGATGAAGAACGAGATAAAGAACAGGATGGCCTTCGGGTTCAGCAGGCTGATGACCAGCGCCTTGGTGAACGGGTTCGCAGACCTGTCCACGGGCACGGTCGCTGCCTGCGCCGCCGCGTTGTCCGGGCTTGCCGGCTTCGACCAGTTGCGCACTGCCCCGCGCAACATCTGGAAGCCGATCCAGCCCAGGTAGCCGGCGCCCACGTACTTGATCACGTGGAACAACGCCGGGCTGGCCTTGAGCAGCGAGGCCACGCCCGCGGCCGACAGCACCATCAGGATGGCATCGCCCACGAACACGCCGCACGCGCCCTTGTAGCCGGCACGCACGCCGCGCTGGGCGGCCACCGACAACACATACATCGAGTTCGGCCCCGGCAGCAGCACGATGAAGATCGTGCCGAGCACATAGGTCCAGAAGTCGGTGATGCCGAAGCTGGCGTGCATGAAAGCAGTCATGGCGGGCAGGTCCTGTTCAGGTCTCTCGAAAGCGTCATCTCGCCGCGTCAGGCAGCCGCCTTGGCACGGGCGTCCTGCATCAGCTTCGTGAAGCGGTCGAACAGGTACGCGATGTCATGCGGACCCGGCGACGCTTCCGGGTGACCCTGGAAGCAGAAGGCAGGCTTGTCGGTCAGCGCGAAGCCTTGCAGCGTGCCGTCGAACAGCGACGTGTGCGTCACACGCGCGTTGGCCGGCAGCGTCGACGCATCGACGGCGAAACCGTGGTTCTGCGACGTAATCACCACACGACCATCGTCATGATCCTTGACCGGATGGTTCGCGCCATGGTGGCCCGTGCTCATCTTGAGCGTCTTCGCGCCCACGGCCAGTGCCATGATCTGGTGACCCAGGCAGATGCCGAACGTGGGGATGTCGCGGGCGATGAACTCGCGCGTGGCGGCGATGGCGTAGTCGCACGGCTCGGGGTCGCCAGGGCCGTTCGACAGGAAGATGCCGTCCGGATTCAGCGCCAGGGCGTCGGCCGCGCTGGCTTGCGCCGGCAGCACCGTCACCTTGCAGCCGCGCTCGGCCAGCATGCGCAGGATGTTGAACTTGACGCCGTAGTCATAGGCCACCACGTGGAACTGCGGCTTGTCCTGCTTGCCGTAGCCTTCGCCCAGCTTCCATTCGGTCTGGGTCCACTCGTACGGTTCCTTGACGGACACGACCTTTGCCAGGTCCATGCCCGACAGGCCCGGGAACGAGCGCGCCAGGTCGATGGCCTTCTGCACGTTGTCCTCGCCTGCCAGGATGCAGCCGTTCTGGGCGCCCTTCTCGCGGAGGATACGGGTCAGCTTGCGGGTATCGATACCGGCGATCGCCACGACCTTTTCCTGCTTCAGGTAGTGGGCGAGCGTGTGTTCCTTGCGGAAGTTGGAGGCCAGAAGCGGCAGATCCTTGATGATCAGGCCGGCGGCATGGACTTTCGTGGCTTCTACATCCTCAGGATTGACGCCGTAATTGCCGATATGCGGATACGTCAGCGTGACGATCTGCCGGGAATAGCTCGGGTCGGTGAGGATTTCCTGATAACCGGTGATGGCGGTGTTGAACACCACTTCGCCGATCGTATGGCCGGAAGCGCCGATGGAATAGCCACGAAAGACCGTGCCGTCTGCAAGCGCGAGGATGGCGGACGGAAAAGACGGTAACACGGGTAGGCTCCTGCTGGACTCACCCCGTGACCGACCTGCTCAACGCCTCGTGCCCCGTGGGCGGCCCATTGAAGGGACCGGCTGGCGCATGGCTTTTTCATCACTTTTTTGCAGTGCATGAAAAACGCGCGCAATCGGGGGCGGCGGAAGGTGGAATACGGTAGGCGCTAGGGTGAAGGGTTCTGAAAGCGAAACTTTCGAATTATATCCCGCCGCACCCAATTTCTCAAGTATTCAACAACTTACGATGGACAGAAGCGGCGTGCGGCTTACCTGTCATGGGAATGACATGGCGCCGCACGGCCGGGCTTCGCAGGTTCGCCGGGTGATTTACACCGCCGGCGGCACCACCGCCGTGACCTCGATTTCCACCTTGGCACGCGGCTCGATGAGATCGGCCACCTCCACGGCTGTCATCGCCGGGAAATGCCGGCCGACGATATCGCGATAGTGCTGGCCGATGGCCTTGTAGGCGCCCACGTATTCGGCCTTGTCCTTCACATACCAGGTCATGCGCGCGATGTGCTCGGGCCGTGCCCCACCCTGCTCCAGCACCGCTACGATATTGCGCAGCGCCTGCGCCACCTGCAACGCGAAGTCGTCGGTCTCGAATTCGCACTGGCCGTTCCAGCCAATCTGCCCACCCACGAAGATCAGGCGGCTGCCCACCTGCATCTCGGCCATGATGCCGTTGGCGTAGCCCCTGGGCGCTGCCCAGTCGGGCGGTTGCAATGTCTTCAGCATGTTCTGTCCTCTCGGTGTTGCCAGTCAGTTCGTTCGGATCGTCCGGATCGTCCGGATTGTTCAGGGCCGCGCGGCGGGCGCCAGGTAGCGCCCCATCGCGGTGCGTACGGGGTCCGGCAGCGGCTGCGAGGTCATCTCGCGCGTATCCACGCAGACCAGCCGCTGGGTGATGGCCATGCGCGTGTTGCCATCCGGGCCGGCAAAGCGGATCTCCACGGCAAAGCTGCTGCGGCCGATATGCGTGACGCGCAGTTCGCGGGTCAGCAGTTCGCCCAGGCGGCTCGGCGCCTCGAAGCGGCACTGCAGTTCGGCCGTGGGAATGCCGGCGTGCCCTACTCCATGCATGACGTCGAACGGCCAGTCCAGCGCATCGGCGAACCAGTCCTCGACAAAGTCATTCAGCATCTCGAAGTAGCGCGGATAGAACACGATGCCGGCAGCGTCGCAATGCTTGAAGCGGATGCGCACGTGGTTGCGGAATACCTCGCTCACGGCAGGCCGCCTTCGTTCGCCATCTGGCGCAGCCTGAAGCGCTGCAGCTTGCCGGTCTCGGTGCGCGGCAGCGCGGCCACGAACTCGATGCGGCGCGGATACTTGTAGGGCGCGATCTCGCGCTTGCAGTAGTCCTGCAGGGTGGTACGCGTGATCTCGCCGGCTTCCACGCCAGGGCGCAGCACCACGTAGGCCGTCACCACCTGGCCGCGCTCTGCGTCGGCCGCGCCCACCACGCCGCACTCGGCCACGAACTCATGCTTCATCAGCGTGCCCTCCACCTCGGGTCCGGCGATGTTGTACCCGGCCGAAATGATCATGTCGTCGGAGCGGGCCTGATAGAAGTAGTAGCCGTCCTCGTCGGACATGAAGGTGTCGCCGGGCAGGTTCCAGCCGTCGCGCACATAGGCTTCCTGGCGCGGGTCGTCGAGATACCGGCAACCGGTGGGACCGCGCACGGCGAGCTTGCCCACGGTGCGGGGCGGCACCGGCTGCATGTTGTCGTCGACGATGCGCGCCTCGTAGCCCGGCACCACGCGGCCCACCGCACCGGGCCGCACATCGGCGCCGGCACTGGAAACGAAGATATGCATCATCTCGGTGCCGCCGAGCCCGTCGGTCATCTCGATGCCGGTGGCTGCCTTCCACGCCTGACGCGTGGCGTCGGGCAGCGCCTCGCCAGCCGACACGCTCTTCTTAAGGCTGCCGATATCGAAGTTCTTTGCCAGTGTGGCCATCTGGCGGTAGAAGGTTGGCGCCGTGAACACCACCGTGGCGCGATGGTCCTGGATCAGCTTGAGCAGCGTCTCGGGCGTGAGCTTCTCCGCCAGCGCCGTACTCGCGCCGATGCGCAGCGGGAAACACAGCATGCCGCCCAGCCCGAACGTGAACGCGATGGGCGGCGTGCCGCAGAACACATCGTCCGGCGTGGGCTTGAGCACGTGGCGCGGGAACAGGTCGCACATCGCCAGTACATCGCGATGGAAGTGCACGGTGCCTTTGGGCTGGCCCGTGGTGCCGCTCGTGAACGCGATCAGGCAGATGTCGTCGGCAGCGGTGTCGCAGGGCGCGAAGGTATCCGGCTTGCCGTCCATCGCGGCTTCCAGCGACCCTGCACCGGTGCCGTTGAAGTAGCGCACCGTGGTCAGCGTCGGGCAGTAGTGCTCGCCGTCGGCGCGCTGGTTGGCTTCCAGTTCCTCGCGCAACCGTGCGTCGCACAGCGCAGCCGAGACCTGCGCCTTGTCGATGATCTGGCGCAGTTCCTTGGCCCGCAGCAGCGGCATCGTCGGCACAGCGATCAGCCCCGCCTTGACCGTTGCCAGCCAGCTGGCCGCCATCATCAGGTTGTTCGGCCCGCGCAGCAGCACGCGGTTGCCCGGCACCAGCTTCATGTCTTCCACCAGCACATGGGCGATGCGGCTGACCAGCGCCGCCAACTGCGCGTAGGTCACCGTTTCAATGCTTCCGTCGTGCTCGTGTCGCACGGCCACGCGCTGGCCGTTGCCTGCCGACACATGACGATCCACCAGCTCCACGGCCGCGTTCAGCCGCGCCGGGTAGCGCGTGTCGTCGTTGAACTGGAACACCGGCCACGTGCCGGCCGGCGGCAGGCGGTCCCTGGCGAATGTGTCGACGTGCGCCGTGGCGGCGCCCGAGGCGGCACTGGCGCCGGCATTCGGGACGATGGTGGGGGCGACCATGCTTGTCTCCTGTTGGATTCGGTTCGATGCGTCAGGCCTGGCGCGCCGCAAGCGTCTCGCGCGCGATGATCAGTTTCTGCACTTCGGTGGCGCCTTCGTAGATGCGCAGCGAGCGGATCTCGCGGTACAGGCTCTCCACGCGCGTGCCCACCTTGACGCCCAGGCCGCCAAAGATCTGCACGGCGCGGTCGATCACCTGCTGCGCATTCTCGGTAGCCACCATCTTGGCCATGGCCGCCTCGCGCGTGGTGCGCTGCTGGCGCACGTCGCGCAGCCAGGCGGCGCGGTAGGTCAGCAACGCGGCCGAGTCGATGGCCGTCGCCATTTCGCCAATGGCGGCCTGCGTCAGTTGCAGGTCGGCCAGCACGCCGCCGAACATCGGCCGCGACGTGGCACGCGCCAGCGCGTCGTCCAGCGCGGCGCGGCCAAAACCCAGCGCGGCCGCCGCCACCGACGCGCGGAAGATGTCCAGCGTCATCATCGCCACCTTGAAGCCCTGCCCCGCCTCGCCCAGCCGGTTGCCCACCGGCACGCGGCAGTTGTCGAAACGCAGCGTGGCAAGCGGATGCGGGGCGATCACATCGATCCGTTCGGCGATGGACAACCCTGGCGCGTCGGCATCGACCACGAATGCCGTAATGCCACGCGCGCCGGGCGCCTCGCCAGTTCGCGCGAACACGCAGTAGAAATCGGCAATGCCACCATTCGAAATCCAGGTCTTGGCGCCGTCCAGCACGTAGTAGCTGCCGTCGTCGGACAGCCGCGCGCTGCATTGCATGGCCGCCACATCGGACCCGGCCTCAGGCTCCGACAGCGCGAAGGCCGCAATCGCCTCGCCCCGGGCCACGCGCGGCAGGTAGCGTTCGCGCACCGCGTCGCTGCCGGCCAGCGTGATGGCGCCCGAACCCAGGCCCTGCATCGCAAAGGCGAAATCGGCCAGGCCATCGTGACGGGCCAGCGTTTCGCGCAGCAGGCACAGCGCGCGCGAGTCCAGCGCCGGCAAGGCGCCGCCGTAGGCCGCCGGCACGCAGTAGCGCAGCCAGCCAGCGTGGCCCAGCTGGCGCACCAGCGTCCGGCACGCGGCATCGGCGTCGTGATGATCGATATCGCGCAGGTGCTCGCCACACCAGCCATCGAGATTGCGTTCAAGCTGGCGATGCGCGTCGTCGAAGAACGGCAGGTCGAGATAGGTCTTGTCGCTCATGCCGGCTCCTCAATCGCCTTCGAACACGGGCTTCTGCTTCGCCACGAATGCATCGTAGGCGCGCCGGAAGTCGCGCGTCTGCATGCAGATGGCCTGCGCCTCGGCTTCGGCCTCGATGGCCTCGTCCACGCCCATGTTCCATTCCTGGTGCAGCAGCTTCTTGGTCACGCCATGCGCGAACGTGGGGCCCGCAGCAATCTGGGCGGCCAGCGCCTGCGCTTGCTCCCGCACCACGTCCGATGCATGCAGCGCATTGAAGAAGCCCCATTGGAGCCCTTCCTCCGCCGTCATCGAGCGGCCCGTGTACAGCAGTTCGCTGGCGCGGCCCTGCCCGATCATGCGCGGCAGCAGCGTGCAGGCGCCCATGTCCGCGCCGGCCAGGCCCACGCGGACGAACAGGAAAGCCGTCTTGGCCTGCGGCGTCCCCAGTCGCAGGTCCGACGCCAGCGCCATCATCGCGCCCGCGCCGGCGCAGATGCCGTCCACGGCGCTGATCACCGGCTGCGGGCAGGCGCGCATGGCCTTGACCAGATCGCCCGTCATGCGCGTGAAGTCGAGCAGCTCGGGCATCGACATGCGCGTCAGCGGCCCGATGATCTCGTGGACGTCGCCGCCCGAGCAGTAGTTGCCGCCCGCGCCGGTAATCACTACGGCCTTGATGTCGGTGGCGTAGCACAGCCCACGGAACAGGTCGCGCAGCTCCGCATAGGAATCGAAAGTCAGCGGATTCTTGCGCTCCGGCCGGTTCAGCGTGATCGTCGCCACCTTGCTGTCGGCCGACACCGACCACAGGAAGTGCTTCGGCTGGTAATCGGCAAATGCGCGCTTGTGGTGACGCATGTCCAGTGCAATTTCGGTCATCTCTTCTCTGTCTCCAGTCTGTGTTCTCCCCTCTCTCACGGCGTGAGAGGGGTCGGGGGAGAGGCGGCCCGCCCTCTCCCCCAGCCCCTCTCCCGCTAGCGGGAGAGGGGAGCAAACATTCGGTGCTTCACCACGCCATCACCACGCAATCACCCCGCCATCACCTCGCCGCCCGCCACCGGCACGGCCTGCCCGGTGATCGCGGATGCCGATGGGCGGCACAGCCAGGCCACGGCGTCGGCCACCTCGTCGGGCTGCACCAGCCGGCGCTGCGGATTGCGGGCGGCCAGTTCGGCGCGGGCCTGTTCTTCGGTGCGGCCGGTCTTGCCGACGATATTGGCTACCGCATCGCGCACGATGTCGGTCTCGGTATAGCCGGGGCACACCGCGTTCACGGTGATGCCCTTGGGCGCCAGCTCCAGCGCCAGCGCACGGGTCAGGCCGATCACGCCGTGCTTGGCCGCGCAATAGGCGCTGACATAACCGTAGCCGATCAGTCCTGCCGTGCTCGCGACGTTGACGATGCGCCCCCAGCCCTGCTCCAGCATCGCGGGCAGCGCCGCCTGGGTACACAGGAAGGTGCCCGTCAGGTTGACATCGAGCATGCGCTGCCACAGCGCCAGGTCGGTCTTGCCGAACGGGGCGCTATGGGCCTGGCCCGCGTTGTTTATCAGCAGCGTGATCGGGCCGCGCTCGCTGGTGGCTTGTGCGAAGGCCGCGGCCACCTCGTCGGCATCGGTAATATCGGCCGCCGCCGCGCCCAGCGCCGCGCCGTCCACGGCCAGCGGTTCCAGCGCCTGCATTGCCGCATCCAGCACCGTGCAGTCGCGGCCCACCAGCGTCACGCTGGCGCCTTCTTCCAGCAGCCTGCGGGCAATCGCGGCACCGATGCCGCGCCCTCCGCCGGTGACCAGCGCATGGCGGCCTTGCAATGCCATCGCCATGATTACTTCCCCGGTTGCTGCGCGTACGCGGCCGCACGCGCCAGGTTGGTTTCGAGTTGCCGCTTGCCGGCCACGTACTGCTTCGGCCACGCGACATCGCGGTAGCCCAGACGCGCGGCTTCGTGCAGCGTCCACGCCGGATCGGCCAGGTGCGGGCGTGCAATCGCGCACAGGTCGGCGCGGCCTGCCGCCACGATGCTATCGACGTGGTCGGCCTCGAAGATGGCGCCGACGGCAATCGTCGGGATGCCCGCCTCGTTGCGGATGCGGTCGGCAAACGGCGTCTGGTACATCCGGCCGTAGACCGGCGCCTGGTCGGGGCTGACCTGCCCGGACGAGCAGTCGATCATGTCGGCGCCGGCCGCCTTGAAGGCCCGGGCGATCTGCACGGCATCGTCAGCCGTGATGCCACCGTCGACCCAGTCGTGGGCCGAGATCCGCACCGACATCGGTTTGTCCTGCGGCCAGACCGCACGCACCGCGGCAAAGACTTCCAGCGGAAAGCGCAGCCGATTGGCAAGCGAGCCGCCGTAGTCATCGGTGCGCACATTGGTCAGCGGCGAGATAAAGCTCGACAGCAGGTAGCCGTGCGCGCAGTGCAGTTCCAGCCAGTCGAAGCCGGCCTCCGCCGCACGGCGGGCGTTGGCGACAAAGTCGTCGCGCACACGGTCCATGTCGGCGCGCGTCATTTCGCGCGGCACCTGCGACACACCGGGCATGTACGGCAGCGGCGATGCCGATTCCAGCGGCCAGTTGCCCTGGGCCAGCGGATAGTCCATCTTCTCCCAGCCCAGCTGCGTGGAGCCCTTGCGCCCGGCATGGCCCAGTTGCATGGCGATGCGGGCGTCGCTGTTGGCATGCACAAAGTCGACGATGCGCTTCCACGCATCGCGCTGCGTGTCGTTCCACAGGCCCGGGCATCCCGGCGTAATGCGGGCGTCCGGCGACACGCAGGTCATCTCGGCCACCACCATGCCGGCACCACCCATGGCCCGCGAGCCCAGATGTACCAGGTGAAAGTCCCCCGGCACGCCATCGACCGACGAGTACATCGCCATCGGGCTGACGACCACGCGGTTCTTCAGCGTGACGCCGCGCACCGTGAACGGCGTGAACATCGGTGGCAGGCCCGCATCGCCATCCGCGGCGCGCAGCTTCAGCGTCTCCTGCGGCACACCGGCCTGAGCGGCCAGCCATTGCTCGAAACCGTCGACATAGCCCGCGTCGCGCACGCGCAGGTTTTCGTGCGAAATCCGCTGCGAACGCGTCAGCAGCGAGTACGCGAACTGCTCGGGCGCCATGCCCGCATAGCGCTCGACGTTCTCGAACCACTCGGTGGAATTGCGCGCGGCATTCTGGATCTTCAGCACCTCGACGCTGCGCGTGGCCTCGTAGCGCGTCAGCGCCTCGGGCAACCCATCCACACCGGCGCCGCGTTGCGCGCCGATCTCGTTCGCCAGGTCGATCGCATCTTCCAGGGCCAGCTTGGTGCCCGACCCGATGGAGAAATGCGCGGTATGCGCGGCATCGCCCATCAGCACCACCGGCACGCGGCGGCCGTCGGCCAGCGTGTTCCAGTGCACCCAGCGGTGACAGATCACGCGCGGGAAGCGGATCCAGTTCGCCGAGCCGCGCAGGTGCGTGGCATTGCTGATCAGCCGGTGGCCGTCCAGATGGCGGGCGAACAGCCGCTCGCAATAGGCCACGCCCTCTTCCTGGCTCATCTGCTCGATGCCGGCGGCGCGCCACACGGGCTCCGGGACCTCGACGATAAAGGTCGACGTGTCGTCGTCAAAGCGATAGGCATGGGCCTGGAACCAGCCATGCTCGGTCTTCTCGAACGCGAACGTGAACGCGTCGAACAGCTTGTGCGTGCCCAGCCAGACAAAGCGGCACTGGCGCGTGTCGATGTCGGGTGCAAAGGTGTCGGCGTAGCGCGTGCGAATGCGGCTGTTGATGCCATCGGAGGCAATCACCAGGTCGGCGTTGTACTGCTGCGCCAGCGCCTGGTCGTCGGTGGCATCGGTCTCG
The DNA here is from genome assembly GCF_056097175.1 of Cupriavidus sp. HE11. NCBI lineage: Bacteria > Pseudomonadati > Pseudomonadota > Betaproteobacteria > Burkholderiales > Burkholderiaceae > Cupriavidus > Cupriavidus sp. HE11. The sequence goes on from NZ_CP184464.1 coordinate 577,519, forward strand.
AATACCAGCTTCACACCCAGCGCCTCGCAGCGGGCCTGCAGGATGTTCAGCAGCCGCTTGCGGCCAATGCCGATGAAGCCGTGCCCGCCCGAGCGGATCGTGCGGCCACCGATATGGATGTCGATATCGTCCCAGTGGTTGAACGCCGCGTTGATCTCGGCCGCGCTGACCGGATCGGCCAGCTTCAGGTTTTCGAGCGTGGCATCGGAAAACACCACGCCCCAGCCAAACGTGTCGTAGGGTCGGTTGCGCTCGACCACCACCACCTCGTTGGACGGATCCTGCAGCTTCATCAGCAGGCCAAAGTACAGCCCTGCCGGGCCGCCACCAATACAGAGGACACGCATCTGTCAGTCTCCTGCACGCCTGCGGCACGGGGCCGAAGGCGCTCTACATCAGGGTTAAATATTTTATCCTTAAAATATTAGGGTGCTCGACGATGACTGGCAAGAACAATTTTAGGCGGCGCCCGGTGCTGCCCCTCTCCTGCACACGCAGGAAAGGGGAGCTTTCAGCACATCAGTCAGCTCAGGACGTCTTTCACCTGATCCAGCGCGGTCGGATCTTCGATCGTTGTCAGGTCGCCCGGATCGCGCCCTTCGGCCACGGCCTGGATGGCGCGGCGCAGCAGCTTGCCCGAGCGGGTCTTCGGCAGCGCGTTGACAAAGAACACGCGTGCCGGCCGCGCCACCGCGCCCAGTTGCTGTTCCACGGTCTTCATCAGTTCACCCTCGAAGATCAGGCGATCGGCGTCCGAACCGGTGCGGCTGGCATCTCGGGCGATGCAGAAGCCCAGCGCCACCTGCCCTTTCAGCGCGTCCTGCACGCCCACCACGGCCACCTCGGCCACGCCCGGGTGCGACGACAGGCTTTCCTCGATCTCGCGCGTGCCCAGCCGATGGCCGGCAACGTTGATCACATCGTCAGTCCGGCCGAGGATGAAAACGTAGCCGTCCTCGTCGCGCACGCCCCAGTCGAACGTCGAATAGCTCTGCCGGTTCGGCACCGCCGACCAGTAGGTGCGCACGAACCGGTCGTTGTCGCCCCACACCGTGGTCATGCAGCCGGGCGGCAGCGGGTAGTCGATGGCCACCACGCCCTTCTGGTTCGGCGGGCACTCCTCGCCGGTTCCCTCGTCCACGATCCGCAGGTCATAGCCATAGGCCGGCACCCCGGGCGATCCCAGCTTGGCCGGCAATGCCTCGACACCGCGCTGGATCGCGATGATCGGCCAGCCCGATTCGGTCTGCCAGTAGTTGTCGACCACAGGCTTGCCGATGCCGTCCTGGATCCAGCGCGCCGTGGGTTCATCGAGCGGCTCGCCCGCCAGGAACAGCAGCCGCAGGCTGGACAGGTCGTACTGGCGCAGCAGCGCCGGGTCCTGCTTCTTGAGCACGCGGATGGCGGTGGGCGCGCTGAACATGATATTCACGCCATGCCGTTCCACGATCTTCCAGAGAATGCCGCCGTCCGGGCGGATCGGCGTGCCTTCGTACATCACCGTCGTCATGCCGGCCAGCAGCGGCGCGTAGACGATATAACTGTGCCCCACGACCCAGCCCACGTCTGACGCCGTGAACATCGTGTCACCGGGCTTGCCGCAGAAGATGTATTCCATCGACGTAGCCAGCGCCACCGCATAGCCGCCGGTATCGCGCTGCACGCCCTTGGGCTTGCCCGTGGTACCCGAGGTGTACAGCACGTACGACGGCTCGCTGGATTCCAGCCAAACGCAGGGCACCTGCTGGCCGGCCATCCTGTCGCGCCAGGCGGCGTAATCTTCGTCGCGGCCGGCCGTGCGCGGCATGTCGGCCAACTTGCGGTCCACCAGCAACACCTTGTCCGGATGATGGCCGGCCAGCCGGATCGCCTCGTCCAGCAGCGGCTTGTACGGCACCACCTTGCCCGCGCGCGATCCGGCGTCGGCGCTGACGATCACCTTGGGTTTTGCGTCGTCGATACGCGCCGTCAGGCTGACCGATGCAAACCCGCCGAACACCACGGAATGCACGGCCCCGATGCGGGTACACGCCAGCATCGCGAACATCGCCTCGGGGATCATCGGCATATAGACCAGCACCCGGTCGCCACGTTGCACGCCCAGGGCCTGCAGCGTGGCGGCCATGCGGTTCACCTCGTCGTGCAGCTGGCGATACGTGTAGACCTGCTCCGTATCGGTCTCGGTCGACACATAAACCAACGCACGCTGGTCGGCCCTCTCGGCCAGATGGCGATCGATGGCGTTGTGGCAGAGATTGGTCCGCCCGCCGACAAACCAGCGCGCGAATGGCGGATGGCTGTCGTCGAGCACGCGCTCGAACGGGGTTTCCCAGTCGATGCGCGCGGCCTGTTCGGCCCAGAATCCCGCCTTGTCGGACAGGGAACGCGCGTGCAGGGCACGGCTTGCCGTCATGATGTGTCTCCTCCGCTTGTCGTTTGTCGTAATGCGGTGCGGATGGCTGCGGCCGGCCTGAGGTGGATGGGCTGCCGTGCGGCGCCTACTGCTTGCACCGCGCGGAGTCCTGCACCACCTGGGCACGGATACCGGCCATCTTTTCTGGAGAATCTACCATGACGGCGTCGAGGCCCAACCGTTTGGCCTCGCAGTAGGCGGCCGTATCGTTGACACCGAACGCCACAAGGTTGGCCTGCGCCCTGGCGCGGTAGCAGCTCACGGATTCCGGGGTCCAAAAGACGGCACTTACGGGCGAGCGCCCTTCCCCCAGAGTGAATGTCTCCACCACTTCCACGTCCCGGCGCAACTCGAAACCGGCCCACATGCCGGAAGCCGGCGGCGTGCCGCAAGCCTGGCCCAGCGTGGCGGTCACAAGCCGGTTGCGCGTCGCATCGCGCGACTCGAACAGACGCGCCCTGGGCCACGCGGCAAAGGTCTGCTGGAAATCCGCCTCGGTCGAATAGATCAACGCGCGATCCCAGGCATTTTCCGATGTCAGCACCTGGGCCACAGCAAAAGTCAGCGGCGCCGCCGGCATCGATTTCATGTCGAGCACGACGGGCACTGCGGCGGGAATGGCGCGCAAGGCATCGCGCAACGTCGGAATACCTACCGGCTGGTCGCGATAGGGATATCGCTTGCTGCCATCGGGCGCGGTCTGGACAAATTGCCATCCCGCGTTGAGCCGGCCAAGCGCGGCAGCGGACCAGTCGGCCACCTTTCCCGTGCCGTTGGTCAGCGCGCCTAGCGATGCCGGACGGTACAGCACAGGTACCCCATCGGCGCTCAACTGGACCGACAGCCAGATCATGTCAACCCGCTGCGCTAGCGACGACTCGATGGCGACCAGCGTGTTTTCCTGACGATCCGCAGTGCCGGCGCGATGGGCCACCAGTTTTGGGGCGGTGTATTCAGGATTTGATTCGGAGTGCCCGGTATCGCATGCGGTACCAAGGCATGCCGCAGCCAGCGGCAGGATGGAGAGGGTTCGGAGAAGAGACATGGGCGAAAGTGACAGGGAAAGCGTCACTTTGGTCGCCCGGAACCCGTGGGGTCGTTGATGGCTGTCAATCAGGCAGCCAGTCGGCAACAGGGCCCCGCGACGTCAGCGGGGCGGCTGTCGCCGATCAGCGAGAATGACCCTTCGCAGACTTGGCCGAAGGCGTCGGCTTGGCAGGCGCAGCCGGTGCCGGCTTGCTGGTCGACTTGCTGGCGCCCTTGCGCGGCGCGGCCTCGACCACCACGCGCTTGCGCGGCTCAGCCTTTTCGGCTTTCGACGACCTGGAGACCGATGCCTTCTCGGCTTTCTCCGATTTTGCCGCAACGGTCTTGCCGTGTGCCGCCTTGCCACGCGCCGGGGTATCGTCCCCATCGTCGCCGCGCTCGGCCCGTGCAGCCGCCGGCGAATTGGCACGCAGCATCAGCACCAGGCTCTGGCCGGCCACGAGCTTGCTGCCCGACAGCTTGTTCCAGGACTGCACCTGCCGCACCGACACGCCATAGCGGTGAGCCACCGACGACACCGTGTCCTTGCGGCCCGCCTTGACCACCACGCGGCGCGCGTCGGGCACATCGGGCTCGACGGCCAGCATCGCGGTGTCCACCAGCGACGCGCTGATGTCCTGGTCGTGGCGATCGGTACGCGGAATCATCACCGTCGACCCCGCCTTCAGGCGCATGCCCTTGGGAATGCGGTTGATCTCGCGCAGCGTGTCGACATCGACATTGAGCCGCGCGGCCAGCGCTTCCACGCGCTCGCGGCTGTCCACCGTCATGGCCGTCCACGTGGACAGGCCGCCCCGGTATGTATTGAGGTTGTACTGGAAGCGCTCGGCATTATCGAACGGCAGCAGGATCTGCGGGTTGGCCGCCCCCAGGATCACCGGACGGTTGAACGACGGATTCAGCGCCTTGAATTCGTCCAGCGGCATGTTGGCCAGCTTGGCCGCCAGCGCCACGTCGATATCGCGCGACGTGGTCACCGTCACGAAGTACGGATGATCGGGAATATCGGGCAGCTTCACGCCATATGCAGCCGGGTTGGCGATGATGTTCTTCACCGCCTGCAGCTTCGGCACGTAGTAGCGCGTCTCGTTCGGCATGGTCAGGCTGGCGTAATCCGTGGGCAGCCCGCGCGCCTGGTTGCGCGCGATCGCCCGCGACACGGCGCCCTCGCCCCAGTTGTACGCGGCCAGCGCCAGGTGCCAGTCGCCGAACATGTCATAAAGCCGCGACAGGTAGTCGAGCGCGGCGTCGGTGGACGCCAGCACATCGCGCCGCTCGTCGCGGAACATGTTCTGCTTGAGGTTGTACGTCTTGCCCGTGCTGGGGATGAACTGCCACATCCCGGCCGCCTTGGCCGTGGATTCCGCCTGGGGATTGAACGCGCTTTCCACGAACGGAAGCAGCGCCAGCTCGGTCGGCATGTTGCGGCGCTCCAGCTCTTCCACGATGTGGTAGAGGTAGCGGCTCGACCGGCCCACCATCCGCTCCATGTAGTCGGGGCGGGCTGCGTACCACTGCGTGCGGTCATCGACCAGCGTGCCTTCCAGGTCCGGCATCGCAAAACCCTTGCGGATGCGGCTCCAGATATCGGAGGACGGTCCGCGCAGCCAGTCCACGCTGGACTGGTCGACGTTGGCGACGTTGGAACGGGAAAGCGAGCCGGCGCGGCCGGTGCTGTTCAGCGTGTTGAGCGGGTCCTTGGGCGGACCGGATTCCAGGGCGGTCGGCGTGCCGGCCATCTCGCCGGCAGGCGGAGTGGGTGTGCTGGCGCAGGCTGCAAGCAGCGCCGCACACGCAACTACCGCCAGAAATCGACCAAATCGCATTAAGTTCTCTGAAAGTGACGCCAAAAATTTCGCCTGATCCTATGGAAAAGGCCGGTTGGCGTCAATGAGATTTTCCCGAAGATGCAATTTGGACATCTTGCGATACCAGAAATGGTGGCAGGGCCCGTTCCCACCGGCCCTGACGGCCGCCGCCCCCGCCTGCAAACGTCTGGAATGTATTAGCGATGCGTGACTAGCGGAAGTTGTCTTTCCATCCGCGCAGCGCGCCGAACGCCGCGGCATCGCTGCTGACGTCGCCGCCCTGCCCCTGCACGGCCCGGCGCACCGCCGGCTCGCGCGACCGCAGGAACGGATTGACCGCCCGCTCATGGGCCACCGTGGTGGGCACCGTCGGGGTATCGGCCTGGCGCAGCGCGTCCACCCGGGTCGACCACGCCGCCAGGTCGGCGTTGCCCGGCTCCACGGCCTGCGCAAAGCGGACATTGCTGCGCGTGTATTCGTGGGCGCAGTACACGCGGGTATCGCCAGGCAAGGCGGCCAGCTTGTCCAGCGACGCCAGCATCTGCGCCGGCGACCCCTCGAACAGGCGCCCGCACCCGCTGGCGAACAGGGTGTCGCCGCAGAACACCACATGGCCTGCACCGGGCAGGTCGCCCACATAGGCCACGTGGCCGGCGGTGTGGCCCGGCACGTCCAGCACACGGAAGGTGGCGGCTGGATGTGCCAGCGTCACCGTATCGCCCTCGCGCACGGCCTGGGTGCGATGTCCGATGCGTTCGCCGGCGGGTCCGATCACCGGCATCGGGGCGCCGTCGGGGCCGGCCGGATGGCTTTCCAGCAAATCCGATACGCCTCCCTGATGATCGCCATGGTGATGGGTGATTACAATAGCGCCCAGTGCCAGCCCGCGTTGCGCCAGAAAGCGCTCGACCGGCTCGGCCTCGCCTGGATCCACCACCGCGGCACTTTTGCCGTCGTGGATGGCCCAGATATAGTTGTCCTGAAAGGCGGGGATTGGCTCCACTTTCAACATGCGTGCTCCTATGTCCAACCGACCGATTATAGATTGGGAAGAATGGCTGGCGTCGCCGCCCGGGCAGTACATGCTCCAATGGGAGGCCCAGCAATATGACCGGACGGTAACGGATATCTTCGGCTACCACGCGGTGCAGCTGGGGCTGCCCCATATCGACACGCTGCGCGAGAACCGCATGCCGTTCTCGGCGCTGGCGCTCGACGACCGCGCCGGCCCCCACGGCCCGCGCGAGACGCACCCCGACGCGCGCCAGCTGCTGTGCCGGTTCGACGAACTGCCGTTTGACACGCAGAGCATCGACCTGCTCACGCTGCCCCACATCCTGGAGTTTTCCGAGGATCCGCACGAAGTGCTGCGCGAGGTATCGCGCGTGCTGATGCCCGAGGGTCGCGTGGTCGTCACCTGCTTCAACCCGATGAGCCTGTGGGGCGCACGCCAGGGCCTGAATCGGCTGGGCGCGTCGCCCTTCCTGCCCAGCGACGCGCAGACCATCGGCTTCGTGCGGATCAAGGACTGGCTCAAGCTGCTGGGCTTCGAGATCATCCGCGGGCGCTTTGGCTGCTATTGCCCGCCCTACCGCACCGATCGCTGGCTGCAACGCGCCGCCTTCATGGAGAAAGCCGGCGACCGCTGGTGGCCGATCTTCGGCTCGGTCTACATGATCTCGGCGGTCAAGCGCGTCAAGAATATCCGCCTGGTGGGCCCGGCCTGGAAAACAACCAAACCCGCCCTGGCGCCCGTGTCGGCCCCGGTGGCCACGCCCACGGGCACGCACGGCAAACACCACAAGACCACGCCCGGCGCCTGAAGCGCCGGGCCATCCTGAATTCCATCCATGCAAGAAGTCACGATTTATTCCGACGGCGCCTGCAAAGGCAACCCCGGCCCCGGCGGCTGGGGGGCCGTGCTGGTCTCTGGCGGCCACGAGAAAGAGCTTTTCGGCGGCGAGAATCCCACCACCAACAACCGCATGGAGCTGATGGCCGTGATCGAGGCGCTGCGCGCGCTCAAGCGGCCCTGCGTCATCAATATCTATACCGATTCGCAATATGTGCAGAAGGGCATCAGCGAATGGATTACCGGCTGGAAAAAGCGCGGCTGGATGACGGCCGACAAGAAGCCGGTCAAGAACGCCGACCTCTGGCAGATCCTGGACGAAGCCCGGCAACCTCACGTGATCGAATGGCACTGGGTACGCGGCCATGCCGGCCATCCGGGCAACGAGCGCGCAGACCGCCTGGCCAACCGCGGCGTGGAATCGATCGGCGCCTGACCCTCGCAATCCGTCGCGCGGCCACGCCGAGCGATTACAATCCTGCCCCATGCGACAGATCGTTCTCGATACCGAAACCACCGGCCTGAACCACGCCACCGGCGATCGCCTGATCGAAATCGGCTGCGTGGAACTGGTGAACCGCCGCCTGACCGGCCGCAACCTGCACTTCTACATCAACCCGGAACGCGACGTGCCCGAAGACGCCGTGGCCATCCACGGCCTGACCGCCGACTTCCTGGCCGACAAGCCAAAGTTTGCCGAGGTCATGCACGAGATCCAGGAATTCGTACGCGACGCCGAGCTGATCATCCACAACGCCGCGTTCGACATGGGCTTCCTGGAGATGGAGTTCAAGCTCCACAAACTGCCCCCGTTCCGCGACCACGTGGCCAATGTGATCGACACCTTGCGCGAAGCGCGCCAGATGTTCCCGGGCAAGCGCAACTCGCTCGATGCCCTGTGCGACCGCCTGGGCGTCAGCAACGCGCACCGCACGCTGCACGGCGCATTGCTCGATGCCGAGCTGCTGGCCGAGGTCTACCTTGCCATGACGCGCGGCCAGAACTCGCTGGTCATCGACATGCTCGACGGCGCCGCCGCCCAGGGTGAAACCCGCGCCACGGCCGACCTGTCGGCCCTGACCCTGCCCGTGCTGCTGGCAACCGAGACCGAAGTCTCGGCCCATGAGGTCGTGCTCAAGGAACTGGACAAGGCCAGCGGCGGCAAGACCGTCTGGAAAATCGAAGTCCCCACCGAAGTGCCTGCCGACGCCACCGTGCAATAGCGCCCAAACCGGCCAGTGCCGAAGCCCTCACAACTTTTTTAAAGAAAGTTCAAAAAAGGGCTTTACAAGATACTGGCCCATCGGCATAATCTCGTTTCTCCACTGCACGACGCCAGCAACAACGGCGACGAAGCAGCAAGGGGTGGTTAGCTCAGCGGTAGAGCACTGCCTTCACACGGCAGGGGTCACAGGTTCAATCCCTGTACCACCCACCAGTACAATGGTTAGCAACACCTTACGTTGCCTGAAAACCCCGGCGCCAAGCGGCTTCCGGGGTTTTTTGTTGCCTGTCGTTGCCCATGGTTGACCAGTACCAACCATCACTTTTTGGGGTACGTATGCGGGTATGGGGGTATAGTTTTCAGGGTACGGAGTTTTCACACCATGCCCAAGCGAATCCTTCCCCTCTCTGACATCCAGTGCCGCCAGGCCAAATACAGTCCTGACGGAGGCAACCGCCTCCGCGACGGCGGTGGCCTCTATCTGGAATTGCTCCCGAGCGGCGCCAAGAAATGGCGCATGAAGTATCAGAAGCCCGGGTCGAAATCCGAAAACCTGCTCACATTCGGCGACTATCCAGCGGTTGGCCTCAGCGCGGCTCGCGAGCGGCGCGAAGCGGCACGCGCACAGCTGACCGATGGCACAGACCCAGCTCTTGCCCGCGACGTGGCCCGAGCCACAGTCTCCGAAGCCGCACGCAACACCTTCCGTGCCGTTGCAGAAGAGTGGCTGAAGCACAGGAACGATACGTGGAGCGCCGGCTACGCTCAGAAGACCAAACAGCTGCTGGAGCGCGACCTCTACCCCGACCTCGGCCAGCATCCCATTGCATCGATCACACCGGCATTCCTGCTCACAGTTGCACGCAAGATCGAAAAGCGCGGCGCCTATGAAATGCCGCGCCGCGCCCTGGTCACCGCCGGCCAAATTTTCCAGTACGCCATAGGCACCGGACGCGCCACGGCCGACGCTTCTGCCGGCATGGTCGCTCAATTGAAGCCCCGGCCACCGGTTCAGCACTATCCGCACGTGACGGACGTGCAGCTGCCCGACCTCCTCCAGCGCATTGATCGATACACCGGAAGGCCTGAGACCGTCGCCGCCGTGAAGCTGGCCGTCTTGACCTTTATTCGCGGTGGAGAGCTGCGGTACGCAGAATGGTCGGAGTTCGATTTCGAGAATGCGGAGTGGCGTGTGCCATCCGGCCGCATGAAAGGTCGCCTGTGGCACAAGCTTTCCGGAACACCGCACGTGGTGCCGCTATCGCGCCAAGCCATTGCCCTCCTCGAAGACCTGAAGCAATACACGGGGCACTTCGCCCTATTGTTCCCAGGTGCCGTAAGCGTCCTCAAGCCGGTCACTGGCGAGGCGATGAACAAGGTGTTTCATTCGATAGGCTTTAAGGGTCAACAGACGGTCCACGGGCTCCGTGGCCTCGCATCGACGCTGCTTAACGAGTCAGGCCTTTTCGATCCCCGCGTTATAGAAGCGCAGCTTTCTCACAAAGAGACCAACCAAACGATTGCGGCATACAACCACGCCAAATACATGCCCGAGCGGCGTCGCGTAATGCAGTGGTGGGCCGACTTCATCGATGAACATGCCACATGCCGGGCAACTGACGAAAAGGTCGCGGCGTAATGCACAACGACGACATGACTGCCGATTCAATGGACACAGTAACGCTACTGCAGGAGCAGATAGAGAAAACAAATTTGCAACTGGAAGCGATGTTTGCAGAAGCCTTTGGCATCTCAATAGATGATGGTTTTCCGGAAGTGGAAGAGGCTTACGAGAAGCGATTCGGCGTTCGCCCGAATGGCAACCTTATGGTTTTGTTCGGCGTGCAGGATCGCTTGATGCTAGCAGACGAATCGGACAGTGCTTCAGAAATTTCTCCGGAAGCTCGCGCCATGGCGGAAGCATGCGCCGCAGCGACTTCCGCATTCATCCGGAAGCTCACTCCCAGTAGCGTCTACAACGAATCAATCCTCGAAGACATCGCGGCGGCCATGCTGAATTTGAATGCAGCACAAGGGCAGATTGACTGCAAGCAGCTCCCTGAGGCATTGCACTTCCTCATGCAAGCGAAGTTCTGTCTAGGGGCGAGTTCCGGATTGCTACAGCAGCGTGAAGAGCGAAGACACAACGCATCCAAGGGAGGCAAACGTCGGGAAGCCAATTTTCGGCCACACCGCGAGGCGGTTCTCAAATATATCGCAGAGAACATACCATCCACTATTTCAGCTCAGGAAGCGGCTTCTCGCATGCTACGAGTAGGCGGCTTTCCTTTCTCTCACGGAACGCTTGCAGAGCTCGTTCGCGAATTCCGTAGCAGAGAGGGGGAGTAGCCGCCAGCTGTGCCGCCGAGTTGACACACCCAAGCATGGCCATGACGCTGGAGGCCTGGCCAGACGAGGCGAGCTGCTTGTCCATACAAAAAGCCCGCCAACCTAGCGGGCTTTCTGGAAAACGTCGATTCTCTTAAACATATTATCGATTTGCAAAACTCAACTAAATATCCCGCCGCCTTCAAAATTCTCCTCAATCTACTGGGGCGCAACAGCAGTAATTAGGCGTGATGTAGTCAAGCGGCTCGCTCATAGTAGCGCAAGCACTACAGCGCACCGGTCGAGAACGATTACTTACAAATTTCGACCCTATTAACGTGTGAACTACAAACGACTTAGGATGACTGGCATCCACAAGTGATGTCCAAATAAAATCATAAAAAGTCAGTGTTTTACCGCATGTTCCACAATCCTTCCTTTTTAAATAGAAATTTCTTCGCTCCAAGGTTCCCTCGGACAGATCCAAGAGTCGCTCTATGCGCCTTAAATCTTGCGCATCAGATTTTGTATAGTCAGGAAGATTATGTTTCTGCGCGAGTTGCGCAAACTGGTCGGCAGTCAGCGACACTACCTTGTTGTAGTCGTAATCCATTTACGGCCTCCTTGGTCTCAAATCTCAGTCGAAAGACTGGCTTGATTACAATCCCCGTTCAATGGACATCGTCGAAAAGCGGCCGTTCGGATCGGCTCTCAACAAAAGCTGCAGAAAGAAGTTTGGTAAATAATGCAGAAGGTGTCAAATTTTTCAATTCACATACCTCTACATTGCAGGGCCGAGCATCTCCTATAGCTAACGGCTGCCTCCGACTTGATACCGCTACGGAAATTTAAGCCACGCCTCAAGGGATGCTTAGCAAAACAAAGATAGGCATTGCACACCATATCTGTGCATAGCGCCGTCTATTAGCAACGGCCAATCCGTTGCGTACCCTCACGCCATCACAACACATCTGCAACAGATGGCTAGATGAGGCTACCGATGGCAAGCAAAACACAACGATCTGCACGGCGAACCACTGCCGTCGCGCCCAAAGATCGAATCCACCCCCCTCTGCGCCTCGAACAGCTTCCGCGCCTTGGGCGCGGGCGATGGCAAGACATCGCTCCGTTCGTCGGCGTAAGCCGCGAGAAATGGCGTCAGCTCGTGAACGACGGTAAGGCTCCCCCTCCTTTGCGGCTGACCACTCGCTGCACTCTCTACGATTTCTCGGCGGTGCATGTCTGGATTGCCGACCCTGCAAACTTTGATGCAAAGGAAGCCAAATGACAGCCACCCCCAATGCTCGTGCGCGCCTTGCGGGGGCCCAGACGGCCGCCCGCTACCTCACTCGCGTAGAAGCGTGTGCAACGAACGGCGCCTGCATGCCCTATGCTGAGCTGCAAAGACAGCTTGTCGCCCTCGGCGGGCTTCATCGCCAAGAAACTCAAGGCTTCCTTCAGCATGTGCAGGACCAACTGCAACTAATGCAAGCGAGTCCCGCGCTGCACCGAAGCGCCGCAGGCCCGGAGGCGATTGGAACAATCGTCCGCAGGCACATCGAGCGGTGGTACTGCGGAGCAACTGGCGGCTCCCTTGTCGACGCGCTCAGCGACGCCGTGGTCGACGTCCTCATCAGTTATCCACAGGCGGCTCCGCATCTCACCAGCAAGAGTCTGTGGTTGCAAGCTACCCACAACGTCATCACCGATAGTTTGCCGACATCTCTGGCCTATATGCCGCCGTGGAAGCCTCCGCCATTTCCACACAGCAATGCTGGAGGTGCGTAATTTTGCGTAATTGTTCGCACGGCCCTATTGGACCAGCAAGCCAGTGCTAGCGCGGGTCCGCGCCTTCATCGCAGGTGCATAAAAACCACTCGATGAAGCGCGCGGGTGAGGCGGGGTCTCAACCGCGCGCTGAGGGTGCGCCGCCCCGCCCCATCCCGTCGTGACGATGCACGCGTCCTGAGCGCGTCCTAAACGTTCGCAGCACATCCACATCGATGCTCTCGCAAATGCAGCAGCGCGCTGCGCGCCCCACTACGCCCGCCACCTTGTTGTTAACGACAACGGCACAACACGATGCCGTTGCGATGCCCGGCGCGCTATCGGGACACTGTGTTCGCTCTGTGCAGCATTGAGTAACGCCGAGCAATACGGAACCGTGTTGCTCGTACCTTTGAACCTAGATGAGGAAGACAGATGATGAGTTCGCAAGCCGGTATCTCCACGGCATGCACCGTTCCCGGTCTCGTCCTGCGCGACACGGGGACTGCGGAAGCAGAACGCTTCATGCGACTACCTGAAGTCGTGGCTGTGTGTGGCCTGCCTGCATCGTCCATCTACGACAGGATGCGGCGCGGCGACTTCCCAAAGCCCGTGCCCTTGGCAGGCAAGAGCGTCGCCTGGCTCTCCACCGAGATCAGGCAATGGATGCAGTCACGCATTGCGTCACGTCGGACGTAACTAAATCACCATGACCGAAACACTACTTGTTGAGAACCTGCAGGTCGCTCTGAGCCAATACCACGACGTGGCGGCCGCTTTCATTTCCGCGCGAGATAACGTGAGCCGAATCAAAGCGGATCTGGAGAAGAACACGAAGGCCGCTGACGCCGCCGACGCTGAAGCACTTGCTGCACGCAATGAAGCGGCCGAACTGATGCGCGATGCCGGCGCGTCGATGAAGCAGCTCCGGGACCTCAAGGGCAAGGAGCGGGCCGCATACACGCTCGCAGAGGACTACCGCTCCATCATCACCGAGATCCAGCTCGCTCTTGATGAGGCGATTCTCGAAGCGCGTATCGCACACCGCGTGGAAGCAGACGCCTACTGCGGCGTTCTGAATCAACGCGCGAAAGAGCTACTCAGCTCCTCTGGCCAAATGCTCCGGCCCTTCATCCATGCGATTCATTTGCTCGCAGATGCGTATGCATGCCAGGCACGTCGGCCCGGAGGCGCGCAGTGGGAGCAGCTGGGGTACAAGACGGCAATTGACGCCGCCCTGGCTGACGCTTATGCGGTCGTCCATCATGGCGTCAGCGAATACCAAGCGGAGACAGAGCAAGACGATGTCCGTGCCACCATTGAGCGGCCATCCGGACGCAGCAACTTTGAACCCGCCTACCACGCGGCAGCACAAAAGCTGCGAGCCGAATTCTCTCAACGCAAAGCACGGCTCCGCGAGGCGGTCGTCAGCACTTCCAATTGAGGTCAAACATGCAAGCAGAAAAATGTCCGAAGTGCCGTGCCCTAACGCCCGCCGAAGGCTACGTTGAATGCAGCAGCGGAAACCGCGAGGCACTGTATCGCTGCAAGAACTTGCGCTGCGAACACATGTTCTCCCGATCCGACAGTGCCCGTCTGACCGAAAACACTGAGCGGTACTCGTCGAAACACGGCGACACCATCGCAACCGACTGCTGACATCACTGCGCACGGGCGGTGGCCGCTGGACGCCGCCCCGCAAAGGAGCACTTGTTTCCTATGAGAATGGACTGCCCTCACTGCGGCTCGAAATCGAATATTCGCTCAAGCCGCCCGGTTTCCCGCATGACGCGGGAGCTTTACTGCCAGTGCACAAACCTCGACTGCGGGCACACGTTTGTCAGCCTGGTCGAAGTGGTCCGGACCCTGTCTCCAAGCAGCATCCCAGACCCGGATATCGCCCGACAGCTCGCAGGGCGCTCGTCCAACGCAGTGCCGGCGCCCGAACAAGCCGCGATTCAACCACTTTCCGCCCAGGCGAGGCCGGGGAGATAGCAACCTTGACACCCTGAAGCAGATGATGAAGAATTCAACCGTCGCCGAAACAAAGGTGACCGGGCGTGGAAACCCGAACAACACACGGCGGACAGCCGCCATCAGGCGGTATTTTTTCGTCCGTATGCCTTCGCGCGCCTTCTCCAATGGCGGGCCGGGCGGGGCAGCCTTCGGGCTGGCCGGTTGCCGTGTGTGCCGGTTTTCCACCCCCGCTGTCGGGCCCGCCACCCCTCACGTGGAAATGAGCGGCGGGCCTCCGTCAACACACGTGTGGAGGCCGCTATGGCTAACGAATTCGCTCGCTCTGAGCAGACCGTATTCCCCCAAATCCTCGCCATTGTTCGCCTTGCCCTGCGCGACGCGGTTGACGCGCCGACTGAGCGCGCATCACTCGACATCGTTGGCGACGCCCTGGTCGCCGTCGCTACCATCGCCCAAGCGGAGGTGCGCCATGCATAAGGCTCAGCGTCTGACGGGCAACGAGCTCGCCTTCTTCCGCCAACGCGATATGCTGTCGCAGCTCGTGTCGCAGATCCGGCCTACAAACCGTCGATCCAAAGCGGAGCTGTCCAGTGCCGTTGCCCAAATCAATGCATTGAGCGAGAGCATTCGGGAAACCGCACAAGACAGCTGCCATGAGTTGCTGAGGGTAAGCGCCGGCCTTGAAGGCATCCTGCGCTTTCTCGACCTTGAGAGCGATCGATCCCCCGCTCATCACAGCCTGCATTGCTTGCTGAGCCCTCTCAAACATCGCCTGGACGAAGCACTGAGCCATGTCCATGACATGCTGTGAGGTCGCCCATGCATACACAGGCCAATCCCGTCTTGCGCGCGTGGTTTGATGAACTCAAGCGCAGTATCGATTTGCACGACGTGGCTGACCGGTTGGACCTCCGGCGCAGCGGCGCCAAAGGCAACTATCACAGCCCTCACCACACCGACAAGAGCCCTTCTCTGTCGATTTATGACAATGGGCGTTCTTGGAAGGACTGGTCTACCGAGACGGGCGGCTCCTGCATCGATCTCGTCATACATTGCCTCCCCGATATCGATGGCCCAATGGACGCCGCCAAGTTGTTGGGTGACTGGTACGGGATGCCGATGCCCAGTACCGAGCCGCGCGGACTTCCAGCGAAGAAAAGCACTGAGGAATACATCGCGGATAAAGCTCGCGCTGATACGAGCCCTGCGGTTTCCTATCTGTCGGGCCGAGGCATCGATGAAGCGGTCGTGCGCCGCGCCATTAAGGCCGGCACCGTTGGATGGAACACATGGCAAAGCCGGAAGGTTCCAGCCGGCGAAGTCGGCCACGGCGGGCCGGCGGCCGCGTTCATCGTTTTCGAGTCGGGCACAGGTCGCGTCGTGGCTGTGGATCTTCGGTACGCAGACCCCGCGCTGAATGGCAACGTCAAGACGCAATGCCAAGGTGAAAAGCTCGGACACGGATGGACGAGCGACGCCGTGCGACTGCGGCGCGCGCACACGGTGTTTATTGTCGAAAGCCCCATCAATGCACTGTCCGTCGAGTCGTGCCATCTTGCCGATGGCACTGCTGCGTTTGCCATCCGTGGCACCACCAACGTGGACAAGATCGATTGGACTTTTCTTCGCGGCAAGCGCGTCTTGATTGCGCTCGATCACACCGATCCCGTCAATGAGCGAAGTGGCCAGCGCGCGGGCCTATCCGCCGCATGGAAACTGTCAGAAGCCCTGACAGCGGCGGACATCGGTGCGATGTTCGTTGACATGCAGGATTGGGAGGAAGGACAGGATATCAACGATGTCCTGCAGCAGCATGGAGCCGATGAGCTGACCAAGCGGCTAAAGCGTCTTGAGCCCTGGCTGATACCAGGCATGCCGGGAGGCGGCGAGCGTCTTGAAGGGACACGCCGTGTTTTCCTGCCGAGTCATGACTTCGCGGTCTACTGGCGCTTCCGTGTCAAGGAAGACTTCACGCAATTCGTGCAGAAGTACAAGGAAGGTGAAGGTGACGATGGCCAACCACGTCGCTCCGAAGAAGTTGGCGACCTTTGTTCGTTCCGCGTCGCGGGCTTCTCCCGCCTACGCATTCAAAGCCATCTGGCGACCATCAACGGCACACCGGACAACCAGCCTGAGACGGTCTTTGGCATCAGTGCGCAGGTGCCGCGCCATGGAGCAGCCCTGCAGCGCGAGGTTGTGGGCGATGACAAGCTCTACAACCTCGAATGGTGGCGGGGAAAATTCGGACATATCTGGATGCCCGCGAATTTTGCGCGCATGGTCAACGTCCTAGAGCGTGCCGCCGAGCTTGGTGCGCGGGATGTTGTCAACTTTGTCGGTCTCGCGTGGCGCGGGGGCGAGCTCGCCGCCCTGGAGGGCAGCGACTGCTATTTCATTGAGCCGCAGAAACAATGCCTGTACTACAACATGACGTTTCCGCGCGGAACGCGCCAGAACGCCCGCGCAGTCATCAAGGCGTACCAGGCAACATTCCGAGACAATGCGGCCGCCATTGGGCTTGTTTGGGCGCTTGGAGCGCATCTGAAGACGGTTCTCGGGTTTTACCCACATCTGCAGATGCAAGCCGAAAAAGGCTCGGGGAAATCCAAGCTGCTGGAAAGCCTGCAAAGCACACTCGCCTTTCAGGTTCTGTCTGGCCAGATGCTGAAGACGGACCACCGCCGCCGCGCCTCCGTCTCATGGACAACGCAGCCTGTGGGATGGGATGAATTTTCCAAGCTGCCGAAGGCGGTTCTATCGGACATCGACGGGCTGCTGCAGTCCACGTACCGCTTCGAGTTCACACGTGTGGGGTCGTCTCTCACGCCATACCTGATGTGTGCCCCCGTCTTGTTGGCCGGTGAAGAAGTGGACGTGGCCAGCCTGCAATCGAAAATCTGCCGCACGTCGCTATCGGTGGCCAAGCAGGGAGCAATCGTCCCGCACAGCACGTCGCAGTTTCCGGTGTGGGAATGGCTGCAGTTTCTTGCGGCCATTGAGCCTGCACGCATTAGAGACCTTCACGAAGCCTTCATCGTCGAGTGTGTGAAACGCAGCGGTGTCGCATCGCCTGACGCCACCGCGCGGCGCATGATGGAGAACTACGCGGCAGTCATGACGGCCTGGGCGTTGTTGGCCGAGTTCGCCGACATTGATGTCGACCAGGGCGGATTTGTGGAAGACGTCCTGGCGGAAATGACCGCACACATTGCCGAAACCGATGGCGCACGCCTCCCGTGGTTCTGGGTAATGGATGTCTTGCTTTCCGAGCTCGCTGCACGCCGCTTTGAATTCCCGCGCTGCTGGGACACCGTGCAGACCGACGAAGGCAAGGTCATGGCTCTTTTCGTGCGACCGAGTCACGTCATGGACCATATCTCGACGGCGCCGCACCTGCGGCAGAAGTTCGACGCGCTGCCTATCAAGACCGCACGAATCTTCAAGCAGCAGCTGCTGCAGTCAGGTGTTGTGCCCAAACATGCCGGCAAGCTACTTGACGACGTAGAAAAGCGAATCCATGGTCGACGCCATGCCCACATGACCGCCATCTGCGTGCCGAGTCTCGAGCGCCTTGGCCTTGAAGCCATACCCGAGCTCGAGGAGGGTCGAATGCCGCCGTAGCGGCCCGCTGAGCCCCATTCAAAGGCCCGCCATGTGCGGGCTTTTGTTTTGGCTGCTGCTGGCCTTCGCTAAGGATGCGGAGCTTCCGATAGCAAGGCACGTTGAATTCTCCTAGCCCGTCGGGTATCGCGCGATGTGAAAATACTCGTGGCACCGTGGGAATCTCGCCCTAAGTCTTTGATTTACATGGAAACAGGTGCCACAAGAAGACGTTGTTTTGCCACACTTTGATCATGCTTTGCCACAATGCGTATTTTTGCTACCTTCTCCCTCTTCTTTTCTTTTTTCTTTTAGAATCAAAGAGAAAGAAAGAAAAGCAGCGGAATGGCAAGGCGGCGACGGGCCACAGTTTCTCGATGCTGCCTATTTTTTGAGCCACAGAATCTCCGAAGTGCCACACGCGATTTCGTGGCGCCTTTCGGAGAGCGCCTCCCTTGATCTATAAGGGCTGACGGGCGATTCACGGGCTCTGCCACACTGCCACGGGTTAATTTTCACCAGGCCCACTGTTACAAAAGAGAGAGGTTGCAATGCCGATGGACTACAAGCAGTACCAAGAAGAGGTGACAGCCGACGTTGCAAAGATCATCGCTGACGCGAGTTGCCAACCAATCCTGTTCATCGGTTCCGGATTCACGAAACGCTATGCGAAAGGACCGAACTGGGAAGAACTGCTCGGCATGCTTGCCGAGAAGTGCCCCAAGGTTGACAAGGACTTCGCGTACTACAAGCAGGCTTACGGCAACGATCTGATGAAGATCGGCTCCGTCCTCACCCAGCTCTACCATGAGTGGGCCTGGAACGCCGGCAAGAAGGAGTTTCCGCCTGAGTATTTCGCGGCGAGCGCCTCTAGCGACATTTTCATCAAGCATACGATTGGGAAAATCCTGGCTGATCTTGGCCCCGACGCCAAAGGTTCGTATGGTTCCGCTGAGCTTAATGCGGAGATTGCCGCCCTCAAGGCAATCAGTGCTCACGCCATCGTCACCACGAACTACGACGAGGTGATTGAGCCCCTGTTCCCCGACTATGAGCGAGTCATCAGCCAACAGATTCTTCGCAAGCCGTTCCTTGCCATCGGGGAGATCTTTAAGATTCACGGTTGCATTTCAGATCCCGACAGCATCGTTATTAACGAAGCGGACTACGCGCGCTTTGAGGAAGACCACAAATATCTGAGTGCCAAGCTTCTTACTTACTTCATTGAACATCCGCTGGTGTTCATCGGGTATCGAGCCAATGATCCCAACATCAAGAAGATTCTTGCCGATGTCGACAGGATGATCAGAGCTCAAGAGTACGAGCTAGTTCCAAATATCTACATCTTGGAATGGGATCCGACGCAGGACGAAACCTCGTACCCTCCGCGAGACAAGGTTTTGGCTGTCACCGCAGATCGCAACATCCGAATCAAGAGCATTACCGCGAACTCATTTGAGTGGGTCTTCAAAGCATTTGGCCAGGCTGGCAATCTCGCCAAGATCGACACTAAGCTTTTGCGGGCACTGCTGGCTCGCGCCGTTGACCTAGTCCGCTCAGACATTCCAAAAAAGCAAGTCGAAATTGATTTCAAGATGCTCGAGCACGCTGTCGAGACCGGCGAAAATTTTGCCAATTTATTTGGTGTCACTTCGGTTGGTGATTCATCTAAGATCAATTTGACGCACAAATACGTGATCAGCGAGGTCTACAAGATGCTGGGCCTTCCAAGTTGGAAACGTGTTAACGATCTGATCAAGAGAATCGAAGATGAGACAGGTGTGAATGTCAAAAGCTACGACAATAAGTACCATGTCAATGTGAAGTTTGGCATTGCTGAGACCAGCAAATCGCACAAGTATTCGGACGCATTCATCGATTTGCTTAAGAAAGTGATCGCTGGTCAACCGTACAAGGTTGATACCGAAGAAATCTAGGGCGCTCTAGTCGAAGAGTAAGATCGAAGCCCCCCGCAGCTAGCGGCCGCTAACGTGGCGTGCCACCAACTTGTGTCAGAGTGTCGGCACGCCGCACCGGGTCGGAAGGCGCCTCGGGCGCCCACCATCCTTGCACTGGTAGCAAGAGGGACCGAAACCGGCTGCGGATTCAACCGGTCGATGCAACACCTAGAATCTGTGTGAGCAGTGGAGGTGTTGCAAATGAAACAGAGGCCGAGGATCTATTATTCCGAGACGCAGAAGGCACTCATGTGGGATCGCTGGCGCAAGGGAGATACGATTCATGAGATCGCCAGGTTATTTGATCGCGGGCACTCTTCAGTCCAGAGGATCTTGTCGGACGCGGGAGGCATTCGACCAGCACAACGCCATCGCGCCGCGCGAGCGTTGACGTTTGCCGAGCGTGAGGAGATATCGCGCTCGCTGGCGTTAGGGCTTTCGATTCGGGCCATTGCATCGCGGCTGAATCGCGCTCCGTCTACCATTAGCCGTGAGCTGGAGCGCAATGGGGGGCGGCAGAGCTATCGCGCGAGCCAGGCCGACGCACTGGCCTGGGAGCGAGCGCGTCGCCCGAAGCTTTGTAAGCTTGTCAGGAACCGGGTGCTGGCGCGGGTCGTCGCCGGCAAGCTGAGGCTGCAGTGGTCTCCCGAGCAGATTGCGGGCTGGCTCAAGCATGTCTATGCGGTCAACAAGGACTACCAGGTGTCACACGAGGCGATCTATCGTAGCCTTTACATTCAGGCGCGTGGCGCTTTGAAGAAGGAGTTGCTGGAGCATTTGCGGCGCTCGAGAGTCATGCGTCGGTCGCGCCAGTACACAATGAAGACTGAGGGACGCACCAACATCGCGGACGCCGTCTCGATCAGTGAACGTCCTGCCACGGCCGAAGATCGTGCGATACCAGGGCACTGGGAGGGCGACCTGCTATTCGGCGACGCTAACAGCCAAATCGCAACGCTGGTTGAACGCCAGAGCCGGTTCGTGATGCTGGTGAAGACGGCTGGCAAGGATTCTGAGGCCGTGGTCAACGCGCTGATCAAGCACGTCAGGAAGCTGCCGCAGGAGCTCTACAAATCGCTGACGTGGGATCGGGGCACAGAAATGGCCGGGCACAAGCGCTTCACTGTGGCGACAAATATTCAAGTCTATTTCTGCGACCCTCAGCATCCCTGGCAACGCGGTTCGAATGAAAACACGAACGGGCTCTTGAGACAGTACCTTCCGAAAGGAACCGATCTCTCGGTCTATTCGCAAGCCAAGCTCAATGCCATTGCCCGGCGGCTCAACGAACGCCCGCGCAAGACACTAAACTTCGATACACCGGCTGAACGATTCCATCAAGCTGTTGCGTTGACCGGTTGAATCCGCAGCCATGAGCCGCCGCTCGGGGTCGACATCCAGCTTGAATGGCCAAGGTATCGTGCGCACCCGCTCAATGACTGGTTTTCGGCGAGCAATATATGTCTGCCAGAAGCCGACGTGGACCAACGGCAGCTTTCTGATCGCAACTACCATGGGCAGCAACACGTTGGCGTTCGAATCCCAACTGCGCGGATGCCGTCGTGCGAGCTCGCGGAGCGTCGATTATCAGAATTGACACTCCGATCAAGCGGGCGCTGCACGCCGCCGAGGAGAAGGCAGCGGCATTGGTCGGAACTGATAACTACAGGAGTAGCCGACAGTAGGCTATGCTATGCCGAGCCCGCAGTGGTAGCAATGGCGCACAAAACT
The DNA here is from genome assembly GCF_056097175.1 of Cupriavidus sp. HE11. Lineage (NCBI taxonomy): Bacteria > Pseudomonadati > Pseudomonadota > Betaproteobacteria > Burkholderiales > Burkholderiaceae > Cupriavidus > Cupriavidus sp. HE11. The sequence continues at coordinate 599,225 of NZ_CP184464.1, forward strand.
GGGGTGAACCGAGGCACTGTCCCATTGGGTGGTCTTAAGAGGGAAAAGAGGGACATACTGTCAGGCCCAATTTCGGAGTTTTTGAATGGCAATTCGCACCCTATCGGACTTAACTCCAACGGAGTTCGAGAATTTGACCCTCGACTTGGTTGAACGTCTCGGCCTCCGAAATGCCGTCTGGCGAACGCCCGGTCGAGACGGAGGACGCGATATCCAAGGGGACGTGTTCGATCAGGACTTCTCTGGGCACACTATGCGCACGAGCTGGTATGTAGAGTGCAAGCAGTATGAAAGCACAGTGAGCTGGCCTGTGGTATGGGAAAAAATCGCCTATGCGGATTCAAATTCTGCTGACGTGCTCCATTTTGTAACAACATCCACCTTATCGCCTCAGGCAATTGATGAGGTAAATAGATGGAATGACAGCCGACGACGCCCGCATATTAGATTTTGGGGGAGACAAGATTTAAATAATCGACTCGACATTTATCAAGATATTAGAGTGAAATATGGACTATCCAATAACTCCATGCAGCAGGCTGCCCTTGCGTTTGTGGAGTTGTCAAAGGTCCTCCTCAAATATTCAAATAGTTTGGCTGCGCACATAGAATTTGGTCGACCTTTAGATAGGCAGCAAATCGTCGTGTCCGCGCTTTCGGAGCTAATTGCCGCACGACTCACGCAAATCGAATCCGGCGGAAGTATTTCAACAGAACGCTTCAGGTTGGAGGTGGATTCATTCCCCTGGCTTCAAGGAGGCGAGGAAATTTCAGCGGTGGGCGCGGACAGATTCGCTGCGCGAGCTGTGTTGTCGATGATATTCTGCCACTCGAGCATGGCTACTCTGGATATTGCGCGCATCCCAGATACCCGGCAGCTCAGGGTGCCGTTGAGAGGCATTGAAACCTTGGAGAAGGATTTGGAAACCGTGGGGTCCTGGGGACACATAAAGTTTCGGAGACTTGATACCCACTCTATTGTATTGGAGGCTACCGATGCAACCAATTGATTCCGCCCAAACGGTCGCATTGATTCAAAATTTGACGCACCAAGCTATCAACCCGCTGAACGGTGTTATCGGAACTCTCGATAATCTGATTGATGGCACTATCAAGGGGGATCGGCGTGAGCAGCGAATGAAGAGCGCTCGCGCACAGTTGGAATATACTGTTTCATTGATTAGAAATCTCGCATACTTTGCCCAATATGGGGCCGCGACTTTCGCGGAGCCGAAGGCAAAGACGACGAAGATCTGCGTGATACCTCAGCTTCTGATCGAGGCGGCACAGTTTTTCCAAGAGCAAGCAGAAAATGATCAAATCCGCTTCGAGGTGCAGGATCGGAACATTCAAAATTCTGTCCACGGTGACCCAGAGTTGTTGCGGCAGGTGTTTATGAATTTGTTCGATAATTATACGAAATACGGTGAAGAGGATTCCAGTATCGAGATAAGGCATTGGATTCAGAAGAAATCTGGACAGCTTATCGTTGACTTTTCAGGGCGCAGCACGCCGTTCTCGAATGACGAGAATATTTTCGAGCTCGGCGTTCGCGGCAAGCATGCCGAGCAGAAGACATCCGCGGGCTCCGGGCTGGGTCTTCACATCTGCAAATTAATCATCGAGCGGATATTTAAAGGTAAAATTTCGGCAAGCTTTATTCATGATAAAAGACTTGCCAAATTTGAAATTAGAATCCCAAACGCCTTTCTCGCGGAACGCTAATGTGAGTAAAAAAATATTGATTGTCGATGATGAGCCGCATAATATTGCGTGGCTGCCAGAATACTTGAGTGAAAAAGGCTATCCTTGCGTGGTTGCCAAGAATATAAAGAGTGCAGTCGAAAATCTTGGCGCGGAGAGTTTTAGGGCGATTGTAGTCGATCTAAATGTGCCCGCCTCAGGTGAATACAGCACGGCGCTTGCCAATAAAGGGGACTTGTACAAAAAGTACCCAGGTTTATATTTTGCTGAGCATGCGCGCACGTTGGGCTACAGAAATAGGCAGGTGATTGTATATTCGGTGCACGACCTCGATGAAGTGCGACTTGTAACGGATCGAATCCGTATTGACTACGCTACGAAGGGGCGCCCAAGGGATTTCAAGAGCCTAATTGACGATGTCCTATCATACGATCCAACTCAGGCCTAAGAGGTTGCTAAAATACTGTTTGTCGAGCCTCGATGCAAAACCGACGACCTCATAGAACGCCAACAATCGATTTATTTGACAAAGTTGATGGGTGAGGCGCACCGTGTAAAGACCTCTACCGTCTGCGCCGGGAGAAGGTATTTCAGCAACCTGCTAGAGGTGCCTGCGAGGCCATTAAAAGTCGGCAGCGATTATCAGTCGCCATTTCGGGCGCGGTTGGCGAATTGAGGGACGCGAGCGTCCTGGACGGGTCGGGAATACGCGCTGCCGATTGGGGCGCTTCCGGGAAACGGAATACCACTGGCTGCTCTCCTACGATGAATTCGAAAAGCGTGCTGGCGCAACCCGACCCCTAGCGGACGACTGACCGACTGAGAACGATCAGTCTTTTGGCGACTCCATGCAGTCTAGCTACACCGCTCCCTCTTCTAGCCGAGGGGGTGTTGTCGCCAACGGCTGCTTATCGGCATTCCAGATGCCAAAGCCGGAGATTATCTGACCGGAGCGGGTTGAGCAGAGCCGACCGACAGCATGCGTGGGCGACCCGATCAACGCGTGCCGCGCCATTCGGTGAACCCTTTCTTTTCGGGGTATGCAACAGGGTATGCTGGGCATTAGAAATTCCACATCCTGCTGTTTTTTATAGTTTTTTACGCTCCGATCTGGTCGCTGTACCACCACCAGATTCATCAGAAAGCCCAGCAGCGATGCTGGGCTTTTTGTTTTGGTGCTGGTCATGCGCTACTTGTCACCCGTCACCCAAACCATCAGGTGGATCGGTGCCTACGCCGCGAGAATTTCCTCGACAGTGGCGCGCACGAGGCGGATGAATGCCGTCACCTGTCTGCCATTGGCCAGGGCCGATGGCTGCCCGCCGTCCAGATACCCTGCCCTCGCCGCAATCAGCACCGGACGGAAAGCATGAGGCAACCGTTCCAGCACCCATGCGGCCGCCACGTCCTTGGGTGCGATCTTTCCGGTTGCCGCGCTGTACCAGATGCGAGCCAGCGCCAATACGACGTTGCGTTCATCGCCCTTCCAATCCGCTTCGGTATTCCACTGCGCCACGGTATCGCGCAGCGCGCGGTTGAAGTCTTGCGAGGGCACCGGATCAAGAAGCGTCTCCGCCGACGGGCCCACCAGTGCCACGCTGTGCTGGCGAGCCTTGGTCAGCAGGATCGCCAGGTCGTGGTCGGCAACTGGCGGCTCTACGATGCCGGCCTGCAAATCCGCACGTAGCCATTCTCCAAACTGAACCTCGCGCCGTGCCGGGTAGCGCCATGGCACGACGTCCTCATATGCCACCACGGTGACCTCCAGCGCGCGCCAGCGTCCGTCACTGCCGGGCGGCACGGAGATCGTCAGCAGATCGAGCATCAGCGCGCGTCTGGCCGATTCGCCAAGCCGCGCACGCGCGACCACCAGCAGATCGATGTCGCTGCGGGGCTTCAAACCGCCATCGATAGCCGAGCCGAACAGCTGGATACCAACCAGCGTGCCGCCGACGTGTCGCGCAATCACTGCGCATGCCAGCAAGGCCTGCTCTGAAATCTCCGCGGGAACCATCGGGCGCGCCATCTCCGTCATCGACAGACCCTTCCATGTCAGATTCACCCGACAAGCATACGGAGAGGTCACGCATTCGCCAAACCTCCCCCTACCTCTGAGGGGCACTGCAGGACCATGACATGTCATCCCAAGGTCACAGTGCAATCCCCATAATCACCCCCGAAAAACATGCCTCGCGAAAGACAAGGCAGATCCCCTTCGTTGAAGGGCTTGACACTCGTAATGCCGGGGAGCTTTGCCATGACCATTCGTCAGCGCATAGTGCTGCTGATCGTCCTGATGTGTCTGGCGTTGGCCGCGATTGGTGGCTACGCCGTACTGCAGACACGTTCCAGCGCTTCTGAAGTAAAACAGGTGACCGAAGGCGTCGTGCCCAGCGCGTTGGCTTCGGCCGATGTCGTATCGCTGGTCAAGGATATCCAGCTGGCGACCATGACCCTGGTCTACGCACCGGACGCCAACCTGCTGGCCCAGGCGCAGGACGACCTCAAGGCCAGGCAGACGGCGCTGAGCGACGCGCTAGCCAGGCAGGCCAACAACGCTGCCACCCATGCGCAGAAGGGTCTGCTGACGCAGGCCAACGAAAGCCTGACCAACTATTTCGACGCCATCCGCGAAACCGCTGAAATGAAGGCCGCCGGCCGCGACGAGATCGCGCAGGCCTTTCTGTTCGCCAACGTGGCCCGGTACCGCGACGAGATGGAAAAAATCGTCGATACGTTACGCGTGGAGAAGAATCGCGAGAAGGACGATGCCATTGCCGCGCTGAACAGCAAGCTCGCCAGCGCAGCCGGCACCATCGGCCTGGTCAGCGCCACCGCCGTGGTGTTGCTGTCGCTGATCGGCTGGCTGCTGCATCGCCAGATTGCCCGCCCGCTCACGCGCATGCAGACCACCATGAGCGAAATCGCCGCCAGCCAGGACTTCACGCGGCGTATCGAGGTGGGCCGCATGGACGAAATTGGTCATTCGATCGTGGCGTTTAACCAGATGATCGAGCGGATTCAGGAGAACGCATCGCTGCTGCGCCAGAAAACCACCGATATCCAGGCCATCCTGCAGAACATGCAGCAGGGCATTCTGACGGTGGTCGATGGTGGCGTGGTGCATGCGGAATACTCGGCGTATCTGGAACAGATTTTCGGAACCGGCGACATTGCCGGACGCCGGTTCATGGACCTGGTGTTCACCGACACCGGCCTGGGTGCCGACGCGCTGGCGCAGGTGGATGCCGCCATCGACGCCTGCCTGGGTCAGGACGGCATCAACTTTGTCTTCAACGAACACCTGCTGCCCATCGAAATCGAGAAGCGGCTGCCCACCGGCCAGATCAAGGTGCTGGACCTGAGCTGGTCGGCCATCACCGACGATGCCGACACGATCATCAGGCTGATGCTCTGTGTGCGCGACGTGACCCAGCTGCGCGAACTGGCGGCCGAGGCCAGCGAGCAGCGCCGCAGCCTGGAGATCATCGGCGAGATCCTGGCCGTGAGCGAGGAGAAGTTCCACAAGTTCATGGAAACGGCGCATGGCTTCGTCCACGAGAACGAGCACATTATCCGGCAGTCCACCGAAGCCGACAATGCCGCCATTGCCGCCCTGTTCCGCAACATGCATACGATCAAGGGCAATGCGCGAACCTACAAGCTTCAGCATCTGACCGATGTGGTTCACGAGGCCGAGCAGCGACTGGAACTGCTGCGCAACCTGGAACGCCAGGCCAGCGAGTGGAATCCCGATGCGCTGCTAAAGGACGTGGCGCGGGTGCGCGACACGCTGGCCCGCTACACAACGATCAGCGAGGACAAGCTTGGCCGCAGGGGCAATGGCGATGCACGCGGGCCGGTAGCACTGGCCGCTGGCCGCCCGACCGACACCGAGATGGCCCGCATCCGCGAAAGCCTGCGTCTGCTCGAAGGCGCACGCACCGATAGCATGGCCGAACTGCTATCGATGCGGGCAGCGGTGCATCGCATCCTCCGCGTGCTTGACGCCACCAGTTTCGCCGAAGTGCTATCGCCGGTGGTCGATGCCCTGCCCTCGTTGGCCGCGGAACTGGGCAAGGCAGCCCCGCAAGTCAGCATCCAGGACAACGGCTACCGTCTGCGTGCCGAAGTCACGGGCATGTTGGAGAACGTGTTCACGCACCTGCTGCGCAACGCCATCGACCATGGCATCGAGCCGGCCAACGAGCGCCTGGCCGCTGGCAAGCCGGCGGCAGGCACGATTCGTATCGAAGCCGGCGTCGACCAGCAGCAGTTGCAAATGACCGTTGCCGACGATGGCCGGGGGCTGGCATTGGGCAGGATCCGCGCCACGGCCATCGAACGTGGCTGGATCGACGCCGATGCCGTGCTTGGCGACGATGCCATTGCGCACTTCATCTTCCACCCGGGGTTCTCGACGGCCGAAAGCGTGACCACGATCTCGGGCCGTGGCGTCGGCATGGATGCGGCGCAGGAATTCCTGTCGCGCTCCGGCGGCAGCATCGAACTGCGCTTCACCGACAACCATGTGGGCGCCCCCTTCCGCCAGTTCCAAACCGTGGTCAGCCTGCCCGAGCGGTTCGCCGTGGACAGCGTGGCCGTACTGGCCGAAACGCCCGCGCCGATGGCGCTGTAGCTGTAGCGCGCGGGCGGAAATCCGCATCGGATTGGGCAGTTGGGCAGGTCTGAAAAAGGTTGGATAGCGTCGGATAAGGAACAGGCAGTATGGGTGAGTATCTTGTAGGTGCATTGCTGGGTGCGGCGATCACGGCGGTGCCGGCGTGGCTGGCGTGGCGCCACAACGCCGGACGCATGGCAGCGCAGGCGCAGGCCACGCAGGACAGCGCGCTGGCGTCGCGCGACGTGGCCCAGGCCGAACTGCGCGACCGCATCGCGCAACACGAGCGCGACAAGGACGCGCTGGCCTCGGACATCCAGCGGCTGCAGGAAACTGCGGCCGGGCAGACGGCATCCATCGACCAACTTGGCACGGAACTCGCCGCCAGCCGCCAACTGCGGGCCGATGCGCTACGCCAGGCTCGCCAGATCGCCGACGAAACGAAGCGGTTGCGCGGACTCGCCGACACGTTCGAACGCTGGCACGAGCAGATGATCTCGCTGATGGCGCGCAACCGGGCGATGCACGAGCAGAACATGGAGCTGTCGTCGATTGTTCGCCATGTGGTGATTGTCTCGCTCAACGCGTCGATCGAGGCGGCGCGCGCCGGGGCGGCGGGCCGGGGCTTTGGCGTGGTGGCAAGCGAGGTGCGCGCACTGGCAGCGCGGTCCGAGGCGCTATCCAAGAGCTATGGCGACAGCCTGCATCAAAGCGACCTGACAACCACCGCCACGTTCCAGGACATCCAGGCCGGCGGCAAGATGGTAACGGCATCGCTGGCCAGCGTCGCCCTGCTGGCCGAGCAGTTCGAGGCGGCATACCAGTGAACGGCGCCATGATCAGCGTGCAGGCGCGACACAGCCTGGAACGCGTGCTGCGTCGCGCGGTGGAATCCCGGCTGGTATTGACCGACGACGATGCCTGCAAGATCACCCGCCTGGAAACGCAGCCGGCCCCGGTCGCGGACGACGATGTGGTCGTCGTGCTCACGATCGCGTCGATGGGCTTCCGGTACATGCTGTTCCTGCGCTTCCGCGACGACGCCGCGTCCGCCGGATACTTTGCACGCGGCAACGCCAACGATCTGCGCGACGCCTTGCTGGAACTGGGCAACCTCTGCTGTGGCGCGATCAACCAGGACCTCGTCCGGCATTTTCCGGACCTCGGCATGTCGACGCCCTATGTGCTGGGCGGCCAGAGCCTGCGCCACGTGGACAGCCTCCACCCCGACTACCGCGCCAACTTCGATGTTGCGATCGGTACATCAGTACAGGTTGGCGTGACGATGTGCATGTTCACGCGCGTATCCGTCGACTTTCAATTGGGACAGGAAATCGAGGAAGACACCAGCGAAGGCGGGCTCGAATTGTTCTGAAGCTTTTAGGTATGGATTGACCTGCAGGAGAAGAAAATGGCGAAAATTCTAGTAGTGGATGATTCGAGCGCGGTGCGCGACGAAGTAGCAAGCTTTCTGCGCACCAACGGGCTGGACGTACAAACCGCCGTCGACGGCAAGGACGGGCTGTCACGGCTCAAGGCCGACCCGGGCATCCGCCTCATCATCAGCGACGTCAACATGCCCAACATGGACGGCCTGACCATGGTCGAGAAAATTCGCGGCGAGCTGGCCAACAAGAGTGTCAACGTGGTGATGCTGACCACCGAAAGCAGCCAGGCCATGAAGGACCGGGGCAAGGCCGCCGGCGTCAAGGGCTGGATCGTCAAGCCGTTCAAGGGTGCCGCGGTGCTTGAAGGGCTCAGGAAGCTGGCCATCTGACTGGTCACTTGCCCGGTATTTTCTTGGTCATTCCTACCCGCTTTGTGGCCTCCATGCATCCCAGCGGCGGGCGCTGCGGCACGTGCCCGCGGGGTTGCTCGGATAAACATTAGAGACAAGCCCAATCAGAAGTTGATTCGATGGAGAGGGGCCGACTACCATAGCTTCACGCCGATCCCCAGTGGAGTGCCTGATGAATCACTCTGAAGACGTTATCCAGGAATCCCTGCCAACGCAGAACCGCGTGGCAAACGACGAAGGTCCTGTGCGCAAGGCCAGGCCGGCAGCGGGCGAAGATGCAATTGCCCGCATCGCCAGCTCGCTTGGGTTGCCAGTGGAACAGGTGCGCTGGGAGTTCTGGCATGCCTGGGACGGCTTGCTGATCGATGCGAAGTTTCCCGATTACCTGCTGGTGCTGACGGAGCGCAAGGCCGTTCAGGCACTCCGCGGCAAACACGTTCACCACTAGTCCAGGAAGCGACCAAGAAAACATGCCAATGTCCAAGACCACGAAAAAGAAGTACCTCAAGGCCCTGAACCGGAGCCTGAAGAAAGAAGCTGGCAAGGATTTCGGGTCGAGCTTTGTCTTCTATCCGATCGGCGCAAAGCCCAAGGATGCCACCGGCGTGACCGCCAGCGATGCGGCCAATCCGCAAGAACTGAAAGTCATGGAGGTCGTCCAGGCACGCGTGTTCGCGGAGTTCAGCAGCGCATCCGGGGCTGCCTGACAGCTGGCTGGAGGTTTGTCGTCCTTGCTTCCCCGTTACAGCGACCCCGCGTTCTACGCGCTGCTCGCCAGCAGCTACGCACGGCTGCTTGGCAAGCCACTGGTGCCACAGCCAATGCCCATGGCCGAGGCCGCCGCATGGCTCTACGAGACGGCGCCCTTCGCCATCCTGGCCCATGACATCGCGCCCGACCCGGTTTTCATCTACGGCAACAAGGCCGCCCAGGAGCGCTTCGAATACGACTGGGACGAAATCACACGCCTGCCCTCGCGGCTATCGGCCGAGGCGCCGAACCGAGAGGAACGGCAGCGGTTTCTTGAACGGGTGCAGCAGCACGGTTACGAATCGGGCTACAAGGGCGTACGCATCACCAAGTCGGGACGCCGCTTCATGATCGAGGAAGCCACGCTGTGGCAGATATTCGATGCCGACGGCGTGCTACACGGGCAGGCCGTGATCATTCCGCGGACGCGGGATTTGTGAGGGCGGCGCCGGCACCTGGGCCTGGACCACTGCCAGCTCCTCAAGCACCTGATTGAGTCGATACTCGAGACTGACGCGCGTAATCCCCTCCGGCAGCGACTTGATCATCCTCATGAGAAAGTTTCGGTCTGCATACAGCCGGTTGATCTGATATTCAGTCATTTGTCAGTCCTTTGAAATGCAGTTCAGCGGTATCGGAATTCGCGCGCTGCGTCAGCCGACACGCGGCCGCATCAAGGACGTCATGCGCCGAATCATCCAGGGCGGGATCAAGATCGATCTCCAGGAAGCCTTTCCACTGCAAGCTTCGACGATGTGACCAGAGGCTGTACCAATAGGTCGACAGGCAGATCAGGTCCCGCATGGAAATGGTGGAGTCGACCCAATAGCTGTCCACCATGAATCGCCTTTTCACGAACTGCTGGTCAAGCAGATACCTTGGTACCCGCTTCACAAGCATCTGATCGTGGTCGTCCAGGAACGTCACGACGTCGATGTCGCGCGGGACGCGCCACTCCAGCGTTTCGATGTCCTCGGAAAAACTGCCGTCGATCCATTGGAAACCGCTGCGGACGCCGGCTTCGTGCAACGCCTTCCTGAACGCCAGCAGTCCTTGCAAAAGCTTGCAGCGATGCAATGACGTGGCAAATCGCTCGACCAACGCAATCAGCGATACGTTGTAAGGCGACCGTTCCATACTCACCGGATGGAGCCCATTCACCGGCGGCAGCACCCGCTCCTCGGTCCACGCGGGTATCGGTACGACATCCATGGATTGACCCCCAGTTGCTGCGGCCCCTGCCTGTCGGATGAGAAAGGCGGTGCCGTGTTTTCGATGGGGGATCTTCACACGTATCGGCGTAAACTTCTGTGCCCAAATGGAACATTCCTGCTGCATTTGGGCATGGCACCCTGCGTTGCACAGGGGCCTTGCCTTTGCGCAATGCGAACTGGCTCAAGCCACCTCGAAGAAATGCGTGCCGTCGCGATCGAGTTGCGCGATCAGGCCGAATTCCCAGTCGAGATAGGCCTGCATGGCTGCGGCCGCGTTGTCGGTACCCTCGTAGGGACGACGGTATCGGTCCGAACGCGGCACGGCCAGGCGTGTCTCGCCTTGCTCCACCGGCAGGCCTGCGTCAAACCACGCCGCGTTGCCGCCCTCCAGGACAAACACGTCCGCTGCTGTCAGGGCCTGCAGGTCCACTGCCGCGAACCGCGCCAGCAGGCTCGACCCGCACGTCAGTACGTAGCGGCGGGCCGGCGGAATCTGGCGCAGTGCCTGGGCCAGTTGCGCCCGGATCGCGTACCACGCACCGGGGATATGGCGCTTTACGTAGTTGGCGCTGGCCGTCACGTCGATCACCGCGACGTCTCCGGCTTCCAGCCAGCTCGACAGCGTTGCTGGCGAGACCGTGGCCACCTCCGGCGTGGCGGGACGATTCGCCGCAGGCGCTCCGCGCTCGCTGCGCTGGGCGTCGCCAACCGGTTCCACGACGAAGACATCCCACCCCATCTGGGCCAACCACGACGCGCTCATGTTCGCGCGCACATCGTCGTCATCCGCCAGCACGATGCGTGCGCCGCGCACCGGCGCATTGTGATCGGTTTCCTGCACCAGCTGGCCGCCCGGGGCACTGGCAAAGCCGGGCAGATGACCATCGGCATATTCCTCGGGCGTGCGCACGTCGAAGCGGTACACAGTGCGCCCCGGTGCGTCCAGCGATGCCAGCGCCCCGAGCGCAATGCGTTTCACGCCTGCCTTGTCGGCGATGGCGCGAGCACCCGTGCGGGCATGCTCCAGATTGCCGGCGCCCACCTGGGCCGGTGCCCGGCGGCTGGCACCGTGCGACAAGGTCTGTCCCGCCAGGGTCCAGCCGATCGTGCCGTTGCGCAGCGCTGCCACCGGATTCGGAATGCCGGCATTGATCAGCGACTGCGTGCCGATAATGCTGCGCGTACGGCCCGCGCAATTGACGATGACCTGCGTGCCAGGGTCGGGCGCCAGCTCACGCACGCGCAGCACCAGCTCCGCGCCGGGCACGCTGGTCGACGTGGGTATGTTCATGGTCTGGTACTCGTCGAAGCGGCGTGCGTCGACGATCACCACATCGGCCTTGCGGTCGATCAGCGCCTGCACCTCGGTGGCGCTCAGTGAAGGCGTGTGCCGCCTGGCCTCCACCACTTCCCCGAACGACTTGCTGGGCACGTTGACGTCGCGAAACACTTCGCCACCACCGGCAATCCATGCGCCCAGACCGCCGTCGAGCAGCGACACATCGGTATAGCCGAGCGAACGCAGCACGCCGGCAGCACGCGGCGCCAGGTCCTGGCCGTCATGCTCGCCATAGACCACGATGCGGGTGTCGCGTCGCGGAATGCGGGTCCACGCTTCCAGTTCCAGCTTCGACAGCGGAAAGTTGGCCGCCCACAGCGGATGCTCTTGCGCGAACGGATCTTCCTCGCGCACATCCACCAGCGCGATCTCGGTGCGGTCCAGCAATGCCTGGCGCACCGCCTGGCTGGTCGTGACGGGAAACGGATGGCTGGCTGCGGTCATGATGCGACGGATTCCTTCGAGCGGTCCCAGGGGTTGGGCAAGGTGGTATTGGAGTAGCCGGAGATGAACGTCTTGGTGCCGCCGGCCTCCGGATAGACATGGCGGCTTACCGCGCCAATATTGGCGCCGTAGACATGGATGCTGATCGATACGCGGTCGTCGAAGGCATTGTGAACGCGGTGGATATCGCCCACCGTGGGCGACACGGCCTCCACCTGACCCGGTTCCAGGCGCACCGGCTGGCCCTCCGGGCGCGGCACGCCGTCGCCGCCAATCGCATACGACTGCGCGTACTCGGCGCCGCGCAGCATGCCGATCAGGCCCCACACCGTATGGTCGTGGATTGGCGTGCGTTGCCCGGGCCCCCAGACAAAGCTGACGATCGAGAACCGTTCGGCGGAGTCGCAGTGCAGCAGCATCTGCTGGTAGTACTCGGGATGGGGCTGCGCATAGCTGTCGGGCAGCCAGTCGTCGCGCGCCACCAGCCTGGCGAGCAGCCGGCCGCCTTCTGCAAGAATACGGGGCTCGTCCGGCTGCTGGTCCAGCAAGGCGGAAAAGGCGGTGATGAAGTCGCGTAGCGGCGCCAGCGCGCCAGGTAGCGTCTCAGCCATGGCTTGTCTCCAGATTACGTGTGCCGTCTAGGCTGCGGCACATCGCACACAACCATAGCACGGCGGGCAGTTGTCGGCACGCCGGTTCAGGCGCCCAGCGCCACGCGTCCGGCGGCGGTGAGGATGGCGTCGTTCTGCGGGGTGTGGATACGGCTGCAGAGCACGTCGCGATAGTGGCGTTCCAGCGGGTTGTGCCGGCTCAGCCCGTGATTGCCCGACAATTGCAACGCCAGTTCCACGGCGCGGATCGCGTTCGACGTGACGGTGTACTTGAGCAGGCCGCTGTCGGCCGGCAGCGGCGGCGCGCCGGCATCGCTGCGGGCGGCAATGTCGTCCAGCAGCACCTGGTTCACGCGCAGCAGCGCGGCGATCTCGCCAACCGCCTCCTGCACGCGCGGCAGGCTCGCCAGCGGCTTGCCAAGGCTGCCCGGTGCCCGCTCGCGCACGAACTGGCGGATCCAGTCGAAGCCGGCACGTGCCACGGCGTCGTACAGACTGCCCAGCAGCGCCACCATCCACGCCTGCTGATCGGCATTGGCGTCGATATCCGCCTGGCTGCCGCCGGCCGGCGCCCAGGCCGCGGGCGGGCGGATGTCCACGGCGTTTTCCAGCGGAATCCAGACATCTTCGAAAACGGTCTCGTGGCTGCCTGACGCGCGCAGCCCGAGGTGGTTCCAGCTTTCGATCACGCGGATGCCGGGCGTATCGGCGTCTGGCTTCGGCACCAGGAAGATACCCACGCGCGGCTCGGGCTCGTGCGTGCGCGCCCATACGGCCAGCCAGCGCAGGGCCGGGATGCCGGTGGTGTAGAGCTTGTGGCCGCGCAGCCGCCAGCGGTCGCCCACGCGCGTGGCGACCGTGCCGGGCAGCCCGCCGCGTGCCGGCGAACCGAGCTCCGGCTCCACGCGCAGCGAGTTGATCAGGCCGCCCTGCTCCACGGCACTGCGGAACACCTGCTGGCGCACCGCGTCCGGCCAGTGCGAATCGGCGCGGCCGATGGCCCGATGCTGCAGGTAGGTCATCGTCAGCACCAGCGCGGTGGCCGCATCGCCACCCGCCACGCCCGCGACGATGCGCCGCGCTTCGGCCAGCCCCGCGCCAGCGCCGCCATGCGCGGCCGGCACTACCTGCGCGATCAGGCCGTAGCGGTGCAGCAGCGCGAAATTGTCGTGCGCAAACGTGCCATCGGTGTCATGGACGGCGGCGGTGGTGGCAAAGCGCGCGGCCAGTTCGGCCAGCACGTCGTCCAGCCGTGCCGCCGGGGTGGGCAGGCGATGCAGGGATGACGAAGACATGGATTTCCTTCGGGGGGATGGGATCAGGCGCCACATAGCGTACCGCCGCATGCCGGACGTTGATAACGACGCATATCGCATATCGAGCGGCGGTTTTTGCTGCATATGGAGCGGCGTTTTTATTCGTTGGGTCTGCGGGCGCGGGGGCGTACGGTTCTCGTCCATACCCGTACCCCATCCAGGCAAACCAGGAGCGCCACGCATGAGCGTCAATTTCATCGGCATGATCCAGAGCCAGAAGCAATCGGAAATCCATCCGCCCGCCGGGCCCGTGATCGATCGCGACTATGTGCGCACGTTTGCGCAGGCCCACGAGCAGGCCGGGTTCGACCGCATCCTGGTGCCGCACCACTCCACCGGCCCGTCCGCCACGCTGACCATCTCGTACGCAGCCGCGGTGACGGAGCGGATCCACTTCATGCTGGCCCACCGCCCCGGCTTCACGTCACCCACGCTCGCCGCGCGCCAGATCGCCACGCTGGACCAGTTCAGCGGCGGCCGGCTCGGCGTTCACTTCATCTCGGGCGGCTCGGACGACGAACAGAAGCGCGACGGCGACTATCTGGACCACGACCAGCGCTATGCCCGTACCGACGAATACCTGGGCATCCTGCGGCGCATCTGGACGGAGCCGCAGCCGTTCGACCACGCGGGCACGTTCTACCGCTTCGAACGCGGCTTTTCCGAGGTCAAGCCGGCACAGCAGCCCCATGTGCCGATCTACTTCGGCGGCGCGTCCGAGGCAGCCATTGCCGTCGCCGGCAAGCATGCCGATGTCTATGCGCTGTGGGGCGAGTCGCTCGACCAGGTGCGCGAGCTGACCACGCGCGTGCGCGCCGAGGCGGCAAAGCACGGCCGCGAGGTCAACTTCTCGGTGTCGTTCCGGCCCGTGCTGGCCGATACCGAAGAAAAGGCGTGGCAGCGTGCCGGCGACATCCTCGAACGCACCCGCGCACTACGCGTGCAGGCCGGCTACAGCCGAGGCGGCCCCCAGCAGAGCGAAGGCGCACGCCGGCTGCTTGCCGCGGCCGAACAAGGCGACCGCGTCGACCAGCGCCTGTGGACGGCCATCGCGCGGGAAACGGGCGGCCGCTCGAACTCCACGGGCCTGGTCGGCACGCCGGAACAGGTAGCCGATGGCCTGCTGGCGTACTACGACCTGGGCGTCACCACCTTCCTGATCCGCGGCTTCGATCCGTTCGAAGACACCGTCGACTATGGCCGCGAGCTGATTCCGCGCGTGCGCGAGCTGGTGGCACAGCGCGATGCCGAACAGCGCCGTCGCGCCGCCTGAACCACCCACACCAACAACAACGGGGAGCGGGAAATCATGAGCCAGAACACCTTCCAACCTGATCAACCTGATGCACTCCGCCGCAGCGTCCTGCGGCTCGCCGGCACGGCGGCCATCGCCGCACCGGCCCTGATCCTGGGCCGCCAGGCCTGGTCCGCGCCGCGCAAGCTGACCTTTGCGTGGAACCAGAACTCGTTCTGCCTGACGCCGATCGTGGTGGCCCAGGAAAAGGGCTTCTTCGAGAAGAACGGACTGCAGGTGGACCTGATCAACTACAGCGGGTCCACCGACCAGCTGCTGGAATCGATCGCCACCGGCAAGGCCGATGCCGCCGTGGGCATGATCCACCGCTGGCTTAAGCCGCTCGAAGCCGGCTTCGACGTCAAGATCATCGGCAGCTCGCATGGCGGCTGCGTGCGGCTGGTGGGCGCCAAGGCCGCCGGCGTGACCAACCTGCAGGCGCTCAAGGGCAAGACCGTGGGCGTCAGCGACCTGGCCGCGCCCGGCAAGCATTTCTTCACGATCCTGCTGGCGAAGAACGGCATCGACCCGGATCGCGACATCACCTGGCGCCAGTACCCGGCCGACCTGCTCGGCGTGGCCGTGGACAAGGGCGAGATCCAGGCGATTGCCGACGGCGACCCCAACCTCTACCTGCTCGAGAAGCGCACCAACGGCGCCTACGTGGAACTGGCGACCAACCTGACCGGCGAGTACGCGCGCAAGGTCTGCTGCGTGATCGGCGCCCGAGGCGAACTGGTCCGCAACGACCGGCCCGCTGCGTCCGCGCTGGCACGCTCGATCGTGCAGGCCACCGACTACGTCAACGAGAACCCGAACGAGGCGGCCAAGGTCTTCGCCAGGTACTCGCCCAAGATCAGCACCGAGGACCTGCGCAAGCTCTATGCGTCGCTGACCTACAACCATCACCCGACCGGCGTGGACCTGCAGGAGGAGATCGCGTTCTACGCCGGCGATTTCCAGCGCATTGGCGTGCTCAAGAAATCGACCGATACGAAGAAGCTGGCGCAGCACGTCTACGCCAACGTACTTGGCTAACCCGGGAGAGCCGACATGGCAACCTCGCACCAAACGCTTGATACACCCCTGCCACTCGCCGGATCGGCCGGATCGGCCGACGCGGCCCGCACGCCGTCGAGCGTCTGGCCCATCGGCATCGTTGCCGCGCTGGCATGGGGCGGCTTCGGCGCGCTCACGTGGCGCTGGCCGAACAAGGTGGCCGGCTTTTCGGACTGGGCCTATACCGAGGAACTCGGCATCGCGGTGCTGGTGGCCGCCGCTGCGCTGCTGGTGGTGGCGCTGGCGGGCGGCTACGCAGCTCCGTTGCGCCGGGTGCGGCAGACACTGCGGCATGCCGGGCCGTGGCTGGTGGCGCTGCCGCTGGTCTTCGCCGCGTGGGAAATCCTGACCGCCAAGACCGCGCTGCTGCCCACGCCCTTCTTCGCCCCGCCGCAGGCGCTGATCGAGGTCTATATCGACGACTGGCGTCGCCTGGGCGACAGCGCACTGAACACGCTGAAGCTGCTCGGCTTCGGCGTGGCCTACGGCGGCGTGGCCGGCTTCCTGATCGGCGTGTCGATCGGATGGTCGCGCCGCATCGGCTACTGGGTGCATCCGGTGCTGCGCGTGCTGGGGCCGCTGCCCTCCACCGCACTGCTGCCGCTGACGTTCTACTTCTTCCCGTCAAGCTATTCGGCGGCCGTCTTCCTGATCGCGCTGGCGACGGCATTCCCGGTGGCAGTGCTGACCTGGTCCGGCGTAGCCAGCGTCAACAAGAGCTATTACGACGTGGCCCGCACGATGGGCGCGTCCGAGGTCTTCCTGGTCTTGCGCGTCGCCATCCCGGCGGCACTGCCCCAGGTATTCGTGGGGCTGTTCATGGGGCTGGGCGCGTCGTTCTCGGTGCTGGTCACGGCCGAAATGATGGGCGTGAAGTCGGGGCTGGGCTGGTACCTGACCTGGGCACAGGGCTGGGCCTCGTACGTGAACATGTATGCCGCACTGATCGTCATGGCCCTGCTGTTCTCGGGCGTCATCACATTGCTGTTTGCCGTGCGCGACCGCGCACTGTCATGGCAGAAAGGAACCGTCAAATGGTAGTGGCCGCATCGGAATCCACGCGTGGCGCCCGGATCGATATCCGCGCCGTCAGCCATGCCTTTGGCGATGGCGACAAGCAGTTGCCGGTGCTCGACAGCGTCAACCTGAAGGTGGCGCCGGGCGAATTCGTCGCGCTGCTCGGCCCCAGTGGCTGCGGCAAGTCCACGTTGCTGCGGCTGGTGGCGGGGCTCGACAGCCCGTCGCAGGGCCAGATCCTGCAGGACGACGCGCCGATCGACCGCCCTGACCCATCGCGCATCGTCGTTTTCCAGGACCCCACGCTCTACCCATGGCGCCGCGTGCGCGACAACGTCGCACTGGGCCTGCAGGCCCGCGGGCTGCTGCGCCGCGAAGGCCATCGAGTCGATGCCGCGCTCAAGCGCGTGGGGCTGGAGGCCTTCGCCCGCGCGTTTCCGCACCAGCTGTCGGGCGGCATGGCCCAGCGCGTGGCGCTGGCCCGCGCGCTGGTCAACGATCCCCGGCTGCTGGTGCTCGACGAACCACTCGGCAAGCTCGATTCGCTGACGCGCCTGGCCATGCAGAGCGATCTGGTGGCGCTGTGGCAACGCGCGGGGTTCTCGGCGCTGCTGGTGACGCACGATGTGGAAGAAGCGCTGTTCCTGGCGCAACGCGTGATCGTGTTCAGTCAGCGGCCGGCCCGCATCACCGCCGAGATCCCGGTCGACCTGCCCTACCCCCGGCATCGCGGCGATCCGCGACTCACCGAACTGCGGCACGAAGCACTGCGGCACCTGGGTCTCGATGCCAGCTGGTAACGCTCTCCCCCGGCACGCGCCATGACCGCGCCGCCGCCCCAGGCATGGCTCCATGCGCTGCTGCGCCTGGTACAGGAGACCCAGCTTGCGCTGCTGCAGGTCTGGCACGCGCTGGGCTGGTCCGGCGATCTTCATGGCCAGCCTGCCTGGCCGTGGTCCCACCGCATTGCCGGCGAAACCCTGCTGATCGACCTTGGGCTGGCGCGCCAGTTTGGCTTGTCCGTACTGGCCGTCGTGCTGGCGCTGGCCTGCCTGGCCGTGGCGCTGTGCTGGCGCAGGCGGCGCATGGCGTGGCTGGGCATCGGCACCCTGGCGCTGGTGGCGGCACCCTGGCCATCGCCAGCGTTGCTGGTCACGCCTGCGGCACCCACAAGCTTCCACCAGAGCCCCACGCGATTCGCCGTGGACGCCATCGCAAACGGCGCCCAGGTCTACGCCCGGCATTGCGTGGCATGCCATGGCGCCGACGGCCGGGGCGAAGGCCCGCTGGCGGCCATGCTGTCACGCTGGCCGCCCACCTTCCTGAGTCCGCTGCTGGGTCGACGTGCCGAAGGCGAACTGTTCTGGCACATCGTGGCCGGCATGCGCGACCGCAACGGGCATACGACGATGCCTGCCTTCGGCAATCAACTTGACGACGCGCAGGCTTGGGCCGTGATCGATTATCTGAAGGCGCTGGCCGCCGGCACGGGCGGCGCCGAGCAGGGAAGCTGGCCTGTACCGTTGCGATTGCCCGAAGTGATGGTCCGCTGCGGCGAGGCCGCACCGCGCGCGCTGGACGACTGGCGCGGGCACCAGCGCGTACGCGTGACGGCATTCGACGGTTCACCGGCAATGCTGCCCTTAGACGATCCACGCTTTCTGACGCTGCTGGTCACGCGCGATGGCCGACCGCCGTCGGCGATTCCCGATTTCCGCGCCGGCTGCGTGGCCGCATCCGTGCAGGCCTGGCCGGCATTCGCGCGGATTGCGGGGGTCGACCCGGCACGGTTGTCTGGCACAACATGGCTGGCCGACCGTGACGGCTGGCTCCGGGCGCTGGCAACGCCCGGGGACAACGGATGGAGCGACGCCAGTCTGGTCTGCACGGCGGGACAGTCGACACGAGACGGTCCGGGCAGCCCCGGCACTGACATCGGCACCGGCCAGCGCCAGCCGCCCGATGGCCTGACCGCGCTGCTGCTGCGGATGGACGCGGAGCCCGTGCGCTTTGTGCAAGGCGGGCTGATCCACTGACTGGCGGGCCGGCCGAGAGGCGTGCTGGATTGCGCAGCGTCAATCCGCTGTCAGGACGAGAAATTTCCGCGCCAACAATTAGAAATGTCCTAACGACGTCGAACAGCACGGCGCGTAGCGTTGAACGCTTACCCCAAACGCTACGCCTTGAATACGATGTCGCTGGAACTGTCACCCGCCAATACCGAAAACGGCTACGGAGCCGATGCGGGCCTGCTGAAAACCTGGACGGGACACTATGCCGCGTCGGCCGGCCTGTTCGAGGTCAGGCCCCGCTATCTGCCGCGCGATGCGCGCCCCATCCTGGACGAGGATCTCGATTGCATCATCGGGTACCACCGGCGTTTCGGACTGCGCAGCCATCTCTACGATCTCAACGGCGACATGTTCGCCGTTTCGGAAGACCTGTCGAGCCTGCCGCCGCCGGAAAAGCGTGACCCGCTGGTGGTGGTAGGCGGACTCTGGCGTGCCAACGTACGCGGCCTGACCGCCGTGGGGCTGACGGGAACCGGCGCGGCGCTGGCGCCGGCCACGCTGGCGCAGCTGCGCACCCGGTTTGCCCGTCTGGCGCAGTCGTCGCTGCTATATCGTGGGGCAGCCCTGGCGCGCATGGACGATCCGCAGCGCTTTGTGCCGGTGCATATCCTGCGCCTGGCAATGCGTCACGGCGAAGCCACGGCCGCACCGCCGGCGCTGACCCGCGCGTCGCGCTACCTGACATGCATGCTGATCCGGCGCCAGCCGTTCATGCTTGACCTGGTCACCATGAACGGCAATACGACGATTGTGGATTTCGAATACTGGCGTTACGTCGATGCGCTGCCGGCGGCCTGAAGCGGTGCGCCGCCCACGGGCACAGGGCTGGCATGGGTGACGTAGTCGATGGCCCGCTGCACTTCGTCGACCGAAGGCGGTGCGCCGTTATCGCCGACCGACACCGACTGGCCCGGCTTGTTGACGCCAAAATGGGGGCTCGACGTGGCAGTGAACAGCATGACCGTCGGTTTGCCCAACGCATCCGCAAGATGCACAAAGCCCGTGTCCATGCCGACGACCAGCGCTGCAGCGTCCACGCGCTGGGCACATTCGGTGATCGACATGCGCGGCAGGACCTCCGCACCGGGAATGGCCGCTGCCAGTGCCTGGGCTTCCTGCTGCTCCTTCTGCGAGCCCCACGGCAACTGCACGCGGTAGCCGCGCCGGGCCAGCTGGTGCCCGATCTCGACCCAGTTGGCCTGTGGCCATTTCTTGATATCGAGCGACGTCGCGTGGAACAGCAGCGCACGCGGCACGCCGTCGGTGTTCAACGGCGTGGCCGGTGCCGGTATCCGCAGTTCGGCCGTCTCGTGCGGCTCGATGTCGTAGCCCAGTGCGTTGGCTACCACCATCCGCATCTTCTGGCGGCAGTTGGCATCGCCATGGGGGCCGAAAATCTCGGTGTAGGCGAACACGGCCTTTTCTTCGCCGAGAAATTCGGCCGCATAGCCGAGGCGTCGCTTTGTCCGTGCCAGCCGGGCGGCGATGGCGCTCTTGTAGACACCATGAACGTCGATCGCCACGTCATAGCGTTCGCGGCGCAACGACATCAGCGCACCGATGATGCCGCGCAGGTCGCGCCATTTGCGGCCGTTCTTCTTGAACTGACGCAGGGGCGGCGCGATGACGCGGTCGACGCCGACCGCCCAACTGGGGATATCCGCGCACGACGCGTCGGCAATCCAGTCGATTTTGGCCTCCGGATAGGCACGGCGCAGGTCATACAGCAGCGGCAGGGTGTGCACCATGTCGCCAAGCGACGTGATCTTGATAAGCAGGATGCGCTTCATGCAGGGGCGGCTTGATTGAGCGAACGCGGCCGGATTTGCCGCGTCGGAAAGGCGCTAGTATGCCCCAGACCGCCGCCCCCAGCGCGTGACGAATATGTAATTGATTGCACACATCTTAAATTCGTCACCCACCCCGGCAACCCTCACGTTGCGTCGGTCAGTGTCATTGCCACGCGGAAGCGTCCGCCACCACCGTCGCAAACCGGTCGTTCAGCGCGGCCAGCGTGACCCGATGCAGTTCGGCGGCCCGCAACGGCTCTCCACCCAGTGGATCGGGCAAGTCGCGCGTGGCGCAGGCCGCGGCGACCAGTGTGACGCGATAGCCGTGGTCGAGTGCCGAACGCACTGTCGCGCTGATGCACATATGGGTCTGGAAGCCGGCCACGATCAGTTCCTTGCGGCCAAGCGCTTCGAGTTGCGCTGCGAGGTCGGTGCCCGCAAAGCTGTTCGGCAGGTTCTTGATGACCGTCCGCTCGCCGTCAACCGGCGTCACGCCTTCAATGATCTCCGCAAACGGACCCGATGGATCGAATGCCCCCCCGGGCTTGCCATGGTGTACCACGTGGATCACGGGCGTACCGTGCCGGCGCGCCAGCGACAGCAGCGCGGCACACTCCGCCACCGCTGCCGGCATGCCGGTCAGGGGCAGCTTGCCATCGACGTACTCGCGCTGGTGATCCACCAGCACCAGCACGGCATCCGACCAGGCGGAAGGCTGGCGGCTGGCACCAGCGGCGTCGAGCAAGGTAAAGGGCTTGGCGGCAGGCGTTACGGTCATGGGGGCTCCGTCGGATAAAAGTGGCTATGCAGGCATCGTAGAGATCGGTAACCTGTACGCCAATTAGCCACCAGATCACATTTACTGTGCAAAAAAGCACAATTACCTGGGACGACCTGCTGACCTTGTCCACGCTGATGCGGGTCGGAAGCTATTCGGCCTGCGCCCGGGAACTCGATATCACGCACGCCACAGCCATCCGGCGCATCCGGCGTCTGGAGACCGCGCTGGGCAAACCCGTGGCGACGCGCACCGACGGCACCTTCGTCCTGACGGCCGCCGGACGCAATGCGCTAGCCGCCGCACGCGAGATGGAACAGTCCGCCGACCGGCTGCTGCGCGAGATCGAAGGCGCCAGCCCAGGCGTATCCGGCATCGTGCGGGTGGCCGCAACGGCCTCACTGGGCAGCCATTTCCTCACACCACGGCTTCCCGCCTTCTACTCCGGCAATCCCGACGTGGAGGTACGGCTCGAAGTGGATAACCGCGTCACCAGCCTGGCCCGGCGCCGGGCCCATATCGCGGTGCGCCTGGCGCGCCCGCAGGAAGATTCGCTGGTCGCGCAGCGCGCCGGCACGATCCACTTCGGGCTATATGCGCCCGCCGCCATGTCAGCCACCACGGCGGAATCGCGAGATACGCCGCTGTGCGGACTGCTCGACGAAGGCTTTTCGCTGCCGGAGGTCGAGTGGCCGCAGCTTCAGGGGCGGCGCTTCTCGTTCCAGTCCAACAGTTTCGTGGCCGTGCGCGAAGGCGTACGCGCCGGGCTGGGCGTTGCCCTGCTGCCTCACTATCTTGCGGCTGGCGAACCGGGCCTCTCGCTGGTCCGCCCGGTTCCCGAAGTGATCCGCGAAATCTGGCTTGCCTACCCGCCCGAGTTTCGGGGCGCATCGCGATTCCGGCCCGTCATCGACTGGCTGGCCGAAGCCCTGACGGCCTGCCCTTGAGCCACAAGAATGCGCCCCGGTGTCGCGCCGTCGCCACGACGCGCCGCATACGCCACCTCATGTGGGATAGCACACGCGTTTCCAGCGTTGCTCTCGCCGAAAAATTTGGCGGTTCTGCTACGCTTTGAACCGGCTGCCAACGCTGCATCGTCAAGATGCATCCAACAGATGGGCAGGGTCGTTGCATTGAAGCCCAGGCAACCGGAAAACGGGTCAGTGCGCAGAACAAAAAGAGATTCATGCGGCACTCATTGAAGTATCGAATGGCGATCGCGGCCGCGACGGTTGTCACGCTGGTATTTGTGGTGCGGGTCGGGTTTTCCCAGGTCTACGCATACACCCGCCTGAAGGAAGTCGTTCAGGCCCAGCAGGACACCCTGGTCAAGCTGGTTGCCGATCAACTCGACGAGAAGCTCGAGTCGCGCGCCATCGTGCTGCGGCGGCTCGCGCGAACGCTCGCGCCTGTGCTCGATCGTCCGGCTGGTCAGTTGCGCCAGATGGCCATCGATACGGTGGACATGCCCGAGCACTTCAATGCGACCTTCCTGGCCTCGACCGATGGCACCCTCGTCTTCAGCACCGCCGTACCCGATGGCGTGAAGATGACCGTAGGCGATCGCGACTACTTCAAGGCCATCGTCAACGGCGCAGACTTTGCCGTCTCCGACCTGCTGCAAGGCAAGCACACGAGCGCCCCCGGCGTGATCCTGGCCGTGCCGATGTATGACAGCCACGGTCAACTGCGCGGCGTGGTGGGCGGCGTGCTCAATCTTTCCGCAGAGAATTTCCTGCGCGAGCTGGCGCAGCACCGCGTGGGCGTCACCGGCTTCTATTGCCTGGTGTCGGCCGGCCCGAATCCGCGTTACGCGATGCACCCCGACGCGGCAAAGGTACTCACTCCGGCCCAGGCCGTCGGGGAGTCGTGCGGGGCCGAAGCCCCCGAATCGGAGTTCGAGTCGATATGGCCCGAACAGCCCGTGGTGGCGCGCTTCCTGCTGGAGTCGAACGGCTGGGAAGTGATATCGGTCCTGCCTGCCGCCGAAGCCTACGCGCCGCTGGTCGAAGTGCGCCACCGTGCCGTCATCCTGGGCATCGTGACGCTGCTGGCCGCCGCAATCCTGATGTGGGCCGTCATCCGGCACCTGCTGGCGCCGCTTGAGCATCTGCACCGCACCGTGCGCCGTCTTTGCGAACAGCCGGCCGCCATGGCCGAGTTGCCTGTGCGCCGCGATGATGAAATCGGCGAACTGGCTGGCACGTTCTCGGAAGTGATGACCCAGCTGATCGAACGCGAAGCCGCGCTGAAGGCTGCCACCGGCAATGCAGCGGCCAGCGAGAAGCGGCTGGAGGCCATCGCCAACCACGTGCCAGACCTGGTGGCCTTTGTCGACGCCGAGGAGCGCTTCGTGTTCGTCAACCAAGCCTACGCACGCCATTTCGGCCTCCCGGCCAACCAGATCACCGGCCTCTCGCTGCGCGAACTCTGGGGCACGCCCGAGTACGTGGCCAACAAGCCGTACCTGGAACAGGCGTGCGCCGGAGAATCCGTCACGTATAGCCGCGAGAATGCCGAGGGGCGCGCGTGGGAGATGACCTTCCAGCCCGCCTGGAACGACGCCAAGGATGCCGTCACCGGGCTGCACATGTTCGCGCGCGACATTACCGGCGAACGCCAGAAGCTGCGCTCGCTGGAAGCCCAGACGCTGTCCGACCACCTGACGGGCCTGCTGAACCGCAAGGGCTTCGACCGCCGCCTGCAGGAA
The DNA here is from genome assembly GCF_056097175.1 of Cupriavidus sp. HE11. Lineage (NCBI taxonomy): Bacteria > Pseudomonadati > Pseudomonadota > Betaproteobacteria > Burkholderiales > Burkholderiaceae > Cupriavidus > Cupriavidus sp. HE11. The sequence continues at coordinate 623,741 of NZ_CP184464.1, forward strand.
ACCATGGCGCGCGCCGATGCTGGTGGCTTCCGCACCGCGCTGCTGCTGGTTGACCTCGACGACTTCAAGGCGGTCAACGACACCTACGGGCACCCCATCGGCGACCAGCTGCTGGTCGCCTTCGCGGAGCGCCTGCGTGCATGCGTACGCGCAGGCGACGCCGTTGCGCGGATCGGCGGCGACGAATTCGCCATCGTGCTCGACAACGTGGGCAACCCCAACACGGTCGAGCGCATCGCCCACACGGTGGTGCACGCGGCCATGCGACCGTTCGACATCGACGGCCACCGCCTGGTCTCCACGGCCAGCGTAGGCAGCGCGATGCATCGTCCGGACCAGGGCACGTCGGTCAGCGAACTGTTCATGCGCGCCGACATGGCCCTGTACGATGCCAAGCGGCATGGCAAGGCCTGCTATGCGTCGACGGGGGCCAGGCGGCCCGAGGATGCGTCTTCGGAGGTCTGAGACGCCGCCCCGGACGGCGGAACGATAAACGCGTCCATGTCCTCGTCGGCATCCGGCCATTGCCTGCCCGGGATCCCGGGCACGATATCCAGCAGCCCCGCCCGCCGCATGGCACCCGCCAGCGTCGGGTCCGCCAGCATATGGATGCCCAGTACCGAGCCCCACATCAGTTTCAGGGCAGTGAGCCGCTTCAGGGACTGTTCGATATCGCGCCGCTTCGGCGCCCGGTTCCAGTCAGGGTCCAGTTCCTGGACAACCGTCCGGTACAGCCCCATCGTCCGGCTGTCGAACCCGGCAATCGTGGACGGATTGGCGGCCACCACGCGCAGCACCGCATCGTCGATCGGGTCCAGAGGATCCATTGCTTTCAGGAAAGGCTGGTGGACTCTGGCCAACCGTAGGTCAACGGCCCGTTCGAATGCGTGCCTGACGCTCACACCCTCGAACTGGCCGTAAAGCGCGATCCGCAACGCGGCATCCATCAGTACTTCCGGACGACTTTCCGCACGTTGAAACATCCTTTCGAGCAGCGCATCGTCGACCGAAGGCGGCAGTTCATACTTGCGTCGCACCCACTGCAGGAAGTCCGCGCCGAGTTCCGGAAACGCAAACTGCGACGCGCTGTACATCGTGTGCCGTCCGCCCAGCATCATCAGCAGCTTCGTGCGATCGGAGCCTGTGAACACGGTCCGTACGCCATACAATCCCCGTTCGTTGTTGAGCAGGTCTCGCGTGGCTTTCAGCGTGTACAGCATGCTGTCCCCTCGCTCGGTTGCCAGCATCTGCTGCGCTTCGTCGATGATCAGGATGATCGGACGGCGCATCCGGGCCGACAGCGCCTCCATTGAGCGGTAGACCCACAGTCCGCCCCGCTTCTCGCGCGCTTCGCCATGATCGAAGGCCAGCGACAGGCCTCCAAACCCGACACCCTTGAGTCCCACCGCGTGCGCAAACCTTGCCGCGATGCTCTCATGGGCATCCAGCGCTTTCTGGACCGCACCGATCACCATGTCGGCAGGGTCCTTTTCGGTCTCGCCCCACAGATCCGCCATCACCACCAGGGCGCCGAGCTTGCGGATGGCCGGCACCACCTCTTGCCGCAGGAACGTACTCTTGCCGATGCCACGCGACCCTATCAGCGCGATGACCTTGCTGGCCGGCCCATGCACCAGCTTCTGTGCAATATCCGCAGCAAGCCTGGGGCGTTCGAAATGTTCCGACAAATCCATATCGCTCCTCGTTCATCAATATCCGCGAACGATTCTATGGACCCCATCCCCGCCGTCCACCCCTTACCCCCGACTGCACCAGCAATGTTCCAATCCTTAACAGATCCACAAAAAAATGAAGCGGTGACGCAACACGCGCCACCGCTTCACACTGCAGGCTGAACACCCCGTTCAGGGAAGGATCAGCGGACTCGCCCCTCCTTCCACGCCTGCAGCAGTTTGTCGTAGGCGATGGTTTCGCCCTTCGGCTTTTCGTTGTCGAGCTTCTTCCACGGCGCGTGTTCCGACGACAGCCACTTCGTCGGATCGCTCTTCGGGTTCAGCTTCGGCGCGCACTGGGCCATGCCGGCACGCTGCAGCCGGCCCATCACCTGGTCCATTTCCTCGGCCAGGTTGTCCATGGCAGCCTGCGGGGTCTTCTCGCCCGTCACCGCCGTGGCCACGTTCTTCCACCAGAGCTGCGCCAGCTTCGGATAGTCAGGCACGTTGTTGCCGGTCGGCGTCCAGGCCACGCGGGCCGGGCTGCGGTAGAACTCGATCAGGCCACCGTACTTGGCCGCGTTCTTGGTCAGGTACTCGTGGTGGATGTCGCTGTCGCGGATAAAGGTCAGGCCGGTCAGCGACTTCTTCAGCGACACCGTCTTCGACGTCACGAACTGGGCGTAGAGCCACGCCGCGGCCAGACGGTTCGGGTCGGTGTTCTTGAAGAACGTCCACGAGCCCACGTCCTGGTAGCCGTTCTGCATGCCCTGCTTCCAGTACGGGCCGTACGGCGACGGCGCCATGCGCCACTTCGGCGATCCATCGGCATTGACCACCGGCAGCCCCTTCTTGGTCATGTCGGCGGTGAAGGCCGTGTACCAGAAGATCTGCTGCGCGACCTGGCCCTGCGCGGGCACCGGACCGGCTTCGGAGAACGTCATGCCCATGGCCTGCGGCGGCGCGTACTTCTTCATCCAGTCGATGTACTTGGTCAGCGCATAGACGGCGGCCGGGCTGTTGGTGGCGCCACCGCGCGACACCGAGGCGCCTACCGGCGTGCATTTGTCTTCCGCCACGCGGATGCCCCACTCGTCCACCGGCATGCCGTTGGGCAGGCCCTTGTCGGCCGAGCCGGCCATCGACAGCCATGCATCGGTAAAACGCCAGCCCAGCGACGGGTCCTTCTTGCCGTAGTCCATGTGGCCGAAGACCTTCTTGCCGTCCAGTTCCTTCACGTCGTTGGTGAAGAAGTTGGCGATGTCCTCGTAGGCCGACCAGTTCGTCGGCACGCCCAGGTCATAGCCGTACTTGGCCTTGAACTTGTCCTGCAGGTCCTTGCGTGCGAACCAATCGGCGCGGAACCAGTACAGGTTGGCAAACTGCTGGTCGGGCAACTGGTACAGCTTGCCGTCCGGCGCCGTGGTGAACTTGGTGCCGATGAAGTCCTTGACGTCGATGCCCGGATTGGTGAATTCCTTGCCGGTGCCGTTCATGTAGTCGGACAGCGGCAGGATGGCGCCGTAGCGATAGTGCGTGCCGATCAGGTCGGAATCCGAGATCCAGCCGTCGTAGATCGACTTGCCCGACTGCATCGACGTCTGCAGCTTCTCGACGACGTCGCCTTCCTGGATCAGGTCATGGTTGACCTTGATGCCGGTGATTTCCTCGAAGGCCTTGGCCAGCGTCTTCGATTCGTACTCGTGCGTGGTGATCGTTTCCGACACCACGTTGATCTGCGTCACGCCCTTGGCCTTGAGCTTGGCGGCGGCATCGATGAACCACTTCATCTCGGCCTGCTGCTTGTCCTTGGCCAGCGACGACGGCTGGAATTCGCTATCGATCCACTTCTTCGCCGCAGCCTCGTCGGCCCACGCGGCATGCCCGCATGTCAGTGCGGCCGCAAAGGCCAGGGCCGACATCCCCAACTTCACGCGCTCTTTCATTCGTTGTCTCCTCAGGTACCCTTCCCCGGTTCTGTCACAGGGTTGCGGCCCCGGGGAAGGGACAAGATCTCGCAGCCCATGAACAGCAACACCAGTTGAAAATTCCTGCGACCTTCTGCGCAACCCTCTGTGCGACTTTCTCCGCGACCGTCTTGCTGGCGCCTCAGCCCCGGCGCATGACGACCAGCAGCACCACGGCCGAAATTGCCGCACTGATCCATACCGACGGCTCCTCCGCCAGCTGGAACCAGGCTTGCATCTTCTCGCCCAGGCCCACCCACGCCAGGTTGATCCACGCGGCGAACATCAGTCCGATGAACAGGCGATCGCCCCGCGTGGTGGCTATCGGCAGAAAACCCTTGCGCTCCACGGTTGGCGCGCGCACCTCCCAGATCGTCATACCCACCAGCATCACCACCACCAGGGTAAAAAATACCGCTACCGGGGTAGTCCATACCATCCAGTTCAGCATCGCGGCTCCTTATACGCGGCCCATCGCGAAGCCCTTCGCGATGTAGTGCCGTACGAACCAGATCACGATCGCGCCGGGCACGATGGTCAGCACGCCGGCCGCGGCCAGCACGCCCCAGTCCATGCCCGACGCCGACACCGTGCGCGTCATCGTCGCCACGATCGGCTTGGCATTGACCGATGTCAGCGTGCGCGCCAGCAGCAGTTCCACCCAGCTGAACATGAAGCAGAAGAACGCGGCCACGCCCACGCCGGCCTTGATCAGCGGCAGGAAGATGGTCAGGAAGAAGCGTGGAAACGAATAGCCATCCACATAGGCTGTCTCGTCGATCTCGCGCGGCACGCCGGACATGAAGCCTTCCAGGATCCACACGGCCAGCGGCACGTTGAATACCAGGTGGGCCAGCGCCACGCCAAGGTGCGTGTCCATCAGCCCGATCGTCGTATAAAGCTGAAAAAACGGCAGCAAAAACACGGCCGGGGGTGTCATGCGGTTGGTCAGCAGCCAGAAGAACACGTGCTTGTCGCCAATGAACTGGTAGCGCGAGAACGCGTAGGCGGCCGGCAGCGCCACGGAGATCGAGATCACCGTGTTCAGTACAACGTAGATCAGCGAATTGATATAGCCGGAATACCACGACGCATCGGTGAAGATCGTCACGTAGTGTTCCAGCGTGACGGCCGCCGGCCACAGCGACAGCGACGACACGATCTCCTCGTTGGTCTTGAACGACATGTTCACCATCCAGTAGATCGGCACGATGGCGAACAGCAGGTACAGCGTCAGGAAGACCGGACGCCACCAGCCCGGGCGCTGGCCGGGAAGCTTGCGGTCAGCCATTGGGAACCTCCTCGGTGCCGGCCGTGCCGGCGCGCTGCATCCAGTTATAAAGCACGAAACAGGTCAGCAGGATGATCAGGAAGTAGACGATCGAGAACGCGGCCGCCGGCCCCAGGTCGAACTGCCCCACCGCCTTCTGGGTCAGGTACTGCGACAGGAACGTGGTGGCGTTGCCGGGTCCGCCACCGGTCAGCACGAACGGTTCGGTGTAGATCATGAAGCTGTCCATGAAGCGCAGCAGCACCGCAATCATCAGCACGCCGCGCAGTTTGGGCAGCTGGATGAAGCGGAAAACGGCAAAGCGGGATGCACCATCGATTTGCGCCGCCTGATAGTAGGCATCGGGAATCGCGCGCAGGCCCGCGTAGCAGAGCAGCGCCACAAGCGGTGTCCAGTGCCAGACGTCCATGACCAGCACGGTCACCCAGGCATCCAGGGCGCTCCCGGTGTAGTTGTAGGCGAAGCCCATGCCGTCGAGCGCCGCCCCCAGCAGGCCGATATCGGTGCGGCCAAAGATCTGCCAGATCGTGCCCACCACGTTCCACGGAATCAGCAGCGACAGCGCGATGATGACCAGCGCGGCCGATGCCTGCCAGCCCCTGGCCGGCATGGCCAGCGCCAGCAGGATGCCGATCGGGATCTCCACGCACAGCACGGCCAGCGAAAAACCAAGCTGGCGCAGCAGCGCATCGTGCAGTTCCCCATCGCGCAGCACCGTGGCAAACCATTCGGTGCCCACGAACACGCGGCGTTCGGGCGAGATGATGTCCTGCACCGAGTAGTTGACGATGGTCATCAGCGGCAGGATGGCCGAAAACGCCACGCAGATCACCACGGGCAGTACCAGCAGCCAGGCTTTCTGGTTGACGGGCTTCATGGGACCAGTTCCTCGTTGATGTAGAAGCAGGTGTGGCGGTTGAACACCGACAGCCACGCGGTTTCGCCGGGCCGCAGCGCGGCGGCCTCGGTGCCCAGCCGGGCCCGGATCGTGGCATCTTCGCCATGATTGACCGTCGAGGTCATCAGCCAGTAGGTGCCGATGTCCTGCGCGCGCTCCACGCGCACCGGCAGGGCCTGCGGGTCGCCCTCGGGCGCCAGGTGCAGGTATTCGGGCCGCACGCCGATCTTGAAGTTGCCGGCGGACTGCAGCGCCGACAGCGTCTGCGGCGGCAGTTCGGGCAGGTAGCGGCGCCCTGCCACCTCCACTGCGCCGTCGCGCCACTGGCCCGGCAGGAAGTTCATGCCCGGCGAGCCGATGAAGTGCCCCACGAAGGTGTGCGCGGGCCGCTCGAACAGCGCATCCGCAGATCCCACCTGCACGGCCTTGCCACGCGACATCACCACCACCTGGTCGGCAAAGGTCAGCGCCTCGGTCTGGTCGTGCGTCACGTAGATCAGCGTCAGCCGGAATTCGTGATGGATTTCCTTGAGCTTGCGCCGCAGTTGCCATTTCAAGTGCGGATCGATCACGGTCAGCGGTTCATCGAACAGGATGGCCGACACGTCCTGGCGCACCAGCCCGCGCCCGAGCGAGATCTTCTGCTTGGCATCGGCGGCCAGCCCGCTGGCGCGGCGGTCGAGCGAGGCCGACAGGTCTAGCATTTCGGCCACTTTGCCGACGCGTTCCTTGACCTGCGCCGCGCTCACCCCGCGATTGCGCAACGGGAAGGCGAGGTTCTCTCCGACCGTCATCGTGTCGTAGATCACCGGAAACTGGAACACCTGCGCGATATTGCGCGCCTGCGGCGAGGCGTCGGTGACGTCGTTGCCGTCAAAGCGGATAGTGCCCTGCGACGGGCGCAGCAGCCCCGAGATGCAATTCAGCAGCGTAGTCTTGCCGCAGCCGGACGGGCCCAGCAACGCATAGGCGCCCCCGTCCTCGAAGGTGAAGTTCAGCGGCAGCAGCGCGTAGTCTTCGTCCTTCTGCGGATCGGCCACATAGGAATGGGCGAGGTCGAGATCGATGCGCGCCATGTCAGGCTCCCGACTCGGTTACGGGCGCGCTGACCACATCGGCCAGGGCGCCCGGGCGGCGCGGCGCGTGGATGCGGTCGCCGGCGGCATTGAACAGGTACAGCTGGCCCGGTTCGATATGGAGCGACAACGGCGCGCCCAGCTGCAGGTCGAGCACCCCGGCGAACTGGGCCACGAGGTTGCCGGCTGCCGTATCGACGTGCACGAAGGTATCGGAGCCCGACAGCTCGGCCAGGGCCACCTTGCCCGGCACTTCCACTGCCCCGGGCACCGGCTTCAGGCGCAGCGCGGCGGCGCGCACGCCCACCGTCACCGGACCGCCCGGCGCATTGACCTCGGGCAGCGGAATCGCGATCTGGCCGGGCAGCGTCACGCGTCCGGCCTCCAGCACGCCTTCCACCAGGTTCATCGGCGGATCGCTGAAGGCACGCGCCACCCGCAGCGAGGCCGGATAGTGGAAGACTTCGGGGGTCGGGCCGTACTGCAGCAGTTCACCGGCATCGAGCACGGCAGTGTAGCCGCCCAGCAGCAGCGCCTCGGCGGGCTCCGTGGTGGCGTAGATCACCGTGGCATCGCCCTGCGCGAACAGGTGGGTCAGCTCTTCGCGCAGTTCCTCGCGCAGCTTGTAGTCCAGGTTGACCAGCGGCTCGTCCAGCAGCATCAGCGGTGCATTCTTGGCCAGGGCACGCGCCAGGGCCACGCGCTGCTGCTGGCCGCCGGACAGTTCCGACGGGTAGCGTTCCAGCAAATGGTCGATATGCAGCCGGCCCGCCAGGCTGCGCACGCGGGCGTCGATGGCCTCGCGGCCGTCGCGCCGCAGCCGCAACGGCGATGCGATGTTGTCGAAGACGGTCAGCGACGGGTAGTTGATGAACTGCTGGTACACCATCGACACGTTGCGTTCGCGCACCGGCACGCCGGTCACGTCCACGCCATCGACCCGCACGCGGCCGGCCGCGGGCTTGTCGAGCCCCGCCATGACCCGCATCAGCGATGTCTTGCCGGCCTGGGTGGTCCCCAGCAGGATGGTGACGGCGCCAGGCACGGGGGCCAGCGTCATCGGGTAAAGATAGGCTTGCGACCCCATTTGCTGCGCAATGCCTTCCAGGCTCAGCTGCATCCAGTCTCCAATGTTCCTGTGCTTGCTCAGCCACTCCGAAAACCGCGGCCAAGGCGCACTTTTCAAGTCAACCCGCTCGTTTTAGCTCAAAAACGAACATAAAACAATACTGCAGCGCGTCATTTGTTTTCGTTTCTGTTTGAACTAGAATGCCGGACATGACGCTTAATCCCCGCCAGACCGCCCTTCTCGAGGAAGTCCGCACCCAGGGCTTTGCCTCCATCGACGAACTCGCGCGCAAGTTCGGCGTGACCTTGCAGACCGTGCGGCGCGACGTGAACCTGCTGGCCGAAAACGGCATGCTGGCCCGCTTTCATGGCGGGGTTCGCATGGAGGGGTCGACCACCGAGAACATTGCCTACCGGCAGAGGCAGGCGCTCAACGCCGACGGCAAGGTGCGCATTGCGCGCGCCGTGGCGGCAGCAGTACCCGAAGGCTGCTCGCTGATCCTGAACATCGGTACCACGGTGGAAGAAGTCGCGCGGGCGCTGATCCATCATCGCGGCCTGCGCGTGATTACCAACAACCTGCATGTCGCCAATATCCTGGCCGACAACCCCGATTGCGAAGTCATCGTGGCGGGTGGGGTACTGCGCTCGCGGGACCGCGGCATCATCGGCGAGGCCACGGTGGAATTCATCCGTCAGTTCAAGGTGGATATCGGCCTGATCGGCATCTCGGGCATCGAGACCGACGGCACGCTGCGCGACTACGATTTCCGGGAAGTGAAGGTGGCGCGCACGATCATGGAACACTCGCGCGAGATATGGCTGGCAGCGGATGCCAGCAAGTTCAACCGCCGTGCCATGGTGGAGCTGGCGCCCCTGACCAGTATCGACCGGCTGTTTACGGACGAGCCGCTACGCGCGCCGTTCGACACGATGCTGGCGGAAAGCGGAGTGAAATGTGTGGTCGCGGATGGGGAGTGAGATCCGCCCGGGTTGCCCGCAGCCCCCTTCCGCTGGCGGAAGAGGGCGGCTGCCTGATGGCAGCGCCGGGGCTTACTTGAAGACGACCGTCTTGTGGCCGTTCACCAGGATACGATGCTCGGCGTGCCACTTGACCGCACGGGCCAGCGCCACGCACTCGACGTCGCGGCCGACGGCGGTCAGCTGCTCGGGGTCCATGCTGTGATCCACGCGCTCGATTTCCTGCTCGATGATCGGGCCTTCGTCCAGGTCGGCCGTCACGTAGTGCGCGGTCGCGCCGATCAGCTTCACGCCGCGGTCATGCGCCTGGTAGTAAGGCTTGGCACCCTTGAAGCTGGGCAGGAACGAGTGGTGGATGTTGATCGCGCGGCCCTGCAGCTTGCGGCACAGGTCGTCGGACAACACCTGCATGTAGCGCGCCAGCACCACGAGGTCGATGTTCTGGTCGCGCACCACTTCAAAGACGCGCGCTTCCTGCGCGGCCTTCTGCTCGGCCGACGCATTCATCAGCGGCAGGTGGAAGAACGGTACGTCGTACGACGCGGCCAGCTGGTAGAAATCGCGGTGGTTCGACACGATCGCGGCAATCTCGACCGGCAGGCCGCCAGCCTTGGCGCGGAACAGCAGGTCGTTCAGGCAGTGGCCGATCTTCGACACCATGATCATCACGCGCGGCTTCACGGTGGCGTCGAACACTTCCCACTGCATGCCGAACTGGTCGCCCACGGGCGCGAAGGCGGCGCGCAGCTCGGCCAGTTCCGGGCCGCCGGCGGCGGTGCTGAAGTGCACGCGCATGAAGAAGCGGCCGGTGAACGCATCGCCGTACTGGTCAGAATCGACAATATTGCAGCCGTGCTGGAACAGCAGGCCGGAAACGGCATGCACGATGCCCGGCTGGTCCGGGCAGGAAAGCGTCAGGATAAATCCGGTGGTGCTCATCTTGGGCAAATCGGGGTTAGGCAAGCCCTGGCCGCGATGCCTGGTGTTCAGGGCTGGACGGCGGCCCAGCCGCGTCTGCGGAGGGCATCCAGCGTCACCAGCGTGGCGTCGACGGTCATGGCACGACCCGCCATGATAGCAAGCAATGCCTCCGGATCGATATGGCGATGCTCGGCCACTTCGCCGTCGCGGTTATGCGGCACGAAGTCGGCCGGCACCACCAGGTCATATACATACACGCGTTCCCACTGCACGCCCTCGGGGATTTCACGCAGCACATCGATCACTCCGTGGGCCTCGGCCTGGCCTGCCAGCGCGGGCGGAATGCCCGATTCCTCGTCGCATTCGCGCACCAGCGTCTCCAGCGGATCGCTGCCCGCCGGCATGCCGCCGGCCACGAGGTTGTCCCACATGCCTGGGTCCACCGACTTGGCCGCACTGCGCCGCGAGATCCACAGCGCCCGTTGCCCGGCCACGATGCCGTTCATGTGCGACGCAAAGGTCAGCAGCCCAAGGAAGCGGGCGGCGGCCCGCTCGATCACCGCGAACGGCACCGCGTCGAGCGCCGGCGTGACGGCAAACAGCTCGTTGCGCCAGCCGCGCACGTGGCCCGCATCGGCCAGCTGCCGGGCCAGCGTCGCCAGCGCGGCATTGCGCGCGGCCGGCGTGGTGCAGCCGGGCAGCAGCGTCACGGCGCCCTGCCCTGGCTCCCGGCCGCTTTCCGCCCCGTTTTCCGGCCCCAGCACATCGCCCATGGCGCGCAGGATGGCGGCATGGTGCCGCGGCAACCAGCCCACCTGCACACCATCTGCCAGCAGCCGCAGGTGCGCGGCGGGATCGAAGGGGCTGCGCGCGGCAACGCCGGCAACGACTACGCTAACGATATCGGACATGGGAAAACACATTCACCGTTACGGATGGACCGCATGACACCCACGCATTCCACGCAATCGCCGCAGTACGTACTGGCCCTGGACCAGGGTACCAGCAGCTCGCGCGCCATCCTGTTCGATCACGCCGGCAATGTGGTTCGGATCGCCCAGCGCGAATTCCGGCAATATTATCCGCATCCCGGGCACGTCGAGCACGACCCCTACGAAATCTGGCAGTCGCAGCTGGCCGTGGCCCACGAGGTGCTGGGCGATGCCAACGTCAGCGGTTCGCAGCTGCGCGCCATCGGCATTACCAACCAGCGCGAAACCACGGTGCTGTGGGACCGCAAGACCGGCGAGCCCGTGGGCCGCGCGCTGGTCTGGCAGGACCGCCGCACCGCACCGATGTGCGAAGAGCTGCAGGCGGCCGGCCATGGCGGCACCTTCCAGCAGAAGACCGGCCTGATCATCGACGCCTACTTCTCGGGCACCAAGCTGCGCTGGATGCTGGACCACTACGACGGCGCCCGCGAGCGCGCCGAGCGCGGCGAGCTGGCGTTCGGCACGGTGGACAGCTGGCTGATCTGGCAACTGACCGACGGCGCGCGCCATGTGACCGATGTGTCCAACGCGTCGCGCACGCTGCTGTTCAATATCCACGATTTCCGCTGGGACGACGAACTGCTGGGCATCCTCGATATCCCGCGCAGCCTGCTGCCCGAGGTAGCCCCGTCCAGCGGCGAGGTGGCGCGCACGTCGGGGCGCCTGTTCGGCGTGGAGGTGCCCATCGCCGGGATCGCCGGCGACCAGCAGGCGGCCACGTTCGGCCAGGCCTGCCTGCGCCCCGGCATGGCCAAGAACACCTACGGCACCGGCTGCTTCATCCTGATGAATACGGGCGACAAGCCGGTGACGTCGCGCAACCGGCTGATTACCACCATCGGCTGGCAGATCGGCCAGGACACCCAGTACTGCCTGGAAGGCGGCGTGTTCATGGGCGGCGCCACGATCCAGTGGCTGCGCGACGGGCTCAGGCTGATCCACAGCGCCCCCGAGGTGGACCCGCTCGCGCGCCAGTGCGAGGACACCGGCGGCGTGGTGCTGGTGCCCGCGTTTGCCGGCCTGGGCGCGCCACACTGGGACCCCTTTGCTCGCGGCACGATGGTGGGCATCACGCGCGGCACCGGCGGCCCGCATATCGCCCGCGCCGCGCTGGAGTCGATCGCGCTGCAGAGCGTGGACGTGCTCGATGCCATGCAGAAGGACGCCGGCATCTCGCTGGCCGAACTGCGCGTGGACGGCGGTGCGTCGCGCAGCGACCTGCTGATGCAGATGCAGGCCGACCTGCTCGGCACGCCGGTCGTGCGGCCGCGCGTGACCGAGACCACCGCGCTGGGCGCGGCCTACCTGGCCGGGCTGGCTACCGGCTACTGGACCGATCCCGAGGAAATTACCCGCCAGTGGCAGGTGGAGCAACGCTTCGAGCCGAAGTTGTCGGCCGACGAACGCGCACACCGCATCGCCCGCTGGCATCGCGCGGTGGACCGCGCGCGTGACTGGGCCCGCGAAGACACCACACATTGAATCCGATTGCCTGAAGAACACATGCCAATCTCCGTACCTGCGGTCCAGCCGCCCACCCGCCCCGAACTGCTCGATACGCTGTCGCGCACGGCCCGCTGGGACGTCATCGTCATCGGCGGCGGCGCCACGGGCCTGGGCACCGCGCTCGATGCCGCCGCGCGCGGCTACCGCACGCTGCTGCTGGAGGCAGCCGACTTTGCCAAGGGCACGTCGAGCAAGGCCACCAAACTCGTACACGGCGGCGTACGCTACCTGGCCCAGGGCAATATCAGCCTGGTGCGCGAGGCGCTGCACGAACGCGGCCTGCTGGCCCGCAACGCACCGCACGTGGTGTGGCCGCTCGGATTCGTGGTGCCGGCCTACCAGATGTTCGACCAGCCGTTCTACGGCATCGGCCTGAAGGTCTACGACATGCTGGCCGGCGGGCTGAACCTGTCAGGCAGCCGCTGGCTGAGCCACCGCGAAACGCTGGAAGCCGCACCCACCCTGGCCGAACACGTGGGCGGCCGTCCGCTGCGCGGCGGCAACCTGTATTTCGATGGCCAGTTCGACGACGCGCGCCTGGCCATGGCACTGATGCGCACGCTGTTCGACGTAGGCGGTACGGCGGTGAACTACATGCGCGTCTCGGGCCTGACCCAGCGCAACGGCGTGATCACCGGCGTTACTGCCGAAGACGCGCTGGGCTCCGGCACCTTCCACCTGTGCGCCGACTGCGTGATCAACGCCACCGGCGTATGGGTCGATGCGGTACGGCAGATGGAGGACGTCCAGGCCCGCACGATGGTGGCGCCCAGCCAGGGCGTGCACCTGACCATCCCGCGCAGCTTCCTGCCCGGCGACCGCGCCATCCTGATCCCCAAGACCGACGATGGCCGCGTGCTGTTCCTGGTGCCCTGGAACGGGCATGTGATCGTCGGCACCACCGATACCCCGCGCAAGGACCTGCCGCTGGAGCCGCGCGCCACTGGCGACGATATCGACTTCATCCTGGAAACCGCGGCACGCTACCTGGCGCGCGATCCGTCGCGCGCCGATGTCACCAGCGTCTGGGCCGGGCTGCGCCCGCTGGTCAAGGCCACCGGCGAATCGTCCACGGCGTCGCTGTCGCGCGAGCACACGATCGTGGTGTCGAAGGCTGGCCTGATCACGGTCACCGGCGGCAAGTGGACCACCTACCGCAAGATGGCCGAGGACGTGATCGAGACCGCGATCCAGCGCCAGATGCTGCGCGCCGCGCCCTGCCGCACCGCCGACCTGCCGCTGCATGGCGCGGTGGGCATGCCGGCCGACCTGCCACCCGCCAACTCCGGCTCGCCCGACCGCTACTACGGCGCGGACCTGCCGCTGGTGCATGCGCTGCCGGGCGCGGACACCATGGTTGTGGCGGCCTCGGGCCTGACCGAGGCCCACGTCCGCTTCGCGGCCCGCCACGAACTGGCGCGCCGCGTGGAAGACGTGCTGGGCCGGCGCAATCGTGCGCTGTTTCTCGACGCCGGTGCTGCACTGGCCGGGGCGCCGCGCGTGGCGGAGATCCTTGCCGAGGAACTGGGCCACGATGCCGCCTGGCAGGCCAGGGAACTGGAGGACTTTGGCGCGCTCGCTCGCGGTTACATGATCGCCTGAATCGCCCTGGATTCCCCTGAAAGGCAGCAAATGGGCTGCCTTGGTGCGCGACTTCGGCGATAATGCCGGCTATTGCATCAGGGAGAACACCATGGACGACATGGATGACATGGACGAGATTGATGATCTGTCCGATCTGCCGATGCCCCGGTTCATCTGGGGCTTCGCCATCACCGCCAGCAAGGGCGGTGAAGTCAGTCACGACGAATTCGAGTACCTGACCCACACCCACAACCCGCGCTTCTCGTGCCGCGTCGTGGAGCTGGAGGACGTGCCCGCCGACAGCGAGGAGTCGGGCATCGACGGACGCCTCGTCCACTACGACGAGCCGGACCGCCTGTTCTACATCACCGATGCCGGCATGGCGCTGGTCAACTTCCAGATGTTCGACAAGCTGCCCGAGAAGAGCCGGCTCAAGAAGGTCTGCGACGAAGCCATCAAGAACTGGATGCTGCGTCGCGAATTCCTCGACGACGAGGAAGACGAAGGCTGAAGCCAAACGAAAAAGCACCCCGCGGGGTGCTTTTTTATTGCCGGGGCCAACGGCCGGGGGCTGGTGCCGTAACCTCTAGCCGCCCCGCGCCTGGCCGAACGCCACCTTACTGGTCCTTCACCTCGATCAGCCCGGACGCCACGCGTTCGATCTCGCAATAGACCGGCAACGCCTCGAGCGGCCCGGTGCATCCCACGCCCGACGCCTGGCTGGCGTGGGCGCCCGGCGGCAGGAACACGAATGCCATGCCGGGCTGGAAACCCGGATGCCGGCGCAGACTGTCATTCAGAATGTCGAGGTACTGCGAGCGTGAGAAGACCTGCTTGGCCATGTTGAGTCTCCGGATGATCGGCTGAGCCCGGAAATCCTAGCATGGCCTTGCCACCGCCCGGCACCGCATCGTGAGATCGACGGCATCGGGCGCGGCAGTCAGCGACTTAGCACTCGCCCTTCTTGGCGTGTCCCGGCGGGCAGTGGTAGCCGCGCGGGCCGCCACGCGGGCGGTCGCCGTCGTAGTCATCGTGCCCGTGACCGTGATAGCGGTCGTAGTCGGGACCGCGGTTCCAGCGCTCGGGCTGCATCACCCAGCCGTTGCTGGCCCGCACCCAGCGCGGCTGCTCATAGACATAGCCCGGCCGCGCGGACACCCAATGGCCCTGCTTCCACGCGTGCTTGCGATAGTGGTCATCCCAGACCCAGTACCCCGGTGCCCAGACATAGCCAACGCGTGGCGCCGGCACGGCCTCGTAGATCGGCGCCGGCGGCGGCGTACCGATGCCGATATTGATATTGACCTGGGCCAGCGCGGCGGGCGCGAAGGCCGCGGCCGACCAGAGCAATGCGGCGCCGGCGGCGGCGCGCAGGAAAACGTGGCGATTCAAGGTGACCCCCTCTTTTTCTAAAAAACACCGTAGACAAAATGTGCGCGAATGGGCAGCAGTGTACCCACCGTCCGTCCGGTGTGATGTAAGAAAGCGTGTCTGGGCGTTACCGCCCGGGGGATTGGGGTGCCGGGGAGGCGGCGGCCCGACTCAGTGATCGGCGGCCATCGCTTTCAGCTCGGCCTCGCCGGCCACGCGGGCGGCGTCGGCGGTGGTGAAGGTGTCGTCCGACACCATGGCGCGCCGGATCTGCTGCGCGCCGAAGTCCACCAGCGCGATAACCCACACATAGCGCCCGGCCTGGGGCGCGGTTTGCACAAATGCCTTCAGTTGCGGTCTGGTTTCACTCGTCATGATGTATCTCCGTTCGAACACGACAGGACAAGACGCTGGCAGGCGCGCGTTGCCAAAAACTCTAGCACATCCATCCCGCCGCCCGGCCCAGGGCATCTGGCCCCGATGCGGACGCAGGCGTTTGTGGCTACAGTTTTTGCAGATCCTGCCGAAACCTTCATGGAGTCTCCTACCCGCCAGTTCCGCCGGTCCGACCGTACCTTCGCCCGCCGCCCAATTGCCGCGCTCCGCGTTACGCCCATCTTCCCGTTCCTGCGCCGTGCGCCGCCGTGTACGCCTGGCCCCGCCGGCGTTCCTGGCGCTGCTGGCGTTGCTGGTGGCTGTTTATCAGCCGCTGCCCGCCCAGGCGTCGGCGCCGCCAGGCCCCGCATCCGGCCCCCTGCCGGCGATGGCCCCGTCCGGGCCTGCCAGCCAGTCCGCGCCAGCGGTGCCGGCCGCGCCGGTTTCGCGCCCCGACGCCGTCGCCCGCGTGGTCATGAGCCTGCTCAGCTACGCGCGCTGGCCGGGCGAGCGTGAAACCGTGCGGCTGTGCATCGACAGTTCGGCGCGCTATGCCGGCAAGCTGATGGAAGGCGGCACGCTGTCCACCGGCCGGCTCGTGGAGGCCCGCCGGGTCGATACGCTGCCGGAATCCCTGGCCTCCGAATGCGACGCCCTGTACCTGGGGGCGATGAACGACGCCCGCCGCCGGGCGCTGACGGCCTACTTCATCGGCAAGCCCGTGCTGGTAATGACCGAAGAGGACTTCGAGTGTGAGGGCGGCAGCATGTTCTGCCTGAGCATCCGCGAGCACCAGGTATCGTTCCGTATCAATCTCGATGCCATCGCCCGCAGCGGCATCCATGTGCATCCGGGCGTCCTGCAACTGGGACGCCGCAAGGTGCCGGCATCATGAACCTGCCCGGCCGCCGCCCCTCCGCCCGCCCCCCGCAGGCGGCCCAGCCTGCCCAGGCCGGCCAGCCTGACCGGCCAGCGCCTGGCGTCCACCCGCGGCCGACGCTGTATCGCGCGCTGCGCCGCATCCACATGGGCGTGGCGCTTATCGCCGTGCTCACTGCCGGCATTTCCCTGACGTTCCTGGGCCTGACGGCGCTGCGCGCCTATGCCGATCACAACCTGCGGCTGGTGGCACGATCCATTGCCTACACGGTCGAGGCTCCGGTGGTGTTCCGCGACGAAGCGGCCGCCGCCGATACGTTGTCGGCCATCGCCGCCGCAGAGGACCTGGCCGCCGTCGCGGTCTTCGATCGCGACGACCAGCCGCTGGCGACGTGGCAGCGGCCCGGCCAGGACCGGTTCCCGGGCCTGCGCGCGCTGGCCGGGGACCTGCTGACGTCCGGGCCGGTGAATCAGCCGGTCATCCACGAATCCCAGCAGGTGGGCAGCGTGCGCGTGACCGGCGACCCCGTCGCCCTGCTCCATTTCCTGCTGCAGGGGGCGCTGGGGCTGTTGGCCTGCCTGCTGCTGACGGCCGTGGGCGCGCACTATATGACCAGCCGGATGCTGGCCAATATCGTCGATCCGCTACGAAACCTGATGCACGTGACCCACGCCGTGCGATCCGAGCGCGCGTTCGGCCAGCGCATGCCGCCGGCCCGCATCGAGGAACTCAACGCGCTGTCCGAGGATTTCAATGTGCTGCTGGACGAACTGGAGGCCTGGCAGAAGCAGCTGCAGCACGAGAACCGTTCGCTGGCGCACCGCGCGACACATGACAGCCTGACAGGATTGCTCAACCGCGCCGCTTTCACCGAGGCGCTCGACCTGGCCGTGCGCGCAGCGGCGGCCCGCAACCAGTACGCCGCCGTGCTCTATCTGGACAGTGACGACTTCAAGGGCATCAACGACCGCCACGGCCACGCCGCCGGCGACGCCGTGCTGATCGGCATTGCCCAGCGCATCCGCACCTGCCTGCGCGACAGCGACTGCGTGGCCCGCCTGGGCGGCGACGAATTCGCGGTGCTGATCGGCGCGCTGCGCCAACC
The DNA here is from genome assembly GCF_056097175.1 of Cupriavidus sp. HE11. Lineage (NCBI taxonomy): Bacteria > Pseudomonadati > Pseudomonadota > Betaproteobacteria > Burkholderiales > Burkholderiaceae > Cupriavidus > Cupriavidus sp. HE11. The sequence goes on from NZ_CP184464.1 coordinate 641,429, forward strand.
CGACGACGCCGTGCATATCGCCGAAGGCATCCTCGACGCCATGACCAGCCCGATGGGCCTGCCCGACGGCGGCTCGATCGTGGCACCGCTCAGCATCGGCGTGGCCGTGTACCCGCTCCACGCCCGCAACGGCACGGCGCTGCTGCATGCGGCCGACGCCGCGATGTACGGCGCCAAGCGCCAGTCTGGCGCCACCTGGCGCAGCGCCGAGGCCGCCCCACCGGAATCCCACGTTTAGCTGCCCCCGGTATGCCGGAGTTCGACGCCGCCCGCCGCCTGTACCTGCGCCACGCCGCAGCGGCGATGCTGGCGGCGTGCCTGGTACTTGCCGGCTGCGCCAGTCCTCCCCCACCGGGCAAGCTCACCCCCGCCCAGGTGGCGGTCCTGAAAAGCCAGGGATTCGCGCTGACCGACAGCGGCTGGGAACTGGGGCTGCCGCACAAGGTGCTGTTCGGATTTGACGAGGACGTGATCACGCCCGAGCGCCAGGAAGCACTGCAGCGCATGGGACGCATGCTGCACGAAGCCGGCATCGAATCGCTGCGCATCGACGGTCATACGGACGACGCCGGCACCGTCGAATACAACCTGCTGCTGTCCCGGCGCCGCGCCGAGGCCGTGGCCCGCGTGCTGGCGGCCTGCGGCTTTCCGCGCGACCACCTGGAAGTGCGTGGGCTGGGCAAGGGCCATCCGGTCGCCGATAACCGCAGCGCGGCCGGGCGCGCCGAGAACCGGCGCGTCGCCATCATCGTGTCGGTGGACTAGCCTCCCTCCGAAACCGGGATACCGGGATACCGGGATACCGGGATACCGGGATACTGGGATATCGCGGATACCGAACAAACCCTCTAATCCCGTCCCGCGCGCCCATCGGGCGGCACGCCGGGCCCGCTCCCCCGGCAACGCTCACGCCCGGCGCGGGGTTGGCGCCGTTGCAATTTCTACAAAAGACCGGGCAAACCCTGCCCTTCGGCAGTAGGGATTCGGCCTTACACTCCCGGGGTGCGCGCGGAGGGACGGCAATCGAGGGAGCTTGCCGGTAGCGCGCCGCGAATTCCCAAAGATAACGAGAAAGTCAGACAGATGCGTACCCAGGCGCTGGAACAGGCGATCGATGCCGTGGTCGCGGTCAACGCGCGCAACCAGGTCACCCTGTTCAACGCCGCTGCCGAGGCGTTGTGGGGTATCCAGCGATCGGCGGTGCTCGGACAATGCGCCAGCACCCTGTCGCTCGGCACGCTCAGCGCGCCGGGCACTGGCAAGACCGAGGCCGCGCGCCAGATCGCCATCCCCCGGCCCGACAACACCGAGCGTCATGTATGGATCCATACAACGGCCTTCGCGCCGCTGGATGGCGACGCCGGATCGGAAGTACAGTTCGCCGCCTTCCTGTGCGATCACCAGGACGAGCGTGGCGAAACGCTGAGCCCGGCCGGATTGCGCATGTTGTCGTTGTGCCTGGACCACGCCGAGAACCCGGTCATGATCACCGACGGGCGCGGCATCATCTGCCACGTCAATGGCGGTTTCGCGCGCCTGCTGGGCTATGCCCGGCATCAGGCGGTGGGCCGGCTCTGGCATGAACTGCTGAAACCGCTCAACGCGCGTGCCGACGTGATTGGCGCCCTGCTGGCGCCGCTGGCGCAGGGCAAGCCGCTCCAGCATGAATCGCTGGTGGCCGACAAGGCCGGCCAGCCGCGCTGGCTGTCGGTGGCCGTCAGTCCGATCATGGCCCCGCCGCCGACCGCCGTCATGACGAACACGGTCAGCGTACTGACCGACATCACCGCCACCAAGGTGCGCGAATCGATCCAGCATCGCACGCTGGAAGCGCTGGCGCGCGACCTGCCCACCGCCGACATCATGGCCGACCTGTGCCGCCGCGTGGAGCGCATGGCGCCGGGCGCCATTGCCGCCGTGATGCGCGTGGCGGACGGGCGCCTGAAGCATGTGGCGATGCCGTCCGCCGCCGCAGCCGCCGTAGCGGCCCTGGACAATATGCCGATCGGCCTGCAATCGGGCTCGTGCGGCGCCGCCGCCTTTCTGGGCAAGCCCGTGGCGGTTGGCGACATTTCCCGCGATCCGCGCTGGGAAACATTGCGCGACGTGGCGCAGGCCGCCGGGCTGGCCGCAAGCTGGTCCACGCCGGTACGGGCCGCCGATGGCCGGGTGCTGGGCACCTTCGGCCTGTGCTTTACAGAGCCGCGGCTGCCCGATGCCTTTCACGAAAACCTGGTGGCGGTGGCCGCCGATCTGTGCGCGCTGGCGCTGTCGCGCGACCTGGCGCAGGAACGCATCCACCGGCTCGCCTACTACGACGCCCTGACCGGACTGCCCAATCGCCAGCTGCTGCTGGCGCGCACCGACGACGCCGTGGCCCGCGCCAATGCCGACGGCACGCCGCTGGCGCTGCTGTTTATCGATCTCAATGACTTCAAGCGTGTCAACGATATCCAGGGCCATGTGGCGGGAGACCGGTTCCTGATCGAGGTGGCGACGCGGCTGCAGCATACGGCGCAGGATCAACATGCCGATGCGATGGTCGGCCGCCTCTCCGGCGACGAATTCGCAGTGCTGCTGCCGGACCACACCTGCGAGACAGCGCTGGCGGCCGCCCGGCACCTGCTGCAGGCGCTGGGCGCGCCGGTCGCTATCGGCCACGGGCTCAGCCTGTCGCCATCGGCCAGCATCGGCATCAGCCTGCTGACCGAGCAGGCCCGTGACCGCGAAACGCTGCTGCATCATGCCGACCTGGCCGTCTACCAGGCCAAGCGCCAGCGGCTGCAGGACCCCGGCAAACAGGTTTGCCTCTACGATGCCGCGCTGGCCCGCCGCCTGGGCGACCGCCGCACGCTCGAAGGCGAGTTGCGCGAAGCCATCGCCGATGGTCGCCTGCGCATGCATTACCAGCCGCAGATTCATCTGGGCACCGGCAACCTCTGGGCAGTGGAAGCGCTGGCCCGCTGGCCGCACCCGCGCCGCGGCGATGTGTCGCCGTCGGTCTTCGTGCCGCTGGCAGAGGAATCGGGGCTGATCGTGGCGCTCGGCTACTGGGCCGTGCGCGAAGCCTGCACCCAGCTGGCGCGCTGGCGCGACGCCGGCGCGGCCGTGCCGGCGGTGTCGGTCAACCTGTCGCCCATCTGCATCCGGGACCCGGGCCTGCCCGATCTGGTTGCCCAGGCGCTAGAGTCGAACGGCCTGCCGCCGGGCGCCCTGACCATCGAAATCACGGAAGGCGTCTTTCTGGAACAGACGCCGGAGGCCGAAGCCACCATTGGCGCACTGCGCAGGCTGGGCGTACGGCTGTCGATCGACGATTTTGGAACGGGGTTTTCGAGCCTGAGCCAGCTCACGCGCCTGCCGGTGGAGGAAATCAAGCTGGACCGCAGCTTCCTGCTGGATCTGGAAACCAGCGAGGCCACGCGCACGCTGGTGGAGGCCGTGATCCGCATCGGCCGTGCGCGGCAGCTGAATGTCGTGGCCGAAGGGGTGACCAGTACGTATCAGCGCCAGTTCCTGCTCGACCAGGGGTGCCACGTCGGGCAGGGATTCCTGTTTGCCCAGCCATTGCCGGCCAAGGCCATCGAGGGATGGCAGCCCCAGCCGGTCACGACCGGCCTGCCGTCCTGAGGTGAGTCAGGGGACCGCCGGGGCGCCTCAGTCGCCGAACGGGTTCGGCACCGTGCTGGCGGGATCGTCGACCAGATCGAACTCGTCGCGTACCTCGTCGACCACCGCGCGAATCGACGCCTCGTAGCCACGCGCATTGCCAAAGCGGGCCATGTCCCAGTTGCGCCCACTGGCATCGCGATCGTGCGGCACCGGGTCAGGCACCCGAACCCTTGCGCCGTCGTCCGCGATCTCGTCGATGTTTTGAATCCGCCGGCTCACCTCTTCCTTGATGACGCGCCGGCTGCGTTCGCGCTTGGCCATGAGCAGCCTCCTATCGGGGGTCTCCCGCAGCGGCCATCCTAGCACGCACCCACGGCGCCAGCGCGAATGTGATTACAGCGCCGCCTTGGCCGCCTGGTACGCGGCATACAGGCGCTGGAAGACCGGGCCGGGCTTGCCCGGGCCGATGGCCTTGCCGTCGATCGTCACCACCGGCAGCAGTTCCTTGCTGGCCGACGAGATCATCACTTCGTCCGCACCAAACACCTCGTCACGGGTGATGCGGCGGGCTTCGAACGAAATGTCCATTGCAGCACACAATTCTTCCATCAGGCCGTAGCGGATACCTTCCAGAATCAGGTTGTCCTTGGGAGGCGCGGCCACACGGCCCTGCTTCACGACCCAGACGTTGGACGCGGATGCCTCGGTCAGCATGCCATCGCGGAACTGGATGGCCTCGGTCACGCCCGCTTCGGCGGCCACCTGGGCGGCCAGCACATTGCCCAGCAGCGACGTCGACTTGATCTGGCAGTTCAGCCAGCGACGGTCTTCCATCGTCACGCAGGCCACGCCCTGCTCCACCGACGCCGTCGGCGGGAGCGCCATCGGGTTGGTCATGATGAGTACGGTCGGGGTGACTTCCTTCGGGAATGCATGTGCGCGCTTTGCCACACCGCGCGTGACCTGCATGTAGATCATCTGGTCAGACATGCCATTGGCCTGCACCACGCGCTCGATCTGCGCCAGCCATTCCGATTCGGCATAGGGGTTCGGAATGCCGATCGCGGCCAGGCTCCGCGCCAGGCGCGCCAGGTGTTGCGCGCCGCGAAACGGCTTGCCGTTGTACATCGGAATCACTTCATAGATGCCGTCGCCAAAGATAAACCCGCGATCGAGTACTGGAATGCGGGCTTCGGACAGCGGGAGCAGATCCCCGTTGAGCAGGACGACGGCTTCGGACATGGTGATTCTCTTTGAATAAAGGAGGAATAACGGCATTTTTTCACATGGCCGACGCTGCCTTTATGCAAATTCGGCATGGTCCTACACGGGCGTTCGCGAGGTCGCCGCAGGAAGCAATTAAAAGTTTTTAGATACTGTCGGCCGTATGAATTGAATCTTTCTTAATTCAGTCGCCCCTTCCTGCAAACCCTTGCTGCAGGCCGAAAGTGGCGTGCTATATTCGCCACGCAGTATTCCTCGAATGCAGTTTTTGCTGCGCGACATTCACAGGGCGCCCCGATATGACGGAACTCGTGTCAGGCCTGCTAAGTGGCTGCATGCGGAGGGCCGTGATGCCAATGGCCTTCCTGTTGGCCTTCCTTCCGACCGTACTTCCCCAGGAAGCCGCCGCCCAGGCTGCAGCACCGGCAGCACCGGCAACACCGGCAACACCGGCCGCACCAGCGGCAGCAACGGATGCCGCGCCACCGCCGCCCGGCCGGACGCAAACGCTGACCTTCGCCCAGATGGGCGCCAACTACACCATTCCCCTACGCGGCGTCGATCCCGACCGTACCGTCAACGTGGGGGTCAGGCTCGACGAGGTGGTGACGGCAGCAAAGCTGAAGCTCGTCTTTACATACTCGCCGTCGCTGGTCTATCCGCTCTCGCACCTGAAGATCCGGCTCAATGACGAAGTGGTGGCCACGCTGCCGCTCGACCAGCAGCATGCGGGCCAGCAGATTTCCCGCGAAATCGACCTCGATCCGCGCTTCTTTACCGACTTCAACCGCATCAACGTGCAGATGATCGCGCACTACACGCTCGATCATTGCGAGGACCCGTACCACTCCAGCCTGTGGACCGATATCAGCCCCACCAGCACGTTGACGCTGACCAAGTCCACCGTCACGCTGCCCGACAACCTGGCCCTGCTGCCCGCGCCATTCTTCGACCGCCGCGACAACCGTCGCGTGACCGTGCCCTTCGTACTGCCGGCCAATGCCGATCCGGTGACGCTGCGCGCCGCGGGGGTGGTGGCTTCGTGGCTGGGCGCGCTGGCAAGCTATCGCGAACTGCGCTTCCCGGTGACGCGCACCGCGCCGGCCGACGCCCACGCCATCGCGCTGGTGCTGCCCAACGCCCAGCCTGACGGCATCCGCATCGACAAGATCGAAGGCCCCACCGTCAGCGTGGTGCCGAACCCCGCCAACCCGGCGCGCAAGCTGCTGGTGCTGGCCGGCCGCACGCCCCAGGAACTGGAAGTGGCCGCCAACGCGGTGGTATTGGGCAAGGCCGGCATGGCCGGCGCCAGCGCCATGGTGAAGACCGTGGACCTGGGCAAGCCGCGCCGGCCCTATGACGCGCCGGCCTGGGCGCCGGTGGATCGCCCGGTGATGTTCCGCGAACTGGTAACCGATCCGCAGCAGCTGCAGGTGTCGGGCGCCAGCCCCGATGCGATCCGCGTGAACCTGAAGGTGCCCGCCGACCTGTTCGGCTGGAATGACCGCGCGGTGCCGATGAACATGAAATACCGCTACACGGCGCCTTCCACCTACAACGACTCGGTACTCAGCATCGACGTGAACGACCAGCTCGTGCGGTCGTACCGGCTCAAGCCGCTGACCGCGCAGACCGACGAGAACCTGGTCAGCGTGCCGCTGCTGTCCGGCGGCAGCGCCAGCGTCAGCAACGAGATCCTGATCCCGGCGTTCCGCGTAGGCAGCAACAACCAGATGCAGTTCCGCTTCCACATCGATTCGCAGAAGACCGGGCTCTGTTCGTCCAGCGCCGCCAACGTGGCACGCGCCGCGGTGGACCCCGACTCGTCGATCGACTTCAGCGGCTTCCTGCACTACGCGCGGCTTCCGAACCTGGCGTTCTTCGCCAATAGCGGCTACCCGTTCACGCGGATGGCCGACCTGGCCGATACCGCCGTGGTGATTCCCGACGCGCCGGGCACCATCGACCAGGAAGCCCTGCTGACCGTACTGGGCCATATGGGCAAGTGGACCGGACTGCCGTCGCTGCGCGTGACCGTGACGCCGGCCAAGGCCATCGACTCGGTCAAGGATCGCGACCTGGTGATTATCGGTACCGGCAGCGCCGCGCAGGTACTGCAGCAATGGGGCAAGTCGCTGCCGCTGCTGATCGAGCGCGGCAAGACCGAGATCGCCTTGCGCGACCAGCGTTCGCACGCCTGGTCGAACTGGCTGAGCGGCCTGGACGCCGAGAACATCTCGCCGGCCGGACGCGCGATCCTGACTGCCGATGGCCCGCTGGCGGCACTGATCGGCTTCGAATCGCCCTATGCCGAACGCCGCAGCGTGGTGGCACTGACCGCCTCGACCGACGACCGCGTACGCGATGTGCTCGACGTGCTGGAGGACCCGGGCAAGGTGGCACAGATCCGTGGCGACCTGACCGTGATCCGCCAGCGCGACCTGGAGGGCCTGCGCCTGGGCGAGACCTACTATGTCGGCAACCTGCCCTGGTACGCGCGCCTGTGGATGCAGATGTCGGCGCACCCTGCCCTGCTGGCGATTGCGGGCATCCTGGCCGGCCTTCTGGTGGCGCTGACGTTGTTCTGGGCGCTGAGCCGTCTGGCGGCACGCCGCAACGGAGGCTGACATGCGGCCGGCACGGGCCTGGCTGCGACGCGTATCCCTGCGCTGCGCCATTGCTTGCGCGATGGGCGGCGCGGCCTTGTCCGCCATGGCGGCCCAATGCCCGTGGGCGGACTGGGACGCCTTCCGCCGCGACACGATCAGCCAGGACGGTCGCGTGATCGATGCCAGCACCAGCCAGCAGGTCACGGTGTCCGAAGGACAATCCTACGGGCTGTTCTTCGCGCTGGTTGCCAACGACCGCGCCACCTTCGACAAGCTGCTGGCCTGGACCGAGAACAACCTCGCCCAGGGCGACCTGACGACTCATCTGCCTGCCTGGGTCTGGGGCAAGCGCACCGAGGGAGAGCCCGCCGGCACCTGGGGCGTGATCGACCCGAATCCGGCATCGGACGCCGACCTGTGGATCGCCTACGCGCTGCTGGAAGCCGGCCGGCTCTGGAACGAGCGGCGCTACACCGCGCTGGGCACCGTGGTGGCGCGGCGCGTGTTACGCGAGGAAACGGCCGTGCTGCCGGGCCTGGGCCGGACGCTGCTGCCCGGCCCGGCCGGATTTCATCCCGCGCCCGACACCTGGCGACTGAACCCGAGCTATGTGCCGCTACCCGTGATGCGCCGGCTGGCGGCCGTGCTAGGCGCCGAAGACGGCGGCTGGAAGACGCTGGCCGATACCTCGGCGCGGCTGATCGTCGATACGGCCCCGAAGGGGTTCTCGCCGGACTGGGTCGTCTACCGGAAGGGCCATGGCTTCCAGCCCGACACCGAGACGAAGGCCGACGGCTCGTACAACGCGATCCGCGTCTACCTGTGGGCCGGCATGACCGCCGCCCGAGATCCGTCTCGAACCTCTGTCCTGCACGCCTTCCGCCCGATGGCCGACTATGTGGTCACCCACGGCCACCCGCCCGAGCACGTCGACACACAGGCTGGCACGTTCGGCCCCAACGCCGGCAACGCGGGCTTCTCGGCCGCCGTGGCCCCCTACCTGGCCGCCCTGGGCCTGGGCGATGCGGCAAGCGCGCAGGCGGGCCGCGTGCGCACGCTGGGCACGCAGACGCCGCTCGGCTACTACAGCCAGGTGCTGGCGCTGTTCGGCCTGGGCCATCTTGACGGACACTTCCGCTTCGAAGCGGACGGCACGCTGGTGCCGGCCTGGAAATCCACATGCCCCGCAACGCGCTAGCCTCCACGCTGGCGCTGTTGCTGGCCAGTTCCGCCATGCCTGCCCTTGCCGCAGACCCCGTCCCCGCCTCGCGCGCCGCGCCTTCTCCACAGATGGCGCAGCTGCTGGCGTCCGCAAGGATGTGGGAGGCCCGGAACCGGACTGACATGGCGCGCGGCGTCCTGGACAAAGCCCTGCTGATCGACCCGAACCAGCCCGAGGCCCTGAAGCTGCTGGGCCTGATAGAAATCCGCTCGAACCGGCCTGCGGAGGCCGAGAAACAGCTCAAGAAGCTGCGCGCCGTGGCGCCCGACAGCCCCGCCACGCAGGAACTCGAAGACGCATACCGCATCGCCACGCGCGACAAGCGCGAGATGGCGAATGTCCGGCTGCTATCGCGCAGCGGACAGGACAACGAGGCGGTGCAGCGGCTGCAGAAGCTGTTCCCGCGCGGCGCCCCGGCCGGCAGCCTGGCGCGCGACTACTATCGCATCCTGGCTGGCACGCCGGACGGACGCACGCGGGCCATCGCCGAACTGCGCCAGCGCTCGCGCGCCAACCCGGACGACATGCAGCTCAAGCTTGCGCTGGGCGACCTGCTGACCGACCGCGAGGCCACCCGGCAGGAAGGCATCGCCCTGCTGTACGAAGTGACGCAACGGCCCGAAGGCGACCGCACCACGGCACTCGATATCTGGCGGCGCACGCTGTACCGCGTCAACCAGGATCCCGCCTACTACGTCTGGTTCGAGCGCTATCTGAAGGAAGCGCCCGACGACAAGGCCGCGCAGGACACAGTTGCCGCGCTGGGCAAGAAGGTGGCGGCGCAGAAGCAGCTGGAAGCCGACCCCGCCTACCGGGCACGACAACGCGGACTGGCGCAACTGGAGCGCGGCCAGCTCAAGGACGCCGACATCGCGCTGCAGCAGGCCTACCAGAAGCGCCGTAACGATGCCGAAGTGGTGGGCGGCCTGGGGCTGGTGCGCCTGCGCGAAGGCCGGCACGACGAGGCCCGCGAACTGTTCACGCGCGCCAACCAGATCGATCCCAGCAACAAATGGCGCAGCCTGATTGCTACCGCCACGTTCTGGGGCACGGTGGCCAAGGCGCGCGAGGCCAACCGCCAGGGCAAGCCCACCGAGGCCGAACAGCTCGCACGCCAGGCGCTGGCCCAGCAGCCGGGCAACGAGGATGCACAGAACATCCTGGCCGAAGCGCTCGTCGCCCAGAACAAGAATCGCGAAGCCGAGACGCTGCTGCGGCAGATGCTGGCGCGGCCCAAGCCAGACATCAGCGCGCTGCGCACGCTGGTGGGTATCCTGCAGAAGGAAGGCCGCGATACCGAAGTGGAGCCGCTGATCGCCAGCCAGGCGTCGCGCATGAAAGGGTCGGAAGCCGAGCTGCGCGCCATGCGGGCCGACCTGCTGTCGGTACGCGCGGACCAGTCGCTGGCCCGGCAGAAGCGCAGCCCGGCCATCCGCGACCTGGAAGAGGCAATCCGCCTGCGGCCCGACGACCCGTGGATGCGCTTCACGCTGGCGCGCGTCTATCGTGACCTGGCCCTGCCTGCGCTGGGCCGCAGCGTCATGGACGATGGCATGCGCGCCGCGCCCGGCAACGAGATGCGCTATGCCAGCGCGCTCTATCTGAACAGTGTCGACGATATCGACGGGGCAGCCGCGACGCTGGCCGCCGTGCCCGAAGCCGGCCGCTCCGAAGGCATGCGCAATCTGGCCCACAACCTGGCCGCCCAGCAGATGCTGCGCGATGCGCGCCAGCGCGTGGCCGAAGGCCGTGACGACGAAGCGCGCCGACTGCTGGACCAGGCGGCCGTCGAAGCCAGCGACGATCCACATATGCTGGCGTCGATCGGCCGCGAATGGATTGCGCTGGGCGAAACCGACAAGGGCCTGCGCCTGGTCAGCGACTGGCTGGCCGCCCATCCGCAGGAACCCAATCTCGATATCCGCCTGCGCTACGGCGAACTGCTGGCGGCCGCCGACCGCGACGAAGCCCTGCGTCAATGGATCGCCGAATCGACCGCCCTGCCCGGTATTACCGCCGAACAGCGCGCGGATTTTGCCGACCAGTCGCTGCGGCTGGCGCTGCGCGAGACCGATCGCCAGATCGCGGCAGGCGACCTGCGGCGCGCCCAACAGGTGCTGTACACCGTGCCGGCCGAACAGCAGACCGACCGGCGCTGGCTGCTGGAGCTGGCGGACCTGCGGCAGGCCGCTGGCGACTACAAGGGTGCGGCAGAAGCCGCGCGCCAGGTGCTGGCTACGCGGCCGCACGATGCCGGTGCCCAGCTCACGCTGGCACGCCAGTACGAACTGATGGGCCAGACAGGCCAGGCGCTCGATATCGTGCGCACGGTGCTGGCAGAAACACCGGAAGACGATATCGATACCCGGCTGTCGGTGGCGCGCCGCTTCACCGCGATGCGGCATGAGGACGAAGCGGCGCAAGTGGTGGACGACCTGGATGCGCGTTTTCCGAACCGCGCCGACATCACCATGCAACGCGGCCGCATTGCGCAGTCGCGCGGCGATTTCGACGAAGCCGCCGGCATTTATCGAGCGGCCCTGCCGCTGGAGCAGCGCGAAAGCGTGCTGCCCGGCCCCGACGGCACCCCGGCCCAGCGCGCGCTGGCCGGCCTGGAGGCGCGCCGCCAGGGCGAAGTGGCTACCGCCGTCATGCAGTCGAACAAGTCGGGCGACGACGGCATCTCGCGGTTGCACGCCACCGAGATTCCGCTCTATGTGCGCATTCCGCACGGCTACACTGGCCACGCCTTCTTCCATGCAGACACGGTGCTGCTCGATGCCGGCACGCTGCGCGGCGGGGCACCGGCAAGCAGCCTGGAGTTCGGCAAGATTCCCGCGCTCGGCAATGCCGGGCTGGGCAACATCGGCCAGACCGACAAGGGCGTGGCCCTGGCCGCCGGCTACGAATACGACGGCGCCTATAACAGCTGGCGCGCCGATATCGGCACCACGCCGCTCGGCTTCCTGGAGACCACGGTGGTGGGCGGCCTGCGGTATCGGGCCGACCTGGGGGTGCAGTCGGTGACCGTCGATGTGTCGCGCCGCGCGCAGACAAGTTCGCTGATCTCGTACGCTGGCGCGCGCGATCCGGTCACGGGCGAGCACTGGGGTGGCATCGTGCGCAATGGCGTCCACTTGCGATATGCGCGCGACGTGGGCCGCCTGGGGCTGTTTGCCGACGTCGGCGCCGGCCTCTACACTGGTGACAACGTCAAGAACAACCGCGAAGTGACGCTGCGGACAGGATTCGACGTGCCGGTCTACGCAAAGCGCGACCAGCGTGTGACGAGCGGTCTTGTCTTCAACTGGTGGCACTACTCGGACAACCAGCGCTTCTACACGTTTGGACATGGGGGCTACTACAGCCCGCAGCGCTATATTTCGATCGGCGTGCCACTGGACTGGACCGGCCGCTACGCCAAGTGGTCGTGGCGCCTGCTGGGCTCCGCCGGATGGTCGTGGACCTATGAAGACGCCGCCCCGTTCTTCCCGACGCGGCCGGACCTGCAGGCACTGAGCGGCAACGCCACCTACGGCGGTGGATCGGGCGGCGGCTTCAGCTACACGCTTGGCGCGACGGTCGAATACACGTTTGCGCCGCACTGGGTGGTTGGCGCCGGATTCTCGATCGACCGCTCGCGTGACTACGCGCCGAATCGCGCCATGGCCTGGCTGCGCTATCTGTTCGACAAGCGACAGCTGCCGGTGCCGTTCCCGCCAACGCCCGTGCGGCCATATTCGGCCTATTGAGCGGCACCATGAGCCAGGGACCCGCGATGAACGACGCCGTACGCACCTCCGCCCCAACCCGCACTGCACCGCAGCGCACGCCGCTGACCGCGCGGCTGCACGCGCGCGCAACGCTTGCCATCGAAGGCCTGGCTCCGGCCCTTGCCACGCTGGCGCCAGGCCGTGCGCACGTGGTCTATGCCCGCCCGTCGCCGGCACGCGATGCGCTGTTCTGGCAAACCGCCGCCACCGCACTGCGCGGCCCCGCCTGCGTGCTGTCCACGCGCGACGCCGACAACATCGCCGCTGCGCTGCGCGAGCATGGCCTCGATATCGAGGTGAACCGCGCGCTCCACGCGCGGGCCAACCTGTGCGCCTTGCGGCCGGCCGCCGGGCGCACCGGCATCGACGCGCTGATCGAAGCGCTGGACGCACTCGTCGAGCAGTGCGGTGCGCGCGGCACGACCTTCCTGCTGGAGGGCGCGGAAGCATTCTTCACCTGGCACGACGCAACGGCGCTGGCACTTGACGGCGTGCGGCTCAGCGAATGGTGCGCGGGCGAACGCTGCGCACTGCTGCTGGTGCTGGCACCGCCGGCCGCCGATGACGGACATCCGGCACCGGACCTGCACGGTTTTCACGGTCGCTTTGCCGGCGCGGTGCAACTGTCGCAGCAGCAGGGCCAGTACACCTGGGAGGTGGCCTTCTGGCGCGACAACCAGGCCGTGGTGGCCGGCGAGGTGCTGCGACTGCGTTTCGCGCCCAACGAGCATCGCCTGATGGTGGCATCGGACACCTATAGCGACGCGATCGAGGAAGCCGGCATGCTGGCACCCGACGAGCAGCGGGTGATCGCCAGCCGCGAGGCGGTACTGCGCGAGCGTTACATCCCCGAGGACTGGCGCGTAGTGGACAGCAACGAGGCCGCCGTCGCCACTGCCAGCAAGTCGGTAGCCGCCACGGTGATCCTGCACTATGCCGGCATGCGCGACCTGGAGACCCTGGCCGGCCAGGTCCACCGGCTGCGCCGCAGTGCCGGACGTGCGCTCAAGATCGTGATTCGCGAGGATCGCGAGGCCATGCGCCAGCACTACGAGCTGCTGATGCTGAACCTGGGCGCCAACGCCGTGGTTGCGCAGCGCACGCCGTTCGCCCGCATGCAGGCCATGATCGACGGGCTGCAGGGCCAGGTGTTCTCGCGGCCGATCCTGGCGGACTACCACAACGCCCTGTCGGCCGTGTTGACCACCACGGCCAGCGGCTATGTCACGGCATCCACCTTCATTGCGCTGGTACGCGATGCTGTCGAGCGTAGCCGCATGATCCGCCTGCCGCATGTACTGCTGCAGTTGCCGCTGCTGCCCGAAGTGGCCCATATCGACGCGCTGCGCGCCTGCCAGATGAGCCGCGCAGGCGACCTGTGCACGGCCGGCAGCGACAGTCTCTATGCATTCTTCTTCGCCTGCCGCATGGACGATGTGGACGCGGTCTGCCAGCGCGTGTTCAGGCGCCCGATGGCCGACCTGTTCCAGGGCGACCTGCGCAGCGGCGACAACGAATCGATTGCCGCCGAGCTGGCGCGGTTCGAGGCCGAGATCGCCGAGATTCCGCCGCCCGACTACAGCACATGGCTGCCGCCGCAACCGGTTCCGGAAAATGCGGCACCCGTGGACGCCGCGGCCCCTGCCATCGCACCCGCACCGGAAGCGGCACCAGTCACGCTGCCCCTGATGGCGCCGCGACGCGCCGGCCCGAGTGCGGCACCACGCGCGCTGCCCGAGCATCATCCGGTGCCCCTCAAACGTCAGGGCTGATCATGGCAACCTTTCTTGGCTACTTCATCTGGGGATTGATCCTGGCCGCGCCGCTGGCCTGGCTGACCTGGCGCTTCGACCTGCTGCGCTGGCTGCCGCGCTGGACCGCACCACGGCCGCGCCGCGCCGTACGGCTGCCGCCGCAACTCGATGCGCTGGTGATCCGCGGCAAGCGTCAGTCTGGCGGGGGACGCCGATGAGCACGCCGATGAGCACACCCATCAGCGCGTCGACGCCTGCGCCGGTTCAGGCCGAAGCCGCCACCATCGCCATCGTCTCCACCACGGGCGGGGCCGGCCGCAGCACGCTGACCGCCGAACTGGCGTCGCTGCTGACGTGGCGCAAGCATGCCGTGCTGGCAGTGGAATGCGACCCGCGCAACGTGCTGGGCTTCCACTTCGGCCTGCGCGATATCCCGGCCAATGGCATCGGCACCCATCTGCACGATGCGTCGCCGTCGGCATGGGCAGCCAGCGGACAGCGCAGCGACGATGGCGTGCTGTTTGTGCCATGGGGCGACAGCGCCGAACTGGGGGCCATCGAACGGCTGGCCGCCAACTGGCTGGCGCGCCAGGTCGCACAGGTGGACCTGCCGTCGCGCAGCGCCGTGCTGATCGACACCGCCCCCTGGCCTTCGGCGTATGCCGACCAGGCCATCGATGCAGCCGACCTGGTGCTGGTACTGGTGCCGGCCCAGCCTGAAACCTGCCTGACGCTGCGTCGCCTGACCGACAGCCTGGCCGCGCGTGGCAAGACCGTACGCTATCTGGCGACGCGGCTGCAGCCGGCGCGGCAGTTGCACGTCGATATCGTCGCCATGCTGCAGGCAACGCTGGGCCTGGCCATGCTGCCCTACCACGTGCATGAAGACAGCAGCGTGCCCGAAGCACTGGCGCGCAGCGAGTGCTTCAGCCGCAGCACGCCGCATTCGCAGGCCGCGCACGACCTGAACGGGCTGGCGTCGTGGCTGTCGGCGTGGATCGAATCGAGAGCACTGACAGGGAGCCCGGCATGAGCACGCGCATGGCCCGGACGTGGCAGTGGATGGCGTCGGCCCGCCAGCGGCTGGCGCGCGATCTGGGCGTAGGCACCAGCACCAGTCCGGTGCCCCATGCCGGCGACTGGCTGCTGCGTCTGTTCTTCCGTCCGCCACGCCCCGGCAAGCCCGACATTCCCGCGGAGTGGGCCACGCTGATCTACCGGCGCTCGGTGGCGCGCCTGGGCATTGGCAAGCGCCCGTCGGCCGGCACCTGGGCCTGGCGCCTGTTCGTCCGCCCGCCCAAGCCACGCGTGCGGCTTGCCGCAGACCCGCGCAAGCAGCGCGCTGCGGTGCAGCCTGAACGCACCGGCTGGCTGCGCCGGTGGATGGATCGCGTGCTGGAGCCGGTGTGGCATGCCACGTCGCGGTTGCGGCACAAGGTGCTGACGCACCTGCCGCGCCCTGACTGGAATCGCGTAGCGTATGTCACGGAGGCGGTGTCGGCGCGCGTGGGCCGCATCCCGTTCGTGCTGCCGGTGTCGCTGGTACTGGCCGCCATCACCGTTCTCGCCGTCAGCACCACGCCGCTGCGCTTCGAAGACCAGGTGCTGCTGTTCGCGGTGGTCTGGCTAGTGTTGAGCGTGGTGCGACGCATACCGGGGCACCTTGCCACGATCACGATGATCGCCATTTCCACGCTGATGGCGGGCCGCTATATCTGGTGGCGATCGACCCAGACGTTGCAGTTCGCCAGCGCCATCGAGGCCGCGGTAGGCTACGTGCTGTACGCGGCCGAAATCTATACGTGGATCGTGCTGGCGCTGGGCTATCTGCAGACGGCCTGGCCGCTGCACCGCAAGCCCAAGGCGCTGCCGGCCGACCCCGGGCAATGGCCGACCGTGGACGTCTTTATCCCGACCTACAACGAGTCGCTGAGCGTGATCCAGCCCACCGTCTACGCTGCGCGCAGCATGGACTGGCCGGCAGACAAGCTGCGGGTCTACATCCTCGACGATGGCCGCCGCCCGCATATCCGGGAGTTTGCCGAGGCCGCTGGCGTCGGCTACCTGACCCGCACCGACAACCGCCACGCCAAGGCCGGCAACATCAATGCGGCGCTGCCGAAGACCGACGGCGACTACATTGCCATCTTCGACTGCGATCACATCCCCACGCGCTCGTTCCTGCAGATGACGATGGGCGAATTCCTGTCCGACCCCAAGTGCGCGCTGGTGCAGACGCCTCATCACTTCTTTTCGCCCGATCCGTTCGAGCGCAACTTCGACACGTTCCGCCGCGTGCCCAATGAAGGCAGCCTGTTCTACGGGCTGATCCAGGACGGCAACGATTTCTGGAACGCCACGTTCTTCTGCGGGTCTTGCGCGGTGATCAAGCGCGCGCCGCTGCTGGAAATCGGCGGCATTGCCGTGGAGACCGTGACCGAAGACGCGCACACGGCGCTGAAGCTGCACCGGCGCGGCTACAACAGCGCGTACCTGCGCACCGTGCAGGCGGCGGGGCTTGCCACGGAAAGCCTGTCCGGCCATATCGGCCAGCGCATCCGCTGGGCACGCGGCATGGCGCAGATCTTCCGGCTGGACAACCCTATGCTGGGCCGCGGCCTGAAGTTCTTCCAGCGTCTGTGCTACAGCAACGCCATGCTGCACTTCTTCTACGGCATCCCCCGGCTGATCTTCCTGACGATGCCGATCGCGTACCTGTACTTCGGCCTGCATGTGATCAACACGTCGGCGCTGCTGATCATGGCCTATGTGCTGCCTTACCTGCTGATCGCCAACATCACCAACTCGCGGCTGCAGGGGCGCTACCGCCATTCGTTCTGGGCCGAGGTCTACGAGTCGGTGCTGGCGTGGTACATCGTACTGCCCACGACCGTGGCCTTCATCAACCCCCGCGCGGGCAAGTTCAACGTGACCGCCAAGGGCGGCCAGATTGCCGACGACTACCTGGACTGGACCATCTCCAAGCCCTACCTGTTCCTGCTGGCCCTGAACGTGATCGGGCTTGGCGCGGGCATTGCGCGGCTGCTGTTCTGGGGCACCGAGGAGCCGGCCACGGTGCTGATGAACATGGCGTGGGCGCTGTTCAACCTGATGATGCTGGGCGCGGCCATCGGCGTGGCACGCGAGGCACGCCAGGTGCGCGTTTCGCACCGCATCCCGATGCGCGTGCCCGCGACGCTGCTGCTGCCCGACGGCCGCACGCTGGCCTGCAAGACGGAGAACTACTCGATTGGCGGGCTGGGCGTGGTGCTGCCGATCGACGTGCCGCTGCAGGAAGGCGCGCGCGTGGGCGTGTGCCTGTCGCGCGGACCACGCACGTATCACTTTCCGGCCGTGGTCACGCGCAACGTGAACCGCCATCTCGGCGTGCGCATGGAAGACCTGACCATGGCGCGCGAGACGCAATTGATCCAGTGCACGTTCGGCCGCGCCGACGCCTGGGTCGACTGGCTGGACGACGAGCGCGTGGACGCGCCGCTGCGCAGCCTCAAGGAAGTCATGGAGATGGGCTACCAGGGCCTGCTGCGGCTCTATGACGCCCTGATGGATGCAGTGGACCTGGTCATGGCGCGACGCCGCTCGCGCCAGCCCTGATCGAGACAACATGGGACTCTGGAACCTCTACTTCCTCGCCAAGCTCTACCTGTTCCACACCGGGCAGATGAAGCCGATATGGATCCTGAACATCGTTTTCGCGCTGCTGCTGGTCATGCCGATGGAGTCGCGCCCGCTGCGGGTGATCCGGCAGGTGCTGGCCATCGGCGTAGGGGCGGCACTGGCATGGCGTGAATCGACGCTGCCGCCGTTCGAGCGCGTCATCTCGCAGTTCTCGAACATCAGCGCGTTCACGCCAGCCTACCTGATGGAGCTGCTGCAGCGGCTTGTGACGATCCAGATGGTGGTGGCCATGCTGCTGGTGCTGGCGATCTTCCTGCTGGTCAACCGGTGGCTGCGGACCACTACGTTCGTGCTGATCGCGCTGTTCGCGATGCCCTTCTGGTACGGCCTGGGCGTGACGCTGCCGGGCCGGGGCGCGGCCGTGGCACAGGCCGCCGACAGCCCGCGCGCGGACATCAACGCCACCAACAACTACGACGCCATCCTGACCGCGTTCCGCGAGCAGGAGGCGCAACGCACGGCCACCGTGGCGCCGTTGACCGCCAGCCCCGACGCGCAATTCGACGTGATCGTGCTGCATATCTGCTCGCTGTCATGGGATGACCTGGATGTGGCGAAGAGCCTGAACCACCCGCTGCTGTCGCGCTTCGACTACCTGCTCAAGAACTTCAGCTCGGCCGCCAGCTACAGCGGCCCCGCCGCGATCCGTGTGCTGCGCGGCGCGTGCGGGCAGGAGCCGCACAAGAACCTGTACGATCCCGCCCCTGCCGAATGCCACGTCTTCGCCGACCTGGCGCAGGCCGGCTTTACGCCGCACGTGCTGATGAACCACGACGGCCGCTTCGACAATTTCCGCGGCTTCGTGGACAAGGAAATCGGCGTGCCGGGCGTGCAGCCCGAAGCCACTGACGGGGTACCGGTGGCGATGCGCGCGTTCGACGATTCGCCGGTGCTGGGCGACTTCGACACGTTCGACCACTGGTACAGGCAACGCCTGGCGCAGGACAAGAAGCCGGTGGCGCTGTACTACAACACCGTGACGCTGCACGACGGCAACCGGCTGCCGGGCAAGCGGCTGACCAGCCTGGAATCGTATCCGCTGCGGCTCAAGGCGCTGCTGGACGACGTGGACCGGATCATCGACACCATCGCCAAATCCGGCCGCAAGGCCGTGGTGGTATTCGTGCCCGAGCACGGCGCGGCGCTGCGCGGCGACAAGAACCAGATTTCGGGCCTGCGTGAGATTCCTACGCCGAACATCATCCACGTGCCGGTCGGCGTCAAGCTGGTGGGCCTGCCCGGCACCGAGACACCCCAGCCCGTGACCATCGACGCGCCGATGAGCTTCCTGGGCTTGTCGCAGCTGGTGTTCAACCTCGTCGCCGACAGCCCGTTCCGCCAGGGCGCGCCGGGGCTGTCGCACTATTCCGACGATCTGCCGCAAACCCAGATGGTGGGCGAGAACGAAGGAACGATCACGATGAAGCGCACCGACGGCTACGTGGTGCATACGCCTGACGGTGTCTGGGTGGAGCAGAAATGAGCGCCCGCCCGATTACCAAGCCCATCACGTCGCGCAAGGCGGCCATCGCCTACAACGACATCGACGCGCTGGCCCAGAAGGTGGACGGCTTCGACGGCCGCCACTACTTCGACCAGCAGGGCGAAGTGGAGACTGCCGAGGCCGCGCAACGCTGGCCGCTGCTGGCGCGCGTCATGGGGCTGACATCGTCGCCGCGCCATCCGCCAACCGGCACACTTTCCGCATCGCAAAACGACGGCACTTGATGCCGGATCTGGCACCGCTTAAACCGCTAATGCCGCCACCCCTCGCGAGTAGGGCCTTAAGCCTTGATTTTCAAGGCTTTTCGTCATGGATTCGACATAAAGGCCGCCTAGACTCTGGGCCATTTTCCAATTCCCTGCTCGCCTCGTCATGTCCGGCATCCTGGTGGATTCTCCCGCTGCGCGACCGCGCTTCCGGCAGCCATGCGCGGAGGATCTGGCCGTCGCCACGCCGTCGGTCACCACTGACCATACGAACCAGGACGTGCTGGAGGTCTTTGCGATGCACCGGGAACTGGCCTGCCTGCCCGTCACCGAGCAAGGCAGGCCCATCGGCCTGATCAACCGGTCGATCTTCCTGTCGCAGATGAGCAAGCCGTATCACCGCGAGCTCTACAACCGCAAGAGCTGCATCGCGTTCATGGACAAGGAGCCGCTCATCGTCGACGCCGAGATGAGCATCGATGCACTGACGTTCCGCACGGTGGAATACGGCGAGAAGGCGCTGGCCGATGGCTTTATCGTGGCGCGCGCGGGCCAGTACATCGGGCTGGGCCACGGCCTGCAGCTGATGCGCGTGGTGGCCGACATGCAGGCCGAGCGCAACCGCCAGATCATGCACAGCATCGACTACGCCAGCACGATCCAGCGGGCCATGCTGCGCACGTCGCGCGAAACACTCACCGCCACGCTGGCCGACGCCGCCCTGGTCTGGGAGCCGCGTGACGTGGTGGGCGGCGACTTCTACCACTTTGCCGCCTTCAGGGACGGCTGGTTCGCCGCGCTGGCCGACTGCACCGGCCACGGCGTGCCAGGCGCCTTCATGACGCTGATCGCGTCATCGCTGCTGACCCAGGCGCTGGAACAACTGGGGCCGCGCGACCCCGGCGCGCTGCTGATGGCCGTGAACCGCGGCATCAAGCAGATGCTGGCCCAGAACGACCGCGAGCCGCGCCAGATGCCCGATGCCTCGGAATCGGACGATGGCCTCGATGCCGCGTTCTTCTGGTTCGACAACGCCACGCGGCAGCTGACGTTTGCCGGCGCGAAGTCGTCGCTGTTCGTGCTGCAGCCCGGCGACGCCGAAGGCGCCATGATCAATGGCGCGCGCATGGGCGTGGGCTACGTCGACACGGCCATGGACTATGCCTGGCACAACAGCGCCGTGCAGACGCAGGCCGGCACACTGGTATTCGTGACCACCGACGGACTGATCGACCAGATCGGCGGCCCCAAGGAAATCGCATTCGGCAAGCGCCGCATGCGCGAGGCAATCTGCGCCCGGCGCGACGCGTCGGCGGCACAGATCAGCGACGCCGTGCTTGACGTGCATCGCGTGTGGCAAGGCGAACAGCGCCGCCGCGACGACCTGACATTCTTCTGCTTCCGTGCGCAATGACATTCGACCTGCGCACCCAACCGCTTGCCCATGACCGCCGCACAATCGATTGACAAGGAATATGAGCCGTTCTTCCAGATGGCTCGGGAACGTAACGTGATTTTCTACTACGTCGGCTACTTTTCGCAGAACATCATCGCCGCCATGTCCGATGCGGTGCGACTGCAGCTTACCGTGAGCGGCGTGGACGGCACCACGCGGCGCAAGCTGTTCTCGTCGTTCGTGGAGATGGCGCAGAACATCGTTCACTATTCGTCCGACTCGCTCACGTCGCCGTCGCAGCCGGACGGGCAACTGCGCCACGGCTCGGTCTGCATCAGCATGGTGGACGAGCACTACCGCCTGATGTGTTCGAATCCGGTATCCTCGGCGCGCGTGGACCAGCTGCGCGGCACGCTGGAGAAGGTGCGGACCATGACCCTGGAAGAAATCAAGCGGGCCTACAAGGAAACGCTGCGCGCCGACGCCCCCGAAGGCAGCAAGGGTGCCGGGCTTGGCATCCTGACGATGGCGCGCGATGCGAGCGCGCCCCTGGAGTACAACTTTCAGCCGATCGACACGGACCCGGTCTCGACGATGTTCCAGCTCGTCGCCACCATCTGACCCGACCGATCGCACCGAACCGCCATGGAAAACCTGTTTATCGCCGCCACGCCAAGCTCGCCCGAAGTGAGCTTCGACTTCGCGCGACACACGCTCTCGCTCAAGGGCGAGTCCTACCCCGAGAATGCCGCCGTGTTCTACGGCGAGGCAATCAGCCGCCTGCGCAAGTACCTGGCCGACTGCGACGACACTGACGTGACCGTGAACGTGGCCCTGACGTACTTCAACAGCTCGAGCACCAAGATGCTGTTCAGCATGTTCGACGCGCTCAATGATGCGGCCGAACGCGGCAACCACGTGACGCTGCACTGGTTCCACGACGAAGACGACGACACCATCCTGGAGTTTGGCCAGGAGCTGCACGACGACTTCCCCGCCATCGACTTCATCGACGAAGTGACCACCAGCAGTTGAACGCGCCGCGCGACATGCCCCCCGCCGCCGCCATGTCGGAACCCGACCTGTTCGAATCGGAGAACAGCGCCCTGGCCCATGCCAAGGCCGTGTTCTGCGATGTCGACGCCGGGGAGGACGCCTATCGCCATACGCTCGGTCAGCTGATCAGCTATTACGAACGGCTGATGCGCGAGACCCGCCGCCTGATCCGCCGCAGCGACCGCGAAGAGCTGGAAATGAACCGGCTGAACCACCGGCTGCAGGAGCTGGCCCAGGAACTGGAGTATCGCGCCACGCACGATACGCTGACCGGCGCCCTGAACCGTGGTGCCGTGATCGATCGCGCCACAGCCGCGCTGGCCCGCGGCAGCCTGGCGCTGATCGTGCTCGATATCGACTATTTCAAGCGGCTCAACGACGATTTCGGCCATCCGGCCGGAGACACGGTGATCTGTGGCGTCACGGCCTGCCTGAAAGACACGGTCCGGGCCGAAGGCGCAATCGGCCGCGTGGGCGGCGAGGAATTCGCCGCGTTGCTGCCAGATTTCTCGATGGACGAGGCGCTGGACCTGGCCGAGCGGATGCGCTGCGCCATCGCCAGCCACGACTTTCCGTCGCCCGTGAACCGCCAGGTGACGGCCAGCTTTGGCGTAAGCTGGTCAGCTCAGGGCCGCACTTTCGAGCACGCCTACGGCCGCGCCGACGAGGCCCTGTACGAAGCCAAGCGCAGCGGCCGCAACCGCGTGACCCGCGCCATCATGACGTAAGCGGCTCCACCGCCCCCGCCGCGCCGCCGCCCGATACCCCCGATACCTTCCGCGTGATTTCCTATTGCCTGATCCGCTCCGGATGCGTGGCGTAATACGCCAGCAGCAGCGACGCGGTCAGCGCCATGCCGGCCACGGCAAAGGCAATCAGTGTGGGCATGGCAATACCCCGGCATTCCTTCGACATGCGAACCTCCGTGGATGAATGTTCTTGCATGGTAGGCGCCACGACCGCACTTTGCGAACTGTCTTATAGCGATTCCCGGCCCGATGCCTGACAGTCGAGGTTGAACATTTTTCAACCGGAGGCCCCAGGCATGCAGCAAAGACATCGGTCACGCTCGAAAAGACACCGCACCCAACGCGATAGCGGAATCCTGCGCGGCGAGTTTGACGCCAACCTGCGCCGTTTCGACGAACGGATGAATCGCATGTTCGCCAAAAGCGACGAACGGGCGGCACAGCACAGGAAGGAGTGCGAGAAACGGGACGAACAGCACAGGCAGGAGTGCGAGAGGCGGGACGAACAGCGCAGGCTGGAGTGCGAGAGGCGGGACGAACAGCGCAGGCTGGAGTGCGAGAAGCGGGACGAACAGCGCAGGCTGGAGCGCGAGAAGCGGGACGAGGAATTTCGGAAGGAATGCAAGGAACGTAGCGAACAGTTCAAGCGGGAAAGCGAGGCGCGGAGCGAACAACTCAAGCGCGAATGCGAGGCGCGGAGCGAACAGTTCAAGAGGGAAAGCGAGCGGAACAGAAAAGAAGCCGAAAGACGAACTGAAGAGTCGAATCGACGGGCCGACGAGTTGTTGAAGGGCATGGACCAGCGGATGACTGTCGATCTGAATAATTTCCGCGAAATGATGGACGTCAATATGCGTCGAATGGACACCCGCATTGACGACATGAAGCAACATTTCACCGCCCAGGTGACGGCGATACGCGAGGACGTCGTGGAAATCCGCAAGGAATCGAAATTGCTGCGATGGAATATCTGGATCGCGGCCTGCACGACGGTCCTGGGCGTGGCGGGCGCCATGTCGGCGATGAACTCGGTCATCATCAGCGCGTTCGAGTCGGGGCGAAGCGCATCAGTGGCTTCTGCCCGGCACGCCGGGGCACCCGCGCCACGGCCCGGACCCGCGAAGATGACAAACGTGCCATCAGACCGCCCCGGCGAACCGGATGCGTCGGCGGACGTTAGCACTCACACGCCCCACCACCGTAGGGAAGACGCGAAAGATACATTAGAAGACAATCGCTCTCAGTCATGATTGACCCCATGACACTTCACCCGGCCCGCTCGCCCCGCGCAGCGGGCATTTTTTTGGGTAAAGCAGGCCCGTGATGGTCTGCCAACGCAATTCGCCGCGCCTCGGCAGCACGGTACGCATCGCTGCTGGACAGCTTCACCGGCTCTGCTATAATCGCGGACTTCCCGGAGAGATGGATGAGTGGTTTAAGTCGCACGCCTGGAAAGCGTGTATAGGTTAATAGCCTATCGGGGGTTCGAATCCCCCTCTCTCCGCCAGAATACCGTCCGCAGCAATCCAAAGCCGTCCAACTGGGCGGCTTTTTTGTTTCCAATCCCTTGTTTTTCCTCAACTTTTCTACGGTTACTCATCCGTAGGCGTCCAAGTTCGTCCGTCCACAGCCTACCGAAAGCCGGGGTACTTATCGGGGTACACCGCGATATATACTCGGTCGTCGATCAGCGCCGGGGTACCCCTTGGCACCTTCGAAATCTGATGTACCCCAGGGGATTGGATAGATGCCGAGGCTCACTGAAGTTCAGCTGAAAAACGAGAAACCTGGGGAAAAGGCCCGCAAGGTGTATGACGAGCGAGGCCTCTTCCTACTCGTCAATGCGGACGGCTCGATGTATTGGCGGGTCCGGTACATCCTTGACGGTAAGGAAAAGTTGACCCAACTGGGCGTGTACCGAAGCAAGGGCACCGACCGAGTAACGATGCGACTCTCCGAAGCGCGAGAGCGTCGCGACGAACTGCGCGAGATGCTGAGTCGCGGCACAGACCCCGCGGCTCATCGCCAAGCAGAGTCGGCACGCCTGAGATTAGAGGCTGAACGGGCAAAGGCGGCGGCCAGCGACGCCCGTCGGGCGCGCAGGGCCGAGGCAATTTCCAAAAAGATTGCGACCGACGATGCGAAGCGGACTGTCAGAGTCGTCTCTGAGGAATGGCTTGAATCCTATCGGACAGGATGGTCGGTGAAGCATGCCCATCAAAACCATCAGTCCCTCCGCGACCACGTCTACCCAGCAATTGGGTCCCACCCCATCCGCTCTGTGGGTACGGCCGACATTCTTGACGTCCTGCAGGCTTTGCTCACAGAAGGCAAGGCCGAAACAGCCCGTCGGGTCCGCCAACGCCTGGCCGGAGTTTTCCAGTTTGCAGCGCTGCGCGAGTATGTTGACCGCGATCCCGTACCTCTGGTCTCCAAGGAATTTACGAAGCTTCGTGCTCAAGCCCTGAAGCTCAATCCGAGCGAATCATTCGCCTGCATCGGCAAGGAAGAGTTGCCGGCTCTATTGCGCGTCATGGGTGCATACCCCGGCATCGTAGTCCGCCTGGCGCTTCGTCTCATGATGCTAACGCTGGCGCGTACAACGGAAATCCGCGGCGCCACTTGGGCAGAGTTTCATGGCCTCGATGGCGAAGAGCCTATTTGGAGAGTTCCCGCTGAACGGATGAAAGCGAAGAAGGCGCACGACGTACCGCTTAGCAGTCAGGCTGTTGCGGTTCTCAACGAGCTTCGACCACTCACTGGCAACTGCGAATATCTGTTTCCGCATGAGCGCAAGCGAGACAAGCCCTTGAGCGAAAACGGCATGCTCTACGCACTGTGGTCAATGGGATATCGCGGTCGCATGACCGGGCATGGTTTCCGCGCGCTTGGCTCGACCATCCTCAATGAAGCAGGTTATCGGACAGCAGTAATCGAGCGCGCTTTGGCTCACGAGATTGGCGACAAAGTCGAAGCGGCATACAACCGCGCCGAGTACCTCCAAGAGCGTCGAAACATGCTTCAGTGGTATTCAGATCGCCTGGAGACAATTGCTGCAAGCTTGCCATAGGGCTGGCCGGCCCGCCCACTTCCTCTGTGGGGCAAGTTGCAAGACTGGTGCATCCGACGCAGCGGAGGGTACTCGAACCCCAGCAATCTGGCTCAAGCATGCGGATTTCTGGCAAAAGCTGGCAAATCCACTTGCAGCGTCGGGCGCTTGACCGGGCAGCCGCCCTCGCCCCCGCGGCATAAACGCAAATCCAGAATAGCCCCGGCTTTGGTGGCATCCCGTCGCGGGGGCGCTCTTGCACATCTCCCTCTTGAAAAATGATTCTACGTATCTAAGCTGATTGCTCGTAGAACAACCGTGGGTGGTCGAAATGGGCGAGCCTCGTAAGCAAGAAATACTTGACGCCATTGCCGGCGCTGACGCAGTTTTGAAGGCAGCAAATCTACCCACGTACACCGAGATGTACGATCTCGCCTCCTATCTTCTGATCGATGCGCGGAACTACGAGGCCAGCCTCCCGAACACGGGCACGGAAGCAAGAATCGAACTTGCGGTCCGGTTACTGACTCCCTTGGCCGATGTATGGAAAGATCGGAACGCTTGATCGGTACCCAAGCGGCACAAGTCCCGCACGATCGACGTGCTGGCCCTGGTCAAGGCCGCCGAAAAGCAAAGCAATCTCGGCCTACGCCGCAATGGATGCCGGCGACGTCGTGTCTTCCTCGAGATGGCCCATCACGTACTTCTGGGTATGGCGCGACTGCTCGACGAGGTCCGCGAGAAGCTTCTGTCGGGCATGCAGGAGAAGGTGTTGCTGGTGGGGAATGTGGCGGGGCTGATGGGGTCGATCGGCGTTGGCGCGTAGTGCCTGGCCTCCCCGAGATGTGAAACCGAGCCTTCATAGCCGGCCGATGCGGCAGCAACAAGTTGAAAAAACACCCACGCAATCGTGGGTCGCACCGCAATATTGGAAAAAAATACAAACGATCTAAACTGCAATACAGCGATCGCGTCTCTGCCCCAACAAAAATGCGGGAGGTAACTATGAACCGCACTTCATTCGGATTTGTCGTGGCGTCAGCCTTTTGTGCGATTGCGCTTACGGCATGCGGCGGCGGTGACAGCGGCGGAAGTAGTAGCAGTGGGGCTGCACCAGCCCCGGCGCCAACGCCCACGCCCACGCCAGTCGGAACGGCGGAGGGATTGTGGAACGGCAGTACAAGCAGCAGCCGTTCACTCACCATAGCCGTTCTGGACAATGATACGTTCTGGGCCTTCTACACTGGGCAGAACAACTCGTCGCCCGTTGCTGGCGTTATCGAGGGCAGTGGCACTTCGATGAACGGCAGCTTCTCCTCTGCCGGAGGCGTGGATTTCAATCTGGAAGGCCTCGGCGTCAATGCCGTCACGGTATCCGGAAGCTACGTCGCCAAGCAGACCTTGAACGGGTCGGATACGTACCCTCAATTGAACCAGTCAGTATCGTTCACCACGACATACAACTCGGCGTACGAGCAAACACCTAGCCTGACGGCCATTGCGGGCACCTATACCGGCATCGCAGGAATTGGCGGCACGGAAGCTGCGACCATCGTGATCACTTCAAATGGCGCCATCAGCAGGAGCAGTGGCGGCTGCCAGTTCACGGGAACCGTGATCCCCCATGCGAAAGGCAACATCTACGATCTTTCAATTACGTTTGTTGCAAATAACGTTTGCGCCGTTGGCACCCTGACATTTGCAGGCATCGGCTACTTTGACTCGGCCACTAACCGGTTCACCGGCGCAGCGCTTAGATCGGACAAAACCATGGCGTTCATCTTCACTGGCACGAAGCCATAGCAACTGCCTGAACAAATGCTTCGGGCCGGAGACCTGGTAGCGAGCCGAGGACAAGCACCTTCGTGCGATGGAAATGATCTACTTCCCCTGCCCTGCAAGGACGGAGGACAGACACCTAGCTCGCCGGACGGCTGTGGCTGGTCCACCATTCGGCAGAATCCGTCGCGAAGGCAAATCTTTCTGATCCCTTTCAGGCGACCACGCACAACCCTGCGATGGCCGTTTTTTTCGTCCACTGCCCGCCGGGAGGCGGTGCGCGTACGCGTCGGTGGTGCTGTCGATGGGAGAGCACCCGATGTGGATGGCAAAGCAGATGGGAGCACGCTGCCTGGACGATGATCGCCCGCGTGTAGTCGAACTGGCAAAAACGGGCTCGATTCCGACCAGAATCAACAGGCTAAACCCTTGATTATTATGGAAGTATTGGTGCGAGGGAGGGGGCTCGAACATACCCAAAGATAAGGCATCTCAGATACAAAAGCGTAATTCAAGCGTAATCGGTCAGAAATCGAGCTATCACGACGTGAGCTCCCCCAAGCCATGCTCCCACGACACTGGACTCCTCTTTGCCCTTCGCCGGCGGGTTGTTGCCTCGTTCGCATCCCGACGGATTGGCGGTGGCTACCGGTCCCAGTTAGGGATGACGGAAGACTGCCCCTACTTCTTGGGGGTGCTGTGGCGCGCAGCCAGACAATAAGCTCCCCTCGAGCGAGACCTTGTGCGCTAAGACACGCCCAAGCAAAGAATCACTGGCAAGGATAATATTATTATTATACGATGGCGTTTAAGCTCTACGACTACAAGAACCAGCAAGGGGTCAACGAGGTAAAGGCATGGTCACGAACACTCCAGCCTGCGCAGCGTGGGAAGCTCAATGCCAAGCTCGACATGCTCGCGACTCACGGTACCGAGCTCGTCCCGCACGTACTCACCGGAAGCGATGCCGCAGGCATCTACAAGCTTAGAGTTAAAGGTTCCGTCCAGTTGCGCCCGCATTTATGCGACGGACCACTTAAGGTTGGAGCGGAGTTCACGTTACTTGTAGGAGCGCGCGAGGTTGGGGGAAAACTCCGGCCGGCTGATGTTGCTGCGCAAGCCGTAACGCGGAAAGACCACATCCTTCAGGATCAGGAAGACAAGAGGTGCGACCATGAGCGAGTTAGCTAGGACACTTGCCGAAGAGTTCGGAGGCAAGGAATATGCGCACGCCTATGTTAATGAAGCAGTGAACATGAGGCTCGCTGCGCAGATCAAGGCCCTGCGAGAACAACGAGGTTGGACTCAAGAAGAACTGGCACGGCGCGCCGGAATGAAACAAGAGCGAATTTCTGTTCTTGAGGACACTGACTACGACTCTTGGACGCTCAAGACTCTGCGCGCCATCGCTGAAGCCTTCGATGTAACTGTGAGCGCCGGTTTCGAGCCGTTCAGCAAAGCGATCATGACCGTTGTCAACCTCAACAAAGATCGCCTCAAAGTTGCATCTCGCCAAGAGGATCTTGACGACTTTTGTCGCCATACGTTCTTTCACAAGAATGGACAGTGGACGTCCACAAACCGGCCGCAACTAGCAACGGTGATAGCCCTGCGCGAACCTGCTAGGCCGACTAGCAAACCAGGAATTTGGCAAACGGTTGCAGTAGCCACCGAAGAAGAGCCAGAACTTCTCTGCAACTGAGGTCAGTAGCGTGGCGCACCCATTCAACCTAAAGAGCATCTACGTTTCGGAACTACAGGCTACCGTCTCACCTGGCTTCGACCCCAGCACTGGCGGGGTACGTCTGATCGGCCAGTTCATGGCTCACGATGGAACGGGGCAAGAGAGAACTGTCAGCGACCCCCAGCAGAACCACTCCGAGGAATTGGTGGTGACTTGCCGATTTGGATTCAGATACGTCAAGGTGCCTGAAGGTCAGGCCTCAATTCCAGATGACGAAAGCGAGGTCGAAGTAGCAGCGGAAGTGCAGGCCTCGATTGCCATTGTCTACGCCATCAATCGCGCGGCCCAGCCTGACGAGGCCCGGCGTAAGGCATGGGTACAACGCCACGGCCTCTTGCATGCGTGGCCCTATTGGCGAGAAGTTTGCCAGAGCAGCTTGGTCAGAATGAATCTTCCCTCAACTGTAATGCCACTGGTTGAGGTCTCTGATCCGGACCCCGGACCGACGCCATCCATTGAGCAATCCTCACCAAAGAAGCGTTCAGCTCCCAAGCGGAAGCCTCGTGCCGGCACCGCTGTTTAGCCACGGACTGCCGGGCCCTATCAGGGTATGAAGCAAGGCAACATAGGCTCGCGCCTCAAAGGCTATTTCCCATCATGGCATCGCCTCTACACCGAGCATTCCATGTGGCAGTGCTGCGAGGGCAAGGCCTGGCAGATCAAGGACATCCTGCCGGCGAGGCCCGCTCGGCACTGATGCTCTACCTTACAGGCGTACTAGAGGCATACTGGTCAGGAAATATCACCCTGACTGCAAAGAACCAGGAGCGCATCTACTGCGCCCCCGCAGTCCCCGACTTGCTGGCTGAGAATGCCCGAGAAATGCTGCGTCAGGTCGCTGTTACCAAAGAGAATCGGAATGTTCCGACTAGCACCATACTGCTAGGAGAACTGATCAAGGCCTTTCCCTGCCACTGACCGAACTGTGGCAGCGAGTTTTCCTCAATGCAGCCAGATAAGGGGATGGGATCGACGATGACTCCTGAAGAAGCGCAAGCCATTGCTCACGAATATGGCCCACGCACACGGGCAGCTGCCGTCTCCGGTCGACGGGACCACGTCGACGAGCATACGAGTGAACTACAAATTTAACGTCGAGGTTGACGATGAAACGTTAAGCTTGCCGTTCAACATTCACCCCCGCAACCGCTAGCTTCGCTTGCGACTCTCTCCCTCTAACTCCCCCTAAACCTTTACAGAGATACCCATTGGGTCAACGCCTCAACGCCGCCAAGCAAGAACTACAGAAGGCACGCGAATCTGTATCTCGAATGGAAAGCGCGGCATCACTGCCTCTCCTTGATGAGGCCTGGAAAGACTGCATCGGTCGGCTCGCCAGATTCTGGTTCAAGACCGAAGCCTCGCTGAAAGGCGATCCCAAGTTCTACAATTCCCCTTGGGCAAAACGAGTGCAAGCGGCAAGAAAAAAGGATCCGCTCATCCAGTACATCTTCCATGCTAGACACGCGGACGAGCATGGCCTCAATGACGTGACCCAACACGTACCTGGCGGAATCCAAATAAGCGCTCCTGTGAACGGGGGCATGGTTTACCTTCGGAATATCAAGATTGACGGCAATGCGGTGAGCCTAGATGCCCCATTAGGGGCGACGGTGACGTTTGCGCCCGCAGAGATAGCGCCTTTGCCAGTCGCCAACCATGGGCGGACGTATGACGTTCCCGTGGAACACGATGGGAAACCCATAGGAAATCCAACCCTCATTGAGTTTGCGCGGCTTGGCGTTTCCTTTTATGACGTGATCATTAAAGGACTAGAGGCAGACGGCTGGGACACTTGAAGTGCTAACCACGGTTTTATAGCGTTTCCACGTAAGAATTGACCCGTTCGGGTGATGGCACCGCCGGACGCCGCGTGCCATTCTCTGCCTTGCCGGGAAACCGGCACTACTTCTTTCATTCACTTCGCGCCACGACCACTCGGCCGTGGCGTTTTTTCTTTAGTGGGTCACGGCGTGAGCGCGTCGTACGAGCGCTCGCACGCCAACCCCGCTACCTTGAGCTGGTCGGCGTAGTCAGCCAAGATTCCCGAATGTTGATTTGCACGGAAAACGGACCCAGCATTTGCATCGAAAATTGACCCACCCTGGGTTCATGCTTCGTCTTGAGGCGGTGTTTGCTTGGCGGTCCGTTTCTCCTTCTTGGGTTGAGTGGTGCTGTGCTTGAAGCGGTAGCTGTCGTTGCCTGTCTCCACGATGTGGCAGTGATGTGTGAGGCGGTCCAGTAAGGCGGTGGTCATCTTGGCGTCACCGAACACGGCCGACCACTCGCCAAAGCTCAGGTTTGTCGTGATGATCACACTGGTGCGCTCGTATAGCTTGCTGATAAGGTGAAACAGCATGGCGCCTCCAGCCTGGCTGAATGGTAGATAGCCCAATTCGTCCAGGATCACCAGATCCGTGTACATAAGTCGCGTGGCCATGTGGCCTGGTTTGCCGGTCGACTTCTCTAGCTCCAGCAGGTTGACCAGTTCGACCGTCGAGAAGAACCTGACCCGGCGATGGTGATGCTCCACAGCTTGCACGCCGATGGCGGTCCCAATGTGCGTTTTGCCCGTACCCGGTCCACCTACCAAGACGACGTTGTGGGCCGACTCGAGGAACTCGCATCGATGGAGTTGCCGCACAAGAGCCTCGTTCACTTCACTGCAACTGAAATCGAAGCCGACCAGATCCCGATACGCCGGAAACTTGGCCACCTTCATCTGGTAGGCCAGGGACCTGACCTCGCGCTCCGAGAGTTCGGCCTTGAGCAGCCGCGACAGAATGGACACCGCAGCCTGGTAAGCGGGTGAGTCCTGTTCCGCCAGATCGCCAAGCGCCTGCGCCATGCCATGAAGCTTCAGCGCCTTGAGCATCTCCACCATGACCTCATGCTGCATGATTGACCTCCCGCAGCGTGTCGTAGCGGCCAACATTGGCCTCGGGCTCGACGCGTAATGCCAGCGCCTGCGGGGCGGTAATGGGCGAAATGGGCTCGCCCTGCAGCAGACGGCTAAGAATATTGAGGACTGTCTGCTTGGAAGGCGCGCCGGTCTCCAGCGCAAGCTCAACGGCCATCAGCACTGCCTGCTCATCGTGCAACAGGACCAGCGCCAACACCTCCACCATCTCGCGATCGCCACCGGTTCGCTTCAGCAAGATGCGCTGCAGACGCTTGAATCCATCGGGAAGCTCGGCGAATGGCGCGCCGTTGCGTAGTGCACCGGGCTTGCGCTGCAGAACGGCCAGATAGTGACGCCAGTCATAGATCGTGCTGCCATGGCCGTGGCTTCGACTGATGCAGCGTACGTGCTCGGCAATGACATGCCCTTCGGCAACGAACACCAGGCGCGAGGCATAAACACGCAAGCTGATGGGCCGATTGGCATATGAGGCTGGCACGCTGTAACGGTTGCGATCAAAGTGTACGAGGCAGGTCGGCGAGACGCGCTTGGTGTGCTCCACGAAGCCATCAAACGCCTGACCTACGGGCATGAGATGGGGGCGTTCCTGAGACCACGCTTCCCATATCGTCATGTCGAGCTCGGGGTGACGGGTCTGTTGCCAAAGCAGCACGCACTGATCGGCCAACCAGTCGTTGAGCGCGTCGAGCGAGCCAAATGACGGGATCCGCTGCCAGATGCGATGGCGGCTGTCCTGGACGTTCTTCTCTATCTGCCCCTTCTCCCAGCCAGAGGCCGGATTGCAAAACTCGGCATCGAACAGGTAATGGCTGACCATGGTGCTGAAGCGCAGGTTCACGTCGCGCAGCTTGCCGCGCCGAACCCGATCCACCGCCGTCTTCATGTTGTCGTAGATGCCGCGCCGCGGGATGCCACCCCAGGCAGTAAAGGCGTGCTGATGGGCATCGAACAGCATCTCGTGAGTCTGCAGGAGATATGCGCGTAGGAAAAATGCCCGGCTATGGCTGAGCTTGAATTGCGCGACTTGCAGCTTTGTACGCTCGCCGGCAATGACTGCCCAGTCCTCGCTCCAGTCGAACTGAAAGGCTTCGCCCTCGGCAAAACGCAAAGGAATGAACGTGCCTTTGCTCGCGGCCTTCGATTGCTGCTGTAGCTCCTGGCGCCAGCGGCGTGCGAAAGCCGCCACGCGGTCATAGGATCCGGTGAATCCGAGTGCACACAAGTCAGCGTGGATTTGCTTGAGAGTACGCCGTTGCTTGCGCGGCTTGTTGGCTTCGGTCTTAAGCCAGGCCGACAGCTTGGCGGCGTAGCCGTCGAGCTTGCTGGGGCTGTGTCGCGTCGGATAGGCAGGCACCGTGACGTCTGCACGCAGGTAACGCCTAACAGTGTTGCGGGAAATACCAAGGCGCCTGGCGATCTCGCGAAGCGGGATCTGGTCGCGCAGGTGCCAGCGTCGAATGATGCTCAAAATGGCCACGTCGATCACTCCGAACTCCCGCCCGTTGCCGAGCAGGACAGTGTTCTACACGTGGGTCAACATTCGATGCAAATTACCGGGTCAGGTGGGTCAGTTCTCAGTGCAAATCAACATTCCCGAAGTCTTGTCAGACCGTCCGAGCACGTCGACGAGCACATCGAGGGGGTCTCCACCTGGCTTGTCCTGGCCACCGCCGGCAGCGCTGGGATCCTTGGTGGCTCGGGCGGCTGCAAGTAGCTGGTCGACACGTTGCCGCAGCCGGTCAGCAGCATCGCCAGCAGCGCGGGCATCAACGCGTGCCGTGTCCGCATCCTGTTTCGCAACATTCGCGATCTCCGTTTGTGCCGCTGTGCGGCGTTGTTCTTCGGTGCGCGCACGGTCGACGGCCTTCACCTGGTCGACGGCAGCTGACAATGCCGCCTTCGTGCGCTCGGCAGCGTAGACCTCCTTGTCATGGCCGGATTGCTGCCACCGGCCGACGCCGTAGGCCAGGGCCAATCCAAGAATCACTGCCAACCAAACGCGCGGATCAAGAAGACTCATGGCATCTCCAGTGATGACGCAGCTCCAGCCTCCATACGCCCCAGAGCACTCCCAACGCCACGGCGGCATTCAGTGCCACCTCCGGATCACTGTGGCACGACCACGGCGACACCATGTTGCCGAAGGCTGCAAAGTTCACCAGCAACAGGATCAGCGCCCCGCCCGTCCGGTTCGGAACCTTCTGCGTGAGTACTGCCCAGATCGAACCGGCAAAGATGATGGCGTTCGCCATCAGGTTGATCGTCTGCATCTCAGCTCCCGATGAAGCGGCGACGGACCGCGTTCATCCACTCGGGGATCTGCTGCATCCCGTTGTTGACGATCGCCAACCCGAACACCGCTGAAGCGGCCACTGCAAGCATGTGGGTGTAGCTGCCTGGCACCAGGCCGAAGCGTTCCACTGCCGCGCCG
This sequence comes from Cupriavidus sp. HE11, assembly GCF_056097175.1. Taxonomy (NCBI): domain Bacteria; kingdom Pseudomonadati; phylum Pseudomonadota; class Betaproteobacteria; order Burkholderiales; family Burkholderiaceae; genus Cupriavidus; species Cupriavidus sp. HE11. The sequence goes on from NZ_CP184464.1 coordinate 676,159, forward strand.
CCAACCAGGCAACCGACACCCATACTCCCCAGAAAGGAGACGCCGCGCTGCCACCAGTTCCCCGGAATGAACTTCAATGCGATTGCCGCGCCCAGTGCCGCCGCACCGCCGACCTTCGCTACCACGATTGCTTCTTCATTCATTGATGACCCCGGTCACCGCTGCCGCGGCATTATTGAATTCCCATCGCGCTCTTCGCACGCGCCCACCGGTCCTGTCGGTCGGCGAGTCCGTTCGTGCCCCCGTTGATGCGCCGGGTCAGCGTTACAAAGTCGCCGGAATCGGCCAGCGCGTTCAAGTTGCGGCTGTACCAGAACCACGCCGCCGAGCGCGCCGCGAGCCCATCCGTCTCCAACATGGCTGGGGCCGCTTCCAGTTCTATGCCCAACGCCTGCGCGCATGCTCGGTAATTGGCACGGCCAGTGATCTGGATTAGGCCTCGGCCCATGAAACGCTTGCCGTCCCCCGGTTGGGTGTTGCCCAGGTCGCCACGGGTTTCGTACCGTAACTGCACCGACGTTGGCCCCCAGATCTCGCGCGTGCAAGTGAATCCGAGGGACTCGTGGCCCACCTGAGCGATCCATGCGGCCGCACGCGCGGGCAGCAAAATGCCCCGCTCGAACAGAGCTGGCTCGACGTGTGGCCACCAGCGCGCCGCGAGCGCCGACGACAGGCCGGCGGCGACCCGGAAGGTCTGCAGGTCCATGAATGCTCCAGAAATGAAAAAGCCCGCGTGAGGCGGGCTGTGGAATCCGATAAAGCGCTAACTAGTCGAGGGCGGTCTTTGTCGGGTCGTGTGCATCGACAACAGCGGTAACAGCACTGATCTGTCCTATCGTCATAGCGGGGTAGGTGAAATAGACATTCCCGTTGAAGTCCCATGAGAATGGCAAGCCCTGCAAGCCTGCGGCCTCGATTTCAGCGGGGAAAGTCGGTCCGATTGCTTTTTGTGTCATGGTGCACCTCTCGTTATTTGCGCGAAGGAATATTGACCGTCACCCCAGTACCGCTTGATGCACCGGCGGTGCCGTACCAAGTACCCGTAACGGCGCCAGATACGAATCCGAACATATTTGCCGTGTGCCGCCCCTCAGAAAGACCCGATACCGGTATCGAGACGGTGCCGCTGACCGGCTGGCCGGCGAGGGTTGGTGCGACTGAGGCCAATGGTCCCGTTACTACCGCACCATCCACGGCGATATTGCTTGCAACCGTGTAATTTGCCGTACTTACAGCCATGAGCGCCGTCAAGGAAAGCTGGGGAATTTCCTTTGCCCATAGCAAGAATGGCGTACTCAGGTTCGAATTGACGTTCGTGGGCGTCAAGGAGTTTGATCCTGAGTTCGACTGCAGATTCGTCACCGCTGAGTAGCCAGGGTCGTTGACCCATGACCGCACAGTCGGCTCAAATGTCGTTGCAGTCAATGCATAGACCATACCCACCAGCACGAGCGAGTTGTTTCCGCTCTGCACCTCGACACCCGTCGGGTCGGTCACGTGCCCCGTGGTCGAGGCTACCAGCGACGGGACTCCGGAATTCGGGTTCAGATAGATGTAGTGCAGCGTGCTGGCCGTCAGGCCTGACGCAGCCAAAGTCACTCCGCCGCTCGGCACGGTGACGATGCCATACCCCGGGCTATAAACCAGCCCTGAACGGACGCGCGAAAGCGTGAGCGTACTGGTGTTCGTATAGGAAAGCGCGCATTGCGGGCCCGAACCAGCAATCACTTGCGCAAGTTGCGCAGCATGCTGGGCCTGCGTCGCCGACTGTACCGACAGCGCAGACCACCCCGTGCCGGCCGCGTTGCGCTGTCGAATAACGGGCGGCGTGGCGGAGGTGTCCATCCACAGCGAGTATGGAAGCACGCCGCCAGGCAACCCGGCTGGATCGGTTGTCCCCGATGCCAGGCTCGCCAGATTCGCGAGCGCGGCATTGATGTCCAGCACGAGCTGCAGCCCGGACAGGGTTCCGGTAGTCGGGATGCTGATACTGTCTTGCGACATGGTTTCCCCAAAAAGAAAAAGGCCACCGAACGGTGGCCATGAGTGGACGATTGCGTGGGTCAGTAACCCTGTGCGGACCAGTTGATGTTTCGGGCAACTGCTGTCGCGCCATTCATGACTTGCACGTCGAAGCCGGTCAGCCCGATTCCCGTAATGACGACGCGGTCTCCAGCCTGCGCATTCAACAGCGTCACCTGGACGTGCGGCTGGCTCTCACCGTTCGGCCCAGCATTGAAAGGATCAGTGAAGCCAATATGGAGACCGCTCGTGCCGACAGCGATGTTCGTACCCGTGTCGATACGGTCCGGCATGTCCACAGTGAAACTGAACTGATCTATCTCCGGATGAATCTCGGGATCGCTCGACGTGAGCAACACACGCGCCGTGAAGTACTGCCCGCTGTAGACACCCGGCACGAAGTCTCGCCACGCTCCGAATACCCCATCGGCCTGCGCAATCGCGATCTGGGCTCTTGCTGTGACCGCTGCGCCCAGCGCCTCACCCAGCACGTCGAGGTTATCGAAGATGTTCGCCAACGTCAGAACGTTATCGGTCGAGCGCACACCATGGACCGACATCTTGAGGATCAACTGACATGGCGCCACTCGGCCAACGTTCACCTCGTGGCTTGCTGGCAGCGTATAGCTCCCTGACGATGCGATTCCGCCGTACTGGAGGACATTCACCACCGGCAGCACATCTATCTCCGCCAAGATGTTGCCCGAACCCGCCAAAACAAGACTTCCCTTGTTGACGGCGGCACCTCCGGTCAATGCCCCAGGCCAAGTCGGCGCTTCGTCCCGCGTCACCAGGACATTGCGCACTAGCGTGGCACCTTCGATGACGATGGATGATGCTGGAGAGTAAAGCGTCGAGCCGCTGGGGGTTACATACCTTGACGCTACCCAGTACGTGCCATCTCCAACTGCCACAACATCGGGAACTGGTGTTGTGGTCACCACCGCCGCGCTTTGCCAGGATGACCCAATGCGAACTTCATACCCTGGCGACCTGATGTCTACGACAGGACTCCAGGTGATGTGCGTGAGCTGATCCCGAAATACCGTCGTAACATTCTCGGGCTGCGGCAAAGGCGCGATCAAGCCCTGCACGACATAGCGATCGCCCTTTCCAACCGGTGGGCTACGCAGCTGCACGAGCGGAGTCGGGTTGACCATCACCGCCACGATGTCGTTCGTATAGGCCTCGATCTCCAGACTGTTATTCGTCGCACTGTACTTTTGCGGCGAACCACCATTGATCGTCAACGTCACGTCCGCCGAACTCTGCATTCCGGTGACCCAGGAAGCAGTTACGCGAGTCCGCCCGGTGATGCCGTCCAGCAGTTGCTCCCTGAAGCTGATCGACAAAACGTTGCCATCTAGATGGCTGTAGATCTTCGGCGGCATGTAGTCATACGCGCCCGAAGCTGCCGCATAGTAAAGCGGCTCTTCGTCGGTGGCGATGATCTGCACTTCGTCGCCACCAGCTTGGGGGATAACGGCGATGATCTTGACGAGCTTCCCGGGCGTCGCCCGTGGATCGAAGAAAAAAGCCCAGTCGTACGGCAGCATGTCCGGGTTCTCCGATGGCACCGGAAACGCCGCCGGGACCGGCGCCGTGAGCGTGAGCGTGGTCACTTCCCCGCTACCGCCCTGCACTCCAAACACCTGATACGTTCCATCCGGGAATCGGATCCCGACATAGCCTGGCGTCGCGTTCAGCGGAACTGCCCGATCAAGCTGCAGCGTAGTGCGATCGCCACCCACTAGGCGCCCTGCGTAACTCCATGCCGTCATGTCGTGCGACAGCACCACCACGTCGCCCCGCTGCGCGACGAAACCCTCAAGATCAGATACCCAGGTGACCTTGCGACGCCGGTAATACTGTGCCGCGGCCATCAGATTGGCCTTCCGGCCGGCCAACGCCGCGCTGGTGCAACCAGTGAAATCCAGCGTCACAGGGTTGGACGGCGCTGTCACGTTCGGCGCCTTCGCCCGCACCTGGTCCGTCGCCCAGTCCTTGTCCGGATTGGTGAAACTGACGACGATCTCGTCGGCCAGCTTCTGGGTGTTGTACTCGACCTGGAAGCTGTCTCGTTTGATATTGAATGGACCGAACTGCATCACCGGCTGCTGGCCCGGTGCGTCCCATACCACCCCCAACTTGCCAGTCATCCACGTGGCAGAGCCATCACCGCAAAGCGCGATCTGGTCGAGCATCGTGGCAATACTAGTGGCGGCGCCTTGGACGAAGTTGCACGTCAATCCCTTCGCATCGCAATAAGCACCAAACTCCTTGATGCCCTCGATGTCGATACGGCTATCCGGCAGCCCCGCGCCATACACGCGCTTGCCGTTGATGAACTTTCCGCGCGCCCACCACAGGAACCACCATGCAGGGTTGCTCGTCGCCTGAGTGACCCAGCCCACGCCGGTCCACACTGGGCATACGGCCTGCGCCTTCGCCGACAGCGTGTCCACTGTGCCATTCAGCTGCGCCGAAGCGCGGATCTTCAGGCCGACGCGTACCTGTCCGGTGTAGTCAGCGGTATCCGCCTGGAAACTGCGCATTTGCGACCAGCTGACTGAATTTGACTCTTGCGTGGTCGCAACATCTGGCGTGAGCTTCCGCACTCGCACATCGTATTGGCCTTTCGGCACATCGATCTGGAATGTGAATCGGTCCGGCGTCTGAGACGCGCCAGTAATCGTGTACGAACCATTGGCGAACGGCACCCAAGCGCCCGATCCAGTCGGAGCGTATTGCATCTCGAAAGTCGCGGAGCGCGGATCCATCCCCCCCTTGTCGTTGACGAAGTACAGCGTCGTCACAATATCGAGTGCGATCGCCACGGTATCAACCGAGGTCGACCGTTGGGCCCAACTGGCGACCGAACTCAACTCCTGGACTCCCAAGCTGTCCACGTTCCCGTGAATCATAGATAGCTTGCCATCGGGCCCACTTGTCTGAATGCTGACGCCAGCATAGCTACTGAGCGGCGTGTCGCCGATCTTGAAGTCGCTCAGCGTCACGTCAGACAAACCGAAGTTGAACGCCTGGTACAAGTACTGGTCATTCCCCTCGAAGACCGCGTAGGGAGTACTGGCCATATCCGGAACGACCTTGTTGTAGCCCACGCAAAGCAGAAGCGGCTCGTACAACCGAGCGGAATTACGGCCACCGTTGAGCGCGTAGGTCGGCGTCTGGCTATTGGACTGGTACGCCGACGACGATAGCGTAGCTTTCGGCGGTGGCAACAGTGCATTGACTATCAGCGAGCCGCCGATCATCGCGGCCGCCGAAACTAATGCCGTACCAGTGGCAGTAGTAGTACTGAGAGTGGCCGCCAACTGCACGCCATACAGCTGCCCAGTGTAGATCGATGCCACGACCACGGCGATCATCGCTACGGTACGCAGCACCTTGCCGGCGCCCCCACCGCCCTCGACCGCTGCACGGATGACCAAACGGTCGCCCTGACGCGGCATCAGCAGTCCCCAGTTTTCCGACGGTACCGGAATGTCGTTGCACCACAGAGAAACCGCGCCATGGGGCAACTCGGCGCCTTGTCGCTTCAGATATTCACCAACGGTCTCCCCCTCGAGGAAACCGGCTACGTGGACGCGGCGCCCCTCCGATGTCATCGGGTGCGGAAGGTGCACCAGCGACGGCGCGCGATGTTCGATCACTTCCATTTGTAGAACCCGTCAAGAATAAGGCCGGTGCCGGGTAGTTCCCGGATGCGGTGGCGAACTACCTGCCGGGCCTCGCGCGAGTTATGCAGCACCCACGCCACCCCGTTGATTTCGTAATAGACGCCGACATGTGCGAGCCGGCCGCGCGCAATCATCACAACTGCGTCACCATCGGCCGGCTTGGCAGTCCGCTCGCCAATCTCGTCGCAGCACTGTGTCACCAGCGCGGAATCGGCAAATGGGCCCGCGCCGCGGGCGGACGGGATGGCGACATGACGTCCGAATACTTCCGCCAGCACCAGGCGAGCCAGATCCCCGCAGTCGAACTGCCCCACCACATAGGGGCGGAACATGTAGGCATCACTCCAATGCATCAGAACAGCCCCGGTGCGGTGTCCGGGCGGTATTGGACCGCCACGGCCTGCTGGTTAAGCATGTCGAGATAGCTCAGCGCGGCTGACACCTTTTGCGGTGTCGCGCTGATGCCCGTCATATCCAGCGTCATGCTCCACTCGACCAAGTTCGGATTACTGCGCAGGATCTCCGATAGCGTGGCTGTGGCGCCAAGGCCCCCTTGGCTAACCTCCAGCCACTGGACCAGGTCGCGCCCCACGTTATCCACTTCGAGCCGCCCCTGGGGCAACTGCCCCTGCTGGTCGTCCGGCACAGTGCAAGTGAATGCCAGCGCCTGGTAAAGATTCCCATTGCTTGTGACGTCCTGCGTGTCGTTGACAACCCTGATCGGTGCCCCGAGCGCTGGGTGATCAATCTGCAGCAACAGTAGTGGCGACTCCGGCGCGGACAGGGCATTGATCGTCTCCCTGTATTGCGGTGAGTAGATGCGCGCCATTAGCCGTATGTCTCCAGCGTAAACTTGATGATCCAGCTCTGCCGGGAATCAGCGGTTGCATACTCGACCTTTCCGCCGACGATGCGCGCCAGCTTCGTGGTCGCACTGAGGGGGTCCGGCCAGTTGAACCACAGGGACCCGCCAGACAAGTCGTCCCGAACCCAGCTTTCGAAGCTGTTGCGAAACGATAGGCTTCCCACGATGAACTGCACCGTCCGCTGGATGATCGCTCGGGAGTTTCGAGGGCGCTGCTTGTCCGGACCGGAATCCATTTGCGTCACCAACATGCCGAAGTCCGGGCTCTGCTGGAACCCGGACACCATCGGCGCCGGCATATAGCTTGGGAACGTCGGTGTCGTCATGATCGAGGCAAGTTTTGAATGGCAGAGCGAACCGGCCCGCCCTTCTGCAGGTCGTCCAGCACAATCTTCAGCACCATGCCCTGGGCATCAAACTGCGGCGTGGCGCTCTTCACTTGAGACTGCTGTGAACCCTGATTCACGATCTCAACCCTGACGTTCCCGCCGCCCGCCCCTACCGCGCTCATGGCACTGTTGGAAACGACCGATCCGGACGACGACGGCACGAACAATTCAGGACCCCGCTCGCCAACCAGGTAAGTGCCGCCAGCACCAACGGGACCACCAGCAGCCCGCGCACCATCGATTGAGACACCAACCGGGCTGCTCATGTCGACGGGCGTTCCGGCCATGTCCGTGCTGCCCTGTGCGCCGCCGAACAACGCGCCGCCGGCAATATTCCCAATCATCCCGGCCAACTGCCCGAAGATCCCGGACAGTGCGGCTCGCGTTTGGATCCTCACCAGATCGGCGATCACAGATTGTGCGAAGTCGCCGAAGTTCAACTTCCCGGTCGTCACGAAGCTGGTGATTCCATCTTCCATGCGTTTGAATGCGTTCGTAGCAGAACTGCTGGCCTGCGCCATCACGTTTCGCGTCGAATCTGCATAGTTGGCCAGCGCCTCAGCTGCGCCGTTCACCCAGTTCGACTGCTTATCCCGGAGCGCCGAGTAATAGTCGTCGTAGGCTTGCAGCGACTGATTCAGGCCGTCCCGAATGTCTTCCTGCGCCTTTCGGTAAGCGTCCGACTTCCTGGCCACCGCTGGCGTGGCCTTCTCCAGTTGAAGCTGAAGGCTTTCGTACTGCGTGTAGATCGACTTGACAGCTTCCGCCTGGCGTTGCGCCTCAGTCCCCCGCCCAAGCGCCTCAAGTTGCCGTTGGTACTGCTCACCCTGTGACTTCTGGTAGGTTCCGATCTGGGCATTGACGGCCGCCGAGCGTTCCTCCAGCTTGGAGATGTCCTCCTTCAGCTTCAGCGCCCGCTCATTCTCGACGTTGATCGCCAACTGCTGCTTGATTGCATCCTGGCTCGCCAGCAGGCTCTTCTGCTCGGCGGTCAGGATCGTTTTTCCCTTCAGGTCGGCGATCTTCTGCTGGAACTCTGCTTGCTGCTTTTCAGCCGCCGTCAACTTCTGCGACGAGTCCAACGCTGCTCGCGTGGCGGCGTCTTGGTCCCGCAACTGCTGCAGAAACTTGGTTGCAGCGTCGTCTTGATAGGCCTTCGGCTTGGCCGTCTTAGGGTCCTTGTACTTTTCCTCGATCGCTGCAGCGCGCTTGTTGTACTCGTCCGCAGCCATACCGACCGTCGCCGCGTCTACCTTCAGCTGGTCGATTTCCTCCTTGCGCATTTGAGCACGCGAGCGAGTGGCCTTCGCCTGTGCATCCAGCCGTGCCTTGGCCGCGATGATGGCGTCCTGCTGGCGCTGCTGCTCCCCGCTGGCCACGTCCTGGCCGTTCGAGGCTTCCAGCGTCTTCGCTTGCGCCTGCAATTGCTCCAGGTTCTGACGAAGCCGCGTGAGCGCCGCCCGGTTGAAGTTGCTGCCGCCAGGCTGGGAAGTCGGCGACGTTTCCAGCTTCGCGATCTCTTGCTGGGTGCGAGTGATCGCGCCGCGAATGTCGTCCAGCGTTGCCGCTCGGCCGATGCCCAGCATTGCGTCCCACGCGCTCTTCGCCGCGCCGGTGACCGAGTTCCAGGCTCGCTCCATGAAGCCAAGGTTCGAGATCACCTTGTCCGCGCGCGCCTTCATCTGCTCCGCATACGTCTGCTGGGCAAGCGCAGCGGCCTGATCCTTCTTGCCCTGCTCCTCCAAAGCAACGATCTGGTCGTAGACCGCTGCTGTCAGGTAGTGATACTGCTCGTTCAGCTTGACTGACGCCTTCACCGGCTCGTCCGCCAACGACACGAATTGCTCAATCGTCTTGCTGACCGCCGTCCCGGTCGCCTTCTCCATCGACTCGGCCGCCAACCCGATGGCGACCATCTGGTCACCGGCAATCTTGCCCGTCGACGCGATTTGCGCCAGGACCTCAGCAGCCTTTCCCTGGGTGCCAATACTCTTGCTCACGGCGGCCGCCATTGTCGACATCTGGTCCGCCGACACGCCGGCATAGTAGCCGGTGGTGATCAAGGACTGATTGAACGCCTTCGACTCGCTCTCCCCCCGCGAAAACGCATAGGCAAGCGCAGCCGCAGCGACTGCCGAAAGCGAAAGCGGGTTGATGAGACCAGCAACATAGGTGCCGACGGCACGCACCGCTGGCCCAATCCCGCCGAACATGTCCTTAAGCTGGCCGCCCTGCTGCGTCAGGATGAGCATTGGGCTCTGGCCGCCGGCCAGCTGCGTGACGATGTCGGTCATCTGGGCCGGCACCATACGCATCGCCGCGGCCGTCTGCCGCGCGGAGATTCCAACATTCTCCAGGGATTCCTGCACCTTCTTGCCACCGCTTGCGTTGCGCTCGACTTCCTTCAGCTTGCTGATGTAGTCGGAAATCGAATCCGTGACGCCCAGCCGTGCCGCCTTCTCTTCCAGGAGCTGAGTACGGGTCTTGCCGGCCGATTCGGCCATCCGCGCCGCCTGGTCGACGAGCGACTTGATGGCTCGCGCGCTGGCGTCAGAACCGTTCCGAGCCGCCTCAGCAACCGCATCCTGCGCCGCCTTGGTCCGGCGCGCGGCCTCCTCCTGTTTGGCGATAAAAGCATCAGCGCTGCTGCGCGCCTTATCCAGTTCCGCCCTGTACCCGGTGGCGTCTGCAGTGACGCGAACTACGGTTTCATTTGACACTGGATAGCTCCGTTGCCTTCCGCTGAATCACTTCACCGACAGCAGCTGCGGCGGCTTTACGCTTTGTTTCGAACCCCGGCCGCAGGAACGGCTGGGCCGCCATCGTCGACGTTCCATACTCCACGAAGTACCCATAGAAGGCTTCCTTTGACCACGTCACCAGATATGACGCCAGCCGTCCAGGAATGGACTGCTCGTCGTCATAGGCGACGATGATGTGATCGCGCAGGAAGCCCGGAGGGTTCTTCCGCTTGCGGCCTTCGTAGACGATCTCCGAAACCGGTGCGCGCAGCTTCACTTCCGCGTGAATTACGCGCGCCCCGGCCACGGCAGCCTGGCGAAGGACCGATTCGCTGGCGATTTCGTCCAACACGTCCAGCGGACCCTTTAGAGCCTCCGCGTTCTCGACCGTGACTGCTCTCGGCTTAGCCATCACTGCCTCTTCGGAGCGAACATCATCTGTTCGATGAGGTTGGACTGTGCTTCCGGATCCGCCAGGAACACTGGCTCCGTTGAGCGCTCCTCGCGACACTGGTCGTTCCACGGCGCGAAATCAAGGTAGCCAAACGCTTCAGGGTGTTTATCTCTATCGCGGTGGATATTTGCGACTACCGCCGCCACAGACCCGGCGCGGAGATCGTCATAGTGGCTTCCCCACGGTTCCATCTCGTAGTAGGCCATCCACTCCACGAACTCCGCGCTCGAGATCTCGGCTTGCGCCTGTTCTACGGATTTTCCGAGGGCGAGGGCGAGCCGGAACCAGAATCGCCGCTCGGGGCGGCGTCGGAGTTTTTTTCCGAGTCCTTGATAGCTTCGGCCCCAAGTCCATTCAGCAACAGCGAAGCGGACACAACGCGGTTGGTGGCAGTCTGACTTTTCGCCCGCAGTGGCTCAATGTCGGCCTGCTCGAAGATCGGCTTTCCGCTTTCATCAACGACTGTCGCGCACAAGATCCGAGCGCAGAACAGGCTGTAGGGCTCGTCCTTGCCATCCCCATGGGCCAGAAAATCGTCACGAGCCTTCCCGGACATCACCGCAACGCGCACAGTGCCGCCCCACTCAGGGACCGGAACGTCTTTCGTCATCAGGTCCACTGCGGCCAGAATTGCTGCTTTCGAGAGAATCGTCATGTCTTATGCGTCCGTCACGTCACCGGTGATCCGGATGGTTACTCCAGTGGCTTTCAGGATCGCGTCCACACCACCTTCCAGGGGCGTGTTTTTCACGTACCCGTCCCAGGTCTTCGTCTTGAGGTTCGGCAGCGTGAGCCGGAACGACTTCTTAGCGCTGGCGCGCTTGGCGGCGTCCAAAGCCAATTGGCCGGCGTCGTTGAAGTCCTTGTTGACGTCGAAGCTGAAGTTGCCCCAGTCCTGCAGACCGAGAATGAATTCCTTCGCCGTGGAGTCCATGTCGGTCGCGTCGAGCTCACCGGACTGGCCATCGAAGCCCTTGAATGACACCAGGTTCTCGATCTTCGTCCAGCCCAACGGGGTAGCCGTGCCAGCCGCCGTGACCGTCTTGCCAGTGGTGTCGATGTCCACGGCGATGGTGTTGGGCGTCCGGTTCTTCGCCACAACCGTCTGCCCGTTCAGCAGCGCGGCGTCCGCGCCCGTCAGACCCGCGAGCGTTACGACGTCGCCGTTCACCATGCCATGCGCGGCCATGGTAAGAATCGTCGGGAAGCCCAGCGCGATGCCGGTGATTGTCTTAGCCGCGCCGGCGGTGCTGGAGATTTCGAGTTTCGATCCCTGCGCGGAGATTGCGGTAGATGGCATTTTGACCTCTCAGAAATGAAAAAGCCCGCGCAGAGCGGGCGGGTGAAACGTGCATCAGGGCCGGTACCAGATACTGAAATCGAGCCTGCTGCCGTACAGATTCGTATCCTTTTCGTGCACGCTGGCCGGCGCGCCGATTGGGATGGCACCGACGGCAACCAGGCCGTCAAAAACCGCGTCCATTGTGGCCGTTGTGGCCGCCCTCGTTGCAGACCACACCTTCATCATCATTCTCTGATTCCGAAGGTCCGTCGGTCCGCTCAAGTCGTTGTTGTCTTGGCCGCCGACAGCCTGGTAGGTGACATAGGGCCGCGGTGCGTTATTCGGGGCCACATCCGGATAGACCTTAACCCCGATATTCTTCAGAGCTGCCTCCACCACCGCTTCCGCCGAGTTAGCTGCCATCAGATGCTCCTGTCTCGCAGACCAGGTCCACATACTGTCGCCGCGCGCGGTCCGGCATCACTGCAGTGATCGCGTAGACGGCCTCATCGCATAACACGCGCATTCCCGCATCGAGACCTAACCGGTACCGGATACGGATGCTCGCCTGCACGATGGAGGTCGGCGAATCGGCGCGAATCACTTCGACGCCATTCTTGTGGACTATGTCGGCCCACACTTTCGCTACATCCGTCCAGACGGGAATGGGTTGCCCGATAGCGTCGTCGGACGCGTCCGGCCGCTGAATCGTTACCAGCCTGTTGAGTCTTCCGGCACGCACGATGTCACACCCCCGGCACGATTCGATGCGGCCTCAAGAACGCCTTGGCAGACATCGGCAGTTCCACAACCGTGGCGCCAACCACTGAGTCTTCCCGGTTGGTATACACCTCTGCCGTTGTCTTCAGGATCGCTACCTTTATGGCCGAGTTGACTACCATAGGAGAGTCCCCGGCCGTACCCGCTGCCACAGCCGCATCCATAGATTCCTGGTCCCGGAATACTTGGCGATTGAGGTAGTCGACAGCGGATTGCTCCGCCCCATCCAGGTAAATCTGGATCAGTTCGTCCTCTTCTCCGGGGTTCGCCCTGCAGTGCCCGATCGCCAGATCAAGGGTTACCAGGGCCATGGCTCACTCCGCTGCGGCGCCGTTCGTGTCGCTTCCGGACTGGTCCAGCAGCGCTGCCAGTTCCGCCTTGCTCGCGTTGCTTTTGTACGCAATGCCCTTCTCGTCTAGCGCCGCACGGATTTGCGCGGCGGTCATGCCAGGCTGGCCACCGCCATCTTCGTCGCCCAACGCACCTACAGACTGCGCCCCGGCAATCAGCTCTGGCGGGCATTCATCACCCGGCTCGAACTCACGGGGATAGATCTCGCCGTCGAGAACACCCAGAAATGCTTTGATCAGTTGCGGCATTTCAGCCTCCTATGAATGAAACGACGGGGCGCCGTGCTGGCCGCCCCTCCTTGTGGCCGCCCTAGCGATTAGGCCGAAACCTTCAGGGCGCGCATCGGCTCGGGGTTATGCACTCCGCCACCCACCCGCTTCGTGGTGTAGAACAGCACGTACGGCTTGGCGGTGAACGGGTCACGCAGCACACGAACGCCGACGCGGTCGTACACCGTGTACGTGCGCTTGAAGTCGCCGAACAGAATCGGCGTCGAGTTCGCAGCAACGTCAGGCATATCCGGCACTTCCGTGACCGGGAAGCCAGCCACAGTGGCCGGCTGACCCGCCACATAGGACGGCTGCCACAGGTAGTTACCTTGGCCATCCTTCAGTTTTCGGACCGCGCCTTGCGTCTTGCGGTTCATGGAGAAGCGAGCGTTGCCGGTGAACGCCGACGGCAGGTCGTAGATCAGGTCGATGATGCCGTCAGCGGCCAGAGCCGCTGCGGCCCCGCTGTTCACCACCTTGATCGCGCCGAACGGGTGCTTGGCGGCGTTTGCTGCGCCCGTAACGTAAGTCAGGATGCCGAACGGCTTGTTCGAGCCGTTGCCCGAGAAGAAGGCAGCACCCTCTTGCTTCGAGAACTCGGTTTCGACTTCACCAGCAAGCCACGATTCGAGATCGATGGCCGAATCGTCGAGGATCTGCTGCGTCGCTGCAGGGTTGGCGTAGATTTCGCCCCAGCCAAAGCCGAGCGGTGCGAACGTCCCGGTACCGGTCTGCGGGCGCGGATCCGCTTCACCGACCCAGCCCGAGGCCGTCCCGCCCAGGTTGAAGAGCTTCGTCAAGCCGGCGCCAGACACAGGCGTCACCGTTGCAAGCTGGCGCATCTGCGATACGAGCACCAACTTGTCGGTAATGGTACGGTCCCACTCAACAGGCGCCGTGTATCCGCCTTCGGCGTCTGCGCCCTTATTCAGGGCCGCCTGAACATCGCCCTTCTTGAAGTGAGCCCGGAAGGCGTCTGAGTACTCCGCATCGGCCAGCTGCTTCCCGCCCGCACCCATCTGCGCGGCCGCCATCTTTACCGTTGCATCGTCAACCGACTTCTGCAGTTCGGCCACGTGCGAATCGATCTTCTCGACCTTCGCCGTGATGTCCGAAGTAGGCAGACCAGCCTTGATGGCGTCGAGCTGCTTGGTGTGCTCTGCCTTGAAGGCCTCGAACGCCTTGTTGACGCTATCCACGAGCGCCTTGATCTCAGGCGTCACGGAACCTTCGGCACGAACAGCCATGATGCCGCGCGGCACTTGCATTACTTTGCTCATTTCGATTTCCTTAAAAGTTCAGGAGGTTTTTTGCGACCCAATCGATGTCGCTGGCGCCAGCGCGCGGCGTGGCAGGATCTCCGGCAGCGCCCGGCTTGCCAGAGAAAAGGGCTTTAAATGCATCCCGACGTGCCGACCGCGAATAGCCAGCCTTTGCCATGGATGCCTCGATCATTGCCATGGCTCGACGCTCACCTGACGCGTTCGTGCTACGAGATATTTCCGCACTGTCGACAAGGCCAGTCGCGAATCCGAGCTCGACGGCTTCATCCGCGCCAATCCAGCTCTCCTTGTCCATCATGGTCGCGGCTTCGGCCTGGGTAATACCGGCACGCTGCGAGTACACCTTCGCCATCGCAGCGTCGAACGGCTCCAGAATGGAGGCCGTTGCCGCCATGTCATGACGATTACCGATGGCCACAGCCCACGCGTTGTGGATCATGAGGAAGGCACCCTCCCCCATCAGGATCTCGTCACCCGACATGGCAATGACCGACGCCGCGGACGCAGCAACGCCCATCACGCGTACGCTGACCTTGGCTTTGTGCTCTCGCAGGAGGTTATAGATCGCCACCCCCTCGAAGAAGTCACCACCAGGCGAGTTCACATTGACGGTGACGTCGCGCGCGCCGATGTTTCGCAGCGCTGCGCTGATCCGCTTCGCGGTAATGCCGGTGCCTTCCCAGTTCTCGCCGATCGAGTCGTAGATGGAAATGGAGGCCTCTTCGTCGCTCTTCGCGGCGCGCACGTCGGGCTGCCAACGCTCGACTGCATCCGGACGCAGATCGAATTGCGCACCAGTCAGGCGATGGTCGGCCCGGATCTCAGGCAGTTGCAGCAGGCTCATTGCTTGTCCTTGACTGGGTCATCGGGTTGCGAAGCTGGTTGGTTTGGGGATCGTTGGATTCAGGAAGATCGGAGTAGTCCCGAACTTCGTTCTGGGTCATCCATGGCGCCTGTCCGCCAGCGCCGAGCGCCTTTGCGAAGAAATCAGCCTGATCTTTCAGGGTGCCGCGTAGGAGCGCTCCTTCGTTGAACTTGAACTGCATGCCGTCCAACTCGCGCTCCGACAGCAAGGCGCGCCCGCACGCCTCCTCCCACGCCGTGAACCAGTCCGCCAGCGTGTACTGAACGAAGAAGATGCCAAGCTGGGCAATGCCGCTTCCCCAACTCGTGTCGTCCATCATCAGGAGCGGGCGTGGAACGCCATACATCCGAGCGACCTCCTCGATCTGGTGGTCGCGGTTCTCGATTTGCTGGGATTCGGAGGCGGTGCTAGACCACTTGTTGGCCTTGGCACCCTCCTCCAGGAGCATCCACTTCCCGGCGTTTTCTGAGCCGGAGTAGTTCTCATCCATGGACTGCTTCATGCGCTGGTAGGCGTTTTCGGACAGTTCCTTTGGAACCTCCACCGCGCCACCAGCCATCACGCCGGTCTGAAACGTCCTTGACGCTGCGCGCTCGGCCTCGCTTGCCAGATCAAGCGCCTCACGCGCCAGCCGCATGCGAGACAGGCCGTCCACCCCATCCAGCGACAGGTCGCGGATATGGAAAATCTCACGCGCGGGGAGCTCGACGACACCTCCGTCTGCCCGCGTGTAGTCGTAGACCATCGTCCAGTCGCTGGTCAGCTTTGGCTTCACGGAGCCACGCGGCAGCGGAATCATTCGAATTGGCCGAGAGCCTGACCAGATGATTCTTGCGAACGCCTGGCCGTCCACCAGCGTATGCAGCTGGAGCAGGCTCTTGAATTCCTTCGGCGTCTGCCAGTCGTTCGGCTTGATCTTCAGCAACCGGTAGGCCGGGTGGTCTTTTGCCACCAGGCGCTCTGGCCCGTTGTATTGCAAGTTAAGCGGCAACCTCCCGATTGCGCCAGAGATCAGCGTTACGCTGCGCAGGACCGCCATATTTCGCAGGCGCTTCGCACGAAGATCGCCCAGGCCATTCTGACCATGACGGATGTACTCGAGCAGTGCTGGATCGTCGAGACCGTTGAACGTCATTCCCGCAGCCAACTCGGCGCGAATGCCAGAACCGACCGCGGACATCGTCGGCTCCGCACGGGTGGCCGACTCCACAGGACGAGCACCGGCCTCCGGCGCTGCTCCGCGTCGGAATAAGTTCCCAAAGCCCATCGCCACCTCAGAGGAATCGAATACCGCGTTTTTCGTAGACAGAGGACTTCTTCGCCTCTGGATTGAGCGACAACAGTGAGATGGCATTGAACAACGCCATCAACGGGTCGATCTTGGCCGTGCCGCTGGCCTGCTTCGTGATCAGGATGGCATTGCCTCGCGGCTCAACACGCGCATTCCCTACCGACCAAGCCATCATGGGGCGCCCCGAATGCCACAAGCCGCCTTCTGCTAGCTTCCGCTCCGTCGTCTTGATCGTTCCGCCGAGCTTCCACCCCTGCGAAATACCAACGATCATCGGCTTATCTTCGCCATCCAACTCCGGCACGCCCGCATCGAGGATCGCATCCAGGATGGCGCCGATACCGCTAGGGTCAACGCCGATCCTGTCCAGAAGTCCGGACTGATAGATCCGAAAAGCGATCTCGGCCAGCTGCTCGACGTCCTGCCCGATGCGCTCGACGATCACAAGGTCACCGTCCCGCTCAAAATCTCTCAAGCGGGACGCTTCACTTTTTCGACGCTCAAGCACGGCTGGATGTGCCCACGCCTTCCCCCATGACAGCCAGTTTCCTGTGTCTTTCTCCCGGCCCGCAGCGGCAAAGCCAAGCAAGTCATCGAGCCCACCGCCATCGATTCCGATGTCCACGACCTCACAGCGCGCCAGAAGCTCCTCCAGCGATAGCGCTGGCATTGCCTGGGCTTGCCAGAAGTCAGCGCCTGCCCATCGGTCGGAACGAAGATTCAGGCCAATCTCGACGTTCGCGTGCTTACAGAGGAAGCCACGGAACGAGGCCTCGCCCTCCTCCTTCGCCTTTCGGTATTCCCGCTCAAGGAATGCCTGGTCTACCGAATACCCTAGGTTCGGGTTGACCATGGCGAGGTTTCCAACCTCCAGGTGCTCACCGCGAGCCACCAGCTCTGGTGGGTGTTCGAAGATGATCGGGACGAAGCTCTTGTCCTCGATCTTCCCGTCACGGACGTCTCGCGCGTACTGCAGCTTCTGCTTAAAGACGCCCGCCGGCGGATCAGCCGACTGGGTTGTCAGGTAAATGACGAAGCCCTCTGGCCTCGACGCCAGCCCGCCGATAGCCTCTCGGAACATCTGCTCTGCCGACGACTGCGACCCGAACAGGTGAAGCTCGTCGATCAGGGTACCGACGCTTTTCTTGCCGCCTACGGTGTTAGCGTCGGCCGCCACAACCTTCAGCGTCGCACCGCTGGTGCGGTGGGTGATCGTCTTAACGTGCGTCTGCACCTGGAAGAGGTCGTCTAGCTCATCCTCATGCTTCACCATGTCGCGACTTGGCGCGAAGCTATTGTTCGCCACCTCGATCGTCGGCGCCAAGATCGCGTACTCAGCAGATACCCGCCAATTCAGGATCATCGCCGTCATCATGATCCCTGCGGCCAAACTCGATTTCGAGTTCTTCTTCGGGATGCAGACAAACCATTCCGTGATCAGGCGGCGACCGCTTTCGGCGTCGTAGGCGCCAAACACAGACGCCACAAGATCAAATACCCACTGCGCTCCAGCCTCACCGAAGGTCGGAGAACCCGGCGCATCAACGATCTTCAACTGTTTGAAGATCGCAAGCGCCTGTTCGGCCTGATCCGGGAAGATCGGCGGAGGGATAATCGACTCCCCTCGCTTGATCCGATCACCCCAATCGGGGCACGAAGTTTTCCATTCAGGCATCACGCAGAACCGGTTGGAACGTGTGCAGCTCCGCCTTTGCTCTGGCATATGCCGCAGCCGCATCCGCTTTCGTATCGAAAAGCCCCAAATGAATCTTCTTGCAGTCCTTGAAGATGTAGGCGCACCACCTACTCGTTCGACGGTGCCAGGAAACTCCTGTGTGCCCGCTGGTGTTGGTCTTCCTTAGCCCAAGGTTCTGACAGTTTTCCGCATGGCTGCCTACCCGCAGATTCGCAATAGCGTTGTTCGACGGGTTCCCATCTATGTGGTCCACCGTGGCAGTCGGCCAGTGGCCGTAACATAGAAGCCAAGCCAGGTGGTGCTCGTAGACACGCACCCCATCGACCATGATTCGCCGGTACCCGCCTCCGCGGTTCGTTCCCGCCTTTGATCCCGCGACCGCGCGATTGCTTTGGGTTCTTAGCCACGTGAAAACGCCCGTCGCCGGCTCGTATGACAGAACCTCTCGGACACGGTCTACGGTAATATCGGTCTTGGCCATGAAGACTCCTGATAGTCTGAAATGGCAAGAGCCCACGCAGCGCGTCAACGCTGAGTGGGCTCGTTTCTTTCTGCTTCGAGCTATTTCCGGCCGCCGCCAACCACCTTTAGAGGCGGGGCCAGAGAACTGAATTTGCCAGCCGCCTTCTTGGCTGCCTCGACCTGCGCATCCTTCTTGCCGCCGTCGCCCTTCCTCGCGTGCTGGTACGGCACGACCGCCTTCGCGGCATCTATCTGGAGTCGAGGCTCGTAAATCGGATCGTTGTAGACGCCGATTAGAAATTCCAGCGCATCTCTGTTGCTGAATGGTTTTGCAACATCAAAGCCAGCAGCCGCAGCAGCCTTTTTCACCTCTGGATCGACCTGCCCCGGCTCAGGGGGAACTTTCTTGACGCGCTTCTTCCGCTCCAGGTGCGCCAACACGTCTGGATCCTTCGCCAAGCGCGAGCCCGCCGCGCCCGCCGACGCGGGGCTGTAGCCCGCCTCGATTGCGGCGTCCTTGTTGGACATGCCCCGGCCCTTAGCCGCGGCAAACTTCTGCTTCTTGCCGGTAAGAGCCATGTGAAATCCCGCTCAACGCAGGTCAAAAGTTAAACATCGCGCAGGACGTTTACCGTTTGCGCTCAACGGTTTGCGCCTATTTCTTAACGCGGTAGCCGTGTTAAGCCCATTAACAAATTCCATGGGAGGGGAAATTTTCTGCGCGTGAGGGAACGGGTGGTCTAGGCCGTATAGATCACCTGAACTTTCGACCCGCCCCTCCCTATCGCCACACGTGGCGCAAAAGCCGCTTTTCACGCACGTGTCGCGCCTCACGCATCACATTTCAGCCGTCGACGCCTGCGGTCACGGCGATCGCGACCGGTGGATGGCCGGATCCGAAGATCGACAGCCGGATAGGCAGCCCCGCGAGGATGTTGGCGATGTCCTGCTCGGTCGGCTGGTACCACGAGAGCCAGCGGCCATTCGCTTCGTCCCGATGTACGGGCAGGCCGATGCATTCACCATGCTTCGTGCGATCCCAGTCGGCTGGTGCGCCGAGCACCATCGTCGTGTGGTCCGTCAGAATAGGCTGCATCATGTCGCGTTCTCCTGCCGCTGCTTGTCGCGGCTGTGGTGCGCTTGGCACAGCGTCTGCCAGTTCGACTCATTCCAGAACAGAGCCTGGTCGCCACGGTGCGGGACGATGTGGTCGACCACGTTGCCATGCGGCACGATCAGAGCACGCGCCGCGCACTCGAGTATCACCTCGGCCAAGCCAGTGGCCTCGATGCGCGCCTCGCGCATGCAGTACACGCAGTACGGATGGAGCCGGAGGTATGCCGCGCGCGCCTTCTGCCAGCGATAGTCGTAGCCACGCTGACCACTGGTCTGGCCACTGGTGCGCCACGAGCCAGGCTGCACAGTTTGAGTACGGCCGCCCGCCACAGCTACGCGCCCGCCAAGCATGGCCAGCTTCCCGCGCCTCTTGGCATCCATAGTCACTCCTGCGCAGGTAGATCGACGGTCTGGCCTGCGAGGTGGTGCGTGCAGTCACTTAGGAACTCAATGCGACCCTCTCGCACGAAGCTATGACAGACGTTCGATTTATCGTACGGCTGCTCCTCAGCGGTGGGATAGCGACCGTGCTTTTCGTAGAACGCCTGGCGCTTCTCGCGCCCCTCTCGGCTCAATGACGGCCATTGCGCGAGGATGGACGGGCTGAAGGTGGGCAACCCAAGCGAGCCGTTCCATGTCCAGCACGGATACGGCGCACCAAGGGAGACGTTCACCCCGTGGTCCATCCCACATCCTGGGCATGTGAAGCAGACCTTGGTATGCGGGTGCGTTGCACCATCTTCGGCCTTGAACTCAACGGTGTAGGCTCGATTCATGGGACCACCAGCATGGAAGAAGAAACGGGTACGGCGGCCAGCGGCCGGCATACCCAAACCCGAGGCAACTACCGGGAGGAGACAGACGGGACAGCAGAACTCGGGCACCACAAACCCGATGCACCAACGCAAAAAAGCCCGCTGGCTTTTCGCTTAGCGGGCTTTAGAGGCAATTCTGCGGTGTATCAGAATGAGCCCTATTTTCGACACAAAATGTCGAAAGGTCAAGAGGAGTTGCAAATCGGTCGCTCACGAACCTCAAAATCGAACTTTCCTTTTGCCATCATGCCACCTTCCCAATCTCAGCGGCTGCGCGGACGTAGGCATCCCAGTTGCCAGGCTGGATGGCAACCTCGCCCATCTCGGCGAGCAGCTCGCGGATGTGGCTTTCGATGATGTCGCAATCTACCTTTCGTGCATCGCCCAGCAGCGCCCGGGCGATCTTCTCCGCCGTTGCCGTGAGGTCGTGGCTCATGCCGTCTCCTTTGCCGCACGTAGCTTCGAAAGGATGATCACGACACCGTACCGCTCCGCGCAGTTGCTGACCTCGAAGGTGTATTCCGTGTCGGTGCCGATCCCCTGCCTCACCTCCAGGGGCGTCGAGACCTTCAGCCCTTCGGCATGGCCGAGGATCAGATCGGCGATTTCTTCCCTCTGCTGCTTGTAGCTCATGCCGCCTCCTCCATCCCCACAAAGCCACGGTCGCGCAACTGCTCGTCCGCCCGCTGCAGCGCCACCGCCTGGGCGCCCACCGCCCCGTTCACGCCCTTGGTCCCTCGGAAGTACGCCATCAGCTTCTGGTGGTGCGCCGAGACGGTCTGGCGGTGGATGTCGCACTCCTGCGCCAGCCGCTCGATCGTCTTCTTCTTCCCGTGGATGTCCCGGTGCGCGCCGAAATGTCGCTCGACCAGCGTCCGTCTAAGTCTGTAGCTGGACAGGTGGCCGGCGAACAGATAGGTGGTGTGCTCCGTCAGGTAGCTCACCGCGTCCGCCCACTCCACGTTGGGCCGGTTGCCCGAGCAGCATGCCCTGGTGCAGGCGCAGGGCAACTCCACCGGCGCGAACTGGGCAATCAGCAGCGACCGGTCCAGCTCGCTGATCGCCTTCAGTTCCGCCCGGATCATCCCCGCCTGGGCCGCCCCGTCCACCCCCACCAGCCCCTTGCCCGTACCAACGTTGCCGCCACGCATCGCCCGCGCCATCGGCGTCGGGCTGTACTGCTGCGTCGAGTACGAGAATGCGAAGCGCAGCGCACTGTCCACGCTGGTGAAAAGCGGTTCGGCTTCGTTCATCGATCACCCCGACGGTTAAACACTTCGTTGGCGTGGATGTTCAGCAGTTGGCCATCCTTCGTCTCCACGGTCATGTAGCCGCGCTGCTCACCCATGCGGACGAACCTGGCCCGGAGCCGAGTGCGCACAGGCCCCACCACTTCCAGCGGAAACGCAACGCCGAGTTCTCCGCGACCGGCCAGCGATAGCGCCGCCTGTAGCATCGCGCGCACTGCTTCGCTATCTCCCCGGGCCAGCACACCACGCCTGCTGCCAGCAGCGATCGCCGCGTCAACCATCGCTTCTGTGATCGTGACCTTCATTCCCTGCTCCTTTTCATCAAATCTGCGGCGGACGCCTCGCGTACCCACCAGATACTCAGTAGTTCAACTTCAACACCACAACCCACATGCATCTCTGTCTGGTGAGCAAGACCAAAGCCTTCCTTAGCTTTGGCCTTCATATACTTCTCCGTCCGGAGCCGCATAACCCGTCAGCCTTACGATCTAGGGTGCTAACCTCGCCGCCCACACCGGTGTTTCAGATCTCCCCCCAGTACCGGTTCTTCCCGTGCCGCTGGTGTATGCTTTCGCCCGTCCAGCACGGTGCTTTGCCGCCGTATGCCTAGCGCCGCCCTCCTCTCGCCTCGGAAAGCGCATTCAAGGCACGAGCGACGTAGTAGCCGTCCTTGCCAGTCAGGGAACGAATCAAAAGAGTGATTTGGTCCCGGGTG
This sequence comes from Cupriavidus sp. HE11, assembly GCF_056097175.1. Classification (NCBI taxonomy): domain Bacteria; kingdom Pseudomonadati; phylum Pseudomonadota; class Betaproteobacteria; order Burkholderiales; family Burkholderiaceae; genus Cupriavidus; species Cupriavidus sp. HE11. The sequence continues at coordinate 698,506 of NZ_CP184464.1, forward strand.
ATCTCGCGCGACCCGTGCTCATCGAGCCAGCCTGGACGAAGCGGATATGGGATCGCCAGAATGGCCGCCTCACGCGCGAGAAGGACCGTAGGCCGCTCCATCCCGTATTTCCGCTGCAGATACGTCAAGACGTTCATTTGAGCGTCCTCCGCACCGCCATAAGCTTCTGGCACACAGCCATCAGCCCTGCACGAGCATGGAGATCGTTGGCGTCCTCCCCGACAACCTCGCTCATGCAGTAGGCTAGGCCTGCATCCTTCGCAGACCGTTCTCCGGTCCCCGATGCATCGTTGTCGGCAAAGGCGTATTTGCGCCCCTTGACCATAGAGGCGACGTAACTCAGGTTTCCAGCGGAGAAGCAAACGAGGATTGCGGCGTTGATGCGCATCTGGCGCGCAGCGGCATCGATCGACAGTCCGGTCGCATAACCCTCGCAGAGAATCGTCTCGCTGGGGCGGGGCGGCCCAACATGTAGGACTGCGCCCTTGGCAACCGTGCCGGGCAGCATCCTCTTTTCCCAAACCCGCTCGTTCGCGAGCCATCGAATCACTTGTACGCCCTGCATAGCATTGGTCGAGACGTTCCGCATCGGCACGATCAACGACTCATCCGGCAGCACCAGGCCGCTGCACGCATGAAGCCCTTTAAGCGCCAAGTAGCCGTGCTTTCCAGGGATCGCGCTCCGAACCATGTCCTCGGCACGCCGCGCGGCTTGCTTCCGTCGCTCGACTATGCGAGCCCGTTCAGCGGCGCGCTTCTGGGCGAAGACGCGCTTCTCAGCATCGGTCCACGGCTTGGCGTCCGGGTCGTTGTACCAGCGCACCTCGCCTTCGCCATCCCACGCAAGCACCCAGCCACGCCGGCCGTCCCAAAAGTAGGAGCCATTCTTCTTGCGCGGGTGCTCCACCGTCGCGCACCGGCGAATACGGTCGCTGGCGAAGAGTTCGCCAACTAGGACCCCATGCGCCGCCGCGAAGTCGCTAAACCGTTGCACCGACACGCTCCTTCGACCTTCCTTTGAGGAAAGCCAGCTTCAGGGATTCGATCTTGTTCGCGATGTTGCGCTCGATCGGCACGTTTGGCGTGGCATCAAATGAAAGATGGGCGGGCGGCCACTCACCGGTGATGTCCTTGAACAGATGGGCCGCCCGCCCCTTCTGCTTGTCGGGGGTGCTATGTGCGCGGGCATAGGTCACCAACTGCGCGTAGAGATGGGGCTTGTTGTCCGCGAGCTTCTTCTTGCCAAGCATGACCTCCTGCATGGCGCCAGGCACCGTTTCGATCAGCGAAGAGGACTTCGGCTCGAAACCACAGGACATGCAGCGCCGGCCGAACGGCTTGTAGCCACAGGACGGACACGCACAGACCTCCTTCTCTTTGGGCTCTTGCCGAATGGTCTTATCCAGCTTTTCGCCAGCATCCAGTGCGTCAAGGCCGTTGTAAAAGATGTCCGTGAAGTCATCGAGGAAGCGCTGGATATTGCCGCTGTGGTCGAGCAGCAAGCAATCCTCCTTACCCGTGTCAGGCGACGAGCGCAGTCCGCGGCCCCACATCTGGATAGCAGTGCTCAGCGACTTGCGGAGGGGCCGGCAATCGACGACGCATCCCACATCGGGAACGTCAAAGCCCTTGGCCAACGCCTCAACACTGATCAGCACGCGCAACGCCGAGTCCGCCTTCTGGTACTCGGCCAATAGCATCTGGCGCTCAGCCGGCGTGGTTTCCGACGTGAAGACGGCAGCCATCACTCCCGCATCGACGAACTGGCGGCAGATCTCTTCGCAGTGCTTGATGGTTGCGCCAAACACGATCGTTTTCCGACCTTGGCCGAACTTGATCCATTCAGTGACCACATCGCCGACGATCTCCATGCCACGCTCTTCGGCTGCTTGGTCGGTCCACTCGCCTCCGGCCGTCGCAGCGCCTGCCATGTCCGCCTTCTTGCAACTGAAGACGCGCATCGGCACCAACACGCCGGCCTCGGTGAGATCGTGCATGGTCGTCGCGTTCACGAGATTCGAGAACAGCCGGCCCAAACCTTTCGAGAACGGGGTAGCGGACAATCCAATCACGGACGCGCGGGACGAAGGAATATGTTCAGTCCAGGCGCGAAGCTGGGTGTGTGCTTCATCAATAATGATCACGTCAGCGTCCGGCCACTGGCGGCGCGCAAGTGTTTGCGCGCTGGCTATCTGGAATGGCATATCCGGCGCATAGCGCCAGTGCTGAGCCTGGATGACACCGTGAGCACTAAGGCCGTAGCGATCCGCTGCTTGGCTCGTCTGATCGATCAACGTGGTCCGATCACAGACAAAGATGGCGCGCTTACCTTTGACCAATGCCTCATGGGCGACCCGCAGGCCGAGGTATGTCTTGCCCGCACCGGTAGGTGCCATCACAAGCTGATTCTTGTGGCCCGCACGGCGGCCGTCTCGCAGCCGTTCATGTGCCTGAGACTGGAACTCACGCGGAGGTGGGAAGCTTGGATTGGCGTAGGTGATCGCATCCTCGAAAAGGCCGTAGCTCATGCCGCAGCCCTCCCCTGCTTGCGCTGCAGAGACTTGACCATCCGCACAGCCTCGTTCTTCTCATTCATCAGGCCTGCCAGCCGGTCTCGCAGCGATGAGATCTCAGCCTCTTTCTGTGCAATGGCTTGCGCAGCTTCATCGCGGGCGGTTTGAATCTCAGCCAACGCCGCGACGACCCGATCTTCGGCAGCTACAATGCGCTGTAGCGACTCGTTTTCCGTACGCAGTGCCGATATCTGCGACAGCGATTCGCCAAGCTGCTCTTCCAACGCCTCCAGGCGGTCGTTGACTGCAGAAAGATCGGTGGCCGGTTCGGCCGGCGCCGTCTTCGCAGAAGCAGCACGGTCTGCCGGACGCTGCTCGGAAGCGGCTTGCTTGATAGCTTGCGGCCCCGAAGAAGCGATCAGCTGTTGCCGCTCGGCCGGCAATGCAGCCACTTTGGCCGCCGCATTGATCGAAACTGCACCGCTGCGTGCCGCCTCCACGACCGCCGGCACAGCGTCCTGCTGGATCTTCTCGACCTTGCGAATAGTGTCTCGCCCAACCCCCGCCAACTTCGCCACTTCCTCGTCCGTTCGCATCTTCATAGGCGCGTCTGAATTCGGACGCGCCTGAGCAACGTCAGCACCGACTTGCTGGCCGGGCTTTGCAAGCGACGCCTCGTAGTTCGCCAATGCGATAGCAGCAAGCGCTTCCTTGCTCTTCAGCGCCAGTTCTGCGCGGACGAAGTCCGTGAGGTTGCGGCGGCCCAGCTGATTGCGAACGACCCACAACAGCGCGTCTTCGAGCGTCGCTAGCCCCTCTATCTGAACAGTCTCGAACGGGACATCGTGCCTCGTACATATCTCGTAGCGGTTGTGGCCGTCCAACAGCACGTCATGCCACATCGACAGGGGATCGCGGCAACCGTCGCGCAGCAAATTCTGTTCGAGCTGGGCATACTCCTCCGCGGCGAGCGGCGGGATCATGTCGCGAAACTCAGGGTCGATCGAAATGGTGGAGTTCATGCTTCGGCGAGGTTGAACATAGCGAAGAGTCGCGCGACCACCGCAGCGGAAATCCAGCCACGACAATATGCCCACATAGAGAGCCGCTTAATGCACCGCTTATGAAGAAAAGCAAGGTGATTCATGGCTCCTGCCCCAGCGATTTCGCAACCTTTTCTTCGATGTAACGCCAATCCATCTGGATTCGGCGTCGACCATCGTTCTGGCCACCACGCCGCAACCAGACGCTATTCACTTCGTGGTAAGCGACCTCTCCCATACTTTCCCGGTCAATTGCGACGCAAAGCTGCGGGCTTGCAGCCTCGTTGCCATAGGCAATCTGGCGCAAGCGCGCGAAGGTGCTACCGCAAGCTGCGGCAAACCCATCCCGCTCCGGCCGAGGCAATCTGCTTAGAAATATCGCGAGTTCCATATCCATAGGTTAGATAAATCTAACGCTTTACGTCAAGAAAAATCTTTCGTATGCTGTTAGAAATTTCTAAAGGCAACCTATGGAAGATCGATTCGCTGCCCGCCGCGCACGTCTACGGGAGCTGATGGACCAACTCAAGGCATCGTCTATTGCGGAGTTTGCTCAGCGCTACGGCTACACCCGCTCCCAGATGTCGCAGTATTTGTCTGATACCTACAACGGTGGACGGAGCTTGGGAGAAAGGGCGGCCAGAACGCTCGAAGAGCGCACAGGCGTCCCACAGGGTTGGTTGGACCAACCTTTCTCACAGGGCATCCAAGCCACGGCGCTTACTACATTCCCTTCAATACCTGTAGTCGGTGCTATCTCGGCTGAGCGCGGTGTGCTTGGAGCTGTCGTTACGACGGCAGGTGACGCGGACGGTTTCGTGTCATTCCCGACGACCGACTCGAAAGCGTATGCACTTCAAGTTCGCGGAGGCGAGCTTCGCCCCCGCTTTCGCAGCGGCGAGGTTCTCATCCTGGAGCCAACAGCGAAAGTCGCTCCTGGCGATGACGTTTTGGCCAAGTTCTCTGACGGCACCCAAGCACTCCTTGAGTTCCTCTGGGAACGCGACGGCGAAGTGACGTTTGGCGATATCACCAGTAACTTCCCGCCTACAACTATTTCCGAAGGTGATATCACGTCGATGCACCGACTAACGGGCGTTGTAACCCGTACCGCCCAATAGCTGTCTGCATCCGGTCCTGAAACTGAGTCAATGGTGAGATCAGCTTGGCCAAGTTCACCAATATTCGTCAAAACACCGGCTTTCCAGAGTTAAGTGTCGGCGGCAAAGACCTCGCCCACCTCGCCTTCCGGTTGTGGTTTTACTATCGCCGAAATATTCATAGCGATGATCTCGGCGGCGCATGGCTCGACCTTCAGGATCTGGCTGATTACGCCAACCAAGAGTTGAAACGAGCTGTCGCAGACCGGGAAAGCAACGAGCGTTTCGCAGCTTCGGTCGTCCTATCTGATTGGCTTCTGATAGAAGGCGGCGCAAACATGGAAGCTCTGCCCGATCTGCTCGTCACGCCATTGGACGAGGATTTGTGGTCAAGGATCATGATTGCTTTCGGACTCAATCACCTTGATATCGCCCTGACGAAGCTTGCTGAGGGCGACGTCATTGCAGCTGCGAACGATCTTGCGATTGTGGCGAACGTCGCTTGCGATGTTGAACACATGAATGGGATGACGCGGCAATTGCAAATCACACGCCGAGAGAAGACCGATAAGGCCAAATCTATGGCGGAGACTCGGAAACTAAAGGATCCAAAGCAGCAAGCCAAGAATGAGGTTCTTCTACTCTGGAACAATTGGCAGCAAAAGAAATGGCTCTATGCGAGCACCGCCGCCTTTGCTCGCGACATGCTCGACAAATTTCCTTTGCTCGAGAGTCAACCCGTCATAGAACGCTGGTGCCGAGACTGGGCCAAACAAGACGCACCCCACAGCGCTGAGTAAGCACTGTGCTCAGCACGGTGCGCATTCCCCTCAGCTCAGCCGTTACAAGCTCCTCGCCGTATCGCTATTCTTCCTTCACGCCGCCGATCAAGAGTTAGATATTTCTTGACACGCCGGTTAGATATTTCTAACCTAGTCGCCGTAGTACTCGAAAACGAAAAAGCCGCAGCAGTTAGCACTGGCTGCGGCTTCTTCGGAGGACGGCATTCGCACTGCCGACCACTAACCTTCTAGCACGGGGTGAAACCATGCCGAAAGACACTGCCGATGAACGGCCGGTGGGAGGACCCACATCGAAAACAATAGCAAATGCGGCCGCGACAAACAAGTCGAATGTCGCTATCACATCATTCTGGACGCCGGTCGCTTACGAGAAGCTCACGGGAAGCACTTTTACCAATTTTACGGAACATCGCGGAACGAGCACGGCATCAAAAAGCCGCGCCTGGAGTGCTGCTCGTGCTCTATGCCAATCGCTTGGAGAGCGTGCACATGGTTTTGCCGTCCTCAGAAGCAACCACCTGACGACGATAGGAGGGACCAGATGAGCAGATCACTCACTTGGATCGGAGACAACATCGGCTCGCAAGCCGGCGCCTCTGTCGCGATCGACCTGCGGGACAGCAACGGCCAGCACATCTACGCCTCCGTCGCCAGCACACTCATCCTGCTCAACCAAATCAGGCCTGACGAGCGTCGTCGCATCCTGAGTGCCCTGCGTCATTGCGCGGAACGCAGCGAACTTAATGCGGCCGACATGCAGGCATACCAGGTTTGGGAGCAGGAACAGGCGAAAGGATCGACCCGCGACCAGCCGTCCGCCGCGCTCGACGTGAACAAAGTCACCTGCCTCCTCCACACGCTGCAGTGGGCCGGCAAGAAGTGCGAGGACGCTCACGACTTCGAGCAATTCCACGCACTGGCGCTGGAGCTCGTCCCGCGACTGGGCGCAACGCTGGAGAACGCGGTTACTGACCTAGGCCAGGTTTGCACCGGACTTTTCGAGGAGGTGCGCCATGGCTGCTGAACTTTCGAAGCGCTATAGCTTCTGCTCGGACGATGCAATGGCGGCAGCCCGTGCCGGTCGGCTGCCGACGGGACAGGTTGTGCGCATGCTCAAGACACTCGACTTGGCACGCGACGTGTCTTCCGGAACTGCAACGCTCCTGGCAATGGGCATCAATGAAGACGTCCTGCGCAACAGTACAGGCCCCGAGCCACAGATCAGCCGGACAGGCTTGTTCGCCCTCCAATCGTTGGCTCATGCGGCTAACGAAATGCTCGATCAAAAGATGGAAGAACTCTTTGACGAGATCAACCGGCAAGCGGAGGCGCCCCATGGTTGAACAAACCCAAAGGCGCATCCTTCGTCTGCCAGCCGTCCGTGATCTGGTGGGCCTGAGCCGCAGTGGCATCTACGCACGGATCCAGGCTGGCACATTCCCATCGCCTATCAAGATGGGCACGGCCAGCGGATGGGTCGAGGCTGAGGTCCAGGCATGGATCGATAAGCAGATCGCGGCAACCAGAGCCTCTGATTAATGGTTTCCGACAACGCGTATTTGCGCGTTCAGAGTTCAGGCCCGGAGTCTCCGACGTTCTTTGCCGGATCTCCATATTGTCGCCCTCACTAAAATAGGTCTGCGTTATCCCGCATTGCGATAAGTACGCTGCCGTAGACGCCGTCGGGGCGCGTACTTCCCCGTCCGAGGTCGGGAACTGTCGGCCCCGGTCCGGGCACTCCATGCAGTCCGCCGCTGAGACACCACGAAGTTTTTGTACCTCCTCCGCCTGGGCGACCTCCGGGACCTGGCACGCCGGGCTGCCCTGGCGATCCCGCTTTGGCCGATGGCTGGTAGATATCAAAGCGCTGCACACTTGAAAGTCCCGTATTCGGGCCCACGAAGAATAGCGTTGCTCCGTCTCCTCCCCGACCGGCGTCGCCCCCTTTTCCACCGGATCCTCCCGGGCCTCCGACTCCACCGTCACCAGCCTCGTGTTCGCAGATGCAAACAAACATGAAACAATTAAGCTCTTCAGCGGGACCTCTAGCACCTGGCCCACCCGGCCCGCCAGGCCCGCCTCTCCCGCCATTCCCGCCTTCTACCCCTTCTCCTTCGACGCGGATCACAGGCACGACGGCAGGATTGGCCGTATTCAAGATAATTCGCTGATAAAAAAGAAAAACAATCGGATAGCGATACGTCTTCCCGGGACGACCTGTTTCGCCTGGGTCTCCGGGGCCACCCTCTGTGCCGTCTTCAAATGGTGAAGTCCATCCGGTACGCCCCACGCCCCCGTCGGCCCCATTAAGCTCTTTACGGGTGACGCGTGGTCTCAGTATCAGCTTTGGGATTTCCGAGAGCTGATTGGCGCCATTTAGCACAAGCTCTTCAGCCGCGATGGCCACAAATGCAGCCTCTCCCGCGTCGTTGACGTACCACTCCAAAGAGCTTTTTGGATTGAACACGACGCTCTTCGCGCGAAGTATTACCTCTCCGAATGGGACGATACCGGAAACAGGAAAGAGATCTCTAAGTGGTGCGGCCTTGATCGCCGCGATAACCTGCGGATCCACTGCATTTGCACTGATAGTGTGAGCGTTCGTGGTTAGATTTATTTCACCTGGTCCGAGAGGACTAGTGGCGAAACCAGAACGAGCAAGGATCTCTTGTGTTGTCAGCCGAGCCATCATTCTTCCTCACGATCCGATGAAATTCACGCGATGCTCGAGCATTGATCCTGCCCGCTTCAGTTCGGAACCGTACATACTCTGTCGTGGGCTCGAGGCAGTCCCGACCATTGTTGGCTCTGATTCCACATCACCTACGTCTATATCTCGTAGCGGGACTTTTCGAAAAGCGAAGTGACACTGATCATCCACGTAAAACGATGAATGCGCATCGCCCGTTGAAGGCATGGAAGCTTCTGCTCAATCTGAATCTAATGGAGCCTAATCAGCCAGGTCGGCTTCCGTCAACGCAGGATCTTCCGAATAGGGACATAAGCGCGAGCAAACAGTCTCGCTTGAACACAGTTGAACTGCCGTATTGCATCTTTCGCGCGAGTGCGCGTGTACATGGATGCGACACGAGGTGGCATGAAATCCTCGGCAATTTCCACGACACCATCAAAAAGAGATGGTTGAGATGTCAGCGCCTCTTCCGCTCGACGCAAACGAGATCGCAGGGTGCCTGCGGTCACTGATAGGTGGTCACAAACTGCCGATTGATCACTCTTCAAATTGGAGAACAATCTCACGTATGCCACAGCTTCGGCGAATCGTCTTCGCAGTTCGAGGTCACGCTCATGTTCGCTCTCACGCGCTTCGATAGCTCGGCTTGGCTTGTATTCCTCCGGGGCTGCGAGAGCTGCGGCAACGGGGCTTGCTCGCGACTCACCCTCCTCATCCTCACGTTCCTCATCGAGCCGTACTGCAAAGCGCAGTCGCTTGTCCGCAAACTTCACGAACCGGTTGTACAGGCGAGAGAGAATCTGTTTGTGGAATGACTTGTCCGTAGGATCTGGTCTGGCAGTCCCTTGGCTACCGATCTCCTCGGCCGCCAGCCACGCTTCAGACTGCAAGTCATCGACGGTAACCTCCCCGTTCGACCGACCCGCAATCCGCTTCAGGTCGGAAAGAATCGCGGGGATCAACTGCGCGAAAAAGCTGCCTGCGGACCGTATGGGCATACCAAGAGGCCGGATCAGTGAAAAACGGCACTCTACTGGAAATGCGGTTAAGCATGCTTTACCACTATGCTACGTTTTCGATTTCGGACCATCAGCCTCGCTGGGAGCGGAGTTGTCGGCTACGATGGCAAACTCGCCACAAACCAGTCGGCAGTACCACCAGAGCGCCAGCGCTCATTTCGTGGGGTTCACGTTTAGAGGAAATCTGATGGCGACCAAACCGCCCAAGGTAAGTCTCGAAAAATGGCTGGCATTGAACTTCGATCCACCCCCTTCCCTTGTGACCGCTCGGCGGTGGGTTGGACAGGGAAAGATCTACCCGCCTCCCGTGAAGGTCGGTCGCGCTTACTACGTCGAGCAGAACGCCGAGTACATCGATGACAACTACACCCCGCGTCGCCCCCGACTCGTCGACCGCATCTTCAAATAGGTTTCGAGCGTGAAAGTCCGCCTGGATCTATGGCTGGAACGCTACTTCGATCCGCCTCCCAGCAAACATATCGCTCGCCGCTGGATCAGAGAAGGAAAACTATATCCGCCTCCAGTAAAGGTCGGGAGTTACTACTACCTCGAAGACGACACGAAGTACTTCGACTACGCATATGACCCTCCGGCTCAGCCCCGGGGCGGCACGAGATTGCCACTTGTGGAACGCCTAAGGCTCGAAGAAGAGGAGCGGGCAAAGATCCCGATCATAGAACAGCCGTTCCCAAGGAAACGGTCTGGAGCTTAGCCCACCCCACACAAGGGGTATTGTCCGACGGTGAGCCAGGCGCTGAACTTGTGATGTCGAGACATTCGAACTCGACTTACAAGAAGATTTCCGGGAGAAGAATCATGGGGACAACCATTCGCGCCGCGCTCGCGGCGGCGGCACTCATTGCGACGTCGCAAGCATCCGCGGCTTGCTTTGGCTCGCAGAACATGTACACCTGCAACGACAGTTCAGGCAATTCGTACCAGGTCAATCGCATGGGCAACACCACGACGGTGAACGGATACAACTCCCAGACCGGCTCGTCATGGAACCAGACGTCCCAGCATGTGGGCAATAGCACCTACACCCATGGCAATGCCGCCAACGGCAATAGTTGGAACAGCACTACCCAGAGCTACGGGAACGGGTACAGCAGCACGTATGGGAGCGATTCGCGCGGACGCAGCTTCAGCCGACAGTGCGGGCCGTATGGGTGCAACTAAGCAGATCTACCTGCTGCCATGAAGAAGATTTCAGTCCTCCTACTTGCAACTTTACTACTGCTGGCGCCCTACGAGGCCACTTCGGCCACGATCGGGGACTGGTTTACCGGTTCAACCGACGACGGACAGCTTTACGCTGGCGTGACCAACGAGAGTGGCGGATTTTTAATGAAGAGTTGTCACCCGGGGAGTGGTCTATGCCGCTGGATTCTTGTGACTGCCACCCGCTGTGACGGCACAACGACCGCGCCCGCCCTGCTTTCGTCCTCTCGAGGATCCGCCTCAGTGGACATCAGCTGTGACGGGCCGGTACAGGGATCTGCGCCCTCCGGCCTACCAATGTATCGCTACCTTCTTCACAATCCGGACCTGATGGACGGAATCGTCGAGTCGGCAACCCCTTTGGGAATCGCCGTGGCGTTAGACAGCGGGCGCTTCCAAGTCTATCGGTTCTCAATGAGAGGAGCCAAGGGTGCCATCGCTGCGGTTCTCGAAGGTGCTGTGCGGCTTCGCAAAAGCCCTGGCAGCTCTACCCGCGATACGATGCTCTAGAACCCTCCGCATCAAGCCCGTCCGCCAGAGTCGGGGTACAAAGCGGGGTACAAATTCCTGAAAGATTTCGATTTGGAGGAATCGCGCGTCTACATTGGGTTTCCGAGGACCCTCTCTCCGCCAGAATTTCGATGCCCGCACCAGCGGGCATCGTCGTTTCCGGAGAGAAGCAAGCCAATAGTTTGGCTTGCGCGGGGGATTCGAAGGGATTCGCTTGCAAGCGAATCCGCGGCCTGCGCATGTGTAGGCGAATCCCCCTCTCTCCGCCAGAATTTCGATGCCCGCGCCAGCGGGCATCGTCGTTTCCGGAGAGAAGCAAGCCAATAGTTTGGCTTGCGCGGGGGATTCGAAGATGATTCGCTTGCAAGCGAATCCGCGGCCTGCGCATGTGTAGGCGAATCCCCCCTCTTTCCGCCAGAACACCGTCCGCAGCAATCCAAAGCCGTCCAATGGGACGGCTTTTTTGCTTCCACTTCCATGTTTTTTCACCTTTCAACGGTGATTCCTCCGTAGACGTCCAAGTTCGTCCGTCCACGCCGACTAGGCCTATCAGCCAGGAAGTTCATGGATGTCCTGCTCGGTGGGCTGCCAGTACGAAATCCATAGGCCAGTGACTTGATCACGGTGCGCAGGTGGGCCAATGCACTGTCCATTGCACCGCTGGGTCTCAATCCGTTGGTGCTCCCGGCACTACGTGGGCGGGCTGGTGATGGGAGGCATCATGGTGGGATCCGCAAGTGTGAAGAAGAAACAGGTACTGCGGCCAGCGGCCGGCATATCCAAACCCAAGACAATACCGGGAGGAGACAAACGGGAAGACGAAATCAAAGGCAGTGCAGTCGCCGGCTTAAATGAACGTCTTAGCCAACCACCAATGGAAATCCGAGGCCCAGGCAATACGACCAGCAGCGATCGTGACCGTATGTCTTGCTGCTTATTCCCCTTTCGCATGGATAGCGGCGAAGGTCATCTACTTCGTCAAGATATGACTCTATCCGCGACAGAAGCGCGGTCAGCTACATGAAAAAGCCCGCAGGGCTTTCGCTTGGCGGGCTTTGGAGGCAATTCTGCGGCGTATCAGAATGAGGCTTAGTTTCGACACAAAATATCGAAAGGCCAGGGAGAGACTATTTCGTCCGTATTTCTGCAGCGGCGAACGCCCCTGCCGCCTGAATTCGAGAAGCGCAACAGGCCAAGCGCTACACCTGTCGCGTGCTTTCGACGTCTCCCGCCAATCCAGGTGAGGTATCGCCAAAACTTCAGCGGAACCGCGCCCAGAACGAAGTGAGGCAAGCCTTCGCTGCGGCCTGCTGAGCAGGCCAATCCTTGTAAGAGTCCGGACTATCGCAGCGGCGAACATCGTCGATACGATCCAGGGAATAGACAAGCGCGAAAATAAGCGCGAGTGCGAGAAAAAGGACCCACACTGGGAGACGGCGGAAGAAATTGAAGATAGTGGCCATTTGTGCACGCATACTGATTGAGAGGAACAACATGCAATGCGACCCGGGTCGGCGTTATGTAGCCGATCTGTACTTCTCTTACAGTCTGCAAGATACCAAGTTTTCCCAAAAATGGAAATCCGCCTTTCGACTAGGTCGATTTGGCTTTCGGGCACTGGCGCTCGGTCGGGAATTGCGTGCTCATTTCGGCTCTCTCGCGACCATGGGGGCGTCGACGGCCTCGTTCAGGCACGGCCGCTGGGGCAATCGAAGCAGCTTGACGGATTTGTGCAGATCGCAGACGACAGCCATGTCGGCTTCGTGCCAGTGCTGTTCTCGCAGCCACCGGACCGGGCCGCGTCGCGCATTTCAGGCTTTTCCGTCAGGATCTGACGAGCATCGCGGACGCCACGCGAATAGGACGTCTGCGACGCGTGGACCGGTTCGCCGAGCCCATGGAAGGCGACGCATCTCCTCCATACCTCCAGCGTCGCCATGATCTCGTCGGGCCGACACGCCTTCCCGTGGAAAGCTCGGCCGGTGCGAATTGGGCGATCAGCATGCCATGGCGCAGCACGCTGAAGACCCCGCCCCCGCCCTACCCCTTCCTCAAATAATTCACCAGCCGATCGATCACTGGAGCATTCCTTGGCGTGATCAGGCTGACCAGAATGGCGGCCGCGAATCCTGCGGGTACGCCGAACGCCCCCGAGGCGATTGGATCGACGCCGAACCATCGGTTGCCGAAGATCCCGGTCATGCGGGTGAAGAACGGGTAGTTCACGAAGATGTAGTACACCGCCACGCCCAGGCCGGTGGCCATGCCGGCGACGGCGCCGGCGGCCGTGGTGCGGCGCCAGAAAATGGCCAGCACCAGCACCGGGAAGAAGCTCGATGCCGCCAGCGAGAAGGCCGCGCCCACCAGGAACAGGATATTGCCGGGCCGCAGCGATGTGACGTACGACGCGAACAGTGCCACGCCCAGCAACACCACCTTGGCCGTGGTCACGCGGCGCTGGTGGGTCGCCTGGCGGTCGATCATGTGGTAGTACACGTCGTGCGACAGCGCGTTGGCGATGGTCAGCAGCAGCCCGTCAGCCGTCGAAAGGGCCGCGGCCAGTGCGCCGGCGGCGACCAGGCCCGAGATCACATAGGGCAGCCCGGCGATTTCGGGCGCGGCCAGCACGATCATGTCGGGCTGGATCAGGATTTCGGCCCATTGCACGATGCCGTCCCCGTTCATGTCCCGGATGCCGAAGACCGGCGGGTCGACCTTGCGCCATTGCACCACCCACTGCGGCAGTTCCGCGTATGGCGTGCCCACCAGATGCTGAAAAAACTCGACCTTGACCAGTGCCGCCAGCGTTGGCGCCGACACATATAGCAGCGCGATGCAAAACACCGCCCACGCCACGGAATTGCGGCTTTCCTTGACCGATGGCGTCGTGTAGAGCCGCGTCAGGATATGCGGCAGGCTGGCCGTACCGACCATCAGACAGAACACCAGCAGCACGAAGTTGAGCCGGCGCGTCTTGCGCTCCTGCTCCGACGCCGCGGGATAAGGCTCGGTCGATGGCGTGGACGGCTGGCTGCGCGCCAGGGCTTCCTCGCGCTGCTGCGTCCACTGCTGCAACGCGGCCGTCGCATCAGCCGGGAACGCCTGCCGTTCACGCTCCACCGTCTTGATTTCGCGCAGCGGCGCATTACGGGCGCGCAGCTCAAGCAGGCGCGCATCAAGCAACTGCCGCTCCTCGTTGAACGACATCGGCAGCCGCGCAATGCGATCCTGCAGGTCGATGGCCTGCTGGCGGAATATCTCGCGCACCTGCTGCTCCGCCGGATCGCGATCAAGCTGCTTCTCGGCGGCGTCTATCTGCTGGAGCAGCCCACCGTAGCCAACCTGCGGCAATACCTGGTGATGATGCTTCCAGGCGATCAGCGACACCGCCAGCAGGAAAGCCACGATCAGCATGATGTACTGGGCCACCTGCGTCCACGTCACCGCGCGCATGCCGCCCAGGAACGAGCACACAAGGATGCCGGCCAGCCCGAAGAACACGCCCACCGCGAATTCCACGCCGATAAAGCGCGTGACGATCAGTCCCACCCCCTGGATCTGGGCGACCAGGTAGACGAACGAACATAGCGATGCCGCCAGAACGGCAATCGCCCGCACGGGAATATTGCCACCCGGCTTGCCGTTGCCGTAGCGTGCCGCCAGAAAATCGGGAATCGTATATCCGCCATATTTGCGGAGGTACGGCGCCAGCAGGAACGCCACCAGGCAATAGCCGCCGGTCCAGCCCATCACATAGGCCAGGCCTTCGTAGCCCGACGCGAAGATGATGCCGGCCAGGCCGATGAACGAGGCGGCGCTCATCCAGTCCGCCGCGATGGCCATGCCGTTGAACATGGCGGGCACGCGCCGCCCGGCCACGTAGTATTCGTTGAGATCCGATGTGCGGCAGATCAGTCCGATACACGCATAGATCGCGATCGTCACGAACAGGAAGACGTAGCCCAGCCAGAGCGCATCGGCATTCGAATGCTCGAGCAGGCCCATCATGCCGACGAAGCCGAGCAGTCCGAGCGTAAAAAGGCCGTAGTACAGCATCAGCCGGCGGCGAAAGCGCGACTGGGTGTCTGGCATCAGCGCAACGATAGGTGGAAATCGGTGTGAAAAAAAGCATTGTGCCCGCCCCGGGCGAAGCCGGGGCGGGCACAACGTGGGTCACGCAGCCAGATAGCGTGCATGAACCGGCGGCGTTACTGCGCCTGCTTCAGTTGATCCAGGATGGCCGGGTTCTCCAGCGTCGAGGTGTCCTGCGTGATTTCCTCGCCCTTGGCCAGCGACCGCAGCAGGCGGCGCATGATCTTGCCCGAGCGCGTCTTGGGCAGGTTGTCGCCAAAGCGGATGTCCTTGGGCTTGGCGATCGGGCCGATCTCCTTGCCCACCCAGTTGCGCAGATCGGCGGCGATCTTCGTGGCCTCGTCGCCGGTCGGACGCGAGCGCTTGAGCACCACGAACGCGCAGATGGCCTCGCCGGTCGTATCGTCCGGCCGCCCCACCACCGCGGCTTCCGCCACCAGCGGGTTCGACACCAGCGCCGATTCGATCTCCATCGTGCCCATGCGGTGGCCCGACACGTTCAGCACGTCGTCGATACGGCCCATGATCGTGAAGTAGCCCGTGTCCTTGTCGCGGATCGAGCCATCGCCGGCCAGGTACAGCGTACCGCCCAGTTCCTCGGGGAAGTAGCTCTTCTTGAAGCGCTCCGGATCGCCCCAGATCGTGCGGATCATGGCCGGCCACGGACGCTTGATCACCAGGATGCCGCCACTGCCGTTCGGCACGTCCTGGCCCGTTTCATCGACGATCGCCGCCATGATGCCCGGCAGCGGCAGCGTGCACGAACCCGGCACCAGCGGCGTGGCGCCCGGCAGCGGCGTGATCACATGGCCGCCGGTTTCGGTCTGCCAGAACGTGTCGACGATCGGGCAGCGTTCCTGGCCGATGTTCTTGTAGTACCACATCCACGCTTCGGGGTTGATCGGCTCGCCCACGGTACCCAGCAGGCGCAGGCTGGACAGGTCGTACTGCTTCGGGTGGATCTTCTCGTCGGCCTCGGCCGCCTTGATCAGCGAGCGGATCGCGGTGGGCGCCGTGTAGAAGATGCTGACCTTGTGGCGCTGGATCATGTCCCAGAAGCGGCCCGCGTTCGGGAACGTCGGCACGCCTTCGAACACGACCTGCGTGGCGCCGGCGGCCAGCGGGCCGTAGGCAATATAGGTGTGGCCGGTGACCCAGCCGATATCGGCGGTACACCAGAACATGTCTTCCGGCTTGACGTCGAAGGTCCAGCGCATCGTCATCAGCGCCCAGAGCAAGTAGCCGCCGGTGCTGTGCTGCACGCCCTTCGGCTTGCCGGTGGAGCCGGAGGTATAGAGCACGAACAGCGGATGTTCGGCACCTACCGGTTCGGGTTCGCAATGATCCGGCTGGCCGGCCGACACATCTTCCATATAGCGGTCGCGGCCCTCGGTCCAGGCCACCTTGCCGCCGGTACGGCGATAGACCACCACGTGCTTGACCGCATCGCAGCCGCCCAGCGCCAGCGCCTCGTCGGCAATGGCCTTGAGCGGCAGCGCCTTGCCGCCGCGCATCTGTTCGTCGGCCGTGATCAGCGCCACGGCGCCCACGTCCACCAGGCGTTCCTGCAGCGACTTGGCCGAGAAACCGCCGAACACCACCGAATGCGTGGCGCCGATACGCGCACAGGCCTGCATGGCCACCACGCCTTCGACGGACATCGGCATGTAGATGACCACGCGGTCGCCCTTCTTGACGCCCAGCGCCTTCAGCCCGTTGGCGAAGCGGCTGACCTTTGCCAGCAATTCCTTGTAGCTGACGCGCGAGACCGCGCCGTCATCGGCTTCGAAGACAATGGCCGTCTTGTCGCCATTGCCCTTCTCGATATTGCGCTCAAGGCAGTTGTACGACGCATTGAGCTGGCCGTCCTCGAACCACTTGTAGAACGGCGCGTCGCTCTCGTCGAGCACCTTGGTGAACGGCTTGTGCCAGTGCAGCAGCTCGCGGGCGTGGCGCGCCCAGAAGCCTTCGTAGTCGCGTTCGGCCTCGGCGCACAGGGCGTTGTACGCCTCCATGCTCGGAATCGCGGCGTTCTTCGCGAACGACTCCGGGGGATTGAAAACGCGATGCTCCTGCATTACCGACTCGATGGCGGACATGGGTTGTCTCCTGGTTTGGCTTTGACTGCTTTGGGTGCAAGGTACGCCCGGCGCCTTACTTAAACCTGACTATTCAGACCCGGCTACCGAAGTCTGACGATCGGGCGGATGCTGGCGGGCATCCATCGCGCTGGCGATGCTGCGGCGCAGCAGGTATGGCAAGGCACGGGAGACTGGGGGCACAAGTGCAGTCGGCTCTACTAAGTTAGCACAGCTATAATGCGCCGGACCCAAATACCCGAACGCGGCGCACGCCCTTTCAATTGGCTTGCACAGGCCGGGCCATCGCGTCCCGCCAGTGGCATGCGACGGCGGCCGCCCGGCATGCCGGGCGCGACGCTCCCCATCGGACGACATCGGACGAACTTGCCCATCCACGCCCTCCTGTTGATCGCCGCCATGGCCCTTGTCGGCAGCAATGTCGGGCTTGGCAAATCGATCATTGCCCATGTGCCCGTGCTGCTGTTCGCGCTGATGCGATTCCTGATCGCCATCGCGTGCCTGTCGCCGTGGTATCGGCCGGCCCGTATGCGCGCGGTGTCGCGCGGCGAATGGCTGAACCTGTTCCTGATGGCCTTCTTCGGCACCTTCATGTTCACGCTGCTCATGCTCGGCGGCGTGCGGCTGACCAGCGCGATGGCCGCCGGCGTGATCACCAGCACCATCCCGGCGACGGTAGCCATCCTGTCGTGGCTGTGGCTGCGCGAGCGGTTGTCACGGCGCACGGTGTTTTCGGTGCTGCTGGCCGTCGCAGGCATCGCCGTGCTCAATATCTCCCGTGGCGGCGGCCATGGCGGCCAGGCCGACGCGGGCCTGGGCGGCGGCGACGCACTGGCCGGCAACCTGATGATCCTGGGCGCCGTAGTCTGCGAATCGATCTACGTGATCCTGTCGCGGCGCCTGTCGCAAACGCTGGCGGCCATCGAAATCTGTGCCTACACCCACCTGATCGGCGGCGCGCTGATGCTGCCGCTGGGCATCGTGCCGCTGTTGACCTTCGACTTCGGCAGCGTGGACGGCACCACCTGGGCCATGCTGGTCTGGTACGCGCTGTCGGCCAGCGTGTTCTCGTTCTGGCTGTGGATGAAGGGCATTCGCCATGTGCCCGCCCAGCTGGCCGGGGTCTTTACCTCGGTGCTGCCGGTGGCGGCCGCCGTCTACGGCATCGTGGTGCTCGGCGAGCGGCCCGGCTGGGCCCATGGCGTGGCGCTGGCCTGCGTGCTGGGCGGCATTGTGCTCGCCAGCTGGCCGGGGCCGATCGCGCGCCGCGCGCTGGACAGCCAATCGCGCTGATCCGGCCCGCAGCACTAACCAAACGTTACCTGGCCGCGATGTCAGGTGTCATGGGCCGCACGGTACAATCGACCCCCGCTTCGATTGTCTGCTGATATTTACATCTTCTCCCGGCATCGCCCATGGCCCAACACACCCCGCTACGCTCCGCCCCGCTTCGTCCGATTCCCCGCATCATCTTTGCCTCGCGCTGGCTGCAACTGCCGCTGTACCTTGGCCTGATCGTCGCCCAGGGCGTCTACGTCTACCACTTTCTGGCCGAGGTCTGGCACCTGCTGGCGCACGTCACCACCTATGACGAAACCAAGATCATGCTGGTGGTGCTGGGCCTGATCGACGTGGTGATGATCTCGAACCTGCTGATCATGGTGATCGTGGGCGGCTACGAGACATTCGTCTCGCGCCTGGGCATCGACAACCACCCGGACGAGCCCGAATGGCTGGACCACGTGAACGCCGGCGTTCTGAAGGTCAAGCTTTCGATGGCGCTGATCGGCATCTCGTCGATCCATCTGCTGAAGACCTTTATCGACGCCGAGCAGCGCAGCACGCACACGATCATGTGGCAGGTGATCATCCATGTGGCGTTCCTGGCATCGGCCCTGGCCATGGCCTGGGTGGACCGCATGGTGTCGCATCCGCACCCCGCAGCCGGCCATGACGCCGATGGTGCGGCGCAGCAGGCACACTGAATACGCCGCCCCGCCGAGGTGATTCATCCGCCTCGCAGCAATACCCGACCAAAGGTGTCGACGGCTGTATGCATCCCGTACAGCCGTCGCCGCCAGGGTGTATCATCCCGGGCTGTGTTTCACCGCTGCCCTCCCCCCACAAAATGACAGTCATCAAGCAAGAAGACCTCATCCAGAGCGTCGCCGACTCGCTGCAGTACATCAGCTATTACCACCCGATGGACTACATCACCAGCCTGGGCCGTGCCTACGAGCTGGAACAGAGTCCGGCCGCCAAGGACGCGATTGCCCAGATCCTGACCAACAGCCGCATGTGCGCCGAAGGCAAGCGCCCGCTGTGCCAGGACACCGGCATTGTCACGATCTTCGTCAAGGTGGGGATGGACGTGCGCTGGGACGGCGCCACCATGGGCCTGACCGAGATGATCAACGAAGGCGTGCGCCGCGGTTACACGCACCCCGACAACGTGCTGCGCGCGTCGATCGTCAGCCCGCCCGAAGGCGCCCGCAAGAACACCAAGGACAACACCCCGGCCGTGATCCACTACGAAGTGGTGCCGGGCAACACCGTCGACATCCAGGTAGCCGCCAAGGGCGGTGGCTCGGAAAACAAGTCGAAGTTCGTGATGCTGAACCCGTCCGACTCGATCGTCGACTGGGTACTGAAGACCGTGCCGACGATGGGCGCCGGCTGGTGCCCGCCGGGCATGCTCGGCATCGGCATTGGCGGCACCGCCGAGAAGGCGATGGTGATGGCCAAGGAATCGCTGATGGAATCCATCGACATCCAGGACATCATCGCCCGCGGCCCGAAGGACTGGATCGAGGAAATGCGCGTCGAGCTGTACGAGAAGGTCAACGCGCTGGGCATTGGCGCGCAGGGCCTGGGCGGCCTGGCGACCGTGCTGGACGTCAAGATCATGGCATCGCCGACGCACGCCGCGTCGAAGCCCGTGGCAATGATCCCGAACTGCGCGGCCACCCGCCACGTGCACTTCACGCTGGACGGCAGCGGCCCGGCCAAGCTGGAAGCACCTGACCTGTCGGCCTGGCCGAAGGTGGAGTGGGCACCGAACACCGAGACGTCGAAGCGCGTCGACCTGAACACGCTGACGCCGGAAGAAGTGGCATCGTGGAAGCCGGGCCAGACGCTGCTGCTCAACGGCAAGATGCTGACGGGCCGCGACGCCGCGCACAAGCGTATCGCCGACATGCTGGCAAACGGCGAGCAGTTGCCGCTGGACTTCACGAACCGCGTGATCTACTACGTCGGCCCCGTGGATCCAGTGCGCGACGAAGTGGTTGGCCCGGCCGGCCCGACGACGGCCACCCGCATGGACAAGTTCACCGAGACGATGCTGTCGCAAACCGGCCTGATCGCCATGATCGGCAAGGCCGAGCGCGGTCCGGTGGCGATCGAATCGATCCAGAAGCACAAGTCGGCCTACCTGATGGCCGTGGGCGGTGCCGCCTACCTGGTGTCGAAGGCGATTCGCGGCGCTAAGGTGCTGGCCTTCGAAGACCTGGGCATGGAAGCGATCTACGAGTTCGACGTCAAGGACATGCCGGTGACGGTGGCCGTGGACAGCTCGGGCACGTCGGTCCACAAGACCGGCCCCGCCGAGTGGCAGGCCAAGATCGGCAAGATTCCGGTCGCGGCAGCCTGATCGCCAGACTGGTCAATTGCAGTGCAAAGCCGGACAATTGCTGTCCGGCTTTTTTCATTCCCGAGTCAAAGGCGTGAACCCCTCCCCCATCGGCATCTTCGATTCCGGCCTTGGCGGCCTGTCGGTCCTGCGCGAAGTGCGCGCCATGCTGCCGCACGAGTCGCTGATCTACTTTGCCGATTCGCGCTACGCACCGTACGGTGACAAGCCCGAGCGATTTGTCGAGGCCCGCACGCTGCAGGTCTGCGAATGGCTGGTGGCGCAGGGCTGCAAGGCGCTGGTGATCGCCTGCAACACGGCAACCATGCATGCCGTGCAGACGCTGCGCGAGCGCCTGGCCGTGCCGATCATCGGCGTGGAGCCTGGGCTCAAACCCGCGGCATCGCTGAGCCAGAGCAAGGTGGTGGGCGTACTGGCCACCGCCAACACGCTCAAGAGCGCCAAGTTCAACCGGTTGCTGACAGCGCTGTCGCACGAAAGCCGGTACCTGTGCGCGGCCGGTCACGGGCTGGTTTCGCTGATCGAACAGGGCGACGTGTCGGGTCCGGCGATTCGCGAGAAGCTCGACGCCTACCTGCGTCCGATGCTCGACGCCGGGGCCGATACCCTGGTGCTGGGCTGCACGCACTACCCTTTCCTGTCGGACACGATCCGCGACATGGTCGGCAGCCGCCTGACGCTGATCGACACCGGCACGGCCATCGCACGCCAGCTGGCCCGCAAGCTTGCCGAGTTCGACCTGGCGGCCAGCCCCGATGCCGCGCCGGCCGTGCGCTACCTGTCGACCAAGGACGCCGCCCATCTGCGCGAGATGGCGTGGGCGCTGCTACAGGTGGAGGCCGGCGCCGAGACGGTGGTCATCGAGCCGGCGCCCGCCATCGACGCTACTGAATAAACCCCACCGGCTTGTGATGCCGCACCTCGGGCTTCACGGAATGTTCCTGGCGCAACTGGGCCAGGAACTCGTCGGGCGTCAGCGCCTCGCCCAGCACCACTGACTGGTGCTTCACCGTGGCGAAATCGCCAGGTGTCAGGCAATCCATGCCGTCGAGATCGCGCCGGATCGCATCCGTCATGCGCCCGGCATCGCCATCGAGCGCCTCGTCGACGAACATCGTCTCGCGCTGCGCTGGCTTGAGCGGCAGGAAGCGGATCTTGAACGAAAAGCGCCGCAGCGCAGCCTCGTCGATGCGGTCGAACAGGTTCGTGGTGCAGACAAAGATGCCGTTGAAGCGCTCCATCCCCTGCAGCATTTCGTTGACCTCCGACACCTCGTAGTTGCGTACCGCCTGCTGGCGACTCTGCATGAAGCTGTCAGCCTCGTCGAGCAGCAGGACCGCGCCATCCTCCTCGGCCCGCGCGAACATGGCCGCGATCTGCTGCTCGGTCTCGCCCACGTACTTGCTCATCAGGTCAGAGGCCCGCCGGATCATCAGCGGCAGGTCCAGCGCCGCCGCGATATGCTCGGCCAGCGCGGTCTTGCCGGTACCGGGCGGCCCGTAGAAACACAGCGTGCCCCGCTGACGCGCACCCAGCGCCTGCACGATCTTGTCCACCGCGTAGCGCGTTTCCAGATTCAGGTTGTCCAGCCGGTAGTGGGTCACCACCGGGCGTGCCTCGGCCTCTGGACGCAGGCCCATCGCGCGGTCGGCATGTTCGAGCTGGCGCAGGATCAGCGCCTCGACCGGCTCATCGACATCGGGCCGCGCAAGTTCGACGAATCGCGCGGCCGATTGCACCTGTGCCGGCGTCAGCGTCTTTCGCGCCGCCAGCGTCGCCACGAACGCATCGCTGACCGCCAGGTTTCCAAGGTGCTTGCGGATAATGTTCTCGCGCACCTGAGGTGGCGGAATCTTCAGTTCGAGATGGAACTGGAAGCGCCGCAGATAGGCCGGGTCGATCTGCCGGATCGAATTCGAAATCCAGATCACCGGCACCGGGTTCTGCTCCAGCGTCTGGTTGACCCACGCCTTGCCGTTGACGGAAGCACGCGTGTCTTCCTGACCGAACAGGCTCATCAGTTCGCGCGCACTGCCAGGGAACACGTCCTCGACCTCGTCGAACAGCAGCGCCGTGCGCGGCCGCCCGCGCAGGAAGGCCTGCGACACCTGCAACGACCGGTATCGATCCTTGCCCGACAGGCTGTTGCCATCGCGGTCGAAGCAGTCCACTTCATACAGTTCGCAACCGGCTTCGCGCGCCACCAGCCGCGCGAACTCGGTCTTGCCTGTGCCGGGCGGCCCATAGATCAGCACGTTCACGCCCGAGGCATTCTGGCGCGTGGCGTTGCCAAGCAAGGCCGTCAGATAGCGGGCATCGGTCTCGACATGCGGATAGTCGGTGGTGCCCAGCGTGGGCGGCGCGGCGGGCCGCGTGAAGACCGCCATCATCTCGGCCTCGCTGGCGTAGTTGCCCAGCAGCACGTGCAGCAGGCGGTCGGACAGGCGCATCAGGTCGCCCAGGTCCGTCACACTGTTTTCCGGCAGCGGCTGCTCGATCAGGTTCAGCGTCTCCAGGCGCGATCCCGGCCGCAGCGACGCCGCGATATCGCCAGGGTTGGCGGCGGTCAGGCCGGCCAGGATCTGAAACGCTTCCTGGCTGTGCGCAACCTTGCAATCGACCATCACCGCGCGCAGGTCACGCTTGTACTTGGCAAGCGCCGCGTAGAGCAGCAGCTTGCGCTCGTGCTCGGGCAGGTTCAGCACATGGCTGAGCATGTCGATATTGCGCACCAGCAGCACGCGCTCGCCATCCAGCCGCGCCGCAATCGCGGCCGACGATGCGGCAAATACCGCGAACATGTCCTTGGCGTGATGCTTGACGTATTCGTCCAGATAGTAAAACAGCGCGCTTTCGTCGAAAGCACTGTTCCACTGGCCGTGGCGCTCCAGGAATTCCTCGGGCGACAGGCGCGAGGCGCCCTTCCATACAGGCATGTCGGCGCAACGCGCGGACAGGAAGCGCTGCACGCGCAGCACCACGCCGTACGGCCACACCATTTCCTGCGCGCTGACGGTCAGCACGTCATTGATATTGCTGCGCAGATTGAAGCGCGGCCCGAGCGCGCAGACCACGCGCAGCGCAAACTGGGCGCACATCCAGTCGAGCGCCGAAGTGCCCACCGTGCCGGACGATGCGCGCAGCAGCGTGCTGCGGTCGTCCATCATGCGGTCGTCTTCAGCAAAACGGGTGAAATCCATGGCTGGTTCCCTTCGCACGAGGCGCGGGGCGTCCGGACCGCGGGGATCGCCTGGCCTGTGCCGTGTCTGCCGCTAACTGGGGATTCCTAATAATCGTAGCGCGGATTTCCGCGGGTGGGGCATTGGCGGCATGCCGGCGCGCGCTCTGCCCCACGTAACGCCGGATCGACATCCTCGCCGGATTGCTGCGAACTCCGCAATGAAGCAGGCGCAGAATATCCTCACGCATTGCACAATGTGCAACAAATAAGAATCATTATCGTTTATACTATCCCGCTGATACGCTGCCCAAGAGTGGCGCTCCCCCTGTAACCGGTTTCTAGACGGCTGTGTTTCTTTGGAGCGTTATCATCATGGAATTGCTATTGAGCCTGCTGGTTGGATGTGGAATCTCGCTGATCCTGTTCTACCGCAAGTGATTGCGCCGCGAGGCCGGACACCTGTCGTTCCTCTCATGTTCGATCAACGATTTTTGAAGATCACCGTTGCGGTCCTGCTGTTCCACGTCGGACTGCTGTATTTGATCCAGAGCGGGCTGGCCCGCAAGATGACGGAAGCCGTCATCGCCCCTGAAATCATCGCCCGCATCATCCCGATGGAGCAGCCGAAGCCCGAGCCGCCCGCCCCCGAACCTCCCAAGGCACAACCTACGCCGCCCAAGCAGGTCAAAGTAGTAACGCCGCGTCCGACGCCCCCCAAGCCTCAACCGACGCCGGCACCGGTCGCCAACCTGCCGCCGACACCGAACGCCATCGAGGCGCCGCCTGCTCCGCCTGCCCCGCCGGCACCTGAGCCGCCCGCGCCGCCGCCGGCCGCCACGAATGCGGCACCGCGCGCGGTCGGCATTGGTGAAATGGCATGTTCGCAACCCGCGCCGGTGTATCCGCGCCAGTCGCAACGCATGGGCGAGACCGGTACCGCCGTGATCCGTCTGAATTTCGACGATACCGGCAAGGTCGTGAAGGCCGTGGTGTCGAAGACCAGCGGGTCCGATCGCCTTGACGATGCCGCGCTGACCGCCGCCAAGGCGATCCGCTGCAAGCCGTACATGGAGAACGGCCGCGCCATGGCCGCCACCGCGCAGCAACCGATCAAATTCGAGCTGAACTGATTTCCCGGAATTTTCCGATACCCTAAACACTGACACTTTCAGGAACCACCATGCAGGACCTCGGACTCTCACACCTCTGGTCGCAAGGCGATTTCGTCATGCGCGCGACCGCCATCATTCTGCTGATCATGTCGCTGCTGTCGTGGATCGTGATTCTCACCAAGGCGTGGGATCTGGTTCGCCTCAAGAAGATGGCGCATGGCGCGGAGAAGCGCTTCTGGCACTCGGACGACTTCGACCACGCGCTCGACACGCTGGGCGCCAGCGACGCCAACCCGTTCCGCACGCTGGCCGTCACCGGCAAGGAAGCCGCCCAGCACCATCGCGCCAGCCAGCCGCAACTGCATGACGCACTGGACATTTCCGACTGGCTGACCCGCTCGCTGAAGAGCTCGATCGACGAAGCCGTTGCCCGCATGCAGTCGGGCCTGGCCGTGCTGGCCTCGGTGGGTTCCACGGCACCGTTCGTGGGTCTGTTCGGCACCGTGTGGGGCATCTATCACGCCCTGATCGGCATCGGCGCCTCGGGCGTGCCGACCATCGACAAGGTGGCCGGCCCCGTCGGCGAGGCCCTGATCATGACTGCCTTCGGCCTGGCCGTGGCCATTCCTGCCGTGCTGGGCTACAACGCCCTGAGCCGCGGCAACAAGGGCGTGATCAGCAAGCTGAACCGCTTCGCGCACGACCTGCACGCCTACTTCGTGACCGGCGCCCGCGTGCGTCCGACCTCCGCCAATCGCGCCAGCGACGATGCGATGCGCCTGGCCGTCAAGAACTAAGCGCTGCTCCGCAAGCGCCTGAAGGAAAGCATCATGGCATTCGGCACCCTCGACGGCGACGATGACGAGGTGATGAGCGAAATCAACATGACCCCCCTGGTGGACGTCATGCTGGTGCTGCTGATCATCTTCATCATCACGATTCCCGTCATCAACCACGCGGTCAAGATCGACCTGCCGCGTGCGACCAACCAGCCCAACGACTCCAAGCCGCAGAACATCAACGTTTCCATCGATGCTCAGGGCAAGGTGTTCTGGAACCAGGAAGAAGTGGATCAGACGCAGCTGGAACAGCGCATTGCCAGTGCAGCGCAACTGCAGCCGCAGCCTGAACTGCACCTGCGCGCCGACCGCGACGTGCGCTACGAGCGCGTGGCCGAAGTCATGGCCGCCGCACAGCACGGCGGCCTGGGCAAGATCGGCTTCATCACCGAACCGAAGCACTGAGCCGGCGTCAGCCAGTTCTTGTCGACCGCTTCGTTTTGGCAGCAAAAAGGGCACCTTCGGGTGCCCTTTTTGCACTGGGAAGCGCGATTGCATCGGGCGGCGTGACCTGTCTCGCTTGTCCATCCCGGCAACGATTGCGTCACAGATGTAACTTCATGCGAAGAGGCTTGTAATGATAACGGTTCTCATTTAAGATCGTCTCATCGTGATTCGCAACACGCGGATCGAGCAGACATCCACCTTCCGTCGCCAGACGGAACACCGGAACTTCGAACGGAGAAGACCATGAGCACCTTGAGCCTGCCGCTGTCGCAACCGCGTGAAGTCACGCGCCGCCGCCTGTCCCTGCGCCGCGTGGAAGTTGCCCCGCAGGCGCGCCGCGACTCGGCAGCTGCGTCGTCCGGCGCTCCGTCGACGGCCTCGTCCGCGCTGGAGTCGGTCAAGTCGGCGGTCGCCGCCCTGCCCGCCCGCCTGGAAGCGCTGATGCGCCAGGCGCCGGCCAGCAGTACCGACACCCCCGCCGTGCCGCTCGAGGCGATCATGCAAGGCGCCACGACGCTGCCAATCCTGCATAACGGCGAGGTTTATACGCTGCGCGTCACGCGCTACGGCAAGCTGATCCTGACCAAGTAACAGGAAAAGCAGCCGGATGCTTCTGTAAAGACTTTTGTGGGGACCACCCGTCCAACGGGTGTTCGGCAGTAGCCAGACGATCGGATTCCCCTGTCAGGCAAACATTCCAGACCCTTTGCCTGAACGGCCGATGCCAGCCATGCCACTTTTTATACCGCCCCGCAGGCGTTGCGCCTGCGGGGCTTTTTGCTTCCTGTCGGCGCGTTGGCGCCTTGGAGCAACGACGGGTCAGATACCCAGTGCGGCGATGCCGGCGCGGGCAATCTGCGCGTCTTCGGTCGACTTCACGCCGGACACGCCAACCGCACCCACCACCTGGTTGTTCACCACGATGGGCACGCCGCCTTCCAGCATGCCTTGCAGCACCGGCGCCGTCATGAACGAGTAGCGGCCGTTGTTGATCATGTCTTCGTAGATCTTCGATTCGCGACGGCCCAGCGACGCCGTGCGCGCCTTTTCCGTGGCGATGTAGGCCGAGATCGGGGCGACACCATCCAGGCGAATCGAGCCAAGCGGATGACCACCGTCGTCGACAACCACGATCGTGACAGCCCAGTTGTTTGCCGTGGCTTCGGCCTCGGCGGCGACCAGCACCTTCTTCACGTCGTCAGCCGTCAGTACGGTCTTTTGCTGCATACCTCTCTCCATCGTTCAGGGTTGAGGCTGCAGTATATCGCGCCGCTCCACCGCGAAATGACGTAATCCGCGCCTTTCGGAGGTGAAACTGCTTCACCTTCGCAAGGCTTGACGGTCATGTTACGGCGGGCCCGCACGCCGAAAACGTAAAGGCCCGCGATATCGTTGGCGATACCGCGGGCCCTTGCCTGACTGTCGGGTTGCCTGCTGTCGGATCAGGCGCCGTCGCTGAATGCGTCGCGGCGGTCAGTCACCCGCGCCCCATCCGAATACACATCGCGCGGGCCGGCCACGCGCGCACCATCGGTGTAGACATCCCGGTTGGTGATACGGGCGCCATCGGTGTAGACATCACGCGTATCCACAGCCCGTTGGCCGCCGCTGTAGATGTCGTACTTGACCGGTGCAGCGAAAACCGATGTCGAGAGCGCGGCCAGCGCGCCGATTGCGGCCATAGCCGCCAGACGTTGTTTGAGAGCCATGTGATCCCCTTGTTCTGTTTGACGACGGGCGCCGCGCCATCAGCATGTGACCTGCTGGGAGCGTTACTGTGGGAGCGGCGTCACGTGAGGCAGTTTAGGGGGAAACCCCTAGCCGAATATCCAGATCGCTTGAGCGTTCGCATCAAAAACTTTGAGCGACGAATTCGCGCGGGAACCAACATGCGCAATGTTCCGCCAAGTCTTTCCAGGAAAGATGGCCAGGATGAACGCCATACGGCGCCTGACAAAAGAAAAAGCCCCATTCCGGGGCTTTTTCTAACAAACACCTTTCAATGGCCTTGGAAAGGCACACCTGTCAGTGGTGATGTCCATGGCCGTGACCGCCACCGTAGTAGCCGCGGCCATGCCAGCCCGGGCCGTAGTAGTAACGCGGGCCACCGTAATAGCGCGGGCCGTAGCCGTAGTAGACCGGAGCCGGACGAACCACCACCGGCGGCGGGCCGTAATAAACCGGAGCCGGGGCCACCACTACCGGCGGGGGCGGCGCGTAGTAGGCAGGTGCCGGCGGATAGTACGCCGGGCCACCCACGACAACGCCCGGAACACCGATCGCCACGTCGACGTTCACCCGCGCCATTGCAGCGCCCGACGCCAGCGCGGCGGCTACGCCGAATGCTGCGAACAACCAACGTTTCATGATCGTGCTCTCTATGAGTTAGGAAGAATCCTGATACTCACTATTGTACGAGGTCACGAACTTGCAGGTGCAACGGCGGTATCGACATTGTTACCGTCGGTAACAGGCAGATCACATATCGCAGGTACGTGTCCAGCTTGCTTCCTGCGGGCGAAGCCACCACAATACCGGGCTTGCCGTGCGGCCGTGGAGAAATTGGTAGACTCAGCAGACTTAAAATCTGCCGCCTTTCCAGGCTTACGGGTTCGAGTCCCGTCGGCCGCACCAGCCTCTCCGCCTCATCCAGGATCCCTTGCTACTGGGCCCCTTGCCGTTCACACCAGAACCGCGCACAGGCCAGCGCCCACCACCATCAGGAAGACGAACAGCAGGCCAGCCAGTGCCAGCGGCTTGCGGCCAGCGCGCAGCAGGTCGCCAATCCGCGTATGCAGGCCGATGGCGAGCATTGCGCAGGCCAGCAGCCAGTTGTCCAGCGCCGTCAGCGCGGGCTTCCAGTCGCTGGGCACCAGCGCCGCCGAATTCAGCGCCATCACCGCGACAAAGCCCACCGCAAACCAGGGCACCGAGCGCAGCAAACCCTTCAGGTTGCGCGAGGCACCGGATTCCTGCGACCAGCTCGTGCGCGGCCACAGAGCCATGATCAGCAGCAGCGGGCCCAGCGCCAGCACACGAACCATCTTGGCTACCACTGCGGCATCGGCGGTGGCATCGCTCACCATCTTGCCCGACGCGATCACCTGGGCCACTTCGTGCAGCGTGGCGCCCGTGAAGATACCGAACGCGCGCTCGCTTACCGCGAGATGCCAGTGCTGCGTAGCCAGCTCGTACATCCACGGATAGAGCATCATGCCGGCTGTGCCAAACAGCACGACGGTCGCCACGGCAACGGCGGTTTGACGATCGTCGGTGCGCACCACCGAAGACACCGCAATGGCCGCCGCGGCACCGCAGACCGCGCTACCGGCGCTCACCAGAATCGCTTCGCGCCGGCTCAGGCCGAAGAACGACGAACCCACCCAGGTACCGAACAGCAGCGTTGCCACCAGCATCAGCAGGGGCACCACAATGCCGCCTACGCCCAGCGCCGCAATGGCGCCGAAGGTCAGGCGCAAGCCGTACAGCGCCACGCCCAGGCGAAGCATGTGATGGCGCGCGAACTGCATGCCCGGGGCCAGCGGCGTCAGCCAGTGCTTGGGCATGGTGTTGGCGGCGATCATGCCGGCGAACATCGCCAGTGTCAGGGCCGACAAGCCATATTGCGAGATGGCCGGATGATCGGCCAGCACCTGGGCCAGCCAGGCAATGGCGCCCAGCGGCAGAAGCGTCAGGATGCGTTTGCGCCACAACGTCAGCGTGGACGGGGCAATGGCAACAGAAATCGAATGCGGGGCAGGAGCCGTAGACATGGCAGCAACACTGGTCTTTGTTCAATGCCTTGCAGAGTACGCACCGGCTGCTAACCCGTAAAACGGGTAATATCGTTATGCGTAATCAGATATATCGATAAGACATGGAACAACGCCCGCTTCGCCTGACCCTGCGCCAGTTGCAGGTGTTCGTTGCCGTTGCCCAGCATGGCAGCACGATTGCGGCCTCGGAGTCGCTGGCGATGTCGCAATCGGCAGTCAGCGCGTCGCTGGCGGAGCTGGAGCGTGCGCTTAATGGCGCACTTTTTGACCGCGTAGCGCGCCGGTTAGCCATCAACGAAACCGGCCGCCAGTTCTTTCCGCGAGCGCTGTCCCTGCTGGACCAGGCCCACGAACTGGAGCGATTTGCCTCCGAAGGGGGGGTGCAATTGCGCATTGCCGCCAGCAACACGATCGGCAGCTATATCCTGCCCGCGCTGCTGGCGGGCTTTCGTCATGCCCAGACCGGCCCTTGCGCGCTTGACCTTCGCATTGGCAATACGCACGACGTGCTGCAATCCCTGCTGAAGTTCGAGGTCGATATCGGGCTGATTGAAGGCACCAGCCACGAACGCGACCTGCGCAGCGTGCATTGGTGCGACGACGAAATGGTGGTGATCGTCGGCCCGTCGCATCCGCTGGCGACAGCCACAGACCGCCCTGAAGTGCTGCACCGCCTGCTGCGCGAAGCCGACTGGATCGTGCGCGAGCCCGGCTCGGGCACACGCGAAATCATCGAGGCGCGCCTGGTGCCGGAAATCGGCGCGCTACGTTTTGCGCTGGAACTGGGCAACGCGGAAGCTATCAAGCGCGCGGTCATGAGCGGCTTTGGCGTCAGTTGCCTGTCACTTCACGTTGTTCGCGACGAAATCGACCGTGGCCTGCTGGTGGCATTGCGCAACGGCCTGCCGCGTGTGATCCGTCCTTTGCAACTGGTCGTCCACCAGGACAAGTTTCCCACGCAGGGCCTGCTGGCCTTTAGCGAATATCTGCGCGGCGCCGCGCCGGTGCTGCCACCGCCTTAGGCCGGCTGAGCGTCACGCTGCCCGTCTCCATCCACGCGCGCCGTATAGCGGTCGAGCAGATGGAACATGACGGGATTGAGCAGGATCGACAACAGCGCGCCAGCCAGGATCAGGGCCTGGCCGCGCTCGGGCAGGATATTGAGATAGACGCCCAGGCTAGCCAGGATGAACGAGAATTCGCCAATCTGCGCCAGGCTGACGGCAATCGTCAGGCCTACGCGATTGTTGTGGCCAAATGCGCGCACGATGCCAAGCGCCGCCAGCGACTTGCCCACCAGGATGATGAGCAGCGTCGCCAGCACGCCCCAGGGGTCGTTCACCAGCACCATCGGGTCGAACAACATGCCTACCGAGACGAAAAACAGCACGGCGAACGCGTCGCGCAGCGGCAGCGATTCTTCGGCGGCACGATGGCTGAATTCCGATTCGGCCATCACCATCCCGGCGAAGAACGCACCGAGCGCGAACGATACGCCGAACAGCGAATAGGCGCCGAACGCCACGCCGAGTGCCACGGCCAGCACGCCCAGGCGGAACAGTTCCCGGCTGCCGGTCCACACGATGCGTTCGAGCATCCACGGGATAAAGCGCCGGCCAATCACCATCATCACGGCCACGAACGCCGCGACCTTGCCCAGCGTCGAGAAGATCTCGACCAGCACATCCATCGTGGTCGGCGCCGATGCGGCGCCTGCCCCGCCTTCGGCGCCGCCTCCCAGCAGACCGGCCATCGCCGGCAGCAGCACCAGTGTCAGCACCATCGCCAGGTCTTCCACGATCAGCCAGCCCACCGCGATGCGTCCCTGTTGCGATTCGATCAGGTCACGCTCCTGCAGCGCCCGCAGCAGCACCACGGTGCTCGCCACCGACAGCGCCAGGCCGTACACAAGGCCCTGGCCCCAGTGCCAGTCGAAGCCCCAGGCCACCAGCATACCCAGCGCCGTGGCAATACCGATCTGCACAATCGCGCCCGGAATCGCGATCTTCTTCACCGCCATCAGGTCCTTGACCGAGAAATGCAGGCCCACGCCAAACATCAGCAGGATCACGCCCAGCTCCGCCAACTCCGGCGCCAGCGCCTGATCGGCCGTGTAGCCGGGCGTATGCGGCCCCACCACGATGCCAGCACACAGGTAGCCAATCAGCGGCGGCAGCCGGAACCGGTTGGCGATGGCACCCAGAATGAATGCCAGCACGATACCGCCGACGATGGTGCTGATAAGCGGGGTGGCGTGATGCATGCGTCTGGGGTTCCTTTCCGGTTGTCTCGATAATCTGGATGAATCACCGCAGCGCCCACGCACCATCCGCCGACGCATCATGCGCATTGGCATGTCGCGGACAGAGAAAGGACCCTGAACGTTGCTGGTGGTACGGGAAGAGCGGCCGCAGACCGCGGGTGCATAACAAAATCGCCATGCGCCGCGGCAGGAGGGAATGCATCGGAATACGACTACGCGAGGTGGCTTGCCACGCCAGGCGCCGTCCCGGATGCGTACGGCATTGACGTAATGTAACACGCGACGCACCCCACTCCGGATGAGAACAATCGCAAAAAACTGGGGAAGTTCGGCGAATGCCGGCGCTGAAAAGCACAACGGCGCCACATGGGCGCCGTCGGCTTGAAACTGGAGGCGGAGGTCGGAATCGAACCGGCGTACACGGCTTTGCAGGCCGCTGCATAACCACTCTGCCACCCCGCCAGGTGACGATGCTGGATTGTATCCGGATTCGCCGCGAACGTCGTGACTGCCGACACTGCGACGGGATGCAATCCCGCTAAAGAAAAAGGGAAGCGTTGCTTCCCTTTGGGATTGGAGCGGGAGACGAGTCTCGAACTCGCGACCTCAACCTTGGCAAGGTTGCGCTCTACCAACTGAGCTACTCCCGCGTACAACTTTTACTGCTGTGGCAGCTTTCACTGCCGCTCCGCCGACCTGACCGAACATCATCATGCCACCGGATGCCATTAACCTGGAGCGGGAGACGAGTCTCGAACTCGCGACCTCAACCTTGGCAAGGTTGCGCTCTACCAACTGAGCTACTCCCGCAGGGCCCTGCATCATACCGAAAAGCAGACTATCGCGCAACTTCTTTTAACTACGCAGCTTTATGCTGGCAATTCGCGCTAAGTACCGCTTATCTTGCTGCTTTCGTTTGCGTCGTCAGCAGCGAGAACGAGATTATTGCAAAGGAGGAACCGGCTCGTCAACAACTTTTTGCAGGGAATTTCATTTTTGTGTGCGTGCCCCGCTCAGCGCATCGCTGCGCTCGCGAATCTGGGGCCACGCGAGCTTCATGTAATAGATCATCGACCACAGCGTCAGCACGGCCGCCACGTAGATCATCAGCGTGCCCAGCAGCGACGCATCGAAGCCGAACAGCGTGTCGTTGAACAGCAGCAACGGGATGGCGATCATCTGCACGGTGGTCTTCAGCTTGCCCAGGAAGTTCACGGCCACGCTCTTCGACGCCCCGATCTGCGCCATCCATTCACGCAGCGCCGAAATCGTGATCTCGCGACCGATGATGACCAGCGCAATCAGGTCGGCCACGCGCCCCAGCGCCAGCAGCGACAACAAGGCCGCGGTCACCATCAGCTTGTCGGCCACGGGGTCCAGGAAGGCGCCGAAGGCCGATGTCTGGTTCCAGCGCCGTGCCAGAAAGCCGTCCAGCCAGTCCGTGACCGCCGCGATGATGAAGAACGACGCCGCCGTCACGTTCTTGGTATGCATCGGCAACCAGGCCTCGGGCAGGTAGTAGACCCCGACGACAAGCGGGATCATGGCCACGCGAAGCCAGGTCAGCAGGATGGGAATGTTCAGTGGCATGGGCGGTGCGTTCGTGCGCCAGAAACTGGCTGGTGTGCGATGTGGTCGCCAAGGCGGATTGCGCGATTGTCGCCGATTTCGGCCTGAGCCCGTTAATTTCAGGCCGAAAGCCGCCCAATACGTGCAAACGCCAGGCTTTAGTGCAGTTGCCGGTAGATTTCCTCGGCCAGCGTTCGTGAAATGCCTTCCACGCTGGCGAGTTCGTCGACGCTGGCGGCCGTCACGCCGCGCAGGCCGCCAAATCGCGTCAGCAGCTTCTGGCGGCGCCGGGCGCCCACCCCTTCGATTTCTTCCAGCCGCGACGTGGTGCGCGCCTTGGCCCGCTTGGCGCGCATGCCAGTGATCGCGAACCGGTGCGCCTCGTCACGGATCTGCGCCACCAGCATCAGGGCGGCACTGCCCTGCCCCAGTTCCAGCGACGGGCGCCCATCGGCAAATACCAGCGTCTCCAGGCCCACCTTGCGGCCCTCGCCCTTGGCGACACCCACCAGCAGGCCAATGTCGAGGCCAAGCTCCTCGAATACCTGGCGCGCCACCTCGACCTGGCCCTTGCCGCCATCGATCAGCACCACGCGCGGCATGCGGGGCACGCCCTCGGCGCCGGCAGCGTCCGGATCGCCGCCATCTTCCTGGATCTGCTCGACCAGCTTCTGGTAACGCCGCGTCAGCACCTGGCGCATGGCTGCATAGTCGTCGCCGGGCGTGATATCGGTGATATTGAAGCGCCGGTACTCGCTGTTCTGCATTTCGTGATGATGGAACACCACGCACGACGCCTGCGTGGCCTCGCCGGCCGTGTGGCTGATATCGAAACACTCGATGCGCAACATGGCAAGGTCTTCCATGTCCAGGCCGATGGTCTCGGCCAGCGCACGCGTACGGGCCTCCTGGCTACCCTGCTCGGCCAGGCGCCTGGCGAGCGCCAGGTCCGCGCCCTGTGCGGCCATCTCCAGCCACACCTTGCGCTGGCCCTGCGGCTGCCGCACCAGTGCCACCTTGCGGCCGGCCTGCATCGACAACGCCTCGACGACTGCACCGTCGGCCGGCATATGGCTGACCACGATGATCGGCGGGGGCGCCTGATCGAGATAGTGCTGGATCATGAAAGCGGACAGCACGCGCGCGGCAATGCGGTCGACGGACAGCGGCCCGGTGGGGGTGACGGGGGCGCTGGAGGCTGCAGTTGCTGTTTCGGCCGCGGCCTGATCACCGGAGGCCTCGGACGCACCTGACGCTTCGGATGCCTCCGCCACCTCGCCGGTGTCGTCGCTTTCCTCGACGATCATCGCCGCCTCGTCGGCATGGGCCGGGAAGTACGCCTTGTCGCCCAGATGCCGCCCGCCGCGCACCATCGCAAGGTTCACGCAGGCGCGCCCGCCCTGGACGGCCACGGCCAGCACGTCGATATCGCGCGCCTGGCCCACTTCCTCCACGGCTTGGCGCTTGAGCACGGTCGACAGCGCGCCAATCTGGTCGCGCACGGCGGCCGCCTGCTCGAACTGCAATTGCACCGCGTGCGATTCCATCTTCTGCTGCAGGCCCTCGAGCACCTCGGTTTCGCGGCCTTGCAGGAAGCTCGCCGCATTGCCCACGTCGCGCGCATAGTCTTCCTGCGAGATCGCGTTTACACAGGGCGCCGTGCAGCGGTGGATCTGATGCAGCAGGCACGGCCGCGTGCGGTTGTTGAACACCGTGTCCTCGCAGGTGCGCAGCTGGAACACCTTCTGCAGGATCTGCATGCTCTCGCGCACCGCATGGGCGCTCGGGAACGGCCCGAAATACTGGTGCTTGCGGTCGGTCGCGCCCCGGTAGTAGGCCATGCGCGGGAACTTGTGGCCCGTCAGCTTCAGGAATGGGTACGACTTGTCGTCCCGAAACAGGATGTTGTAGCGCGGCGCCAGCGCCTTGATGAGATTGTTCTCAAGCAGCAGTGCTTCCGCCTCGGTCCGTACAACGGTGGTCTCGATCCGCGCGATCTTGCCCACCATCATGGCAATACGCGGCGACAGCTGCGTCTTGTTGAAGTAGCTCGACACCCGCTTCTTCAGGTCGCGGGCCTTGCCCACATAGAGCACGTTGCCGTCGGCATCGAAATAACGGTAGACGCCGGGCAGCCCCGGCATCCGCGCCAGGATCGGGCGCGGATCGAAATCCGGCACATCGGGTGGCTCCGGAGCCTGCGCCTGCGTGGGGGCGGCTTCGGGTTCGAGGGTCACGGGGTCGGTCTGGGGGATGGGTTCCTGCTCGGGCATCGCGGGCGGATTGGACGAATAAGGTGCGCCATGTATGTACGCCCACATAGGGCGCTGGCCTAGAATCGCAAGTTTAGAGCAATTCGTCCGCGAGACTTTTCCGACGGGCGTCCTCGCCATTTCTCCATCATGCCAATCCGTTCCTGGGACATTTTCTGCACGGTCATCGACAACTTCGGGGACATCGGCGTTTGCTGGCGGCTGGCACGCCAGCTGGCACAGGAGCACGGGCATGCGGTCCGGCTCTGGGTGGATGATCTTGCCAGCTTTGCCCGCCTCGCGCCGGAAATCGATCCCGCCGCCACGCATCAGCGTCTGGCAGGGGTCGATGTGCGGCGCTGGGACCCACGGCCCGACGCCGCTTTCGATGCCCCGGCCCCGCACGACGTGGTGATCGAGGCATTCGCCTGTCACCCGCCCGAATCGTTCCTGGCAGCCATGTCGGCCGCCCCGCGCAAGCCTGTCTGGATCAACCTGGAGTACCTGAGCGCCGAGGACTGGGTCACCGATCACCACGCAATGGCATCG
The DNA here is from genome assembly GCF_056097175.1 of Cupriavidus sp. HE11. Taxonomy (NCBI): domain Bacteria; kingdom Pseudomonadati; phylum Pseudomonadota; class Betaproteobacteria; order Burkholderiales; family Burkholderiaceae; genus Cupriavidus; species Cupriavidus sp. HE11. Next base: position 735,238 of record NZ_CP184464.1, read on the forward strand.
CCCCATCCGCGCCTGCCGCTGACCAAGTATTTCTTCTTCCCGGGCTTCGCGCGCGGCACCGGCGGCCTGTTGCGCGAATCGATGATCGGCGCCTCGCGCGATGCCTTCCGCAGCAGCCCCGCCGCACAGGCCACGCTGTGGCACCGGCTTGGCGTGCGGCCCACGCCCGGGGCGCTGCAGGTCAGCTTCTTTGCCTATGAGAATCCGGCCACGCCGGTTCTGCTTGACCAATGGCGCGATGGCGCCACGCCCATCGAGTGCTTCGTGCCGCAGGGGCTGGCGGCGACGCAGGTGGGCCAGTGGCTGCGCGCGGCGCCCACGCCAGGCACCACGCACCATCGCGGCAATCTGATCGTCCATGGCATTCCGTTCGTCCGCCAGGAACACTACGACGAACTGCTCTGGGCCTGCGACATCAACTTCGTGCGCGGCGAGGATTCCTGCGTGCGCGCCCACTGGGCCGCACGGCCGATGGTCTGGCACATCTACCCGCAGGACGACCAGGCGCACCACGCAAAGCTCGATGCCTGGCTGACCAGGTTCGCCCGTGCCGGCGTGGCACCCGAGGCCTCCGCCGCCCTGGTCGAGTTTTCCCATGCCTGGAACGGCTACGGCACGGCGCCCGACTGGGCCGCGTTACAGGCACAATTGCCGGCCCTGACCGCAGGCATGGACCGCTGGCAGCGGCAATTGCAGCACTTGGGCGACCTCGCAGCGAATCTCGTGGCCTTTGGCGAAAATCAGGTAAAATAGCCGGTTGATTTTGATGGCGAGCCAAGTTTCAAGGCCCAAGAACAAGCTGCCGGCTGCGCGCCTTCGCCATACCGATTTCCGGGCTACCCCTACCTAGTGCCCGGACCATTTTTTTCAGGAAGACAGTTCAGATGAAAATCGCACAGGAACTCCGCGTCGGCAACGTGTTCATGATCGGTTCCGACCCGATGGTGGTTCAAAAGGCCGAGTACAACAAGTCGGGCCGTAACGCCGCTGTTGTCAAGATGAAGTACAAGAACCTGCTGACGGACGCCCCGGGCGAGTCGGTTTTCAAGGCCGACGACAAGTTCGAAGTCGTGGTGCTGGAGCGCCGCGAATGCACGTTCTCGTACTTCGCCGACCCGATGTACGTGTTCATGGACACCGAATTCAACCAGTACGAAGTCGAGAAGGACAGCATGGGCGACGCGCTGAACTACCTCGAAGACGGCATGGCTGTTGAAGTCGTGTTCTACAACGAAAAGGCCATCTCGGTGGAAATGCCGACGACGCTGGTCCGCGAGATCATCTACACGGAACCGGCCGTCAAGGGCGACACGTCGTCGGGCAAGGTGCTCAAGGGCGCCAAGATCAACACCGGCTTCGAACTGCAAGTACCGCTGTTCTGCAACATCGGCGACAAGATCGAAATCGACACGCGTACCGGCGAATACCGCAGCCGCGCCAACTAAGCTTCACGGCGCCACGCGATAAAAAAGGGCAGCTTCGGCTGCCCTTTTTGTCGTCCGTGGCCTGCCAGCGACTTGCCAGCCGCCGGCCTGATCCTTACTTGACCAGATCAAGGTCCTTCAGCAGGCGCAGCGCGGCACGGTATTCGCCCTCCTGCTCGAGCTTGTTCCAGTCCAGCGGCTTGCGGCGGCCAAACAGCTTGCGGATACGGCGCTGCGACGTCTTGGAGATCGACGTGCCTAGCTCGGCCAGCAGCTGGTCGGCCTTCTCCGGGTTGTTGCAGATCAAGACCATGTCACAACCAGCGTCGAGCGCAGCCTTGGCGCCCTGCGTGACGGTGCCCGCAACGCTGGCCCCTTCCATGCTGAGGTCGTCGCTGAAAATCACGCCTTCGAAACCAAGCTGGGCGCGCAGGATGTCCTGGAGCCAGAAGCGCGAAAAGCCCGCCGGAGCCGGGTCCACCTTGGGGTAGATCACGTGCGCCGGCATCACCGACGCCAGCGCCTGGGCCATCCAGTCATACGGGCGGGCGTCGTGCGCCAGGATCTCGTCGAGCGTGCGTTCGTCCACGGGCACTGCCACATGGGAATCGGCTTCCACATAGCCGTGACCCGGAAAATGCTTGCCACAGTTGGCCATACCGGCCAGCAACAGGCCATGCGTCAGGTGATTGGCCAGCATCGTGACCACGCGCGGATCGGCGTGGAAGGCGCGATCGCCAATCACGCCGCTTCGGCCGAAGTCCAGATCGAGCACCGGCGTAAAGCTCAGGTCGATGTCGCAGGCGCGCAGTTCGGCTGCCAGCACATAGCCGCAGGCGATGGCAGCCTTGGTAGCCACCATCACATCGCGGTCCCACAGCTGGCCCAGTTTCGCCATGGCGGGCAGGTGCGTGAAACCATCGGTCTTGGCGCGCTGCACGCGGCCGCCTTCGTGGTCGATGCAGATCAGTACATCGTCGCGAACATCGCGGATTGCACTGGTCAGCGTCACCAGCTGAGCGCGCGACTCGAAGTTGCGCGCGAACAGGATGACACCGCCGGTCAGCGGATGCGCGATGCGGCGCTCGTCTTCGGCATTGAGCTGCTTGCCCACCACGTCGAGCACCACGGGACCCGGACGCTTGCCGGACACTTTATTGTTCATATCGGTTCAGTTCGAGGCTGGTTCAGGCAGCGGACCGGGCTGGCCCGTCCGCTCCGCGATCGCGAAGGCGACCGCATACTCATGCTCATCGCTGACACTGACCCGAATGGTCAGGCCGCGTTCCCGAACCCACTCGGCAAGTTCACCCGTGCATTGCGGGGTGGGCTCGCCAGACGGCAGATTCAGCAATTCCATCGCGCGCCAGGTCATCGGCCAGCGCATGCCCAGTCCAATCGCCTTCGAGAAGGCTTCCTTGGCGGCAAAACGCGTAGCCAGGAACGCCAGTCCGCGCTTTTCGGAGCGCGCCTTGCGCGCGTGATAGATCTTGAGTTCGCGCGGGCCCAGTACCTTTTCGGCAAAGCGCCCACGCGTGCGATCCATCACGCCTTGCACGCGATCAATCTGGATGATGTCGGTGCCGATGCCGTAGATCACGCGGCCCGCCCCGGCACCGGATAACGGGTGCCCAGCCGCGCCGCCACCATGATGGCCTTCATCTCGCGCACGGCATTCTGCCAGCCGACGAACACCGCGTGCGCCACGATGGCGTGGCCGATGTTCAGTTCCTTGATGCCCGGCAGTGCCGCAATGCGCTGCACGTTCGTGTAATGGAGGCCATGGCCGGCATTGACGATCAGGCCGTGCTTCTGGCCAGCGTTCACGCCTTCGACCACGCGCTGGAACTCCGCCTCCTGTGCATCGGGAGTATGGGCATCGGCATAGGCGCCCGTATGAATCTCGATCACCGGCGCCTTGCACGCGGCCGCGGCGGCAATCTGTTCGGGGTCCGCATCGATAAACAGCGATACGCGGATGCCTGCGTCGGCCAACTGGCGGCACGCGGCGCTGACCTGCTCGAAATGGCCCGCCACGTCCAGGCCGCCTTCGGTGGTCACTTCCTCGCGCTTCTCGGGTACCAGGCACACATCCTGCGGCTTGATCTCGCAGGCGATGTCGAGCATTTCCGCAGTGATCGCACATTCGAGGTTCATCCGCGTCGCCAGCTTCGGCCTCAGCGCGCGCACGTCGGCGTCACGGATGTGGCGGCGATCTTCACGCAGGTGCAGCGTAATCAGGTCGGCGCCGGCTTCCTCGGCCTGCAGGGCGGCCTGGATCGGGTCGGGATACACCGTGCCGCGCGCATTGCGCAGCGTGGCAACGTGATCGATGTTGACGCCGAGGTCGATGACCCCGGGATTCGCGTGGAAGATCATGCCGGCTTGCTCAGAGGGAATTGGGAATCAAAGGTACTGCAGATCGATCAGGATCTGGCGCGTTTTCAGCGGCTCGCCCTGTAGATAATAATGCAGCAGGAACCGCATCAGCGCGCGGCTTTGCGTAACCGTTTGTGCGCGTCCGTAGTCGTCCTGCGCCATGTCCAGCAGCGTCTGCCCCGACACCACGGGCCAGCTCGACGGATCGCTGGCATGGGCGCGCCGCACGCCGCGCTCGGGCTGGTAGACATAGTCGAGCCCGGGCTGCACACGCTCGCCCGTCTTGATGCATTGATCGAATGCCACCGCGAAGCCGGTTTCCTGCAGCAGCACGCGTTCGAAACCGCGCAGGACCAGGCTCGCCGGCTCGCCATGTGCCAGGCGCGTCAGCGTGATCATGTAGTGCTTGAACAGCGCGGGGTGTGCGTCTTCGCGCGGGCAGAATCGCAATAGCAACTCATTCAGATAGAAGCCCGACAGCAGCCCATCGCCGGCCAGCGGCAGCATGCCGCCCATGTACTCGGCCTTGGTCAGCGTCTTGACCTCGCCGCGACCAGTCCACGATAACGAAATGGGATGAAAATGCTGCAGCACGGCGCGCAGCGCCGAATGCGGGCGCTTGGCGCCCTTGGCGACCATCGCCATGCGTCCGTGATCTCGCGTGAAGACGTCAAGGATCAGGCTGGTCTCGCGATAGGGATAGGCATGCAGCACGAATCCCGCTTCGTTGGTGACGCGCAACTCCGAGCGCGCCGGCACGATGCGCATCGCGCGGTCCATCATTTCGCGCCCGGCCGCCACGGCCGGACTCAGCGCAGGGATGGCGCCTGACTCCAGCACCTCGGCGGCCTCCTCGGCAATCGGATCGGCACTGCGCGCACGCGGCGCGCCGCGGCGCACGTCAGGCATCTTGCTCACTCGTAGCCGTAGGCGCGCAATCCGGCTTCGTTGTCGGCCCAGCCGCTCTTGACCTTGATCCACATCTCCAGGTAGACCTTGCCATCGAACAGCTTCTCCATGTCGAGGCGTGCTTCGGTGGAGATCTGCTTGAGCTTGCTGCCCTTGTTGCCGATGATCATGGCTTTGTGAGCGTCGCGCTCGACCAGGATCGTGGCGAAAATGCGGCGCAGGCGCCCTTCCGTCTCGAACTTGTCGATGACGACGGTGCTTGTGTATGGCAACTCGTCGCCAGTCCAGCGGAACACCTTCTCGCGGATGATTTCCGATGCCAGGAAGCGCTCGCTGCGATCGGTCATCGCGTCGACGTCGTACATCGGTTCGCCTTCCGGCAGGTACGGCCGGATGATGGCAAGCAGGCGGTCGATGTGATCGCGCGTCTTGGCCGACATCGGCACCACTTCCGTGAACGGAAAGCGCTGCCCCATCTGCTCCAGGAACGGCATCATCACTTCCGAGCGGCCTTCGCCGATGCGGTCGAGCTTGTTGCACACCAGCAGCACCGGCACGTTCTTCGGCAGCAGCGCCATCACCTTTTCGTCATCGGGGCCGAAATAACCGGCCTCCACGACGAACAGCACGATGTCCACCGACGACAGCGTCGATGTCACCGCGCGGTTCAGCGAACGGTTCAATGCGCTGGCATGGCGCGTCTGGAAACCCGGCGTATCGGCGAAAACGTACTGCGCGTCGTCGGTGGTCTGAATACCGACGATACGGTGGCGCGTGGTCTGGGCCTTGCGTGACGTGATGCTGATCTTCTGGCCAACCAGCGCGTTCATCAGCGTGGACTTGCCCACGTTCGGGCGGCCTACGATGGCTACGGTGCCGCAGCGAAATGCGGTGGCGCCGGATGTTTCCGCCGCATCCTGCTGCGGAGGGAGAGAATCGGTCATTCCTTCAACCTGAGAGACAACTGGGGATCCTGGGGCACCGGCTGCTTGCGCGTCTTGCCCGTTCGCTCGGCGCGGCTGCGCTTGAGCAATTGGGGCACGAGCTTCTGGACTTCGTCCAACGCAAGCTTGGCCGCTGCCTGTTCGGCCGCACGGCGCGACGCGCCGGTGCCGAACACGCGCACCTCCAGTTTAGGCACGATGCATTCGACTTCAAATTGCTGGCTGTGCGCCGCGCCGTGAGTGGCAATGACGTTGTACTGCGGCAGGGCAATCTTGTGACCCTGCAGGTACTCCTGGAGCAGCGTCTTGGCATCCTTGCCCAGCGTGCGCGGATCCACCTGCTCCAGAATCGGGATATACAGCTTGCGGATCAACGCCCGTGCGGCGTCGAACCCACTATCGAGAAACACGGCGCCGACGATCGCCTCGAGCGCATCCGCGAGAATCGACGGGCGGCGGAAGCCCCCGCTCTTCAGTTCGCCTTCACCCAGGCGCAGCGCGTCGGACAACTGCAGCATCTGGGCAATCTCGTACAGGGCCTGCTGCTTGACCAGGTTGGCGCGTACGCGGGACAGATCGCCCTCGTCCAGCTTGCCGAACATGCCATACAGCATGTCCGCCACCGCGCAGTTCAGCACCGAATCGCCAAGGAATTCCAGGCGTTCGTTGTGCTGCGCGCTATGACTGCGATGCGTGAGCGCCTGCTGCAGCAATTCGGGCTTGCTGAATCGGTAGCCGAGACGTTGCTGCAAGGCGTCGAGGGTCATGTCTTTACTGCGTTCCCGAATAGGTAATCAAAAAACTCAACGGACCATAGATCCTGACTTCGGTCCGGTATTCGAAGCCGATCGTGCGAATGCGCCCGCTCTCGTCCTCGTTCACGTCCAGATCCTCGCCCCTGATCGAACTGATATTGTCGATCAAGGCCTGCTTGTCGAAATTGGCCGCAACTTCCTTGCGGTTGTTCGAAGCATCGCGGGCGTAAGTTACCGCCCGCTTGACCGAGAAATACTCCAGCATGCTGGGAATCGACTTCAATGCCGGCAAGGCCACTGCCAGTACCAGCATGATCACGACCAGCATCGACCCCATTGAAAATCCGCGTGATTTATTCATCACAAATACGCGAACCTTCCCCCTGCTACCCAAAGACTTCTGACCCATCGCGCTGTCCTCTATATTGAGTGTTTTGCGCTGCGTAGTGCCGTGAACGGCTTATTTGAACGACCCTACGCGCCCGAAATTGCCCAGATTCATCCAGATCATGAAGGCCTTGCCGACGATATTCTTGTCGGGTACGAAGCCCCAGTATCGGGAATCCAGGCTGTTGTCACGGTTATCCCCCATGACGAAATAGTGACCTTCCGGCACTTTACACGTCAGTCCCTGCTGATTGTAAGTGCAGTTCTCGCGGAACGGAAAATCCGGATCGGCGCCCGCCACAAATGCCGGCCGGTCCGTGTCGTTCAGAATGCCATGTTCGAGGCCGCCCGGCAGCTTTTCAGTGAAATGCTTCGAATATGCCAGACGTTCCTCGTCCAGATAGTCGGGCAGCGCGCTGTATTCGGCCGGCTTGCCGTTGATGGTCAGCTTCTTGTTTTCGTAACGCACCACGTCGCCCGGCACACCGATCACACGCTTGATGTAGTCCAGCGATTCGTCCTTCGGGTAGCGGAACACCATGACGTCGCCGCGTTGCGGCTCACCTACGTCAATGATCTTCTTGTTCACCACCGGCAGGCGAATACCGTAGTCGTACTTGTTCACCAGGATGAAATCGCCGATCAGCAGCGTGGGGATCATCGATCCGGACGGGATCTTGAACGGCTCCACCACAAACGACCGCAGCACGAAAACCGCCAGGATGACCGGGAAGAAACTCGCCGAATACTCGAGCCACCACGGTTGGCGCATTTTATCTTCCGCCAGCTTCGCCCGCGAACGGTCGAGCTCCGTGCCGGCCTGCACGGCCTGCATGTGCTGGCGCTGGGCATCGAATTCAGCCAGCGCCAGTTGCGTCACGCTGCGGCGATGGCGCTCGAATACGAGCTTGTCCGCGACCCAGGCAATGCCCGTAATGACCACCAGCACAAAAAGGATCAGTGCGAAATTCATGACGGCTTGGAGTGATGTCGATTTGTTGGTATCGCCAGCTTGTTATTGGCGGTGCGCACGCGCTTACTTTTCGTCCACCTGCAGAATCGCCAGGAACGCTTCCTGCGGGATTTCCACGGTGCCCACCTGCTTCATGCGCTTCTTGCCGGCCTTCTGCTTTTCCAGCAGTTTCTTCTTTCGAGAAATATCGCCGCCGTAGCACTTGGCCAGAACGTTCTTGCGCAGCGCCTTGACGTTTTCACGCGCGATGATATTCGCGCCGATGGCGGCCTGAATGGCCACGTCATACATCTGGCGCGGAATGATCTCGCGCATCTTGGCAGCCACCTCGCGCCCGCGATATTGCGAGTTCGACCGGTGAACGATCACCGACAGCGCATCCACCTTGTCGCCGTTGATCAGGATATCCACCTTGACCACGTCCGACGGACGATATTCCTTGAACTCGTAATCCATCGACGCATAACCGCGCGACACAGACTTCAGGCGGTCGAAGAAATCCATGACGATTTCCGCCATCGGGATTTCATAGGTGAGCTGCACCTGCTTGCCGTGATAGCTCATGTTGATCTGCGAGCCGCGCTTCTGCGTACAAAGCGTGATCACCGAGCCCACATAATCCTGGGGCATATACAGGTTCACCGTGACGATCGGCTCCAGGATTGCCTCGATCTTGCTCGGATCGGGCATCTTGGCCGGGTTCTCGACGGTAACCATCGTGCCGTCGCGCTGCTGCACCTGATAGACCACGGTCGGCGCGGTCGTGATCAGGTCCATGTCGAATTCGCGCTCCAGACGCTCCTGCACGATTTCCATGTGCAGCAGGCCCAGGAAGCCGCAGCGGAAGCCGAAACCCAGCGCCTGCGAGACTTCGGGCTCGAATTGCAGCGATGCGTCGTTCAGGCGCAGCTTTTCCAGCGATTCGCGCAGCGCTTCGTACTGGTTCGCTTCCACCGGATACAGGCCGGCAAACACCTGCGGCTTGACTTCCTTGAAGCCCGGCAGCGGTTCGGGGGCACGCTTTGCGACCGTGGTGATCGTGTCACCCACCTTGGCCGCCTTCAGTTCCTTGATGCCGGCGATCACGAAGCCCACCTCGCCGGCGGTCAGCGCGTCGCGCTGGATCGACTTCGGCGAGAACACACCCACCTGTTCCACCAGGTGCTGCGAGCCCGTAGCCATCAGCAACACCTTGTCCTTGGGGCGCAGCGTACCGTTGACCACGCGCACCAGCATCACCACGCCAACGTAGTTGTCGAACCACGAATCGATGATCAGGGCCTGCAGCGGCGCGTCGGTTTCGCCCTTGGGCGGCGGCACCTTGGCGATCAGCGCCTCGATGACGTCTTCCACGCCCTGGCCGGTCTTGGCCGAGCACGGCGTGGCGTCGCTGGCGTCGATGCCGATGACGTCCTCGATTTCCTGCTTGGCGTTGTCCGGATCGGCCTGCGGCAGGTCGATCTTGTTGAGCACCGGCACCACTTCCACGCCCAGTTCGATCGCGGTGTAGCAGTTGGCCACGGTCTGGGCTTCCACGCCCTGCGACGCATCCACCACCAGCAGCGCGCCTTCGCAGGCCGACAGCGACCGGCTGACTTCATAGCTGAAGTCCACGTGTCCCGGGGTGTCGATCAGGTTCAGGTTGTAGACCTTGCCGTCACGCGCCTTGTAGCTCAGCGCCGCGGTCTGGGCCTTGATGGTGATGCCGCGCTCTTTCTCGATGTCCATCGAATCGAGCACCTGCGCTTCCATTTCCCGATCCGACAGCCCGCCGCAGCGCTGAATGATCCGGTCGGCCAGGGTGGATTTGCCGTGGTCGATGTGGGCAATGATCGAGAAATTACGAATATGGTCCATCTAGTGATCTGGAAAACGCCAGCGCGACCCGGCAAGCCAGGGATGGCGCGGGCGCGGCAAAAAGTGGGACGCACGGTTTTGCGCCAATCCGCGATTTTACCGGATTTTCAAGGACTTCCGTCGCGCGAAATGCCTTTGCGCAACGGGAATCCGGGCCCTTTGGCATGGCGCTTGCCGCACCTTGCCAAAAAACGATCGCGCCGGAGGGCATCCGGCGCGATCAGTCGACCTTCTGGCGGCCGGAACGGCCGCGCCATGTCCTAGCGGCTCTGGCTCGGTCGCAGGGTCAGCACCTGGGTCGCATCGCCGCGCCGCACGAATACCGCAGCCATCCGGTTCTTGTCCAGCGACTTGACCAGATCGTTGAACTGACGCGCACCCGTCACATCCGTATCGCCCACGCGCAGGATGATGTCGCCCGGACGGATGCCGGCACGCGCCGCAGGACCGTCCGCCGTATCCACTTCCACGCCGGATTTGACCTTGAGTTCACGCAGGCGCGCTTCCGGAATATCGTTCACGATCAGGCCCAGTGCATTGGGCTTGGCTGTCGGTTGCTCTTCTCCGCCGCCGCTGCCCTTCCGATCGCCCTTGCGGGCCGCAACCTTGGCATTGTCGGGCTCCAGCTCCGTCACGGTGATCTGCACCTCGCGCGTCTGGCCCTTGCGCCACACCTGCAGCGGCACCCGCGTACCCGGCTTGGTGTCACCCACCATGCGCGGCAGATCGGAAGCCTTTTCGATATCGCGCCCGTTGAACTTCAGGATGATGTCACCAGGCTCGATGCCCGCCTTTTCCGCCGGGCCGCCCGGCTCGACGCTGCCCACCAGTGCGCCGCGGGCACGACCCAGGCCCAGCGAATCGGCCGCTTCCTTGGAAACGTCGCTGATCGCCACGGCAATACGGCCACGCGTGACCTTGCCATTTGCCTTGAGCTGCTCCGACACACGCATCGCCTCGTCGATCGGAATCGCGAATGAAATGCCCATGTAGCCGCCGCTGCGGCTGTAGATCTGCGAGTTGATGCCGATGACTTCGCCGCGCAGGTTGATCAGCGGTCCACCGGAGTTACCGGGGTTCACCGCCACATCGGTCTGGATGAACGGCAGATAGTCGCCGGTGTCACGCCCCTTGGCCGACACGATGCCGGCGGTCACGCTGTTATCCAGGCCGAACGGCGAGCCAATGGCCAGCACCCATTCGCCGGGGCGAATCTTGTCGGAGTCGCCCAGCGCCAGGCGCGGCAGGCCCGTCGCGTCGATCTTGAGCAGTGCCACGTCGGTGCGCTTGTCCGAGCCAATCAGCTTGGCCTTGAACTCGCGCTTGTCCGGCAGCGTCACATAGATGGTCTCGGCATCAGCCACAACGTGAGCGTTGGTCATCACGTAGCCATCCTGGCTGATGATGAACCCCGAGCCCACGCCACGGCTCTGCTCCTCGCCCTGGGGCGGCGTCTGCGGTTGCCCACGACGCGGCGGCGTAGGCTGCCCAGGCATCGGTACGCCAAAGAATCGACGGAAGAACTCCGCCATTTCATCGTCGTCGGGCGAATTGCCGCCACGCGACCGGACCCGCTCGGTGGTACGGATATTGACCACGGCCGGACTGGCCTTCTCGACTAGGTCCGTGAAATCGGGCAGGTTGTAATTCGAGGCCGCCGCCTGGGCATGGCCCAGTTCGGAAACGGCCGGACCGAGCACGAGCATGGCCACCATGACCATGGCCCGCGCCAGGGCGGGGGATCTGGAAATCATCGACGAACTCCCGGGAGAATCAGCGAGAAACGGATGCTTCGCGGCAGGCCAAGGCCGGGGCGCCTGCGAAGCGCACTGCCTGGTGGTCCGGCGAGGGATTCGCTGCCCCGTCGCCGCCACGCCAAGATTCGGTCAGTGTACCGCCTTGGGCGGGCGGTACTCCACGCCGGCTGCGAACTGCTTCACGGTTGCGGCAGGCACCTCGCCGACCACGGTAATCCAATAGTCGGACACCCGTCGCACCACCACCTGGGTGGCGCCCAGTGAAGCCACGCCTTCGCGGCGGGCGCGTTGTTCGGACACCGGCTCGATAAACACCGAGAGTCCGGTCAGCCCGTCGCTGTAGACGATCTGCAGTACCTCGAAGACGCCGGAGGGCTTGGCACCACCCTGCGTCGGCGCGCGCAGCTCGCCAAGTGGGCGGCGCACCTCTCGAATCTTCTGGAAGCCCTTGATCGGGGCGTTGATCGTCCACCCCTCGTCGGCGATATTCGCCGGCTGGTAGCTAACCTCGTAGTGATTCCACGAGCTTGCACCCTTGATTGCGTTCAGGATGCGTTGCTTGTCGGACGGCACGCCGATGTCGACCTGCGAGAACGCCACCTGTTCGAGCACCTTGCCGCCTTCGCCAATCGTCTGCGCGCGCATCAGCAGGCCGGAATTCTTGTCCGCCCACAGGCGCACCGCATAGCGCGCGCCATCGTGTGGCTCCAGCGCGAAGACCTCGCACTCGACGCCCGCCACGCGCTCGGCGGGCAGCTTGCGCATGTCGTACAGATCCAGCACGTCGCTCTTGTTGGTCGCGAGCAGCGCGGGGAAGCGGTCCTTCGCCTCCTGCTTCTCGATCACGACGAGCTTCGCCTCGGGGATCAGACTGTGCACCACGTCGTTCTGCCGCAGTACCTCGCGCGGCTTGCCGTCAAGCGTTTCCAGCCGTTCGTATTCGTTGTTGACGAGGTCGCTGTAGTGCTGGATACGCGAGGCATGCATGACGCTGCCGCGCTGGTAGATCAGCGTGCCGACGTAGTTTTCGCGCTGCGCGGCGCGGTGGATCTTGTTGAGCCACGCGGTGGCATCGCGTCGACTCAGCGCGCTGTCAGACGGCTGCGCGGCGGCTGCGGCAGCGGTCAGACACAAGGCCAGAAAAAAGGACCTGCGCAGGCCCTTCTTTCCGTGTACGCCCGCGACATCGGCGGGCGACCGTCCTTTATGCATGTCCGGCATTATTCCTGCGAATTATCCTGGGAGAAGTTGGCACCATTGGCCACGGTACGCATGGTCGGCACAAAGGCGTCCGTTGCCACAGACGTGCGGTGCGCACGCAGGTACTCGTCGAGACGTGGATCGCGGATCATCTGCGCGTTGTCAGCAGATACCGTGACGATCCCGCCGGCTGCCGGCGCGACCGAGGCACCCGCCTTCATCGCACCACCCGGCTGCTGCTCCACGCGCGCCACGATGGCATCCGGCGCACCGGTGTCGCCCGGCCCGCGCATCTGCGGCACAACCACCCAGCTGACAGCGGCAACTGCGGCCGCAATTGCGGTTCCAGGCACGACGCGTCGCACCCACGACGGGCGCACCAGCAGGCGCTGCCGGCCAGCGGCGGCCACGGCCGGCACCAGCACGTGTGGCTCGGACTCGAGTTGCGCGGAGAAACGGGAAAGAAAATCCGTGGTCGACCCCGCGTGCGTCAGTTCTTCCGAGCGCAGCGTGTCACCGATCAGTTGATACATCGACCATTCGGCCATGCCGGTATCGCCCTTGGCGATATCGAGTGCCGCGTCGATTTCGTGCGCCTGCAGTTCCCCATCCATCAGGATCGAGATCTGCTCCGCTGCTTCCATTACATGAACCGACTGCTTATGAGCCTGACCCATTTCCAACCCCAAGAAATTCCATTGAACACCGATAAATCCCGTCACTACCGCTTGTCGTTTATCGATGCAGGAATAGGCTGCAACGCTGGCTGCACGACATTCTCACTTACCATCGCTTGCCCTCTGCCGTTCCCAGCAGGGGCCGCAACTTCTCTGCGATCGCTTCGCGCGCCCGGAAAATCCGCGAGCGCACCGTACCGATCGGACACCCCATCGCCTCCGCGATCTCCTCATAGCTGAGGCCTTCGATCTCGCGCAGCGTGATGGCGGTGCGTAATTCTTCCGGCAGTGCTTCCATGGCGCGGTTCACCGTATCGGCAACCTGGCGCGTGTGAAGCATGGACTCCGGCGTATTGATATCCCTTAGTTGCTCACCGTCCGCAAAAGTTTCAGCCTCTTCAGCATCGATATCGCTGTTTGCTTCCGGACGGCGCCCCTGGGTTGCCAGGTAGTTCTTGGCGGTGTTCACCGCGATCCGATACAGCCAGGTGTAGAAGGCGGACTCCCCCCGGAACTGGGGCAAGGCACGGTATGCCTTGATAAAGGCATCCTGCGCCACATCCTCCACTTCTGCGGGGTCACGGACAAGGCGCGAGATCAGGCGAATGATCTTGCGGTGGTACTTGACCACCAGCAGTTCAAAGGCCTTCTTGTCGCCCTGCTGGACGCGTTCAACTAGAAGCTGATCGGCTTCGCGTTCGCTCACGAATGGTTCACCTGCTGCAGTGTATCTCTTGGTTTTGTCGTCACGACAAGCGTTGTATTTTACCTACGATCCGTGCGCCTTCGGGTGTCGCAAAGCGCATTCTGTGACCGTGGCTACGCAATTTGGTTCCTTCACCGGCTGGCTCCGGTTGCACCTGCGTGCAACCCGGAGGCATTGCGGCGGGACGATCAGGGGGAACACGAAGAAGAAACCGGGACCCGCCCCTACTGCCGGCAGGATCCCGTCGACGCGCCACGGACGGGCGCGTCACACCGCTCAGATACGGCGGAAAACCAGCGTGCCGTTGGTGCCACCGAAGCCGAAGTTGTTCTTCACGGCCACGTCGATCTTCATTTCACGCGCCGTGTTGGCCACGTAATCCAGATCGCACTCGGGATCCTGGTTGAAGATGTTGATGGTCGGCGGCGATACCTGATTGTGGATCGCCAGCACGGTGAAGACCGATTCCAGCCCGCCCGCACCACCCAGCAGGTGGCCGGTCATCGACTTGGTCGAGTTGACGGCAACCTTGTAGGCGGCATCGCCCAGCGCCAGCTTGATGGCGTCCGACTCGTTCTTGTCGCCAAGCGGCGTCGACGTGCCATGGGCGTTGAGGTAGTTGACCTCGTCCGGGTTCACGCCGGCGTCCTTGAGCGCCGCGACCATACAGCGGCGCGGACCATCGGTGCTCGGTGCGGTCATGTGGTAAGCGTCGCCGCTCATGCCGAAGCCCACCAGTTCGGCGTAGATACGCGCACCGCGCGCCTTGGCCGACTCGTACTCTTCCAGCACCATCACACCGGCGCCTTCGCCCAGCACGAAACCGTCACGATCCTTGTCCCACGGACGCGAAGCGGTGGCCGGGTCTTCGTTGCGGGTCGACAGTGCACGGGCGGCGGCGAAACCGCCGATACCCAGCGGCGAGACGGTCGATTCGGCTCCGCCGGCCACCATCACATCGGCGTCGCCGGCCTGGATCAGGCGGGCGGCCAGGCCGATGCTGTGCAGGCCGGTCGTGCAGGCCGTCACGGCGGCCAGGTTCGGACCCTTCAGGCCGTGGATGATCGACAGGTGACCCGAGATCATGTTGATGATCGAGCCCGGCACGAAGAACGGCGAGATGCGGCGCGGACCACGGTTGGCCAGCGTCATCTGCGTGTCTTCGATCATCGGCAGACCGCCGATGCCGGAACCGACCAGCACGCCCACGCGTTCGGCATTGGCCTCGGTGATCTCCAGGCCGCTGTCCTTCAGCGCCTGGGTACCTACGGCGATGCCGAAATGGATAAAGGTATCCATGTTGCGGGCTTCCTTGGCCGGGATGTAGTCCTCGGCGTTGAAGCCCTTCACTTCGCCGGCGAAATGCACAGCCAGGGCGGAGTGATCGAATTTGGTAATGGTGGCGATGCCGGACTTGCCGGCAACCAGGTTGGCCCAGCCTTCGGCAACCGTGTTTCCGACCGGAGACACAAGGCCAAGCCCAGTGACGACGACGCGACGACGGCTCACTATATTTTCCTACGAGTGCGTGAAGTGGAAACGGATGACTTCAGGATCCCGCCGCGCCTGCCGACAAACCATGGCATGGGCGCTCTGCTGGGGATCGATCCGGTTCAGCTTCTTCGAACAGACGAAAGCCACAGAAAACGGCATGACAGGACCGTGACGGCCCCGTCCATGCGCCTTCTGTGGCTCGGAATATGATGACGACGGCTTAGGCCTTGACGTGCGCGGTGGCGTAGTCGATGGCTTGTTGCACGGTCGTGATCTTTTCGGCTTCCTCATCCGGAATTTCCATGCCGAATTCATCTTCCAACGCCATCACGAGTTCAACCGTGTCCAGCGAGTCCGCACCGAGATCATTCACGAACGACGATTCGTTCTTGATGTCTGCCTCGGCCACGCCAAGCTGTTCAGCCACGATTTTCTTGACGCGTTGTTCGATATTGTCCATGTAACCCTCCAGGGAATGTTCGACAAAAAGTGGGCGCATTTTAGCAGGTTTGGACCACAAAAAATCCGCCTGCCAACCTTTGCAAGATTCGCGCCCGATTGGTTTCAAAAACTACTGCTTCAACCGGCTTCTTTCGGCTTCTCCCTCGAAACCGAAGCCGGTTTAAATCCTCAGTTCATGTACATGCCACCGTTCACGTGCAGCGTAGTGCCCGTGATGTAGGCGGCCTGCGGACCGGCCAGGAAAGCCACCGCGTTGGCGATGTCTTCCGGTTGGCCCAGACGGCCCAGAGGGATGCGCGTCTTGAGAGCAGCATGCTGCTCTTCCGACAGCACCTTCGTCATGTCCGTATCGATGAAACCCGGTGCCACGCAATTCACCGTCACATTGCGGCTGCCGATCTCGGCAGCCAGTGCACGGGTCATGCCTTCCACGCCGGCCTTGGCCGCCGCGTAGTTCATCTGACCCGGATTACCCGTCGAACCCACCACCGAAGTGATGTTGATGATGCGGCCACCGCGGGCCTTCATCATCGGGCGCAGCACGGCGCGCGCCAGGCGGAACACCGCCGTCAGGTTCGTGTCGATGACGGCCGTCCAGTCGTCGTCCTTCATGCGCATGGCCAGCTGGTCCTGCGTGATGCCGGCATTGTTCACCAGCACTGCCAGGCCACCGTGCGTCTTCACGATCTCGTCGATCACTGCGTCGCAGCGCGCGGCATCGTTCACGTTCAGCACCACGCCATTGCCCTTCAGCCCTTCGGCCGACAGGTATTCGCTGATGCCGGCTGCACCCGATTCGCTCGTGGCCGTACCGATCACGGTAGCGCCCTGGCGTGCGAGTTCCAGAGCGATCGCCCGGCCGATGCCGCGCGAGGCGCCCGTTACCAGCGCGACCTGATTTTCCAGAGTCTTGCTCATGTTACGTTCGTTCCTTGGTCTTATTTCAGCAGCGCCAGCGTTTCCTGCAGCGATGCCGGATCAAAGATTGCACCACCGACGAGGTTGCCGTCGATGCGCTTGGTCATGCCGGCCAGAACTTTGCCCGGGCCGCATTCGATCACATGCGTGACGCCTTCGGCAGCCATCTTCTGCACGCACTCGACCCAGCGCACCGGCGCGGCGGCCTGGCGCACCAGCGCGTCCTTGATCTGTGCCGGATCGCTGACGATAGCCACGTCGACGTTGTTCACCAGCGGAATGGCCGGGGCGGCGAACGCCAGGCCAGCCATGCGCTCGCGCAGGCGATCCGATGCGGGCTTGAGCAGCGACGAGTGGAACGGTGCCGAAACCGGCAGCGGCAGCGCGCGCTTGGCGCCCTTGGCCTTGGCGATTTCGCAGGCCTTTTCCACGGCGCCCTTGTGGCCGGCGATCACGACCTGCGCCGGGGCGTTGAAGTTTACGGCCTCCACCACGCCGGCACCAGCCGCCGCAGCTTCGGCGCACGCGGCGCGCACGTCGTCATCGGACAGGCCGAGGATGGCGGCCATGCCGCCCTCGCCCACCGGCACGGCTTCCTGCATGGCCTGGGCGCGGAAACGCACCAGCGGCACGGCTTCGGCGAACGGGATCACGCCCGCGGCCACCAGCGCCGAATATTCGCCAAGGCTGTGGCCGGCCACCAGGGCCGGGGCCGGACCGCCGGCATCGAGCCAGGCACGGTACACGGCAACCGCAGCCGTCAACATCACGGGTTGCGTGTTGGTCGTCAGGTTCAGGTCTTCCGCAGGGCCTTCGGCGATCAGCTTGCCGATGTCCTGGCCCAGCGCCGTCGAGGCTTCCTCGAGCGTCGCACGCACTACGGGGTTGTCGGCAAACGCGTTCAGCATGCCAACCGACTGCGAACCCTGTCCGGGAAAAACGAATGCGAATTTCATCGGAAATCCAGTCTAGCTATACAACGTTTCGTTTCGAACGGTGCAGCACGCTCGGGCGCGCGCACCGGCCGCATATTACATGCGCAGCAGCACCGCACCCCAGGTGAAGCCACCGCCAACGCCTTCCATCAGCACGGTCTGGCCCGGCTTGATGCGGCCATCGCGCACGGCGACGTCCAGCGCCAGCGGAATCGATGCGGCAGACGTGTTGCCATGTTCGTGCACCGTGGCCACCATGCGCTCGCCCGGCAGGCCCAGCTTCTTGGCCGTGCCCTGCATGATGCGGATATTGGCCTGGTGCGGAATCAGCCAGTCGATCTCGTCGGCCTGCATTTCGGCTGCCGCGATCGCCTCGCGCGCCACCTTGTCCAGCACGGTCACGGCCAGCTTGAACACGGCCTGGCCGTCCATGTGCAGGAAGGCATTGCCGGTGATGGCACCGCCCGACACATTGCCCGGCACGCAGAGGATGTCCACGTGGTTGCCGTCCGAATGCATGGCCGACGACAGGATGCCCGGCTCGTCAGAGGCGCTCAGCACCACGGCGCCCGCGCCATCGCCAAACAGCACGCAGGTGGTGCGGTCGTTGAAATCGAGGATGCGCGAGAACACTTCGGACCCGATCACGAGCACGTTCTTGTGCGAGCCACTGCGGATGAACTTGTCAGCCGTCGCCATCGCATAGACGAAGCCCGAGCACACCGCCTGCAAGTCGAACGCTGCGCAGTTGTTGGTGATGCCGAGCTTCCGCTGCACCAGGCAGGCGGTGCTCGGAAACACGAAGTCGGGGGTCGACGTGGCGACGATGATCAGGTCGATGTCCTGGCGGTCGATGCCCGCGGCGGCAATCGCCTGCTCAGCGGCCTTGACGGCCAGGTCGCTCGACGTAACGTCGGCCTCGGCCCAGTGGCGCGCCGAAATGCCGCTGCGCGAGACGATCCACTCGTCGCTGGTCTCGATACCCTTTTCGGCAAGCTGCACGGCGAGGTCGTGATTCGTGACGCGCCGCGGGGGCAGGTAGCTCCCCGTACCGATGATTTTTGCGTACTTGGTCATGAGTGTGTCGGATCGTGGTGCTCACCGGTCCGCCCGGGCCAGGGCCATCGGGCGGAACGTCCGGCCACCCGCCCGTGACGGGCGCGCGGCCTCAGGCGGCACGGGTATCGGAATGTGGGTCCGGTGTGTCTGTCTCCGGGCCGCCCGTCGCGGCGCCAGGGGCACCGGACTTGTTGGCAAAGGCCTTGGCAATGCGCTCGATGACGCCATTTCTGGCCGCATCATACCCGCGTTTTATCGCCCACTCAAAAGAATGGGCATCGGCGGAACCGTGGCTCTTGATCACCAGCCCGCGCAGCCCCAGCAGCGATGCACCATTGTAGCGGGCGGGATCCAGCCGCCGCGCCAGGCGCGACAGTACCGGCATCGCCACGGCGGCCAGCAGCTTGGTAAACCAGGAGCGCGTGAACTCTTCCTTGATCATGCTGCCGATCATCTTCGCCAGGCCTTCGGTGCTCTTGAGCGCCACATTGCCGACGAAGCCGTCGCAGACAACGATGTCGGTCGTGCCCTTGAAGATGTCGTTGCCTTCCACGTTGCCGTAGAAGTTGAGCTCGGAAGCGCGCAGCAGCTCGCCGGCGGCCTTGACCACCTCGTTGCCCTTAATCACTTCCTCGCCGATATTGAGCAGGCCCACCGTCGGGTGGTCCTTGTGATCCACCACCGCAACCATGGCTTCGGCCATGCGCGCGAACTGCAGCAGGTGCTCCGGCTCGCAGTCGGCGTTGGCGCCAAGGTCGAGCACCGTGGTGCCCCAGCCCTGTTCGTTGGGAATCGTGGTGGCGATGGCCGGCCGCTCGATGCCTTCGAGCGTCTTCAGCACATAGCGTGAAACCGCCATCAGCGCGCCGGTATTGCCAGCGGAAATACAGGCGCCAGCCTTGCCTTCCTTGACTTGCGTCACGGCCACGCGCATCGAAGAGTCTTTCTTCTTGCGCAGCGCCACTTCCACCGGGTCATCCATGGTGATGACTTCGGTCGCGGGCACGATGGTCACGCGCGGATGATCGCTTGCATGCAGCTTCTTCAGCTGTGCGCCGATGGCGTCGGGCAGGCCGACGAGGATCATCTCGGCGTCGTCGTGACGGGAAAGAAAACTGATCGCTGCCGGCACTGTCACGGAGACTCCGTGATCACCGCCCATGCAGTCGATAGCGAGCTTGATCGTCATTGTTTCCTGATACGGAAAGCGCGCCGGCACCCGCCGCATCGGTTCGCGGGGACGCAACCAGCCGGACGCGCGGATACGCTGCCGTGCGGGCGACGAGCGCCCAACAAAAAAGCGGCAACGAGCTTGCCGCTTTCCTGTTTTACACCTGACAACGTGCGCGAGCGAGACACAGGGTCACGCCAGACGACCTGGTCAGTCGTTCTTGGTCTTGATGACCTTGCGACCACGGTAGTAGCCGTTCGGGCTGACATGGTGGCGCAGGTGGGTTTCGCCCGTGGTCGGCTCAACGGCCAGGGGTGCGACCGACAGATGGTCGTGCGAGCGGTGCATGCCGCGCTTGGACGGCGACTTCTTGTTCTGTTGAACAGCCATGATGACTCCTTCGAGAATTTTGCGATATTAACACACGCATCCTGCGCAAGGCGTAGCCGGGGCCCGGCTGGATGCTTGACCTGCTACCGTGAGACCTGCCACGGCCACGCTCAGCGCGGCGTCAGTGCTTGGTCTTCAGGCCGGCCAGCGCCGCGAAGGGCGAAGGCCGCTTTTCTTCCGCGGGTGGCGCCTCGGGCTCCACCTCGCCGTCTGCCCCGGTCACGAGCGACTCGTGTACCGTTGGGCAGACTTCATGCTTCGGTGCCGAAGGCAATGCCAGCAGCACTTCATCTTCAATCAGATCCAGCGTCGAAAACTTCTTCGAACCCACGATCACGTCGAGTTCGTCGTCATCCATCGACGCATCGTCGGCAGCCGCTTCGCTGGCCACCACTTCAAAACGCATTTCCGTCGCGATCGGCTCGGGATACACCCCAAGGCAGCGCTGGCAATCGAGCCAGACACGGCCGTTGACCGTCACGTCGACAAACAGGCGTTGCGATACGGCCGCGCCGGGCTCGGCCGCCTCCTCGCGGACAAAGCCGCTCAGGGTGTACGAGAACGCCTCGCCCTGGGCCGATGCTGGCGCATCGGCAGCCGTCTCGGCTAAGATGCGCGGCAAATCGCGCACTGGCACCTCTCCCGCCACATTGCCACCTTTGCGGCAGAAGGCGAAGAGATCGGTTTCACGCAGATCGAAGGCCACGGCGGACGCCGCTGGCTGGGTCGGCTGACTCATACAGACTGAATCGCAATAAATGCCTTGTTTGCCACACGTAGCAGGCAACGCATGTGCCTGTGCAGCTAAACGCGCGATTATACGTGGAATTTCCCGGAACGGTCAAAGTATACAAGCCGAAAACTGTTCCTCACCGCTTTCTGGCGCTATCTATATATGTCATCCGACTCCCGCCCTGCCCTGATCCTTGGGTCGAGCTCTCCTTACCGCCGCGATCTGCTGACGCGTCTGCAGATCCCGTTCGAGGTGGCAACGCCCGATATCGACGAAACGCCACTGCCCGGCGAGCGCCCCGACGCCACGGCACTGCGCCTGGCGCGACTGAAGGCCGAAGCCATCGCGGCGCGGCACCCTGGCGCACTGGTGATCGGGTCCGACCAGGTCTGCACGCTCGACGACATGCAGATCGGCAAACCCGGCACCCACGACAAGGCGCTGGCGCAGCTGCAGCTTATGCGTGGCCGAACCGTCACCTTTCATTCGGCCCTGTGCCTGCTCGACAGCCGTACCGGCGTGGCACAACTGGCTGACGTGCAGACACTGGTCACGTTCCGCAACCTGACCGATGCAGAGCTGGATGCCTATCTGCGCATCGAAACACCGTACGACTGCGCCGGCAGCGCCAAGGCAGAGGGCCTTGGCATCGCCCTGCTTTCGCGCGTGGAATCGGATGATCCCACGGCCCTGATCGGCCTGCCGCTGGTGGCGCTGACAGGAATGCTGCGCCAGGCCGGCTATCCGTTCTTTGGAGCCTGAACCATGGCTGGCACGCTTTTCCTGATTCCCAACACGCTCGGCAAGCGCGACGAGTTCGATCCGGTGATGGATGTGATTCCCGCCGGTGTGCAGCAGATTGCGGCGCGGCTTGATTATCTGGTGGCCGAGAACGCCAAGACGGCGCGCGCCTTTTTGAAGAAGCTTGGCGAGACCGCGCCCCTGACGCATGCCATCCAGCAGATCGAGATCCTCGAGCTGAACGTCAATACGAAGGCTGATGCGCTGGGCGCCCTGCTCGACCCCATCGCCGCCGGGCGTGACGGCGGCCTGCTTTCCGAAGCGGGCGTGCCGGCCGTGGCCGATCCGGGTGCCGACCTGGTGCGGCTGGCCCACTCGCGCGGCATCAAGGTGCGGCCGCTGGTCGGCCCCAGTTCGATCCTGCTGGCGGTCATGGGATCGGGCCTGAACGGCCAGAGCTTCGCGTTCAATGGCTACCTGCCGGTGGACGCAGACGAACGTGCGAAGAAGCTGCGCGACCTGGAGCAGCGGTCGCGCAAGGCGCAGCAAACGCAGGTGTGGATCGAGACGCCGTATCGCAATGGTGCGCTGCTCGACGCGTTGCGCCAGCATTGTTCGGGCACCACGCTGTTGTCGATCGCGGTGGACCTGACGCTGCCGTCGGAGACCATCGTCACACTGCCGATTTCGGCCTGGCGGCCGGATCGTCTGGAACTGCACAAGCGCCCGGCGATTTTTTCGCTGCTGGCGCAGTAGCTGGCAATCGCTACAGCTACTAGTTAACTAGCAAGCCACTGACAAGAACTGGTACCGCCCCGCCCCCTCCCGCCGGGAGAGGACGGAAAACCGCCAGATCCATCAGCGCACTGCCGGCGCCGACGCGTTCATCAGCATCATCTTCATCGCCGCGGAACCCATCGCCGCGCCAAACCGCTTGGCGACGCGCTCGGCAATGTTCTCCTTGACGGTGTAGTCGACGATATCTTCGGCCTTGAACAGGTCCCGCGCCACGTAGTCGGCGTTGCCCAGGCCATCGGCCAGACCCAGCTCCACCGCGCGCTCGCCTGACCAGAACAAGCCCGAGAAGAGATCCGGATCGCTCTTGAGGCGATCGCCCCGGCCTTCCTTGACCACGTCGATGAATTGCTGGTGGATCTGCTTGAGCATCGACTCCGCGAACGCCTTCTGGCGCGGCACCTCGGGCGAGAACGGATCGAGCATGCCCTTGTTGGCGCCAGACGTGTAAAGCCGGCGCTGGACGCCCAGCTTGTCCATCAGGCCGGTGAAGCCGAAACCATCCATCAGCACGCCGATCGAGCCGACGATACTGGCCTTGTCGACATAGATCTTGTCGGCTGCCGCGGCCACGTAATAGCCGCCCGACGCGCAGATTTCCTCCACCACCACGTAGAACGGCTTGTCCGGATAGAGCTTGCGCAGGCGATGGATCTCGTCGTTGATGATGCCGGCCTGCACCGGCGACCCGCCAGGCGAGTTGATCTTCAGGATCACGCCCGCTGCCGTGGCGTCGGCAAACGCGGCCTGCAGCGATGCATTGATCGATTCGGCGCTGGCCGGCGTGCCGGCGGCGATCTCTCCTTCCAGCGTAACCATGGCCGTATGGCGACCGCTGGTGCTGGTCAGGCTGTCACCCTTGAAATCGATAACCGCGAACAGGATCAGCGCCAGGATGCCCAGCCCCACCAGCCGGAAGAAGATCTTCCAGCGCCGGGCCGAGCGTTGCTCGCGCAGGCTGGCCATCAGCACCTTTTCCAGCACATCGCGCTCCCAGCCGCCACTGGCGCTGGCGCCACCGACCGGCGCGGCGGCCTGGCCGGCCATGCGCGCCCGGCGCTCGTCGGCCTCGCGCCGTGCGGCATCGTCGCCGGCCTTCAGTTCGCGTTCGAGCGGATAGTCCGCATGCTGCGCCGTTTCCAGCGTCTCGCTGCCGGGGGTGTGCTCGTCGGGACGCTGCTCAGGTTGACCCGTTTGTTCGGATGATGGCGGTTTTTGCTGTTCTGTCATGCAGATGGACTCAAGCGTCAAACGAAGACCCGGCTCCGCTCAGCTGGCGTCGGGCGCAAAAAAAGGGGCTTCGGGCTGCCAGAAGACAGCTCCTTCGCGTTCCTCGATACGGAGCTTGGCCAGCGCGGCGCCCCGGCAAGGGCCGCCTACGCACAGGCCGGTGTCTGGCGCGTAGGTCGCGCCATGTGTCGCACACATCAAGTATAGGCCTGCACTATCGAAAAACTGTCCTTCCTGCCAGTCGAGCTCCATGGGCACATGAGCGCACTGGTTCAGGTAGCCGTACGCAACGCCGTCGTAGCGGATCGCAAACGCGCCAATATCGCGCGAAGCCATGCGGACGGTGAAGCGCACGCCAGCACCGCCATCGACCAGATCGACCGCCGAGCACAGACGGCGTGGCGTCAGGCTGTCATCAGGCATGGTCGAGCAGCCACTGCTGCAGATCGGCAATCGACGTGGCGCAATGTACCGGCGACATGGCGCGCAGCGAATCCGCCGGATGTGCTCCGTAACACACACCCAGACCCTGCGCCCCGGCGTTGATCGCCATCTGCAGATCGTGCGTGGTGTCGCCGATCATGACCGTGCGCTCGATGTCCTGACCCAGTTCACGTGTCAGTTCATGCAGCATGGCCGGATGCGGCTTCGAGAATGTCTCGTCCGCGCAACGTGTGGCGTCGAACAGCTTGCCCAGGCCGGTGCTTGCGAGCGCACGCTCCAGACCCACGCGGGTCTTGCCAGTCGCCACGCCCAGGAAATAGTGCTCGGTGTGCAGGGCCTCGAGCATTTCGCGCACGCCGGGAAACAGCACCAGGTCGGCGTCGCGGGTCAGGAAGTGATAGCGATAGCGCTCAGCCAGACGCGGGTAGTCGGCCGGATCGAGCGTCGGCACGGCGTAGGACAGCGCGTCCTTGAGTCCCAGCCCGATCACGTGGCTGGCGGCGCTGTCGTCGGGCACTGGCAAACCCAGGTCGCGGCTGGCCAGCTGAATGCATTTGGCGATGGTGGGCGTGGAATCCATCAGGGTTCCATCCCAGTCGAAGACGATCAGGTCGAAGCGCTGCCTGCCCATTGCGGTCCTTGGTCGATGCGGAAAGTGTTGCAGATATGGATTGCGGCGCGTGCGCCATTCCTCACGAAGCAGCGCCGATAGGAGTCAATTGTTGCAAAAAATCGACACATTCGGGAGGCAGCGGCGCCGATACCGTGATCGGGTCGCCGGTATTCGGATGGATGAACGTCAGCTTGTGGGCGTGCAGGAACATCCGTTTCATGCCTGGCTTTGCGCCACTGCGGGAAAGCGCCTTGTTGAGCGCAAAATCACCGTACTTCTCGTCGCCGACGATCGGGAAGCCGGTCGACTGCAGATGCACGCGGATCTGGTGCGTGCGGCCGGTCTTGAGCTCCGCTTCCAGCAGCGTGAAACCCTCGAACGCCTTTACGCGATTGAAGATCGTGTGCGACGCCAGCCCGTCAGCCTGCACGCGCACACGCCGCTCGCCGTCCGGCGTGCTGTATTTATATAGAGGCAGCTTCACGTGCTGGCGCGCGTTGGGGAATTCGCCGGCCACGCAGGCGAAGTAGCGCTTGTCCATGTCGCTGCCGCGAATCTGCTCGTGCAGGTGCACCAGCGCCGAGCGCTTCTTCGCCAGCACCAGGATGCCCGAGGTTTCGCGATCCAGCCGGTGCACCAGCTCCAGGAACTTGGCCTCCGGCCGCGCCCGGCGCAGTTGCTCGATCACGCCGAACGCCACGCCCGACCCGCCATGCACGGCCACGCCGGCCGGCTTGTCGATGACCAGCAGATGGGTGTCTTCAAACAGGATGGGGAACTCGCCGGCCGGCACGAAAGTGCCTTCCGCTGCCTTTTCGGCCACGCGCATCGGTGGTATCCGTACGACATCGCCCAGCTTCAGCCGGTAAGTTGCGTCGATCCGGCCCTTGTTCACACGAACTTCGCCCGAGCGCAGCACCCGGTAGATGTGGCTCTTGGGCACCCCCTTGGCAACCTTCAGCAGGAAGTTGTCGATGCGCTGCCCTTCGGCACTCTCGTCAATCGTGACATACGCCACCTGGAGGCCGCTCGCGCGGGAGCGCGGCTCCGTTTCAATTTGATGGCGTAACTCATTCATTTTCAATATAATTTCCCGGCCGTTCCCGGTCAAATACCGGAAATGTGCGACCTGTGTAAGCGATGTTTGGCGCGAACCCCAACCGGAATGCCTGCCATTTTTGCGGCAAACCGGAACGGAATATGCGGGGCATCCAGGCAGTTGTCTTGGGTAGTCCCACCAGTATCCGCGCGAGATATCGCATTTTACACTTCGGGTTGCCGCCAGCCCGGCCCGTCTCCCGCATGTTGCGTACCCCGCAAGCGCCAGACAGGCAAATGGTGGCAATCAGCAGCACGCACGCGCCGCGCCGGCGCGCAGGAAGTCGCCCAGAGGCGGCTTCGGCAACCAGCCGGCCGACACGTGGAAACAGAGTGTTCAGGTAGAAAAGAATTCAATGCGGGTGCCAGCGAAAGGGCATCCGCATCGGTGAGAGAAGACCGCCCGCACCGGGAACCGGTGCCGGCCCGGCAGGTGACACCCTGCCAACCGACCTGCAGTACCCGCCGCGACTTGCCGGTGGTCGTCGTAGTTCGACGATCCGGCAGCGGCGCCCGAGCGCAGAACGCGAAGAACCAGCGGCGCGCCCGCCAGCGGACAGGTCGGTTTGGCAATGGCATGCAACTGCTGTGTCCGGATGACTTGCTCTTTGACGCGTCCTGGCCATCCCGGCCCGGCTGCGATGGGCAGCGTTGCCCGTGCCGATGGCACGGCCGACATGCCGCCCTCGCCCCCGGCCCGCCGGCATCCGCCAGATATCGCTGCATCAGGAGCAAGGCCCATTTGCCCTCTCCCGACCCAGCAGCGGATCGCCCGCAGGCTTTTTGCGGATGACGGGACGCCGACACCCTCTCCTTTCACCCGCGCCCAGCCGGCCGCATAGCAGAACGCGCCGGCAACTCCGGCAATTCTCCCGCCCTCGCTCTCTTTCCTCGCGTGCTCCCTGGACCGTCGCGGGCATGACCCACTCATGACCCATTGGGCTCCCGCGACACTGGAGTGAGGTATTGCGATGAAACGCATGCTGTTTAACGCGACGCAACAGGAGGAGTTGCGCGTCGCGATCGTCGATGGACAGAAACTGATCGACATCGACATCGAAACTGCCGGGCGCGAACAGCGCAAGGGCAACATCTACAAGGGTGTCATTACCCGTATCGAACCGTCGCTGGAAGCCTGCTTCGTCAATTACGGCGAAGAGCGCCACGGCTTCCTGCCGTTCAAGGAAGTGGCCCGGGCCTTCTTCAAGGACGGCGTGGACGTGCGCAACGCGCGCATCCAGGACGCCCTGCATGAAGGCCAGGAACTGATCGTCCAGGTGGAAAAGGAAGAGCGTGGCAACAAGGGCGCCGCCCTGACCACGTTCATCTCGCTGGCCGGCCGTTACCTGGTTCTGATGCCGAACAACCCGCGTGGCGGTGGCGTGTCGCGCCGCATCGAGGGCGAAGACCGCCAGGAACTGCGCGAGACGATGGCGCAGCTGCAGGTGCCGGAAGGCATGAGCATCATCGCCCGCACCGCCGGTATCGGCCGTGCGGCCGAGGAACTGCAGTGGGACCTGAACTACCTGCTGCAGCTGTGGAAGGCCATCGACGGCGCCGCCGGCGACAACAAGGCCCCGCTGCTGATCTATCTGGAATCGAGCCTGGTAATCCGCGCCATCCGCGATTACTTCCAGCCCGATATCGGCGAGATCCTGATCGATACCGACGAGATCTACGAGCAGGGCCGCGCTTTCATGAGCGTGGTGATGCCCGACAACATGAGTCGCGT
Organism: Cupriavidus sp. HE11; assembly: GCF_056097175.1. Taxonomy (NCBI): domain Bacteria; kingdom Pseudomonadati; phylum Pseudomonadota; class Betaproteobacteria; order Burkholderiales; family Burkholderiaceae; genus Cupriavidus; species Cupriavidus sp. HE11. Next base: position 763,021 of record NZ_CP184464.1, read on the forward strand.
GAAGAAGTACCGCGACGATGTGCCGCTGTTCTCGCGTTTCCAGATCGAGCACCAGATCGAATCGGCGTACTCGCGCATGGTGATGCTGCCTTCCGGCGGTGCCATCGTGATCGACCATACCGAAGCCCTCGTGTCGGTTGACGTGAACTCGGCCCGCGCCACCAAGGGTGCGGACATCGAGGAAACCGCGCTGCGCACGAACCTGGAAGCCGCCGACGAGATCGCCCGCCAGCTGCGCCTGCGCGACCTGGGTGGCCTGATCGTGATCGACTTCATCGACATGGAGTCCGGCAAGGCCCAGAAGGACGTGGAAACGCGCCTGAAGGACGCGCTGCGCCACGACCGCGCCCGCGTGCAGATGGGCAAGATCAGCCGCTTCGGCCTGATGGAGCTGTCGCGCCAGCGCCTGCGTCCGTCGCTGTCGGAAGGCTCGCACATCACCTGCCCGCGCTGCAATGGAACAGGTCATATCCGCGATACCGAATCGTCCGCCCTGCAGGTGCTGCGCATCATCCAGGAAGAGGCGATGAAGGAAAACACGGCCGCCATCCACTGCCAGGTGCCGGTGGAAGTGGCCGCTTTCCTGCTGAACGAGAAGCGTCAGGACATCAACCTGATCGAACTGCGCTTCAAGGTCAATGTGCTGCTGATCCCGAACAAGCATCTGGAAACGCCGCACTACAAGCTGGAACGTCTGCGTCACGACGACCCGCGCCTGGAAGACTCGACCGCCAGCTACCGCATGGCCGAGGCCGCCGCGAAGGAACTGGAAGCCGACACCAGCTACAGCAGCCGCAAGAAGGAAGACGCGCGTCCGCGCCAGGAAGCGGCCGTCAAGGGTATTACGCCCGACGCGCCCGCCCCGGTATCGGTGCCGCGTGCCGAGCGCGCGCCGAAGCCGGACGCCGCCCCGGCCGCCCGCCCCACGCCGGCCACCCAGCCGGTGGCAAGCGGCGGTTTCATCGCCTGGCTGAAGGGCCTGTTCGGCGCCAAGCCGGCACCGGCACCCGTGGCCGAGCCGGCCAAGCCGGCCGCTGAAACGCAGGCTCGCGGCGACCGCCAGGGTCGTGGCGAGCGCGGCCAGCGTGGTGAACGTGGCGAGCGTGGCGAAGGCCGCCAGGGCCGTGGCGAGCGCGGCGAACGTGGCGAACGTCAGGGTCGTGGCCAGCGCGGCGAGCGCACGGAACGTGCCGAGCGCGGCGAACGCGCGGAGGCGCAACGTGGCGAAGCACGCGAGCAACGCGAACCGCGTGAACAGCGCGAACCGCGTGGCGACCGTCAGCCGCGTGGCGACCGTCAGCCGCGCGAAGCACAGCAAGCCACCCCGGCGATTGCCCAGGGCGAGCGCACCGAAGCCCGCCGTGAACGCAATCAGGAACGCCGCGAGCGTCAACGCGAACGCCAACGCGAGCGCGCCGAGGCCCGTGAGACCGACGAACCGCTGAACGCCGAAGGCACGGCACCGCAGTCGGCATTCGAGGCAGCCCAGGCTGCACCGGCCGTCGTCGCCGCCGTGGATGTGCCGGAAGGCGCACTGGGCGAAGAAGGCGCAACGACGGAAGCCGGTGAAGGCGAAGAGCGCCGCCGCCGCAATCGTCGTGGTCGCAACCGCTACCGCCGCGAGCGCGAGGACGGCACCGGCCTCGAAGTCAACGAAGGCAACCTGGCCGAAGTCAGCGCCGGCGTGACCGAATCGGAAGAAGAATCGGCTTCGGCAGCGGCCGAGGTGGCTCCGGTGGCCCAGCAGGCCGCCGAACAGGCCGCCCCGGCACTGGTGGCGCAGGCTCCCGTGACCGCCACTCCGGTGGAAGCCGTGGCAGCCGCCCCGGTGGCATCGGTGGAGCACGTCGAGCCCGTCACGCCGGCCCCGGCCGCTGAACCGGTCTTTGCCGCCGTGGCCGAGCCGCAACCAGCGCCGGTCGTGACGCCCGCCCCGGCTTATCCGACGATCGAAACCGCAGCTGTCCAGGCTCCGGCCGTGGAAACACCGGCACCGGTCGCCACCGCCCCGGTGGTGCCCGAGCCCGTCGTCGTGACCCCGGAAGTGACCCCGGCACCGGTTCCCGCCGTGGAAGCCCCGGCACCGGTGGCTGTTGCACCTGTCGTGGCCGCCCCGGCTCCGGCAAGCACGAGCACCCCGGCACTGGAGTCGATGCTGTCGACCGCCGGCCTGGAGTGGGTACGCACCGATAGCGCCAAGCTCGCCGCTGCACAGGAAGCCGCCGCGCGCATCGCGCCGGCGCCGCGCGTCCCGCGCGAGCGCAAGCCGCTGCCGCCGCTGCCGGAAGGCCCGATGGTCCTGGTTGAAACGGGCGCCCAGCAACAGCAGCAGCAGCAATAAGGCGACACCTCGCCGCTGCACGCTGTGCAACAAGGAAGGGACGGCATCCGCCGTCCCTTTTTTCATTGGCGAAGCTGTGTCGCCAACGTGACTTGGCACAAACCCGCCAGCTGTACTGCTGCGCCCCGCCATAAACTGTGCTGCGGTCACGACAGTGTTGTGCGCGACGTGAAGCCGCCCTCGGCTAGAATGGCAGGCAGAACGGCCACCCGGGCGCCCTACGCACCGGTCAGCCGCGGCCCCACTCTGCCATGACCGATACTGTCATTCCGATTCTTGACCTGCGCGACCATCGATACCGTTCGATGGTGCCGAGCATTCCGTCGCGCCTGATGGCTCCGACCGGGCTCGTGGCCGACACCCGGGGCAGGCCGCTGCACGACCTGCGCATCTCCGTCACCGACCGCTGCAACTTCCGCTGCGTCTATTGCATGCCAAAGGAAGTGTTCGACAAGGACTACACGTTCCTGCCCCACTCCGAACTGCTGAGTTTCGAGGAAATCGAACGGGTGGCGCGGCTGTTCGTGGCCCAGGGCGTCGAGAAGATCCGGCTGACCGGCGGCGAACCGCTGCTGCGCAAGAACATCGAGCGCCTGGTGGAAATGCTGGCGCGCATCGAGACGGCATCCGGCAAGCCGCTGGACCTGACGCTGACCACCAACGCATCGCTGCTGGCGCGCAAGGCACAGTCGCTGCGCGATGCTGGCCTGAGCCGCGTGACGGTCAGCCTGGACGCCATCGACGACGTCACGTTCCGCAAGATGAACGACGTGGATTTCGCCGTGCGCGACGTGCTGCACGGCATCGAGGTTGCCCAGGCAGTGGGCCTGGCCCCGATCAAGGTCAATATGGTGGTCAAGCGCGGCACCAACGACCAGGAAATCGTGCCAATGGCACGTCACTTCCGCAACAGCGGCATCATCGTCCGCTTTATCGAATTCATGGATGTCGGCGCCAGCAACCACTGGCAGATGGACGAGGTGCTGTCGTCGGCCGATGTCGTGCGCCGTATCGACGAGGCATTCCCGCTGGAAGCCGTCCAGGCCAATTACTCGGGCGAGACCGCCGAGCGCTGGCGCTATCGCGATGGCGGCGGCGAAATCGGTGTGATTTCCAGCGTGACGCACGCCTTCTGTGGCGATTGCAGCCGGATCCGGCTGTCCACCGAAGGACGGCTCTACCTGTGCCTGTTTGCCACCGAAGGCTATGACCTGCGCGCGCTGCTACGGGGCGGGCACAGCGACCTGGAGGTCGGCAACGCCATCGCGCAGGTATGGCAGGCCCGCACCGACAACTATTCCGAGCAGCGCAGCGATCCCGCAGTACGCGCCGCACGCGCCGAAAGCAAGATCGAAATGTCGTATATCGGCGGCTGATGATTGCGCGCGACGACATCACGGGCCTGATCCTGGCCGGCGGCCGCGGCAGCCGGATGGGGGGCACCGACAAGGGGCTGCAGCCGTTCCGGGGCTCGCCGATGGTGCAGCACACGTTGCAGCGCCTGGCCCCGCAGACCGGCCCCCTGCTGATCAATGCCAACCGCAATCCCGAACGCTACGCCGCCTTTGGTGCACCGGTGATCGCCGACACCATCGCGGATTTCGCCGGACCGCTGGCGGGCATGCTGGCCGGGCTGGCACAGTGCCACACGCCGTGGCTGGTCACCGCCCCGTGCGACACCCCTTTCCTGCCGGCCGACCTGGTGGCCCGCCTGGCCCAGGGCATCGAGGACGAAGATGCCGACATCGCGGTGCCAGTAACCGTGGATGCCGACGGCCGCCGCCGCTTGCAACCTGTGTTCTGCCTGATGCCGGTCACGGCCGCTGCCGGGCTGCGGGCTTACGTGGATGCCGGCCATCGCAAGATCGAAAGCTGGGTCACATCCCAGCGGCTGGCGCAGGTCGAGTTCGAGGACGCCCGGGCGTTTGCAAACATCAACACCCTGGACGAACTCCGCGAACACGAAGCCGCCGGCCGATCCGGCTAGACTGTCACCCAAATCCCTTCACCGCCGACGCGCGCGCGTGTCGCGACCCAGACCATGCCTTCGCTGCAATCCGTCATCTCCTGCCAGTCCGACTACGACCCCACTGCCCTGCCGGTGGATCAGGCCAACGCCATCATTGCCGATGTGGTGGACCCGGTTCGCGGCATCGAGCAACTCGCGATTCGCACCGCGCTGGACCGCGTGCTGGCCGTCGACGTGATCTCGCCGATCGACGTTCCTGCGCACGACAACTCGGCCATGGACGGCTACGCGTTCTCCAGCCAGGCGCTGGCCCAGGGGGACGCCAGTATTGCGCTGGAGGTCATCGGCACCGCCTATGCGGGCAACGCCTTCGCTGGCGAGCCACAGGCGGGCCAGGCGGTTCGCATCATGACCGGCGCGATCATGCCGGTGGGCTGCGACACCGTGATTCCACAGGAATTTGTTGAAATCCAGGCGGGCGGCAATCTGGTGCGCTTTGCACCCGACGCAGTGCGCGCAGGCGACAACCGCCGGCTGCGCGGCGAAGACCTGGCACGCGGCCAGGCGGCGTTGCACGCGGGCCGCATCCTGACGCCGGCCGACCTGGGCATGCTGGCGTCGCTGGGCGTGGCCGAGGTAAAGGTACGCCGGCGCCTGCGGGTGGCGTTCTTCTCCACCGGCGACGAACTGCGTTCGATCGGCGAGCCGCTCGATCCGGGCTGCGTCTACGACTCGAATCGCTACACGCTGCACGGCATGCTGCGCCGGCTCAATGTGGAGCTGATCGACATGGGCGTGGTACGCGACGACCCCGAAACCATGGAGGCAGCGTTCCGCAGCGCCTGCGAGAACGCCGACGCCATCATCACGTCAGGCGGCGTGTCGGTCGGCGATGCCGACTATACGAAGCAGATCATGGAAAAACTTGGCGATGTCACGTTCTGGAAGATCGCGATGCGCCCGGGGCGGCCGATGGCGTTCGGGCGGATTTCGTCGAACGGCCACGATGCCATGCTATTCGGCCTGCCCGGCAATCCCGTGGCCGTGATGGTCACCTTCTACCATTTCGTGCGCGGCGCCCTGCATCGCCTGATGGGTGCCAACGTGGCGCCGCTGCCCCGCTTCCGCGTGCGCACCACCACGCCGATTCGCAAGAAGCCCGGCCGTACCGAATTCCAGCGCGGCATTCTGGCGCCTGGCGCCGACGGCAATCTGGAGGTGCGGCTGACGGGCCAGCAGGGATCGGGCGTGTTGCGGTCGATGAGCGAGGCCAATTGCTTTGTGGTGCTCGATCACGATCAGGGCTCGGTGGCCGCTGGCGATTCCGTGCAGGTGATGCTGTTCGACGGCCTGATCTGACCCTGGCCTCACCCTGATCTGACACCGGGCGCCCGGCTTGGGCGCTTGTTTCCGGCGCGTCCCGCCACGCGGAACATCGCCCGGAAGGCATGAATGAATCCGATTCATGCGCCACTTGCGGTGCCCGGCGCCGGCCACCGTCAACGGTGTCGTTTTTGTGCCGCATACATTGTCGGAAAGCACCGTTGGGCTCTGAAATGCCTCATCCGGCAGTGGGGCGGTCTAGGCGTCGCAGGCACCAATCGCTACACTTGCAGCACGAAAATCCCAATTCCCCAATATCTTGTCTGTCGTCATGCACCAGGAGATCGCGTACCTCCACCCCGTCAAGACTGCCCGCGCGCTTGTGCTGGTCTATCTGTGCTTTTCGGTGCCGATCGTGGCCATGGGCCTGTTCGTCGCCTTCGTGCGCTACGGCGACCTGCCCGGCATTGCCGTCTTCACGGCCCTGATCCTCAACGCACTGATCGGCTTTGGCCTGCTCTGGCTTGGCTGCCGCGCGTACAACTGGGTGGCCGCGCGCTTTGGCGGCATCGAGGTTCACATCCGTGAACTGAGCCCCGAAGACCGCCAGTAATTGCTACCAGGCCGACATTTATTCGGCCACTAGGCCAGCCGGTCCTCATGCTGCCCCGGGCTCTCGTCAGCCGGGGCCGGATCGGTAGCCGTTCCAGCGCCCATCATTCCCGACGTTCCCAGCAACTGCTCCGCAACCTCCCCCGGCAACGCCTCTACGGTACGCAGCTTGCGCTCCATCTGCCGCGTACGGACTTCCGCCTGCTCGATATTGCGCGCCGCGCGCACCAGCGTATCGCGCGTCTTGGCCAGAACTTCGCCAAATTTGCCGAATTCCGTCTTTACGGCCCCCAGCACTTCCCACACTTCGCTCGACCGCTTTTCCAGCGCCAGCGTCCGGAATCCCATCTGCAGGCTGTTGAGCAGCGCCGTTAGCGTCGTAGGGCCGGCCACGGTCACCCGGAAATCACGCTGTAGCAAGTCGGTCAGCCCCGGCCGCCGCAGGACTTCGGCATAGAGCCCTTCGGTCGGCAGGAACAGGATGGCGAAATCGGTGGTGGCCGGCGGTGCCAGGTATTTCTCGGCAATGGTCTGGGCCTCGCGGCGTACCGCCACTTCCAGCTCGCGACTGGCTGCGCTCACACCGTCCACGTCGCCGCGCTCCTGCGCGTCGACCAACCGTTCGTACTGCTCCTTCGGAAACTTGGCGTCGATGGGCAGCCAGACCGGACTGCCGCCCACTTCCCGGCCAGGCAGACGGATGGCAAATTCCACCCGCGCACCCGAATTGCGTACGGTCTCCACGTTCTTGCCGTACTGGTCCGGCGTCAGGATCTGTTCGAGCAGCATCGCCAGTTGCACTTCGCCCCAGGTGCCTCGCGTCTTGACGTTGGTCAGCACACGCTTGAGATCGCCAACCCCCTGCGCCAGCATCTGCATTTCACCCAGCCCGCGATGCACCTGCTCCAGACGCTCCGACACAAGCTTGAACGACTCACCCAGCCGTTGTTCCAGCGTGGCATGCAGCTTCTCGTCCACCGTACGTCGCATTTCCTCCAGTTTTGCCGCGTTATTGGCCTCGATATCGCGCAGCTTCTGCTCCAGCGTCGCGCGCACATCAGCCAGCCGCCGTTCGTTGGCTTCCGACATCTGCGCGAGCTGTTGCTGCTGCACCGTGGCGATGCTGGTCAACTGCGTCGACAGTTGCTGCTGGAACCGCAGCATCTGCTGCCCCGACTCGCTGCGATTGCCACGCGCCGTTTCGGCCAGCTCGGTACGCAACTCGCGCTCGAGCCGCTCCAGCCCACGGGCAGTGTCCTCGCGCACGTCGTCGCGCAGGTCGCCCAGCATCGGCATCAGTTCGCCGGTGCCGGTGCGCGACTGGCGCATCAAGAGCACGATCAGCAGGATCACCGCCACCACCGTGGCGGCCAGGGTCAGCAAGGAGATAAGCGACATGGAAATAAAAGCTGGCGATCCGTGCGCTTCAACGGCGACGCGGCATGACCTCGGGATTGACGACGGTCTGCGGCTTGCCGGCCTGCGGACCGGCGTCGAGCGCGGCGATCAGGTTGTCGGCCGCCAGATTTGCCATGGCCCGGCGCGTCTTTTCGGAGGCACTGGCGATGTGCGGCGTCAGCACGACGTTCGGCACGGTCAGCAGGTCGGGATGCACGCTCGGCTCGCCCTCGAACACGTCGAGCCCTGCGGCAAATATCCTGCGATCGCGCAGCGCCGCTGCCAGCGCGCCGTCGTCGACGATGCCGCCACGCGCCAGGTTGATCAGCGTGGCCGTGGGCTTCATCAGCGCCAGTTCCGCCGCGCCAATCGCATGATGGCTCTCGGGGCTGTATGGCAGCACCAGGATCAGGTGGTCAGACTGCTTCAGCAATTCGGCCTTGCTGACATAGCGCGCGTTGAGCGACTGTTCGACATCGGCCGGCAACTGGCTGCGGTTGTGATACAGCACCTGCATGCCGAAGCCGGCCGCACGGCGTGCCAGCCCCTGCCCGATCCGGCCCATTCCGAGGATGCCCAGCGTGCTGCCGTAGATATCCATGCCTACCAGCATGTCGTAGCTCCAACGCTCCCACTTGCCGGCGCGCAGGTAGTGCTCGCTCTCGGTCACGCGGCGGGCAGTCGCCATCAGCAGTGCCCAGCCGAAATCGGCGGTGGTCTCTGTCAGCACGTCCGGCGTGTTGGTCGCCACGATGCCTGCGGCGGTCAGCGCCGGCACGTCCAGGTTGTTGTAGCCCACCGCCATGTTGCAGACCGCCCGAAGCTGCGGCAATGCGGCGACCAGGTCGCCATCGATCCTGTCGGCCGCATTGGCCAGTACGCCAGCCTTGCCGGCCAGTCGCGCGCGCAACGTCGCCGCGTCGAGGACCAGATCCTCCTGGTTGGCATCGACATCGAAATATTGCGAAAGACGCTCGATCACATCGGGGAAGATGGCGCGCGTGACAAGGACAGGGGGCTTCATGGCAGTCATACGTGGAAGAAAAGGAACGTCATCACCAGGAACAGCGGCACCAGCACGGCGCAGGACCACGCCATGTAGCCGAAAAAGCTCGGCATGCGCACGCCACGACTTTCGGCTATCGCCTTGACCATCAGGTTGGGCGCATTACCGATATAGGTATTGGCGCCCATGAATACGGCGCCGGCCGAAATGGCGGCCAGCGTCGAGGCATCGCGGGTCATGAGCGTGGCGGCGTCACCGCCAGCGGTGTTGAAGAACACCAGATAGGTCGGCGCGTTATCAAGAAATGACGACAGGATGCCGGTGGCCCAGAAGTACATGCTGTCGATCGGCTGACCGTTGCTGTCGCTGACCGTCCGGATCACGCCGGCGAACGCGCCATCGGTGCCAGCCTTGAGCATGGCAATGACGGGAATGATCGTCAGGAAGATGCCGGCGAACAGCTTGCCAACTTCGAGCATCGGCTCCCAGTTGAACTCGTTGCCATTGCGCGCGGCATGCGGGGTCGCCAGCAGCGACACCAGGGTCACCCCGATGAGCAGCACATCGCGCACCAGGGCTGGCAGCGGCACCTCCGTCCCCATCACGTCGAATGCGATGCCCGGTTTCCACAGCCCGCTCATCAGCACCAGGCCAACCACGGCTGCCAGCAGCACGAAATTGACCTTGCCTTCGAGGCGGATCCCCGGCGAGTCCGGCGTGGGGTCCTGCGCCTGCGGCAGTTCTTCCTCGCGCTTGAGGAAATAGTAGCGATCGATGGCATAAAACAGCGCCAGCAGCACCACCCAGATGAAGATCGTCTCGGGCAGGATGTTGCGCAGGGTCCAGGTGAACTCCACGCCCTTGAGGAAGCCCAGGAACAGCGGCGGATCGCCAAGCGGCGTCAGCGCGCCGCCGGCATTGGCGACCAGGAAGATGAAAAATACCACCACATGGGCCACATGGCGCCGGTTGTCATTGGCGCGCAGCAGCGGCCGGATCAGCAGCATCGCGGCACCCGTGGTGCCCATCAGGCTGGCGAGCACCGTGCCCAGTGCCAGGATGCCGGTGTTCAGCCGCGGCGTGGCGTGCAGGTTGCCGCGCACGCAGATACCGCCCGCCACCACGTAGAGGGCCGTCAGCAGGACGATGAACGGAATGTATTCGGCCAGCAGCGCGTGCACGGTATTGGCGATGGCAGCATGCAAGCCGAACTGCGCGGCGAACGGCACCAGGAACAGCGCCGCCCAGGCCGCGGCGATCTTGCCGTAATGGTGATGCCAGAATTTCGGCGCGATCAGCGGGAACAGCGCAATCGACAGCAGGATGCCGGCAAACGGCAGGCCCCACACGGGCGACAGCGCGGCCCCGTCGACATCGGCCGCGAATGCCACGGCTGGCGACAGCAACAGCGTGGCGAGCAAGTATTGGGGAATCAGCGTGGCAACACGACGCATCAGACAGCAATCTCCTTCATCGCAACACACGCCCAGGCGCGCACAAGGCACGGACCGGCGGTGAGACAGACGACAAGGCGCACGCGTCCGGAGTGGTTACCAAGGCGGTGGGACGGCAGCACGCAGCGAAGGGCTCAGTGTAAAGCAAACCCTTTTGAGAATGGTCTGAAAGTGCCTCAATACGCGCGCCGCAGCGCGCGCCGGTCATTGCTGATCGACCAGGATCACGTGTACCCGATACGGACCATGGGCGCCCAACACGATGGTCTGCTCGATATCACCCGTGCGCGACGGCCCACTGATGATGTTGGTGGCGCGCGGCAGCTGACCATGTTCGACACGCATGCGCGCGAACGCCTCTTCCAGATTGGCGACGATGCGCGACACCGGCACCACGGCGATATGGGTTTCCGGCAGCAGCGCGGCCGATGCGAAGGTATCGGGGCCCGACAGCAGCATCAGCGAGCCGGTCTCGGCAATCGCCACGAAACAGCCGGTGATGCCGACCAGGTCGCCGTGCTCGCGATCCGCCTGCGGTTCGCGCACCGGCGGCCGGCATTCCACCTCCAGGCCCTGCGCGGCCCACGGCAGTTCGCCCAGGCTGGTCCAGGCCACGGCGCGGCGCGTCAGCTTCAGACCATCCAGATAATGCAGCACGGCGCCAGGCACGTCGGCCAGCGTCGCAACGCGGTCTACCGTGGAGGCCATCTTCTGCGCCTGCACGCTGAATGCTGCGGCACGGTCTTCGGCCACGTCGGGTCGAGGCCCCTGCGGATGGCGCGTCAGGTAGTCGGCCACGGCGTCGCGCTCGCCCTGCGTCACCGCAGCCCCCCTGCCCTGGGCGGCGCGAATGCGGGCGAAGATGCGGTCACGGGCAGCGTTCGTTTCCATGGTAGGGGCCTGAAGGGTTGCGGGGCTCGCCGATTATAAGAAAACGGCGATGGCCGTGGATGAATCCGGTTAAGCGGATGCCTGAACTTCGAACACCTGCCGCAGGTAAGCCAGGTAGCCCGGATCGTCGCACATGGTCTTTTCAGGCGTGTCCGACAGCTTGGCAACCGGCTGGCCGTTGCAGCGGACCATCTTGATGACGATCTGCAGCGGCGTGTAGCCAAGGTCGTTGGTCAGGTTCGTGCCCACGCCAAAGGCCAGCTTGCAGCGGCCGTGGAAGCGCTCGTAGAGCTCGATGACCTTCGGGATGTTCAGCGCATCGCTGAAAATCAGCGTCTTGCCGCGCGGGTCGACGCGGTTGGCGGCGTAGTGCGCGATCATGCGTTCGCCCCACTCGAACGGGTCGCCCGAGTCGTGCCGCACACCATCGAACAGCTTGCAGAAGAACAGGTCGAAGTCGCGCAGGAACGCGTCGAATCCATAGGTATCCGACAGCGCGATGCCCAGGTCGCCACGATATTCGCGCGCCCAGTTCTCCAGTGCATAGACCTGCGAATCGCGCAGGCGCGGCCCCAGCGCCTGGCAAGCCTGCAGGTATTCATGCGCCATGGTGCCCAGCGGCGTCATGTTGTGCATCCGCGCGAAGTGGACGTTGCTGGTGCCGGCCAGTTGCGGCCCCAGGATGTCGCGCATCGACAGCAGCACCTCTTCCTGCCAGTCGCGCGAAAAACGCCGGCGGGTGCCGTAGTCCGCGATCACGCAGTCGTGGTATTTCGACGACTTCAGCAGGGCCAGCTTGGCCTCCAGCCGGCGTCGCCCTTCGTCCAGATCGGCCTGCGGCTGCGTCCGGCGGAAGTACACCTCGTTGACGATGGCCAGCAGGGGGATCTCGAACAGGATGGTATGGAGCCACGGTCCGCGGATCGTGATGTCGATCTCGCCATTGTCCTGCGCCGACGGCTGCACGACCACGTATTTCTGATTCAGGTGGAACAGCTCGAGGAAGTCGACGAAATCGCTCTTGATGAAGCGCATGCCGCGCAGGTAGGACAGTTCGTCGTCGGAAAAGCGCAGTTCGCAGAGCTGGCGGATCTCGTCGCGGATCTCTTCGACATATGGCGTCAGGTCGACGCCGGCATTGCGGCATTTGAAGCGGTATTCGACTTCGGCCTGCGGAAAGTGGTGCAGCACCACCTGCATCATCGTGAACTTGTACAGGTCGGTGTCGAGCAGGGAACGGATGATCATAGCGAAGCCAAGGCTTGGGGCGCGGCGAAGTCAGGCCATCATGCTAACCGAAAGTCACGCGCGGCATATGGATGGCCGGCCCTTGCGCGGGGTCAGCCGCCGTCAAGCCCGCGCAGCGCCGGCGACGTCTGGCGGGCAGGCCGCTTCGACTGCAGGCACCACAGCTGCTGCCCCTGGTCGCCCTGGCAGGTGACCAGCGTGGCCTGGGTGCGCGGCACGGCCGCCGGCAACGGATCGGCAAAATTGGCGGATGCCACCATGATGCGTTCCTGGTAGACCGGCTGCCCCGCCCGGTCGAAGCGCAGGACCTGTATCAGGGTATCCGGCGAAGGCTGCAGGTCGTTGCTGCACGGCAGGAAGCCGTCGCGGTTGCAGTTCGCCATCGCCATCCCCGCCGGGGTCCGGATCACGCTGAAGCTGTCCCAGTCGAAGGCGGTCAGCGCGGACAGGGCCACGGGCTGGTCGGTACGCGCGCGCCACGCCACCAGGCGGGACACCACGCTATCGGCCATTTCGCCCTGGCGCGGCTGGGCGGGCTGGGCAGCCGCCCCGGCGCCCAGGATGGCGCAACACAGCACCGCGGCACTGGTCAAACCGACCATCCGACTCCCCCTTCGGCACCCCATCAGGCTGGCTGGCATGAGCAAATCCCTTCGCAAGATTGCTGTCGATCAACGCGTGCGCAATGCACGGAAACGGAACGTAAAGGGCCGGCGGGGGCACCCGCGGGCCTGAAAAGCCACGCATGACACAGGGGAATAGTAGTCCGGGAGCTTGCCGCGCGGACGCCGATCGGCCCGGAATCTGGCGCCAGAAGCCACTTCGGGGCCAATTTCGCACCAAAAGTACATAAAGAAATAAGAAAACTATCTGACCCGGCTATATAGACTCACTATCCTTGCGAGAAGGCTCAGCTACAATATCGGTCTTTGAAAGGCCTCGGCCGTCGCTCGCCCCAAGTTATCCCGATTGACACGCGCGGTGTTTGGCGCGTACCGGGCAACTCGCAAGAGCGACCGGCAAGAATCCGGCCTTGGACAATACCCCCATCGAAGACCGATCCGTTTTTCTGGAACCGAAATGACTCACGTTGTCACCGAAGCCTGCATCCGTTGCCGTTACACCGACTGCGTTGATGTGTGTCCGGTCGATTGTTTCCGCGAAGGCCCGAACTTCCTGGCCATCGATCCCGACGAATGCATCGACTGCGCCGTGTGCGTGGCCGAGTGCCCGGTGAACGCGATTTACGCCGAGGAAGATGTTCCCGGCGACCAGCAGCAGTTCATTGACCTGAACGCCGAACTGGCCCGCAACTGGCCGTCCATCACCAAGACCAAGGCCCCGCTGGCCGAGGCCGAGGAATGGAAGGACGCCTCCGACAAGCTGCAATACCTGCAGCGCTAAGACAAGACTGACGCAACGGGCACGCGAATCCCTGCCGGCGGCACGCCGGATTTGCCTGCCCAGCGTCGCAGAAAGCCGTCCCCACGCGCTTTCCCGTAATACCGGGCACCTGCCGTGCCCACAACGTATCAGGACGAATATGGACTTGAGCATTCCAAATCCCGTGGCCGACGCGACCCAGCAGGCTGGCGGCAACAACGGCGGCCAGCCGCTGGAAATCGACGCGCTGATCGTTGGCGCGGGCCCCGTTGGCCTGTTCCAGGTGTTCGAACTCGGCCTGCTCGAAATCAAGGCGCACGTGATCGACTCGCTCAAGGTAGTGGGCGGCCAGTGCGTGGAGCTGTATCCGGACAAGCCGATCTACGACATCCCGGCCGTGCCCATCTGCACGGGCCAGGAACTGACCGACAACCTGCTCAAGCAGATCGAGCCGTTCTCGCCCACGTTCCACCTGGGCCAGGAAGTCAGCGTCGTCGAGCGCCGTGAAGACGGCCGCTTCTTCGTCGAGACGTCGCTCGGAACCCGCTTCATCACCAAGACCATCTTCATTGCCGCCGGTGTGGGCTCGTTCCAGCCGCGCACGGTCAAGGTGGAAGGCATCGACAAATTCGATGGCAAGCAGCTGTTCTACCGCGTGAAGGATCCGAGCCGCTTCCACGGCCGCAACCTCGTGATCGTGGGCGGTGGCGATTCGGCGCTGGACTGGGCGCTGGACCTCCATGGCAAGGCCGAGTCGATCGTGCTGATCCACCGCCGCGATGGCTTCCGCGCCGCCCCGGCGTCGGTCGCCAAGATGCGCGACCTGTGCGAACAGATGGAAATGCAATTCATGGTCGGCCAGATCGGCGGCTATGAAGAGAAGGATGGCGTCCTCACCGAGATCAAGGTGACCGGTGGCGACGGCGTGACCCGCCGCATGCCGCTGGACGACCTGCTGGTGTTCTTCGGCTTGTCGCCGAAGCTCGGCCCGATCGCCGAGTGGGGCCTGGACCTGGAGCGCAAGCAGATCAAGGTGGATACCGAGAAGTTCGAGACGAACATCCCGGGCATCTTCGCCGTGGGCGACATCAACACCTACCCGGGCAAGAAGAAGCTGATCCTGTCGGGCTTCCACGAAGCGGCGCTGGCAGCGTTCGGCGCCGCGCCGTACATCTTCCCGGACAAGAAGATCCACATGCAATACACGACGACTTCGCCGAAGCTGCACAAGGTGCTGGGCGTCGAATCGCCGGTGTTCGACTGACCTGTCGAAGGCCAGCGCAAAAAAATCGCCTGCGGGCGATTTTTTTGTTTGCACAATTCAAAAAGCTGGCTATAATGCGGCCTCGCTGTTGAACACGGCAACGCAGCAAAAGGCGGAAACGCCCAGCGCTGGCCGGTTTCAAGGCGAACCAGAGTGACAACGACAACTTCTGACGAAAACAAAACGTTAAAAAGTTGTTGACGAAACGAAGAGAAGCTGGTTATAATTTCTTTCTCAGCTGTTCCCCGATAGCTCAGTTGGTAGAGCGCCGGACTGTTAATCCGTAGGTCCCTGGTTCGAGCCCAGGTCGGGGAGCCAACCAATAGCAGATGAAGGCCGATGCGAAAGCATCGGCCTTTTTCTTTTTCCGCCGCCGTCGTTGTTGTTCTCGCCACCGATCCGTGGCACACCATCCCCTCTCCCGCACAAACGTTCCAGAAAGTCCTGGCCGATCTGGCTATGATGAACGGTCGCACATTCCGAACCAGGACCCCGCAGTGAGCCCCCAGAGCTGGATCGACCTCAAGCAGGATGCCGACACCGGCATCGAGACGATTCGCGCCCATTTTGAAGGCCACGCCTACGATCCGCACTGGCACGACAGCTACCTGGTCGGCTATACCGAGCAAGGCATCCAGCAGTTTCATTGCCGGCGCGAAGTCCAGCGCAGCGTGCCGGGCAAGGTATTCACGCTCGAACCGGGTGAAATCCACGATGGTTATGCAGTGGCGCCGGAGGGCTTTACCTATTCGATGCTCTATCTGGACGCACAGTGGATGGCGCGTGAGCTGCACGCCCTGTTCGAAGATGCACCCGCGCACTGCCAGCCTGCCTTCGCGCATACGCTGAGCGAGGACCCGCAGCTGGTCGAAGCGATCGGCCGCGCGTTCACGGTGCTACAGCAGCCCGAACTGCGCATCGTCCGGCAGTCCGCGCTCGACACCCTGCTGGCGCAACTGACGTCCAATTTGCACTGGCGCACGCAGCGCGCCATCGATCCGCGCCTGCCGCTGGCAGCCCAGCGTGCTCGCGACTACCTGCACGACCATATGGACCAGGACATCGGCCTGGACGACCTAGCCGCCGCCAGCGGCGTGGACCGCTATCGGCTGACCCGCGCGTTCAAGACCGCGTTCGGCATCGCGCCCCATGCCTATCTGGTGCAGCTGCGACTGGCTCGCGCCCGCCATATGCTGGCACGCGGCGCCACGCCCGCCGATGTTGCCATGGCCCTCGGCTTCGCCGACCAGAGCCATCTGGGCCGCTGGTTCCGGCGCGCCTATGGCCTGACGCCCGCGCACTACCGCAAGCGCTGCTCAAACCTTCCAGACGCATAAGCTTGCGGCCGCAACAATGGCCGCATGAGCGATACCCTGCCCTTCCTCCCCTTCCTGATGTTCGCCCTCGTGGCGTCGATCACCCCCGGCCCCACCAACGTCATCGTGCTGAGCCATAGCGCGCGCCGCGGCGTGGCGGCCACGCTGCCGATCATTATTGGAGGCTGCGGCGGCGCCGCGCTGCTGGTGCTGACAGTCGGCATCGGCGTGGGCGACGCACTGGCGGCACACCCACTCCTGCAGCGTGCGATGGCCTGGGCCGGCGTGCTGTGGCTGTCCTGGCTGGCCTGGCAGATCTGGCGCAGCCCGGCAACCGCCATTGCGACCGATGGGGCTGCGCGCGCCGGCAATGTCGATAATGCGGTCGACAACGCGGGCCACGCCAAATCACGCCACAGACCGCTTGGGCTCGCCGGTGCCGCAGGCCTGCAACTCGTGAATCCCAAGACGTGGATGATGGCGCTGGCCGTGGTCAGCGTCTTTGCCGGTCACGGCGCGGACCAGTCGCACCAGGTGATCCTGCTGTCACTGATCTTCTTTGTCGTGTCGCTGCCCTGCATGGGAGCGTGGGCGGTTCTGGGAGCCGGGGCCGCGCGCTTCATCCGCTCGGCCGCGCAGATGAAGCGCTTCGAACGCCTCATGGCGCTGGTGCTGCTGGCCTCGGCCTGGGGCAGTCTGTTGCCTTGACGCAAAACCGCGTAAAAGGCGCGCTCACGCACATTTTCTGGGGTATAGTCTTGGATTGCCCTGAATAGCTTGACTCCCGTTCGGTATACCTGTAAAAGCTTATCGGCGTATTTCTTGCGCAATATCCACGGAAACAGGTAGTCGCCAAGTTTTTACCTAGCTAGGAAAATTTGGCCCGTCACCCCTGACACAGGCAGTACGGATTTCGGTCCGCAGCAGGTTCTAGGGGGCGCACCACGGCATTCGCCGCAGCGTGCGATACCACCGTCGCCGAAGGCTCCGGAGCCCGACGTGACACGTTTCCCTCCTATGAACCCACCGCCACCTGGCGGTTATTCCTGAAGGACTGAATTGACTAAGATCGTTCTGAAACCGGGCGAGCCCGTTGAAGTTGCAATGCGTCGTTTCCGTCGCTCCATTCTGCAGACTGGACTGATCGTGGAACTGAAGAGCCGCACCGCCTACGAAAAGCCGACGACCGAGCGCAAGCGCAAGAAGAAGGCTGCCGAAGCTCGTCTGCGCAAGCGTCTGCGCATGCAAATGCTGCCGAAGAAGCTCTACTGATTCGGGCATTGCCAAAAGAAAAACCGCCAGTTCGCTGGCGGTTTTTTTTCGTCCCGGCTCCGCGCGTCTTCAGGTACGCGTCGCGATCAGCGCACCGGCGCCGATCAGCGTGATACCGCCGGCACGCTGCACGTTGGCCTGTGCGCGTTGCGAGGTCAGCCGCGTAGCCAGCGAACGTGCCAGCAGCGCGTAGACCATGGCGTTGGCCGTTGCCAGCACGACGAACGTCGGGATCAGCACCACGGCCTGCGGCCAGAACGCCAGTTTGGCGTCGATGAACTGCGGCACGAAGGCGACGAAGAACACAATGCTCTTCGGATTCAGTGCCGTCACCAGCCAGGCCTTGGCAAAGCGCTGGCAGCCGCTACCCGACTGCGACGCCACGTCGAGCGAGCGCGCACGGTTGGCCGTGCGCAGCGCCTGCACCCCCAGATAGACCAGATAGGCCGCCCCAGCCCATTTCAGGCCCGTGAACAGCGTGGCAGAGGTTGCCAGGACCGCGCCCAGCCCCGCCATCGACAGCGTGAAGGCAGTGAGGTCTCCGGCCGCCACACCGGCCACCGTGGCGTAGGCGCTGCGCCCACGGTGCGCCAGGGCATCGCCGATCACCAGCAGGATGGTCGGACCCGGAATGATCAGCAGCACTACGCTGGTCAATACGAATGTGATCCAGTGTTCGAAGGACATGGGCTCTCCTCGTTGCAGCGTCGTTGTTGTTCTGGAAACGCCGAGAGTACGCCTCTCCGCTTGGCTCTGCCAGCCCGCCGATATGCCCCTGCGAATGGAATTGTCTTGCTGCGATGCGCCAACAATGCGTCACGCGATGGCCGGCATAATGGTGGATATCGCTCGCAAGGACTCCGCCTTGACTGCCATCCTTCAGATGCGCAATGTGCGCAAACGCTATGGCGACCAGCTCGTCGTCGACAACCTCGACCTGGAAGTCCAGCCCGGCCAGTGTTTCGGGCTGCTGGGCCCCAATGGCGCCGGCAAGACCACCACGCTGCGCATGCTGCTGGGGCTGGCCACGCCAGAATCGGGCACGCTGATGCTATGTGGCGAACCCATCCCCCAGCGCGCCCCGCAGGCTCGCATGCGCGTGGGGGTGGTGCCGCAGTTCGACAACCTGGACCCCGACTTCTCGGTGATCGAGAACCTGCGCATCTTCGGCCGGTACTTCGGGCTGTCGTCGGCCCGGATCGCCGAGCAGGTGCCCCGGCTGCTGGAATTCGCGCGGCTCGAGAACAAGGCCAACGCGCAGGTGCGCGACCTGTCCGGCGGCATGCGCCGTCGCCTGACCGTGGCGCGTGCGCTGATCAACGATCCGGACCTGCTCGTGATGGACGAGCCTACCACCGGCCTCGATCCGCAGGCGCGCCACCTGATCTGGGAACGCCTCAAGTCGCTGCTTGCCGCGGGCAAGACGATCCTGCTGACCACGCATTTCATGGAAGAGGCCGAACGGCTTTGCAACCACCTGTGCGTGATCGATGCCGGGCGCAAGATCGCCGAAGGCAAGCCGCACGAGCTGATCGACCGGGAGATTGGCTGCGATGTGGTGGAAGTCTACGGCGACGAACTCGAACCCCTGCGCGACACGCTGACCCCACTGGCCGACCGCTGCGAAATGCGCGGCGAGACGCTGTTCTGCTACGTGCGCCAGCCCGATCCACTGCTGGCCGCGCTGCACGGCAAGGGCGGCGTGCGCTACCTGCACCGGCCCGCCAATCTCGAGGACGTGTTCCTCAAGCTGACCGGCCGCGAGATGAGAGATTGAGAGACTGAGATGAGCGAACAGGATCCACGCAATCCCGACGTCGCAATTTCGCCAGGACCTGCGGCGTCGACAGCCCCCCAGCACTATCCCCAGCCCCTGCTGCCGCGCAATGCGCGCAACTGGATGATGGTCTGGTACCGCAACTACATGGTCTGGAAGAAGCTGGCCATCCCGTCGATGATCGGCAACCTGGCCGATCCGATGATCTACCTGTTCGGCCTGGGCCTTGGCCTGGGCCTGCTGGTGGGCCAGGTGCATGGGGTGTCGTATATCGCCTTCCTGGCGGCGGGCACCACGGCATCCAGCGTGATGATGTCGGCCAGCTTCGAGTCGATGTATTCGGCGTTCTCGCGCATGCACGTGCAACGCACGTGGGAAGCCATCATGCATGCGCCGCTGACGCTGGGCGACGTGGTACTGGGCGAAGTGCTCTGGGCCGCCAGCAAGGCGGTGCTGTCGGGCGCGGCCATCATGATCGTGGCGGGCCTGCTTGGCTATGCGCAGTTCCCGGGTGCCCTGGCCGCGCTGCCGGTGATCGTGCTGGCCGGCATCGCGTTCGCAAGCCTGGCGATGATCGTCACCGCACTGGCGCCGAGCTACGACTTCTTCATGTTCTACCAGACGCTGGTGATGACGCCGATGCTGCTGCTGTCGGGTGTGTTCTTCCCGCTGGAGCAATTGCCCGAAGGCGCGCAGAAGGCAACGATGATCCTGCCGCTGGCGCACGCGGTGGCGCTGATTCGTCCGTTGATGCTGGGCAGGCCCGTCGAGAATGCCGCGGTCCATCTGGCCGTGCTGGCAGCCTATGCGGCAGTGGCGCTGGTGGTGGCGCTGGTGCTGCTGCGCAGACGGCTGCTGCGCTGAAGGGTAAGGGTATTGAGAGAGAGGCGCTCTCCCGTAAGTGCGGAGAGGGCGTACAGCTTGCCCGAGTGGCTTACTGGCCCAGGCCGCGCAGCAGGTCGGCCTTCAGGTCTTCCACCGATTCCAGGCCGACGGCCAGACGGATCAGGCCCTCGGAGATTCCGGCGGCGGCCTTCGCTTCCGGCGCCACGCGGCCATGCGTGGTCGTGTACGGATGCGTGATCGTCGTGCGGGTGTCACCAAGGTTGCCCGTGATCGAGCACAGCTTCGTGTTGTCGATCACGCGCCAGGCGTTGACACGCATCAGTTCCGGCGTATCGCCCTTCAGTTCGAACGACACGATCGCCCCGCCACCACTTTGCTGGCGCTGGGCCACGGCGTACTGCGGGTGCGACTTCAGCGCCGGATGGAAGACACGGCTCACGGCCGGGTGCGACTCCAGGAACTGGGCCAGCGCCAGCGCGCTCTGCGAATGGCGCTCCATGCGGATCGCCAGTGTTTCCATGCCCTTGAGCATCACCCAGGCGTTGAACGCCGACAGCGTCGGGCCGGCCGTGCGCACGAACGGGAAGACCTTGCCCATGATGAAGTCGTGCTTGCCCAGCACGGCACCGCCCAGCACGCGGCCCTGGCCGTCGATGTGCTTGGTGGCCGAATGCACCACCACGTCGGCACCGAACCTGATCGGTTGCTGCAGCGCCGGCGAGCAGAAGCAGTTGTCCACCACGAACAGCGCGCCCGCATTGTGCGCGATCTCGCCCACGGCCGCGATGTCCGAAATCTCGGTCAGCGGGTTCGACGGCGTTTCCAGGAAAAACAACTTCGTATTGGGCTTTACAGCTGCACGCCAGGCGGCCAGGTCGGTGCCGTCGACATAGGTCGTCTCGACCCCGAACTTCGCCAGGATCGTGTTGAACAGCGTCATGGTCGACCCGAAGATCGACCGCGAGCTGACAAGGTGATCCCCCGCCTGCAGCGTAGCCAGCGCCACCGACAGGATCGCGCTCATGCCCGATGCCGTAGCCATGCAGGCCTCGGCACCTTCCAGCGCCGCCAGGCGGGACTGGAACATCGACACGGTCGGATTGGTGAAGCGCGAGTACGTGTAGCCCTCTTCCGAGTTGGCAAAGCGCTCGGCCGCCTCGGCGGCGCTGTTGAAGCAGAAGCTCGAGGTCAGGTACATCGCCTCGGAGTGCTCCATGAACTCGCCGGTACGCAGCGTACCGGCGCGTACGCCGAGCGTGTCAATGCCGTAGGACTCGGGTTGGAACGGTTCGCTCATGCTGCTGCGCTGCCCAATCTTGTGGATTGCCGTTACTCGTTGCCGCCCGAGCGCTGCAGGTGAAGCTGCGACCGTTCGGTTTCGCCACCGTTGCTGCCTTCGCGGTCGGCCTGGCTGCGCGCCGTTTCCAGGCGGTCCAGGTAGGCCTCGTCGATATCGCCGGTGATGTACTTGCCGTCGAAGCACGACGCGTCGAAGTCACGCAGGTTCGGGTTGATGTCGCGCACAGCCTGCTTCATCGCTTCCACATCCTGGTACACGAGCTGGTCGGCGCCGATCATGCGCGCCACTTCCTCGTCGGTGCGGCCGTGGGCCACCAGTTCGGCGCGCGTGGGCATGTCGATGCCGTACACGTTCGGGAACTTCACGGGCGGCGCGGCCGAGGCGAAGATCACCTTCTTGGCGCCGGCGTCGCGAGCCATCTGCACGATCTCGAACGACGTGGTGCCGCGCACGATCGAGTCATCCACGATCAGCACGTTCTTGTCCTTGAACTCCACGCCCATGGCGTTCAGCTTCTGGCGCACCGACTTCTTGCGCACCGCCTGGCCCGGCATGATGAACGTGCGGCCCACATAGCGGTTCTTGAAGAAGCCCTCGCGGTACGGCACGCCCAGCGCGTTGGCTACCTGCATGGCGGCCGGACGGCTCGAATCGGGAATCGGCATGACCACGTCGATCTCGCCAGCCGGCACTTCGCGGCGGATCTTCTCGGCCAGGTAGTCACCCATGCGCAGGCGGGCGTCGTAGACCGGCACGCCATCGATGCACGAGTCCGGACGTGCCAGGTACACGAATTCGAAGATGCAGGGCGTCAGTTGCGGATTCTCGGCGCACTGCTTGCTGTGGAACTTGCCGTCCAGGTCGATGAAGATCGCCTCGCCCGGCGCCACGTCGCGCTCCATCGTGTAGCCCATGCCTTCGAGCGCCACCGATTCCGAGGCAATCAGGTATTCCTTGCCGGTCGGCGTATCGACGCTGCCAATGCACAGCGGGCGGATGCCGAACGGATCGCGCACGGCCAGCAGGCCGTAGCCCGAAATCTGCGCCGTAATGGCGTATGCGCCCTTCACGCGGCGATGCATGCCGCTGACGGCCGTGAAGATGGTTTCCGGCACCAGCGACTTGCCATTGCTGGCGCGTTGCAGTTCGTCGGCCAGCACGTTCAGCAGCACTTCGGAATCCGAATGCGTGTTGATGTGGCGACGGTCGCGGCGGAACATCTCCTCGCGCAGCTGTTCCGAATTGGTCAGGTTGCCGTTGTGGGCCAGCATGATGCCGTAAGGCGCGTTCACGTAGAACGGCTGGGCTTCTTCCTCGCTGGAAGCGGAACCGGCGGTCGGGTAACGCACCTGGCCGATACCGGACGTGCCCGGCAGGCCGCGCATGTTGCGGGTGCGGAACACATCGCGCACCAGGCCGTTGGCCTTGTGCATGTGGAAGGTGCTGCCATTGGCCGTGGCGATGCCGGCTGCATCCTGTCCGCGGTGTTGCAACAGCAGCAGGCTGTCATAGATCAATTGGTTGACAGGGCTGGTGGAAACCACGCCGACGATACCGCACATGCCGAACTCCCAGGAAAGGCAAAATGATTCAGGGGCGCCGTTCCGTCATGTACGCGACGGAACTGCGTTGATACTGCGCCGCGAACGCCCAACGTTCAAGCACTCGCGTCTTTGATTCAGGTCTTCACGTACTTTGCCAGGTCGGGCGGCAGCCATTGGCGCAATTCGCCCATCGCCTGGATCACATACGGGCGCGACACCGCGTCGCGCCAGAAAGGTTCTTCCGGCAGCTTCGTGAGCCCCGCCAGCACGACGATCAGCATCACGATCAGCACACCCCGCGCCAGCCCGAACACCAGGCCCAGGCCGCGATCCGCCGGCTTCAGGCCGGTGGTTTCCAGCAACTGGCCCAGAACGGCCCCTGCCAGCGCCGACACGATCCACGTGCCGAAAAACACGGTCAGGAAACCCAGGGCACTGCGCGTGAGCTCGCCGCCCGGCAGCGACTCCGGCATCCACTTCGCGGCCATGCCGCCAAAGTGATACGCCAGCACGAACGCCACGACCCAGCCCACCAGCGCAAGCACCTCGCGCACCAGGCCGCGCAGCACGCCAATCAGCGCCGACGCCACCAGAATGAAGGCCACGCCATAGTCAAAAAAAGTAAAAGCCATGCGTGCGATGCAGGTTCCTGTCAGATGGGGGCGATCAGCCGCCCTGCAACCGGGACGTCACCGGCGATATGCGCGGGGACGGGATCGGAAACGAGGTTGTCCGGGACGTTACTGCTCCACCACCTTCGAGGTCAGCCCGATGGACCGCACCTTCTTGTCGGCCGCATCGGCTGCATCGCGGCTGGCGAACGGGCCCGCGCGCAGCAGGATGCGGTCGCCGTCGGCCAGCGTCTTCTTTTCCACGAACGCCGGCACCTTGCTCTCCTTGAGCTTGGCGAGCCAGTTCTTCGCGCGCTCTTCCGAAGAGAACGCACCGATCAGGATCAGGTATTTGGTATTGGCCGCAGCAGGCTTGTCAGCCGGCTTCGCATCGGCTGGCTTGGTTTCGGCCACCTTCGTTTCGGCCTTGGCGTCAGCGGCCTTGGCCTCCGGCCGGGCGTCCGCCTTCGGCTTGTCGGTCGACGGGGAGGTGACGATTTCCTCGCCTGCATCCAGCGCAGCGTCGTTGCGGCTGGCATTGGCCGACGGCGGCAGCGCCTGGGCCTTGCGAGCCTCGACCTTGGGCTTCTGTGCGCCCTGGCCGTTGGCAACGCTGACGGCCACGTCATCGGACACCGGCCGCGGCTTGTGCTCGAACACGATCGGCAGCACGATGACCGCGGCGGCCAGCAGCACCACGGCGCCGATCAGGCGGCGGCGTGCGCGTTGTTTCTGGGGGAAGTCGGGATCGAGGGTATCGTCCGTGTATTCGTCGGCCGTGCGGCGCGACGCGCCGATGCCGGCGCCAGCTTCTGCGCGCGTACGGCGACCGCGTTCGGGTGCCGGGTCAGTGCCCTTGCGGGACGAAAACAGCGAAAGCAGGCCCATAGATGCCCAAAGAGTGGTGTTCGGTGTGATGTCGTTCCGGCCCGGGAGTTCAGCCAGGAATCGGGACAGCGATTCAGTTGGCCTGCGTGGCGCGATATGCCATCACGCCAGCCACGGTATAGAACGATCCGAAGACCAGGATTCTATCATTCTCGGTTGCTCTCTCGATGGCATCGCGATACGCCAGTTCCGGACTTGAGAAGCACGCCGCGGTGTTATCCGGCCCTTCCCGGAAGCCCGTGGCTTCCAGTGCCTCGCGCAGGTCACTGGCCGTGGCGGCGCGGTCCGTGGGCAGGTCGCACAGGCACCAGTGGTCGACCTTGTCGGCCACGTGGCGCAACACACCGGCGATATCCTTGTCTGCCATCGCGCCGAACACTGCATAGGTGTAGCGGAAGAACCCCATGTTCTCCATGTTCTGGCCCAGCGTGGCCGCCGCATGAGGATTGTGCGCCACATCGAGGATCACGGCCGGACGTCCCGGCATCACCTGGAAGCGGCCCGGCAGTTCTACAAAAGCCAGCCCATTGCGCACTTCCTGCGCGCTGACCGGCAGGCGCGGGCGCATGGCCTGCAGCGCGGCCAGTGCAGCCGACGCGTTCAGCAGCTGGTTGGCGCCACGCAGCGCCGGATAGCCCAGGCCGTTGAGCTTGCGGTCGCGGCCCGTCCAGTCCCATTGCTGGCGCTCCTGGCCCGCTGCGGCCTGGTGGCGGAAATCGCGGCCCACCAGCCACAGGTCGGCGCCGATGGCCTCGGCATGATCGATCAGCGATTGCGGCGGCATGGGGTCGCCGCAGACGGCCGGTACATTCGGACGGAAGATGCCGGCCTTCTCGTAGCCGATCTTCTCGCGCGTGTCCCCCAGGTACTGGGTGTGGTCGATGTCGACGCTGGTGATGACCGCACAGTCCGTATCAATCACATTGACGGCGTCGAGCCGGCCGCCCAGGCCCACTTCGAGGACGATCGCGTCCAGCCCGGCCGACGCGAACATATGGATGATGGCCAGCGTCGTGAATTCGAAATACGTCAGGCTGACCGGATCGGCAAAGCTGGTGCGGGCGCGCTCCACGGCCTCGAAGTGCGGCAGCAGCTGCGCATCGGTGGCCTGCTCGCCGTTCAGGCGGGCGCGCTCGTTGAACGTGATCAGGTGGGGCGACGTATGCAGGCCCACCTTGTAGCCGGCCTCCAGCAGGATGCGTTCGAGCATCGCGCAGGTCGAGCCCTTGCCGTTGGTACCGCCAACCGTGAAGACCACGGCGTCGATGCGCAGTCCCAGCGCTTCCTTGACGCGCGTGATACGCGTCAAACCCATGTCGATGCCCACGGGATGGGCGGTTTCGAGGTGCTGAAGCCAGTCGGGGAGTGTGTGGAAGATGGGCATGCTGAATTACGACACGACTAAAAACAAAATGGCGCGGGTAGGTACCCGCGCCATTGTCCTGCAAATCACGCTACCGCGTCAGGCCACCGCATCGGCCGGCTGCTTCTGCAGCAGCGCCAGCAGCTGGGCAATTTCCGCGCGCAGACGGCGACGATCGACGATCATGTCGATGGCGCCCTTCTGCAGCAGGAACTCGGCGCGCTGGAAGCCTTCCGGCAGCTTCTCGCGCACGGTCTGCTCGATCACGCGCGGGCCGGCAAAACCGATCAGCGCCTTGGGCTCGGCAATCACCACGTCGCCCAGGAACGCGAACGATGCCGACACCCCACCCATCGTCGGGTCGGTCAGCACGCTGATAAACGGCAGCTTGGCGTTCGACAGCTGGTTCAGCATGGCCGTGGTCTTGGCCATCTGCATCAGCGACAGCAGGCTTTCCTGCATGCGCGCGCCGCCCGTGGCGGTCACGCAGATGAACGGCACCTTCTGCTCCAGCGCGGCCTGCGCGCCACGCGCGAAGCGCTCGCCCACCACCGAGCCCATCGAACCACCCATGAACTCGAACTCGAAGCAGGCCACCACCACCGGAATCGTGTGGATCGCGCCACCCACGACCACCATCGCGTCGGTCTCGCCGGTGTCATCCATGGCGGCCTTGATGCGGTCCGGGTACTTCTTCGTGTCCTTGAACTTCAGCGCGTCCACCGGCACGATTTCCTGGCCGATCTCGAAACGGCCTTCGGCGTCCAGCAGCTTGTCCAGGCGCTCGCGCGAGCGGATGCGCATGTGGTGGTCGCACTTCGGGCAGACGTGCAGATTGGCTTCCACGTCGGTGCGGTACAGCGTCGACTCGCACGACGGGCACTTGACCCACAGCCCTTCCGGAATGCCCTTGCGGGTGGAGGGGTCGGTCTGTTGAATCTTGGGAGGCAGGAGTTTATCCAACCAGCTCATGAAAGCTCCTTTCGGATAGCTGCCGCCCGCGCATCGACGCCTCTTTCTTGAGAGGCGGACACAGGGACGGCAGGGAATCAGGCCGCGAATTTACCACGCCCGGCACATCTCGCCTAAGCAAAACGCGCCAATTGTGCCGCTTAAGTCTCAAACGGCTGCAATTGGCGACGATTTTTGCTGCGTTTTTCAGCCGGCCGTCACGCCTGGGACACGTTTTTCAGGCGTCCAGCGCCTGGCGGATTTCGGCGATAAACGTACGCAACGCTTCCACGGCCTTGTCGCGCGGTGCATCTTCCAGCAGTTGCACCAGGCGGCTGCCAATCACCACGGCGTCAGCCACGCTGCCGATGGCGCGCGCCGTCTGCGCATCGCGAATGCCGAAACCGACACCCACGGGCAGGTTGGCGTGCTGCTTGATCAGCGGCAGGCGGGCGGCCACGCTGTCGAGGTCCAGCGTGGCCGAACCGGTCACGCCCTTGAGCGACACGTAATAAAGATAGCCGCTGGCGACCTTCGCCACAGCGGCAATGCGGTCGTCGGTCGACGTCGGCGCCAGCAGGAAGATCGGATCCATCTGGTTGGCGCGCATCAGGCCGGCGAACGACTCGCATTCCTCGGGCGGGTAGTCGACCACGAGCACGCCGTCCACGCCGGCGGCCGAGGCGGCCTTGGCGAACGTTTCCTCGCCCATGCGTTCGATCGGGTTCGCGTAGCCCATCAGCACCACGGGCGTGGTGTCGTTGGTCTGGCGGAATTCCTTCACCCAGGCCAGCACCTGCGTCAGCGAGACGCCTTGCGCCAGGGCGCGCTCCGAGGCGCGCTGGATGACGGGGCCGTCGGCCATCGGGTCGGAGAACGGCACGCCAAGCTCGATCACGTCGGCGCCGCCCTCCACCAGCGCGTGCATCAGCGGCACGGTCAGCGCGGGCGCCGGGTCGCCGGCAGTGATGAACGGAATCAGGCCCTTCTTCTGCTGCGCGGCCAGTGCCGCGAAAGTCTTCTGGATACGGGACATGTCGTTGACCATCGGAATCAGATAAGGCGCTGCACCGCCGACGCCGCGTCATTGGCATCGTCGTTGGCAGCAGCCGGGGTCGCTTCGGTGCCTGCGGGCAGGCTGTCAGCCACGCCGTCGGGCTGGATCGGGGCATACACGGGCTGGGCCGCCGTCACGCGATCGCGCACCAGCGAGGCGTACTGCGGATTCATCTCGAATCCGACAAAGCGACGGCCGTGGCGCACGCAGGCCACCGCCGTGGTGCCGCTGCCCGTGAACGGGTCCAGCACCACGCCGCCCGGCGGGCAGCTCGACAGCACCATGCGCTCGACAATCTCCAGCGGCTTCTGCGTGGGATGGTCGGCGCGCTCGGGGTCTTGCCGGTGAATACGCGGCACGCTCCACAGGTCCTTCGGGTTGTAGCCCACCTCGAGCCACTTCTTGCCCTCGAAGCGCGGCCGGCTGCGCGCCTTCTTGGTCTCGGCATCGTACGGAATGCGCACCGGGTCCAGGTCGAAGTAGTAGTCGCGCTGACGGGCAAAGAAGCCGATGTTGTCGTGCACCGACGAGAACTTGCGCGTGGTGCCGCCCATGCTCGGCACGCGGCGGTCCCAGATGATCTCGTTGATCATCGTCAGTCGCTTCTTGAGCATCACGAACAGCTCGGGCGAGTACTGCCACGTGCAGAACAGGTACAGCGTGCCCTTGGGGGCCAGCTTCGGGATGATGGCGTCCATCCAGCGCTCGGACCATTCCAGGTAGGCGTCGCCCGACAGCAGGTCGGAATCGTTGCCGTAGTCCTTGCCAAGGCCGTAAGGCGGGTCGGCGATGATCAGGTCGACCGATCCGACTTCGATGCGATTGATGCCTTCGAGCGCGTCTTCCTGATACAGGCGGACGGCTTCGGTATCGAGGATGTCGAACGGCGCCGCGGCGCCGCCCTCTTCCGCTTGAATCGTGGTGTCAGGGGGCAGCGCACGCATTACAGCTTCAACCCCGCACGTTCGGCCACCGTGTGCATGTCCTTGTCGCCACGGCCGGACAGGTTCACCAGCAGCAGCTTGTCCTTCGGCAGCGTCGGCGCCAGCTTGCATGCATAGGCAATGGCGTGGCTCGATTCCAGCGCCGGGATGATGCCTTCAATGCGGCAGCAGTCGTGGAACGCCTTCAGCGCTTCTTCATCGGTGATCGGCACATACTGCGCGCGGCCGATGTCCTTGAGCCACGCGTGCTCCGGCCCCACGCCCGGGTAGTCCAGGCCGGCCGACACCGAGTGCGTCTCGATGATCTGGCCGTTTTCGTCCTGCAGCAGGTAGGTACGGTTGCCGTGCAGCACACCCGGCGAACCGCCGGTCAGCGATGCCGCGTGGCGCCCCGTGTCCAGGCCGTCGCCGGCCGCTTCCACGCCGATCAGCTGCACGTCCTTGTGCTCGATGTACGGGTAGAAGATGCCCATCGCATTCGAGCCGCCGCCCACGCACGCGATCACGGCGTCCGGCTGGCGACCGGTCAGTTCCGGCATCTGCACCTTCGACTCTTCGCCGATCACGCACTGGAAATCGCGCACCATCATCGGATACGGGTGCGGGCCGGCTACCGTGCCGATGATGTAGAACGTGGTCTCGACGTTGGTCACCCAGTCGCGCATGGCTTCGTTGAGCGCGTCCTTGAGCGTCTTCGAGCCGCTTTCAACCGGCACCACCGTGGCGCCCAGCAGCTTCATGCGGTAGACGTTGGCCGCCTGGCGGCGCACGTCCTCCGAGCCCATGTAGACCACGCATTCCATGCCGAAGCGCGCGGCAATCGTCGCCGTGGCCACGCCGTGCTGGCCTGCACCGGTTTCGGCGATCACGCGCTTCTTGCCCATGCGCTTTGCCAGCAGCGCCTGGCCGATCACGTTGTTGATCTTGTGGGCGCCGGTGTGGTTCAGGTCTTCGCGCTTGAAGAACAGTTGGGCGCCGCCCAGCGTCTCGCTCCAGCGCTGCGCGTGGTAGATCGGCGACGGACGGCCGACAAAATGCTTCAGCTCGCGCTGGAATTCGGCGTTGAAGTCCGCGTCTTGCTGGTAGTGCGCATAGGCATCGCGCAACTCGTCCAGTGCGTGGACCAGGGTTTCGGAAACGAAGCTACCGCCATAGGGGCCGAAATGGCCTCGGGAATCGGGCAAGTCGTACATGTCCAGGCTCTTAGGTGGCGTTTCGCGCACAGTGACAGCGAAACGCATCAAATTCGGTATCGGGCGATCGGAGCGACCGGGGGCAAGCGGGGATGGCAGCGCAACGGTGCCGGCGTGGCGTTACTGGCCGGCCTGTCCTGCATCCGCCATGCGCACGGCGCGCACGAACGCGGCAATGCGGGCGTGGTCCTTCACACCCTTCGACGCCTCCACGCCGCTGCTGACATCCACGGCATAGGGGCGCACGCGCTCAATCGCACCAGCGGCGTTTTGCGCGTTCAACCCACCACTCAAAACGATGCGAGGAGCGTCGCTTGCGGGCTGGCTGGTCGGATTGGGCGGAAGCCATTGAGCAGGAATCAGGGTCCAGTCGAAGACGTGGCCGCCACCGCCGTAGCCTTCCACGAAGGCGTCGAGCAACAGGCCGGCGGCGTCACGGTATTGATCGGCGAATTCTACCAAATCAAGCCCCGGCTGGACACGGGCGGCGCGCACAAACGGCAGCCGGCAGCGGCGGGCGATCTCCGTGCACTGCTGGGGCGTCTCGTCGCCATGGAACTGGAGTAACGTCAACGGCACACGTTCCGTGACATGCGCCACTTCCTCGGCGTCGGCGTTGACGAACAGACCGGTCACGGTCACGAACGGCGGCACCTGTTCGGCCAGCGCGGCGGCCCGCGCCACGTCCACGTAACGAGGGCTCTTGTCATAGAAAACCAGGCCGATGGCATCTGCGCCCGCATCGACGGCAGCGCGCACGTCTTCCGGGCGCGTCAGTCCGCAGATCTTGATGCGGGTGCGGGGCGGCACGCGGCCGGATTCAGGCGCCATTGTCGGGACCATCGGCAAATACTCCGTGGAAGAAGCTGGCGGATGCGTCCGCCGTAGGGAGCCGGTACGGCTCAGGATACTTCACGTCGACCAGGTACAGGCCGTCGGGCATGAACGTCGGGGCGGCCTTCTGCCGGTTGCGCCCGGCCAGCACCTCGGCCATCCATTCGGCCGGGTAGCGCCCCCGCCCCACCGCCACCAGGCAGCCCATCAGGTTGCGCACCATGTGATGCAGGAACGCACTGGCACGAAAGCGCAGGAATACCCAGTTGCCATCTTCCCGGATCGTCACGTCATACATCGTCTTGACGGGCGACTTGGCCTGGCATTCGGCGGCGCGGAAGGCCGAGAAATCGTGTTCGCCCAGCAGGCAGGCCGCTGCTGTGCGCATGGCGTCGACATCGAGTCGCTGGCCCGCGGGCAGCATCTGGTAGCCGGCGCGGCTGTGGATCATCGGCACGCGATGCGGGCCGGTATAGAGCGCGTAGTAGTACATCCGCTCGTAGGCCAGGAAGCGCGCGTGGAAATCGTCGTCGACCGGCTCCGCCCATTGCAGCGCGATGGACTGCGGCAGGAACGCGTTGACGCCGCGCACCCACGAGAACTTGTCGCGCTCCAGTTCGGTATCGAGGTGAATCACCTGGCCCAGCGCATGCACGCCGGTATCGGTCCGCCCCGCCACCGTGGTCAGCAGGCGCGTCCCGGCAAAGCGCTCGATGGCGTCTTCCAGGTGGTCCTGCACGGTATTGC
Organism: Cupriavidus sp. HE11; assembly: GCF_056097175.1. Lineage (NCBI taxonomy): Bacteria > Pseudomonadati > Pseudomonadota > Betaproteobacteria > Burkholderiales > Burkholderiaceae > Cupriavidus > Cupriavidus sp. HE11. The sequence continues at coordinate 794,553 of NZ_CP184464.1, forward strand.
GGTGGGGCTGCGACTGCCAGCCGGAGAAGGCCGAACCGTCGTAGTGGAGTCCGATGGCGATGCGATTCATGAGTGTGGCGATGCGCAAAAACAAAATGCGCCGGAAGGGACGCTTCCGGCGCATCGCTTCGGGCTGCGGCACTCCGTGTCAACGGCGTGCCGCAAACCCTGCATCATACCGGCCTTTGGGTCGAAACCCGTGGGCCAATCCGCATCAGGCCACGTCGCGCAGGAGCGTGCGAGCCTCGGACTGCAGCGGATCTTCCGACTGCTCCACCACTTCCTGCAGCAGTTCGCGAGCACCTTCCTTGTCACCGATTTCGATGTAGGCGCGCGCCAGGTCGAGCTTGATCTGCATGTCGCGGCTGCCATCCATGCCCGTGGCCGACAGCGTGCTGGCGGAAACGCCATGCGTGGAATCGCCATTGCCTTCGGACGTGACGCGGGTCAGGTCGATCGGCTCGACCAGCCGGCCGTTCTGCAGCATCGTCGGCGCCGGCAGCGGCACGGTCGATTCCGTCAGCGACGGAGCCTCGAACGTTGCGACCGAAGCCGGCTCGGCCGCAACGGCCGCACCCGGATTCGCGGCGTTCAGGTCCAGCGACAGGCTGGACATGTCGAACTCCAGCGGACGCGAACGCGTCGGGGTATCGAGCGCCGGCACCCCGGCCGGCAGATCCATGCCGGCATCGTGACTCTCGTCGAGGACGTCGTCGAGACGTGCCACCGGTTCCGCCTGGTGCTCGTTACCAAATACCAGCGAGGCCGACTCCGGTGCCACGATGGGCTCCCCCGGCGCGGGCGCCGGGAAGGCGTCGAGCGGCAGTGCCAGGTCCGGCATGGCCGAAGCCTGGACGGGCTGCTGCAGCGACTGGGCCGGATCCTGCGTGCGCCACTGATCGGCCACCGGCGTGGTCGTATCGGCTTCCGCCGTGAGGTCGGGCGCCACCGACAGGTACAGCGCGTTGCTCGGATCGAGCTTCCGACCCATATCCGCGACCTGTTGCCAGTCCGCGCCTTGTCCGCCTACCTGGGCGAACATTTCTTCTGCGATCACTCGGAAACCTTCCACATCCTGACGAGTGTTGTAAATCTCCAGCAGCTTCAGGCGAATGGCCTGGCGCTCCGGATTCTGTTGCAACGCTTCGCGCAGGATTTCCTCGGCCTGCACGTCGCGTCCGTACGCGATGTACACCTCGGCCTCGGCAATCGGGTCCACTTCCGTCGCTTCGGGCGAGTTGTTGCCGATGCGGAAGTCGGCGCCGAACACGCTGTGCTGCGACGTGTCGACGCTCTGGCCACCGGCGGTACCGAACAACGAGTGTCCGCCCGCCATGACCGTGCTTTCCTGGGACAGGATGCTGTCACCGAAACCGGTGTTCTCGCTGGCCTTCTGCTTCTGGCGGCGGCGATAGTACGCATATCCGCCAAGCAACGCAACCAGCACACCCGCGCCCGGCAGCAGCATCGGGTTGCCAAGCAGCTCGTCGACGAACGACGGCTGAGGCAGCGGCTGGATGACAGGCGGCTTCTTCTTGGCGGCAACCGGCGCCGAAGCGGCGGCGGCCGGGGCCGAAGCGCTGGCCTGCGGAGCCGATGCGGCCGCAGCGGCAGCCGTGGCTTCCGGTGCCGAGGCGGCAGCGGCCGGTGCCGGTTCCGGCGTGGCGGTGCTCGGGGCATCGGCGGCCTTGGCCGGCTCGGCCGGCACCACGGTCGGAGCCGGCGCGGCGGCGGCTTCGGCTGCCTTGGCTGCGGCAGGCGCGGCCGCGGTCGTGGCCGCAGCGGCCGTCGCTGCCTTGGCGCCCTGGCTGTTCTGGTTGAGCTTGGAGATCTCCGCGTTCTTCAGCTCCATCAGGCGCTGCATGTCGGAGATGTTCTTCTCGAGATCGGCAACGCGCGATTCGGCGTCCTTCAGCTTGCGCTGGCTGGCAACGTCGGCTTCCGCCTTGGCCTGCGCGCCCTTCTCGGCCTTCGAGAGCTTCAGTTCGTCACGCGGCCCGGCGTTCGGCACCGTGGTGTCCTGCACGCGTGCCGTCACGTTGCCCGACTGCTCGCGGCCCGAGCCGGCTTCCACCGACTTGGCGGCTGCTGCGGCGGCCAGGCGGCTGCGGTAGCTGTCGAAGCCCTGCGTGCGCGCCACCACTTCGCGGCGCGCCTCGCGCGGGGTCACCGACTGCGCCTGCTGGGCGCTCGGCACCTTCAGCACGGCGCCCGACTTGATCCGGTTGATGTCCCCGCCAATGAACGCATTGGGGTTGTTGCGGTAGAGCGCGAGCAGCATCTGCTCCAGCGACACCGAATCGACGCCCTGCGAGGCATCGCCGGCGATCGAGTACAGGGTGTCGCCTTGCTGGACCGTGTAGCTGCCATTGGCCGCCGTGCCGTCGGCTACGGCGGCAGGTGCGGCGGCGCGGCGCGGCTGGCGGGCCGGGGCCGGCGCGGGGGCCGCGGCGGCAGGAGCAGCCGCAGGCGCTGCGGCGACGGGCGCCGGAGCAGGTGCCGCGGCCGGCGACGCGTCAGGCGTTGCGGCCTGCACCACGGTGGTGGGCGAGAACGCCTGGTTCGACGGCTTGGCGCCAGCGGGATCCAGCAGGAAGGTATAGGCGCGCGTGATCTTGCCGCTGGACCAGCTCATGTCGACCAGGATGTCGACGAACGGTTCGCTGAGCGGCTGGTTGGACCGCACGGTAGCCACATAGGTACCGTTCGGACGCTTCTGCACGTCGAGCCTCACGCTCGAAATGGCCGACAGATAGGTCAGCCCGGCACGCGAATAGGCGGACGGCGCGGCCAGCTTGACGGCCAGGCTGTCAGCTTCCTCGGGCGTCACGCCGGTGATATCGATTTCAGCCTGGAGCGGCTGCCCCAGATTGGATTGAACCCTTAATTGTCCAAACCCCGCGGCATACGCGGCAGGCTGCGCAAGCAGCAGACCAGCAGCCGTGATGGCCAGCGTTGACCAGCGCTGACGGACAGTAGGCGCATCTTTCCGGCGATGTAGGCTCACACTCACCTCGTGCTCCATTTATGGTTTTAGTAGCAGAAATTAACCCGATCCCAACAAATGGCTGGCTGGCGGGCGACGAAACGGACAGGCTTTGTGCCTGCCCTGCTGCGCGCCCAATGTCGCTGCCGTGCATTCCAGATGCATGGTGGCGATGACCCCGTGGCCAAGCGCATGCCGGCTGTATTGTGACGCAAGCCCGCGAAAAAAAGCGCTCCGGATGCGACAACGCCGCGCTGAGGCGCGGCGTTGCTCGGAAAGCGGCAGATTCTGTTGCCTCCCTGCAACGAAAGCAGCGAGGCTATCCGGGGGTCAACCCTCGATCAGAATGCGCAGCATACGCCGCAGGGGCTCGGCGGCGCCCCACAGCAGCTGGTCGCCCACCGTGAAGGCGGACAGGTACTCGCCGCCCATCTGCATCTTGCGCAGACGGCCGACCGGAATCGTCAGCGTGCCCGTCACGGCGGCCGGCGTCAGGTCCTTCATGCTGGCTTCGCGCGTGTTCGGCACGACCTTGGCCCACTGGTTGTTGGCGGCCAGCATGCCTTCGATCTCGTCCAGCGGCACATCCTTGCGCAGCTTGATGGTCAGCGCCTGCGAATGGCAGCGCATGGCGCCAATCCGCACGCACAGGCCGTCCACGGCGATCGGGCTGGCGCCGGTGGCACCGACGAAGCCTTCGCCCCGACCCAGGATCTTGTTGGTCTCGGCGCCGCCCTTCCATTCTTCCTTGGAAACGCCGTTGCCCAGGTCCTTGTCGATCCAGGGAATCAGGTTGCCGGCCAGCGGCACGCCAAACTGCTTGGTTTCGTCAGCCGACAGGCCGTGCTGGGTCGCCAGGATCTGGCGGTCGATTTCCAGGATGGCCGAGGCCGGATTGTCCAGCAGCGGCTTGACTGCGGCGTTCAGCGTACCGAACTGCGTCAGCAGCTCGCGCATGTGCTGGGCACCGCCGCCCGACGCGGCCTGGTAGGTCATCGAGGTCATCCACTCGATCAGGTCGTGCTGGAACAGGCCGCCCAGGCCCATCATCATGCAGCTGACCGTGCAGTTGCCGCCGATGAAATTCTTCACGCCCTTCGAGAGCGCGTCCTTGATTACACCGAGGTTGACCGGGTCCAGGACGATGATGGCGTCGTCCTTCATGCGCAGCGAGGACGCGGCGTCGATCCAGTAGCCGTTCCAGCCGGCCGCACGCAGGCGCGGGAACACATCGTTCGTGTAGTCACCGCCCTGAGCGGTGAGCACCACGTCGCACTTCTTCAGCGCTTCGATGTCGTTTGCGTCTTTCAGCGTGGTTTCGTTCCTGGCCATGGCCGGGGCCTTGCCGCCAGCGTTGGACGTGCTGAAGAAAACGGGCTCGATATGGTCGAAATCGCCCTCTTCCTGCATGCGCTGCATCAGGACGCTGCCGACCATTCCTCGCCAACCGACGAGACCTACAATCATGACTTACCTCGGATGTGATGTGAACTTCCCCGCCATTTTCCTCGCCCGGCGTGGCTGCGCGGGGAAGACGGGCAGGCACGACGAACGATCTAGGGGATCGTTTTGGTAATGGTTTTAATCGTCGTTGCGGTCAGGCCGAGCGAATCCACGCCGATCGTGCCGCGGATAGCGGTGCGAGCAGCAAAAGCAGTCAGGAGGGACTGGTGGAATCGGGCCATGACGGGAGAGTCTACACGAATTTGCGGCGGTGCCGCAGGGGAAATTCGGGTGATTTAGTGCTCGGAGCGAGGCTTCTCGCCCCTCCCGCACGCGGGAGCGGGGTTGAGGGAGAGGGAATTGAGCATCAAATTGCGCATTTCACGCTTTCCGGTGCCGCGCCCTCTCCCCCGGCCCCTCCCCCGCAAGACGGGAGAGGGAGCAAACCAGCAGGTCTGGAATGACTTACAGTGCCGCCAGCACCGCGTCGCCCATTTCCTTCGTACCCACCTGCTTGCAGCCCGGCGTCAGGATGTCGCCGGTGCGGTAGCCCTGGGCCAGCACCTTCTTGACGGCGTTCTCGATGCGGTCGGCCTGCTCGGCACGGTTCAGCGAGTAGCGCAGCATCATCGCGGCGGACAGGATCGTAGCCAGCGGATTGGCCACGCCCTTGCCGGCGATATCGGGTGCCGAGCCGTGCGACGGCTCGTACAGGCCCTTGTTGTTGGCATCGAGCGAAGCCGACGGCAGCATGCCGATCGAGCCCGTCAGCATGGCGGCCTCGTCCGACAGGATGTCGCCGAACATGTTGCCGGTGACGATCACGTCGAAGCTCTTCGGCGCCTTCACCAGTTGCATCGCGGCGTTGTCCACGTACATGTGCGACAGCTCGACGTCCGGATATTCCTTGCTGACATCGATCACGATGTCCTTCCAGAACTGGAACGTTTCCAGCACGTTGGCCTTGTCCACGCTGCACAGCTTCTTGCCGCGCTTGGCGGCGGCCTGGAAGGCCACATGGGCGATGCGACGGATTTCCGGCTCGCTGTAGCGCATGGTGTCGAAGCCTTCGCGGGCGCCCTTGAACAGGCCGTCCGGCGCCTCGCGCACGCCGCGCGGCTGGCCGAAGTAGATGTCGCCATTCAGTTCGCGCACGATCAGGATGTCCAGACCAGCCACCAGCTCGGGCTTCAGGCTCGACGCGCCGGTCAGTTCCGGATAGCAGATTGCCGGGCGGAAGTTGGCGAACAGCTGCAGGTGCTTGCGCAGGCCCAGGATGGCCTGCTCGGGACGCAGCGGGCGCTCCAGGCTGTCGTACTTCCAGTCGCCCACGGCGCCGAACAGGATGGCGTCGGCCGCCTGTGCCAGCTTCAGCGTGTTTTCCGGCAGCGGGTGGCCTTCGGCCTCGTAGCCGGCACCGCCCACCGGGGCGGTTTCCATTTCAAACTTCTCGTCAAGGGCGTTCAGCACCTTGACGGCTTCGGCAATGATCTCGGGACCGATGCCGTCGCCCGGCAGGACTGCAATCTTCATTTGTCTTCCTATCTATGTATGAACCCGATCCGCCTCAGCCAACCACGCGGTTGCCCAGCCACGGCATCTTCGTCAGGCGCTCGGCCTCGTAGGACTTGATCTTGTCCTTCTGGCGCAGCGTCAGGCCGATATCGTCGAAACCGTTCAGCATGCAGTACTTGCGGAACGGGGCGATATCGAACGGATAGCTGTTGCCGCCGGCCGTGATCACGACCTGCTTGTCCAGGTCGATCGTCAGCTTGTAGCCCGGGAACGCATTGGTCTCGTTGAACAGGTGGTCGACCTGCAGGTCGGTCAGCACCACCGGCAGCAGGCCGTTCTTGTAGCAGTTGTTGAAGAAGATATCGGCAAAGCTCGGCGCGATCACCGCGCGGAAGCCGAATTGCGTGAGCGCCCACGGTGCGTGCTCGCGCGAGCTGCCGCAGCCGAAGTTGTTGCGCGCCAGCAGGATCGATGCGCCCTGGTAGCGCGGCTGGTTCAGCACGAAGTCCGGGTTCAGCGGACGCTTGCTGTTGTCCTGTCCCGGCTGGCCCACGTCCTTGTAGCGCCATTCGTCGAACAGGTTCGGGCCGAAGCCCGTGCGCTTGATCGACTTCAGGAACTGCTTCGGGATGATCGCGTCGGTATCGACGTTCTCGCGGTCGAGCGGCGCCACGAGGCCGCTGTGTACGGTGAACTTATCCATGATGTGTCCTTACTTCCGGGCGGCGTTCTCGAGCGCCTGCCCGGCAGCCTGCGTGTCCTTGCCAAAGCCGGCAATCGTGTTGCAGCCAGCCAGTTGCAGCATGCCCAGGCATGCCAGCAGTGTGATCACGATCTTTTTCATGTTCTCTCTATTCGAAAGTCGTGGTTGACCAGTTGACCCGTCGCGGCGTTCAGCCGAGCTTGCGGATGTCGACGAAATGCCCTTCGATGGCAGCCGCGGCAGCCATGGCCGGGCTGACCAGGTGCGTACGGCCACCGGCACCCTGACGGCCTTCGAAGTTGCGGTTCGACGTGGACGCGCAGCGCTCGCCCGGTTCCAGGCGGTCGGCGTTCATCGCCAGGCACATCGAGCAGCCCGGCTCGCGCCATTCGAAGCCGGCGGCCTTGAAGACCTTGTCCAGCCCTTCGCGCTCGGCCTGCTCCTTGACCAGGCCCGAACCCGGCACCACCATCGCCAGCTTCACGTTCGACGCCACCTTGCGACCCAGCTTCTGCACCACCCACGCGGCGGCGCGCATGTCTTCGATGCGGCTGTTGGTGCACGAACCGATGAACACCTTGTCGATGTTGATCGACTCCATCGGCGTGTTCGGCTGCAGGTTCATGTACTCAAGCGCGCGCTCCATGGCGTTGCGCTTGTTCGAATCCTTTTCTTTCTCGGGGTCCGGCACGCGGTCTTCGATGCTGACGACCATCTCGGGCGACGTGCCCCAGGTGACCTGCGGACGGATGTCCTCGGCGCGCAGCTCCACCACCTTGTCGAAGTGGGCGCCTGCGTCCGAGTGCAGCGTGCGCCAGTAGGCCACGGCCTGGTCCCATTCCACGCCCTGCGGCGCAAACGGGCGGTTCTTCACGTATTCGAGCGTGACGTCGTCCACGGCCACCAGGCCAGCGCGCGCGCCGGCTTCGATCGCCATGTTGCAGACCGTCATGCGGCCTTCCATGGTCAGGTCGCGGATGGCCGAGCCGGCGAATTCCATCGTGTAGCCCGTGCCGCCGGCCGTGCCGATCTTGCCGATGATGGCCAGCACGATGTCCTTGGCGGTGCAGCCGCGCGGCAGCTTGCCTTCCACCTTGATCAGCATGTTCCGGGCCTTCTTGCCCAGCAGCGTCTGGGTCGCCAGCACGTGCTCCACTTCCGACGTGCCGATGCCGTGCGCCAGGGCGCCGAACGCACCGTGCGTGCTGGTGTGCGAGTCGCCGCAGACCACGGTCATGCCGGGCAGCGTGGCGCCCTGCTCGGGCCCGATCACGTGGACGATGCCCTGGCGGTGGTCGTTCATCTTGAACTGCGTGATGCCGAAGGCGTCGCAGTTGGCATCCAGCGTATCGACCTGGAGCTTCGAGATCGGGTCGGCAATGCCTTGCGTGCGGTCGGTGGTCGGCACGTTGTGGTCCGACACGGCCAGGTTCGCGCTGATGCGCCATACCGGACGCTCCGCCAGCTTCAGGCCTTCGAAGGCCTGCGGGCTGGTCACTTCATGCAGCAGATGACGGTCGATGTAGAGCAGCGTCGTGCCGTCTTCCTCGACGTGGACGGTGTGGTCATCCCAGAGTTTGTCGTAGAGCGTCTTGGCCATGATGCGGGGGGGGGCAGACCGTCCGTCCGTATCCTGGGGATGCGAACGGCGCGAATCCGCGCGTTGTTTGCAGGGGAATGTGTTTTCCGGATGCCTTCGCGGGCAAGCAGGCTATTTTGCTGCTTTTCCGGCGCAGCCGGTGATTGCTTGACATCGCAAGCGATTATGCCATGTGCGCCCGCCGCCGAAGGGCAGGCCAGGCCGCCCGGGCGGCGGTCATTGGCGAAAGGGGGATTTCGTGGATGGCGAAGGGGCTTTGCGCCGCCTTCGGGTTGCGCCCCTCTCCCCACGTTGCGGGAGAGGGGCGCCGCGACTTCAACCGCCCAGGTAGGCGGCGCGGATGCGGTCGTTGGCCAGCAGGTTGGCGCCGGTATCGGCCAGCACCACCTTGCCGGTTTCCAGCACGTAGCCGCGGTCGGCCACCTGCAGCGCCTTGTTGGCGTTCTGCTCCACCAGGAACACCGTAACGCCCTCTTCGCGGATCGTGCGGATGATGTCGAAGATCTGCGCGATGATCAGCGGGGCCAGGCCCAGCGTGGGCTCGTCCAGCAGCAGCAGGCGCGGCTTGCTCATCAGCGCGCGGCCGATAGCCAGCATCTGCTGCTCGCCGCCCGACATCGTGCCCGCCCGCTGGCTCGCGCGCTGGTTCAGGCGCGGGAACAGCTTGAACACGTGCTCGATGCCGGCCTCGATCTCATGACGGCTGGCAAAGAAGCCACCCATCTTGAGGTTTTCGAGCACGGTCAGGCTCGGGAACACGCGCCGGCCTTCTGGCGAAATTGCCATGCCCATGCGCATGATCTCGTGCGTGTTGCGGCGGGTGATGTCCTGGCCCTCGAACAGCACGCGGCCGCTGGAGGCGCGCGGCGTGCCGCACACGGTCATCATCAGCGTGGTCTTGCCGGCGCCGTTGCTGCCGATCAGGGTGACGATCTCGCCCTTGTTGACTTCGATCGACACCCCCGACAGGGCCTCGACGGCACCGTAGTGGGTATGGACGTTTTCCAGCTTCAGCATCAGTCCTCTCCCAGATAGGCCTTGATAACGCGCGGGTCGTTGCGCACTTCGTCGGGCTTGCCAATCATGATCGGCTTGCCGTGCTCCATCACCAGGATGCGGTCCGACACGCCCATCACCAGGCTCATGTCGTGCTCGATCAGCAGCACCGAGATATTGAACTCGCGGCGCAGGCGGTCGATCAGCTGCTGCAGCTCGATCTTTTCCTGCGGGTTCAGGCCGGCCGCCGGTTCGTCCAGCATCAGCAGGCGCGGCTTGGTGATCATGCAGCGCGCGATCTCCAGCCGGCGCTGATGGCCGTACGACAGTGTGCCCGCCTCGCGGTTGGCCACGCCGGTCAGGCCCATGCGCTCCAGCCATTCGGCGGCACGTCCCAGCGCCTCGCGCTCGGCGCGGCGATAGGCCGGCGTAGCCAGCAGGCCGCGCAGCAGCCCCGCCTTGACCTGCTGGTGTTGCGCAACCATCAGGTTCTCGACGACGGTCAGCTGCTTGAACAGGCGGATATTCTGGAACGTGCGCACCAGCCCGTGGCGTGCCACCACATGGCTGGGCTTGCGTGCGATCGAATGGCCGTCCAGCGTGACCTCGCCCGCGGTGGGCTTGTAGAAGCCGCCCACACAGTTGAACACGGTGGTCTTGCCGGCGCCGTTCGGGCCGATGATGGCGAAGACCTCGTCGCGGCGCACATCGAACTCGATGCCGTCCACGGCCAGCAGACCGCCGAAGCGCATCTGCAGGCCCGATACTTTCAGCATTTCATTGCTCATCGCGGCAGCTCCACATGGGGACGGCTAGCGGGCAGCAGGCCCTGCGGGCGCCACATCATCATCAACACCATCACCAGGCCAAAGATCAGCATGCGGTATTCGGCGAAGTCGCGTGCCACCTCGGGCAGGATGGTCAGCAGGATGGCCGCCAGGATCACGCCCAGCTGCGAGCCCATGCCGCCCAGCACCACCACGGCCAGGATCAGCGCCGACTCGATGAACGTGAACGATTCCGGATTGACCAGGCCCTGGCGCGCGGCAAAGAACGCGCCCGCAAGACCGGCGAACGATGCCCCCAGCGTGAAGGCCGACAGCTTGATGCGCGTCGGGTTCAGGCCCAGCGAGCGGCAGGCGATCTCGTCCTCGCGCAGCGCTTCCCACGCACGGCCCATCGGCATGCGGATCAGGCGGCTCGTGACGAACAGCGTGAAACCCACCAGCAGCAGCGCCAGCAGGTACAGCCAGATCACCATATGCTGGCCGGCATAGGGGATGCCGATCAGGTCATGGAACGTCTGCGCGCCTTCCACGCTGGCACTGCGCGCCATCTCGATGCCGAACACGGTCGGCTTCGGAATGCCGGACACGCCGTCCGGGCCACCGGTCAGGCTGGTCAGGTTGTTCAGCAGCAGGCGGATGATTTCACCGAAGCCCAGCGTCACGATGGCCAGGTAGTCGCCGCGCAGGCGCAGCACCGGGAACCCCAGGACAAAGCCGAACGTGGCGGCCAGCCCGGCCGACAGCGGCAGGCATTCCCAGAACGTGAGGCCGAAGTACTGGTTCAGCAGCGCATAGGTATAGCCGCCGACCGCGTAGAAGCCCACGTAGCCCAGGTCGAGCAGGCCGGCATAGCCCACCACGATGTTCAGGCCCAGGCCCAGGATCACGTAGATCAGCGCCAGCGTAGCCACGTCCACCGCGCCGCGCGAGCCGAAGAACGGGAACACCACGCCCACCGCCAGCAGCACCCAGACAGCCAGGCGCTGCTGCTTCGCGCCCATGGCAGGCAGCGACGGCAGCGTCACGGCGCTGCGCGCGCGCAGCAGGAACGGCTTGCACAGCTGGAACAGGAACACCAGGCCCACGGCAATCCACACCGGACGCCAGTGCGGCTCCAGCACCACCTTGTAGCCATCGAGCTTGAGCTGCAGGCCCAGTACCGGGATGGTCAGGATGGCCGTCAGCACGGCGGCGGTCACGGCATTCTTCAGCGTGTCCGAGACCGACGCTTGCGGGACCGACGCCCGCGAAATCGAAGTCGCTTGAGTCATGTCGCCCTCCCCTTAGACCTTTTCCACATCGGGCTTGCCAAGCAGGCCCGTGGGACGGAACAGCAGCACCAGCACCAGCAGGCCGAATGCCACAACATCCTTGTATTCGGCCGGCATGTAGCCCGACGCAAACGTTTCGGCCAGGCCCAGCAGCACGCCGCCGAGCATCGCGCCCGGAATGCTGCCAATGCCGCCCAGCACCGCGGCCGTGAAGGCCTTGATGCCGGCGATGAAGCCGATAAAGGGATTGAGCTTGCCGATCGTGAGCCCGATCAGCACGCCGCCCACGGCGGCCAGCATGGCGCCCAGCACGAACGTGAACGAGATCACGCGGTTTGTATCGATGCCCAGCAGGTTGGCCATGCGCATGTCTTCGGCGCAGGCGCGGCAGGCACGGCCCATGCGCGAATGGCCGATGAACAGCGTCAGCGCGATCATCAGCACCAGCGTCACGCCCACGATCAGCAGGCGCGAATACGGCACGGTCACCGTGAAGTCGCCGCCCATCTGGAATTCGATGGCACCCGAGATCAGGATCGGCACGGACACGTCACGTGCGCCCTGCCCGATCTGGACATAGTTCTGCAGGAAGATGGACATGCCGATGGCCGAGATCAGCGGCACCAGGCGCGGCCCGCCGCGCAGGGGGCGGTATGCCACGCGCTCCACGGCAAAGCCGTAGCAGCCGGTCACGACAACGGACACGAGCAACGCCGCACCCAGCACCAGCGGCAGCGGATAACCAGCCTGCGCACCAATGGCGGTCAGCGTTACCAGGCCCACGTAGGCGCCGATCATGTAGATCTCGCCGTGGGCAAAGTTGATCATGCCGATGATGCCGTAGACCATCGTGTAGCCGATGGCGATCAACGCATAGATCGCACCCAGCGTCAGGCCGTTGACCAGTTGCTGGGTGAACTGTGGAAGGAATTCGTTCATGCGGGGGACCTTGTGGATCGGATGAGTCCGATGCGCGATGCCGACCGCCCTTATGTGGCGGCTAACCGACACCGAACCGATACCAAAACGCCCCGCAGGCCGGTTGGCCGCGGGGCGTTTCGCCAGGATGGCGCCGGGTTTAGTTTGCGGCGGTCTTCGTGGCGTCCTTGTGCCACGTGTAGACGACGAACTTGAACGACTTCAGGTCGCCCTTGGCGTCGTATTCGACCTTGCCGATCGGCGTGGTGAAGGCGTTCTTGTGCATGTACGCAGCCACCTTGGTCGGGTCGGTGCTCTTGGCACCGGCAATGGCGTCGCCAATGATCTTGACGGCGGCGTAGGCCGGCATCTGGAACGGACCGTTGGCGTCACGCTTCTTGTCGGCAAAGGCCTTCACCAGCGCGGCGTTGGCCGGGTCGGCCGAGAAGTCCGCCGGCAGCGTCACGAGCATGCCTTCCGAAGCCGGGCCGGCAATGGCCGTCACGTCCTTGTTGCCCACGCCTTCGGGGCCCATGAACGTGGCCTTCACGCCCTGCTCGCGTGCCTGGCGCAGCAGCAGGCCCATTTCCGGGTGGTAGCCGCCGAAGTACACGAAGTCCACGCCCTGCGACTTCAGCTTGGTGATCACGGCCGAGTAGTCCGAATCGCCGGCGTTGATGCCTTCGAAGACCGCCACGGGGATCTTGGCCGCCTCAAGGTCCTTCTTCACCGAGCTGGCGATGCCCTGGCCGTACGACTGCTTGTCGTGCAGGATGGCAACCTTCTTCGGCTTGACCTTGTTGATGATGTACTGTGCAGCGGCCGGGCCTTGCTGGTCGTCGCGGCCGATCGTGCGGAAGATGAAGTTGCGCTTCTTCGTTTCGGTCAGCTGCGGCGCGGTGGCCGACGGCGTCACCATCACGATGCCTTCGTTTTCGTAGATATCCGAGGCCGGAATCGTCGAACCCGAGCACACGTGACCGATCACGTAGTGGATACCCTGACTGACGATCCTGTTGGCCACGGCCACGGCCTGCTTCGGTTCGCAGGCATCATCCATCAGCACCGCTTCGAACTTGTTGCCGTTGGCACCGCCTGCCGCATTGATCTGTTCGATCGCGGTCAGGGCACCGGCCTTGACCATGTCGCCGTACTGGGCGACCGAGCCGCTCATCGGGCCGGCAATGGCGATCTTGACGGTTTCGGCGTTGGCCGAAGTGAAGGCAGCGAGGCCGGCAGTGGCAAGCACGGCGGCCATGGCAGTGGACGTGAGACGGGACAGCGTCATCAGGAGCTCCTCGATTTATGTATGGGTCATTCCGGGCAGAGTCGGCATGACCGGCGCAATCGAACAACACCCGCGAGGAAGAAGCGCCGCCTGACGTGGCGAACGTACGGCCCATGAGCGGAAACCGGGCCTGCGATGAAGACACTGAAGCGAATGCGGGGCCCGGCATGTGTCGGCGCACGCACATCCCTGGGATGCCGCGGTCGCCGTAAGTTCGGAAAGACAACGTTGATGCGTTCTCTATTGCGCAAGCGCTTCGCCTGCCCCGCTTCTCCAACGCGGCTGGCCGGAAGGGTGGCCCGGCTGCCGGTCGGCAAAGCAGCCCGCATTATAGGGGGAAAGTTGCACCCTGATGAAGTGAACTTGTTCGGTTTTGGGGAAAATCCGACAACTAATGCAGCCCGTTGCAACCACGCCAAGGCAGGAATCGTCGTCAAATTCGTGTTTCACAACAATTGTGCGTAGCCGCATTTGTAACGTATTCGCTGCTTTGCGCCACCTTGCGCAACCGGCCCGGCGACCGCTTTCCCCGATGACGGAAGGCGGCGCCGGACAAAAAAAACGCCCCGGCAAGCCGGGGCGTTCTTCGTGCGATACGCGACGCGGATTAGCGCTTGGCCATGTCCGGCACGTTGCGGGCGGCGTTGCCGTTGAACAGCTGACGCGGACGGCCGATCTTGTATTCCGGATCGGTGATCATCTCTTCCCACTGCGAGATCCAGCCCGGCGTACGTGCCAGGGCGAAGATGCAGGTGAACAGCGAGGTCGGGATGCCCAGCGCGCGCTGCACGATACCCGAGTAGAAGTCCACGTTCGGGTACAGCTTGCGGCTCACGAAGTATTCGTCTTCCAGCGCGATCTTTTCCAGTTCCATGGCCAGCTTGAACAGCGGGTCGTTGTGCAGGCCCAGTTCGTTCAGCACTTCATGGCAGGTTTCGCGCATCAGCTTGGCGCGCGGATCGTAGTTCTTGTACACGCGGTGGCCAAAGCCCATCAGGCGCACGCCCGAGTTCTTGTCCTTGACCTGCTTGATGAACTCGCCGATGTGGTCGACGCTGCCGATTTCTTCCAGCATCTTCAGCGCGGCTTCGTTCGCGCCGCCGTGGGCCGGACCCCACAGGCAGGCCACACCGGCGGCGATGGCTGCGAACGGGTTCGTGCCCGACGAACCGGCCAGGCGCACGGTCGAGGTCGACGCGTTCTGCTCGTGGTCGGCGTGCAGGATGAAGATGCGGTCCAGCGCGCGCTCCAGCACCGGGTTCACGGTGTACGGTGCGCACGGCGTACCGAACATCATGCGCATGAAGTTGCCCGAGTAGGACAGGTCGTTCTGCGGGTAGACGTACGGCTGGCCGATGTTGTACTTGTATGCCATGGCGACCAGGGTCGGCATCTTGGCGATCAGGCGGATGGCCGAGATCTCGCGCTGGTGCGGATCATCGATGTCCATCGCGTCGTGGTAGAACGCGCTCATCGCACCCACCAGGCCCGTCAGCACGGCCATCGGGTGGGCATCGCGGCGGAAGCCGCGCAGGAAGAATTGCAGTTGCTCGTGAACCATCGTGTGGTTCATCACCGAGTTCACGAACTCTTCCTTCTGCTTGGCGTTGGGCAGTTCGCCCTTCAGCAGCAGGTAGCAGGTCTCGAGGTGATCGCACTTCTCGGCGAGTTGCTCGATCGGGTAGCCGCGGTACAGCAGCTCACCCTTGTCACCGTCAATGTAGGTGATCTTCGAGTTGCACGAAGCGGTCGACATGAACCCCGGGTCATAGGTGAACTTGCCGGTTTGACCGTACAGCTTGCGAATGTCGATCACATCCGGGCCAACAGTGCCCTTGTAGATCGGCAGCTCAACGCTGGGGGAACCATCGGAAAACGATAGCGTGGCTTTCACATCGGACGGCGTCATGTCGATTCCTTCAAATACTGTGAATATTAATGTTGACCAAACTCAGACCGAACGCAGCAGGCTGAGTACCCGTTGCATCGGGGGCGTGTCGAGCTCACCGTCAAGCTCCTTGCGGACAAGCAGCAGGTCCATCAACTCGTTGTCGCTGAGCTCGAACAGCTCGCCCAGCGATGCCACGTCCTCATCGGACAGGCTCTCCTCGTAACGGTTGAAGAAACGTTCGACGATGATGTCGTTCTCCAGGAGGCCGCGGCGGGCGCGCCAGCGAAGACGGGCACGTTTGTGCGGGTCGGCCTGATGGGAGAAAGTGGTGGAATGACTCATGGTCAGCCTTCATTGACCGGCGCTCCAGCCCGACTTGATACCGCATCGGGCTGACGCGCCGCTTACATCAATTTGCTTCTACTGCAGACTGCCTGTCTGCACCGCGAACTGCGGGGGGGGGTGCAGAAGGCAGTTTATACCGGGCAATTAAACAGCGCGGCGAACCATCAGTTCCTTGATCTTGCCAATCGCCTTCGTCGGATTGAGGCCCTTCGGGCACACGTCGACGCAGTTCATGATGCTGTGGCAACGGAACAGGCGGTACGGGTCGTTCAGGTTGTCCAGACGCTCGCTGGTGGCCTGGTCGCGGCTGTCCGCGATGAAGCGGTAGGCTTGCAGCAGGCCGGCCGGGCCGACGAACTTGTCCGGGTTCCACCAGAACGACGGGCACGACGTGGAGCAGCTGGCGCAAAGAATGCACTCGTACAGGCCGTCCAGCTCGTCGCGTTCCTGCGGCGACTGCAGACGCTCCTTCTCGGGCGGCGGCTCGTCGTTGATCAGGAACGGCTTGATCGAGTTGTACTGCTTGAAGAAGTTCGTCATGTCGACGATCAGGTCGCGCACCACCGGCAGGCCGGGCAGCGGACGCAGCACGATGCGGTCCGGCAGCTCGCGCATGTTCGTCAGGCAGGCCAGGCCGTTCTTGCCGTTGATGTTCATCGCGTCCGAGCCGCACACGCCTTCACGGCACGAACGACGGAACGAGATGGTTTCGTCCAGCTTCTTCAGCTTGACCAGTGCGTCCAGCAGCATGCGCTCGTGACCGTCGAGCTCGACCTCGTAGGTCTGCATGCGGGGGGCTGCGTCCTTGTCCGGATCGTAGCGGTAGACTTCAAAAATACGCTTCATTTCTGTGGGTCCTGTTTTCTCTGTCGCCGCTTAGAACGTACGGGCCTTCGGGGGAACCGATTCCACCGACAGCGGTTGCATCTTCACCGGCTTGTAGTCCAGGCGGTTGCCTTCGCTGTAGAACAGCGTGTGCTTGAGCCAGTTGTCGTCGTCGCGGTTCGGGAAGTCGCTGTGGGCGTGGGCGCCACGCGATTCCTTGCGGGCCGCGGCCGAAATCATCGTGGCCTTGGCCACTTCCACCAGGTTGGCCACTTCCAGGGCTTCCACCAGTGCGGTGTTGAAGACCTTGGACTTGTCCTTCAGGTGGATGTTGTCGGCACGCTCCGCCACTTCGAGGATGCGCTCGACGCCTTCGTCCATCAGCTTCTGCGTACGGAACACGCCGGCATGCGACTGCATGTTGCGGCGGATGTCGTTGGCGACGTCCTGGGTGTATTCGCCCGAGGTCGTTGCCTGCAGCTTGGCCAGACGGGCCATGGCGCGGTCGGCGGCGTCGGCCGGCAGCGGCTTGTGTTCCTTCTGCTTGCTGGCGTTGGCGACGATGTGGTTGCCGGCGGCACGGCCGAACACCACCAGGTCCAGCAGCGAGTTGGTACCCAGGCGGTTGGCGCCGTGGACCGACACGCACGAGCATTCGCCGATTGCGTAGAAACCGTTGACCACTTCGTTCGGGTTGCCGTTCTTCGGCACCACGACCTGGCCGTGGAAGTTCGTCGGAATGCCACCCATCTGGTAGTGGATGGTCGGCACGACGGGGATCGGTTCCTTGATCGCGTCGACGTTGGCGAACTTCATGCCGATTTCGCGGATCGACGGCAGGCGCTTCATGATGGTCTCGGCACCGACGTGGGTCAGGTCGAGCAGCACGTAGTCGCCGTTCGGGCCGCAGCCACGGCCTTCCTTGATTTCCTGGTCCATCGAGCGCGACACGAAGTCGCGCGGCGCCAGATCCTTCAGCGTCGGGGCATAGCGCTCCATGAAGCGCTCGCCATCCTTGTTACGCAGGATGCCGCCCTCGCCACGCACGCCTTCCGTGATCAGCACGCCCGCGCCGGCCACGCCGGTCGGGTGGAACTGCCAGAACTCCATGTCTTCCAGCGGGATGCCGGCACGTGCCGCCATGCCCAGGCCATCACCGGTGTTGATGAAGGCGTTGGTGGAAGCCGCGTAGATCCGGCCGGCACCGCCGGTCGCGAACAGCGTGGTCTTGGCTTCGAGGATATAGACTTCGCCGGTTTCCATTTCCAGCGCGGTCACGCCCAGCACGTCGCCTTCTTCGTCGCGAATCAGGTCCAGTGCCATCCACTCGACGAAGAAATGCGTCTTGGCGCGCACATTGCGCTGGTACAGCGTGTGCAGCAGCGCGTGGCCGGTACGGTCAGCGGCGGCGCAAGCGCGTTGCACCGGCTTCTCGCCGTAGTTGGCCGTGTGGCCGCCGAACGGGCGCTGGTAAATCGTGCCATCGGCGTTACGGTCGAACGGCATGCCGAAGTGTTCGAGCTCGTACACGACCTTCGGGGCTTCACGGCACATGAACTCGATGGCGTCCTGGTCACCCAGCCAGTCCGAGCCCTTGATGGTGTCGTAGAAGTGGTAGTGCCAGTTGTCCTCGCTCATGTTGCCCAGCGAGGCGCCGATACCGCCCTGCGCCGCAACGGTGTGCGAGCGGGTCGGGAAAACCTTCGACAGCACGGCCACGCTCAGGCCGGCTTCTGCGAGCTGGAGGGATGCGCGCATCCCGGCGCCGCCCGCCCCGACGATGACCACGTCAAATTTGCGACGCGGCAATCCAGTCTTGACTGCGACCATTTATTACACCCTCCAGAGAATCTGAGCAGCGTAGCCCGCGCAACCGACGAGCCACAGAATCGTAAGAACTTGCAGCACGAGGCGCACGGCCATCGGCTTCACATAGTCCATCCAGATGTCACGAATGCCGATCCATGCGTGGAACAGCAGCGACAGGATGGTCAGGAACGTCAGGAGCTTCATCCATTGGTTGGCGAAGAGACCCGACCAGCCTTCGTAAGAAGGGTTGCCGAATGCGAGGTACACCACGGCGAGCACCACGGTGAACACCACCATGATGACTGCGGTAACGCGTTGCGCGAGCCAGTCTTTCAGACCGTAGTGCGCACCGACGACAAGACGCTTGGGACCGATATTGTTATTTGCCACGTGACTCTCCTCAGAACAGGCCGAAAAGCTTCAGCCCGAAAACCAGGGTGAGCAGCAGGCTGACGACCAGCACGGCCTTGGCCGACGTGGCCGAGGCGGGCTTCGAGACGCCGACGTGAACGTCCAGCAGCAGGAAGCGGATACCGGCGCAGAAGTGATGCAGGTAACCCCAGATCAGCGCCAGGATCACCAGCTTGACGAAGCCGTTGGACAGCAGGGCCGAGAACTTGGCGAAGCTCAGTTCGGAGGTGACGCTCTGTTCGAACAGGTACAGAACGAAAGGGAGGAGGAGGAACATCATGGCACCGCTTACGCGATGCAGGATGGATACCTTGCCGGCCCAGGGCAACCGGTAGCGCGAGATTTGCGCGATACCGATATTCCGGAACTCCGGCCTGGCTTGTTTGGCGGCTTCAGCCATGCGAGACCCCATTTGCGGTGAAAAGAAAACTGCAAAAGAACGACACTGCCATTACCCCCGATTGCATTGGCGCCGCACAGCGGTTACCGTGAATGCACCAGATTGCATCAAGCGTGTGGGTCCGCTGAATGCAAATGGATGCAGGGGAGCAAATCGACGTGATTTTAGCGCCTTTGTTGCGCGGCGCACCAATAATTTTCGCCTATCACGCACCAGCGCGGCGTGCCCGACAATCGCACGCGACAATGCGCGCACCACGCCGGACACCAAATATCGGACCATTGCATTCACGAACGACAATGGTCGGCGCGCGTCCCATATACGCATGACAATAGTCAGCGTACTGGACAGACTTTCCATGGTCATGACACTTCAGCTCAGGTCGTTCTGATAATAGTGGCGCGTCGTGACATACAGCCCACGGCGAACTTCCACCGGGCGGTCACCGTAGGTGAACGACACGCGTTCCACCGACAGCAGCGGCGAACCAGGTGCCACGGACAACAGCTCGGCAGCTGTGTTATCGGCAGGTACGGCCCGAATCTTTTCCGTGGCGCGAATCATGCGGGTGCCGAATTCGGCCTCGAAGAGCGCATACATCGGGCCCTTCCACTCGTTGAGCTTCTCGGCCGTCAGACCCTTGAAGTTGGCGCCCAGCAGCCAGATTTCATCCAGCACCGTGGCTTCATTGGAAAACGTCAGCACCCGGCGGATCTGCACGACGCTGTCGCCAGTGCGGATATCGAGCAGCCGGGCGATCTCGGCCGGGGCCCGCAGCCGCTTGCATTCGAGCACGCGGCTGGCGCCGTAATGGGGTTCACCCTCGTCGGGTACCAGGCGCAGGAAGCGGAACTTGACCACATCCTCGTGATGGGTGGTCACGAACGTGCCCTTGCCCTGGCGGCGCGCCACCAGGTTGTCGGCGGCGAGTTCGTCGATGGCCTTGCGCACCGTGCCCTGGCTGACCTTGTAGCGCGCGGCCAGGTCCATCTCGCTCGGGATCATTTCGCCGGGCTTCCACTCGCCGGTCTGCAGGCTCTGCATGATCAGGGCCTTGATCTGCTGGTAGAGTGGGCTGAACGTGGGTGACGGCGCATTGGCCGACGCGGGCGCGGACGGCTGCGTCCCGGCGCCGCTCTGTGGGGCGCCAGATTCCGGCGTGCCATTGGCGGCGGCGGCGGCGAGCGGGGACGTAGGCAGGGAAGACATAGCCCGGATTCAACCACAAAAGCGAGAATCGCGTCCAGCACGCTATGAAATGTCTTATGTCTTATATAAGACATATGAATTGACATCAATGAGGGCTCACCCTACACTCGCGCAGGTCCGCGCTGCCGCCCCCGCCAGGTCTCTTCCGGGCTACCCGCCCACCTTTTGTAGTCTTGCGGATGCGGCGCACCACACAGCAGTAGTAGACTTACGCCTTGTCGCCCTCGACGCCTGCCCACGGCCCGCGCGCTCCTCGTCGCGGCCCCACGGCAGGCCGCGGGCTCCCGGCGGATGCCCGCCTGCCCCGTGGCGACACGCGAACCAGCTCCCGGTGATGCGCCGGCCCGCTCCATACACTGGATGGCCAGTTGCCACCGACCGGTTACCCCCTCTTTTCGTTTGGAGACTTACTCATGGCTAAAGCCCCAATGCGCGTCGCAGTCACCGGCGCCGCTGGCCAGATCGGCTATTCCCTGCTGTTCCGCATCGCCAACGGCGACATGCTCGGCAAAGACCAGCCGGTCATCCTCCAACTGCTCGACCTCCCGCAAGCCCAGGCCGCCGTCAAGGGCGTGGTGATGGAACTGGAAGACTGCGCGTTCCCGCTGCTGGCCGGCGTGGTCATCACCGACGACCCCAAGGTTGCCTTCAAGGACGCCGACGTCGCCCTGCTGGTGGGTGCCCGTCCGCGTAGCAAGGGCATGGAACGCAAGGACCTGCTCGAAGCCAACGCTCAAATCTTCACGGTACAGGGCAAGGCCCTGGACGAAGTCGCCAGCCGCGACGTCAAGGTGCTGGTGGTCGGCAACCCGGCCAACACCAACGCCTACATCGCCATGAAGTCGGCACCGAACCTGAAGCGCGAAAACTTCACGGCCATGCTGCGCCTGGACCACAACCGTGCCCTGTCGCAAATCGCCGCCAAGACCGGCAAGCCGGTGTCGTCGATCGAGAAGATGTTCGTCTGGGGCAACCACAGCCCGACGATGTACGCCGACTACCGCTACGCCACCGTCGACGGCAAGAGCGTCAAGGACATGATCAACGACCCGGTGTGGAACAACGACGTGTTCCTGCCGACCGTCGGCAAGCGCGGCGCCGCCATCATCGAGGCGCGTGGCCTGTCGTCGGCTGCCTCGGCCGCCAACGCCGCCATCGACCACGTGCACGACTGGGTGCTGGGCTCGAACGGCAAGGTCGTCACGATGGGCATCCCGTCGAACGGCGAATACGGTATTCCGAAGGACGTCATGTTCGGCTACCCGGTGACCACGGCCAACGGCAAGTACGAAATCGTGCAAGGCCTGGAAATCGACGCCTACAGCCAGGAAAAGATCAACATCACGCTCAAGGAACTGGAAGAAGAGCGTGCCGGCGTGCAACACCTGCTGGGCTGATCTTCGCCAGAGCTTCCCGCTCATGAAACCGGGGTCCGCATCGATCTGAAAATCGGCGCGGACCCCGGTTTTTCATTTGGGCAGCCGTTTTGTCTTCACAACAACCCCCCGCTCCATACGTATATCAACGTGCATCCATCCGAGGTCTTGTTCCAGGGCGAAGCCATTCCGGTCCAACTACCGGTCTGTGACCACTATGCGGGCAGCGAAAAGCTCATGCGCAAATCGCTTGCCCTGCAGCAAGCGCTGGGTCCCGTGTTCGACATCACGTTCGACTGCGAGGACGGCGCCGCCGTCGGGCTGGAGCGCGAGCATGCCCAGCTCTGCGCGCAGCTGATCAACAGCGCCGACAACCAGCACAACCGCGTGGGCGTGCGCATCCACGACCCCGCCCACCCGGGCTGGCGCGAAGACGTGGATATCCTGGTGTCCGCCGCCGGGGCCCGCCTGGCCTACGTGGTGGTGCCCAAGGTCACCGACGTGGTCGAGGTGGCGCGCGTGACCGACCATGTGAACCAGGTGGCCCGCGCGGCCGGCATCGCCCGCCACATCCCCATTCATGTGCTTATTGAGACGCATTCGGCACTGGAACAGGCGTTCGACATTGCGTCGCTGGTCCAGGTGGAATGCCTGAGCTTCGGGCTGATGGACTTTGTGTCGGCACACCACTGCGCCATTCCCGGCGATGCGATGCGGTCGCCGGAACAGTTCGAGCATCCGCTGATCCGTCGCGCGATGCTCGAGATTTCGGCCGCCTGCCACCGCCACGGCAAGGTGCCGTCGCACAACGTCAGCACCGACGTGCAGCAGCCGGAGCGTGCCGGCGACGACGCGCTTCGGGCACGCTCCGAATTCGGCTACCTGCGCAAGTGGAGCATCCATCCGGGCCAGATCGAGCCGATCGTCGCCGCCTTCAGGCCCAGCGACGGCGAAATCGGGGCGGCCAGCCAGATCCTGCTGGCCGCCCATGAAAACAACTGGGCCCCGATCCGGCACGACGGGCAATTGCATGATCGCGCCAGCTATCGCTATTACTGGTCTCTGTTGCAACGGGCCCACGCCACGGGCACGCGGCTGCCGCCTCCGGTGAGCGATCTGTTCTTTGATTGAGTGCAACACCACGCGATCACACGCGAAAGCTGCTCATTTTTGCCCGCAAGTGGCCGATGACAAACCATCCGCGTGCGATTGTGTAACCAATATCCGACGGGCTTCGCCCCGTCAGACAAATCGTAGAGAATAGCGGCGGAAAGTTGCCGGGACGCCCCGTGAACCTGCGGAACGCCCCTCGAACTGTTCACCACAACGAGCCCTTTGACTACCCAAGCAATCCGGAAGGAACCCACATGAAACAACTCGTGCTGGCAGCCTGCATTGGCGCCCTGACCCTGACCACCGGTGCCGCGATGGCGCAGGAACCGGCCAAGAAGCCGGCCGCCACCAAGAAGGCGCCCGCCAAGAAGTCGTCGAAGACGGCCGCCGCCGCACCTGCCGCCGTGCAGCCCACCGGCGAAAAGTGGCAGTGCGAACTGGGCCACGCCATCTGGATCAGCGGCAACATGCAGCGCGATGAAGTGATCACCGTGCACTGGGACGGCCGCAACTACCGCCTGCCGCGCCAGAGCACCGTCACCGGCGCCGACCGCTACTTCGACCAGGCCTCGGGTCTGGATCTGGTCGTGATCCCGAGCAAGGCAATGCTGTTCAACAAGAACCTGGGCCAGCGCCTGGCTGACGAATGCCAGAACGCCGACATGCAGGCAGGCGGCTCGGCCCCGACGCAGGCCGGCGCACTGCGCGCCCCGGTGTCCACCCCGCTGCTGATGGCCCCGGCCCAACCGGCTGCCCAGCCGGCCGACGCCGCCCAGCCTGCTGCACAAGCCGCGCCGAAGCAGTAAAGTCTCACCTTGCCTTACCCCGCACGGCGCCGCCTTGGCGCCGTGCGGGCATCAGCTGCACCGAATCGTTGTAACGGTGCGCGTCCGGTTCCTTGCCGGCCGCGCCGCATGCATGGCGGCGGAACCCTTTCGCGCACCGGGGTCTGAAGAAAAGCATCCACAAGCAGAGTCCCGCGTCATCCCTCGATTGGAGTCAGGCAATGCCCCACAATCTCAATAACACCCTCAAGGAATTCAAACTCGCCACGGGCGGCTCGGGTCAGTATTACTCGCTGCCCCAGCTGGGCCGCGCGCTGGGCGTGAAGATCGAGCGTCTGCCGGTCTCCATCCGCCTGGTGCTGGAATCGGTGCTGCGCAACTGCGACGGCAAGAAGGTCACCGAGGAACACGTCCGGCAGCTCGCCAACTGGAAGGCCACCGCCGACCGCGTGGACGAGATCCCGTTCGTGGTGGCGCGCGTGGTGCTGCAGGACTTCACGGGCGTACCGCTGCTCGCAGACTTGGCCGCCATGCGCAACGTGGCCGAGAAAATGGGCAAGAATCCGAAGAAGATCGAACCGCTGGTGCCGGTGGACCTCGTGGTCGACCACTCGGTACAGATCGATCACTTCCGCGAGAAGAATGCGCTGGACCTGAACATGCAACTGGAATTCCAGCGCAACAACGAGCGCTACCAGTTCATGAAGTGGGGCATGCAGGCGTTCGACACGTTTGGCGTGGTGCAGCCGGGCTTCGGCATCGTCCACCAGGTGAACCTGGAATACCTGGCGCGCGGCGTCCACAACAAGGACGGCGTCTACTATCCGGACACGCTCGTCGGCACCGACTCCCACACCACGATGATCAACGGCATCGGCGTGGTGGGCTGGGGCGTTGGCGGCATCGAGGCCGAAGCCGGCATGCTGGGCCAGCCCGTGTACTTCCTGACCCCCGACGTGGTGGGTGTGGAACTGAAGGGCCGCCTGCGCGAAGGCGTGACCGCCACCGACCTGGTACTGACGATCACCGAAATGCTGCGCCGCGAGAAAGTCGTGGGCAAGTTCGTCGAATTCTTCGGCGAAGGCACGGCCAGCCTGTCGACGCCGGACCGCGCCACCATCGGCAACATGGCCCCGGAATACGGCGCCACCATGGGCTTCTTCCCGGTCGACGAAAAAACGATCGAGTACTTCCGTGGCACAGCCCGCACCGACGAGGAAATCGCGGCGTTCGAAGGCTACTTCCGCGCCCAGGAAATGTTCGGCGTGCCGCGCGCCGGCGAGATCGACTACACCAAGACCCTGACGCTGGACCTGGGCACCGTGGCCCCGTCTCTGGCCGGCCCGAAGCGTCCGCAGGACCGCATCGAGATCGGCCATGTGAAGAGCACCTTCGCGTCGCTGTTCTCGAAGCCGGTGGCCGAGAACGGCTTCAACAAGAACGCGGCCGACCTGGGCCGCGAATACGTCAACGCCGACGGCATCAAGGTCAAGAGCGGCGATGTGCTGATCGCGGCCATCACGTCGTGCACGAACACGTCGAACCCGAGCGTGCTGCTGGCAGCCGGCCTGCTGGCCAAGAAGGCCGTGGAAGCCGGCCTGAACGTGGCGCCGCACATCAAGACGTCGCTGGCCCCTGGCAGCCGCGTGGTGACCGAATACCTGACCGCCACCGGTCTGCTGCCCTACCTCGAAAAGCTGGGCTTCGGCGTGACCGCCTATGGCTGCACGACCTGTATCGGCAACGCGGGCGATCTGACCCCGGCACTGAACGAGACCATCGTCCAGAACGACATCGTGGCCGCCGCAGTGCTGTCGGGCAACCGCAACTTCGAAGCGCGCATCCACCCGAACATCCGCGCCAACTTCCTGGCCTCGCCGCCGCTGGTGGTGGCCTACGCCATCGCCGGTACGGTCACGCGCGACCTGATGACCGAGCCGGTTGGCAAGGGCCGCGACGGGCGCGACATCTGGCTGGGCGACATCTGGCCGACGTCGGAAGAAATCCACGCGCTGCTGAAGTACGCGATGAACGCCAAGACGTTCAAGGGCAATTACGAGCAGGTGAAGAAGCCGAGCAAGCTCTGGGCGAACATCAAGGGCACCAAGGGCCAGGTGTACGACTGGCCCACGTCGACCTACATCGCCGAGCCGCCGTTCTTCCAGGACTTCACGATCGAGCCGAGCAACGAAGCCGTGACGATCCGTGGCGCCCGCGCGCTGGGTGTTTTTGGCGATTCAGTGACGACCGACCATATCTCGCCGGCTGGCTCGATCAAGGACACCTCGCCGGCAGGCAAGTACCTGCTGTCGCACGGCGTGCTCAAGGCCGACTTCAACAGCTATGGCTCGCGCCGCGGCAACCATGAGGTGATGATGCGCGGCACGTTCGCCAACGTGCGCATCAAGAACCTGATGATCCCGCCAAAGGCCGACGGATCGCGCGTGGAAGGCGGCATTACGCTGCACCAGCCGACCGGCGACGAAATGTCGATCTACGACGCCGCGATGAAGTACGTCTCCGAAGGCACCGCCACCGTGGTGTTCGGCGGCGAGGAATACGGCACCGGATCGTCGCGCGACTGGGCGGCCAAGGGCACCCAGCTGCTGGGCGTGAAGGCCGTGATCGCGCGCAGCTTCGAGCGGATCCACCGGTCGAACCTGGTCGGCATGGGCGTGCTGCCGCTGCAGTTCAAGGGCAGCGACAGCGCGCAGTCGCTGGGCATCATCGGCAACGAGACCTTCGACGTGGAAGGCATCGAGGGCGAACTGAAGCCGCAGCAGGATGTGGTGCTGGTGATCCACCGCGCCAACGGCGACACGCAGCGCGTGCCGGTGCTGCTGCGCATCGATACGCCGATCGAAGTCGACTACTACAACCACGGCGGCATCCTGCCGTTTGTGCTGCGTCAACTGCTGGTGGCGTAACCGGCGCTGCCGGCGCGCCGCCGGTGGTACGAACCGCCGCACCCGCTCACGCGGGGCGGCGGTTTTTTCTTGCCCGCTTGCCGGGCATCTTCCCGGGCGCCGTGCCGGGCGCGTTGCGGGTAATCCCCACCCCGGCGCGTAAGTTTTGCGCAAGCCTGCGCTGCCAGACTGCCCGGAACGCCCAGCGGCGTCACCTATACCTACAGACTCGGAGACAACAGATGGTCAAGATCCTGATCGCATTCGTCGTCATTGCCGGCGCGGCCCTGTACCTGCTGACCAAGGGCGGCGGCGACGTGTCGATGGGCGGCGAATCGCACACCACCGAATCGCACGCCCCGGCCACGCAGAAGTAAGCAGCCAAACAAGGGTTCGCGACAACTGCGGCTGTCAACGCAGCGGGTAGAATACCGTTTTACGAAAAAACGGACGCTTTCTATCTATGGCAGGTTTTCGCCCCAAGTCTTCTACCCGACTCTCGCCCGACGCCGAGCGCCTGGTGGCCGATGCACTGGCCCTGGACGCCTCGGGCAGCCGCATGGAGGACGGATACTGGGAGCGGCGGCTGTCCCAGCGGCTCTATCGGCTGCTGAAGAACGGCAGCCAGACCGCCCTCGACGCGGCGCTCGAACACCTGTTCAAGCACAATGCCGATGCGTCCGACGTGCTGGCCGAACAGGCCGAGACACTGGCAGAATCGGCAACGATCGAGATTGACGGTGTCAAGCATGACGCCCTACTGATCGCCGCCCCGATCCTGGCCCACACCCGCTATGCCATCCCGTCCGGCGCGCTGAAGCCCGAACTGGCCCAGACCCTGGCGGTACACCTGCAGGCCCACGTGCTGGCCACCAGTACCAAGGTGGCCCTGTCGCCCTACCTCTACAGCATCGACCAGCTTCCGCGCAGCCATAGCGACACGTTCGCGCTGACGCACAAACTGGTGTCGGCCGCGCTGGCCGGATCGATGCCCAAGGTGGACCTGCGCGACCTGCCCGAGACGGCCCCGATCCTGGCCGATCCGCGCTACCTGCTGGCCGTGGTGGTGGCGCCGCACGAAGGCGCGCTGTTCCGCTGGCAGGAAGACGCCAAGGAACACCACGCCGAGCGCTCGGTGTGCCTGGAGCAATGGCGCAACCAGGTGCAGCCGACCGTGGCCGTGCTGCTGCCGGGCTGCGAGTTCGAACTGCTGCTGCCCGACGCATTCTTCCTGTCCTGCCGCGAGTCGGACAAGAGCATCCGCCCGCTGACCGTGCGCGCCGCCGTGAACTACCTGTGCGGCACGCTGGACATCCCGGCCGGCCAGCTGGCCGCAGTGGTGGCCGGTTTTGGCGAGGAAGTGGTCGAGGAATACCGTGTCGGCTTCACGATGCGCGGCGAGAAGGATGTGATCTACGGCATCGTCTGGCCGGTCTACGGCCGCGAGTCCGGCGAGATCGATGCCGAGGAGAAAGGCAACCCGGTGGAGCAGATCTGCGAGGAACTGCGCAACGCCGGCGTCGAGGACATCTTCCGCCACGCCGCGCTGTTCGATCCGGAATACTGCGAAGACTGCGGTACGCCGCTCTATGCGGATCGCTCCGGCGAGATCGTCCACGCCGAATTGCCCGAGGATGCGCCGACCCAGCAGCCGCTGTTCCACTAAGCACCGGGGCAGCGCGCCAAGGCACCGCCCTTCAACGAAAAACCCGCCAGTCCGGCGGGTTTTTTTATGGCTGCCGTACGCTGACGCAGCGCCAGAGGCCATGGCCCGACGCGCCATACTTGCGTTCGAACGGCGTCATCGGTGTTTCCGGCTGCCAGGGTTCGGTCTGCGCCGGCCGCCCCACCATCGTCAGCGCCGCCACAAATTCGTCGATATAGATCTTCCAGTTGCTGCGGCATTCCAGATAGTCGCCGCACGCGGCCAGCGCGGGAAACACCGCATGCCCTTGCCAACGCCGGCCCAGATGCCCGATCTTCGGCCACGGATTCGGATACAGCACATAGTGGCGCACAACGGGCACCCCCCCTTGCTGCAGCAGGCGCCAGAAATCGACCAGATCCGCCCGCGCCCAATGAAAATTCACCGGCATCTCGGCGTCCCACCAATCCTTGCCGGCGGTTAATCGCTTTTCGGACTGATCGATGCCGATCACGTAGTGGCCAGGAAACGCGGTAGCCAGCCGCAGCGTGCTCTCGCCGATGCCGCAACCCGCGTCGATGATCAGGGGCTGCCCGCCAGCCCGCTGCCAGGCGTCGATGGCAGTATCGAACGCCTGCTGGCTGGGCGCGCCGACAGGCTTGCGGAACGGCTCGTCCAGATGGCGCTGCACGCGCGCCGCCAGATGCTCGTGGATATCGGTCTGCGCCGATGAAATGGTGCGGGAATTGGCAAACATGGGCGCGATTGTACCGGGCCATCCTGGCCCGTCAGGCGTCCATGCCGCGGCCATTCCGCAGCCATCGCAGATGTATCGGACATGGAAGTACATTTGGCGGCACAATAGCGGCCAACACCGTACGAGGAGCCCACTCATGATCCGCCGCACGCTGCTGCAAGCATCCGTTTCGATTGCGCTGAGCGCCGCCGCGCTGACGCTGATTCCCGTCCATGCCGCTCATGCGGAAGACCTGCGCATCGGCCTGGCCGCCGACGTGACCTCGATGGACCCGCACTGGAACAACGCCGGCCCCAACAACGCCATCGCGCTCCATATCTTCGAGTCGCTGGTGTTCATGGACAAGAACGCCCGCTACATTCCCGGCCTGGCGCTGTCCTGGAAGCCGGTCAATGCCATCACATGGGAAATCAAGCTGCGCCCCAACGTGAAATGGCAAGACGGCACGCCGTTCACTAGCGAGGACGTCAAGGCATCGCTGGAACGGCCCGAGAAGCTGACCAATGCACCGGGCTCGTTCACCAGCTACACCAAGCCCATCGCCCGCATCGACACGCCAGACGCCCTGACCGTGCGCCTGACCATGAGCGTGCCGAACTACGCCAACCTGGCCAACGACCTGAACAGCGTGCCGATCATGCCGAAGAAGATCGCCGCGGACCTGAACCAGGCCGATTTCGACTCGGGCAAGGCCATGATCGGCACCGGCCCCTACAAGTTCGTGCGCTTCGCGCGAGGCCAGGAAATCGTGATGCAGCGCAACCCCGATTACTGGGGCCCGAAGCCCGAATTCGACCGCGCCATCTTCCGTATCCTGACCGATAACGGCGCGCGCACCGCCGCCCTGCTGGCTGGCGACGTCGACGTGATCGAGAGTATCCCGGCCGCCGATGTGGCAAGACTCAAGCAGAATCCGAAGTTCAAGATCGAGCAGACCACGTCGTGGCGCACCATCTTCTGGCAGATGGACCAATCGCGCGACAATCCGCCTTTCGTGACCGACAAGGCCGGCAAGCCACTGGGCAAGAATCCGTTCAAGGATGTCCGCGTGCGTGCCGCGATCAGCAAGGCGCTGAACCGCGACGCCATCGTCAGCCGCATCATGGAAGGCCTGGCCGTGCCGGCATCGTCGATCGTGTCGCCGCAAATCTTCGGCCATCCGGGCACCAGGCCCGACGCCTACGATCCGGAAGGCGCCAGGAAGCTGCTGGCCCAGGCCGGCTATCCCGATGGCTTCGCGCTGACGCTGCATGCCACGAACAACCGCTACCTGAACGACGCCCAGGTGGCGCAGGCCACGGCCGGCATGCTGACGCGCATCGGCATCCAGACCAAGGTCGAAACGTTGCCCGTGGCCGCCTACTTCACGCGCGCCCGCCAGGGCGACTTCGCCTTCGAAATGCTGGGCTGGGGCTCGGCCGCCGCCGACGTGGCGCTACGCTCGATCACCGGCACGCCAAACCCGAAGACCGGCTACGGCACGTGGAACTGGGGCAAGTACAGCAATCCGAAGCTGGATCAGCTGATCGAGAAATCGCTGACAACAGTGTCGAGCGACAAGGACCGCGAGCAGAACGCCCGCACGGCTGCGAAGTTCGCGCTGGACGATCACGCCATCATCCCGTCGCACAGCCAGCTGGCGATGTGGGCGATGCGCAAGGGCCTGAAGTACGAGGCACGCACCGACGAATGGTCGCTGGCGCAGTTCTTCCACAAGGAGTAAAGCGGCCAACATTGCCGCCGGTTGCCTCCCCTCTCCCACAACGCGGGAAAGGGGAGCCATCCTTCAGATCACCAGCCGTTCTTCCTGCCGCGCATTGGCCGCGCGCAGTTTCCTGACCCAGTCCTTCGCGGGCAGTTTGGTCGAATCCTCGATCACCGCCGCCCTTGCCTCCAGCGTTTGCCACGACACATCGATCGCCGGGCCGTTGAACGCCAGGGCAATGATGTTGCCGTCATGCACTTCCGGGAACACCAGCACGCGATTGTCGAAGGCATCGCAGATCCGCTCGATGTTCTTCGGGAAGCTGTCGTGGTCGCCGAACAGGTTGATGGTCATCACGCCGGGCGCCTTCAGCACGCGGCGGCAGGCCCGATAGAACGCTGTGGTGTCCAGCACCGGGCCGCGCGCCGTGGCGTCGTACAGGTCCACCTGCAGCGCATCCACGGCCGCCGTGCTGGCGCCATCCATCACGTAATCCCAGGCGTCCTGCTCGCGCACCGTCAGCCGGGCGTCATCCTCACGCAGGCCAAACATGCTGCGGCCCGCCACGATCACTGCGGGGTTCAGTTCCACAGCCGTCACCTTTGCCTTGGCGAAATGACGATGACAGAACTTGGTCAGCGCCGCTGCGCCCAGGCCCAGTTGCGTCACGTGGAAATCGGCCGACGCCGGCGACAGGAACAGCAGCCAGGCCATCATCTGCTGCGCGTACTCCAGCTCGATGGCTTCGGGCTTGCGCAGGCGCATGGCGCCCTGCACCCACTCGGTGCCGAAATGCAGGTAGCGCACGCCATCCATCTCGGAGAACGTCACGGGCGCAAAGCGCGGCTTCATGCGTTTTTCGTCGGCGTCTTTGGAAAGGTTCTTGCGCGAGGACTCGCGGTTGCCGCGTGCGGGGCGGCGCGAGGCCACCGCCTCGATCGATTTGCGTTTCAGAAGCGTCATGGAAGAAAGAATTGCGCCCAGGGCGCGGATCATTGGCCCAGCGCGGTTTGCGCGCGCTGCAGCCATTCGCGATTATGTTCGCGGGCATGACGCGGCCAGTGGCGCGCGTCATGAACGATTTCGGAATACAGCGACTTTGCGCGTTCGCGGTCGGCCGCATCGGGCTGCTTCGCCAGCCAGTCGGCAAACAGGCAGCGCGCCGCCACGTCGCTGGCATTGGTCAGCGCCCGCTCGAAGGCGTCGCGCGTGCCGGGCGCATCCTGCGCGGACAGTGCCCTGGCATAGAGCAGCGACGGATCGGACTGGTCACGCGCACGGGGATTGCCCGCGAACAGCTTTTCCAGCGTGGCCTGCGCTTCGGCATGACGGCCCGTCGCCAGTTGCGCACGGGCCAGCCCTTCCAGCAGCGCCGGGTCCGAGGCAAACGGGCCATTGGCCGCGGCTTCGTAGTGCTCCAGCGCCTCGGCCGGATTGCCGGCGTCCAGCAGCGCAGCCCCCAGGCGCATGCGATGGTCGACGGTCGGCGCGCGGTCGAACGCCTGGCGTGCCTCGCGCACGGCCCGGCCCGGGTCCACGATCTGGTTGATGGCGCGCTTCGCCACCTGGGCGCCGCGCGTCTGGCGCAGGCCCGGCAGGTAGATCGCAAAGAAATAGACGACGCTGCCGAGCCCCGGGAAGAGGAACAGCAACAGCAGCCAGTACATGTTCTGGTGGGTGCGAACGGCATGCACGGCAAAGAAGATCGCCACGATGACATGCAGGCCGATGCCGCCAATACCGCCGAGACCAAGGGAAGACAACATGAGGATCCAGTAAGGTGCGGGGGCGTCCGAAAGCCGGACAGCCGCGATTGTGACAGATGCCGATCAGACCGCGCCCGCATCGCTAAAGTTTTCACGACCAATGGCCGAAGAAGGATGTGGGCTCTCTTTTCGATCGGACTTCAACCATGACATCCATCAGCAGCGTTACACCCCAGGTCCTGGTGGCCAGTGACGCGACGGTCACCAACACCCGCCGCTTCACGCAAACCACTGAAGACACCACCGCGCAGACCGCCAACGGCCAGGCCAGCAGCGGTTCCGCCGAAGGCGCTTCGGCGTCGGGTTCCACCTCGTCGGCCAACGCCGGCAACCGCATCGCCGGCCCCGGCGGCGCTGGCAAGGCTGGCGGGGCCGCTGGCGCCGACAGCGGCAGCAGCGACAACAGCGAATCAGCCGTCATCAAGGCCCTGAAGCAGCAGATCGAAGCGCTGCAGAAGCAACTGGCCGCCCAGATGGCCCAGATGCAAGCCGCCCAGGCCGCCCCGACCGACGACCAGACCAAGGCCAGCACGGTCGCCACGCTGCAAGCCGGCGTGACCGCCACCCAGGCCTCGCTGTCCGAAGCCATGGCCAAGCTGTCGGAGGCCTACCAGGAATCCACGGGCACCAGCACCGGCAACATCGTCAATACGACGGCCTGAGCGGCCGCTCACTTTCTCTTTCCGAGAGTCCCACGTCCCGGCCGGACCCCACTTCCGGCCGGACGCGTTCCGCCCCTTTCCTCCCTCTCCTGTCTGCCCAGTTGTAACACCCCTTGATCTTCATTTAACCAATGCGTTAAATGACCACATGCCCAATGTCACCGACCCACTCTCATCCGTCTTTGCCGCGCTGGCCGATCCCACGCGGCGAGCGATCCTGGCGCGGCTTTCGGAAGGCGAGGCGCCAGTCAGCGAGCTGGCGCGGCCGTTCGACATGTCGGCGCCGGCCATTTCGCGGCATCTGCGCGTGCTGGCCGATGCCGGGCTGATCGAGCGCGAGGTCAATGCGCGCTGGCGCATCTGCCATCTGCGGCCCGGCGCGCTGCGCGATGCGCATGGCTGGCTGGAGACCTACCGGCGGCACTGGGAAGACAACCTCGACAGGCTGGTGGCCTTTGTCGA
Source organism: Cupriavidus sp. HE11 (assembly GCF_056097175.1). Classification (NCBI taxonomy): domain Bacteria; kingdom Pseudomonadati; phylum Pseudomonadota; class Betaproteobacteria; order Burkholderiales; family Burkholderiaceae; genus Cupriavidus; species Cupriavidus sp. HE11. The sequence goes on from NZ_CP184464.1 coordinate 828,128, forward strand.
GCAGGCGCAATCCGACACCGATGTCACATCGAAGCAGGGGAACAAGTCATGAGCGAAGCCGCGACCTTTCATCTGGAAATGACCCGTCAGATCCGCGCCCCGCGCGAGCGCGTATTCGACGCCTTTACCGACCAGGCCGCGCTGGCCACCTGGCATTGCCCACGTGGCATGAGCGTGCTGGAAGCGCGCGCCGATGCCCGGGTGGGCGGCGCGTACCGGCTGGTGATCGGCGCCCGAGATGGCGAGAAGCACATCGTCAACGGCGAGTACCAGACGCTCGACCGGGCCAATTTCCTGGCCTACACGTGGGAATGGGAAGGTGGCGCCGAACTGCCGGCCGGCATGCGCACGCTGATCGAGGTGACCCTGACCGACAAGGACGGCGGCACCCACATGCATATGCGGCACAGCGGCTTCCCCGATGCGGCGATGCGCGACTCGCATGTCACTGGCTGGCAGTCGGTGTTCAACAACCTTGTCGATTACCTGGACCCCGAGGGCAGCGCCGGCACGCTGACCGTCTACGGCAACCCCCGCAGCACCTATGTACGTACCGTGCGCCTGGCGCTGGAGGAGAAAGGGCTGCGCTACCAGCTGGATCCGGTCACGCCGCGCGACGAGGCATTGCTCGCCCACAATCCGTTTGGCCGTATTCCGGCCTTTGCCGACGGCCCGATCGAGTTCTATGAAACGCGCGCCATCCTGAGCTACATCAACGAAGTCTTCGGTGGCACCAACCTGATTCCGCAGACTGGCCCCACGGCCCGCGCACGCTGCGAGCAGTGGATCAGCCTGATCAACTGCCATGCCTACGACACCATGGTGCGTCGCTACGTGCTGCAGTACGTATTCCCGAAGGGCGAGAACGGCCAGCCCGACCGGCAGACCATCGACGCCGCAGTGCCGGAAATGGCCAGGCAACTAGGTGCCCTGGAGCAGGCGTACGGTGGCCGGGACTTCCTGGTGGGCAATGCGTTGTCGATGGCAGACCTGTTCTTCGCGCCTATCGTCGAGTACCTGGGAATGTTCCCGGAAAGCCAGGCACTGCTGGAAACACGGCCGAATATCCGGCGCGGCCATGCGGTCATGCGGGCGCGGCCCAGCTATGCGGCGACGCAGCCGAAGTTTGATTGAGCGGACTGGCGTACCAGGCTCGCGCGGCGCCTTCCAGGCAATCAACCCTGGCAGCTCGTCCAGACCCGGGCTGAAAACACCCCCTTCGCGCGGGGGGTGTTTTTCAGGCCATCCGATGCCGTTTAACCATGATTCCGGCAATTCCGACCTAAGCGTCAAGGATGCAAGGCATCATGAAACGGCTACCGTTGCTTTTTTTGAGCGTTTGCGCGCTCGGCTTGGCAGGCTGCGCGACCAAGTACGCAGAGCCCACCTCTGGCGACCGTGCTCGACTGCGCGTTGCGAGGACAGGCGCTCGCGTCAACACCAATGTGTGGTCCGTGCCCGACGCAGGCCGTACCTGCTTGCCCAAGGGGCTGCCGCAAGGCGAATCGATCGCCTTGCTGGACTGGGACAATCCCTTTCATACTGAAAGACGAGGCGTGAGTATCGGGATCCCCGGCAGCGATGGGTACAAGAGCGAGAGATTTGCCGAAGCCTATATTCCCGCCAACCGCATGTTCATCCTCGATGTCGCCGCAGGTGGTGGCAACGTGTACCGATACTACGGCTGCAGCACGATTGCGACGTGGAAGCCGGTCGCCGGCGAAGACTACGAAGCCGTTTTCGAATATGGCGCGGGCGGGTGCCGCATGACGCTCACGACAGTCTCGCAAGACCGGGACGGCGCTATCATCAAGACCCCAGTTGCCGCCAATGCGCTAAAACGCTGCGAGAAATAATCGACGTCGCAGATCAAGCCAGCCACTCGCGCAGCGCCTGCCACGCGATCAGCTTTTCGGCATAGGCCAGTGTGTAGGCCGGGCTGCTGGATGGCAGTCTTACGATGGCATGCGGATCGCCATGCCCGGCCAGCGCCTTTTCGCCGATCTTTGCCGCCGTGCCGCCGTTGAAGGCAATGGCCCGCAACTGCGGCAAGGTGGCGATCAGGCCAATCAGGTCGTTACCCTGGTGATCGCGGATGCTGCTGTCCAGGCTGCCTTCGCGGCGCGCTTCGGCCACGACATCCCACAGGCCCACGCGGTGCCCGCGCAGCGTCGCCAGACGGCTGTCGTAGTCCAGCCCGACCAGGTCCACGTCCAGCACATCGCTCATCAGGTGCCAGAAGCGGTTCTGCTTGTGCGCGTAGTACTGCGCCTGGGCCAGGGACACTTCGCCCGGCAGGCTGCCGAGCACCAGCACGCGGGTGTGCGGATCGACAACCGGGGGGAAGCAGCGTTTGGTGGTCATCATTCAACGTGGTGAGACATGGGACGGCCCGCCCTCTCCCCCGCCCCTCTCCCGCTCGCGGGAGAGGGGAGAACACCAGGGGCATCCCCCAATGCTCACGGTTTGCTCCGCGGGCGACGTGAACACCAGGGGCATCCTCAAATGCTCACGGCGGTTTGCTCCCCGGTAGATGTGAACACCAGGGGCATCCCCAATGCTACGGTGATTTGCTCCCCGGAGACGTAAACACCAGGGGCATCCCCAATGCTCACGGCTTGCTCCGCGGGCGACGTGAACACCAGGGGCATCCTCAAATGCTCACGGTGGCTTGCTCCCCGGTAGATGTGAACACCAGGGGCATTCTCAAATGCTCACGGTTTGCTCCCCTCTCCCGCCCGCGGGAGAGGGGTCGGGGGAGAGGGCAAGCGCTTCAAACTGCAGCAGCGAAGAATCAGGCCAGCAGGCGGTTCACCCGCTGCACATACGCCGCCGCATCGTCGAGCATGCCGCCTTCGGCCAGCAGGGCTTGATCGAACAGCACGCGCACGCGGTCATTGAAGCCGTCACCGTCGGGCAGGTCGCGCAGCTTCTTCACCAGCGCGTGCTCGGGGTTCAGCTCCAGTATCGGCTGCGCGTCGGGCGCCTTCTGGCCGGCCTGCTTCAGCAGGCGCTGCAGGTAGCCGCTCATGTCGCCGTCATCGGACACCAGGCACGATGCCGAATCGGTCAGGCGCAGCGTCACGCGCACGTCCTTGGCCTGGCCCTCAAGCACGGCCTTGGCGCGCTCCACCACTTCCTTCCATTCGGCGGACGCCTTCTCCTGCTCGGCCTTCTCGGCTTCGTCGGCCAGGGCGCCCAGGTCCAGGTCGCCACGGGCCACGGACACCAGTTCCTTGCCATCGAACTCGTGCAGGTACGACAGCATCCATTCGTCCACGCGCTCGGTCAGCAGCACCACCTCGATGCCCTTCTTGCGGAACACTTCCAGATGCGGGCTCGACTTGGCCGCGGCCCACGTATCGGCCGTGACGTAGTAGATCTTGTCCTGCCCTTCCTTCATGCGGCCCACGTAGTCGCCCAGCGACACCGACTGCTCGGCCGTATCGTTCTGCGTCGAGGCAAAGCGCAGCAGTTTGGCGATGCGCTCGGCGTTGGCCTGATCCTCGCCCATGCCCTCCTTGAGCACCTGGCCGAACTGCTCCCAGAACGTCTTGTACTTGGCGCGCTCGGCTTCGTCCTCGCTGTCGGCCAGCGTCTCCAGCATCGACAGCACGCGCTTGGTGCAGCCTTCGCGGATGGCCTTCACGTCGCGGCTTTCCTGCAGCAGTTCGCGCGACACGTTCAGCGGCAGATCGGCTGAATCCACTACGCCCTTGACCCAGCGCAGGTACGACGGCAGCAGCTGGTCGGCGTCGTCCATGATGAACACGCGCTTCACGTACAGCTTCAGGCCGGCCTTGCGGTTGCGGTCCCACAGGTCGAACGGCGCCCGCGCCGGGATGTACAGCAACTGGGTGTATTCGCTGCGGCCTTCCACGCGGTTGTGCGTCCAGGCCAGCGGCGCATCGTGATCGTGCGCAATGTGCTGGTAGAACGCCTGGTATTGCTCGTCGGCGATATCGGACTTGTTACGGGTCCACAGCGCGCTGGCCTGGTTCACGCTTTCCCACTCGCCAGTCAGCTTCTGCTGCTGCGCCTCGGCATCCCACTCTTCCTTGGGCATGCGGATCGGCAGCGAGATATGGTCCGAGTACTTGCGGATGATGTGTTGCAGGCGGTACGACGACAGGAAATCGTCCTCGCCTTCGCGCAGGTGCAGCGTGATCGTGGTACCGCGCTCGGCGCGATCGATCGCATCAATCGTAAATTCGCCATCGCCGGCACTTTCCCAGCGCACGGCGTCGCTGGCGGCAAGGCCCGCGCGGCGTGTTTCCACGGTGACCTTGTCGGCGACGATAAAGGCCGAGTAAAAGCCCACGCCGAACTGGCCGATCAGCGCGGCGTCCTTCTGCTGGTCGCCCGACAGTTGCTGGAAGAATTCCTTGGTACCCGACCGGGCGATGGTGCCCAGGTTGCGGATCGCCTCGTCACGGCTCATGCCGATGCCGTTGTCGGTGATCTTCAGCGTGCGGGCGGCTGGGTCGGCTTCGATGCGGATCGCCAGGTCGGCGTCGTTCTCGAGCAGGGCCGGATTCGCAATCGCCTCGAAGCGCAGCTTGTCGGTGGCGTCCGAGGCGTTCGATACCAGCTCGCGCAGGAAGATTTCCTTGTTGCTGTACAGCGAGTGGATCATCAGGTGCAGCAACTGCTTCACTTCCGCCTGGAAGCTCATCGTCTCGTGCGGTGCGGTCATGGTTCTCCTCTTAAACGGATCTATGCGCAAGGTGCCCTGCCCCGTGCGTCCGGAGCGGGTCGATGGCGCAGGAAATAGGGACGGGACGGGGCATTTTCAACCCCCCGCCCCGGTGCTCAGGTGCCGGAGCCCGCCGGCAGGCCGGACAGGCGCTCCATCTGGCCGGCCAGAAAGCGCAGCATGCCCGGATCGGTGCTGCTGGCAATGTTGAAGCGGGTCCAGGTCGATGGCATCTGCGATGGCGAAAACAGGCTGCCCGGGGCAAACAGGTAGCCTTCCTCGTGACCGGCCGTAGCAATGACATTGGTATCCACGCCGGTATCGGCCCACAGGTACATGCCGGCCACCTGCCCCGGGAAGATGCGCAGCCCCAGCCGCTCCAGCTGCTCGCGCGTCTCGTCGCGGGCACGGTCCAGCCGCACCCGCACGCGCTCGGTGTGCTTGCGGTAATGCCCCTCGGTCAGCACCTTGTAGACCACGCGCTCGTTGATTTCCGGCGTCGCCATGCCCGTCACCAGTTTGCTGTCGGTCAATGTCACGGCCAGTTCCGGGCTGGCAGCGATAAAGCCCACGCGCAGGTTGGCGGCCAGCGTCTTCGAAAAGCTGCCCAGGTAGATCACCCGCTTTAGCTGATCCAGGCTGGCCAGCCGCGTGGCGGCATGGCCCGGCGGGCACAGGTCGCAATAGATGTCGTCCTCGACGATCGTAAAGTCGTATTGCTCGGCCAGTTGCAGCAGCCGGAACGCCCGCGCGGCCGACAGCGACGTGCCGGTTGGGTTGTGCAGCACCGAATTGACCACTACCAGCCTGGGCCGGTGCGCCTGGGCGATGTGCTCCAGCGCCTCCAGGTCGGGGCCATCGGCCGTATAGGGCACGCCGATCACATTGGCACCCTGCGTGGCAAAGCGGGCAAACATCACGAACCAGGCCGGGTCGCCGACCACCACGGTATCGCCAGGTTGCAGGAACTGGCGCGCAATCAGGTCGAAGGCCTGGGTGATGCCCGATGTCATCACGATCTGGTCGGGGGTGACGCCGATTTCCAGTTCCTCCAGCCGCGTGCGCAGTTGCTGCCGCAGCGGCAGGAAGCCCATCGGCGTGCCGCTGGACAGGAAATGCCCGCCGGGCTGCCGGCCCAGACTGCGCATGGCCCCCGACAGCAGTTCGCCATCGAGCCATTCGGTAGGCAGGAATCCCCAGCCCGGCGCCTTGTGGCTTTCCGCCGAGTGGAACATGCTGCGCAGCAGCCACGTGACATCGACATTGCGGATAGCCGGCGAGGCCAGCGGGGCTGCCACCGACGGATGCGGCAGGCGGTCGCGCACGTAGAACCCCGAACCGCGCCGCGATTCCAGGTAGCCCAGCGCCACAAGACGCTCGTAGGCTTCCACCACGGTAAAACGCGAGATGCCCTTTTCCGACGCCAGCTGGCGGATCGACGGCATGCGCATGCCCGCCCGGAACACCCGTTCGTCGATGCGCAGCCGCGCCCATTCGGTCAGCTGCTCCACCAGCGTCATCTGGGCCGACGGGATCGGATCGGGCAGTTGCGGATGGCCCGCCGCCGGCATCACCAGCCGCAGCGGGCGCGTGCCCCCGCCCGTGGCGCCACCCGATGTGACATTTGAGGCACTATCACTTTCGCCGTGGCGATTCTTCTGGTTGCCTTCCATGTGGCGCTCCCGCAACTGTACTGAAGACGATTTGCTGAACTGTATCGGTACTGTACCGACAAGCTTGACTACCATCAACCAACGATGAAACTCGCCATTGACCACCTCGTGATTGCCGCCCCCGACCTGGAGTCGGGCACCGGGCATGTCGCCAACCTGCTTGGCATCGCCCCGCAAGGCGGCGGCGCCCACCCGCGCATGGGCACGCACAACCGCGTGCTGGGCCTGTTCGGCGGGATGTACCTGGAAGTGATCGCCATCGACCCGGCGGCCTCGGCACCAGACCGTCCGCGCTGGTTCGGCCTGGACAGCGACCTGATGCAGCAGCGCCTGCGCGATGGCCCGTTCCTGGCGCACTGGGCGGCCCGGGTCGAGCGCCCCGCCGACCTGTCGCGCTGGCAGTCGCAGTACCCCGATCGCATCGCCCCGGCCATTCCGATGGATCGGGGCGCGCTGCACTGGCGCCTGACCGTGCCCGAGGACGGCCGCCTGCCTGCGTGGCATGGCGAGGCGGCCAGCGCTGGCGATGGCCTGTTCCCGACGCTGATCCAGTGGGACGTCGCCAACCACCCCGGCATCAGCCTGCCGCGCCAGGACCTGGCCCTGCGCCGGCTGCGCGGCCAGCATCCGCAAGCGGAACTGCTGCGGCAGGGCCTGGCCTGGATTGGCGCCACCGACCTGATCGAGATCGACCAGACCGATGGGCCGCCGCTGCTGACGGCCGATATCGACACTCCAGCGGGCATCAAGACCCTGCGCTGACCCAAACACAACAAGACCCGACAAGACACACCGAAGGAGCCCCCCGATGTCCGCCACTACCGCCAAGCGCTTCGACGACGACGCGTATCTCGACCACTGCCAGGCCACCGTGGTGGCGGTGAGCGACGCCGGCATCGAACTCGACCAGACCGTCTGCTACGCGCGCAGCGGCGGCCAGGCCGGCGACACCGGCACGCTGGGCACCGCCGATGGCCGTGTAGTGGCGCTGACCGACACGGTCTACGCCGATGACCGCACCCGCATCCTGCACGTGCCCGCCGCCGATGCGCCCGCGCTGGCCGTGGGCGACCGCGTCGAGGTCAGGATCGACTGGGCGCGCCGCCACCGGCTGATGCGCCTGCACACCTGCCTGCATCTGCTGGGGTCGCTGATCCCGGTGCCGGTCACGGGCTGCAGCATCTCGCCCGATTCGGCGCGCATTGACTTCGACCTGCCCGAATCGACGCTCGACAAGGCCGTGCTGACCGAACAGCTGAACGCGCTGATCGACGCCAAAACGCCGGTCAACATCGACCGCATCACGCCCGGGCAACTGGCCGCCCAGCCCGACCTGGTGCGCACCGTGGGCGCGGCGCCGCCGGCGGGTACATCGACGATCCGTATCGTCGAGATTCCCGGCGTGGACCGCCAGCCCTGCGGCGGCACGCACGTAGCCAATACCGGCGAGATTGGCGCGATGGTCGTGACCAAGATCGAGAAAAAGAGCCGCACCAACCGGCGCGTGGTCGTCAACTTCGCATGACCGGCATGGAAACCTGGCTCACGGGCCTGTCGATGGCCCAGTTCCTGGCATTGGTGACGCTGCTGGCAGTGGGCGCCTTTACCCCCGGCCCGAACACCACCGTGGCGGCCGTGACCGGCGCCAACTTCGGCCTGCGCGCCACGCTGCCGCATTGCGTCGGCGTGTCGGTCGGCTTTGCCAGCATCATCGCGCTGTGCGCCACGGGCGTGGGCGCGCTGATCCTGGCCAGCCCGATGCTGGCAGCAGCCATCCGCGTGGTGGGCGTGCTGTACCTGCTGTGGCTGGCGCTGCGCATTGCGCGCAGCACGTCGCTGGCGGAAAAGAACGTGCTCAAGCCGATGACCGTCTGGCAATCGATTGCCATGCAGTTCGCCAATATCAAGGCGTGGATGATGGCGCTGGCCGTGGCCGCGTCGTACATGGACAACGCGCCGTCGCTGGGGCAGCGGGTGCTGCTGGTCAGCACGCTGTTTGCCACCTTCGGCTTTTTCAGCAACGGCGCCTATGGCGTGCTGGGCGCATCGCTGCGGCAGTGGCTGATGCAGGGTAGCCGCGTGCGCTGGTTCAACGGTGCGATGGGGCTGGCGCTGGCGCTGACCGCCCTGTGGATGGCCGTGGCCGCCGCACACCCCCACTGATGCGCCCCTGAATATCATGAGCCAGAACCCCTCTCCTCATTCCGGCGGCATGCTGCTGGGCTTTGTCGGCGTGGCGATCTTCAGCCAGACGCTGCCGTTCACGCGCATGGCCGTGGCCGAACTGGATGCCACGTTCGTGGCGCTGGCGCGGGCCGTGATCGCTGCCGTACTGGCGCTGGCGCTGCTGTCGGCGCGCGGCGCGCTGGCACCGGCAAAGCGCCCGCGCGGGCGCCAATGGCCGCGGCTTGCCGTGACGGCGCTGGGCGTGGTGGTGGGCTTTCCGGTGTTTTCCTCGCTGGCGATGCGTGAAGTGCCGGCCGCGCACGGTGCCATCGTGATCGGGCTGCTGCCGCTGGCCACGGCCGTGTTCGCGGCCTGGTTCGGCAGCGAGCGCCCGTCGATCGGATTCTGGCTGTCGGCGCTGGCAGGCAGCGCCCTGGTGGTCGGCTTTGCGCTGTGGCAAGGGGCCGGCGGCCTGCAGCATGCCGACTGGTTCCTGTTCCTGGCCGTGGTGCTGGGCGCACTTGGCTATGCCGAAGGCGGCAAGCTGTCGCGCGAACTGGGCGGGCTGGAGACGATCTCGTGGGCGCTGGTGGTGTCGCTGCCGGTGCTGGTGCCGGTGGTGGCGTGGCTGACACTGGGGCATGCCGGCGAAATCGCCGCCGCCTCGCCGCGTGCATGGGCCGGCATGGCCTATGTGTCGATCTTTTCGATGTTCATCGGCTTTCTGTTCTGGTACGCGGGCCTTGCAAAAGGCGGCGTGGCCCGCGTAGGCCAGATACAATTGCTGCAGCCGTTCCTCACGCTGGCGGGCGGCGCCGTGATCCTGGCCGAGCCCCTCGATGCCGCCACCGTCGCTTTTGCAGTTGCGGTGATCGCCGTGGTGGCCCTTGGCCGACGCGCCGCCGTGCGCAACACCGCACCCGCCACGCCGCCGGCCCCCGTGGCCGGAGAAACGCCCCCAGTTCTTCCAGGACGCATTCACTGACAGGAGTCACCGCATGTCCGTCTACGACACCCTTGCCAAACTCGGCGTGGAACTGCCCACCGCCGGCGCCCCCGCCGCTGCCTATGTGATGGCCGCGACCACCGGCAACACCGTCTTCCTGTCGGGCCATATCGCCCGCCGCGACGGCAAGCCCTGGGCTGGCAAGCTTGGCAAGGATATCGACACCGCCAGCGGCCAGCAGGCCGCGCGCAGCATCGCCATCGACCTGCTGGCAACGCTGCACGGCCATATCGGCGACCTGAACCGCGTCAAGCGCATCGTCAAGGTGATGAGCCTGGTGAACTCCACGCAGGAATTCACCGAACAGCATCTGGTGACCAACGGCTGCTCCGAATTCCTGGTCGAAGTATTCGGCGAAAAGGGCAAGCACGCCCGCAGCGCCTTTGGCGTGGCGCAGATTCCGCTGGGCGCCTGCGTCGAGATCGAGATGATCGTCGAGATCTGAAACCTGAAGCCGTACCCTGCAGACCATACGTATTAGAGACATAGGCAGGGCCCGCGGGCCCTGCCCCTGAATTACCCCACCACGAGACCAATCATGAAATGGGCCATCTCCCGCCGGGCGCAGCAACTGACCAGCTCGGCCATCCGCGAAATCCTGAAAGTCACCGAGCGTCCGGAAGTCATTTCGTTCGCCGGCGGCCTGCCCTCCCCGGCGTCGTTCCCGGTAGCGGCCATGGAAGCGGCTGTGGCCCGTGTATTCGCGGATAACCCCCAGGGCGCCCTGCAGTACGCGGCCACGGAAGGTTATCTGCCGCTGCGCGAATTCGTGGCAAAGCGCTACAACGTCGGCGTGGAGCGTGTGCTGATCACCACCGGTTCGCAGCAGGCGCTGGACCTGATCGCCAAGATCATGATCGACCCGGGCAGCCCGGTGCTGGTGGAAACGCCGAGCTACCTGGGCGCGCTGCAGGCCTTCTCGCTGTTCGAGCCGGAATTCGTTTCGATCCCGTCCGATGAAAAGGGCCTGATCCCCGAGGCGCTGACGGCCGAACTGACCGCCAACGCGCGCTTCCTGTACGCGCTGCCGAATTTCCAGAACCCCACGGGCCGCCGCCTGCCGCTGGAGCGCCGCCAGGCGCTGGTCAAGCGCGCGCAGGAACTGGGCATCCTGCTGGTGGAAGACGATCCGTACGGCGAGCTCAGCTATACCGGCAGCACGCTGCCGACGCTGCTGTCGATGAACCCGGACGGCGTGATCTACATGGGCTCGTTCTCGAAGATCCTGGCCCCCGGCATGCGCCTGGGCTTTGTGATCGCCCCGCCCGAACTGCATTTCAAGCTGTGCCAGGCCAAGCAGGCATCGGACCTGCACACGCCCACCTTCACGCAGCGCATTGCCTACGAGACGGTCAAGGACGGCCTGCTGGAGACCCACATCCCGACCATCCGCGAACTCTACGGCAAGCAGTGCGCCTACATGCTGGACGCCCTCAAGCGCCACATGCCGGCCGGCGTGACCTGGAACGCGCCCGAAGGCGGCATGTTCATCTGGGTGGAACTGCCGGAAGGCCTGAACAGCATGACGATCCTCGAAGAAGCGGTGCGCCGCAACGTGGCCTACGTGCCCGGCGCGCCGTTCTATGCCGGCAACCCGCGCATGAACACGCTGCGCCTGGCCTTTGTGACGGTGCCGCAGGACCGCATCGAGCAAGGTGTGTCGATCCTGGGCGAGCTGTTCCGCGAAGCCATCGCCAAGGCCGCCCCGCAACCGCGCGCAGCCTGAGGAAGACCGCCGACATGGATCTGGAGGAGCCGCAAACCATGCTGCGCATCTGGGGCCGCCTGTCGTCGATCAACGTGCAGAAGGTGGTCTGGTGCGCGCGCGAGCTGCACCTGGACCACGAGCGCATCGACATCGGCAACCACAAGGGCGAACTCGACGCCGAGGCCTATGTGCGCCTGAATCCGAACCGGCTGATCCCGGTGATCGAGGATTTCCGCGACACCGACGTGGCCGGCGAGCCGTTCGTGCTGTGGGAGTCGAATGCGATCGTGCGCTACCTGTGCGCGCGCTATGGCGAAGACACGCTGTGGCCGTCGGACGTCAAGGCACGCGCATCGGCCGACCGCTGGATGGACTGGCAGACCACCACCTTCAGCCCGGCCATGGTGCAGGCCTTCCTGCAGATGGTCCGCACGCCCGAAGGCCAGCGCGACCAGGCCGTGATCGACAAGTCGCGCGAACGCACCGAACCGCTCGCGAAGATGCTGGACGCCGCGCTGGCCGACCGCGAGTTCATCGGCGGCGACCGCTTCACGATGGCCGATATCTCGCTGGCCTGCGCCGCGCATCGCTGGATGGGCACGCCCGTCCCGCACGCGCCACGGCCCAACCTGGAGCGCTGGCTGGCCGCCATGCGCGCCCGGCCGGCGGCCATGAGCATCCTCGTGCTGCCGCTGAAGTAATCTTCGCCGTACCGTGGACCCTGGGGCTGGCTACACCAGCCCCAGCAACCCTGCCCCCGCACCGAGGGCCACCAGCAGCAGCGGGTGGATCTTCGTCTTCAGCATCAACCCCACCGTCAGCAGCGTCACCGCCACGGCCGTCCAGGTATGGTCGACGCTGGTGGCAAGCACCCATCCCGTCGACAGCAGCAGGCCGATGGTCAGCGCCGACAGGCCGCGCTTGATCAGCACCGGCCAGACTGCGTGCGGCGAGCGTCCGGCAAAGTATTCGAAGCCCAGCGCAATCACGCTGGACGGGCCACAGATGCCAAGCATCGACGCAAACGCACCGGCGGCGCCGGCCACCTGCCAGCCAAACAGCGCCACGAACAGGATATTCGGCCCCGGCGACGCCTGCGAGATGGCATAGAGCGCGGCAAACTGCTCGTCGGTCATCCAGTGGTTGGCTTCCACCAGATACCGGTGCATGTCGGGAATGACCGTGCCGCCACCGCCCACGGCCAGCAGCGACAACATGCCGAAGTGGCCCAGCAGGTCGCGCAGGATTTCGGGCGACGCCATCATGCCCCCTTGCGCATGGCGCGGTATTCCAGCACCAGCGCCACGGGCACCAGCACGGCCATGACCGGCAGCAGCGGCCAGCGCAGCCAGCCGATGGCCAGGAACGCCGCCAGGCCCACCACCAGCGCGCGCACCGAACGCGGCTGGCTTTGCGCCAGCTTCACGCCCGTCGACAGCACCAGCCCGGCCGCCACGGCCGTCATGCCGGACAGCATCTGCCGCACCTGCGGCACGTCCTGGTAGCGCAGGTACAAACCCATCGCGCACAACACCACCACCATCGGCACGAACACCAGTCCGCTGAACGCGGCCACGGCGCCGCGCAGGCCGGCAAAGCGCAGGCCCAGCATCAACGCCAGGTTGATGACGTTCGGCCCCGGCAGCACCTGGCCCAGGCTTAGTATTTCAACGAAATCACGATCATCAAGCCAGCGGTTGCGCTCCACCACCGACCGCCGCACGAACGGCAGCACGCCACCAAAGCCGGACAGGCCCATGCGGGCAAACTCGAAAAACAGGGTACGGGCGTTGGGAGGCGGGGCGAGCGTCGGCTCGACTAGCAGGGGCGTGGAGGACATGACCGTGACGATGATCGCCTGCCATGCGGAATGGGCAGGGTGCCGACATGGTACGGCAGATACTCGCCGCCGGGCTGGCGCGAGGCATCACGAAATGGCAAGAGGGGGTCGCGACTGGCGATGGCTTGCTGCCTTCCGCAGACTGGCGCCCCGCTCCCATTGATGGGAGAGGGGTTGGGGGAGAGTGTCAGGCGACTCGAATTGCGATCCGTCGACAAGCAGAACCTCGATGCCTTCTCCCCCGCCCCGCCCCCGCCCCTCTTCCGCTGGCGGGAGAGGGGTGCAAACCGTCGGGATCTTCGAAATTACTCCGAAATCTTCACCGGTTCCAGCTTCACTTCCTTCAGGCGCGGCTCGATGGCCTTGCCCTTGCGGGCACGTTTGCCCACATACGGCAGCAGCGTCTTGCCGGCCAGCTTCTGCGGCGGCACCTTGCCGCCACGCACGCCGGTGCCCGAGATCATCAGGCCAGGCGCGCCAACCGGCACGGCCTGTTCCAGCGCCTCCTTCGTTTCCAGCTCCATCAGGATCACGCCGCGGCCGCCGGCCGACAGCACCTTGACCTCGTCGAGCCCGACCAGCAGCAGACGCCCATTGGCCGAGAAGCACGCCACGTGCGTGGCTTCCTCGCCCACCGGCTGCGGCTGCAGGATGGTGTCGCCGTCATCGAGCGTGACGAACGCCTTGCCGCCCTTCTGGCGGCTGATCATGTCGCCCACCTTCGTGACAAAGCCATTGCCACCGGCCGTGGCAATCAGCATCCGCTGCTCGGCGCCACCCGCAAACGTATGGGCGATCTGCGAGCCCGCGGCCAGGTCGATCAGCGTGGTCACCGGCACGCCATCGCCACGGCCACCCGGCAGCCCCGAGACGGCTACCGAGTAGACCCGGCCATTGCTGCCGAACGCCAGCATGGTGTCGACGGTACGGCATTCGAACGTGGCGTAGAGGCTGTCGCCGGCCTTGAACGTGAACTGCGACGGATCGTGGCCATGGCCCTGGCGCGTACGCACCCAGCCCTTGCCCGACATGATCACCGTCACCGGCTCGTCGATCACCTTCACCTCGGCGGCAGCGCGGCTGGCTTCCTGGATCAGCGTGCGGCGCGGGTCCTTGTCTTCCGGGCTGTATTGCTTGGCGTCCTGCTCGATCTCCTTGATGATCTTGCGACGCATCATGGTCTCGGACTTCAGCAGCACGTCCAGCTCGGCCTGCTCGTCTCGCAGTTTCGCCAGTTCCTGTTCGATCTTGATCGCTTCCAGGCGTGCCAGCTGGCGCAGGCGGATTTCCAGGATGTCTTCGGCCTGCCGGTCGCTGAGGCGGAACGCCTCGATCAGCGCGGGCTTGGGATCGTCGCTTTCGCGGATGATGCGGATCACCTCGTCGATGTTCAGTAGCACCAGCATCCGCCCTTCCAGGATATGGATGCGGTCTTCCACCTTGCTCAGTTGGAAGCGCGTGCGGCGCGTGACCGTGGCGAAGCGGAACTCGATCCACTCGCGCAGGATATCCTGCAGGCCCTTCTGGCGCGGACGCCCGTCGGTGCCGATCATCACCAGGTTGATCGGCGCGCCCGATTCCAGGCTGGTATGGGCCAGCAGCGTCTGGATGAATTCCTGCTGGTCGGTGTTCTTGCTCTTGGGCTCGAACACCAGCCGCACCGGGGCGTCCTTGCCCGATTCGTCGCGCACGGCGTCCAGCACGGCCAGCATCGTGGTCTTGAGCTGGGTCTGCTCGGGCGTCAGCGCCTTCTTGCCGGTGCGGATCTTCGGATTGGTGATTTCCTCGATTTCCTCGAGCACCTTCTGCGCCGATGTGCTCGGCGGCAGTTCGGTCACCACCATCTGCCACTGGCCGCGCGCCATTTCCTCGATGGTCCAGCGCGCACGCACCTTCAGGCTGCCGCGGCCGTTCTCGTAGATCTGTGCAATTTCCGACGCCGGCGAGATGATCTGGCCGCCGCCCGGATAGTCGGGGCCCGGCATGATCGCCAGCAGTTCGGCCAGCGAGATGTTCGGGTTGCGGATCATCGCCACCGCCGCGCCTGCCACTTCGCGCAGGTTGTGCGGCGGGATTTCGGTGGCCATGCCCACGGCGATGCCCGATGCGCCGTTCAGCAGCACGAACGGCAGGCGCGCCGGCAGCAGCTTGGGCTCTTCTTCCGAACCGTCGTAGTTGGGCAGGAAGTCCACCGTGCCCATGTCGATCTCGTCGAGCAGCAGGCGCGAGATCGGGGTCAGGCGGGCTTCGGTGTAGCGCATGGCCGCCGCGCCATCGCCGTCGCGCGAGCCAAAGTTGCCCTGGCCGTCGATCAGCGGATAGCGCAGCGAGAAATCCTGGGCCAGGCGCACCAGGGCGTCATAGGCCGACTGGTCGCCGTGCGGGTGGAATTTACCGAGCACCTCGCCGACCACGCGGGCCGACTTCACGGGCTTGGCGTCGGCGCGCAGCCCCATCGCCTGCATCGCATAGAGAATGCGGCGTTGCACGGGCTTCTGGCCGTCCGCCACTTCGGGCAGGGCACGCCCCTTGACCACGCTCACGGCGTAATCCAGGTAGGCGCGCTCGGCGTACCGCGCGAGCGTCAGCGAATCGGCCGGCTCTTCGGGCTGAAACGTAGTATCTGCTTGATCCATGGTTGGCAAGGGTTCGGCATGCCGGGCGCGGGCGCGCCGGACATCCCGCTTGTTTTGCGGTCAGCGTGGGATTCTAAAGGAAGTGGATGACGATGCCGCCGGAAATAGCGCCCGAAATCCAGTCGGGCCCCATCAGGGCATTGGCCGGCGCCCGCCGCCGATCACCATGCGCACGCGGTCTGCCGCCACGCCGGTACGGATCACGCCGCCCGCCGCCGGCTGGTACAGGCGGTAGAACTCCAGCACGGTGCTCACGTACTGGCGGGTCTCGGGGTAAGGCGGGATCTGGTTGTTGTAGCGCTGCACCGCGCCTTCGCCGGCGTTGTACGCGGCCAGCACCAGCTCCAGGTTGTTCGGGAACAGTTCCATCAGGAAGCGCAGGTAACGCACGCCAGCCGAGATGTTCAGTTTCGGGTCGGCCAGCTTCTGCTCCACCGTGCGGCGCTTGTCGGCCGCAATGCCAAAGCGCGCGCCGGTATCCGGAATGACCTGCATCAGCCCGATGGCACCCTTGGGCGACACGGCCGACGCGTTGAAGCCGCTTTCCACGGCCATCACCGCCTTGACCAGCGCCGGGTCCACGTTCTGGGCCTCGGCCACCTGCGCGATGATCGGGTCGACCGTGCGCAGGTTCGGGTGGTTGAGCAGATACTGAAACAGCTTGTCGCGCGACGGGCTGGTCTTGTCCGGCAGCGTGATGACGCCGCGGTGCCCGAGGTTGCCCGAATCGAACTGGCCGCCGTCCTTCATGAACAGCTTGTAGCGGCTGTCGAGCTTCGTATCGGCGAAGTGGGCCACGCCCTCGCCGTCGATATAGCCCCAGAGTTCCGCATGGGCCGGCGCGGCGATGCCGAACGCGCCGAGCACGGCCAGCGTGCAGGCCAGGCGCCTTGCCTGTGCCTTGATCCGCCTGTTCCGCTGTTGCCCTGCTCGTTCCTGCATCGTCGTTCCTCCAGATTTGGCGCCGTCAGATATCGGCCACCACCTCGTTGCCCTTTTCTTCGAGCCAGGTTCGGCGCTGCGACGCCTCGCCCTTGCCCATCAGCATGTTCATCATGGTGACCGTCTGCAGCAGGTCGAATTCGCCCAGTGCCACCGGCAGCAGGCGACGGGTGTCCGGGTTCATCGTCGTTTCCCAGAGCTGTTCGGCGTTCATTTCGCCCAGGCCCTTGAAGCGCGAAATCTGCCAGGCGCCGTCCTTGACGCCATCCTTGAGCAGCTTGTCCTGGATGGCTTCGAGTTCGCCTTCGTCCAGCGCATAGAGCTTCTGCGCGGGCCGCTTGCCGCGTGCCGGCGCATCGACGCGGAACAGCGGAGGGCGCGCCACGCAGACATGGCCCAGGTCGATCAGCTTCGGGAAATGGCGGAAGAACAGCGTCAGCAGCAGCACCTGGATGTGCGCACCGTCCACGTCCGCGTCCGACAGGATGCAGATCTTGCCGTAGCGCAGGTTCGACAGATCGGGCTCGTCCTCCGGACCATGCGGGTCCACGCCGATGGCCACGGCGATGTCGTGCACCTCGTTGTTCGCGAACAGGCGGTCACGCTCGGTTTCCCAGGTGTTGAGCACCTTGCCGCGCAGCGGCAGAATGGCCTGGAATTCCTTGTCGCGTCCCATCTTGGCCGAACCGCCAGCCGAGTCGCCTTCCACCAGGAAGATCTCGTTGCGCGTGACATCGGTCGATTCGCAGTCGGTCAGCTTGCCGGGCAGCACGGCCACGCCGGAGCCCTTCTTCTTTTCCACCTTCTGCGCGGCGCGCGTGCGGGCCTGGGCCTGGCGGATCACCAGTTCGGCCAGCTTCTTGCCATAGTCGACATGGTGATTCAGCCAGAGCTCCAGCGCCGGACGGCTGAACGTGGACACCAGGCGTACGGCATCGCGGCTGTTCAGGCGTTCCTTGATCTGGCCCTGGAATTGCGGGTCGAGCACCTTGGCCGACAGCACGAAAGAGGCCCGTGCAAACACGTCCTCGCTCATCAGCTTGACGCCCTTGGGCTGCAGCGAGTGCATCTCGATGAAGCTCTTCACGGCCAGGAACAGGCCTTCGCGCAGGCCGGACTCATGCGTACCGCCGGCCGGCGTGGGAATCAGGTTCACGTATGACTCGCGCACCGGTGCGCCGTCCTCGGTCCAGGCCACCACCCACGAGGCGCCCTCGCCTTCGGCAAACCCTTCCTCGCCGGCGACCTTGTCCGGATCGGCAAAATGCTCGCCCTCGAACATCGGGATCACCAGCTCCGCGCCGCTGCCCTGGGCAAGCGCTTCCACCAGATAGCCCTTCAGGCCCTGCTCGTATTGCCAGGCGGTCTGCTCGCCGGTCTTTTCCAGCACCAGCGTGACCTTCACGCCGGGCAGCAGCACGGCCTTGGAGCGCAGCAGGCGCTGCAGTTCGGCCATCGGAATGGCGGCCGAATCGAAATATTTGGCGTCCGGCCACACCTGGACGCGCGTGCCGTTCTTCTTTTCGCCGCGCTCGATCTTGCGCGATGCCAGCGCCCGGGTGACTTCGCCACCATGCTCGAAGGTCAGCGTGGACTGCGAGCCATCGCGCCAGACCGTCACGTCCAGGCGCGTAGCCAGCGCGTTGGTCACGGACACGCCCACGCCGTGCAGGCCGCCCGAGAACGCGTAGGCGCCGCCCTTGCCCTTGTCGAACTTGCCGCCCGCGTGCAGGCGCGTGAAGACGATTTCCACCACTGGCACGCCTTCTTCCGGGTGAATGCCCACCGGAATGCCGCGGCCGTCGTCCTCCACGCTGATGCTGCCGTCCTTGTGGAGCGTGACCAGGATCTCGGTGCCGTGGCCGCCCAACGCTTCGTCCGAGGCGTTGTCGATCACCTCCTGCACGATATGCAGGGGGTTGTCGGTACGGGTGTACATGCCGGGGCGTTGCTTGACCGGTTCCAGGCCCTTCAGGACCCGGATGGAAGATTCGCTGTACTGACTGGTTTTGCTCGCCATGGAGTCGATACGGATATTGGTCTTGCCGGCCGTCGGCGGCCGGGATGCGCTGCATTGTAATGGATGGCCGTGGCGGTCATCCTTTTTGAAAAGCCCCGGAAATTCGCAGTCCGGCACAAATCCGGTGCCCGGCTTAAACTAGGCGCCGACTACGAGGGCGCCCCCCGGCACCACCCCATCGCCAGCCAGATGCCAGCGGCCCGCCGGGTTCACGCCACGAAAAAAACGAACAAAACAATAGAGACAATACCGAGCCCGACATGACCGATCGCAAACTATCCCTGACCACCGTGCTCGTGTGCGGCGGCCTGCTCGTCACCCTTTCCATGGGCATCCGGCATGGCTTTGGCCTGTTCAACCTGCCCATCACGCAAACGCACGGCTGGAACCGCGAGACCTTCGCCTTTGCGCTGGCGCTGCAGAACCTGATGTGGGGCGCCAGCCAGCCAATTACGGGCGCGCTGGCCGACAAGTTCGGCGCAATGCGCATCATGATCGTCGGCGTGGCGCTGTATGTGGCCGGCCTGATCGTGATGGCGATGGCTACCAGCGGCACGGCGTTCGCCACCGGCGCCGGCGTGCTGATCGGCATTGCCCAGTCCGGCACCACCTACAGTGTGGTCTACGGGGTGATTGGCCGCGTGGCCAGCGCCGAAAAGCGCGTCTGGGCCATGGGCATTGCCGCCGCGGCCGGGTCGTTCGGCCAGTTCCTGATGATCCCGGTGGAACAAACGCTGATTTCCACCACCGGCTGGCAGAACGCGCTGTTTGTCCTGGCCTTCCTGGCGTGCTTCATGCTGCCCCTGGCCCTGACGCTGCGCGAGCCGAAGATGGCCGCCAGCACGGGTGGTCATCAGCAGACCATCGGCGAAGCCACGCGCGAAGCCTTTGGCAACCGCAATTTCCAGTTGCTGACGCTGGGTTACTTCGTGTGCGGCTTCCAAGTGGTGTTCATTGGCGTGCACCTGGCACCGTACCTGAAGGACCGCGGCCTGGTCGACGTGAAGATCGCCACGGTGGCGCTGGCGCTGATCGGCCTGTTCAACGTATTCGGCACCTACACGGCCGGCGCGATGGGACAGCGCATGCCGAAGCGCTACCTGCTGTCGTCGATCTATATCGCCCGGTCGGTGGTGATCGCCGGCTACCTGATGCTGCCGCTGACGGCCTGGAGCACCTGGGTCTTTGCCGCGCTGATGGGCTTTCTGTGGCTGTCCACGGTGCCGCTGACCAACGGCATCATCGCGCAGGTGTTCGGCGTGAAGTACCTGTCGATGCTGTCCGGCGTGGTGTTCTTCTCGCACCAGATCGGCAGCTTCCTTGGCGCGTGGCTGGGCGGCTACCTGTTTGACCGCACTGGCAGCTACAGCACGGTATGGCTGCTGGCGATGGCGCTGGGCGTGCTGGCCGCGCTGGTGAACCTGCCGATCCGGGAGCAGGCGCTGGTGCGCCCGCAACCGGTGGGCGCCTGAGATGAGCTGGGCGCGTGGTGCCGGCTATCTGGCCCTGGCGGTGGTGCTGACGCTGGGGTTCCTGGCCTACCTGCGCCCGGCATTCATGGTCGACCTGACCAATATGGTGCTGGCGTGGTGCGGGTGAGGCGGCACTGCGGCTGACTTCCGTCTCCCCCGGCCCCTCTCCCATTTCATGGAAGAGGGGAGACCACAAGGCTCGCTTCAGGCGCCCTCGCCCCTGGTCTTCTTTTCCAGCACTTCCCAGCGCTCCAGCGCCTCCAGCAGTTCCATCTCGATGTCGTCGTGGCGCGTGGCAAGTTCGGCCGCGCGCGCCGGATCGGTGGCGTAGAGCGAGCCATCCTCAAGCTGGGCGCCGATGGTCTTCTGCTCGGCTTCCAGGCTCGACATCCGTTCCGGCAATCCATCCAGCTCGCGCTGTTCCTTGTACGACAGCTTGACCGTGCGGTTGGCGCCACGCGCCTCGCGCGTGCTGGTCTTGGGCGCCTCGGCAGCCTTGGGCTCGGCCTTGGCGGCCTGCAGCGCCTGGGCACGCGCCGACTGTTGCTCCCAGTCGGAGTAACCGCCCACCGACTCGCGCCACTGGCCGTCACCTTCGGCGGCAATCGTCGACGTCACCACGTTGTCCAGGAACGCACGGTCGTGCGATACCAGGAACACCGTGCCGCTGTAGTCCTGCAGCAGTTCTTCCAGCAGTTCCAAGGTGTCGATGTCGAGGTCGTTGGTGGGTTCGTCCAGCACCAGCACGTTGGCCGGGCGAGCGAACAGGCGCGCCAGCAGCAGGCGGTTGCGCTCGCCGCCGGACAGCGACTTGACCGGCGACCGCGCGCGCTCCGGCGCGAACAGGAAGTCGCCCAGGTAGCTCATCACGTGCTTGCGCTGGCCGTTGACTTCCACCCAGTCGCTGCCGGGGCTGATGGTGTCGGCCAGCGACTTTTCCAGGTCCAGCGCCGACCGCATCTGGTCGAAATACGCCACCTGCAGGTTGCTGCCGTTGCGCACCGTGCCGGCGTCGGGCGCGAGGTCGCCCAGGATCAGCCTCAGCAGCGTGGTCTTGCCGGCGCCGTTCGGGCCGATCAGGCCCACCTTGTCGCCACGCATGATGGTGGCCGTGAAGCCGCGCACCACCGGCTTGTTGCCGTACGACTTGGATACGTCGGTCAGTTCCGCCACGATCTTGCCCGAGCGGTCGCCCTGCGACACTTCCAGCTTGACGTTGCCCTGCACCTCGCGGCGCTGGGCACGTTCGGTGCGCATGTCCACCAGCCGCTGCACCCGCGCCACGCTGCGCGTGCGGCGTGCTTCCACGCCCTTGCGGATCCAGACTTCTTCCTGCGCCAGCAGCTTGTCGAACTTGGCCTGCTCCACGGCCTCGTTTGCCAGCAGTTCGGCCTTGCGCACCTGGTAGGCGGCAAAGTTTCCCGGGAACGACAGCAGCTTGCCCCGGTCGAGTTCGACGATGCGCGTGGCTACGCGATCCAGGAAGGCGCGGTCATGGGTAATCAGCAGCACGCTGCCGCGGAAGCCCAGCAACAGGTCTTCGAGCCAGCGGATGGCTTCCACGTCGAGGTGGTTGGTCGGCTCGTCCAGCAGCAGGATGTCGGGCTCCGCGACCAGGCCCTGCGCCAGCGCCACGCGCTTCTGCAGACCGCCGGACAGCGCATCCACGCGCACATGCGGGTCCAGCCCCAGCCGGGCCAGCGTGGTTTCCACGCGAGTGCGCAGCTGCCAGGCATCGGCGGCGTCGAGTTCGGCCTGCACGCGGTGCAGTTCGGCCAGCGTGGCCTCGTCGTGATGGGATTCCAGCTTCAGCAGCGCGGCGTCGTAGCGCAGCAGCAGGTCGTGGGCGGCGCCCATGCCCTGGCTGACGGCATCGAACACGGTCAGACCGGGCTCGAACTGTGGCTCTTGCGCAACATAGGCCGACGTCACGCCGCTCTGGCGCGCGATCAGGCCGTCGTCGGGCGCGGAGGAACCCGCCACGATCCGCAGCAGTGACGACTTGCCCGTGCCGTTGCGGCCGATCAGGCCAACGCGTTCGCCGGCTTCGAGCGAGAAATCGGTATGGTCGAGCAGCGCCACGTGGCCAAAGGCCAACTGGGCATCGGTAATGGAAAACAGGGCCATGATTGCGAGGAAGGGTAAGCGGCGCCCGACCCCCAGGGTCTGGCGCAAAGGCAGGCCCGAATTGTAGACGACGCGGGCGCCCCGCCGCTGCCACCCGTCCCCCGGCGGGTCTGCAGGGCCGGAACGGCCAACAAGGAAGCAGCCTGGAGAAGCAGCCGGCCAAGCCGCCGCAGGGCAGCACCGCAACGTTTGCCCGCCTGGAAACCGGCCCGTAAAAAGAAAAGGCCCGTTCGCCTGAACGGGCCCCAAGAGTCTCTCCTCGGTGCCCTGCTCGCAAGGCACGACTGAAGCATAGCCAGCGGCGCGATACACCAGAAGTCGGACAAATCCGTAAGGGAAACTCCTCGTCAACCTGCCCCCGCCCGGAGCGTTGCGTGCCAGGAACGTTGAACGTGTGCACTAGCGGCGGCTGTTGTGCCGAGATGGTCGCCCGTGGAACAATCGGGAGCATCGGAATTCTCCGAAATTCCTGAAAAGCACAACGACAGCAGTACCCAGTAGCAGCAGTCATAGAGCCGGACCCATCCGGCCAGCGGTGGCGCAAGACGCCGCCAGAGTTGTTCCCAGAAAATTTTTCGACGGGTGTCATTCATGACCAATTCGGGCCTGCCGCGCCGTGCCTCGCTTCGAGGCATGGCGCCTGTCGTACTTTCCCTAGCCGCTTTGCTCTGCCTGCCTGCCGCACCGGCGGCGCAGGCGGCCATGCCAAATTCCGTGGTGCTGCGCATCCAGCAGACCGGGGCCATCCGCATTGCCCATCGCGAAAGCTCGGTACCCTTCTCGTTCGTGGCGGACGGCAAGCCGATGGGCTACGCCGTGGACCTGTGCCTGAAGGTGGCCGACGCCGTGCGCACGCAGCTCAAGCTGCCGCAGTTGCGCGTGGAATGGGTGCCGGTGACGCCGGCCTCGCGTATCCCGGCCATCGTCGAGGGCAAGGCCGACCTGGAATGCGGGTCGACCACCAACAACCGGGAGCGCCGCGACCAGGTGGCTTTCACCATTCCGCACTACATCGCCGGCAGCCGCATGCTGGTGAAGTCGGACTCGGGCATCCGCAAATGGTCTGACCTGCGCGGCAAGACCGTGGTGTCCACCACCAAGACCACGCCGCTGGAAATGATCCGCAAGATGGACGATTCGGGCGCCATGGGCTGGAAGGTGGTGGAGGCCAAGGACCACGCCGAGGCCTTTGCCATGGTCGAATCGGGCAAGGCGGACGCCTTCGTGATGGACGATGTCCTGCTGTTCGGCCTGCGCGCCAACGCGAAGAACCCGGCATCGCTGACCGTGACCGGCGACCTGCTGACGATCGAGCCGTACGCGGTCATGCTCTCGAAGCACGACGCCGAGTTCAAGAAGATCGTGGACAAGGCCATGGTCGCGTCGATCTACGACCAGGAAACCCAGAAGCTGTACCGCAAGTGGTTCCTGCAGCCGATCCCGCCGAACGGCATCACGCTGGACATTCCGATGAGCTACCTGCTGCGCGACTCGTTCAAGTTCCCGAGCGACAAGGTGGCCGACTGACGGGGTCAGCCCTGCCACCCGGGTTGCTCCCCTCTCCCACCCCGTGGGAGAGGGGCCGGAGGTGAGGGCGTAAAGGCCCTGCTTGCCGACACGGCGGATATTTGAACGGCCGGGCCCTCTCCCCCGCCCCTCTCCCGCCAGGCGGGAGAGGGGAGAAAAACCTCGGTCACCCCGGCATCCCGTGCGAAGATACCGGCCCACCGCCTTCCGCGCCGCTTCAGCACGACACCCCATGACCCCCGCCCCCACCATCCGGCTGTCCGACCTTTCCGTTTCCACGCTGGTGGCCGGGCTGATCGCCATGCTGACCGGCTATACCAGTTCGCTGGTGCTGATGATCCAGGCCGGCCAGGCGGCGCACCTGACCGATCCGCAGATTGCCTCGTGGATCTGGGCATTGTCGATCGGCATGGGTGTGACCACGCTGGGGCTGTCGCTGGTGATGCGCGTGCCGGTCGTGGTGGCCTGGTCCACGCCCGGGGCGGCACTGCTGATCGCGAGCCTGCCTGGCGTGCCTTATTCCGAAGCGATCGGCGCCTTCCTGATGGCGGCGTTGCTGATGACCGCGGCGGGCCTGACCGGCTGGTTCGACAAGCTCATGAAGGCGCTGCCCGCCAGCATCGCATCGGCCTTGCTGGCCGGCATCCTGTTCCGCATCAGCGTGGATGTGTTCGTGCAGGCCCAATACCAGACGGTGTTGCTGCTGGCGATGTTTGCCGCCTACCTGGTGGGGCGGCGCTGGTGGCCCCGCTACGCGGTGCCGGGCGTGCTGGCCCTGGGCGTGGTGCTGGCCGGGGCGATGGGCCTGTTGCACTTCGAGCAGTTTCATTTCGCGGTGGCGCTGCCGGTGTGGACCACGCCGACGTTCTCGCTGGCGGCATTTGTCAGCATCGCCGTGCCGCTGTTCATCGTGGCGCTGGCTTCCCAGAACATTCCGGGACTGGCCGTATTGCGTGCCGATGGCTACCACGTGCCGGCCAGCCCGCTGATCGCGGTGACGGGCATCGCATCGGCCATCCTGGCACCATTCGGCTCCCACGGCATCAACCTGGCGGCCATCACCGCGGCCATCTGCACCGGTCCGCAGGCCGACGCAGACCCACGCCGCCGCTATATGGCGGCCGTGGTTTGCGGGGTCGGCTATCTGGTGATGGGCGTGATGGCCGCCAGTATTGCGGCGCTGTTCGCGGCATTCCCGAAGGCCCTGGTGGTGGCCGTGGCTGCCTTTGCGTTGCTGGGATCGATCGCCAACGGGCTGACCGTGGCCATGCACACGCCGGCCGAGCGCGAGTCGGCGCTGCTGACGTTCATGATCACGGCGTCCGGCATGACGCTGGCGGGCGTGGGATCGGCCTTCTGGGGCGTGGTGGGGGGCATGCTCGCGCTGGCGGTGCTCAAGCCGCGCGAGCCCAAGGCCGGCTGACCGCGGCCGCCTGGCGTCTGCGCCGGGTGCCAGCCGCCTCCTGCCTTCAGAGCAACAGGAACGCCACCTCGGCCGCGCCGATCTCGGTCACCGGTACGCCCTTGCGCCGCTGGAACAGCACGTGTTCGAGCACGCGGTCGCGGTGCTCGGCAAACACCGCAGGCTCGAAGCGCAGCGCGGCCGTGCCATAGTGCTCGGCCAGCAGCTTGTACACGCGATGCCGGACCAGGAGCATCTCGTTGTCGGCCTGCAGCCGCGTCATTTCCGTGGTGTGGTCCTCCTCAAGCTGGCGCATGCTGACAACCACGCGCGCGTGCATGCCACGGTAGCGGTCGATCTCGGTATGCACGCGGCGCAGTTCCTCGCGCAAGGCCCGCACTTCCTGCTGCAGCTTGAGGTTATGCTGGACGCCCCGCTGGATACGGGTGGCTTCCTCCAGCGCCTGGTCGGC
Organism: Cupriavidus sp. HE11; assembly: GCF_056097175.1. Lineage (NCBI taxonomy): Bacteria > Pseudomonadati > Pseudomonadota > Betaproteobacteria > Burkholderiales > Burkholderiaceae > Cupriavidus > Cupriavidus sp. HE11. The sequence continues at coordinate 853,815 of NZ_CP184464.1, forward strand.
GGCGGCAATCGTGTTTTGCCACACACCGTCGCCGGTTTCGGTTCGGTGGTCGGACGTTCCCTCGACGTCAGCCAGCCGCGTGATGACTGGCCATCCCGTGGCCGCATCCAGATCGGACTTCATACAGCTCCCCTTTGATCCCGTCTACCCGCGTCCAGCCACCGGCGCATCGTTTTTGGGTGCCGGCATGGTCAGGCCACTGGTTTCTCTGTCGCCGCGACTTTTATTGTTGGCCGCCTCGATTTTCTTCCTCGGGCAGCTATGGCGTACACATTGCATTCAAGACCGGTATTGGATTTGGCACAACCACCGCGAGGGAGGGTAAATCCAACCGCCGGAAACCCGCATGCAGACTGGATTCTCGGCTTTTTTGGCACCGTTTTGCAGCCCCCCAATTGAGTGCATCTTGCATAATGGTGCGTCCAGGCGCCTTAATGGTCGCTTTTTACCGGTTCAAACGCTTTTTTGTTTTCATTCCGCCCCCGCCATGAATGGATATCTGCTTCTCGCCCTGGCCATCGTCGCCGAGGTCATCGCCACCAGCAGCCTCAAGGCCGCCGAGAATTTCACGCGCCTCTGGCCCAGCGTGCTGGTCGTGACCGGCTATGTGGCCGCGTTCTGGCTACTGATGCAGGTGATGAAAACCGTGCCGGTGGGGGTGGCCTACGCCATCTGGTCGGGCGCGGGGATCGTACTGGTGACGATGATCGCCGTGGTTTTGTACCGCCAGGTGCCCGACCTGGCGGCCGTGGTCGGCATTGCCCTGATCATCGCCGGGGTGGCGGTCATCCAGTTGTTCTCGAAGATGGGCCACTAATCGAGCCCTGCGGGCGGGCGCCAGGCTGGCCGCGGGGCTCAGGTCTTGGGCGGCAGTGTGCGCAGCAGCCGGTTGACCTGCGCCAGCGTCTCGCACTCGTCAGCCTTGCGCTTGCGGCGTTCGTCGACAATATCCAGCAGCGCCCGGATCTGGCCGTTCTTGGCCTCGCAGGTCTCCTTGCCGTCCTTCGGACACACCACATCGATCTCGCCGCGCAGGCTTTCCTGGACGATATCGATCAGCGCCGTACACCCGGACGTGTCGTTCAACGCTGGATCGGACGCAGGTTGCACGGCCCCCACCGGGGCAGCGGCAATCATGGCTAGCGCTGAAAACCAGCGCAGAGGCGTCCGGAAAAAGGGCATGGATCGGCAGTTTGGGAAGACAGCACCACCGCGGTTGCGGCGTGCGGGCTACATGATAGCCGTTTGCTGAAATCGCCCTGCAGAAATCGGCGGCCCTGGTCGGTAGACGTTAGCCAGGTGCGCAAATGACAAACAGGCCACCCGGTGGCGGCCTGTTCGCGTGGATACCCGCTGGTTATTGGGTCGCCAGGTACTCGGCGTCGTCTGGTATTCGGCGTCGTCAGGTTTTCGCTCAGTAGCGGGGGCCGCCTTGCCAATGGTCCCGGTCCCCGTCGCCATGGTGATCGTGGTCGCGGTCCCCATGATCGCGATCCTGCGCGCGCTCGTCGCCATGGTAGTACCCGTCCCGATACCCGCCGTGATCCGGCGCCACCACGCACCCGCCGAGCAACATGGCGGTAGCGGCAGCCGCCAGTACAAGAATGCTTTTCATGAGGCGCTCCTTCTCGTCCTTCGGTTGTTTCCAGCATATGTACTGGTGCGGGGGAAGGCTGTAGGAGGGAGCGTGTCCGGGGCAGGCTGTGTTCCTACAGTGATAGCGGTTGCCGTGTGATTAGCCGTATGATGAACTGGACACCTGTCGATTAACTACGGGCGGCCTGGAAACGATGACTGACTGGCGAGTGGGCGCATTGGTGTATGTGATGCTGGCATTCGGCCTGCTGGCCTTGCTGCACAGAAACGAGTCCACAGGAAAGCGGCTGCACGCCCCGCTATACCAACTGGCTTATGTGCTCATCCTGCCGATCCTGTCGTTTGTCATGCTCGCAGTCGGCGTGGGTCAGATCGTCAGGCAGAAGATTCGGGGGAGGGATGGTGTGTAGCGGGTGACAAACGTCTGATGCCGGGAGACCGGGCCACGAACGAAAGTGAACTCGGGCTACCAGAGGCACCAGGCCTGGAAATTCAGTTTCCAGCTTTCAAGTGCCTGCTTGCCGTTGGCGGTCAGTCGGGCGTCTGCGTCAAGATGTCCCTGAGCCGTCACGCAGCCGGCATGACTCTCGCACACAGCCGCCTGAAATTCGCGCAGTGCATCCGCTGCGAAGGTGGCCGCGAAATTCACCTCGGGCTTGAACCCCCGACCACTATCAAGCCAGGCGGCGTTACGCGCGAAATGCGGGACAGAAAGGCCCTTCAGCTCCCGCTCCGCGGCTGCACGCATGCATTCGTCAACAAGCTTCCCAAGCGTAAGGCCGTCTGGATTCAGCGTCTCGAAGTCCGGCAGTGAGCCGGCCGAAACCGGCGGCCCAACCGTATCGGCCATCCCACCTTGTGCGTTCTTGTCTTTGTGCGCCAGCAGTTCGATATTGCCATCTGCCGATCGCAGTGAAGCACTGACGCCAATAGCCAATGGAATCCCCGGCAAGCCGGCGGCGGCCCAGAATGGGTCTTTCGGCGAGCGCCTGTCGCGGATCGCTTCTTCGACCGTAATCGGACCCACATCTCCAAGGGACACCCGGCGGCCCATGTATTCCGCCTCGGTGAACAGCAAGCGCGTAAAGAAGTCCGACCTGACCAGCACGAATCCGTCGTGTCCCTCGAAAAGCAGGACCGACTCACCGTTTGCATATCGCCCCTCCGGCGTGCCACTTTTATAGACGGCCATTCCAAGGGGGAGGGTGTCATGGGCAATACGCTTGCGAGCAAGCTCAACGGGCTTGCCCCAATCTGGCGACCAATTTCCAAAACGGCGCAGGAAATCGCGCTGCGCGAAGGAAACCTGCCCTTCTGGCGACGTACCACCCTTCGTAGTGCTGTAGGAAACTGAAGCTGGCATGGCAATCGCGTCATGACGGATGACACGAATGATGCCTCGAAAGAAGTGCCGGATGCCAAGGATTCATCATGAACCTCGACGAGCGTCGATGGCCCCGAAACCCTGGAGCCACCGCGAAACGGAAAACCCCGGAAAACACCGCAGACTTGATTATGGTCCCGCCGACAGGAATCGAACCTGTATCTAGCGCTTAGGAGGCGCTCGTTCTATCCATTGAACTACGGCGAGCGGACCGTCTGCACCGTGTCTGCGCCGCGCTGGCGCGGGCGGATCGGAAGACGGGGCGGAGTATAGCAAACTCCGCCAGCGCCGGATTGCCGCGGTCCTTCATGCGGTCATTTACGCGCCCCCTTTCACGGTGGTTTTCCCCGCGTGGCCGGGTGGTGCCCCGGCCCTTGCCGCAGGCGCGGTGGCAAGCGCGGCCGCTGCGTGCGTTGCAGCTTTCCCAATCGATCAGTCCGGACATGGCAGGCTCCTTGGGTCGTGATTTGTATCGATGTATCGATGGCTCAAGCTGCGTGCAGGCTGGCAATGTGGATGCCCGACAGCAGCGCCAGCGCCATATGCAGCACGGTGACCATCGCGGTGCCGGGGTGGCGCAGGCAGGTTTCCACCTGTTTGCTGCGGGCCTGGCCCAGCAGACACCACGTGCAGAAGTGCTCGCAGTTGTTGGTCAGCAGGTGGTAGCGGTTTTCGCCAAGGCGGCTGCGGGCGCGCGACACGGCTTCCGCGCCCAGATAGCGGGCGCACGGCTCGGACCTGGTCATCACGCCGTGGCCGCCGGCAAACTGTTCAAGGGTGGTTTCTTCCACCGGGCCGGCGTGGAGCGCGTGGCAGAAGCCGGCGTAGTGGATGACGCGGCCCTGGCCGACGTAGATGCCGTGGTGGGCGTAGCCATTGCGTTCCGTCACGAGATGGGCGCCGGGCAGGTAGGCTTCTTCCAGGCGGCTGACTTGTTGTTGGTCTTGGGCGTTCATGGCAGATCTCGGTTCGGTGTCGGTGGCTGGCAGCCAGGGCTGCGTTGGTGCCTACCCAACTGCATCAAGCGTGCCAGATGACCACATTGACGGCGCGACAATGGTTTGCGGGAATTTCAAGGATTCTGACCGGGTCGGGTCGTCGGGAAACACCCAACAGAATTGGCGAACTTGTGTTGGCGATTGACTGGCATTTGGCGGACACCTGCCGGCGCCCAGACCGTCAGTCCCGGGCCAACGGGTGTCTGACGGCAGCGCCCCACCACTTCACAGGTGGTTGTTGGCACCAGGCCAACGCTCCAAAAGCCTCATGGATCACATTATTCGCGGCACGAGCGTCTCGAGGTACGCATTCGCCACTTCCATCCGGTGGCACACCGCTTGCTCCTTACCGGCACACACCTATTGATGCCAGCCTCAGGAGACCATCATGGCTACGCTCACCATCCGCGACCTGAATACCCGCCGCGAACTCGATTTCCGCGCCATGTCGGCCGTCCGGGGCGGCGGCGCGCCGTGGGTTTTCGGCTGGATCCAGCCGTACGTGGCGTCGCGCCCCAGCACGTTACCGGTCGTGAACTTTTACGAGATCAACTACAGCTTCTATGCTGATCAGATGAACAACCAGTTCCAGAACGTGAACGTCCAGAACACGGCGCCGAATTCGAACGTGACGGTCGACGCCAGCATGGACGCTCGCAACAAGGGACGGCTGGTCTGAGCCCTGCAGCAACCGGCAGGGTTTTCGCGGTGACTTCCAAATACCCGGCGCCCCGGGGGCGCCATACGCATGGGCCGGTGACGGCCCGCGCTGGAGCATGCCGTGGCCTGCGTATCGCAATTCCGCTGGACCTCCGCCGCCTGCACAGACGTCGGACGGGTGCGTACACGCAATGAAGACGCCTGCCTGGCCATGCCCGACCAAGGCATCTGGGCGGTAGCCGATGGCATGGGCGGCCACGCCGTGGGCGACTTCGCCAGCCGGGCCATCATCCAGGCGCTATCGTCCCTGCCCGAACCGGACAGCCTCGACGGCGCCACCGAGCACGCCCGCCTGGCGATGCAGACCGTCAACCAGTTGCTGATCCAAGAAGCGCTGCGCATGAAGGTACGCGTAATAGGCAGCACCGTGGTGATGCTGCTGGCCTGCGAGCGCCGCTGCAGTTGCCTGTGGGCCGGTGACAGCCGGCTATACCTGTTCCGCGACGGCCATCTGAAACAGCTGTCGCGCGATCACAGCCAGGTAGAGCGCCTGAAGGCGCGGGGGCTGATCACGGCCGACGAAGCCAAGCACCATCCCGCCCACAACACCATCACGCGCGCCGTGGGTGCGGCACCCACGCTGGACCTGGAACGGCTGACGCTGGAAATCGGCGATGGCGACGTGTTCCTGCTCTGCAGCGACGGACTCAGCAACGAGGTCGAGGACGACCAGATCGCAGCCCTGCTGGCGCCGGCCATCACCGATCCGGCGGCAGCCGCCGATGCGCTGCTCAGGCAGGCGCTGGACAACGGCGGCCGCGACAACGTGTCGGTGGTAGTGATCCGGGCCGAGGACGTCGGCGGCGGATCGGACATGACGCTGTTGAATCCGGAGGTTTGAGGCCTGCGCGAAGGCAGGTGCCCCGCCCTACTTCCCATCCGCCTGCCGGTTATTCCTGAAGTCCTTCGAGTGAATTCCGTGCTTCTTGAGCAGCATCTGGATGTGGGACCGGTTCATGTCGAAGCGGCGCGCCAGTTCGGCCACGGTGCCGCCTACCTCCTGCAGCCCCCGCTCCAGGAAGGCCCGTTCGGCTTCGTCGCTGGCCGCGCGCTTGGCCTCGCTGAGCGATGTGGCCGTGCTCAGGTCGGTCACGGTCGCCTTGCCGCCCGCTGCCGCCACGGCCTGCAGGCCCGCAGGCCTGGGCCGGATGTCCTGCGGCAGGTGGACGAAATCGGCCGTGTCGCCGGCCAGGCATGACAGCCGGTACATCAGGTTGCGCAGTTCGCGGATATTGCCCGGGTATTCGTAGTGCAGCAGGAAGTCGCGCAGCCGGGGCGTCAGTTTCAGCGGCCGCCGTTTGAGCTGCCCGGCCGCCTCGTCGCCGAAATAGGCCACCAGCAGCGGAATTTCGTCGCGCCGTTCGCGCAGCGCGGGCAGGGTCACGTGGATCACGCTAAGCCGGTAGAACAGGTCCTCGCGAAACGTGCCCTCCTGGCTCATCCGGCGCAGGTCCTTGTTGGTTGCCGCGACGATGCGCGTATCGACGGCAATCACCTCGTCGGAGCCCACGCGCTGGATCTCGTGCGCCTCCAGCACGCGCAGCAGCTTGACCTGCCCGGTCAGCGGCAATTCGCCGATCTCGTCCAGGAAGATCGTGCCCGTATGCGCGCTCTCGAACTTGCCGCGCCGGTCGTTGGCCGCGCCGGTGAACGCCCCCTTCTTGTGGCCGAACAGTTCCGATTCGAGCAGGCTGTCGGGAATCGCACCGCAGTTGACCGAGATGAACGGCTTGTCGTTGCGCAGGCCATTGGCGTGGATCACCTTCGCCATCAGTTCCTTGCCGGTGCCGCTTTCGCCGTCGATCAGCACGGGCAGATCGGTCGGCGCGGCCTTCTCGGCAATCTCCAGCGCTTCGAGCAGCTTGGGGTTGTCGCCAAACGTGCCCTCGAAGATAAAGCTTCGCTCCATCAGCGCCTGGCGGCGCTCGCGGGCCGACATCTCCACCGGCTCGACCACAGCTTCCTCGACCTCCGCCTCGCCCGCGGCCGACGCCGCCGCCACGAAGCGCTCCTTGTGCGACAGGCCCATGACCTCGTCGCGCAACGTGGTGGCCTGCTTGAGCAGTTTCTCGATGTCGGGCCGCTCCAGCCGCGACGACCAGCGCAGTGTGGAGCGCAGGATCTCGATCCGTTCGATCAGGCCCGCGAACGATACGGCGGAGGTGACGGGGGTGGGGTTGTATAGCTTCATGCCGCACTCAACTGCTTCTGGACCAACTGGTAGTACATGCCGCGGCGCTCCAGCAGGTCCTCGTGCCGTCCCTGCTCCACGATGCCGCCTTCGTACAGCACCAGGATCTTGTCGGCCTGCATGATGGTGCTGAGCCGGTGCGCGATGATCACGGCCGTGCGGCCCTTCAGGATGTCCTGCATGTTCGCCAGGATGTTGCTCTCCGACTGCGTGTCCAGCGCCGACGTGGCCTCGTCGAACACCAGCAGCCGGGGGTCGTGATATAGCGCGCGGGCAATGCACAGCCGCTGGATCTGCCCACCCGACAGCCCGATGCCACGCTCGCCCACCACCTGCTCGTAGCCCAGCGGCAGCTTCGAGATAAATGCGTGGGCATCGGCCATCTTGGCCACTTCCTCGATGCGGCGGCGATCCGGGCTGTCGTCACCGCAGGCGATGTTCTCGGCCACCGTGCCCGAGAACAGCAGGTTGGTCTGCATCACATAGCCCACCTGGGCGCGGAAGAACTCGGTGTCGATCACGTTCATGTCGTAGCCGTCCACCTTCATCGTGCCGTCGGTCGGCTTGTAGAAACCCACCAGCAGCTTCGCCAGCGTGGTCTTGCCCGAGCCGCTGCGGCCGACGATCGCCACCATCTCCCCGGGCCGCATATGGAAGCTGATGTTCTCCAGCACGTAGGCCGTGTCCTCGCCGCCATAGCGGAAGTAGACGCCATCGAACTGGATCTCGCCCTGCAGGTCCGGCAGCGACACGCGCGACATCACGTCCTGCGGCTTCTGCTCCGGATCCAGGTCCAGCACGTCGCCCAGCCGCTCCATCGCCACGCCGGCGTCATTGAGCTGGCCCCACAGCGCCACCAGCCCCATCAGCGGCGCCAGCACGCTGCCCATGAAGGCGTTGAATGCGATCAACTGGCCGATTGTCAGCTCGCGCTCCAGCACCAGCGTGGCACCCACCCACAGGATCGTGATCGTGGTGGCCGCGTTCAGCACCTGGCTGACCAGCCCCACCAGGATGTGGAACGACTGCGCCTGGTACTGCTTTTCCAGCGCCTTGGCATACTTGCGCTCCCAGCGCAGCCGTACGGGACGTTCGATACCCATGCCCTTCACGGTCTCCGCACCACCCAGCGTTTCCATCAGGTAGGCCTTGGCATCGGTGGATGCCGCGAACACCTCGCGGGCGTAGCCCTTCACCTTTGGCGTGACCACCACGGTCAGCGCGGCAATCGGGATCACGAAGGCAATCAGCAGCAGTGTCAGCTTCACGTTGTAGAGAAACATGATGCTGAAGTAGATGAACACCATCAGCAGGTTCAGCGCCGTGGTGACCGTGGACTCGGTCAGGAACGCGCGGATGGTCTGGTTCTCCTGGAAACGCGCGAAGATGTCGCCGGTCTTGCGCTTGGCGAAGAACGACAGCGGCAGCGACAGCGTGTGCTTGAAGAAATGCGACATCATCGCGAAATCCATGTTGCGGACCATGAAGTTCGCCAGGTACGCGCGGATGGTCACCATCAGCTGGGTAAAGACGTTCGAGATCACCAGCCCCAGGATCAGCAGGTGCAGCAGCCCGATGTTCTGGTGGACCACCACGCCATCAAGGATGTTCTGGATGATCAGCGGCGGCACCACGCCCAGCACCTGGATCACGAACGTAGCCAGGAACAGATGCGCCAGGATGCGCTTGTACGGCGACAGATAGCTGATAAAACGCAGCCAGGGCGAGCGCGACACCGCCAGTTCGTTCATCTGCGTGCCGGGAGAGAACAGCAGGCAGGTGCCGCTCCAGCCGCGCTCGAACTCCTCTGTGCTCATCTTGCGGAAGCCGATGGCCGGGTCTGCCACCCATACGTACTGCGCCGAAACGCCGTAGACCACCACGTAGTGGTAGCCCTCCCAGTGGATGATGAAAGGCAGCTCGAAGCCCGTCAGCGCATCGCGCGTGCATTGCACGCCGCGCGTGGTAAAGCCCAGCGATTCACCCGCCCGCGCCAGGCTGTCGAGCGTGGCGCCGGCCGTGGTCACGTTCGCCAGTTCGCGCAGCTTGCCCAGCGTCATCGGGATACCGTAGTGCCGGCAGATCATCGCCAGGCAGGCCGCGCCGCAGTCCATCTCCTCGGCCTGCTCCACCAGCGCAAAGCGGCGGATCAGCCGTTCGCCGAACTCCGGCTTCGAGTGCAGGTCCAGCAGCACCGGGCGCTTGCGGCGCTCCGCCAGCCTCTTCTGCCGGTGCAGTTCCCGGTCCACGGTGCGGATGCGTTCTTCCAGCACCTCACGCAGCCGCGCATTGCGCTCCAGGATCAACTGGACCGTCTTCTCGGGGATGACCAGCAGCCGGGTGTCGGTCTCGGCAATGGCAGAGGCAATCTGCTCCTGGCGCATCACGCAGGCGCGCTCGCCAAAGATCTCCCCCGGCCCCAGCGTAGCCAGCTGGAACGTATCGCCATCCTCTTCGCGGACAAGGCGCACCGTGCCCTGGCGCACCACATACAGGCGGCGATCCTCGCGCCCGTCCTGCTGCAGGATTTCCTTGCCAGCCGCCACCCGCTTGACGCCCACGCTGCGCACGGCGTCTTCCAGCTCCAGCTTGTCGAGCTTGCCGCGCAGGTCGAACAGTCGCGCCACAAAGCCGCCCGCCGAACTGATCGCCACATAGCTGGTGATAAAGGCCAGCGCGGCCGGGTTTCCGCCGACCGTCGGCTCGGAGACGGCGCGCGGGATCATGATCAGTTCGGTCTTTCCCGATGCCCGCACCGACGACTCATGCCGGTATTCGCGCAGCAGCGCAATATCGGCGAACACCTCGCCGGTCTTGCGCACGCCCATGCTGATTTCCTTGCCGTGCTCTTCGTTGAACACGCGCACGGAGCCGCTGCGTACGATAAAGATGCCGTCCGCCGGCTCGCCCGCATTGCAGACCGTATCGCCAAAGCCGAAATGCAGCGTGCGGGCGCTGGCTGCCAGCCGCTCGATCTCGTCGCGCGACAGCGGCGACAGGATCTCCACCGCCGCCAGAAAATCAGCCAGCGACTGCCCGGGGGGCGGCGCGGGCGCGGCTGCGGAAGCGGCAGGCGCCGCCACCTCGCTAGCGGGCTTCGATGACATGTTCCTGCGCCCTTGCCATCAGCCATTCCTCGCGGAGCAGCCTGCGGATCTCCACGGCTACGTCCGGGTCGAGCCGCGCCGGATGCTTGGCGCGCACCAGGAAGACCTCGAAGAACGACTTGTCCGGCGCCGGAAACGGGCCCAGCAGGTCGCCGGCCTCGGCATTGAAGACCTTGGCCTCGATATCGCCCTTGAGCGATCCGCGCAGCACCTTGCCGATGTCGCCAGCCTGCTCGCGCGTATCGGCAATCGAATGCTCGCGCGCCATCTCGGAAAATGCGTCGGGATCATCCTGCAGGTACGACACCAGCTCCCTGGCCTTGCCTTCTGTGTCCACCACGATATGGCTGACCTCGATGCTGTCGAACTTCGGCGAATTCAGCTGGAAGTACGACTCCACCGCCTGGTCCGTGCACACCTGCTCCATCATCTTTTCCTGGTAGAGGCTGTCGGTGATGAAGTTCTCGAACTCGTCAAGCGTGATGTTCAGCGCGTCGAGGTAGTGGTTCATGTCGGCCGCCCGGTGCAGCCCGTGTACGCGCCGGAACTGGTCGGCGCGCTCCTGCACTTCGTCGGGCGTCAGCTTCAGGCCCTGGCGGCGCGCCGCGTGGGCGGTCAGCTTGTCGCGCACCAGCTGCTCCACCAGGCCTTCGAACTGGCCGGTCAGCTTCAGGACCCTCACGAATTCGTCGACGCCAATCATTTCGTCGTCGATGCGTACGATGGCTGTCATCGCCCTCTCCTCAACGTTCAACCTGCGACCTGCCTGAATGGATCGAGCCCCAGGTCGATCAGGCGTCTTTCCCGCACCACGATCTCGGCCGTGGCGGTCATGCCATAGCGCAGCGGGTACCTGTTGCTCGCCACGCTGTAATAGTCCTGCGCCAGCCGCACGCGGCCCTCGTACACGGGCTGCTTGTCGGGGCCCGAAGGCTTGGTGGCCGGCGAGATGTACTCGAGCGTGCCCGCGATCAGCCCATAGCGCTGGTACGGGAACGCGCTGAACTTGAGCTTGACCGGCAGGCCTTCACGCAGGAATGCGCGGTCGCGCTCGGCAATCTCGATCCGCAGCATCGGCCGGGCATCCTTGGGTGCGATGCCGCCCAGCGGCGTGTTGGCCTGCACCTTGTCGCCGCGCTGCGTGGACGTAACGTCGGTGATCACGCCCGACACCGGCGCCAGGATCAGCAGGAAGTTGTCCTTGTCGATGTTCTCGAACTTGATGCGCGCGGCGGCGTCGGCCACCAGCCGGGCAGTCTGCACCTGCAGGCGCAGCTTGTCCTCGGTGCTGGTGATCTCGCGCACGGCGGCGTCGTACTGCACGCGCAGGCTCGCCAGTTCCTGCCCGCTGCCTTCCAGCTGCGCGCTGGCCTGCGTGAATTCCTGCGCCAGCCGCGCATCGAGCTCGGCCAGCCTCGACTGGGCCACGCGCAGGTTGTTCTCGGCTTCCTGCGTCGCCGCGCGCTTGGCCTCCACCTGCGATTGCGACACCCCGCCGCCGGCCGGCAGCGCAAACAGCCGTGCGTAGCGGTCCTGTTCCTGGCGCGCGAATTCCCGCGCGCGGCGCGCGTTTTCCAGATTGCTGCGCGCCTCGGCCAGCTGCGCCCGCTGCTGCTCGGCCAGCCGCGTGGTACCTTCGGCCAGGCGATTCTCGTGCTGGCGGGAATTGAGTTCGATCTGCTGCTTCAGCGCCAGCGCACGGCGTTCCAGCAATGCCTTGCGCTCCGGAAACTGCTTCCACTCGCGTTCGGCGTCTTCGAGCTTCAACTGGGCCTGCAGCGCATTGGCGGCCGCCTCGATCGCGCCACGCGCATTGAGCCGTGCCACGACGTCATCCTTCGACACCGGCTGGCCCTCGGCCACGTAAAGATCGACCAGTTCTCCATCGACAGGCGCATAGAAGCGGCGCACTTCGGATTCCGGCGCCAGCGTGCCCTGCGCGGTCACGATGACATCGGCATGGCCGAAGAAGGACCAGAGCACCGCGCACAGTACGAGCACGCCCGTGGTCACCACGGCCAGCAGCGTCAGCCGGCGCGGCTCGGCACTGAGCAGCGCGATGCCTTCGGCGCTATGGTCTTCCAGCGCCTCGGTCAGCGGCCGCAGCTTGTTGTCGCGGTTCTCGTCCTTCATGGCGTGCTCCCCGCTCCGGGTTTCGCGGCAGTTGCAGCAGTCGCGGCCGGGGCGGCGGCGCCGTCCTTGTCTCCGCCATCCTTGCCACTATCCTTGCCACCGTCCTTGCCACCCTCGGCGCTGCCCTCGCCCACCAGCACCAGCTTGGCCTTGAGCACCGCCGGGTCCAGCACCATGCGCAGGTCGTTGAGCGAGCGGCGCTGGGTGTCCACCTCGGCCTGGATGTCGTCGCGGACCTTGTTCCACTGCGCCGAATCCTCGATCTTCAGCTGGGCGTAGATGCGCAGCCCCTTCCGCGCATCGTCTTGCGCGTCGGCCAGCAACCTGGCCTGCGACCGGAACTTGGCCGAGATGCCAGATTCGAGCCGCTGCTCGCCGGCAATCAGGCCATTGTTGCGATACTGGCGCCAGCCCGTGGCCGCGCGGTTCAGCAGCTGGTTGGCGCGGCGCAATGCCGCGTCGCGGATGCTGTTGACATCGGCGTCGATGTTCTGGGAAAAATACCCATCGGTCTTCGGGTCCAGCGACTCGTAGAACGCCAGCAGCTGTTCCTCATAGCCAGGCGATCCGCGACCGGTCTTGATGGCGGCGTACTGCGCCAGCACCTGCTCCTTGTGGGCCACATCCTTCGCCACATCGGCGGCCCACGGCCCGGCCGTGACGGTCTTCAGCGCAGCCAGCGCCGCCGCGCCGTCGCCCTGCTCCCATGCCTTGCTGGCCGCCAGGTACTGCCTCTGCACCTCATCGCCGGGCAGGCGCGTGGCCTTGAGCTTCTGATAGGCGGCCTGGAAGGGCGGCGTGGCAAAGCTGGCCTTCTGCATCAGCGCCACCAGCGGCCCCGGCGCCCGCACGCGCAGCGACTCGATCATTGCCGTGTACTGGCGCAGGTCGCTCTCCACGCTGTCCAGCCCCGATAGCCGTGCGTACTTGTCCTTGTACTCGGCCAGCATCGGCTGCAATGCCTCGGGCTGATCGCGGCCCAGTTCCGTGGCAATGGCCGCGTTGAGCCGGTCGATGGCGGCCAGCAGCACCGATTCGTCGTTCTGCAGCCGGCGCAGATCGCTCAGCGCACGCGCATAGGTGTCGCGGAACGTCGGCACGTCATTGGCAATGCGCCCCAGCAGCCGCTGGTGCGACGCGGTGTCGTCCTCCCAGCGCCGCAGCAGGTCGCGGATTTTTGCTTCGTCGGAATACATGCGGATGGGCCCGTCGATGCCGCCGCGCTGGGCCACGTAGCGTTCCAGGTCGGCCACCCAGGCAAGCTGGCTGGTCAGCGCCTGCCCATCGGCATTGTGCTGGCTGCGTGCACGCATTTCATCCAGCACGGCCGTGGCGCCAGCCGCGTCGCTGGCCTGCAATCGCGCCGACCACTGCGGCACGTAGCCGCGCATCAGCGCCTCGGCGCCAAGCGCCTGGTAGCGTGCCTCGTCCGGATGGCGCGACAGCACCTTGTCGGCCACTTCGGCGGCGCGCACATACTTGCCTTCGTCGACCAGCGCCTGCAGCGACCGGTCGGGCGCCCCGCGCCACCAGAGGTAGCCGCCGCCGATCACCAGCACGGCAATCACCAGGATCGCCACGCGCGCTGCGCGTTCGAGCTGGTGACGGTCGTGGATGCCGAAGCTGCGCATGGCCTCCACCACCATCATCGTCACCCGGCCGCGCGGTGCTGCCGCATGGGCGGGGTCTGCGGCGTCAGGCATTGCCTCGGGGTTGACCTCGTCTTCCTGCGCGGCGCCATAGTCCATGCAGAAGATGTCCAGGAAGGAATCGGCCGCGCCAACGAAGGTGGTCTTGTCGGGATCCACCTCGCCGGCTCCGGCTTCCGTACTGTCGACCGGTGCCTGGAGCGGCACGCCAGCCTGGGGCGGCGCGGCCAGGGACGTCCTTGTCGCGGTGGCATCGGCATCGGTTTCGCGTTCGATCCCCACGCGGTACACGAAATGGCTGCCGCCGAACGCCACCACGTCGTCGGGTTCCAGCCGCACCGACTGGTCGCGCAGCCGCACGCCGTTGACGAAGGTGCCGTTGGTGCTGCCCAGGTCTTCTATCCACGGCACGCCATGCTTCAGGTACACGTGCGCATGGCGGCGCGACAGGTAATTCACCTGATGCGGATACTGGTCGCGATAGCGGGCGAACGTGTCGTCCGCCTTGCTGACCATGAACGGGAACCCGGCGATCACCACCGGCTGCAGGTCCAGGTCGTCGCGCATCGGTGCCAGCGTGATCGCCACGCGGGGTGGTTCGGGCTCGGGCGGGCGCGGATAGAGCCGCACGCGATAGGCCAGGTCGGCGCCGAAGCTCACCTCGTCGCCATCGCTCAGCCGCGCCGGCTGCTGCGCCACGCTGTCGCCGTTCACGCGGGTGCCGTTCTTGCTACCCAGGTCGGCCACGTAGACCGCACCGTCTTCCGAGAAAATCCGCGCATGCCGCCGCGACAGCACCGACACCGCCTCGGTCGGATACGCGGCAAACGGCGCCTCGCCGCGCCCGATCGCGAACAGGTCCTCGTCGATGCGGATCTCGCCAAGCTCCGGGCGCGACACGGGCATCAGCAGCACATCGAATGCCTGGCCACCCGGGGGCGCCATGACCGGCACATCCATGAAGGGAGCTTCGTCGCGCGTCATGTTTCACCTGAGCCAACAGTGCAGCCTGTGGCGCGCAACCGCGCGTCAACGCGGCGACGGGGTCGGCATGCGTCGGCAAGGGGGCGGCAGGTCACGGGTAAGAACATAGTAGGCCACGCTTGAGGGGAGTCAATGCGCTGCGGCGCAGCGTTGCGCAAACGCCAGCGCCATACGGGTTTCAGGCTTGAAACGGTTTGTGCGCCGCTGCGGCTAACGCGCCGCCTTGGGCGCCGACACACCGGCTGGCGATACCGCTTCGGCAGTGGTTTCCGCGTGCCCGTTGCGCACGGCCACATCGGGCCAGCCGCCGCCCAGTGCCTTGTACAAGGTGACGGTATCGGCCAGGATTTGTTGGTACGCCGCCAACAAGGATTGCTCGGCCGTCAGCAGCGAACGTTCGGACTCGAATACATCCAGCTGCGACGCGATGCCCTCGCGCGCCTGGGCGTCGATCTGCGCGCCCACCACGCGCAGCTGGCTCACCTGCTGCTGCAGTTCCACGCGCTGCTTCTTGTGTGCGTCGACGTTGACCAGCGCACTCTCCACTTCCTCGAACGCGGTCATCACGGTGCGGCCGTACTCGTTCTCGACCACGCCCACGTTGGCCTCGGTGGTCTTCACGTGGGCCCGCACGTTAGGGTCGAGCATCGGCAGGTTGATGCTGGGCATGAAGCCGAACGTAAAGGACTTCATCAGGTCGGACAGCGCAAAGCTGGCCGTACCGCCGCGCGCCGTCAGGCTGATGCTGGGCAGTTGCGCCAGGCGCGCCTGGCCGACCAGGTCGTAGGCAGCCAGCACGCGGTATTCGGCGGCGACGATATCGGGACGCCGCGCCAGCAGCTGCGAAGGCAGCCCCGCTGGCACCACGGGCAGCTTGATGCGCTCCTGCAGCTTGCCCGGCGGCACCTTCAGCTCGCCGGCGGGCACACCCACCAGGGTAGCCAGCGCGTTCTCGGCCACGTCGCGCGAGCGGCGCAGTTCGAGCAGGTCCTTGGTCAGGCGGTTGATTTCGGCTTGCTGCTGCATCACGCGGATCTGCGGAAGCAGGCCGTTGGCGAGCATGGCCTTGTAGGTGCCCAGGATGTCGTTGTTGCGCGCCAGCGTATGGCGCTGTTGCGCCACCTGCTCGTCGAGCAGCAGGATCGTGAAGTACGTGATCGAGACATCGGATACCAGCGACAGGTAGCCTGCGCGCCAGTCGGCCTCGGTTGCCCGGAATTCGGCGGTCTGGGCCTGCACGCCCTTTTCGACCTTGCCCCAGACGTCGATATCCCAGTTCACCGTGCCGCCCAGGTTGTAGGTGCGCGACACCGGCTGGCCGGTGGTCTTGCTGATGTCCACGCCGGCGCCGACGTCGAACACCGGCAGCGCGCCCGCGCGGGCCTCGGCAATCTGGGCATTGGCTACGCGAATGCGGGCAGCCAGCACCTTGATGTCGTAGTTGCCCGACAGCGCCTTGGCTACAAGCTGGTCCAGGTACGGATCGCCAAAGCCCTGCCACCAGTTCGGCAGGATGGTCTCGGCCGGCGACACGCTGACCGATTCGTTGCTGGTCCAGGCCGCCTTGGCCGGCGTTTCGGGCCGGTGGTATTCGGGCGGGCGGAAATCGGCACAGCCGGCCAGCAGCGCCACGGACAGGGCCACGCCCGACAACTGGGACATGCGGCGCGGAGCAAAGGCGAATGCGTTCACGATGGCTTCCTGCTTGCAACGCCAGCGGACCGTGGCAGGGCGTCCTGGCGTTCGATCTGTATTGTGGGTCGGCGTCTGGCGGACGCCAACCTCGGCGTGCGCGCCCTGGAAAATCGGCGGGCAAAAAAAACGCCGGGGCGGAGGTGTCCCCGGCGCAAGCTCCCCGTGCGGCTGAAGCGGCGGCGGCCTGTTGGCCGGCCTGCGCGCCGCTGCCGCCTGAACCGTACGAATATCAGGCGTTGTTCTGGGCGTACTGGTTCGTCGTCACGTTGTTCTTCATGTGGTCCTGGAAGGCCGAGCCGTTGCCGAAGTAGTTGGCTACGTCCTGCAGTTGCTGGTTCGATTGCGTGATCTTGGTGTGCGAATCGAACTTCAGGCTCACCGGCGTAAAGATCGAGGTGTACGGGGCAATCACCGCGATGCCGCCGCGTACGGCATGCAGCTTCTTGGCGTCGAGGGTTTCGGTCGAGGACAGGTCCTTGATGGTCAGCGTGGTCATGATGGTCTCCTGGATGAGGAAGGTACTGCGTTGGGTCAGAGTGATGAGCATCGGGTTGGTGTCGCGCTCGGACCAGATATCGCAGCAAGCGTGCCAGCGCGGGCCACAAGCATGAAAAAAGTCTGCGGTCCGTTGTGCCGCAAGGGCTGGCGGGCGATGCGACCATGCCAGGCCGCACGCCGGCGACCAGTCAGGTGTTGGGCGGCGACCCACAGTCAGGGGGCGGTGTGTTGGCGGTTCGGCAACAACGGGCCCATCCCCGGCCGGACCGTTCAAAAAAAAACGGCGCACATCGCTGTGCGCCGCGCCGGAGACAGGCGGACCGCCCCGCCTTCTCGCTCCGAGCCGGTTATTTCACATAGATCGTGATCTTCTTCGAATAGATCGGCGGATTGGTCGGCATGTGCTTCTCGTCGCCCATCAGCAACTGCAGCGTGTGCTTGCCCGGCGGCAGGTCGATCGTGGTCTCCGTCTCGCCCGCGCCAAAGTGCAGATGGTTGCGGTCGTTCGGGATTTCCTTGTCCAGCGGCGGCAGGTCGACATCGATCAGCAGGTGATGGTGGCCCGTGTTCGGATACTTGACGTCCTTGGGCGCCACGCCCATGTTGCGCAGCCCGAACCAGACCTTGATAGGCTTGCCGGCCGGCAGCGTCTGGTTGTTGTTGGGATACCCGATATAGAGATAGGCGTTCTTCGGCGCAGGCGTGGGGCCTGATGCCGGGCCGGACGAGGCGTTCGCCTGTGCGCCCATGGCAGGTGCCGAGGCGTGGTCGGCATGTGCGGCCGGCGCCGACGCATCGGCCGCACGCGCCATGCCCGCCTGCAGCCAGGCAGCGGCGGACAGCAACGTCATGCCCGCAAGAAGCATCGGTCTGAAATGGGTCATGGCTCCCCCCGTTCGCGCCTGTGTGCCTAGCGCACGGTGATCGTGATCTTCTTCGAGTAAATCGGCGGATCGAACGGTACATGCTTGCTGTCGCCCAGCAGCAGTTGCAGCGTGTGTTTGCCCGGGGGCAGTTCGATGCGCGCGTCGGTCTCGCCGGCGCCAAAGTGCAGGTGATTGCGATCGTTCGGGATTTCCTTGTCCAGCGGCGGCAGGTCGGCGTCGATCAGCAGATGGTGGTGCCCGCAGTTCGGCCGCTCGATGCCCTTGGGGCAGACGCCCATGCCCTTGAGGCCCATGCGCACCCAGAGCTTGCCGCCGTCGATGACAGCGCCGTCACCGGGCCAGATGATGTAGACCTCGGCACCCTTGGGGGCCGGCGTCAGCGGCATCGCGAATGTCGTCCAGCTGGACAGGAATGTAGCCAGGCACGCGGCCGCGAACACGTGCAGCAGGGATCGTCTGGACATGGCGGCTCCTCCCGGAGAACTGTCCGCTGCACACGGTACCCCGCGCGGGAGCGGATTCTTGGTCGATATTCTTGATGCGCTCGGCGATGTGTCCTACAGCGTAGGTCGGAAGGCTCCAAAAAGCGAACTTTCACGCCACAAACGCTGTGCTATCTTGAAACGGCCGGTACCGCGTCACGGCAACTCCACACCGCGCAGCGCGGCGACTCTGAAGGGGGGGAATATGTGGCGGAAAGCAATCGTCGTGTCGCTGGCGCTGCTGGGACTTGGCGCGGAGATCGATGGCGCATCGCACGGCCCAACCTCGGGCGGCCCCGGCAGCAGTCTCTGGCTTATCCAGGCCGGCAACGCGCTACTGCCACCTGCGACGGCGGGCATCCTGCCCAAGAACAGCGATGAACAATATGAGCTGTCGTTCTGGGATTCGATCAAGAACAGCAACTACGCCGCCGACTACGAGGCCTACCTGAAGCAGTATCCGAACGGACGCTTCGCCGCACTCGCCAAGACACGCCTCGATCGCATCAAGGCCAGCGCGCCCGCGCCGGCAGCGTCGGCACCTGCGGCAGTTGCCACGACACCGGCCAGGCCCGAGCCGAAGAGCCAGGCAAAGACCGAGCCGCCACCGCCCACCGCCGCCAAGCCCGCACCCGCCCCTGCTGCGCCGGCCCCTGGCGGCTCGGGGCAGCCTCGCACACGTGCCGGCGGGGCCATTGCCCAGGGCACCGTCACCTTTCCGGCCGAAGGAAAGGAAGGCAAGGAAGCCCCGGCATCCGGCGCGGCCCGACCGGCCGAAGCCAGGGGCGGCGAATCACGCGACTGCCCGCAGTGCCCGGTGATGATCGGCCTGAGTCCCGGCGCCTTCACGATGGGCAGCAACACCAGCGACCCCGCCGAGAAACCGCCGCATCACGTGAACGTCGGCCATGCATTCGCCATCGGCAAGTACGAGGTGACGGTCGAACAGTGGAACGTCTGCGCCGATGCCAACGCCTGCCCGCGCATCGCCACCAATCCGCCCGAAGCGAAGACGGCACCGGCGCGCGATATCAGTTGGGACGACGCGCAGCAGTACGTGGCCTGGCTCACGAAGACCACCGGCAAGACATACCGCCTGCCGACCGAAGCCGAATGGGAATACGCGGCGCGCGGCGGCACCAGCACCGCATTCTGGTGGGGCGACAGGATGACCAAGGGCAACGCCAATTGCAAGGACTGTGGCGATCCGTGGAGCGACGCCGCACCAGCCAACGTGGGATCGTTCGCACCCAATCCGTTCGGGCTGCACGACATGAACGGCAGCGTCTGGGAATGGGTGGCCGACTGCTGGCACAGCTCGTACAAGAACGCGCCGACCGACGGCCGCGCGTGGGATGAACCCGCCTGCACGGCACGCGTCATCCGCGGCGGCTCGTGGCGCGAGGGCGCCAGCTACATGGTGTCATCCACGCGCTTCAAGTACAGCACCAGCGTACGGCAATCGCAGAATGGCTTCCGCGTGGTGCGCGAGGCGAAGTAACGTCGAAGGACTGCGGATTGCGCTGGCCCGATGGCCGCGCTGGCGGCCAGCCGGCCGCTATTTGGCGCGCGTGGCGATCTGCACGATGTCCGCGCTGATCTGCTCGCGCCCGTGCTTGCTGGCCATCTGCGCCAGCGGCTTTTCCAGTGCCTTCAGGTATTCCTGGCGGGTTTCGAACTCCGGACGCCGCGCGGTGAACAGCGGCGTTGGCGTGGTCAGCAGTACCACGAGTTCGGTGCCGAACGGCTTCGAGATGATCCAGTCGCCGCTATCGCCCACTGTGGCGCTATAGCTGGCCGGTGCCTGGTTGCCCTGGATGCGGCCGCTGGGCACCAGATGCGCCACCTTGCCATCGGCCGAGAAATAATCGACGTAGACATACGATTCGTGCGGCGGCGTGTTGATGTCCAGCACCAGTGGCGTGCCTTCGGCCAGCTGCGTGCCACCGCGCGTGTGCAGTACCGCGCCGGCCGGCCCGCCTGCCTTGCGGTTGCCCGACCAGTACGGCGCCACCAGCTTCACCACATCGCATTTGTCGCTGGTCAGCGGCTGGGCGTCGAGCTTGAGCGTGCGCACGCCCGGGATCTTGCCCAGCTTGTCGCGCAGGGCGCCCAGCGCCGGCTCGCCGACATAGCCACCCACCTGCAGCGTATTGCCGTCGATCCTGGCGGTCAGCAGCGAACAGGGCGTGGCAGCGATCACTTGCGCAACGGACTCGGGCTTGACCGGCACCGCCTCTTCCGGCGGCGAGGGCGTAGCGGAAGGTGCCGTCGCGGCTGGTGCCGCGGCCTGCGTGGGTGGCGCGCTCTCGGTCGAAGGCATGTGGCTGCGCCACATGTACACCAGCACCCCGGTAGCAAGGGCCACGCCGGCAATCACGCTGCCCGCGAGCACGGGCAGGCGGATGCTGGTGCTCTGCGCCTCGCCGCCCAGTCCGGCCAGGAATTGCTTGACGGAGGGTGTACGGGTGGCACGATCCAGCGACAACGCCTGGCGCAGCGCCTTCCACTGCCCGCGCGAGAGCGTCTTCGGCTGCTCGGGCTTCAGGTTCTTCGCACGCGCCTCGGTGGCCGACACGCGGTTGTACGGGTGCCGGCCGGTCAGCAGTTCGTAGCTGACGCAGGCCAGCGCGTAGATATCGTCACGTGGATCGGGTTCGCGATGCTCGAACATCTCCGGGCTGGCGTAGGCCGGCGTCATGCCGCCCAGCGAGCCGGGATCGAACACGGTCTGGTCCGCGTCATCGGCAGGCTGCTGGAAGCCGCGTGCGATACCGAAGTCGATGACCTTGATCTCGCCGCGATCGGTCAGGAACACATTGGCCGGCTTGAAGTCGCAATGCACGAAACCGCGTTCGTGCGCATAGGCCAGCGCACTGCCCATGCCGACGATGATCGGCATCGCCTTTACATAGGGCAGCCCCTGGAAGTCTGGCGAGCGCAGCACGCGGTTGAGCGACTTGCCCTGCAGGTACTCCATGGTCAGGAAGACCGTGGGGCCGTCGCGGTCGAAGTCGTAGACCGTGACGATATTGCGGTGGGCCAGCTGCTGGGCCTTGCGCGCCTCGCGCTGGAGCGCGATCAGCGATTTCGGATGCCCGCTGAACTGCATGTTCAGCACCTTGATGGCGATATAGGGCTTGCGGTCCGATGCCTCGAGCTTGCGCAGGTCGAGCGCCTTGTACACCGTGCCCATGCCGCCCACGCCCAGGCACTCTTCGAGCACGAAGCGGCCGTTCAGCGTATCGCCCACGCCCTTGGTGGGGCCGGACGGGATGAAGCCGCCGGTGAAATGCCCGCTCTGTCCGCCCGTGGTGCTGCCCGTGGTGCTGCCGGTGTTGCTTCCCGTATTGGTGCCCGTGTTGCCACCCATGTAGCCGCTGCCGGCATACGCGCCCGTCATGCCACCGCTGGTACCTGTGGTGCCCGTGACGCCCGGCGCAGGCAGAGGGCGATCCGCGGGCTCGGGCTCGATGCGCGTTTCCTCGCCAGGCATCTCGGTGCGCACATCGCTGCGCACGTCCTGGTGTACCTCGCCAACGGGGTCGAACTGCGTAGCCATGTGCGAGTCGATGCGGTGCATGACTTCGGCGTACACGGCCGGCGGCAATGGAAAGCGCGTGTGCTCCTCGGTAAGCACGCGGGCAAACTGGGTGGAGTCGGTCTGATCGTCCTTCAGGGCCGTATCCACCGATGCAAGGAATTCGTCGCGGCTCAGGCTCCCGCGCTGAAAATTCCGTATGAGTTCGGTCAGGCTGGACATCCGGTGCATCCCGACGAGTGGTTGCCGACTGGTGGCGCTCGCAAGTGGCGCTTTGGAGGCGGCACTGGCGGCGAAACCGTTGCATCACGGCACATTGCCTTCGATGGATACTAGTGCGCACTCCGGCCATCCGCAATCCCGCCCTGTGGCCCGGCGCGCCCCGGACGTTGCCGTCCGCCCGACACCCGACACCTTTCTGTTGGCGCCAGCCCATCACTACCAGGGCTCCAGGCACGCCACGCCATGCCGACGCGCATCGCACGCCCAACCGGAATCCCTTGCCCCACAACGCCTGGCGGTTTTTTTTCGTGGTCATGGCCTGCGCTGGCACGCTTGCTGCGATATCTGGTCCGAGCGCGACACCAACCCGATGCTCATCACCCAGACCCAAAGCAGCACCTTCCTCATCCAGGAGACCATCATGACCACGCTGACCATCAAGGACCTGTCCTCGACCGAAACCCTCGACGCCAAGACGCTGCAGGCCGTGCGCGGCGGCATCGCCATCATGCCGATCACCACCGTCTACAGCCCGTTCAAGCTGTCGGTCGACAAGGTGTTCAACGTCAACCAGTCGAACCAGCAGATGCAGCAGGTGGAGAACTACTTCGGCAACGGCTCGGCCTTCCAGGACCACATGACGAACAACGTCACGACGACCCAGTCCGCGCAGAACAACGTGTACCACCCGGTCTGAGCATCCCCCTTCGCATCCACGCATCGCACCCGCACACTCGCCCATTAGGAGACTGCCATGAGCACCCTGACCATCCTCGACCTGTCCAGCACCACCACCCTCGAAGCCACGCGCATGAAGTCGGTACGCGGCGGCCTGGGCCTGATTGCACCGTGGACCAGCGTCTACGCCCCGGTGAAGCTGTCGTTCGACTCGCACGTCAAGATCGACCAGCAGAACCAGCAGATGCAACAGGTCGCCAACTACTTCGGCAACGGTTCGGCCTTCCAGGACCACATGTCGAACAACGTGACGACGAACCAGTACGCGCAGAACAACGCCTGAGTCCGTCGCCAACGGCGGGCGCCGGCATCGAGCCAGCCGCCCGCCGCGCACCGAACCCGCTGAATTGCATCAAGGAGTCCACCATGTCATCGATCATCGTCCGCGACCTTGCCGTCAGCAAGGAACTCGACCACCAATCGCTGTGCGCCATCCGCGGCGGCACGGACTGGTTCGGCAAGATTGCCGCCGCCGGCCCGCTGGTCAACATCAACATCAACCAGAGCGTGCAGCAGTTCCAGCAGGTGAACGTTGCCGCCTTCAACGACAACAAGATCGTCGGCGTCGACCTGGGCCACCTCGCGCTCAACGTCAATCCGGTGCAAAAGGGCGGCAACTGGGCGAACGTGGCTTGAACGCCGCGCGGCCGGGAGCGGTCCTGTCGCGTGCACGGCGCATGCGGCAGGACTGCTCGCCTATACTGAATCGGGCCCGCGCCTGCCCTGGCGCCGCCCGACCGGCGCCATTCCGGCCGGCCGCGGCAAGGCCCGCATGCTGGAGATCGCCATGGCAGTCATCGTCATCAAGGATTTGTCGGAAAACGTGGGCCTCGACCGCGAGGCCATGACCGCCATCATCGGCGGCGCGCGGCTGGCAGGCAGCTACCGCTGGCAGGCGCACCGACGCCCCACGCTTACGCGACTGGTCCAGTATCCGGAGGGATTCCCCGGCACATCACAGGTTGCAGGGCAGGAACGGGAGACCAAGCCCGTGCGCAAGTAGGCGCGGCGCCACTGGTCGCATAACAAGAAAAAGCCCGCCAAGCAATTGGCGGGCTTTGGTTGCGGACGGGCCCGGACTTCCTGGGTCTGCGTCACCGGCTGCTTCCGGTCATTCCTGTGCCAAGCATGTTTCCCATGGATTCCGCCCATGAAGCGGACGCCCATCCGGACCACCCGGACAGTCGGAGGAAACCTGGCAGTGGCATCAATGACCGCAAGGCCGGAGGCGAGCGGCAAGCGAACCTTGCCAAAGGCAAAATCAGCGGGACTTGTTGTCGTCCGCCCCGTACGGGCATCGATGCCCGCGTTCTGGAGTATAGGCACCGCGCCCCTACTTGCAAGCGATGCCCCGGCCGCTTTCACTTACGTTTGCTTACCATCTATCGGATAATTCCCACTTGCGCGGTGCAACAAAACCTTCAGCGTTCTGCTATACTCCGCGCCGTGAGTTTCGCACTGTGAGTACCGCACCGCGCCCCGAGGCAACCTGCCGTGGCGTATCCGCTACCTCCCAAGATCTGCTCCCTGCCTCTGTCATCACACGAAGTATCAGACAGGTGCCTGGCCAGAACGCACCGCTCACCTGACGCTGCCTCGTCTCCGATCCTGATAACAGCCCGAATTGCTGTTTGCCTGCCAGGGATAATCGGCCGGTTTGTTTGAACCGCCAGCCGCCCCTGCCTGCCGCCGTCTTGCCAGCTGAGTCTGTCGAACGGCCTACCGATTGGCGCCGAAGCCTTTTTTAAGACTTTGCACTTGCGCCCACCCCTTTGCGCACACTGCCCTGGGGTGCCATGCATTTTTAATACGTACGACATGACCCAGCACGAAGATTTCCGTGCGGAGCAAGCTATTGCTTCCGCCGCCGACGCTACTGCCACGCCCGCCGCTGCCGTGAGCCCGCTCGACAAGCTCGACGCCCTGCTCAACGCCGATGCAGCCCCGGCCGAGCAAGCGACGGAAGCCCCGGAAAGCGGTTTCGCAAAACTTGGCCTGGACCCCGCCATCCTGCGCGCCCTGGCCGAAGCCAACTACAACAACCCCACCCCGGTTCAGGCCCAGGCCATTCCCGCCTTCCTGGCTGGCCGCGACCTGCTGGTCTCGAGCCAGACCGGTTCGGGCAAGACCGCCGCGTTCATGCTGCCGGCGATCCAGCGCATCAGCGAAAAGCCGGCGCCGAATCGTCCGACCGAACCGGCCAAGCGCATGAAGGGCAAGCGCCCCCGCCCGGCCGCCGCCCAGCCTTCGCTGCTGGTGCTGACGCCGACGCGTGAACTGGCCCTGCAGGTGACCGAGGCTGCCGCCAAGTACGGCCGCCATCTGCGCCGCATCGTGTGCGCCAGCATCCTGGGCGGCATGCCCTATCCGAAGCAGCTGGCCATGCTGTCGCGCATGCCGGACATCCTGGTGGCAACGCCGGGCCGTCTGCTGGACCACATCGAGGCCGGCCGTATCGACCTGTCCGCCCTGGACATGCTGGTATTCGACGAAGCCGACCGCATGCTCGACATGGGCTTTGCCGACGACATCGACGCCATCGTGGCCGCCACGCCGGCTTCGCGCCAGACGCTGATGTTCTCGGCCACGCTGGACGCCCGCATCGGCCAGCTGGCTTCGCGCCAGCTGCGCGACCCGCAGCGCATCGAGATCGCCGCAGCGCGCGCTGACCACAGCAACATCGAACAGCGCCTGCACTTCACCGACGACATGTCGCACAAGGAGCGCCTGCTCGATCACCTGCTGCGCGATTCGTCGCTGAAGCAAGCCATCGTGTTCACGGCCACCAAGCGTGACGCCGATTCGCTGGCCGAGCGCCTGTCGGATACCGGCTTTGCCGCTGGCGCCCTGCACGGCGACATGACCCAGGGCGCGCGCAACCGCACGCTGACGGCCCTGCGCCGCGGCAACCTGCGCGTGCTGGTGGCTACCGACGTGGCCGCACGCGGCATCGACGTGCCCGATATCACCCACGTGGTGAACTTCGACCTGCCCAAGCAGGCGGAAGACTACGTGCACCGTATCGGCCGTACCGGCCGTGCCGGCCGCTCGGGTATCGCCATCAACCTGGTGAACCATGGCGACATGTTCCAGTGGCGCCGTATCGAGCGCTTCACGAACAACCGCATCGACGCATCGGTGATCGAAGGCCTGGAGCCGCGCCGCTCGCCGAAGCCGCGTTCGAACTTCGGCGGCAAGCCGGGGGGCCGTGATGGCTTCCGTGGCAATGGCGGCGGCTACCGTGGTGGCAATGGCGCCGGCAACGGCGGCGGCTACCGTGGCAACAACGGCGGCAACCGTGAAGGCGGCGAGCGCAGCTTTGGCGACCGCAACTTCGGCGAGCGCCGCTTCAGCAACGGCAACAGCAACAGCAACGACGGCAACCGTGGTTTTGGCGACCGTGGCGCCCGCAGCTTCGGCGACGAAAACCGTGGTGGTTTCGGCGATCGCGGCAATGGCGGCTTCGGCGACCGTGGCAATGGCGGCTACCGCGGCCAGGGTCAAGGCCAGGGTCAGGGTCAAGGCCAGCAGCGCAGCTTCGGCGACCGCAATTTCGGCGGCGAGCAGCGTTCGTACGGCAACCGTGACGGCCAGCAACGCGACGGCAACCGTGGCTTCGGCGGCGAGCGCAGCTTCGGCGACCGCAGCTTTGGCGACCGCAAGTTCGGCGACCGCGGCGATCGCGGCGGCTTCGGCGGCCAACGCAACGGCAACAGCCGCTCGCGCTACGAGCGTTGATCGCTGATTGCTGACCCCTGCCGCCGGCGACCCGGCGGCAGGATGCAAAAAAGGCACCTTCGGGTGCCTTTTTGTTTGTCGTAGCGGGAAGCGCCTCACGGATAGCGCCGAACACGCCGCCTGGCGATCATCGGCGCGACGGGGATTGCACTTCGGTACCGCTGCTTAGAATTTTCAGAAATTCGGTGTACGCGAACACCCTTCCGCGTTGCTTTCCAGCTGATCCCGACCTAGACCACACACGTCCTGAACCCCACGAACGACACATCGTCCTCCGGCAGCAGCGCGGTGCGAGCGCGCACGTGGCGCAGTCGGGCCGGGCTGGCGAACGATACGCCGCGCACCGCCTGGTGCGTGCCGAAGCGGCCGATGATCTCGCCGTCGGTGGGCTCGGCGGCGAACCCCAGGTATGGCTCGTACGGCGTGGCGGTCCACTCGCGCAAGGTGCCCCACTGCAGTCCGCGATTCTGCGCAGCCGCCAGTTCCCATTCCACTTCCTGCGGCAGGCGGCGCCCGGCCCAGACACACCACGCCTGCGCCTCGAACAACGTGACGTGACGCACCGGTTCGTCGGGATTTAGCGTGCGCTCCGTGCCGAAGCGCGATACCACCCAACTACGACTGACCGCATGGCGCGCCCAGTAGCGCGGGGCCGAACGCTCCTGCGTCATCAGCCATTGCCGGCCGGCGGCCGACCAGTACGACGGATGCTCGTAGCCGTGGTCTTCCACGAATTCCAGGAACTGGGCATTGGTGACCAACGCGGCATCCATCTCGAACGCTGGTACGTAGATCTTCTGCGCGGGCAATTCATCGGGCCAGGCAAAGCCGTCGGCGTCCTGCCAGCCCTGCGTGAAATTGCCACCGGGAAAATGCAGCGTGCCTGACGACTGCACGGCCATTGCGGGCGCGATCGATGCCGGCTCGACGGGCGCCACTTCCAGCGCCTGCAGCAGCGTGGCCACCGTTTCGCCCTGCACGTCCTCGTAGTACAGCGCGCGGCGGAACGGATAGAGCGTGGCGTCGCCATCGTCGGCCAGCAGCGCGATACGCCGCAGCAGGCCGTCCAGCACCTTCGCGGCGTATTGCTTCACCACCGCCACGTCGGGCAGCGCGATCTCCCAGCGTTCATCGGGACCAATCCGCTCGGGATCGAACCACTCGTCGGCGCCATCGAGCAGCGACGGCTCGCTGGCCACCGGCAGCCGGATGCCGCCCTGCTCCAGATGCCGCACGCCACGCAGGCACCACCATTCGGCGTGCCACGCGATACTGCCAAGCGTCCACAGCGGCGGATTCGCATCGTACTGGCGCACCACGGTCCAGCCCTTGCGGGTCACGCCAAAGGCACCCAGCCACGCCAGCGTGCGGTTGCGCGACTCCACCAGCGCCTGTGCCAACCCCTCGCGCGGCAACCGGCGCGCGTCGGGCCAGGCCGCCGTGCCGCCGGTGAAGTGGAGATCGGGAAGCATGGAGAAGCCGCTCATCGAGGTATCCGTGACAGTGGGTGGAAGTCGGTGCCGGCCAGGGCCGGCTGCGCGCATTATGACACCGCGCGCCCGCACGTTCCGGCCAGCGCCATTTCACCCTGCTGGCGGCGCGGCTTACCGCCGGCCTGCCTCCCCAGATCGTCCCGGGCCGTCAGCCGCGTGCGTGGAACACCGCGAACCAGCCGCGTGGATCGGTCCAGCTGACCGGATCGGTAAAGCCGGCCGCTTCGAGCAGGATCGCGAAGTCGTCCGGCCGATACTTGTGCGAGTCCTCGGTATGGATGCGATCCCCGGCCGCGAATTGCCGCTCGCCACCGGGCCAGCGCACGGTCACGTCGCGCTCGGCCTGCAGGTGCATCTGGATGCGCGATGCCTGCGTATCGAACGTGGCCGCGTGGCGCCAGTCCGCCAGCGCGAAATCGCTGCCGACGATGCGGTTCACGTTGCGCAGCACATTGCGGTTGAACGCGGCCGTCACGCCCAGGGCATCGTCATAGGCCGCCACCAGCGTGTCGGGGTCCTTGTACAGGTCCACGCCGATCAGTACGCCATCGCCGGGGCCAGCCGCGGCACGCAGTCGCTGCAGCAGCGCCAGGGCGTCGATCGGCGCAAAGTTGCCAATGCTGGAGCCAGGATAGAAGAACAGCCGGCGGCCGCGCCTGACGCTCGTGGGCAGGTCCAGCGGCCCGCACAGATCGGCGCCAAGCCCGAGCATCGGGATCTGGGGATTCTGCTGCTGCAGCGCGGCCAGCGTGCCACGCAGGAATTCCACCGAGATATCGAGCGCCACGTACTGCGCAGGCTGCAGGCTGGGGAACAGGCGCGCGGCCTTCTGGCAGTTGCCGGCGCCCAGGTCGATCAGCACGCAGCCGCTGCCCGCCCGTGCGGCGATGGCGGGCGCTGCCGACGCAAAGATCGACGCCTCGGTGCGCGTGGGATAGTACTCGGGCAGGTCGGTGATGGCTTCGAACAGCCGCGAGCCCAGTACGTCGTAGAAGAACTTCGGACTGATGCGCGGCTGCCTGAGGCGCAGCCCTTGCTCGATCTCGGCGCGCAGCGCGCCGTTGTCTTCGCGGTACTGCTGTACGAATTCGGGCTGCGGTGCCACCCCGGACCAGGCATGGCCGTTGCCGACGACGATGCGCGGCTCGGGAGCAATCCCGGGCGTGGCGTGGCCGTTCTGGTGATGGGAGTTGTTGCGGGAGTTGTTGCGGGTCGAATGGGTGTCGGGCGTCTGAAGCGTAGTGGGGGCCGGCATGACGTTTCCTTGTTGTCGATGGGCACTACGGTGAATCCCTCTCAAGCGTCCGCGATGGCGTCTGGGCCTGCGGCTGGTCAGGGGTGCGCACCTGTCAGGTCTGGTGCACACCTGCCGAACCGATCCAAATAGGATAGGTGCATATGCTTATGCGTGCGTGACACGTTGCATCACTTTACAAACTGATCCGCACGGCATTCATGTCTGAAACTTGATACATACAAACCCCAACCCGGCAGTGCAACATTTTTTTCGTAGTTCCCTTATAATCGCCTCCAACGTGATCGCCGGAGCTTCTGGCGGGCACGATCCCTTCCAAAGAGGGAAGTAAAAGGGGAGTAGCTTGGGGGCACCCGATGCCCTTAGCACAATCGTCATTCCGAGACGCATCGCTCGTCTCCGGTTGTGCTGACCCTGGCGCGCATTCCGCGCCAGTCCGTCGAGCAAGACCTTTGCACACCTGGTTTTTATGGTTTGCAAAGGCGACCCCGATCACTTCCGGCGCTCGCTGTAAATCCCAGGTGCAACAAAAAACCCTTGCTGGCTCGATGGCCCGCAGCTTTTTCGTACCTGAGGAGCGTACATGGAGTGGTTTACCGATCTGTTCACGATGCAGTTTCTGACAGCGCTGCTGTCGATCGTCGTCATTGACCTGGTCCTGGCTGGCGACAACGCCATCGTGATCGCCCTCGCGGCGCGCAACCTGCCGCCGCACCTGCAGAAGAAAGCCATTGTCTGGGGCACCATCGGTGCCGTGGTGGTCCGTTCGGCCATGACGATTGGCGTGGTCTGGCTGCTCAAGATCCCCGGCCTGCTGCTGGTTGGCGGCCTGGCGCTGGTCTGGATTGCCTACAAGCTGCTGGCCGCCGACGATAACGGCGACGAGCACGGCGCTGGCGCGGCCACGCTGGTGGGCGCCATGAAGACCATCATCATCGCCGACGCGGTGATGGGCGTGGACAACGTGCTGGCCGTGGCCGGTGCCGCCCACGGCAGCTTCCTGCTGGTGGTGCTGGGCCTGCTGATCAGTATCCCGATCGTGGTCTGGGGCTCGAGCCTGGTGCTCAAGCTGATGTCGCGCTACCCGTCCATCATCTACATCGGCGCCGGCGTGCTGGCCTTCACCGCCGTGAAGATGATCCTGGGCGAGCCGATCACCAAGGCATTCTTCGAGGCACAGCCCGTGATCAAGTGGGGCCTGTACCTGGTGATCATCGGCGGCGTGCTGGGGGCCGGCTTCCTGACGCAGAAGCGTCGCGACGGCAACCAGAAGCCGGTGGAAAGCCACTGACCCGACTGACCGGAAATACCGGAAATGCGAAAGGCCGCCTTCGG
Source organism: Cupriavidus sp. HE11 (assembly GCF_056097175.1). Classification (NCBI taxonomy): domain Bacteria; kingdom Pseudomonadati; phylum Pseudomonadota; class Betaproteobacteria; order Burkholderiales; family Burkholderiaceae; genus Cupriavidus; species Cupriavidus sp. HE11. Next base: position 884,461 of record NZ_CP184464.1, read on the forward strand.
GCGGCTTTTTGCTTTCAGGCTAAAATCCCCGCTTTACGGCCTGCGAGCCGACATCACTTTTCTACCCCGCGCCGATGAAACAGTACCTCGACTTCATGCGCCATGTTTTCGAACAAGGCACCGAAAAGTCCGACCGCACGGGCACCGGCACGCGCTCGGTGTTCGGCTACCAGATGCGCTTCGACCTGAACGAAGGCTTTCCGGTCGTCACCACCAAGAAGCTGCACTTGAAGTCGATCATCCACGAACTGCTGTGGTTCCTGCAGGGTTCGACCAATATCAAGTACCTGAAGGACAACGGCGTCACGATCTGGGACGAATGGGCTGACGCCAACGGCGAGCTGGGCCCGGTCTACGGCTACCAGTGGCGCGCGTGGCCGACGCCGGACGGCCGCCATATCGACCAGATCAGCGAGGTGGTGCAGCAGATCCGCAGCAACCCCGATTCGCGCCGCCTGATCGTGTCGGCCTGGAACGTGGGCGAGATTCCGCAGATGAAGCTGCCGCCCTGCCACGCGTTCTTCCAGTTCTACGTGGCCGACGGCAAGCTGAGCTGCCAGTTGTACCAGCGCAGTGCCGACATCTTCCTGGGCGTGCCGTTCAATATCGCCAGCTACGCGCTGCTGACGCACATGATCGCGCAGCAATGCGGCCTGGGCGTGGGCGACTTCGTCTGGACCGGCGGCGACTGCCACATCTACAGCAACCACTTCGAACAGGTGCAGACGCAGCTGTCGCGCGAGCCGATGAAGCTGCCGACGCTGAAAATCAAGCGCAAGCCCGACAGCATCTTCGACTACCAGTACGACGACTTCGAGCTGGTGGGCTACGAATCGCATCCGGCCATCAAGGCACCGGTGGCCGTATGACGCTGCTGACCCTGATCGTCGCGCGCGCGCGCAATGGCGTGATCGGCCGCGACAACACGCTGCCGTGGCGCCTGCCCGAAGACCTGCAGCACTTCAAGCGCACCACGCTGGGCGCGCCGATCATCATGGGCCGCAAGACCTGGGATTCGATCGGCCGGCCGCTGCCGGGCCGCCGCAATATCGTGGTGAGCCGCAACCGTGACCTGCAGCTGGAAGGCGCCGAGGTGGTGGCGTCGCTGGAAGACGCCCAGCGGCTGTGCGTGGGCGTGGAGCAGGTGTTCCTGATCGGCGGTGCCCAGCTCTACGCCGAAGCGCTACCCAGCGCGGATCGCCTGATCGTCACCGAGATCGATGCCGACGTGGAGGGCGATGCCCACTTCCCCGCCGTCGACCGTTCGAAATGGCTGGAAGTCTCGCGCGAAACCCATCATTCGGAGCCAAATGGTTTCGACTACGCGTTCGTGACCTACGAGCGTCCGCCTTCGGGCGAGGAATAAGCCGGTCGCGCAGAAACCGGCAATCGGCCATGAAAAACGGCGCCCTCGGGCGCCGTCTTCTTTTTTGCCGGCCGATTCACCGGCTGCCGCGATCTCAGTTCCCGGCAATCGTCATCTGCTCGACCAGGATCGAGCCGGTTTCCTTGGTGCCGCGCACCAGCGCATCCGAACCGATACCGACGATCTGCTTGAACATTTCCACCATGTTGCCGGCAATCGTGATTTCCTCCACCGGATACTGGATCACGCCGTTCTCGACCCAGTAGCCCGACGCGCCGCGCGAATAGTCGCCCGTTACGTAGTTCACGCCCTGCCCCATCAGTTCGGTCACCAGCAGGCCGGTGCCCATCTTCTTCAGCATGCCGGCGAAATCGTCGCCCGGCTGCGTCCGCGAGCTGGTCAGCGTCAGGTTGTGCGAGCCGCCGGCGTTGCCGGTGGTCTTCATGCCGAGCTTGCGCGCCGAATAGGTCGACAGGAAGTAGCCTTGCACCACGCCGTCGCGCACCACCTCGCGGGCATGCGTGCGCACGCCTTCCTCGTCGAACGGAGCGCTGCCCATGGCGCCCGGCACATGCGGCTGCTCATTGATCTGGATATCCGGCGAAAACACGGCCTTGCCCAGCGAGTCGTACAGGAACGTCGACTTGCGGTACAGCGCGCCACCCGACACCGCCTGCACGAAGGCCCCCAGCAGACCCGCCGCCAGCGGTGCCTCGAACAGCACCGGGCACTTGCGCGTGGACAGCTTGCGGGCATTCAGGCGGGCCAGCGCGCGCTCGGCGGCATAGCGGCCGATGGCCTCGGGCTCGGCCAGCGCCAGCGGCGAGCGCTTCGACGAATACCAGTCGTCGCGCTGCATGCCGCCGCCGGAACCGGCGATCGGCGCCGCCGAAATGAAGTGGCGCGAGTACGGGTAGCCGCCCACGAAACCGCGCGACGTGGCCAGCACGAACTGCGAATGCTGGGCCGATACGCTGGCGCCGTCGCTGTTCTTGATCTTCGGCGACACCGCGAACGACGCTGCCTCGGCACGGCGCGCGATGTCGATGGCGCCCTCGGCGTCGATGTTCCACGGGTGGAACAGGTCCAGGTCCCGCGGGTTGCGCTCTAGCAGGCCTTCCTCTGCCAGCCCGGCGCACTCATCCTCGGCCGTGAAACGGGCGATGTTGTACGCCGCCTCGGCCGTGGCGCGCAGCGCGGCCGGCGAGAAATCCGACGTGCTGGCATTGCCGCGGCGCTGGCCGATCATGACCGTCACGCCCACCACCTTGTCGCGGTTCTGCTCGATGGTTTCCACCTGCCCCTTGCGCACCGTCACCGACAGGCCGCCGCCCTCGGAGATCTCGGTGGCAGCGTCCGTCGCGCCAAGTTCGCGTGCCACGCGCAGCACATCGGCAGCCATGGCCTTGAGCTGATCCTGGGTATAGGTGAAATGCGCGGTCTTTTCGGCAGTCTGGCTCATATGGGCGGGCGTGATCAAAAGTCCAAACGGGAATCATAGCAAGATAAAATGCCGCCCATGACGCGAAATACCCGTAACAACTCCAACGGCCGATTCCCGGGCGCCTTTGCCCCGGAAGCGGACGACGACCTGCCCAAGAGCAAGTCGCAGCGCAAGCGCGACATGACCGAGCTGCAGGATCTAGGCGCCGAACTCGAGGCGCTGGCCAAAGACCGCCTGGCGCGCGTACCAATGCCCGAGTCGCTGGCGGACGCCGTCCATGCTGCCCGCAAGATCACCAGCCACGAAGGCAAGCGCCGCCAGATGCAGTTTGTCGGCAAGGTCATGCGCAGCCTCGACGACGACGAAGTGGCCGCCATCCGTGCCGCGCTGGAAGGCTTCAAGGGCACCAGCAAGGCGGAAACGGCCAAGCTGCACCTGATCGAGCGCTGGCGCGACCTGCTGCTGGCCGACGATGCCATGCTGACCAAGTTCATGGGCGAGCACCCGAGCGTGGACGTGCAATCGGTGCGCAACATCATCCGCAACGCCCGCAAGGAAAAGGAACTGGGCAAGCCGCCCAAGTACTACCGCGAGCTGTTCCAGGCCATCAAGGCCGCGCTCGACGGTGGCGATGACGGCGACTCCAGTGACGCATCCGACACACCACAGGAACCCGAAGCATGAACCCGCCGCTGACCGCCCCCGTCCCCCGCACCCATGCCGACGAGCTGGTGGTCGGCTTTGTGTCCATTTCCGACCGTGCATCGTCCGGCACCTATCAGGACGAAGGCATCCCGGCCCTGCGCGACTGGTTCGGCAAGACGCTGACCTCGCCGTGGCAGGCCGTCGAGCGGCTGATTCCCGACGAGGCGCCGCTGATTTCGCGCACGCTGATCGAACTCGTCGACGTGGCCGGCTGCGACCTGGTGCTGACCACGGGCGGCACGGGCCCGGCCCGGCGCGACGTCACGCCCGAAGCCACCCTGGCCGTGGGAACCAAGGAAATGCCGGGATTTGGTGAACAGATGCGGCAAGTGAGCCTGCACTTCGTGCCGACGGCTATCCTGTCGCGCCAGGTGGCGGTGATCCGCGAGACGCCGAGCCGCGCCGCGCTGATCGTCAACCTGCCCGGCCAGCCCAAGGCCATCCGCGAGACGCTGGAAGGCCTGCGCGACGTGGAAGGCCGCGTGATCGTGCAAGGCGTGTTCGCGGCGATGCCCTACTGCATCGACCTGATCGGCGGCCCGTATGTGGAAACCAACGAAGCCATCGTGAAGGCATTCCGGCCGAAGAGCGCGCTGCGCCAGAAGCCCGCGCCGACGGTATAAGCTGCTCCAGCCGGCTTCCCTTTTCCATTGAATGGGCGAGGGGAGCAACCCCGGTGTGTTATTTCAGCCCCAGGTACAGCCCGATCGGCACGAACACCACGGCGGCGATATTGCCGAGCAGCACGATCGACGCCACCTGGTCGGGTTCCTGCCTGAAATGGTCGGCCACCAGGAAATTCAGCACGGCCGGGGGCAGCGACGCAAAGACGAACAGCAGTCCCCGCTGCAGGTCGGTCATCGGCACCCACCATGCCAGCAGCAGCGCCACGGCGATACCTGCCAGCGGGCAGACGATGGCGCCCAGCACGCCCATGCCCCAGTTGCGCAGGCTCACGTCCTCCATGCGCACGCCCAGCGCGAACAGCATCAGCGGCACCGTGGAGTCGCCCAGCAGCTTGATCGACTCGTAGACCGGCTCGGGCAGCGCAAACACCGGCTTGGCGAGCGATAGCGCCACGCCGGCCACGGTGGCCAGCACCATCGGATTGCGCGCGATCTGCATGACCGACGCCTGCCGGTTCACGATCTTCATGCCGATCGTGAAATGCATCAGGTTCGATGCTGCGAACAGCGCCACCGCCGGCGCCAGGCCCACCTGCCCGAAGGCAAAGACCGACAGCGGCAGCCCCATGTTGCCGCAGTTGTTGAACATCATCGGGGGCACGAACGTGCGGGGATTGGCGCCGCTCGTGCGCGCCACCACCCAGGCCAGGATGCCCGAGCCGATCACCACGGCCACGGCGCAGGCCAGCAGCACCAGATGGTCGGCCAGCACGAAATCCTTGCTGATGAAGGCCGACACCACAAGTAGCGGGGCGATCACTTCCAGCATCGCCTTGTTGATGCCCGCCATGTCCGGATGGGCACGCCGCCCGTAGATCCACCCGATCAGGATGATCAGGATGACCGGCGTGATGATGGAGACAATGCGCGTAAACATGGCGGGAGGCGGCTGGACAGACTTGGGCGGCGTGGCCGGTCCGTCGTGGAGCCCGCCCGCCGGGTTCTTGTTCTGGAGGGGGGCTTTATGCCGAGGGAGCGGCCGGGGCGGCGGGTGCTGCCGGCGCCGGCATCGTGGCGGCCGCCTCGGCCGGCGTCTTGATGAAGTGCTGGCGGTAGTAGCGCAGTTCTTCCACCGACTCCAGGATGTCGGCCAGCGCCGTGTGCAGCTGGCGCTTCTGGAAACCCTTGTGGATGGCCGGTTCCCAGCGCTTGCACAGTTCCTTGAGCGTCGAGACGTCAAGGTTGCGGTAGTGGAAGAACGCTTCGAGCTTGGGCATGTAGCGCGCCATGAAGCGGCGGTCCTGGCAGATCGAATTGCCGCACATCGGCGACTTGCTGGCCGGCACCCAGCGCTTCAGGAACGCCAGCAGTTCGGCCTCGGCCTGGGCTTCGGTCAGCGTCGACGCCTTGACCTTGTCGATCAGGCCCGAACGCCCGTGCGTGCCCTTGTTCCAGTTGTCCATGCCGTCGAGTACCGCATCGGACTGGTGGATCACCAGCACCGGGCCTTCGGCCAGGATGTTCAGCTCGGAATCGGTAACCACCACCGCCACCTCGATAATGCGGTCGGTATCCGGCTGCAGGCCGGTCATTTCCATGTCCAGCCAGACAAGGTTGTTTTCACTTTTGACGGAGGATGCGGCGGGACTTGTCATCTGGCGGTACGGCTCGATATGGAATTCGGAGGGAATTACCCCGGATCGGCGGGTGGCCGGGGGCGAACAATTTATAATTCTCGCATATCTGCCCCGGATGGCATGCCGCGCACTCCGGCTTTCCCGTTGCTGCGCCGCGCCATCCTCTACAAGGCTCGCCGATGTTCACCCTGATCTTTCTTGCCGCCCTGGTCGTCATGGTGCTGACCAAACTCTGGCTCGCCTCGCGCCAGATCCGCCATGTGGCGCGCCATCGCGGCGCCGTGCCCGAGCGGTTTGCCGACACCATCGCCCTGTCCGCCCACCAGAAGGCGGCGGACTACACGATTGCCCGCACGCGGCTGTCGATGCTCGAAGTGCTGACCGGCGCCGCCGTGCTGATCGGCTTCACGATGCTGGGCGGCCTGCACGCGCTGAACCAGCTCTGGCTTCATGTCTTCCCCGACAGCCCCTACTTCTACGGCGTGGCGCTGATCGCCAGCGTGGCCGTGATCGGCGGGTTGTTCGACCTGCCCTTCTCGCTGTACGGCCAGTTCGTGATCGAGCAGCGCTTCGGCTTCAACAAGATGACGTTCGGCCTGTGGCTGGCCGACCTCGCCAAGATGGCTGCGGTGGCCTGCGTGCTGGGCCTGCCGCTGCTGCTGGCCGTGCTGTGGCTGATGGATCGCGCCGGCACCTACTGGTGGCTCTACACCTGGTTGCTATGGGTGGGCTTCAGCCTGCTGCTGCAGGTGATCGTGCCGACGTACATCGCCCCGCTGTTCAACAAGTTCGAGCCGCTGGCCGACGAGGGCCTGCGCGAGCGCATCGAGGCGCTGCTGCGCAAGTGCGGATTCGCCAGCAAGGGCCTGTTCGTGATGGACGGCAGCCGGCGCAGCGCGCATGGCAATGCCTATTTCACCGGTTTCGGCGCGGCCAAGCGCATCGTGTTCTTCGACACGCTGCTGGAGCGCCTGGACGGCGAGGAGGTCGAAGCGGTGCTGGCCCACGAACTGGGCCACTTCAAGCGCCGCCATGTTGCCAAGATGATCGCGGTCACGTTTGCGCTGTCGCTGGTGTTCCTGGCCGTGCTGGGCTGGCTGGCAACGCGCGAATGGTTCTTCACGGGGCTGGGCGTGCTGCCGAACTTCGGCGCCAGCAACAATGCGCTGGCGCTGGTGCTGTTCTTCCTGGCGCTGCCGGTGTTCACGTTCATCCTGGGGCCGCTCGCCAGCCAGTCGTCGCGCAAGCACGAGTTCGAAGCCGACGAGTTCGCCGCGCACCAGACCAATGCGGGCCATCTGGTTTCCGCGCTGGTGAAGCTGTACAAGGACAACGCGTCGACGCTGACGCCGGATCCGATCTATAGCGCCTTCTACTACTCGCATCCGCCCGCAGCCCAGCGGATCGACCGTCTTCTGTCGCACGCATGACCCGCAGCGCACGCCATCACAACGCCGGCAAGGGCACCGGCAAGGGTAACGGAGCCGATACGGAATCCGCGCTGATCGTCGCCGCGCACGGGCGCCACTACGTGGTGGAGCGCACCGATGGGTCCCATCTGCATGCGTTCCCGCGCGGCAAGAAAAGCGACGCGGCGGTGGGCGACCACGTGCGCATCGAACTGGCCGCGGTCGACCAGGGCGTGATCACCGGCATCGATCCCCGCAAGAACCTTCTGTACCGGTCCGACCAGTTCAAGTCGAAGCTGCTGGCGGCCAATATCGACCAGGTCATTATCGTGCTCGCCACCGAGCCGAGCTTCTCGGAGGACCTGCTGGGCCGCGCGCTGGTGTCGGCCGAGGCGCTGGAAATCCGCCCGCTGGTGATCCTGAACAAGACCGACCTGACCGGGCGGCTCGACGACGCTCGCCGCCGCCTGAAGCTGTATCAGGACCTGGGCTACGACACACTGGAACTGTCCGTCCACGGCCGCCCCGCAGAGGCGCTGGCGGCGTTGCAGCCCCGCACGGCCGGGGTGTCGAGCATCCTGATCGGGCAGTCGGGCATGGGCAAGTCGTCGCTGCTGAACCTGCTGATTCCGGGCGTGGAAGCCCAGACACGCGAGATTTCGTCGAAGCTCGACTCCGGCAAGCACACCACCACGTTCACCCGGCTGTATCACCTGCCGGCGGAGTGGGCCGTGGTCGATGGACAGCCCGGCTACCTGATCGATTCGCCAGGCTTCCAGGAATTCGGCCTGCACCACCTGAGCGAAGGCATGCTGGAGCGCGCCTTCCCGGAATTCCGGCCGCAGCTAACGGCATGCCGTTTCTACAACTGCCACCACATCAACGAGCCCGGTTGTGGCGTGCTGGGCGCCATCGACAACGGTACGATCTCGCCGCGCCGGCACCAGCTCTATACACAGTTGCTGCACGAATCGCGTCAGCAGAAGCCGTGGTAAGCCCCGGCTGGCGTTTGGCAATGGCCGTGGTAAGGTAAAAGCACCCTGCCTGCCACGGCTTCATCATGAAACTGCTGCTGAGGACGCCTTCGCTGGTCCATGCCGCGCATTGCCAGAACGTACTGCATGCGGCCGGCATCCGCGCCGAAGTCCGCAATACCTGGCTTGCCGGCGCGGCAGGCGATATCCCGCTCAACGAAAGCGCCCCGCAGGTCTGGATTCTCGACGATACAGCCGAAGCCGATGCCTGGGCCGTGCTCAACGCGGCAGCCAATCCGGCGCCGGGGCCGCGCTGGCAATGCCACCGCTGCGGCGAATGGCACGAAGCCCAGTTCGCCGCGTGCTGGCACTGCGGCGCGCACCATGACTGAGTCCGGAACGCGACCGGCATGAAAAAGGCGCCACAACCGTGGCGCCTTGGCGTTTCCCTGATGTTCCCGGCCGGGTGTCAGCCCACCCAGAGTGCCAGCGAGATCATCGCCAGCAGCAGCATCCACAGGATCACGGCGCGCCAGACCAGGCCCACCGCCGATTGCAGCGTGCGAATGCCCGGGTCCGCGCCATATTCGGGCGGCACCGGCTCGGCTTCGCTCATGCCCGGCGCATAGTCCACGCCGGCCAGGCTGGCACGCAGCATGACGCTGGAATCCTCTTCGGCCAGTGGTTGGCCCAGCCGCACACCGAGCGCCCCGCCGCCGCTGGCCAGCAGGATGCCGTTGACCGCGTCGTTCCATTTGCGCGCATGGTTGCGCCAGGCGTAGACCGCATCCTCGAAATTGCCAACGATGGCAAACCCGATCGCCGTCAGGCGCGACGGCACCCAGTCCAGCACGTAGAACGCACGGGCCGCAAAACGGCCCAGCGCCGGGCTGCGCTCGTTCGACGGCGTGTTCCACTGGCGATTCAGGAATTCGGCCGTGCGATACAGCACCACGCCGCCGGGGCCGATCGGCACCAGGAACCAGAAAAACACCCCGAACACATGGCGATGCACGGCCACGATGGCCGCTTCCAGCGTGTGCCGGACGATCTCGCTGACGGGCATCTCCACGGTGTCGAGCCCGGTCCATTCATGCAGCAGCGTGCGGGCCGTATGGAGATCGTCCCGGTTCAGCGCCTCGTGGATGTCGGTGAAATAGTGGCTGAACTGCCGGAAGCCCAGCGTCAGGTAGAGCAGCAGGACGTTCCAGACCAGCGTCAGGGCCACGCTGATCGACGCCAGCAGATAGTGGACGAACACCACGGCCAGCGTCAGTGGCAGCACCACGGTGAGCCAGGCCAGCGCGGCGTCGCGCGGGCGTCCGGTGTCGAAGGCATGCTCGGCACGGTCACCCAGCACACGCACGATGTCGTAGATGGGGTTGTTCCGGCCGAGCGCCCGGAATTGTTCGGCAATCAGCGCCAGGAGAATGGATACGAAGGTCATCGCGTGACGATTAATCGGCGCGCGGCGTGTGCCGCGGCGGTCGCATGGCGGATAGGCCAGACGATAGCATAGCGGCAAGCGTTCCTAGTACCTGTAAGCACTGGTTACGGGTAAACGAATGCGGATCACGGCACGCCAACGCAAACGCCCGCCAGGGGCGGCGGGCGTTTGCTGGGGCCTTGCGGGCTCAGGCCGGCAGGTCGAACACCAGTACTTCGGCGTCGGCACCTTTTTCCAGGCTCACGGCATCCTCGCCGGCGAGCTTGGCGGCGTCGCCGGTTTCCAGCGGCTGGCCGTTGACCGTCACCCGGCCACGCGCCACATGCACATAAGCCTGGCGTCCCGGCTGCAGCGCCAGCGTGGCGGCCTCGTCACCGTCGAACAGGCCGGCAAACAGGCGCACGTCCTGATGGATCACGACCGAGCCCTCGGCGCCGTCCGGGCTGCCTACCAGACGCAGGCGGCCGCGCTTGTCAGTGGCGTCGAAGCGCTTTTCCTCGTAACCGGGTTCGATGCCCTGCTGGTTCGGCATGATCCAGATCTGCAGGAAATGCGTCGTCGCATCAGCCGCATGGTTGTACTCGGAGTGACGCACGCCGGTGCCCGCGCTCATGCGCTGCACGTCGCCGGGGCGGATCACGCTGCCGTTGCCCATGCTGTCCTTGTGCGCAAGTTCACCTTCCAGCACATAGCTGATGATTTCCATGTCGCGGTGGCCGTGGGTGCCAAAGCCCATGCCCGGGGCCACACGATCCTCATTGATCACACGCAGCGGTCCGAACTGGATATGACGCGGATCGTAATAGTCGGCAAACGAGAACGTGTGATACGACTTGAGCCAACCATGGTCCGCATAACCGCGATCTTCAGACTTACGGATTTCAATCATTTTGATGGCCCTCCTTGTGGCCTGGAATCGAACCCTCCAGCTCTTGGCTGCGGGCTCTGCGGCGTTTCGATGCTAGGCAGTTTAGGGGAGCGGGAGTATATTGGTGGGCACCGCGTTAGAAGCACTTGTTCAGAAATTCTGAATATGCCCCTGTCACTTGAATCCCTCGAAGTCCTTGACGCCATCGAGCGCAAGGGCAGTTTTGCCGCCGCCGCCCATGAAATGGGCAAGGTGCCCTCCGCCCTGACCTACGTCGTCCGCAAGCTCGAGGAAGACCTCGACGTGCTGCTGTTCGACCGCCGGCGCCACCGGGCCGAGTTGACCCCGGCGGGGCGGGCCCTGCTGGACGAAGGCCGCCACCTGCTGCACGCGGCCGACGACCTGGCGCGGCGCGTCAAGCGCCTGGCCACGGGCTGGGAAGCCAGCCTGAACATCGCCGTGGACGATCTGGTCAATTTCCGGGCCCTGCTGCCGGTCATCCAGGACTTCTACGCCGAGAATACGGCCACCCGGCTGCGCTTTGCCAAGGAAGTGCTGGGCGGCACCTGGGATGCGCTGGTCAGCAACCGTGCCGACCTGATCATTGGCGGCGCGTACGAGATTCCGAGCACCCAGGGCTTCCAGGTGCGGCCGCTGGGCACGATTCCGTTTGTCTTCGCCGTGGCCGCGCACCATCCGCTGGCTACCGAGGAAGGCCCGCTGACGACGATCCAGATTGCCAAGCACCGCATCGTGGCCGTGGGCGATACGTCGCGCAACCTGCCTGCGCGTACCCATGGCGTGCTGGCCGGCCAGGACGTGCTGGTGGTGCCCACCATGCGCGACAAGCTCGAAGCCCAGATCCGCGGCCTGGGCTGCGGCTGGCTGCCGGCCCCGATGGCGCAGCCCCATATCGAAAGCGGCGTGCTGCAGGTGCGCGAAACCGTGGAAGTGCGCGCGCCGGGCAATTTCAAGGTGGCGTGGCGCACCAACACGCGCGGCAAGGCGCTGCAATGGTGGTCCAGCAAGCTCGACGACCCGCGCCTGGCGCAGGCGTTGATGCTGCAGGCACCGCAGCAACCGGAGTCGTTCGAGTAAGTCCGCCGCACCATGCCGCAACGCTACCGGGGGCGCTTCGCCCCCTCCCCCACGGGCCCGCTGCACCTTGGTTCGCTGGTGACCGCGCTAGCCAGCTGGCTCGACGCACGCGCCCACGGCGGCGACTGGCTCGTGCGGATCGAGGACATCGACTATCCGCGCTGCGTGAAGGACGCCGACACGGGCATCCTGCGCACGCTTGAAGCGCTCGGCATGCATCCCGACGAGCCGCCGGTCTGGCAGAGCCGCCGCGAAGCGCGCTATGCCGATGCGTTGCGGCGCCTGGACGCTGCCGGCTACCTGTATCCGTGCGGCTGCTCGCGCAAGGAAATCGCCGATTCGCTTGTTCACGTGCGCGAGCGGCACCAGACGCTTGGCTATCCGGGCACCTGCCGCAATGGCCTGCATGGCAAGCTGCCGCGCGCCTGGCGCGTGCGCGTGCCGGACGGCCCTGCGGCCACGATCTGCTTTGACGATCGCTGGCAGGGACGCCAGTGCCAGAACCTGGAAACGGAACTCGGGGATTTCGTACTGCGCCGTGCCGACGGGCTCTGGGCCTATCAGCTGGCCGTGGTGGTCGATGACGCCGAACAGGGCATCACCCATATCGTGCGAGGCGCCGACCTGCTCGATTCCACGCCACGCCAGATCCATCTGCAACATGTGCTGGGCCTGCCCACGCCGTCGTACCTGCACGTGCCAGTGGTGGTCAACGCGATTGGAGAAAAACTGAGCAAGCAGAGCGGCGCGCAGGCGCTGGACACGGCAGCGCCGCTGGACGCACTGCGGCAAGCCGGCGCGCACCTGGGGATCGTGAACGGAGAAGCCTCGGTCGCGGCCTGGCTTGCAGCCGCCACCGAGCAGTGGGCGGGACAGTGGCTGAGGCGGTAGAACGGTAAAGCAGCAAGGCGGTGGACAGCCCCCGGAATGAAAACGGCCCGCTCAACGCGGGCCGCTTCGTTTTCAGGCGCTTGCGTGTGTGCGAGCGCTGCGATCCTTACGACTTGCGGGGCGCACCGCCCAGCAGTGCCGCCACCGGGCGCTTGGGCGCCTGACGGCCGCGCGTCAGTGCCGCAGCCAGTTGATCCTCGGTCTTCGGCGCCGGCGTGTAGTTGCCCGACGGCTCGTACGGACGCGAGAAGAACGGATCATCGGACGGACGGAACGCCGGCCGGCCATTGGGCTCGGTACGGCGGCGGCGCGGCGCCGCTTCTTCGCCCTCGCTGCTGCCATTGGTGGTGCCACTGGCGCCAGCGGCGCTACCGTTGTCGCGCGCACGCCGCACGTCGGAGCGCTGGCGGCGGCGGTCGGATTCTTCCTGGCGTGCACGCTCGCCGGTCGGATCAAAGCCCTCCAGCGTGCCGCGCGGCACGCTGCGCTTGATCAGCTTCTCGATATCGGCCAGCAGGCGGTCATCGTTGCCCGGCACGTGGATCGACAGCGCGTCGCCACTGGCTCCGGCGCGGCCCGTACGGCCGATGCGGTGAACGTAATCCTCGGCGCTGAACGGCAGGTCGAAGTTGATCACGCACGGCATGGCCGGGATATCGAGGCCACGCGCAGCCACGTCGGTTGCCACCAGCGCGTCGATCGTGCCGCTCTTGAAGCCGTCGAGCGTCTGCATGCGCTCGGTCTGCGTCTTGTCGCCATGGATGGCGGCGGCGTTGATGCCTTCGCGCTCCAGATGGCGCGCCAGCCGCGAGCAGCCGATCTTGCTGTTCACGAACACGATGCACTGCTTCGACTGCTGCTCGGCGGCACGTTGCTTGAGCAGGTGCACCACGGCGGCCTGCTTGTGGCCGTCCGGCACGGAATACACCACCTGGCGCACGTTCTCGTTGGTCGAGTTGCTGCGCGCCACTTCGATCGTCACCGGCTGCTTCAGGTAGCTCGACGCCAGTCTCTTGATCTCGGGCGAGAACGTTGCCGAGAACAGCAGCGTCTGGCGTTGCGCCGGCAGCAGGTTGATGATGCGCTGCAGGTCCGGCAGGAAGCCCATGTCGAGCATGCGGTCGGCTTCGTCCAGCACCAGCATCTGCACCTGCGACAGGTTCACCGATTTCTGCTGCACGTGGTCAAGCAGGCGGCCCGGCGTCGCCACCAGGATTTCCACGCCACGGCGCAGCGCGTCGGTCTGCGGATTCATGTCCACGCCGCCGAACACCACCGTGCTGCGCAGGTCCGTGTGTTGCGCGTAGCGCGCCACGTTGTCGTAGACCTGGTCGGCCAGTTCGCGCGTGGGTGTCAGCATCAGCGCGCGCACCGGGTGGCGTGCCGGCGATGCGCTGGCGTTCGCCAGCGGCAGCAGGCGCTGGATGATCGGCAGGGCAAAGCCGGCGGTCTTGCCGGTGCCGGTCTGTGCGGCGCCCATGACGTCCTTGCCCAGCAGCACCACCGGAATGGCCTGCGCCTGGATCGGCGTGGGCTTGGTGTAGCCCTGGTCGGACAAGGCACGCAGGACGCGTGCGTCCAGCCCGAAGCTCTCGAACGTCTGCTCTGCGGCTGGGGTCTGGTCTGGGGTGTTGGTCATCGTCATCAATGGGGTGTCGGTGCAGGGCGCGGAGCCGAGGCAACGGACACGCGTCTGGTACGGTTCAACGGGCGGCGCGCGGCGAAAAACACGCGAAAAGATGAATTGCCCGGAAAATCAAAGACTTGGATTCTACCACCAGAGTCACGGGGCGCACACCGGGACTGAAGGGCAGTATCGGCGTTTGACATGTCAATGACGTGTCAACAACGCGTCACAATTGCTGGCGAGGATATCGGCCCGGCCATGTATAGACATTGACATCCGAAGCATTCCGCCATGACGACCCACCTGCCCTCGCCGTTCACCAGTTCGCCCGCCAGTTCGTCCGCAACCACGCCCTCCGACGCCACCCGCCGCAGCTTCCTGCGCACTTCCAGCCGCTTTCTGGGCCTGGGAGCCGGGCTGGCAGCCGGCCTGGGCACGCTTGGCCCCGCGGCGCTGGCCGCGCCGGCCTTGGCGGCTTCCGGCCGGCCGGAAGCCCCGGATGGTATCCAGCTTGGCGACCCATCGGACGATGGCCTGGTGGTCTGGGCCCGCGCCGGACAGCCATCGCGCATGATCGTCGAATACGCCACCGAGCCCGGCTTCCGCAACGCCATGCGGATCTCCGGCCCGCTGGCCGGCAGCGAGACCGATTTCACGGCCCGCACCCAGTTGACCGGCCTGCTGCCGGGCCAGCAGTATCACGTGCGCGTGGCGTTCGAGGCACCCGGCCAACGCCGTGGCCAGGGTGCGTGGATGGAAGGCAGCTTCCGCACCCGGGCCATGACGGCCGACAAGCCGATCCGCTTTGTGTGGTCCGGCGACACCGTCGGCCAGGGCTGGGGCATCAATCCCGACCTGGGCGGCATGCGCATCTACGAGGCCATGCGCCAGCGCAACCCGGACTTCTTCATCCACAGCGGCGACACGATCTACGCCGACAGCCCGATCACCGCCGAGCAGAAGGCCGAGGACGGCCGCATCTGGCGCAATGTAGTGACCGAGGAAGTCAGCAAGGTGGCCGAAACGCTGAAGGAATTCCGCGGCCGCCATCGCTACAACATGATGGACGTCAATGTGCGCCGCTTCGCCAGCCAGGTGCCGCAGATCTGGCAATGGGACGACCACGAGGTGACCAACAACTGGTCGGATTCGAAAGACCTGTCGGCCGACAACCGCTACAAGGAAAAGGATGTGCGCCTGCTGGTGGCCCGTGGCAGCCGCGCCTTCCTGGAGAACGCGCCGATGCGCTGGCACCGCCAGGGCCTGGCCGAGCGCGTGCATCGCAAGATCTCGTATGGCCCGCTACTCGATGTGTTCGTGCTGGACATGCGCAGCTATCGCGGCCCGAACGGCTATAACCGCGAAACCACGGAAAGCGCCGCCACCGCATTCCTGGGCAACGCGCAGCTGGACTGGCTGATGGCCGAGATGACGGCGTCGCAGGCCACATGGAAGGTGATTGCCGCCGATATGCCGATTGGCCTGGGCGTGCCGGACGGCAAGGACGCGCAGGGACGCGCCAGATGGGAAGCCATCGCCAATGGCGACGGCCCGGCGCTGGGCCGCGAACTGGAGACCGCACGTCTGCTGACGCGGATCAAACAGGCCGGACTGAAGAACGTGGTGTGGCTCACGGCGGATGTGCATTACTGCGCCGCGCACCACTATGCGCCCGAGCGTGCCGTGTACAAGGACTTCGATCCGTTCTGGGAATTCGTGGCCGGACCGCTCAACGCGGGCAGCTTCGGGCCGAATCCGCTCGACAACACGTTCGGCCCGCGCGTCGTCTTCCAGAAAGCGCCCACTGCCCAGAACATGTCGCCGTTTGCCGGCTTCCAGTTCTTTGGCGAGGTCAACATCGATCCCGCGTCGCGCGCGCTGACCGTGGACCTTCGTGATTTGAACGGTGTATCGCAGTTCCAGCAGACGCTGGCCGTGCAGGCCTGAATCTGGCGCCGAGTTTGGAGCTTTTACGATGCGCGCCGGCCCCGTACACCCCGCAGCGGGACCAGGCGCGCCGGATTCACACAGACATCAATCGCTCTTGATGTTGTTGTCCTTGATGACCTTGCCCCACTTCGCGTAGTCGTTCTGCATGCGGGTGGCGAGCTGGTCGGACGGCAGGTACGACGCCACGGTGCCGGCGCCCAGCATCTTCTGCTGAACGGTCGGATCGGCCAGCGCGCCCTTGAGCGCGTCGGACAGTTTCGCCACCACGTCCTTCGGCGTGCCGGCCGGCACCAGCAGGCCACCCCACGAAGACGCGTCGAACCCAGGGAAGCCCTGCTCGGCCACCGTTTTCACCTCCGGCGCAAACGTGACGCGCTTGCTCGAACCCACCGCGATCGGGCGCAGCTTGCCGGCCTTGATATGCGGCAGCGCCGCGATCATGTCCGAGAACATCATCGGCACCTGCCCGGCCAGCAGGTCGGAAATGGCCGGTGCGCTGCCTTTGTACGGTACGTGCTGCACGTCGAAGTGGCCCAGGTTCTTCAGCAGCTCGGTCGACAGATGACCAAAGCTGCCGTTGCCGGCGCTGGTGTAGTTCATCTTGCCGGGGGCGGCCTTGGCCTTGGCGATGTATGACTGCAGGTCGGTCACATCGGGCAGCGCATGCGGATTCACGACCATCACGATCGGCAGTTCGTAGGCGTTACCAACCGGCGTGAAATCCTTGAAGATGTCGTAGCCCTTGCGCGGCAGCAGGTACGGCGCCAGCAGGGTGGGCGTTGCCAGCATCACCAGCGTATAGCCGTCGGGCGCGGCCTTCGCCACGGTTTCGGTGCCGATGGTGCCCGAGGCGCCTGGGCGGTTGTCGACGACAATGGTCTGCTTCAGCGTCTCGCCCATCTTCTGGCCGATGATGCGCGCGGCGGTATCGGTCGGGCCACCGGCCGGGAACGGCACCACCAGGCGGATCGGCTTGTCCGGGTAGTTCTGCTGCGCCAGCGCCGATGCCGATGCAAACGGCAGCACGGCTGCCAGGGCCAGCGCGGAAAGCGCCAGACGACGGGATTGACGACGGTGTTGCACAGTGCTTCCTCCAATATCGGCCCGGTACAGCGGACCTGTTCTCGTAATCGTTCTCGTAATTTCTTGAATCTCTGGCGCTGCGCTGTACTCAGAGCCGCATCGGGCCCGGCTGGAACAGGCGCGCGTCCATCGTGCGCAGGTCGTCGGCCACGGCCACCGGTGTGGCGCATTGGTCGAGCACATCGCGTTGCAGGTCCACGCCCGGTGCGATTTCCACCAGCGTCAGGCGGGCCTCGCCATTGGCATCGGCACGCATCTCGAACACGGCGCGCTCGGTCACATACAGCACCGGAATGCCCAGCGACGCCACGTACGGGCCGTTGAAACTCAGGTGCGAGACCTCGGGCACGATCTTCCTGACGCGCCCCTCCCTGACGATCTGCAGCATGCCGCCCTCGGCGCCGATCTCCAGGCCACCGGCCGTCAGCGTGCCCATGAACACCACCGCGCGCGCACTTTGCGTGATGTTGATAAAGCCGCCCACGCCAGCGATCAGCGCGCCCTCGCCTTCGCCAAACTTGCTCACGTTGACGTTGCCGTGGCCGTCGAGTTCGGCCAGGCCCAGGATTGCCAGGTCGATGCCGCCACCCTCATAGAAATCGAATTGCGCGGGCTGGTCCACCACGGCCTCGGGATAGGCCGACGCGCCAAAGCTCAGGCCATCGGCCGGCGTGCCGCCGATGGGGCCCGCCTCCACGGTCAGCGTGAAGCCGTCGAGCCCGGCCTGGTGCGCCAGCGCGCCCACGGCGGCCGGCATCCCGACACCCAGGTTCACCACGCGCGGCCGGCGTGCGGCCAGTTCCATCACGGCGCGGCGCTGCACGATGGTGCGGGCGTCCAGCGGGGCCGACGCGGGCGGCAACGCCTGGGCTTCCTTCGCCTTCTCCGCGGCATCGGCTTTTTCGCCTCGCCACGGGCGCACGTAGGCGTCGTTGTACGTCTCGGCAAATGTCATCTGGTGATGCGCAGGCTGCTCGCTGACCACCACGTAGTCCACCAGAATGCCGGGCACGTGAATCGACTGCAGCGTCTCGTGGTAGTCGACGATCGACTCGACCTGCGCGATCACGATGCCGCCCGAGTTGTGGGCCGCCTGCGCCATGGCAAGCAGTTCGTGGTGGAACGCCTCGCGATGCGTGCTCAGGTTGCCGCGCGGGTCCGACGCGGTGCAGCGGATCAGCGCGCAATCGATGCGGAAGGCTGGATAGAACAGGTATTCATCGCCACGGAAATCCACCGCCTCGACCCAGTTCGCAGTACCCGCCGCAATCGCGTCGCGGGCGCGCTGGTTGACCGCACCGCCGTGGTAGCGCGGGTCCTGCGCGGTGCGCGGATCGACAAAGGTGTGCAGGCCGATCTTCGTCAGCACGCCCGGCTTGCCGCCCGCGATGGCGCGATACAGATGGGTGAGCACACCCTGCGGCAAGTTGAAGCCTTCGCAATCCTCGTTCATCGCCAGCGTGGCCAGGCGCGTGGCCGAACGCCAGTGCCCGCCGACAACGGCGCGCGTCATGCCGGCATTGCCGAAGTGGTTCACCCCGCGTGCGCCGCGGTCGCCCTGCCCTGCGGAATAGATCAGCGTCAGGTCGCGCGGCAGGCCATCACGCAGAAAGCGCTGCTCCAGCGCCTCGGTCACGCCCTCGGCATGGCCGGCGCCGACAAACCCCGCGCTGGCTACGGTCCAGCCGGTCTGGACGAGTTCCGCCGCCTGCGCGGTGGTGATCACCTTCATTGCCGCCTCCTGAGTCTTGATCTGTCGTGGTTTCTACCGATCCACGTTTTGCGAACAAATGTTCGCGAAACATCTATCATACGGATCGGGCGGCCAGGCGCAAGTCAGGTGTGACCCGCAGAAACCCCTTATTTCGATTTTCGATCCGTTCGATCCAACATGCCGCGCAGCGACGCCAAAGCCACCGAATCCCTCGCCGAAGCCGCCACCGATGCGCTCGCCGACAGCGCCACCGAGATTCCCCGCAAGGAAGAACTGCTCGACTCCCTGACCAAGGGCCTGGCCCTGCTGCGCCTGTTCGCGGGCGGCACGGGGCGTCTGACGATGCAGGACGTGGCCGAGCAGCTCGATGTGACGCGTGCCGCGGCGCGCCGCCTGCTGCTGACGCTGGCGCACAACGGCTATGTGGCACAGCAAGGCCGCCAGTTCGTGCTGACACCCAGGGTCATGGACCTGGGCTATGCCTACTTTGCGTCGATGAACCTGCCGCAACTTGCGCGCCCCTACCTGCAGGCACTCTGTGCCGAGGCCGGCGAAAGCTGCTCCATCGGCATGCTGGACCACGAGTCGGTGGTGCTGGTGGCGCGCGAGGAGCCCAGCCAGTTGCTGCGCGTGGACATGGCGATTGGCCGCCGCATGCCCGCCTATGCCCATTCGCTGGGGCGCGTGCTGCTGGCCGGGCTCGACGACGACGCGCTGTCCGCCTATCTGGACAGTGCCGAACTGCGCAAGCTGACGCCCTTTACGATCAGTTCCCGCCCCGCGCTTGCGACCAAGCTCGCGCAAGTGCGGGCCGATGGCTATTGCACGCTGGTCAGCGAACTGGTCGATGGTTTCGCGGGCATCTCGGTGCCGCTGACCGACCAGAGCGGCAAGGTGGTGGCCGGGCTGGGCCTGAGCATGGTGCTGGGCAGCCGCGACCAGTCATATCTGGAAAAGCACTACCTGCCGCCGCTGCGCCATGCGGCCGCGCAGATCGAGTCCATCCTGAAGGCGCGATGAAGACCCGAAGAGCGCCCTGAGAGCGCCAGGTCGGCCCTATAAGGAAAAAGCCCCGCTGGCCGGGGAGGTCGCGGGGCAGAAGTGGTAGCGGGGCAAGGATCCTGTCACCCCGCCGCGTATCGTGATGCAACGCGACTAGCGCCACATCACCCGTTTGTGGGGGTCTTGGTGGGGTATCGCATCGCAGGCGCAGGGTTCGTGCAATGTTGCTCAGTCAACACATCACATTTACGCGTGCGGCAATGCCCGGAAGGCCGGAAACGCCTCCACCGCAGCGGTGAATGCAGCCAGCGCCGGATGCGCTACAGGCGCTACCCGGCCCGGTAGCAATGCCTGCGTGAACGTCCACACCACGGCGGCCGTCAGCCCGGCCTGATCCAGCGCCTGCTCGGTCGCCGGCACCGGCACGGCCTTCATCTCGGCTTCGAGCAACGCGAAGGCGCTGGCGCACTGACCATCGACACGCTCCACCCACGGCTGATGCACTTTCTCGGTCGGGCGCAGGTTGTGTTCGTAGACGTGCTGCACCGCCTTTTCGCACGCCGCCAGCGCCAGCCCCACGATGCGCAGCGCACGCTGGCGGGCCGCCAGTTCCGTTGGCATCAGGCTGCGCCCGGCCAACGCCTCGGCGTAGTCGACGATCAGCGTCGAATCCATCAGCACCACGTCGTTGTCGCAAACCAGGCTCGGGGCCTTGACCACCGGGTTGATCGCGCGAAACTGCTCGAAGGTGCGAAACACCGACACCTGCTCCAGCGCATAGGGCAAACCCAGCAGCCGCAGCGTGATGGCCGCGCGGCGGACGTAGGGAGAATCGAGCATGCCGATCAGTCTCATTTGGGCTCCAGTTCCAATTGACAGGTAGGTGGCAAACAGCGGGAGTCATACGATAGCGCAACGCGTGTCGCGCAGGCGGCCGAGTGACCATATGATCATTTCAATCATTTTAATGACCGAACTGGTCAAAACTGATCGTTTGGCCTACACTTCGGCCCACGTTTGATCGATTCGATCAAACACCTGCGCAAAACACACAGTTGCCGCACCCGCGCGGCAGGAGACGAGGATGCAGATTCACATCAAGCGCGCCATCGAGCGCGTGCCGGGCGGCATGATGATCGTGCCGTTGCTGATCGGTTCGCTGGTTGCAACGTTTGCCCCCGATGGTCCGAAGTTCTTCGGGTCGTTCACCAATGCCCTGTTCACCGGCGCGCTGCCGGTCCTGGCCGTGTTCTACGTCTGCATGGGCGCCAGCATCAGCGTCAAGGCCACCCCCTACATCGTCAAGAAGGGCGGCGTGCTGTTTGCCACCAAGGTTGGCACGGCCATCCTGCTGGGCGTGATCCTGGGCCACTTCCTGGGCGAGGCGCCGATCAGCGCCGGCATGTTCGCCGGGCTGTCCACGCTGGCCGTGGTGGCAGCGATGAACGACACCAACGGCGGCCTGTACATGGCGCTGATGGGCCAGTACGGCAAGCCCGAGGACGTGGGCGCCTATACGATCATGTCGCTCGAATCGGGCCCGTTCCTGACCATGGTCACGCTGGGCGTGGCAGGCCTGTCGGCCTTCCCGTGGCCGACGCTGGTCGGCAGCATCCTGCCGCTGATGCTGGGCATGATCCTGGGCAACCTGGACCGCGAGATGCGCGAATTCCTGAGCAAGGCCGTGCCGGTGATGATTCCGTTCTTCGCCCTGGCGCTGGGCGCCGGCCTGGACCTGCACAAGGTCTGGCAGGCCGGCATGCTGGGCCTGGGCCTGGGCGTTGCCGTGGTCGTGGTGACCGGCTTCGCACTCTATATCGCCGACCGCCTGAGCGGTGGCACCGGCGTGGCGGGCGTTGCAGCCGCCAGTACCGCAGGCAACGCGGCAGCCGTACCGACACTGGTGGCGGCCGCCAATCCGGCCTACACCGAGGCCGCCAAACACGCCACGATCCTGGTGGCAGCCTGCGTGGTGGTGACCTCCGTGCTGACCCCGCTGCTGACCGCCTTCGTGGCGCGCCGCGTGGCACGGCGGACGAACGCCGCCATGGCCAGGACTGCCGCATGAGCTGGCTGATCATCGCCGACGACCTGTCCGGCGCGGCAGACTGTGCGATCGGCTTCGCCGCGCATGGCGCGCGCACGGTGGTGACGCTGGATGCAGTGGCAGCCACGGAAGTTGGCGGTGCCGATGTAGTGGCCGCCGACGTCGACAGCCGCCGCCTGGCGCCGGCCGACGCCGCGGCGCGCAATCTCGAAGCCTGGCGTTGCGGCACCGCTGCGCACCGCCGGCTCTACAAGAAGATCGATTCCACGCTGCGCGGCAACTGGGCCGTCGAAACGGCCGCGCTGCAGCCGGTGGCAGGCCTGGCCGTCGTGGCCCCGGCCTTCCCGGCCACGGGCCGCGTCACGCGCGATGGCCGCATGTTCGTCAACGGCCAGCCGCTCGAAGACACCGACATCTGGCGCCTGGAAGGGCTGAACGGCCCCGCCGACATGGTGGCGCTGCTCCAGGCCCAGGGCCTGCGCACCGCGCGCATTTCCCTGTACACGCTGCGCGCCGGCATGGCCGCCGTGCAGTCGCAACTGGCAACCTGGCAGGCCGAGGGCTATCAGGCCGTGGTCAGCGATGCCGAAACCGAAGCCGACCTGCTCACGCTGGCCCAGGCGTCAGTCGACCTGGCGTCGCCGGTGTTCTGGGTGGGCTCGGGCGGCCTGGCGCGTGCCCTGTCGACGGCCGCACCGGTGCGTGGCGTGGAATACGCCGCCCCCTCGGCGCCCCGCCACGAAGGTCCGGTGCTGACGCTGGTGGGCAGCATGTCCGGCGTGTCGGGCAAACAGGCAAGCTATCTTTGCGAGCAGGCCGGCATCGACGCGCTGGTGGTGCCGCCCCAGGCGCTGCGCGACGGGGCCCATCACGCGGCGTGGATCGCCTCGCAGCAATCGATTGCCGAATGCCTGATGGCGGGCCGCGACCTGCTGGTCAGCATCGGCCGCGACGACGCGTTCGACCCGGCCGAAGGGCCGCAACTGTCGACTGCACTGGCCCGTCTGGTATTGCCCTGCTTCGCACACGTCGGCGGCCTGATCGCCACCGGCGGCGAAACGGCACGTGCGATGCTGGCGGCTGCCGGCATCGGCGCCCTCACGCTGAAGCGCGAAGTGGAAGCCGGCGTGCCGTTATCCGAAACCACCACGGGCCCCACGCGCCGCATTGCCACCAAGGCGGGCGCGTTCGGCACCGAGGCCGCGCTATGGCTTGCCTGGCAAGCCATGCGCCAAGACTGATTTCCCCACTGAACGGGACATGGACAAATGAGCGACTACATTCCGGTAATCGGCATCACGATGGGTGATGCCACGGGCATTGGCCCCGAAGTCATCGTCAAGAGCCTGGCGCACGAGAGCGTCTACGCCCAGTGCCGCCCGCTGGTGATCGGCGACGCGCGCCGGCTGGAGCAGGCGGCCCGCCTGGTCAACTCGACGCTCAAGGTGCGTCCGATTGCGTCGCCCGAGGAGGCCCGTTTCGAACTGGGCACGATCGACTGCATCGACCTGGGCCTGATCCCGGAAGACCTGCCGTTCGGCAAGCTGTCGGCCGTGGCCGGCGACGCCGCGTTCCGCTACATCGAGCGTGCCGTGCAGCTCACGCAGCAGGAAAAGATCGATGCCATCTGCACCGCGCCGTTGAACAAGGAAGCGCTGCACGCGGGTGGCCACAAGTTTCCGGGCCATACCGAGATGCTGGCGCACCTGACCGGCACGCCCGAAGTGTCGATGATGCTGGTGGCGCCGAAGCTGCGCGTGATCCACGTGACCACCCACATCGGCCTGATGGATGCCATCCGCAAGATCGAGCCGGGCCTGGTACAGCGCACGATCGACCGCGGCAACACCACGCTCAAGCGCGCCGGCATTGCCGCCCCGCGCATCGGCGTGTGCGGCATCAACCCGCACGCCGGCGAGAACGGCCTGTTCGGCCAGGGCGAGGAAGAGCAGAAGATCATCCCGGCCGTGGAAGCGCTGCGCGCCCAGGGCGTGGATGTGGAAGGCCCGCTGCCGGCCGATACGCTGTTCTACCGCGCCGGCCGGGGCGACTTCGACCTGGTGGTGGCGATGTACCACGACCAGGGCCACGGCCCCGTCAAGGTGCTGGGCCTGGAAGCCGGCGTAAACATCACCGTCGGCCTGCCGGTCATCCGCACGTCGGTTGACCACGGCACCGCGTTCGACATCGCCGGCAAGGGCATCGCCGACGAGCGCAGCCTGCTCGAAGCGCTGCGCCAGGGCGCGGAACTGGCCACCCGCCGCGCCTGATGGCACAGGTGCGCATCTGACGGCGCCTGCACTGCTGTAAGATCGGGGATCGTTTTTCGATCCCCTTTTTCTTGTCTCCTTCATGAAAGCCGCCGACCGCCGCCGCGCCATCCTCGAACTCGTGCTTGCCGGCGAAGACGCCAACGTCGAACGCCTGACTGCAAGCCTTGGCGTGTCCGAGGCCACCGTGCGCCGCGACCTGACCGCGCTGGCACGCGAAGGCCGCATCGTCCGCACCTACGGCGGCGCCGCCGCACTGATGCAGGTGGGCGGCCACGAACCCGAGGCATCGCTGGAGGAACGCAAGGCCCTGCAGCGCGACCAGAAGGAAGCCATCGCGCGCCTGGCGGCAAGCTTCGTACAGGACGGCGATGCGGTGCTGCTGGACAGCGGCACCACGGCCGCCGCGCTGGCCCGCCTGCTGGCCGCGCGCGAGGACCTGCACGTCTACACCACCAACCTGCTGGCCGTGACCGCGCTGGCCGGCCTGCCCAGGATCCGCGTCACGCTGATTGGCGGCGATGTACGCCCGTCGAGCATGGGCACATTCGGCCCGCTGGCCCAGGTGGCACTGTCACGCATCAGCGTCGACAAGGCATTCCTGGGCGCAGACGGCGTGGTGGCCGGCGTGGGCCTGTGCGAAGCCAGCGCGGAGCAGGCCTACCTGAAGGAATGCATCATCCGCCAGGCCGCCGACATCTTCGTGCTGGTCGACTCCACCAAGCTCGGCCGCGCCCGGCAGCAGCACTGGACCCCGCTGGAGCGCGCCTGGACGCTGGTCACCGACGCCGACGCCTCGCCCGCCCAGCTGGAACCGTTTCACGCACTGAAGCAGGTGAACGTGGCGGTGGCGGACTAGCCGGCAACCCCCTCTCCCGGCACGCGGCAGAGGGGGCCGGCACCGGCCTTACCCGCGCACGCGGCCGTTGTGCTTGTCCCGATAGATCCGGCCGCTGGCATGATTCTCGGCACGTGTCACCGCACCCTGCTCACCGGCGTTCACATGGCCGTTGCGGCCAGCGCGGGCTTCCGAGCGATCCACATGCGCCTCGCCGCGCTCCAGCTGCGCGGTCTCCCGGTTGGTCAGCGAGCCGTTCTGCACGCCATTGCGGATGCGCGTTTCCTGCTGGATATTGCGCTGGACATCGGCCTGCATCCGTTGCGACGACACACTGTTCGGATTGCCGATCGCCCCGTTGTGGGTGTCATGCGCAATGTCCTGGCTCACACGGTTCTGCGCGTTCTGGATGCGCGCCTGCTCCTGCGGCGACACGCGACCGTTGCGCTCCGCGTTGGCCTGCATGCGATCCACGTGCGCCTCCTGCTTTTCCAGGCCCGCCGCCTCGCGCGTGGTCAGGGCGCCCGATTGCAGGCCGCTCTCGATCCGCTGCTGCTGATTGATGTCCCGCTGCGTGTCATGGACGACGGCACCGGTCTGTGCGCTGGCGATGCCGGAAAACGCCGCGACGAACAGGCCGGCGAGCAAGACGGAATGGCGCTTCATGATGATTTCCTCCGATGGATGACGTTTGCGGTTTCGTGTTGTCAGGGCCGTTGCCCTGCCTCCACTAATGCCGCAGGCCGTTCGCCGGAGGACGCTCGTTCTGTAAGCCGTGTAACGAGGCATTTCGATGCCTCGGGATAATGCCTGCATGTCAGGTCGTGCAGACAGGTTCGCCGCTGCACGGGCCAAGCCGCTCGCGCATGCCGGCGGACATCCAGCGCAGGCCCGCCGCATCCACCATCAGCGCATCCACGCCCGGCATCGCACCCAGCCAGCGCTGTCCTGCTGCCTGTCCCGCCACCATCATCGCCGGACCCATGCCGTTGACGGCGTCGACCTGGCGCGCCACCAGCACCACCCCGCGCATGCGCTGCTCCGGCATGCCGGTGTCGGGATCGAGGATATGGTGGTAGCGCTTGCCGGCCACCGTGAAACTACGCTCGTAGTCGCCTGACGCCGCCACCGCGACATCGCCACGCACGCGCAGCACGCCAATCAACCTGTCTGGCGCCATCGGATCGCGTACGCCGATACGCCAGTCCCGCTCGCGGGAACCGGCGCCCGAATGGCCTTGCGGATGCCCGCTGACCAGCACGTCGCCGCCGCCGTTGATCATTGCCGCCGCCACGCCATGCGCCTTGAGGGCGGCCATGCCGGCCTGCAGGATGGGCAGCTTGGCAATGCCGCCAAGGTCCACCCGCATGCCGCGCCGGCGCAGGTATGCCGTCTGCTGCTGCGGGTCGAGCCGCAGATCGCGGTAATCCACCAGCGGCAGTTCACGTGCAATCTCGGTGGCGGCCGGCACCACGGGTTCGGCACGATCGAAGCGCCAGCCGGTCAGAGCCCCCACCGTCATGTCGAACGCGCCTTGGCTGCGTGCCGAGACGGCCTGCCCCATCGTCAGCACGCGCATCATCTCGGGTGGCACCGGCACCGGCTGCAGGCCCGCCGACAACTGCAACGCGTGAACGGGGTTGCCCAGCCGGTAGCGGCTCATCATGTCCGCCAGGCGGGTCATCTCCGTCCAGGACGCCTGCATGGCCGCTTCTGCGATGGGCCGGGCCACGCCGTCCACCGTGATGTCGACGCGCGTTCCCATCAGCGTGCGCGAAGACTGCGCCGTGCCCACGCCCGCTAGCGCCGGCCTCAGCCATAGCGCCGCGGCCAGCAACGGCACGGCCTGCACCCATCGGCGCCGCGCCGCACCGTGCGCGGACATCTGCGCCTCCACCGCGTGGCAAGCGTTGGCCTGTTCCATGATCCGTTCCCGTTGTTTAGCGAAACAGCCATTCTAGGAATGCCGCAAGCCGCGCGAGTTGGAACAAATCAAACTGTTGTTGAGAATCATAATTTCTTTGATTCGTTGACCACCATCAATCCCCTCTTTGGAAAGTGCCGGGAATATCTCGCCAACTCCAGTGCGATTTCATTTCTGGCCGGAAAGCCGGTCATTACTATCCCGAGGGTCTCGATGAGCAAGCAGAACGAGAACAGGAACGCTGCAGGCGGAATTGGTCGCCGCCAGTTCCTGGGCACGGCCGCCATGGCCAGCCTGGCAGGTATCGCAGCATGTTCCGACAAGGGCGCCGCCGTGGCGGGCGCCAGCAGCGAAGGCAAGGCGGCGCCCGCGCCGTCGCACGGCGGCAGCGCCGCCAACGTCCACCTGAAGCCGGGCGAACTCGATACGTACTACGGCCTCTGGAGCGGCGGCCACACCGGCGACATGCGCGTGCTGGGCCTGCCGTCGGGCCGCGAGCTGCTGCGCATTCCGTGCTTCGTGCCCGACGCGCTGGTGGGCTGGGGCATCACCAACGAGTCGAAGAAGGTCATGGGCACCCGGGCGGACGGCTCGCTGCGCTACACCGTGGGCGACTCGCACCATACGCACGCGTCGTACAAGGACGGCAACTACGACGGCCGCTATGCGTGGATCAACGACAAGATCAACTCGCGCATCGCACGGATCCGGCTCGACTACTTCATCTGCGACAAGATCACCGAACTGCCCAACGTGCAGGGCTTCCACGGCATCTTCCCGGACAAGCGCGATCCGGTGGACCCGGCCATCAACTACACCACGCGCGTGTTCTGCGGCGCAGAGTTCGCGATTCCGCTGCCCAATACGCCGACCGATGACGGCACGAAGTACCGCAGCCTGTTCTCGTGCGTCGACGCCGAGACCATGGCCGTGCGCTGGCAGGTGCTGATCGACGGCAACTGCGACCTCGTGGCGACGTCGTATGACGGCAAGCTGGCCGCCACCAACCAGTACAACACCGAGAACGGCGCGCACTTCGAGGAAATGATGTCCGCCGAGCGCGACGCCTGCCTGTTTTTCAACGTCGCCCGCATCGAGGCGGCCGTCAAGGCCGGCAAGTTCAAGACCTACGGCGACTCGAAAGTGCCCGTGGTGGACGGCACGCATGCCGCCAACCAGGACCCGAAGACCGCGCTGACCGCCTATGTGTCGGTGCCGAAGAATCCGCACGGCGTGAACGCCAGCCCGGACCAGAAGTACTTTATCTGTGCCGGCAAGCTGTCGCCCACCTGTACCGTGATCGAGCTGTCGAAGGTGCTCGACTGGTTCGACGGCAAGATGGAAAAGATCGACGACGCCATCGTGGCCGAGGTGGAACTGGGCCTCGGGCCGCTGCACACGGCATTCGACGGACGCGGCAACGCCTACACCACCCTGTTCCTGGACAGCCAGCTGGTGAAATGGAACGTCGACGCGGCCATCCGCTTCCACGGCGGCGACAAGAGCGCCAAGTACGTGGTGGACCGGCTCGACGTGCAATACCAGCCGGGCCACGTCAATGCATCGCAGTCGGAAACGATTGCCGCCGACGGCAAGTACCTGGCCGTAGGCTGCAAGTTCTCGAAGGACCGATTCCTGCCCGTGGGCCCGCTGCACGCGGAGAACGAACAATTGGTGGATATCTCCGGCGACAAGATGGTGCTGCTGGCCGACCACCCGGTGCGCGGCGAACCACATGACTTCATCATCTTCAAGCGCGACCTGGTGAAGCCGAAACAGGTCTATGCGATGGACGACTTCCCGCTGGCGGTCAGCCCGGACAAGTCGGGCGTCACGCGCGAAGGCAAGAAGGTGACGGTGCGCATGACGTCGCAGGCGCCCGTGTTCAGCCTGCGCGAATTCAAGCTGAAGAAGGGTGACGAGGTCACGCTGATCCTGACCAACCTGGACAAGGTAGAGGATCTGACGCACGGCTTCGCGATCCCGAAGTACAACGTCAACTTCATCGTGAACCCGCAGGAAACGGCCTCCGTGACGTTTATCGCGGACAAGCCGGGCGTCTTCTGGTGCTACTGCACCCACTTCTGCCACGCGCTGCATCTGGAGATGCGTACGCGCATGATCGTCGAAGCCTGACGCCAGCCCCGCCGTCCGCGCAGTCCCCACACGCGCGGACGGGCGACGCCCCCGAGCCATGTCACTCCTATCCGTATTGCGCGCGGTCATGCTGGCCGCGCTGCTTCTTGCCGCCCACGCGTGGCACCCCGCCCTGGCCGACACGGCCTACGAGGCGCACCTGCCCGCCGACCTTGCCACGGCGCCCGACCTGTGTGCCCGGGTGTCCTGCAAGGACGTCTTTCCTGGCGCCGATACGTTCTCGGTGCGCATGGGCCAGCCACCATACGTCGAGGCCTACGGCCCCGCAGGCGCCGACGGCAAGCGCCCGCGACTGGGCTACGTGATGTTGTCGACCGATATCACCGACACGCCGGCCTATTCCGGCAAGCCGGTGGTGACGCTGATCGGCATGGACAATGGCGGCCGCTTTGTCGGCATCAAGGTGCTCAAGCACTCCGAGCCGATCCTGTTGCTCGGGATTCCCGAGACCGCGCTGCCACGCTTCAACGCCCAGTATGTCGGCAAGTCGGTGACCGACAAGATCGAGATCGGCAGTGCACGCCCGGACGAAGGGGTGCTTGGCGTCGATGCCATTTCGGGCGCCACCGTGACCGTCATCGCCCAGAACCAGGTGCTGATGACCTCCGGCGCGGCCGTGGCGCGCCAGGTCGGCATCCTGGCGCCCGTGCAGCGTGCCGCGGCGCAGTTCGCGCCAGGCAATCCGAAACTGGCCTGGAAGTCGCTGGTGGACCAGGGGCTGGTGAAGACGCTGCGCATCGAGAATGGCCAGGTCGGGCTTGCGTCATCGAAGGAGCCGTTCATCGAACTCTGGTTCGGCGACCTGAACCATCCCGACGTCGGACGCAGCGTGCTGGGCGAGCGCGGATGGGACAACCTGCGGCAAAGCCTGCGTGCTGGAGAAAATGCGATCTTCGTGATCCGCACGGCGGGCAAGGAATCGTTCAAGGGATCGGGCTTCGTGCGCGGCGGGCTCTACGACCGCGTGCAGATCCGCCAGGGCGACGACACCTTTACGTTCCGCGATCTCGATTACCTGAACCTCTACGGCCTGGCGCCCGACGACGCACCGCCATTTAACGAATCGGCCATCTTCATCGTGCGCTCCGGGGCGTTCTCCGCGGCCTGGCCCTGGAAGCTGGTTTTCCTGGGCAATCGCGTGGACCGTGCCACCGGCGCGCGCACCTTCGCGAGCTTCGATGCCGAATACTGGCTGCCTGCCAAACTACTGGCAGGCGGACGCCCCAAGGTGGAAACGCCCACGCCCGCATGGCTGAAAGCGTGGAAATCGCGCGCGGTCAGCATCGGCCTGTTCGCGGCGTTCCTGGTGGCTGTGGCCGTGGTGCACGCGTTCCGCAACCAGCTCACGCGCCGTGCTACCCAGCGCAACAAGTGGCCGGTCAACATCTTCAAGTACAGCGCCTGGGCCATCAGCATCGCGTTTGTGGGCTTTGGCGCGATGGCACAGCCGTCCGTCACGCAGGTACTGACGTGGGTGCATTCGCTGCTGTTCCAGTGGCGCTGGTCGCTGTTCCTGTCCGATCCGTTCGTGTTCCTGTTCTGGATCTTTATCGCCGCCACGGTGCTGATCTGGGGACGCGGGCTGTTCTGCGGATGGCTCTGCCCGTTCGGATCGCTGTCCGAAGCCATGTTCCGCATCGGCCGGCTGGTCGGACTCCGACGTTTCCAGTTCCAGTTGCCGCGCAAGGTCCATGACAAGCTGAAATGGCTGAAATACGGCGTCTTCGCTGGCCTGCTGGGGGTCTCGCTGCTGTCGATGGGCCTGGCCGAGAAGCTTGCCGAGGTCGAACCGTTCAAGACCACGTTCCTGGTTGGCATCCAGAATCGCGCCTGGCCTTTCGGGCTGTTCGTCTGCGCCATCCTGGGCCTGTCGCTGTTCACGGAGCGGCCTTACTGCAAATACCTGTGCCCGTTGGGTGCATCGCTGGCGATTCCGAGCATGTTCCGGGTCTTCGGCATCCGTCGCAAACCCGATTGCACGCGCTGCAAGGCCTGCGCGGTGGGATGCGGGGCCCAGGCCATCGACGACAAGGGCCGCA
Source organism: Cupriavidus sp. HE11 (assembly GCF_056097175.1). Taxonomy (NCBI): domain Bacteria; kingdom Pseudomonadati; phylum Pseudomonadota; class Betaproteobacteria; order Burkholderiales; family Burkholderiaceae; genus Cupriavidus; species Cupriavidus sp. HE11. The sequence continues at coordinate 915,577 of NZ_CP184464.1, forward strand.
TCGACCCGCGCGAGTGCCTGCTGTGCCTGGACTGCATGGTGCTCTATACCGATGCCCATGCCTGCCCGCCGCTGGCCAGGGAACGCAAGCGGCGCGAGCGCGACGGCCTGCCGCTCACCCCTATCGGCCGTAACGGGTACTTCATCCCCATCGTGCCGGTTGCCGAAGAGCAGACGCCGCAGACGCGCCAGACCCCGCAGACGGACGGACAGGCCGCACCATGATCGATTCCATCAGACGCTGGCTGCTGGGGCTCGCGTTCATCACGAACGCGGCCGGTGCCGCCGTGATCGATGTCCATCCGGGTGCGTCGATCCAGCAGGCCATCGCGGCCGCGCGAGATGGCGACCAAATCCGCATCGCACACGGCTACTACGAAGAAAACCTGCGCATCGACAAGCCACTGACACTGCGCGGCCTGGGCCGGCCCACCATCAGTGGCGGGCTGCGCGGCAACACGATCACCGTCACGGCCCCGGACGTGATGCTCGACAGCCTGATCGTGCGCGATTCCGGCGACAGCCTGAAGCATCAGGAGGCCGGCATCTACATCATGCCCGGCGCGCACCGCGCGGTCGTCACCGGCTGCGAACTTACCTACAACCTGTTCGGCCTCTGGATCGAGAAGGCCAACGACGTACGCGTGGCGAACAATGTGATCACCGGCAAGCGGGATTACCAGTCGTCGCAACGCGGCAATGGCATCCAGCTCTACAACACGCGCGGGGCGCGGATTCTCGACAACCAGATCAGCTTTGTGCGCGACGCCCTTTACGTGGATGTCTCGCACCATGCCGTCTTCCGTGGCAACCGGCTGCACCATAGCCGCTATGGCAGCCACTACATGAATTCCTACTACAACCTCTGGGAAGATAACGAAAGCTACCGCAATCGCGGCGGCCTGGCGCTGATGGAAGTGCGCGACCAGACCGTGCGCAACAACCGCACCTGGGGCAATGTCGACCACGGCATCATGCTGCGCACCGTGCAGGACGCCGTGGTGGAGCGCAATGTCGTCGCCGACAACGCGCGCGGCTTCTTTATCTACGACGCCGAATACGTCACGCTGCGCGGCAATCTCGTGATCGACAACCGGGTGGGTGTGCACCTGTCAGCCGGGTCCACGCGCAATGTCGTACAGCGCAACGACTTTATCGGCAACCAGGAACAGGTGCGCTATGTGGGCGCACGCGACGAACCCTGGGGCGACGCGGCCGGCAAGCCGGGCGGCAATCACTGGAGCAACTACCTGGGCTGGGACCGCAATGGCGACGGCATTGGCGACATGCCCTACGAAGCCAACGACGTGGTCGATCGCCTCACCTGGCGGCATCCGGCCGTCAAGCTGCTGTTCGCCAGCCCCGCCGTGCAGGCGCTGCGCGTGGTGTCCCGACAGTTTCCCGTCATGCGCGTACCCGGCGTGGTCGATGCCGCGCCGCGCATGGCCCCCGATCATCCGCAATGGAGTCACTGGCGTGACCAACCCTAGAGAATCCGATTCCGGCACATCCCGCGCAACCGTGGTCCTGCGCGACGTGGCCCGGCACTATGGCGCCGTGCACGCCGTCGATGGCGTCAGCCTGCAGATGCATGCGGGCGAGATGTTCGGCCTGATCGGCCACAACGGCGCGGGCAAGAGCACGCTGTTCAGGATGATGCTGGGCCTGGTACCGGCGTCGCGCGGCACCATCGAGATCGATGGTGCGGCCGTGGGCACCGCCGCCTTCCGCGCCGCGCGCCGGCGCATCGGTTACCTGCCCGAGAACCTGGTGCTCTATGACAACCTCAATGGGCTCGAAACGCTGCGCTTCTTCGCCCGCCTGAAAGGCGCGAATGCGCAAGATTGCCCCGCCCTGCTGGAACGATTCGGGCTGGCTCACGCCGCACAACGTCCGGTGCGCGAGTATTCCAAGGGCATGCGGCAGCGGCTGGGCTTTGCGCAGGCGTTGCTGGGCGCGCCGCGCGTGCTGTTTCTAGATGAACCAAGCAATGGCCTGGACCCGCTGGCCCTGCGCGATGTGCACGCGATCCTGCGCGAGCAGAAAGAAGCGGGCGTCACCATCGTCATCACTTCGCACATCCTCAGCGAGCTGCAGGAGCGCGTGGACCGGCTGGCGCTGCTGGCCAATGGCCGCGTGCAGGCGATGGGCACTGTGGACGCGCTGCGCGGCCGCCACAAGTTGCCGCTGCAGCTACGCGTGCGCATCGTGCCGGGCACGCTGCCCGTGATCCGCCGGCGGCTGGAATCGTTGCCCGAAGTGGGCCTGCACGGCACCGGCCTGGAATTCCGGCTCGACTGCCCGCGTGAGACCAAGATGACGCTGGTCGGGCTGCTGGCAGACTGTATCGACGACCTGCGCATCGACGAGCCGACGCTCGAGGATGTGTTCTTTGGCGCGGAGCCCCGGCATGCAGTGCATTGAATGGCGTCAGATCGCCACCGTGGCGAACAAGGAGTTCCGCGACCGCCTGCGCAACCGCTGGGTGCTGGCTATCGCGCTGGTCTTCGCGGCGTTTTCGCTGGTCATCGGTTATTTCGGCGGCGCGCAGCAGGGCGAGATCGGCATGCGCTCGGCGGCCTTTGTCGTGGCAAGCCTGGTCAGCCTGGCGATCTATCTGATCCCGATGATTGCGCTGCTGCTGGGCTTCGATGCGATTGTCGGCGAACGCGAGCGCGGATCGCTGGACCTGCTGCTGGCCTACCCGCTGACGCGCCTGGAACTGCTGCTTGGCAAGTACCTGGGCCTGGCGGCCGCGCTGACGCTATCGACACTGGCAGGCTTTGCCACGGTGGGCGTGCTGCTGTTCGCGCAGTTCGGCACCGGCATGCTCGGCCAGTTCCTGCGCTTTGTCGGCAGCGCGGTGCTGCTGGGGCTGGCCTTCCTGAGCATTGCGGTGCTGCTTTCGGTGATCGCCCGCGACCGCGCGCGGGCCTCGGGCCTGGCTATCGCCCTGTGGCTATTCTTCGTGCTGGTGTTCGACTTGTTGCTGCTGGGCACGCTGGTCGCCACCGGCGGCCAGTTTGGCGATACAGCCATGGCGGCGGTACTGCTGCTGAACCCGGCCGACCTGTTCCGCATTCTCAATGTGTTCTCGCTGGACGCCGTGCGCGACATGTACGGCCTGGCGAGCGTCGTTCCCCCCATTCTCGCCAACCCTTGGGCACTCGGCGGCGCCATGCTTGCGTGGATTGGCGCGCCGCTGGTGCTTGCCATCTGGAGATTCCGGACATGATCCGCACGCACCTGACCCGTCGCACCGTACTGGTGGGCCTTGGCCTGCTGTCGATCCAGGGCCTGCTGGCCGCGTGCTCGCGCACGGCAGCGGTCGCCATCGCGCCGGCCGACTTCGACCCGGCCACCACCTGCGACCTGGACGGTATGCTGCTGGCCGACTATCCGGGCCCGAAGGCGCAGATCTTCTTCGGCGACCAGACCCGACCGGTCTGGTACTGCGATACCGTGGAGATGTTCAGCACGCTGCTGCGGCCCGAGCAAGTGCGCAAGGTGACCGCCGTGTACACCCAGGATATGGCGCTGGCCGACTGGGACAAGCCGCGCGGGCACTGGTTCGATGCGCGCTCCGGGTTCTACGTGGTGGGCAGCCGGCGCCGGGGATCGATGGGGCCGACAATTGCCGGATTCCAGCATGAAGACGCCGCGAAGAAGTTTGTCGATACATACGGCGGCAAGGTGGTGCGCTTTGCCGACGTGCAGCCCGACATGGTCGACCTGAGCGGCGGCGCCATGCACGACCACCGCATGTAGCCGCATCCCGCACCCACATCAGGGCTAATACGTCCGGCGCGGGGACGTGCTAACTTGCGGCGTTTCCGGACGTGCATCCCGACGCACGCCCGCACGCGAAGTTCGTCATACGCAAGCACGCACGCAATGGAGGCCGTCATGCAAATCGCTTTCCTTGGACTCGGCACGATGGGGCTGCCGATGGCCGCAAACCTGCTCAAGGCCGGCCATGCGGTACGCGCCTGGAATCGCTCGCCCGGCCCTGTCGACAAGATCGTCGCGCAGGGTGCGCACGGCGCCACCACCGCGGCCGAGGCCGCCCAGGGTGCCGATGTACTGATCACGATGCTGGCCGACGACGCCGCCACGCGCGACACCATCCTCGGCGGCGGTGCGCTCGACGCGCTGGCCCGTGGGGCCATCCATATCAACATGGGCACCGTCTCGGTGGCGCTGGCCCGCGAGCTTGCCGCCCTGCACGCGGCGCGCGGCGTGGCCTATATCGCCGCGCCGGTGCTGGGGCGCGTCAACGTGGCCGAAGCCGGCCAGCTGAACATCCTCGCCGCCGGCAATGCCCAGGCGCTGACCACCGTGCAGCCGCTGTTCGACGTACTGGGCCAGAAAACCTGGATCTTTGGCGACAAGCCGGAACAGGCCAATGCGGTCAAGCTGGGCGTGAACTTCATGATCGGCGCCGCGATCGGTGCCATGAGCGAAGGCGCGGCACTGGCGCAGGGCTACGACGTCGACCCGGCCGCGTTCCTTGACCTGGTCACATCCACGGTCTTCGCCGCACCGGTCTACAAGATCTACGGCGGCGCCATCGCCGAACAACGCTTCGAACCCGCCGGCTTCAAGCTGGCATTGGGTGGCAAGGACGTCCGCCTGGCCCTGGAGGCCGGCGAACAGGCCAACGTGCCGATGACCCTGGCAAGCACGCTGCGCGACTCCCATATCGAGGCCATCGCGCATGGGGATGGGCACAAGGACTGGGCAGCCTTGGCGCTGACGGCACGACGGCGGGCGGGAAGGGGCTGAGGGAGGTCCAGCCAGGAACGTCGGAAAAAACGCCAAAAAAAAGGGGTTACGGCAAATACCGTAACCCCTTCGTTCAATGGTGGGCCTCCCGTGAGTCGAACACGGCACCAACGGATTATGAGTCCGCTGCTCTAACCAGGCATGAGCTAGAGGCCCTTAGAAGGCGCGATGCTTAGCTGCCTTCCAGGAAGCTCTTCAGCTTGTCGGAGCGGCTCGGGTGGCGCAGCTTGCGCAGTGCCTTGGCCTCGATCTGACGGATACGTTCGCGCGTGACGTCGAACTGCTTGCCCACTTCTTCCAGCGTGTGGTCCGTGCTCATTTCGATGCCGAAACGCATGCGCAGCACCTTGGCTTCGCGCGGCGTCAGGCTGTCGAGCACGTCCTTCACCACGTCGCGCATGGAGCCATGCAGCGCCGCTTCGGCCGGGGCCAGCGTGTTCGTGTCCTCGATGAAGTCGCCCAGATGGGAATCGTCGTCGTCACCGATCGGCGTTTCCATGGAGATCGGTTCCTTCGCGATCTTCATGATCTTGCGGATCTTGTCCTCGGGCATTTCCATCTTCTCGGCCAGCGTTGCCGGATCCGGCTCGTTGCCGGTTTCCTGCAGGATCTGGCGCGAGATCCGGTTCATCTTGTTGATCGTTTCGATCATGTGAACCGGGATACGGATCGTGCGGGCCTGGTCGGCGATCGAGCGCGTGATGGCCTGGCGGATCCACCACGTGGCGTACGTGGAGAACTTGTAGCCGCGACGGTATTCGAACTTGTCCACCGCCTTCATCAAGCCGATGTTGCCTTCCTGGATCAGGTCCAGGAACTGCAGGCCACGGTTCGTGTACTTCTTCGCGATCGAGATCACCAGACGCAGGTTGGCCTCGGTCATTTCACGCTTGGCTTCGCGGGCGCGCTTCTCGCCTTCGGACATCTTGCGATTGACGTCCTTCAGTTCCTTCAGCGGCAGCACCACGCGGGCCTGCAGGTCGATCAGCTTCTGTTGCAGCTCGTGCACGGCCGGCACGTTACGTTCGACGATCGTGCTGTACGGCTTGTTGTCGGCGACGATGGTCTCGATCCAGTCCAGGTTCGTCTCGTTGCCGGGGAAGCGGGCCACGAAGTCGGCGCGCGGCATGCCGCACTTGTCGACCACGATGTTCAGGATGGCACGTTCGAGCTTGCGGACCTCGTCCACCTGGCCGCGCAGCGTGTCGCACAGGCGCTCGACGTTACGCGCGGTGAAGCGGATGCCCATCAGTTCGGCCTGGATCGCTTCCTGGGCCTTCACGTACGGCTTCGACTTGTAGCCTTCCTTTTCAAAGGCACGGCGCATCTTGTCGAACTGCTCGGCGATGATGCGGAATTTCTCCAGCGCGGCAACCTTCAGCTCTTCCAGCTGGCGGGCCGATGCACCGGCTCCGGCGCCGTTTTCGTCGTCGTCTTCCTCGTCGCCTTCCTCGTCGCCGTTTTCTTCCGACTCCTCGTCCTCGTCATCCGAGGCGGCCGCGACGGCCGGCGAGTTGTCCTGGACTTCCTCGGCGTTCGGGTCGATCAGGCCATCGACGAATTCGTCGATCTTGATCTCTTCGTTGGCGATGCGCTCGGCGCTGGCCAGGATTTCCGAAATCGTGACAGGGCAGGCCGAAATGGCCATGACCATGTCCTTCAGACCGGCTTCGATACGCTTGGCGATCTCGATTTCGCCTTCGCGCGTCAGCAGTTCCACGGTACCCATCTCGCGCATGTACATGCGGACCGGGTCGGTGGTGCGGCCGAATTCGGAGTCGACGGTGGACAGCGCGGCTTCGGCCTCTTCTTCGGCCTCTTCCTCGCTGGTGGCCGACGGGGCGTTGTCGTTCAGCAGCAGCGTCTCGGCGTCCGGCGCCTGTTCGTAGACGGCGATGCCGATGTCGTTCAGCGTGGCGACCAGCGTGTCGATCGTTTCCGAATCGACCATGTCGTCCGGCAGGTGATCGTTGATTTCCGCATAGGTCAGGTAGCCACGCGACTTGCCCAGCTTGATCAGCGCCTTCAGCTTCTGGCGGCGGACTTCCAGCTCTTCCTCGCTACCAGCCTGGTTGGACGAAGCAAATTCCTTGAGCAGCGCCTTTTCCTTGGCCTTGCGGTCCTTGGCCTTCTGCTTCTCGGTCTTGGGTGCCGCCGCGGGCGCGGCGGGCGCGTCGTTGTCGAAAAACTCTTCAGTCACGTCTTCGGTGGTGCTGTCGTCTTGCTGCATCCCGGCCTTGGGCTTGCGGCCACGCTTCTTCGGCTCCGGCTTGACGGCCGGAGCGGCGGGACGCTCGGATGCAACGGGTGCAACGGGTGCGGGACTTGCGGCACGGGCCTTCGGCGTGGCCGCAGCGGCGCCTGCCTTGGCGCTGCTGGTCCGGGTGCCGGCCGTCGTTGCCGCACGCTTGCTCTCGACTTCGGTATTCTGCTGTTTCGCCACGGTGATACTCTTGCCTTTCACTGGTGCAGCGGCATTACTGCCGCTTGTATTGGCGCTGCTGCCGCTCTCGCGTGCCGAAGTCGAGGGCTTTGAATTTTCGGATGTGCGATTCCTGGCGGAAGTGGTTCCGGCGGGCGCTGAAGCGCTACGCGCGGACTTTGCTGGCGCAGACCGGGCTGATGTCGTCCTGACTGACGCGGTCGATGTCTTCGCCGCCGTTGTTTTCACGGACGCCTTGCCGCTCCCTGATTGGGGAGTTTTGGAGGGAGCCTTCTCGGCTGCCCTTTCGGTTGCTTTGGCCTTTGCCATTGGCACGCTCACTTTCGCCAGTAATGGAGAGAGATTTCGCAATCCAAACCGGGCATTGTAGCACGTCGCCAATCCCCGGCTTCCTGTCAGGTGAGGTTTTCACCTGAAAAATCAAGGCTTAAGCGATTAGACCCCGGATTCTTCCGTCGGTTGGGATCACATGCGATGGCTCAAGCCGAAAAACCTGTGTGCTGCGTTTTTATCGTTTGCCGCGTGGCGGCTACTCGTCTTCCGCGTTGACGGGCCGCCATCCCATCTGGCGACGGCGCTGTACTTCGGGCACCAGCCAGCGATAGCGCGCCTTGTCGTCCTCATTGGCGGTGCCGGCCTGGATGGCGGCCAGCAGTGTCTCCAGTTCGCGCTGCAGCGGGTCTGCCAGCAGCTTGTGTACGGCGCCGTCGAATTCAAGTGTCGCAAGCGCCTCTTCCATTTCCTCCTTCAGCACGGCCGCACGGGCGGCGGCATAGACGTCCGCATAGGGCGTCTGCGCCAGTTGCTCGTTGAAGGCCGCAAAATTCATGGTGCCCTGAATGCCGTCGCAGGCCGCCACCAAGTGAGCGAGCACTTCGGTTTCCGGCCTCTGGGGGTCCAGCAGCAAGGCGCGCGCATCGTCGTCCAGCCGGCTCGCCAGCGACGGATAGCTCATGAGCAGCTGGATCACCTGCTGCTCCAGCCCCGTCGGCGCCTGGCGCTTGGCGCGCGGGCGCGGCTGCGAGAAACGGCCCACGCGCGACGAATCGCTACCCAGCCCGCACACTGCCTCGATTTCGGCAGGCGTCGTACCGGTAGCATCGGCGAGTTCGCGCACAATCTGTAGCCGCAAGCCACCGGCCGGCATGGCCTGAAGCAGCGGCTTGGCCTCGAACTGGGCGCGGGCGCGTCCCTCGGGCTGGCGCAAGTCCTGCTCTTCCGTGACGATCTGGAGCAGGAAACGCGACAGCGGCATCGCATTCTGCACCTGGCGCGCGAACGCGTCCGTACCCTCTTCCCGCACGTAGCTGTCCGGATCGTGCTCGGCGGGCAGGAACAGGAAGCGGATGGTCTTGTTGTCGGCCACGTGCGGCAGACAGGCCTCCAGCGCACGACGCGCGGCGCGGCGGCCGGCGGCATCGCCGTCAAACGAGAACACCACGGCGTCGGTCTGGCGCAGCAGCTTCTGCACGTGCACCGCCGTACAGGCCGTGCCCAGCGTGGCGACGGCGTTGGCAAAGCCAAGCTGCGCCAGCGCCACCACGTCCATATAGCCCTCCACCACCAGCACGTAGCCATTCTCGCGAATGGCATGGCGCGCCTCGAACAGGCCGTAGAGCTCCGTTCCCTTGCTGAAGAGCGGTGTTTCGGGCGAATTCAGGTATTTTGGCTCGCCCTGGCCCATCACCCGGCCACCGAAGCCGATCACGTTGCCCTTGGTATTGCGGATCGGGAACATGATCCGGTCGCGAAACCGGTCGTAGCGGCGCGGCTTGCCGTCGGCATCGCGCTTGTCCTGCGATTCGATCAACAGGCCGTTTTCCACAAGTGGCGCAACCGTCGCATCGTCCCGATACGTGCCGAATACGGCTTCAAGGCCCTGCCAGTCGTCGGGCGCGTAGCCGAGGCCGAACCGCACCGCAATCTCGCCGGTCAGCCCGCGGCCCTTCAGGTATTGGATGGCCTGGGGCGCCCCGCGTAGCTGTTTCTTGTAGAAATCCGTGGCCCGCGACATGGCGTCGCTCAGGGCCACCGAACGGGCCTGCTGTTCCGCACGCTGGGCGGGCGGCAGGCTGTTGCGCTCTTCGGGGACGGACAAACCCACCGATTGCGCCAGTTCGCGCACCGCATCGGGGTAGGACTGCCCCGAGTACTCCATCAGGAAGCCGATGGCTGACCCATGGGCGCCGCAGCCGAAGCAGTGATAGAACTGCTTGGTCGGGGATACCGTGAACGACGGGGATTTTTCGTTGTGGAACGGGCATAGGCCCATGAAGTTGGCCCCGCCCTTCTTCAACTGCACGTACTTGCCCACCACGTCGACAATGTCCACGCGGTTGAGCAGGTCCTGAATGAAGGATTGCGGAATCACCCGACTGACCGTCCTGATGCCAAGGCCTGCCAGACGCGCCGGCGGCCATTTTTCTGGAATGCGTGACCGGAACGTCGCCCGGCAGCTTTCGAATCATTGTAGTGCAGCCGCAACGGAACGCCGGCCTTTGCCGACATTGGGCGCCAAGTCCCGTCAACCCGGCGCCAACTCCGTGCTTCGCAACTACTAATCGTGCTTATATCTGACGTAACTGTCAATTATTTCGGTGCCAGGGCAGCCTTGACCAGGCCCGACACGGCCGTCATGTCGGCACGGCCAGCCAGGCGGGCTTTCACCAGGCCCATGACCTTGCCCATGTCTTGCGGGCCCGTGGCGCCGGCTTCGGTCACAGCCTTCTGCACTTCGGCGGCCACTTCGGCTTCCGACAGCTGCGCGGGCATGTAGGCCACCAGCACGTCGACCTCGGCCTTTTCCTTGGCTACCAGATCGTCACGGCCGGCCTGCTCGAACTGGCTGATCGAGTCCTTGCGCTGCTTGATCATCTTGTCGATGACAACGGTGACGGCGGCGTCATCGAGTTCCACGCGCTCGTCCACCTCGCGCTGCTTGATGGCAGCCTGCAGCAGACGGATCGTGCCGAGGCGCTCGGTTTCGCGGGCGCGCATGGCGGCCTTCATGTCGTCAGTAATGCGGGCTTTCAAGGACATGGCAATCTTCCGAAAAAATGAGTGGCAACTGGGACCATAACGCAAAAACCCGCCGGAGCCATGGCCCGTAGCGGGTTTCTTGCAGATGCGAGGCGTCGGTCAAAAGGGAACGAAGCGCCTCACCGGTCATGTGCGAGAGCGCCGATTGTATCGCATGGCCTGCGCCGCTGCATTTGCGCCCCCTATCCGGAAACGCCGCGCGCTGCCTCGGCGGCGGCCTCGCCTGCCGCCACTGCCGACGCCCAGGCCCACTGGAAGTTGTAGCCGCCCAGCCAGCCAGTCACGTCCACCACTTCGCCGATGAAGTACAGGCCGTCGACATCACGTGCCATCATCGTCGTCGACGACAGCCCCCGGGTGTCCACGCCACCGAGCGTGACCTCGGCCTTCTTGTAGCCCTCGGTCCCCGACGGCACCAGGCGCCAGCGGTTGAGCGTCTCTCCCAGCTGGCGCAGCGCCTTGTCCGGCATGTCGGCCACCGCCTGCGCACCCTGCAGACCCACGGCGGCGCACCAGGCATCGGCCAGCCGGGACGGCAGACGCTCGGCCAGGAGGTTGTCCAGATGCTTGCGACCGCCCTTCTTGTGGCCGATCAGCCAGTCGGTAGCGTCCTCGCCGTCGAACAGGTCGATCTCGATCGGGGTGCCGGGACGCCAGAAGCTGGAAATCTGCAGCACGGCCGGCCCCGACAGGCCACGGTGCGTCCAGAGCAGGTCTTCCTTGAACGCACCGGCCGTCTTGCCGCTGCCCGTGGCGATATCGACTTCCATCGACACCCCGGCCAACGGCACGAATGGCTGCCAGGCCTGACCGTCGAAAGTCAGCGGCACCAGTGCCGGGCGGGTTTCCACGACCTTGAGCCCAAACTGGCGCGCAATGCGGTAGCCAAAATCCGTGGCGCCAATCTTCGGGATCGACAGCCCGCCAGTGGCGACCACCACTGCGCCGGCACGCACAGTACCCTGCTTGGTCAGCAGCAGGTAGTCATTGCCTTCCTTGCGGATCTCGTCGATCGTGCAGCCGGCCTGCCAATGCACGCCTCCCGCATCACATTCGGCACGCAGCAGGTTGATGATGTCTTCGGCGCTGTTGTTGCAGAACAGCTGGCCACGATGCTTTTCGTGCCAGCCGATGTCGTAGCGGCGCAGCAGGCCCAGGAAGTCCTGCGGTGTATAACGGGCCAGCGCCGACCGGCAGAAATGCGGGTTCGTCGACAGGTAGTTGGCCGGGCCGGCCTGCAGGTTCGTGAAATTGCAGCGGCCGCCGCCCGAGATGCGGATCTTCTCGGCCAGCCGCGTGGCATGGTCGATCAGCACCACTCGCGCGCCGCGCTGGCCGGCCACGGCGGCACACATCATGCCGGCCGCACCCGCGCCCAGCACCGCCACGTCGAACCGGTCTTTCCTGCCTTGTGTCATGTCACCCTTTCAAGAAGCCGCGATTGTAGCGAATGACAGGCGCCCGAGCGCACCGGGGCAGGGTGTGCTACTCTGCTGGCCTTCCGTTTTTTGCCGGCAAGATCGCTGCAGTTGCAGCCCGAACCCGTCCGGCCGCACCAGAATTCCCATGCTTGTCCTCGGTATCGAATCCTCCTGCGACGAAACCGGGCTGGCCCTCTATGACACCGGGGCCGGTCTGCTTGCGCACGCACTGCACTCGCAGATTGCCATGCATCGCGAATATGGCGGCGTAGTGCCCGAACTGGCATCGCGCGACCATATCCGCCGCGTGCTGCCGCTGTTGCAGCAGGTGCTGGACGACGCCGGCCGCAAGCGCGGCGACATCGACGCCATCGCCTATACCCAGGGCCCCGGCCTGGCCGGCGCGCTGCTGGTGGGCGCATCGGTGGCCAATGCGCTGGGCTTTGCGCTGGATGTGCCGATGGTGGGCGTCCACCATCTGGAAGGCCATCTGCTCTCGCCGCTGCTGACCGACGCCCCACCGCCGTTCCCGTTCGTGGCGCTGCTGGTGTCCGGCGGCCATACCCAGCTGATGGAAGTCAAAGGCATTGGCGACTACACGCTGCTGGGCGAAACGCTGGACGATGCCGCAGGCGAAGCCTTCGACAAGACCGCCAAGCTGCTGGGCCTGGGCTACCCGGGCGGCCCCGAGGTATCGCGGCTGGCCGAATTCGGCAATCCCGGCGCGTTCGAGCTGCCACGGCCGATGCTTCATTCGGGCAATCTCGATTTCTCGTTCGCGGGGCTCAAGACCGCCGTGCTGACGCAGACGCGCAAGCTCGGCAACGCGTGCGAGCAGGACCGGGCCAACCTGGCGCGGTCCTTCGTCGATGCCATCGTCGACGTGCTGGCCGCGAAGTCGTTCAACGCGCTCAAGCAGACGGGCCACAAGCGGCTGGTGGTGGCTGGCGGCGTCGGCGCGAACCGGCAATTGCGCGAACGACTCAACGAAATGGGCCGCCGGCGCAAGGTGGACGTGTACTACCCCGACCTGGCCTTCTGCACCGACAACGGGGCGATGATCGCCTTTGCCGGCGCCATGCGCCTGCAGGCCGCACCCCAGCTGGCGCGCCGTGGCTACGATTACGGCGTCACGCCGCGCTGGGATTTGTCCGATATCCGCCTGCCGGACCCAACCGGCGCCCAGGCTTCGTAGGAAAGCTCTAATCGGGGCGACATCCCGACACAAGGCGGTCACAAGGCCGTCGAACAATTTGCGTTCTCCACATCACATCTGAAAAGAACGAGGGAACGCAATGGATCGCCGCCAGTTTCTGAAATGGGGAAGTTTTGTCACCGTCACGGTGGCCACCACGGGCCTGGCCGGCTGCGGTGGCGACGACAACCCCTCGACCACCCCTACCACCCCGCCCGCCACCGATCCCGGCAACACTTTCACGTTCCAGCAGGGCGTGGCATCGGGCGACCCCAAGCCCGACAGCGTCATGCTGTGGACACGCGTCAACGGCAGCAATGGCGGCAAGGCCGTGAGCGTGCAACTGCAGGTCTCGGCGCAGCCGGACTTCGGTACGCTGGTCGTGAACAGCACGCTATCCGCGCTGCCGGACTGGGACTACACGCTGCGCAACAAGGTGACAGGGCTGTCAGCCGGCACCACCTACTACTACCGGTTCATCGTCGGCAGCCAGACCAGCCCGGTGGGCCGCACCAGGACCGCGCCCGCCGCCGGCACGCCGCTGTCGCAACTGAAGTTCGCGTTCATCACGTGCCAGGACTGGAGCGTGAACCACTGGGCCGGCATGGAGGAACTGGTCAGCCAGGACCTCGATTTCGTGGTCCATATGGGCGACTACATCTACGAGACCGTGGGCGCCGCGTTCCAGACCGACAAGGTGGAGAGCCGTCACGCAAAGCTGACCCTGCCGAATGGCACGGCCACCGCCGACGGCACCTACGCGACCACCATCGACGACTACCGCTACCTGTACAAGTCGTACCGCAGCGATCCGCGCCTGCAGGCACTGCACGCGCGCTTTCCGGTCATCGGCATCTGGGACGACCACGAATTCTCTGACGACTGCTGGCAGGACCACCAGACCTATACGGCCACCGACGATGCCGAGCCGCGTACCGCGCGACGCCGCGCGGCCAATCAGGCCTGGTTCGAATTCATGCCGGCCGATGTCAGCTTCGACCAGGCCGACACGTCTTTCCACAACATCCAGATCTACCGCTCGTTCACTTTTGGCGATCTGGCTACGCTGATCATGACCGACGAGCGCCTGTACCGGGCCGACCACGTGATTCCGGAACAGGCCGCCGGCAGCGAGATCGGCAGCCGGTACTTCGTGCCGAAGAGCACCCTCGCCAGCACCGAGGCCCTCAAGATGACCGGCGCCGGCGGCGCGCTGACGCCGGTATCGATCCTGGGCGACGCGCAGCGCGGGTGGTGGCAGCAGCAAATGCGCAATGCCAACACCACGTGGAAGCTGTGGGGCAACGAGGTGTCGCTGCTGCGCATGCAGATCGATGGGGCCGTGGCAGTTGGATCGCTGATGGCCCCCATCGTGATCGGTGCACTGCCGTCGCTGGCGCTGGACCAGAACACGGTAATTGGCGTAATTGCGATGGATCTCACGAGCGCGAAGGCCAACGGCACCTATGCCGCCCCGGCCTTTGCCAACCTGAGCGCCGTGCTGACGGCAGCCGGCGCCGTCGCCCCGCAGATCAGCGCGGTCATCAGCGGGCTGACCGCCGCGCTGCCGCCGCAGATGCTGATCGACCAGTTCGTCCTGAACGCCGACCAGTGGGACGGTTACAACGCCGAACGCAAGGCCATGATGGCGTATCTGAAATCGCAGAATATCGGCAACGTGGTGGCGCTGACCGGCGACATCCACGCCTTCTTCGCCGGCCCGGTGATGGACGACTACGACGCCGCCACGCCCGCACCGGTGATGGTCGACCTGGTCACCGCCGGGCTGTCGAGCAATTCGTTCCAGAGCTATTTCAAGAGCGTGGTGGACAGTGACTCGGCCTTTGCCGCCGCCAAGGCACTGGTCTACACCACGGACAGCAATGGCGCGATGGTGAACACGTTCAACAGCACGTTGACGGCGTTCAATCCGTGGCTCAAGTATGTGAATACCGACGCGCAGGGCTATGCGGTGGTAACGCTGACGGCGGCGAAGCTGAGCTGCAGCTTCCACAAGCTCAAGCCGCTGGTGGATGGCACGGCACCGGCGCAGCCGGCGACGGCGAGTGTCCAGGTGGTGGAGGTGGCAGCAGGCGTGCCGGCGGTGACGTTGGTTTGATGGCGGGGTACTCGCCTCTCCCGGGCACGGGAGAGGCGAGTCCGCGCAAAGCGGCGCCTTACGCGACGCGCTTGTCGCGCTCGATCACCGCGTAGGCGCTGTGATTGTGGATCGACTCGAAGTTCTCGGCTTCGAGCGTGTAGGCCACGATCCGCGCATCGGCATTCAGGCGCATGGCGATGTCACGCACCAGGTCTTCGACGAACTTCGGATTTTCGTAGGCGCGCTCGGTCACGAACTTCTCGTCGGGACGCTTGAGCAGGCCCCACAGTTCGCACGACGCCTCTTCCTCGGCCATGCGCACCAGTGTTTCCACGTCCAGGTCGCCAGCCAGTTCCACCTGCATGGTGATATGCGAGCGCTGGTTATGCGCGCCGTACTGCGAGATCTTCTTCGAGCACGGGCACAGGCTCGTTACCGGCACCAGCGCGGTCAGGAACAGCCGCGTCTGGCCGTCACGCTTCTCGCCGGCCAGCGTCACTTCGTAGTCCAGCAGCGACTGCACGCCCGACACCGGCGCGGTCTTGCTGATGAAGTACGGGAACTTGACCTCGATGCGACCGGCATCGGCCTCCAGGCGCACGAGCATGTCGTCGAGCAGCGCACGGAACCCGGCCAGGTCCAGCGGCGCACGGTTGTCTTCCAGCAGCGCCACGAAGCGCGACATATGCGTGCCCTTCTGGTCGGCCGGCAGACGCACGTCCAGGTTGAACGTGCCAACGGTGCCGATGTCGCCAGCCGGCGTCTTCAGTGTCAGCGGATATCGCACGCCCTTCACGCCCACGCGCTGGATCACGATCTGGCGGGTATCGACGCTCGATTGCACGTCGGGCATGACAAAGGCGGGATTGATGTCATTCATCTACGGTTTCCTCCAGGACGGCGCCAGGGGATGACGGCCACCCTTACGGTCGCGGCGTTTTCGCAGGATTTCTCCACGCCGCGCAACGAGTGTGAAACGACGGGTCCGGACAGAAAACCAGGGGGGCGCCGGCCCGCAGCTGCGAACACAAAATGGGAATGGCGATTCTACGCAATATTGGAAGGTGCTGCCGTGCCCATGACTTAATCCGCGTATTTCATGCGGATAATGACCGGCCAATGCAGCTTCCTGCCATTGGCTGACAGCCAAAACAAAACCGGCGCGGATAATCCGCGCCGGTTCGGCGTACAGCGTGCAGGTGGCAGGCGGTCAGGCGACGCGCGTCGCCACCTTCACCGGTTGCTCGGCCAGCTTGAAACGCTCGCGCACCGAGCGCTCGATGCCGGCGGCGTCCAGGCCGCACTGCGACAGCAGGAAGGCCGGATCGCCATGGTCGACGAACTTGTCGGGCAGGCCCAGCACCAGCGTCGGGATCTCGACGCCAGCCTCGGCCAGCGCTTCGAGCACCGCACTGCCGGCACCGCCCATCGTCGCGCCCTCTTCCACCGTCACCAGGTAGTCGTGGTTCGCGGCCAGTTGCTTGACCAGGTCGGCGTCCAGCGGCTTCACGAAACGCATGTTGGCCACCGTGGCATCGAGCGATTCGGCAGCCGCCAGCGACGGATGCAGCATCGAACCGAATGCCAGGATCGCCACGCGCTGGCCGGCACGGGCCTGGCCTTCGCGGCGGATCTCGCCCTTGCCAACCGGCAGGGCCGTCAGCGCAGCCTCGGTGGCCACGCCAACGCCGGCGCCACGCGGGTAACGCACGGCGGTCGGGCAATCCTGCTGGAACGCGGTGGTCAGCAGCTGGCGGCATTCCTGCTCGTCGGCCGGCGTCATCACCATCATGTTCGGGATGCAGCGCAGGAACGGAATGTCGTACGCACCGGCGTGCGTGGCGCCGTCCGCGCCCACCAGGCCGGCGCGGTCCAGCGCGAACACCACCGGCAGGTTCTGCAGCGCCACGTCGTGAATCAGCTGGTCATAGCCGCGCTGCAGGAACGTCGAGTAGATCGCCACGACCGGCTTCAGGCCTTCGCAGGCCAGGCCGCCGGCAAACGTCACGGCGTGCTGCTCGGCAATGCCCACGTCGTAGTAGCGATCCGGGTAGCGCTTCTCGAACTCCACCATGCCCGAGCCTTCGCGCATGGCCGGCGTCACGCCGATCAGGCGCTTGTCGGCAGCGGCCATGTCGCACAGCCATTCGCCGAACACCTGCGTGTACGTCTTGCGCGACGGCTTGGCCGACGGACGAATGCCTTCGGCCGGATTGAACTTGCCCGGGCCGTGGTACAGGATCGGGTCGGCCTCGGCCAGCTTGTAGCCCTGGCCCTTCTTGGTCACCACGTGCAGGAACTGCGGGCCGTGGCCTTCCAGGGCGCGCTGGCGGATGTTCTGCAGCGTCGGTACCAGCGATTCCAGGTCATGGCCGTCGATCGGGCCGATGTAGTCGAAGCCGAATTCCTCGAACAGCGTGGCCGGCACGACCATGCCCTTGGCATGTTCTTCCAGGCGCTTGGCGAATTCGAGCACCGGCGGGGCCACCGACAGCACCTTCTCGATGCCCTTCTTGGTCGCCGCATAGAACTGGCCCGACAGCAGGCGGGCCAGATGCTTGTTGAGCATGCCCACCGGTGGCGAGATCGACATGTCGTTGTCGTTCAGCACCACCAGCATCGGCAGGTCCTTGTACACGCCGGCATTGTTCATGGCCTCGAAGGCCATGCCGGCGGTCATCGCGCCATCGCCGATCACGGCGATGCCCACGCGCTTGTGGCCCATCGTACGTGCGCCCAGGGCCATGCCCAGCGCGGCCGAGATCGAGGTCGACGAGTGGGCCGTGCCGAAGGTGTCGTATTCGCTTTCCGAGCGACGCGGGAAGCCGGAGATACCACCGTACTGGCGCAGCGTCGACATGCGGTCGCGGCGGCCGGTCAGGATCTTGTGGGGGTAGCTCTGGTGACCCACGTCCCAGACGATGCGGTCGCTGGGCGTGTCGAACACGTAGTGCAGCGCAATGGTCAGTTCCACCGTGCCAAGGTTGGACGACAGGTGACCGCCGGTTTGCGAGACCGATTCCAGCACGTAGGCGCGAAGTTCGTCGGCAAGCGTGCCGAGCTGGCGACGGTCCAGCTTGCGCAGGTCCGCAGGGTCGTCGATGTTGTTGAGCAGCGTGTAGGTCATGATGTCCGTTCGGCCGCCGGATTCTGTGTGTCCGGCTTTTCAGTTCAGTTTGAGCGCAGCACGATCAGGTCGGCCAGTTCGGCCAGCCTGCCGGCGCGTGCGCCGAATCCCGCCAGCGCCTCGTGGGCGTCGGTGCGAAGCTGGGCAGCCAGCTCGCGTGCGGCATCCAGACCAAGCAGCGACACATAGGTCGGCTTGTCGTTGGCGGCATCCTTCCCGGCGGTCTTGCCGAGCGTTGCCGTATCTGCTGTGACGTCGAGAATATCGTCGACCACCTGGAATGCCAATCCCACGGCCGCCGCATATTGGTCAAGCGCCACCAGACCGGCCGGATCGATGTTTCCGCACAACGCTCCCATGCGCACGCTGGCACGCAGCAGGGCACCGGTCTTCATGCGGTGCATGCCTTCCAGCGCGTCGCGGGTCATCGCCAGGCCCACGTTCTGCAGGTCGATGGCCTGGCCACCGCACATACCCACCGAACCCGACGCCATGGCCAGTTCGGCCACCAGCTTCAGGCGCGCCTCGGCGCCCAGCACCGGCACCTGTGCCAGTGCGATGAACGCCTGCGTCTGCAGGGCATCGCCCACCAGCAGCGCCGTGGCCTCGTCGTAGGCCTTGTGGACCGTAGGCCGGCCGCGGCGCAGGTCGTCGTCGTCCATGCAGGGCATGTCGTCGTGAACCAGCGAATAGGCGTGGATCATCTCGACGGCGCATGCTGCGGCATCACAGGCCTCGGGTGATGCACCCGCCACCTCGCCAGCGGCATGAACCAGCAGCGGGCGTACCCGCTTGCCACCGCCGAGGACAGCATAGCGCATGGCCTCGTGCAAGGTGTGTGGAATTGTGTCCGTGGACGGCAGTGCGGCGTCCAGGGCGGCCTCGGTCCGGGCGCCTTGCGCCCGCATCCAGGTAGCGAAATCGCTCATTCGAAATCTGCGCTGTTGTTATCGGAACGTGGCTCGCCGGCCAGGGGCTTCAGGGTATCGCCTTCCAGAACCATGACCTGCTGGGCCACCCGCTCCAGGCTCTGCTGGCAAAAACGGACGAGCTCCGCGCCGCGACGGTACGCGGCCAGGGACGCTTCCAGCGGCAGTTCGCCGCTTTCCATGCTCGCCACCAGGGTTTCCAGCTCGGCCATTGCGGCCTCATAGGAAGCCGGCGGCGCGCTGGCGGCCGGCTGGTCTTCAGGCTGGACCGGGGCGGTCGTCGTTCTTGGCATGTCAGGCCTTGTTCAGGGGAATTCGCGATTTTACGCCAATCCGGGGCCGGCCCGCAGAACAGTCTTATCCACTTGATGGATACCGGGTGTCCGGATCGGGCACTTAGCACCACCTTTTGACAGGGAAGTGACGTGTGCGCCCGGGTCGTCATTCGGAATGCGCCCGAAGGGGCACCTCCGTGACGACCCGGGTCGACTTTTTCGCTAAAAAGCCAAAAAAATCAGTCCCTTAATTTTTGGGCTCGGGTACAATCCCCGGCTCGTCAGCGAGTTCCGACCGTTGCGTCCAGGACGCACTTTTCCGCCCGACAAACTGGTCGGCCCGGAAGGGAACCGGCGCGGATCCCGATCGTCTGACACGGTTTCCCAAATCGATTCATTTTTCGATGGTTGGGTTGTTCACTGCTTTCGCCTGTTCATAGGGAGTGGGGATAATGTCCAATCTCAGCACCGCGCTCAAGCTTGCGCCGGCTGATTCGCAGTTGCCCGTCGACGTCTACTTTGACGAGGCGCTGCATCAACAAGAACTCGAACTGCTGTTCAAGAAGGGCCCGGGCTACGTCGGCCATGCGCTGATGGTGCCGGAATCCGGCGATTTCCAGACGCTGGCCGCCGAAGACGAAGGCCGCGTGCTGGTGCGCAACCCGGAAGGCATCGAACTGCTGTCCAACGTCTGCCGCCACCGTCAGGCCATCATGATGAACGGCCGCGGCAACGCCAGGAACATTGTCTGCCCGCTGCACCGCTGGACCTACGACCTGCAGGGCGAACTGATGGGTGCGCCGCATTTCGCGGAACAGCCATGCGTGCGCCTGAACCGCTCGCCGCTGCAGAACTGGAACGGCATGCTGTTCGAAGGCGAGCGCGACGTGCGCGCCGACCTGGCCCGCATGGGTGTGGCCGACGACCTGAATTTCGACGGCTACATGCTCGACCACGTGGAAGTGCACGAGTGCGACTACAACTGGAAGACCTTCATCGAGGTCTATCTGGAGGATTACCACGTCGTGCCGTTCCACCCGGGCCTGGGCAGCTTCGTGTCGTGCGACGACCTGAAGTGGGAGTTCGGCGAGCAGTACAGCGTGCAGACCGTGGGCCTGCACAAGGGCCTGGAGCGCCCGGGCAGCCAGACATACCAGAAGTGGCATGACGAGGTGTTGCGCTTCAACAACGGCAAGCTGCCCAAGCATGGCGCGATCTGGCTGACCTACTACCCCAATATCATGGTGGAGTGGTACCCGAACGTGCTGTGCATCTCGACGCTGCACCCGATGGGGCCGCGCAAGACCCGCAATGTCGTGGAGTTCTACTACCCCGAGGAAATCGTGCTGTTCGAGCGCGAGTTCGTCGAGGCCGAGCGCGCCGCCTATATGGAAACGTGCATCGAGGACGACGAGATCGCCGAACGCATGGACGCCGGCCGCCTGGCCCTGATGAAGCGCGGCATCAGCGAGACCGGCCCGTACCAGTCGCCAATGGAAGACGGCATGCAGCACTTCCACGAGTGGTACCGGCGCGCGATGGATTACAGCAAGCGCTGATCGTTCGCAAGCAGGGGCGGTGATCGCCCGCAAAACTGTGGACAACACGAAACGGACCGTGAAAACGGTCCGTTTTGCATTGGAGCGGCGGTCTGCGCACTGATAGAATCGCTGACCTAATCGTTGCCTTATCAACGATTTTCCCTGTTGCGCCCCGCTCTCGCCCTTCGTTCACCTTCTTTCGCCCGGTTTCGCCATGCAATCGCTCTGGATGTTGTTTGCCGCCTTCGCATTTTCGTTGATGGGGGTGGGAGTCAAGCTGGCATCCGAGCTCTACACCACGGGCGAGATCGTCTTCTACCGCAGCCTGATCGGCGTGACGATCATGTGGATCGTGCTCTCGTCGCAGGGCACGTCGGTGCGCACGCCGCACATGGTCACGCACATCAAGCGCAGCATCTTCGGCGTGACCGCCCTGCTGCTCTGGTTCACATCGATCACGCTGCTGCCGCTGGCCACGGCCATGACGCTGAACTACATGTCGCCGGTCTGGATCGCGCTGATCTTGGGCGCGGGCGCGGTACTGGCCGGCACGCGCGGGGGCACCGACAAGAAGCTGATTGGCGCCATCCTGCTGTCTTTCGCGGGGGTGATCTGCCTGCTGCAGCCCTCCGTGGGCAAGGACCAGCTCGCCGGCGGCATGATCGGCCTGGTGTCCGGCGTGTTCACGGCACTGGCCTATGTGGAAGTGCGCCAGTTGGGCCAGCTTGGCGAGCCCGAAGGGCGCATCGTGTTCTATTTCTCGGCCGTGGGCCTGGTTTGCGGCCTGGTCTGGATGCTGTTCACCGGCGTCAGCCACCACACCTGGCACGGCGCCGGGCTGCTGCTGGCCATCGGCATCCTGGCCACGCTGGGCCAGACATCGATGACGCGCGCCTACAAGCGCGGCAATACGCTGCTGACGGCCAACCTGCAGTACGCGGGCATCGTGTTCTCGAGCCTGTGGGGCACTCTGGTCTGGGACGACAAGCTGAACTGGATCTCTTGGCTGGGCATGGCACTGATCATCGCCAGCGGCATCGCCACCACGCTCACGCGCGCCCGCGACACCGACAAGCACCCCACGCCGGCCACGCCCGTCAAGTCGCCCGAGGCCGAGGTGCATCCCGAGGTGTAACGCCCGCGCATGCAGCGGTGTAGCATTGGCATCGACTTCCCACTCAACGCGAGACAGGTTCTTCATGCCATCACCGCTGATTTCCGCCATCGAACTGGACCAGCTGCGCGCCGCGGGCAAGCGGCACGTTGTCGTCATCGATTGCTCGTTCGACCTGACCAACCCCGTTGCCGGCCGCGAGATGTACCAGCAGGACCATGTGCCGGGCGCGTTCTACCTGCATCTGGACAATGAGCTGTCCGGCCCGAAGACCGGCTTCAATGGCCGTCATCCGCTGCCCGATGCCGAACTGTTCGTGGCGCGGCTGCGCGCGCTCGGTGTCGACGACGACACGCTGATCGTCGCCTACGACGCGCAGGGCAGCATGTATGCCGCGCGGCTCTGGTGGCTGGCGCGCTGGGTGGGCCACGGGGCCGTGGCCGTGCTCGACGGCGGCAAGGCAGCCTGGCTCGCAGCCGGCCTGCCACTGGAACCGGGCGCCACGCCCGACCCGGAAGCCGCCGGCAACCTGACGCGCAGCGCTTCGCTGGTGCGTACCGTCGATGCCTCGACGCTGGTGGAGAACCTGGACCAGCCGGCGCTGCTGGTAGTCGATGCACGGGCGGCCGACCGCTTCCGCGGCGAAAACGAAACGCTCGACCCGGTGGGCGGCCACATTCCCGGCGCCGCCAATCGCTTCTTCAAGGACAACCTGGCCGCGGATGGCCGCTTCAAGCCGGCCGATCAGCTGCGTGCGGAATTCGGCCAGGTCTTCGGCGGCAAGGCGGCCACCGAAACGGTCATGCAGTGCGGCTCGGGCGTGACCGCCTGCCACAACCTGCTGGCGATGGAAGCGGCCGGGCTGACCGATGCGGCGCTGTACCCGGGATCATGGAGCGAATGGTGCGCCGATCCGAAGCGCCCGGTGGCTACCGGCAGCGGAACGTAAGAAAAATACGAAAAAACGGCGTCAGTTAGACGCCGCTTCCGTGTTCGCCTTCGAGTGGCGGTGCGCGTGCTGCTCGTGCACGCCGTTGGTGATAAAGACGATTGCCGCGATACCGGCCGCCACCAGCACCACCTGCACCACCGATTCCTTAAGTCGCGGCTTGCGCTGCATCTGCGGCATCAGGTCGCTCACGGCGATATAGACGAAGCTGCTCGACGCAATCACCAGCACGTATGGAATCCAGCCCGTAAGCTGGTCCAGCAGGAAGTAGCCCACGATACCGCCCAGGATGGCGGCCAGGCTCGACAGCAGGTTGAACGCGAACGCGCGCGACTTCGAGAAGCCCGCGTTCAGCAGCACGATGAAATCGCCCACTTCCTGCGGAATTTCGTGCGCGGCAATCGCCAGTGCGGTAACCAGGCCGATATGCGGGTCGGCCAGGAACGCGGCGGCAATCACAATGCCATCGGCGAAATTGTGGAACGTGTCGCCCACCAGGATGGTCAGGCCACTGCGGCCGGCTTCCTCGCGGTCATGACCGTGATGGTGATGATGCCCGTCGCCCTCGTGATGATGGGAATGGCGCAACAGCGAGATTTTTTCGAGCAGGAAGAAGCCCAGCAACCCGGCCAGCAAGGTGCCGAACAAGGCACGCGGATCGGCACCCGATTCGAAAGCCTCGGGCAGCGAATGAAGCAAGGCGGTAGCCAGCAGCACCCCCACCGAGAAGCTCACCATGCGCTCCACCACGCGCGAGGCCACCGTCAGCGACAGCAGCGCCGCGCCGAAGATGCTGCCGACGCCCGAAATGGTCGCCGCCAGCAGAATGTACAGAAGCGTGGAATGGATGATGAACTCCCGGACCGGCCCCTGCCCGACAACCGGGCAGTCGTCGCCGACTGACTACGCTCGCGCACTAACGCAACATGGTTGCAAAAACGCGAAAGTCCGCATTGTACGTATGTCGGCGCGTACTTTGCAATCACCCGCGCGAACGTAGGGGCTAATCCAGAAGCAATCCAGGGCTGGTCAGGGGCCAGGGCTGGTGCCGGTCAGGCAACGTGATGCTGCTTGAACCAGGCCAGGCAGCGCTGCCAGCCGTCCTTGGCCGCCGCTTCTACATAGCTGGACCGGTAATCTGCGTGAAACGCGTGCCCGGCCTCTGGATAGACCACGAAGGTCGATGCCTTGGCGTTCGGGTTCGACGATTCGGCCAGCGCGGCCTTCATCTGGGACACATGTTCCTGCGTGATGCCGGTGTCCTTGCCGCCGTAGAGGCCCAGCACCGGGGCGTGCAGTTCGCCTGCGATATCGACCGGATTCTTCGGCTTCAGTGCGTTCGGCTGGCCCACAAGCTGGCCGTACCAGGCCACTCCCGCCTTGACGCGCTTGCTGTGCGCCGTGTACAGCCACGTGATGCGCCCGCCCCAGCAGAAGCCGGTGATCGCCAGGCGGTTCACGTCGCCGCCATTCGCGGCGGCCCACGTCACGCAGGCGTCGAGGTCGCCCATGACCTGCGCGTCGGGCACCTTCTGGATGATGTTGGCCTGCAGTTCCTGGATCGTGCCATAGCTGCTGGGGTCGCCCTGGCGTGCAAACAGTTCGGGGGCGATCGCCAGATAGCCCAGCTTGGCGAAACGGCGACAGATATCGGCGATGTGCTCGTGGACGCCAAAAAT
Source organism: Cupriavidus sp. HE11 (assembly GCF_056097175.1). Lineage (NCBI taxonomy): Bacteria > Pseudomonadati > Pseudomonadota > Betaproteobacteria > Burkholderiales > Burkholderiaceae > Cupriavidus > Cupriavidus sp. HE11. The sequence continues at coordinate 940,174 of NZ_CP184464.1, forward strand.
CTCGCTGATCACCAGCACCACAGGCAGGTTCTTCTTGCCTTCGGGCTGGGCGCGATAGACCGGCATGTTGAAGCCGTTCGACGGCACGGTGACTTCGCCGGCGGTCAGGCCGTTGAAATCGGTCTTGATGGTCTGGGCCGTCACTGGCAGCACGGCTGCCGCGAAGGCCGAGCCCAGCGCGGTCTTGACGAAACTGCGGCGGTCGAACGACTGACCGGGAACAAGGCTTTCGACTTCGGGCTTCAGCATGGGGGTCTCCGTGGCATCGATGGCGCCGCGCGTGGCGAGATGTGACGCAAGCGCGGCGCCGTCGATTCTAAGCAAACATGGCCGCCAGCGCACGCCCAGGCATGCGCCGCCGGCCATCGGCCCTGATCCGCCCCCCCTATCGTCCCGGCCCGGTCTCGTCCGTCCCGGTCAGTGCAGCTTCACGCGCGGGCTGGTCTTGCTGCGCAGCCAGTGCGTCACCGTGTCGAGCCCCATGCCGATCGCGCCATGCAGCGCCAGCACGTGCATGCGGTACAGCGACGTGTACATGAAGCGCGCCATCAGCCCTTCGATGAACATCGATCCGCCGATCAGGCCGCCCATCAGGCTGCCCACGGCGCTGAAGTGCCCCAGCGACACCAGCGAGCCAAAGTCCTTGAAACCGAACTTCGGCAACGGCTTGCCATCGAGCCGGGCACGCAGCGCGTCGTACAGGAACGTGGCCTGCTGGTGCGCGGCCTGCGCGCGCGGTGGCACGGTGGTCTGCTTCTCGGCCCACGGCGCAGCGGCGCAGTCGCCGAATGCGAAGACGTCGGGATCGGTCTCGGTCTGCAGCGTGGGGCCCACCACGAGCTGCCCCATCTTGCTGACCGGCAGGCCCAGCGTGCGCAACACGCCCGGCGCCGTGATACCGGCCGCCCACACGGTCAGGTCCGCATCGATGCGCTTGCCGCTGGCTGTCAGCACCGCGTCGCCCGTCACTTCGGTCACCCGCTCCGACGTAAAGACGTCGACGTCGAGCTTGCGCAGCAACTTGGTGGTCTCGGCGGACACGCGTTCGGACAGCGTCGGCAGGATACGCGGGCCGGCCTCGATCACATGGATCCGCACATCGCGGCGTGGGTCCAGCTGGTGCAGTCCATACGCATTGAGCACGTGCGCGGTATTGCGCAGCTCGGCGGACAGTTCCACGCCCGTGGCGCCGGCACCGATGATCGCCACGTCCACCTGCGGCCGGCCATCCGCGCCGATGCGCCCCTTGCCGTTCTGGGCGCGCACGCAGGCCGCGATCAGCCTGCGGCGGAAGCGTTCGGCCTGATCCACGGTATCGAGCGCGATGGCGTGCTCGGCGGCACCCGGCACGTTGAAGAAATGCGTGATGCAGCCGATCGCAAGCACCAGCGTGTCGTATGGCAGTTCGCGCGCGGGCAGCAGTTCTGTACCGTCCTGATCCATGCAGGCCGCCACGTTGACCACCTTGCGTGCGCGATCGATGCCAGTCAGTTCGCCCTGCTGGAAGTCGAAGTGGTGCCAGCGCGCCTGTGCGGCGTACTCAAGCTGGTGGGTGTTCGGATCCATGCTGCCGGCAGCCACTTCGTGCAGCAGCGGCTTCCAGATGTGCGTGGGCATACGGTCGACCAGCGTCACCTGTGCGCGTCGCGACTTGCCCAGCTTGTCGCCGAGCCGCGTGACGAGTTCAAGCCCGCCGGCCCCGCCGCCAACCACGATGATCCGGTGGGGGAGGTTCGAAGGACGCGGTGCCACGCTGACTTGCGTGCCACCTGCGGTAGTGTCGATAGGAGTGGGGGCGCTTTCCTCTCTGCCTTGTGCGTTGCTCATGGTCTACCCGATGTTTTCAATTTGAAAACAGGTGCAGGCCCCTGCGGCGTCTTTCTGTTGTGGTCTCGCACCGCGAGGCCGATGTTCTGTGTACTGCGGGTACTGCAGGAAACGGCTGGTTTGATGTCAGTGTGCTGCAGAGCAGCACGGCTGGCAAGCCTTCCAGGGTCGATTCAGACAGTACTTCTTTGCATACATCGGCATCGCGCGGGAGACAGCGGCAACGCTGCAATCTGTGCCCCGCCGGGGCACGCCGCACTGTGATGGCGGCACCCCCGGGAAGTGATCCCGGGGTGCGCCCGCCAGTGCGACCGCTAGTGCGCTTCTTCCCAGTTCGCGCCGCTGCCCACTTCGGCCACCAGCGGCACGTTCAGCGTCGCCACCGAGCACATCAGCTCGGGCAGCTTCGTCTTCACCAGGTCGAACTCGGCCTGCGGCACTTCGAGCACCAGTTCATCGTGCACCTGCATGATCTGGCGCGACCCGAGCTTGTCCGTCTCCAGCCAGTCCTGCACGGCAATCATCGACAGCTTGATCAGGTCGGCGGCCGTGCCCTGCATCGGCGCGTTGATGGCGGCACGCTCGGCGGCCTGGCGGCGCGGGCCGTTGCCGCCACGGATATCGGGCAGCCAGAGACGGCGGCCGAACACGGTTTCCACGTAGCCCTGCTCGCGCGCCTTCTGGCGCGTTTCCTCCATATAGTTGGCCACGCCCGGATAGCGCATGAAGTAGCGGTCGATATAGTGCTTGGCCGCCTCGCGCTCGATGCCCAGGTTGCTGGCCAGGCCAAACGCGCTCATGCCGTAGATCAGGCCGAAGTTGATGACCTTGGCGTAGCGGCGCTGCTCGCTGGTGACGGCATCGCGCTCCACGGCGAAGATCTCGCTGGCCGTGGCGCGGTGGATGTCCTCGCCATTGGCAAATGCGCGCAGCAGGTTATCGTCGCCCGAGATATGCGCCATGATGCGCAACTCGATCTGCGAGTAGTCGGCCGACACGATCACATTGCCCGGCCCGGCGATAAAGGCTTCGCGGATACGGCGGCCTTCCTCGGTGCGCACCGGGATGTTCTGCAGGTTCGGATCGGTCGACGCCAGCCGGCCCGTCACCGCCGTCGCCTGGCCATAGCTGGTGTGCACACGGCCGGTCTTCGGGTTGACCATCTTCGGCAGCTTGTCGGTATAGGTCGACTTGAGCTTCGACAAGCCCCGGTAGTCCAGCAGCAGCTTCGGCAGCGGGTAGTCCTCGGCCAGCTTCTGCAGCACCTCTTCGTCGGTCGACGGCGCGCCGCTGGCGGTCTTCTTCACCACCGGCAACTGCATCTGCGTGAACAGGATCTCGCCGATCTGCTTTGGCGACCCCAGGTTGAACGGCTGGCCGGCGGCCTCGTGCGCGGCCTGCTCGGCTTCAAGCATGCGCTGGCCCAGCGAGGCGCTCTGCGCGGCCAGCTTGCCGGCATCGATCAGCACGCCGTTGCGCTCGATCTTCTGCAGCACAACCGACACCGGGATCTCGATGCCTTCGTAGACGTACTTCAGGCCCTCGGCGCGCTCCAGTTCCGGCAGCATCTTCCGATGCAGGCGCAGCGTGACATCGGCATCCTCGGCCGCGTATTCCGTGGCGCGCTGCAGGTCGATCTGGTCGAAGCCGATCTGACTGGCGCCCTTGCCGCACACCTCTTCATAGGTAATCGTCTTCAGGCTCAGCAGGCGTTCGGCCAGGCTGTCCATGCCATGGTTGCGGTACGACGCCAGCACGTAGCTTTCCAGCATCGTGTCGTGCGCGATGCCGCGCAACGTGACGCCGTGGTTCATGAACACGTGCGCGTCGTACTTCAGGTGCTGGCCCAGCTTCAGGCGCGACGGGTCTTCCAGCCACGCGCGCAGCTTGTCCAGCACGTAGTCGCGCGACAGCTGGCCGTGGTTCTCCGCGCCGGCCACGTCCGGGCCGCGATGCGCCACGGGGATATAGGCAGCCTCGCCCGGCTCCACCGATACCGAGATGCCCACCAGTTCGGCCAGCATCGGATCGAGCGACGTGGTTTCCGTATCGATCGCCACCAGCGGCGCGTCGACAAGCTTCTGCAGCCACGCATCGAGCGCGACTTCGGTCGTCACCGTCTCGTAGCGGATCTCGGCAGGCGGCAGGTCTTCGGCCGACTGGTCCTCGGCGGCGCCCGGTGCGGCATCGAACAGACCGCCCTGCGCCGGTTGTGGCGTGGCACGGGCCGCGGCTGCGCGCGCGTTCGGCAGCGACTCGCCGGTGGCCTCGCGCAGCCAGGTCTTGAAGCCGTAGCGCTGGAAGAACGCCACCAGCTTGTCCTTGTCCTCGCCCAGGCCATGCAGCGCGTGGAAGTCGGCCACGGCGTTGCTGAGGTCGCAGTCGGTCTTGACGGTGACCAGTTCCCGCGCACGGGGCAGCCAGTCCAGCGTATTGCGCAGGTTCTCGCCCACCACGCCCTTGATGCCGTCGGCGCCGGCCATGATCTGGTCGAGCGTGCCGTATTCGGTCAGCCATTTCACCGCGGTCTTGGGGCCCACCTTCGGCACGCCGGGCACGTTGTCCACGGCATCGCCGATCAGCGACAGGTAGTCGACGATACGCTCGGGCGGCACACCAAACTTGTTCACCACCCCCGGCGGGTCCAGAACTTCGCCGCTCATCGTGTTGACCAGCGTGACGCTGTCGTTGACCAGCTGCGCCAGGTCCTTGTCGCCCGTGGATACCACTGTACGCACGCCCTGCTGCGTGGCCTGGCATGCCAGCGTGCCGATCACGTCGTCGGCTTCCACGCCTTCGACGACCACGATCGGCCATCCCAGCGCGCGCACCGCCTCGTGGATCGGCTCGATCTGCCGGGCCAGGTCTTCGGGCATCGACGGACGATGCTCCTTGTATGCGGGGTACATATCATCCCGGAACGTCTTGCCCTTGGCGTCGAATACGCAGGCGATATACTGTGCCGGGTAATCGTTGCGCAGCTTGCGCAACATGTTGATCATGCCGTAGATTGCCCCTGTGGGCAGACCTTCGCCATTCCTCAGGTCCGGCAGCGCGTGATACGCGCGATACAGATAGCTCGATCCATCGACGAGCAAGAGTGTTTTTGGACTATCCGACATTCCCATGGACTCTAAATTGACTGGTGCCCCCATTGGCGGCGCAGACTCAGCGCCCCTCGCCGACACGGATGTTTCCGACATTTCCGGTAACACGGTAAATCCGCCGCCCGGCAAGGCCTCGGCACATGCCGCAGCCATCGCCGCCAAGGCCGATGCCGCGGCTGCCGGCAAGAACCCCGAAGAACAGGAAGCTGCCGCGCGTGCGGCGGCAGCGCGCGCAAATCCGCGCAAGATGATTCCAAGCCTGCGTGCGCTGGCCGACGAAGACCGTGCGACGGCCAAGAAGGCGCGCGCCTCGTGGCAAATGTTCACGATTATGGCAGAGTTCATCGAGGCCACCGAGTACCTCTCGGAGATCCGCCCGGCCGTCTCGATCTATGGCAGCGCGCGCCTGCGCGAAGATTCGCCGTACTACCAGAAGACCATCGAAATCGCCCGGCTTTTCTCGGACGCGGGCTTCGCGGTGATCTCCGGCGGCGGCCCCGGCATCATGGAAGCGGCCAACAAGGGCGCGCACGCGGGCAAGTCCGCCAGCGTGGGCCTGAACATCGAACTGCCGCACGAACAGCAGGGCAATCCGTACCAGGACATTGCCATGCGTTTCCGCCATTTCTTCACGCGCAAGGTCACGTTCGTGAAGAATTCCGACGCGTTCATCGTCATGCCGGGCGGCTTCGGCACGCTCGACGAACTGGCCGAGGTGCTGACGCTGGTGCAGACCGGCAAGTCGCGCTCGGTGCCGGTGGTGATGTATGGCAGCCGGTTCTGGAAGGGCCTGCTGGACTGGTTCCGCTTCACGCTGCTGCCGATGGGCCTGATCGCGGAACACGACCTGGACCTGATGAAGATCGTCGACGAACCGCAGGAAGTGCTCGAAGCCGTGTACGAGTACTACGAGAAGCGTGGCGGCGACAACCCGATCCCGCCCAAGGAAGAAATGTTCTATCTGTAAGGCATTACGCGCCACTTCCACCTGCTGGCCGACGAGGTCCGGCAGGTGGACGCAAGGCCACGAGAGCGGCCCGGAAACGACAGGAATTGCTAGAATGGAAGCCTGTCCACCTGCCACATCCGGCGCCGCCGGCTGCGTGCAGGCCAATTCCGCGTCGCGGGGCCCATCTGCCCGCGCGCACAGGAGCCTCAGATGACTTCCCCTTCGCAACCGGGTGCCAGGCTGGCCGATCTGCATGCCGCCATCGGCCGCCACGGCTATCTGCTCGCGCTCGCTGCCACCGTCCTGGCACTGACTGCCACCCAGGCGGCGCTGGCAGAGGAAACCAGCAATGCGCTGACGCAGCAGGAACTCAACAAGATCAATAACCAGCCGATTGCTCCCGCCGCGAAGAGCCAGCTGAACCAGCCGCGCGAGCCAAGCTTCCAGTTGCGCGAACGCGACGGCACCCAGGTCACCGAGTACCGCGACAAGGGGCGCGCCACCGAAATCCAGGTGCAATCCGGTTTTGGCACGAAGTACGAGATGAGCAAGCCTGAAGACAGCTCGCCCCGGATTCGCGACCACGATGTGAATCGCGTGCCGTCGGTAAACCTGAAGTTCTGAGTCTGGGTTCCGACCAGTTCTGAGGATCGATCCGGCAGACCTGATAGTCTTACGCCTTTCTCACCCACGATCCGCGCCGGCGCCGCTTGCCTGGCGAGGATCGCGCCGGCCCTCCGGCAGCAATGCCGCGGCGGCGGAACGTGGCAACCTTGCGGTTGCGGTCCGCCGTCCCCCCGTTTCGTACCAATTTGACAGTATGGCCGTATTTACCACGGTCTCGCAGGACGAGATCGCCCGCTGGCTGCTTGATTACGACCTTGGCGAAGTGCGCGCGCTGCGCGGCATTGCCTCGGGCATCGAGAACAGCAACTTCTTTCTGACCATGGAGCAGGATGGCATCACGCGCGAGTACGTGCTGACCATCTTCGAGCGGCTGCGCTTCGAACAGCTGCCCTACTACCTGCACCTGATGGATCATCTGGCCCGCCACGGCATCAGCGTGCCGGCCCCGATGCCGGCGCGCGATGGCGAAATCCTGCGCGAGCTGAAGGGCAAGCCTGCCACCATCGTCACGCGCCTGCCCGGCGCGTCGCAACTGGCCCCCGCGGCCGATCACTGTGCCGAAGTCGGCACCATGCTGGCACGCATGCACCTGGCCGGCCAGGACTACCCGCGCCAGCAGCCGAACCTGCGCAGCCTGGGCTGGTGGCAGCAGACCGCGCCGGAGATCACCCCGTTCCTGGACGCCGCCCAGCGCCAGTTGCTGACCGACGAGATCGCGCACCAGACCGCCTTTTTCGGCAGTGCCGACTACGCCGCGCTGCAGGGCGGCCCCTGCCATTGCGACCTGTTCCGCGACAACGTGCTGTTCGATACGGCCGATGGCCGGCATCGGCTGGGCGGCTTCTTCGATTTCTACTTTGCCGGCAACGACAAGTGGCTGTTCGACCTGGCCGTGACCGTCAACGACTGGTGCATCGACCTGGCGACTGGCGTGCTCGACCCCGCCCGCGCCCAGGCCATGCTGCGTGCCTATGACGCAGTCCGCCCGCTGACGACGGTGGAAGCCGCGCACTGGCAGGACATGCTGCGTGCCGGCGCGCTGCGCTTCTGGGTGTCGCGCCTGTGGGATTTCTACCTGCCGCGCGAGGCCGACATGCTCCAGCCGCACGATCCGACCCACTTCGAACGCATCCTGCGCCGCCGCATCGACGACGGTGTGACGCTCCCCTGGATCTGATTCGCCATGCAACTACTGGAAGTTTCCGCCAAGGAAGGCTACGTCTGGCTGCGCCAGGGAATCTGGCTGTTCCGCAAGAACCCGCTGGCGTTCCTGATGCTGCTGTTCATCTACCTGATTGCCGCCCAGCTGGCGATCTTCGTGCCGCTGTTCGGCATCATCGCCCTGCTGGTCGTCACGCCCGGCCTGTATGTGGGCGTGATGACGGCCTGCCGCGAGGTCATCCAGAACAAGCGCGTACTGCCCACCATCCTGCTGGCCGGATTCCGGACCAACGGCAAGCAGGCCACGCGCCATCTGCTGGTGCTCGGTGCCATCTATGCGGTGCTGGTGTTCTCGCTGAGCCTGATCGCCACGGCCGTGGTCGATATCGGCGCGGTGGCGCCCATCGTGCTGCGCGGCGAGGAGCCATCGGCCGATGCCATCCGCCAGCTCTATTTCGCGCTGATGATCGGCGCGGTGCTGTACACGCCGGTGGCGATGATGTTCTGGTTCGCGCCGCTGCTGGCCGCCTGGCACCAGGTGCCGCCCGTCAAGGCGCTGTTCTTCAGCTGGACGGCCTGCTGGCGCAATCGCGGCGCGTTCTTCACGTATGCCGTGATGTTCGCGGTGCTGCTGGTGGCCGTGCCGCTGGTCCTGGAGACGGTCTTCGCCGCGCTGGGTGCGCAGCAGGTACTGTCGTTCCTGGTAACGCCGTACTCGCTACTGATGCTGGCGATCCTGTACTGCTCGTTCTACGCCACCTATCGCGGCTGCTTCAATATCGTGCCGCCCGAGGAGGCGGCGGAAAGCGCCCCGCAGGCCTGATCACGACTGCGCCCCGCTGCCGACAAGGCACCGGGGTGCATGCCGATCCTCAGTCGATCGGATCCAGCTTTGCCACCGCCAGCGCCAGCCACTTGGCGCCGTGCCGCTTGAAGTCGATATTGGCGCGCGCATCGGCACCCTCCCCCTCCAGCGCCTTGATCTTTCCCTCGCCGAACTTCGTGTGGAACACGTTCTGTCCCACGCGGAAACCGGTGGCCGCGGCGCGTTTTTCCTCTGCGTAGTTCTTGCCCGTATCCATGCCGCCGGTGGCCTTGCTGCCCGTGTACGGCACGTCTTCGGCTCGCTTGAACCAGTCGCGGCCCCAGGCGCTGTCGCGCTCCTGCCGGCCGACGCCATGGTTGCCGTATGACGCCTGGCCCTGGGGCGTGATCCACTTCAGCGCGGGTTCCGGCAGTTCCTCGAAAAAGCGCGAGCGCACGTGGTAGCGCATCTGGCCATGCAGGACCCGGCTCTGGGCAAACGACAGGTACAGCCGCTGGCGCGCCCGGGTGATCGCCACATACATCAGGCGGCGCTCCTCCTCCAGCCCATCGGCTTCCATGGCGCTGTTCTCGTGCGGGAACAACCCTTCTTCCAGGCCGGTGATGAACACGGCGTTGAATTCAAGGCCCTTGGCCGCGTGGACGGTCATCATCTGCACCGCATCCTGGCCGGCCTGCGCCTGGTTGTCGCCCGCTTCCAGCGACGCGTGCGTCAGGAAGGCGACCAGCGGGGTCATCACCACCGGCAGTTGTTCGGGGTCCAGCACCTGCAGTTCCTGGTCGCCCTGCGCCAGCGCCGGCGCGGCGTCACGGCTGGCGGGCAGCATGCGGGCCAGCGCGTCGAGCCCGTATCCATCTTCCACTACGAAGGCCTGGGCAGCCGTCACCAGTTCCTGCAAGTTCTCGATGCGATCCTGGCCTTCCTTTTCGGCCTGGTAATGCGTGATCAGCCCACTCGTATTGGTCACGTACTCCACGGTCTGCGCCAGCGTCATACGGCTGGTCTCGGCGCGCATCTGCTCGATCAGACGCAGAAAGGCCGCCAGCGACGTGCCGCCCTTGCCGGGCACGTAGGCCACCGCCTCGGCCAGCGAGCAGTTGTACTGGCGCGCGGCGTCCTGCAGGTTTTCCAGCGTCTTGGCGCCAATGCCACGCGTCGGGAAGTTGACCACCCGGCCGAATGCCGCATCGTTGCGCGGATTTTCGATCAGTTGCAGGTACGCCAGCGCATGCTTGACTTCGGCACGCTCGAAGAAGCGCAGGCCGCCGTACACGCGGTACGGAATGCCCGACGAAAAAAGTGAATGTTCAATCACACGAGACTGCGCGTTGCTGCGGTACAGGATGGCGATTTCAGACCGCGTCATGCCCTGGGCGATCTGGTCGCGGATTTCCTCAACGATCCACGATGCCTCCTGGCCGTCCGACCCGGCCTGGAACACGCGCACCGGCTCGCCATGCCCCGCATCGGTGCGCAGGTTCTTGCCAAGCCGGCGCGCGTTGTGCGAGATCAGGTGGTTGGCGCTATCGAGGATATGCCCGTGCGACCGGTAGTTCTGTTCCAGCTTGATCATGTGCCGCACGCGGAATTCCTGCTCGAAATCGCGCATGTTGCCGACGTTGGCGCCCCGGAACGCGTAGATGCTCTGGTCGTCGTCGCCCACCGCGAACACCGCCGCGGCGCTGCCCGTGCCGTATCCGGCCAGCAGCTTCAGCCAGCGGTACTGCAGCACGTTCGTATCCTGGAACTCGTCCACCAGCACATGGCGGAAGCGGTGCTGGTAGTGCTGGCGGATGGCGTCGTTGTAGCGCAGCAGTTCATAGCAGCGCAGCAGCAGTTCGGCGAAATCCACCACGCCCTCGCGCTGGCACTGCTCGTCGTACGCGGCGTACAGGTCGACAAACCGGCGGTTGAAGTCGTCATTGGCTTCGACGTCGGCCGGCCGCAGGCCCTGCTCCTTGGCGTTGTTGATGAAGTACTGGAGGTTCTTGGCCGGGTACTTCTCGTCGTCGACATTGAGCTGCTTGAGCAGCCGCTTGAGCGCCGAAAGCTGGTCCTGGGTATCCAGGATCGCAAACGTCTGGGGCAGCCCGGCGTCGCGGAAGTGCGCGCGGAGCATGCGATTGCACAGGCCGTGGAACGTCCCGATCCACATACCGCGCGTGTTGATCGGCAGCATCGACGACAGCCGCGTCTGCATTTCCTTGGCGGCCTTGTTCGTGAACGTCACGGCCAGGATGCCGGCCGGGGAAACCCGCCCGTTCTGGATCAGCCAGGCGATGCGCGTGGTCAGCACGCGGGTCTTGCCGCTGCCAGCGCCGGCCAGGATCAGGGCCGGTTCGTCCGGCAAAGTGACGGCGGCGTGTTGTTCGGCGTTGAGATTGGCAAGCAGGCTGGACATCGGATCGGGGCCGGTAAAGTAGGCGGCAATTATACCGGCGGCCATCGTCCGTACCTGTCGGCATCCGCCACGCGGCAGCGCCCGAGTGCCCGCTCCACGCCCGGAAATGCGCAACGGTACGCCGGCTCCCCTATAATTTGACGTTTTCCCCGGCCGAATGCCGCCGCCCGCCCCGCCGCGAGCCGGTCCGAGCCCCGATCCGCATTCCAAGCATCCCAAGACATCCGAGCATGACCGCAGAAGACCAGTCCCTCGCCAAGAGCTTCGAACCCGCCGCCATCGAGGCCAAATGGGGCCCCGAATGGGAGCGCCGCGGCATCGCCCAGCCCACTTTCGATGCGAACCGCCCCGATTTCGCCATCCAGCTGCCGCCGCCGAATGTGACCGGCACGCTGCACATGGGCCACGCGTTCAACCAGACGATCATGGACGGCCTGGCCCGCCACGCACGCATGCGCGGCGCCAACACGCTGTGGGTTCCGGGCACCGACCACGCCGGCATCGCCACGCAGATCGTGGTGGAGCGCCAACTGGAAGCGCAAGGCGTGTCGCGCCATGACCTGGGCCGCGAGAGGTTCACCGAGAAGGTCTGGGCCTGGAAGGAAGAATCGGGCTCCACCATCACGCGCCAGGTGCGCCGCATGGGCGCATCGATCGACTGGACGCGCGAATACTTCACGATGTCGCCCGAGATGTCGCAGGCCGTGACCGAGGTCTTCGTGCGCCTGTACGAACAGGGCCTGATCTATCGCGGCAAGCGCCTGGTCAACTGGGACCCGGTCCTGGGCACCGCCGTGTCCGATCTGGAAGTGGACAGCGTCGAGGAAGAAGGCTCGCTCTGGCATATCCATTACCCGCTGGCCGAGCCGGACGCCGTGCGCGGCCTGACCCACCTGACCGTGGCCACCACGCGTCCCGAGACGATGCTGGGCGACACGGCCGTGATGGTGCACCCCGAGGACGAGCGCTACGCGCACCTGATCGGCAAGTTCGTGCACCTGCCGCTGACCGACCGCAAGATCCCGGTGATTGCCGACGAGTACGTCGACCGTGAATTCGGTACCGGCGTGGTCAAGGTGACCCCGGGGCACGACTTCAACGACTATGCCGTGGGCCAGCGCCACAACCTGCCGCAGATGTCGATCCTGACGCTGGACGCCAAGGTGGTGGCCGATGCGCCGGCCGCCTACGCCGGCATGGACCGTTTCGACGCCCGCAAGCAGATGGTGGCCGACCTGGAGGCCCAGGGCCTGCTGGGCGAGGTCAAGAAGCACAAGCTGATGGTGCCGCGCAGCGAGCGCACCGGCAGCGTGATCGAGCCGATGCTGACCGACCAGTGGTTCGTCGCGATGAGCAAGCCGGCGCCGGAAGGCACGTTCAACCCGGGCCGCTCGATCGCCGAAGTGGCGCTGGACGCCGTGCAGAGCGGCGAGATCAAGCTCGTGCCCGAAAACTGGATCAACACGTACAACCAGTGGCTGGCGAATATCCAGGACTGGTGTATCAGCCGCCAGCTCTGGTGGGGCCATCAGATTCCGGCGTGGTACGACGATGCCGGCAACTGCTTCGTCGCCCGCACCGAGGAAGACGCCTTGGCCAAGGCCCAGGCCGCTGGCAGCACCGGCCCGCTGCGCCGCGAGGAAGACGTGCTCGACACGTGGTTCTCGTCCGCGCTGGTGCCGTTCTCGTCGCTGGGCTGGCCCGCCGAGACGCCTGAACTGAAGCACTTCCTGCCGTCGTCGGTGCTGGTCACCGGTTACGACATCATCTTCTTCTGGGTGGCGCGCATGGTCATGATGACCAAGCACTTCACCGGCAAGGTGCCGTTCCACACCGTGTACGTCCACGGCCTGGTGCGCGACTCCGAAGGCAAGAAGATGAGCAAGTCCGAGGGCAACACGCTGGACCCGGTGGACCTGATCGACGGTATCGAACTCGATCCGCTGCTCAAGAAGCGCACCACGGGGCTGCGCCGTCCGAAGGACGCCCCCAAGATCGAGTCCAAGACGAAGAAGGAATTCCCGAACGGCATTCCCGCCTTCGGCGCCGACGCGCTGCGCTTCACGTTCGCGTCGCTGGCAACGCTGGGCCGGAACATCAATTTCGATACCGGGCGCTGCGAGGGTTATCGCAACTTCTGCAACAAGCTCTGGAACGCCACGCGCTTCGTGCTGATGAACACCGAGGGCCATGACTGCGGCATGGGCCCGTGCAGCAACGACTGCGGCCCGGACGGCTACCTGCACTTCTCGCAGGCCGATCGCTGGATCGTGTCGCTGCTGCAACGCGTGGAGGCCGACGTCGAGAAGGGCTTCAACGAGTACCGCTTCGACAATATCGCCAGCGCGATCTACAAGTTTGTCTGGGACGAGTACTGCGACTGGTACCTGGAACTGGCAAAGGTGCAGATCCAGACCGGCACCGAGGCGCAACAGCGCGCCACGCGCCGCACCCTGCTGCGCGTGCTGGAAACGGTGCTGCGCCTGGCCCATCCGGTGATTCCGTTCATCACCGAGGAACTGTGGCAGAAGGTAGCCCCGCTGGCCGGCCGCGCCAAGGGCGACGGCAGCGAGACCATCGCCACGCAGGCCTACCCGCTGCCAGCAGCGGCCAAGATCGACGAGGCCGCCGAAGCCTGGGTGGCCCAGCTCAAGGCCGTGGTGGACGCCTGCCGCAACCTGCGTGGCGAGATGAACATCTCGCCGGCCCAGCGTATCCCGCTGTATGCGCATGGCGACAGCGCATTCCTGAAGGAAGCCGCTGCCCAGGTGCAGGCACTGGCGAAACTTTCCGAAGTGAAGGTGTTCGAAGACGAGTCCGAGCTGCAGCGCGAAGGTGCCGGTGCCCCGGTGGCCATCGTCGGCGGCAACCACCTGCTGCTGAAGATCGAGATCGACGTCGTGGCCGAGCGTGCGCGCCTGTCGAAGGAGATTGAGCGGATCGCGGGCGAGATCGGAAAGTGCCGTGGCAAACTCTCCAACGAGAGCTTTGTCGCCAAGGCTCCTCCGGCCGTCGTGGCACAGGAGACACAACGTTTGTCGGATTTCGAACAGACGCTGGCGAAGCTGCAGGATCAACTACAGCGTCTGCCGTCCTGAATGTGATGGTCAGGTCCGTCCGGACTGTAAGTCGGACGAAACCTGACAGACGGCTCCTCCCACGTACGGCACGGTATGACACCGGATTAAAAAGGAAGCTGAAATGGAAAACCGCGTCACCAAAGCAGTCTTTCCCGTTGCGGGGCTAGGCACCCGATTCCTGCCCGCCACCAAGGCGAGTCCCAAGGAAATGCTGCCGGTGGTGGACAAGCCGCTGATCCAGTACGCCGTAGAAGAGGCCATGGCCGCAGGCATCAACGAGATGATCTTCGTCACGGGCCGCTCCAAGCGGGCCATCGAAGACCATTTCGACAAGGCCTACGAACTGGAAATGGAGCTTGAAGCCAAGAACAAGCAGGCGCTGCTTGACGTCGTGCGCTCCATCAAGCCCAAGAACGTGGAGTGCTTCTACGTGCGCCAGCCCGAGGCACTGGGCCTGGGCCACGCGGTGCTGTGCGCGGCCCGCCTGGTGGGCGATGCGCCGTTTGCCGTCATGCTGGCCGATGACCTGCTGGATGGCGAGGACAACGAGCCGGTGATGAAGCAGATGGTGGACATCTACAACCACTACAACTGCTCGGTGCTTGGCGTGGAGGAAATCTCGCCGGAACAGAGCCGTTCGTACGGCGTGGTCGATGGCCGCGAGTGGGATGATCGCGTGATCAAGATGTCCGGCATCATCGAGAAGCCGGCCCCGGAAAACGCACCGTCGAACCTGGGCGTGGTAGGCCGCTACATCCTGACCCCGCGCATTTTCGAACACATCCGCAATCTCAAGCCCGGTGCTGGCGGCGAGTTCCAGCTTACGGACGCCATCCAGGCGATGCTGGACCAGGAGCAGGTGCTGGCGTATCGCTACAAGGGCGTGCGCTACGACTGCGGCAGCAAGCTCGGCTACCTGAAGGCCACCGTGGAATTCGCGCTCAAGCACCCTGAAGTGCGCGAGGAATTCAGCGCCTACCTGGCGCAGCGCGGCTGACCGGGCATACCGGCCACGGCGCCAGCCCAAACAAAAACCGCCTCTCCTGAGGCGGTTTTTTTTGTCCATGCCCGTCGCATGGGCGCGGACGGCCGGGGTTCAGCGGCGCTTCATGTAGAACACGAACACCTTGTCCACTTCGGCATGCGACAACAGTTCGTTGCCGGTCTGCTTGGCGAATGCCTGGAAGTCGCGCGTGGCGCCGGGATCGGTGGCCAGCACCTTGAGCACTTCGCCGCTGGCCATGTCGGCCAGCGCCTTCTTGGTCCGCAGGATCGGCAGCGGGCAGTTCAGGCCGCGCGCGTCCACTTCTTTCTGGAAGTCCATTCCTCTCACCTTCTAATTCTGGTTGATGCCGTATTGTAGCGAAGCGCCGAGGAGGCTGAAGTCGGGCGGCCGGCGCGGGTCGGCAATGACCTCGCCAGTGGCGCGGTCGAAGAAACGCACCGGCAGGCCGCGCCGCTCCAGGAAATCCGCCACGGCAAAGCCGGTACCGGCGTTCCAGATCCGCATCTTGTCCGGCGCCACCAGCTTGTATTCGACCAACTCTTCCGACAGTCGGATATCGCCCTCCGCCCGGACGTGGTAGGCAATGATCAGCTCGTTCTTGCGCATGAATTCGTAGACGCCAATCAGCGACGCTGACACGGCATCGAGGTTGGTCTCTTCCTTGAGTTCACGCGCCACGCCCAGTTCAGGCGTCTCGTCCCGCTCCATGAAGCCGGTGACCAGCGCGAACATCTTCTCCGGCCAGGCCGCATTGCGTGCCAGCAGCAGCTTGCCCTCGTACTCGACCACCGCAGCCAGCACCGGCAGCGGGTTGTCCCAGTGCACAAAGCCGCAGCCGTCCTGCACGCAGGCATGGCGGAACCGCCCGGACATCGGCAGGTGTTCCAGTTCCGCGCCGCAGCGCGGGCAGAATCGATAGTGTTGCATCGTGGGGCTCCTGGGACTTTCTGGTTATCGTTGTGGGTATCGTTGAATCTTGAGAATCAGACGCACGCGGCGCGGATATCGGCGGCGAACGCCTCCACCGTTTCCGGCTGCAGGTCCCAGGCGCACATCAGCCGGCATCCGCCCGCCCCGATGAACGTATAGAACAGCCAGCCCTTGGCGCGCAGCGCCTCGATCGCAGGCAGCGGCAGTTCGGCGAACACCGCATTGGCCTGGGTCGGGAACATGATGCGGACGCCAGGAATATCGGCGATGCGCTGGGCCAGCAACGTCGCCATGGCGTTGGCATGGCGTCCGTTCTTGAGCCACACGTCGTTTTCGAGCATGCCCAGCCATGGCGCCGAGATAAAGCGCATCTTCGACGCCAGATGACCGGCCTGCTTGACCCGATACGCAAAGTCCTCGGCCAGCCGGCGGTCGAAGAACACCACGGCCTCGCCTACCGGCAGGCCGTTCTTGGTGCCGCCGAAGCACAGCACGTCCACGCCGGCACGCCACGTGATCTCCGACGGATGCACGCCCAGCGACGCCACCGCGTTGGCAAAGCGTGCGCCATCCATATGCACGCGCAACTGCCGCCGCTTGGCGATGGCCGCAATGGCGCGCACCTCGTCAACCGAATAGACCGTGCCCACTTCGGTCGCCTGCGTCAGCGATACGACCCGTGGCTTCGGATAGTGGATATCCGAGCGCCGCGTCACCAGCGCCTCCACGGCATCGGGCGTCAGCTTGCCGTTCTCGCCGGGCGCCGTCAGCAGCTTCGAACCGTTCGAGAAGAATTGCGGCGCGCCGCACTCGTCGGTCTCGATATGGGCCAGCTCGTGGCAGATCACCGAGTGGTACGACTGACACAGCGACGACAGCGCCAGCGAATTGGCGGCGGTGCCATTGAACACGAAAAAGACCTCGCAATCGGTCTGGAACAGATCGCGGATGCGATCGCACACCTTCTGCGTCCAGCTGTCGTCGCCATAGGCCTTTTCATGGCCCGTGGCGTTGGCCTCCAGAAAATACTTCAGCGATTCCGGGCAAAAGCCGGCGTAGTTGTCAGAGGCAAACTGCTGCATGGCGGAAACTGCGGAGGTCATCGGTTCAAACCCTGCCTGAAATCACTTCTTGTCGAGCCAGAGCTCACCGCCAGTGGCCCAGTTCTCGCGCTTGATGTCGGTAATGATGATGTCGACGGCACCGGCCGAGCAGCCCAGCGTGTCGCACGTGACGCGCGTGATTTCCTCAACGAACTTGCGCTTCTGCTCAACGGTACGGCCTTCGAACATCTCTACATGAAACGTGGGCATTGCATGGCTCCTTGATGAATCTTCAGTCTTTATAGGTGGGATCGATTTTATCGAGTCTGCGCAGCAGCGCGGGCCATTCCATCACGCCCTCGACGGCGCCGTTGTCGAACAGCTGCAGCGACGTCTTGTCCGCGATGGCCGGTGGCGGCTGCACCGTGGCGTTACCCAGTTGCGCGCCGAGCTGGATCTCGCACGCCTTG
This sequence comes from Cupriavidus sp. HE11, assembly GCF_056097175.1. Classification (NCBI taxonomy): domain Bacteria; kingdom Pseudomonadati; phylum Pseudomonadota; class Betaproteobacteria; order Burkholderiales; family Burkholderiaceae; genus Cupriavidus; species Cupriavidus sp. HE11. Next base: position 957,601 of record NZ_CP184464.1, read on the forward strand.
ATCAGCGTCGCCATCAGCACATAGGCCTCGGCCACGGTGCGCCCGACGGTCAGCGTGCCGTGGTTGCGCAACAGCATGGCTGGATGGCCGCCCAGCGACGCGGTCAGGCGCGCGCCTTCGGCCGGCGTGAAGGCCAGGCCTTCGTAGTCGTGATAGGCCATGCGGCCGTGAAAGCGCATGGCATGCTGCGATAGCGGCAACAGCCCTTCCGCCTGGGCGGACACGGCGATGCCGGCGGTGTTATGCAGGTGCATCACGCAATGCGCGTCGGCACGTGCCGCATGCACGGCCGCGTGCAGCGCAAAGCCGGTGACGTTCACCGGATGCACGGCTTCACCTACCACCTCGCCCCGGCCATTGATCTTGACCAGGTCCGACGCGCGGATTTCGTCGAAGGCAAAACCGAACGGGTTGATCAGGAAATGATCGGGCTCGCCAGGCACGGTGGCCGAGATATGGGTGTAGATGAGATCGTCCCAGCGTTCCAGCGCGGCCAGCCGGTAGGCGGCGGCCAGGTCCACGCGAACGCGCGCTTCTTCCGGGCTGATGGGCAGGACCGGGCCGGTAGCACGTCCGGGCTGCAAGGCAAAAGACATGGGGCTTGGCTTTCGCGCCGCCCTGCAGCGCCGGCGCGGGGGCGTCCGGGTCGAGTGAGCGGCGAAGCCGATACTGTAGCGCAGTCGCTAGCGTGGCGTGTGTCCGCCCACCGGCATCGTGCGCCACATCCACAGGTAGATCAGCGCGCCGGCCAGCAACGCCAGCGCGGCCACGCCCAGCGAGGCGGCGAATCCGCCCGTGCGCGCCACCAGCGCGGTTGCCAGCGGCGGCCCGGCGATCTGGCCGATGGCATAGGCGGCCGTCATCAGGCCGATCAGCTTTGCGGCCCGGCCGCCCCACAGGCGCCGTGCCTCGCGCATCGCAAACGACACCAGCGCGGTGAACGGCAAGCCCACCAGCAGGCTGCTCAGCGCAAACCCGGCCACGGTGGGCCACACGGCGGCCACGCCCACGCCCGCCGCCTGCAACGTGTACAGCACCATCATCATGCGACGGTTGTCGTGATGCATGCCGACACGGGTTGCCAGCCACGCGCCCACCGCCACGCCGGCGCCAAGGATCGGCCAGAACAGGTCGGCCCAGACGCTGCCGGGCATGGCGTGCCGGGCAATCACGGGCAGGAACGTGGCCGTGATGATGTATCCGAAGCCGGCCAGGCCATAGGCCAGCGTCAGTGCCCAGGTCTCGATATCGAGCCGTGGCGTGGGCGCCGCCGTGGGCACCGCCCCCGCCGTGGCACCGTGCAAGGACGCCGGCGCGGGCGATCCATAGACGCGCCATACCGGCAGCAGCATGACGGCGCCCAGTATCGTGAAGGTGATCCACCCCCAGTTGGCCTGCCACCCCGCGCCGACCATGCCAAAGGCGGAAAGCCCGGTCACCACGATGCCGATGCCAGGCCCGCAGAACATCAGCCCGCCCAGCGTGGGATGACCCAGTTCCGCCAGCCGCTGCATGCACCAGGCAGTGCCGTACACCATCACCAGCGCACTGGCGATGCCGGCCAGCGTACGCCAGGCCAGCCACGCGGGCATGCCCCCGGGCAGTGCCATCGCCAGCGTCAGGACCACGGTCAGCGCCAGCGCCCCGCGCACCATGCGCACCGGATCGGGCCGGATAAACAGGCACAACACCGCGCCCAGCAGGTAGCCGATGTAGTTCAGCGTCGCCAGCGCGCTGCCCTCGGCCAGCGTCACGGTGCCATCGTGCAACATCATCGGCAGCAGCGGCGTGAACGCGAACCGGCCAATACCCATGGCGAGCGCCAGCGACACCAGGCCCGCCAGCGCCACGGCCAGCGGCCCGGCGGTTGACCGGGCTGCTACGTGACTGGCGGAAACTTCAACGTCGGCGAGAGGCAAGCGTGGCATCGAATTGAGGGCACCCAGAAATCTGGAGCATTTGCGTATTGTTGACTATGCTATGCGCGAACGATCCATCACGGAAAATGAATAATTGAGATGCAACCCATCTCAATTTGAATGGGATACGCATATGGACCTGGCCGCACTGGAGATTTTTCGTACGGTAGTGGAAGCCGGCGGCATTACGCGGGCCGCCGAGCGGCTGCACCGGGTGCAGTCGAACGTCACCACGCGCATCCGGCAGCTGGAACAATCGCTGGGGGTGGAACTGTTTGTCCGCGACGGGCGGCGCATGGTGCTCACGCCGGCAGGCCAGACACTGTTCGACTACGCGTGCCGCATCCTGCAGTTGTCCGAGGAAGCCAAGCATGCGGTGCAGCCGGCACATCCGCACGGACGACTGCGCATCGCGTCGATGGAAAGCACGGCGGCCAGCCGCCTGCCCAACATGCTGGCCGCCTATCACCAGCAATGGCCGGACGTGGAACTGGAGCTGGTCACGCTGATCACCAGCAAGGCGCTCGACGCGGTGCGCCGCTTCGAGGTGGATTGCGCCTTCGTGGCCGAGCCGCTGGGCGAACCGGATCTGGTGAGCCTGCCGGCGTTCGACGAAGAACTGGTGATCGTGTCCAGCACCAGCCATCGCCCCATCCAGTCGCCCGAAGATATCGAACGCGCCACGCTGCTGGCATTCGAGACCGGCTGCAACTATCGCACCCGCTTCGAGCAGTGGTTTGGCCAATGCGGCCGGGGCATGAACCGCGTGATCCAGCTTGGCTCGTATCACGCCATCGTGACCTGTGCCGCGGCCGGTATCGGCGTTGGCATCGTGCCGCGATCGGTGCTGGCGCTTTATCGCAACCTGCCGCAGATCGGCATCCATCCGCTGGGCGACACCGGACGCGTGACCACCGTGCTGACATGGCATCCGTCGATGGCTGGCACCGCCTTGATGGCGCTGGCCGACATGCTGCCCGATCAGGCAGGTACGCTCGACGATACCCGGGCAGTGGCCTGACTGGCCTGATCGTTCGCTTCATCCTGCAGGATGTGGCCGGTCGCCTACACTGAAAGTGGCGCGACCACGGCATTCACGGCGGGCCGCGCTCCGCCATGACACATGCATTTGCGCTGCACCGGCCACCGCCGCCTGCCGGCCACTGGCACGGGCTGCATTGGCTCGCGCTGGCCTGTCTGAGCCTGGTCTTGCTGACGGTCTCCGGCGCGCTCGCCCAGACGGTCCAGACCGCCCCGCCCGCGCATCCCGCCCCTTCCGCCCCGCCCGATCCGGCAGGTTCCGTGGCGCCGACTTCGGCGGCGCCGGTTTATGTCGTCCCGGTGCAGGGTGCCATCGGTCCTGCCAGCGCCAGCTTCGCGGTGCGCGCCATCGAACGCGCACGCAAGCAGGGCGCCCAGTTGATCGTGCTGGAAATGGACACGCCCGGCGGCCTCGACAAATCGATGCGAGACATCATCCAGGCCATCCTGGCATCGCCGGTACCCGTGGCGACCTACGTCTATCCCGGCGGCGCACGCGCGGCCAGCGCCGGCACCTACATCCTCTATGCCAGCCACGTGGCCGCCATGGCGCCTGGCACGAATCTGGGCGCGGCCAGCCCGGTAGCCATCGGCATCGGCGGCCCCAGGCCCGAGGCCGCTCCGGCACCGGCATCGTCACCCGCCAGCGCGCCGGCCGGCGAGGACACCATGACCCGCAAGCAGATGCACGATGCATCGGCCTATATCCGCGGGCTGGCGCAACTGCGGCACCGCAACGCCGAATGGGGAGAAAGGGCGGTGCGCGAAGCCGTGAGCCTGTCCGCCGACGAAGCCGTGGCCCAGAAGGTGGCCGATCTCGTGGCACCCGACCTGCCCGCCCTGCTCCGCCAACTGGACGGCCGGAAGATCGAGGCGGCCGGTGCCACGCGCACGCTGCACACGGCCGGCGCGCCCATCGTCACGCTGGAACCCGACTGGCGCAGCCGGCTGCTGGCGGTCATCACCGACCCGAGCGTGGCCCTGATCCTGATGATGATCGGCATCTACGGGCTGATCTTCGAGTTTTCCACGCCGGGCATGGTGGTACCGGGCATCGCCGGTGCGATCTGCCTGCTGCTGGGCCTGTTCGCGCTGCAGATGCTGCCCATCAATTTTGCCGGGCTGGCGCTGATCGCGTTTGGCGTGGGATGCATGGTTGCCGAGGTATTCCTGCCGACGTTCGGCGCCGTGGGCGTGGGCGGCATCATCGCCTTCGCGTTCGGGGCGGTAATGCTGATCGATACCGACGTGCCCGGCTTTGGCGTGCCGCTTTCGCTGATCGCCGCACTGTCCGGCATTTCGGCGGTGTTCCTGTTCGGCATGTCGGCGTTGCTGCTGCGCGCGCGGCGCCGGCCGGTAGTCAGCGGGGCGGACACGCTGGTGGGCAGCGTCGGCGTGGTGGTAGCCGACACGACCGACCCGGCGGCCCCGACTGACGGCTGGGCCATGGTCCGCGGCGAACAATGGCGCATCCACAGCAACCGACCGCTGGCGCGCGGCCAATCCGTGCGCGTGACGGGCCGTCACGGCCTGGTGCTGGATGTCACTTCGATTCACGACGCCTGACCCAACAAGGAGCCCGACATGGCATTCGGATTCAGCTTCGGTGGACTGGTCTTCCTGCTCGTACTGCTGGTGATTTCCGCGTTCCGCGTGCTGCGCGAGTACGAGCGTGGGGTGGTGTTCATGCTCGGCCGCTTCTGGCGCGTCAAGGGCCCGGGCCTGGTCCTGATCATCCCAGTCGTGCAGCAGATGGTGCGCGTGGACCTGCGCACGGTGGTCCTGGACGTGCCACCGCAGGACGTGATCTCGCACGACAATGTGTCGGTCAAGGTCAATGCGGTGATCTACTTCCGCGTGGTGGACCCCGAGCGCGCCATCATCCAGGTAGCCAACTTCCTTGAGGCCACCAGCCAGCTGGCGCAGACCACGCTGCGCTCGGTGCTGGGGAAGCACGAGCTTGACGAGATGCTGGCCGAGCGCGAGAAGCTCAACCTCGACATCCAGAAAGTGCTCGACGCCCAGACCGATGCGTGGGGCATCAAGGTATCGAACGTCGAGATCAAGCACGTCGACCTGAACGAGACGATGGTGCGCGCCATCGCCCGCCAGGCCGAAGCCGAGCGCGAGCGGCGCGCCAAGGTGATCCACGCCGAAGGTGAATTGCAGGCATCGGAAAAGCTGCTTGAAGCCGCCCAGATGCTGGCGCGCCAGCCCCAGGCCATGCAGCTGCGCTACCTGCAGACGCTGACGCAGATCGCGGGCGACAAGAGTTCGACAATCGTGTTTCCGTTGCCGATCGATATCGTGTCGGCGCTGACGGGAGGTGGGGGGAAGTAGCCACCGGAAACGGACACGTGTCCGGCAGGATCGATGGCGGTTCCTGTCCATCGATCCTGCCCTTCCTGCTGATAGCCCTGTTCGCGAACCGATAACGCAAAAAAAAACGCCTGCTTTCGCAGGCGCTTCTCTCGGAGCAGCTTCAGGCTGTCAGGGCTCAGACCTTGGCGGACACCCATTCCATCACGCCGGCCAGCGCCTTCGGCAGACCCGTCGGGTCGGTGCCGCCGGCCTGGGCCATGTCCGGACGGCCGCCGCCCTTGCCGCCCACCTGCTGGGCGACGAAGTTGACGAGTTCACCGGCCTTGACCTTCGACGTGGCGTCGGCAGTCACGCCCGCGATCAGGCTGACCTTGCCGTCGGCAACGGCAGCCAGCACGATGGCGGCGCTCTGGAGCTTGTCCTTGAGCTTGTCCATCGTTTCGCGCAGCGTCTTCACATCGGCGCCTTCGAGCTGGGCAGCCAGCACCTTCAGGCCCTTGATGTCCACCGCCTGCGATGCCAGTTCATCGCCTTGCGACGATGCCAGCTTGCTCTTGAGCTTTTCGAGCTCCTTTTCCAGCGCGCGGACCTGGTCCTGCACCTGGCCGATACGCGGCACCAGTTCCGACGGCTGGGCACGTAGGGCGGCAGCCGCTTCGTTCAGGCGCGCGTCGAGCGATTGCAGGTAGTGCAGCGCGTTGTCGCCGGTGATGGCTTCCACGCGGCGAATGCCCGCGGCCACGCCGGCTTCCACGACGATCTTGAACAGGCCGATATCGCCCGTGCGCGTCACGTGGGTGCCGCCGCACAGTTCCTTCGACGTACCGATCGACAGCACGCGCACATCGTCGGCGTACTTCTCGCCGAACAGCGCCATGGCGCCGCTCTTCACCGCGTCGTCGAACGGCATGACGGCGGCCACGGTCGGCGCGTTGGACAGGATCTCGGCGTTGACGATTTCCTCGATCTGGCGGATCTGGTCATCGGTCACCGGCGCGTTGTGCGAGAAGTCGAAGCGCGTCTTGTCCGGATCGACCAGCGAGCCCTTCTGCTGCACATGGGTACCCAGCACTTCGCGCAGCGCCTTGTGCATCAGGTGGGTGGCCGAGTGGTTGCGCACGGTGCGCGCACGGCGGACGGCGTCGACCTGGGCCGCAACCTTGTCGCCCACCTTGAGCGCGCCATTGGCGAGCGTGCCCTGGTGGCCGAACACATCAGCCTGGATCTTCGTGGTATCGGCCACGTTGAAGACGGCCGGGCTCGCCACCAGCGTGCCCTGGTCGCCAACCTGCCCACCGGACTCCGCGTAGAACGGCGTGTTGTCCAGCACGACCACGCCGGTCTGACCCGGCTGCATCGTGTCGACCGATGCACCATCGACGTACAGCGCGGTCACGCGCACGCCTTCCATGCTCAGGGCGTCGTAGCCATGGAACACGGTCTTGTCGCCCGTGTACTCCAGGCCAGCGGCCATCTTGAACTTGCCGGCGGCACGGGCCTGCTCGCGCTGGCGCGTCATCGCGGCGTCGAAGGCCGCTTCGTCGACGGTAATTTCCTGCTCGCGCGCCACGTCCTGGGTCAGGTCGAGCGGGAAGCCGAACGTGTCGTGCAGCTTGAACGCCAGTTCGCCGTCCAGCACCTTGCCGCCACCGGCCTTCAGTTCGGCCACGGCGCCGTCCAGGATCGACATGCCGTTTTCAATCGTCTCGAAGAAGCGCTCTTCCTCGGCCTTGAGCACTTCCACCACGCGGTTCTGCGCGTCGGCCAGCTCCGGATAGGCTTCGCCCATCTGCGCCACCAGGTCCGGCACCAGCTTGTGGAAGAACGGCGTCTTCTGACCAAGCTTGTAGCCGTGGCGGATGGCACGGCGCACGATGCGGCGCAGCACGTAGCCGCGGCCTTCGTTGCCCGGAATCACGCCGTCGACGATCAGGAACGAGCACGCGCGGATATGGTCGGCAATGACCTTCAGCGAGTTCTGGTTCAGGTCGGTGATATGCGTCTCGCGGCCGGCGGCCTTGATCAGCGCCTGGAACAGGTCGATCTCATAGTTGCTGTGTACGTGCTGCAGCACCGCGGCAATCCGCTCCAGGCCCATGCCGGTGTCCACGCACGGCTTGGGCAGGCGCGTCATGTTGCCCTGCTCGTCGCGGTTGAACTGCATGAACACCAGGTTCCAGATCTCGATGTAGCGGTCGCCGTCTTCCTCGGGCGATCCCGGCGGGCCACCCCAGACTTCCGGGCCGTGGTCGTAGAAGATTTCCGAGCACGGGCCGCACGGGCCGGTGTCGGCCATCTGCCAGAAGTTGTCCGATGCGTAGCGCGCGCCCTTGTTGTCGCCGATGCGCACGATGCGGTCGGTCGGCACGCCCACTTCCTTGGCCCAGATGTCGTAGGCCTCGTCGTCCTCGGCGTACACGGTCACCCAGAGCTTGTCGGCCGGCAGCTGGTAGACCTTGGTCAGCAGCTCCCAGGCGTACTGGATGGCGTCGCGCTTGAAATAGTCGCCGAACGAGAAATTGCCCAGCATTTCGAAGAACGTGTGGTGACGTGCCGTGTAACCCACATTCTCGAGGTCATTGTGCTTGCCGCCGGCGCGGACCGAGCGTTGCGACGACGTGGCGCGCGAGTACGGGCGCTTGTCGGTGCCGAGGAACACGTCCTTGAACTGCACCATGCCCGAATTGGTGAACAGCAGGGTCGGGTCGTTCGCCGGCACCAGGCTGGACGAGCGGACCACGGTATGGTCCTTCGACTCGTAGAACTGCAGGAACTTGCTGCGAATGTCGGAGACTTTCATGTTGTATCGGGCGCCTCGGCGCGTCGTGGCAGGGCGCAGGCAGTCAGGTTGGATTTGCAAACCGTTGATTATACGGGGAAGCCCCGCCCCGGGGCACTGGCGCGCCGTGCCCGTGTTGGGACCAGGCACGGCGCGGCGCCGGCTGTCCGGTTATCGCCCACGGAACACGGGCCGGCGCCCCGCCCCCGGGCAACGGGCCGGTTGGCCGGTGATAGAGTGCTGGCTCCTCAGACCTGCCAGCCGCCACCGCCATGGGAGCCTTAAGCCATCTTCGCGTCCTCGACCTGACCCGCGTACTTGCCGGGCCATGGTGCGCCCAGAATCTTGCCGATTTCGGCGCCGACGTGATCAAGATCGAACGCCCGGGCGCAGGCGACGACACCCGCATCTGGGGCCCGCCCTGGCTCAAGACGCCCGACGGCCGCGATACCGCCGAAGCCGCCTACTACCTGGCCGCCAACCGCAACAAGCGCTCGGTGACCTGCGACATCAGCACGCCCGAAGGCCAGCAGCTGGTGCGCGACCTGGCCGCCCAGAGCGACGTGGTGCTGGAAAACTACAAGGTAGGCCAACTGAAGAAGTATGGCCTCGATTACGAATCGCTCAAGGCCGTCAAGCCGGACATCATCTACTGCTCGGTCACCGGCTTCGGCCAGACCGGCCCGTACGCCCAGCGCCCCGGCTACGACTTCATCATCCAGGGCATGGGCGGCTTCATGAGCCTGACCGGCGAGCGCGACGACCTGCCCGGCGGCGGCCCGCAGAAGGCCGGCGTGGCGATTTCCGACCTGATGACCGGCCAGTACGCCACCATCGCCGTGCTGGCCGCGCTGGCGCACCGCGACCGCACGGGCGAAGGCCAGTACATCGACATGGCCCTGCTCGACGTGCAGGTGTCGATGCTGGCAAACATGAATACCAACTACCTGGCCAGTGGCGTGGCGCCCAAGCGCTGGGGCAATGCCCACCCGAACATCGTTCCCTACCAGACGTTCCATGCCGCCGATGGCTGGATCATCGTGGCGGTGGGCAACGACGGCCAGTTCCGCAAGTTCGTGACCGCCGGCGGACGCCCCGAACTGGCCGACGACCCGCGCTTTGCCACCAACCCGCAGCGCGTGGCGCACCGCGACGCGCTGGTGCCGATCCTGGCCGAGATGGTGTTGCCGCGTACCCGCGAGCAGTGGATTCTCGACCTGGAGCGCGCCGGCGTGCCGTGCGGCCCGATCAACACGATGGACGAGGTCTTCGAGAACGAACAGGTGGTGGCGCGCGGCCTGCGCGTGGACCTGCCCCACCCCACGGGCGGCACGGTCAAGCTGGTGGGCAGCCCGATGAAGATGAGCGCCACGCCGCCCGAGGCCCTGCGCCATCCGCCGTTGCTCGGGGAGCACACCGATGTGGTGCTGGACGAGACACTCGGCTACAGTGCCGAACACATCGCCGCCCTGCGTGCCAAGGGTGTGGTCTGACGCCAGCCTGATCCGTCGGAACCTGACCAGACCTTGACCGCGCCTGCCTCTGGCGGGCGCGCGGGCCGGTGATCATGACGTTTTTCCATCCCTAGGAGAATGCATGCTGACCGATGCCCTGCTCGCGTTCCTGCACTTCACGGCCATCTTCGTCCTGATTACGCTGATGGCCGCCGAAGCCGTGGTCCTGCGTCCGGACATGACCCCGGCCGCCGTCCGCCGCCTGTCGATCTACGATTTCGTCTATTTCCTGTCGGCCATGGCAACGCTGGCAACCGGCCTGCTGCGCCTGTTCTACGGCGCCAAGGGCGTGGATTTCTATATCCACAACCCGTGGTTCCACGCCAAGATGACCGTGTTCGTGGTGATCGCGCTGTGCTCGCTGCCGCCCACCTTTATCTTTGCCAGGTGGCGCAAGCAGTCCAGGCACCTGCCAGACTTCGTGCCAACACCCGCGGAGATCAAGAAAGCCCGCCGCTGGGTGATGATCGAGGCGCATCTGGTGATCCTGCTGCCGCTGTGCGCCGTGATGATGGCGCGCGGCATAGGCATCCGCTAAGTGGCACTATCAGAATGATCCTGGCGTCGTTGCACGGCCTTGCCGTGCCGCCTGCACCGTCTGCGGCTGCGCGCCTCCTGATTCAAACCCAAAAGCCGGCGTGCAACGCACACGCCGGCCTACAGATTCCCATCCTTTTCCACGTTTGACATGCTGAAGACCCTGCTCACGGCCGCGCTGGCCGTCACCACGGCACTGGCCGTCCCGGCCCACGCCGCCACCGCCAACTGGCCGGCCAAGCCGATCCGCTTCGTGGTCCCCTACCCGGCCGGCGGCCCCCTGGACACCGTGGCGCGCGCCATTGGCGAGAAGCTGCGCGACAGCCTGGGCCAGCCCGTGGTGGTCGAAAACCGGCCCGGCGCCGGCGGCAACCTGGGCGCCGACTACGTCGCCAAGCAGCCGGCCGACGGCTACACCATCGTGATGGGTGCCGTCGCCACGCACGCGATCAACCCCACGCTGTTCACGAAGATGCCGTACGACCCGGTCAAGGACTTCGCCCCGGTCACGCTGGTGGCCGACGTGCCGAACGTGCTGGTGATGCATCCGGGCAAGGCCGCCGAACTGCATATCAACAATGTGCGCGACCTGGTGGAATACGCGCGCAAGCATCCGGGCAAGCTCGACTACGCGTCGGGCGGAAATGGCAGTGCCGGCCACCTGTCGGGCGAGTTGTTCAAGAGCATGGCGCACGTCAGCATGGTCCATATCCCGTACAACGGCGCGTCGCCCGCGCAATTGTCGGTGCTGTCGGGCCAGACCGACCTGATCTTCGATAACCTGGCGTCGGCATCGGCCAACATCAAGGCCGGCAAGCTCAAGGCCTTTGCCGTGACCACGGCCAGCCGCGCGGCAGCGTTCCCCGAACTGCCGACCATTGCCGAGGCAGGCAAGGGGCTGGGGCTGGAAGGCTTCGATATCTCCACGTGGTTCGGCGTCCTGGCGCCGGCCGGCACGCCGCGCGATATCGTGGACCGCCTCAATCACGACATCGTCGCCATTCTGAAGACCGACGACATGAAGGCGCGCCTGGCCCGTATCGGTGCCCAGCCAGCGCCCACCACGCCCGAGCAGTTCGGCGCGCTGATCCAGCGTGAACTGAAGAAGTACGGCCAGGTGGTCAAGGTTTCCGGCGCGAAGGTCGACTGAGCGATCCGCGCGCCTTGTCCCGCATGCGCCAGAGGCGGTCCTTGCCGTCCCTGGCGTCTTCCGCCGCATTGCGCGGCAGCAACAACCCCACCTGCGTGATGCGCGGCCCCTCCATGCGGGTCACGGTCAGCCGCAAGCCGGCAATCTCCACCGCATCGCCCTCCACCGGCGGCGACGGAAACACCGCCAGCATCGCTTGCTCCAGTGTCTGTTCCTGCTGCGGTGGCTGCAGTGGCCGCGTGGCGTAAAGCGCCGCCACGTCGGCCAGCGCGGCCTGCCCGTCCAGCAGGAAATCGTGCGCCACCTGATCCCAGGCCGGCGGCGTGGACGGCCTCAGGAACAGGCGCGACAGGCGCGGCATCGCCGGGCTTGGCGCCAGGATCGACACGATATCGCCCGCGCGCAGCACCACCTGGTCCAGCGGCACCAGCACGCCCTCGCGAGCCACCGTCACCAGCCGGCTGCGCGCCGGTAGTTCCACCTGGTCCGCACGCAGGTCTTCCATCGACGAATTGGGCGCGACCAGGAACTGCATCATTTCCATGCCCGGGGCGCGCACGCCGCGCAGGCGCTCGCGCGACAGCGGCTCGTCGTAGGCCGGCCGCAGCACGCGCGCCAGCCGCGCAGCCAGCGACACCGTGGTGCCCTGGCACAGCAGGCTCGCCAGCACCACGGCAAACGCCACGCGGAACAGCAGCCCGGCATCCTCCATGCCCTGCAGCAGCGGAAACAGCGACAGCACGATCGGCACTGCGCCGCGCAAGCCCATCCAAGCCAGAAAGCCCTTTTCGCGCAGGCTGAACCGGAACGGCAGCAACGCGGCAAAGACCGCCACGGGCCGCGCCACGCACATCAGGAACCCGGCCAGTGCCAGGGCTGGCAACGCGATATCCCAGATCCGGTGGGGCGTCACCAGCAGCCCCAGCAACAGGAACATGGCCGACTGCGCCAGCCACGCCATGCCGTCCATGGCGCGCAGTACGTCCTCGCTGACGGCGCGGTCGCGGTTGCCCACCATCATTCCGGTCAGGTAGACCGCCAGGAAGCCGCTGCCGCCAAATGACTGGACAATGGCCCAGATCATGCAGCCTGCCGAGCAGATCAGGATGGCCTGCAGCCCCTCGGCCACGTTGACGCGCTCCATCACGTTAGCCATGCAATAGCCCAGCCCCACCCCCAGCAGGCCGCCCACCCCGAACTGCACCAGCAACCGCAGCACCAGCGCGCCGGGCGACAGGCCCTGTGGCGCGGTGATCCATTCGATCAGGGTCAGGGTCAGGAAGATCGCCATCGGATCGTTGATGCCCGATTCGATTTCCAGCACGCTTGCCACGCGTTCCTTGAGCCGGATGCCGCTGCTGTTCAGCAGCGAGAACACCGCGGCCGCGTCGGTGGACCCGACGATGGCGCCCAGCAGCAGCCCGAGCTTCCAGTCGATGCCCAGCATCCATGTTGCAAACAATCCCACCAGCACGGCGGTCAGCGCCACGCCCACGGTAGCGAGCGACAGCGATGGCTTCAGCGCTACGCGGAACGTGGCAAAGCGCGTGCGCAGCCCGCCGTCGAGCAGGATCACGGCCAGCGCGATATTGCCTACCAGGAAGCTGAGCCAGGTGTTGGCAAAGCGGATGCCGCCCGGGCCATCCACGCCGGCGGCCATGCCCACACCCAGGAACACCAGCAGGAACGGCACCCCGAAGCGTGCCGAGAACACCCCGAGCAGGATGCCCAGCGTCATCACCAGGGCGCCAATCAGGATGGCATGGTCGATGGCTTCCAAGCGGGCCTCCTGTCTTTATTCCTGTCCGGTCGTTCTTGTCGAAGGGGGTTTCAGGCCATGCGAAAGCTTTCACTCCAGCTTTCGATCATAGGTGGCCGCAAGCCGCCGGTCTGTCCGTTTCCGTCCGGCGGAACACCACTTCCCTACGCCCTCCATCGGCGTATTCCCTGCACTTTTCCTTGCGTCGTCAACGACTTACCGAATGCTTTCAGACGTATGCGTAGGGACATACCCTGAGGTTGCCACTTTATGCAGACATATGAAAGGTAGCTGAAAGGATGTGCTTTTACCTTCCAACCCTGCCGCGATCGGGGAGCCCTTGTCGCGACGATTTCAAGCAGTCAAAGCTGTGTCATATCGAGGAGAATCATTTTGCGCATACGTAGCCAAAAGGACTTTGCCTCCGGCCTGATGTTCATCCTGGTCGGTTTGAGCTTTTCCTTCGTCGCCCGTGGCTATTCCATGGGAACAGCCGCCAAGATGGGACCGGGATACTTCCCGTTCTGGCTCGGCATCGTGCTCGCCCTGCTGGGCGCGCTGGTACTGTGGGGCTCGTTGTCTTCCAGGATGGAAGAAGATCACCTGGCCCGCTGGGACCTGAAGATCCTGCTGTGGATCCTAGGTTCCGTGGTGCTGTTTGGCCTGCTGCTCAAGCCGCTGGGCATGGTGCTGTCGGTCGTGGTACTGGTGCTGGTCTCCTCGATGGCCAGTCACGAATTCAGCTGGAAGGGTGCTGTCCTCAACGCGATCGTCCTGGTGCTGATCAGCATGGGCGCGTTCGTGTACGGCATCAACCTGCAGATGCCGGTGTGGCCGGCTTTCCTGGCAAGCTAAGGAGCCCGCCCTCATGGAACTGTTAGCCAACCTCGGACTGGGCTTCTCGACCGCCCTGTCCTTCCAGAACATCGCCTACGCGTTCCTGGGCTGCGTGCTCGGTACGCTGATCGGCGTGCTGCCGGGCCTGGGCCCGCTGGCCACCATCGCGATGCTGCTGCCCGTGACCTACACGCTGCCCCCGGTGGCTGCGCTGATCATGCTGGCCGGTATCTACTACGGTGCCCAGTACGGCGGCTCCACCACCGCCATCCTGGTGAACCTGCCGGGCGAATCGTCGTCGGTGGTGACCACCATCGACGGCTACCAGATGGCACGGCGCGGCCGCGCCGGCGTGGCGCTTGCCACAGCCGGTATCGGTTCGTTCTTCGCCGGCTGCGTGGCCACGCTGATCCTGGCCGCTTTCGCGGCACCGCTGTCGGAACTGGCGTTCAAGTTCGGCCCCGCCGAGTACTTCTCGCTGATGGTGCTGGGCCTGATCGGCGCCGTGGTGCTGGCCTCGGGCTCGCTGGTCAAGGCGATTTCGATGATCGTGCTGGGCCTGCTGCTGGGCCTGGTGGGTACCGACGTGAACTCGGGTGCCGCGCGCTTCTCGTTCGACGTGCCGGAGCTGACTGACGGCCTGAACTTCGTGTCGGTCGCCATGGGTGTGTTCGGCTTCGCGGAAATCATCGCGAACCTGGAACAGAAGGAAGCCCGCGAGACCTTCACCGATCACGTGACGAACCTGTTCCCGACCAAGGAAGACTTCAAGCGCATGATCCCTGCCGTGCTGCGTGGCACGGCCCTGGGTTCGGCACTGGGTATCCTGCCGGGCGGCGGTGCGGCACTGGCTTCGTTTGCAGCCTACTCGCTGGAAAAGAAGACCTCCAAGTACGCGCATGAGTTCGGCAAGGGCGCCATCGAAGGCGTGGCAGGTCCGGAATCGGCCAACAACGCCGCTGCACAGACCTCGTTCATCCCGCTGCTGACGCTGGGCATTCCGCCGAACGCCGTGATGGCGCTGATGGTGGGCGCGATGACCATCCACAACATCCAGCCCGGTCCGCAGGTCATGACCAGCAACCCGGCGCTGTTCTGGGGCCTGATCGCCTCGATGTGGCTGGGCAACCTGATCCTGATCATCCTGAACCTGCCGATGATCGGTATCTGGGTGAAGCTGCTGAAGGTGCCGTACCGCTACCTGTATCCGGCCATCCTGACGTTCTGCTGCATCGGCGTGTACTCGGTCCAGAACACCACGTTCGACGTGTTCCAGACCGCGGCCTTCGGTATCATCGGCTACCTGTTCATCAAGCTGCGCTGCGAACCGGCTCCGCTGCTGCTGGGCTTCGTGCTGGGACCGATGATGGAAGAAAACTTCCGCCGTTCGCTGCTGCTGTCGCGTGGTGACTTCAGCGTGTTCGTGACGCGTCCGCTGTCGCTGGGCCTGCTGATCGCCGCTGCGGTCCTGGTGACGATCGTGGCAATGCCGTCGATCAAGGCCAAGCGCGAAGAAGCGTTCCAGGAAGAATAAGGACGTTTCCCCGCTGTACGAAAAAGGGCGCCCCTGCGGCGCCCTTTTCCTTTGGTGCTGCCGGTCTGCCTACGGCCTCAGTCGCCAAACAGCGCCGCGCAAGCGGTGCGAATCGCCTCGGTCACGTGAACGCGGCCGTGGTCGCGCCTTTCCAGCATGCCGATGGTGCGCACCGTGGGCTCGCCGCCGGCCCGCAACGGCAGGATGCGCAGCGCGCGGTCGTCTCGCCAGCGGGCACGCTTGAGCAGCGGCACCACGGTCACGCCCACCTCCTGCCGCACCAGTTCCACCAGCGCCTCGATCGAGTTCAGTTCCAGGTATTCGTTGGTGCGAAGATGCGCACGGCGCAACGCCCGCTCCACCAGCGCGCCGGTGCGCTGGCTGCGGTCGAAGCGCAGGAAAGGGTTGGAAGCCAAGGCCTGCCGGGCGTCGTCGCCCTGGCTTCCGCGTGCCGCAATCGCCACAAGCGGCTCGTCGTAGAGTGGCGTCCAGTGCAGCGTGCCCGCCAGCCGGGCCGAGCCCTCCACCACGAAAGCCGCGTCAAGTTCGCCGCTTTCCACCATGGCCGCCAGCTCGAACGACTTGGCGCCGATCAGCCTGACATCGAGCGCCGGATAGGTGCGCTTCATCTGCGCCACCACGTGCGACAGCCCGCCCATCACCGAGACCACCGCGCCAACGGCAACCGCTCCGGCCATGGCCTCGGTATCGGCCAGCGGCACGCGCATGTCGTCGTAAAGCGCCAGCAGGCGGCGCGCCTGCGGCAACAGCGCCCGGCCATCGGCATTGAGCACGGCCACCCGGCCGGTGCGATCGAACAGCGGTCGGCGCAGTTCTTCCTCCAGCGATCGCATCTGCAGGCTGACGGCCGCCTGCGTCACCGCCACCTGGCTGGCGGCGGCGGCAAACGAGCCGTGCTCGGCCACGGCGACAAAGGTTCTCAGGAAGCGGATCGTGCTCATTGTCGGTGCATCTTTTCGGAAGGCCGCCCCACGGCGGGGATCCACAAGGTTTTCTTGTCAATCAAGCAAGGAATATTAACTTTCATTGTGGACGAGAGCGCGGAATAATTTATGTTTTCCTGCCGCAGTTCCACGTCGTACCCATCCGTCCCGGAGACGCACAACATGAAATCCTGGCTACGCCATCTTGGCCTCGGCCTTGCCACGAGCCTGACCCTTGCTGCCGCCCCGTCGCACGCCGACACCTTTCCCAGCAAGCCGATCCGCCTGATCGTGCCATTTCCGGCCAGCGGCGCCACCGACCTGCTGGCGCGCGCCATCGCCCAGAAGGTGGGCCAGAACCTGGGCCAGCAGATTGTGGTCGATAACCGGCCGGGCGCCGGCGGTGCCATCGGGTCGGACATGGCCGCCAAGGCCGCGCCGGACGGCTACACGATCCTGATTGCCACCACCAGCACGCACTCGATCGGTCCGTACATCAACACGCACCTGCCGTACAACACCGAGACCGATTTCACGCCGATTGGTCAGGTCGCCACGGCCACCAACGTGCTGGTAGTGCCCAACCAGCTGCCGGTCAAGAACGTCAAGGAACTGATCGACTACGCCAAGAAGCACCCGGGCGAACTGAACTACGCATCGAGCGGCAACGGCACCGTGGTCCACCTGACCGCCGAGGCCTTCAAGGCCCAGGCCGGCGTGTTCATCACGCACATCCCGTACCGCGGCACCGCGCTGGCCGTGCCCGACCTGATCTCGAACAAGGTGCAGGTGCTGTTCGACAGCATCGTGTCCGGCATGCCGCACGTGAAGGACGGCAAGCTCAAGGCGCTGGCCGTGACCAGCCTGAAGCGCTCGCCGCTGGCACCGGACCTGCCTACCGCCAGCGAATCGGGCCTGCCCGGCTTTGAATCGGACACCTGGTTCGGCATCTACGGTCCCAAGGGCCTGCCGCCCGAGATCGTCAACCGCCTGAACGCCGAGTTCAACAAGGCCATCCAGTCGCAGGACGTGAAGGATCGCCTTGCCAAGCTGGGCGCCGAGCCCGTTGGCGGCACGCCGGCCCAGTTCGCCGCGATGGTCAGGAAGGACAGCGCGCGATGGGGCAAGCTGATCAAGGATCGCAAGATCCAGGTGGACTAAGCACCAGCAGGACAAGCGGGCGACAATGACGTCGCCTCGCCGAAGCACGACAACCAGGCAGCAACGAGAGACAACATGCAGAACTTCAACTGGACCAACCCCTACCCCACCGTGCGCATTCCGCTGTTCGCGCGCAACGTGGTATCGACCTCGCACCCGCTGGCCGCGCAGGCCGGCCTGCGCATGCTGCTCAAGGGCGGCAATGCCGTTGACGCGGCCATCGCCGCCGCGGCCGCCATCACGCTGGTGGAGCCGGTGTCGTGCGGACTGGGCAGCGATGCCTTTGCGATCCTGTGGGATGGCAAGGAACTGCATGGCCTGAACTCGTCGGGCGTGGCCCCGAAGGCCTGGAGCCCCGAATACTTCAAGAACAAGTACGGCGTGGACGGCAACGGGCTCGCCAACCGGCCCATCCGTGGCTGGGATTCGGTGACCGTGCCAGGAGTGATCGCCGGCTGGGCCGCACTGCACGAGCGCTTCGGCAAGCTGCCGTTCGAAGACCTGATGGAGCCCGCCATCGAGATCGCCGAGCGCGGCTACGCCGTGCCGCCGGTGGTGGCGCACAAGTGGGCAGCCGCCGTGCCGGACCTCAAGAACCAGCCGGGCTTTGCCGACACCTTCATGCCCAACGGCCGCGCGCCCAACGTCGGCGAGAAGTTCGTCTTCAAGAACGCCGCCGAGACGCTGCGCAAGATCGGCGCCACCAAGGGCCGCGCCTACTACGAAGGCGAGATCGCCGAGAAGATCGCCGCCTTCAGCAAGGAATGCGGCGCCGCGATGACGCTGGACGACCTGCGCAACTATCGCCCCGAATGGGTCAAGCCGATCAGCAAGTCGTATCGCGGCTACGACGTGCATGAAATCCCGCCGAACGGCCAGGGCATCGCCGCGCTGATGGCGCTGGGCATCCTGGACCAGTTCGATCTGGGCGCCCTGCCCGTGGATTCGGTCGATTCGCAGCACCTGCAGATCGAGGCGATGAAGCTGGCGTTTGCCGACCTGTATCGCTACGTGGCCGACCCGCGCAGCATGGAAGTCACCCCCGAGCAGATGCTGGACGACGCGTACCTGAAGTCGCGTGCCAAGCTGATCGACATGCAGCGCGCCACGCATTTCAACTTCGGCATGCCGCGCACGGGCGGCACGATCTACCTGACCGCCGCCGACGAGAACGGCATGATGATCTCGTTCATCCAGTCGAACTACATGGGCTTTGGTTCGGGCGTGGTGGTGCCGGGCACCGGCATCAGCCTGCAGAACCGCGGCGTGGGCTTCTCGATGGATCCGAAATCGGCCAACGTGGTGGAAGGCGGCAAGCGCCCGTTCCACACGATCATCCCGGCGTTCCTGACCAAGGACGGTCAGCCCGTGATGAGCTTTGGCGTGATGGGCGGCGACATGCAGCCGCAAGGCCACCTGCAGACGGTGGTGCGCATGCTCGACTACAACCAGCAGCCGCAGGCCGCATGCTGCGCGCCGCGCTGGAAGGTCAACCGCGACTTCACGCTGGACGTTGAAGGCACCATGGACCCGAATACCGTGGCCGGCCTCAAGGATCGCGGCCACAAGCTCAAGTCGGTGGAAGACCCGTATATGGATTTCGGCTCGGGCCAGTTCATCTGGCGCCTGTCGGACGACGCCGAGCAAGGCTACGTGGCCGCCAGCGACAGCCGCCGCGACGGCCAGGCCGTGGGCTTCTGACGCTTGCGCCGCCTGACGTACCGATATCGTAGTACCGCAGTAAGTAGTACGTAGTTGAAGTCCTGCGAGGCGCCACGGAGCAATCCATGGCGCCTTTTTTATGCCCGCACCGCGTCAGTAGACCGGCAGGCTCAGAAACAGCTTGATGACCACGGCGTTGACGATATCGATGAAGAAGGCGCCCACCATCGGCACGATCAGGAAGGCCAGGTGCGACGGGCCGTAGCGGTCGGTGATCGCCTGCATGTTGGCGATGGCCGTGGGCGTGGCGCCAAGGCCGAAGCCGCAGTGACCGGCGGCCAGCACGGCGGCATCATAGTTGCGGCCCATGATCCGGAAGGTGACGAAGATCGCATAGGCCGCCATGGCGCCGGTCTGCGCCAGCAGAATCAGCAGCATCGGCAGCGCCAGCGACGTCAGCTCCCACAGCCGCAGGCTCATCAGCGCCATCGCCAGGAACATCGACAGGCTCACGTTGCCAAGCACCGACAGCGCGCGATCGAACACCGTGTACCAGCCCAGCAGTGCCAGCCCGTTGCGCAGCAGCACACCCACAAACAGCACCCAGACAAAGGTCGGCAGTTCCAGCCAGCTGCCCTTGAACAGATCGCCCAGCGCCTGCCCCGCGGTCAGGCAGACCAGGATCAGCGCCAGGGTCTCGATCAGCGCCGAAGCCGTGATCGGCCGTACCGCCTGCGGATTCTCGAAATTGAGCACGCGGTCGTCGCCGGCATCCAGCCCCGGCTTGGCTACGTTGCGCAGCAGGTAGCGCGCCACCGGCCCGCCGATCAGCCCGCCGAGCACCAGGCCGAACGTGGCGCACGCCACCCCGAGTTCCGTGGCATACGTCATGCCAAACTGCTCCACGAATGTCTTGCCCCAGGCCGCACTGGTGCCGTGACCGCCCGACAGCGCAATCGACCCGGCCAGCAGGCCGGTGGCCGGATGCAGGCCCAGCGCACTGGCAAGCCCGACGCCGATCGCATCCTGGATCACCAGCAGGCCCGCCACGGCAAACAGGAAGATGCCGATCGATTTGCCGCCCTGCTTCAGGCTGGCAAGGTTGGCGCTCAGGCCCAGCGTGGCAAAGAAGGCCAGCATCAGCGGCGTCTGCGCCGCGGTATCGAATTTCACCTGCACATCGGCGGTATAGCGGGCCAGCGCCAGGCATAGCGCCACCACCAGCCCGCCCACCACCGGCTCGGGAATATTGAAGGTGCGTAGCGGAGGTGTGACGTGCAGCAGCTTGCGCCCGACCAGCAGCACCAGCGATGCCGCGACAAGCGATTCGTAGTTGTTGAGTTCCAGCATGGCGAGCAACCAGAAAACCTCGATTCTTGGCGCCCCGATCATCCTCGCCAATCGCATTCCGCTTAAAGATGAAGAACTTGGCGATTGCAACTGTTCCGCTGCACTTGCATGAAACTGTGCATGGCGCCGGCACGCGGCTTCCGTACACTGACCGTTTTCCCATTTCACGTCCGCGCTACGCCATGGCTACCTACGCATACCGAATCGTCAATGTCTTTGCCGAATCCACCTTCGGCGGCAATCCTCTGTGCGTTTTCGAGGATGCGCGCGGCATGGACGACGCCACCATGCAGGCGTTGGCCCTGCAGTTCAACCTGTCCGAGACGACGTTCATCCTGCCGTCCGACCGGGCCAATGCCGCCGTGCGCATCTTCACGCCCGGCTACGAGATGCGTTTTGCCGGTCATCCCACGCTGGGCTCCGCCCATGTGGTGCGCGACCTGGCTCAAACCGGGGATGCGCTGTCGCTGGAATTCAAGGCCGGCGTGGTGCCCGTGACCGCCGTGGAAGATCGCTGGACCCTGACTGCCCCGCACCAGGGCGCGCCGAAGACCGCGCCGGCCGGCCTGCCCGATGCCGAGATGGCGTCGCTGCTGGGCCTGCACGCCGACGACCTGGCGGGCGCGCCGATGTGGGTCGATACCGGCGCAGACCAGTTGCTGGTGCCGCTGAAGACGCCCGACGCCGTGCGCCGCGCCCAGCCCGACAGCAGCCGCCTGGACCGCTGGCCGCAAAGCAGCCTGGGCCGCAAGACCGCCTATGTGTTTGCTTTCGATCCCGAACAGCCGGGCAAGGTGCTGGTGCGCTATTTCTTCACCAAGCAGGGCGGTGGCGTGGCCGAAGATCCGGGCACCGGCTCGGCCTGCGCGAACCTGGGGGGCTGGCTGCTGTCCACCGACCATGCATTGCCGGCCCGTTATGAAGTTGACCAGGGAGAATTCGTGGATCGCCGATGCCGGCTGGATCTCGCCGTGACCACCGAAGGTGCGATCCGCGTGGGCGGCCGGGTAATCGAGCTGGGTCGCGGCACGGTCAGCATCTGACCGCACTTTATCGAACCGGCGGAGATCTGCGTCATACTGGCGCGGCCCCTCCCCTCCACGCCCCCACTTCGTGAGCCGTCCCATGTCATCGCACGACATTGCCACGCTGGCCGACCTCGAGGCGCTCTACGCCGAGCCCGGCGCCGCCTCGCTGTCCAAGGAAGTCGACTACCTGCATCCGCACTACCGCGCATTCGTCGAAGCGTCGCCGTTTTGCCTGCTTTCCACGATGAATGACCATGGCGGCGACTGCTCGCCGCGCGGCGATGCGCCCGGTTTCGTGCAGGTGCTGGACGACCGCACGCTGCTGCTGCCCGACCGGCGCGGCAACAATCGCATCGACAGCCTGCGCAATATCCTGGCCGATCCTCGCGTGGGACTGCTGTTCCTGGTGCCCGGCGTCAATGAAACGCTACGCGTCAGCGGCACGGCCACGGTCTCCACCGACCCGGACCTGATCACCCGTTGCGTGACACAGGGCAAGGCCCCCACCACCGTGCTGGTGATCCGCATCCACTCGGTATTCTTCCAGTGCGCGCGTGCGCTGCTGCGCTCGCGCCTGTGGCTGGCCGACGCACAGGTCCCGCGCGAAGCCCTGCCCAGCACCGGCACCATGCTGGCCGCCTTGAGCCAGAACGCGATCGATGGCGCCGCCTACGACCGCGAACTGCCCGAACGCGTACGCACCACGCTGTACTGACGCCGCTGGCCTAGCGCGGCAGCCACTCCGCCGCGTGCGTGCCCAGCGGTACCGACGGCAACGCCCAGTGCGCGGGCGTTTCCGACAGGTGCGCCGCGTGGCGCACCACCGTCAATTCGCCAAACCCCGATTCTTCCACTTCCAGCAGATCGGAAATTTCGTCGATATGCTGGTCTGGCACATCGGTGCCACCCGGCACGCGCCCGAGGCTGCGCAGCCACTGGCCCACCTGCGCCAGCGATACGCGCACATGCCAGCTGCCGCCTTCCACCGCGCGGCGATGCAGCGCCACCATCGCCCCGAAGGCAAGCAGATAGCCCGACGCATGGTCCAGCACCTGTGCCGGCAGCGGCCTCGGCTCCGCGCTGCCGGCCGCCTGCGCCTCGTCGGTGTTGATGCCGGTGGCGGTCTGCACCAGCGAATCGAAGCCCCGCTTGCCCGACCACGGGCCCACGTGACCATAGGCGGACAGCGAGACATAGACGATGCCGGGCCGGGCGCGGGCCGCGGCCTCGGGGCCGGCACCAAGTTCCGCCAGTCCGTTGGGACGATAGCCCTGCACCACCACATCTGCGCCGTGGAACAGCTTGTGCAGCGTGCGCTTGTCGTCCGTATCGCGCAGGTCGAGCTGGCACGACCGCTTGCCACGACCGGTGTCGATCACCAGTGAAGGCATCGACGGCAGGTGCGCGGCCGTTACCAGCAGCACGTCGGCCCCGTGCGCGGCCAGCGTGCGGCCGGCCACCGGCCCGGCGATGATGCGCGTGAAGTCCAGCACGCGGACGCCGCTCAGCGGCCGTGCATCGACATTGATCTCGGCATGCGGCCCGAACGCCGGCAGCGGTTCCGGCGGCGCCTCGCCGATCTTCTCGATGATGACCGGCGGCAGCCCTTGCAGCGCATGGGCCTGCGCGTGCTGCTGCCATTCGTCGAGCGAGCGCATCGCCGACACCACCATGCCGGCGTCCGACGCGACCGTCTCGAAATCCTCGGCCTTCCAGGCCGACAGCGCCGCGCGCACGGCGTCCTTGTCGTACGCGCATTTGAGAATCTTCAGAACGCCGTCGCGATGGTGGGAAAAATTCGTATGCAGGCGCACCCAGCGACCGTCCCCGGCCGGATACAGCCCGGCGATCTTGTCCCAGAGCTCGGGCGCCGGCCCGCCATTGACGCGCAGGTAGCGCTCACTGCGGAATTCGGCCAGCGCATGGCGCATGTCGACGGACACATCCTGCCAGCGGCCGGTGCGTTGTGCCCACAGCGCTGCCGCCGCCAGTGCCGAAGCGCCCAGGCTGGCTTGCGCGGCGGTGCCGATGGCGAAGCTGGACGGCAGCACCGGATCGTCGCCTGTCAGTATCAGATGGGACAGCGCCTCGGGCGGCATGGCGGCGGCGCCCCACAGCGCGGCGACCGTCCCGGCCGGCGTCTGGTGGGTGGCGGCGCGGCCGGAACTGGCGGCGCCGGGGGTGTTCGAAGTGGAACTGGCGGCATTCATGGCATGTATTCCTGCGGCGGGAATGAAGGCGGCATGCGACGATGACGTCGCACGGAGCATGCGCGAGACCGGTACGATGCACCGTACCGTGCCGTGGATTCTGCACCACTTCGGCCCGTCGCGCTGTGAGACAAATCCGAATTTCGCGCCGCACCGCCGGGTCGCGCCGCAGGCACGGTAAAATCGCGCCATTCGCCGGATTTTCCGTCGCAATTCCAGCGCACCAAACCCAGGAACATCAGGATCGCGGCCGGGTCAACCCAGACCGGGCCGGTCCACCAGTTATCGAGCCGCAGGTGATGCGGCGCCAACATGAGCCACGACAACAAGCCTACCGACACGCCAGCCGCCTCCAATTTCCTGCGGAGCATCATCGACCAGGACCTTTCCGCCGGCACCTACGACGGCCGCGCTGACAAGCAGGGCGAGCCGCTGCCGACGGTCATCACGCGCTTCCCGCCGGAGCCGAACGGTTACCTGCACATTGGCCACGCCAAGAGCATCTGCGTGAACTTCGGGCTGGCCCGCGACTACGCCGGCCGCTGCCACCTGCGCTTCGATGACACGAACCCGGTCAAGGAAGACACCGAATACGTCGATTCCATCATCGACGCCGTGCACTGGCTGGGCTTCTCGTGGGACGCCAGGCAGCCCGGCGGCGAGCCGCACCTGTACTACGCGAGCGACTACTTCGACCGCCTGTACCAGTTCGCCGAAACCCTGATCGAGCGTGGCGCAGCCTACGTGGACAGCCAGAGCGCCGAGCAGATCGCCGCCAGCCGCGGCAACTTCTCGGAGCCAGGCAAGCCGTCGCCGTTCCGCGACCGTTCCGTCGAGGAAAACCTGAAGCTGTTCCGCGAGATGCGCGACGGCAAGTTCGGCGATGGCGAGCACGTGCTGCGCGCCAAAATCGACATGACCGCGCCGAACATCGTGATGCGCGACCCGGTGCTCTATCGCATCCGCCACGCCCATCACCACCGTACCGGCGACAAGTGGTGCATCTACCCGATGTACGACTTCACGCACTGCATCTCGGATGCGATCGAGAACATCACGCACTCGCTGTGCACGCTCGAATTCGAGAACAACCGCCCGCTCTACGACTGGGTGCTGGAACACCTGCGCGATGCCGGCGTCTTCGCCAGCCCGCTGCCGCACCAGTACGAGTTCGCGCGCCTGAACCTGACCTACGCGATCACCAGCAAGCGCAAGCTCAAGCAGCTGGTGGACGAGAAACGCGTGGACGGCTGGGACGATCCGCGCATGCCGACCATCGTCGGGATGCGCCGCCGCGGCTATACGCCGGAATCGATCCAGCTGTTCTGCGACCGCATCGGCGTGTCGAAGGCCGATAGCTGGATCGACATGAGCACGCTGGAAGGTGCCGTGCGCGACAACCTGGACGCTCGCGCCCCGCGCAGCGTGGCGGTGCTGGACCCGGTCAAGCTGATCCTGGACAACTACCCCGAGGGCCAGAGCGAGGAATGCTCGGCGCCGGTTCACCCGAAGCTGCCGGAAATGGGCCGCCGCGTGTTCCCGCTGTCGCGCGAGTTGTGGATCGAGCGCGACGACTTCAACGAGAACCCGCCGAAGGGCTATTTCCGCCTGTTCCCGGGCAACAAGGTACGCCTGCGCTACGGCTACGTGATCGAATGCACGGGCGTGGACAAGGATGCCGACGGCAACGTGATCGCCGTCCACGCGAACTACCTGCCGGAAACGAAGAGCGGAACGCCGGGCGCGGACAGCGTCAAGGTCAAGGGCAACATCCACTGGGTCAGCGCGGCGCATGCCTGCCCGGCCGAAGTGCGCCTGTACGACCGCCTGTTCAACGACCCGAATCCGGATGCCGGCGGCAAGAACTTCCTTGATGCGCTGCACCCGGACTCCAAGAAGGTGGTAACCGCCTACCTGGAGCCGGGCCTGCGCGACGCCAAGGCGGAAGAGCGCTTCCAGTTCGAGCGTCACGGCTACTTCGTGGCGGATCGTACCGATTCGCAGCCTGGCAAGCCGGTGTTCAACCGCACGGTTGGCCTCAAGGACAGCTGGGGCAAGTAACCATGGCACAAACGATTACGTTTCCGCTCGAGGGTGAGTTCATCGCCCTGAATGACCTTCTGAAGGTTGCAGGCGTCTGCGACAGCGGCGGTGCCGGCAAGGCGCTGGTCGCGGCAGGCGAGGTAACGGTGGACGGCGCGGCCGAGTCGCGCAAGACCGCCAAGATCCGCGCCGGCCAGGTGGTGGGCGTTGGCGGCGCCGACGGCATTCGCATCAAGGTCGTCGCGGCCTGAGCCACCTGAGCCGTCGGCCCGGACCGTGCGACAGCAGCTGTCGGCGGCAGGGCTGGCACGGAAGGTAAGAAAGGAAGGGAGGTGGCAACCCATGCCGCCTCCACACCGAAGCACGCAAGGAGTCTTCATGCCGATCGCGTTCTGGTGTGTATTGCTGGCAGGCTTGATGCCAGTGCTGACTGTCTCCATCGCCAAGGCCGGCAATCGTGCCGGCGCATTCGACAACCATGACCCGCGCGCATGGCTGGAAAGGCAAAGCGGCCGCGCCCGCCGCGCCGACATGGCGCACCGCAATCACTTCGAAGCATTTCCGTTCTTTGCTGCGGCCGTCTTCACGGCCACGCATCTCGCCGCACCCCAGGCACGCATCAACGAGCTGGCGATGGTGTTCATCGTGGTCCGGATTCTCTACACGATCTGCTACCTGACTGATCGCGCCACGTTGCGCACGCTGTGTTGGACAATCGGCTATCTGACGGTGATTGGCATCTTCCTGCTGCCGGTGTTCGTCCACTGAGCCACGGCCATGCCGATGCGTCGCCGTTCCCTCGCCCTGTTCGCCCCGCTTGCTACGCTTGCCGCTCTCGCCGCCCTGACCGGCACGCCAGCCCTCGCCGCGCCCACGAACTACGCCGTCGATCCCACGCACACGAGCGTTTATTTCGGCGTCAGCCATTTTGATCGGACCAGCGTGCGCGGCCGCTTCGCCAAGATCGATGGCCGCGTGATCTACGACCCAGCCACTGGCGCGGGATCGATCGACTTCACCGTGGACACCGATTCGGTCGACAGCGGCAATCGCAGCCTCGATGGTGTGCTCCGCTCTGCGCAGTTTTTCGACGCCCAGACGTTTCCGGTCGCCAGGTTCCAGGCCAACCGCTTTGTCACGGAAAGCGGCAAGCTCGTTGCCGTCGAGGGTACGTTCACGCTGCATGGCGTTGCCCAGCCGCTCAGGCTTGAAGCCGACCGGTTCAGCTGCGGCCAGACCGTGCTGTTCGGCATCAAGCGCGACGTATGCGGCGGTGATTTTCGCGCCACATTTGCGCGAAGTGCCTTCGGCATGACGCGCTTCCTGCCCGATGTGGGGGATACCGTCACATTGCAGATCACGGTAGAAGCGTCGCCGGCCGGGCCCGCACAGTAAGCCGAAAAAAACCGTGCGCAGTGCAGCATGATGACGACCCAGCATCACCTTTGACGGCAAAATCTTCAGTAAAATCAGCGCCTTGCCTATTCCCATCCTGCCGCGTTTCGCCTATGCGTACCCGGCCAGACGCGAGTCAAGATGAGCCTGATTTCCCTGAACGACGTCGTTGCGGCGTCGCTGGCTGCTGCCGGTGCGTGCCTGGCGTGCAGCATTCCCGCCAATTTCCTCCGTCGCTTTCCGCTGTGGGCCTTCAAGACCTACGGCCGGGGCGCCGTATTGCTCCCCTTGCTGGCCGGCATGGTCGGCATCCTGCTGACGCGCCTGGTTGTCGCTGGCCAGATCAACAGCGATGGCGGCCTGGCCCTGGTGGCAGCGGCTGCGTTCCTGGGACTGGTGCTGGTTTCTGCAATGCTGCGTTTCTGGCTCGGCGAATACCGCAAACCCTGAGCTTTTCTCCTGCCACTGCGCGTCCCGGCGCACATACCCGCGCCGGTTTCCATCGCGCCGCCGCGCGGATCACGTATGATTCGGCCTTTCGCGTGCCAGGCACCGTTGCCGGCGCGCGCCGCATTTCCGATCCCATGGCGCTCAAATCCACGATTTTCAAGGCCGAACTGTCCGTTTCGGACATGGACCGGCCGTACTACGGCAGTCATACGCTCACCATCGCGCAGCATCCGTCCGAGAACGATGCCCGCA
Source organism: Cupriavidus sp. HE11 (assembly GCF_056097175.1). Taxonomy (NCBI): domain Bacteria; kingdom Pseudomonadati; phylum Pseudomonadota; class Betaproteobacteria; order Burkholderiales; family Burkholderiaceae; genus Cupriavidus; species Cupriavidus sp. HE11. The sequence goes on from NZ_CP184464.1 coordinate 985,488, forward strand.
TGATGGTCCGCCTGCTGGCGTTTGCCTGCGAGGCCTCCGAAACCATGGCATTCACGCGTGGCCTGGACGAGCCCGACGAACCCGACCTCTGGGACAAGTCGCTGACCGGCGACATCGTCCACTGGATCGACCTGGGCCAGCCCGACGAGACCCGCCTGAAACGCGCCGCTGCACGTGCCGATCACGTCACCGTCTATACCTATCAGAGCGCCAGCGCGCGCGAATGGTGGAAAGGCATGGCAGGCAAGGCCAGCAAGCTGCGCAACGTGACCGTCTACAATGTGCCTTCCGAAGCCGTGGATGCGCTGGCACAGATGGCCCAGCGCGCCATGCGCCTGTCCGTGACCATCCAGGACGGCGACATCTGGGTCAGCGACGACGATCACAACGTGCAGCTGACGCGCGACGTGCTCCAGCGCGCCGACGGCTAGTCATAGCGTCCGCCGGAAACCGATCGGACACACTTACCGCCACACAGAAAAAGGAAGACCGCGATGCATACCACTCCCTCCGGCCTGCAGTATGAAGACACCGTCGTCGGCTCGGGCGACGAAGCCACGGCTGGCAAGCACGTGACCGTGCATTACACCGGCTGGCTCTACGAAAACGGCCAACCTGGCCGCAAGTTCGATTCGAGCAAGGACCGCAACGACCCGTTCGTCTTCCCGCTGGGCGCCGGCCACGTGATCCGTGGCTGGGACGAAGGCGTGCAAGGCATGAAAGTAGGCGGCACGCGCCGCCTGGTGATCCCGGCCGACCTGGGCTACGGCGCGCGCGGCGCCGGTGGCGTGATCCCGCCGAACGCCACGCTGCTGTTCGAAGTGGAACTGCTGTCGGTCTGATTCCGGCGCATTCAGCAAAAACGGACGCCCTGGCGTCCGTTTTTGTTTGTCCCGAGGCCGAAACGGTCAGAAACCGATGGCCGCATTACCCACGTCGATGCGCACCTTGTCGCGGTCCAGCAGGCGGCCGGCATGGCGGGCGAAGTCCTGCGCCCAGTCGGCATTGCCGGCAAAACGGTTCTCGCCCGAGAACTTCGCGACATTAAGAATCTTGTCGATCACAAGCACCTTGCCCACCGGGCTCGACGCCTGGCAGTCCAGCTCGGCATATTCACGGTCGAACCAGCGCCAGGCAGCATCCTCGGTGACGGCCGCAAGCTCGCTGTCGTCCAGCGTGAATTCAAATTCCTTGCCGCTGCCAAATACCACGGTCAGGGTGTGCGCCATGTGCGGTTTCTCCGAGATTCGCCGAGTGTTGAACGAAAGTTGCATGGGTTAGGGCCCCTATTGTAGAGACTTGACGCCCAATCCGGCCAACCGATCGGACATGGGCCAGCCACCCGACCGTTGCCTGCTGCACACACCTTGACCCCGATGTGTGGTTTGCTTGCGACGCATCAATGCGCTTTGGATTATTCTTTCAGCCATGGCCATCACAAGACAGGATCTCGAAGCAAACAGGCTGCGCACGACGCTGTGCAGTACGCCGGTCGCGTCTTCGCTGTTGCCCGAGGCCGATATAGAGCGCTCGCTGTGCCACACGCTGGCCGGCCGCCCCGACACCCCCGGGCTGGACGGAGATGTCTGGGTTTTCGGCTACGGATCGCTGATCTGGAACCCGATGGTCGTCCATACCGAAAGCCGCCTTGCCACCGTGCATGGCTATCACCGCGGCTTCTACCTGTATTCGAAGATCAATCGCGGCACCTGGGACAACCCCGGGCTGGTGCTGGGCCTGGACCGCGGCGGCTGCTGCACGGGAATGGTCTTCCGTATCCCGCGCCATGTCGTGGAGCAGGAATTCCGCGTGCTGTGGCGCCGCGAGATGATGACCGGCGCCTATCACCCGCGCTGGCTGCGCGTGAAGCTGGACGCCGCGCATGACGCACCCGAACAGCGGGCGCTCGCTTTCGTGATGAATCGCGAACATGCCAGCTACGCCGGCCGGCTGCCCGATACGCGCGTGGTGAACTGCCTGCGCCACGCCTGCGGCCTGTACGGGCCCGCCCGCGAATATCTGCACCAGACCTTGCTGGGGCTCGCCACGCATGGCGTCGACGATCCCTACCTGGGCCGGCTCTGGCGCCAGTTGCAGGAAAGCGATGCCGTCGAGGCCGCCAGCAATGCCTGCGCCGTGGCCACCCCGGTCGCCACCTCGGCATCTGCGTCGACGTGCCCCGAGGATGCCGTGGCAGCCTCTGTCCACCCCCACGAAACCGTCTGACCGAAGCCACTGCCGACCATCATGACGCGCTCCCAGACCCGCCCCCGCCGCCAGGCACTCGCCGAAATGCTAGGGCTTATGGGATTGCTGATGGGGGGCGGACTGCTGGCCGGGCAGGGTGGCCAGACACTGGCGCGGTCGATTGGCAGCATGCGCGACGCATCGTCGCCGCCCGCACCGGCGCCACATCCATCGTCATCCCACCCGGCATTGCGTGGCGAGGGCATGTCCGCACTCGACCGCAACCTGATCACGGCTGCCAGCATCGGCGATCTCGATCTTGTGAACCGGCTGCTCAAGGCCGGTGCCTCGCTCCATGCCGTCGACGAACGCGGCCGCTCTGCCCTGCTGGCCGCGGTGTACAACCGCCGGGGCGATGTAGCACGCGCGCTGATCATGGCCGGCGCCGACGTCAACCAGAAGGACGGCGAGTCCAACAGCGCCTTCCTGCTCGCGGCCGCCACCAACCAGATCGACGTGGTACGGCTGTCGCTGTCGCACGGCGCGGACATCCGCAGCACTGACCGCTACGACGGCACGGCCCTGATTGCGGCCTGCCAGCACGGCAATGTCGAAGTCGTAAAACTGCTATTGAAGGCGGGGGTGCCGGTGGACCGCGTCAACCAGCTGGGCTGGACGGCACTGCTGGAAGCCATCATTCTCGGCGACGGCAGCGCGCGCTATGAAGATATCGTGCAATTGCTGCTCGATGCGGGCGCCGATGCCAACCTGGCCGACCGCGAGGGCATCACGCCGTCGCGCCATGCGCGCGAACGCGGCTACAAGACGATGGTCAAGATGCTGATGCGTGCCCGGGGGCACTGAGCCAGTTGCGGCACTGCAGGCCGGCTCGCCTCTCCCGCGTCGCGGGAGAGGCGAGAAGACACCCAGGTCAAGCCGTAGCGGCAGGCGTCTGGCGCGCGTTTTCCGCTTCCTGCAGCTGGCGCCACATTACCTTGCCGGTACCGGACTTCGGCAGCGCATCGACAAACTCCACCACGCGCGGGTACTTGTATGCGGCCATGTTTTCCTTGGCCCATTCGACGATGTCCTCGGGCCGGGTCTTGCCCTTGGCGTCGGCGCGCAGCACCACCACCGCCTTCACCGTCTCGCCGCGGTACTGGTCGCGCGTGCCGATGATGCAGGCTTCCTGCACGGCCGGATGCTTGTACAGCAGGTTTTCCACCTCGGCCGGCCAGACCTTGAAGCCCGACGCGTTGATCATGCGCTTGAGGCGGTCGGTGATGAAGTAGTAGCCGTCTTCGTCCATGCGGCCCAGGTCGCCGGTGCGGAAGTAGGTCTGGCCTTCGAACTCGATGAACGCGTCGCGCGTGGCATCTTCCTTGCCCCAGTAGCCCTTGAACACCTGCGGGCCGCGCACGATGATCTCGCCCACCTCGTTGGGCGGCAGTTCCTTCAGCGTAACCGGGTCCACCACGCGCGCATCGGTGTTGAACGTCGGCACGCCCAGGCACTGCAGCTTGGCGCGCTCGGACGGATTGCTGTGCGTCGGCGCCATGGTCTCGGACAGGCCGTAGCCTTCCAGGTAGCTCAGGCCGAACTGGGTCTTCAGGCGCTCGGCCACCGCCTGCGGCATGGCCGCGCCGCCGCCGCCGATATAGCGCAGGCTGCTGACGTCGAAGGTTGCCAGGTTCGGGCTGCCCAGGAAGTCGATCACCATGGTCGGGATGTTGGTCCAATGCGTGACCTGGTAGCGCGAGATCAGGCGCCCGGCCACTTCGCGATCCCAGCGCGGCAGCATCACCACGGTGGCGCCGGTGTAGATCGGGCCATTCATGCCGTACTGCATGCCGGTCACGTGGAACAGCGGCAGCACCGACAGGATCACCGATTCGGCACCGCTGCCCGACCACGTGGCTCCGCCAATGACGTTATGCATCACCGAACGATGGGTGTGGATGCAGCCCTTGGGGAAGCCGGTGGTGCCCGACGTGTACGGCATCACGGCCATGTCGTCGGGGCCTGCCGTATGCGGCCCCGGTTGCAGGCCCGCAGCCAGTGCCTCGGCCCACGGGGTGGCATTGGCGGGCAGCGGGTGCTGCGCGGTCAGCCATGCGGGCGGGGCGTCTTCGGGGAATTCGTGCGACGGCGGCAGCGCGTCGGCGTACTGCGTCACCAGCAGATGCTGCAGGCGCTGGTCGGCGGCCAGTTCGCTGTCGGCCTGCATCGCGCCGGCGGCCAGGTCTGCCGTGCAGATCGCCACGCGGGCGCCGGCATCGGTGATGTAGTGCTTGAATTCCTCGGCGCGGTTCATCGGATTGACCGGCACCACCACGGCGTCCGCACGCAGGATCGCGTAGTAGCTGATGATGAACTGCGGGCAGTTCTGCATGTACAGCAGCACGCGATCGCCCTTCTTCACCCCCGCCTTCTGCTGCAGCCAGCCGGCCATTGCCGTGGCCTGCGCCTCGAGCGCGCGGAACGTGATGGCGTTGCCGAAGTAGCGGATGGCGGCCTTGTCCGCATAGCGGCGCGCCGAAACTTCGAGGTTGTACCAGAGCGAAGTTTCCGGCAGCACGATTTCGGTCGGCACTCGCTTGGGCCAGAACTGAAAATGCGGACGGGCGGGCGTGGTGGTCATGGTGTCTCCTGCGGTTGGTCTTCAAGGGACCAGTTTCTGGAAATCGCGTGTCTCGCGAGGTGGGCCCCGCGTATTGGTCAAACAATATAACTGAACGACCGTTCTATTTTCAACAGGAGGTTTTCCCGCCCATCGCCGCGCGCCTGTCCGTGCCGGTTGCAATTTGGGACTTCGTCCTCACAATGGTGAAATCCGGCCACAGTGCTGGCCAACCCGATTCCAAGGTGCAGAACATGAGCGACGTCACCCTGCAGAACTTCGAAGCCGAAGTCATCAACAGCCCCGTACCCGTACTGGTGGATTTCTGGGCGCCCTGGTGTGGCCCGTGCCGCACACTGGGGCCGATGCTGGAAAAGCTGGAAGCCGAAGCCGGCGGTACGTGGAAGCTGGTCAAGGTCAATGTCGACGAGAACCAGCAACTGGCCAGCCACTTTGGCGTCCGCAGCATTCCCCACGTGGTGGCGTTTGCCGGCGGGCAGGCAGTCAACCAGTTTGTAGGCGTGCTACCGGAATCGCAATTGCGCGAGTTCATCGACACGCTGGCCCCCAGCGAAGGCGAGGTCGCCTTGCAGGACGCTCAGGCACTGGCCGCAGCCGGCGACCGTGAAGGCGCCAGGGCAGCGTGGCAGGCCGCGCTCGCAGATGATCCGGAAAACGATCCGAATCGCCTGGCGTATATCAGCTTCCTGCTCGACGGCGATGCCATTGACGCAGCCGAAGCGGAATTTGGCCGCCTGACACCGCGCGCACCGCAGGAAGACGGTTACGCCGCGCTGCGGACCCGGCTGGATGCGATGAAGGGACTCGACGATCTGCCCGACGGCGCCGACCTGAAAGCGCAGGTCGAAGCCGACCCGGCCAACCTGGCCGCGCGCCTGGATCTGGCGAAAGTACTGATCGCACGCCGCGAGTATGAACCCGCACTGGTTCAGTTGATGGAAATCGTGCGCCGCGACCGCGGCTTCGAAGACGACATCGGCCGCAAGACAATGTTGTCGGTGTTCGAGTTGATGGCCGATTCGCCAGAAGTGGTATCGAAATGGCGCCGGCAACTGAGCACGGCGCTGAACTGAGAGGCAGCCGTAGTCGGAGAGGCTACGGAAAAAGCGCGGAGAGGACGCGGAGACGGCGCCGCCCCTCTCCCTGCCGGACGGCGTCGTCAGGCCGCCGGGGCCTCGATCAGTGAAAAGCCGTTGGCCTTCATATGCTCGACCATCATCGCGTCCATCGACTTCACATGATTGTCGAACCAGCCTGACAGTTCATCCACCAGGCGACGGCCCAGCGAGAGCCCGCCCTTGCCGGGGCCTTCCGGATCTTCCACTTCCTGCGCGATCTTGTCGCGCACGGCCTGCACCACCTGCAGCACGCCCTTGTGCTCGTTCGTATGGCAGAAGCGCGGCCCGAACTGCATGGCCTCCATCCACTGCTCTTCCTGTTCGAAATGGTGGCGCGTGTGCGCGATCCACTCGTCGTAGGCGGCCAGGAAGCCGGCATCGTCGGACTTGGCGACGGCATCGAGCAATTGCAGGAATTCAGCGTGCGTGGCGTCGGTCACGGGCTCGCCCAGGCGGAGTTCGTCTGGCAAGCCTTCCGAGGAAAGACCGTCGTAGGGGTTCTGTGCTGCAGACATGGATCTGAAGACTTTTCTTTGAGATAAGCGGCAAGGATACCGATTTCGCCAGCGTTCGATCTGATTTTCCGCAAAGAACGGTATCCTTGACCCTCGCGCCCCTGGCAAGTGACTGATGTTCAGCAAGCCACCGACATGCCTCGACTGATCTTCTTCTGCGGTCACGCCGGTACCGGCAAGACCACCCTCGCCCATCGCCTGATCGGCCCGCTGATGCAGGCCACCGGCGAACCGTTCTGCCTGCTCGACAAGGACACCCTCTACGGGCGCTACAGTGCCGCCGCCATGCGCGCGATCACCGGCGACCCCAACGACCGCGACAGCCCGGCGTACCTGGACAACCTGCGCGACCCCGAATACGAGGGCCTGCTGGATACCGCACGCGAGAACCTGATGCTGGGCATCAGCGTGATCGTGATCGGCCCGCTCTCGCGCGAAATCCGTGCGCATCTGCTGACCGATCCGCAATGGCTGCATGTGCCCGACGGCACGCGCACGCAGATTGTCTGGGTGCACCTGCCGGAAGACGAGGCGCACGCGCGCATCATCAGCCGCGCCAATCCCAACGACGCCTACAAGCTCACGCACTGGGACGCCTACCGCGCCCGCCGCTTTTCGCCGGACCCGGCCGAATATCCCGAACTGATCTTTTTCGACAACCAGGCGCCCGACGAGGCCGCCGTCGGCGGCCTGCTGCGGACGCTGGCCGCCTGAGCCTAGCCGGCCGCGAGCGCGCCGATCACCGCCGACGCCGCCACGAACCCGAAAACCGCCGTCACCGCCACCGACGACCCAAAGCCGGCGCAGGCCAGGCCTTGCGGACCACGCGTCGGCGCGGGGGGCACTTCATCGATCTCGCACGCCTGCTGTTCGGGCTCGGGGTAGCGCAGCGGCTCGTCGGAGTAGACGGCCTCGATGCCGAATTTCTTCTTCGGATCGCGCGGAAAACCCCACTGACGGCGCAGGTTGCCACGCACCTTCGCCAGCAACGGGTCCTGGATCGTACGGGCCAGGTCCTCGATGCGCACGCGCGTGGGGTCGAGCTGGCCACCCGCGCCGCCGCACGTGATCACGCGCACGCCTTCGCGGCGTGCCCAGCCCAGGATTGCGGTCTTGACCTTCACGGCGTCGATGGCGTCGATCACATAGTCAAAGCCTGATAGCAATTCCGCCACGTTGTCTTCGGTCACGAAATCGTCGATCTGCGTCACGCGGCAACGCGGATTGATCGCCACGATGCGCTCGGCCATGGCTTCCACCTTGGCCCGACCGTAGGCATCGCCCAGCGCATGGATCTGCCGATTGGTGTTCGACGCGGCAATGTGATCGAGGTCGATCAGCGTGATACGCCCCACCGCATTGCGCGCCAGCGCTTCGGCCGCCCAGCTGCCCACGCCGCCAATACCGATGACGCACACATTGGCCGCCTCAAGCCTGGCCAGGCCATGTGCGCCGTACAGGCGCGCCACACCGCCAAACCGGCGATGGTAGTCGTCGTCGGCGGCGCTTTCGTGTGACAGGGGCACGGGCAGGTCCTGCTCTGCCAAAGGCGTAGGGGTGATGGTCATAGTTGAATTCTTAAATCTGCCGGCATTTTATGTCACCCGCAGGAATTCATCCGGCCCCGGCAAACGGGCAACAAATAGGCATCCCGACGACCGCAATGTCAGCCTGAGGCCGACAACCACCTGCGGCTGGCCTCCCTACAATTACCAATGCAGTGGTTCATCCGCCGCACGGCTGCTACCAGGAGTCCACCCCTTATGCCCGCCTCGCGTCGCCACAAGATCGTTTTCTGGAGCGTGTTCACGCCGCTGGCGCTGATCGCGGTCCTTGTCGTCATCATCCTGACGTTCGACTGGAACCGGCTCAAGCCTTGGCTCAACGACAAGGTGTCGGAATCGATCGGGCGCCCGTTCGCCATCAATGGCGACCTGACCGTCACCTGGAAACGTGGCCAGGGGGAAACCGGCTGGCGCACGCTTGTGCCATGGCCACGGTTGTCGGCCAAGGACATTTCCGTGGGCAACCCCGACTGGGCCCAGGCGCCCAACATGGGCACGGTCCGGGAACTGATCTTCGTGCTGCGCCCGCTGCCCTTGCTGGCCCACGAGATCAACGTGCCCACCATCGTCGTCGACAGCCCCGCCGTGTGGCTGGAACGGCTCGCCGACAAGCGCAACAACTGGACCTTCGATCTGCGCACGCAGACCGATTCCGGCAAATCCAAATGGCACCTCGACGTGGGTGAAGTCGTGCTCCAGCGCGGCAACCTGGCGCTGGACGATGCCGCCGAGAAGATCCAGCTGCAGGCAGCGCTGGACACCGTCGGCGACCAGGCCATCTATGACAAGGCCCGCGACGGCGCGCTGATGCCGTCCGACGCCTCGGCCGTGGCGGCGTCGCAGGGCTCCGCCGCATCGACGCCCGAGGCCAGGACCAACGACAACAAGGGCGGCAAGTCCGGCAACGACGACCGCTACGGCATCCGCTGGAAAGCCGTGGGCCATTACAAGCAGGCCACCATCAATGCCACCGGCAAGGCCGGCACCGTGCTGAGCCTGCGCGATGTGGACACCCCCTACCCGGTACAGGCCGATGTGCGCGTGGGCGCCACCCACGCCACGATGGAAGGCACGGTGACCAATCCGGCCCACCTGGGCGCGCTCGATGTGAACCTGACCCTGGCCGGCGACAGCATGGCGTCGCTCTACAACCTGACCGGCATCGTGCTGCCGTCCACCCCGCCGTATGAAACGCGCGGCCGGCTGGTCGCCACGCTGAAAAAGGGGGCATCGACCTATACCTACCGCGACTTCACCGGCAAGGTGGGCGGCAGCGACCTGGGCGGCACGCTCACTTTTGCCCAGCGCTCGCCGCGCCCGCTGCTGTCTGGCGAACTGGTCTCGAAGCAGTTACTGTTCGCCGACCTGGCGCCGCTGATCGGCGGCGGTGCCAAGCCGGGCCAGGCGGCCAAGGACAGCCCTGTGAAGCAGCCGGCCGACAGGAAACTGCCGGTGGCGCCGTTCCGCACCGAACGCTGGGACGAGATCGACGCCGACGTGAAGTTCACGGGCAAGCGCATCGTGCGCAATGAAGACCTGCCGATCACCGACCTGACCACGCACCTGAAGCTGACCGACGGCGTACTGCTGCTCGACCCGCTGAACTTCGGCATGGCCGGCGGCAACCTGGTATCGACGATCGAGCTCGACGGCAAGCGCGAACCGATGGGCGCGAAGATCGACATGACCGCGCGGCACCTGAAGATCAAGCAGCTGTTCCCGAAGGTGGAAAGCACGCGCGCCAGCGTCGGCGAGGTGAACGGCAGCGCCAAGCTGTCCGCCACCGGCAATTCGGTGGCGGCGCTGATGGGATCGTCGAACGGCGAGGCCAGGCTGCTGGTGGAAAACGGCACCGTCAGCAAGTTCATCCTCGAAGCCATCGGCCTGAATGTGGGCAGCGTGGTGATTTCGAAGCTGTTCGGCGACAAGCCGGTGCAGATCAACTGCGGCGTCAGCGCGTTCGGCTTCCAGAACGGCGTCGCGCGGGCCCAGACCTTCGTGCTCGACACGCAGGACGCCGTCATCACCACCGAGGGCGCGGTCGATTTCAAGGACGAACGCCTGGCGCTGACGATCCATCCCGATTCGAAGGGGCTGCGCATCATCTCGCTGCGCTCGCCGCTCTATGTGGGCGGCACGTTCAAGAACCCGTCGGTCAGCCCGAACATTGCCATCCTGGCGCTGCGCGCCGGCGGTGCGCTGGCGTTGGCCCTGACTGCGCCAGTGGCGATGGTGGTGCCGCTGCTCGACGTCTCGGGCGGCGGCGACGAAAGCGAGTGCGCGAGGCTGCTGGCGGATCTCAAGAAGCGGCCTACCGCCCCGCCGCCGGGCAAGACCTACCAGGGACCGGACGCGCCGAAGGGCCAGCAGCAGGCCGGCCCGGCCATACCGGAGTCGCCCACGAAGTCGGACGCCGCACGCGGCGAACCGGCCCCGCCGCCGACCAGACCCCGCATTCCCAGCCCCACGGTGCAACAGCCGTCGCGACCGGACAACGACAAGCAGCTTTACCAGGGCGGCTAGCGGGACAGGCGTTGGTCCCGCGCTGCAGTTGCCCTTCCCTCGACTCATTGCACTCTGACGACATCGGCATATCCGCAACACACGTGTACCTAATGTGTTGCGGATTTGGCACGCCCTTCTACACCGTTGTTGTGCATATCCCACTGACAGTCGCATAATCGACTGGTCGTTGATTAAGCAAGTAATTAATGAACAACGACACGCAACGCCACCGGTTGCCGGGTTCCAGCCTGGCCAGCGGTGCCTTGTAAGGTGCGGCTCCGGCCGCACTGATTTTCTTTTTCGCGCGTCTTATTGTCCGGATCGGAGACCCTTGCCGGCGGCGCGAACCACCTTCGCCGCCCCCGCGCACCCCTGCCATGACGTTGCCTCATGCCGCCGTTCCCCCGATCAGCTGGCTGATCGCGCTGACGGTGTGCAACCACGTGGCGTTCAACGCCAGTCGTGTCGTCGTTTCCCTATTTGCCATCTCGCTCAAGGCTTCCACGGTGACGCTGGGCATCCTGATGTCGCTCTATGCGCTGCTGCCGATGTTCCTGGCGATTCGCGCCGGCAAGCGCATCGACGAAATTGGCCCGCGCCTGCCGATGACGGCCGGGTCGCTGATGGTGGTGGGTGGCACGCTGCTGCCGGCGGTCTGGCATGACATTGCGTCGCTATACGTGGCATGCGCGCTGATCGGCGTGGGCTTCATGCTGGTGCAGGTAGCCATGCAACTGCTGATCGGCCAGGTGTCGACCAACGAAACCCGCCTGCGCAACTACACGTGGCATGCGCTGGGGCTGTCCATCTCGGGCACGCTCGGGCCGGTGGCGATGGGCTATACGATCGAGCACGCGGGCTTTCGCACCGCGTTCTGCATCCTGGTTGGCGTGGCGCTGCTGGGCCAGGCCGGCCTGCAGTATGTACGGCCGCGCCTGCCTGCCACTGGCGGCAACGCGGGCCGCATCGCCATCGAGGACGGTTCGCGCCATTCCACGCTGGACCTGCTCCTGCATCCCGAACTGCGGGCCGTGTTCGTCGCCAGCGCCGTGCTGTCCGCCGCGTGGGACCTGCACGCGTTCCTGATCCCGATCCAGGGCACGCGTATTGGCCTGTCGCCGTCGATGATCGGCTGGGTGCTCGGTGCGTTCTCCATTGCCACGCTGGCGATCCGGATTGCCATGCCGATGGTGTCGCGCCATTTCTCGGAATGGAAGATCATCCGCCTGGCGCTGCTGGTGGGCGCGATGGCGTACGTGGTCTATCCGTTCGTGTCGCATTTCTGGCTCATGTGCAGCCTGGCGTTCGTGCTGGGCCTGGCGCTGGGCAGCGCCCAGCCCAACGTCATGAACATCCTGCACACGGCCTCGCCCTCGGGCCGCGCCGGCGAGGCACTGGGCCTGCGCTCCGCCGTGCTCAATACGAGCCAGGTGGTGTGGCCGCTCACGTTCGGCGTGGTGGGCACGGCACTGGGCATGCTGCCGATCTTCCTGTCGATGGCCGGCGCAATGGGCATGGCCAACTACTATTCGCGGCGCCAGACGCAGAAGATCGCCGCGCCGAAACTGTCGGACTAGCCACTGGCGATCTTGAATCGCGCGGACTAGTAAAACTACGATGCCGCTTTGCCATGGCGCAAATGCGGTGTGCGGCGCATTCGCTATACTCGAAGCATCCTGGTCCGCATGGTCCCCGTGCGGCCCGACTCTTCGATATGCGATATGACCCAACTCGCTGATCTGCGCCGCAACTACATGCTGAGCGCCCTTTCCGAAACCGACGTGGCGGGCGACCCGATCCGCCAGTTCCAGAACTGGTTCGACGAGGCCATGCAGGCCAAGCTGCCCGAACCCAACGCGATGACGCTGGCCACGGTAGGCGCCGATGGTCAGCCGTCGGCGCGCATCGTGCTGCTCAAGGGCATGGATGCCAACGGCTTCACGTTCTTTACCAACTACGAAAGCCGCAAGGGCCTGGACCTGGAAGCCAACCCGCGCGCGGCGCTGCTGTTCCACTGGGTGCAGCTCGAACGCCAGGTGCGGGTGGAAGGCATTGTCGAGAAGGTGGACGATGCCGAGAGCGATGCCTATTACGCATCGCGTCCGCTGGGCTCGCGCCTGGGCGCCTGGGCCTCCGAACAAAGCCGCGAGGTGGCCGGCCGCGACGTGCTGGAGGCACGCGAAGCCGACTTCCGCAGCAAGTTCGGCGACAACCCGCCGCGTCCGCCGCACTGGGGCGGCTACCGCCTGCGTCCAACGTGGATCGAGTTCTGGCAAGGCCGCCCTTCGCGCCTGCACGACCGCATCGCCTTCCGGCAGCAGGCCGACGGCAGCTGGCAGATCGTCCGGCTGTCGCCCTGAGCCTGCGCGCGGCATACAGCACAACGTGGGTGATGATCGCTGCATAGTCAATGTCTGCCTGCTCTGACAGGCACTGACTGCGGCGCCCCACACTGCACAATTCGGGGATTTGGCGTAAAGTTGTTGGGATGCCGCACCGGCCATGCATCGGTGCGCCCCCAAGGCCAGAGCTGCGTCCCACCACGCAGTCTGCGCAGCCGACCGTGGGGCATTTCATTCGAGAGGGATAACCAACCAATCGGGAGAAAGCCGCATGTTCTTCAAGCAAGCAATCGACAAGCAGCTCGATAGCTGGATCTCCGACGTGCGCGAGCACGCCAACCTGCCTGTCAGGCTTCGGCTGTGGAATGGCAGCGAGTACCAGCTGGGCAACTTCGACAAACCCGAGGTCACGCTGACCGTGCGCGAGGCCTCGGCCCTTCCGCTGCTGCTCGCGCCAAGCCTGGACAACCTCGGCGAGGCATACGTCCAGGAAAAGATCGATCTCGACGGCCACCTGGCCGACATCATCAAGATGGCCTACGGCCTGTCGGCCGCCGCCGCGCGCAGTGCGGGGGGCGCCCTGGCAAAGGTGGCGCAGCACTTCACGCACAGCCGTTCGGAAGACAAGGCATCGATCCAGTATCACTACGACGTTTCCAACGCGTTCTACCAGCTCTGGCTCGATCCGCGCATGGTGTATTCGTGCGCGTATTTCGAGGACGGCACCGAAGACCTGGCTACGGCGCAGCTCAAGAAGATCGACCACATCCTGACCAAGATCCGCGTGCAGCCAGGCCAGACCCTGCTCGACATCGGCTGCGGCTGGGGTGCGCTGGTGATCCGTGCCGCGCAGAAGTTCGACGCGCGGTGCGTGGGCATCACGCTGTCGCAGAACCAGTTCGACCTGGCCACCGAACGTGTGAAGGCCGCCGGGCTGCAGGACCGCATCGAGATCCGGCTGCAGGACTATCGCGATATCCAGGGCCAGTTCGACCGCATTACCAGCGTCGGCATGTTCGAGCACGTGGGCAAGGACAACCTGATCGGCTACTTCGGCCGCATCCACGACCTGCTCAAGGACGATGGCGTGGCGATGAACCACGGCATCACGGCCACCGACCCCGACAGCGGCGCCGTGCCGATGGACGGCTCGGGCTTCATGGACCGCTACGTGTTCCCGCAGGGCGAACTGCCGCACATCAGCATGGTGCTGAATACCATGGCCAAGGGCGGGCTGGAGGCCTTCGACGTGGAGTTGCTGCGCCGGCACTATGCCCAGACGCTGCGGCACTGGGGCGACAATTTCGAGACGAATGCCGATGCGATCCGTGCGATGGTAGGCGAGAAGAAATACCGCATCTGGCGCGTCTACATGGCCGGCTGCGAGCACGCGTTCACCAACAGCATCATGTCGTTGCACCAGGTGGTGTGCCAGAAGACAAATCGTCCCGCCGACACATTCCCGGTCTCGCGGCGCTATATTTACGCGTCTCCGATTGGAAATGCCGTCTGACGTTTGACTGACAACCTCGACCTGTTCGGCGAAGCCCCGGCATCGCCGGACGCCCCGCCCCGGCCCGCCGCGGCCGGAAATCCCGAAAAGAAGAAGCCCGTTGGCAAGGTCGTCCAGCCCTGGACGCCCGATGCCGCGTTGACCGCGCTCGCCGGCCGGCTGCCCCCCAACCTGTATTTCGGCACCTCGTCGTGGTCGTATCCGGGCTGGCACGGCATGGTCTACGACGGCGAGTACACGGAAAGCCTGCTGTCCCGCAAGGGCCTGCGCGCCTGCGGCCAGCATCCGCTGCTGCGCGCGGCGGGTATCGACCGCGGTTTCTATGGCCCGATTCCGCTGGCCGACTACCTGGGCTACGCGGCGCAGGTGCCCGAGGGTTTCCGCTTCCTGGTCAAGGCCCCGGCCAGCGTATGCGATGCCTGGCTGCGCGGCCCCGATGGCGCCGGACGCCTGCCCAACGCGGCATTCCTGAACGCCGAGATCGCGATCCGCGATTTCATCGTGCCGGCCACTGGCGGCCTGGGCCAGCGTTGCGGCCCACTGCTGTTCCAGCTGTCACCGCTGCAAAGCGTGGCTGACGACGGTCCGGCCTTCTTCACGCGGCTCGATGCCTTCCTGGCCGCCCTGCCGCCACTGGACCCCAGCCTGACGCCGCACGCCTGCTATGCCGTGGAAATGCGCGATCCTGCGCTGCTGACGCCGCGCTACATCCGCCTGCTGCGCGAGCGCGGCGTGCGCTTCTGCCTGGCCGCGCGCGACCGACTGCCGCCGGTATCGCGCCAGGCCCATGCGCAGGCGCTGATGGACGATGGCGCGCCCGGCCCGCTGGTGCTGCGCTGGATGCTGCGCGAGGGCCGCTCCTATGCGATGGCCGAGAAAGCCTACATGCCGTTCGACAAGCTCGCGGACCCCGACGACGCGACGCGCGACGCCATCGCCGATGTGGTGGCGAACACGCTGCGCAGCGGCCAGCCGGCCTACGTCATCGTCAGCAACAATGCCGAAGGCTGCGCGCCGCTGAGCATCGCCCGGCTGGCCGCGGCGATTGCCGACCGCCTGGACGGCGCGGCAGGCCTGGCCAGGCTCGCCTAGCGCCGCATGCGGTGCGAGAAATCGCGCCGGAACTGCGCCAGCTTGGGGGTGATCACAAACGCGCAGTAGCCTTGCGCCGGATGTTCCTGGTAGTAGTTCTGGTGGCTCATCTCGGCGCGCCAATACGGCTGCTCCGGTTCGAGCTGCGTCACGATCGGCGCGTCGTACACCTTGTTCGCCACCAGTTCGCCAATCACATATTCCGCCACGGCGCGCTGGGCCTCCGAATGCGTGAAGATGACCGAGCGATATTGCGGGCCCACATCGTTGCCCTGACGATTGAGCTGCGTCGGGTCATGGATCGAGAAATAGATCTCCAGGATTTCCCGGAATGTGATCGTCGCCGGGTCGAAGGTCACGCGCACCACCTCGGCGTGGCCCGTGTCGCCCTCGCACACCTGGCGATAGGTTGGATTGTGGATATAGCCGCCGGTGTAGCCCGACTCCACGGCACGCACGCCGTCCACCTGCTGGAACACCGCCTCCAGACACCAGAAACACCCGCCACCGAGCGTGGCAATCTCAAGCTCGTGATCCATCTGCTCGCTCCCTTCCCGCGTTCAAGGGTATCCGATACCGTGCCGGCTCAAGCGGGCATCGATTTTCCAGCATAAGCAATGACGCAACGAACTGCCGTTAAAAATGAAACAAGTGCAATCGGGATGGCATAAAGACCATTTGATATTGCGCAGGGGTCACTTCGGGTGAAATGTCCGGAGTCCGCTACAATCGCACCTGTATTGGCGCCTGCAAGCGCCCGGCAGCGCGCGTCCGGCAGCTGCTGCGTCGTGTGTGCGCCAGGCCACCGAAATAGCCGCCCCCCAGGATTAGGTTTGGTGTGTTGAATGCGCGCCGGCCATCCCGATATGAAGATCATGGATTTGTGTGGAGCCCGAGAGATGGGCATGCCCGAGGCCGCCGCCCCCGCCACCCAGGAGCGCAAGGCCGCCGCCCCCGATTTTGACAGCCGTCATTTCAAGCGCGCGCTGTCGCAGTTCGCCACAGGTGTAACGGTGATCACCACGCGTGCCGCCGGTCACCAGCACGCCAACGGCGCGCCGTTCGTCGGCATTACCGCCAGCTCGTTCAATTCGGTGTCGCTCGATCCGCCGCTGGTGCTGTGGAGCATGGCCACGCGCGCCAACAGCCTGCCGATGTTCCGCGATGGCTCGCACTACATCATCAACGTGCTGGCTGCATCACAGCTGGACCTCTGCCAGCGTTTTGCCACGCTCAAGGGCGACCGCTTTGCCGGCGTGGATTACCGGTTGTCGGAGACCGGCCTGCCAATCCTTGCCAACGCCCTGGCCTGGTTCGAATGCCACAACCGCAGCCGCTATGACGAAGGCGACCACGTGATTTTCGTCGGCGAAGTGGAACGCTGCGGCATTCTTGACGCCGGCGGCGAGCCGCTGGTGTTCCAGGGCGCGCAGTTTTCCACACTGTGTCCGCTGGATTCACTCGACCAGGTCGACCCGCGCGAGCGCTAGGTCACGGCTTCCCGTCCTTGTCCTTCAGGATCGCCAATGGCGATCCGTCCGTCTTGATCCGCTGCAGCACGATATTCGAGCGGATATCCATCACCCCGGGCGTGCGATATAGCCGATTCACGATGAAATCGGAGTAGTGCTTCAGGTTGCGCGCCTGCACCCGCAGGATGTAGTTGCTGTCACCGGTGATCACATAGGCGGTCAGCACCTCGGGCCAGGTCTGTACCACGGCATTGAACGTGTCGTGCCAGCCTTCCACGTCGTGCCGCATCGACACCTGCACGATGGCCTCGATCTCCAGCCCCAGCTGCTCGGCGTCGAACCACGCCTTGTAGCCGCCTATCACGCCGTTTTCTTCCAGCAGCCGCACCCGCCGCAAGCACGCGGATGGCGATAACGCCACCCGGTCGGCCAGGTCCTGATTGCTGATGCGGCCGTTCTCCTGCAGGGCGGTCAGTATGCGTAAATCAATCGGATCAAGGGTCATTTCGCAGAAACCACGGTTTTCTCTTTGTCTTGCACAATTTTATGCGAAAGATGGCCCAGCGGACGGGCCATTTCGCAAGCCTCTTCTCGGCGCTTTTGACTATGATCCCCACACGCACCGCGTCTTCAGAAACGCGCTACGGAGACCCTAGTCAACATGCCAAACGCCCCCACTGCCCCACGCCGGATCTGGGATATCAGCCCGCCTGTATCGAACGCCACGCCGGTCTGGCCCGGCGACACACCGTTCCGGCACGAGCCCGCCTGGCAACTGGACGAACACTGCCCGGTCAATGTTGGCCGCATCACGATGTCGCCGCACACCGGCGCCCATGCCGACGCGCCGCTGCATTACGCCGCCGACGGCGCGCCGATTGGCGACGTGCCGCTGGACGCCTATCTGGGCCCCTGCCGCGTGATCCACTGCATCGGCGCCGCGCCGCGCGTGGAGCCGCATCACGTCGAGGCAGCGCTGGCCGGCGTGCCGCAGCGCGTGCTGCTGCGCACCTATGAAAGCGTGCCGCAGGGCGCGTGGGACTCGGCGTTCTGCGCCGTCGCCCCGGAAACCATTGCATTGCTGGCCCGCCATGGCGTGAAGCTGATCGGCATCGACACGCCGTCGCTGGACCCCGAAACCTCGAAGACGATGGACGCCCACCACGCGGTGCGCGATCACCGGCTGGCAATTCTCGAAGGCATCGTGCTCGACGACGTGCCGGCCGGCGACTACGAACTCATCGCGCTGCCGCTGCGCCTGGCCACGCTCGACGCGAGCCCGGTCCGTGCGGTGCTGCGCG
The DNA here is from genome assembly GCF_056097175.1 of Cupriavidus sp. HE11. Lineage (NCBI taxonomy): Bacteria > Pseudomonadati > Pseudomonadota > Betaproteobacteria > Burkholderiales > Burkholderiaceae > Cupriavidus > Cupriavidus sp. HE11. The sequence goes on from NZ_CP184464.1 coordinate 1,003,739, forward strand.
CACTTTGAATCCTTCCGAACACTCTGAACACTGAAAGCATGACCAACCTGACTCGCGAACGCTGCCAGGCGCTGGACCGGGACGAACCGCTCCGCGCGCTGCGCGAACAATTTGCCCTGCCCGCCGACGTGATCTATCTCGATGGCAACTCGCTGGGCGCCCGCCCGCGCGCAGCCGCGGCGCGTGCCGCCGAGGTCGTCAGCAGCGAATGGGGCGAAGGCCTGATCCGCAGCTGGAATAGCGCGGGATGGTTCGACCTGCCGGGCCGGCTGGGCAACCGCCTGGCGCCGCTGATTGGCGCGGGCCACGACGAGGTAGTGGTCACCGACACCACGTCGATCAACCTGTTCAAGGTGCTGGCCGCCGCGCTGCGCGTGCAACAGCAGCGCGATCCGTCGCGCCGCGTGATCGTGTCCGAGGCCAGCAACTTCCCGACCGATCTCTATATCGCCCAGGGCCTGGCCGATCTGCTGCAGCAAGGCTACGAAGTCCGCCTGGTGAACAGCCCTGACGAGATCGACGCCGCCGTGGGCGCCGACACGGCCGTGCTGATGCTGACGCATGTCAACTACAAGACCGGCGAGATGCTCGACATGGCCGGCCTGACCGAACTCGCCCACGCGCGCGGCGTGCTGACCGTCTGGGATCTGGCGCACTCGGCCGGCGCCGTGCCGGTGGACCTGACGGCGGCCCGGGCTGACTACGCCATCGGCTGCACGTACAAGTACCTGAACGGCGGCCCTGGCTCGCCCGCCTTTGTCTGGGTGGCACCCGCGCTGCGCGACCAGTTCTGGCAACCGCTGTCGGGCTGGTGGGGCCATGGCGCACCGTTCGCGATGTCGCCGCAGTACGCGCCCGCCAAGGGCATCGGGCGCTTCCTGTGCGGCACGCAGCCGGTCACGTCGCTCGCCATGGTCGAATGCGGCCTGGATATCTTCGCGCAGACCAGCATGAGCGCGCTGCGCGCGAAGTCGCTCAAGCTGACCGACATGTTTATCGAACTCGTCGAATCACGATGCGCCAAGCATCCGCTGACGCTGGTCACCCCGCGCGCGCATGCCCGGCGCGGCAGTCAGGTGAGCTTTGCGCACCCCGACGGCTATGCGCTGGTGGCCGCGCTGATCGAGCGTGGCGTGATTGGCGACTACCGCGAGCCCGGCATTGCCCGCTTCGGCTTCACGCCGCTCTACACGACCTTTACCGAAGTCTGGGACGCCGTGGAAATCATGCGCGACGTGCTGGACAGCGGCGCCTATCGCGACGCCCGCTTTGCGGTGCGGACGGCGGTGACCTGAGCGGAGCGCATCATGACTGACTTCAAGGGATGCCCGATGGGGCACGGCAGCCAGCCGGCCGACGCCACCGGCGAGGATGGCTGGCATGGCGCGCAGATGGATTTCGCCCGCGACATGAGCTATGGCGACTATCTGGGCCTGGACCAGATCCTGAGCGCACAGCACCCGCTGTCGCCGGACCACAACGAGATGCTGTTCATCGTCCAGCACCAGACCACCGAGCTGTGGATGAAGCTGATGCTGCACGAACTGCGCGCCGCGCGCGACGGCGTGAAGAACGACCAGCTGCGTCCGGCGTTCAAGATGCTGGCGCGCGTGTCGCGCATCATGGATCAGCTGGTGCAGGCGTGGAACGTGCTGGCCACCATGACGCCGCCCGAATATTCGGCCATGCGCCCTTACCTGGGCGCGTCGTCGGGATTCCAGTCGTACCAGTATCGCGAAATCGAGTTCATCCTCGGCAACAAGAACGCGGCCATGCTGCGGCCGCACGCGCACCGGGCCGAACATCTGGAACTGGTGGAAGCGGCGCTGCATACACCGTCGATGTACGACGAGGCGATCCGGCTGATGGCGCGGCGCGGGTTCCAGATCGACGCCGAAGTGGTGGAACGCGACTGGACCCAGCCGACCCAGTACAACGCGTCGGTGGAGGCGACCTGGCTGGAGGTGTATCGCAACCCGGCGGCGCATTGGGAACTCTACGAGCTGGGCGAGAAGTTCGTCGACCTCGAGGATGCCTTCCGCCAATGGCGTTTCCGCCACGTGACCACGGTGGAGCGCGTGATCGGGTTCAAGCGCGGCACCGGCGGCACCGAAGGCGTCAGCTACCTGCGCCGGATGCTCGATGTGGTGCTGTTCCCGGAATTGTGGAAGCTGCGGACGGACCTGTAATCCGCCAATGGTTTCCGCCCTCTCCCGCCCTCGCGGGAGAGGGCGGCCCGAGCACTACCGCCCGGCCGGATCCGACAGCCTTGCTCCCAGCGTCTGCAGCGCGGGCGCCAGCTTTTCGTGGAACGTCTCCTCGCTGACGGCGCCATACGACGCACTGCAGCTCAGCATGTGCAGATCCTTGTCCCCCACCGGCTTGAATGCCACCGCGCAGGCGTGGATGGCCGGATGCCAGTCGCGGAACGACGCGGCATAACCATCGCGCTCGGCCTGCGCCAGCGCGGCGCGCATCGGCACTTCCTGCTGCTTCCACTGCTCCGGATACGCCTGCGCGAACTCGGCCAGCACCTTGTCGCGGCGCGCCGGCGGCAGGGCGGCCAGGTACGCCCGCCCCATCGAACTGGACACCAGCGACAGGCGCGATCCCACGCCCAGGCCCAGCATCACGCCGGCATCGTTCCGGATCGATTCCATGTAGATGACTTCCATGCGCTCGCGCTTGCCCAGCGACACCGACACGCCATATGACTGCGCGAAAGCCAGCATGTGCGGGCGTGCCAGCGTCACCACATCGGACGCCGCCAGGTAGGAGAATCCTAGCGCCAGCACGCCGGCATCGAGCGCGTACTTGCCCAGGCTGTCGTCGTAGCGCAGGTATCCCAACTGCACCAGGGTGCCGGCCAGACGGCTTACTGTGGCCTTTGGGAACCCCGTGCGGCGCACGAAATCCTGATTGCCCAGCATCGCCTCGCCGGTGCGGAAACACCGCAGCAGTTCCAGCCCGCGCGCCAGCGCAGTCACAAAATTAGGGTCGCTCTCGCGTTCCTTCTGGACCGGCTCGGCGGCGGCGGCAGTGGATGTAGCCAAGAGACAGCTCCTGTGGAAGTTGGTCGATTGCCGAACGCTAATCGCCAGGGCGCGGATTTCCCCTGTTGCAGCGCGAATCGGTTCAGCTATACTAGCTCATCGGAACAAGGTTCCGCAATGCGGAACCACATCTTTTTGATCGACCGGATCGAATGAAGGCGGCACTGCCTTCACCGCGCCACCAAAGAAGGAGACCTCCATGGCTGCAAACGCCGAATTCCACTGGGCCGACCCGCTGCTGCTGGACCAGCAACTGACCGACGACGAGCGCATGATCCGTGACGCCTCCGCGGCCTATTGCCAGGACAAGCTCATGCCGCGCGTGCTGCAGTCGTTCCGCAACGAGAAGACCGACGTGGAGATCTTCCGCGAGATGGGCGAACTGGGCCTGCTGGGTCCGACCATCCCGGAACAATACGGCGGCCCGGGCCTGAACTACGTCAGCTACGGCCTGATCGCGCGCGAAGTGGAACGGGTGGATTCGGGCTATCGCTCGATGATGAGCGTGCAGTCGTCGCTGGTCATGGTGCCCATCTACGAATTCGGCAGCGAAGCCCAGAAGCAGAAGTACCTGCCCAAGCTGGCTACCGGCGAATGGATCGGCTGCTTCGGCCTGACCGAGCCGAACCACGGCTCGGACCCGGGTTCGATGGTCACCCGCGCCAAAAAGGTGGACGGCGGCTACGAGCTGAGCGGCGCCAAGATGTGGATCACGAACTCGCCGATCGCCGACGTCTTCGTGGTGTGGGCCAAGCTGGCCGGCGAAGACGGCAAGGAAGATATCCGCGGCTTCATCCTGGAAAAGGGCTGGAAGGGCCTGAGCGCCCCGGCCATCCACGGCAAGGTGGGCCTGCGCACGTCGATCACCGGTGAAATCGTGCTGGACCAGGTCTTCGTGCCCGAAGAGAACATCATGCCGGGCGTGAAGGGCCTCAAGGGTCCGTTCACCTGCCTGAATTCGGCCCGCTACGGCATCGCCTGGGGCGCCCTGGGCGCCGCCGAGTTCTGCTGGCACACCGCCCGCCAGTACACGCTGGACCGCAAGCAGTTCGGCCGCCCGCTGGCGCAGACGCAGCTGGTGCAGAAGAAGCTGGCCGACATGCAGACCGAGATCACGCTGGGCCTGCAAGGCTGCCTGCGCCTGGGCCGCATGAAGGACGAAGGCACCGCCGCGGTGGAAATCACCTCGATCATGAAGCGCAACTCGTGCGGCAAGTCGCTGGACATCGCCCGCGTGGCACGCGACATGCTGGGCGGCAACGGCATTTCGGACGAATTCGGCGTGATCCGCCACGTGGTGAACCTGGAAGTGGTGAACACCTACGAAGGCACGCACGACATCCACGCGCTGATCCTGGGCCGCGCCCAGACCGGCCTGCAGGCATTCTTCTGATCGACGGGTCGATCCCTCCGATCGTCCGTACGTAAAAAAGCCCGGCTGGAAAGCCGGGCAGAAGCACACTACCAAGGAGACGACGGGCACGACCCCGTCGTTTTACGACATCGGTAAAGCAGTACTGAGCCGGGCCGGGGGCCAACCCCGAGCCCGGCTTTTTCTTACTTGTTCGGTTGCGGCGTCAGACGCAGGTACGGACGCACCGCCTTGTAGCCCTTCGGGAATTTCTGGCGGATCACCTCTTCGTCCTTCAACGACGGCACGATGACCACGTCATCGCCGTCCTGCCAGTTGCCCGGCGTGGCCACGCTGTGGTGATCGGTCAGCTGCAGCGAATCGATGACGCGCAGGATTTCGTTGAAATTTCTACCCGTGCTTGCAGGATAGGTAATGATCAGCCGCACCTTCTTCTTCGGGTCGATCACGAACAGCGAACGCACGGTCAGCGTCTCATTCGCATTCGGATGGATCATGTCGTAAAGCTCCGACACCTTGCGGTCGCTGTCGGCCAGGATCGGGAAATTGACCGAGGTCGACTGGGTATCGTTGATATCCTGAATCCAGCCTTTGTGCGACTCCACGCTGTCCACCGACAGGGCGATGGCCTTCACGTTGCGCCGGGCAAACTCTTCCTTGAGCTTGGCGGTCAGGCCCAGTTCCGTGGTGCAGACCGGGGTGTAGTCGGCCGGGTGCGAGAACAGGACGCCCCAGCCTTCGCCGAGCCAGTCATGAAAGCGGATGCGACCCTCGCTCGATTCTTGCTCGAAGTCCGGTGCGATATCGCCAAGACGCAGTGCCATGAGTGAAGTCTCCAGAGAAACGGAAAATAAACGAAAGTAAGGAAAGGTAAAAACTGGTGAACCAGCTTAGTTGGATTGCCATCCAACCCAAACGAATATAAAGTCACTACAAAATCACTCGAAGTCATAAAGACCGGGGTGATCGGGCCATGGTTCCCTTGTGGCAGCCCTGCCCGGGGCCGATGGCACGTTGGTGACAGCGATACGGCAATGTGTCGGCGAGCTTGAAACGATGGGCAGCCGCCACATATGCTAAGTGGACGACAAGAAATGCCACAAGCCCGAGCGGGCAAGGCAAAATGTCACCCACTTGAACCTAACCGCCCGCAACAGGAGAAACTGATGAGCGATGTCAAGACCGTTCTGTCCGACGCCGAAGAACTGCTTAAGCAAGCGGCCTCGACCACCGGCGAAAAAGCCGCCGAACTGCGCGAGCGTGGCATGGGCCTGCTGAAGCAGGCCAAGGAAAAGGCCCAGGACCTGCAGGATGCCGTCGTGACCAAGAGCAAGGCGGCCGCCCGCGCCACCGACGACTATGTGCATGACCACCCGTGGCGCGCCGTGGGCGTGGCAGCCGGCGTGGGCCTGCTGATCGGTCTGCTGCTGAACCGCAAGTAAGCCGAACCGCAGTACCGTAGCAATTCGCATTACCAGCCCCGGCTGCGCATCTGCGCCGGGTGCATGCAGTCCTGAAGACGGACTGGCGCGGCCCCATCACGCCGCTGCCAGTCCATCCCTCGCAGATGCCGCCCATGCCGGCGCATCGTTTTATCGCCGGAGCCGCATGAGCGAATCCCATTCCCCCAAGTTCCTCGAATCCCTTCGCAACCTCGCCGGTTCCGTGGTGTCGATGCTGCAGACGCGCCTGGAACTGGCCAGCGTGGAACTGGCCGAGGAACGCGAGCGGCTGATGAAGGTTGCGCTGCTGGCCCTGTTCGGGCTGGTGTTCTTCAGCATGGCGCTGATGACTTTCACGCTGCTGGTCGCCATCCTGTTCTGGGAAACCTATCGCTGGCAGGCCCTGGGCGCGATCGTGCTGTTCTACCTGATCTGCGCCGCAGCCTGCCTGCTGGTGGCCCGCAACAAGGTCCGCAACGCCCCGCCGCTGTTTGAATCCACGCTGGCCGAGCTCGATAAAGACCGGGAGATGCTGCGCCAATGACCACGCCCGAAGACGATTCGATCGACAGCCGCCAGCGCCACGAGCACCCGCGTCCGGTCCGCTTTACGCGCGAAGTTCGCCTGCCGCTGGCGGTGCGCAAGGAATTGCTGGTCACGCGTGCCGCGCTGGAGCGCTATGACGCCGTCCAGGCGCTGCGCCAGGTCAAGGGCGGCGCCCGTCGCATGACCAACCTGGGCGCGTGGCTGCCGCGCGTGACCCGTCCGTCGGGCTGGCTCAAGCTGTTAGGCATCACGCGCGACTATCCGATGCTGAGCACGGCCATCACGCTGGCCCTGCCGCTGCTGCGCAAGACCCCCATCGGCCGCGTGGCCTGGAAGGTGTCGAAGGTGGGCATGCTGGCCGGCGCCGGGTACTGGGCCTACAAGACCTGGAACGGCGCGCAGCCGCAGGCTGGTGCCCACGCGGCTTCGGCTGCCCGGGCGGCGGCAGTGCCGGTCGACACCGGGTTCCGCGACCCGCTGGTGCCGTCGCCGCCCGCAGCGGTGCCTCCAGCCGCGCCCCCGGTCTCCCAACCCTGATCGCCCCCTATCAGCCGATCTGCACGCGATTGCGGCCCTCGCGCTTGGCCCGATAGCAGGCCAGGTCGGCCGCATCGAGCGCATCCTCGCGCTTGACCGTGTGTTCGTCGACCCGCACCAGGCCGATACTGACCCCGATCGAGAATTCATGTTCGTGGCAGCGGTACCGATAGGCCGCGATGGCGCTGCGCAGCCCTTCGGCCACGCGCTCGCCGTCGGTGGCGGCGCAATACTCCAGCAATACCGCGAATTCATCGCCCCCTACCCGGGCCAGCGTGTCGCTGCGCCGTAGCTGGTGGCGCATGACATCGGCGATCTGGCAGATCAGTTCGTCGCCAGCCGCGTGCCCGCAGGTGTCGTTGACGGCCTTGAACTGATCGAGATCCAGATACATCAGCGTGTGCGTGCAGCCTTCGTGCTGGGCGCGCGCCACGGCCGCCCCCAGCCGCCGCTCGAATTCCAGCCGGTTGACCAGGCCGGTCAGCGGGTCGTGGCTGGCCTCGTAGGCCAGTTGTGCGGCGTGAGCCCGCTCCAGGCTGACATCGTGCAGGACGACGACGATGCCGATGGCCTGGCCGCCCTTGTCACGAATCAGCGCCACCGACGGCTTGACCGCCAGCGTCGCGCCTTGCGCGGCGGGCTCGCGACGCTCCAGCAGCATCACCATCTGGCCGGGCCAGGTACCCGCCAGTGCGCGCGGCACCAGGTCGGCCACCGGCTCGCGCGCGGCTTCGTCATGCAGCCGGCAGACCTGTTGCAGGAAACAGCCAGCAGCCTCGGCATCGGTCCAGCCGGCATGGTTTCGGCCACAGGGTTCAGCGACTGGATGCGCCCCCAGACATCGGTGGTGATCACCGCGTCGCCAATGGCCTGCAGCGTGACCTGCGCGCGCTCCTTTTCGGCAAACAGCTGCGCCTCGGAACGCTTGCGGTCGGAAATATCGCTCAACGACCCCGCCATGCGCGTGGCCTTGCCGATGGCGCTGCGCACCATGCGCCCCCTGGCCCTGACCCAGAGATAGCCGCCGCCCTTGCGGCGCAGGCGCAGTTCCACGTCGTACGGCACGCCCTGGCGCACATGCACCACCAGGCGCCGGTCGAACTCGGCCACGTCGGCAGGATGCATCAAGGCCAGCAGCGTTTCGCGCGCCTGCGGCAGTTCGTGCGGGCCATAGCCCAGCATCTCGGCACAGCGGGGCGAGAAATACAGTTCGCCACGATGGGGATGCCAGTCCCACAGGCCATCGGTGCTGCCGGCCACGGCCAGTTGCAGACGTTCCTCGCTGACCGTCAGGGCGAGCCGAAGCTGGCGCTGCCGGCTGATGACCCGGGTGGACATCCACGCCGCGCAGCCCAGCAGTGCCAGCGCCAGCCCGGCCGATCCCCACATCAGCAACGCACGCACGCGCCGCGAAGCCTTGCCCAGCGCGGCGGAAAAGGCTTCTTCCATCGGCGTCAGCAAGGCATCGACATCGGCGATATCGCGCTGCAGCGGCGTGACGCAGGCCGCGTCGCAGCCGTGCTCGCCCACGCGCTCGCGCAGGCGCCGCGCCATGACGTCGAGCCTTGCGATCTCCACATCGGCGGCGGCCCAGATCGAGATGGCCTCGTCGATCTCCGGCACATGACGGAAATAGCGGAACAACCGGATCATGCCGGGCACATCGTCGGGATGATTGCCGCCGGTCAGCAGCCCCTGCACCGCGCGGGCGTGATCGTAGTCGGGCTTTTCGAGTTCGAGGCGCGCCTGATGGTCGCCTTGCGGCACGGCGATGCTGGCCAGGTAGGCGTCGTAGTCCGCTTCATCGCGGCTGTCGGCGTAGCGCAGCAGATGCAGGACCGCCGCTTTCTGGCCCTTGGTCCAGTGACTCTCACCGGCAACAAAGCTGCGTGCCGCAGACAGCATATCAACACTGGCGATGCAGACCAACGCCAACGCCAGAACCACCGGGACAAACGGCCAGACGACACGCAGTACGTGCTCATTGGCCGGCAGGCTACCGCCGCCACCAGCTTGCTGCATATGAGACTTCCCGCGCCAGGCCATGGGCCCGGCCCTGTCGATGAATGCACCATGGCGGGCCTTGGACGGCCAGCCATGTCTGGTTGCATTGTCAATGACGCGTTAATGGGTGTCTCTACCTCAGACTGGTTAATTGACGCCGGGAATATGCATCGGCCAACCGCCTAGCAGAACAACGAGCAAAACCCCGTTCAGGAGCGCGAGTCCGGTAAGGATGAAGGCCAGCGTCGGCAGCGTCTTGAGCCAGGATAATCCGGCGGAAGCCGACGTGAAGGCCGCGTCCAGATAGCGCGTGGCCTGCTTGCGCACGACCAGCCAATAGAATGCGCCGCCGGCCGCCAGCACGACCACGAACCACGACAGCCACCCCAGCCATGCGAACGGCGTCGGGACATTGGTCACCCTGCCCGGCACGCGTGGCGATACCGGTGGCAGAGGCTGCAGCGAATCGCGCAACGACACGGGCACGGACTCGAAGACGGGCGCGGGAGGATTCGAATCGTCCGCCGCGCTAACCGCCGATATCCCGGCATCCCTGGCCGGCATGGTGCGCGTGGCAGTCGGCGCAGCGGGCAGCGTTCGCCTTGCCGTCCGGTTGTCAGCCATCGCCGGCGGCTTCTGCGTGGTCGCCTCACGCGTGGCGGTTCCCTGTGGTGCCCGGCGCCAGTCCGCGAACAGCTGATCGAGGCATCGCACCGTCGTACACGCGTCGCGCCGCTTGCGCCACGCGTCCAGATCACTCTTGCGCAGCGTGCCGGCATACCGCCTGCGCTGCTGGTCCGCGTAGATGCCCTCGTAGGTTTCGTGCAGCAACGCGTATTCGCAGATCAACTGCGAACCATGCGCGTGTTGCCGCATGGGCTCCGCGCAAGACGTAGTAGCAGGGGCGGAAACATCACAGCGCGGCCGATAGGCGTGCGGGCACGAGATATCGGAAGCCCATGTCACTTCGGCAACCCACAATGCCAGGACGACGAAGAATGCCAGGTGGCCTGCAATCCGCTGCATGGTGTCTGCGCATCGGCCTTTCGGGAAGCGGGAAATTCATTCTATGCAGCGGCGCCGCACGTTGCCTGATCTGTTACGTGCGCTTGCGCATGGACCGGAGACCGAGCAAGCGGAAACGCATAAAACGCGCAGACAAAACAAAAGGGCCTGTGACTTTCGCCACAGGCCCTTCTGGGAATGCTGGTGGGTCGTGCGTGACTCGAACACGCGACCAACGGATTAAAAGTCCGCTGCTCTACCGACTGAGCTAACGACCCGAAAAAACTGAATCCGCGATTATAGGGAGCACCCTATGGCGTGTCAAGCTTCGGGCACGTCATGCCCCACTCAGACCATACGCTCCAGACGCCACATCTGGTACTTGAATGCCAGGATCGCGCCGACGATGATGGTGGCGAATACGATGAACGAACCGACGGCCAGCGTCGACACGCCCGACAGCCCCTGTCCGATCGTGCAGCCCAGCGCGGTCACGCCGCCGGCGCCCATCAGGATGCCGCCGACCATATGATTGGCCACGTCCTCGGCATTGCCGAAGCCTTCCCAGCGGAACGTGCGCGACACCAGCGCATAGGCCGCCGCACCCGCGATCACGCCGAACACGCTGACGATGCCGATCGTCAGCACCTTGCTCTTGTCGCTGAACATCATCAGCCAGTCCAGCGTGTATGCGTACGGCGCCACGAAGCTCAGGCTTTCCATGCGGCCGCTGTTGGTACCGACAAACAACTCTTCCAGAGTATTCGGGTCTTCCGACACAAAGCCAAGATGGCCCGATACGTACCACATGCCCACGATGATCAGACCGACGGCCAGGCCACCCAGCAGGTTGTCGAAGGTGCGGAAACCATTGCCGACCAGCGCCCAGAGCACCAGCACCGCGCCAATCGCCACGCCCAGCACCAGTTGCAGCATGCCGCGCGCCATGCCGGTAGCCTGCGCCACCAGCGACGGCAGATCCTGCGTCGCCGGCAGCGCCACGGCCACCGTATCCACCGTATTCACGCGCACCACGCCGAACAGGCCGCGCAGCGTCATGTATGCCGACAGGCCGAGAAACACGAACACCACCAGCGACTTCAGGTTGCCCGCGCCGATACGCACCAGCGTCTTGCTGCCGCAGCCCGACGCCAGCACCATGCCGAAGCCGAACATCAGCCCGCCCACTGCCGCCGACAGCCAGCCGAGCCTGGCCGACGTATAGATGGTCTTGGTCGGATCGATCAGCCCTGCCCACGCCAGCACGCCAGTGCCGATCATCGCCACGCCAATCGCCATCACCCACATGCGCATGCGGCTCCAGTCGCCGATGTTGACGATGTCCGAGATGGCGCCCATCGTGCAGAAGTGCGTGCGCTGCAACACGGCACCAAACAGGAAAGTCAGGACGAAGGTGCTCAGCAGGACGGTGTGCGTAAGCGCGGGGATATCGATATCGGGCATGTCGGGACCGGGGGTGGCTCGTAGATTTCTGATTTTCTGTGAACGGAGGCGCTCGTTCGCGGCGCCTCTCGTCATGACCAGCCTTGTTCAGCCGCTCAGGCAGCCGGCTGGTAACGCGTGGGATCGGCAACGCCGGCCTGCTCGAAGCCGGCCTTGCGAATGCGGCACGAATCGCAAACCCCGCAGGCGCGGCCATCGTCGTCAGCCTTGTAGCATGACACGGTCAGGCCGTAGTCCACGCCCAGCTTCACGCCGGCGCGGATGATCTCGGCCTTGGTCATGTCGATGATCGGGGCATGCACTCGGAAGCGGTCGCCCTCGACACCGGCCTTGGTTGCCAGGTTTGCCAGCGTTTCATACGCCGAGACGTACTCGGGACGGCAATCGGGGTAGCCGGAGTAGTCCACCGCATTGGCGCCGAAAAACAGATCGCGGCCACCGATGGCTTCGGCCCAGCCGAGTGCCAGCGACAGCATGATCGTATTGCGAGCCGGCACGTAGGTTACCGGAATACCGCCGGTGGCACCGTCGACGGGCACATCGAGCGCATCGTCGGTCAGGGCCGAGCCGCCAAAGCGGCGCAGGTCCAGGTCGATGATCTCGTGGCGTTTGGCGCCAAGCGCGGCGGCCACCTTCTTCGCGGCATCCAGCTCGGACGAATGGCGTTGGCCGTAACGCATCGACAACGCATAGGTTTCGAAGCCGGCCGCATTGGCCATGGCGAGCACGGTGGCGGAGTCCAGGCCGCCGGAAAGCAGGACGATTGCACGTTTGGTCATGATGGGGTGCGCGCGGAACAAGCGCGCTGTCGGACACGCCGCGATGGGCGAATCGCGTATTTTAACGCGCCGGCGCCCCGGAGAGGATCAGCCAGGGGTGATGGCGCCAATGACCCGGCCCGACAGCCGCGATGCCGCCGTTGCGCCGCCCCGAAAAAGAAAAAACCCGCAATCTGCGGGCTCTCTCCTGGCTTTCGTACTTCAGCCGGTCACTTCAGCGTCTTCAGCCGGTTGCTGGCGGCCTGGGCGCCTTCTGTGCCCGGATATTTCGACACCACCGTCTCCAGTGTCTTCTTGGCCGCTGCCTTCTGGCCCGATTCCATCTGGTTGTTGGCAATGGCGATCATGGCGTCCGGCACCTTCGCATGCGCCGGGAACTGTTGCACCATGTTCTGCAGAACGAAAGTCGAACCCTTGTAGTCACGCTGCGCGTAGAGCGAGTTGCCGAGCCAGAACTGCGCCAGCGGCAGATACGGGCTTTGCGGATACTTCTTCGCAAACGCCGAGAAAGCGTTGCCCGCGCCCTTGAAATCGCCCGACTGGAACTGCTTCAGCGCGGCGTCGTACTCGGGCTTTTCGGTCGGCTGTGCAAGCCCTTCCTTCCCATCGACGGTCACCTGTTGCGGCTCGAATTTCTTCAGGCGCGCATCCAGGTCCGCGTAATAATCCTTCTGCTGTTTCTGCAGCGTGTCCACCGTGTTTTGCAACACCTCGTTCTGACCGCGCAGCCGGGCGACTTCCTGACGCAGACCTTCCAGCTGGTTCTGCATGTCGAGCTGCTGGCGGCTGTTCTGGTCAATACGCTGCGATGCCGTTGCCTGGAAACCGTTGAACTGGTCCCGCAGTTGCAGCACCGCCTTGCGCGCCTCGTCGTCGTCAAAGACGCCGGCGTGCGCGGAACTGGCTGCGAGCAGGCCACCGGAGAAGGCGGCCAGCCACAGCAGGGTGGAAACGCGAGCTTTCATGAAGGATTATTCCGTGGATCAGTAGACGATGTCGGCGCGACGGTTTTCAGCCCACGAGGCTTCGTCGTGGCCGGTAGCCTTCGGCTTTTCCTTGCCCAGGCTCACAGCTTCCATCTGCGACTCGGGCACGCCCAGCGACGACATCGAGCGACGCACGGCCTCGGCACGCTTCTGGCCCAGGGCCAGGTTGTACTCGCTGGTACCGCGTTCGTCGGTGTTGCCCTGGATCAGGATCTTGCGGCCCTTGTTGGCGCTCAGGTACTGCGCGTGCGTTTGCAGCGTGCCCTGGTATTCCGACTTGACCGAGTAGCTGTCGAAGTCGAAGTACACGCTACGCTTGGCCAGCGGGCTGTTCGGGTCGTTCAGCGGGTCGGCGGCAACCACCGGCGCCACGGCGCGCGGATCGGTCTGGGCACCGCCCTGGTTGGCACCCGACTTCGATGCGTCGTCCAGCTTCACGCCGGAAGAGCAGGCGCCCAGGGCCAGCAGAGCAGCCAGGGCAAGCGATTTGGTCATCATTTGGGACATGGCGAGAGACTCCTCTTTTTCTACTGCATGAAAGGACCCCAGGACGGCTCGCGAACCTCGCCGGACTGGAGTGACAGAACCTGTTTCGTTCGGCCGTCCGTGGAGACTGCCGCCAGTACCGAGCGGCCGCCCACGCGGGTGGCATACAGGATGTATTTGCCATTGGCGGCGAAGCTCGGGGCTTCGTCGTTGGACGTATCCGTAAGAGAAGTCACGTCACCGTTGGACAGGTCCTGCAGCTGCAGGCGGAAGCCGCCCGAACGCGAGATGTAGGCCAGGTACTTGCCGTCCGGCGAAATGCGCGGACTGACGTTGTAGTTGCCCTTGAAGGTCACGCGTTGTGCTGCGCCGGATTCCTCGCCAGAGGCCGGCATACGGTAGATCTGCGGCGCACCGCCACGATCGCTGGTGAAATAGATGCTGCGGCCGTCCGGCGAGAACTGCGGCTCGGTGTCGATCGCACTGCTGCGCGAGATGCGGCGCAGGCCTGAGCCGTCGGCGTTGACCAGGTAGACCTGGGTGTTGCCATCGCGCGAGAGCGCCACGGCCAGGCGCTGGCCGTCAGGCGACCACGACGGCGCGCTGTTGTTGCCCTTCTGGTTCGATACCAGCGTGCGCTTGCCCGTTGCCAGGTCGTGCACGTACACCACCGGCTTCTTGGCCTCGAACGAGACATAGGCCACGCGGCGGCCATCGGGCGACCACGACGGCGAGATGATCGGCTCGCTGCTGGACAGCGCCACCTGGGCGTTCTGGCCGTCCGAATCCGAAATCAGCAGCTGGTAGCGGCTGCCCACCTTCGACACGTACGACAGGCGCGTGGCAAATACGCCGCGCTCGCCCAGCAGCTTCTCGTAGATGTAGTCGGCGATCTTGTGCGCGGTCACGCGCAGCTGGCTTTGGCTGACGTTGAACGCCAGGCCACCCAGGCTCTGGCCCTTGACCGTGTCGTAGAGGCGGAAACGCACCTCGTACTGGCCATTGCCGGAGGGGGTCACGCTGCCGGCCACGAAGGCGTCGGCGCCCTTGGCCTTCCAGCTGCCCAGGTCCACCTGGGCCGATTCGGCGACGGTGGCACCGGCCGGATCGATATTGCGGAATCGGCCGCTGTTGGTCAGGTCGGAACGGATGACGGCGGTCAGGTTCTGCGCGCCCTGGCCTTCACCCTGGAAATTGGCGGTTGCCACCGGGAACTGGTTCGAACCCACGCCGGTGATTTCCACGTTCAGTTGCGCGTGCACCGCGCCGGCCGACATCAGCGCCACCGCCAGCCAGGCCATCAGCGCGTGGCGGCCCTGGTCGCGGGTGATCTTGGTGGTCTGGCGCCGGGACAGCCAGTTAGGGACCCAAAGCTTTCGCATGCTGCTCCTCAGTCGATTTTGGGATTCATCGGTACGGCGGGCACAGCAAGTCAGGCACGGGAACGGCATGCAGCTTGGCGCATGCTCCGTGCGTGTACGTCTTGCACACTGCCGGCCGCGTCAGGCAACCGTTCATGGTAGCGATGGGACTGGCGGCCAACGATGAAGGTTGCATTATGTTGCAAATCATGGCGCTCTCGACCCTTAGCCGGTCAATCCTTCGGGCGGAACGTGATGGTGAATTCAAACGACGGGGCCTTGCCACCCTCATCGGTTGGCAGCGGGTCCGAACGCTCCACGGCGCGCATCACGGCATTATCCCAGTCGGCGTCGCCACTGGACTTGGCCAGCCGCTTGGACAGGATCGAGCCGTCCGGGGCCAGGCGGACTGCCACCACGGCCGACGGGTTGCCGTCCACGGTGCCGTTGAAGATGATGTTCGGCTTCACCTTGCGGCGCACGCGGTCCGAATAGCCCGGCGACGCCTTGCCGCCCGAACCGGCACCAGAACCCGCGGCACTGCCGATGCCGCCACCGCTCGACGACGCGCTGCCGCCGCCGGCCAGCGCCTGCAGGCGCGCCAGTTCGCTCTTGCGCTGCGCATTGGCCGCGGCTTCATGCTTGGCCTTGGCATCGGCATCCGCCTTGGCCTTCGCCTGCTTCTCGGCATCCGTCTTGGCCTTGGCCTGCTTGTCCGCATCGGCCTTGGCCTTTGCCTCGGCTTCCTTGCGCTGCTGTTCGGCCTTTTCCTTTTCCCGAGCGACCTCGGCGGCCTTTTCCTGGGCGGCCTTGTCAGCCTTGTCCTTGTCAGCCTTCTTCTTTGCGTCTTCCTTGCGCTGCGCATCGAGCTGCTGCTGGCGCTGCTCTTCCTTGCGCTGGGCTTCCTTCTGCTCCTGGTCCTTGCGCTCGCGTTCGCGGCGCGCGGCTTCCTCGCGTGCGGCAGCTTCCTCGGCCTGCTTGCGCTTCTTCTGCTCCAGCGCAATGTCGGCCGCTTCCTCGACCTTGCTGCGCACGGCCGGCAGCGGCGGTGTCGGCACCGGCTGCTCCACCGGGCGCGGCGGCGGCGGGGGCGTGACGTCGGGAACCTCTTCCCAAAGCTCGGCCTCGGCACCCACGGGCGTGCTGCTCTGCCAATGCACGCCGTAGTACAGCACGATGCCAAGCAACAGGTGCATCAGCAGCGCGAGCAGGAACGACCGCATCGTGCCGCGTTCCTTGACCGGCTGATACGGATAGGCGGCGGCCTTCGCGCGCGAAGGCCCATGCTGCGGATGACGTGACGAGAGGCTGGCCACTTTGAGACGCGATATCGCTTACTTGGACTTGACCATCAGGCCGACGCGCTTCACGCCATCGGCCTTGAGCTCTGACATAACGTCCAGCACGGCTTCATACTTGACAGTCTTGGCGGCAGCAATCACCACCGGCTGGTCCGGATTCTCGTTCTGGCGCTGACGCACGAAATCGGTCAGACCGCGCTTGTCGAGCTTGCGCTCGAACGTTCCGCCCGAACTGTCCTTGCCGCGCGCGGTCAGCTGGCCGTCCTCATGCACGGTGACGATGATTGGCGGCGTTTGCTGCTGCGGCGTGGCGTTGGCCACCGACGGCAGGTCCACCACCGCCGGGCTCACGATAGGTGCCGCGACCATGAAGATGACGAGCAGCACGAGCATGACGTCGATATACGGCACGACGTTGATCTCGGCGCTGGCCCGGCGGCGCGAACCGCCGCGGCGCTGGATGGCTGCCATGGCTGATGCTCCCCTGTCTGTTTAACGCGTCTGGCGTTGCAGGATGTTCAGAAATTCTTCCATGAAGCTTTCAAACCGGATGGCCAGGCGATCAATCTCCGTGGCGTAGCGGTTGTAGGCAATCACGGCCGGAATGGCGGCAAACAGGCCGATCGCGGTGGCGACCAGCGCTTCGGCAATGCCGGGGGCGACCGATGCAAGAGTCGCTTGCTGCACATTTGACAGGCCGCGGAACGCGTTCATGATCCCCCACACAGTGCCGAACAGGCCGATGTAAGGGCTGACCGAACCCACCGACGCCAGGAACGGCAGGTGCGATTCCAGCACATCCATCTCGCGCTGGTACGCGGCGCGCATGGCACGGCGGGCGGCGTCCAGCAGTGCGCCGGCGTCGTTGCTGCGCTCGCGGGCCTTCAGGAACTCGCCCATGCCCGATTCGAAGATCCGTTCCAGCGCGCCCGTGTTGTGGCGGTTGTTCACGGCACTGTTATAGAGGGCCTGCAGGTCGCCGCCGGCCCAGAAATCCCGCTCGAAGCCTTCCGTCTGGGTGCGCGCCGAGCGCAGCGCCAGATGCTTGCGGAAGATATAGGTCCACGAGAACAGGGACATCACCAGCAGCAGCGCCATGACGGCCTGTGCCAGCAGGCTGGCGTGAAGGACCAGCGAAATGATCGACAGGTCTTGTGTGACGGTCACCGGATTCATCGAGCGTTTTTAATAGTAGCGAGAACAGGAGCAGGAATCGGGGCCGGACGGAACGTGCCTTTATCGACACATCCCACACGGATCTTGCCGCTGGCCAGCAGCAGGTCCCCGCGCCAGGCTTCCTGGGCGAATTGGACCGATGCAGGCCCGACCCGTTCGATATGCGTACGGATTTCCAGCTGGTCATCCAACCGGGCGGGCGCATTGTATTCCACAGCGGTACTGCGTACGACGAAGACCACGCCAGATGTATCGGCAAGGGCCTGTTGTTCGATGCCGAGCGAGCGCAGCCATTCGGTGCGGGCCCGCTCGAAGAACTTGAGATAGTTGGCGTAGAACACCACGCCGCCCGCGTCCGTGTCTTCCCAGTACACGCGCAGCGGCCACACGAAATTTGGCATGGGCCGCATTGTAACGGAGCGCACTGGTTAACCCGTATGCGACTTTGCAACAGCAAGTTGCGAGCCATGGACCACAAGCCCTTGACGGCGCAAGCGGCGTGCGCTTCCGGCCGGGCCTCCGCCGGGTTGCGGCCTGCGACGCGTTCGCATAAACTCTGCCGCAACCATTCCATCTTGCGCGACTGGCGAAGTCAGTGGGTACTACCACGAGGAAGCGCAAGTTCATTGGGCGTGAAGTAAAAAGCGCCTGCCGCTCGCCTGGGCAGCGAATGGGAAGCAGGGTGCGCCCTGTGCCGGTCCGCCGCATTCGGCAGCCCGGCGCTGGACGCCAGTGCCTTCCCGCGCGCCCTATCCGCGAAGTAATTCCCGCTTTAATACGATAGCGCCGACTTGCAACCGATGTTCCTATCGATATTGCCGTCCGCTTTCCTTTTTACAGACGAGTCACGCCATGTTTGAACGCAGCCGTTTCACGATCGAACAGATCGACCCCGAAGTCTTCGCCGCGATCCAGAAGGAGAATCAGCGCCAGGAAGATCATATCGAGCTGATCGCCTCCGAGAACTACACCTCGCCGGCAGTGATGGCCGCCCAGGGTTCGCAACTGACCAACAAGTACGCCGAAGGCTATCCCGGCAAGCGCTACTACGGCGGCTGCGAGTACGTCGACGTGGTGGAGCAGCTGGCCATCGACCGCGTGAAGCAGCTGTTTGGCGCCGACGCCGCCAACGTGCAGCCGAACTCGGGCTCGCAGGCCAACCAGGGCGTGTTCTTCGCCATGCTCAAGCCGGGCGACACCATCATGGGCATGAGCCTGGCCGAAGGCGGTCACCTGACCCACGGCATGGCGCTGAACATGAGCGGCAAGTGGTTCAACGTCGTTAGCTACGGCCTGAACGCCCAGGAAGACATCGACTACGACGCGCTGGAAAAGAAGGCCCACGAAACCAAGCCGAAGATGATCATCGCCGGCGCCTCGGCTTTCGCGCTGCGCATCGACTTCGAACGCATCGCCAAGGTTGCCAAGGCAGTGGGCGCCTACTTCATGGTGGACATGGCCCACTACGCCGGCCTGATCGCCGCCGGCGTGTACCCGAACCCCGTGCCGCACGCCGACTTCGTGACCACCACCACCCACAAGAGCCTGCGTGGCCCGCGCGGTGGCGTGATCCTGATGAAGGCCGAGCACGAGAAGGCCATCAACTCGGCCATCTTCCCGGGTATCCAGGGTGGTCCGCTGATGCACGTGATCGCCGGCAAGGCCGTGGCGTTCAAGGAAGCGCTGCAGCCGGAATTCAAGGAATACCAGCAGCAAGTGGTGAAGAACGCCGCCGTGCTGGCCGAGACGCTGATCTCGCGCGGCCTGCGCATCGTGTCGGGCAAGACGGAAAGCCACGTGATGCTGGTGGACCTGCGCGCCAAGCAGATCACCGGCAAGGAAGCCGAGAAGATCCTGGGCGACGCGCATATCACGGTGAACAAGAACGCCATCCCGAACGATCCGGAAAAGCCGTTCGTGACCTCGGGCGTCCGCCTGGGCTCACCGGCCATGACCACGCGCGGCTTCAAGGAAGAGGAAGCCCGCCAGGTGGCCAACCTGATCGCCGACGTGCTGGACAACCCGCACGACGAAGCCAACATCGCCAAGGTTCGCGAGCAGGTGGCAGCGCTGACGCGCCGCTTCCCGGTCTACGGCTGATCGGACGGATGGATGGATCGCCCCGCGCGATCTGAAGCGTATCTATAGTTAGTACGCACCAACGGCGCCGCCCTCCCCTGGTCGGCGGCGCCGGTTGACCCGCCACAACCCCGCAGCAGAACTCAAAGATGCAAAATGCGGGCTGGCATATTTCTTCAGGTGGTCAGGCATGAAATGCCCCTTCTGCGGTCATTCCAATACCCAGGTCCTTGACAGTCGCGTCTCCGAGGACGGCGAAGCCGTGCGCCGCCGCCGGCGTTGCGAGGCCTGCGACCGCCGTTTCACCACTTACGAGCGCATCGAGCTCTTCTTTCCGGCCATCGTGAAGAAGAACGGCTCGCGCGTCGACTACTCCCGGGCCAAGCTCAAGGATTCGATGCGGCTGGCCCTGCGCAAGCGGCCGGTATCGGCCGAGGCCATCGACGAAGCCATCCTCCGCATCGAGGAAAAGCTGCTGGCGCTGGGCGAGAAGGAAATCCCGAGCAGCCAGGTGGGCGAACTGGTCATGCGCGAATTGCGAAAGCTCGACAAGATCGCCTATATCCGCTTTGCTTCCGTTTATCGAAGCTTCGAAGATGTGTCTGAATTCCGCGACGTACTGGACGAGTTTTCGACCCCTACCCCACGAAAGGGGTAGCCACTTCCCTAGAAAAGCTGTCTAATCTGCACTGACCTCCTTCGGGTAAGGAGGCAGGCGGACGAGCGCGCGTTTAAATCGCATAGAAACCAAGCGCTGCAACATGGCAGCGCCGCCACGCGGAACCAGGCCCAGCAGAGGTCCGGACGCAACAGAATTCCAGCGCGCCGCGCAAAGAACAAAAAGAACTGTCGTTTTTTTGGACGGGAGTTACAAATGGGTCAGTCTTTCTGCCGAGAGGCAGCGGGCTTGCTGACGCCTTTGCTGTCTACGCCTGGGGTTACCGCCGGCGTTGTAGCAGATGCGCCAGGGGCTGTTCACACGCGTGCAGGCCAACGATGCCGTCGGCGGCGCGCCAGCGGGGTCACGCTGATCGAGTTGATGGTGGCCATTGCGGTGCTGGTCGTGCTGGCCGCCGCAGCCGCGCCGAATTTCAAGTCATTCCTCCATAACAGCCGGCTGTCGGCCGATGCCACGCGCCTGTTCGCGGACCTCGAACTCGCCCGCAGCGAAGCCGCGCGCCGCAACGCCACAGTCACGGTCTGTCCGCTGGACACCGGCAACACCTGCTCCGACGACTGGACGCTGCGCCGCATCGTGTTTGTCGACGCAGACAACGACGGCACCTACTCGAACACCGAAGAGCTGATCCGCTACAGCGATCCGTTGCAGGCCACCACGGACCTGACGGCCGCCAACCTCGGCGACTCGCCAAACCGCGTGCGCCTGCGATCGACGGGCAGCTCCAACACGCCCACCGCAAGCTGGAAATTCTGTGAGCGCAACTCCACGGAAGCCGGGCAGACAGTTTCCATCACCGGCAGCGGCCGGCCCTCCACCCAGCT
The DNA here is from genome assembly GCF_056097175.1 of Cupriavidus sp. HE11. Taxonomy (NCBI): domain Bacteria; kingdom Pseudomonadati; phylum Pseudomonadota; class Betaproteobacteria; order Burkholderiales; family Burkholderiaceae; genus Cupriavidus; species Cupriavidus sp. HE11. The sequence continues at coordinate 1,024,833 of NZ_CP184464.1, forward strand.
GCAGTCGACGTGTTCCTGACGCCATGACGCCCTATCCCTCCCCTACTCCGATGGCGGATCGATGCCGGCTGTCGCGTGCGCGGACTGCGGCGCGCGGCTTTTCGCTGATCGAGGCGCTAGTCACGCTGGTGGTGCTGTCGATCGGCATGCTGGCGCTCGCCAACCTGCAGTTGCAGACACTGGTGGATTCGCGCACGGCGGCGATGCGCAACTACGCCGCGCTGATGGCCTACAACCTGGCGGACCAGATTCGCAGCAATGCCGTGGCCGTGACCAACGGCACCTTCAATGTGCCCACGGCAGAGCCGATCGCGGAGTGCTTTACCAAGGATGGCTGCACGCCGGACCAGATGGCCACCACCGCCTATGCCACATGGCTCGCGGACGTCCAGGAAAGCATGCCCGGTGGCGATGGAGTCGTATGCAAGGACAGCACGCCCAATGACGGCACCAGTGCGGCAGATGGCAAGAACGGCTGCGACAAGAACGCCAACGCACCGTACGTCATCAAGATCTTCTGGCGCGAAGACAGCGGCGCAACCCCACAGCTTTTCTCGACTGCGCTTATCCCATGACTACGCAAAACCGTCAGTTCCGCCGCCGCGCGGCCAGCGGGTTCACGCTGGTCGAGTTGATGGTCGGCATGGTAATCAGCATGCTGCTGATCCTTGCGGCCAGCTCGCTCTATATCTCGCAGCGCCGCTCCAACAGCACGCAGGGCGATGTGGGCGAGATCCAGGAAAACGCCCGCGCCATCGCCCAGCTGCTGCAGCGGCAGGCGCGCCAGATCGGGTATTCCGATTTCCTGTACACGAATAACGACTTCGCGAAACCCACGCTGGAAGCCACCAACGACGGTGGCGCAAACACCAGCGACACCCTGACCCTGCGCTATTACGGCTCTTCGAAGGCCGGTGGCGATCCGTTTGCAGCATCCGACGCCCTCACGTTTCCGCAAGCTGACGGCAGCTCGGTCGATTGCAGCGGAAATGACGTGAACGGCAACGTGCAGACCACCGAGGTCTATTCGATCGTCAAGGACGCCGATGGTGTTCCCTGGCTGCAATGCGAGGTCAATGGCACCGCGACACCGCTGTTCCGCAACGTCGAAGCGTTCCAGGTCCTGCTGGGCGAAGACACCGACAACGACCTGGTGGTGAACCGTTTCGTGCCGCCGGGGGCAACGTCGAACATGGACAACGTGCTGGCCGTGCGCGTGTCCGTCGTGTTGCGCGGCAATGGCACCACCAATCCCGACATGATCAAGACGGCCATCAGCCATTTCGGCGCCACGTATGCCCCCAAGGACCTGGCGCCCAACGGGGATGCCGGCAGCGTGTTGCAACTGGCCGCCAATGGCCGCCTGCACAAGCACTTCACGTTCTACATCGCCCTTCGCAACCGACTGACATAGGCCGGCCATGAAACACCGCATCCCCCTAACATCCCTCCGCTCCGGGCAGCGTGGCATGTCGCTGATCCTGGTGCTGCTGCTCCTGGTCATCCTGACGCTCGCCGGCCTGGCCGCCAGCACGATGAGCATGAATTCGGAGCGCCTGGCCCGTAACACCCGCGACGAGAGCGTGGCGCTGCAGGCGGCGGAATCCGCGCTGCGCGATGCGCGCGTGGACATCTCCACGTCCCGCCAGCTGAACGGCTTGACCGGCTCGTCGCCCACCTGCGACATCGAAGGGTACAAGGGCTACTGCCAGTACGCCACGTCGGGCCAGCAGGTCTGGGAACTGTATATCGAGGACCCCAAGCGGTCGGTGGAGCTTGGCGAAATGACCGCCCTGACTGCTGCCCAGAAGATGGCGACGGTGGATACCGCCGGTGCCAACGGTGTCTCCAAGCAGCCGCGCTACCTGATCGAACCGCTCAAGGAACCGAACGATATCGAGTTCGGCTCCAACAAGTACGTGTACCGCATTACCGCAATCGGCTACGGCGTGAACCCCAGCACCAAGGTAATGGTGCAGGAAGTCGTCCGCGTCCGCTGACGACGACCCATTGACAACTCGGCACTGTCTTGCGCAAACCCTTACTGTCAGGCGCACCATGACCTATCCCATCTCTTCCCGACGCTTCGTGAGCCGCGTGCAGGCTGCCCTGCTTGCGGCGTCGAGCATGCTCGCCATCGCCACGGCCTCGGCCGCGGGCCCTCAGCTCACCCTGACCCAGCGCCCGCTCTTCGCCGGTGGCAACGTGCCGCCGATGGTGATGATCGACCTGACCAAGGATCACACGCTGCACCAGAAAGCGTACAACGACTATACGGACCTGAACGGCGACGGCCAGCTCGATACGACGTACACCAACAGCATCGACTACGCCGGGTACTTCGATTCGTACAAGTGCTACGACTACGACAAGACCACGATCAAGGGCTTCATCCCCAAGTCGATCACGACCACCAAGTATTGCGATGGCAAGACCTGGAGCGGCAACTTCCTGAACTGGGCCACGATGAGCCGCATCGACGAGGTGCGCAAGATCCTCTACGGTGGCTCGCGCTCGACCGATACCACGACCACCACCGTGCTGGAACGAGCGTTGCTGCCGATGGACGCGCACGCCTGGGCCAAGTTCTATAACGGTTCCGACGTGGCGAACCTGGTGCCGGTGACGGTTGAAGTCGCGTCCGCCGTCGGCACGCTGACATCGAGCACGTCGATGTCCCTCGCTGCCGCCGCGGCGTCGAGCATCGCGCTCAATGACGTCAGCAAGGTGCAGATCGGCGACCAGCTCAAGTTCGAGCCGACATCGGGCGCCACGGCCGGCAGTTCGATGACGGGCTGGGTGATGAAGGTCAATACCGGCTCGGTCAACATGGCGTTCTACGCCGATGGCGTATCGAACCCGGGCAATACCAGTTCGAAATTCTCGTCCTGGAAAGTGACCAACCTCACGCGAGGCGGCTTGACGCTGTGCAACGTCACGCCAAAAGACTCGAACAACCTGAATTCGCAGACCAACCAGCAGGCCCCGCAGATCCGCGTGGTGGCGGGCAACTACGCCACGTGGGGTGCGTCGGAGAAATGGCAGTGCAACTGGTATGCAGAGGCCAGCAACACGCAGGGATCGTTCCTGCCGAAAATCGGCAGCACAACGGTATCGGGATCGTCGAACGGCAACCGAGCGGCACTGTCCGGCATCAACTCTTCGGCTGAAAATCCGTCGCAGTCGGTTCGCGGTCTCGGTACCGGCCAGGATGTCGGCACGTTCAACGCCCGCGTGCAGGTGTGCGTGCCGAGCCTGATCGGCTCGGAGAACTGCAAGCAGTACGGCAGCAACTACAAGCCGTATGGCCTGCTGCAAAAGTACGGCGAAACCGGCCAGATGCTGTTCGGCCTGATGACCGGCAGCTACGACAAGAACATCTCCGGCGGAGTCCTGCGTCGCAACGTGACCAATTTCGCGTCGGAAATCAACCCGGACACCGGCGTCTTTACCTACGCGGCGACCAGCAATGCGGTCAAGGGCATCGTCTGGAACATCGACAAGCTGCGCCCGTACGGCTACAGCTACAGCGACGGCAGCTACCTGAACGCTGACCAATGCAACTACCAGCAGACGGGCATCCAACCCAGCGGCGGCACCAACGCCCAGAACAAGCCCGCCACGGAAGGCAATTGTTCCACGTGGGGCAACCCGATTTCGGAAATCTACGTTGAAACGCTGCGCTATTTCGGCGGCAAGACGGCAACCAGCGCGTTCCAGCCGTCCAGCAGTGGCAAGGACGCCACGCTGGGCCTGACCCAGCCGGCCTGGGCCAATCCGATGGACCTGCCGAAGACGAATGCGAACCGGGCGCCGTACTGTTCGCCTCTCAACGCACTGGTCTTCAACTCCAGCGTGTCCTCGTACGATAACGACCAGCTCAGCGGCATGAGCGCGCTGAACGGCTCGCCAGACATCAGCACCTATACGAACAAGGTGGGCGCCGGCGAAGGGGTCCCCGGCAATTCCTGGTTCGCGGGCGGTATCAATGGCGGCACGATCAACAACCTGTGCTCGGCCAAGGCAGTTACCAACTTCAGCGATGTACTGGGCATCTGCCCGGAAGGCCCGTCGCAAAAGGGCACCTTCCAGATCGCCGGCGCCGCCTTGTTCGCCAAGACGAACCGCCTGCGTTCGACCGCCGACGCTGCGGCACTGGGTGTGCCGACCCAGGACACCACGTCGCTCAAGATGAGCACCTATGCGGTGCAGCTGGCCACGAACACGCCCAAGATCAGCGTCAACGTGAACGGCAAGACCGTGACGATCATGCCGGCCTACCAGCTGCATCCGCAATCACCCAACAGTGTGACCGCCGATGCCAGCACCGGTACGCTGGTGGACTTCAAGGTCATCTCGCAGACTGCCACCAGCGGCAAGTTCTATGTGAACTGGGAAGACTCGATCGCCGGCGGCGATTATGACCAGGACGTTTGGGGGATCCTGAGCTACAGCGTCAGCGGCGACAACATCACCATATCGACGCGCGTGGTGTCGGGCTCCTCGGCCAACGGCCAGGGCTTCGGCTACACGATCTCGGGTACCTCCCAGGACGGCCCGCACTTCCACTCGGGGATCTACGATTTTCAGTACAGCGACCCGACCGGCATCAAGGTGACGCCGACCAGCGCGCCGATCAACTCGACCGGTGGCTGCAACAAGTGTAATTTCGGCGACCCGGAAACCAGCGTGACCTACGCGGCCAACGGCAAGGCAGGTTCGCAGTTCCAGGATCCGCTGCTCTACGCCGCCAAGTGGGGTGGCTTCAAGGACCTGAACGGCAACGGCATTCCCGACCAGGCTTCCGAATGGGATGTGCGCCTGTCCAACGGCACGAGCGGTTCTGACGGCCTGCCCGACAACTACTTCTACGCCACCAATCCGGGCGCGCTGGCTTCGGCGCTGGAACGCGCGTTCCTGTCGATCCTGAAGACGTCGTCCGCCGCCGCAGTGGCTGCCAGCACATCGTCGCTGCAGACCGGAGCCAACATCTTCCAGGCACGATTCAATGGCGCCGACTGGTCCGGCCAATTGCTGGCCTACGGCCTGACGTCGACTGGGGACATCGTCACGCCGGAAAAGTGGGACGCCGGCGCCAAGCTTCAAGGCGTCAACCAGGACAGCCGCAAGATCCTGACCTACAACACCGCCGACAACACCAGCTCCGGCATTCCGTTCCGGTGGAGCAACCTGCCCACCGCGTACCAGACCGCGCTGAACACCAACGACTCGCTCGGCAGCAAGCGCCTGCTCTGGCTGCGTGGCGACAAGTCGAACGAGGGCGACGGCGCCTCGCAGTTCCGCACCCGTCCGGTCACCGTGCTGGGCGACATCGTGAACTCCAGCCCGCAATACGTGGGAACGCCCGGCGCCGGATATGGCGACGCCAGCTACGTGGCATTCGTCACGGCACAGAGCAAGCGCAAGCCGATGATCTATGTGGGCGCCAATGACGGCATGCTGCACGGGTTCTCGGCGGACATGAGCACTGGTGGCGATGGCGGCAAGGAGCTGTTCGCCTACGTGCCGTCGCCGCTGTATGGCAAGCTGGCCAACCTGACGGCCAACGACTACACCCACAGCTACTACGTCGACGCCACGCCGTCGATCACCGATGCCGTCGTCAACAACGACTGGAAGACCGTGCTCGTGGGCGGTCTGGGCGGCGGCGGCAAGGGCGTCTACGCGCTCGACGTGACCAATCCGGCCGCGATCAGCGAGGCCAGCGCCGCATCGACCGTGCTCTGGGAATTCACCAGCGCCGACGATGCGGATCTGGGTTACACCTACGGCCGGCCGAAGATTGTGCGGCTGGGCAACAAGAAGTGGGCTGCGGTCTTCGGCAACGGCCTGAACAGTACGGCGGCACGCGGCTCGGTCTTCATCGTCTTCCTGGACCGTCCGGCCGGCAGCAAGTCCTGGAAGCTGGGTACGGACTACCTCAAGCTGACCGTCAACGACGCCAACGATGCCCTGACCAAGTCGAACGGCATCACGCAGGTGTACGTGACCGATACCGACGGCGACTACGTGGCCGATGCTATCTACGCAGGCGACCTTCTCGGCAATGTCTGGAAGTTCGACGTCCACAGCGAGAAGACATCCGACTACCAGACGGCACAGCTGCTATTCAACGCGACCGATGCCAGCGGTACCGCCCAGCCGATCACGACGTCGTTCGGCGGTGTGCGCAACCGCCTGGGTGGCTACATCATCATGTTCGGCACCGGCCGGTACGTGGACGTGAGCGACCCCGCCAACATGAACACCCAGACGGTGTATGGAATCTGGGACAAGAACAGCTCTGCGCAGCCCAAGATCACCCGGACGCAACTGGTGCAGCAGTCCATTACCCAGGAGGCGCAGTACAACGGCGGCGACTGGTACCGGGTGCTGAGCAAGAACGCCGTGAACTATGCAAACGGAGCCATGGGCTGGTACCTGAACCTGCTATCTCCCGGCACGGACCCGCAAGGCGAGCGCGTGGTCTATGACCCGCAGATCAGCGGCACGCGACTGCTGTTCTCCACGCTGATTCCGTCGACCGACCTGTGCGCAAACGGTGGTACCGGCTGGCAGATGCTGATCGATGGCCTGACTGGCGGCCAGACGGTAACGATGTTCGACGCCAACAACGATGGCAAATTCGACAGTTCGGACGTTGTCGGTGGCAGCGGCAACACTGCCGGCCAGGCAGTAAACGGCAAGAAGTCGAGCAACGGCATCCTGACGAATTCGACCGTCATCGGCAACAACTCGTACACCAGCGGCAGCGGCAGCGACAGTGGCGACAGCGGTGGCAACGGCGTGAACGGTATCAACCGCACCACCATCAACACCGGCTACCCGATCGGCCGCGTGTCGTGGCGGCAGATCCAGCGTTGATGCCGAGGCAGAATGACAGGAGAACTGCCATGAAGAAGTTTGGAAAAACCCGCGGCGGGCGCCGCCCCGGCGCCCGGGGCTTCACGCTGATAGAACTGATCATCACGGTGATGATCATCGGGATTCTGGCGGCGGTGGCCATTCCGCAATACCAGCAGTACGTGACCAAGGCCCGCCGCGCCGAGGCCAAGGCGGGGCTGGCACGCGTGCAGGGTGCGCTGGAGCGGTACTTCACGGTCAACAACACCTACACCACCGACCCGCAGGCACTCCACCTGACGAGGTGCGATGACGCCATGACCCCGTCCGGCGACACCTGCGACGCCAGCAATTACATCATCACGATCAGCGTGCCGAACGGCGGCTCCATTTCCACGGCGTTCCTGCTCACCGCCGCACCAGTCGCCAATCGCCAGGACCCCGTGTGCGGCAACTTCACGGTAAGCAACCTGAACGAAAAGCTGTCGACAGGCACCGGCACCGCTGGCACCTGCTGGTAAAGGACTGGCAGCCACGCATCGCAGCGCCGAGCGGCATCCGGAAGGTTCGGAGCGCCGCTCGGACACACATTGACGCAACCCCGTCACATCCGGACACGTTTTAACCCCCTTCCCGCCGCTATCGTGGTCATCCGTTCCTGTCGAACCGATGCGCCATGCCTTCCTCGGCTTTCTATCCCCCTGCCGCGCCCGCTGCCCCCGCCACCCGACTCTCCTGCCAGCTGCTCCGCTGCCCTGCGCCAGCCCGTGGCCCTTGCCGTCGACAGGCCAGCGGTGACGTGCTGGTCGAGGCGCTGGTCTGCCTGACCATCGTTGGCCTGGGCGCGATACCGCTGGCTACGCTTGGCAGCGCGTGGCTGCGCTGGGGCGGACAGCATGAACGGCTAGGCGTCACGCTGCGGCTGGCGGCCGAACAGGCCGAGGCACGTGACGATGGCTGGCGGCTGATCGGTGGCGATGCTGCGCGTGCCGCGCTGTGCGACATCGCTTCCGCCGGCACCGGCTGCAGGCACGGCAACCGCATCGCGCTGGGCAGCCTTCCTCCCGACCCGATGACCCGCTCGCCAGGCCAGGCAATGCCGGTCACGCACATCGCCCTCTGGGTGCGCCCATGATGCGCCGCCGCCTCAAGCATGCGCGGGGCTTTACGCTCGCCAGCATGATGGTGGGCATGGCGCTGGGCCTGATCGCCACGTTCGCTGCGCTTGCCACCTTCCAGGTGATGCGCGACGCGTACGCCATCGTGGTGGACGGCGTGCTGATCGAGGAACGGGGGCAGCGCGCGCTGTCCATCCTGACCCACACGATCCGGCAGGCAGGATGGATTCCCGCACGGGTCGCGCTGGCGCCTGCACACCCCGCACCGGTGCCACCCATCGAAGGGCGCGACAACTGCGCGCTGCCTTCACGCCAGCCGGCTTTGCAGGCGCAGATGGAATGCACACGCGCCGGCGTGCATGGCAGCGACGCCTTGCTGGTGCGAGTGTCCGGCAGCGGCCTGGCCGCCGACCCGACAATACCCGACGGCACCATGAGCGACTGCGGCGGCTACGCACTGCCCGCCGTCGCCATCGTCCCGACAAAAGGGACAAGCCTGCCCCACCATGCGTCAACCAATTTCTTCTACATAGGCGTGTCCAGCGATGGCGCGCCACAGTTGCTGTGCCGCTATCCACGCCGCCAGGGCAGCCGGCTGCTCGCGGACACGCTGACGGCCGGCACCCTGGTACGCGGCGTGGAGACACTGCAACTGCGTTATGGCGTAGACCTCGACGGCGACGGCCGGATTGACCAATTTATGCCGGCACGTGAATTGCCCACCCAGGGCCCGGACATCTGGCACCGCGTGCACGCCGTGCAGATCGCCATGGTCGTGCGTGGAGACCGGGCTACCGTCCCGTCCGGGTCCGCACAGCGGCTCACGCTCTTTCCAGCCGATGACGACAGCCACGCTAACGATCACGTTTTCGTGCCAACCAGGCAACCGCGCCTGCGGCGCCGGGTGTTCGCCACCACCATTCGGCTGCGCAATCCGTCGCCATGCCTGGAGGCCCCGCTATGCTGAGGCATCGCCAGCAGGCAGGTGCGGCGCTGCTCGCGTTCATTGCCACGCTGATGCTGCTGATGGGGGGCATCTGCGCTGCCGCCACCCACTTTCTGCTGGCCGGCAGGCAACTGGCAAGCCAGCCAATCGACCGCGAGATCGCCTTCCGCGCAGCCGAAGCGGCACTGCTCGATGGTGAAGCCGATCTGATCGCCGCCGTTGCAGCCGGCAGTCCACGCCTGGCCCACCTCCCGGCACCGGGTACCTGCGCGGATGGTCCGCAGCGCGGCATCTGCATGGCCGATGGCGACCACCGAGCGTGGCAGCCTTGGCTCGACGGCAATGTCGGGAATGCGGGCGACGCTGGCGCCGACCTTGGCGTTGCGCTGGGGACATTCACCGGCGCGCAACTGCCCGTGCTGCCTGCAGGCGTGATCGGCGCCACGACACTGCCCCGCTACCTGATCGAAGTCCGCGATGATCCGCCGGCGCCCGGCATGTGGCCGCGCATGCGCATCGTTGCACTGGGTGTGGGGCGGGACGCCGGCGTGCGCGTATTGCTGCAGACGGAGTTCCAGCCATGAGCATCCACCCTTGTGTCGCACGCTGGCTGCTGGGCGGGGTCCTGGTGGCGTGTGCAATGCCGGCCAGCTTCGCAACCCCGGGGCAGTTGCCACTGGGATACCGGATCTCCACCGGCGCCTATCCGTGGACGGGCCGGCTGCATGCGCTCGCATTCCGGACTGCCGCGTTGTCTCTGTCGCCTCTGCAAATGCCCTGGGAAGCCAGCGAGCAACTCGATCGGCAGGCTCTGGATGCCCGGCGGCTTTACCTGGGCGGCCATCAACTCGCCCGGCTACGCTGGTTCGAGATGGATGACGACGCGCGGGCATTGCTTGATGGCGTCGCCCCCACCGGGTCCGGTCAGGCGCGGCTGGCATGGTTGCAAGGCGATTTGCGAGACCCTGCCCTGCGGCCGCGCGACACGCGCCTTGGCAATGCTGCCGGGGCGCGCGCGCATGTGGTGCCGCCGCCTGCCTGGCTGCCGATGCAACCGGGCCATACCGATTTCAGGCAACGCCATGCCAGGCGTCCAACCATGGTGTGGCTGGGGACACGTGACGGGCTGCTGCATGCATTCGACGCCGTGACGGGCCGCGAGCGCGCCGGCTACCTGCCACGTGCCGCGCTCGCCAGCGCCGCCGCACTGACCGATCCCGCAGGCGCGATGCCATCCGCAACGTGCCCGCGCCCCACCAGCATCGATGCTGACCCTTCAGGCACGTGGAGAACGCTGCTGCTGTGCGGCGTTCCGGCGCGACAGACATCGTCGTTACGCCAGACCGGGTCGGTGTTCGTGCTCGACGTATCGACGCCCGATGCGGAAACCCCGATCCAACTGCTGTGGGAAGTCGAGGCCAGCCGTGCGCTGCCGCTGTCGGGAAGCGGTCCCATCGGGGCGGCCATGTGGCAAGAGCATGGCGAGCGGCGCTGGGCGGCAGTGGCAATCGTCGCACCCGATGCCGAAGCGGGCGCCCACGCCGGGCTTGCCCTGCTGCCGCTTGATCGCTCTGCGCGGCGCTGGTCTGCGACGGCAAGCGTCCCACGCATGACCTTGCCCGACTCCGGTTGCAACGCGACAACTGCGTCGGTCCCCCTGCTGGCCGTGACGATCCGCAGCAAGGCCAGTGGCGCGGCACACACGGCCTACGCCACCGATACGGCGGGCAGGCTTTGGCGATTCGGCCTTGAACATTTGTCTACCGGCGCTCGTGCATCGCCCCCTACCTGCATGCATCGGCAGCGAGCTGCGGCTGGTGACGCCACCGAAGCGCCGCTTGTCGTGCAGACCGGCACCGCACCGCTGGTGGTCTACGGCGTCGGCCAAGAACTGTCCGCGATACCGGATCGCACGGGTGCCTCGCGCGCCCCGGCCAGCATTCAGGCATTACGCAAGGACGATGGCGTGGTACTCCGGTCGGCACAAGTCCGCGGCGGCGCGGCCGCAGACGGCTGGACGCTGATGCTGCCCCGGCCCGGCGAACGCGTGGATGCCCTGTACCGTGCCAGCCCGGTTCACCTCGGCTTCACAACCGTCGATATCGATGGACAACGTCGCAGCTACCTCGTCGATGCTGCCAGCGGCGAGTCGGTCACCACACGGGGCAGCGATGGGGCCCCCATCCACGCCGTGACGGGATTGCCGTGGACCGGCGGCACGGCCACCCCCATCGGCGTCATATCGACACTCGCAACGGGCCACGCCACGGCACCCGGTGCAGCGACACGCGACGCGTTCGGACTGGATCTCTGGCAGGTGGACGTCAACGCGGCGACGCCATTGCAACAGGCACGCTGGCATCGGCGGCGCGGACGACTGGGCTGGCGGGAACTGGTGAGGTCACCACAATGACGCCGTGTCTGCCTGATCGTGTCGCGCAGGGCGCCGGTTTCAGCCTGGTCGAACTGCTGGTCGTGGTGACCATCGTCGTCGTGCTGACGATGCTGGCCGCGCCCGCGTGGCAGCGCCATACCGAGCGCGGCTGGCGAATGCAGGCGCGTGCCGAACTGGTGTCGGCCATGCTCGCGCTTGAGCGCCATGCATTGATCAACCTGACGTTCGCCAGCGCTGCCGATGACACGACACCCGCTGGCGAATGGCCCAAGGCCGTACCGCCGCTGCCTGCCCGTACGCATCATTGGCTAATAGCCACCAGTTGCCAGGGCATTTCGCTGTCGCGCTGCGTGGAAGTTCGTGCAGCCCCGGTGAAGCCCGACCCGCTTTGCGGGACCCTTGTGCTGCGCAGCACCGGAGAGTGGCTTTATCTGCCCACGCCGGACGAACGTGCGCGTGCCCTGCCGCCGGGGTGCTAGCGCCATGACACGATCAAGGTTGTGGCAGCAGCATGGCGTGACGCTGACCGAACTGCTGGTATCGCTGGCGGTATCGGCATTTCTCGCGGTGGCAGCATGGCCCACCATCGGCTCGCTCGTCGCCGAGCATAGCGCCGGCCACGCTGCGGATCGCCTGGCGGCATCGCTGGCCCTGGCCCGCACCACGGCGTCGGCAAGGCGTGCCGAGGTGCGGCTGGAGCCGATCCACGGTGCCGATACCCTGGCACGCGGCTGGCAGCTGACAGCGATGGGCGACGCTCCTGCCGGCGACCGGACGCCGCCGTTCTCGGTGGTCGCCCTGCATGACCGCTGCCTGCGCATCACGCTGCGTGCCACCGCCGGCACCGCAACCACCCAAAGCCTGCGCTTGACACCTGTGGGATACTCACGATCTGAGCGTGGTGGCTTTCTGGCCGCCACATTCCTGGTGCGTTGCCACCAGGCGCAGCGCCAGGTACGGCTCGGCGCCCAGGGACGCATCCGGATCTGCCGGCCCGGCGCCGACGCCGATTGCGACTGACCATTCCGCAGGCGCCAGGGGCCGCACCGCCGATCCTGAATTCCCAGAATTTCGATTGACCGGACACACCACTTCAGGCCCGACTCGCCACACCATGTTTTCCGATTCCGACCATACCGCCATGGCACAGGCCCTGGCACTCGCCGCGCGGGGCATGTACACCACCACGCCAAACCCTCGCGTCGGTTGTGTGCTGATGAAGGACGGGCAGGTCATCGGACAGGGCTATACACAGCCGGCCGGCCAGGATCACGCTGAAATCCAGGCCATGAAGGACGCCATTGCGCGAGGTCACGACCCCGCCGGTGCCACGGCTTACGTCACGCTGGAACCGTGCAGCCATTTTGGCCGCACGCCGCCGTGTGCCGATGCGCTGGTGCGCGCGCGCATCGCCCGCGTGGTGGCCGCCATGGAGGACCCGAATCCGAGCGTATCTGGCCGAGGCCTGCAGCGCCTGCGTGACGCGGGCATCGACGTGCGCTGCGGACTGCTCGAAAAGGAAGCACGCGACCTCAATATCGGCTTTGTCTCGCGCATGACGCGCGGCCTGCCGTGGGTGCGCGTCAAGGTGGCCGCGTCGCTCGATGGCGGCACCGCCTTGCACGACGGCACCAGCCAGTGGATCACGAGCCAGGCTGCGCGTGATGACGGCCACGCCTGGCGGGCCCGTGCCTGCGCGATCCTCACCGGCATCGGCACCGTACGGGACGACAACCCCGCGCTGACCGTGCGGGCCGTGGACACCCCGCGCCAGCCGCAACGCGTGCTGGTCGATTCCCGGCTCGAAGTACCGCTTGACGCGCAGATCCTGAATCGCGACACGGGCGACTTCGCCAAGCCCGTACTGGTGTTCTGCGCCGTCGAGGACAAGACCCGCCAGCGTGCGCTGGAAGACCGGGGTGCCGAAGTCGTGGTGCTGCCCAACCGGCACGGCAAGGTGGAACTGCGCCGCATGCTCGAAGCACTGGGCCAGCGCGGCATCAACGAACTGCATGTGGAAGCTGGCTACAAGCTCAACGGATCGCTGATCCGTGAAGGCTGTGCCGACGAACTGCTGGTCTACATGGCGCCCCGGCTGCTGGGCGACGCACAGGGCATGTTCAACCTGCCCCCGTTGACCAGGCTGGAAGACGCCGCGCAATTCCGCTGGCACGAGGTGCGGCAGATCGGCGACGACCTGCGCCTGATCGCCCGCCGTGCCGACAGCAAGGACTGACAACCGTATTCATCGTATTCAGACAGAGGCAAGCATGTTTACTGGCATTGTGGCGGCCGTGGGCCGCATCGAAACCGTTTCGCCGCTGGGCGATGCCAACGCGGGCGTGCGCCTGCGGGTGGCGGCTGGCGACCTGGACCTGTCCGACGTGGGCATCGGCGACAGCATCGCCATCCAGGGTGCCTGCATGACCGTGGTCACGCTGGAAGCCGGCCACTTCGACGTGGACGTCTCGCGCGAATCGCTGGACAAGACCGTCGGGCTGGCGCAGCCGGGCCGCGTCAATCTCGAAAAGGCCCTGCGCCTGGCCGATCGCCTGGGCGGCCATCTGGTCTCCGGCCATGTCGATGGATTGGGTGAAGTGGTTCGCTTCGCCCCCGTGGGCGAGTCGCACGAACTGCGCATCCGCGCACCGCGCGAGCTGGGCCGCTACCTGGCGTACAAGGGCTCGGTGGTGGTGAATGGCGTCTCGCTGACCGTCAACAGCGTCAGCGACGGGGCCGACGGCTGCGAGTTCTCGATCAACCTGATCCCGCATACAGTGGAAGTGACCACGCTCAACGAACTGGCCCCGGCCAAGCGCGTGAACCTGGAAATCGACCTGATCGCGCGATATGTGGAACGGATGCTGTCGGCGTCCGACGGGGTGGCCAAGCCGGCGATCTGAACGGCACGCGCCGTGGCCAGCCCGGGCGCCCGCCCCGGCTGGCGCTCGCCAGGGAACACGGCCGGCACCACACCTGGCATCCGGCCGGCACGCATCGTCAGGCGCCTCATCCGGCACTTCACTCGTCGCCCTTCGTCCCGACCGTCTCGGTCACCTTGCGCGTGGCGATCCAGTCGCCGATGGCCAGCATCACGGGCCGCTCGCGACCGGCAAAGCCGTGTTGCGAGAACGCTTCGCACGGCTCACCACGCACGCCCTTCGCGCCTTGCACCGTGATCAGCGGAATGCTGCCGTGGCGCGCGGCGATGGTGCGATATTGGGTCAGTGGACAGGGGTCATCCTGGTGATGAACGAACAGCTGGTCCACATGCGCGGCAGTCCAGTCGAAATCCCACATCGCCAGGCCGTGCACCGGTCCCCGGCCCCGTCCGGCGCGCGGATCGGTGAACGTTGACGTATGAACGGCGCCGTCGATCCGGCCATCGAGCTTGCGGGCCAGGAATGCGCTGGATACCGTGCCGTAGCTCGTACCGATCAGGTAGACCTTGCTGACGCCCTGGTCCGCCTTGAGCTTGTCGATGGCCGCGCCGATGTCGGCGGCGTACTGGTCCGACTCGCGGTAGCTGTCATCGCAATTCGTCCAGCGGTCCTTGGGACAATCCACCAGTACCGTCATGACACTGTCGCTGACCAGATGCCGGCGCGCGCGGACCAGAAAATTCCCGCGCAACTGGAATTCCGGTGCGCCACCGGCCTGCGCTTCCACCCTCAGCACCCCGGGATAACCGGGGAACAGCAAGGCGGCGGTCGTCGGCTTCGACCCAGGTTTCTTGCTGACCACGAGAACGAGTTCCGTGCCGCGTGGCAGGCTGACAGTGACGATACTTTCGTCCAGCGCCGCTTCCTGTGCGGACGCCGCCAGCCCCAGACAGAGTCCCCCCATGGCCAGGGCATATCGGATGGCTCGCAGCATGATTCCCCTCCTCGACGCATTTTTCTTAAATTACCGTCCATCAAAAGGCAAACGGCCTCCAGCCAGCATAGCGGAGGCCGTTTGCGCCGGCGCCAACGGCGCGCCGGACTTACACCTTGATGTCGATGTTGTTGCCCAGATGCGGCGGATTACTGCCGCCGGAGACGGCCGGCGCCGACTGGAGCAGCTGGGTCATGCTCTGCGCCTGCAGGTCCAGCGTCTTGCGCAGCATCAGCAGCGCGACCGGATCGCTGCCGGCATCGGCTGCGCCCAGCGAACTGACGAGAGAAGTCACCATAGGAATTACCTGACGAGTTGATCAAAAGTGCGACCGCACGGCGCGTACGACTGCGCCATGACGCCGCATCCGTATTGTCGGCACCCATAACAAGAGCTTTAATCATCTCTTCTATTGATCAACGACCCGGACTTCAGGCATCGGGCGCCAGAAACCTGGGCGCGCCAGCCGTATCCAGAGTGCCGTCCTCGCGCTCCACGAACAGGCCCCTCGCAACGTTGTGCGGATGCCGGGCCGCCTGGGCAATACTGAGCACCGGCGCGTAGCACACGTCCGTCCCGCCCAGCAGGCCGTCCCAGTGGGCGCGTGGCTGGCTCAGGAACAGCGCCGTGAAGCGCGCCTTGAGGGCGGGCCAGGCGGCGTGGTCATACTGGCTTGCCGGATCGATGTCTTCCAGGCCCAGTTTCGTCAGCAGCAACGCGTAGAACTGCGGCTCCAGGGCGCCGATCGTGATGAATTCGCCATCGGCGCAGGCGTAGACATCGTAGAAGGGCGACTGATGGAACGGGCTGGGCTGGTCTCCGTCCAGCTGGCCGTTGTTGCGCACCCAGAGGGCGATGCTGCCGAGCATCGCCACCATGTCGACAATGGCACCGTCCACCACGCGGCCACGGCCCGTGGCGCGGGCGTCAAGCATGGCGCAGACCATGCCGAAGGCCAGCCCCAGCGCGCCACCCGCGTCGCCCAGCACCGTGGGCGGGGTGATCGGCGCCTGACCGGGCCGCGCCGCCAGCGACAGCATGCCAGTGAGCGCGACGTAGTTCAGGTCATGTCCGGCGGTCTGCGCCAGCGGCCCGGTCTGGCCCCAGCCTGTCATGCGCCCGTACACCAGCGCGGGATTGCGGGCGGCGCAGTCGGCCGGGCCCAGCCCCAGCCGCTCCATCACGCCAGGCCGGTTGCCTTCGATCAGGCCATCGGCCATGCCGACCAGGCGCAGGGCCTCGGCCAGGTCGGCCGGCTGCTTCAGGTCCAGCGGCACGATGGTCTTGCCGCGCCTGAGCGGGCTAAGCTTGCTGCCGCCCAGCTGGTCGGCCACGGCCGTGCGCTGGCGCCTGGCGATGACTGTGACCTCGGCGCCCATGTCGGCCAGCATCCGGCCAGCCAGCGGCCCGGGACCGAGGCCTTCGAACTCGACAATACGGATGCCCTGCAGTGGTGGATGCATCTGATATCTCCCAGTGATCTGGCCGGCCGTCCCGAAGTCTGGCGGCGCAACCCTTCCGATATGCCGCCTTGCTCACATTCCCGCAACCCGGACCAACCCGGACCCTGCTGCCGGCGGTCGGGGCCGCCCCTGAAGCCGGGGCATCGTCGAACGGCATGGCGTACAATAGCGGCCTTGATTTCGCCGGTCTCGCGGCATCCGCGCCGGCCCTGCCCGCCTGACTGCTTGTCCGATTGCTCGCATCCGCACCCGCCCCTCATTGAACGCCGTCCCAAGCCATGACTATCGCCCGTACTGAAGACATCATTGCCGACATTCGCGCCGGCCGCATGGTCATCCTCGTTGACGAGGAAGACCGCGAGAACGAGGGGGATCTGGTCCTGGCGGCCGACTTCGTGACGCCCGAAGCCATCAACTTCATGGCGAAGTACGGCCGCGGCCTGATCTGCCTGACGCTGACCGCCGAGCGCTGCCGCCAGCTTGAGCTGTATCCGATGGTGTCGCGCAACGGCACCGTGCACGGCACGAACTTCACGGTATCGATCGAGGCCGCCGAGGGCGTGACCACAGGCATCTCGGCCGCCGACCGCTCGCGCACCGTGCAGGCCGCCGTGGCCCGCGATGCCAAGGCCTCCGACCTCGTACAGCCGGGCCATATCTTCCCGCTGACGGCCCAGCCCGGCGGCGTGCTGATCCGCGCCGGCCATACCGAAGCCGGCTGCGACCTGGGCGCACTGGCCGGCCTGACCCCGGCGGCGGTGATCTGCGAGATCATGAAGGACGATGGCACGATGGCGCGCCTGCCCGACCTGATCGAATTCGCACGCGAACACGACCTGAAGATCGGCACGATCGCTGACCTGATTCACTACCGCAGCCGTACCGAGAGCATTATCGAACGCACGGGCGAGCGCGACATGCAGACGCCGTGGGGCAAGTTCCGCAGCGTCATGTACCGCGACAAGCCGTCGGGCCGCGCCCATCTGGCGCTGGTCAAGGGCCAGCCGCATCCGGATACGGCAACCCTGGTGCGCGTGCACGAGCCGCTGTCGGTGCTGGACCTGCTGGAAGCCGGCCGCACCACGCACTCGTGGAGCCTGCCGGCGGCCCTGGAAACGCTGCACGGCGCCGAACAGGGCGTGATGGTGCTGCTGAACTGCGGCGACGCGCCCGAGCAGCTGTTCGAACAGTTTGCCGCGCTGGACGCCCCGCACAACCGCCCGCGCCGCAAGCCCGACCTGCGCACGTACGGCGTGGGCGCCCAGATCCTGCGCGATATCGGCGTGGGCAAGATGCGCGTGCTGGGCTCGCCGCGCAAGATGCCGAGCATGACCGGTTACGATCTGGAAATCGTCGGCTGCCAGCCCATGGATGGCGAGCCGAATTGCGATTGAACGCGATTGAAGGCGACTGAACGAAGCACCCGCCCGCGGTACGGAATCACGCGGCACCGGCATTCCTGCCGATGCCTGACCGAATGAATGGAGAACTGACAATGGATCACGGCTTCTACGAGAGCAACCTCGACGGTGAAGGCCTGCGCATCGGTATTGTGCAAGCCCGTTTCAACGAGCCTGTCTGCGACGAGCTGCGCGAAGCCTGCACGGCGGAACTGGAAAAGCTCGGTGTCGAGGGCGAAGACACGCTGCTGGTGACCGTGCCTGGCGCGCTCGAAGTGCCGCTGGCCCTGCAGAAGATGGCCGAAAGCGGCCAGTTCGACGCCCTGATCGCACTGGGCGCCGTGGTGCGCGGCGAGACCTATCATTTCGAACTGGTCTCGAACGAATCGGGCGCCGGCATCACGCGCGTGGGCCTGGATTTCAACGTGCCCATCGCCAACGGCATCCTGACCGTCGACACCGACGCGCAGGCGCATGCCCGCACGCGCGAAAAGGGCCGTGACTGCGCCCGCACCGCCGTGGAAATGGCCAACCTGGTCGTCGCGCTGGACTCCCTGCGCGAGAACGACGGCCGCGATGAAGATGACGAGGAAGATGATGAGTAATGCCCCCGATAACGGCGACGCGCAAGACGCCGCCGGCAAGCCGGCCGGCGCCAAGGCGCGCACCGAACCCAAGGCACCGCCCAAGAGCGCGCGCCGCCGGTCCCGGGAACTGGCCCTGCAAGGCCTGTATCAGTGGCTGCTGAATCGCAACGATATTGGTGCGATTCAGGCCCACCTGCATGACGCGCAAGGCTTCAACAAGGCCGATCGCGAGCATTTCGACGCGCTACTGGGCGGCGCCGTACGCGAGGAAGCGCGCCTGACGGCCGCCTTCGAGCCGTTCCTGGACCGTACCGTCGACGAACTGTCGCCGGTGGAACGCGCCGCCCTGCTGGTGGGCAGCTACGAGCTGGTGCACTGCCTGGACATCCCGTACAAGGTCGTCATCAACGAAGCCGTGGAACTGACCAAGACCTTCGGCGGCGTGGAAGGCTACAAGTACGTGAATGGCGTGCTCGACAAGCTGGCCGCCCAGGTGCGCGCGCCCGAGGTGGCAGCGCGCCGCTAAACACGCATCCACTGACTGGATGTTGCAATCCGGCGTCCGGCATCCCATGATGCCAGTCACCGGCATGACACCCGCTCCGGCGGGTGTTTTTGTTTCAACCCTGTGCTTTCGTCCCTATCGCCATGGACTACCAGCGTATCGCCACCGCTTCCCGACTTGCCAACATCGAGGCCTTCCACGTGATGGAACTGGCCAAGCAGGCCGCCGAGCTTGAACGTGCCGGCCGGCACATCATCCACATGGGCATTGGCGAGCCCGATTTCACGGCCGCCGCGCCCGTCATCCACGCGGCCGAGGCCGCGATGCGGCGCGGCGTGACGCAGTACACCGGCGCCCTGGGCATTCACTCGCTGCGCGAGGCCATTGCCGGCTACTACAAGACCGCCTACGGGCTGGATATCCCCGAGCGGCGCGTGATCGTCACGGCCGGTGCCTCGGGCGCGCTGCTGCTGGCCTGCGCGGTGCTGGTGGAAATCGGCGCCGAAGTGCTGATGCCGGACCCAAGCTACCCGTGCAACCGCCATTTCGTGGCGGCGTTCGACGGCCAGGCGAAAATGATCCCGAGCGGCCCGGCGGAGCGCTTCCAGCTGACGGCCGCCCAGGTGGCAGCCCATTGGGGCGAAAAGACGCGCGGCGTGCTGCTGGCATCGCCATCGAACCCGACCGGCACGTCGATCCTGCCTGACGAGCTCAAGGCCATCCTGGCAGAAGTGCGCGAGCGCCGCGGCTTCGCCATCCTCGACGAGATCTACCAGGGCCTGTCGTACGATGCCCCACCCGTCTCGGCACTGGCGCTCGACGACAATGTGATCACCGTCAACAGCTTCTCGAAGTACTTCAACATGACCGGCTGGCGGCTTGGCTGGCTGGTGGTGCCCGATGCGCTGGTGCCGGCGTTCGAGAAGGTGGCGCAGAACCTGTTCATCTGCGCATCGGCGGTGGCCCAGCATGCGGCCGTAGCCTGCTTCTCGCCCGAGGCGCTGGCAATCTACGACGAGCGCAAGGCCGAATTCCATCGGCGCCGCGACGCGATCCTGCCCGCGCTTGAAGCGCTAGGGCTGCGCGTGCCGGTGAAGCCCGACGGCGCGTTCTATGTCTACGCCGACTGCCGCCACGTGAACCACCCGGCCGCGGGCGACGCCGACAAGCTGACGCAGGCCATCCTGCACGATGCCGGTGTGGTGATGGTGCCGGGCACGGACTTCGGCCCGCATACGGCGCGCGACTACATCCGGATCTCGTATGCGACGTCGATGGCCAATATCGAGGAAGCGATGGACCGCATGCATCATTTCCTGCGCTAGGTCTTATCCGGGCAGCGGACGCGGACCTGCACCGGAAAAACAGAAAGGCACCCCGAGGGGTGCCTTTCTTCTTGCAGGATCGAACCGACCGGAGGGTCAGGCCGCCTGCGCGGTATTGCCGGAGGCTTCCAGCTTTTCGCCGTTCTGGTGATGCTCGGCCTGCGTCTTGGCATCGCCGGCTGCCGTGGCCGGAAGGCCAAGCAGCGCGCGCAGACGCGCCCGTTCGGCCAGCACCTTGGCGCCATAGCCGCCGTCGGTGTTGGTCGTGGCACCCACGTAGTACTTCAGGCCGCCCTCGATCGAACCGGCTCGGGCGATGCAGTCCTTCAGCACCAGCGCACCGATCTTGATGTTGGCGTACGGATTCAGCGCGGCGGTCACGCCGCCCACGGCCTCGTACTTGTCCTGATGGACCTTGGTCATCACCTGCATCAGGCCCTGCGCCCCGACGCCGCTTTCGGCGTACGGATTGAAGCTGGACTCGATGGCGATCACGCCCAGGATCAGCAGCGGATCGATACCGACCTCGCGACCAGTCATGTAGGCAGCCTTGACCAGCTGGGCGGTCGCCTGGCTGGCCACGCGGTACTTGCGCGCGATGTACTCCGCCACGGCGGCCTGTTCGCGTGCCGATCCCAGCGCGCTCGTATTACGCGCGTCCAGCGCCACGCGCTGCACCGGAATCTGGGCAGCCAGGTGCGCCACCGACGGAACCTTGCCCGCAGGGGTCTGGCTCCATTCGTCGACGCCCGACACGGTCGGCAGGCCCTTGGCCGTTGCCGGCACTGCGGCCAGCAGCCTTGCAGCGGCGGCGTCAGCCGACATGGCCGGCACCGAGGTGCTTGCCACCGTGTGCACCGTATTCGCCGCTTCGGCATTCGCCACGGCGGCGTCCACCAGCACGGCAGGCGCTTCATTGCCCGCCAGTGCCCCGGCGAGCGACGTCCGCCATTGCTGGCTGACAGTGAGGGTGACCGCTGCGGCCACCGACAACACCCCGAGACTGTTCAGGGTGTACTTCAAGGTTGTGCGGCCGCCGCGCAGCAACGCGCGACCTGCCACCGGATGGGCCAGTCGCACTTGCAGTGCACGGCTCACACCGGGTACCGGCTGTCTGAGGCGGACCTGCAATGCCCGCCCGATGCCGGGAAGATGAAGGGTTTTCCAACCGCTCATGCTTACCTCCATCCGTCGCCCGCTGCGCGCGCCTGACAACTGCACGTGCCCGATCTCAACGTATTCAAGTAAGGATGCTGCGCCACCTAGCAGGGGTGTCCAGCATCTGTTGGCGGGCGCTCCCCATGCGCCCAACGAGAAACAGGGTACAGCTTGGGGAGCCGCACCCTGCCACTAAGACTCACTCAATCGACTCTGGCATCCCGCCAGAGGACTGCGCACCGGGCTCCTCCCTGGGGCCGCTTGATGGACAGTCGATTCGGAAATGTCGACGTTGCTTTTTTCGCTGCCGCCCTCTTGACACGAGGGCCGAAGCTATGTTGCAGCGCAACACTCCTTAGAGCAGACCGGATTGTAGGAACGCTTTTATAACCCGTCAAGCATAAGAAAAGCAAAAATTCCTACTTTTGGAAATATGTAACAAGGCCTTTTTAGACACTCCGGGGCTGACCACTGCCCTCCGAGGGCAAGCCCCGCTTAGGCTGGCAATTGTCTGAACAAATGACTATCGTCATCAATTACTTACAATTTCTCTGCGTCCGCTGGCACGTTTTTTTTGCGCCTTTGAGGTGGCGTGTGTATCGTCACACACATCGCTGCAGCGTGCCATGGGATGGCGCGACGCCACATCTCCGAACCAAATTCACTATGCAATACAAAGATTTGCGCGATTTCATCGGTCAGCTCGAACAGCGCGGTGACCTCAAGCGCGTGACCGCACCGGTATCGCCGAACCTGGAAATGACCGAGGTCTGCGACCGCCTGTTGCGTGCGGAAGGCCCGGCCGTCCTGTTCGAACATCCGCGCCGCGACGATGGTGATATCTATAAAGTGCCGGTCCTGGCAAATCTGTTCGGGACGCCACAAAGAGTAGCGCTTGGCATGGGCGCGTCGACACTGGAAGATTTGCGCGATATCGGCCGCGTGCTGTCGGCGCTCAAGGAGCCCGAGCCACCACGCGGCCTGCGTGAAGCCGGCAAGCTGTTCACGCTGGCAAAATCGGTGTGGGACATGGCCCCCAAGCGCGTCAGCAGCCCCGCCTGCCAGGAAATCGTCTGGGAAGGCAACGACGTCGACCTGGCGCGGCTGCCGATCCAGACCTGCTGGCCCGGCGACGCCGCACCGCTGATTACATGGGGCCTGGTCGTGACCAAGGGCCCACACAAGAAGCGCCAGAACCTGGGTATCTATCGCCAGCAGGTCATCAGCCGCAACCAGGTGATCATGCGCTGGCTGGCGCATCGCGGCGGCGCGCTCGACTTCCGCGAACACGCGCTGGCAAATCCGGGCAAGCCGTTCCCGATCGCCGTGGCACTGGGCGCCGACCCGGCCACGATCCTGGGCGCGGTCACCCCGGTGCCCGATACGCTGTCCGAGTACCAGTTTGCCGGCCTGCTGCGCGGCAGCCGTACCGCGCTGGCGAACTGCATCACGCCGACCCTGTCCGAACTGTCGGTGCCGGCATCGGCCGAATTCGTGCTCGAAGGCCATATCCAGCCCGACCCGAACCATCCGTCCGGGTACCAGCACGCGCTGGAGGGCCCGTACGGCGACCACACCGGCTATTACAACGAGCAGGACTGGTTCCCGGTATTCACGATCGACCGCATCACCATGCGGCGCGACCCCATCTACCACTCCACCTACACCGGCAAGCCGCCCGATGAGCCGGCCGTGCTGGGCGTGGCCCTCAACGAAGTGTTCGTGCCGCTGCTGCAGAAGCAGTTTCCGGAGATCACCGACTTCTACCTGCCGCCCGAAGGCTGCAGCTACCGCATGGCGGTGGTGCGCATGAAGAAGCAATACGCCGGCCATGCCAAGCGCGTGATGTTCGGCGTGTGGAGCTTCCTGCGCCAGTTCATGTACACCAAGTTCATCATCGTGGTGGACGACGACATCGACGCGCGCGACTGGAAGGAAGTGATCTGGGCCATCACCACGCGCGTGGACCCCAGTCGCGACACGGTGATGGTCGACAACACCCCGATCGATTACCTCGACTTCGCCTCGCCCGTCTCGGGCCTGGGTTCGAAGATGGGCATCGATGCCACCGACAAGTGGCCTGGCGAAACCGCGCGCGAGTGGGGCACGCCGATCAAGATGGACCCGGCCGTGAAGACGCGCGTCGACGAAATCTGGGGCACGCTGTTCGAATCCGGCAAGTAGCCGGCAAGTTGCCACCCAGGTAGCCCCCGCACGGGCGGGGCGGTGGTCCGCTATCATTTGCGGACCACCCATCACTCTAAGGGCCTGCGTCAGACGGGCCGCGGAGGAGACAAATGACCCTTGCAGGGAAGCTGATGTGGACGCCCACGCAGGCGTTCGCCGACGGCAGCCAGCTGGCCGCCTTCATGCACTGGCTGCGCCACGAGCGTGCGCTGGATTTCCGCGACTACGCCAGCCTGTGGCAGTGGTCGGTCACCGATATCGAGGCATTCTGGCAAGCCATCGTCGACTATTTCGACGTGCGCTTCGACACGCCGGCCAGCGCCGTCCTGGCCCGGCGCGCCATGCCCGGTGCACGCTGGTTCGAAGGCGCCACGCTCAACTACGTCCAGCAGGTATTCCGCCACGCAGGCACGGGCCCGGCCCGCGCACGCACGGCCATCCGCCATGCCGGCGAGGCGCAGCCGCTGGCCGACATCAGCTGGGACACCCTTGAAGCACAAGTGGCCTCGCTGGCGCATGCGCTGCGCCAGATGGGCGTGACGCGTGGCGACCGCGTGGCGGGCTACCTGCCGAACATCCCGGCAACCGTCGTGGCCTTCCTGGCCACGGCCAGCATCGGCGCCATCTGGTCCGGCTGCGCGCCGGACATGGGCCAGGTGGCCGTGATCGACCGCTTCCGGCAGATCGAGCCGAAGGCACTGATCGCGGTGGACGGCTACCGCTATGGCGGCAAGGCGTACGACCGCGCACCCGTCATCGCCGACCTGGTGGCCGCCCTGCCCTCGCTGACCGATATCGTGATCGTGCCGACGCTGGGCAGCGACATCGACGCGGCCATCGGCCGCACCAATACGCGCCTGCGCCGCCACGCGTGGGCCGAAGTGCTCGCGCACGACGTACCGCTGCAGGTAGATCCGGTGCCGTTCGACCATCCGCTGTGGATCGTCTACTCGTCGGGCACCACGGGCATGCCAAAGCCAATCGTGCACGGCCACGGCGGCATCGTGATCGAGCAGCTCAAGCTGATGGCCTTCCACAACAACCTGGGCGCCGACGACGTATTTCACTGGTACAGCAGCAGCGGCTGGATCATGTGGAACGCACAGGTGGCCGGCCTGCTGCTGGGCACGACCATCGCGCTATACGACGGCAATCCGGCGTGGCCCGATGCCGGCGTGCTCTGGCGTTTCGTTGACGATGCCCGCATGACGCTGTTCGGCGCCGGCGCCGCGTTCTTCACCAACTGCATGAAGGCGGGCGTGGAGCCGACGCAGATTGCCGATGTGTCACGCCTGCGCGGCATCGGCTCCACCGGCTCGCCGCTGTCGGAAGACGCCTATGCCTGGATCTATGCCCATGTCCGCGAAGACGTCTGGCTGGCGCCGATGTCGGGCGGTACCGACTTTGCCGGATCGTTCGTGGCGGGCTGCCCGGTGCTGCCGGTCTACGCCGGCGAGATGCAATGCCGATGCCTGGGCGCCAAGGTGGAAGCGTTCGACGAGCACGGCCGCACATTGATCGACGAGGTGGGCGAACTGGTCTGCACCGAGCCGATGCCGTCGATGCCGCTGTTCCTGTGGGGCGATGCCGATGGCAAGCGCTATCGCGACAGCTACTTCGACGTGTACCCGAACGCGTGGCGTCATGGCGACTGGATCCGCATCACGCCACGCGGCGGCGCCATCATCTACGGGCGCTCCGACGCGACGATCAACCGCCACGGCATCCGCATGGGCACCAGCGAGCTGTATCGCGTGGTGGAGGAGTTGCCCGAAGTGCTCGACAGCATGGTGGTCGACCTCGAATACCTGGGGCGCGAATCGTATATGCCGCTGTTCGTGGTGCTGCGCGACGGCATGACGCTGGACGATGCCCTGTGCGACGCCATGCGTGCCCGCATCCGCGCGGCGCTGTCTTCCCGGCACGTGCCGAACGAGATCGTGCAGGTGCCCGGCGTGCCGCGCACGCTGTCGGGCAAGAAGATGGAAGTTCCGATCAAGAAGCTGCTGCTGGGCCATGCGCCGGACCGGATCGCCAATCCGGACGCTATGGCCAATCCGGACTGCCTGGCGTGGTACTTCGCCTATGCAGCCGACTATCTGACGCGCCAGCCCCGCGTGGCCTGAGCGGCGCGGCTGGCAGGCGGCCCGGCGTCAGAACTCCACGTCGAGTTCGCTGATCTCGTCGGGCTCCTCGCGCGCCGCGCCAATCCATTCCTGCATCTCCGGCATCGCCAGGATGGTCTTGCAGAACTCCACCAGCGGCGCTTCCAGCTGCACGCCATAGGTGACGAAGCGGGTGACCACCGGCGCATACATCGCATCGGCCACGGTGCGATGCTTGCCGAACAGGTAGGGGCCGCCGTAGCGCGTCAGGCATTCGGTCCAGATCGTGGTGATGCGGTCGATGTCGGCCTGCGCCCGCGACCACACCTTGAGGCCCGGGAAATGGCCCTTGAGGTTCATTGGCAGCGCCGCGCGCATGGCGGCAAACCCGGAGTGCATCTCGCCGCAGATGGCGCGGCAATGGGCCCGCGCAACCAGTTCGTCGGGCAGCAGCCGGGCCTTCGGCTTGATCTCGTTGAGGTATTCGGCAATCGCCAGCGTGTCCCACACGGTCACGCCCTGATGCCGCAGGCACGGCACCAGGATCGACGGCGAGAGCAGCAGGATTTCGGCGCGCACGGCGGGATCGTCGGGCGGCACCAGCACCTCGTCGAACTCCAGCCCCGCAAAGCGCGCGAGCAGCCAGCCGCGTAGCGACCACGATGAATAGGTCTTGCTGCTGATGGTCAGGGTTGTCTTGGCCATCTTGCCTCCTCCGCCCCCGGGGCGTAACGTCCGCTTGCAGTATCGGCGGCCCGGACGCGTTCCGCCAGTACGCACCCGGCCGGTGCGCCTGCTGCATGGTTGGCACCAGCCCGATGCGCCTGCCACATCGCGCACTGCTGCCGCGCGATGGCAAAGCCACCCGATGCACCGCGTGTGTTCCGGCGCACGGAACCGATTCCCGATCCGCAACCTGCGTGCCAACATGAAGGGCGATGGCACATTAATTGCGGCGCCAAGGATCGCAAGCGGGAGATCGAGCCATGCTCTACCAGTCCTACCAGACATACGCAGACCTGATGCAGCCGGCGTGCTCGCTGGCCGACATCACGGCCACGCTGCTCGGTGCATGGCGCCGTGGCGACCAATCCGAGCCGCTGCGCACGCTGCGCGCGGCATGTGAAGTGTTGGCGCTGGCCCGACTCACCCACTACCGCCCGCCCTTTGGCATCGACAGCGTGCGCATCCATGGGCAGGACGTGCCAGTTGTCGAGGAAGTGGTAACGCGCACGCCGTTCTGCACGCTGCTGCGGTTTCGCCGCGAGGGCGTGCCGCAGCAGCCACGTGTGCTGCTGGTGGCGCCAATGTCGGGCCACTTTGCCACGCTATTGCGCGGCACCGTGGAAACCATGCTCCGCGACCATGACGTCTACATTACCGACTGGCACAACCCGCGCGATGTGCCGCTGGCGTGCGGCCGATTCGGCTTCGACGAATTCGTGCAGCACCTGATCGCCTTCCTGCACGCACTGGGCGGCAACACGCACCTGGTGGCCGTATGCCAGCCCACCGTGGCCGCGCTGGCTGCCGCCGCGCTGATGGCCGAAGATGGCGACCCGATGCAGCCGCCCAGCCTGACCCTGATGGCCGGCCCGATCGACGCCCGCGTAAATCCGACGCGCGTCAACGCGCTGGCCACCAGCCGCCCCATCGAATGGTTCGAGAACACGCTGATTGGTTATGTACCCTGGCGGTTTGCCGGCGCCATGCGGCGCGTGTATCCGGGCTTCGTGCAGCTGATCGCCTTCATGAGCATGAACCGCGAGCGGCACGAGCAGGCGCTGCGCGACCTGTACGAACTGCGCACCCGTGGCGAGCACGCCAAGGCCAATGCCATCCAGGCGTTCTACACCGAGTACTTCGCCACGATGGACCTGACGGCCGAGTTCTACCTGGAAACGGTCAGCCTGATATTCCAGCGCTTTCTGCTGGCGCAGGGCCTGCTGGACGTGGGCGGGCGACGGGTATCGACGCGCGCCATTTGCCGCACGGCACTGCTGACCATCGAAGGCGAGCGCGACGATATCTGCGCCATCGGGCAGACCATGGCCGCGCAGGACCTGTGTTCGAGCCTGCGCCCCTACCTGCGCATGCATCACATCCAGACCGGAGTCGGCCACTACGGCGTATTCAACGGCAGGCACTGGGAGGCACAGATCTACCCGCTGGTACGCGAAACCATCTACATGAGCGACGACATCCGGCGGTAGGGGCCGTGAGCGTGTGAGAGGCTGGCCGCACCAAGCCGGCGCCGCACTTGCGCTACGCTTGCGGTTTTCGACACGCCACGGATGCCGACGATGACCACGACACAGCGCTTCCAGGGCCAGGACCTGCTCCGGGTCGGCCATGACGACCACTACCTGCTGCTGGCCCC
The DNA here is from genome assembly GCF_056097175.1 of Cupriavidus sp. HE11. Lineage (NCBI taxonomy): Bacteria > Pseudomonadati > Pseudomonadota > Betaproteobacteria > Burkholderiales > Burkholderiaceae > Cupriavidus > Cupriavidus sp. HE11. The sequence goes on from NZ_CP184464.1 coordinate 1,053,142, forward strand.
CGCGCACGGCGGGCGGCTCGTACGCTGGGTGCATCGCGGACACGACATCCTCTACTGGCCCGACGACGCGGACTGGGCCCGCGTCGCGAAGGTGCGTGGCGGCAATCCGCTGCTGTTTCCGTTTATCGGCCGGCACTTCTTCGATGGCGAAGCGGGCCGCTGGCGCGACAGCGCCGGCGTGGTCCACGAACTGCCCCAGCATGGTTTTGCGCGCGACCTGCCATTCTCTGTCTCGGCGCTATCGGAGGATACCGTCAGCCTGTCGCTGACATCGTCGGACCTGACCCGGCCGGGCTATCCGTTCGCGTTTGTGTTCACGGCGACGTATCGGCTGGTGCCCAACGGGCTCGACGTCTCGCTGCACATCCGCAATACCGGGGACGTGGCGCTGCCCCCGTTGCCTTACTACGCGGGCCATCATTTCTACTTCGCCCTGCCGCATCAGGCGCGCGGACAGAGCCGCATCGTCATGCCGCCCGCAGGGCGCGTGCGGCAGCAGGCCGATGGCAGCCTGACGGCGCCCGAGCCGGGCGAGCCCGCCTATCGACTGGACGATCCGCGGCTGCAGGACACCTTCCATGTCCTGCAGGCCACGCCAGGCGATGCTGGCGCTGCGCGACTGGAACTGCCCGCCTGCACGATCGAGATCGCGCTCGATGCCCCAGACGCAGTGCCCTGGTATGCCGTGACCACCTGGACCGAGCGCGACGACTCCGACTTCTACTGCGTCGAGCCGTGGCTCGGCCTGCCGAACGCCATCCACCACGGACACGGGTTGCGATGGCTGCCGGGCGGGACGGAAGAGACCGCGACGTGCCGGCTGGTCATTCGATAGCCTCGTCGATCGCCGTCAATGCACCAGATGCTCGAAATCGAGCCCGCCGATCAGCACCGTGGGCTCTGCCTGCGTGCGCGAGTTGAAATCGATCTGCCGGGGTTCCTGCCAGGCATCAAGCTTGGCCGGCAAGGCTTCGAGGTACGCGTCGAAGCGCACATCGCCACCCGATGCAAACAGGCGATCCACTTCGAAGCTGTCCCACGATAACGTGATGTCGATCGGATGCGCGTAGCGGCCGCCATCAGGCCGGGCCGCCGCCCAGACGCGCAGGCAGGCGGGCTGGTCCGGCGCGGCTGCCGGCAGGATATCCGTATGCAACATGCCGCGGGACAGACGCTGCACGCGCTCGACAATGCGCGGGAGCAGATCGGAATTGAAGCGTTGGGCGGGAACTGGGTGCACGGGCGGGGGCGTCTCGTGTGGGCAATGGGGGCTATTGTGCGCCGGGTCGCTCTTCCGTGGTGCGCCCGCGCTGCATGTCCGCATAGCCAGACATCCAAGCAAGGCTTCGCGATGCAGGTTCGCGGCATGCCTTTACGCCACCGCCATCGATTGTTGGTCCGCAGCAACATACCCCTCTTCGGTGCGCCGCCGAATCGATAGCACGGTGATAGCGTATCGCCGGATTACGCGCAGTCGCAGTATCGCGAACAACACAACAAGAACCGCATCCGATGGACCACGACGCTCCTGTCGAGCCGCAGCGACTGCATGCAAGGCCCGCCACCGCGCCGGCCGCAAGACACCGCCCATTCGCCGTCCCCGCAGTGCTTGCCACCTTCGTCATGGCAGGTACGCTGGCCGGCTCCGGTGCATTCGGCCGCATCCTTCCTCCGTTCCTGCTGCATGGCGCCGACCGGCTGACGTCCACACAGCAACAGGCGCGTATCGAGGCGTTCAATGCCGTTGAGGCATTGCCGGTGGCTGCTGTCGAGGACAAGGACATCGGCCGCGCGCTGGCCGGCATGCAGCTCGACGCGCCCGCCCGCCAGGCACTGGCGCACGAACTCCGCGCCGATGCCGATGCGGTGGCGCTTCCCGCATCACTCCCCGCATCACTATCCACGCCGCTGCCCACGTCATCGCCAACGTCGCCCCCGACACCGAATCCCACGCCAGCCGCAGCACCCACCGGACAGGCAGCCGTCGCGACGCCCGCCACGGCGCCGACGCCGACGCCAGCACCGCGTGCGGCCGTTGTACCAGCGCCCAAGCCCGTCCGCGCTGCCGCGCGGCTTGTCTGGATCACGCTGTGGGATACCGATGACGAAGACGGCGATGTCGTGCGCATTCATAGCCAGGGCTATTCACGCGTGGTGGCACTCACGCGCGAGCCGGTCACCTTTGCGGTGCCGGTATTGCCGTCGGGCGTGGTCGACGTGGCCGGCGTGCGCGATGGCGAAGGGGGCGGCGTGACGATTGGGGTGGCATCTGGCACATCGCGTGTCACGCTGCCGATCATGAGCGTGGGCCAGACCATCGGCCTGCATATCAAGGGCTGACCCGATGCGCGCCTTGCTGAGCGTTGCCAGCCGCTGGCTGCCGCTGGTTTTCCTGGTGATGGCCTCGCTGGCCATCGCGCAATTCTGGATGCAGAACGGCCCATCCGCCGCCACGATGCAGCATGGCCTGCAAGATGCCGGCGCGTGGTTGCGTGGCAAGGCCTGGTACCTGTTCGTGCTGGCCGGCGTGTTGTGGTTTCTGGTGTTCGCGGGGCTGTTTCATGAGCGCGCGGGTCGCGCGAAGCAAGGGGGATGGGGAATGGATGTGCTGGATCGCCTGACCAACAAACGCGTGATCGAAGAAAAGCTCGCGGCGGAATCCGCGGCAGTCTTTATCGACGCCGGCCAGCTTGCCGCTTCGCTCAAGGGCAAGGTCATCGGGCAGGACGCGGTTTGCGACGACATGGCCATGCAGATTCGCCGCCGGCTGGCGCTCCGGCAGCGTGGCAAACCCGTGGGCGTGTTCCTGCTGGCCGGCCCGCCCGGCACCGGCAAGACCTACCTTGCCAAGCGACTGGCGCATGAACTGCAGCGGACGCTGCTGCATCTGGACATGACGCAATTCTCGCGCGGTGGCTTTGCGGCCTCGTCGCTGTTCGGCTCGTCCAAGGGTTACGTGGGATCGGACAGCTACGGCAAGCTCACTGCGGCCATGCGCGATGCCCCCGAATCCGTGGTGCTGCTCGACGAGTTCGAGAAGGCCCACAGCGAAGTCCACAAGAATTTCCTGACCGCCTGGAACGACGGCTTCATTACCGAGGCCTCGGACGGGCGGCAGGTTGCCACCGCGCAAGCCATCTTCGTCCTGACCACCAACGCCGCTACCGACGCGCTGCAGGATATTGCCGCCCGCCTGGCGCACGATCCCGATGCCATGCGCCAGTCGGCAACGCATGCCCTGCGTGAGGCCGGCATTGCACCCGAAGTGCTGAACCGCATCGACCGCATCTTCGTATTCCGGCCGCTGTCGGGCATGGACGTGGCCCGCGTGACCGCGCTGGAAATCGAGGCAATGATCCAGGGTTACGGCCTGGAGGTGGTGGAAGGCGGCATCGATCCCGAGGTACTGATCTCGCTGATGCACCGCCAGGCGCGACTCGGCGGCGGCGCCTCGTCACGCGACCTCGTGCGCGCGGCCGAGGAGTCGATTGCCGATACGCTGATCGAGGCCCGCCAGAAGGGCCACACGCGCATCGCGCTAGTGGCATCGGCCGCATCGATCAAGGCGCGACCCGCCGCATGACACCGCAGCCGACCACGTGGACCACCGCAGGACGCCGGCTCTGGCAGCGTGCGGGGCTCTGGCGCGCGTCGCTGCTGCTTGCGCTGGCGTCCACCGCGGCGTTCGTGGCGTTCCCGCCGGAAGCGCGGCATACCGGCCCCCCCGCCGACAGCGCGACGGCCAACGCCAGCTACACGCCACCGCCCCGACCCAATCCGCCAATCCAGGCGTCGGTCAATCCGACGGTCGATCCGCCGACGATGCCGTCGACCAGCCCGCCGGCCACCCCTCAGCCCGCCGCAGCGACGAAGCCCGCGCTGGCGCCACTGGAAAGTGCCGCGCCAGCACCCGTAACACCCGCCAGACCGCCGCGCCCCGCTCCCGCCGCTGCGCCTGCCATCACGGCCGACAAGCCAGTCCATGCGACGCCGATGACTGCACAGATCCAGGCGTCAGCCGGGGCGTCGCCCGGAACCATGATGGGCCGCTCGTTCCGCGACAAATTTGTGATCAACGGCCATCCCCTGCCGTTGCCGCCGGGCAGCTGGACCGTGCTAGCCGAGATTCGCGGCAATCGCCCCGAGGCAGCCAGCTACTCATGGTTCCTGGCGCGTATCGAACGGCAGCGGCTGGCAGGCGCGATCGTCGTCGTGTCGGCGGTATCGAATTCCACGCCACCGGCCGGCTTTCCGGCGTCGCAGGCCTGCAATGACGGCAATTCGCTCTACATCGCCAACGAATCGAACATCGCCAACGGCAGCCAGGCCTGCTGGCTGATGCACAACACCTTCACGCTGCCGTGGACGCGCTGGGATGATCGTGGCGTTCGCATCGGCCAGGTGGAGCGCGCCGCGGCCGGCGAGTTGTCGCTGCGCAACGTCGCCTATCCGCAGGATTTCGTCACGGTCCAGTTTCATCGCGCGAGCAAGGCCGAAGTACTCGATGTGTCGTACATGTTCAGTCCGGAACAGGAACAACTGACTTCGGCACCGGCTACGACCTTCCGCGAATCCGACTGGTATGGACCGAATATCGCACGCGACCCGGCAAAGATGGCCTACGTGTCGCGGCTGAAGCAATGGGGGACTGGATGGTGGGATCGATTCAAGCTAGCCTTTTCAATCGCGCAGTAGGCGCGGGCATCGCCACGCGAACCGCTGCGGCGGCCGCCATGGCCCTGGCCCTGACGGCCGGCATCGCACACGCCGACGCGCCCGCGTCGGCACCGGGGGCACAGGCGGCGCCAGGGGCTCCATCGGCCCGTCCGCAGATGCCGCCTGACGAGAAAATCCTGTTCCAGCCGCGCCCGCCCGCTGGCTGGAGCGAGGCCGCGCAGGCGACCGTCTCGGTGCCGGCCGGCACCATCCTGCTGCTGGGCAAGAAGTACGTTCCCACGGCGCCATGGCAGCCCGACTGGGACGAGTCGCTGGTGGTCACCGTGGTGCGCGGGGCTGGCTACGACACCGCCGCAGCGGTAGCGCGCGGACGCAAGTCGCAGACCGAGTTGCACACCAGTCTCTGCCGCGTGACCCCGCAAGTCATGTACAACGACAGCGAACCGGCGAACGGCTATGCCGCCGCGATGGACGTGCTGTTCTGCCCCAACGATGGCGAAGGCAAGGCATCGTATTCGATCGGCAAGTTCATCCGGGGCCGCGAGAACCTCTATGCGGCGCATCGCATCTGGCGCTTTCCGCCTGCCGACCGCGTGCCGGTGACGCTCGAAGAACAACGTCGCTGGATTGGCATCCTCGCAGCCGCCGTCGTGTGCGACGACACGCCGGGCGGTCATCCGTGCAAGATCGGACCGGGCCCGTGGACTGCCATGGTGCCACGCGAACCCTCGGCCTCGGCGTTGGCTACCAACCGCATCATGGCGACCCTGGCCCAGCAGCAGCCAGGATCCGGTGCCCCCAACGCGCCGGCCCAGGCCTCTCCCGCCAGCCGGCTCTATGGCGTTGTGCTGGAGCAGGCGTCACGACCCGCGCTACGCCGCGCCATCCAGGAAAACGGCCTCATGCCGATCCGGCTCGACCTGATTGACGGCATCGACAGCTACAAACCCGGCCCGGAAATGGCCAACGCCAGCCAGCTCGATGTGCGCTACCGGGGCGACGGCAGCTTCGTGTCGGCGGATTACATCTTTCCGCCGGACACCGACGTGGAACGGCTGGGCGACATGCTCAAGGGCCGCTTCGGCAACCTGCCGCCTACCGCCTCGAACCGCGATGCCGTGCGCTGGCAAGCATCCCCGGCCCTGCAGGTCGAGCTGCGGCGCGAGGCAAACCGCGTGGTGCTGTCGTACAGGAGGATGTAGGCACGGATGCCGGGGCGGCCACGCCAGCCGGCCCGGCCATCCAACCATGCTACAATCCGCCCCCAGTAAGCCATGGCGGGCGTCGTATAATGGCCATTACCTTAGCTTCCCAAGCTAAAGACGTGGGTTCGATTCCCATCGCCCGCTCCACTTCTCATCTGACAAGCCGCCTCTGGCACCCGGTCAATGGATGACCGGCGATCCGCCCGGCGGTTTTTTGTTGCCATGCTTCCCCAAGACACGAACACCGACACGCTGCCGGGCGACGACGCCGACGGCGCCAGCGGACAACCTGCAGACGCCACCCCTGCCAATCCGGGTGACGAGGTCGCGCATCCGCGCCGCATTCGCTCGTTCGTCAGGCGTGCCGGACGCACGTCCACCGGCCAGCAGCGCGCCATCGACGATCTCGGTCCGAAGTTCATCGTGCCCTACCAGGCCGAGCCGCTGGACTGGGCCGCCACGTTCGGCCGCGAGGCACCGTCGATTCTTGAAATTGGCTTCGGCATGGGCGAAACGACCGCGCATATCGCCAAATTGCGTCCTCAGGACAATTTCCTGGGCTGCGAGGTCCATGAGCCCGGCGTAGGCGCGCTGCTCAAGCTGATCGGCGAGAACGATCTGCAGAACGTGCGGATCATGAACCACGACGCCGTGGAAGTCATCGCACATATGCTGACCGAGCAGTCGCTGGACGGCGTGCATATCTTCTTTCCCGACCCCTGGCACAAGAAGCGCCACAACAAGCGCCGCCTGGTGCAGCCACCCCTGGTAAAGGTGCTGGCCAGCCGCCTGAAGCCGGGTGGCTATTTCCATTGCGCCACGGATTGGGAAGAGTACGCGCACCAGATGGTGGAAGTACTGGACGGCGAGCCGACGCTGGAGAATACATCGAAGGCTGCGGGCGGATTTGCAGAACGCCCCGATTACCGCCCGGTGACCAAATTCGAAAAGCGCGGCGTGCGGCTAGGCCATGGGGTTTGGGACGTGGTATTCCGGAAGCGGTAAAGACTGTTATCGGACCAGCGCGTAAGTCGACGCGCTAGTCCCATCACCATACCGGCCTCCAGCCGGGATCGTGATCTCTCCCTCCGGGCATCCGCCAGTATGGCTACGCGAGCAATGCCACCGAAGCGACTATCGTTGCCGGGAAGAAGAGGCGGCGCCCGTCCTGCCGATGACATTCCATGCACCCGGCGAGACTTCCTTGGTCTTGTATGCGACCGTACCGGGGGCATCCCTGAATTTCAGGCGATAAACGCTGCCATGACCGAGTTCCTTGGCGGCATCGCCCAGCGGGAATATCTGCTCCACTGATACCCATGCGGGCGGAGATTCAATCGCGCCTTTCAGGCGCTGACCTCCGTCCATGTAGATGTACTGGAAGCCGTGTTCGTGCACTTGACGCCAGAATCTCTCGGAGTTATCAGGATTCCATTTGATGGAATCATTCTCGACCTTGTTATTTGTGGTCTGGATCAGGTCAGGCCTTAACCAGAACCTGTAATACGAGTCGAGAAATACACGAGCGCCAAGAGGCGCGTCGTTATTCAACGCAACATAGCTATCTCGTGAGAGCATTTCGCTGGTACTGAGCGTTCGCCCTGCTTCTTCCGGTGTTTGCTCCGCAAACAGATACTTGGAAGCAAGATCGACCGGAAATACCACCCGCGACCAGTGCTGGTAAAACAGATAGCAGCTGACCAGAACAAGCGCCGCGATCACATCGCTCGCAGCCCAGCCAAGACGACAAAGGCGATCCGCCGCAAAGGCTATCGGGATTGCCAGTATCAGCAACGTCGCCAGAAAATATCGGGGCATCGGCACCGACGGGAAAAGAAGCACCCATGCCACCAGACCCGCTACGCTGGCAACAAGCAAGGCCGTGACTTGCGACGGGACGGCATTCTTTTTTAGCGGCAGCAACAACAGAAGCGGCAAGAATGCCAGCAGCAACGGCGACATGTTGCCCAATTGGCCCCAGTATTTTCCGAACACGATCGTGAACGGATAGGTAAGCACGATATGGCGCGTCGTTTCTGCGGAAAAATAGCTGAACGATTGACTCGCACCGGCTAGCGAACCCAGCAAGACATAGTTCTTGGCAAAATGCGGGATAAAAGCGAGCGACGATGTCAGCGCAACAATAAGTCCGTCGTAAAACCCGGCCCGCAGCAGCGCCACGCGCTCACGTGGCTCGTGCCAGCACGTGGCCAGCTGACGCAATTCCCGGTAGTACATCAATATTGCAATACTCGGCAGCAAAGCGACCACATAGCTGAGCTTTGCTATCAGCGCGCAACCAGTAAACAGGCCAAGCAGAATTAGCGACGATCTACGGCTGGGACCATCCCAGCATTTCAGGGCGCAATAGATAGCCGCGACACCATACGATGCCGCAAAAAAATCCGTCTTGCCGGTCATCAGAATGGCGATAGCGGTCGAGGTGACGACAATCGTCACGACGATCACCTGGGCACGCCGCCCGAGCCCAGCCGTCCTGCCAACTGCCATGAGTATGCCAAGACCGGCCAACAGCGTTATCCAACCGAATAACCGCGGTGAAGCGTCGGGCATTCCCAAAAGAAACAGGGATGCCAGCTGCATTTCTGCAAGCATCCCGACATTGGTAAACGTCTCGTAACCGGGCAGGGGAACCAGCCGGTGAGACGCGGCTACGACTTTCGGAAGCGCGAGATAATAAGCAAGAGCATCCCCGTCCACGAAACTCGATATCGAGGCACTCCAACTCAGCAGCAGAAAGGTTGCTGCCAGGGCAACCAGCTTCCACGGCAGCGGCGCCCGGCAGAAGGCAATACCGCCGTCGATGAGTCCGCCCGGGACTTTCTTTGCTGCCCGGTACAGCGGAAGGACGGCATAGGCTGCGAAAGGCGCCGCCAACGACAGCAAGACGCCCTTTGTGAATACTCCTGCCAGTGCAATCAGCAGCGTGGCGCTGCCAAATACGCCTTGCCCGAGGAGAAAGAAGAGCAGGAGTTCAGTCGACGGAGATTCAATTGCGCGGCCAGGCACCAGCCTGAACACTGCGGCGCCGGCACCAATGCACGCCAGAGAGAAGAGGAGGATCGGAAAGAAAACTGATACGAGATGCTCCATGGCTTAGTGCAGATATTCGGCCTGCAAAGAGTCCATGAACGAGACAAGCGTCTGCGACAAGGAGTCTTTGGCAGTGAAATCGCCCGTATACAGCCCAAACATGTAAATGACCAGCCCCACCCAAAGGCATGAAACAATCTGCTGGGTTATCGACTTTTGCGCCTTCGAGGCAGATTTCGGCGACTCCATGTTCGATGCAACATCGATTGCACCGAGGGCCGCACCATCTTCCTGAGCCGGGCCCATGGTGGATTCGCCCACTGTTCGCGCTCTGCGCAGTTGCTCGCTCACGAGTGCGAGTTCCTGATCGAGCAACTTCAGCTTCTCCGTCTGCATTGACACTTTCGATTGAATGTTCAGGACGACGAAGGCCAGCAATGCCACGCCGAGATCGATCATTCCGCGCAAGATGTCGCCTCCACCCACTCTGGCCACAATGCGAGTTGCCCACTCGCTGCCAACGTACAGCAGGCCCAGCGCGACCAATCCGACGAGCCAGCCGACGCCCACTTGCGTACTGATGCGATTCCGCCGAAGCTGCTTCAGCGCATACATGAAAAGTACGATAACAATCAGCAGCTCTGGTAAGTTAAGCTTCAGCGTACTCAGCATTTCGGTTACCTTTTATATCTGCCCGGCATCAACCGGTGTGTTGCATAGATTGAATTTGACGGCGGAGATACCTTGGTGAAGCCGAATCTCGGCAACACAGCAGGAACGCTGGCGCGCGAGTTCAGCAATGGGCTCAAGCTCGCCCGCCTGAACTGCCGCTGAGCCCCCTGAAACCCGATGTCGCGCATCCCGCAGAGAATGACGGCGGGAATCCAGATGCCATATTTCGATGCTTCGACTTTCGCCGGACCCGCGGCCATGCAACCATGCTCCTGGTCCGCACAGAGGCCCGAGTGGCCCACGAGCTCAAGCACGGCTATGGCAGCCTGAGCGTCAATCTACAGCGCTTCGCGCGGATTCAGGCTGCAACGACCATCAAGCCGATAAATCCGACTATCACCTTGAAGGGATAGAGTGCCGCTTTTCCGATGGTGAAAAGAGATTCACCTGCAGCGCGGCGACGCATCTTGATCGGAACTTCGGTGATACGAAAACGGGCGCGATGCAGCATACAGAGCGCCAATGCCTCCGGATGCTCCACGGGATAATCACGCGCAAAATAAGTGAACGCCGCCCGATTTAACGCCCTGTACCCCGATGTGGTATCGGTGATGCGCAACTTCGTCGCCAGAAACAGGATTCCCGATGAGAAGTACATGCCCATCCGGCGAGGAAATGACGTCTTGTAATCGCGATCGAAATCGTCGGGCAAATAGCGCGAGCCAATCACACAGTCCGCGACACCGCGGCGAATCGGATCGAGGACTCTTTCCAGCCATGCAGGATTGTGCTGGCCGTCTCCATCTAGTTGAACGACGACATCGTAGTTGTTGCGCACCGCGTATTTAAACCCGGTCTGAACCGCGCCTCCAATACCAAGATTGGCGGCCAAGGACAGCACCGGCGCTCCCAACGACAGCGCAACCTCTTCCGTCGCGTCGGTCGAGGCATCATTGACCACCACGGCATCGTGCCCGGAAAGTTTCACTTCCGCGAGAAGTGCCGGCAGATTCTCTGCTTCATTGTGAGCAGGGATAACGATAAGGATTCTCATAAATTCTCAAATGCGAGATCTTGTCGTTAATAAAAACGCGATTGATCAACGCGACTCTTGGAAGGATGTGCACTTCGCTCGAATCCGAGCTTGTCCACTATATATTTGTTGATTCCGCCTTCCCTGTGGGACGCCACGAAGCCAACCGATCGAAAAAGGCGTTCGCTATTTGTATTGTTTTCTCGAATCTCGGCCAGCACCACGATTTCGGGCCTCATGGAGAAAAAATACGACAGCGCGCGGCCGAGCAAGGATTTGCCTGCCCCCTTCCCGCGTGCTTCCGGCGCCACTACGATGCTGATTTCCCAGTGCTCGGCGTCAAGCAGATCGAAACGAACCATCCCGATCTTGCATGCTTCGTCAACACCCACGAGGAGCAACCTCTGCGGATCGCTCAGTGCTTTCGAGTACCACTGGCGATGTTGCTGCTCATCCAGCACGCCGGTATTCCGAGACATTGCCCGGCTCGTGGGGTCATTGCGCCACCGTAGAATATCAAGGCAATCACCCTCTGCTGCGAGGCGCACGACCAGGGCAGACATGGCTATACGGTGTAATGCTGAACCACCTTGGTCGTGGCATCCACCACGTCCTTGACATCCTGATCCGTCATTGCCGGGAACAATGGCAAGGTAATCAACCGTTGGTAGGCATCTTCCGCCACTGGCCAGTTACCTCGCGTGTATCCAAGCGACGCGTAGTAGCTCATCCAGGGGATCGGCACGTAGTGCACGTTTACGCCGATATTCTCCGCCCGCAGGGCCTCGAACACGCGATCTCGTCCCACCCGGAGTTTTTCCAGTTGAAGCCTCACGACATAGAGATGCCATGCAGAGTCACAATCAGGGCGCACCTGGGGTCGCTGCAGGCCAGGCAGATTCGCAAATGCACTCTGGTAGATCGCAGCAATGGCGCGACGGCGCTCCAGCCAGCTATCGGCCTTTGCCATCTGGCTCACGCCCAAAGCGCAATTGATATCCGGGATACGGTAATTATGACCAAGAGTATTTACGTCATAGAGCCAGGACTGCGCTTTTGAACGTTCATGCAGATCGAGATCAATCCCGTGGTGCCGGAACGAGCGAATGCTATTCGCAAGTTTCAAGTCGTTCGTAAGAACCATCCCGCCTTCGCCCGTCGTCAAATGCTTGACCGGGTGAAAACTCAAGGTGGTCATATCCTGCAGCGTTCCGACCTTGCGCCCCTTGTAGGTCGCGCCAAGCGAATGTGCAGCATCCTCGATGACCGTCAGCCCGTGCTTCTGTGCCACAGCGCGAATCGCGTCGTGATCCGCCGGATGACCAGCAAAGTCTACGGCCACTATTGCCTTGGTTTTGGACGTGATCTTGCGTTCGACGTCCGCAGGATCGAGGTTCAATGTGTCGGGCGACACGTCGGCAAAAACAGGTTTCGCGCCCATGTAAAGCACGCAATTGGCGCTGGCGACGAAAGTCAGGGGCGGAACGATGACCTCATCACCGGGACCGACGCCCGCAGCCCAGACTGCAGCATGAAGCGCAGCCGTCCCTGTATTGACGGCGACCCCTGCCGTGGCGCCTGTATATTCAGCCACGGCATTTTCAAATCGCCGCACCATCGGGCCAGTGGTCAGCCAATCTCCTCGCAGCACTTCATCAACCGCCAATCGGTCTTGTTCATCGATGATCTGCCGTGCATATGCGAGCATTTTTTGCCGAACAGGAAAGCCCCCATCAATTGCTAGTTCTGTCACTCGCCGCCCCAATTATCTTGTCTGCAACAGAAATTATCGCACACAATGTGTCGGGCAGGAACCGGATCGTCCCAATCCAAACAACAAAGACCCCAGCCCGTTGACTTCACCAAAAAGCAGGGAAAGTGAGGATATGCGGATGGGATAAATCGTCTTTTGCGTGCAACTTCGCTCAGTGCTAATGCAATGCGTAGTCGCCAACATTAACTCCCGTATGGCTGCGCAGCGACAGACGTCATGCGGCGCAATCGACGGGCTGAACACGCCGCAGCGTAGACGGGGAGCGGCATCGCGCTGGCCGCGAATGGCAGGTGCATTCATGCCCACCTCAGGCCCGGGCCATCACCAGAAGCACTGACCACTGAAGCGAGCGCACCTGAACCGCTTCCTATTTATGGTTACAGCTGCTCGGCGATTTGGATGAAATTCGCCCGACGTTAGGCCTTATATTCTGACAGCATTTAATCGCGAACCATTTACAACAAAATAATCCGCACCGCCGATCAGCAATATGGGAAGGAAGGATGGTTTGCCGGAAGAAGCCACTTCCGGCACAACAGGGGAAATGGATATCAGCGCATCTGAGAATACAAGGATATAACCGGATCTGGCATGTCCGCAAATCGAACGCAGCACATTTGTCGTGCCAACCAACAGTGCGGTTCGGAAAGGTAGAGATCGACCCGCACACATCAAAAGTGGACGCCGACACGTTACCTATATTGCCGAACCGCACCCCCTATATCTCCCCATGCGAAAATAGTGGGAAGCTTTCAGCACTTCACGCGTGCCAGGACACGAACCCCGTCCAGGCCGTCAGCAACACGATAATCCCGAAGGCAATCCGGTACCAGGCGAATGGCTTGAAATCGTGCGTGGCCACGAACCGCAGCAGCCAGCGCACGCACAGGAACGCCGACAGGAACGCGAACACGAAGCCGATACCGAAAATGCCCAGGTCATCTGCAGACAGCAGCGCCCGCGCCTTGTACAGCTCGTAGACCGTAGCGCCGAAGATCACGGGAATCGCCAGGAAAAACGAGAATTCGGTCGCTACCTGGCGCGACAAACCGAACAGCATGCCGCCGATAATCGTGGCGCCAGAGCGCGAGGTGCCGGGCACGAGTGCGAAACACTGGGCAAGGCCCACCTTCAGGGCATCGCGCCAGGTCAGGTCATCGATCGATTCGATGCGCGGAGCGCCAGCCTTGGCTGCTTCCAGCAGCGCATTGCCCTGCGGATGCGATACGGTGCCGCGGCGCCCTTCGCGCCATTCTGCCCAGAGAATCACCACGCCGCCGACAATGAATGCCAGGGCCACGGTGATCGGGTTGAACAGATGGGCCTTGATCCATTTACCGAACACCAGCGCCAGGACGATGGCCGGCACCGTGGCAACGATCACGTTGATCGCAAAGCGCTGCTGCTTCGGATCCGAGACCAGGCCGCCCAGCGCGGCGCCGATACGGCGCCGGAACTCCCAGCAGACTGCCAGGATCGCGCCGAACTGGATCACGATCTCGAAGATCTTGCCCTTTTCGTCATTGAAGTCCAGTAGTTGCCCGGCAAGGATCAGGTGGCCGGTGCTGGAAATGGGAAGAAACTCGGTCAGTCCTTCGACGATGCCGAGAATCACAGCCTTGAGGGCGAGTGCAATATCCATATGGACTCAAAAAGTAGGCGCGAATGGCGGCGTGCCCGCCAGCGTTGCCCGAAGGCATCGCATTATTGTTGCTCTGGATTTACGGCCGATTAATCTTGACGTTGATACCGTCAGGCAGGACCGTGATTGTACCGGGCTCCGCGCTGGTGCCAGCCAACCGCAACTGCTCCGGCTTGAACGTATACAGCGGATAGTCCTGCAGCAACTGCTCTGACAGGATACCGCCCAAAGCATTCAACTGGCGTGAAAACTGGCCCGGCAATCCCTGCACGTCGAACTGCTTGACTTCGGGGTCCTGCAGTACCAGCGAATGGCTGGGCGGGTCGTAACGCAGTGCGCTGTCGAGTGCAAAGCGCCCGGTCAGCGGCTGGCGGAAAAACAGCCGGTTATCGATCGTGGCATCGAAGCTGACGAGCACACGATTGCGCGTGGAGTCGAGCGCCAGCTGCGGATTGGCAAGCTGGATGTCGAACACTTCCATATAGCGCTTGTTGAACGGAAATTTTTTCGCCAGTGCGTCTTGCAGCTGGCTTTGCGAGAATGTGTACTCGCTGCGGAATACGCTGCAGCCCGCGAGCCAGCCCGTGGCTGCCAGCGCGGTTACACCCGCAGCGGCCAGCCAACGCCGGCGCGTCATCGCAATCATGCATGCCTCTCCATCAAACAGCCTGGTCAGGCCACTGCTGCAGCCGGCGCGGTCGCCTGCTCAAGCCGCGTCAGCCAGACCATCGCTGATTCGCGGGAATCCCCGCACATTTCGGCCGACGGACGAAGTCCGCCGCAGAACGCCGGCCGCTCCGGCTGCCCGAACACCGCGCAGCGCATGTCCGCCATCAGTTGCGCGCACCGCTGACCGGCCGGCTTGCCATTCGGCATGCCCGGCAAGGGTGACGTGATGGAAGGCGCGATGCAGCAGGCGCCGCAGCCGGCACGGCAGGTGGGTTCAGACTGGCACGACATGGTGAAGGTTCAGCGGCAGGATGCCGACAATACAATGACGGCGCCAATACGGCGCCACGTCGGCATTGTGCCTGACCCGATCCGCGAGACCTGCAACAAAGCGCAACTTGAGTAACATGAGTCACTTTTACCGTTCGTCGCACGCCGCTTGACCCCGCAATTCCGGTCCTCTACATTACTGACCGACAAGTTATTAATATCGCGATGCACCCCGATGCAATCGCTCTGGCGCCTGTCCCGTGAGCCCTGCCCTGCCCAAGAAAGATCCCGACACCCGCCGCTGGAGCCGGCGCAAGGCCGCACGCCCGCAAGAGCTGGTGGCTGCCGCGCTGACACTATTCGTTGAGCGCGGCTACGCGGCCACCCGATTGGAAGACGTGGCGGCAGCAGCCGGCGTTTCGAAGGGCACCGTCTATCTGTATTTCGCGAACAAGGAAGAGCTGTTCAAGACCGTGGTCCGCGAGAACATGGTGCCGGCCCTGACCAAGGGCACGGATCTCGTCGACACCTACGAAGGTTCCACGCCGGAGCTGCTGCGCGAGCTGCTGCTGGGCTGGTGGGGCCTGATTGGCGCTACACCGGTGGCGGGCCTTACCAAGCTGATCATTGCCGAATCCGGCAATTTTCCGGATATCGCACAGTTCTACCAGGACGAAGTCATGGGGCCTGGCGACGAACTGTTTGCCCGCGTGCTGGCCCGTGGGGTGGCGCGCGGCGAGTTTCGCCAGGCGCCTGCCAACCCCACGACCACGCTGCTGTGCGCGCCGCTGGTGTTCCTGATGCTCTGGCGCAGCGCCTTCAGCCAGGTGAACGTGCCGGTCATCGACCCCGACGCTTTCCTGGATCAGTTGCTGCATACGCTGCTGTTCGGCCTGACCACGGGCGCCGCCCGCGACACCCCGCTGCCCGTGCCTCAAGGCCCTTTTGTCTGGGAACGGATCCGCGACGAGCTGATGGCGGAGCGCGCCACCGCGCAATCGGGGCAGTCCGGCCAGGACGAAGCACAGGCCAATCCGACATGAAGACACCCCACGCCGGACACCGGCCCGCGTGCCACGGCGCAACGCTAACCGTTTGTAAACATGCCAGCCCCGTTGGCGGGGGTAAAATAGTGGGCTTTTGCGTAACATCCCGACACGCGGCGGCTCTGGCACCCGGCGGGACATGGCAAATCCGGCATCAATCGAAACAACAGCGCTGACGGCGGGACAAACCCGGCTGGCGGCGCAACCCCGCAAGCATCTGGAAGGAAAGGCAAGATGGATCTCGAAAAAGCCCGATTCAACATGATCGAACAGCAAATCCGCCCATGGGACGTGCTGGACCAGGAAATCCTGGACCTGCTGGCCGTGGTCAAGCGTGAGCAGTTCGTGCCGCAGGCCTACGCCGCGCTGGCCTTTGTCGACATGGAGATTCCGCTGCCGGGCGGCGAGAACATGATGCCGCCGCGCGTGGAGGCCCGCCTTCTGCAGGACCTGAACGTGCGCAAGCACGAGAACGTGCTGGAAATCGGCGCCGGCTCGGGCTATATGGCCGCGCTGCTGGCTGCCCGCGGCCGCCACGTGGTGACCGTCGACATCCGCCCGGAACTGGTGGCACTGGCCCGCCAGAACCTGGCCAATGCCGGCGTGACCAATGTGGAAGTGGCAGAAGGCAATGCTGCCGAAGGCTGGGCAGTGGCCGCCCCGTACGACGTGATCTGCATCTCCGGCTCGCTGCCGGAACTGCCGCAGTCGATCCTGTCGCAAGTCAAGGTTGGTGGCCGTATCGCCGCCATCGTCGGCGAGGCACCCGTGATGGAAGCCCGCATCATCACGCGCGTGTCCGAGACCGAGTATCAGGTGGTGAACCTGTTCGAGACGCTGGTCAAGCCGCTGCAAGGCGCCGCGCAGCCGTCCCGCTTCAAGTTCTGAACCGGAGCCAGCCATGCAGGTAATCACCGCCCCCGAACTGGCGCAATGGCTGTCTGATGCCAACCGCGCCAAGCCGGTGTTGCTGGATGTGCGCGAGGACCTGGAAGTGCGCACCGCCGCGATGCCCGGCATCACGCATATCCCGATGGGCCAGATTCCGGCCCGTCTGAACGACATCGACGAAGACGCCGAGATTGTCTGCATCTGCCACCACGGTGCGCGCAGCATGCAGGTAGCCAGCTTCCTGGAGCGCCAGGGCTACGCCAAGGTCTGGAACCTGACCGGCGGCATCCACGCCTGGTCGACCCAGGTCGATCCGTCCGTTCCGCAGTATTGATCCGGAAACGGTCCCGGCAGCCCGCCGGGGCCGTACCACCGCGCAGCACCCCAGCCGTACCCGCAGCATCCGCAACATCCGAAGTACCCCGTCCCTGGCAGTACCACCCGTCGCAACCTATCGATCGTTGGCCGCGCGTGCCGCTGGCCGAGCTGGAGATGTCATGAGTTTTGCGCTTTCCGCCGTGCCCGTAGCGGCCAGGAAACCCCTGGTGCTGGCGGCCGCCCTGCTCACGTGGCTGCACATGCCGTCTGCGCTGGCCGCCGATCTGCTGCAGGTGTATCGCGACGCGCAAGCCAACGACGCCCAGTTCGCCAGTGCCCGCTCCCAGCTGCTTGCCACGCGTGAAAAGCTGCCCCAGGGCCGCGCGGGCCTGCTGCCGCAGGTCGCCGGTACGGCTGGCGCGCAACGGACCATGGCCGACTACAGCTCGCCGGTAGACACCACGCGCTACTTCAACGCCAATACCTGGGCGCTGCAGCTCACGCAGCCGCTGTTCCGCTGGGACCGGTGGGAAACGTACAAGCAGGGCGAACTTGCGTCGCTGGCGGGCGAAGTCACGTTCCAGCAGGCGCAGCTGGACCTGATTACGCGGGCGTCGCAGGCGTACTTCGACGTACTGGCGGCGCAAGACAATCTCTACCTGGCCGGCGCACAGAAAAAGGCCATCGGCGAACAGCTGGAACAGGCCAAGCGGAATTTCGAGGTGGGCACGGCCACGATTACCGATGCCAATGACGCGCAGGCCCGCTATGACCTGGCGACGTCGACGGAAATCGCAGCCCAGAGCGCGTTGGAGGTGACCCGGGCAACGCTGCAGCAAATCACCGGCAAACCCGTGGACGACCTCATGGGACTACGGCCCGAGGCCCAGATCCCTGGCCCACAGCCGGCCGATGTGAACGCGTGGGCATCGCAGGCCGAGCAGACCAATCCGCAGGTGGGGCTGGCAGGCTACAACCTGGAGACCGCCCAGCGCGAGACCAACAAGGCCAAGGCGGGCCACCTGCCCTCCGTGGACCTCGTGGCGTCGTACGGCTACACCAACGCCCAGGGCACGGCTACGCAACTCAGCAACGTGGGCAGCCGCTACAACTCCGGCGTGGTAGGCGTACAGCTGAATATTCCCATCTTCACGGGCGGCCAGATCCAGTCGCGCGTGCGCGAGACCCTGGCGCTGGCCGACAAGGCCGCCAGCGACCTCGAGTTCGCCCGCCGTACCGCGGCACAACAGGCGCGGCAGACGTACTCCGGCGTTTTCAACGGGCTGGCCCAGGTCAAGGCCCTGGAAGCCGCCGAACGCTCGGCGCAGAGCGCGGTGGAATCGAACCAGCTGGGCTACGAGGTGGGGGTGCGGATCAATATCGACGTGCTCAACGCCGAAGCGCAGCTGTTCTCCACGCGCCGTGACCTGTTCAAGGCCCGCTACGACGCCATCATGAACGGCATGCGCCTGAAGGCGTCGACCGGCACGTTGTCCGAAGACGATGTGGTGCAGATCAACACACTGCTGACGCAGTTGCCGGGGGCGATGTACAAGTTGCCGGCGAAGGCGCGGGTGGGGGCGGTGTCGGGGGCGGTGCAGGGACGTGGGACCGGGGGACGCCGCGAGAATGGAATCGTCCCGAGCGCCCCGCGCAGCTGATTGCCGTTACGGGAGCGCCGGCTCAGGCTGCCGTACCCACCGTCGAGGCCGAGCGGGGCTTCGTCCCGTTTTTGGCGACGCTCTCCACGCGCGCGGCACAGCTTGCCATCCCCAGCAGCAGGCCAAGAAGGCCCGCATAGAACACGACATTGGCCTGATGCGCCATCGTGACCTGCGTCAGCCCACAAATCAGCGTCGCCATCACAAACCCCATCCCTGCCCCGCCCAGGCTCACGCCTGAGGCCGAGCGCCCGTTTCGGCTTTGCCGAAGCGCACGCCAGAACAGCAGCGCAGGCACCAGGAACAGCGCCAGGAACGTGGCGAGCCCGAAGATGCCGGTTGTCGAGGCTACCTCGACAATATCGTTATGCGCATGCTCGAGGACGCAGACTGTCGATTTTGGCTGCTCGTGGCAATACGGCGTGGCATGCAAGATCCGGGCGAACTGGCCCACACCGATGCCATCCAGCGGATGCTGCGCGAAATACCCGACGCCCAGTTCCCAGATCTTGAGCCGCACCCCCACCGAGGTCTCGTAGTTGCCATGCCCGAACTCATGGACGTCGTTGAGCGCCAGGTCCACCCGGCTCGACACCGGGCTGCCCGGCATCACATAGGCGCCAACCGCCAGCACGACAATGCCCGCAAGCGCCGCCAGGAACATCCTGACGCCCACCCGGCGGTAGCGGATCATCAGCATCGGCACCAGCGTCAGCACCATGGCAACCATGGCCCCCCGGGTGCCATTGAGCATCAGAATCGCGACCCCGCAGATGACATTGAGCCATGCCTGGGCATGCGCCTGTCGCGTGTCGCCCGGCCGCGCAAAACCAATCAGCGCCAGCGCCGCCACCATATTGGCAAACGCAATCGCCTGAATCCACGCCGATGGCCTCGGCTCGCCCTGCACGAACTTCTGGTAGCCCACGATCAGGAGCGCCAGGACCAGGGCTACGGAAATGCCGCGCCACAACCATGCCGGGTTGGGCGCCGTGCGAACCACCACCCAGCAGGTCAGGATCGCAAGCAGTATGCGCGAGGGGTTGTCGATGACATTCCACGGCGTCTGGTGGATGAACTTCGACAGCAGGACGACCACCAGGAACGCGAGCACCGCAAGTCCCAGAGGCCGCATGACGTTCACATGCTGCCGCCACGCCTGGCCCAGCTCGCGCCAGCCAACGATTGCCAGCAAGACGACTCCGGCGAGAAATACGCCGGCGCCACGCGGCACGCACAGCGCCAGGATGGGAAACGCAAAGACAAGGGCATCGGCCATCGTTGACAGCCGGTTATTGCGGATAGACATAGGGTACTGTGTAGTGACGCACAATGCACATACAGACCAGGATGCATCGCTGGCGACACGCCAAATCAACCCAGCATTCTAATCGATCGCCCTTTCACTTCCCCCTACGCCGCTCAACCACTTCAAGCAATTGCCAGCGGATGGCCGAGGCATCAGCCGGGGGATTCGGCACCTGGTATTCCCTCACGCGCAGCTTGTAGGTGATACCCGGCTCGAAATCGAGGCCTTCGATCGGCCCGTACCAGAGCTGCCACGGCGCATCGGCCGATTCCCGCCAGCGGTAGCATTGCAGCTTGCCAGCGCCGGTGCATTCCACGCGCTGCGAATCGATATAGACGATCTTTTCGCGGCCGGGCACACCGCCGGTGGCCGGGTCCACCTTGTCGCCGCGCCGGCCCACGCCTTCGCGTTCGACAAACTGCAGCAGATCGCCGTCGGCCGTCTTCCAGATGATCTGGCGGCCCATGGCTCCGGCGGATGGCTGCGTACCGACGGTGGTGAACGGCGACTGCATCGCCTTCAGCAGCGCCGATTCCGTTTCCATGCGCGGGCCCGGGCAGGCCATGCGCGTGCCGGCGACACGGTCGAACCGGATGCCGGTATCGGTCTTGCCATAGCCTCCGGTGAAGCGATTACAACCGCTGGTGCCATTGACGGCGCCTTGCGACGAGTCAATGCCATCGCTGAAATTGAAGACGATGGGCTCGCCGTTGTCGCCATGCGGAATGTCACGCAACGTGCCGTCTGGCATCTGCCAGCGCACCAGTTCCCAGCGACTGGGGCCGCTGGAGCGGGTTTCGTTGAGGCTGGCGCTGGCCGATGGATTGTCAGGCGGCTGGCCCGTGGCGCAGGCCGACAGCATGGCGGCGGCGCCAAGCAACAGAGTCATGACAAGGGGACGCAGAACGCTTTGCATGGGTCGACTCCTTCAGATTGCCGCGCAAGCGCAGCAAAATCCACAAATCCCGACCAGTCTAGCGCCCTGCGCGCCGTCTGTATGTCAGCGCAACACTGGCGCCAGCGCGCCAAGTGTCCGAGCTGTCGCCCCCCGGTGCAGCCCCGCGAACGTCAGCGCGTTTGCCCGCATCTCGGCCAGCCGGGCCGGTTCGCCCAGCACGCCGGCCGCCGCGGCCATCAGCTCGTCGGCATTGGCCACGCGCAGGCAGGCGCCGGCGGCGATGGCATCTTCGGTGGCCTGCGCAAAATTGAACGTGTGCAGGCCCATCAGCACCGGCGTACCGACCGCGCAGGCTTCGATCAGGTTCTGGCCGCCCAGCGGGATCAGGCTACCGCCGATATAGGCGATGTCCGATGCCGCGTAGTACATCGCCATCTCGCCCATCGAATCGCCAAGCACGATGTCGGCCGTAATGGGCGCGGTCGCCTGTTCGATGTCGAGCGCACTGCGGCGCTGCACCGTGAAGCCGGCGCGCGTAGCCATGGCGGCGACTTCATCGAACCGCTGCGGATGGCGCGGCACCAGCAGCAGCGCGGGACGCGTGGCGCCCGGCCAGCGCGAGAAGGCCTCCAGGATCAACGGCTCCTCGCCCTCGCGCGTGCTGGCAGCGGCCAACACCTGGCGGCCGCCGAAGGCGCGCCGCAGAAGCTGCCCTCGCGCCATGCCTACCTCTGGCGGCTGCATGTCGAACTTCAGGTTGCCGGTGATCTGCACCGATTTCACGCCCAGCGCCCGGTAGCGCTCGGCATCGCCCGGCGTCTGGGCCAACACCATCGTGAAATCGTTATATAGCGAAGCCGCCGCGCTGCCGAAGCGCGCGGTGCGCCGATAGCTGCGCGGCGACAGCCGGGCGTTGACCAGGAACAGCGGCACGCCGGCACGCCGGGTCACATGCACCAGGTTCGGCCAGACCTCCGTTTCCATGATCAGCCCGGCGTCCGGCCGGAAGTGCGACAGGAAGCGCCGCACCATATAGGGCACGTCATACGGCAGGTAACACTGCTGCACGCGCGGGTTGCTGCCGTAAAGCTGCGCGCCGGTCTGCCGCCCGGTAGGCGTCATGTGCGTGAGCAGCAGCCGGTGTTGCGGATAGGCGGCCAGCAATGCGTCGATCAGCGGCTGCGCGGCGCGTGTCTCGCCCACCGACACGGCATGAACCCAGAGCCATGGGCCGTCTGACGGCAGGTCGTCATAGCGCCCGAGGCGCTCCCCCACGTGATGAAGATAGCCAGGTTCCTTGCGCGACCGCCACGTCAGGCGCAGCAGCGCCAGTGGCAGGATCACCAGCCACAGCAGGGTATAAACAAACCGAAGCATCAGACGGAGACTCCGCGCACGCGCCGCGCGGCGGCATAGACCTCATCGACGTCGGGCACGATGCCGTCGTCGCCCACATTGGCGATGCGATCCGACCAATAGCCCTCGGTCTTCCAGCGCCATGTGGCTGTGTAGATTTCGACGGTCGGCCGACACAATGCCGCAGCGATATGCACGAGACCTGTATCGACACCGATCACCACCTCGGCCCGGTTGATCAGGCCAAAGCCCTGCATCACCGAGAAGCGCGGCAGCACCTGCGCGCCGGGCATGCCGGCGGCCAATGCCTCGGCGTCGCGCCTTTCCGATTCGCTGCCCCACGGCAACAGCACGGCAAGCCCTTCGGCATGCAGCTTCTGGCCCAGCGCATGCCAGTTCGCCACCGGCCAGCGCTTCTTCGCGCCCGCTGTCGCATGGAAGCAGACCGCATAGCGCGCCGGCAGGCCGGCCCACAGCGGATCATCGACATGAAGCGTGCTGGCGGCCGGACCAAAGAAGCGCGGCGGCTCCGGCGGCGTGGTGCCCGTCAGCGCCGCCCCGAGCAGGCGCGAGCGCCGCACGGAATGGGTCTGGCGGGGCACCTTGACCGGCGCCGTGTAGAACAGCCGCGCCGCCGGCTCGTAGCCCGAGCCCTGCGTGGCATTGCCCAGGCCAATGACCGGGGCGCCTGCAGCGCGCGCAGCCGTGTACGCGACGATGGCCGTCTTGAGCAGCCCCTGGGTTTCCAGCACTGCGTCGTAGGCCTGTTCACGGATGGCCGCGCGCAACGCCCCCACCTCGGCCCAGGTCTCGCCCTGCCAGAAGCGCTTGCGCCAGCGTCGCAACGCAAACGGAATCACGCGGCGCACTTCGGGCAGCAGCTTCACCAGATCGACATAGCCCTCTTCCACCACCCAGTCGATCTCGGCCTCGGGCCAGCGCGCGCGCAGATCATGCACCAGCGGCATGTTGTGCACGACATCGCCCAGCGACGACACCTTGACGATCAGGATGCGTGGCCGGGCCGGCAACGCAAACGCCCCCACCGCCGCCAATGGCTGCGGTGGGGTCTTGGCCGATGGCTGCACGACCTCAGAACGGGAGCTTTGCATCCGGTTTTTCCGCCAGGATCACGCGCTTGAATTCGGCCTGGATACGCGCCAGCGCGGCATCGTTGTCGGCCTCGAAGCGCATGACCACCACGGGCGTGGTGTTCGACGGCCGGGCCAGGCCAAAGCCGTCCGGATACTCCACGCGCACGCCGTCGATCGTAATCACTTCCTTCGCGCCCTCGAACTTCGCATTGGCTCGGATCTTGTCGAGCAGCGTGAAGGCTTCGCCCTCAGCGCACTTCAGTTGCAGTTCCGGCGTGCAGTTCGAGTTCGGCAGCGCGTTCAGCACGGCGCTCGGGTCGGCATGGCGCGACAGGATCTCCAGCAGGCGCGCACCCGTGTAAAGGCCATCGTCAAAGCCGTACCAGCGGTCCTTGAAGAACACGTGACCGCTCATCTCGCCGGCGATCGGCGCGCCCGTTTCCTTGAGCTTGGCCTTTACCAGCGAATGGCCGGTCTTCCACATCAGCGGTTCACCGCCATGCTCGCGAATCCACGGTGCCAGCTTGCCCGTGCATTTCACGTCGTAGATCACCTGCTGACCCGGATTGCGCGACAGGATTTCCTCGGCAAACAGCATCAGTTGCCGATCCGGGAAGATGACCTGCCCGTCCTTGGTGACGACGCCCAGGCGGTCGCCATCGCCATCGAAGGCCAGGCCCAGCTCGCAGTCGGTCTCGCGCAGGCACTTCATCAGGTCCTGCAGGTTTTCAACGTGCGCGGGATCGGGATGATGGTTCGGGAAATGGCCATCGACGTCGCAGAACAGCTCCACGACCTCGCAACCCAGCCCGCGGAACAGGTCGCCGACGAACGCCCCGGCCACGCCATTGCCGGCATCCAGGGCAATTTTCATCGGGCGGGCCAGCTTGACGTCGCCAACGATGCGGTCCAGGTACTGCTGGCGGACATCCACCAGCTTGTAGCTGCCGCCACCCTTGGTGAAGTTGCCCGCGTCGATGCGCTGGCGCAGTGCCTGGATCTGCTCGCCATAGATGGCCTTGCCGCCCAGCACCATCTTGAAACCGTTGTAGTCGGGCGGATTGTGACTGCCCGTGACCATGATGCCGGACGTGGCGCGGCGGCCATCCAGCTCGATATTGGTACCGAAATACACCATCGGCGTGGCAACCATGCCGAGATCGATCACATCCAGGCCGGCAGCGCGCAGGCCTTCGACCAGCCCTCCCAGCAGATCCGGGCCCGAAAGACGGCCGTCACGGCCGACCACCACGGCTTTTTCGCCAAGTTCGACGGCGGCCGAGCCAAACGACAGGCCGATATGGCGGGCCACTTCCGGGGTCAGCGACTTGCCGACGATGCCGCGGATGTCATAGGCCTTGAAGATCGAGGGATCAATTTGCATGTGGCTTCCTGGAAACAAGGTTCATCGTGCGATTCCACCCCTTGGCGGGACGCCTCGGGAGGGGCGCGGGCAGGGCGCCAAAAAGCCGTATTGTGCCGGATTGCGCGTGGCGCAGGCGCTATAATCGCCATCAGCCGCCCCTTCAGGGGAATTTTTCGGCGCTTTTTGACTGCCATCGGTCTGCCCGCGCACGTTTTTTCCGACAACCGATCCAATCAGAGGCGGCCGACGGGTGTCCGCCGCATTGCTGCGCGTGCCATCCCCTGTTCGAGACCTCCGCCATTGTCCTTGATCACGTCGACTGAACGGCCTCGCATCGCCTGTCTCATCACCAATTCCGAGACCGGCGGCGCCCAGAGCCACGTTGCCGACCTGCTGCGCGCCCTGCGCGGGCAGGCCGACGTGACGTTGCTGGCCGGCGGTGACGGGCCGCTGTTCGACCTGGCCCGCGACCTGGGCATTCCTGCCATCCGGCTGGCCACGATGAACAATGCCCTGTCGCCATTCAAGGCCGTCGGGGCATTGCGCGAACTGATGCACGCATTGCGCGAGGCGGCGCCCGACATCCTTCATACGCACAGCGCCAAGGCAAGCGCGCTGGGCCGCATCGCCGGCAAGCTGCTTGGCATACCGGTGGTCTATACGGTCCATGGCTTTGCGTACAAGCCGGCGGCGCCGTGGAAGCGGCGCACCATCGCGCGGATGGTCGAATGGCTGCTTGCACCCCTGACCAGCCACGTCATCTGCGTGGCGGAGGCCGAGCGGGCGATGGCGCGCAGCCTGCCGATCCGCGGCGGCAATATCAGCGTGATTCCAAATGGCATCGCCGACGTGGCGCCTCGCGCCAATCCGGCCGACGCCATGCGGCGCGTGGTCACCGTCATGCGGCTGGCGCCCCCGAAGCGTCCCGACGTCCTGATCGAGGCGTTTGCGGCTGCGCAGTTGCCCGACTGCGAACTGGTCATCGCCGGCGACGGACCGCAGCGCGCCAGCCTGGAACGACTGGCCGGTCAACTGGCCCCCGGACGCGTGCGTTTTGCCGGCAGCATCGGCGACGTTCCCGCCCTGCTGGCCAGTGCGCAGTTGTTCCTGCTGGCCTCCGACCACGAGGGATTGCCCATTTCCATTCTCGAAGCCATGCGCGCCGGGCTGCCGGTGATCGCCAGCGATTTGCCGGGCATTCGCGAACAGCTTGGCGACGGGTGCTGCGGCGTGCTGTTGCCGGGCAACGACCCGCGTGCCTTTGCCGACGCACTGCGCAAGGCCGCCGCCGACGCGCCGGGGCGCGCTGCGGCAGGCGCGGCCGGCCGCCTGCGCTGGGAGCAGGCGTACGGCCTGGAGCCCATGGTCCGTGCCACCTGGGCGGTCTATCAACAGGTGCTGGCCGGCAGCCGCCAGGCCGACGCACGCGCTCAAGCATCATGAATACCCTGCACACCGGCTCCCTGCGGCGCAATGGTTCGGGCACGCCGGCCCGGTCGGAGACGATCCGGCGGGCCAGCCGCATGATTGCCTGGGCCGCCGTCGGCCTGGTGCTGTTCGGCATCAACGCCGCATTGTCTGAAGCCGCTCACCAGGCAGGCTTTGTGACCCACATCTTCCCGCGCACGCTGCTGTGGTCGATGCTGCCCTACCTGGCGGCGTTCCTGCTGGTGCACCGCGCGCTGCATCTGCCGGCCATGGAAGGCGCCAGCATTGTCGGCGTGGCAGCCACCCTGCCGTTCGCGCTACTGCTGATCGTCTATGCGGGGTTCCATATCGAGTACTCGCGCGGCGCCGTGCTGGTGGGCTACATCACCACGCTGGCCTGGACGTGGCTCGGCTATCGCCGCTACGTGCAGAAGTACGTGCCGGTGTTCGGCTACATGGACCCCGAAACCCTGCAGCACCTCAACCGCATCATCTCGATGCCCGGTGCCAACCCGCCCGCCACCACGCGCTTCGAGCAGATTGGCTCGCCCGAGGAAGCCGTGCATTGCGACGGCATCCTGGTGGAACGCGGCCTGACCGCCGATCCGGCGCGCACGCGGCTGCTGACGCAATACCGGCTTGGCCACCTGCGCATGTACTCCGTGGAGCGGATCGGCGAGATGCTGACAGGACGCGTGGGCCTGGACCATATCGACGAGAACTTCTTCGACGACTACGCCGACCACTACCTGTTCGACTACATCAAGCGCCTGACCGACATCGTCGCGGTGATCGCGCTCGCCCCGCTGGCCATCCCCATCGGCCTGGCCGTGGCGCTGGCGGTCAGTATGGAAACCCCGGGTGGCGCGCTGTTCCGCCAACGCCGCGTGGGCCTGTTCGGCAAGCCGTTCACGATGCTGAAGTTCCGCAGCATGGGCGCGGACAAGCAGGCGCCGGCACAGTTTGCGCTGCGCCAGGATCCGCGCGTGACCCGCGTGGGCCGCATCATCCGCAAGTACCGGCTCGACGAGATTCCTCAGCTGTGGAACGTGCTGGTTGGCGAGATGAGCTTTATCGGGCCGCGCCCGGAGCAGGTGCCGATGGTCGATGAATTCTCGGACACCATCGCGTACTACCCGTACCGGCACCTGGTGCGCCCGGGCCTGTCGGGCTGGGCGCAGGTGCAGCAGGGATATGTCGGCACCCATGCCGAAACGGTGACCAAGCTCAGCTACGACCTGTACTACGTCAAGCACTGCTCGTTCGCGCTGGACCTGTTGATCGCGGTGAAGACCATACGCACGCTGCTGACAGGGTACGGAGCGCGTTGATGACATCGACCGCGCCTGCGGGGCGCTCGCCGATGCGCATCATGCTTGTCACGACCGGACTCAAGGTCGGCGGTGCCGAGCACCAGGTGGTGGCGCTGGCCCGTGCCTTCCTGGCAATGGGCCATGCCGTTGCCATCCTGAGCCTGTCGCCGGGGTGCGAGATCGACATCCCGCCGGGCGCGCACGTGGTCGAACTCAATATGCGCAAGACTCCGGCCGGCATGCTGCGGGCGCTTGGACAGGCGCGGGCACTGGTCCGCAACTGGCAGCCTGACGCCATCCACGCGCATATGGTCCATGCCAATCTGTTTGCCCGGGCCCTCACGCGCATCGTGAAGTGTCCGCCGCTGGTCTGCACGGGACATAGCTTCCGCGAAGGCGGACGGCTGCGCATGGCGGCCTACCGGGTGACCGATAGCTGGGCGGCAATTACCACGCATGTCAGCAATGATGGCCGCGACGGGATGATCGCCGCAGGCGGCGTGCCGGCTTCGCGCATTATCGTGATGCCCAATGGCATCGACACCGACCGCTTCCGGCCTGACCCGGACGCGCGCCTGGCAACCCGCGCCCAGCTTGGCGTTGGCGCCGACACCCGGTTGCTGCTCAACGTTGGCCGGCTGGTGCCGGAGAAGGCGCAGGAGACACTGATCCGCGCCTTTGCCCGCGCCGAACCGGCCATTTCCGCCCACTTGCTGATTGCCGGCAACGGTGCGCTGCGCCAGTCTCTGGCTGACCTCGTGGCGTCCCTGGGTATCGGGTCCCGCGTGACGCTGCTCGGGCAGCGCAACGACATCCCCGCACTACTGAACGCCGCCGACGCCTTTGCGCTGTCGTCAAACGTCGAAGGCCTGCCAATGGTGCTGGTGGAAGCGCTGGCATGCGGCTGCCCGGTTGTCTCGACCGATGCGCCTGGCGTGGCGGAAGTGGTCGGCGACCTCGGCACCATCGTGCCGCGCGGCAATGTCGAGGCACTGGCTGCCGCCCTTGGCGATACCCTGCGGCCTGGCCGCGGAACGCCCGCCATGCAAGCCACCCGGCGCGAACGCGCACTTGCAAAGTTCTCGATCGACGCCGTGGCACAGCGCTGGCTCGCCCTCTACGCGAGCCTGCCCGGCACGGCCGTCATGCCGCATCCGGAGGCAGCCTGATGCGGCGACGCGTAGCAGGCAATCTGCTCTGGATGCTGGCAGAACGCGGCCTGCAGGTGGGCGTAGGCATCGGCGTAGTGGCGATGCTGGCACGCGCGCTGGGGCCCGAGGGCTTTGCGCATTTCCAGTATGCCCAGTCGATCGTGCTGATCGCGGCTTCGTTCGCGCTGGTGTGTAGCGCAGAAGTCGTGGTACCCCGGCTGGTTGCAGCTCCCACGCCAGCTGCGGAGCATCAACTGCTCTGGCAAGCCTTTGCACTGCGCCTGGCGGGTGGTTTCCTCGGATATCTGCTGATGTGCGCGTATCTTGGCATCACCACGCCTCTGGCCGACATCTGGCACGCTGCGCTAGTGCTCGGCATCGCCATTCTGTTGCGCGAACCGGTGGGCGTGGTGACAGCCTGGATGCAGGCCCATACCAACAACCGACCCGGCACGCTGTTCAGCCTGGCCGCCCTGGCGATCAAGGCGTCGCTGGTCGGCGCACTGTTCGCAGCGCATGTCACGGACGTGGCCGCATATGCGGTCGCGTTCACGGTGGAAGCCGTCGTGCTTGCTGCCCTGCTCGCCGCCTTCTACTTCCGCCAACGCGCCACGGGCGTTGCCCGATGGCAGCCAGCGCTGGCCCGTGAACTGCTGGGCGCCGGCACACTGTTCTGGATCAGCTTCATCCTGATGATGGGGGCACGCCGCATCGACCAGCTGATCCTGCAGCCCGCCGTGCCGGCCGCCGAGTTCGGCGCCTACGCCGCGTGCATGCAGATCCTGGACAATTTCACGATGGTGGCGACGATCCTCGCGGCCGGCATCGCACCGAGCTATGTCTACGCGCGCCAGCGCTTTGACGATGCGCACGCCAGCATCGGCCGCATTGCGCTGGGCCTGGCAGCACTGGGGCTTGCCGGTGGTCTGGCCATTGCCGCGTGCGCACCGTGGATCGTGGCGCTGCTGTATGGCCATGCGTTCGCGGCCACGGTCGGGCTGCTGCGTATGGCGGCGATCATTTCCGCGCTGGTGTTCGCCGACGTCGCGCTGACCCTGCTGGCCGCCCACCTGCGCAAGCCGCGCTGGGTGGCCATCAAGTGGGCGCTGGTCCTGGCCACGATCCTGGTGTGGGACCTCGTGATGATCCCCCGCCTCGGCAGTTGGGGCGCAATCGCCGGCTATGCGCTGGGCAACGCCGTCGCCGTGATGGTTGGCGCCGTGCTCTGGTGGCGGCACCGGCCCGCGCGGCAAATGGCATCGGCATGAGCAAGCTGCCCACCGTCTGCTTCCTGACCGGCACGCTGAACGCCTTTGCCGGCGCCGAACGCATGACGGCCGTCATCGCCAATGCGCTCGCGGAACGCGGCTATCGCGTGCGGATACTGAGCCTGTGGGATCGCGCCAGCGTGTTTCCGCTGCACGCGGATGTTGTGCACGACGCTCTGTTCGAGACGCGGCCATCGTTCAAACGCCAATACCTTGCCACGGTAGCAGGCATCCGCCGGTTCGTTCGCCAGCACAAGGTCGATGTGCTGATCGAGGTCGACACAATGCTGACGCTGTTCACGCTGCCGGCTACCGCAGGCCTGAAAGTGCGGCGGATTGCGTGGGAGCATTGTCATTTTGACGAGGATCTGGGCAACCCCCTGCGTCGCCTCGCACGCAGGATTTCGGCTCGAACCTGTGCCGCAATTGTCGTCCTGACCGAGCGCGACAGGCAGCGCTGGCTGCAAGCATTGGGACCTCGCAGCCGCGTGGAAGCGATTGGCAATCCGCTGCCGTTTCCTTTCCCCGAAGCACCCGCCGTGCGGCGTAGCCGGACAGTGCTTGCGGTAGGACGACTCGTTCCTGCCAAGGGTTTCGATGTGCTCCTAGACGCGTGGAAGCAGGTCGTGGCCGGACAACCCGACTGGCGGCTGGTCATCGTCGGCGAAGGAGAGGAACGCTCCGGTCTCGAAGACCAGGTGAACAGGACCGGACTCGGGCGTCATGTGGAAATGCCGGGGGCGCAGGCAAAAATTGCCACCTATTATCAGGAGGCTTCCATATTCTGCCTCAGCTCACGATACGAAGGATTTGGCCTTGTCCTGCTCGAGGCAATGGCATTCGGGTTACCCATCGTCTCCACAGACTGCGAAGCAGGCCCAAAGGAAATAATCTGCGATGGCGTCAATGGGCTTCAGGTACCTACAGACGATTCTCAGGCCCTTGCAATGGCATTGTCCCGACTAATCCGGGATAAGAATCTGGGCGACGCGCTCGCTTCCAATGCCCGTGACGATGCGAGCAAACGTGATGTCGGTGTCGTCATGTCACAATGGCTTGCGTTGTTGCACGGGCAAAACCATAGCCTGCTCGCTTAGGCACCGCTGTCGGACTGCCCGACATCACTGCACCTCAGGCTTTTCTGAGGCATTTTCAGCTTGTTCCACGCTACGCCGGAAAGCTCCCGATTTTTTCGGATCGTCCGAGTGCCAGGTACAGCCTTGTAGATTGTAATTTGAAATTTACTGTTAGCCTGGCTTGCGCTCGCAGGAGCCAAGGTACAATGACCCAAGTTCGACAAGCCAACAAACAAACAATGCGATCTGAAGATCCACATGTCCCAAGAAATTCCGCTCACCGCTACTCGAAACCGATTGGCATAGTTGTTGCGGCGGGCATCGCCGGGGCACTGGTTGGGCTGGGGGCGTACCAGATCTCGTCTCCACGATGGACCGCGGTATTGGCCGTGCAGGTCGGACAAATCACCAAGCCTGGCAAAGCGGGAGAGCCCGTATCTCAACGGACGCTGGAAAACCCCCTGACAGCAGTTGATCGCTTCAATCTCCCGTCCTATCGGCTGGGCATACTGCGCAACCTCGGGTTGCCTGCACCCGAGAGTGGCCAAAGCAAGGACGCACGCCTGGTCTTCAATACGCTTCGCGCGGCAATGGGCAAGAGCCCTGACATTATTAATCTGCAGGTTTCCGGATTTTCGCCAAAGGCCGCCGGAGATGCGCTGAAAGCATCTTTTGGAGCACTTTCTCTCGATCACCAGAAAATCTTCGAGCCCGCCGTCGCCAGATTGAATAGCGAGTTGATCTCCACTACAGGTCAATTGAAGGCCGCCGAAACGGATTACGCAAAAAGCCTTACATGGCTGCAGCAAGGCCCGCAAAAGAAGAATGATTCCACAAGCAATACCCGGGATATTCTTCTGACCAATATGGCCGTACTCTCGAATGCGCAAATAACTCAATTGCGGCAGCAAGCCACCGAACTGCAGGAATCGCTGGATCCGTCGCGTAGTTATCCCACCAGGATTGTCGGCGCAGTTTATGTTCCGGAGCGTCCCAGCACTCCAGGCAGATTTACGTACTTCGCCGCCGGCGCCGCAATTGGTATGGTGCTGGGATTGCTGACAGTGATAATGGCCACCTCGAGGCGCAGCCGATACGCCGGTTAATCAACGCCTGATTTCAGATTCCCGGCAGCGCCGGAAGCCGCTTGTTCTCAACGGCTTCCGGCCACAAGAATCGTCTTACGCCAGCGCGACGGCCGTCGCGCCCTCATTTGGCTGCGAACCATACCCATGGACGTAGCGCCGAAGAATCTCCTTGATCATGGCCTCGTCACTGCGTTCTGCCGCCAGGCGCATTTGCTTCAGGACAGGGCCAAAGTCCGACCATTCGACATGATCCTCCCGCGCCATCATGATGCGTTCGTGGGCAGTCGTTTCCGGATTGTCGCCAATCAGCAGTTCCTCATAGAGCTTTTCGCCTGGTCGCAGCCCCGTTACCCGGATGTCGATATCGCCTTCGGGCGTGCGTTCGTCCCGCACTGCCAGACCTGAGAGCTGGATCATGCGCCTGGCGAGGTCCATGATCTTGACCGGTTGCCCCATGTCAAGAACGAACACTTCCCCGCCCTTGGCCATTGCGCCCGCCTGCAGCACAAGTTGTGCTGCTTCCGGAATCGTCATGAAGTAGCGCGTCACCTCGGCATGTGTCACCGTCAGGGGGCCGCCCTCGGACAACTGTCGACGGAACAAGGGCACCACGCTTCCACTGCTGCCAAGCACATTCCCGAATCGCACCATAGCGAAGACGGTACCGTTTTGCACCGGCTCGTCCGCCTGACCGTCAAGGAGACCAATACTCACGGATTTGCTCGCTGCGAATGCCTGGAGCACCAATTCCGCCATCCGCTTGGATGCGCCCATTACATTGGTAGGGCGAACCGCCTTGTCAGTCGACACCAGCACAAAGCAGTGAACCTGATGTTCCATCGCTGCGCGCGCCACATTCAGCGTGCCGAACACGTTGTTGAGCACGCCCTCAGCCGGATTGAACTCAACCAGTGGCACGTGCTTGTACGCCGCTGCGTGATAAACCGTCGCAGGTCGATACTGCCGGCATATTTCGCGCATGCGTTCGAGGTTCGCCACACTTGCAAGCAATGGCACGATTTCCACGGCAAGTCCGTGCTTGAGGCGCTGCCCCTCAAGCTCGTGATGGATGCTGTAGAGGCCGAATTCGTTGTGGTCGACCAAAAGAAGCCGGGTCGGCCTTTCCTGCAGGATTTGCCGGCATAGCTCGCTTCCGATGCTGCCACCTGCACCCGTTACCAGCACGGTCTTGTCCAGGAGATTGCGTGCCAGCAACGTTTCGTCGGGCGGCACAGGACCGCGGCCAAGCAAATCCTCGATATCCAATTCCTGGAAATCCCGCACGGTCACCTTGCCCGATGCAAGATCGACCATGCCAGGAAGCGTGCGCACGTGAACGGGCAACTCGCGCAGCCCAGCGATGATCGTATTGCGACGAGCCCGGCCCAGCGAAGGGACGGCAAGCAGGATGTCGGTAACACCCATCCGCTCCACTGCGTCGGGGACATCCTCCGGACACATGACGTCTAGGCCATTGATGGTACGGCCCACCTTGGATTTGTCGTCGTCGACAAAACCCAGCAATGCGAACTCCCGTGCGGCGCCAAGCGCAAGCGCAGTCTGCACGCCGGCTTCTCCCGCGCCGTAGATCAGCAGACGTCTTCTGGCCTGGTATATCTTGGCGGTCCCGCCGGCCAGCCAGAAACGCGCCATGGCCCGACTTGCACCAACGAGCAGCAGGAACAGCATCGGCTGGATCAGCCCGACGCTTCGCGGCACGCCATCCCATTTGAAAGCGACCAGCGCAGCAAAGAACAGCGCACCGTAAATACCCACCGCTTTCGCCGTACTGGCCAGGGCCGCCATCCCCGTATACCTGAATATGGCGCGATACAGACCAAAACGAGCAAATATCGGAAACGCAAGCACTGGAGCCAGCAAGTAAACATAGCCTTGCTGCTGCTGAGGCAATCCAACCTGATCAATGCGCAGGTAATACGCAACCCAAACAGAGATCAGCGCCAGCATCAGGTCCAGCATCATGACGAGCAGGCGCTTGGCAGGGCGTGGCAGTGCCAGTAGTGGCGCCGCTGATTTATGGAATCGCATTATTGGGGTCTTCAATCTGTCAGTTCACGCGCATGGCCTGGCCCGGCTGCAGCACTTCTCGCGCCGGAATTCTTACGCCGTATCCCAGAACGGATCCCGCTTGCATCCACGCCCCGTGGCCCAAGACCGCCCCACCTGCCATGGCTGCGTTCACGCCCAAGTGTCCAAAATCTTCAACCTGGCAATGGTGGTCGACCACTGCGCCGCTGTTGACTATGGTACCGAGCCCCAGCACAGCCTCAGTACCTACGATTGCTCCGGCCATGATCGCACTGCCAGTTCCAATCATAGCGGATGGCGAGACGAAGGCACGCGGGTGGACAATCGTCACCAGTTCGAACCCCGCGTGGCCCAGCCGCTTGCACAACGCCTCGCGTGCGCCATTGTTGCCAATGGCGACGATGGCCACGTCCGCCTGGGCTCGGTATGCCGCCAGGTCATTCGTCGGTCCGAGCACGGGTGGCCAACCAGGCCTGTTCTCCGCACCGGGCGCTGCATCGTCTACGAAGCCCGCCAGCGTGAATTTGCCGTCCAGCCTGGCAGCCTCCGCAACAGAACGGCCGTGCCCTCCGGCACCTACGATCAGCAATCGCTTCATTAGTGTGATACTCCATCGCGATGCAGAACCTTCACAAAAGTCATCCACAGAATGCGGATGTCCAACCATAGCGACTGACGCTGCATATATTCGACGTCGAGGTTGACCTTCTCGGGGATGGGCAGCTCGTCCCGACCATTCACTTGCGCCCAACCGGTCAGTCCGGGAACCAGCTTGTGCACGCCGGATTCAGTCCGCAATGCAATCAGGTCGTCCTGATTGAAAAGTGCAGGTCTCGGTCCTACGAAACTCATGTGCCCCGTCAAGATACTCCACAATTGCGGGAGTTCATCCAGACTGCTCTTGCGCAGAAATGATCCAATAGGTGTGAGATGCGAACGCGGATCCGCCAGCAGGTGAGTCGCCACGGCCGGCGTGCCCACACGCATGCTCCGGAACTTGGGCATCTTGAAAATCTTGTTGTTTCGCCCAACCCGGTCAGACCAATACAGGGCCGGCCCAGCAGAAGTCAGACGCACCAACAACGCGATGACGAGCACCGGTATTGCCAGCACAGCGGCGGCAAGAAGCGCCAGAAACAAATCAAACAATCGCTTCACAGCCTCGGATCC
Organism: Cupriavidus sp. HE11; assembly: GCF_056097175.1. NCBI lineage: Bacteria > Pseudomonadati > Pseudomonadota > Betaproteobacteria > Burkholderiales > Burkholderiaceae > Cupriavidus > Cupriavidus sp. HE11. Next base: position 1,088,620 of record NZ_CP184464.1, read on the forward strand.
TCCATGGCCTTCCTCAGTCCTTCATCCAACGTCAGTGGCGGCGTCCAGCCCAAGATGCTGCGGGTCTTGGCTATGTCCACCTGCAATGAGCCACAGAGCCGTTGGGCCACATGGCGCTTGCCCAGTGCAGCAGCGGCGCCCTCCAGCCACGGGGCTGGAACTGGAATCAGTCGCGCCTGCCGGCCCATTGCGCGGGCCGCGCGCACCAACAGTTCCGTGGTCGATACATCTTCGCCATCCGAGACGAGAAAGATCTGTCCTGCGGCAGCGGGATGCACAATGCACGTTGCCAGCAAGTCCACAAGATTCTCCAGTGCCACCAGACTCCGGACATTGTGAATAGCCCCGAGCGGCAATGGCACGCCACGCCTGAGCCAGTGCAGCATCGAAGCAAAGTTGGCCTTCACGCCGGGTCCATAAATGAGTGGCGGACGAACAATGACCACTTCCATACGGGTCTGTCGCGACAACTCGCTCAACTGCTGCTCCGCCTCGAGCTTGGAAAGACCGTAAGGGTCCTCCGGCGCCGGCACGTCGTCCGCGCAGAACGGGCGTGCAGCCAACGTGCGTTCCCCGTTCACCTTGATCGAGCTGACGAAAACGAAACGCCGAACGCCAGCCTCTGCAGCCTGTCGGGCAAGATTTAACGTCCCAGCGACATTAACGCGTCGGAATTCGGCCAGCGGATCGCCAGCAGTTTCGTCCATTACATGGACCCGCGCCGCTGCATGCACAACCACGTCCACACCGCGCAGGGCTTCCCGCCAGTCGGTGTCCCCGGACAGATCACCGACCTGCGCCAGTTCAACGCCCTTGGGAAAATTCACATCAGTTCGACGCGTCGATGCGCGCGTCGACATACCTTCCCGAACCAGCCTGCTTACCAGCGCCCTGCCGACAAAACCTGTCGCGCCCGTGACCAGAATCATGTTGACTCCCCGGATTCGGCAGACACGCCCTGCGCGGGACGCAGTTGCTCGAACCATGCCTCGAGCCGGCCGATGAGGGTGTCCCGATCGAACTCGCGCGCACTGACGCCCAGTCCACGGGAACCCATGGCCTCGCGCTCCTCGGGCGACATCCGCGACAACTCCAGTACTGCCCTTGCCAGCCCTTCATGATCGCCAGCCGGACAGGCCAGGCCTGCGCCGGATGACTGCACCACCGCCGAACCTTCCCCGTTCAACATCGCGACCACGGGGATGCCTGCCGCCAGATACGACTGCAGCTTGCTTGGGATGGTCATCGAAAATATGGGCTCGTCCTTCAGGCTGACAAGCAACGCCTGCGCGTGCTTGAAAAATGAAGGCATCCTCTCAAGCGGATGGCGCCCCAGCATCAACACGCGGTCCTCAAGCTGATGTCGCTTGATTTCATCGGCAACCCATCCAGCCATCCGTCCATCGCCAACGATCAGCCACCTGATGTGCGATTCGTCCTTCAGTGCCTTGGCAGCAGCCAGAATCGCGGGAAAATCCTGTGCCACGCCAATATTGCCCGCGAACATGACATTAAAGCTGCCTGGTTTTTCAGGCACCTCGCTGGCGGCCGTCACATGCCGCATGTCAAAAAGCGATTCAGCCCATCCCGGGAAATACTCCACCCTTGCCTCGGGCGGCGCGTACTTGCGTATCTGCGGAATAAAACTGTGCGATTGAGCGAGAATCAGGTCGCTACGTGCGTAGATCCAGCCCACCAGTTTGCCAACCATGCGCAATACCGCCGGCGAACGGACGACGCCGATTGCCTCAAGCGTTTCTGGCCACAGATCCTGCACCCAGAACGCCATGGGAGCTCGCTTGGCGGCGCGCATGAAAGCAGCCGGAATGCCAACCGTAATTGGAGACGGCTCATAGGCAAACACGGCATCGAACTTTCTGCCACGCAACTTCCATAGGCCGACGGTCGACGCACTGAGCGCGAACGTCAAATAGTTCAGCATCAGACGGAAGCTGCCTGACTTGCGCGGCATCATCGGCACTCGGACGATGTCTGCTCCCTCGTAGCGCGAAAAGCGGGCGGAATCCTCCCGATACTGGGGGAAAATGTCTCCGTCCGGGTAATTGGGCAAGCCTGTCAGGACCGTGACCTGATGGCCGCGACGAACCAGTTCGGCTACCAGGTCATTGATGCGGAAATTCTCCGGCCAGAAATATTGGGTGACGATAAGCAATCGCATAAATCAATTGCTCAGTATTTCTTCCACACTACGCGGTTCACGTAATCGGTGTAGCTGTGGATGATACGAAGTACCTTATCGGACACGTTCGGCATGCCGTAGTCCGCGACCTGCCGCAGCGTGCGGTCCGAACCGCGCGACTGATCATCCAGGATAGCGAGCCCCTGCATTACCCGGTCGATGTCCTGGCCCACCAGCATCACCGAGCCCTCCTCCATTGCCTCGTGCCGCTCTTGCGCCTCGCGCAGATTCAACGCCGGGAAATTCAGGATCGATGATTCTTCGCTGATCGTTCCGCTGTCCGAAAGTACCGCCTTGGCCGACAACTGCAGCCGGTTATAGTCAGTGAATCCCAGCGGCTTGAGCAGTTGAACACGGGGATCAAACGTCGCGCCAATGGCATCGACCCGCTTTTGCGTACGCGGGTGAGTCGACACAATGACGGGCATTTCATACGTCTGTGCCACGGCATTCAGGAGTTGCACGAGCTTGCGAAAGTTCGTTTCCGAGTCGACATTCTCTTCGCGGTGCGCACTGACTACAAAGAAGCGACCGGCCGTCAAGCCAAGGCGGTCCAGGACGTCGGACGCTTCGATGCGGGGCCGATAATGCGCCAGCACTTCAGTCATCGGACTGCCAGTCTTGATCACGAGATCCGTTGGCAGGCCCTCGCGCAACAGGCACTCACGCGCAATTGAGCTGTAGGTCAGATTGACGTCCGCCGTATGGTCGACAATTCGACGATTGATTTCCTCCGGCACGCGCATGTCAAAGCAACGATTGCCGGCTTCCATATGGAAAATCGGCACCTTGCGGCGCTTTGCAGGAAGCACGGCCATGCAGCTGTTGGTATCGCCCAGTACCAGCAGAGCGTCCGGACGCTCCGTTTCCAGCACCCCATCGACAGCAATAATGACTCTGCCGATCGTCTCGGCAGCACTTCCGCCAGCGGCATTCAGAAAGTGGTCCGGCTTGCGAATACCCAGGTCTTCGAAAAAGATCTGGTTCAGTTCATAGTCGTAGTTCTGGCCAGTGTGGACGACAACGTGGTCGCAATACTGGTCCAGTTTCGCCATGACGCGTGAGAGCCGGATAATCTCCGGACGCGTACCAACTACCGTCATGACCTTGAGCTTCTTCATGCTGTCACTCCTCCGCAATGGCGTGTTCGCCACGCGCTATGCGTTGCATGAATTCCAGTTTGAGCAGAAGTTTCTTCATGCCGTCCAGGTCGAGGCGCGTCGTGTTGTGCGAGTTGTAGTCCTCGCCATGCGCACTCTGGGTCAGACGCGCTTCGCCCTCTTCGAAAAACTTGCTGTAGTTCAGGTCGCGACCGTCGGGCGGCACCCGGAAGTAGTCGCCCATGTCCTCTGCGCACGCAATTTCTTCGCGGCTGAGCAGCGCCTCGTAGAGCTTCTCACCGTGCCGCGTGCCGATGACCCGGACCGGATGTTCCGGTTTGCCCATCAGATCGAGAATCGCGCGAGTGAGCACCTCGACCGTGGCAGCCGGGGCCTTCTGCACGAAGATATCCCCATTGTTGCCATGCTCGAACGCGTAGAGAACCAGATCCACCGCATCCGCCAACGTCATCATGAAGCGGGTCATGGTGGGGTCTGTCACAGTGATTTCCCTGCCCGCCAGGACCTGGTCCACGAACAGCGGAATGACAGAACCGCGAGATGCCATGACATTGCCATACCGGGTCCCGCAAATGACGGTGCCCGTGCCGTCGAGGTTTCGGCTCGCGGCCACCATCACCTTTTCCATCAGCGCCTTGCTGATACCCATGGCATTGATCGGGTAGACGGCCTTGTCAGTACTCAGGCACACCACGCGCTTGACGCCGGCACGAATGGCAGCCTCCAGCACATTCTCCGTGCCAAGGACATTGGTCCGAACCGCTTCCATCGGGTAAAACTCACAGGACGGCACCTGCTTCAGCGCTGCGGCATGGAATACGAAGTCAACGCCGCGCATGGCCGATGCCACACCGTTGGCATCGCGCACGTCCCCAATATAAAACTTGAGCTTGGGGTGGTTGTAACGCTTGCGCATATCGTCCTGCTTTTTCTCATCCCGGCTGAAAATGCGGATCTCACGCAAATCCGAATCCAGGAAGCGGCGCAGTACAGCGTTACCAAACGAACCGGTTCCACCGGTAATCAACAAGACCTTGTTCTTGAACATATTCGGGTATCCAGCAGCTAATCTTCAACGAAATTCATGCATGGCCCGCACAAGTTCCGGCCATGGCTTCGGCCGATAGCCGGTGGCCAGCTGAAAACGAGTGGAATCGAGCGAACGATCGATCACGAGCCCGTCGTCAGGCTCGATCTCGATGGCTTTACCATAAACCTGTCCCACGAGAGTCAGCAGGTCGAACTTGTTTATGGGGTCTGCAGACACGTGATACACGCCATGCAACTCGGGGTGTGGAATTACGCGATCGCGAATAAGGCGTGCAATTTCTACGGTAGGCAAACCGGAGAAGATAGCACGGCGGAAACCTTTCACGGCTCCGCTCTGTGCGAGAAACCATCCGACAAGACTGCGTGCGCCGTCGAGTTCATGACCGATTATCGATGTGCGCAGCGTAATGGCATGTGCATAGTCCACTTCGCCAAGGTATTTGCTACGTCCGTACAGGTCTTTCGCGTCCGATGGATCATCCTCCCTGTAGAGGCCCTTCACACCGGCGAATACGCAGTCGGTGCTCATGTGAACCAGACGCGCACCCGCAATCTCGCACAGGCGCGCCAGCCGGTGCGGCAGCAGACTATTGATCGGAATCGCAGACAATGCATCTTCGACCTCGGCCACCTGCTTGACCAGGCCCACACAGTTGATGACGATATCCGGGCGTACTGTTCCAAACAGCTTTGCCAGGCTGTCGGAATTCTCCACATCCACACCAACGACAATATTCGGCCACAGCTCACTCGGCAAAAGGCTTCGTGCTGCTGCCGAGCGAACCGAGCCAAATGCCTCGAAGCCCGGGCTCTGGGCAAACTCTCGCAGCACTGCGTTGCCCAGCATGCCCGAGGCTCCCAATACCAGGACCCGCATAGGTCTGTTCGTCATCAAATCAAACTCCTGAACGCAACTTCATCGGGGATACCAATCCCTCGGTCCCACGATCCTTAATATCAAGGACGCACTTTGACGGTTACCATGCCCACCGAACAGCAGCCAATGCCAGTTCGGGACGCAGGACGGTCAAACCAATGCGCCAATGCTTTGCCAGGTCCGCCGCGAAGTCAATCGCCAGCTGTAATCGTCACTTCGCCGCGCCGAAGCGGACGCGAGATCGCTTCGGTAGCTTTCGCTGGACAGAACCTGCTCCATGGCTTCCCGTATGCTTTCCGGACTCGTAGGCCGAAAGTAACCCGCGGCATCGGCGCCGAATTCCGGCATTGGCGGGATATTCGACGAAAGCACTGGCCTACCGGCGCCCAGTGCTTCGAGCAGGATATTAGGGCAGTTCTCGCACGACGACGCAAACAGGTTCACAGCAGCATTGCGGTATGCGGCGGGCAGATCTTCATAGGCACGCGGACCAGCAAGAATGACCTCATCATCCAGCTTCTTGTCCTTGATCAGCTGCATGACATCGCTCGTCAGACGCTCGTCAGCTTCCCCAACAAGCACGAGCTTGTACCGCGCACGCAGTTCTGCGGGAAGCGACGCGTAGGCGAGCGCCACTTCACGCTGATGCTTGTAGACATCGAACTTCGAGACATAAAGGAGATACTCCCCTTGCGGTAGCCACTGCGGCCGCTCAAGCACCTTGTCGTAGGTGCGGAAGGCTTCGTTGATGCCGTGAGGAATCGTGACGGCATGTGGTACTGCCACAAGGTTCTCGATAATCTTGCGCGCGTAGTCCGAGATGAAAATGGTCAAATCCGCCTCGCCCATGCTTCGCAGCATTACCCGTCGCAAGATCATGTTTCGCAGTTTCTGCAGTCCAGGCGGCATGCGCGCAAGCACTTCGCTGTCGAACGGAATCATGTTGCGGAACATCGTCACAACCTTGCAGTTCCGGGGCGCGCGTGTCGCCACAACGCCGCCCGGACAAAACAGGACGTCCGCCTTTTCCCGACGCAGGACGCCGGGCAACAGCAACTTCTCCCAGAACGTCCGCAGCAGCGGGTTCTCGGTCGGCCATCTGGTTTCGCCGCGACGGATCCTGCGGTCATCGGGCAGCGCCAGATATGCCGGAGCAAATACCACGATCTCAAGATCCGCGCCGTCCGGAAGATATGCGAGGAGATTTCTCAGGTAAGTCTGGCCACCGCCCAAACGCGCCGACAGTGCGTTAATAACGATCTTCATTTCGTTTTTCCTTGCGCGACGAGCCATGCCTGGAACATCAACACGTTCCACAGGAAAAGGCTTCTGTCGAAATGCCCGTCCACATGCTGCTGCCACATATCCCTGACCTTGCGCACGTCGAGGAGACCCGCCTGCCCGAGCAAGGAAGGATCGAGCAACGACTCCGCCCAACCGCGCAACGGACCCCGTAGCCATTGGGCAAGCGGAATGGAAAATCCTGCCTTGGGGCGATCGATCAAGCTACGTGGCACGTATCGATCCAACACGCGACGAAGCACCCATTTCCCGACGCCATCACGCAGCAGCACGCGGCGAGGCAGAGCGAAAGCCAACTCCACGAGCCGATGGTCGAGCATCGGCGCGCGGGTTTCCAGACTTGCACTCATACTTGCACGGTCGACCTTGACCAACAGGTCATCAGGCAGATATTGATTCACGTCCCAGCGTCGCATCGCGAAGACCGCATCGTCCTCGGCCTTCCACTTTGGCGCGAAGCATTCAGGCATGCGGCTACCCAATACAACACTATCTTCGGGCTGCCACTGCGACATCAGGCGGACATACATCTCGGCCACGCTGGACGCAGTCATCAATTGGGCCGCACGATGAATTCGACGTCCATTGACATGTTGCCGGATGCCACCAGGCATCACTTGCAGAACACGATCCCAATTCCGCGCAGACGCGCTGGAAAGTACCGCCGCTGCAGGACGGCGCATCGCATGCGGATACCGGCCGACGCGATGCCACAGGGCTTCCGTGATGGGATATCTTGGATACCCTGAAAACAGTTCGTCGCCGCCGTCACCCGACAATGAAACCGTAACATGCTCGCGCGTCAGTCGCGAAACCAGCACAGTCGGGATCTGCGACGAATCTGCAAACGGTTCGTCGTAGACTTGAGGCAGCACCGGTATAACGGCCTCGGCATCCGCGGCGGTCACATAGAGTTCGGTATGATCCGTTCCCAGATGCCGGGCAACTTCCCTCGCATAGGGCGCCTCATCAAAGCCTTCTTCGGCAAATCCGATCGTGAACGTCCGCACAGGGCGCGAACTCTGCGCCTGCATCAGCGCCACCACCGTACTGGAATCGACCCCGCCTGACAGAAAAGCACCAAGCGGGACATCGGAGACCATCTGCAGTCGCACCGCGTCCTGCAGCAAGCTGTCAACTTCGTCGATTAGAATTTCATCGCTACTTGTTGCCAGCCGCGTCCGCAGCGCGTCCTGACTTTCCCCGCCGAGTTCCCAATAAGCCTGCATTTCCGGTTCACGGCTACGATGGGGAGCCAGCCGCAGGTAATGACCGGCAGGTAGCTTCGAAATGCCGCTGTAGATCGACCTGGGCGCCGGGATATAGCCGAACCGCATGAATTCGGCCAACGCTTCCCGGTCTATCTGCAAATGGTCACCGAAAGCAGCGCGAATTGCCTTCTGTTCGGAAGCAAAAACAAACTGTGTGCCGACGAAGCCGTAGTAAAGCGGCTTCTCTCCCATCCGATCGCGTGCGAGAACCAGGGTACGACTGGTTCTGTCCCACAGGGCAATCGCGAACATCCCGACCAGACGTCGAAGCGTCGCATCGACACCCCAGGCCTCGACCGCGGCCAGCAGCACCTCGGTATCGGAATGCCCACGCCACGACGGCGCGCTGCCTGAGGCTTCCAGTTCCTCACGCAGCGCGGCGAAGTTGTAGATCTCGCCGTTGTAGGCGACATGATATCGGCCACCGGCCGATGCCATTGGCTGATGTCCGGCGGGAGAGAGGTCGATGATCGCCAGGCGTCGGTGGCCCAGCACCACCCCGCTTTCCTCGTCGGACCAGATGCCACTTCCGTCTGGGCCGCGATGATGCAAGGCTTCCAACATCTTGCCAACATGCTCCCTAGCACTGCCGACGCTGCTATCTGCAAATAGCCCGGCAATTCCACACATCAGCTATCCCCTTCAATAACAAATACATTCATCGACCAACAACCGCTGGCCTGTCTCGATTCTGACGTCCGGGACGCTCACCGGCACAAATTGACCTTGGTCACGCCATCCGCATCCTCACTACCCGACATAGGGCCACGGCCATTCGCCCGCGAATTCTGTTCGCCAACCATCGGCGCCATGCGCGACTGCTTCCCATGCGCTATCGCGCCGTCCGTCGCCTTTATCGCAGCGTGGTAACGGCACTACCTGCCGGGCTCTCGTTGCGCATCGCGATTTACACGAAGTAGTGAGCGAAACGACTCATTGATCCGAGCTGCCACGCATTCCGTCGAGAACCTGTCGAGAATGATGCTTCGACCCTTCGCCCCCTGACGCCTGCGCCCATCCGCATCCCGTTTTGATTGATGAAGTGCCTCCACCCATTGATCATGCGTCTTCACCGCGTACCCGATATCCCCCATGTCGAATACTTCGCCGTTCATTCCAAACGGTGAGGCAATTACTGGAAGCCCGGCGGACATGTATTGCAGCATCTTGAAGCTACATTTCCCGCGCGACAGGTCGGAGTCATCGATCGGCATCAAGCCGACGTCCATCTCCTGGACCAACAGGTGCTCCTGGGATGCACTCCAGCGCACATAATCGATGCGGTCCTGCGGAAACCCGGTCAGTTCCGGTCTCCTATCGGCGACGATCAGGAAGCGGGCATCCGGCTCCGCCTCGAAAAACGAGACAAGCGCCGGCTTGATCATCTCCAGGAATCTGAAATTACCAGAAGTACCAGTCCAGCCAACCACGAACGGCGCGTTTTCCGGCTTGACCTGATTCCGTGGCGTAAAGCGATCGGTATCGATTGCCGTCGGCACAATCCGAATATTGTCGCAGAAACCGGAGCACCAGTCGGCAAGGTATTGATTGCCCGCCAGCACCATGTCGGCCCGGCCGATCAACCGGCCAATTGCCCGACTACCCATCGGGTTATAGAGCCAAATCGCATCGTCAATATCGAGTACCAAGGGCGCTTTCACCAGGCCCGCCAGCGAATCGAGACCCGGCACGAAGCTGCGTTCAAGCCAGGTTGCGTCGGCCTGGTAGCTGCCGAGAATACCGGGGACACGACATGCGAGATTCGTCAGTGCCTGCCCGACCAGCAACGGCGGAAAATAGCGCGCCCGGATCTGCCCCAATTTGCCGGGCAGTCTGGCGCCCTGGCTGATTGCCGGGCAATAGTCCGTTACTTCAATACCCGCCTGGCGCAATGCCGGCAGGTACTGCCGCACACGAAACCTTGCCGAAGGCACGTTCAAGCCGCTGGTCAGCGCCGCAATCTTCATTGTTATCCTTTTTGTGAGATACGTGCGCCGCCATCAAGCTGGCGAAACAGCAGAACATACATCGCCACGGAATTGAAGACCATATACACGCCAGAGCCTATCGCCACGCCTATAACGCCACCCAGCATCAGGCCCACTACCTTGAGTCCAATACCAAGTGTGAATCCAATTACGCCGATTCTTGTCGGAGTCTTGGTATCCGACATGGCATAGAAGCTACTGGATAACACCTGTCCGCTCAGCCCGGAGAGCCAGACCATCCCCAGCGCGAGCATGATTTCCCAAAGCCTGTCTACGGCTTCGACCGTGAGATTTCCGTATACAAAAGCGAACTCAAGCAAATACCGACCCGGAAACGCAATCAGCACGAGTACAAGCAGCCCAAGCGCCATTAGGATATGGAGCGCCCGTTTTACTTCATGCCGAAAGGAATCCCATTCGCCATTTTCTGCGTGCTTTGCCAGCTTTGGCGTCAACGGCATCGCGATTGCGTTGGTCAGTACCAGATTGCCAGCGGCATAGATCTGCTGGGCAAGGTGCAGCAAAGACAAAGAGCCGCTCGGCGTCATCGACGCGAGAAATCTGTCCAGCAGCTGGTCAGTCTTGTAGTAGATAGTTCCGGCAATCAGCGGCTTTATCCTGCGCAGTGCAGAAATAAAATGCTTGTCCTTGAAGTTCGGCGCCGCAAACGGGAGGCCGGCAGGCATCTGAAGCAAAAACTGCCCCACGGCACGTAGCGTGAGACCCCAGGCGGCGATTTCCACCCCGCCCTGCCCAAGGAAAATCACGACAAACGCCAACGCAAACAGGCCCGACAGCAGGACCATGAATGCCGGATAGATGAAGCGGTGCTCAGCCTGATAAGCCGCATTGAACGGAGCGCCCAGCCCGGCAAACAGCATCCCGACCAACTGGATTCGGGTCAGCGTCACGGTTTGCTGAACAGCAGCGGCATCGAATCCCGGCACCGAAAGCGGTACCCACCACGGTGCCAGCAGCCAAAGCACTGCCGCGAGGCCGCCAAATATAAGGGCCAACGCCACGGCAAAGGTCCAGATGGCCGACGAGCGGGCGTTCTTGTCGATAACCGCCAGCAGCGGTATCAGAACATAACCGAGTGAGCCGCTGATGACGTTCAGCACGAGTTGCGGCATGACCATCCCCGCAAAAAGCGCGTCGGTTCCTTGTCCTGCGCCTAATCGCGTGACAACGAACCACTGGTACGCAAACAGAGCACCAGTGTTCAACGCCGTGATGGCCATCAGCCACAAAGCACGCTTCAAAGCAAATCTCCGGTCGGTGGTCAGACGAACGCCACGTACCAGGGCATTGCTTCAGCGATACCGTCACGCAAACGGTGAGTGGGCGCATAGCCCAGCAGCTGTTGTGCCTTGCCAATATCGGCCTGGCTATGGCGAACGTCGCCAGCCCGGAAGTCCCGATAGGTGGGCCGCGCGCCCTCACTCACCCCACGCTCCAGCAGGTTCTCTTTCAGCAGGTCAAACAGCGTGTTGAGCGTAGTGCGGTCGCCCACTGCCACGTTATAAACCTGGTTCAGGCTCTCGCTACTTTCGGTCATCGCGGCCAGCAGATTGATCTGCACCACGTTCTTCACATAGCAAAAATCACGGCTGGTTTCTCCATCACCGTTGATGAAGACCTCGTCGCCCTTGATCAGCGCCGACGTCCATTTCGGAATTACCGCGGCATATGCACCTTCCGGATCCTGGCGCTTGCCAAAAACGTTGAAGTAACGCAGGCCAATGGTGTTGAACCCATACGAGCGCGCAAAGACGTCTGCGTACAGCTCGTTCACGTATTTTGTGACTGCATACGGGCTCAGCGGCTTGCCAATACGGTCTTCCACCTTCGGCAGACCAGGGTGATCGCCATACGTGCTGCTGCTGGCGGCATAGACGAAATTCCTGACCTTGGCGTCGCGCGCGGCGACCAGCATGTTGAGGAACCCGTCGATATTGACGCCGTTCGTTGTAATGGGATCGTTCAGACTGCGGGGCACCGAGCCCAATGCCGCCTCGTGCAAGACGTACTCCACAGGATAGTCCTGCGTGCCGCCATCGGGCGCGTCCGGCTGCTGAAACAGCATCGCGCGTCGGCAGTCGTCCAGATTGCGGATATCGCCCCGGATGAACTGAAAGTTTCGCCATTGCGCATCGGAAACTGCGCCCTGCACCTCGTCGAGGTTGCGCTGGTGACCGGTCGCGAAGTTGTCCAGCCCCACCACGCGCTGATTCAGTTGCAGCAAGGCTTCCAGCAGATTGCTGCCGATGAAGCCCGCCACTCCAGTCACCAGCCATGTACGCGCTTCGTTGCCAAGGCGTTGCTTGAGTTGCTCAAATGGTGTTGTCATTGGAATGCCATCTCAATATTCACAGTTCGGTGTGCTGACGCTGATTGGACCTGCTTACAGCCGTCCGTCAGCCGAGCCGTAGGGAAGAATGCCCTTGACATCAAACAGCACCACATCCGGAACGCCCAACGCCTTGATGCCCTGCTCGCCCATCGCCACGAATTCGCGATGTCCAACCGCCAGCACGATGGCCGCGTAGGTGCCCTTTGCAGGCATCTCGGGCAGGCACTGCAGGCCGTACTCGTGTTCGGCATCCGCCAGGTTGATCCACGGGTCATAGACGTCCACCTGCGCGTTGTAGCCGCGCAGCGTGGTCACGATATCCACCACCTTGGTGTTGCGCACGTCCGGGCAGTTTTCCTTGAACGTGATACCCAGCACCAGGATCTTGCTGCCCAGCACCGGCAGGTTCTTGCGAAGCATGAGCTTGACGGTCTCATCGGCAACGTGGCTCGCCATGTTGTCGTTGATCCGGCGTCCGGCCAGGATAACTTCAGGGTGATATCCCACTTCCTGGGCCTTGTGGGTCAGGTAGTACGGATCGACGCCGATGCAGTGGCCGCCCACCAGGCCTGGCCGGAACGGCAGGAAATTCCATTTGGTGCCGGCGGCTTCCAGAACTTCGAGCGTATCGATGCCCAGACGGTGGAAGATGAGGCTGAGCTCGTTCATCAGCGCGATATTGACGTCACGCTGCGTGTTCTCGATGACCTTCGCCGCTTCCGCCACCTTGATGCTGCTGGCCTTGTGCGTGCCTGCCGTAATGATCTGCGCATAGATGCCGTCCACGGCGTCCGCCACATCCGGCGTGCTGCCGCTGGTCACCTTGCGGATCGTCGGCAGGCGGTGCTCCTTGTCGCCCGGATTGATCCGTTCGGGGCTGTAGCCACAGAAGAAATCAGTGTTGAACGTCTTGCCGCTGAATTTCTCCAGCACCGGAACACACACCTCTTCCGTGGCGCCCGGGTACACGGTCGATTCATAGATCACCACGGCACCCTGCGGCATGACCCGGCCAACGGTTTCGCTGGCCTTGATCAACGGCGTCATGTCGGGACGATTGGCCTTGTCGACCGGGGTCGGCACGGTCACGATGAACACACCGCACTCGCGCAAATCGTCGATCTTGTCCGTAAACTGCAACTGCCCGGCTTCGGCCAGTTCCTCGGGGCTAACCTCCAGCGTGCCGTCCTGGCCAGATTCAAGTTCGGCAATGCGGGCCGGATTGATATCGAAGCCGATTACCGGGCGGCACTTGCCAAATTCGACCGCAAGAGGCAACCCCACATAGCCCAGGCCGATGACAGCGATTTTTGCTTGGTTCAGGTTCATACGCGAAGAAGATACGTAATACAGTTGGAGACCACGCGCCCGACTGCACAAGGCGCGCGCCCGGACTGTGTCAGGCGAATAGTTCCGCCCCGGAAAGACTGGAGCCTGCCTGGTCCTTTGCCGATAACATCGGCGCCATGCCCAGATCCGGCCATTCGATGCCGATCTGCGGATCGTTCCAGGCGATGCACCGCTCATGCTGAGGTGCGTAGTAATCGGTGGTCTTGTACAGAAAATCCGCGGAATCCGACATCACCAGGAAACCATGGGCGAAACCCGGGGGTACCCAGAATTGACGATGATTGTCTTCGCTGAGTTCAACCCCGACCCATTGGCCGAAAGTACTGGAATGTTGACGGACGTCAACAGCCACATCGAATACCTTGCCGCGCACAACCCGCACCAGCTTGCCCTGGGCTTGCTGCAGTTGGTAATGCAGGCCACGCAGCACGCCCTTGCCACTTCGGCTGTGGTTGTCCTGGACGAAGTTGACGTCGAGGCCCGTTGCCTCGGCAAACGCCTTCTGGTTGAAGCTCTCCAGGAAGAAACCCCGGGCATCGCCGAATACCTTCGGCTCGATGACCAGTACCTCCGGAATAGCGGTACGGATGACGTTCAGGCTCACTTGATCGCCTCCGAAACAATGTGCTGCAAATACTGGCCGTAGCCGTTCTTCAGCAACGGCCTGGCTAGCGCCTCCACCTGTTCGGCGCTGATCCATTTGCTTCGGAACGCAATTTCTTCCGGGCAGGCCACCATCAGACCCTGCCGCTTCTGGAGGGTTGCAATGAAGCTGGCCGCCTCCAGCAGTGAATCGTGCGTGCCGGTGTCGAGCCAGGCATACCCGCGCCCCATGATCTCGACTTCGAGCTGACCCATCTCCAGATAACGCTTGTTGACGTCTGTGATCTCCAGCTCGCCACGCGCCGAAGGCTTGATATCGGCGGCAATATCACAGACCTGGTTATCGTAGAAATACAGACCGGTCACCGCATAATGAGAACGCGGTTTGGCGGGCTTCTCCTCCAGCGATACGGCGCGGAACTTCTCGTCAAACTCCACCACGCCGTAACGTTCGGGGTCGTGTACGTGATAGGCGAAGACCGTAGCGCTGTCCTGCTGGGCAGCGGAGCGCTCGAGCTGGCGAACAAGGTCATGCCCGAAGAAAATGTTGTCGCCAAGGATCAGCGTCGACGGATCGTTGCCAACAAAATCGCGACCGATAATGAACGCCTGCGCCAGGCCATCGGGCGACGGCTGCACGGCGTATTGCAGATTGATACCCCAGCTGCTGCCATCACCGAGCATTTCGGCGAAACGCGGGGTATCCTCCGGCGTCGAAATGATGAGGATGTCCCGAATCCCTGCCAGCATCAGCGTCGACAGGGGGTAGTAGATCATCGGCTTGTCGTACACCGGCAGAAGCTGCTTCGAGACCGATCGGGTAATCGGATAGAGCCGCGTGCCGGAACCGCCGGCCAGGATGATGCCTTTACGCATATTGATGTCCGTTACAGGAGGATCTGGTCGAGCAGGTGGTGAATACCCTGCTCCCAGGACGGAAGGTGAATGCCGAACGTTTCGCGCAGAAGCGTCGTATCGAGTCGCGAATTCGCGGGACGCGGCGCTGGCAGCGGGTAGGCCGTCGCCGGAATGGCTTCGACGTCGTCCGGGCCGGCCTTCAACGCGACACCCAGCGTGCGGGCATAGCGTAGGACCTCCACCGCATAACCGTGCCAGCTCGTCTCCCCGGCTGCCGCCAGATGATAGACGCCAGACGGGAACGATTCGCGCGCCCCTGACAGCCAATGGCGGGCCACGATCTGAGCCGTGACGTCGGCAATCAGCGCCGCCGTGGTAGGCGCGCCAAACTGGTCTGCAATCACGCGCAGGCTGTCGCGCTCGCCAGCCAGACGCAGCATCGTCTTGGCGAAATTGCCGCCATGTGCCCCGGCCACCCAGCAAGTGCGCAGCACCAGCGCCTGTGCGCCCGACGCTGCGACAGCCTGTTCGCCGGCAAGCTTGCTCTTGCCGTAGACAGATTGCGGATTGACGGCATCGGTCTCGACATAGGCGCCTTGACCAGTGCCGTCGAAGACGTAGTCCGTTGAGTAGTGGACAAGCAGGCTGCCCAGCGCACGCGCCTCCTCGGCGAGCGCGCCGGCCGCCGCGCCATTCACCGCGAAAGCCAGATCGGATTCGGTCTCGGCCTTGTCAACCGCCGTATAGGCGCCCGCATTCACAATGACGGCCGGGCGAAGGTCACGCACCACGCGGCGCACGCCCTCGACCTCCGACAGATCGCAGCCAGCCCGGTCGAGCGCCACGACTTGACCCAGGGGTGCCAGGCTGCGGCGCAGTTCGAATCCGACCTGACCGTTGCTTCCTGTTACAAGAATGGTGGGAGCGGTAGTCGGCTTACGCTGCATATTGTTTCGCCACCCAGTTCCGGTAATCCCCCGAAACCACGTCCTGCACCCATGCCTGGTGATCGAGGTACCACTGCACGGTCTTGCGAAGCCCGGTCTCAAACGTTTCGGCCGGTTTCCAGCCGAGTTCCTGCTCCAGTTTGCGTGCGTCGATGGCGTACCGGCGGTCATGGCCGGGCCTGTCCTTCACAAACGAGATCTGGTCGCGATACGAACCCGCCGCCCTGGGCTTCAGTTCGTCAAGCAGATCGCACAGCGTATGCACGACATCGAGGTTGGTCTTCTCGTTCCAGCCGCCCACGTTGTACGTCTCGCCCAGCCGGCCACGCGCCAGCACTTCGCGGATCGCGCTGCAATGGTCGCGCACGTAGAGCCAGTCGCGCACGTTCTGGCCATCACCGTAGACTGGCAGCGCCTTGCCCGTCAGGGCATTGGTGATCATCAGCGGGATCAGCTTCTCGGGAAAGTGATATGGGCCGTAGTTGTTCGAGCAGTTGGTCGTCACCACCGGCAAGCCGTAAGTGTGGTGATAGGCGCGCACAAGATGGTCCGACGCGGCTTTCGATGCCGAATAAGGACTATTCGGCGCGTACGCAGTGGTTTCGGAAAACTGCGCGTCGGTGGGGCCCAGCGAACCGAACACTTCGTCGGTGGAAACGTGCAGGAAGCGAAAAGCGGCCTTGGCGCTGTCGTCGAGCGTGCTCCAATAGGCGCGCACGGCCTCCAGCAGCGTGAAAGTGCCGACGATATTGGTCTGGATGAACTCCGCCGGGCCGTGAATTGACCGATCAACATGACTTTCCGCGGCGAAATGGACCACTGCACGCGGCTTGTACTGATCGAGCAGTCCGTCCAGCGCCGCACGGTCGCAAATATCAGTCCGCGAGAAGACGTGACGGTTGTCACCCTCCAGCGAGGCCAGCGTTTTCAGGTTTCCGGCGTACGTCAGCTTGTCGACGTTGACAATGCTGTCGGCACCCGGCTGGACAAGCCAGTCCAGGACAAAATTTGCCCCGATGAACCCGGCCCCACCTGTGACAAGAATGTGCGACAAACTTTTGCTCCCTGCTTATCGATATGTTTCGAGTGCCCGACAATAGTCGGGTGTCCGCCTGATCCAGTGGGGGATAGCGGCTTTTTTAAGTCCTCGTGGAAGTGGCGCTATTCTATCTGACCCCACCGCCCATCCTTGGGGTGGTACCCAACTTTTTGTAGCGTCTTGTAACGAATCGCCAAATCGATTATGTGCCGATATAAGAATGCCTGTTCTGGCACTTTTCTGGCCTTCCTGATATTTGCGGCAATTCTTAATGCGTGTGAATCAAACTCCGTCTGACAACGTATTCGCCATCGGCGACCTTCAGGGCTGCGCCCCCTCCCTCCATGAACTGCTTGCGCAGTTGCCCGCGGACGCCACCCTGCGGTTCGTCGGCGACCTGGTCAACCGCGGGCCCGCCTCGCTCGAAACCCTGCGGACCGTGAAAGCCCTGGCGCCGCGTGCCAAAACCGTCCTCGGCAACCACGACATCCACCTGCTCGCGGTAGCCGCCGGCGTCCGCAAGAAGGGAAAGTCAGACACGCTCGACGACATCCTCAAGGCGCCTGATTGTGATGATTTACTCACATGGCTTCGCCACCAGCCGCTGGCTATCGCCGAAGATGGCTTCCTCATCGTCCACGCTGGCGTCCTGCCCCAGTGGACGGCGAGCCAGGTCATCGACCTGGCGCAGGAAGTCGAAGCCGAACTGCAGGGCCCGAACTGGCAGGGCTTCCTTGCGGATATCTTCGGTAACGCTGCTGACCGTTGGGACAACAGCCTGCGCGGCATCGAGCGTCACCGGGTGGTCGTCAACGCGCTCACCCGCCTGCGTTTTTGCTCCAGGGACGGCGTCATGGACCTGAAAACCAAGGAAGGGCTTGGCAAGGCCCCCGCCGGCGTGATGCCCTGGTTCGATGTCCCGGGTCGGCGTACTGCCGGGGATGTCACCGTGGTGTGCGGACACTGGTCGACGCTCGGCCTCGTCATGCGCCCGGATCTGATGGCGCTCGATACCGGCTGCGTCTGGGGCGGCAAGCTAACCGCTGCCAGGCTGGCGCGCGATCCGGACGCGCGAACGGTTATCCAGGTCGATTGCCCGCAGTATTCTGATCCGCTGGCCTGAAAACGAAAATCCCCGCGCGAGCGGGGACGACTAGACGGTCAGGACGTGGCAGTCGCGGGTTGGGGCGCCGCCGACAGGGACTGATGCAACCTGTCAGCCACATTGGCAGCGGCGTCGGGGGTACCCTCCACCAAATGCACCACCACCTCCCGCGCGGCCTCTGCCAGCTCCCTCCTGCTCGCCTCCCTGGCCAACAACTGCGGCCCCAGCGTCAGCCGTACCTTGATCGGCGGCGACTTCAGGACGGCATTCAGGCATTCCACCAGCGTGATGTCGTCGATATACGCGGGCGCCAGCGTCGGTTGACCGGTGGCCGCGTCCAGATAGCTCAGGCCCACCGGCTGGACGGGCAATCCGCCCACCAGAGGCGCCTGCATCAGGTTGGCGTGGAACGGCAGCACCTTGCTGCCATCGGTCGTCGTGCCTTCGGGGAACACGCACACCAGATCGCCCTGCCGCATGACGTCGGCGATGTGGTGCAGCACCCGGTGTGCGTCGCGCTTGCTGGCGCGTTCGATGAAGATGGTGCCGGTCTTGTCGCACAGCCACCCGATCAACGGCCAGTTGCGGATTTCCGATTTGGCGACGAAACGCACCGGTTGCCAGCTGTGGATCACATAAATGTCCAGCCACGAAATGTGGTTCGACACCAGCATTGCCCCGCGCGGCGCAGCTTCGCCGGGCGCCAAACCCTGCACTTCCACCTCGATGCCGCAGATGGCCAGTAGCTTGCGCGACCAGGCGCGGATCAGGCGTTCACGCAGATGAGCGCTCGCCCACGGGAAGACCGTTGCGCAAAACAACATCCCGCGCAGCAGATGAAAGCCCAGCCGCAGCTTGCGTAACCAGATCATCTTCAAACTCCGGAAGGCGAGCCGCCGGTCAGCGCTGCTCGTACACGACCTGGCCGTCGACCAGCGTCATGCGCACACGCCCTTCCATCTCGTAGCCGAGCCATGGCGAGTTCTTGCCCTGGCTCTTCAGTGCCGAACGCTCCACTTTCCACATCTGCTTCGGATCGAATACGCAGATGTCGGCGGCATTGCCAGCAGTCAGCGACCCGGCATGCAGGCCAATCACGCGAGCCGGATCGCTCGTGATGCGGGCCAGCGCCTTCACCAGCGGCACGTTGTGTTCGGCCGCCCAGCGCAGCGTCAGCGGCAGCAGTAGTTCCAGGCCGGTGGCGCCCGGCGTGGCTTCGGCAAACGGCAGCAGCTTCTCGTCGTCATCCACCGGAGTGTGGTCGGAACACAACGCATCGATCGTGCCATCGGCCAGCGCCGCCACGATGGCATCGCGGTCGCGCCCGCTGCGCAGCGGCGGCGTAAAGCGCATCTGGCTGTTGAAGAAGCCGATGTCCATGTCGGTCAGCGACACATGGTGGATGTTCACGTCGCAGGTCACCGCCAGGCCTTCCTTGCGGGCCTGGCGAACCAGTTCCAGCCCAGCCGCCGAAGACAGGCGGCACAGGTGAACGCGCGCGCCCGTGGCACGCATCAACTCGAAGATGGTATGCAGACGCACCGTTTCGGCGATCACCGACACGCCCGACAGGCCCAGCCGCGACGCCACGGCGCCACTGGCCGCCACGCCGCCACCCAGAAACGGGTCCTCGGGGCGCAGCCACAGCGTAAAGCCGAACGTCTGCGCGTATTGCATCGCGCGCTGCAGGACCTTGGTGTCCTCGATTGGCATCTCGGCCTGGCTGAAACCGACGCAGCCGGCTTCGGTCAATTGACCCATTTCGGTCAACGCCTTGCCCTTCAGGCCCACTGTCAGCGCACCCAGCGGATAGACGTGGGTCTGGTTCAGCCGGCGCGCACGGAACTTGAGCATCTCGACCAGGCCCGGTTCATCGAGCACGGGGTCCGTGTCGGGCGGGCAGACCAGGCTGGTCACGCCGCCGGCAGTGGCTGCGGCCACCTCGGATTCGAGCGTCGCCTTGTATTCGTAGCCCGGCTCGCGCAGGCGCGCGGACAGGTCCACCAGGCCCGGGCAGACGATCAGCCCCCTGGCGTCGATGGTCTTGTTGGCGTTGAAATCGGCAGGCGCCTGGCCCACGCCGACGATCTTGCCGGCGGCGATATACAGGTCCTGTTCGGCGTCGACGTTCGCGGCCGGATCGATCAGGCGGCCACCCTGGATTTGAATCTTCATGTCTAGTTCGCTGGCGTCTATTCGGTTTTTGGTTTGCCGCCTTGGGAGGCGCTATCAAAAGGAAGCGAAGCGGTTCTGGCTAGGCGCGCGGCCGCAGACAGTACAAGTGGTACGGCAAGGTCGCGCAACGACGCCAGAATCATTTTGATAGTGACTCTTAGTCGTTATTTCCAGCCACGATGCCCATGACGGCCATTCGTACCGCGATGCCGAAGGTCACCTGGTTCAGGATCACCGATTGCGGGCCGTCGGCCACGGCGGAGTCGATCTCCACGCCGCGGTTCATCGGGCCCGGGTGCATCACAATGGCATCCGGCTTGGCCAGCGCCATGCGCTCCGGCGTCAGGCCGTAGGCCTTGAAGTATTCCTGCGCAGACGGCAGCAGCGCGCCGCTCATCCGCTCGTTCTGCAGGCGCAGCATGATCACCACGTCTACGCCCTTCAGGCCTTCTTCCATGTTGTGGAAGACGCGCACGCCCATCTGCTCCAGCCCCGACGGCAGCAGCGTGCGCGGGCCGATGGCGCGCACTTCGGGCACGCCCAGCGTGGTCAGCGCGTGGATGTCGGAACGGGCCACGCGCGAGTGCAGGATGTCGCCGACGATGGCCACCGTCAGGTTCGTGAAGTCTTTCTTGAAATGCCGGATCGTGTACATGTCCAGCAGGCCCTGCGTCGGGTGCGCATGGCGGCCGTCGCCGGCATTGATCACGTGGACGTGCGGCGCCACGTGTTCGGCGATCAGGTACGGCGCGCCCGAACTGGCATGGCGCACCACGAACATGTCGGCCGACATCGCCGACAGGTTGTTGATGGTGTCCAGCAGCGACTCGCCCTTGCTGGTCGACGACGCATTGATATTGAGGTTCAGCACGTCCGCCGACAGACGCTTGGCGGCAATCTCGAACGTGGTGCGTGTCCGCGTGGAGTTCTCGAAGAACAGGTTGAACACGCTCTTGCCGCGCAGCAGCGGCACCTTCTTCACATCGCGGTCGGAATCGGACAGCGAAACGAACTGGCTGGCGGTGTCGAGGATGTGCGTGATCATGTCACGCGACAGCCCCTCGATCGACAACAGGTGCTTGAGCTCGCCGTTCCGGGTGAGCTGCGGGTTGCGGAACATCTTGGTCATGGGCAGGTGGGTCGGGCGCGGGTTCGGTCTGGCGGATTCAGTCTGGGTACGGCTTCGGTGCTTGACGTTCTGGCGGCGTCTCGGGTTGACACTCAGGTACGCGCTTCGGTTGCGAAGGCAAAGCGCGTCGCGGCGCCTTCGCCCTGGCGCGACAGCACCAGCGTCTTGTCCTGGGGCAGCTCGACGGTCGCGGCAGCATAGTCGGCGGCAAACGGCAGTTCGCGGCCGCCGCGGTCGGCCAGCACGGCCAGCGCCACACGCGCCGGCCGGCCGTAGTCGAACAGTTCGTTCACAGCGGCGCGGATCGTGCGGCCCGTGGCCAGCACATCGTCGATCAGCAGCACGTTTCGATCTTCCACGGAAAACGGCAGCGTGGTGGGCTGGGCCTGACTGTGCAGGCCCTTCTTGGCGTAGTCGTCGCGATGGAAAGCCACATTGATCACGCCGTGCTCGCCCAGCTTCAGGTCCGCCGCCAGCCGTTCGGCAATCCAGGCACCGCCGGAATGGATGCCCGCCACGGACCAGCGTGCGCGGTCGCCGGATGGCATCAGGGCCTGGGCCTGGTCGCGTAGCGCGTGGTATAGCGCCTCGGCGTCGGGTGTGGAGGTCTGGGTCATAGCGGGATTTCGTCGAAATACTGTTGCAGGATGATCCGTGCGGCCTCGGCGTCCAGCGCACCACGTTTGGCCCCGGCCATCGAGGCGGCGCGCGATGAATAGCGCTCGTCCACCCAATCCACGGGCAGGTTGTAGCGTCCGTTCAGCTGGTTGCCAAAGCGACGCGCAAGTCGCACCGAAGCCTGTTCCTCGTCGTCGGGGCCGGCATCGGGATTGACCGGCATGCCGACCACGAGCCGCACTGGCGACCATTCCTGAATCAGGGCGCCAACCGCGGCAAAGCGGGCCTCGACCGTCACGTTCGGGAGTATGGTGAGCGCGCTGGCTTGCCGGGTGATGAAATTCCCAAGCGCCACGCCGATTTTTTTCTCGCCATAGTCGAAGGCGAGCACCGTGCCGTCGCGGGGCGTCTCGCGCCCCGCCTGCTCAGGCATGCCCGGCCTCGCCCGACAACATCGTCACGTCGATGCCAAGCAGGCGCACGGCAGCCGCGAAGCGTTCTTCGGGCGGCACGCTGAAAATGATTTCGGGATCGGCCTGGACGGTCAGCCAGCCGTTGCGGCTCAGCTCGTCCTCCAGCTGCCCGGCACCCCAGCCCGCGTAACCGAGCGTCAGCAGGAACCGGTGCGGGCCGCTGCCGTTGGCCACGGCTTCGAGCACGTCCTTGGAAGTGGTCATTTCCAGCCCGCCGGGCACCGCCAGCGACGACACATAGATGCCAACCGGGTCGTGCAGCACAAAGCCGCGTTCGGTCTGCACCGGGCCGCCAAAATACACCGGCTGGTGGGCAACAGGCTGGATTTCGAGCTTGAGATCGATCTTGTCGAACAGCGTGGCCATGTCGATGTCGATCGGCCGGTTGATCACCAGGCCAAGCGCACCACGCTCGTTATGCTCGCAGAGGTAGACAACGGAACCCGAAAACGTCGGATCGGCCATGCCGGGCATGGCAATCAGGAACTGATTGGTGAGATTGATAGAAGCTTCGGGCGTCGCCATGGCTTGCATTCTACCAAATCGGACCCCGGCTGCTGTGGAAAACTTCTGCCCGCAAGCGCACTTTGCGGCGCCTGCCCGCCGGGGCTCAGTCGCCCGACGACTTCAGCGCCACCATGTCTTCGGGCGTCAGCCAGCGCCATTCGCCCAGCGCCAGCGCCGGGTCCAGCCGCAAGCCGCCGATAGCGCTGCGATGCAGTGCCGTCACATGGTTGCCGGTGGCGGCCACCATGCGCTTGACCTGGTGATACTTGCCCTGCAGCAGCGACAACCGCAGGCTGCGCTCGCCGGTGGCCTCGCAGGCATGCGCGGCAATCGGGGCCGGTTCGTCGTCCAGTTGCACGCCAGCGCGCAGGGCTTCCACCTGTTCCGGCGTCACCGGATCGAACGTGGTCACCTCGTACACCTTGGGTACCTGCTTCTTCGGCGACGTCTGGGCGTGGATGAACTGGCCGTCGTCGGTCAGCAGCAGCAGGCCCGTGGTGTCGTGGTCGAGCCGCCCCACGGCCTGCACCTCGCGCTGGCGCAACGGCACCGGCAGCAGGTTGTAGACACTGGGATGATGGCGCGGCCGCTGCGAGCATTCGTAGCCGGCGGGCTTGTTCAGCATCAGGTACGCCTTGGTGCAGGCCAGCCATTCCTCGCCATCGACGGTCAGGCGCAGACCGTCAACCTCGAAGCGTGCACCCGGGTCTTCGCACAGTTCGCCGTTGACCTCGACCAGCCCGGCCTCCACCAGGTCGCCACAATAGCGGCGGGTGCCGAAGCCTTGGGATTGCAGGATACGGTCGAGTGTAATGGCCATGAGTGATCTGAAAACTGCTTGTAAACGGTACGGAAGTATCTGGAGGCTATGTTAGGTTATGGCGATGCCGAGATCACCTTCCCCTGCGCCCGCACCGGGCGAACGTCTGCCTTACCGGATTGACCGGGAATTCGCACGCGGCCTGGTCTGGTTCCGGCGCGACCTGCGCATGGACGACCACGCGGCGCTGCATTATGCCCTCAAGCACTGCCGGCAGGTATGGTGCGTGTTCGTCTTCGACCGCGAAATCCTCGATCCGCTGCTCAAGCGCGGGCTCAAGGCCGACCGGCGCATCGAATTCATCCTGAAATCGCTCGATCCGCTGCGGCAGGCGCTGACCGATGCCGGCAGCGGCCTGATCGTGCTCGACGAGCAGGCGCGCAAGGCAATCCCGCGCCTGGCGGCCGAACTCGACGCCGAGGCAGTGTTCACCAACCACGACTACGAACCGATCGCCAACGACCGCGACGTCACGGTGCGCCAGGCGCTGGCGGCAGATGGGCGTGAACTGTTCACGTTCAAGGACCAGGTAATCTTCGAGGCGAACGAGATCCTGACCGGCCAGGACCACCCTTTCAGCGTGTTCACGCCATACAAGAACGCGTGGCTGAAGGCGGTGCGACCGTTCGACCTGCGGCCCTACCCTGTCGACAAATACCGGAAGGCGCTGGCCCCGGTGCCGGCCGCACACCGGAAGGCGCTGCCGACGCTGGAATCGCTGGGCTTTGCGCCCAGCAACCTCAAGGAAATTGCCATGCCGACAGGCATGGACGGTGCCGAATCGTTATTCCACGAGTTCCAGGGCCGCATGGGCGAATACGGACATCGTCGCGACTTCCCGGCGCTGCGTGGCCCCAGCTACCTGTCGGTACACCTGCGTTTCGGCACGATCTCGATCCGCAAGCTCGCACGTGCCGCGCACGATGCCGCGCAGCGTGGTGGGCCTGCCGCTGCGGGCGCCGCCGTCTGGCTGTCCGAGCTGATCTGGCGGGATTTCTAT
This sequence comes from Cupriavidus sp. HE11, assembly GCF_056097175.1. NCBI lineage: Bacteria > Pseudomonadati > Pseudomonadota > Betaproteobacteria > Burkholderiales > Burkholderiaceae > Cupriavidus > Cupriavidus sp. HE11. Next base: position 1,113,406 of record NZ_CP184464.1, read on the forward strand.
TTCATGATCCTGCACCACCACCCGCGCCTGGCCGAGGGCAAGTCCTACCATCCGGAATACGACGCCATCCGCTGGGTCGACATCCACACCGGCGACGAGTATTTCGACGCCTGGTGCCAGGCCCGCACCGGCTACCCGCTGGTGGACGCCGCCATGCTGCAGATCAGCCAGAGCGGCTACATGCACAACCGGCTGCGCATGGTCACGGCCAGCTTCCTGATCAAGGACCTTGGCGTGGACTGGCGCCGTGGCGAACAATACTTCGCCGACCAGCTCAACGATTTCGATTTCTCGGCGAACAACGGGGGCTGGCAATGGGCAGCCTCAACCGGCTGCGACGCGCAGCCCTACTTCCGCATATTCAACCCGGTCACCCAGTCGGAAAAATTCGATCCACAGGGCCGCTTTATCCGCAAATACCTGCCGGTGCTGGCGAACCTGCCCGACAAATACATCCACGCACCATGGACAGCGCCGGACGACGTGCTGGCCGCAGCAGGGGTGACGTTGGGAGACAACTATCCGCAGCCGATCGTCCAGCACAAGGTGGCACGGATGGAGGCGCTGGAGCGGTATGGGGCGGTGAAGGGGCACAAAGACTGACGCCGTGGCACACGGCGCGCGATCCTCGACGTTCGGAATCCGCAGCCGGGATACCAGACAACGACACCAGCCCCTAGTGATTGATGCTCACGGCTTTGCCCTGGTCTGGCACGGGGCTTTTGGTTTCTGGCAGTGCCGACCGCCAGAAACCACGGCCAATCAACAATTCTCTGCCACCGAAAACCCATGCCAGCAGGTACATGAATACCATCGGAAAGACCAGATCACGCAGCAGGAATGTGTCCGAGAGTATCGACATCGCACAGGTATAAGCAACATAGCCTGCCGTATAGACCCAGATAGCACCCGGATTGCGCACCGCCCCCAAATACAGAAAGGTAAACAGCATCGAGACGACAGCCACGGCAGGGATCATGCCAAGTGGGCCGAAGTCCTGATAAAAGGACCGTGCAGCGGTATAAATGTTCGTGTAGATCGGGTCGTAGATATACTCCCCGAAGTTGGCCAACTTCACCTCGCAGGCGCCAATGGCATTGCAGAGCCGATAGGCCTCGGTCATGGTATTCACCAGCGGCGGCGATTCCGAGTGCTCGAAGTCGTATCCACCTGCCTTCACGAATACTTCCTGGTCTTCGAGCACGACAACCGAGCCAGTTCCCGCACCGGAGACAAAATTATCAAAACCGGACCAGGCGCCTGAGACGTAGTTATAGAGATTACCGCCCCCCTCGTCTCCCTGGCCCCGGAATATTGGGACCGCAACCGCGAAGAAGGCGACCAATAGCGACAGGAATGCCCCAAGGCGCAGCAACTTGGTGACCTTGACGTCGGTTACGAGCAGGTATCCGAACAGCGTCAGAATCAGGATTCGCAAAAGCCCGGATCGCTCGAGAAAGCAGAGCGGATACAGGCATGCCAGGAAGATCGAAAGCGCGACCGCGCTTCGGGATGCGTAGCCGTCACGCGAAATCATCAGCATTACGACGGGCGCGAAATAATTGACGTAGCGAAGTTGGCTCAGCAGCCGGAATGGCAGAGGCACCTCGTATTTTTGCGTCGCCAAGACCCCGCGTAACGCTGACATATTCGGCATGCTGTCAAAGCTCATGCCTGCAAAGACCATCGCACTAAGCAGATAGGAAACCGCGGCGACGGCCGCCAGGATCTGCATGCAAAGCAGCGCTCGTGGAAGCCCCTTGATGGTGCGCTTGCCAAGCTGTACCGGCTCCAGCGTCATTGGTGTCCACGACCGTGAGATCATGATCCAGAGTCCCGGGATGACAAAGGCCAGGTAGAAACCCAGCATCACGCCGAACGTGTCATCCCTGATGAAATCGTCACCTGACAGGTAAATTAGGCTGCTGATTGCCCACACGGTGGCAAAAACCATCACTGGAGACAGCAGAAAGACCTTCGGTTGTTGGAATAACCTAGATATGGCTAGCAGCAGGATTGCTACCAACAGAAAAGTGCTGGCCAGGATAATTCCCATCTCGAATGTGCTGTTTCTGGCGAAGGCAGTATTTTAAGCGAGGAATCGGCGCCCGAATCTATCAATCGTAACAAGAAAGCAGGCTCGCATTTCTACAGCGCAGCAAGCCGTTGCATTGATATAGCGATGTGCAAATAGCACCATATTCCGCAAGATCAACGTGCGGGGTGCGGTACACACGGGGCTGCCGGACGACAAACCCTAAGCCGCCAGCATCGCACTTTCGCGATAGTGCTTCTGGGCTTCCTCAGGACGCTCGGTTTCCTCGAACAGCCGGGCCAGGGCCAGGTGGGCGCGTACGCAGATGCGCCGCTGCGCGTCGCGGTCGGCGTAGCGCAGCGCGCGTTCGAAGTTCGACTGCGCCTTGCCCCACAGTTGCTCGCCCAGGCAGAGCACGCCCAGCGTGTAGTACAGGTCGGCATCGTTCGGATGGTCGACCAGCCATTTTTCGGCCTGCTGGATCTGCGGCAGCGCCTTGCCCGGCTCCGCGCAATCGGCGTAGCGCTGCACCAGCCGGCTGTCCCAATTGACCTTTAGGGCTTCCTCGACGATCCGGCGGGCCTCGTTCTGGCGGTTCAGCGCCGAGAAATAGCGTGCGGCCTGCTCGGCGATGCGCACCGCATGCCGCTCGTCGGCCGACAGCGAGCGCCAGAAGTGATAGAGCGACTCCGCGTCATGGCGGCGTTCCTCGAGCATGGCTTCCACGGCCATCTGCTTGAGCCGCAGCGCCAGCACCGGGTGCAGCGCGTTGCGCTTTTCCAGCGAACGCGCCAGGCGCAGCACCTCGGTCCAGTTCTTCAGGTGCTGGTGCGCACGCAGCGCAATCCGCTGCACGTGGATCTGGCGTCCGCCCTTTTCCTGCAGCTGGGCGATGGTTTCCAGCGCCCCCTCTGGGTCGCGGGCATCCACCAGCAGTTCGGCCATCGACACCAGGCGGGCCTGCTCGCGTTCGGGATCGGTGACCTGCGACATCCATGCGTCACGACGTTCCGATTCCTGCATCCGGTGCGCCGCCCGCGCGCCCACCAGCGCGGCCGTCTGCGCCTGCTCCGGCCACGACTGGGCTTCCTTGGCGGCGCGTTCGGCGCGGGCAAAACGGCCGGCAAACAGGTTCTCGATCGACTCGCGCAGCGCGGCCTGGGCCTTGCTCATGCGGCTGCGCTCGCGGTACGCGGCGGCCCGGCGCGGCATTTCCGACAGATGCCGCATCGTCGTCATGACAGTCCAGACCACGAAGAACACCAGCAGCAGCAGCGCCAGCGTCAGGTTCAGCGACATCTCCACGCGGTACGGCGGATAGAACAGCACCACGTTGCTCTGATTGAACTGCGTGAACAGCGCCAACCCCACCGCGCCGCCAAACAGTACGGCCACCCAGAAAAGCAGTCGCATGCGGCTACTCCTTCTTCAGGGCGCGCAGCGCGCCAAGGCTCTCGGCCATGGTCGGCAGCGACACGCTCACCGCGCTGGCCTGCGACTGCTTGAGCAGCGTCAGCACGCCCTGCACGCGGCGCGAGCGGGTATCGAAATAGCGGCCGATCATCGCCTGGGCAGCGGCCAGGTCGTTGCGGAAGACCGGTTCGTTACGCGACAGCAGCGCCAGCCGCGCATTGAGCAGCCGCAGCTTGACGTTCTCGCGCAGGAACCAGCCCTGGTCGCCCGACAACAGCAGCGCATTGGTGTCATCCACCTTGCGCACGCGGATGACCTGGCCCAGTTCGGCCAGTACGTAGTCCCAGGTGCGCGTCAGGACGTTGCCCGTGGCAGCCGGGGCCGAAGCACCCTTGGCATCGGCCCTGGCAGGCTTCTCGTTCTCGCCCGGTACGCGGTCGAGCATGCGTTCGCCCGACAGCAGCGGCAGCGCATCGATCTGGTTGATCGATTCATCGAGCTTGATCGCCGCACCGGTCAGGTCCGTATCGGGCACCGCCTTCATGCGCGCGATGTCGCGGGCAATGGCGCGGCGCAGCTGGTTGTACTGCGGCTTGTCCGCGCGGGCCAGGCGCGCGTCGGCGCTCTGCAGCGCCGCCAGCGCCACCTGCACGTTGCCCGTCAGCTGCAGTTGCTGGCCGGCGTTGGTCAGCAGCTGCTGGATCTCGGCGATTTCCCAGTCGTCGCGGTTGCGCATCAGGTCCTGGTAGACCTGTTCCAGCGCGGCCTGCTTGTCGCGGGCTTCCACCACCTGGCCGTCAAGTGCGCCGACCTTGGCTTGCAGTTCCTTGACCGTATCCTGCGCATTCTTCGAAAGCACACGCGTTTCCTGCACCAGCGCGTCATTGCTCTGCTGGCGCCGCGCAAGCTCCTGCGTCAGGTGTTCCACGCGCATCTGCAGCCAGAAAAAGCCGCCAGCAATGGCCAGGACCAGGACGACAGCGACCACCCACCAGGCCGCCATGCCGCGGCGGGCGGCGGCGTGTCCGGCGGGCGGATGCGCAGTAAAAGACGTGCCGGCAGCACCGGACGGTGCGGCATGGCTAGACGAGGGGGACGTAGTCTCTGGCGTCACGCGTTCGACCTTCGTTTTCGTGGGTCCTTCGGACCCTGTTGATTCTGAGGCTGCCGGTGCGGGCGCAGGCACCGACACCGGTTCGACCGGGGCGGGTGCGGGCACCGGCGCCACGGGCTCGGGCGCCGACGGGCCAGCGTGGGCATTGCCCCATTGCGTACATGCGGCCAGCAGTCCGGCATCGCCGGGCGCGGCGGGCAGCACGTGCGCAAAACCCAGCGACTGGGCCTGCGCCGCAATTCTCGCATGCGGCGCAATGCACTGCATCTGCTTCAGGCGTTCGTGTTCCTGGGGCGACAGGTGCAGGCGCGCCAGGGCATCGAGGTTGCGGACGGCTTCTGAACTGGTCAGCAGCCAGGCGTACAGCGGCGCATCGGGCTTCAGGCTGTCGCGCACGGCCTGCCACTGCATGCCGGTCGGCTCGGGCAGCGTGCGGCTGTAGGCTTCCACGGCGTCCACGGTGGCGCCGGCTTCGCGCAGGCGGTCGGCCAGCCAGTCGCGGCCGCCGTTGCCACGGATGATCAGCACGCTGCGGCCCGCGAACGCGCCGGGCGTGGTGTCGAGTTCGGTCCAGAGGGCCTCGGAGTCGAAACGCGGGGCGTCAGCAGTGGTATCGGCCTCGCCCTGCGCGCCAGCGGGGGCAATCACGCGATGGGTCGGCGGTGCGATGCCGCGTTCGGCCAGCGCCGCAACGCTCGACGGGCCTACCACGGCCACGGGAACGTCAGACGGCCATTGCGCCTGGCCGGCGGTGTTCTGCACCTGCGCCAGCGCGTCCAGCGCGAACGACACCGCGTTCGGGCTGACGAACACCACCAGCGCATAGTCGGTCAGGCGGGCCAGCGCTGCGCGCAGCGGCGTATCGTCGGCGGCCGGGCCGATTGCCAGCAGCGGGAAGCCGAGCACATCGAGACCGGCGGCATGCAAGGCCTCGGTCAGTTGCCGGGACTGCCCGGCGGGTCGCGTGACTACGACGGTCGGGCGAGGCATCGGGCGTTCCTCAGGCGGGTCCGGCAGTCGACAGCGCAGCCAGCACGGCATCGGCGCCCTGGCCCAGCAGGTCACCCGCCACGGCGGCGCCCAGCTGCTCGGCGGCCTGCAACGAATCCACCAGTGCCGTAGCGTGGGCGCGCACGTTGCGGGTGCCATCGGGCAGCGCGACAAAGGCGTCGAGTTGCAGCGTGGCGTCATGCCAGCGCGCGTGCGCGGCCAGCGGTACCTGGCACGACCCGCCCAGACGGCGCGATACGGCGCGTTCGGCCGACACCGCCAGCAGCGTCGGCACGTGGTTGAGCGGCGCCAGCCATTCGACCAGTTCGGGACGGTCGGCGCGGATCTCGATACCCAGCGCGCCCTGCCCTGCGGCGGGCAGCGAACTGTCGGGCTCGATCAGCGCGCGGATGCGGTCGCCCAGGCCCAGGCGCTTCAGACCTGCTGCGGCAAGGATGATGGCGCCATACTCGCCGCGGTCGAGCTTGCCCAGACGCGTATCGAGATTGCCGCGCAGCGGCTTGATGACCAGATGCGGATAACGGCTGCGGAGTGCAGCCTCGCGGCGCAGGCTCGACGTGCCGACCACAGTGCCGGCCGGCATCTCGTCGAGCGAGGCGAATTGCGCGGAAACCAGCGCATCGCGCGGGTCCTCGCGTTCCATGACAGCCGTCAGCGCAAACCCCTCGGGCAGCTCCATCGGCACATCCTTGAGCGAATGCACGGCCAGGTCGGCACGACCCTCGGCCATGGCCACTTCAAGCTCCTTCACGAACAGGCCCTTGCCGCCTACCTTTGACAAGGTCTTGTCGAGAATTTGATCACCCCTTGTCGTCATGCCGAGAATGGACACATCGCACTGGGGATAGTATTGTTGCAACGCAGCACGCACATGTTCAGCCTGCCACATCGCCAGCCGGCTTTCGCGCGAGGCGATGACGAGCTTGTGTGGCATGCTGCGTGACGCTGCAGCGGACGAAGACGACGGTTGGGCGGGTGCTTGCATGCGCGCATGTTAGCACGCACCCCCTCGCAAAACCGCCAGATTGCCAGACCCGAAGTGACTTTCCGGCACGCGATTGATGCCGGTCGAATCCCCCGCCACGTGTATGGGGTTCGATACATATAAGCAACGCAGTGAGACGAGGAGATAAGTAGATGACGCAGCCTGCTGCGCGCCCCACCGGCCGTGCCCGTTCCACCGGCCGCAAGTCAGTTACGCCAGCCTCAGGCCAGCATGACGTGAATGGCACCACCCCGGGCGCCACCCCCAAGAAATCCCCCACCCGCAACGCCAGGGCATCGGCCAAGCCGACGCTGTCCGTGGTAACGCCCGAAGGCATTACCGTCGCCCCGGCCCGCCGCACCGCCGACAAGGATCTGCCACTGCGCGAGGACATCCGCTTCCTGGGCCGCCTGCTCGGCGAATGCCTGCGCGAGCAGGAAGGCGATGCCGCCTTCGACCTGGTCGAGACGATCCGCCAGACCGCCGTGCGCTTCCGCCGCGAGAACGACCGTGCGGCCGGCACCGAGCTGGACCGCCTGCTGAAGCGGCTGTCGCGCGACCAGACCAACTCGGTGGTACGCGCCTTCAGCTATTTCTCGCACCTGGCCAATATCGCCGAGGACCAGCACCACAACCGCCGCCGCCGCGTGCATGCGCTGGCCGGATCGCCGCCTCAACCGGGCAGCCTGGCTCGCGCGCTGCAGGCCATCGACGCCGCCGGCGTCACCGGCAAGCAGGTGCGCGACTTTTTGGATGGCGCGCTGATCATGCCCGTGCTGACAGCGCACCCGACCGAAGTGCAACGCAAGTCGATCCTCGACGCCGAGCGCGAGATCGCCCGCCTGCTGGCCGAGCGCGACCTGCCGATGACGGCGCGCGAGCGCGACCACAACACCGCACAGCTGCGCGCCCGCGTGACCACGCTGTGGCAGACCCGCATGCTGCGCAACACGCGGCTGATGGTGGTGGACGAGATCGAGAACGCCCTCTCCTACTACCGAACCACGTTCCTGCAGGGCATCCCGCGCCTGATGGCGGAGATGGAAGAGGATATCGCCGATGTCTTCCCGCGCCGCGGCAAGGCCGGCACGGCACCCGCGCCGCTGGCGCCGTTCCTGCAGATGGGTTCGTGGATCGGCGGCGACCGCGACGGCAATCCGAACGTGACGGCCGAAACGCTGGAGCACGCCGCCCAGCAGCAGTCGACGCTGATCATGCTGTGGTATCTGGACGAAGTGCATGCGCTGGGCGCCGAGCTGCCGCTGTCGTCGCTGATGGTCGACGCCAGCCCCGAGCTGCTGGCGCTGGCCGAGGCATCGCCCGACCATTCCGAGCATCGCGCCGACGAACCGTACCGACGCGCGCTGATTGGCATCTATGCCCGCCTGGCCGCCACCACGGAACGCCTGACCGGCCATGTGGCCCAGCGCCATCCGGTGGCCGACGTGGCGCCGTACGAAAACGCCGAAGCGTTCGCCGCCGACGTGCAGGTCGTGCTCGATTCGCTGCGCTCGCACCACGGCCAGGCGCTGGCCCGTGGCCGCATCGACTCGCTGGCGCGCGCCATCGCCATCTTCGGCTTCCATCTGGCGTCGGTGGACATGCGCCAGGTGTCCGACGTGCACGAAGCCGTGGTGGCTGAGTTGTTCAAGGCCGCCGGCATCGAAGCCAACTACGCGGGGCTGCCCGAAGAGCGCAAGGTGGAACTGCTGCTGGCCGAACTGCGCCAGCCGCGCCTGCTGACGCTGCCATGGCACGACTATTCCGAGCAGACCCGCAAGGAACTGGCGATCTTCGCCATGGCGCGCGACCTGCGGGCCCGCTACGGCAACCGCGTGGCCCGCAACTACATCATTTCGCACACCGAGACGCTGTCCGACCTGGTGGAGGTGATGCTGCTGCAGAAGGAAACCGGCATGCTGCGCGGCGCGCTGGGCAGCAAGACCGATCCGGCCCGCATGGAGCTGATGGTCATTCCGCTGTTCGAAACCATCGAGGACTTGCGCAACGCGGCCGGCATCATGCAATCGCTGCTGGACCTGCCGGGCTTCGATTCGGTGATCAGGCACCATGGCGTCGAGCAGGAAGTGATGCTCGGCTATTCGGATTCGAACAAGGACGGCGGCTTCCTGACGTCGAACTGGGAACTCTACAAGGCCGAACTGGCGCTGGTGAAGCTGTTCGAGGCACGCCGCGTGAAGCTGCGCCTGTTCCACGGCCGCGGCGGCACCGTGGGCCGTGGCGGCGGCCCGACCTACGAGGCCATCCTGTCGCAGCCGCCGGGCACCGTGAACGGCCAGATCCGCCTGACCGAGCAGGGCGAAATCATCAATAGCAAGTTCGCCAATGCGGAAATCGGCCGGCGCAACCTGGAAACGGTGATCGCGGCCACGCTGGAGGCGTCGCTGCTGCCCACGCAGAACGCGCCGGCCGGGCTCGCCACGTTCGAAGCGGTCATGCAGCAGCTGTCCGACCACGCGTTCCGCGCGTACCGGCACCTGGTGTACGAGACCCCGGGCTTCAAGGACTATTTCTTCGCGACCACGCCGATCACCGAGATTGCCGACCTGAACCTGGGTTCGCGGCCGGCCTCGCGCAAGCTGATGGACAAGAAGAGCCGCAAGATCGAGGATCTGCGCGCGATTCCGTGGGGCTTCTCGTGGGGCCAGTGCCGCCTGCTGCTGCCGGGCTGGTACGGCTTTGGCAGCGCGGTCAAGGCCATGCTGGACGCGGCACCGGACGAAAAGTCGCGCAAGGTGGCCGTGGCCACGCTGAAGCGCATGGTCAAGACCTGGCCGTTCTTCCGCACGCTGCTGTCGAACATGGACATGGTGCTTGCCAAGACCGACCTGGCCGTGGCGTCGCGTTACGCGGGGCTGTGCGACGACCCGGCGCTGCGCAAGGCCGTGTTCTCGCGCATCAGCGCCGAGTGGCATCTGACCAGCGAAATGCTGTCGCTGATCACGGGCCGCACGGAACGCCTGTCCGATAACCCGCTGCTGGCGCGCTCGATCAAGAACCGCTTTGCCTACCTGGACCCGCTGAACCACCTGCAGGTGGAACTGCTCAAGCGCTACCGCGCCGGCAAGGACGCCGACGACGTTCGCGTGCGACGCGGGATTCACTTGACGATCAATGGGGTGGCGGCGGGGTTGCGTAATAGCGGCTGATTTTTGTTGCGTTGTCGCCGCTTTTCTCCCCTCTCCCGCCCAGCGGGAGAGGGGTCGGGGGAGAGGGTAAAGCGGTTCCGGTTGCCGACTTCGCACGTTGAGCGGCCTGCCCTCTCCCCCAGCCCCTCTCCCGCGCTGCGGGAGAGGGGAGCCACCCACCCGCATTTGCCCTGCCCTCTGGCGATATAATCGCCGTTTCCGATTTTCCGCCCTGCCCCTGACATGACCTCCCAACTTGCCAAGAAAGGCGAAGCCTGGTCCGCCCGCTTCTCCGAACCGATGTCCGACCTGGTGAAGCGTTACACCGCGTCGGTCTTCTTCGACAAGCGCCTGGCGCTGTTCGACATCCAGGGCTCGCTGGCGCATGCGGCCATGCTGGCGAAGCAGGGCATCATCGCCGACGCCGACCGCGCCGAGATCGAGCGCGGCATGACGCAGATCCGGGGCGAGATCGAGTCCGGCGCGTTCGAGTGGAAGCTCGACCTGGAAGACGTCCACCTCAATATCGAAGCGCGCCTGACCGCGCTGGTCGGCGATGCCGGCAAGCGCCTGCACACGGGCCGCTCGCGTAACGACCAGGTGGCCACCGACATCCGCCTGTGGCTGCGCAGCGAGATCGACAACATCATCGGCCTGCTGGGCGACCTGCGCGGTGCGCTGCTGGACCTGGCCGAGAAGAACGCCGACACCATCCTGCCGGGCTTCACCCACCTGCAGGTAGCACAGCCGGTCACGTTCGGCCACCACCTGATGGCCTACGTGGAGATGTTCACGCGCGACGCCGAGCGCATAGCCGACTGCCGCCGCCGCGTGAACCGCCTGCCGCTGGGCGCCGCCGCGCTGGCCGGCACCAGCTACCCCATCGACCGCGAATTCGTGGCCCAGCAGCTGGGCTTCGACGGCGTGTGCCGCAATTCGCTGGACGCCGTGTCCGACCGCGACTTCGCCATCGAATTCCTGGCCGCCGCGTCGCTGGTCATGACCCATATCTCGCGATTCAGCGAGGAACTGGTGATCTGGATGAGCCCGCGCGTCGGCTTCATCGACATCGCCGACCGCTTCTGCACGGGCAGCTCGATCATGCCGCAGAAGAAGAACCCCGACGTGCCCGAACTGGCGCGTGGCAAGACCGGCCGCGTGTACGGCCACCTGAACGGCCTGCTGGTGCTGATGAAGGGCCAGCCGCTGGCCTACAACAAGGACAACCAGGAAGACAAGGAGCCGCTGTTCGACACGGTGGACACCGTGGTGGACACGCTGCGCATCTTCGCCGACATGGTGCCGGGCATCAGCGTCAAGCCCGACAACATGCGCGCCGCCGCGCTGCAGGGCTACGCCACCGCCACCGACCTGGCCGACTACCTGGTCAAGCGCGGCCTGCCGTTCCGCGACGCGCACGAGGCCGTGGCCCACGCCGTGCGTGCCTGCGACGACCGCCATTGCGACCTGGCCGACCTGACGGTCGAGGAGCTGCGCCAGGTTTCCGGCCTGGGCGACAAGGCTTCGCTGATCGGCGACGACGTGCATGCCGTGCTGACGCTGGAAGGCTCGGTCGCATCGCGCAACCATATTGGTGGCACCGCGCCGGACCAGGTCCGCGCCGCCATCGCCGCCGCACGCAAGGCGCTGTGACCGTGTAAGTTTCACGTAAGCCTGCGTCGTAAAAAAGCCGCCGTGGCCTTCGGGCTCCGGCGGCTTTTTCTTTGGTTTTTCGTTTGTTTTCCGGGGCTTGGCACCGAATTGCCACATCGGTAGGACAATCCCCTAGCGCTCACATAATTTGTTACAGATACACTAATCGGCGCATAAAACCGGGGGGAGACAACCCATGAATTACTTGCTTGGTCTGTCACGACAGATCGACAGGTTGAATCAGCACACGGGCAGGCTTGCAAACATCATGATCCTGCTGTCGTGTCTGATCAGCGCAGGGAACGCCCTGCTTCGTTACGGCTTCAACCTTAGCGACAACTGGCCGCTGGAACTGCAGTGGTACATGTTTGCCATTTCCGTGATGTTCGGCGCGTCGTACACGTTCCAGCGCAATGAGCACGTGCGCGTGGACCTGATCTACGGCAACGTGTCCGAGCGCGCGCAGCACTGGATCGACATCTTCGGCATCGTCGTGTTCCTGCTGCCGTCCACGATCCTGTTCACGTGGTTGTCGTGGGAATCGCTGTTCCTGCCTTCGTGGCGCATTCTCGAGCAGTCGGGCAACTCGGGCGGCCTGCCCCGTTACCCGATCAAGCTCGTGGTGCCCATCGGCTTTGCCCTGCTTACGCTGCAGGGGATTTCCGAACTGATCAAGCGCTTTGCCGCCCTGAAGGGCCTGGTGCGCATCGAATCAAAATACGAAAGGCCGGTGCAATAATGATTCCATTGGAATATATGCCGCCGCTGATGTTCGGCGGCCTGGTGGTATTCATGCTGATCGGGTTCCCGGTCGCATTCTCGCTCTCGGCGGTGGGCCTCGCCTTCGGCTTCCTGGCCATCGAATGGGGGTACTTCCCGCTGCAGTTCCTGCAGGCCGTGCCCAGCCGGGTGTTCGGCAGCGTGCTGGCAAACGAACTGCTGCTGGCGATCCCGTTCTTCACGTTCATGGGCGCGATCCTGGAAAAATGCGGGCTCGCGGAGGACATGCTCGACTCGATGGGCCAGCTGTTCGGCCCGGTGCGGGGCGGCCTGGGCTACTCGGTGATCATCGTCGGCTTTATCCTGGGGGCGATCACCGGCACGGTGGCCGCGCAGGTCATTGCCATGGCGATGATCTCGCTGCCCGTGATGATGCGCTACCGCTACAACATGAAGTACGCCACGGGCGTGCTGGCCGCATCGGGCACGATCACGCAGCTGGTGCCGCCGTCGCTGGTGCTGGTGGTACTGGCCGACCAACTCAAGACGCCGGCCGGCAGCGCCGACGTGGGCAGCATGTACCTGGGCGCCTGGGGCCCCTCGGTCGTGCAGATCGCGCTGTTCGCGCTGTACACCTTCGTCCTGACCCGGATCAAGCCCGACTGGCTGCCGCCGGTGCCGCCCGAAGCCCGCACGCTGCGCGGCTGGGCGCTGTGGGCCAAGTGCCTGCGCGGCATCATCCCCTGCGCGGTGCTGATCTTCCTGGTGCTGGGCACGATCATGCTGGGCATCGCCACCCCGACCGAATCGGGCGCGATGGGCGCCGTCGGCGCGCTGGTGCTGGCCGTGATCCGCGACAAGGGTTTCAACCGGATCGACCGCAATATCTACCGCATCGGCATCGGCGCCACGCTGGTGGCGGCGGCAGTGGGTGTGTTCGCGTTCGGTTCGCATGCGTTCCGGATTCCCCTGGCCGTGGCCTACCTGGTGGTGCTCTGGCTGCTGATCCGCGCCGGACAGCTGACCGAACTGCGCCTGCTGATTGTCGAGGCGTACCAGTCCACCGCCCGGATCACGGCGATGGTGGTGTTCATCCTGATCGGTTCCACCTGCTTTTCGGTAGTGTTCCAGGGCGTGGATGGCGGCGCGTGGGTCGAGCACCTGTTCACCTCGCTGCCGGGCGGCTGGATCGGCTTCCTGATCGTGGTGAACCTGTTCATCTTCTTCCTGGCGTTCTTCCTGGACTTCTTCGAGATCGCGTTCATCGTGGTGCCGATGCTTGCCCCGGTGGCCGTCAAGGTCCTGGCGCCCGTGGTGGCCGATTCGATGGGCGGCAACCCCGAGGCCGCCGCCACCGCCGCGCTGGTCTGGTTCGGGGTGATGCTGTGCGTGAACATGCAGACGTCGTTCATGCATCCGCCGTTCGGCTTCGCGCTGTTCTACCTGCGCGGCATCGCGCCGAAGGAAGTGAAGAGCTCGGACATCTACTGGGGCGCGCTGCCCTGGGTCGGCCTGCAGCTCATCATGGTGCTGCTGGTGATGTTCTGGCCGGGCATGGTGACCGGGCTGCTCGACAAGGGATCGCTCAAGCATAGTAATTCCGCCGAAGTCAGCATTCCGCTAGGCGGGGAAGAGAGCAAACCGGGCGGAGGGGCATCGACGCCGGGTACGCTGGAACTGCCGGGCAGCAGCACCGACAGCGAGCCGGCGGCGCCGCAGTTCCAGTTCGAGAAGAGCAAGTAGGAGCAAACCGGCAGACCTTGATGTTCCCCCTGGTGTTCTCCCCTCGCCCGCTTGCGGGAGAGGGGCGGGGGAGAGGGCAAAGCCTCTCCCAACAGACCACGCCCAAACAAAAACCCCCGGCCTTGCGGTCCGGGGGTTTTTCATTGAGGAAGCGCGAAACCCTTACTGCTTCACGCAGTCCACGAAGTACGCCGTCTGGCCGTCGATCTCGTCTTCCACCAGGCCGTGGATATCGGTCTCGAAGCCCGGGAACAGCTTGTTGAACTCGCGCGCGAACTTCAGGTACTGCACGATGGTGCGGTTGAAGCGTTCGCCCGGGATCAGCAGCGGGATGCCCGGCGGATACGGCGTCAGCAGGATGGCAGTCACGCGGCCTTCCAGCTCGTCCACGGGCACGCGCTCGATCTCGCGGTGCGCCATCATCGCCCAGGCGTCCGACGGCTTCATCGCCGGCTCCATGTCCGACAGGTACATCTCGGTGGTCACGCGGGCCACGTCGTTGGCCTTGTACACGCTGTGGATGGCATCGCACAGGTCGCGCAGGCCCATCCGCTCGTACTGCGGGTACTTGCCCACGAACTCGGGCAGCACACGCCACAGCGGCTGGTTCTGGTCGTAGTCGTCCTTGAACTGCTGCAGCTCGGTCACCAGCGAGTTCCAGCGGCCCTTGGTAATGCCGATCGTGAACATGATGAAGAACGAGTACAGGCCCGTCTTCTCGATGATGATGCCGTGCTCGGCCAGGTACTTGGTGACGATGGCCGCCGGGATGCCGCGTTCGCTGAACTCGCCGTCCACGTCCAGGCCCGGGGTGATGATCGTGGCCTTGATCGGGTCCAGCAGGTTGAAGCCATCGGCCAGGTCGCCGAAGCCGTGCCAGCGCTCGTTGGCCTGGAGCATCCATTCGTCGCGGTCGGGCACGCCTTCCTCGGCCAGCGTGTCCGGGCCCCAGACCTTGAACCACCAGTCGCCATTGTTCATGACGTCGTAGTCGGCTTCGACCTTGCGCACGGCGCGGCGGAAGTCCAGCGCCTCGGCAATGCTCTCCTCGACCAGCGCGGTGCCGCCCGGCGCTTCCATCATGGCCGCGGCGACGTCGCACGAAGCAATGATCGAGTACTGCGGGCTCGTCGAGGTATGCATCAGGTAGGCCTCGTTGAAGCGGTAGCGGTCAAGCTTGCGCGTCTCGGAATCCTGCACCAGGATCTGCGATGCCTGCGACAGGCCGGCCAGCAGCTTGTGCGTGGACTGCGTGGCAAACACCAGCGCGTCCTTGCTGCGCGGACGGTCGCGGCCGATCGCATGCATGTCGCGATAGAAGTCGTGGAACGCGGCGTGCGGCAGCCAGGCTTCGTCGAAATGCAGCGTGTCGATTTCCGACGTCAGCATTTCCTTGATCTGCTCGGCGTTGTACAGCACGCCGTCGTACGTGCCCTGGGTGATCGTCAGGATGCGCGGCTTCTGGTTCTTGGCCTTGCTGGCGAACGGATGGTTCTCGATCTTCTTGCGGATGGTCTCCGGATCGAACTCGCTCTTCGGAATCGGGCCGATGATGCCGTAGTGGTTGCGCGTCGGCATCAGGAACACCGGGATCGCGCCGGTCATCATGATCGCGTGCAGGATCGACTTGTGGCAGTTGCGGTCCACCACCACGATGTCGCCCGGGGCCACGTTGGCGTGCCATACCATCTTGTTCGACGTCGACGTGCCGTTGGTCACGAAGAACATATGGTCCGAGTTGAAGATGCGCGCGGCATTGCGCTCCGATGCCGCCACCGGGCCGGTGTGGTCCAGCAGCTGGCCCAGCTCTTCCACGGCATTGCAGACATCGGCGCGCAGCATGTTCTCGCCAAAGAACTGGTGGAATACCTGGCCCACCGGGCTCTTCAGGAACGCCACGCCGCCCGAATGGCCCGGGCAGTGCCACGAGTACGAGCTGTCCTGCGCGTAGTCGATCAGCGCCTTGAAAAACGGCGGGGCCAGCGTGTCCAGGTAGACCTTGGCTTCGCGGATGATGTGGCGCGCCACGAATTCGGGGGTGTCCTCGAACATGTGGATGAAGCCGTGCAGTTCGCGCAGGATATCGTTCGGAATGTGACGCGAAGTGCGCGTTTCGCCGTACAGGAAAATCGGCAGGTCCGTATTGCGGCGACGCACCTCGTTCACGAACGCGCGCAGCTTCTCGATGGCGGCGGCTTCGGGCTGGTCGTCGGCGCGCACGAACTCGTCGTCGTCGATCGACACGATGAACGTGGAAGCCCGGCTGGCCTGCTGGGCGAACGATGTCAGGTCGCCATAGCTGGTCAGACCCATCACTTCCATGCCCTCGCGCTCGATGGCCTCGGCCAGTGCGCGAATGCCCGAGCCGGAAATGTTCTCGGAACGGAAGTCTTCATCGATGATGATGACGGGGAAGCGGAATTTCATCGGGCAATCCTTGATGAGGGTGCTTGTAAAGACTTGAGCCACATGGCCGGCGGGAGGATCCCGCAGCGGCGACATGTGGCTCGTTCGTCAGGTCTGGCCCGCGGGCGGTCGAGCCCGGCGGCGCCACCGGCGCGATTCACACGCCGGGATTGTGAGGCAGGAAAATGACAGGCCGTCAGGTCTTCGGCAGCGTGACACCGTGCTGGCCCTGGTACTTGCCGCCGCGGTCCGCATACGAGGTCTCGCAGACCTCGTCCGATTCGAAGAACAGCACCTGCGCGCAGCCCTCGCCGGCGTAGATCTTGGCGGGCAGCGGCGTGGTGTTCGAGAACTCCAGCGTCACATAGCCTTCCCACTCGGGCTCGAACGGCGTCACGTTGACGATGATGCCGCAGCGCGCGTACGTGCTCTTGCCCAGGCAGATGGTCAGCACGCTGCGCGGAATCCGGAAGTACTCCATCGTGCGGGCCAGCGCGAACGAGTTCGGCGGGATGATGCAAACGTCACCCTTGAAGTCCACGAACGACTTCTCGTCGAAGTTCTTCGGATCGACGATCGTGCTGTTGATGTTCGTGAAGATCTTGAATTCGTCGGCGCACCGGATGTCGTAGCCGTAGCTCGACGTGCCATAGGAAACGATCTTGCGCCCGTCCGACTCCCGCACCTGGCCGGGCTCGAACGGTTCGATCATGCCGTGCTGTTCCGCCATGCGGCGGATCCACTTGTCGGATTTGATGCTCATATAGACGTGGCAGGATGGTCGGACGGCTGGCCGGCCATACCCGGCGCCGCTGGAATGGGGCGCATTGTACAACCATTCGCGGCACGGACCCGGCGCAGGCGGTCAAGGCCGGGCGCCCTTCTCCCGTCTGGCGGGAAAAGGGCCCGTGGACGCGGCCTCGCGGCCACGCGGCCGGTCAGGTCGCGCGGCCAGGTGCCAGCCAGGTACCGCCAATCAGGTCGCCGCGATCACGCCGCAAGCGATACGGCCGCCCGAATTGCCCGTGGGCTGTGTGCGATAGTCGTCCGGGTCCTTGTGGACGACCACCGCGCGGCCCACCACGCTGTTCGGGCCCGCCCCCACGGTCACGTCGCTCATCACGAACTGCGCGCGCGCGTTGCCGGCGGAGTCGGCCGTCAGGTTGTTCATGTCGCCGGCATGATGGTCAGGCATCGACATCTGGCCATGCGGCTTGGCGCCCGGGTTGAAGTGGCCGCCCGCGCTCATGGCGTCCGGCGCCGAACAATCACCTTTTTCGTGGATATGGAAGCCATGCGTGGTGCCCGGCGGCAGGCCCGTTACCGCCACCACCACCATCACGCCACCGCCCGGCTGCTGCTCAAACGTGACGCGCCCACCTGTATTGGTGCCGCTCTTGGGCGCCAGCGGGGCGGCGGCCCGGGTGGCACCCGGGGCGGCCATGGCGGCACTGGCCGTTGGCGCCGCCGAAGGGCTCTTGTCCGTCTGCGCGCATCCGGCTGCCAGCAACGCGGCAGCACCCACCGTCAATCCGAAAAGTACACGTTTCATGCCGTTCCTCCTCTTCTTGCTTGTATGCGCGATGCCCGCGCGTGAACGTCGACGCCTGCCGTGTGGATTGTAGGACAGGCGCCCGGCACGACAATGTCGGACAGCCTCCCATTTTTGGCTGTCCGGCAGGCGGTCAGGTGTTCTGGACGACGATGCTCGGGAACTTGTTGCTCATGTCGCGCGCCTTGTCGGCAACCTTGATGGCTACCTTGCGCGCCACTTCGCGGTAGATCTCGGCGATCGCGCCATCGGGCTCGGCTACCACGGTAGGACGGCCCGAATCGGCCTGTTCGCGGATCGACAGGTTCAGCGGCAGGCTGCCCAGCACGTCCACGCTGTATTCGCTGCTCATTTTCTGGGCGCCGCCGGCACCGAAGATATGTTCCGTATGGCCGCAATTCGGGCAGCAGTAGACCGCCATGTTCTCGACGATACCGAGGATCGGGATGCCGACCTTCTCGAACATCTTGAGACCCTTGCGGGCGTCCAGCAGCGCGATGTCCTGGGGCGTGGTCACGATCACGGCACCGGTGACCGGCACCTTCTGCGACAGCGTCAGCTGGATATCGCCGGTGCCCGGCGGCATGTCGACGATCAGGTAGTCCAGGTCAGTCCAGTTGGTCTGGCGCAGCAGTTGCTCCAGCGCGGAGGTCACCATCGGGCCGCGCCAGACCATCGGATTGTCCTGTTCGATCAGGAAGCCGATGGAATTGGCCTGCAGGCCGTGGCCCTGCAGCGGCATCATGGTCTGGCCGTCGGTGGATTCGGGGCGGCCGCTGATGCCCAGCATCATCGGCAGGCTCGGGCCATAGATATCGGCATCCAGCATGCCCACGCGCGCGCCCTCGGCGGCCAGGGCCAGGGCCAGGTTCACGGCCGTCGTGGACTTGCCCACGCCGCCCTTGCCCGATGCCACGGCAATCACGTTGCGCACGCCGGGCAGCAGCTTCACGCCGCGCTGCACCGCGTGGGCGACGATCTTCATCGACACCGCCACGCTGACATTGGCCGCGGCATCCAGCTTGCGCACGGCATCGGTCACAAGGTTGCGGATCAGGTCGAACTGGCTCTTGCCCGGATAGCCAAGCTCCACCTCCACGGACACGTTGCTGCCGTCGACCCGCACGTTGCGCGCCGACCGCGTGGAGACGAGGTCCTTGCCCGTGTTGGGATCGATGACCGTACGCAGGACTTCGGTTACCTGTTCAATGGTGAGGCTCAAGACAGACTCCGCTCTTGGAATGAAATAGTGGGGGATGCGAGGCGCGTAATGTAGCAAAAGAACGCCATCCGGCAGGGGCCACGGTAGCAGGTCCGCGCAGACCGTGGCACGCCTTCTGATTTAACCCTTGGTTAAGTGTGGATTTACAGACATTTACATCTCTCACACTCCTGGGCTTGTGCGGCTGGCGCCATCTGCCTATTGTAGTGCGCCGGCCTAGCGGCGCTCCGGCCATGTGCGTCAGCGCGTGGAAGACCCTGAGCGTTTTCATACGCATGTTGAAACTTGTCGCGCCCCGGCCGCCCCCTGGCGGCAGGCGTTACCATGCGACATGGCGTTGGCCAAACATTTACGGGTATCACCAGAAGGAGAAAGCATGAACCTCAAGCTCGTTACCGTCTCGATCGTCGCCGCTGCGGCCCTGGCAGGGTGCGCCACCGAACAGCAGACCCATACCGCGGTCGGCACCGGCGTAGGCGCGGCCGTGGGGGCTGGGCTGGGCAACCTGATCGGCGGCAACACCACGGGCACGCTGGTCGGCGCTGCCGTGGGCGGCGCGCTGGGCGGCGCTACCGGTTACAACTGGAATGCCATCCGCGGCAAGCTGAACAAGGACACCGCCGGCACCGGCACGCAGATCACCGAGCAGCCGGACGGCTCGCTGAAGGTCAATATCCCGAGCCAGGTGACGTTCGATACCGACAGCGCCACGATCAAGCCGTCGTTCCGCAACGTGTTGGACCAGGTCTCGCAGACGCTGAGCCAGCACCAGGACGTGACCGCCAACGTCGTGGGCCATACCGACAGCACCGGCAACCCGAGCTACAACATGCAGCTGTCGCAGCGCCGCGCCCAGAGCGTGGCTGCCTATCTGGGTGACCACGGCGTGACCCGCAACCGCCTGACGGCCGAAGGACGGGGCCAGACCCAGCCCGTGGCGGACAACGCTACCGAGGCCGGACGGGCACAAAATCGTCGCGTCGAAATTTTCTTGAAACCAATTTCGGGGTGACCAGTCATAGAGTTCAGGTACCGCTTGCCACCGTTGCTGGCTCGCGATGGGTGGCTGACCTCCCGGGCGGTACCTGATTTCTCCTCCTTTTCCGTTGTGGAAAGCTGCGCCGGTGACTAACCGGCGCTTTTTTTTGCCCGTTTGATTGCCGATGCGGCATTTGGCCTGCCAATTCAGCGATATTGGGCGCCGATTGTGCCGCGTTCGACGCCAATCCGAGCAATCTGCGCGGGCAGTTGCTAAAATAGCCGGTTCCTTCGTCCGGCAGCCGCCGGGCGCGCATCGACACCCACTGAACGGCTCTTTTCATGACCGCACGCCGCATTCTCGTTACCTCTGCCCTGCCGTACGCCAACGGCCAGATCCATATCGGCCACCTGGTGGAGTACATCCAGACCGACATCTGGGTGCGCTTCCAGCGCATGATGGGCAACGAGGTCTACTACGTCGGCGCCGACGACACCCATGGCACCCCGGTCATGCTGCGTGCGGAAAAGGAAGGCATCACGCCCAAGCAGCTGATCGACCGCGTCTGGACCGAACACAAGCGCGATTTCGACAGCTTCCTGGTGTCGTTCGACAACTACTACAGCACCGACGCCGAGGAAAACCGCGAACTCTGCGAGAAGATCTACCTGTCGCTGAAAGGCCAGGACCTGATCGCCGAGCGCGATGTCGAGCAGTTCTTCGACCCGGTCAAGAACATGTTCCTGCCGGACCGCTTCATCAAGGGCGAGTGCCCGAAGTGCGGCGCCAAGGACCAGTACGGCGATTCGTGTGAAGTATGCGGCACCACGTACGTGCCCACCGACCTGAAGAACCCGTACTCGGTGGTGTCGGGCGCCACGCCGGTACGCAAGTCGTCGACGCATTTCTTCTTCAAGCTGTCCGATCCGCGCTGCGAGACGTTCCTGCGCGAATGGGTGGCCGACCTGGCCCAGCCCGAAGCCAGCAACAAGATGCAGGAATGGCTGGGCGCCGAAGGCGAGGCCTCGACGCTGTCCGACTGGGATATCTCGCGCGACGCGCCCTACTTCGGCTTCGAGATCCCGGGCGCGCCGGGCAAGTACTTCTATGTGTGGCTGGACGCCCCGATCGGCTACTACGCCAGCTTCAAGAACCTGGCAGCGAAGCGCGGCATCGACTTCGACGCCTGGGTTGGCCCGCATTCGACCGCCGAGCAGTACCACTTCATCGGCAAGGACATCCTGTACTTCCACACGCTGTTCTGGCCCGCGATGCTCAAGTTCTCGGGCTATCGCACCCCGACCAACGTGTTCGCGCACGGCTTCCTGACCGTAGACGGCGCCAAGATGAGCAAGTCGCGCGGCACATTCATCACCGCGCAAAGCTACATCGACACCGGGATGAACCCGGAATGGCTGCGTTACTACTTCGCCGCCAAGCTCAACGCGAGCATGGAAGACCTGGACCTGAACCTGGACGACTTCGTCGCCCGCGTGAACAGCGACCTGATCGGCAAGTACGTGAACATTGCCAGCCGTGCGGCCGGCTTCCTGGTCAAGCGCTTCGACGGCAAGGTCAACGAGGCCGCGCTGGCCAACCCGCTGCTGGAGCAGCTGCGCCAGGCCGCGCCGCAGGTGGCCGCGTTCTACGAAGGCCGCGAGTACAGCAAGGCGCTGCGCCTGGTGATGGAGCTGACCGACGCCGTGAACGCGTTCGTCGACACCAACAAGCCGTGGGAACTGGCAAAGGACGAAAGCAAGCGCGATGCCCTGCACGCAGCATGCTCGGTCTCGCTCGAGGCGTTCCGCCTGCTGACGGTCTACCTGAAGCCCGTGGTGCCGACCATGGCCGCCGGCGTGGAGTCGTTCCTGAACATCGAGCCGCTCGACTGGCGTGGCATCGACAAGCAGCTGTCCGCCGACCGTCCGATCCAGGCGTACCAGCACCTGATGACGCGCGTGGACACCAAGCAGATCGACGCGCTGCTGGCCGCCAACAAGGAATCGCTGCAGGCTTCGGGCGCCGCTCCGGCTGCCGATGCCGCCGCCTCGATCGAGCCGATCGGCGACACGATCACCATTGACGACTTCGCGAAGATCGACCTCCGCGTGGCCAAGATCGTCGAATGCCAGAAGGTGGAAGGCTCGAACAAGCTGCTGCAGCTGACGCTGGACCTGGGCGAAGGCAAGACGCGCAACGTGTTCTCGGGCATCCAGTCGGCCTACACGCCCGAGCAACTCGTGGGCAAGCTGACCGTGGTGGTCGCCAACCTGGCGCCGCGCAAGATGAAGTTCGGCATGTCCGAAGGCATGGTGCTGGCCGCGTCGGCCGCGGATGAGAAGGCCAATCCGGGCCTGTACATCCTGGAACCGCACAGCGGCGCCGTGCCGGGCATGCGCATTCGCTGATCTGGCGCTCTCTGCTGTTGTTGCTCCCCTCTCCCGCCCTGCGGGACGGGGGTTGGGGGGAGAGGGCATCGAGGTTCTGCTTGCCGACTTGTCGCAATGTGGACGGCCTGCCCTCTCTCCCGCCCCTCTCCCACAAGTGGGAGAGGGGGAAAATCCCTCAATACCTCAGCTGGTTATTCAGCCGCCCTGCCGCTTCGACGGATCGTCGCTGCGCGACGTGGTAGTCACCGTGCCGTCGTTGTTGAAATGCACGTTGAAGAAGGCCCGATCCGTCGGGCTTTCAAACCAGCGGTAGCCCCACACTTCTTCCTGCTTGAGGCGGAACGCTTCCACCTTGGTCGGCTTGCCCAGCATCCGGCGGATCTGGTCCTTGTTCATGCCGGGTCGTACTTTTGCGAAATTCTCGGCCGTCAGCACCTGCTCGATCGCGCGCACGGTGCCATCGGCGTTGGTCGTCACCATCCAGGTCGTGGCGCCTTCGGGGCCGCGCGGGTATTCCAGGCGACGGCCGCCGTCCGGTTCTTCCCAGACGATCTCGGGCTTGCCGGCCTGGCGCCGCACGTCGTCCTCGGTTGACTTGCCGATCTCGATGCCCTTGAACAGCTGGCTGTCGGGCTTGACGCTGTTCCAGGTGTCGGTGGCAACCGATTTCGCCTTCTTCATGGCTTCGTCGACCTTCTGCTGGTCGCATCCGAACAGGGCAAGCAGGCTGGCAATCAGTCCCATGGCGGCAAGGCGTCTGCGAGACGCGTGGTTGAAGGGTGGCATTGCAAGCCTCGCAAGGATTGGCTTCATCGTTTGATGGCTTCGACGGGATCGCCGGCGGGCGCGCTGGCGCCTTCCACGGTGGCGTCGGCCGCGGCATTCCTGCGCCGGCCCGAATCACCGGCAAACAGCGTATCCCAATTGTTGAACCGGCGGTTGAACAGCACCGACAGGCCGTTGATCGATCCGCCCTTGGCAATCAGCGACCAGCGCCGCGAGAACGCCCAGGTCAGTTTCACCACGTTGGATGCCGACGTCAGGCTTTGCTCGTAGCCGACCGAAATCTGGTCGGATACCGCCTTGCCGATGCTCACCACCTGCTGGTCGTTCAGGCCGGCCGTGCTGGGGCCGATCGAGAATTCGTCGATGCCGAAATGCGACACCACGCTCTTGCCGGCCTTGCCACCGATCATGCCCAGCGCAGCGCCACCAATCGCGCCGCCGCTAAGCTGGCGCTGCTGGCTGGACCCGGCACTTTCGGCGCCATAGCCGAACATCAGCCACGACAGCTTGTCCTCGTCCGGCACGTTCGGCTCCGACACCAGCCGCACGCGCGGCAGCCGCACCGTACCCGTGACTTCCACGCCGGCCTCCACCTCCTGGTTGCGGCGCAGGGCGCGGATGAACATGTTCGGGTTGTCCACCGGGCCATTGAAGTTGATCGTGCCGCGGTCGATTTCGAGCTTGCGGCCAAAGGCCTCGTAGGTGCCCTCCACCACGCGCACGGTGCCCGTTGCGCGCATCGGCGTCAGCGGTTCGCTCTTGATGCCAAGCTGGCCGGCCAGCAGGATATCGGCGCCGGCCCCGCGGAAGCGGAAGCTGTCGCCCAGGTCGATCGTCACGTCGATCAGCGGGCTGAAGCGGCTGGCCGGCTTGGATTCGGGCACCACCGGCGTGGCGGCGGTCTTGAGTTCGCGCTCGTCCTTGCGGCGCACCACCACCACATCGTCGCCCAGCACCGGCGCGCTGGCCTTGGGCAGGTCGAACAGGCCACGATCCACGCGGAACTTGCCACGAATGGCGATCAGCTTGTTCTCGTTGGCGATGCCAGCCTCGCCGGACACGATCAGCGTGCGCTCGGGGCTGGCAAACAGCTGCAGCTTGTCCGCGACGATGCGGCCGGTCAGGTTCGGATCGGTCTCGCCCAGCTTCACCGCGCCGGTGGCCGTCAGCGTGCCGTCGCCGCCACGGAACCGCACCTGCTTCAGTTCCACGGTGTTCTTGTCCAGCACCACGTGAACCTCGCCATCGGTCAGCCGGATGCCCAGGTCATAGAGCGTGATGCCGATGCCGCTGCCGTCGATGGCACCGGTCAGCAGCGGGCTGCCCACCGTGCCGGCCAGCTGCAGGGCCGCCGCCAGCTTGCCTTCGAGCGCGTATTGCGGACCACTGAGCGCCTCCAGCGATTTCAGGCGCGGGATGTCGGCAGTGACCGTGCCGCCGAGCGTCGACCCCGGCCCCACGGTCAGCAGGCCCTCTTCGCTGACCAGCCCCGCCGACGCATCGACGGCCACCTTGCCAATCCGTTGCGATGTGGAGCCGCCGCGCAGCGTCACGCGGTTGCCGCTAAAGTCCGCCCGCAGCGCGGTCTCGCCCAGGCCCAGCGTGGTCCAGCCCCGGCCCGCATTGACCGACGCATCGCCGCTGCGCCGCCGGATTTCGGCAAACCCGGTGGCGGTCTCGGCAAGGTTCAGGTTCCAGCCGCCATCGAGCACCAGGTCCGAGCGCACCGGCTGCGATTCCCCGCTGAAGGTCTCCATCAGCTTGATGATGTTGCCCACTTCCACGCCATTGAAATTGCCCTGCGTGCGGATACGGCCATGATCGAATTCGAAGCCTTCGATGCTCATGGTCGCGCGGTCGAACTGCAGCCGCGTCTGGCCCAGCCGGATATGGCGATCCGCCACCATCAGCTGGGTGGGCGAAACGAGCCTGACGTTGGCCGTGCCGCGCTCCTCAAGCGTGCGGATCGTGCCGGTCCAGCCCTGGTCGCCGCGCCAGGCACCCTGCCCCGACAGCGACAGCTGCAGGGGGCGTTCATGCATCGTGCCCGCAGCCTTGGCGTCGAAGTTGTGGTTGGCCTGTGTGCCGCTCAGGTTGGCATCGAGTGTGCGGATCGTGGCCTGCGGCCCGTGGTAGTCGCGCGCAGCCAGTTGCGCCGACAGCGTGCCGTCCAGTCCGCCACGCAGTTCCACATGGCCGTTGGCGCTGGCAACCTTGTGCGGCCCCACCACCAGAGATTGGGCGCTGTAGTCGCCCACCACCTCGGGCTTCTTGAGCGTGCCGGTGACCACGGCATCCACCTTGGCGTGGCCGCCGACGCCGAACTTCAGGCGATCCAGCTGCGGCGCGTCGATATTGACCTTGAGGCTGTCCCCGCGAGCGCCAAAGCTGCCATTCAGGTTCACCTGGTTGCCGGCCATCAGCAGTGACGCCTGGCTCGGCAGCAGCCGCTCGCCTTCCAGGCGCACCTTGCCGTTGCCGGTCATCGGCAATCCCGCATACTCGCTCTCGCCCAACGCGAAATCGAGCGCCACGCGTAGCACTTTCGCCAGCGAGCCCTTGGTCGAGAACTCGGCGTTGATCCGGCCCGGCGCCACCTTGGCCAGCCGCGCCGGGTCGAAGTTGGCCAGCTTGCCCTTGAAGTCGAAGGCTTGCTGGTCCTTCAGCCCGAGCTTGCCGTCCGCGGTCAGCGTGCCGCTGCCCAGGCCCGCGCGCAGCGCCGTCAGCGTGACGGCGTCTTCATCGATCCTGGCGTCGGCGAACAGCTTGATCTCGCCGCCCGCCACGTCCAGCGCCACGCTCTGGCGGCCGGGCTCCAGGCGCAGGATCACCGGGCCCGACAGGTTCGTTGCCACCATGCCCGTGTGCAGCGCGGCGGCGTCGAGATGCCGGACATCGAGATCGAAGCCGCCACGCCCTTCGCGCAGCGTGCCCTGGCCGACGATCTCGGCCCGGCCCGGCAGGGTAATCCGCACGTCGCGCAGCGTCTGCGTCAGTTCGCTCAGCTCGACGCGCGCCTGCACCGCATGCACCGGCAGGCGTTCCTTGTCGATCGGGCCCGGCTCCAGGTTGCGGATGGTGACTTCGCCCGCCACGGCCAGCGGGTTCTTCGTGGGGGCGGCCGGCGTGGGCACGGGCGCCGACGCCGACGCGGCCGATGCCGCGGCCACCGCGCTGGCCGTCGATTCGCCGGGCTTGGGCTTTGCAACCTCTGGCGGAGGCGGCACCGATTCCACCGGGCGCAACTCCGCATGGACGGTCAGGTTGGCCTGTGGCGCGGTCGGGCTGAACAGGCGCGGGTTGATGCGTTCGCCATCGACAATCAGGTGCGTGAACGGCACCTTGCCGAACGGCGTCACGTCGGCATTGCCGCGCGCCCGGATGCGGTCGCCATTGGCTTCCAGCTCGGCCCGCAGTTCTGCAAGCGATCCGCTGGCGTTGGCGGACACCGCATAGGCCTCTTCCTTCCACCGGCCCTCCAGCAGCGCTTCGGCAGTCAGCGGGAACGGCGTCTTGCTGCCGATCTGCGCATTGGCCTGCAGCTTGCCGTACGGCGTGACAAGCTTGTCCACGACCACGCGATGACGCTGGCCGTCGCTATGCAGCGCGCCCGACAGGTCCGATAGCACCAGCGGGCTCGACGTGGCTGCCGGCCCCTGCAGCAGCGACAGTTCGCTGACGGTCAGCGTGTCCACGTCGACGGCCAGCGGCAGCTCCAGCGACTGCGGCATCTTCGCAGGCTCGGTGCTCGGCGCGGAAGCGGGCAGGCGTGCGTCGATCTTGCCCAGCTTGAGCCATGCCACATGCAGCCGCGTGGGCGACCACGATATTTCCCACTTCGAGTCGATCCGGTCGATGGTGACGCGCGTGTCGCCGCTGGCGAACACCACATCGTGCAGCCGCAGCCCGCTGGTCACGGTGCCGCCATCGAACTGGCCGGCGAGCATCCCCGCGGACAGCCGCGTGGCGACGTTCCAGAGATGGCGCGTCCCGGTCTCGGTGCGCAGCGCCGTCACGGCGGTGGCGACCAGCGCGATCACCACTACCAGCAGGATGCCCACCAGCCAGGCCAGCACCTTCCAGATCCGGCGGCGCGGACGGCGGGGCTGGCGGGGCCTGTCGCGATCCTCGCGCGGCACGGGCGGCATGTCCGGCATGTTCATCAGAACGCCACCCCCAGCGAGATATGCGGCCGGAACTGCTTCTGCTGGATGCCGTAGCCGACATCAAGCTGCACCGGCCCCACCGGGCTGCGCCAGCGCGCGCCCACGCCCACACCGTGGTAGATCGTGATGCCGTTCAGGTTGTTGGTGGCGGTACCCATGTCCCAGAACACCGCCGCGCCCCAATCGGGCTTGAACCAGTACTGGTATTCCAGGCTGCCCGTGCCCAGGTAGCGCGCCGGCAGCACGCTCTGGCCGGACGGCGTGCCGATCGACTGGTAGCTGTAGCCCCGGATCGAATCGGTACCGCCCGCGCGGAACCGCAGCGTGGCCGGGATCAGCGACGGATCGTTCGACGTCATGTCCGCGCCCAGTTCCAGCCGCGCCACGAACAGGTCGCGATTGCCCACCGGCACGTACTGGCGAATCCGGCCGTACACGCGCAGGAACGTGGCGTCGCTAAGCAGGCCCTTGGCCGCCACGCCAATCTGGGTGTTGATCACGTTGCCCCGGCGCGGGAACACGGGGTTGTCCACGTCGCGGCGCGTCCACGCGAATGCCGGCACCAGCGCCTTCGAGTACTGCGGGGCCTCGCCGTAAGGCGTCAGCACGTCATAGTAGAAGTCCAGCGACACCGTGGTGTCGTACTTTTCGCGCGAACGCGAGCGCTTCAGGCCCGCGCGCCAGCTCTTCGTGTCGGTGCTCTCGACGTCGATCAGGCGCTCGTAGCTGGTATAGACACTGTTACGGTAGGTGTGCGGATCTGGCGGCATCGCCATTTCCACAAACCCGTACTGGCGCTTCTGTTCGATCCGCGCCTGCGTGTCGAGCACCCAGGCACGGTTGAACAGGTTGTAGTACGAATAGCGGCCTTCCACCTGCGCGCCGGTATCGGTGGTGAAGCCGACGCCGGAACTGAGCCGGTGCGTGGGATATTCGCGTACCTTCACCTTGACCGGCGCCGTCACGGTCTGCTGCTGCGCCTCGGCCGACGTGGCGGCGGGCGGCTCCTGCAATTCCACCTGCACGTTCGAGAAATAGGGCTGGTTCTGGACGGCGCGCTGGAACTCCAGCAGCCGTTCCACCCGGTAGGGCTCTCCCTCGCTCAGCGGATTCACGTTGCGGATGATCTGGGCCGGGTAGCGGCGCGTGCCCTCGATCTCAAGGGGCCCGAGCACATAGGCCGGGCCGCTTTCGTATTTGGCGCGCAGGTCGGCCGCCTGTTCGTCGGGTTCGATGCGCGCTTGCGACGACGCCAGCCGCGCGCCGTAGTAGCTCTTGCTCTGCAGCTGCACCAGCGCGTCTTCCTTGGCCTTGTCCCAGTCGGCCTGCCGGAATGGATTACCCACCGGCAGGCCCCACTTCTTGCGCATCTGCTCCACTTGCTCGGGCGACTGAGTGGCGGCTGGACCACTTACATCGACATCCGCGCGCCGGATCACGGTGCGGGCGCCCGGGTCCACGCTGATATGGACCACGCGATGGTCGCCCTCGCCTTCCACGGTGGCCTTGGTGACCGGGTCGAACCAGCCTTCAGTGGAAGCAAACTGGCGCACCTGGTCGCCCACGGTCTCCACCATGTACTGGAACTGGTCGTCGGAGATATCGGTGCGCGTGGTGTAGCGCGACAGGTCGAGGTGTTCTTCGAGAATGTCCTTGAGCGCCTTGGGGGCGTCGATCTCGACCTTGTACTGGGCCTTGGCGGCATGCGCGGGCAGCCAGGGGGCCACCAGCAGGATCAGGGCGGCGGCCAGAACGGCGGCATGGGTGGCGACGCGGGTGGCTGCCATGTGCGAGAGCCGGCGGGCACCGCCGCGGGTGCCTGGCGCCTTGGCTGTGGCGGGCTGTGCGGCCAAGCGGCCCAAAGCAGTCGTCATCCGTCCTTGTGGCTCCCGAATCAAGTCGCTATTTGACCACACCGCTGACGCCGCAAGGCCATCCCGACGCCAAAATTCAGGTTTCCGGCACCCGCGTCGGCAGCGGGGCTTGCCGATACGGTAAAATCTTGCCCCGTCACCCCCAACGCCGCCCAGAGGGCACAGGTTTCATCATGGCCATGTACGAATCGGATATCACCCAGTTCCTGAAGACGCTCAAGCAGGAGCGCCCGTCGCTGGAAGCAGAGCAGCGCGAAGGCCGCGGCCTGCTGTGGGACAAGACCCCGATCGACCTCGAAGAACGCGCGCGCGCCAACGCCTCGCGCGTGGCCCAGAAGCCGTACGTCTACTCGTCCGACAACTGATCGGCCGCCTGGCCGTTCCGACGACCATCCCGATGCATCCAAGCGATCCGCTGGACCCCGGCGCGCAGGAAAAACTGACGCTGCCTGTCGAACTGCCCAGCGTGGCGCAGCCTGTCGGGGCCAGCGCCAATCCGGCCGACATGGTCGACGGGATGGCGTTCGCCCGCCTGTATGGCGAGCCCCTGTTCAAGCTGCCGCAGGACCTGTACATCCCGCCCGATGCGCTGGAAGTCTTCCTGGAGGCCTTCGAAGGCCCGCTTGACCTGCTGCTGTACCTGATCCGCAAGCAGAACTTCAACGTCCTGGACATTCCGATGGCCCAGGTGACGCGCCAGTATCTTTCGTACGTCGACCAGATCCGCCAGACCAACCTGGAACTGGCGGCCGAGTACCTGCTGATGGCGGCGATGCTTATCGAGATCAAGTCGCGCATGTTGCTGCCGGTCAAGAAGGCCGACAGCGACGAAGAGGCCGAGGATCCGCGTGCCGAACTGGTGCGCCGCCTGCTCGAATACGAGCAGATGAAACTGGCCGCCCAGCGCCTGGACACCGTGCCGCAGCTGGGTCGCGATTTCCTGCGTTCGCAGGTCTATATCGAACAGAGCCTGGTGCAGCGTTTCCCCGACGTGGAAACGGTGGACCTGCAATCCGCCTGGGCCGACGTGCTCAAGCGCGCCAAGCTGAACCAGCACCACAAGATCTCGCGCGAGGAACTGTCCGTGCGCGAGCATATGAGCCAGATCCTGCGCCGCCTGCAGCACGCCCGCTTCATGGAATTCAGCGAGCTGTTCGAGGATGCGATCCGCTCCGGCAAGGGCGTGCCAGTGGTGGTGGTGAACTTCATCGCCATGCTCGAACTGTCGCGCGAGGCACTGGTCGAGATCACCCAGGCAGAGCCGTTCGCACCGATTTATGTGCGATTGGCGTACACGCCGGCCTGATCCTTCCACCCCGCGGAACAATTCCCCGCGGGCGCCGGGCCCGAACCGGCGCGGATGCTCTACAATCCGCCGACAGTCGGCCAAAGCATACCCAGAGAGCCGGCACGCCAGCTGCCACGCAGCGGCACGCTCCAACCACGACGGCACACCACATTCATGAAAGTCATTCCTTCCATCCAGGAGTTGCGGGACCAGTTGCGCGGCCAGAACCGCGTGGCATTCGTTCCGACCATGGGCAACCTGCATGAAGGCCACCTGTCGCTGATGCGCCTGGCGCGCCAGCATGGCGACCCCGTGGTGGCGTCGATCTTCGTCAACCGCCTGCAGTTCGGCCCGAACGAGGATTTCGACAAGTACCCCCGCACACTGCAGGATGACGTGGAAAAGCTGCAGAGCGAAGGCGTGTACGTGCTGTTCGCGCCGACCGAGTCGGACATGTACCCGGTGCCGCAGGAATACCGCGTGGAGCCACCGCACGACCTGGGCGACATCCTCGAAGGCGAGTTCCGCCCGGGCTTCTTCAAGGGCGTGTGCACCGTGGTGATGAAGCTGTTCTGCTGCGTGCAGCCGCGCGTAGCCGTGTTCGGCAAGAAGGACTACCAGCAGCTGATGATCGTGCGGCGCATGGCGCAGCAGTTCGCGCTGCCCGTGGACATCATCCCGGCCGAGACCGTGCGGGACGAAGACGGCCTGGCGCTGTCGTCGCGCAACCGCTATCTGGGCGAAGCCGAGCGCAAGGAAGCGCCGGTCCTGTACAAGACGCTGCACGAGGTGCGCGACACCGTGCTGGGTAACGGTAACGTCGACCTGCTGGCCGTGGAGGCCGATGCGCTGGGCCGGCTGCAGGCACGCGGCTGGAATCCCGACTATGTGTCGATCCGCAAGCGCAGCAACCTGCAGGCCCCGACGCGCGAGGAATTCGCCGCCGGCGAACCGCTGGTGGTACTGACTGCGGCCAAGCTCGGCAATACGCGCCTGATCGACAACCTGGAAATCTGAAGATTCTCCGATTGTTTGCTCCCCTCTCCCGCCAAGCCGGAGAGGGGTTGGGAGAGAGGGCACAGCGGTTCAAATTGCGACTGGTCGCGGATTGACACGCTAGCCCTCTCCCCCGCCCCTATCCCACATGTGGGATAGGGGAGAAGACCCCCGCCTCACATGCTCAAGCCCGCTTCAGCCGGGCTTTTTCCCGCTCCAGATGGCGCTTGTGGCCGCGGCGGCGCTTCCACCAGATCAGCACGCCAGTCACGGCAAATGCCAGCGGCATCAGGCCGAACGCGGTGATGAACGCGCGTCCGTAGGTACCGAACGCCTCGCCCGTATGCAGCGGGAACAGCCACAGGATAAAGGCGTCGCCGGACTGGGCATCGCGCGGATCGCGCGCGCCCAGCGGACGGCCGGTGTAGGCGTCGAGCCAGAGCCGCGTGGCGCCGCTGTCTGCCTGCAGTTCGCCCTCCTGACGCAACCGCACCTCGTAGGCATCGCCCGGCTTGCGCGGCAGGCTGATGCGCGTGACCTGCGCTCCCGGGAACTGCTGCTGCGCAGCCGTCATGGCCTGGGCCGGCGTGATCGCGTGGGCGCCGGCCGGCGGCGTATCGGACTGGTGCTTCACCTGCGGGCTCACGGTCATGACCGTGCTGATGATCGGTGTCACCCATTTCGGCAGGTTCAGATACCAGCCCGAAAACGCGATGGTGGCCAGCACTGGCGCCACAAAGATGCCGCCGGCGCGATGGAAGGTGTAGAAAAAGCGCGACCACGAGCCGCCATGCGTGATCCGCACCGACTGCTTCAGCGCCCGCACCTTCATCTTGGGCCACCACAGCACCACGCCAAGCAGCACCGTGAGGAACAGCACCATCCCGGTCACGCCGATGATGGTCTTGCCCGTATCGCCGGACAGCAGGTAGCGATGCAGGTGGAACAGCGTCGGCATGATCTGCTGGCGCGACACCCCCGGTACGCCAAACAGGCGCTCGCCCTTCACGGCCAGCGTGATCGGGTCGATCATGACCTGCCGCGAGCGCCCCGGCATCGCCTCGGGCCCCTTGATCGGGTAGTAGGCGGTGAACACGTCGTGCTCGTCGATCGGCAGCATCAGCAGGTTGGGCTTGCCATATTTCGGATCGGCCATCAGCTTGGCCGTGACCGATTCCACGGTGGCCGCGCCCACCGGGATGCGCGTGGCCGACACGCCCTGCAACAAGTCTGGATTGAGCCACTTGTCGATGTCGTCGCGCCAGGAAATCAGCGTGCCGGTCAGGCCCATCATGATGAACAGCAGGCCGAAAACCAGCCCGATATATAGGTGCAGCTTGACGAGGACTGTACGCAAACGACCGGAGACCATTGGGAGCTTTCTTGTGAAATGTGGCTCTTGACACACGTTTGATATGCCTTTCACGGCCCATCTGTGCGGCAACACCCAAATGCAAATGCGAAGAATTCGCGATTCTAGCAGCGTGCCGCTAAGATCGTGGACGCGTCATCCCTTGCGCCCATCCAGTGCCGCCCTGCCCTGCCATGCCCCTGATTGAACTGGTTCCCGCCACCCCGGCCGACGCCGATCTGCTAGCCGCCATGCATGCCGACAGCTGGCGCGATGCCTATGGCGGCCTGATTCCGGCCGACTACCTGGAAACCTATGCCCTGGCCGAACGGCTGACCACCTGGCGCGCCCGCATGCTCGAAGGCGCCGAGGCACCGCTGGAAGCCACCATCCTGCGCGTGAACGGGCAGCCGGCTGGTTTCTCGTGCCTGATGCCGCTGGCCGAGCCGGGGTATGGCATCTATCTGGACAACCTCCATGTGATGCAGGCGTTTCATGGACGCGGTTACGGCAAGACGCTGATGGCGCATTGCGCCACGCGTGTCGCCAGCCAGTGGCCCGGCAAGCCGTTGTTTCTTTACGTGCTGGACGGCAACACGCAGGCGCGCGAGTTCTACCGGCGCCTGGGCGGCGTGGAATCCGACAGCTTCAACGATCCGTTTCCCGGCACCGACCTCATGGTCGCCATCCGCCGCGTGAGCTGGGACGACGTGGACGCGCTGGTCAACCTGCTGGCGCCGGGTCCGTAGCGGCCGCCAGCGGCGCGAACATCGCCCGTAGGTCGAGATGCTCGGCCATGCTGTCGGCCAGCCGGTCGATCGATGCTTCGCGCAGCGCATCCAGATGCACGCCCTCGGCCCGCTCCAGCCCGGCCCAGCGCAGCAGCGCGCCGCAGGCTTCCGGATGGTCGAACAGGCCGTGCACATAGGTAGCCAGCACCTGGTTGTCACCTGACACGGCGCCGTCCGGCCTGGGCGTGCCGCCTGCCTCGGCCAAGCCTTCCGCCCCATCCAGCCAAAGTGCCGAGCGCGCCAGCGCCGGTCCGTGCGTCACGCCCAGATGGATCTCGTATCCCTGGACCGCCGCGTCGCCCGTTTCCGCATCGAGCTTGCCGGACACGCGCCGCAGCTGCTTCTCGGGCGCCAGCGTGGTCTCGAAATCGAGCAGGCCCAGCCCGTCACTGGTGCCCGCCGGCCCTTCCCGGCCGTCTGGATCGTGGATGCAACGCCCCAGCATCTGCATGCCGCCGCAGATGCCCATCAGCTTGCCGCCGTAGCGCAGGTGCCGCAGCAGCGCCTGGTGCCAGCCGTTGGCGCGCAGGAAGGCCAGGTCGGCACGCACGCTCTTGCTGCCGGGCAGGATCACCAGGTCTGCCGGCGGAATCGGCATGCCGGGGCCAATAAACTGCAGGTCGACGTTCGGGTGCGCCCGCAGCGCGTCGAAATCGGTATGGTTTGAAATGCGCGGCAGCACCGGCACGATCACGCGCAGCACGTCGCCGTCACGGCTGGCCACCTGCGCGCTGGCGATGGCGTCCTCCGCATCGAGATGCAGCCCGTGCAGGTACGGCAGCACACCGAACACCGGCTTGCCGGTACGCGCCACGAGCCAGTCCAGGCCCGGCTGCAGCAGCGCGATATCGCCGCGAAAGCGGTTGATGATGAAACCCTTCACGCGCGCCCGCTCGGATTCGGACAGGCAGTCGAGCGTGCCCACCAGGTGCGCGAACACGCCGCCGCGGTCGATATCGGCCACCAGTACCACCGGGCAGTCCACGCGCTCGGCAAAGCCCATGTTGGCGATATCGCGGTCTCGCAGGTTCACCTCGGCGGGGCTGCCCGCGCCTTCCACCAGCACCACGCCGTACGCCTGTTTCAGGCGTTCGTGGCTTTCCAGCACGGCCGCCATCGCCTGCGGCTTGTAGGCGTGATAGGCCCGCGCATCCAGGTCCATGCGCGCCCGGCCATGGATGATGACCTGCGCGCCAATGTCGCTGCTGGGCTTGAGCAGCACCGGATTCATGTCGGTATGGGGCGCCAGGCCGGCCGCCTGGGCCTGCAGCGCCTGGGCACGCCCGATTTCGCCCCCGTCAACGGTAACCGCACTGTTCAGCGCCATGTTCTGCGGCTTGAACGGGGCCACGGCCACGCCGGCGCGCGCCAGGATGCGGCACAGGCCGGCCACGACGGTACTCTTGCCCGCATCGGACGTGGTGCCCTGGACCATCAGGGTGCCGCGCAGGGCACGCGCCGCAAATGGGAAGGGTTTGGCAGAAGGATCGTTTCGCATCGCGCGATTATGGCAGTAGCGCCGGGGCATCCGCACGCCGCTTGTCGGCCGTCACTCTGCAAGATCCATGCATGCGGCCGGGGGATGCGACGGCTACAATACGCGGGATGAAGACCCACGCCCCGCCTCAGGCGCTCAATCTCTCGGCCACGTCCGAGCCAGCTTCGGCAGGCGCGGCCACGGACGCCGATCCGGCGACCGAAGCCGCAGCGCAACCGCTGGCCGGCACCGCCGCGCCGCGCGAACTGACGCTGGTGCTGGGCGGCGCGCGTTCGGGCAAGAGCCACTTTGCCGAGCAGCTGGCTACCGATCATGCGGCCCTGACGCGTGGCCCGGTCACCTACATTGCCACGGCCCGGCACGATGCCGAAGCGGCCGACCAGGAAATGGAAGTCCGCATCGCGCTGCATCGCGCCCGCCGGCCGGCCGACTGGACGCTGGTGGAAGAGCCGGTCCATCTGGCCGATGCGCTCTACGCCCATGCGCGCCACGACGGCTGCATCCTGGTGGACTGCGTGACGCTGTGGCTCAACAACCTCGTCTTCGGCGAAAACCGCGCATACCCGGAACACGGCGTCATCACCCCGCCACCGGCCTTTACCGAGGAAATCGACGCGCTGATGACGGCGCTGCCAATGCTGCCCGGCCATGTGATCCTGGTGTCGAACGAAATTGGCTTCGGCGTGGTGCCGATGGGCGCCATCACGCGCTTCTACGTCGACGAACTGGGCCGCCTGAACCAGAAACTGGCCGCCGCCGCGGATCGCGTGCGACTACTGGTCGCCGGCATCCCGGTATCGATCAAGGATCCCGCTCCGTCCCAGGCACGCGGCAATCACACACGATGATCATGCTGTCCTGGCCAGCCTGCGTGGCGGCCGCACTTGCCGGCGTGCTGCTGGACCGCTGGCTTGGCGAACCGCGCCGCTGGCATCCGTTGATCGGGTTTGGCCGCATCGCGTCGGCCGTCGCCAACCGTCTTAACCGTCCCGAACGCAGTGCCTTGCGCCAGCGCGTGGCCGGCCTGGCCGCGTGGTCGCTGGTGGTGCTCGGCCCTGCCGCGCTGGCCGCATGGCTGGTGGCACTGGCGGCCGATGTCCATCCGCTGCTGGCCTGGGCGCTGCACGCGGTGGCGCTCTACTTTGCGCTGGGCGCCTGCAGCCTGACGCAACACATCGCGCCGATTGCCGACGCGCTATCGCGCAACGACCTGCCCGCCGCGCGCACGCTGACGGCGCGCATCGTGTCGCGCGACACGGCCGATGCCGATGCCGAAGCACTGGCGCGCGCCGCCTGCGAATCGGCGCTGGAAAACGGCAACGATGCCATCTTCGGCGCGCTGTTCTGGTTCCTGGTGGGCGGCGCGCCGGCCGTGATCATGTTCCGGCTGGCAAATACGCTCGACGCCATGTGGGGATACCGCACACCGCGCTGGGAAATGTTCGGCTGGGCCGCGGCCCGTATCGACGACGTGCTGAACCTGGTGCCGGCGCGGCTGACCGCGCTGTCGTACGCACTGCTGGGCGCTACCGCCCAGGCGATGCGCTGCTGGCGCACCCAGGCCCCTGCCTGGTCGAGCCCGAACGCCGGTCCCGTGATGGCCGCCGGCGCCGGCGCGGTGGGCGTGGCCCTGGGCGGCGGCGCGCGCTACCACGGCGAGTGGGAAGAACGCCCACCGCTGGGCATCGGCGACGCACCACGCGCCGCGCACGTCCACGCGTGCCTGCGGCTCGTGCAACGCACGCTGTGGCTGTGGCTCGGCGTGGCGATGCTGAGCGTGCCGCTGCTGTCGGCGTGGGTCTCGGGATCGATCTCGAAATGGGGGGCGGCATGAGCGGCAGCCCGGCGCCGATCCGCCACGGCGGCAACCTGCTGGCCGCCGTGCGCCGTTACGGCCGCGCGGCGGAAGACTGGCTCGACCTGTCCACCGGCATCAATCCGGCCGGCTATCCGGTCCCCGCGCTGCCCGCCGACGCCTGGCAGCGGTTGCCGCAGGACGACGACGGCCTGGCAGAAATTGCCGCACAGGCCTACGGTGCGCCGCACGCGTTGCCAGTGGCCGGCTCGCAGGCGGCCATCCGCACGCTGCCCACGTTGTTGCGCCCGGGGCGCGTGGGCATTGCCGCGCTTGGCTACAGCGAATATGCGCCCGCCTTCGCGCTTGCCGGGCACACGGTGGTGCCGCTCGATGAGCGCGATTTCGCGCGCGACGACTTGCCGGCCGGGCTCGATCATCTGGTCGTCGTCAATCCGAACAATCCGACCGCACGGCTGCTCTCCACCGGGCAGTTGCTGCGCTGGCATGCAAGGCTGACCACGCTGATCGTCGACGAAGCGTTTCTCGACAGCACCACCGCGCCGTCGCTGGCCGCGCACACCGGCCTGCAGGGGCTGGTGGTGTTGCGGTCGATCGGCAAGTTCTACGGGTTGGCGGGCATGCGCTGCGGCTTCGTGCTGGCCGCGCCCGATCTGCTCGATGCACTGTCACACCGGCTTGGACACTGGACGGTCTCCGGGCCCGCCCGCGCCGTGGCGCGGCTGGTGCTGGCCGACACCGCCTGGCAGGCAGCCACCCGCACGGCCCTGCATCGGCAGGGGCAGCGACTGGCGATACTGCTACGCGAACACGGGCTTGCGCCGGTATCGCAGCCGCTGTTCAGCTGGGTGCCCGAAGTCCGCGCGCCCGCGCTGCACGAGGCCCTGGCACAACAAGGCGTCTGGACGCGCCTGTTCGACGCCGCAGGCGGCTGTCCGGCCAGCCTGCGCCTGGGCCTGCCACCCGACAACGACGCTGCGTGGCAGCGGCTTGATGCCGCATTGATCACCGCACTGGCTGCCGTACCGCATCCCACCCTCTGATGATTCCGATGAAGGCCTCCCTCCTGCTCGCCGCGGCGCTGCTCGCCAGCCCCTGTGTCCACGCTGCCGTCACCGTTACCGACGACGCCGGCCAGACCGTCACGCTGGCCCAGCCCGCGCGGCGTATCGTCTCGCTGGCACCGCATGTGACCGAACTGATCTACGCGGCTGGCGGCGGCGATCGCATCGTCGGCACGGTCAGCTACAGCGACTACCCGCCGCAGGCACGCGACATCCCGCGCGTGGGCGACAACAAGGCCCTGGACCTGGAGCGCATTGCCGCGCTCAAGCCCGATCTGATCGTGGTCTGGCGCCACGGCAACGCCCAGAAGCAGACCGACCGCCTGCGCGCGCTGGGCATGCCGCTGTTCTACAGCGAGCCGCGCCGCCTGGAGTCCATCCCGGAAAATCTTGAAAAGCTCGGCACGCTGATGGGCACCGAGGCCGTTGCCACCCGTGCCGCCGCCGACTTCCGCCAGCAGGTGTCCTCGCTGCGCAAGACCTATGCCGATCGCCCGCCCGTGACGGTGTTCTATCAGGTGTGGCAGCAGCCGCTGATGACGCTGAACGGCCAGCACCTGGTCAGTGACCTGCTGACGCTGTGTGGCGGCCGCAACCTGTTCGCGAAAGAAACCCCGTTGGTGCCCACCGTGTCGGTGGAAGCGGTGGTGGCTGGCAACCCGGAGGTCATGCTGACGGCGGGCATGGGCGCTACGCGCCCTGACAAATCGCTGGCGGACTTTGCGATGTGGGAGAAATGGAAGCAGGTCACCGCCGTGGCGCGCAACAACCTGTTCATCATCGACGGCGACCTGGTCAACCGTGCGGGCCCGCGCGTGGTGAACGGCGCGGCGGAAATCTGCAAGGATCTCGATCTCGCGCGGTCGCGGCGGGGGAAGTGATCAGCCTGAGACGGGAGAACACCGGGAGGGAATGGATATTCCGTTGGGGTGCCCCCCTCTCCCGCTGCGCGTGAGAGGCGCCGGGGAAGAGGGCGTGCCGTCCATCAGCCCGTCACGCGATTCCACCACCCCAGCCTGGGCGTGCCATCGCCCAGGGTGAACTTGCAGGTGGCGCCGAAGTCGAGCGACCAGTGCAGCGTCTGCGCCAGCGTGATGCCCAGCCAGTGCGCGGCAAGCATGCGCATCGGTCCCGCGTGCGTCACCACCCATAACCGCGCGTCAGATCCGGCATCGAGCGCATCGGCCCACTCGGCCACGCGCGCCGTCACCTGCGCCGGGCTTTCGCCGCCGTGGGGGCAGGCACCCATCAGGTCGGCCGCCCACAGATCCAGTGCATCGCGCGGAATTTCGGCCCAGGGCTTGCCTTCCCACGTACCAAAATCCATCTCGCGCAGGCGCGGCTCCACATCGGCGGCCGGCAGGTCCGGCATGCAGGCGATCAGTTGCGCGGCCGTGTCGCGGGCGCGCAGCGCGGGGCTGGTGACGATGCGATGCGGCAGTGCCAGGCCGGCAACCACCCGCGCCGGGTCTGGCGTCACCGGCGTCGTCAGCGACAGGTCGAGGCTGCCATAGCAGATGCCCGCCGCCACCTCGGGCTGTGCGTGGCGAATTAGTAGAACTTCCATGCCGCGGCCACCAGGTAGATCGACAACTCGGCAAGCTGTTGGGCCATGCCCAGGCAATCGCCGGTATAGCCGCCGATGCGCCGCACGAAATAGGCGCCCAGCGCGGCACGCAGCCCGGCCAGCACCAGCACGGTCACGATGGCGAACCACGGCGAGATCCATAGCAGCGGCAGCACGCCACACGCCAGCGCGAACACCAGGCTGCGGGTCTCCAGCCGCTGCGCCACCGGCTTGGCCTTGCCTTCGTGGCGCACGTAGTCGTGCGTGGCCAGGAACGTGATCGCCATGGCGCGGCTGGCGCCGTGGCCGGCAACCAGCACCGCCAGCAGCATCATGCCACCGTGGACTTCTCCCACGGACACCAGTAGTTGCCACTTCAGCAGCAGCGCCACCACGATGGCAATGGCACCGAATGCGCCCACGCGGGAATCGTGCATGATCGTCAGCACGTCCTCGGGCCGGTAGCCGCCGCCGAAGGCATCCACGCAATCGGCCAGCCCATCCTCGTGGAACGCGCCCGTCAGCAGCAGCGTGGCGGCCATGCCCAGCACGATCGCCACCGACGGCGACCAGAGCTGCCATGCGATGCCCGTCACCAGCGCCCCGGCCACGCCCACCATCAGGCCCACGGCCGGGAAATAGCGCGCCGCAGCGTTCAGGTAGTGCGGCGCGAACCCGACCCAGACCGCCAGCTGCTGGGGCATCGGCACGCGTGTGAAATAGCCTACGGCGGTCAGGAAGTAGCGGAGTTCGTCAGCCATGGCGTCTGCGGGGATCTACGCGGAAGCGTTGCTGATGCCGGCGCCGCTGAATGTCGCCATCTCGCGCAGGAACGCGACGGCGGACGCCACCAGCGGCCAGGCCAGTGCGGCACCCGTGCCCTCGCCCAGGCGCAGGTCCAGCGCCAGCAGCGGTTCTGCCTTGAATTCGGCCAGCAGCGCGCGGTGGCCCTGTTCGTGCGAGCAATGCGAGAACACGCAGTACTGAAGCACGGCCGGATCGATGCGCGCGGCCACCAGCAGCGCCGCCGAGGCAATAAAGCCATCCACCAGGATCACCATGCGGCTGGCGGCCGCGGCCAGGTAGGCGCCTGTCATCGCCGCGATCTCGAAGCCGCCGAACGTGGCGAGCACGTCGAGCGGATCGGTGGCGCCCGGATGCCGCGCCAGCGCCTGCGCCAGGATCTCGCGTTTGCGCGCCACGCCAGCGTCGTCCAGCCCCGTGCCGCGTCCCGTGCAGGCTTCCAGCGGCAGTCCGGTCAGGCGGCTCATCACACACGCCGCCGCCGAGGTATTGGCAATGCCCATTTCGCCAAAGCCGATCACGTTGGTGCCCTGTTGCGCATGGCGCAGCACGCGTGCAATGCCGGTGTTGATCGCCGCGCCAGCCTCGGCCGGGGTCATGGCCGGCTGCTCGACGAAATTGCGCGTGCCATTGGCGATGCGGCCGTTCACCAGCCCCGGCGACGCCGGCAGCGGTGCACGCACGCCCACATCGACCACTTCGAGCGCCATCCCGTGCAGGCGCGTGAACACGTTGATGGCCGCCCCGCCGTTCAGGAAGTTCAGCACCATCTGCGCGGTGACTTCGGCCGGAAAGGCGCTGACACCGGCATCGGCCACGCCATGGTCGCCCGCGAACACGATGATGGCGGGCCGGTTCAGCTCGGGCACGGTCTCGCCACGGATCAGCCCGATCTGCAGGGCCAGCGATTCGAGCCGGCCCAGTGACCCGGGCGGCTTGGTCTTGTCGTCGATAGCGGCCTGCAGCACGCCACGCAGCGATTCATCAAGCGGCGCGATGGGCGGCAGGGTCAGCGCAAAGTCGGAAATATGGGTCATCAATCTTTTACAAATCCTTGGAGAACGCCGGCAAGGCAAATCGGCTTGCCGGTGCCGTCCTACTACATTTCTACGCCACGTTGCGCCTTGATGCCTTGCTGGAACGCGTGTTTGACCGGCGTCATGTCGGTCACCGTGTCGGCGGCTTCCACCAGCGCGGGCGGCGCACCACGGCCCGTGATCACCACATGCTGCATCGCGGGACGCGCCCGCAGGTCGGCAATCACGGTCTCGACATCAAGATAGTGCAACTTCAGCGCGATGTTCAGTTCATCGAACAGCACCAGGCCGATGGCAGGGTCGCGCAGCATGCCGCGCGCCACCTCCCACGCGGCCTCGGCCTTTGCCACGTCGCGTGCGCGGTCCTGGGTTTCCCAGGTGTAGCCCTCGCCCATCACGTGGAATTCGCATTGGTCCGGAAAGCGCCGCAGGAACATTTCCTCGCCGCTCGGGATGGCGCCCTTGATGAACTGGACCACGCCCGTGCGCATGCCGTGCCCCATCGCGCGCACCACCATGCCGAAGCCCGAACTCGACTTGCCCTTGCCGTTGCCGGTGGTGATGACGATCACGCCGCGCTCGGTCTGCGCGGCGGCAATCTTGGCATCGACCACTTCCTTCTTGCGGACCATGCGGTTCTTGTGGCGCTCGTCGCGGCCGTCGTCGGTCGGGCTGGCTTGTTCGGTATCGCTCATGGTGTCTTTCCATCGGGGATCAGCGCGGTGTGCGTGCCGTCGCTGATACTGATAATCGGGGTACGCAGCGCTCGCGAGCACTGCGCGGGGGTCAGGACTTCGGGCGCCGGGCCATGCAGCGCGACGCCGTCTTCGGACATCAGCAAGGCATGGGTGGCATGGCGGCGCGCAAGTGTGAGGTCGTGCAGGATCACCACGGCGGCGTGGCGGCCGGCACTGGTCAGGCGACGCAGCAGGTCGAGCACCAGGATCTGGTGGCGCAGGTCCAGGTGCGAGACCGGTTCGTCCAGCAGCAGCAGCGGCGCCTGCTGCGCCAGCACGGCGGCCAGCGACACACGCTGGCGCTCGCCGCCGGACAGGGTCAGCACGTCGCGCGCGGCCAGCGTGTCGAGATCGCACTGGGCCATCACGTCGCGCACCACGCGGTCGTCGTCGCGCTTGCCCCAGCCCCAGCCGCTCATGTGCGGATGGCGGCCGATGCGCACCGCATCCTCCACAGCCATCGAAAACGTGTCATGCACGGCTTGCGGCAGGTAGGCGCGCTGGCGTGCCAGCGTGGCCGGCGCAACCTGCATGGCGGCCACGCCATCGATGCCCACGGCCCCGCCATCGGGTGCGCGCAGGCCGGCCAGCACGCCCATCAGCGTCGACTTGCCCACGCCGTTGGGGCCGACGATGCACCAGAGCTGGCCCGCCTCGATGGACAGCGACAAGCCATCCACCAGCACGCGCCGGCCCGCGCGCAGGCGCACGTCGCGCAGCGACAGGACCGGGCACGGGGCCAGCGGCTCGAACCACGGGCGCGTCGGGCTTGTCTCGCTCATCGCGGCCTCCGCAGCAACAGGTAGAGGAAGGTCGGCACGCCCAGCAGCGCCGTGATGACACCCACCGGCAACTGCGCCGGCGCGATCACGGTGCGGGCGATCAGGTCCGCCGCCATCAGCAGCGTGCCGCCCAGCAGCACAGACGCGGGCAGCAACTGGCGCTGGTCGTTGCCCCACGCGAGCCGCACCATATGCGGCACCACCAGCCCGACAAAGCCGATGGAACCGGCCGTGGTGATGGCGGCGGCGATGGCAAACGAGGCAATCAGGAACGTAGCCAGCCGCACGCGGCCCACGCGCACGCCCAGCGATTGCGCCACGGTTTCACCGAGCAGCATCACGTTAAGCGCGCGCGCCAGCGGCATCGCCAGCCCCAGCGCCACCACCAGCGTGGCCAGGGCCCAGCCGTAGCTGGCCGTGCCGCTCAGGTCGCCGGTCAGCCAGAACAGCATGCCGCGCAGCCGGGATTCTGGCGCGATGGCAAGGATCAGCGTGATCAGCGCGCCCCAGCCGGCCGCCAGGATCACGCCCGTCAGCAGCAGCCGCGCGCCGGCCTCGTGATGGCCGCCCTGCACTTGCGGATGCAGCAGGTCGCGCCGCGCCAGCGTGGCTACCAGCAACATCGAACAGAGCGCGCCGCCCGCCGCACCGGTCTGCACCACCCACAGCGGCAGCGACAGCAGCATCGCCAGCAGCGCGCCCGTGGACGCCCCGCCGGATACGCCCAGCACATAGGGCTCGGCCAGCGGATTGCGCAGCAGCACCTGCATCATTGCGCCAGACAGTGCCAGCAGGCCGCCGCAGGCAAACGCGGCCGCCGCGCGCGGCAAACGCAGTTCGCGCACGATGGCGCCGGCCGTGCCGGTATCGGCGCCGGTCAGCGCCTGCCAGACCTGCGCGCCGTCCAGCGCGACGCTGCCGACGGCCAGCGACAGGGCGAACACCGCCGCCCCGGCCAAGGCCAGGACGGTCCAGACGGTCAGCGCGCGGCGCAGCTCTGTCATGGCGTGAGGTTACGCCCTACTTCTGGCGCCAGCCGAGCGTGATGAACCCGGCGCGGCCCTGCGTGTTGTAGGGCCAGGCGAGCTGGTAGTTCTTGTCGAACAGGTTTTCCACGCGGGCGGCCACGAACCATTGCTTGTCGATGTTGTAGCGGGC
Organism: Cupriavidus sp. HE11; assembly: GCF_056097175.1. NCBI lineage: Bacteria > Pseudomonadati > Pseudomonadota > Betaproteobacteria > Burkholderiales > Burkholderiaceae > Cupriavidus > Cupriavidus sp. HE11. The sequence continues at coordinate 1,157,493 of NZ_CP184464.1, forward strand.
ATTGAGGTTGACGATACCGTATCCGCCCAGAATGCGCCCGCTGCTGTCCAGCCGCTCCGACGACAGCAGCCATTCGCCACCAAAGCGCCAGTTGCCGAAATTGCGGCCCACGTCGAATGATGCATGGCGCCTCGCCCGGCGCAGCAGCTGGGTGTTGCTGCTCTCGTCCACCGGATTCTGGAAGGTCACGGCGGCGCCGAGGTCGGTCCCCCAGATGGTGGCCCGCCACGACGCCTCGATACCCTGCACCTTGGCCTTGTTGACATTCTGCGCCAGGAACACGCCGCTGCCCACGGCCGTCGACACGATCAGGTCGTCATAGCGCGTCTCGAACGCGGTCACGCGCAGCAGGCCGGCGCTGGCCGTGTCGACCTGCACGCCCGCCTCGGCGGACTTGGCGCGCTCGGGCTGCAGGTTCGGCTGGCCGAAGCCCGGGTAGTACAGTTCGTTGAACGTCGGCGCGCGGAACGCGTTGCTGACGTTGGCAATCAGCTTGACCTGTTCGGTCACGTTGAAGCCATAACCGGCAAAGAAGCTGCCCTGGTTGCCGAAATCGGAATAGTGGTCGTTACGGCCGTTCAGCTGCAGCTGGTTCCGTCCGATACGGCCTTCATAGCCACCGTAGACCGAAAACACATTGCGCGACGGCGCGTTGTACGAACTCGACGCCAGCGTCTGCTGCAGCCAGTCTGTGCCGAACAGCAGCTTGTGGTCGGGCGTCAGCGCATATTCGTTCTGCCAGTTGAACTGGCGGTTGCGGGTGCTGAACAGGCTGTCGAACAGGCCGTTCTTGGTACCTTCGCTGCGGTCCTCGCTCTGCGACAGCTTGAAGTGCGTGGTCCAGGCCGACGTCACCTTGCCGTTGACGAACGCCGACAGCGTGTACAGCTCGCTGTTCATGCGGAAATCGTCGGTCGGCTTGCCGCTGGTGCTGTCATACGACAGGTCGCTCTTCGAGTAGTACGCCGCGAAGCCGGCATCCCAGTCGGATGTGAACTTGTGACGGATCTGGCCCGACACGCTCTTGTTCTCGTACGGGTTGTCGCCCGGGTTCGGCCCCGTGCCGCGCCGCACGGCCGCGGCGTTGGCGGCGGCCCACTGGTTATAGTTGATCGACGAAAAGCCGTCGGTCTTGAAGATCGAGCCGGTCAGGTTGAACGATGTGTCGCCGATCTGGCCGCCGTAGCCCACGGTGCCCTGGCGCGTGTTGTTGCTGCCGTACTCCACCTGCGCGTTGGCCGCCGGTGCCTGACCGACGCCGTTCTTGGTGAAGATCTGCACCACGCCGCCGATGGCGTCCGACCCGTACAGCGCCGACACGTTGCCGCGCACCACTTCGATATGGTCGATCTGGTCGGGCAGGATGTTCGCGAGCTGGGCCGTGCCGCCGCTGACGCCGGCCACTCGCACGCCATCGATCAGGATCAGCACCTGGTTGGAATTGGCGCCGCGCATGAACAGCGAGGTATTGGCACCCATGCCGCCATTGGCGGCGAATTCGACACCGGCCTGGCCGCGCAGCAGCGAGCGCAGGTCGGGTGCCTGCGAGTTGACGATGTCTTCCTGGGTGACCACCGTGGTGTGCGGCAGCGCCTCGGTCACGCTTTGCGCGGTGCGCGAGGCGGTGACCACCACCGGCGCCAGCTGGGCCTGCGGCTGCTCGGCGGGTGCTGCAGATGCGGCGGGTGCAGACTCGGCGGACGCCTCCTGGGCGAAGGCCGGAACATGGGATGCGGAAAATACGGCAACGGCCGCCATGATGGCGGGCACGGACGGGCGAACCGGCGGCTTTGCCGCGACGGTCGACCTGGATAGCGTGGAACGCATGAGCAGGATGGATGAGAACGGCCGGGCCCGTTCCCCCGCGGACCTGATGGCGAATTGGCGTGCCGCATGGGGTGCGGACGCCCGCGTTCTTCAGGCCGGTATCCGGGCTGACGACATCAGGCAGGCCGCCTTCCCGACCGGCTCCCCGCAACCTCCGGCGAGTCCGTGTCAGTGGCGCTTGGCCCGCCCTGCGAATGCGCACAAGGCGTGTTCGCGGTCGCTTACCGTTGCGGGGGCAGCACAGGTTGGCCTGCTCCGCTCGCGTCCAGCCTGGCCGATCGACATCGCCCCGGGCTGGCGGGCGGTACCCGGCTCCCTGTTTCCCGTTGAACTGCAGCCCCTGCGTGGAGGCCGCGAGCACCTGGAACGTGCGCGAGTGTAGGGAGTTTCAAAGTTGGCGTCAATGCGATGGGTCAAGTTGCCGATGACCGTGTTTGACACGCGAAATCACGCCGTTCGCCGCAGATCGGTGCAACTTCCGTGCGGCACGCAAGTCTCACCGGGCGCGTTGACGGTAGCCCCCGCGCGTGCATCGGCTAGAATCCCGAAACCTGACCCTTACTCCTACCGGACACGACAGGCACTATGCTCAACGAACTCGAACAACTGGCCGCCAAGATCGGGCGCGTGCTGCATCATGCGGACACCCTGGCGGCGGAAAACCAGCGGCTGCGCGCGGAGATCGACCGCCTGCAGGCCGAGGCGAGCACGTTGCGCGCGGACCGCGAAGCCATGGCGGCCGACCGCGAGCTGCTCAATATCAAGATCGAGGAAGCGCAGCTGCGCATCCAGTCCATCCTGGACAAGCTGCCTACGGCCAGCGATGCGCGCCAGCTCGACCTGCTGGGCGACGGCCAGGCCCGCACCGCATCGGAAGGTTCGCAGCAAGCCCCCGGAGAACACGCATGAGCAACAAGCAAGTGGAACTGAACATCGCAGGCCAGCCCTATCGTTTCGCGATCTCGCCGGAGAACGAGGCCGCGTTGCTCGAGGCCGCCGCGCTGGTCGACGACAAGATGAACAAGCTCAAGGGCAGCGTGTCGGCCAAGGGCGTGGAACGCGTGGCCGTGATGGCTGCCATCAGCATTGCGTCGGACCTGCTGGCGATCCGCCGCAAGCAGGAAGAAGACGGCTCGATTCCGGTCGACGCGGTGCGCGCGCGTATCCGCGAACTGAACGAGCGCGCCGACGAGGCGCTGCGCCAGTACGCGCACGTGGGCACGCGCTGAGCCGCGAAAAAACCCTGACGGCAACACTTGAATTGCGCGGCCGCGGCCAGATATGTCATCCATGTGAAGCCGATGCCGCGCACGGCCTCACGATGTGCATGGATATGCCGGTTGTTGTGGAAAATGTAACGCCTCGACGTATCCGGCTTGGTATCACTGACGTCGCGGTGTATAGTGGAGCCACTGCGCGGCGAGACTGACCGAAGCAGTTGGATGGTCGGGTTATCGGGCCTGGCCGCCGTTTCCATCCCATCCTAGTTTGAAACGGCAAACGTCTGACATCCCAAGCGTGTTGCACGCACAGGAACTCAAGTCAGACGTTTGACAGTTTCCCTGCCTGGTTCGTGAGGGTCATAAACTCCTTGAACCGATATGCATTGCATGGTGCGGGATCATGTCGTGTGGGCGAGCGCGTTACCGCATTCATAGTCCTGGCTTCGGTCCGGACTCCCTGAGTGGGCGATGTACCCGAAATACGACTTCCGCAGCCACTCTGAACCTCACTTGGGTTCAGGATGCCGACCCAGCGGCCGAGGCGGGGACCCCCTTCAAGTGGTGAAGAGGCGGTGGTTTCAATGAACCACCGCCTTTTTCATTTCAACTCCTGACCTGTCATCGATTCATGGCCGACGAACGTGCCCGCCAGTACTGGCTGATGAAGTCCGAACCGGACGAAGCCAGCATCGACGACCTGGCCCGTGAAGGTACGCTGCCATGGACCGGCGTGCGCAACTACCAGGCGCGCAACTTCATGCGCGACCAGATGCGCATTGGCGACGGCGTGCTGTTCTATCACTCGTCGTGTCCCGAACCGGGCATTGCCGGCCTTGCCGAGGTCTGCTCGCAGCCCTACCCCGATCCCACGCAGTTCGACCCGAAGAGCGACTACTACGACAAGGCGTCGAAGCAGGAAGCGCCGCGTTGGTCGCTGGTGGATGTGCGCTTCGTCAGCAAGAGCGCGCTGATCCCGCTGCCGGCATTGCGCGAACATGATGCGCTGGCCGACATGGTAGTGCTGCGCAAGGGCAACCGCCTGTCGATCACGCCGGTCACGCCGGCCGAATGGCGTTTCATCACTGGGAAGCTGATGAAGTAGCTTCTGCGGCCACAGTGATTTGGCCGCACCGCATTTTTTTCTCCCGCCTTAACCCCGATCCGGCCATCCGTTCGTTAGATCTCCCATGCAGGCCCGCATGGAACGAAATGCGGGGCTTCGCATCTGATAGCCATCACATTGATCGGAGAATAATATGAAGAAATTGCTTGCCGCCTCGCTGCTGGGCACCGTCGCCGCCGTTGCCACGGCCCAGACCGTTGCCGTGCCGCCGCCTTCGGGCGTGCTGTCGCTGTCCGCCGACGCGATGACCGAGGTGCCGACCGATGTGGTCACGCTGGTCCTGGCCGCCGAGCAGGAAGGCCCGGAGCCCACCGCCATTTCGAATGCGCTGTCGTCGCGCACCCAGGCGGCGCTGGCGCAGGCCAAGCGCGTGTCGGGCGTGGAAGCGCAGTCCGGCGGCTTTACGATTCATCCGAATACCGATCGCAACGGCAAGATCAGCACGTGGCGCGGGCGTTCCGAGATCGTCCTCAAGTCGAAGGACTTTGCCGCCGTGTCGAAGCTGGCTGGCGAACTGGCCAACCAGATGCAGGTGCAGAATATCGGCTTCTCGCTGTCGCGCGAGGCGCGTCGGGCGGCCGAACAGAAGCTGGCCGACCAGGCCGTGGCAGCATTCCGTGACAAGGCACAGGCCACCACGAAGCTGTTCGGCTTCAGCGGCTACACCATCCGCGAAGTGTCGCTCAACGAATCGGGCGGCGTGATGCCGCCGGTGCCGCGCATGTATGCGGCCAAGGCCATGTCGTCCGATTCCGGCGCGCCGATTCCGGTGGAAGGCGGCAAGACCCAGGTGACCGTGTCGGTCAACGGGTCGGTGCAGATGGTGAAGTAAGCGCACTGGCGCTACGGCTTCCCGGCAAAGGAATCAAAAAAAGCCCCGCTCCCATTTCATGGGGCGGGGCTTTTTTCGCGGTGCGTCGGATTACAGCGCCGCGAACTGCTGGCGCAGCACGTTCTTCTGCACCTTGCCCATCGTGTTGCGTGGCAGTTCGTCCACCACATGCACGCGCTTGGGCACCTTGAAGTTGGCGATGCGGCCCTTGAGCGTGCCGATCATGCCGGCTTCGTCGATGTCCGCGCCGGGCTTGCGCACCACTACGGCCACCACGGCTTCGCCAAAGTCGGCATGGGGCACGCCGATCACGGCCGATTCCACCACACCGGGCATCTCGTCGATAAAGCTCTCGATTTCCTTCGGGTAGACGTTGTAGCCACCCGAGATGATCAGGTCCTTGCTGCGGCCGACGATGGTCAGGTAGTTGTCCGGCACCTTGCGCTCGCCGGCCTGGCTAACGATGGCACCGCCAAAGCGGCCCACATCGCCGGTCTTGAACCAGCCGTCGGCAGTGAATTCCTCGGCGGTCTTTTCCGGCATGCGCCAGTAGCCCTTGAACACATTGGGGCCCTTTACCTCGACATTGCCGATCACGCCGGGCTGGCAAGCGTTGCCCTCGCCGTCCATCACGCGCACCGACACGCCCGGCAGCGGCATACCCACGGTGCCGCCGATGCGGTCACCCAGCGCCGTGTCGTACGGGTTCGAGACCAGCATCACGGTTTCGCTCATGCCGTAGCGTTCCAGGATCGTGTGGCCGGTGCGCTCGCGGAAGGCGTCGAACGTCTCCAGCAGCAGCGGCGCCGATCCCGACACGAACAGGCGCATGTTCTTGCAGAGTTCCATGTCGAAACGCGACTCCTGCACCATGCGCACGTAGTAGGTCGGCACGCCCATCATCACCGTGCAGCGCGGGATGAATTTCAGGATCTGCCCCATGTCCAGCTTCGGCGCCCAGATCATCTTGGCGCCAGCCAGCAGCGCGCCGTGCGATGCCACGAACAGGCCGTGGACGTGGAAGATCGGCAGCATGTGCAGCAGCACGTCGTCGCTGCGCCAGCCCCAGTATTCGTTCAGCGTCAGCGCATTCGATGCCAGGTTGCGATGCGTCAGCATCGCGCCCTTGCTGCGGCCGGTGGTGCCAGAGGTGTACAGGATGGCCGCCAGGTCGTCGTCCGCGCGCTGCACGGTCTCGAACGTATCCGGCTGCGCCGCCGCGCGCTGCAGCAGCGACCCGGTACGGTTTTCGTCCAGCGTGAACACGTGCGCCGTGTTGTGCGCGAAGGCCACCTTCGATACCCAGCCAAAGTTGTTGCTGCTGCAGACCACCACCGCCGGCTCGGCATTGCCGACGAAATAGTCGATTTCGGCTTCCTGGTACGCGGTGTTCAGCGGCAGGTACACATAGCCCGCTCGCAGCGTGGCCAGGTACAGGAACAGCGCTTCCGGCGACTTTTCCACCTGCACGGCCACGCGCGCGCCGGCCGGCAGCTTCAGCGCGGTCAGCAGGTTGGCAAGCTTGGCCGTGGCGCGGTCCAGGTCGTCCCACGTGTAGTACAGGCCGTCATGCGTTTCGATGCAGCAGGCGCTGCGGTCGGCGGGAAAACGGGATTCGAACAGGGCGAACAGATTGGCGTTCATGGTACAGAGCAAAAGGGAATGGCATGCCCGGGGATGGCAGGCGTTGCGCCAGGGCAGCCGGCCATGATAGCCGGCCGGCCGACATATTACTCCCCGGTGAAATCCGGAGGCCGGTGCGCCAGGAAGGCGGCCACGCCTTCGGCATGGTCGCGGCTGCCGGCGTAGGCAAAGTGGGCGTCCAGCTCCGCCGCGGTCAGCGGCGCCGGCACCGGCGACAGGCGGCGGATGGTCGCCTTGTTGATGCGCGCCGCCAGCGGTGCCCCCGCGCACAGGCGCTGCACCGTGGCCGCCACCTCGTCGTGCAGGGCCGCCTCGGGCACCACGCGCGTCAGCAAGCCCTTGGCGGCCGCCTCGGCAGCGTCGAAGACGCGGCCTTCCAGCAGGATTTCCAGCGTCACGGCGCGCCCTGCCAGGGCCAGCAGCCCCTGCAGTTCGCCAGGCGCCATCGGAAACCCCAACCGGTTGATCGGCACGCCGAAGCGGCTGCCAGCCGCAGCGACGCGCAGGTCACAGTTGCACGCGATTTCCAGCCCGCCGCCCACACAGACGCCTTGGATGGCCGCCAGCGTCGGCAATGGGCATTCGGCGATGGCGCGCAGCGCTGGTGCGATGATTTCCGTGTGGTAGCGGCGCACCGCGGCTTCGTCGCCCCGCACCACTGGAAATTCTGCGATGTCGGCGCCGGCGGCGAAGTTGCCGTCGGCACCACGCACCACCACGCAGCGCGGTGGACGGGCGGCCGGATCGGCGGCCGCCACCTCGGCGGCCAGCGCGGCAAACCCCGTGGCCAGCGCCTGCCACATGCCCGCCGAAATGGCGTTGAGCTTGCCCGGGTGCGACAGCGTGACCGTCGCCACCAGGCCTTCGCGTGCGAACGTGACCGTGCCGCCCATCAGTCGATCTTCGCGCCCGAGCGCTGCACCACCTCGGCCCAGCGTTTGATCTCGGCGTGCTGGAACTGCGCGAACTGCTCCTGCGTGAACTGCGGGATCTCAGAGCCGTTCTGCAACCAGATCGCCTTCATCTCGGGGCTGTTCAGCGCCTTGGTGGTCTCGGCATAGAGCTTGTCGACGATGTCCTTGGGCGTGCCCTTGGGCGCCCACAGCGCGTACCAGGTAGATACTTCATAGTTCGGAACACCGGCCTCGGCGGCGGTCGGCACGTTCGGGAACGCCGCCGAACGCGTCTTCGACGCCACGGCCAGGGCCTTGATGCGGCCGGCGCGAATATGTTGCGCCGATGAGCCAAGACCGTCGAACATCAGGTCGACCTGGCCCGCGATCAGGTCGGACAGCGCCGGGCCGGCGCCCTTGTAGGGCACGTGCGCGATCTCGGTCTGCGTCTGCAGCTTGAACAGCTCGCCGGCCAGATGGTGGGCCGAGCCATTGCCTGCCGATGCATAGTTGAGCTGTCCCGGGTGCGCCTTGGCATAGGCAATCAGGTCCTTCACCGAATTGGCCTGCACCTTCGACGGATTCACCACGATCACCTGCGGCGGCTGGGCGATCACCGTGATCGGTACGAAATCCTTCTCGATGTCGTAGTCGAGCTTCCTGTAGAACGACGGCGCGATGGCGTGGTGCGCACCGCCGATGAAGACCGTGTAGCCGTCCGGCGCGGCCTTGGCCGCCAGGCTGGCGCCCACCGTGCCGCCGGCACCGCCGCGGTTGTCGATCACGAACTGCTTGCCCAGCTGCTTCGAAAGCTGCGCGGTCAACGGACGCGCGAACGCGTCGGTGCCACCGCCGGCCGGGAACGGCACGATCACGGTGACGGGCTTGTTCGGCCACGGATCCGCGGCCTGCGCGGCCGGCGCATAAAGGCTCACCCCGGCACCGGCCACCATGCCGGCGATTGCAAAGACGCGTGCGAACGCGGTCAGTTTGCGCTGACGACTCATGTACTGTCTCCTCTCTCTATTTACTGCGTGGAAAGTCAATCGAAGTACTGCCTACTGCTACCCACCCGACAAGAAACCTGCCTGGCGTCCGCGCCCGACCCGAGGGCTACAGCAGCTTGGCCACCGCGCGGCTGACGCGGGGGTTGCCATCGCCAAGGCGAGCCAGATTGTCATCCAGCGCCTCGGGCACGTAAAGATAATTCACCATCACCCCGCACGACTGGGCGCGGCCTTTTCGCGACAGGTCGGCGCCCCAGTTCACGCGCTCGACACATGCACCGTTACCAAGGTGAAAGCGCGCCACCGGATCGGCCGGCACGCCCTTGTCGCCTTCGCGCACCAGGTAGTGCGCCACCAGCGCCAGCGCCGTGTCGCGGATCACCGGGTCCTGCGCGTCGGCGGGCAGTGCGCCCAACCATGCGGCGCCGTCGGCCGGCGCATCGCCATGCCGTTCGCGCCAGCGCGACAGCCGCTTGTCACCCAGGATGCGTGCAACCGACTCGCCATCCTGCTTGCGCAGCCAGTCGGCAAAACCGGGAATCGGCGACAGCGTGGCGAACTGCTTGAGCTTGGGGAATTCGCGCTGCAGTTCCTCGATCACGCGCTTGAGCAGGAAATTGCCGAAGCTGACGCCGCGCAGGCCTGCCTGCGTGTTCGAGATCGAATAGAAGATGGCCCATTTCACGCGGCGCAGGTCTTCCAGCGGCGCGGCCTCGTCCAGCAGCGCCTGCACGTTGGCGGCCATCTCGGGCACGAACGCCACTTCCACGAAGATCAGCGGCTCGCGCGGAATGCGCGGATGGAAGAACGCATAGCAGCGGCGGTCGGAATCGAGCCGGTTGCGCAGGTCGTTCCACGACGAGATTTCATGAACGGCCTCGTAGCGGATCAGCTTTTCGAGCAGCGACGCCGGCGAATCCCAGGTAATCGGTTGCAGTTCAAGCAGGCCCACGTCGAACCAGTTCGAGAACAACGCCTCGAGGTCTTCGTCCAGCGCGCGCAGGCCGGGAATGCGCTTCTGCCAGCGCAGCATGTCCGAACGCAACTGGATCAGGAAATGCAGGCCGCACGCGCTGTCGCCACGTTTGCCATGATGGGCGGCAAAGCGCTTGAAGAAGCGAATGCGCGCGTTGGACAGCGCCTGCGACAGCCCCGATGCCGCACCGGCGGCGCCCGCCGATCCGCCGCCTGCGCCACCACCCGGCGCATCGCGCCCGGCCGCCACATCGGCCAGCACACCCAGCATGGCCTGGCGCAGCGGCTCGGCCGCTGCCTGGTATTCGTCCTGCCAGGCCAGTGCCGCGGCGTTGGCGGCACCGTCGGTCAGCCGGGCCTCGAAGCACTGGCGCAGCTGCTCGCGCTGGCGCTTGATCGCGCGCGTGGAAAGCGTCTGCTGCGCAGCGTCCGCCGTGGCAGCCTTGGGCGCGTCGTCGCCCTTGCGGTTCCACCATCGGCCAAAGCGCGAGAACAGCGAGTCGCCGGCAGGCTCGCTGGCATCGAGCGGGGCGCTGACTTTCTGTTGGTCTGCGGGATCGAGGGCAGTCATGGTCGTGTCCTGCGAGGTCGGTGGAAAATGGGGTGGCGCGGATCGATCGGGCGTCAGCCTTGTCCGGCCAGGCGCAGATGGCCGGCGGCCGGGGCGGCGCCCGGCCCGGCACCTTCCGCGGCCTCGTGCTCGGCCGCATCGAGCATGCGCAATGCGCCGCGCTGGCGCAGCACATGGGTCTTCATCAAGGCCTCGGCCCCTTCGGGGTCATGGGCCTTCAACGCCGAGAACACCGACAGGTGTTCGGCACACGACTCGTGGATGCGCCCGGGCAGCCGCAGGCTCTTGTGGCGCGACAATCGCAGCACCTTGCGCAGGTCGCTGACCACGCCGGAGAGCCAGCGGTTGCCTGCCAGCCGCTGGATTGCTTCATGGATCTGGTAGTTGGTCTCGTAGTAGGCATCGATATCGCCGGCCTGCGCATAGCGCGCCAGGTCCGCATGCAGGCCTTCGAGCGCGTCGAGGTCGGCCTGCGTGACGTTATGCGCGGCCTCGTAGGCGCAGCGCCCTTCCAGCAGCGCCATCAACGGGAAGATGTCGTCCAGGTCCTGCTCGGTCAGCGCGTTGACAAAGCAGCCGCGCCGCGGCTCCAGCCGCACCAGCCCTTCGGCGGCCAGCACCTTCAGCGCCTCGCGCAACGGCGTGCGCGACGTCCCCAGCGAGGCCGCCAGCGCCACCTCGTCGATCCACGCACCGGGCATCAGCGTGCGGTCGTCGATCATCGCGCGCAGCCGGTCTGCCACCTCCAGGTACAGCGCCTGCCTGACGATACGCATCGTGCCTCCTGCCTGCCTTGGATATGGGGAGAAAACCACCACGGGACCTGCGCGCCGATGCGGCCTCGCGAGAGGCGATTAAGCCGCAATAATTCATAATTATGGATTGCGCCGGACGCTGCAAGCGCTTTCGATGCTGCAAGGCAGCAAGCGTGGCGGATCGGAAACTCAGGGAAATCGAGAGGTGCGGCGGGCAATCCTCCTGCCTCCCTGCAGGAAGATTGCCCGCGCATGAAAGAACCGCTGTGGTCTTCTGCTTGGGCGCCGGGCGAGATGTGCCGGACGCTTGCGGGTCAGATTCATTTGCTGGCGCTGGCCCCGCGCCTGCCCCGTTGAAGCACTCGTCATGGAGTGCGGATTTTCCCGTGCCTTTTCCCGTTCGGCTTTTTAGTCGTTGCCACGGTGCCGGCGCATCGTCGTGCGCACCCTCCCCTCTGGCGCCGTGTTGGGCAGTGCGTTTGCCTGCCCCGACCGATCTTGTAACAGGCTTAATAGCGAGGACCGTGCCATCGCACCTAAGTCATTGATTTCATTGACGCGGACGAAACACAACTTGTGACAGTCGCCCGAGCATGTAACAGGATGTTTCTTTGTCGTTACGACCTCAGTTACCCTCCGCGTTGTATCTGACGCGATTCATATGGTCTTTTGTGACCGCAGCGATACGCTGCAGTGCGAAAATGTGTTGCCTGACGCACGAATGTCGCGTGCCAACTGGTTGCAAACCTGAAACAAGCGCTGGCCGGGAAAAAAGCGCCCCGTAACAACTGGAGAGGTCGAATAGATGAACTGGGAAGATCAAGCCGGGCTGCCGGACAGCCCCGTCGCACCGGATCGCGCACCGGACAGCCATGTGCCGCGCAACCTGAAGTTCGTATTTACCGGGTCGGGGTCCGAGTACTTCCGGATCTGGATCGTCAACACGCTGCTGACCATCGTCACGCTGGGCATCTATTCGGCCTGGGCCAAGGTGCGCACGCAGCAGTACTTCTATCGCAGTACACAGCTCGACGGCGCCGCCTTCGACTACCACGGCAACGCGAAAGCAATCCTCAAGGGACGTGGCATCGTCTTCGGCCTGTTCGCGGTGTATCAGCTGGTGCTGGAGCTTTCGCCAGCACTGGGCGCAGTGCTGGCGCTGGCGCTGGCCGTCGTGTTCCCGTTGCTGCTGGTGCGGTCGCTGCGCTTCCGGATGGCCAATTCCAGCTACCGTGGCCTGCGCTTCGCATTCACCGGCACCGACCGCGACGGTTACACGGTCTTCCTGCTGTGGCCGCTGCTGACAGGCCTGACGCTGTGGCTGCTGGGGCCGATGGCGCACCAGCGCCTCAAGCGCTACCAGCACAACAACACGCGCTTTGGCACCGCGCAATTCGCCTTTGACGGCACGGCAGGCGATTTCTACCGTGTCTATCTGGTAACCGCCGGCGTGGTGCTGCTGTTCCTGGTGGCCGGCGGCCTCGCCGGTGGCGCGATGGCAGCGGCGGCTGGCGGCAAGGCGGCGGTCGTATTCGTCGTCATCTTGATGGCGCTGGCGATGTATGCGGGCTTCCTGCTGATCGGCCCGTTCTTCCAGGCCAAGCTGCAGAACGCGGTGTGGAACCACACCACGCTGGCGCCGCATCACTTCCGTAGCGAAGTCAAGGCACGCACGCTGTTCCTGATCTCGGTCACGAACCTGATTCTCACGGCGCTGACGCTGGGGCTGTTCTACCCGTTCGCGCGCGTGCGCTCGGTACGCTACCGCGTCGAATCGATGACGATGGTGGCCGTGGGCCAGCTCGATGCCTTCGTGGTTGGCGAAAAGCAGCACGTGGGTGCGCTGGGCGATGCCGCGGCCGACTGGTACGACATCGACATCGCGCTGTAAGCGGAGGAGCGGGTCACCATGATTGCCGCGCAATACTTCGATGGCCGCACGTCGCGCGCGCATCCGGTCGTGCTGCAGGTCCGGGACGGCCACGCCGTGCTGCAGGATGCCGGCGGCGACGAACTGCGCCGCGCGCCGCTGGCGTCGTTGCGCGTCTCCGAGCGCATCCGGCGCGGCCCGCGCCTGGTGACGTTCGACGACGGCGCCTACTGCGAAATCACCGACCACGCCGGCTTTGACGCGATGCTGGCGGCCACCGGCCATCGCGAAGGCTGGGTGTCGCGCGCGCAGAACAGCTGGCGCCTGGTGGGTGCGTCGATGCTGGGCCTGGTGCTGTTCGTGGCGGTCTCGTATTTCTACCTGCTGCCCTGGACTGCGGTTCTGGTTGCACGCACGATACCGGCTTCGCTCGAAGCCCAGCTGGGCCGCACCACGCTCGACAGCCTGGACCGCGGCATCGTCAAGCCGAGCACGCTGCCGGCGGCCGAACAGCAACGCATCCGCGACAATTTCGCGGCGCTGCGCCGTCCCGCCGATCCCGGCCACGACTACCAGATCCTGTTCCGCTATGGTGGCGGCATCGGCGCCAACGCGCTGGCGCTGCCCGGCGGCACCATCGTCGTGACAGACGAACTGGTGAAGCTGCTTGGCACGGGTCCGGCAATGATGGGCGTGCTGGCGCACGAGGCTGGCCACGTCACGCAACGCCACGGGCTGCAGCAGGTGTTCCAGGCGTCGGCGGTGGGCGCGTTGACCGCGTACGTGCTGGGCGACGTGTCTTCGCTGCTCGCCACGGTGCCCACGGCGATGCTGGCCATGCGCTACTCGCGCGATCACGAGCGCGAGGCCGATGCGTTTGCCGTGGAGGTATTGCGCGAGAACCGCCTGCCGCCGGCCGCGCTGGCCGACGCACTACAGCTGCTGGAAGACGCCCACGGCGCCCGCCGCAAGCAATCCGGGCGGGCCGACCGGGACGATGAGGAGGATGGATTCTTCTCGACCCACCCGATGACCAGAGAGCGGATCGATGCGATCCGGAATGCGCAGTAATACGCGATTTTCCTGCTCCCCTCGCCCATGAAATGGGAGAGGGATCGGGGGAGAGGGCATTGCGGCACTGCTTGCCAGTGATCGCAAGTTGAACCGCCGCGCCCTCCCGCCCGTGCGCGGGTGAGGGGGCGCAACCGGCGGTCAGTCCCGGTTACCGCGCCGCCCCTGCCGCCGCGCCGTTGGCCTGGCGGCGATACGCCCACACCACCAGCGCCACGCCAATCAGGATCATCGGCAGGCTCAGCCACTGGCCCATCGACAGCCTCAGCGCCAGCAGGCCCAGGAAGCTGTCGGGCTCGCGCGTGAACTCGGCCAGGAAGCGGAACGCGCCATAGCCGATCAGGAACACGCCCGATACCGCGCCCATCGGCCGAGGCTTGCGCGAAAACAGCCACAGGATGATGAACAGCGCCACGCCTTCGCCGGCAAACTGGTACAGCTGCGACGGATGGCGCGGAATGTTGTCGCCGGCCTGCGGGAAGATCATGCCCCACGGCAGGTCGGTCGGACGGCCCCAGAGTTCGCCGTTGATGAAGTTGCCGATACGGCCAGCCGCCAGCCCGCACGGAATCAGCGGCGCGATGAAGTCGGTCACTTCCATCCAGTGGCGGCGCCGTACCTTCGCAAACACCCACATCGCCACCAGCACGCCCAGGAACCCGCCATGGAAGGCCATGCCGCCTTCCCAGACCTTGAAGATCTCCAGCGGATGCGTCAGGTAGTAGCTTGGCTTGTAGAACAGCACATAGCCGAGCCGGCCGCCAAGGATCACGCCCAGCACGCCATAGAACAGCATGTCGTCAAGGTCGCGCGACACCCAGCCTCGCGCCGCGATATGGGGCTGTTTGATACGCAGCCGGCCGAACCACAGGAACATGATGAAGCCGGCCAGGTACATCAGTCCGTACCAGCGGATGGCCAGCGGTCCCAGGTGGATGGCAACCGGATCGAATTGCGGATGAACGAGCATGTTGAAAGCGGGAGAGTAGCGGTAAATTTTGGGCGCGCGGCGTGCTGCGCGACGGTTCTAGGTGTTTATGCCATGGTCATGCGTCAGTCCGATGGCGCCGGCCAGCCCGGTGGCGATGTCGATAAACGACCGCAGCACCGGCGCCACCCCGGCCGCGCCCTCGCGCCAGGCCAGGCCGGTCTCGATCTCGGGGCCGGCATCGAGCAACGTCAGGTAGGACACGCCCGTGCGCCGCAGGTTGCGCAGCGACGCCGGCACCAGCGCCACGCCCATGCCGGCCGAAACCAGGCTCACGATCGTCTGCATCTGAATGGCCTCCTGGGCAATCACCGGCGTCAGGCCGTCGCGCGCATAGTAGCCCGTAATGATGTCATAAAACGCTGGCGCACTTCGGCGCGGGAAGATGACCAGCGGCTCGCGCGCGGCATCGCGCAGCGCCACCGCCTGCGGCACCGAGGTACTTCCGGCGGGCCGCCACCCGTCCGGCACGGCCATTACCAGCGGTTCGCGCACCAGCGGCAAGTACGACAGGCCATGCGGCATCACGGGCAGTTGCGGCCGGATGACCAGCCCGGCATCGATGGTGCCCTCGGCCAGCGCTTCAAGCTGAACGTCGCTGGTGGCCTCGCGCAACTGCAGCTGCACGTCCGGGTGCTGCGCGCGGAAATGCCGCAGCAGGGCGGGCAGGATGCCGTAGTCGGCCGTGCTGACGAAGGCCAGTGCCAGCGATCCCACCTCGCCCCGCGCCAGCCGCTGCGCCAGTCCGGGCAGCGCGCCGGCATCGGCCAGCACGCGCCGCACCTCGGGCAGCCACTGCTGGCCCGCCGGCGTCAGCATCACCGACCGCCGCGTGCGCACGAACAACTGCACGCCAATCTCCTCTTCCAGCGCCTGGATCTGTTGCGACAGCGGCGGCTGGGTCATGGCCAGGCGCCGGGCCGCCCGCCCGAAATGCAGCTCCTCGGCCACGGTGACGAAGTAACGCAACTGGCGCAGATCCAACGGGTGAGCCCTCCGCAACTGATATGTTTTTCGACCTAATAACGGTCGAATAATATATTTGACACGCTAAAACGCCAAGCGCATGCTTTCCGGCACAACACCACAACACGGCTGGCGCACCAATGGCTCGCGCCTGGGCCGGCTTCCCCCCGGAGAGACTTCATGGCTTTCAACAAACGCTCCCAGCACATCACGCAAGGCGTGGCGCGGTCCCCCAACCGCTCGATGTACTACGCGCTCGGCTACAAGAAGGAAGACTTCGACAAGCCGATGGTGGGCATCGCCAATGGGCATTCGACGATTACCCCGTGCAATGCCGGCCTGCAGCGCCTGGCCGATGCCGCCGTGGATGCCGTGCGCGCGTCCGGCGCCAATCCGCAGATCTTCGGCACGCCGACGATCTCGGACGGCATGTCGATGGGCACCGAAGGCATGAAGTACTCGCTGATCTCGCGCGAAGTGATCGCTGACTGTATCGAGACTGCAGCCCAGGGCCAGTGGATGGATGGCGTGGTGGTCATCGGAGGCTGCGACAAGAACATGCCGGGCGGCATGATCGCGCTGGCGCGCACCAACGTGCCGGGCATCTACGTGTACGGCGGCACGATCAAGCCGGGCCACTGGAAGGGCAAGGACCTGACCATCGTGTCGTCGTTCGAGGCCGTGGGCGAGTTCACGGCTGGCCGCATGAGCGAGGAAGACTTCGAGGGGGTGGAAAAGAACGCCTGCCCGAGCACCGGATCGTGCGGGGGCATGTACACGGCCAACACGATGAGTTCGTCGTTCGAGGCACTGGGCATGTCGCTGCTGTACTCGTCGACCATGGCGAACCCGGACCAGGAAAAGGTCGACAGCGCCGCCGAATCGGCCCGTGTGCTGGTGGAGGCCGTCAAGAAGGACATCAAGCCGCGCGACATCATCACGCGCAAGTCGATCGAGAACGCCGTGACGCTGATCATGGCAACGGGCGGGTCCACCAACGCCGTGCTGCACTACCTGGCCATCGCTCACTCGGCCGAGGTGGAATGGACGATCGACGATTTCGAGCGTATCCGCCGCCGCGTGCCGGTGATCTGCAACCTGAAGCCGTCGGGCGACTACGTGGCGACCGACCTGCACCGCGCCGGCGGCATTCCGCAGGTCATGAAGATCCTGCTGAACGCGGGCCTGCTGCATGGCGACTGCCTGACCATCACCGGCCGCACGCTGGCCGAGGAACTGGAGCACGTGCCCGACCAGCCGCGCACCGACCAGGACGTGATCATGCCGCTCGACCGCGCGCTCTACAAGCAAGGGCACCTGGCGATCCTGAAGGGCAACCTGGCCGAGGAAGGCGCGGTAGCCAAGATCACCGGGCTCAAGAACCCGGTCATCACCGGCCCCGCACGCGTGTTCGAGGACGAGCAGAGCGCGATGGAGGCCATCCTGGGCGACCGCATCAAGGCGGGCGATATCCTCGTGCTGCGCTACCTGGGGCCCAAGGGCGGCCCGGGCATGCCGGAAATGCTGGCGCCCACTTCGGCGATTATCGGCAAGGGCCTGGGCGAATCGGTGGGCTTTATCACCGACGGCCGCTTCTCGGGCGGTACCTGGGGCATGGTGGTGGGTCACGTGGCGCCGGAAGCCTATGTCGGCGGCACCATCGCGCTGGTGCAGGAAGGCGATTCGATCACGATCGACGCCCATCAACTGGTGCTGCAACTGAACGTGCCGGACGACGAACTGGCCAAACGGCGTGCCGCCTGGAAGCAGCCGTCGCCGCGCTATACCCGTGGCGTGCTGGCGAAGTTCTTGAAACTGGCGTCGACGGCCAGCAAGGGGGCGGTGACGGACTGAAGTTGAAGTACCGCTGACCTGGTCCCCTCTGCCGCGCGGCGGGAGAGGGGAGAAATCCATCACAGGTTGGCGTCAAACCCCGCCCGGATCCCTTTCGATCTCTTCCAGCGTGGCGTCGAGCCACTCCACGAGCCGGGCCTCCAGCGCCTGCGTCAGTTCGCTGGCCAGTTGCGCGGTCAGCGGGGCCAGGCGTGACTGCAGCGTGGCCTCGGTATGCGCCTCCACCACCTGCGGCCATTCGGTGCGAAAGCGCATCATCACGCGCGTCAGCAGTTCGGTGCGTACGGCGCGCAAGTCATCCTCGCCGGGCAGGAAGGCGGCCGTGTCGACCATCGGCGCCTCGGTGTCGGCTGCGGTGCCGGCCACGGAACCGATGTCGCCGACCGCCGTTACCACGCCCGAATCGGGCATGTCGGCGGTATCGATGACCGTGGCGCCGTGGCGCGTGGTCGGCTGCGGGTAATCCAGCGGCTGACCCAGCGGCTGGGTTGGGGCATCGAATGCCGCGTCTGGCAGTTCGACGATTTCGGTCAGCAACGGCACGCTGTCATTGGGGCCCAACCGCGGAATCACCCGCGATGTCGTGCGTTCGCTCATGCCGATTCTCCTTTGGCCTGCCCGATGTCATGGTGCGTGAGCGGATACCCGCGCTCACGATAGAAACGATAGCGCTCGCGGCCCGCGTCGCGGGCGTCGGGGGTGGCGCCCACCACCTCGATCAGCCGCTCGAAGCTGGCGAACTGCGCCGGGGCTTCCGGCGCAATGTTCACCAGCAGCTGGTGGTGCGGCACCGATTCCAGCGTGGCCGCCAGGATGATCGGCGTCACCGCCGCATTGGGGCTGTCCAGCCCGCAATGCGGCAGGAAGTCGAGCGGCGAGAACGACCACAGCCGCGCGTCAAGCTGCGCCAGCTGCTGCGGGGCGCCAAACACCACCACCTTCTGCCCTGCCCCATAGGCCTTGCGGACCAGGCGGCAGACGTAGGCCAGCGTATCCGGCACGTTGCTGTGGAAGTCGATGCGCGTCATCCTGTGCTGCCTTCGATTGGCCGGTTACCCGGCACGGTCCATCAGGAACTGCGTCAGCAGCGGCACCGGACGGCCGGTGGCCCCCTTGGCGGCGCCGCTCTTCCAGGCGGTACCGGCGATGTCCAGGTGAGCCCAGTCGTACTTTTCGGTGTAGCGCGCCAGGAAGCACGCCGCCGTGACGCTGCCCGCCGGACGGCCGCCAATGTTCGCCATGTCGGCGAAATTCGACTTGAGCTGGTCCTGGTAGTCGTCGTCCAGCGGCAGGCGCCAGGCGGTGTCCATGGCCTTGCGGCCGGCGTTGAGCAGCTGGTCGGCCAGCATGTCGCTGCGGGCGTACAGGCCGCTGTTCACATGGCCCAGCGCGATGATGCAGGCGCCGGTCAGGGTTGCCACGTCGACCACGGCCGCGGGCTTGAAGCGCTCCACGTAGGTCAGCGCGTCGCACAGGATCAGGCGGCCTTCGGCATCCGTATTCAGGATCTCGATGGTCTGGCCCGACATGCTGACCACCACGTCGCCCGGCTTGGTGGCGTTGCCGGCCGGCATGTTCTCGCAGGTGGGCACCACGGCGATCACGTTCAGCTTCAGGCCCATCTCGGCCACGGCCTGGATCGTGCCCAGCACCGACGCCGCGCCGCACATGTCGTACTTCATCTCGTCCATGCCCTCGCCCGGCTTCAGCGAGATGCCACCGGTGTCGAACGTGATGCCCTTGCCCACCAGCACGACCGGCGCGGCCTTGGCGCTGGCGCCGTCATAGCGCAGCACGATGAACTGCGGCGGCTCCACGCTGCCCTTGGTCACGGCCAGGAAGGCGCCCATGTTCAGCGCCTCGATCTGCTTGCGGCCCAGGATTTCCACCTTGAGCTTGTGCTTCTTGGCGATGCCGCGCGCGGTATTGGCCAGGTAGGTCGGCGTGCAGATGTTCGACGGCAGGTTGCCTAGGTCGCGCGTCAGTTCCATGCCGTTGGCGATGGCCGTGCCGCGCACCACGGCCTGGGTGGCCGTCTTGGCGTCGGCGGCGTCCACGGCCAGCACGATCTTGCGCAGCGTGGGCTTGTCGGCCGTGCCGGCGCCCTTGGTCGGGCGCTTGAGTTCGGGATGGCGCTCCAGCAGGCGGTAGCCGGCCTCGCGCACGATGCTGATCGTCGTGATCACGGCCCAGGCCACGTCGCGCTGCGACGGCACCTGCTGTGCCAGGCACCAGAGCGCCGATGTGGCGCGCGTGCCGCCCAGCGCACGCATGGCCGTGCGCACGGCCTCGGCAAAGGCCTTGTCGGTAAATTCGACTTCCTTGCCCAGCCCCACCAGCAGCACGCGGGCGGCGCCGATGCCAGCCACTTCGTGCAGCATCAGATGGGTGCCGCGCTTGCCTTCGAAGTCGCCCTGCTTGACCAGGCGCGCCACCAGCCCCTTGGTGGCCACGTCCAGCGCCTTGCCTACACCGGCAAGATTCTGGCCCTCGAAAAGGCCCACCACCAGGCAGTCGGTCTTGGTGGCCAGGAAACCATTTTGGCCGGCTTTGCTCAGATCCAGGGCTTTTGTGCTAAATTCCATCGCGCTTCCTTCCAGGGGCTCGTCGAAAAGAAAGCCCCCATTATCCGCGATTTTCATCCGCGATCTGCCACCGCCGATCCTGCAAGCTGACAGCCCGCGGTCCTGCCAGTCTCTCGGCCCCCGGCATATCGCCCGTTCCGGCCGGAAGCCGGAAGCGATTGGTGCATGATTTTTCAACAAGCCCTGCGACGCGAGCTCGCCTACACCGCCGGTGCGGTGTTCCTGGTGATGCTGACGTTCATGCTGACGTCACTCGTGATCCGCATCCTGGGCATGGCCGCCAACGGCAAGGCCAGCCCCAACGACGTGCTGATGCTGATCGGCCTGGCCACCATTGGCTACCTGTCGATCCTGCTGTCGGCCACGCTGTTCATCTCGACGCTGATCGTCCTGACCCGCTGGTACAAGGACTCCGAGATGGTGGTGTGGTTCTCGGCCGGCATCTCGCTGCGCGACCTGGTCAAGCCGGTGCTGCAGTTCGCCACGCCTTTCTTCATCATGGCGCTGCTGCTGGGCACGTTCGCCTGGCCGTGGGCCAACCAGCAGAGCGCACTGTTCCGCGACCGCTTCCAGCAGCGTGGCGTGCTGTCGATGATCGCCTCCGGGCGCTTCATCGAGCCCGCCAACGGCAACTACGTGCTGTTCATCGAAGGCATCGACGCCGACATGAAGCACGCCCGTAACGTTTTTGTTGCAAATTCCGAGGCCGGCAAGATCGGGGTGGCGCTGTCGCACCAGGGCCAGTTCGAGACCCAGCCGAACGGCGACCGGCTGGTGGTCATGGAGCACGGCCGCCGCTACGCCGGCATCCCGGGCCAGCTTAACTATCGGATCATCGAATTCGATAAATATGCCGTCAAGGTTGACAACAAGCCGCCCGAGACCGAAGCCGACCTGCCCGCCAAGAGCCGCGACACGATCGACCTGCTGCGCAATCCCACCCGGGAAAACCTGGGCGAGCTGCTGTGGCGCGTGTCGCTGCCGATCCTGGCCTTCAATTTCGTGATGATCGCCATCCCGCTGGCGTATGTGAACCCGCGTCTGGGCCGCTATACGCCGCTGGTGTTCGCCGTGCTGATCTACCTGACGTACAGCAACCTGATCAACCTGGCCCAGGCCTGGGTGCGCTCGGGATCGCTGTCGTTCTGGGGGGCGCTGGTGCCGATCCACCTCATCGTGTTCCTGTGCGCGCTGATGATGTTCCGATACCGCGCGAACCGCAGCCTGGGCGGCTGGCGGGCGGTGTTCGGCCTGCACCGGCTCAGGAAGCCGGCCAAGGTCGCAAATGGCGCAAGCGGCGGGAGCAAGGCATGAGGATCCTGGCCGTCTATGAGCGCTACTTCGCGCGGCTGATCTATGGCGTCTTCGCGTTCATCCTGTTCGCGGTGCTGGCGCTGTTCATCTTCTTCGACATGCTCAGCGAACTGGAGAGCGTGCAGGGCAACTACACGTCGCTGGTGGCGTTCGTCCACGTCATGCTGCAGGCGCCCACGCGGGTCTACGAGGTGCTGCCGATTGCCGTGCTGATCAGCGCCATCTACGTGTTCTCGCAGCTGGCAAGCCAGTCCGAGTACACGATCTTCCGCGTGGCCGGCCTGAACACGCGCCAGGCGCTGTTCTCGCTGTTCAAGCTCGCCGTGCCGCTGGCGGTGGTGACCTTCATCTTTGGCGAGTTCATCGGCCCGGCGGCCGAGCAGTACGCGCAGAAGATCAAGCTTGAGGCGATTGGCGCCACGGTATCGTCGGGCTTCCGGTCGGGGGTCTGGGTCAAGGACCGCGACCGTGACGCTGCGGGTGGCGGAGAGATCACTCGCTTTGTCAACGTCCAGGGCCTGAAGGCGGACCAGTCGATCACCGGCATCACGATCTACGAGTTCGACAAGGATTACCGCCTGCGCGTGATCCGCGTCGCCAAGGAGGGCCGCTACCAGGGCGGGCAGCAATGGCAGCTCAACGACGTCAACGAGACCCGTTTTGCCGAACTGCGCGATCTGCCAGCAAGCCAGCAGCCGGCCGCCCAGCGCGACGCGCTGGCGCCCGACTTCCGCGCCGAGCAGGCCCTGTTCCCGAACATGGTGATGCACTCCGAACTGACGCCGCAGATCCTCTCGGTGCTGCTGGTGACTCCGGAACGGATGTCGACGCTGGACCTGTTCCGCTATATCCGCCATCTGCGCGACAACAAGCAGGACACGCAGCGCTACGAGATCGCGTTCTGGAAGAAGGTGGTCTATCCGCTGACGCTGTTCGTGATGGTGGCGCTGGCCCTGCCGTTTGCCTACCTGCATGCGCGGGCCGGCGCGGTGGGCGTGAAGGTCTTCGGCGGCATCATGCTGGGCCTGTCGTTCCACCTTGCCAACACACTGTTCTCGCATGTGGGCCTGCTGCATACCTGGCCGCCGATCGTCTCGGCGCTGGTGCCCGGCACGCTCTACCTGACCATTGCGCTGACATCGTTGCGCTGGGTGGACCGGCATTGACGATGACCGCGCCCAGGCAAGCCATCGTCCTGTTTGGCCACGGCGCCCGCGACGCCCGCTGGCGCGAGCCGTTCGACCGGTTGCACGCCAGGCTTTCGGCGCTGCTGCCCGGTTGTGCGGTCCGGCTGGCCTTTCTGGAGTTGATGGCGCCGTCGCTGGCGGACGCCATTGACGAACTGGCCGGCGCTGGCGTCGATACGATGACCGTGGTGCCGGTCTTCTTTGGCCAGGGCGGCCATCTGCGGCGAGACTTCCCGTTGCTGATCGACGAATGCCGGGCAAAGTATCCCGGCGTGCGGATCGAGGCCGCTACCGCAGTGGGCGAGATCGATAGCGTGCTCGATGCCATTGCGGCCTATTGCGCGCAGGCGGTCTCCTCGGGCCCATCGGCCGCGCCCACCGGCAGCCATTGAAGGACAACCCGAATGAAAAAGGCCAGGAATCGCTTCCTGGCCTTTTTGCTATCTACTGCTACCCCTCACGCCGCCCGCTCGTCCTGCGCCTGTTCTTCGACAAGCTCGGTTGCGCGGGTTCCCAACGCCTCGCCAATCATCAGCAGGCTCGGCTGTACCGGATCCATCCAGCGCGCCGCCTCGCCCGCCGCCATCTGGCGCAGCGTGAACTGCCGGCTGCGCTGGTTTGACGTGGTTGCCGCCTCCACCACCCAGGCGGGCGTGGATGCCGGCTTGCCGCGCGCCATCAGCTGCGCGGCAATATTGGCCGCCTGGTCGCGGCCCATGTAATAGACGATGGTGTCGGCCTTGACGTCAGCCTCGACGTCGATTGCATCGGCCGCCTTGGCCTGGGTGGCAAACGCCACGCTGCGCGATACGCCGCGCTTGGTCAGCGGCCGTGCGATGGCGCTGGCCGCCGCCAGGGCAGCGGTAATGCCCGGCACCACTTCATACTCGATGCCAGCCGCTTCCAGCGCCTGCAATTCCTCGTCGGCACGGCCGAACAGCATCGGATCGCCGCCCTTCAGGCGCACCACGCGCTCGTACTTGCTGGCCAGGTCGACGATCTGGCGGTTGATGAACAGCTGCGCGGTCGATCGCTGGCCGCAGCGCTTGCCCACCTCGATCAGCTCGGCCTGGGGACACCAGGCCAGCATCTCGGGCGACACCAGCGCGTCGTGCAACACGACCTGGGCCTCGCCCAACAGCCGTGCGCCACGCACCGTAATGAGGTCGGCCGCACCGGGGCCTGCACCAATCAGGTACACCTTGCCGGTCGACGTTGCCTTCTGCGCGTTCATCTTTGCCACCGTTATCCGATCTGTCCAGCCTGGACGATATCAGGCATACGCACGGATCATGCCCGCCGCCACCGTATGGTTGGTGGCTTCGTCGATCAGCACGAAGGCGCCCGTAGCGGGGTTGTCGCCGTACGTGTCGCAGACGATAGGCTTCTGCAGCGAGAGCTGCACCGACCCGATGTCGTTCAGGTTGATCTCGTGGCGACCGGTCTCGTGCGACAGCGTATGCACGTCCAGCACGCGATCCACCGTCGACACGCGCGCGAACACGCTGGCCGTGGTGTGCTTGAGCACGTACTTGCGCGACGGGTTCAGCGATTCGTCGTCGAACCAGCACAGGTCGGCCGTCAGCTTCCTGGCCGATGCTGCCGAGGCGTCGACGGCCACGAACATGTCACCGCGCGATACATCGACGTCTTCGGCCAGGCGCACGGTCACCGTGTCGCCGGCGTTGGCCGAATCGGCCGAACCATTGGGCGTCAGCACCTCGGCCACCACGGCTTCGCGGTTGGCCGGCAGCACGCGCAGCTTCTGGCCCACGCGCACGGTACCGGCTTCCACGCGGCCGGCGTAGCCACGGAAATCATCGGCGGCAGAGCCGTCCTGGCGCACCACCAGCTGCACCGGGAAACGCAGCGCGGCGTCGCCCTCGGGGGCCACGTCTTCCACCGGCAGGGCTTCCAGCAGCGGCAGCAGCGGCTCGCCCTGGTACCACGGCATGGCGTCGCTGGCGTGCACGATGTTGTCGCCGCGCAGCGCCGACACCGGCACGTACGTCACATCCTTCAGGCCCAGCTGCTCGGCCAGCTCGCCGTAGGCCGCGCGGATTTCGTTGAAGCGCTGTTCGCTGTATTCGACCAGGTCCATCTTGTTCACGGCCACGATCACGTGCTGCAGTTCCAGCAGCTTCAGGATCGCCGAATGGCGCTTGGTCTGGGCCAGCAGTTCGGCACGGCCATTTGTGACCGTGACGCGCGTGGCGTCCACCAGCACGATGGCAGCGTGGGCGGTCGAGGCGCCCGTGACCATGTTGCGCGTGTACTGCTCGTGGCCCGGCGTGTCGGCGATGATGAACTTGCGGCGCGCCGTGGAGAAATAGCGATACGCCACGTCGATCGTGATGCCCTGCTCGCGCTCGGCCTCCAGGCCGTCGGTCAGCAGCGAGAAATCGATCTCCTCGCCGGCAGTGCGCTTGTTCTTGGCGTTGGCCAGCGCGGTCAGCTGGTCGGACAGCACAGCCTTGCTGTCGAACAGCAGGCGGCCGATCAGCGTGCTCTTGCCGTCATCGACGGAACCCGCGGTGATGAAACGCAGCAGGCCTTGGTGTTGGGATTGGTGAGACATTGTCGTATTCCTCTGCTGCGTCGGCTTAGAAGTAGCCTTCCTTCTTGCGGCGCTCCATGGAGGCCTCGCTCGTCTGGTCGTCCATGCGGGTGGCACCGCGCTCGGTGATCTCGGTCACCGCGGTCTCGGCGATGATCTCCACCGGCGATGCGGCAACGCTGGCAACCGGGCAGGTGCAGCTGATATCGCCCACGGTACGGAAGCGGACCGACATCACTTCGCTGACGTCACCATCCTGCTTCGGCGTGATCGGCGTCACCGGCACCAGCAGGCCGTTCTTGCGCACTACTTCGCGCTGGTGCGCGTAGTAGATCGGCGGCAGGGCCAGGTTTTCGCGGGCGATGTACTGCCACACATCCAGCTCGGTCCAGTTCGAGATCGGGAACACGCGCATCTGTTCGCCCTGCGCCATGCGGGCGTTGTACAGGCTCCACAGTTCCGGGCGCTGGGCCTTCGGGTCCCACTGGCCGAACTCGTCGCGGAACGAGAAGATGCGCTCCTTGGCACGGGCCTTCTCTTCGTCGCGGCGGGCGCCGCCCATCAGCGCGTCGAACTGGTGCGCCTCGATGGTTTCCAGCAGCGTCACGGCCTGTGCGGCGTTACGCGAGTCGGTTTCCTTGCGCAGGCGCACGGTGCCGCGCTTGATCGAATCTTCCACATGGCCCACCACCAGGCGCGCGCCCAGTTCGGCCACGCGCTGGTCACGGAACGTGATCACTTCCGGGTAGTTGTGGCCGGTGTCGATATGTACCAGCGGGAACGGCAGCTCCACCTTGCGGTCGCCCAGGCGGAAGGCCTTCAGCGCCAGGTGCAGCATGACGATCGAATCCTTGCCGCCCGAGAACAGCAGCGCCGGGTTGCGGCACTCGGCCACCACCTCGCGGATGATGTAGATCGACTCGGCTTCGAGCCGGTCGAGGTGGTCGTTCTGGACCTGCAGCAGGTGTTCCACGTTGGCGGCCACGCCTGCGTCTGCGATGTCGTTCATGATGCCCATGTCGTTCTGGCCTCTACTAATTCTGTTCAGTGCTTGATGTTCTGTTCGTGGAGCCCGCACTCTTTCGAATCCCGGCTTTCCCACCACCACCGGCCCGCGCGGACGTCCTCGCCGGCCTTCACCGCCCGCGTACACGGCTCGCAGCCAATGCTGGGGTAGCCCTTGGCGTGCAGCGCGTTGACGGGCACGTTGTGGCGCGTCAGGTAGGCCCATACTTCGGCCTCGGTCCAGTCCGCCAGCGGGTTGAACTTGGGAATGCCGCGTGCGTCGTCCACTTCCTCGAACGGCAGCTCGGCGCGCGTCACGGCCTGTTCGCGGCGCTGGCCGGTCATCCAGGCGTCGGCATGCGACAGCGCGCGGTTCAGCGGTTCCACCTTGCGGATGCCGCAGCAGCTCTTGCGCAGGTCCACGCTGTCGTAGAACGCGTTCAGGCCATGGTTGCGCAGGTAGTTGTCCACCGCTTCCTGGTCGGGCGTGAACTGCTCGACCGAGTAGCCGTAGTGGTCCTTCACCTGGTCCAGCACGGCCAGCGTCTCGGCGTGCATGCGGCCCGTGTTCAGCGTGAACACGCGGATGCCGGCGCGCACCGCTTCGCCGCCGCGCAGGATCGCATCGGTCAGCACCATGTCTTCGGCAGCCAGGCTCGTGGCAAAGCGCGCGCGGAAGAAGCGTGCGGCGATGCCCGACAGGCGCTCGGCCAGTTCGCGCTCCTTGGCTTCGAGCGCCTCGACCGAACCCGTGTACTCGGGCTTCGTCCACAGCGCTGGCGGGCGCAGCGACGAGACCGAAGCCGATTCATCGACCACGGGGATTGCGGAAATCACGGAGCTCATGCCGCGCCCCGGGCCGTTGCGTCGGTCACGTCGGCGCGTGCACGGCGGAACAGCGGCAGCGGCTCGTCCACCGATGCCTGGTAGGCCACGGTGAACTCGGTAAAGCCCTTGATCGCGTCCTCGATGTTCTTGTCCGCACGCACGGCGAACGTATCGAAGCCGCAGCGCTTCATGAAATTCAGCTGGTCGCGCAGCACGTCGCCGATGGCGCGCAGCTGGCCGGCCCAGTGGTAGCGGGTGCGCAGCAGGTAGGCCGACGAGAAGCCGCGGCCATCGCGGAACACCGGAAAATCGACGGCGACGACCGACACGCGGTCAAAGAGCGCCTCGACATCGCCCGGCTCGTCTTCCGGCGCCAGCCACACGCCGGTGATGGCCTTGTCGCGGCCAGCCAGCAGTGCCTCATGGGCCTTCCACGCCGACAGCGGGAACAGCACGGCGTCGGTGCCCTTTGCCACGGCGGCAATGCGGGCTTCGTCCAGCGGCTGTTCCTCGGTCGCGCGCAGCACGGTCCAGTTGTCTTCCACGATGACGGGACGGAATTGGCCTGCGTCGTCGCGTTGCAGTTGAATGATCTTTGCCATGTTCAATGTCTCTCGTTCGTCAGGCTTCGGCGCGCTCTTCACGCTGCTTGTCGGCGTACACGCGCTCCTTGAACGGGGCGATGCCGATACGGGCAAACGTTTCGATGAAGCGCTCGTCGCCGGCACGGTTGGTCACGAACGTGTCGATGATGCGGGTCACCACTTCGGGCATTTCCTCGGCGCTGAACGACGGGCCAATCACCTTGCCGATCGCCGAGTCGTTGCCCTGGGCGCCACCCAGCGTGACCTGGTACCACTCCGAGCCGTCCTTGTCGACGCCGAGCACGCCGATGTTGCCCACATGGTGGTGGCCGCAGGCGTTGATGCAGCCGGAGATGTTCAGCGACACTTCGCCCAGGTCATAGACATAGTCGAGGTCGTCGAAGCGTTCCTGGATTCCCAGCGCGATCGGAATCGACTTGGCATTGGCCAGCGAGCAGAAGTCGCCGCCCGGGCAGGCGATGATGTCGGTCAGCAGGCCGATATTGGCCGTTGCCAGACCAGCCTTCCTTGCCTCTTCCCACAGCGCGAACAGGTCGTGCTTCTTCACGTCCGGCAGCACCAGGTTCTGCTCGTGCGCCACGCGCAGTTCGCCAAAGCCGTAGCGGTCGGCGAAGTCGGCCACCGTTTCCATCTGTTCGGCCGTGGCGTCGCCCGGAGGCGACACGGGGCCCGGCTTGGTCGACAGCGTGACCGATGCGTAGCCCGGCACGCGGTGCGCGCGCACGTTGCGGCTGACCCAGCGTGCGAATGCCTTGTTCTCGAGCAGGTGCTTTTCGAACGATGCGTCGGTGTCGGCCAGCTTTTCGTAGGCCGGCGGCGCGAAGTACTGCGCCACGCGGTCGAACTCGGCCTGCGTCAGCGTGCCGGGGCCGTCCTTGCTGAACTTCCACTCTTCTTCCACTTCGGCGGCGAACTTCTCGGCGCCGATGGCCTTCACCAGGATCTTGATGCGGGCCTTGTACTTGTTGTCGCGACGACCATAGCGGTTGTACACGCGGATGGCAGACTCCACGTAGGTCAGCATGTGCTGCCACGGCAGGTCTTCCTTGATGATCGTGCCCAGGATCGGCGTACGGCCCAGGCCGCCACCGGCCAGGATGCGCAGGCGCGTCTCGCCCTCTGCGTTCTTGTACGCATAGATGCCGATGTCGTGCATCTGCACCACGGCGCGGTCATCCTTGGTGGCCGAGATCGCGATCTTGAACTTGCGCGGCAGGAACGCGAATTCGGGCTGGAACGTGCTCCACTGGCGCAGCAGTTCGGCCAGCACGCGCGGGTCTACCGACTCGTCCGGCGCCACGCCGGCAAACTGGTCGGTGGTGATGTTGCGCACGCAGTTGCCCGAGGTCTGGATGCCGTGCATCTCGACGCTGGCCAGGTCCGCCAGCACGTCGGGCACGCGCTCCAGGTCCATCCAGTTGTACTGGATGTTCTGGCGCGTGGAGAAATGGCCATAGCCACGGTCGTACTCGCGGGCGATGTGGCCCAGCATGCGCAGCTGCTTCGAGGCCAGCAGGCCGTACGGAATGGCTACGCGCAGCATGTACGCGTGGCGCTGCATGTACAGGCCGTTCTGCAGGCGCAGCGGCAGGAATTCTTCCTCGGTCAGTTCGTCCGACAGGCGGCGGCGCACCTGGTCGCGGAATTGCGCGACACGTTCCTGGACGATGCGCTGGTCGTATTGATCGTACTGATACATGGTGTGGGTCCGTTCAGTATTCGTTGAATGCTTAGGAAACGAGCTTGATGGCGACGAGGGTCAGCGTCGTCGCCAGTGCGGCGCGCACGAGCCGTTCGGGCAGCGCCCGCGACAGTTGCGCACCGAGCCAGATGCCGGGGATCGAGCCCACCAGCAGCGCCAGCAACAAATTCCAGTCGACGGTGCCAAGCCACACGTGGCCCAGCCCGGCCACGGCCGTGAGCGGCACGGCATAGGCGATATCGGTGCCAGCCACTTCGGCCGGCTTCATGTGGGGATACAGCAGCAGGATCAGCGTGGCGCCAACGGCACCTGCGCCAATCGACGACACGGTGACCAGCACGCCGATCACGGCGCCAACGATTACCGTTGCCACCACCTGCGCGCGGCCTTCCAGCTGGAAGCGCGGGTTGCGTTCCAGCCACGCCAGCATCTGCTTGCGGAACAGCAGCGACAGCACGGTCAGCAGCACCGAGACGCCGATCGTCACGCGGATCGCGTGCAGCCACTGGGCATTGAGTTCGCCGGCGCTCTTGAGCACCAGGATGGCGGCCAGCGCGGCGGGCAGGCTGCCCAGGCACAGGCGGCGCACCACCTGCCACTGCACATGGCCGTGTGCACGATGGGCGATGGTGCCGAAACCCTTGGTAATGGAAGCGAACGCCAGGTCGGTACCGACCGCCGTGGCCGGCGAGAAGCCGAACAGCAGCGTCAGCAGCGGCGTCATGAGCGAACCCCCGCCTACCCCGGTCAGACCGACCAGGAGACCTACCAGCAGACCGGAAACGGTATAGGCAAGGGACATCGGGGGCTTCTCGACTGCGCCTTTGCTCCGGTGGTGCCGGCACCACCTTTTCAGGCTGGGCGCAGACGCAATTCGGGCAGGCGAACGTTTAACAAAGTTCGAGAATCGTAATAAACTCGCCTCATATCTCAAACTAATAAGAAGTTGTTTGTTTATACGAGCGAAGTTATATGAATCTTCACCAGTTTCGCTTCGTGCGCGAGGCCGTCCGCCAGAATTTCAACCTGACAGAGGCCGCAAAAGCGCTCTACACATCACAACCAGGCGTTTCCAAGGCGATTATCGAGCTGGAGGAAGAGCTGGGTGTCGATATCTTCACACGCCACGGCAAGCGCATCCGGAGCCTCACGGAACCGGGCCGGCGCATCCTCGTGTCGGTGGAAAAGATCCTGCAGGAGGTGGAAAGCCTGAAGCGCGTGGGCAAGGACTACGCCGCGCAGGACCAGGGCAACTTCACCATCGCCACCACGCACACCCAGGCCCGCTATGCCCTGCCGCGCGTGATTGCCGAGTTCACCAAGCGCTACCCGAAGGTGCGGTTGTCGATCCAGCAGGGCACGCCGGCGCAGATCGCCGACATGATCCTGCACGACCAGGCCGATATCGGCATCGCCACCGAGGGCATCTCCAGCGACAAGGCGCTGGTGTCGCTGCCCGGCCATCAATGGCAACATGTGGTGATTGCGCCACCTGATCACCCGCTACTGGAAAAGAAGCACCTGACGCTGGAGGATCTGGCCGGCTATCCGCTGATCACGTACGACGTGAACTTTGCCGGTCGGCCGAAGATCGACAAGGCGTTCGCGCTGCGTCACCTGGAGGCGGACATCGTGCTCGAAGCCATCGACGCCGACGTGATCAAGACCTACGTGGAAGTCGGCCTCGGTGTCGGCATCGTGGCCGGCCTGGCCTTCGACCCCGAACGCGACCGCAACCTGCGCGGCATCCCTGCCGGCCACCTGTTCGGCACCAACGTAACCCATCTGGCTGTAAAGCAGGGCGCCTACCTGCGCAGCTTCGTCTATACCTTCATCGAGCTGTTTTCGCCGACACTGAACCGCAAGCTCGTCGAGCAAGCGATGTCCGGCGACCACGAAGCTTACGAGCTGTAAGAGGCACCAACAAAATGATTCTGGCGTCATTGCGCGACCTTGCCGTACCACTTGCACCGTCTGCGGTCGCGTGTCTGGCCAGAACCGCTTCGCTTCATCTTCTTGACGCCACTCACGGCGCGCGAGAACTCTACCTATATAAGTAAACGATGGATTCCCTCCCCACTATCCACTGGACCGAGGATGGCGCCGAGCGCAGCGCGCCGTGGCGTTCCGAGGCCGGCCTGCCGCCGCCGAAGCGCGTGGTGATTGCCGACGACCAGACCCCGGCCGATACGGCCTACCGGCTTGCCAGCGAGGGCACCGCCCTGCTCTGGCGCGGTGATTTCCAGAATGCCCGCCAGCTGCTGCAGGCCATGGCGCGCCGTGTGGACCGCAAACCCCAGCGCAAGGCGCGCGGCGCCACCAAGGCGCCGGCCAGCCTGACCGAGTCGTTCCACAAGCACCGGCTGGCGCAGTCGCAACGTGCCCGTACGCTGGGCATGCTGCTGCTGCCGTTCGAGGCCGGCCATGTGGTGCCGCTGCGCCGCGCGCCCGACGTGCATGAAGCCTGCGAACAGGTCTATGGCAAGAGCGACGGGCCCTATGTGGCGTCGATGCGCGAGCTGCTGGGCCTGATCGGCGCCTACGAGTGGCGCAGGAAGGGTGTCGAGATCCCGGTGCTGGGCGAGCGCATCCATCCCTGGTACGGCGTGTTCTCGCCGGTACGCGGCGAATACATCGAACTGGTAGCCAGGGAAGCGCTGCCGTCCACGGCACTGGCCTTCGACATCGGCGCCGGCACCGGCGTGCTGGCTGCCCTGCTGGCCCAGCGCGGCGTAAAGCGCGTGGTCGGCACCGACCAGGACCCGCGCGCGCTGGGCTGCGCACGCGAGAACATCGACCGGCTTGGCCTGGCGAAACAGGTCGAGATTATCGAGGCCGACCTGTTCCCCGAGGGCCGCGCCCCGCTGGTGGTCTGCAACCCGCCCTGGGTGCCGGCACGGCCAAGCTCGCCGATCGAGCATGCGGTGTTCGACCCCGACAGCCGCATGCTGCGTGGCTTCCTGAACGGCCTGGCCGCGCATCTGGAGCCGGGCGGTCAGGGCTGGCTGATCCTGTCGGACTTTGCCGAGCATCTGGGCCTGCGCTCGCGCGACGAACTGCTGGGCTGGATTGATACGGCGGGGCTCAAGGTACTGGGCCGCTCCGATATCCGGCCACGGCACCCCAAGGCCGCCGACGCCGACGATCCGCTGTTTGCCGCGCGCAAGGCCGAGGTCACGTCGCTGTGGCGACTGGCCGCGAAGTAGGGCCGCGAAGTAAGGACGAGAAGTAAGGACGAGAAGTAAGGGCGCGAAACAAGGGGCGAGAAGTCCGGCCCTGGAGCAAGCGCCAGATCGACGTTTTTTCTTCCACCGCTGTCATGCTGTCACGTTTCGGAGGTTGTCCATGCGCCTGCGTCAGTTCCTGCTGCCTGTGATGTCGATGTGCCTGATCGGTGCCGCGCGTGCCGATATCCGCGTCGGGGTCGACCTGTCACTGACAGGCTCCGCCGCGGCCATTGGCATTCCGTCGGCCAATACCGTGCAGTTGTGGCCGCAGACGCTGGGCGGCCAGCGCGCCCAGTACATCGCGCTGGACGACGGCACCGACCCGGCCGCCGCGGTGCGCAACGTGCGCAAGTTCATTGCCGAAGACAAGGTCGATGTGATCGTCGGCCCGAACATCACGCCGAACGCGATCGCCGCGCTCGATGCGCTCGCCGAGACCGGCACGCCAATGGTGGCGCTGGCTGCGTCCGCCAGCGTCGTCGAACCGCAGGCCGATACGCGCCGCCGCTGGGCCTTCAAGATGCCGCAGAACGACGCACTGATGGCGACGCTGCTGACCGAGTACATGGTCAACCACGGCGTGAAGACCGTCGGCTTTATTGGCTTCAACGACGCCTACGGCGAAAGCTGGTGGCGCGAATTCTCGAAAATGGCCGAGATGCGACACCTGCGCGTGGTGGCGCAGGAGCGCTTCGGTCGCATGGACACATCGGTCACGGGCCAGGTGCTCAAGCTGATTGCGGCCAACCCCGATGCCATTCTGATCGCCGGTTCGGGCACGCCGGCCGCGCTGCCACAGAAGGCGCTCAACGAGCGTGGCTACAAAGGCAGCATCTATCAGACGCACGGCATTGCCTCGTGGGATTTCCTGCGCATTGGCGGCAAGGACGTGGAAGGGACGCTGTTTCCCACCGGGCCTGTCGTGGTGGCGCGGGAGCTACCCGACAGTCATCCGGCGAAGAAGGTGGCGCTGGATTTCGTCAAGCGCTATGAAGCGAAGTACGGCGCCGACACCGTCACGCAATTCGCCGGCGACGCCTGGGGCGCCTGGCTGCTGCTGGACGATGCCAGCCGGCGCGCCCTGAAGACCGGCGCCCGGCCCGGCACCCCGGCGTTCCGCAGCGCACTGCGCGACGCCATCGAATCGACAAGGAACCTGACCGTGCCCAATGGCGTGCTGAACCTCAGCGCGCAGGACCACCAGGGTTTTGACCAGCGTGCCCGCGTGATGGGCACCATCCGCAAGGGCAAGTTCGCCTATGCAGGCGACAAGTAACAAGGAAGCATTCATGACTACCGTGGCATTTATCGGCCTGGGCGCGATGGGCGCGCCGATGGTCGGTCACCTGATCGGCGCCGGCCACACCGTGCGCGCCTTTGTGCGCCGCCCCGAAGCGGCCGACGCCGCGCGCCAGCTTGGCGCCGAGCCGTTCTTCACGCCCGCCGAGGCGGCACAGGGCGCAGCCGTCGTCTTCACCAACGTGACCTCGTCGGAAGACGTGCGCCAGGTGTTGCTGGGCCAGCAAGGCGTGATCGAAGGTGCCGCGCCGGGCACCATCTGCGTGGATCACAGCACGATCTCGCCCATCGTCACGCGCGAGATCGCCCAGGCGCTGGCCGCCAGGGGCATCGAGGCACTCGACTGCCCGGTATCGGGCGGCACCATCGGCGCGCAGGCCGGCACGCTGACAATCATGGTCGGCGGCAAAGCCGATAATCTGGAGAAAGTGCGACCACTACTGGAATGCGTGGGCAAGACGATTACCCATATCGGCGACCATGGTGCCGGCCAGGTAGCCAAGCTGTGCAACCAGATTGCCCAGGTAGTCAATATCGAAGGCATTGCCGAGGCGATGCGCTTTGCCGGTGCGCAGGGCGTGGATACCGGCAAGGTCTTCCAGGCTCTGTCCACCGGTTTTGCCGGCAGCCGCATGCTCGACCTGCTGGGCCCGAAGATGGTGTCGCGCGATTTCTCCGCCGGCATCGAATCGCGGCTGCACGCCAAGGACTTTGGCCTGGCCGCCGATATCGCCGGTGAAATCGGCCTGGACCTGCCCGCCATGCGCGCCACGGCCGCCCAGCTGGGCGAACTGATGGATCAGGGCTGGGGCAAGGACGACACGTCGTCGCTGCTGAAGGTACTGGAACTGAAAAAGCAGTAGGCGCGTGGCGAATGCAGGCTAGACGCCCGCGATCATCCCCAGCAACGCACGCGACAACTGGCTGTCGTCGCGCATCAAATCGTCCATTGCGTTGAAATGATGGCGGCCCGGCAGCGCGATATCGTCACGCGCGTTGCCCGGCCACGCCGCGCGGATCAGCGCGTGCTGACGCTGGTACTCGCTGGATTCAAGTTCGCCCACGGCAGTAATCAGCGGCGCGTCGGTGGCCGGCACCATGAAGGCCGGCGACAGGCGCGCGACATCGGCCTCGCTGAGCTGCAGGTCGGCCTGCAGGAATTCGGCGCGACGCAGCGGCTCCAGATCGTAAAGACCGCTGATCGACAGTCCGCCCTTGATCAGGTCTGCCGGCAGGTCGTCGGAAAACTGCGGCCACAGCGCGGCCATCAGCATCGTCACCAGGTGTCCGCCCACCGAATGCCCGGCCAGGAACATGCGATTGCGATCGTGGCCCAGCCGGTCGGCCTCGCGATACAGCCACGCCACCGATTGCATGACCTGCCACACGATGGTTTCCACGGTCACCACCGGGCACAGCGCGTAGTTGACCACGGCCACCGACACACCGCGACGCGTGGGGACGCTGGCCACGAAGCTGTGGTCGCGCTTGTCCAGCGCACGGTAATAGCCGCCGTGCAGGAACACCAGCAGGGGTGGCGCATCGTCATCGCGCAGCGCCGCCGGGAAGTAGTCGAGCGTCTCGGTCTCGGCAAGCGGCGAATCCGCATCGCCATAGGCCAGGTTCTCGAAGTACGTCACCATACCGGCCCGCACCAGTGCCGAATCCGCCGCCCAGCGCGCCATATGAACGGCATTGTCCGGCACATTGGCGCGATTGTTGTAGGCCTGGGCATAGAAGGCGGGATCCTGCGAAGGCAGGGCCGCCAGCGATGCAAGGCTGGCGGTGGGCGTGGCATCGAGGGTCGGCTGGGCAGACATGGCTCTCGGCTCCGGTGAGGTCGCGGCGACACGGCATGGGACGGTTGCGCGCTATCCTACCGCAACTGCCAAGGCACCCTCTTTTCAGCGGATTTGCGTATGGTCGTCAAGCGCCGGCTGCGCGCCGGCAAGGGTCCGCAGCTCGGACCACCCGATATTGCCCCCGATGATGGCGCCGATCCGGGACCGGCCCGCTGCCCGCTGTGCGGACGGCTGCTGCTCGACGACGCCAGCACCGACCTGCACCACCCCGTACCCCGCAGCCGGGGCGGGCGCGAGGTCATCGCCATGCATCGCGTCTGCCATCAGAAGATCCATTCGGTCTTCACCGAAGCCGAACTGGCAACCACCTATCACGACTGGGACATGCTGCGCGCCCATCCCGCCATGGCCGACTTCATCCGCTGGATCGCCCGCAAGCCACCCGGCTTCCATGACCGCAGCCGCACCACCAATGCGCGGCGCGGACGCTAGGCAATCGGCCAACCGGGCCGGCCAGGGATTGGCCGGAGATTGGCTGCCCAGTGGCCCGGTCAGGGCGTTCGCTTGTTGTCCATGTAGTGGAATTGCGGCATAATCGGCGGTTCATCAGCGCGCGATGTGCATTTCCGTCCATCGCCAAGCCCATGCCCGGGTGGTGAAACAGGTAGACGCAGGGGACTCAAAATCCCCCGCCGCAAGGCGTGTCGGTTCGAGTCCGACCCCGGGCACCAGATTTTCTTGAGACGCCGATCCGGACGTCTTCCGCAGCAGCTTCCCCGTCTCCAGTACCCCGAGCCGCAGTACCCCGAGCCTCAGCCCCAGGCCCGATATCGTGTCAGCGAGATATCCGCCTTTTTCAGCGCCTTCGACAGGTCCCGTGGTGCCAGCAGTGGCGCGGCCTCGTTGAGCCGCCATGCTTCGGCGCGGCCAGGGTGGACGGAGACTTCGGTGAGCCCGTTCGGCAGCACGTCGGGCAGGCGGTTCGCCCAGGTGTCGTCGCACTGGTCCACCGCACAGTAGTAGTCGGTGTACATCATTCCCCAGAACGGGATCATGAAGACGTTGTTCACCATGCGCCGTTTGCCGTTCGGATTCAGGAACATGTTTTGCGGCCGGCGCACCCAGGTCAGGCCGGCACGGCGCATTTCCTGGCGCAGCGAATAGATGACGCTCGGGAACTTGTGCAGATGGCCGTGGCTGTCGACATGCGTCACCTCCACGTGGTGATCTCGCAGCTCCTCCACTTGCAGGCGAAATTCGCGGCGGATGTCCGAAGTGGTCAGCATGCCGATCAGGGCCGCATAGCGCTGGTCCACACTTTCGCGAAAGGCACCAGGCTCGTCGCACAGCGACGTGTCGATCTCCGGCGCCACCGGCTTGAAGCCATCGACGATGTTGAAATGCAGTCCGAACGAAAAGCGCTTGCGGTTCTGCCGGGCAAAGTCGTAGGCCAGCGCAGACGCGTCGCAGCCGACCATGATCGTGGCGCTGGTCAGCAGGCCCGCCTCGAAGCAGTCCACTGTCGTATTGAAGGTTTCGCGATCAAGGCCGAAGTCATCGGCATTGATGATCAGGCTGCGCATGTTCCAGTTCTCCAGTCCTCTCCCTTCGTGATTTCACCAGCCACGGCGCGGCCCGCTACCGCCTCGCCCATGCACTGGTCGCCGAAATTCGGAAATGGAGCCTGATGCACAGCGCGCCAAAACATGACTTGCCCCTCGTGCCTTGCGGCCGGCCAATTCCCAGTGTCGACAACAATTGTTCTTGTTTTTGTTCTATCTTCAATACATCTGGATTTACTACGGATGTATCTTGCGACAGGATTAACGCCAGATTATGTGCGGTCCCGCTCGTAACTGGCCGGTTCCCGCGCATCGCGTGTCGCAAAAAGCTGATACGGATCGGACACTTGTCCGAAATGCCAGAGATGCCTGAACAGCGCAACCGGAACAAACCGACGATTCCGATGGTGCCACGCGCTATTGGCGCCGCTGACGTTTTCTCAGGTTAGTCAAGGCAGGCCGTCTGGACCGTTCGATTGCGACATGGCTATGTGCGATCGCCCACATAACCGCCATTCCCGCCAACACCGGTTCGCGCGAACGCCCCGGTTGCCACCGGCTTTGTCGCCACCCTGCCGCCACCTTACACCGCCCGCCCTGTCAGACGTACTCCACTGGCGGCCATGCAATCACTTGCTTATGCTTTCTGCCTGCGCCTCCATGACAACGACCGACCATCAGGGAATCGAAAGATGAATCGTTATATTGCTACGGCTGCAGCCATCGGCTGCGCAACACTGCTCGCGGGCTGTGCCGGCGCCGACATGAACAGCCTGAGCCAGGCCGGTGGCAGCCTGTTCAGCGCCGCCACACTCAGCGACGCCAACGTCAAGCAGCTGTCCGACCAGTCCTGTGCCGACATGGACAAGAAGAATACGTTAGCCACGGCGGACAGCACCTACGCCAAACGGCTGGTGAACATCATGGGCGGCCTGCAGAACACCGGGCTGCCGCTCGATGCCAAGGTCTACATGACCAAGGACGTGAACGCGTGGGCCATGGCCAATGGCTGCGTACGCGTCTACAGCGGCCTGATGGACCTGATGACCGACGACGAAGTGCGCGGCGTGCTGGGCCACGAGATCGGCCACGTGGCGCTGGGACATACAAAGAAGGCCATGCAGGTAGCCTACGCAGCAGCGGCCGCGCGCGGCGCGCTGGGCTCCACCGGCTACGCCACGCTGACGGCGCTGTCGACATCGCAGATTGGCGAACTTGGCGAAACCTTTATCAATGCGCAATTCTCGCAACGCCAGGAAAGCGAGGCGGACGACTACTCGTTCAACCTGCTGACGAAGAACGGCGCCAACCGGCAGGCGCTGGTCACTGCCTTCCAGAAACTGGCAAAGCTCGATGGCGGACAGTCGGGCCTGCTCAGCTCGCACCCGGGCTCCGATGCGCGGGCCAGGCATATCCAGGACCGGATCAACAGCGGCAAGTAATTGCCGTCCTTCGGCACGGCGGCACCGTTCTGTGCCGCACACAATCTGTTGTCACGCGATCCCGCCCCTTGCCGCCAGCCACCCATGCGGCAAGGGGCTTCCTCCCCATCTCCTCCTCCCCCAAGACATAGCCGTTTGTTTGATTGCGTTTAATACGCATTCAAAAGCTTTCAGTACGCGCCAACGCCGCCCCTGCGGATAATGCCTCACGCCTGCGGACCGTCCGCATGGCTTGCCATGAGCCATAGGGAGGCTTGCGCAGCGTCATGGAGTCCGTTTCCGCCCTGCTTGCCGGACAACCGGAGATTGCCCTGTTCCTGGCATTGGCTGTGGGCCATGCAGTGGGCGCGATCCGTTTCGGACCGTTCCAGCTTGGTGGCATCTGCGGCACGCTGATTGTCTCGCTGGTTATCGGCCAGAGCGGCGTGCGGCTGGACAATGATGTCAAGAATGTGGCATTCGCCGTGTTCATCTTTGCGCTCGGTTTTACGGGCGGCCCTCAGTTTTTCGCAAACGTGGCGCGCGAATGGCGGATCGGCGTGCTGTCACTGGTCGAGGTGTTCGTATTGCTGGCATTGCTGGCAGTTGCGGTGCCGTTGCTGCGGCTGGACCCTGGCACGGCGTCAGGCCTGCTGGCCGGTGCGGCCACCGAGTCGGCCGTCATCGGCACGGCCTCCGAGGCCATTGCGCGGCTGGACCTGCCGGCCGATGCCATCCGCGTTCTGCAGACCAATATCGTCACGGCCTACAGCGTGACCTACCTGTTCGGCCTGATCGCCATCGTGCTGTTCACCAGCCAGCTGGCGCCATTCCTGCTGCGTCAGAATCTGCGTGAGTCGGCCACCCGGCTGTGGCAGAAGCTGGGTGGGCAGAACGATATGGCCGACAACCAGATGACCGCGCTGCCGCTGATCGTGGCGCGCGTGCTGCGTGTGGACCATATGGCCGGCAAGACCGTCGTGGAAGCCGAGCACGAGGTAGCGCTGGGCGTGACGATCCGGCGCATTCGCCGCGATGGCAATACCTTCCGCCCCACACCCGAGGAAGTGCTGCGTGCCGGCGACGTCGTGCTGGCCGTGGGCCGGCGTGACGCGATGGTGCCGTTTGCCGCCGCCGTGGGCCCCGAGATGCCCGAGGAACCCGGCATGGATGCCGTGGTGCAGGCGGAGCAGTCGGTGCTGCTGACGCGCCGCGAAGTTGTCGGCATATCGCTGGCGCGGCTGCGCCAGAGCGTGGATGTCGGCATGGGGCGCGGCGTGTATGTGTCGCGCATCACGCGCATGCAGCACGCCGTGCCGATCCTGCCCGAGACCGTACTGGAGCGCGCCGACGTCGTCACGCTGTCCGGCCCCGACCAGGCCCTGCGGCGCGTGGTGCCCGAACTGGGCTATCCGGTCATCCCGACGATCCGCACGGACTTCGTCTTCCTCGGCATCGGCGTGCTGCTCGGCATGCTGATCGGGTCGTGGAACGTCAAGGTGGGCCAGGCCGACCTGACGCTGGGCGTAGGCGGCGGGTGCCTGGTATCGGGCCTGGCCTTCGGCTGGCTGCGCGCACGGCTGCCGGTGATGGGCTCCCTGCCCGCACCTGCCGCCGAAATCCTCAAGGACTTCGGGCTGGC
The DNA here is from genome assembly GCF_056097175.1 of Cupriavidus sp. HE11. NCBI lineage: Bacteria > Pseudomonadati > Pseudomonadota > Betaproteobacteria > Burkholderiales > Burkholderiaceae > Cupriavidus > Cupriavidus sp. HE11. The sequence continues at coordinate 1,197,828 of NZ_CP184464.1, forward strand.
AACGTTCATCGCAGCCGTGGGCCTCTCGGCCGGCCCCGACGCGCTGCGGCTGATCCAGAAGTTCGGCCTGATCCTGCCTGTGGCGGGCGTACTGATCTCGGTCATCCCGGCCGCCATCTCGCTGTACATCGGCCATCGCTGGCTGAAGCTCGACATGCCTGTCCTGCTGGGCGCGGTGGCCGGCCAGCATTGCAGCACTCCCACGATCATGGCGCTCACCAACGCCGCCGGCAATGGCACGCCCGTTATCGGCTACACGATCACCTACGCCATTTCCAATGTCCTGCTGCCATTGCTCGGCCCGATCGCCGTGGCAATGGCCGGCGCGCTGGCATCTGCGCCGCAGTAGCTGTGCCCGGCATGCCGGGCACCACGAGTGCCTGCGCATGCGCCCCTGTCACCCGTGTCACGCTTTACAGGAGTTCCCTATGGATTGGTTGCATGACATCTTCCAGAAATCGCCCGAGTCAGCGCTGTTCCTGTCGCTGGCGATCGGGTATGCCATCGGCAAGTTCACGCTCGGCAAGTTCCAGCTGGGCGGCGTCGCCGGCTCGCTGCTCGCGGCGGTCATCATCAGCCAGGTGGGTGTGGAGATCGACAACGGCGTGAAGGCCGTGATGTTCGCGGTCTTCATCTACGCGGTGGGCTACGAAAGCGGCCCGCAGTTCTTCAACTCGCTGAACCGCAGTTCGCTGCGCGAGATCGCGATGGCCGTGTTCATGGCCGTAGCCGGACTGGTCACCGTGGTGGTGCTGGCCAAGATCTTCGATCTCGACAAGGGTATTGCCGCGGGCCTGGCCGCCGGCGGCATGACGCAGTCGGCCATCATCGGCACAGCCGGCGATGCCATCACCAAGCTCGGCCTGCCGCCCGACCAGGTGAAGACGCTGCAGGCCAATGTCGCCATCGGCTACGCCGTGACCTACGTGTTCGGATCGCTGGGCGCCATCATCGTCTGCGTGAACATCCTGCCACGCTTCATGGGAGCGGACCTGAAGTCCGACTCGAAGAAGGTGGAAGCGGCCATGCACGGCGGCCTGCCGCAGTTCGGCCCGGGCCAGGCCGGCGCGCTGCCCCGGCTGGTGGGCCGCATGTTCCGCGTGACGACTGCCGCAGGCAAGACGGTCAAGGACATCGAGATCGGCGGCGAAGACCTGGTCACCGTGGAGAAGCTCCAGCGCGGCGGCAAGCCGCTCGATGTCACGCAGGACACCGTGCTCGAAGCCGATGACCTGGTGTTGCTGGTGGGCCGGCGCGACGCCATGGTGCCCACCGCGCTGGTAATTGGCGAGGAAGTGGCCGATGCCGATGGCATGGGCATGGTCATGCAGACGCGCCGCGCCGTGTTCACGCGCAAGGGCCTGAACAACAAGCCGCTGGGCGAGATCGTCGCCAATATCAGCCGCGAGATGCGCCACGGCGTGTACCTGGAGCGCATCGAGCGCTACGACCACGCGTTGCCGATCCTGCCCGACCTGAAGCTGCAGCACGGCGACATCATCACGTTCTACGGCACCCCGGCCGACACCAAGCGCGCTGCCCAGCGCGCCGGCTATGAACTGGTGCCGAGCGAGAAGACCGACTTCGTCTACTTTGGCGCGGGCGTGCTGGTGGGCCTGCTGATCGGCCTGCTGGTGGTGCGCATCGGTTCGATCCCGCTGACGCTGGGCGCGGGCGGCGGCGCACTGCTGTCGGGCCTGGTGTTCGGCTGGGCGCGATCCAAGCATCCGATGTATGGCGCGATGCCGACGGCGGCCTGCCAGTTGCTGAAAGACTTCGGCCTGGCGGCGTTCGTGGCAATCGTCGGTATCAACTCTGGGCTGCAGGCTGTCGACACCCTGCGCCATAGCGGTCTGACGATCTTCCTGCTCGGCGCCGTGGTCACGCTGCTGCCGCTGTTCCTGACGATGCTGTTCGGCCGCTACGTGCTCAAGTACGACAACGCCGCGCTGCTGGCCGGCGCGCTGGCCGGCTCGCGCAGTGCCAACCCGGCGTTCGGCGGCATCCTGGACAAGGCCGAAAGCCCCGTGCCGACCGTGCCGTTTGCCATCACCTATGCCCTCGCCAACGTGTTGCTGACACTGCTGGGCCCCCTTGTTGTCGGCTTTGTCTGACGCCTACCCCGATTGATCGCATTCTTCAACGGAGCAACGCCATGAGCAAACCGGATCTGTCCACGCTGTCCAGCCTCTCGCCGTTCGAACTCAAGGACGAGCTGATCAAGCTGGCCAGCAGCGACGCCAACCGCCTGATGCTGAACGCCGGCCGCGGCAATCCCAATTTCCTTGCCACCGTACCGCGCCACGGCTTCTGGCAACTTGGACTTTTTGCGATGCGCGAATCGGAACGCTCGTTCCAGTACATGCCCGAAGGCGTGGGCGGCTTTCCGCGCCGCGAAGGCATCGAAGAGCGCTTCGATCTGTTTGCGCGCGAAAACCACGACATCCCCGGCGTGAAGTTCCTGGCCGGCGCCGTGTCGTATGTGCGCGACCAGCTGGGCCTGAGCGCCGCCGATTTCCTGTACGAGATGTGCGAAGGCATCCTGGCCTGCAACTACCCGGTGCCGGATCGCATGCTCAGGCTGAGCGAGATCATCGTCGGCCAGTACATCCGCAAGGAGATGATCGGCAAGCACCCGTTTATCGGCGAATTCGACCTGTTCGCCGTGGAAGGCGGCACGGCCGCGATGACGTACCTGTTCAACTCGATGCGCGAGAACCATCTGCTCAAGGCCGGCGACAAGATCGCGCTGGGCATGCCGATCTTCACGCCCTATATCGAGATTCCGGAACTCAACGACTACCAGCTCGTGGAACTGTCGATCGACGCCGATCCGGAGTCGCGCTGGCAGTATTCGAACAAGGAACTCGACAAGCTGCGCGACCCCAGCGTCAAGGCCTTCTTCCTGGTCAACCCGAGCAACCCGCCGTCGGTGCGCATGAGCGACGAAAGCCTGGAATACCTGGCGTCGATCATCGAGGAACGGCCTGACCTGATCATCCTGACCGACGACGTGTACGGCACCTTTGCCGACGACTTCGTGTCGCTGTTCGCGCTCTGTCCGCGCAACACGATCCTGGTCTATTCGTTCTCGAAGTACTTCGGCGCCACAGGCTGGCGGCTCGGCGTGATCGCCACGCACCGTGACAATATCTTCGACCAGAAACTGGCGGAATTGCCAGAGGACAAGCGCCAGCAGCTGCACAAGCGCTACAACTCGATCACGACCACGCCGGACACGCTCAAGTTCATCGACCGCATCGTGGCCGACAGCCGCACTGTGGCGCTGAACCATACGGCGGGCCTGTCCACGCCGCAGCAGGTGCAGATGGTGCTGTTCTCGCTGTTCTCGCTCATGGACACGCCGGACGCGTACAAGCAGGCCATGAAGCGGCTGATCCGCAACCGCAAGGCGGCGCTGTTCCGCGAGATCGGCATTGCGCCCGAGGACACGGACGATCCGAACGTGGTGGACTACTACACCCTGCTCGATATCGAACAGCTTGGCGGCAAGGCGCTGGGGCCCGAGTTCGTGAAATGGGTGCTGGCGTCGGCGGAACCCACCGAACTGCTGTTCCGGCTGGCCGAGGAAGCCGGCGTGGTGCTGCTGCCGGGACGTGGCTTCGGCACGCGCCATCCGTCGGGCCGCGTGTCGCTGGCAAACCTCAACGAGTCGGACTACGCGAAGATCGGCAAGTCGATCCGCAAGCTGTTCGAAGACTACGTGGGCCGCTTTAACGAGGCCACCGGCAGCAAGGCGGACAAGAACGTGACGAAGAAATAAGGGAATTACTACGAACTACAAGGGGAGCGTCACCGCAGCAAATCGGCCCGTCTGTGGCAAGGTCAGCCACCACGGGCTGTTTTTTTTGCGCTTGCATCGGCCTTTCTCCCCTTTTCCCGCTTGCGGGAGAGGGGAGAAACACACAACACCAATCCTCAGTGCGCTTCCACGAAGGCCAGCACCGTCTCCAGCATCTTGCGGATGGCCGGTTGCACGTTGGCCGCCTTGGCCGGGTCGTACGCGAACGGGTACACCTCTTCCATGTACGACGATTGCGTCAGTTCCAGCTGGATCGCATGCACGCCGTCAGCCGGGTTGCCGTACTGGCGCGTGATATAGCCGCCCTTGAAGCGGCCATTGAGCACGGCCGTATGGTTCGGCACCGCTTCGGCGATCTCGACCACGTCGGCCGCCAGACCAGTGTCACAGCTCTTGCCGTCGGCCGAACCCAGGTTGAAGTCGGTCAGCTTGCCTTCGAAGAAGCGCGGCAGCACCGAGCGGATCGAATGCGCATCCCACAGGCCGATCGTGCCGTGCTCGGCGCGCAGGCGCGTGAGCTCTTCCTGCAGCGCGTTGTGGTACGGATGCCAGACCGCGCCACGGCGCAGCGCGATTTCCGCGTCGTCGGGGCCGCTGGCGCCGTCGGCGTACACCGGCGTCTTGTCGAAGGTATCGACCGGGCACAGGCCCGTGGTGTCCTGGCCCGGGTACAGGTTGGCGTTGTCTGGCGGACGGTTCAGGTCGATCACGTAGCGCGAGTGCGTGGCCATCAGGATCGACGCGCCCAGTTCGCGGGCAAAGTCATACAGGCGGTCCATGTGCCAGTCGGTATCGGGCACGGTACGCGCCTCGGGCGTCAGGCGCTCGGCCAGTCCGGCGGGTACGTAGGTGCCGACGTGCGGCATCGACACCAGCAACGGGCGGGTGCCGCGATGCAGCGTGAAAGCGGGAATATCGGTGGTGAAGGAGGAGGACATCTTGTCTCGGGGCTGCTTTGTATGTGGCGGGTTCGGGACCCTTCAGTCGGCCAGCAGGCGGGCGCGCGCCTCGGCGAACAACCGGCCCGCATCCCCTTGTAGCGGATGCGCGCCGTGCTGCACGCGGCACGTGCCGCCCGTGCGGACTTCCGCTAGTGTCTCATGTCCGTGGCTGGCGAACACGTAAGTGGACAGCGCATGGGCGCCGTCGAGCCCGGCCAGCGTCGGATGCTGGCCGTCCAGCACCAGGAAATCGGCACGTTGTCCGGCGGCCAGCCCCGCCACCGGCCGCGCCGCCGCCCGCGCGCCGCCGGCCACGGCTTCGAGCCAGAGCCGGTCGGCCACCTGCGGATGGCTGTCGGATGCCAGCACGTTGCGCCGCTGCAGGCCCAGCCGCTGCCCGTATTCGAACGTGCGCAGTTCCTCGGCCACGCTGACGCTGGCATGGCTGTCCGACCCGATACCCCACCATCCCTGCTGCGCCAGGTAGGGCGCGGCCTCGAACACGCCATCGCCAAGGTTGGCTTCGGTGGTCGGGCAGATACCGGCCACGGCACCGCTATGCGCCAGCCGCCGCCGCTCGTCCCAGTCCATGTGCGTGGCGTGGACCAGGCACCAGCGTTGGTCCACGGGCGCGTGGTCCAGCAGCCATTCCACGGGCCGCACGCCATTGGTGGCCAGGCAGTCATCCACTTCCTTCTGCTGTTCGGCGATGTGGATATGCACGGGCGCCGTGGCGTCCATTGCGTGCAGCGCGGTAACGGCCTGCACCAGGCTGCGCGGCGGCACCGCGCGCAGCGAATGGGGTGCCAGGCCCAGCCGCGCACCAAAGGCGGCGCAGTGCGGCGCCAGCTTTTCCAGCAACGCCTGCATGGCATCGGTGTCGTTCAGGAAACGGCGCTGGTCGTGCTGGGCCGGCTTTTCGCCAAACCCGGCCGTCTGGTACAGCACGGGCAGCAGCGTCATGCCGATGCCTGCGGCCTGCGCCGCACGCAGCAGCCGCAGCGACATCTCGGCGCGATCGGCGTACGGCTTGCCGTCGGGGTCGTGATGCACATAGTGGAATTCGCACACGCTGGTGTAGCCGGCGCGCAGCATCTCGATATAAAGCTGCGTGGCGATGGCCTCCAGCGCATCAGGCGACAGCCGCAGCGCGAAGCGATACATCAACGTGCGCCAGCTCCAGAACGAGTCACCGCCGGCCGGGTCGTCGTCGGGCGACACGCTGCGGTATTCGGTCAGTCCGGCAAAGCCGCGCTGGAATGCATGCGAATGGAGGTTGGGCATGCCCGGCAGCACCGGGCCAGCCGCCTGCGGCACCGCAGGCGCTGGCGTGGCACCGGCCGTGATGGTCGTGAACGCGCCGTTGGCACCCCACTCCAGCAGCACATCGCGCGCCCAGCCGTCCGGCAGCAGCGCGTGGCGGGCGAACAGTTGGCCGGCGCTCATCGGAACACCTTGCCTTGCCGCACCACGCCGGCACACGGATTGCGGCCGAACCAGTAGGCCAGTTCGGCAGGCGACGCCACGCGCCACAGCGCGAAGTCGGCGCCACGGCCCACGGCCAGCCGCCCGTGCCGATCCGCCGCGCCCAGCGCGCGTGCCGCATGCGTGGTCACGCCGGCCAGCGCTTCGGGCACCGTCATGCGGAACAAGGTACAGGCCATGTTCATCATCAGCAGCAGCGATGTGGTGGGCGACGTGCCCGGGTTGTGATCGGTGGAAATGGCAACCGGCACGCCATGCTGGCGCAGCAGCCCCAGCGGCGGCAGATGGGTATCGCGCAGGAAATAGTAGGCACCGGGCAGCAGCACCGCCACCGTGCCGGCCTCGGCCATCGCCATCACGCCGGCCTCGTCCAGATGTTCGAGATGGTCGGCCGACAGCGCCTTGTGCCGCGCCGCCAGTGCCGCGCCGCCCAGGTTGCTCAACTGCTCGGCATGCAGCTTGACGGGCAGGCCGTGACGCGCGGCGGCTTCGAACACGCGCGCCGTCTGTTCTGGCGAAAATCCGATGCCCTCGCAGAAGGCATCGACGGCATCGACCAGCTTTTCCTCGGCCAGCGCCGGCAGCATCGTGTTGCAGACCAGGTCGATATAGTCGTCGGCGCGGCCCGCATATTCGGGTGGCAGCGCGTGCGCCCCCAGGAACGTCGTATGGACCGTCACGCCGTAGGCTTCGCCAAGCTGGCGCGCCACGCGCAGTTGCTTGCGCTCGGCTTCGAGCGACAACCCATAGCCGGACTTGATCTCGATGGTGGTCACGCCCTCGGCCAGCAGCGCCTCCAGCCGCACGGCGGCCTGCGCGAACAGCGTGGCCTCGTCGGCCTCGCGCGTGGCGCGCACGGTCGACACAATGCCGCCACCGGCGCGTGCAATGTCTTCGTAGCTGGCGCCCGCCAGGCGCATCGCAAATTCGTCGGCGCGCTGGCCGCCGTACACCAGGTGCGTATGGCAGTCCACCAGGCCCGGGGTTATCCACGCGCCACCGGCATTGTGCCGATCGAGATGGCGGTAGCTGTCCGGCAGGTCGGCCAGCGCCCCAAGCCAGGCTATCCGGCCGTGTTCGACCACCAGCGCGCCGTCGCGGATGGCCCGGTCGGGGTCCGCATCGGGCAGCAGGTGGCAGTGATGCCAGACGCCATCGGCGGAAGGCGCATCGTGGAAGTTCATCGGTCCTGCTCCCTATGCAGTATCACGCGCAGGCACAGCGCGGAAAGTTCGGTGTGGCTCAGGGTGACGGCCGGCGAACCGGCCGGCATCAGTATGCCCTCGCCAGCCGACAGGTGCTGGCCGTCGCCGCTGTTGGCAGTGTCCCAGTCGCCGCGCAGCGCCAGCACCATCACGGTGGCTTCGGAGGGCACCGCCGTGAACGGCTGCCGCATCAGGCTGACTTCGGCGCGGCAGCGGCCACGGCGCGTCATCACGTTGAAGTCGCGTGTCGGGCCATCGACCAGTGCGGCGTGGATAGTCGTCTCGCCAGAAAACGCAAACGGCTCGCCCACGCGCACGAGCTTGTGGCTGAACGAATCGTCCTGGGCCTGCAGATGCACGCCCGCGCCGTCGATCAGCACGATCTGTCGATCGATGCCCGGGAAGGCCGAGAACGGCCCGTCCGCCGCGATATCCGCCACGCTGATACGCCAGTCGAACGTATCCATGCCGGCACCCGGCGGCCACGCGGCAATCTCGCGCGTGGTGCCGCCGCCGTTCTTCCACGGCGTGGGGGCGATGGCGTCGAGCGAGAACCGCGTGACGGCCATCAGCGCTTCACCATCGGCAGGTTCAGGCCCTTTTCGTGGGCGCAGTCGATGGCGATGTCGTAGCCGGCATCGGCATGGCGCATCACGCCGGTGGCCGGATCGTTCCAGAGTACGCGTTCGATACGTTTGGCCGCCGCATCGGTGCCATCGCAGACGATGACCACGCCCGAATGCTGCGAGAAGCCCATGCCCACGCCGCCGCCATGGTGCAGGCTGACCCACGTGGCGCCGCCGGCAGTGTTCAGCAGCGCGTTGAGCAGCGGCCAGTCGGACACCGCATCGGAACCATCGCGCATCGCCTCGGTTTCACGATTCGGCGATGCCACCGAGCCGCAGTCGAGGTGATCGCGCCCGATCACCACCGGCGCCTTGAGTTCGCCGTTCTTCACCATCTCGTTGAAGGCCAGGCCGGCGCGATGGCGTTCGTCCAGGCCCACCCAGCAGATGCGCGCCGGCAGGCCCTGGAACGCGATGCGGTCGCGCGCCATGTCCAGCCAGCGGTGCAGCGGCTTGTCGTCCGGGAACAGCTCCTTCATCTTGGCATCGGTCTTGTAGATGTCCTCCGGGTCGCCGGACAGCGCTACCCAGCGGAACGGCCCCTTGCCGCGGCAGAACAGCGGACGGATATAGGCTGGCACAAAGCCCGGGAAATCGAACGCGTTCTTCACGCCTTCCTCGAACGCCACCTGGCGGATGTTATTGCCGTAGTCCACGGTCGGCACGCCCATCTGCTGGAACGCCAGCATGGCCTGCACATGCCTGACGATCGATTTGCGTGCAGCGGCTTCCACTGCCTTGGGGTCGCGCGCACGCAGGTCTTCCCATTGCGCGACGGTCCAGCCTTCGGGCAGGTAGCCGTTGATCACGTCATGCGCCGAGGTCTGGTCGGTAACAATATCCGGCCGCATGCCGCCGGCCTGCGCACGGCGTGCCAGTTCGGGCACGATTTCGGCAGCGTTGCCGAGCAGGCCCACGGAGATGGCCTGGCCCTTCTTCGTCGCGTCTTCGATCATCGCCAGCGCTTCGTCCAGCGTGGTGGCCTTCTTGTCCAGGTAGCGCGTGCGGATGCGGAAGTCGATGCGCGACTCCTGGCATTCGATCGCCAGCACGCAGGCGCCCGCCAGCACGCCGGCCAGCGGCTGTGCGCCGCCCATGCCGCCCAGCCCGGCGGTCAGGATCCACTTGCCGGTCAGGTCGCCGTTGTAGTGCTGGTTGCCGGCCTCCACGAACGTTTCGAACGTGCCCTGCACGATGCCCTGCGTGCCGATGTAGATCCACGAACCGGCCGTCATCTGGCCGTACATCATCAGGCCGGCACGGTCGAGTTCGTTGAACTTGTCCCACGTGGCCCAGTGCGGCACCAGATTGGAGTTGGCGATCAGCACGCGCGGCGCATCGGCATGGGTGCGGAACACACCCACCGGCTTGCCCGACTGCACCAGCAGCGACTCGTCCTCGCCCAGGCGGCGCAGGCTGTCGAGGATGGCGTCGAAGCACTCCCAGTTGCGCGCGGCCTTGCCGATGCCGCCGTAGACCACCAGGTCTTGCGGGCGTTCGGCCACATCGGGGTCCAGGTTGTTCTGGATCATGCGATAGGCGGCTTCGATCAGCCAGTTCTTGCAATGCAACTGGCTGCCGCGCGGAGCGCGGATCTCGCGCTGACCGCGCTGCGTGTCGGTGAATTGGTGTTCGTTGGCGTTCATGTCGTGTCTCGCGTCTGTTCAATACTGTTTCGGTCAGGAACCGCTGGCCCTCTCCCCTGGCTCCTGTCCCGCGCAGCGGGTGAGGGACGGGAAAGGAGCGGGAGCGGGCTGGTGCGTCAAACGGCTACGTTCGTCGGCAGGATCTCCCTCACGGCCTCGGGCCAGCCCGCGCCGGCGTCGCCCTGCACCACCCATTGCTTCATCGCCTCGATATCGGGCGCGAGATAGCGGTCGGCTTCCACAAACGCCACACGGCTGCGGATGCGGGCCAGTTCCTGTTCCACCAGCGGCGACGACTTCAGCGGGCGGTGGAATTCGATGCCCTGCGCGGCGGCCATGGCCTCGATGCCCACGATCACCGCCGTGTTGGCGGCCATGTCGCCCAGGCGGCGCGCGCCGTAGGTCGCCATCGATACGTGGTCTTCCTGGTTGGCCGACGTGGGCAGGCTGTCCACGCTGGACGGATGCGCCAGCGACTTGTTTTCGGAGGCCAGCGCCGCAGCCGTGACCTGGGCAATCATGAAACCCGAATTCAGGCCACCGTCGCGCACCAGGAACGGCGGCAGGCCGGACAGGCCGGTATCGAGCAGCAGCGCCAGGCGGCGTTCGGAAATGGCGCCGATCTCGGCGATCGCCAGCGCGATGATGTCGGCGGCAAACGCCACCGGTTCGGCGTGGAAGTTGCCGCCTGACACGACGTCGCCCTGCTCGGAAAACACCAGCGGATTGTCCGACGCGGCATTGGCCTCGATGCGCAGCACGCGCGCGGCGTGGCCCAGGTTGTCCAGGCACGCGCCCATCACCTGCGGCTGGCAGCGGATCGAATACGGGTCCTGCACGCGCCCGCAGGCCTTGTGCGAGTCGACGATCTCGCTGCCGTCGAGCATCGCGCGCACGGCGCCGGCCACGGCGATCTGGCCCGCCTGCCCGCGCGCCTCATGGATGCGGGCATCGAACGGCTTGACCGATCCCTTGATCGCTTCCAGCGACAGCGCGCCGGCCACCAGCCCAGCCGCGAAGGCATCCTCGGCGGCAAACAGGCCGGCCAGCGCCAGCGCGGTGGACACCTGCGTGCCGTTCAGCAGCGCCAGCCCTTCCTTCGGTCCCAGCGTGAAGGCGTCCAGCCCGGCATGGGCCAGGCCCTGTGCAGCCGGCACGCGGCGGCCGTCGATCATCACGTCGCCCACGCCGATCAGCGTGCAGGACATATGGGCCAGCGGCGCCAGGTCGCCCGAGGCGCCCACCGATCCCTTGGCCGGGATGCACGGCGACACGCCGTGGTTCGCCAGCGCGAGCAGCGCTTCGATCAGTTCGGGGCGCACGCCCGAATGGCCGCGCGCCAGGCTGACGGCCTTGATCGCCAGGATCAGCCGCACGGTATCGGCCGGCAGGTCGGCGCCGGTGCCCACGCTGTGCGACAGCACCAGGTTGCGCTGCAGTTCGGCCAGCTTGTCGTGGGGGATGCGCGACTGCGCCAGCTTGCCGAAGCCGGTGTTGATGCCATAGACCACGGCGTCGGCGTCGATGATGTCCTGCACCGTGGCCTGCGCGGCGCGCACGCCGGCCCAGGCCGATTCGGCCATCGCCAGGCGCACTTCGCCACGATAGATGCGGCGCAGGTCGTCCAGCGACACGTGGCCAGGGTTCAGGGTCAGGAGGGAGCGGGAATCGTTGGTCATCTGCGTGCGTCTATGTTGTATGAGCCTGTCTATACAGGTTAGTCGAAAAATAAACCCGATGGCCAGCTTTTGACTGGCCCCGGGCGTCGGGCGACTGCCCTAGCCGAAGGCTGGATTGCCGTCGGCGCGAAACCGGCTGCCCAGCCGATACCGGTTGCCCGGGTGCAGGCAGCGAACAAATGTGACTGGCACGCCATGAGTCCAGGTGCGGCGTGTCAGCAGCAGGCAGGGCTGCGTGGGCGGCATCTCCAGCTGCACGGCCTGCTCGGCCGTGGCGGCGATGGCATCGACCACGTGCTCCACCTGGTCATAGGGCACGTTGCGCAGCAGGTACTCGCCCGGCTGCGTGTCGGCAAAATCCTGCGTGATGAAGTCGGGCGCCACGCGCGGGTTCACGTAGCGGTCTTCCAGCTGCACCGGCAAGCCGTCTTCGCGATGGATGCAGATCGAGTGGTACACCGATTCGCCGGTGCGCAGTTCCAGCGCGGCGGCTACCTCGATCGACGCCGACACGCGCTCCACCAGGATCACGTCGCAGGCGTAGTCATGGCCGCGCATGCGGATCTCGTCCTGCAGGTTCACCACCGACAGCAACGTGGACTGCGGCTTGTGCTCGGCCACGAACGTGCCCACACCGGCCACGCGCACCACCCTGCCCTGCTCCGACAGCTCGCGCAATGCCCGGTTGACCGTCATGCGCGACACCGAGAACCGGTTCACCAGTTCCTGCTCGGACGGCACGCGGTCGCCAGGCTGCCACGCGCCGCTCTGGATCTGGCGCGCGATGTACTCCTTGACCTGCTGGTACAGCGCAGCCGGAGCGTTGGACGGGGAAGGTGCCGGATTGGCGGACTGATTCATGGCCTGTTGCGAATTGCCTGCCGGTTCAGTGCTCGGCCGAAGCCATGGCTTCGGCGCGAATCTCCTCGGTGAGCCGTGCCTTGAGCACGGAGAACTCGGGCGATGTCTTGATCGTGTAATGGCGCGGATGGGCAAAGTCCACCGCGATCTCGCTCTTGATCCGACCGGGCCGCGCGGAAAACACCGCCACGCGGTTAGCCATGAAAATGGCCTCGTCGATATCGTGCGTCACGAATAATACCGTCTTGCGGTGCGACTCCCAGATCCCGAGCAGCAGTTCCTGCATCAGCACGCGCGTCTGGTTGTCCAGTGCGCCGAACGGCTCGTCGAGCAACAGTATCTTCGGATCGTTAGCCAGCGCGCGTGCAATCGCCGTGCGCTGCTGCATGCCGCCCGACAGCTGCTTCGGATAGTGCTGCTCGAACCCGCGCAGCCCCACGCGGGCGATAAAGAAGTCGCTGCGCTCTTTCTGCTCGGCCGCGCTCATGCCGCGTTCGCGCAGGCCAAAGCGCACGTTCTGCTCGATCGTCAGCCACGGAAACAGCGTGTACGACTGGAACACCATGCCACGGTCGGCGCCCGGGCCGGCCACGGGCTGGCCGTCCAGCAGCACGCGCCCGCCGCTTGGGGTATCGAGCCCGGCCACGATGCGCAGCAGCGTGGACTTGCCGCAGCCCGACGGGCCCAGGATCGTCACGAAATCGTTGTCGCGGACGTCGAAGTCCACTGGCAGCAGCGCCTGCGTGCTGCCGCCGCGCGGATTCTCGAACGTACGGGAAACCTGCTGGATCGACAGCGCGCTCATTTGATCGAACTCCACGGAAACAGGCGCTGGTTCGCCTGCTTGAAGACCAGGTCGGACACCAGCCCGATGCAGCCGATGACGATGATGCCGAAGATGATCTGCCCGGTGTTCAGCAGCGCCTGGCTGTCGGTAATCATGTGGCCGATGCCCGAGGACGAGCCGATCAGCTCGGCCACGATCACATACGTCCACGCCCAGCCCAGCACCAGCCGCAGCGTCTCGGCAATCTCCGGCGCTGCGCCCGGAACCAGCACGCGGCGCACGATGCCGCGCGGCGTGGCCCCCAGCGTGTAGGCAGCCTCGACCAGGTCCTTGCGGGCACCGCCCACCGTGACCGCCACCATCAGCACGATCTGGAAAAACGAGCCGATGAAGATCACCAGCAGCTTCTGCGTCTCGCCGATACCGGCCCACAGGATCAGCAGCGGAATGAACGCCGACGCCGGCAGGTAGCGGCAGAACGACACGAACGGTTCGAAGAACGCCTCGGCCGCCTTGTAGGCACCCATGAAGATGCCAAGCGGCACGGCCAGCACCGCCGCCAGCACGAAGCCGCCCACCACGCGCCAGACCGTCATGCCGATATCGCCGATAAAGCCGTACTGCGTGAACAGCAGCCAGCCCTCGTGCGCCATCGTCAGCGGATCGGCCAGGAACGTGCGCGGCACGAAGCCGCCCAGCGTGACCACGGCCCAGACCGCGAAGAACACGCCGAAGAACGACAGGCCCAGCACCCAGCGGGCCTGCGACGACACCGGCACCAGCGGCGACAGCCACGGATGGCGCGCGCGCGTCGCGCGGTTCACCGGCTGCGCGGCGATGGGCGCGGGCGGGCGGGCGGAGGCGGAACCTTGCACGGACGACGACATCACGGACTCCGGCTTACTTGAGGTATCGGGCGTCATAGATCGCCGTCACATCGGGCACCTGGCGGATCACGCCGATGTCCTTGAGCACATCGGCCGCTTCCTTGCTGAAGCTTGCCAGCTCGCCCGAGAAGAATTTCTGGTTGGCCGCCTTGTCCTGCCAGCGCAGGTAGGCCGACGACTTGGCGAACTGCTCGCCGGTCTGCTTGACCGCCGCGCCCATGATCTCGTTGGACTTCTCCGGCTCCTTGCGGATCATCTCCAGCGCCTCGAAGTAGCTGTCGACCAGTGCCTGGGCGGCCTTGGGATTGTCCTTGAGCCATTTCGGCGCGCAGCCCAGGGTATCGGTCACCATCGGGTAGTCGAGCGTGGTGGCCAGGATCTTGCCCTTGTCCGGATTGGCGCGCACCGTCGACAGGTACGGCTCGTAAGTCATGGCGCCATCGTTCTGGCCCGCCACGAACGCCTGCGCGGCCGCCTGCGGCGACAGCGTGGTCAGCCTGACGTCCTTGAGCGTCATGCCGTTCTTCTTCAGCATCCAGGCCAGGCCAAAGTACGGCGCGGTGCCCGGGGCGTCCACGCCGATGGTCTTGCCCTTGAGATCGGCAAACGACTTCACGTCGCCGCGCACGGCCAGGCCGTCGGCGCCGTACGACTTGTCGAGCTGCACGATCTGAGTGATGGGCACGCCGTTGGCATTCCAGGCCACATGGGTTTCCACGGTGGTCGCAGCGCACTGGATAGCCCCCGAGGCCAGCGCCAGGTGGCGGTCCTTCTGCGGAATCATCTTGATATCCACATCCACGCCATGCTTCTTGAAGATGCCTGCCTTGTCGGCCAGCGTCAGCGGCGCAAAACCGGTCCAGCCGCTCATGCCCAGGGTCACTGGCGTGTTCTCGGCGTGGGCGGGCGCGGCCAGGGCCGCGACGGCAAGGGTGGACGCAACTGCGGCAAAACGGAACGGCAGGGGCAGCTTCATGCTGTCGGCTCCATCAGTCGTGGGGTGAACGCAATCTATCAACGCTGTATATACAAGTCAAACCCGGGGTTTACCTGAGTCATCTGGCAAATGCGCCTTGCGGAATCCGAATCGTGGCGCGCAATCCCGGTGCACGGGTGTATTGCGGCGCACCGAAGGCAACCATGGGAATCAGGGGCTGCACCGCGCAGGCACCATTCTTGTATAGACAGGCTGGAACGGCGCAATGCCACGCAATCGCCATGCCTGCCGACAATGGCGCCGGCGGGCATGGCTCAGCGAAATTCAGCGATCGAGCCTATCGATCGAAGAAGGAAGTGACGGTGGGATAACGCAAACGCAGGCGCAGTTCGCGCTTGAGCCGGCGGTTGTCGAGCCGGCGCGATTCGCTCATGAAGCTCAGGAGCGTGGGGTCGATGGTGTCGCGCGCCTGCTGGCGGGTGATGCGCGGCGGGCGCGGCAGGCCCTTGCGGTCTGCCACGAGGTCGAAGTAATCGGCCATGCGCAGTTCGGTGTCGTCGCTGGCATGCACCACCCGCTGCGGCCGGCCACGCCAGAGCGCGGCGATCATGGCCCGCGCCAGGTCGTCGGCATGGATGTGGCTGGTGTAGACGTCGTCCTGGGGCGCCAGCGCCGGCGTGCCCTTGTGCAGGCGCGCCACGGGCAGCCGGTCTTCGGCATAGATGCCGGGGATGCGGACGATGCCGGTGCGCCAGCCGGCGTCGCGGCCAAAGGCGCGCACCGCCGCTTCCGCCGCCACGCGCCGCCGGGCCCGTGCCGTCTGCGGACGCACCGCATGAAATTCCTGCACGCGGGCCCCGCCCCGATCACCGTAGACGCCCGTGGTGCTGGCATAGATGAAGGCCCCGGCGGCACGGTGGCGCGTGGACGCCTCAAACGCACGGTGCCAGCTCCGCTCGGGTAGAATGGCGGCCTCGCTGACACCGGGCCGCAGCGCGCGCGCGCTGCGCCAGCTGGTGCGCCGTAGCGCACCCAGCAACGCTTTCGTGCGTGGATCGCCATCGCCCTGTCCGGGCGGCGGCGCCAGGTCGATGACCCGGTCGGCCAGTCGCGACAGACGTGCCAGCGTGGCCGGCTGATCAAGATTGGCCACCAGCGGAATCGCGCCGGCTTCGCGCAGTTCCGCTTGGCGCGATGGTTGCGACGTTACGGCGAACACGCGCATGCGCGTGGCAAGCACGCGCAGGATGCGGGTGCCAACATCGCCGCAGCCAACGATCAGCAGGCGCGGACGGCCCAGCCGCCGACGCCGAACGCCCCGTGGGGAAGACAACGCCGCTTGCGGCGACAGAATTTGGTTCATAGACCCGATTATGGCTTATCAAGTTACCGTCATGCCGAGTGGCCACAAGTTCGAAGTGGCTGCCGACGAAACCATCCTGGGCGCCGCGCTGCGCCATAGCATCGGCCTGCCGTACGGCTGCAAGAACGGCGCCTGCGGGTCGTGCAAGGGCCGTGTGGTCGAAGGCACGATCAACCAGGGCGACCACGCCGCGTCGGCCCTGACGGCCCAGGAAAAGACCGAGGGCCGCGCGCTGTTCTGCTGCGCCAACGCCACCTCGGACATCACCATCGAATGCCGCGAGGTGCATGGCGCCGGCGACATCCCCATCAAGAAGATCCCGTGCCGCGTCGCCACCATGGAGCGCCTGGCAGATGACGTGATCTCGGTCAGGCTGCAACTGCCCGCCACCGAGCGCATGCAGTTCCTGGCCGGCCAGTACGTGGAATTCCTGCTGCGCGACGGCAAGCGCCGCAGCTATTCGATCGCCACGCCGCCGCACGAGGAAGGCCCGATCGAACTGCATATCCGCCATATGCCCGGCGGCGCGTTCACCGACTACGTGTTCGGCGCGAAGGAAGGCATGCCGGCCATGAAGGAACGCGACATCCTGCGCTTCGAGGGCCCGCTGGGCAGCTTCTTCCTGCGCGAGGATTCGGACAAGCCGATCATCCTGCTGGCCTCGGGCACTGGCTTCGCACCGATCAAGGCCATCGTCGAGCACGCCGCCTACACCGGCATCACGCGCCCGATGACGCTGTACTGGGGCGGCCGCCGTCCGGCCGACCTGTACATGCACGCGCTGTGCGAGCAGTGGGCACGCGACCTGCCGAACTTCAAGTACGTGCCCGTGGTGTCCGACGCCCGCGCCGAAGACAACTGGCCGGGCCGTGCCGGCTTTGTCCACCAGGCCGTGATGGCCGACCATCCGGACCTGTCGGGCCACGAGGTCTACGCCTGCGGCGCGCCGGTCATGGTCAACGCCGCGCGCACCGATTTCTCGGCCCAGTGCCGCCTGCACGAGGACGCGTTCTTCGCCGATTCGTTCACGTCCGAGGCCGATCTGCACGCGGCCGGCGCCGCCTGACCGGCCCCGCTGCCGTTCCGTCGACACAACAATGCCACCCGGGTCTGCCAAATTTCGCTTTGACACCCGGGCGCATGCGTCTTATATTGGCCGCCATGAACACCGCCATGATCCGACGCCGCGCACGTACGTTGCTCCCCTCCGGGGTGCCGCGCGGCTGACCGTAGACAGCGTTTGTTCAGGTCAACAAGCCACGGGCAGCCCCCGTGGCTTTTTGCTTTTCTCCGTCCCTCTTTTCATGCCGATCCCAGGAGTCCGCCATGGCATTTGCTGAGTTTCCCGTCCAATCGCTGATGTACATCACCAACCGCCCCGAACTGGTCTTCACCGAAGGCAAGGGTTCGTGGCTGACGGACCATAACGGCAAGCGCTATCTGGATTTCGTGCAGGGCTGGGCAGTCAACGCGCTGGGCCACTCGAACGAAGGCATGATCCAGGCGCTGGAACAGCAGGCGCGCAAGCTGCTGAACCCGAGCCCGGCCTTCTACAACGAGCCGATGCTCAAGCTGGCGCAGCAACTGACCGACAACAGCTGCTTCGACAAGGTGTTCTTCGCCAACAGCGGCGCCGAAGCCAACGAAGGCGCGATCAAGCTGGCGCGCAAATGGGGCCGCAAGCACAAGAACGGCGCGTTCGAGATCATCACGATGGACCACAGCTTCCATGGCCGCACGCTGGCGACCATGAGCGCATCGGGCAAGGCCGGCTGGGACACCATCTTCGCACCGCAGGTGCCGGGCTTCCCGAAGGCCGACCTGAACGACCTGGCATCGGTGGAAAAGCTGATCACCGACAAGACCGTCGGCATAATGCTGGAACCGGTGCAGGGCGAAGGCGGCGTGATCCCCGCCAGCCGCGAATTCATGCAGGGCCTGCGTGCGCTGGCCGACAAGCACAAGCTGCTGCTGATCGTGGATGAAGTGCAGACCGGCTGCGGCCGCTGCGGCACGCTGTTCGCGTACGAGCTGTCGGGCGTGGAGCCGGACATCATGACGCTGGGCAAGGGCATTGGCGGCGGCGTACCGCTGTCGGCGCTGCTGTGCAAGGCCGACGTGGCGAGCTTCGAGGCCGGCGACCAGGGCGGCACGTATAACGGCAACCCGCTGATGACGGCCGTGGGCAGCTCGGTGATCTCGCAGCTGACCGCCCCGGGCTTCATGGACGACGTGAAGGCCAAGGGCGAATACCTGCGCGAGCAGCTGCTGGCGCTGTCGGCCGAGTTCGGCCTGGGCGGCGAACGCGGCGAAGGCCTGCTGCGCGCGCTGGTACTGGGCAAGGACATCGGCCCGCAGATCGTGGAAGAAGCGCGCGAGATGAACCCGACCGGCCTGCTGCTGAACGCCCCGCGCCCGAACCTGCTGCGTTTCATGCCGGCCCTGAACGTGACGCGCGAGGAAATCGACCAGATGATCGGCATGCTGCGCGAACTGCTGAAGAAGCTGGCCTGAGTTCTTCAAGTCTCGACGCCTCAATGAAAAACGCCTCGCAACCGCGAGGCGTTTTTTTGTGTACCCGGTGTTCGCTCCCCTCTCCCACCCAGTGGGAGAGGATCGACAACCGTTGGTACCTTACTCCCCCAGATACGCTGCCCGCACCTTCGGATCGTCCAGCATCTGCCTGGCGTCGCCGCTCATCGTGATGAGGCCCGACTCCATCACGTAGCCGCGGTGGGCTGCCTGCAGCGCCAGGCGCGCGTTCTGCTCCACCAGCAGCACGGTCACGCCCTGCCCCGACACGGTACGCACCACCTCGAAGATCTTCTCGACCATGATCGGCGACAGACCCATCGACGGCTCGTCCAGCAGCAGCAGCTTGGGCTGGCTCATCAGCGCACGCGCCATCGCCAGCATCTGCTGCTCGCCGCCCGACATCGTGCCGGCCAGCTGGTTGGCACGCTCCTTCAGGCGCGGGAACGTTTCGAACATGCGGTCGATGTCGGCCTTGATGCCGGCCTCGTCGTTGCGCGTGTACGCACCCATCTGCAGGTTCTCGGTGATCGTCATGCGCGCGAACACGCCGCGGCCTTCCGGCACCATCGCCAGGCCCTGCTTGAGCAGCTTGTAGCTGGGCACGCCCTTGATGGACTTGCCCATGTACTCCACGTCGCCGCCAGCCCAGCCCTGCAGGCCGGTGATGGCCTTCATGGTCGTGGTCTTGCCGGCGCCGTTGGCACCGATCAGCGTCACGAGTTCGCCGTCCTGGATCTCCAGATCGACACCCTTGACGGCCTGGATGCCGCCATAGGCCACCTTCAGGCCTGCAATCTTCAGAATCGTTTGTGGCATTGCTTCTCTCCCGCCTTAGTGCGCCGACGCGCCGAGGTAGGCCTCGATCACGGCAGGATTGCTCTGGACTTCATGCGGCAGGCCCTGCGCGATGACCTTGCCGTAGTCCAGCACGGTCAGGCGGTTGCACAGGCCCATCACCAGTTTCACGTCGTGCTCGATCAGCAGGATGGTCTTGCCATCGTTCTTGATCTTTTCCAGCAGGCCGCGCAGTTCCACCTTCTCGGTGGCGTTCATGCCGGCCGCCGGTTCGTCCAGCGCCAGCAGCTTGGGCTCGGTCGCCAGCGCGCGGGCGATCTCCAGACGGCGCTGGTGACCGTACGACAGGTTCTTCGACGTGAAATTGGCGTACTTGCCAATGCCGACGTAGTCCAGCAGGTCGTGCGCCATGTCCTCGATGGCCTCTTCCTCCCGGCGCACCGAAGGCGGGCGGAACACGGCGCCGAACAGGCCGGCCTTGGTCCGCACGTGGCGGCCCACCATCACGTTCTCCAGCGCGGTCATGTCGCCGAACAGGCGAATGTTCTGGAACGTCCGCGCGATGCCGGTCTTGGCTACCTCATGCACGGCGGTCGGCTGGTACGGCTTGCCGCCCAGCACGAATTCGCCCGAATCGGGCGTATACAGGCCCGTGATCACGTTGAAGAACGTGGTCTTGCCGGCACCGTTCGGGCCGATCAGGCCATAGATCTCGCCGGGCTTGATCTGCAGCCCCACCTCGGACAGCGCCTGCAGGCCGCCGAAACGCTTGTTGACTCCCTGCACGGACAGGAGGAATTCGGAATTGCTCATGTTGTCCTCCTGTTCAGAAACGACCGACACTGCCGGCGCGACGCGCCACCGGGCGGTCTTCCTTGCGCGGCGATGGCCACAGGCCTGCCGGGCGATACAGCATCACCCCCACCAGGGCCAGGCCGAACAGCAGCTGCCGCAGCACTTCGGCATCGACGATGATCTGGCCGAACAGGGTGGTCTGGATCGGCCCGGCCACGGCGCGCAGCAACTCCTGGAAGCCAACCAGCAGGATGCCGCCCAGGATCACGCCCGGGATATGGCCCATGCCGCCCAGCACCACGATGGCCAGCACGTAGATCGATTCCCACAGCGTGAACGATTCCGGCGAGACAAAGCCCTGGAACGCGCCGAACACGGCACCCGAGGCGCCGCCGAACGACGCGCCCATGGCAAAGGCCAGCAGCTTCATGTTGCGGGTGTTGATGCCCATGGCCTTGGCAGCGATCTCGTCTTCACGGATGGCAACCCAGGCACGGCCGATACGCGAGTTCTGCAGGCGCAGGCAGATGAACACGATCACGATCACCAACGCGACCAGCAGGTAGTAGTACATGAACACCGGCGTGAACTTGAACCCGAAGATCTCGTGCGATTTCGAGAAGTCGAAGCCGAAGATATGCACCGGGTCGACCGCGGTGATGCCCTTGGGGCCGTTGGTGATGTTCACCGGACGGTCCAGGTTGTTCATGAAGATCCGGATGATCTCGCCGAAACCCAGGGTCACGATGGCCAGGTAGTCGCCGCGCAGCTTCAGCGTCGGCGCCCCCAGCAGCACACCGAAGGTGGCCGCGATCAGCACCGCGCATGGCAGCACGAGCCACATCGTCAGATGCAGGCCGTTCGGGAACAGCTGGTGGATCCACTCGAACTGGTTGGCAAGGTGCGGCGAACCGAGCAGTGCCATGCTGTAGGCGCCCACCGCGTAGAACGCGATATAGCCCAGGTCAAGCAGGCCGGCAAAGCCCACCACGATGTTCAGGCCCAGCGCCAGCATGATGTAGAGCAGCGCGAAGTCCAGCACGCGCACCCAGTAGTTGCCGCCGAAGATCTGGACGAAGAACGGCGCGCACAGCGCCACGACCAGGAAGGCCACCAGGGCCGCCAGGGTCTTGGCCGGGACACGCGACGGTGCCGCCACGGCCGTGGATGGAATCGGAGTATTCATGGATTCTCTCCCCTCAGGCGCGGTCTGCGACACGTTCGCCCATGATGCCGGACGGACGGAACACGAGCACGATGATCAGCACGATGAAGGCAAACACGTCCTGGTAGTTCGAACCGAACACGCCATTGGTGAGGTCGCCGATGTAGCCGGCGCCCAGCGCCTCGATCAGCCCCAGCAGCATGCCACCCACCATGGCACCCGCCAGGTTCCCGATGCCGCCCAGCACGGCGGCGGTGAACGCCTTCAGGCCGGGGATGAAGCCCATGTAGAAGTGGGCGTTGCCGTAGTTGGTGGCCATCATCACGCCAGCCAGCGCCGCCAGCGTGGCGCCGATCATGAACGTGGCCGAAATCACGAAGTTGGGGTTCACGCCCATCAGGCCCGCCACCTTCTGGTTCTCGGCGGTGGCGCGCATGGCGCGGCCGAGCTTGGTGCGGTTCACCAGGGCCAGCAGGCCCGCCATGACCATCACGGCCAGGCCGATGATGACCATTTCCTTGCCGGTGATGGTGGCGCCGGTGGAGCCGATGTCGATCGGTTCCGAGGGCAGCAGTTGCGGGAACGTGAGCGGGTTGCGCGACCAGATCAGCATCCCCATGGTCTGGAGGATGATCGAGACACCGATCGCGGTAATCAGCGGGGCCAGGCGCGGCGCATTGCGCAACGGCCGGTAAGCCACGCGTTCAATCGTATAGGCAAGCACTGCACAGACGGGCATGGCGATCAGCGTGGCGATCACCAGCGTCAGCCATTCGGGCAGGCCGGGGGCAAATTTCTGCAACCCCATGATTGCCGACAAAGCGGTCAGCGCGCCAATCATCAGGACGTCGCCGTGAGCGAAGTTGATGATGCCCAGAATGCCGTAGACCATGGTGTAGCCCAGTGCGATCAGCGCATAGATGCTGCCGAGCACCAGACCGTTCACGATCTGCTGGATAAAGATATCCATGAAAACTCCTGCTTCAGCCCCGCTCCGGCCGGCATGGTGTGGATGCCGCGGATGGGACGGTAATGTTGGATAGGTCGGGTAGGTTGGTAATCAGTTTTGCTGGTGTGCTGCCCGCCCTGTTCCACCCATGGTAAGGATGCTCATAACACGTTGGCGAGACTAAAAAGAACGGCACCGCAATGTACTCACGGTGCCGTTCGTCTGGGACGGTAAGCCCCGGATTACATCTTCACGACGTCGAGGACGGACTTCTTCTTGTCCTTGTACTCATACAGCGTGATGGTGCCTTCCTTCATGTCGCCCTTCTCGTCGAAGGCGATGTTGCCGATCACGCCCTTGTAGTTCGTCTTGGGCATTTCGGCCAGGATGGCAGCCGGTTCGGTCGAGTTGGCGCGCTTCATCGCGTCCACGATCACCATGACGGCGTCATAGGTGAACGGTGCGTAGATCTGCACCGGCGAGTTGAAACGAGCCTGGTAGCGCTTCTCGAAATCGGCGCCGGTTTCCATCTTCGACAGGGCCAGGCCGGCTTCCGAGCAGATGATGTTGCTTACTGCGTCGCCCGCCAGTTCGGCCACCTTGTCGGTACAGACGCCGTCGCCGCCAACGATCTTGGACGTGATGCCCAGTTCCTTGGCCTGCTTGGCGAACGGGCCGCCGGTGGCGTCCATGCCGCCGTACATGATCACGTCAGGCTTCTTGCCCTTGATCTTGGTCAGAATGGCCTTGAAGTCGGTGGCCTTGTCGTTGGTGGCTTCACGTGCCACCACGTTCACGCCTGCCGCCTTGGCGGTCTTCTCGAACTCGTCGGCCAGGCCCTTGCCGTAGGCGGTGGCGTCGTCGACGATCGCCACGCTCTTGGCGTGCAGGCTCTTGGCGGCGTAGTTGGCCAGTGCCGGACCCTGCTGGGCATCGGTAGCCACCACACGGTAAGTGGTCTTGAAGCCTTGCTTCGTGTAGTCGGGGTTGGTCGACGACGGCGAGATCTGCGTGATGCCGGCGTCGCTGTAGATCTTCGAGGCCGGGATCGACACACCCGAGTTCAGGTGACCGACCACGGCCACCACGTGTGCGTCCACCAGCTTCTGGGCCACGGCGGTGCCGGTCTTCGGATCGGCGGCGTCGTCTTCGCCCACCAGTTCCAGCTTGATCTTCTTGCCGCCGATCTCCAGACCGGTCTTGTTCACTTCCTCGACGGCCAGGCGGGCGCCGTTTTCGTTGTCCTTGCCAAGGTGGGCAATGCCGCCCGTCAGCGGCGCGGCGTGGCCGATCTTGACGACGGTTTCACCACCACCGGCTGCGGCGGGGGCCGCGGCGGCCGCCGGTGCAGATGCTGCCGCATCGGCCGGCTTTTCTTCCTTCTTGCCACATGCAGCGACCAGCGCCACAGCGGCCGCGATCGGCAGAATCTTGGCAAACGTGAATTGCATGAGTGATCTCCTAGGATTCACAAAAACAGGGAAATACTACGCCTCCCGGACGTATTCCCTGGACCGCCTTTGTTTAGTTTCAATTTGAAACGCGCGCATTGTATCCCCTTTCTTTGCGGATGCAATACGCGACGCAACAACCTGAACCATTTACCCGCCATTTGAGCTAGGGAATTTCCCCAATGCACAGATTGGGGCAATCTCCGCCCATTTGGCAGACCCGTCTCCTTCCCTTTCAAGAATCATGCCTGCAGCGCCTGAGGCGCCGCACAGGCCACGAAACAAGCCGTCCCGGCGCCACCTATAATGCCCCGGTATTAATTAGGCATTTCATTCGAATTAACAGCCGCTTGCTCTAATGTGCAGAATGTAGCGCCGCACCATAATAGGGAAAACCCCATTCCCCGGGATTACCCTGATATTGTCTGGGTGTGCGGACAGGTACCACGGGATAATCGCGCCAAATAAGGCTTTGCACGATGAAAGCCGTTTTGCAATGTATTGAAGAAGATACTGACGCGCGCACCAGTGCAGTGCAGCAGGGTGGGCGACCGCGAGGCAGCGCCAGCGGCCGGGCGCCATGTGGAGGAGGTGCCCCAAAAGCAAACGCCGCTGGCGGCAGGCCAGCGGCGTTCGGAAATTCAGGGAGCAGGCAGGGTCGTCAGGACTAGACCGACACGCTCGCCAGGCCGCGCGGCAGCGGGAACGACATGTTCTCTTCCACGCCTTCCAGCGCACGCACGCTCCTGACGCCAAACGTGCGCAGGCGTTCGACGATGGCCTGCGCCAGCGCCTCGGGCGCCGACGCACCGGCGGTCAGGCCGATACGGCGCTTGCCGGCTACCCATTCGGGCTTGAGCTGCTCGGGGTCATCCACCATGTAGGCCGGCACGCCCAGGCGATCCGCCAGTTCGCGCAGGCGGTTCGAGTTCGAGCTGTTCGGGCTGCCCACCACGATCACCACCTCCACCTGGGGCACCATGAACTTCACGGCGTCCTGGCGGTTCTGCGTGGCATAGCAGATGTCCTGCTTCTTGGGCTCGCGGATCTGCGGGAAGCGCGACTTGAGCGCGGACACGATCTCGGCCGTCTCGTCCACCGACAGCGTGGTCTGCGTGACATAGGCCAGTTGCGCCGGATTGCTCACCACCAGGCGGTTGACGTCGTCGACCGACTCCACCAGCAGCATGCCCTGCTCGGACTGACCCATCGTGCCTTCCACCTCGGGGTGACCCTTGTGGCCGATCATGATGATCTCGCAGCCTTCGGCGCGCATCTTGCCCACTTCCACGTGGACCTTGGTCACCAGCGGGCAGGTGGCATCGAACACGGTCAGGCCGCGGCGCGTGGCATCGGCACGCACTTCCTTCGACACGCCGTGCGCACTGAAGATGACGGTCGAACCGGCTGGCACTTCCTCCAGTTCGTCGATGAAGATCGCGCCCTTCTTGCGCAGGTCGGCCACCACATAGGCGTTGTGCACGATCTCGTGACGCACGTAGATCGGCGCGCCAAACCGCGACAGCGCGCGTTCGACGATTTCGATGGCGCGGTCCACGCCGGCGCAGAAGCCGCGCGGCTGCGCCATCAGGATTTCGGCGTCGGCAGAGGTAGTGAGTTCGGTCATGCTGCGTTCCATCGCCACGGCGGACATCAGAGAATTCCGATCAGCTGGACGTCGAACAAGATCGTCTGTCCGGCCAGCGGGTGGTTGAAATCGAAGAGCGCCGCGGTTGCGCCGTATTCCTTCAGCACGCCGGCGTACTTGCCGCCGCCAGGCGCATTGAATTCGACGAGATCGCCGGGCGTGTATTCCTCTTCGAACGAGCTGTTCTCGCGCAGCGTGGCCAGCGAGACCCACTGCAGCAGTTCAGGATTGCGCGGTCCGAACGCGTGTTCGGCTTCCAGGCGGTACGTGGTGCGGTCGCCCTCGGGCATGCCCAGCAGGGCCTGCTCCAGCGTGGGGGCGAGCTGACCCTGGCCCAGCAGCAGCGTGGCGGGCTTTTCCTCGAACGTGCTCACCACTTCGGTGCCATTCTCGAGGGCGATACTGTAATGAAGCGTCAGGAAGGAATCGGCCTGGACGGTCTTGCGGGCGGACGCGCCACCAGCGGCGGGTTGCGCCGAAGAAGTTTGCAAAGTCATGGGAGTCAACCGGTCAACAGCCGCCATTGTATGCGACTGGGACATCCGCCGCCGGGTCCGGCCGCGCCCGCGCGTCGGAAATCCACTAAGTCTGCCCGCCATCACCGGACTGGACACGCCGCCCTGCCCCCATTACAGTGTGGCCCGCACCGCGTTTGTGCGCGGTGCATCCAAAGCAGGACCGGTTTCCATACGTCACGCCACGTGACGCAGGCGGCACGGCGCAACAGCCCACTTCCGAATCTGTCGGAAGGCATTGATTCGTCGCCCGATTCCGGTCTATAATGCTCGTTTCGCTGAAGTACCAATCCGCTGCAGTCCGGGCCCGCGCGCCTTTTGTTGATCTGTTGCGAACATTGTCCACGAATAAGATTTAGGAGTGCTTCATGGCACGCGTCTGTCAAGTGACCGGGAAAGCGCCGATGGTCGGCAACAACGTTTCCCACGCAAACAACAAGACCAAGCGCCGTTTTCTGCCCAATCTGCAGAACCGCCGCTTCTTCGTTGAATCGGAAAACCGCTGGGTGAGCCTGCGCGTCTCGAACGCCGGTCTGCGCCTGATCGACAAGAAAGGCATCGACGCCGTGCTCGTAGACCTGCGCGCACGCGGCGAAGTCTAATAAGGAGTAAATCATGGCCAGCAAAGGCGGACGCGACAAGATCAAGCTGGAATCGACCGCAGGTACGGGTCATTTCTACACGACCACCAAGAACAAGCGCACCATGCCGGAAAAGATGGAGATCTCGAAGTTCGATCCCATCGCCCGCAAGCACGTGCCTTACAAGGAAACCAAGATCAAGTAATTGATCCGTGGTCTTCAGCCGAAAGCCCCGCCCTCGCGGGGCTTTTTGCTTTGGGGCATCCGATTGCAAGGGCTTGCGCGCTGCCGGCGTTGTGGCGTCAACCTCGCCACTCCCCCGCCAACCCTTGTCAGACAAGGGAAAGATGTCAGTTTCGTGGCAAGCCGGTGTAGACTTGCCAGCTTTCCCCATCACGCTTTCGCCCCAGAAGCGATCCCCCTGCACCATGAACTTCGATGTCGCGATTGTCGGCAGCGGTCTGGCCGGCCTTACCGTCGCGCTGCAACTGGCCGACACCCACCGGGTTGTCATCCTTAGCAAGCGTGCCATGACAACGGGGGCCAGCGACTGGGCACAGGGCGGCATTGCGGCGGTGCTCGATTCCGGTGACAGCCACGACGAGCACACGCAGGACACGCTCGTCGCCGGTGCGGGACTCTGCGACGAGGAAGCCACGCGCTTCATCGTGGAACATGGGCGCGAGGCCATCCAGTGGCTGATCGATCGCGGCGTGCCGTTCACGCGCGACGACCAGGCCGAGCTGGGCTTCCACCTGACGCGCGAGGGTGGCCATAGCCGCCGCCGGATCATCCACGCGGCCGACGCCACGGGCCACGCCGTGGTCACCACGCTGGCCGAGCAGGCGCGCAAGCATCCGAACATCACGATCCTGGAAGACCAGTTCGCGATTGACCTGATCACGTCGGCCAAGCTGGGACTGCCGGGCAACCGCTGCTACGGCCTCTATGTGCTCGACGTGGCCACCGACGAGGTGCGCACCATCACGGCCACGCACACGGTGCTGGCCGCCGGCGGCGCGGGCAAGGTTTATCTCTACACGACCAACCCCGACACGGCCACCGGCGACGGCATCGCCATGGCCTGGCGCGCGGGCTGCCGCGTGGCGAACATGGAATTCATCCAGTTCCACCCGACCTGCCTCTATCACCCGTACGCCAAGTCGTTCCTGATCTCCGAAGCCGTGCGGGGCGAAGGCGGCCTGCTGAAGCTGCCCGACGGCACGCGTTTCATGCCCGAGCACGACGAGCGCGCCGAACTGGCGCCGCGCGACGTGGTGGCCCGCGCCATCGACTTCGAAATGAAAAAACGCGGCCTGGATTGCGTCTATCTCGATATCACGCACCAGCCCGAGTCGTTCCTGAAAGAGCACTTTCCCACCATCCACGCGCGTTGCCTGGAGCTGGGCATTGACATCGCCCACGAACCGATTCCGGTGGTGCCCGCCGCGCACTACACCTGTGGTGGCGTGGTCACGGACACGGCGGGCCGCACCGATATCGGCAACCTGTACGCGGTCGGCGAGACGGGCTGCACGGGCCTGCATGGCGCCAACCGGCTGGCATCGAATTCGCTGCTCGAATGCATGGTGATCGGCCAGGCCGCCGCCTCGGACATCGCCACGCACGGCAAGTCCGGCGCGCCCGATATCTCGCTGCCGGCCTGGGACGAAAGCCGGGTCTCGGACGCGGATGAGGAAGTGGTGGTGTCGCACAACTGGGACGAGCTGCGCCGGATGATGTGGAACTACGTGGGCATCGTGCGCACCGACAAGCGCCTGGAGCGCGCGCAGCACCGCATCGGCCTGCTGCGCGAGGAGATTGCCGAGTACTACGCGAACTTCCGCGTCACGCGCGACCTGCTGGAACTGCGTAACCTGGTGGAAGTGGCGTCGCTGATCGTGGACGGCGCGTACTCGCGCCACGAGAGCCGCGGGCTGCACTACAGCCGCGACTACCCGGAAACCCTGCCGAAGGCGCTGCCCACGGTGTTGCAGCCCGAGACGGGCCGGGCGGCCCGCCACCGTCAGCACAGGAGCTGACGTCCGGGCCGGGGCTTAGCCGATGATGCGCAGCGAGTAGTCGGTCGCGCGCACGTCCTTGGTGAGCGCACCCACCGAGATGCGGTCGACGCCGGTTTCGGCAAACCTGCGGATCGTCTCGTAGTTCACGCCACCGGAAACCTCCAGCAACGCGCGGTCGTGGTTCAGCGCCACGGCTTCGCGCATCATCTCCAGCGTGAAGTTGTCGATCAGCACCGATTTCGCGCCAGCGGCCAGCGCTTCTTCGAGTTCGGCAATCGACTCCACCTCGATCTGGATCGATGCCTCGGTACGCAGCGCCAGCGCGGCCTCCATCGCCGCCGTGATACTGCCTGCGGCCGCGATGTGGTTTTCCTTGATCAGGATGCCGTCGTACAGCGCCAGGCGCTGGTTCTCGCCACCACCAATCTTCACCGCGTACTTCTGCGCCAGCCGCAGGCCGGGCAGCGTCTTGCGTGTATCGAGCACGCGTGCGCGCGTATCGGCGATCAGATCGGCATAGCGACGCGTGGCCGTCGCCACGCCTGACAGCATCTGCAGGAAATTCAGCGACGGACGCTCGGCGGTCAGCAGCGCGCGGGCCGGCCCCGTGATCTCGCACACCACGTCATCGGGCGCCATGGGCGCGCCCTCTTCCTTGAGCCACGTCACCTGCAGGCGCTCGTCCACGGCCTTCATGCAGGCCTCGAACCACGGGCGTCCGCACAGCACGGCCGCTTCGCGCACGATCACACGCGCATGCACCGGCTTGTCGGCCGGCACCAGCAGGCCCGTCAGGTCGCCGGTGCCCACGTCCTCGGCAATGGCGGCCCGCACATTGGCTTCCAGCGCAGACTTGAGCGCCGCGCCGTAACTATCGAATACCGGATTCACGCTCATGCCGGGCCCACTCCCTGGAACAGCGCCGCTTCTTTGGCGAGATCGGCAACGGGACGCACATTGGCCTTCTGCTGCGCGGCGAAATCGAGCATGCGGTTGATGCAGGTGACGGCACGCTTGCCGATATCGGCATCGACGTGGATCTCATTGCGGCCGGTCTCTAGCACTTCAGCCAGATTGGTCAGCGCATTCATCGCCATCCACGGGCAGTGCGCGCAACTCTTGCAGGTGGCGCTGTTGCCTGCGGTCGGGGCCTCGATAAACATCTTGCCCGGCGCGGCCATGCGCATCTTGTGCAGGATGCCGTTGTCGGTTGCCACGATGAATTCGTTGGCATCGAGCTGCTGGGCCGCGGCAATCAGCTGGCTCGTGGAGCCCACCACATCGGCCTGCGCCACCACGTTGGCGGGCGACTCCGGATGGACCAGGATCTTGGCCTTCGGGTGCTCGCGGCGCAGCAGATCGAGCTCGATGCCCTTGAACTCGTCATGCACCAGGCACGAGCCCTGCCACAGCAGCATGTCGGCGCCCGTCTGCTGCTGGATGTAGCTGCCCAGGTGCTTGTCCGGTGCCCACAGGATCTTTTCGCCGCGTGCGTGCAGATGCTCGACGATCTTCAGGCCGATGCTCGACGTCACCATCCAGTCGGCACGCGCCTTCACGGCGGCACTGGTGTTGGCGTAGACCACCACGGTGCGATCCGGATGCGCGTCGCAGAAAGCGGCAAAGTCGTCGGCCGGGCAGCCCAGATCCAGCGAGCACGTGGCGTCGAGATCCGGCATCAGGATGGTCTTTTCGGGGCTCAGGATCTTGGCCGTCTCGCCCATGAAGCGCACGCCGGCCACGACCAGAGTCTGGGCCTCGTGATCGCGGCCGAAGCGGGCCATCTCCAGGGAATCGGACACGCAGCCGCCGGTTTCCTCGGCCAGGTCCTGCAAGTCGGCGTCGACGTAATAGTGCGCCACGAGCACCGCATTGCGCTCCTTGAGCAGCTTGCGGATCCGGTCCTTGAGCGCGCTGCGCTCGTCCGGCGTCAGCGTCGGGGGCACCTTGGCCCAGGCGTGGGCCACGCAGCTGCCGCCGGTGGCGTTGTCGGCATCCGCCAGGTTCGGCTTTTCGAACTCGACGGTCTTGATCGATTGTGGGGTCATTTGTGCAGTACTCCTCGGGGCACCCGTCGGCCGCCGCGCTCGAACGCGCGATCTATGCCGCAAACATGGGGGAGTGTAGCCAAAAGAAAAGCCCCGCCTGGGGCGGGGCTTTTAGCCATGACGGGCGCGTCGGCGATTGTATCAGGCGTACCGGCGCAGGCGCAGCGAAAACTCCTGCAGTGCCTGGATGCCGCTGGCTTCGGCGCGATGGCACCATGCCTGCAGCTGGGCCAGCAGTTGCTCGCGCGTCATGTTCGAGCGGCCCCAGATCACGGCCAGCTCGCGACGCATTTCCACGTAGGTGTGCAGCATCTTGTTCTGCTCGGTGATGCTTGCCAGTTGCTGGCGCTGCGGCGCGCCCAGCTTCACTTCCTCGCGGTGGAACCACTTGCGGGCCGGCTTGTAGCTCTTGTACTCGGGCGAATTGCCTTCCTTGTGCTTGCGCAGTTCGGCCTTGTACGCGCTTTTCAGCGCCTTGGCGTAGCGGGCCATCACGTCGTAGCGGTTGGCGATGATCGCTTCCAGCGTGTTGTGATCCACCGGACGCGCTTCCACCAGTCGAGCCTTGGGCGGGGTCTTCTTGACCTTCGCCAGGCCAACCGACTGCATCGCGCGGATATACCACCAGCCCACGTCGATCTCGTACCACTTGATCGAGAACTTGGCCGACGTCGGGTACGTGTGGTGGTTGTTGTGCAGCTCTTCGCCACCAATGATGAAGCCCCACGGCGACACGTTGGTCGATGCGTCCTCGCAATCGTAGTTGCGATAACCCCACCAGTGGCCCAGACCGTTGATGATGCCGGCGGCGTGAATCGGGATCCACAGCATCTGCACGGCCCACACGCTCATGCCGACCAGGCCGAACAGCGCCAGGTCGATGATCAGCATCAGGCCCACACCCTGCCAGCCAAAGCGCGAATACACATTGCGCTCGACCCAGTCATCGGGCGTGCCGTGGCCGAACTTGGCGATGGTTTCCTTGTTCTTGGCCTCGGCGCGATACAGCTCGGCGCCTTCCAGCAGCACCTTGCGGATGCCGCGGGTCTGCGGGCTGTGCGGATCGTCCTCGGTTTCGCACTTGGCGTGGTGCTTGCGGTGGATGGCGGTCCATTCCTTGGTCACCATGCCCGTGGTCATCCAGAGCCAGAAGCGGAAGAAATGCTGGGCGACCGGATGCAGGTCCAGCGACCGATGCGCCATGCAGCGGTGCAGGAAGATGGTGACACCGGCGATCGTGATGTGCGTCACCACGAGCGTGTAGATCACGATCTCCCACCAGGTCCAGTTGGCGAGGCCGTTGGCGGCCCAGTCAAGAATTGTGTCGAACAAACTATGTTCTCCGTCGTAAAACGAGTGTTTGCAGCGCGGCACCACCGTGCGGCGCACCTGTCGCGCAGAAAAAAGACTGCAAATTTATCGATTGCGATAGCTTTCTGGCGCGGGCTGCATCCCTGAGGGGAGCCTGGCCGAGGCACGAACCGCTGCAATCTGGCGGTTGTCTGGTGTGGGGCTGCGGGGCATCCGTATACCCGCGACAACCCGGTATTCTACCGGATCGGCGCGAGAGGGACATCCGCTTTTTCCCCGACTTTGATACTGCCCACCGGCTTTCGTTCCGCAGGTGATGCGCGAGGAACTCAGTCTACGTTGACCGCTGCGGCGGGCAAGGCACCCGGGGACGGGTTCAGCACCCGCAGCTCGCGCTGCGGATATGGGATCGACACGCCATGTTGCTGGAAAGTTCGCCAGATGGCACGGTTCATCGCCGATTGCACACCAAGCTTGCCGTTCTGCGGATCGGCGATGTAGACGGCGGCTTCGTACTCGATGCCGCTGTCGGCAAACGCCACAAGGAAGGCGGCCGGGGCCGGCGTTGCCAGCACACGTGGAATATCGCGCACACACTCCTGCAGGAGCGCGATCACCGTTTCGGGGTCCGAGTTGTAGTCGGCCTGCACCCGCACCGCCACGCGCACATTGGTGCCCGAAAACGAATGGTTCTGCACCGACTGCGCCACCAGCTGCTCGTTCGGCAGCAGCGTCTCGCCGTCGCCATTGCGCAGCACCGTGTAGCGCGTACGGATCTGCGACACGATCCCGGTGTATTTGTCCACTGTGATCTGGTCGCCGAGCGTGATCGAGCGGTCCAGCAGGATGATGAAACCCGAGATGTAGTTGCTGGCGATCTTCTGCAGACCCAGCCCCAGACCCACGCCTAGCGCGCCGCCAAACACCGACAGCACGGTCAGGTCGATCCCCACCAGCGACAGGCTCACCAGCAGCGACACCAGCAACAGCAGCGCCTTGGCAATCCGCGTCAACACCACCTTGAGATTGGCGTCCAGCGTCTGGGCGCGCATCAGGCGGTCTTCGAGCCACGAGCCGAACCACATCGCCACCAGCACCGTCAGCAGGATCCAGACCACGCCCAGCAGCGCATCGGCAATGCTGATCGGGTGCTTGCCGCCCACCGAGAACCGTACGGCCTCCATCCAGTGCACCACATCGGGCAGCAGTCCCACCACGTACAGCGCCATGCCGATCCACACCAGCGTGGTCAGCACCTTTTCCACCAGCACCAGCATGCCGTGGAGCTGGCCGTTGGCGGACATCACCCGGCGCAGGATGTAGAACGCGAAATACAGGGCCGTGATGCCGAACAGCGGCACCAGCGCCAGCCGCAGCACGCTGATCGATGCAAACGGCGCCAGCGCATAGCGGGCCACCAGCACGAGCAGCCATGCGAACAGCGGGAACATGGCGCGCTCAAGGCTGACTGCCGCCAGGCGCAGCGCGAAACTCGACGTCTCATGCCGGGCTTCGAGTCGCTTGACCACATTGCGCGCCAGCGGCCAAGCCACCAGCAGGCAGGCGGCCAGGATGCCGACTTGCCAGAAGAACCCCTGCCCGCCCGCATCGTGGATCAGGTCGTCGAGCATCTTGCCCATGACCGAGTGCGAGCGGGTCAGCGCCGCGAGCGTATCGGGGTTCATCGTGCTGCCTTCTGCATGGTTTCGCGCATATCCGGCTTAACGCGTGCGTTCCAGCACGGCCGCGAAAAAGCCGTCGGTCTGATGCACTTGCGGATACAGCGCCAACATGCCGCCTTCTGCGGGCAAATCAGGCACCGTGATCTTCTGCTCGGCCAGCACTTCCGCCGCCGGAACCAGGCGGAAGTTTTCGTTCTTGGCGAGGAAATCGCGGACGATCGCTTCGTTTTCGGCCTCCAGCACGCTGCAAGTGGCGTACACGACACGACCGCCACCCTTCACCAGCTTGGCAGCCGCTTCAAGAATCGCCGATTGCTTGGCGGTCAGCTCCAGCACCGATTCCGGCGTCTGGCGCCATTTGAGGTCCGGATTGCGGCGCAGGGTGCCCAGGCCGCTGCAAGGTGCATCGACCAGCACACGATCGATCTTGCCCGCCAGGCGCTTGACCTTGGTATCGCGCTCCGAGTCGATCAGCACCGGATGGACATTGGACAGACCACTACGGGCCAGACGCGGCTTCAGGTTTGCCAGGCGCTTTTCCGACACATCGAAGGCATAGAGACGGCCCGTCGACCGCATGGCCACGCCCAGCGCCAGCGTCTTGCCGCCCGCGCCCGCGCAGAAGTCGACCACCATTTCGCCGCGCTTCGGTGCCAGCAGATGGCACAGCAGCTGGCTGCCTTCATCCTGCACTTCGACCCCGCCATTGATAAACAGCGGCAGCTGGTTCAGCGCGGGCTTGCCCTTCAGGCGGATGCCGGCCGGTGCCATCGGCGCGGGTTCGGCAGCGATTCCGGCCGTCTCCAGTTCGGCCAGCGCTTCCTCGCGCGACAGCTTGGCGGTGTTGACGCGCAGATCCAGCGGTGCCGGGCGCAGCCAGGCATCGCCCATCGCGGCCGTGAACGCTTCGCCATGACGTGCGACCAGATCGTCGTACAGCCATTCGGGCAGATTGGCGCGCACGCGCGGTGCCAGGCTCGAGCGTTCGATCGTGGTCAGGCGGTCCAGCCACTCGGCTTCGTCGGGATACAGGAACGGCGTCAGCGTGTCGCGGCCCAGCGTCGCGGCCAGGCCCAGCAGACCCAGGCGGCGCGTGGCCGAGCCGGTGCCGCTTTCGGCAAACTGACCAAATTCGACGCGTCGACGCAACACTGCGAAAACTGCTTCAGCAATGATTCCGCGGTCACGATGACCAAGTTTGCTATTTTCACGGAAGTAGTGGCTCACCACGGCATCCGCGGGACGCGCGAACAGCAGCACCTTGCCGATCAGGCGGTCGATGTGCTGCAGGTGGAACGCCTGCAGCGCGCCGGGCGTGCGCGAGGCTTGATTGGCCTGGCCCTGCGGCTTGCGGATCGGCGACTTGCTCTTGCTGCCGCGCGGGCGCTGGCGGTTGTCGCGGGAGGTCGTGTTTTCTTGTTGGCGACTCATGGCTGTTTTCCTGCCGCTGCGGGCGAGATGGCCATGAACCACTGGGGTTCGGCCGGTTGAACTTGAACTACGCCGTCCTGCACATGCAGGCGGTCTTCGACAAACCAGCGCACGGCGCGTGGATAAATGACATGTTCGCTATCGAGCAAACGATCGGCAAGCAAGTCGGGCGTATCGCCAGGCAGAACGTCGAGCGCAGCCTGCACCACAATCGGGCCATGATCGAGCTCGGGCGTGACGAAATGCACGGTCGCGCCATGCAGCTTGACGCCGGCTTCCAGCGCTTGCCGGTGCGTATGCATGCCCGGAAAGCTCGGCAGCAGCGACGGATGGATATTCAGCATCCGGCCCGCGTAGTGCCCGACGAAATCGTCCGTCAGGATGCGCATGAAACCAGCCAGCACGACCAGGTCGGGCTGGTAAGCGTCGATGGCATCGCGCATCGCCGCGTCAAAACTGGAGCGATCGGGAAACTGCTTGTGGTCCACCACACCGGTAGCAATACCGTGATCGGCGGCAAACTGCAGGCCCGAGGCATCGGGCCGGTTCGACAGCACTGCGGCCACGCGCGCCGGCCATCGCTCGGCTGCGCAGGCCCGGACAATGGCTTCCATATTGGAGCCGCGCCCGGAAATCAATATGACAATATTTTTCATCGCCGCGATTCTACCAAGCTGTGGTGCAAACGCTGGCAATCCGTGCTCAATACGTACTTAATTACCGCGAAACGCGCCTCCCACAACGCTTTTGGCGCAGACTGCAAGAAGAAATACCCCAATGCCACCGATTGTGACGCGCACCCCGCTCTGTTAGAGTGGGCCCTACGTCCACGCGCCGCTTCCTCGGAAACGGTGACAACAAGGACGAAACGGGAAATTAGACGGGAACACGCATGTCGAACGCTGCACCGACTTTGTTGGTGGTCGATGATCATCCTATGGCTCTTTCCGGCACCACCGCCTTTCTGGCGGAGGTGATGCCCGACGTTGCTGTCCACGCTGCCGGGAGCGCCAAGGAGGCTCTCCACTCGCTGAACCAGGGACTTCGTCCCGATATCGTGCTGCTCGATATCTGGCTGAATGACGGCACTGGCTTTGATGCCATGCAGGCGTTCAAGACCGTGATTCCGGGCGCGCGCTTCATCTTCATGTCTGCCGAAGCCACGCCCGAGATCGTGGGCCGTGCGCGTGCGTTGTCCGCATGCGGCTTCGTCGGCAAGCATCTCGATGCCAATGCATTCACGGCCGCCGTCCGCAAGGTGCTGGCCGGCGATACGAGCTTTCCGTCGGACGAAGCGCTGTCCGGACGCTCGCAGTCATTCGGCCCGGCTCACGGTATCCCCGTCACGCCGGCCGAACTGGGCCTCACACCGCGTCAGGGCTCGGTGCTGGCACTGGTGCTGGAAGGCCTGCCGAACAAGGTTATCGCACGCAAGCTGGGGCTGACCGAGAACACGGTCAAGGAACACGTCTCGGCAATCCTGCAGCGCCTGGGCGTGCGCACGCGCATGCAGGTGATGTCGCGCATGGAACGCTTCCGCCTGCGCCAGTAAGCCCCCTGCCTCGCCAGCCACAACGGAAAACGCCGCCTCTGCAGTATCGAAGGCGGCGTTTTTGTTTGGACGAACGGCGACGACTTCAGCCCGCCTGCAGCCAGCGACGCAGCAGCATGCGCAAATTGGCCGGGTCCACCGGCTTGGGCAGCACGAAATAGCCGGCGTCCTCGGCAGCCAGCAGTGCCGCCGATTTCAGGTCACCGGTCAGCAAGGCGCTGCGCGCCTGCGGCTGCGTGGTCTGCCAGCGTTCCAGCAGGTCCAGGCCATTCTCGTTCCCCGGCAGGCGCAGGTCGCAGAA
Organism: Cupriavidus sp. HE11; assembly: GCF_056097175.1. NCBI lineage: Bacteria > Pseudomonadati > Pseudomonadota > Betaproteobacteria > Burkholderiales > Burkholderiaceae > Cupriavidus > Cupriavidus sp. HE11. Next base: position 1,234,851 of record NZ_CP184464.1, read on the forward strand.
GATGATGTCCGGCTTGAGGCCCTTGGCAAACAGCGCATCGGCTTCCTGACCATGCGCGGCACAGGCCACGCGGATACCCCATGCCTCCATCAGCGCAATCCACGCCTTGCGGATCTGGCTGTCGTCGTCCACCACCAGCACCGTGCCGCGCAGACGGTCCTGCCGCGCCTCCTCGGCCTGGGCATTGGCGCGCATGGCGCGCACGTTGTCCACGGTCTCGGCCGGTACCGGCGCCAGCGCGAACCAGAACACCGAGCCCTTGCCCGGCACGGAGCGCACGCCGTACGTGCCGCGCATCAGCCGCACGCATTCCTTGAAGATGGCGAGCCCCAGCCCCAGGCCCTGAGACGGATCGCGCTGGGGGTTATGCACCTGGTAGTACGGCGAAAAAATCTCGGGCAGGTGCTCGGGCGTAATACCGGCGCCGGTGTCCCAGACTTCCACGCGCACATGCTTGCGGCGCTGGCGCGCGGTGACCAGGATGCCGCCGCGTTTGGTGTAACGCAGCGCGTTCTGCACGAGGTTGAACAGCGCGCGCCGCAGCAGCACCGGCTCTGCCATCGCGTAGAGTTCGTCGGGCACGCGCGGCGTCAGCGTCAGGCCGCTCTCGCGCGCATCGGCGGCGAACTGGCTCATGACGTCGTGGATCAGCGCGTGCAGCTCGCAGGGTTCCAGCGTGGGCAGCACCTTGCGCCCTTCAAGCTTGGAGAGGTCCAGCAGCGAGCGGAACAGCAGGTCGATGGTCTGCGTGCCCGCGGCCACCTGCTCCACCAGCGGATGCAGCGCGCTGGACTGATTGCGCGCGCGCAGCGCCTCGACCAGCATCACCAGCGCATGCACGGGCTGGCGCAGGTCGTGGCTGGCGGCGGCCAGGAAGCGGGATTTTTCCTCGCTGGCATGGAGCGCCCGCTCCTTTTCCTCCTGGAACTGCTTGGCCAGGCGCCGGCTTTCCGATTCGAGCTGGATGGCGCGCACCAGCGTGTGCTGCAGGTTCAGTGAATGGCGCGCCAGCATCAGCGCATAGACCACCAGCAGCAGTTGCACATAGCCGCCGTGGGCCGGAAAGGCGATCTCCGCCAGCAGGATATTGGGTACCAGGATTGGCACGCCAGCGAAGACAAGGTTCGAGGGGATCGGCGACTGCGATGTGGCGCCGCCCGCCAGCACGCCCAGCGTCAGCAGGTACAACACGCTGGAGAACACTACCGAGCCTGTATACAGATGCAGCAGCGCCGAGCTTCCCCAGGTAAGCCCCGTCAGGAAGGCAATCGCGCGCATGTTGTTCCACCACTTGCGCGTGTGCGCCGAACGGCTCATCTTGCCGCTGTCTCGCTGGTAGCCGAAATAGAACCAGCTGCCACCGGCCGTCAGCAGCAGCATGATGGCGCACCAGATCAGCAGGGCAACGTGGCTGGCTTCGTTCCAGAATGCCCATGCGGTCAGGCCCGGCAGGAGCACGGACGAGGCAATCGCGGTGGGGGAGACGCGATGGACCGTGGCCAGCAGCTTGGCCCGCGTCTCGGTATCCAGTTGCGGCCCGGGGGGCGGCAATATCTTGTTAAGCAGCGCGTTCAAGTGTGGCCTGGCATGTAAGGCGACGACATTCCGCTGCGACAGACCCGGGGTGCGGCGACTGTTGCAGGAATCGCGCGGTTCTTGTTCTGAATCGGGCATATCATGCCGCCTTTTGCGGCGCTGCGCCATCGTGGAGTGGCGGATAGGCCCACAAATTCGCCATTTGTGGGCAGCTTGCATACAACGGCACAAGGCCGGTGCCGCCAAAACAGGCAATCCGGCGGCACACGGGGCCATTCGCCTTATAATGCTCGCTTTCCCTGAAAAGCTCGTCCGCCGTCCTCGTGAAAGTCTTCCGCGGCCTGCCCAACGCCGAAAGCCGGGCGCCCTGCGCGCTCACCATCGGCAATTTCGACGGTGTGCATCGCGGCCACCAGTCGCTGCTCGCGCGCGCCCGCGCGGCTGCCGATGCACGCGGCCTGCCGTTGTGCGTCATGACGTTCGAGCCGCATCCGCGCGAATTCTTTGCGCCCGAGCACGCCCCCACCCGCATTGCCCTGCTGCGCGACAAGCTCGATGCGCTGCGCCGCAACGGCGTGGACCGCGTGGTGGTGGAACACTTCAACGCCCATTTTGCCGCCCAGTCGCCGCAGCAGTTCGTCGAGAACGTGCTCTGGCACGGCCTGCACGCGCGCTGGGTGCTGGTGGGCGACGATTTCCGCTTTGGCGCCAAGCGCGCCGGCGATTTCGGCTACCTGCAGCAGGCCGGCCGCGAGTTTGGCTTCGATGTGGAGCAGATGGGCTCGGTCTCCGAAGGCGGCATCCGCATTTCGAGTTCGGCCGTGCGCCAGGCGCTGGCCGATGGCGACCTGGAACATGCGCGCCGGCTGCTGGGCCACGGCTATGCCATCAGCGGCCACGTGATCCACGGCCGCAAGCTGGGCCGCAACCTGGGCTTCCCGACGCTGAACCTGCGGATCACGCACAAGCGTCCGGCCGTGAACGGCATCTTCGTGGTGCAGGTACACGGCATTGCCGACCACCCGCTGCCAGGCGTGGCGAGCATCGGCGTGCGCCCGACCGTGGAGGACGCCGGCCGCGTACTGCTTGAAGTGCATCTGTTCGACTTCAACGCGAACCTGTACGGCAAGCTGGTGCGCGTGGAATTCATGAAGAAGCTGCGCGACGAAGAGCGCTTTCACACGCTGGAGGCACTGACCGAGGCCATCGCCAAGGATGCCCGCGAAGCGCGTGCGTTCTTCGGCCTGGAGGCAGCCAACCCAGCCGATCCGGCCGATCCCGCCGGCAAGGCCGGCGACCGGCGCGACTTCGCCACCTCCGCCACCGACCGAATTAGCTAGCGGCCGGCAGCGCGCCCCATGCAGGCGCGCCGCCGGGACCCGCCCTGCCTTGCCCCGAAATGACACGCGCGCGGCGGTCATCCACCGGTCCGCGCCCAAACGAATTGCCCCGAGAATCAACCATGTCCGACGACAAACGCGCCAAGCCCGAAAAAAGCAAGTATCCGGTCAACCTGCTGGATACCCCGTTCCCGATGCGCGGCGACCTGCCGAAGCGCGAGCCGCTGTGGGTCAAGCAATGGCAGGACAAGCAGCTCTACAAGAAGATCCGCGCCGCGCGCAAGGGTGCGAAGAAGTTCGTGCTGCATGACGGCCCCCCGTACGCCAACGGCGATATCCACATCGGCCATGCGGTGAACAAGGTCCTGAAGGACATGATCATCAAGGCGCGCGGCCTGACCGGCCTGGACGCCGTCTACGTGCCGGGCTGGGACTGCCACGGCATGCCGATCGAGATCCAGATCGAGAAGCAGTTCGGCAAGGGACTGCCCGTGCAGGAAGTCCAGGCCAAGGCGCGCGCCTACGCCACCGAGCAGATCGCCCGCCAGAAGAAGGATTTCGAGCGCCTGGGCGTGCTTGGCGACTGGGACAATCCGTACCTGACCATGAACTTCAGCAACGAGGCCGACGAGCTGCGTGCGCTGGGCAAGATCATGGAAAAGGGCTATGTGTTCCGCGGCCTGAAACCGGTGAACTGGTGCTTCGACTGCGGCTCGGCACTGGCCGAAGCGGAAGTCGAATACAAGGACAAGGTCGACCTGTCGATCGACGTGGGCTTCCCGTTTGCGGAGACCGACAAGATCGCCCACGCATTCCACGTGCCGCTGGCCCAGCTGGAAGGCAAGCCGGGCTGGATCGTGATCTGGACCACCACGCCGTGGACGATCCCGTCCAACCAGGCGCTGAACATGCATCCGGAAGTGGAATACGCGCTGGTCGACACGCCGCGCGGCTTCCTGATCCTGGCGAAGGACCGCGTCGAGGAACAGCTGAAGACCTACGCGCTGGAAGGCCAGATCGTCGCCACCGCGCGCGGCGATGCGCTGACCGAGGTGCGCTTCCACCATCCGCTGGCGAAGATGGACGCCGGCTATGCGCGCACGTCGCCGGTGTACCTGGGCGACTACGTCACGACCGACACCGGTACCGGCATCGTCCACTCGGCGCCGGCCTACGGCGTGGAGGATTTCCAGTCGTGCAAGGCGCACGGCATGCCGGATTCGGAAATCATCAGCCCGGTGATGGGCGATGGCGTCTATGCCAGCACGCTGCCGCTGTTCGGCGGCCTGTCGATCTGGGACGCGAACCCGAAAATCGTCGAAGTACTACGTGAGTCGGGCAACCTGTTCAACTCGCACAAGTACGAGCACAGCTACATGCACTGCTGGCGTCACAAGACGCCGATCATCTACCGCGCCACGTCGCAGTGGTTCGCAGGCATGGACGTCGATCCGGTCGACAACGGCCCGACGCTGCGCGAAACCGCTCTTGCCGGTATCGAGGCGACCGAGTTCTACCCGTCGTGGGGCAAGCAGCGCCTGCACAACATGATCGCCAACCGCCCGGACTGGACGCTGTCGCGCCAGCGCCAATGGGGCGTGCCGATGGCGTTCTTCGTCCACAAGGAAACCGGCGCACTGCATCCGCGTACGCCGGAGCTGCTGGAGGAAGTGGCAAAGCGTGTGGAACAGCACGGCATCGAGGCCTGGCAGACGCTGGACCCGAAGGACCTGCTGGGCGACGAAGCCGCGTCCTATGAGAAGAACCGCGACACGCTGGACGTCTGGTTCGATTCCGGCACGACGCACTGGACCGTCATCCGCGGCTCGCATCGCGACGAACTCTACGATCCGTCGGCCGATACACCCGAGGGGCGCCTGGCCGACCTGTACCTGGAAGGCTCGGACCAGCACCGCGGCTGGTTCCATTCGTCGCTGCTGACCGCCTCGATGCTGTACGGCAAGCCGCCCTACAAGGCGCTGTTGACGCACGGCTTCACGGTGGACGGCGAAGGCCGCAAGATGTCGAAGTCGGTGGGCAACACGGTGGCGCCGCAGGACATCTCGAACAAGATGGGCGCGGAAATCATCCGCCTGTGGGTGGCATCGACCGACTACTCGGGCGAGCTGTCGATCTCGGAAGAAATCCTCAAGCGCGTGGTGGAAGGCTACCGCCGCATCCGCAACACGCTGCGCTTCCTGCTGGCAAACCTGACCGACTACGACCACGCGAAGCACGCGCTGCCAGCGTCGGAATGGCTGGAAATCGACCGCTACGCCGTGGCGCTGACCGACCGCCTGCAGAAGGAAGTGCTGTCGCACTACCAGGCGTACGAGTTCCACCCGGTGGTTGCCAAGCTGCAGACGTTCTGCTCCGAAGACCTGGGCGGCTTCTATCTCGACGTGCTGAAGGACCGCCTGTACACCACGGCGGCGGACTCGCAGGCACGCCGCGCCGCGCAGAACGCGCTGTATCACATCACCCAGGCCATGCTGCACTGGATGGCGCCGTTCCTGTCGTTCACGGCCGAGGAAGCCTGGCAGGTGTTCGCGCACGGCACCGAGCACACCGACACCATCTTCACGAGCACGTACTACGATCTGCCGCCGGTCAGCGAAGCCGACGACCTGCTGCAGAAGTGGCACGAAATCCGTGCGGTGCGAGCCGAAGTCACGCGCCAGCTGGAAGCCGTGCGCGTGGAAGGCGACATCGGTTCGTCGCTGCAGGCCGAGGTCACGATCGCGGCGGGCGGCCCGGTGCTGGCCGCGCTGCAGAGCCTGTCCGACGACCTGCGCTTCGTGCTGCTGACGTCGGCGGCCAAGGTCACGCCGGCGCCCGAAGGCGGCGACCTGCTGGTGACGGTCACGCCGTCGCAGCACGCCAAGTGCGAGCGCTGCTGGCATTACCGTGCCGACGTGGGCCACAACCCCGCGCATCCCACCCTTTGCGGCCGCTGCGACAGCAACCTGTTCGGCGCCGGTGAGCACAGGAGCCACGCCTGATGGCATCGTCCTCGACCCGTTCCTCGCGCCCGGCGGCGCGCAGCAAGAGCAAGGCCAGCGCCAACGTCACGCCGTGGCTGTGGATGGCCTTCGCGCTGCTGGTGGTCATGATCGACCAGTTCTTCAAGATCGTGATCTCGCGCTCGTTCCAGTATGCGGAATCGCGCCCCGTCACCAGCTTCTTCAACCTGGTGCTGGTCTACAACAAGGGCGCGGCGTTCAGCTTCCTGGCTGATGCCGGCGGCTGGCAGCGCTGGTTCTTCACGCTGCTGGGCGTGGTGGTGGGCGGCTTCATCATCTGGCTGCTGTATCGCCACACGGGCCAGAAGATGTTCTGCCTGGCCGTGTCGCTGATCCTGGGCGGCGCCGTGGGCAATGTGGTGGACCGCGTAATCCATGGCCATGTGATCGATTTCCTGGACTTCCACTGGCGCAACACCCATTTCCCGGCCTTCAACGTGGCCGATTGCGCGATTACGCTGGGCGCGATCCTGCTCATCGTGGACGAATTGCGGCGGGTGCGGCGGCACTGAGGCCGATCCGCGCGATGCACCGCAAGAATGCCCCTGCCCGCAGGGGCATTTTTTTCGCCCGCGATCGGCCCCGGCACGCCGGGCGCGCCAGCGGTATCATGCGGAACTCAGTTCCTCTCCAAGAGCCTTTCCCATGGATTTGCGCGGCAAGCACATTGTCCTTGGCCTGACCGGCGGCATCGCCTGCTACAAGTCGGCCGAACTGGTACGGCTGCTGACCAAGGCCGGTGCCACCGTGCAGGTGGCAATGACCGAGGCGGCAACGCACTTCATCACGCCGGTCACGATGCAGGCGCTGTCCGGGCGCCCGGTGTTCCTGTCGCAATGGGACGCGCGCATCGACAACAACATGGCGCATATCGACCTCTCGCGCGAGGCCGACGCCATCCTGATCGCCCCCGCTTCCACCGATTTCCTTGCCAAGGTTGCCAACGGCCTCTGCGACGACCTGCTGACCACGCTGTGCATCGCGCGCGAGTGCCCGCTGCTGGTAGCTCCGGCCATGAACCGCCAGATGTGGGCCGCCGCGCCGACCCAACGCAATGCCGCCCAGCTGCGCGCCGATGGCGTGACGATCCTGGGCCCCGGCACCGGCGACCAGGCCTGCGGCGAAATTGGCGACGGCCGGATGCTGGAGCCCGAGGAGCTTGTGGAAGACCTGATCGCGTTCTTCCAGCCCAAGCCGCTGCAGGGCAAGCGGGTGCTGATTACCGCCGGCCCGACCTTCGAGGCCATCGACCCGGTGCGCGGCATCACCAACCTGTCGTCGGGCAAGATGGGCTTTTCGATCGCCCGTGCGGCGCGCGAGGCCGGTGCCGACGTGCTGCTGGTGGCCGGCCCCACTTCACTGCCCACGCCGCGCGGCGTGACGCGTACCGATATCCGCAGCGCCCAGCAGATGCACGATGCCGTGATGGCGCAGCTGCGCGATGTCGATGTGTTCGTCGCCGTGGCCGCCGTGGCCGACTGGCGCCCGGCCGAGGTGGCCCGGCAGAAGCTGAAAAAGGCCAACGACACCGACACGCCGACGCTGCAGTTCGTGCAGAACCCCGACATCCTTGCCGCCGTGGCGGCGCGTGCCGATGCCCCCTACTGCGTGGGCTTCGCGGCCGAAAGCGAGAACCTGGAGCAGTACGGCGAGCAGAAGCGCCAGCGCAAGGGCGTGCCGCTGCTGGTGGGCAATATCGGCCACCATACCTTCGGTCTCGACGACAACGAGATCGTGCTGTTCGATGCCGACGGCATGACGCGCCTACCGCGTGCCGACAAGCTGTCGCTGGCGCGCGAACTGGTGGCCGCCATCGGTCAGCGCCTGCCGCGCAAGTCCGTGTAACACCGCCGCACCCAAGTCATGAGCCCTACCCGTCCTACCCTGCGCCTGTCCGTGCTGGACCAGAGTCCGGTCATCCACGGCCATACGGCCCGCGACGCCCTGGCCGCCACGGTCGATCTGGCCCAGATGGCCGACAGCCTCGGCTTTACCCGATACTGGTGCGCCGAGCACCACGGCCTGCAAGGCGTGTGCAACCCGGCGCCCGAAGTCATGCTGGCGCGGCTGGGCAGTGTGACCATGCGCATCCGCCTGGGGTCTGGCGGCGTGATGCTGCCCTACTACAGCCCGTTCAAGGTGGCCGAGCAGTTCCGCATGCTCGAAGCGCTGTTCCCGAACCGGATCGACCTTGGCGTGGGCCGCGCCCCGGGCGGCGACATGCGCACGGCGCAGGCCGTGGCGATGGGCCAGTACAACCGGGGCGACCAGTTTCCGCAGCAGGTGCAGGACCTGTCGTTCCTGCTGCGCGGCGAGGTGCCGCCCGACCATCTGGCCGAGGGCGTGCTGCTGCAACCGGCCATCGACACCCAGCCCGAGATATGGGTGCTGGGTTCCAGTGATTTCGGCGGAGCGCTGGCGGCGCGGCTTGGCCTGCGGTTTGCCTTCGCGCATTTCATCAATGCGCACGGCGGCGACATGGTGGCGCGGCAGTACCGCGAGGATTTCGAGCCCGGCTATGAAGACAAGCCGTACAGCGCCGCAGCGGTGTTCGTGATCTGCGCCGATACCGAGGCCGAGGCGTCGGCGCTGGAGCGCGCCGTCGACATCCGCCGGCTGCAGATGGCCTATGGCGTCAACGCACCGATCCCGTCGCTGGCCCAGGCCGCCGATTTCACGCCCACCGAGCGCGACCGCCTGATCATCGAACGCGAGCGGCCCCGCACGATCTGCGGCACGCCCGCGCAGGTGGCCGAGCGCATGCTGGCGCTGAAGGACCGCTTCGCGGCAGACGAACTGGTGGTGCTGAGCGTGACGGCGTCGTACCAGGCGCGCATGCGCACGTACGAACTGCTGGCCGAGGCCTTCGACCTGCAAGGCTGATCGGCGCCGGCGCGGAAGCGCCACGCCGTATGGCGAATCGAAGTGGCGGATAGGGGCGGGCGGCGCGGTATCATGCCGCCTTTGTCCCATCGAACGAATCCGAATCCATGACCGTAGCCGCCAATCCGACTGTCGAGATCAAGGTGCTCGACGCCCGCCTGAACGACTGGGGCCTGCCCGCCTACCAGAGCGACATGGCCGCCGCCATCGACCTGCACGCCTGCGTGGACGGCCCGGTGACCATCGAACCCGGCACGCCGGCACAACTGGTGCCGGCCGGCTTCGCGGTGCATATGGCCAACCCGTTCATGTGCGCGACGATCGTGCCGCGCTCGGGCCTGGGCCACAAGAAGGGCCTGGTGCTGGGCAACTCGATCGGCGTGATCGACGCCGACTACCAGGGCCAGATCATGGTCAGCGTGTGGAACCGCAACGCACCCGGCACCGAGCCGATCGTGATCCAGCCCGGCGAGCGTATCGCCCAGATGATGTTCGTGCCGGTGCTGCGCCCGGTGTTCGCGACGGTGGAAGCGTTTTCGGAGGATTCGGTGCGTGGCGCCGGAGGTTTCGGCTCGACCGGCGTGGCGCACGCGAAGGCGTAACGCCGGAACCGAGGCCGGGTGTCGCTCCTCTCCCATGCAATGGGAGAAGAGTCGGGGGAGAGGGCATTGAGGTTGAACCAGCGACAAGTCGCAAGTTGAACCGCCCTCTTCCCTTACCCCTCTCCCGCACGCGGGAGAGGGGAACCGCATTTTCTCAGCGCTGCTCGAAGACCAGCGCCACGCCGTTGGCCTGTTCGGCCGGGATCAGCGTGATCGACGGCGACAGGTCGTTGGCCTGCACCCCATTGGCCCGCCAGTACGTACGGGCCTTTTCCAGATCGCTGGTTGCAAGCCGGATCGCCGCATAGCCCGTCGCCCCGTGCCGCAGCCCCGGCACGTCGGCAGCATCGGCCAGCGCCTGCGGCGCGGTGACCACGAACGATGCGCCATCGATGTCAAGCATCGCCGTTTCGCCAGTGGCGCGTGCAATCGACGCGCCCGTCAGCGTGGCATAGGCTTGGGCCGTTGCCGCCACCTGCCCCGCTTCCACCACCAGATACGTCGCCGCAATCGCCGTTGCGCCATTGGCGTGCGTCAGCCATTCCGGCCGCCACAGCAGTTCGGGCGTGCGATGCTCGCAAACGAAGTAGCGGGCGCCCGGCGCCTGGTCCAGCGCGGTCACGCGGAATGTGGCCGGGTGCTCGGAGCCATCGTCAAGGCGCACCGGGCGCGAGAATTCGATCGGGTCCGAGGGCTGTAGTCCGGCAGCACGCAACCGGTCGGCCGTGGCAAACGCATCGCTGCTCTTGCACGACATGGCCGCACATCCGCCGCCGCGCTGCTGGGCATCCCAATAATACTGGCGACTCGGGCTGGGCGCCGTCACGTGCAGCAGTTCCAGGTAGTCGCGCGCCAGCATGATGCAGTGGTTTTGCGATCCCAGCGTGTGATAGCCGCGGGGCGTCAGCGTGAAACCGAGTGCGCGCCAACGGTCGGCAGCGGCATCCAGGTCCGCGCACACGATGACCGCGTGGTCGAACGGTTCGGGCAACGTCTGCATGGGATCAGTCGAACTGGATGTTGGCCTTGCGGGCCACGGCCTGCCACTTGTCGTGTTCGTGGCGCACCAGGTTGCCCAGGTCGGCCGGCGAACCCACGGCGATCTCGAACCCCTGGGCCGTCAGCGCTTCCACCACCCGGGGCTGCCTGATCGACGCGCCCAGCGCATCGTGCAGCCGCATCACGGTGTCCTGTTGCATATGCGCGGGACCGAAAACACCGATCCACGAATAGGCCTCGAAACCCTTGTAGCCTTGCTCGGCCACGGTCGGCACCTGGGGCATCTGCTTGATGCGGCTGGTGCCGGTGACGCCAAGCACCTTGATCGTCTTGGCGGCGACGTGAGCCTGCACGGCCGCGTAGCTGCTGAAGAACAGGTCCACCTCGCCGGCCAGCACGGCCTGCACGGCCGGGCCGCCGCCCTTGTAGGGCACGTGCAGGAAATGCACGCCGGCTTCGGTCGCCAGCGCTTCGGCGGCCAGCTGGTTCAGGCTGCCGATGCCCGACGACGCATAGCGCACACCATTCGGGCTGGACTTCGCCAACTCGATCAATTCGCGCACGTTCGACGCCGATAGCGCTGGGTTAGCGGCGATAACAAGCGGGAAGCGCACCAGTTGCGTGATCGGCGTGAAATCCTTGAACGTGTCGTACGGCAGGTTCTTGTACGCAAACGGGTTGATGGCATGCGTGTCGAACGCCATCAGCAGCGTATTGCCGTCCGGCTTGGCGCGGGCCACGGTACTGCTGGCGATCAGGCCGCCGGCGCCGGGCTTGTTGTCCACCACCACGGTCTGCCCCAGGCTCGTCTTCAGTCCCGGCTGCAATTGCCGGGCCACGATATCCACGCTGCCCCCGGGCGGGAACGGCAGGACCATCGAAATCGGCCGGCTGGTTGCCGACGGCTCGGCAGCATGGGAAACCTGGGCGAGGCCGGCGAGTGACGCCACGGGCATGGCGCTCATCGGCAGGGACTTGAGCAGCAGGCGGCGCAGCCGCATGCGGTCGGGAGAAGACATCAGAGACTCGGGCTGGGCGGCCAGACGGCCGCGGAATCAGGAAAAGGGCGGCATGCCGCCGCCGCGTATTTTGCCCGATGATCGCGCAACTTGCAGGAGTACCCTTCGCTGATCGCCCAGAAATGGAACAATCGCACCACGATCCGCCGCAAGCCGGCCAAAAAAATGGCCGGGACGAACCCGGCCATTTCCATGTTGCGGCGTTGCGCGACAGCAGCGCTCAGACTTCCGCCCGCTGCTCGCTTTCCGGCGCCTCGGGCGGCTCCGGATCGGCTTCCGAGAACGTCAGCTTGATCTGGTTCTCGTCGTCCAGATCCACGGCCACCTTGCCGCCGGTGACCAGCTTGCCGAACAGCAGCTCGTCCGCCAGTGCCTTGCGGATCATGTCCTGGATCAGGCGCTGCATCGGACGTGCGCCCATCAGTGGATCGAAACCCTTCTTCGCCAGGTACTTGCGCAGCTTTTCCGAGAAGCTGGCTTCCACCTTCTTCTCGTGGAGCTGCTCTTCCAGCTGCATCAGGAACTTGTCCACCACGCGCAGGATGATTTCCTCGTCCAGCGCACGGAAGCTGATGGTCGCATCCAGGCGGTTGCGGAACTCCGGCGTGAACATGCGCTTGATGTCGGCCATCTCGTCGCCCTGCTCGCGCGCCGTGGTGAAACCGATCGTGGCGCGGTTCATCGTCTCGGCCCCCGCGTTGGTGGTCATGATGATGATCACGTTGCGGAAGTCGGCACGACGGCCGTTGTTGTCGGTCAGCGAACCGTGGTCCATCACCTGCAGCAGGATATTGAAGATATCCGGATGTGCCTTCTCGATCTCATCGAGCAGCAGCACGCAATGCGGCTTCTTGGTGACGGCCTCGGTCAGCAGGCCACCCTGGTCAAACCCGACATAGCCCGGCGGCGCGCCAATCAGGCGGCTGACCGCATGGCGTTCCATGTATTCGGACATGTCGAAGCGCAGCAGTTCGATGCCCATGATGAACGCGAGCTGCTTGGCGACTTCGGTCTTGCCCACGCCTGTGGGGCCCGAGAACAGGAACGAGCCGATCGGCTTGTCGGTCTTGCCCAGGCCGGCGCGCGACATCTTGATCGCCGATGCCAGCGCCTCGATGGCCGGGTCCTGGCCGAACACCACCGACTTCAGGTCGCGTTCCAGCGTCTGCAGCTTGCTGCGGTCGTCCTGGTTCACGCTCTGCGGCGGGATGCGGGCAATGCGCGACACGATGTCCTCGATCTCGCCCTTGCCAATGGTCTTCTTCTGCTTCGACTTCGGCAGGATGCGCTGGGCAGCACCTGCCTCGTCAATCACATCGATCGCCTTGTCAGGCAGATGACGGTCGGTGATGAAGCGGGCGGACAGTTCGGCGGCGGCGGTCAGCGCCGAAGCCGCGTACTTGACGCCATGGTGCTCCTCGAAGCGCGACTTCAGCCCACGCAGGATCTGCACGGTCTGGTCCACCGACGGCTCGACCACGTCGATCTTCTGGAAACGACGCGACAGGGCCGCATCTTTCTCGAAAATGCCGCGATATTCCGTGAACGTGGTGGCACCCACGCACTTGAGCTGGCCCGACGACAGCGCCGGCTTGAGCAGGTTGCTGGCGTCCAGCGTGCCGCCCGATGCGGCGCCCGCGCCGATCAGCGTGTGGATTTCGTCGATGAACAGGATCGCGTGCGGATTGTCCTTGAGCGACTTCAGCACGCCCTTCAGGCGCTGCTCGAAATCACCGCGGTACTTCGTGCCGGCCAGCAGCGCGCCCATGTCGAGCGAGTACACGGTAGCCTTTTCCAGGATATCGGGCACTTCGTTCTTGGTGATGCGCCAGGCCAGACCTTCCGCGATGGCGGTCTTGCCAACGCCAGCCTCGCCCACCAGCAGCGGGTTGTTCTTGCGCCGGCGGCACAGTACCTGCACCACGCGCTCCACCTCGCTGTCGCGGCCGATCAGCGGATCGATCTTGCCGGCCTTGGCGAGCGCATTCAGGTTCTGGGTGTATTGCTCGAGCGGACTTTCCTTGCCGTCACCGCCCTCGCCTTCGGGGTTGCCCTCGCCGTGCTTGGCCGGTTCGGCCTGGTCCTTGCGGATGCCGTGGCTGATGAAGTTGACCACGTCCAGGCGCGTCACGCCCTGCTGCTGCAGGTAGTACACCGCGTGGGAATCCTTTTCGCCGAAGATGGCCACCAGCACGTTGGCGCCGGTCACCTCCTTCTTGCCATTCGACGTCGACTGCACGTGCATGATGGCGCGCTGGATCACACGCTGGAAGCCCAGTGTGGGCTGCGTGTCCACTTCGTCGGTGCCTGGCACGACAGGCGTGTTGTCTGCGATGAAATTCTTCAGACTGGTGCGCAAGTCCTCGATATTGGCCGCGCACGCGCGCAGCACTTCGGCTGCTGTGGGGTTGTCGAGCAACGCCTGCAACAGGTGTTCCACGGTAATGAACTCGTGGCGCGCCTGGCGAGCCTCGACAAAGGCCATGTGCAGACTTACTTCCAATTCTTGCGCAATCATGCTTCCTCCATCACGCACTGCAGGGGGTGGCCCGCCTGCCGCGCATGGGTTGATACAAGCTCGACCTTGGTCGCCGCAATATCCCGCGTGTAGATACCACAAACGCCTTTGCCTTCCCGGTGGACGGTGAGCATGATCTGCGTCGCCGTTTCCCGGTCCCTGCTGAAATACTGCTGCAGGATCATCACGACAAACTCCATCGGAGTGTAGTCGTCATTGAGCAGGAGCACCTTGTACATCGCCGGCGGCTTGAGCTGCTGCTCTTTCCGCTCGATGACTGTGCCTGCTTCGCGTTGGGGGGTGTTCGCCAGCCGTGTCGCCATGGCTTTTATTCTAACTCTTACTCACAAGTCTGCAATTTGGGGAACTGACCCGGTATTCAAGGGCAGCCCTTCGGAAAAATCCTAGCGTGGGCTACCGCACAAAGGGCGCCTCGCGCACGTTCACGGTGCATGGTACGTGCCCGCCGACCCCTGCCGGGGCATCGGGCCGGCCGCCAGGCGGCGTTTTCAAAATTCCATGCACCACGGCGACAAAGGTACCATCCCGAGCCGTTTCAATCCCGCCACACCCCACGCCGAGTGGGGAATCTGCCAGCTTGACAGTATGTAGGTTTGACAGAAAAATCGTTTGCACATCCGGGCCTGGTCAGCGAGCCAAGCAAAAAGTCCAGATCGGATGTATCCGTGAGCAGGGAGGCCCACGACCGGCGTAGGTCAGCCATTTGCAGTTCGTTTCCGGAGGCGGTTTCGTTTCCGGGCGGACGCGGCGGCTGTCCACGCGAATTTCATTTGCGCGGCGCTTTTCGCAGCCGATCCGTCAGGAGCGGCATGCCTGAGCCCGCCAGGGTGGTTTTCAGCTGGCCATTGGTTTCCCCGCTTGAAATCAGCTTTTTCGTTGGGGGAGTTTATGGCAAGCGGTATCGTCAAATGGTTCAATGACGCCAAGGGTTTCGGTTTTATCAAGCCGGACGATGGCGAGGAAGAACTGTTTGCGCACTTTTCGGCAATCCAGATGTCGGGCTTCAAGACGCTGAAGGAAGGCCAGCGCGTTTCGTTCGAGGTGGTGCAAGGCCCGAAGGGCAAGCAAGCCACGAACATCCAGGACGCCGCCCAGTAAAGTGCGCCGCGGCCGAACGCGCCATACAGAGCAGCGTCGGCCAATGCGGATGTGAAGGGGGCATGCTCCCTTCGGAACGGGATCCTGTGCCACGGCTGGCATGCCAGCCCGGGGCACGCGCCAAGCGCGTACGCCAAGCATCCGGCAAGACGCCCGGCCCATGTGAACCATGTGCCGGGCGTTTCTGTTTTCAGCGTTTGCGTTCGTCGTCGTCCGCCTGCCGCATCCCCGGCGCTGTCTGCGCCGGACGCTATTCCGACCAGCCGTCGATCCTGAGACCCGATACGTCCTCGGCCTCTTCCCGGCTGACCTTGCGTACGGACTGGCCAAAGCTCCAGACATGGCCTTCTGGATCGCGCGCCGCATAGACGCGATCGCCGTAGAACTGGTCTTCGGGCTCGCGCACGATCTGCGCCCCGGCTGCGCGAGCGCGTTCGCAATGCGCGTCGAGCCCTTCGGCCAGTTGCACGTGGACCGCCTGGGTGTTCTTGCCGCCCACCGACGCCGGGCTGGCCGTGTAGTCCGCCCATTCGCTACCCACCATCAGGTAGCTGTCACGGAAGCGCATTTCGGAATGCGCAAGGTTTCCGTCCTTGTCGGTGATCACCATCACGCGCTGGAATCCAAACGCGCGTTCGAGCCAGTCCAGCGCGGACTTCGGGTCCTTGTAATAGACCGCCGCGCCCAGGGCGGCTCGCTTGAACGGGTCTTCCATTTCGGGTCTCCGGCATCGGTGTCGTGCTGAAGTTGTAGTCCACGTCAAGGAAACTTCCCAGCGGCGCGCCGCTTTCGTAGGAGCGCGATTTCTGCATCGATGGCGGCTTTCTAGACTGGTCCGAGCCATCCCGCGCGTGTTGCGCGTGGGTGCTTTAGACCATCGGAGTTTCGCCAAATGACACACAAGCTACGGGTTGCCGCATTCGCAGGCGCCATCGCCATGGCGTCAGCCAGTGCAACCGGCGCCGAGCCATCGGGCCACGACGCCCATGCCTGGTCCTACGAAGGCGCCACGGACCCTTCCCACTGGGGCGAACTGGCCCCCGACTTCTTCCAATGCGCCACGGGCAAGCGGCAATCGCCGCTCGATATCGATGGTGCGACACCGGCCCCCCTGCCGGCACTGACGTTTCTCTATCGGCCCACGCGGGCGAAGGTCGCCAATACCGGGCATACGATCGAGGTCCGCCCCACCAGCGACGAGACGCTGGCAACGTCGGCCGGCAGCTACCGGCTGGCGCAATTCCACTTTCACACGCCCAGCGAAACGCGCTTTCACGGCAAGGCGTATCCGCTGTCGGCACATTTTGTCCACCAGGACAACCAGGGCCGCGTCGTCGCCGTGGTCGCGGTCATGTTCCGGATGGGCAAACCCAATCCGCAGCTGGCTACGCTGTTCCGTACGCTGCCCAGGCCAGGTGCGCAGCCGGTGCCGATTCCCGGCCGGCTCAACATCGCAGGATTGCTGCCCACATCGCAAAACTACTACACGTTCCCGGGCAGCCTGACCACGCCGCCTTGCACCGAGGACGTCCAGTGGTATGTGATGAAGCAACCGCTGACGGTCTCGCCGCAACAGCTGGCCGCGTTTCGCACCCGCTATCCGATGAACGCGCGGCCGGTCCAGCCGCTGGACGGCCGCGAGGTGCTGTCCGGCGACTGAGGGCCAACCAGCGTACCCAAGCACCAGAGCACCAGAGCACCCAACGAAAAACGCCCCGGCCACCTTGCGGTGCCGGGGCGTTTGCCGTCTGGTTTGCCAGCCTTACATGTTGTCGATCATCACCTGGCCAAAGCCCGAGCACGACACCTGCGTGGCGCCTTCCAGCAGGCGCGCGAAGTCGTACGTGACCTTCTTCGACTGGATCGACTTTTCCATCGAATTGATGATCAGGTCGGCGGCCTCGGTCCAGCCCATGTGCCGCAGCATCATTTCGGCGGACAGGATCTCCGAGCCCGGATTCACATAGTCCTTGCCGGCGTACTTCGGCGCGGTGCCGTGCGTAGCCTCGAACATCGCCACCTCGTCGGACATATTGGCGCCGGGCGCGATGCCGATGCCGCCCACCTGCGCGGCAAGCGCGTCGGAGATGTAGTCGCCGTTCAGGTTCAGCGTGGCAATCACGGAATATTCGGCCGGACGCAGCAGCACCTGCTGCAGGAACGCATCGGCGATGACGTCCTTGATCACGATATCGCGGCCGGTCTTGGGGTTCTTGAACTTGCACCACGGGCCGCCATCGACCAGTTCGGCACCAAACTCTTCCTGTGCCAGCTCGTAGCCCCAGTCACGGAATCCACCCTCGGTGAATTTCATGATGTTGCCCTTGTGCACCAGCGTCACCGACGGCTTGTCGTTGTCGATCGCATACTGGATCGCCTTGCGCACAAGCCGCTGCGTGCCCTGTTTCGACACGGGCTTCACCCCAACGGCCGACGTATCCGGGAAACGGATCTTCTTGACGCCCATTTCGTCCTGCAGGAAGGCGATCAGCTTTTTCGCGCCCTCGCTGCCGGCCTCCCACTCGATGCCTGCATAGATGTCTTCCGAGTTTTCGCGGAAGATCACCATATTGGTTTTTTCGGGCTCGCGCACCGGCGACGGCACGCCCTTGAAATAGCGCACCGGGCGCAGGCACACGTAGAGATCGAGCTGTTGGCGCAGCGCCACGTTCAGCGACCGGATGCCGCCGCCGACCGGCGTGGTCAGCGGGCCCTTGATCGACACCACATATTCCTTGACCACGTCGAGCGTCTCGTCGGGCAGCCACACATCCGGACCATAGATACGCGTCGATTTCTCGCCGGCAAAGACCTCCATCCACGCGATCTTGCGCTGGCCGCCGTAGGCCTTGGCCACGGCAGCGTCCACCACCTTCAGCATCACCGGGGTGATATCGACACCCGTGCCGTCACCTTCGATATACGGAATGATGGGGTTGTCCGGCACGTTCAGCGAGAAATCGGCGTTGACCGTAATCTTCTCGCCTGCCGGCACCTTGATGTGCTGATACATTTTCGTCTCCAACTGCGGATGGGGGTGATGACTGGCACCAGGCCGCAGAGCCCAGCGACGCGATTGTGTTGTGCGAGGCATTGTAACGGGCGTTTCGCCACCGTCACGTGACACCGGCCAATGACCTTGGGCGCCCGCACTCACCGCACCAAGGATCGCACATCAGTCTTATATAAGACATAAGACTATCCGTATATTATGCATAAAGCGATATCACGCGCCAACCTTTGCGCGCAGGCCGTGGCGGCACTGGTGGATAATGCGCGCCCATGACCCTGATCGCCCTCAACAAGCCCTTCCAGATGATGAGCCAGTTCTCCGCGCATCCGTCGCGGGCGACGCTGGCCGATTGCGTCGACGTGCCCGGCGTCTATCCGGCCGGACGCCTCGATGCCGACAGCGAAGGCCTGCTGCTGCTGACCGACGATGGCGCGCTGCAGACGCGTATCGCCGATCCAAGGCACAAGCTGACCAAGACCTATCTGGCACAGGTGGAAGGCGTGCCCGACGACGCCGCACTGGCCCGCCTGCGCGCGGGCGTGGATCTTGGAGATTTCACGACGCTGCCGGCGGCCGTGCGCGTGGTCGACACGCCCGACTGGCTGTGGGACCGCGATCCGCCGATCCGCTATCGCGCGGCCATTCCCACCACGTGGGTCGAACTTCAGATTCGCGAAGGCAAGAACCGCCAGGTGCGCAGGATGACGGCCGCCGTGGGCTACCCCACGCTTCGGCTGATCCGCGTAGCCATCGGCAAGCTGTCGCTGCCCGATCTTGGCCTGATTCCGGGGCAATGGTGCGAGACGGATGTCCGCACACTGGGACTTCCGGCCGTGGCTTCACATGTTCGTGACGCAATACAAGTGCGCAGGCGTCAGTAAAACGCAGTTACAAATAGTGATAAACATGACGTCAACGGCAAAAGATGGCGTCTCGTTTTTGCGAGTGACACGTCTACGCGCGTCGAACCTTCCAAATACTGGATTCATCTCTGAGGTACTCGCAATGAAAAAACTGATCGCTGCCCTGGTTGTTGGCCTGTTCGCTACCGGCGCTTTTGCCCAGGCTTCGGCTCCCGCTGCTGAAGCCGCGCCGGCCGCCAAGGAAGCCGCGAAGCCCGCGAAGTCCACCCACCACAAGCATTCCTCGACCAAGCACCACGCCAAGAAGGCGGAAGCTTCGGCACCGGCCGCCCAGTAAGGCGGCTAGCGCGCGGGCCCGTGTCCGCGCGTCTGTAGAAAGGCAGGCGCCCATGCGACCTGCCTTTTTTCATGTCCGGCGCACCGGCACGGCCGGCATGGCTGCGCTATGCTCTCGCCTGCAGCAAGACCTCCAACGACAAGATCCGCCATGCATTCCGTCTTCAAGACCCTGATGGCCGTAGGCGCCGCCGCGCTGACGAGCCTGGCCCAGGCGCAATCCGCGCTGCCCGTCATCCCGCTGACCGCCGGCATGTACGCCATCCAGGCCGAAGTGGCTGCGTCGTCCGAAGCGCGCGAGCGCGGGCTGATGTTCCGCAAGTCGATGCCCGCCAACGCCGGCATGCTGTTCGTGTTCGAGGAAAAGGCCGGGCACTGCTTCTGGATGCGCAACACGGACCTGCCACTGTCGATCGCCTTCCTGGCCGATGACGGCAGCATCGTGAACATCGAGGACATGAAGCCGCAAACCGAAGACAACCACTGCCCGCGCGCGGCCGTGCGCTATGCGCTGGAGATGAACAAGGGCTGGTTTGCGCAAAAGGGCATCAAGCCCGGCGCAAAGATCGGCGGACTGCCGCAGGCGCGGCAGGGGCAATAGCCCCCTGCCCGGCCCGCCTTTCCAGCAAACGCTGTCAAAGCGAAGCGGTTCTGGCTGGACCCGCGCCGGGGACCGTACAACTGGTACGGCCACGCCGCGCAACGACGCCAGAACCGGTGACAGTGTTTCCTAGTCGCGGAAGTTGTTGAAATCCAGGGGCGCGTCGCTCACGTCCTTGCGCAGCAGCGCGATCACCGACTGCAGGTCGTCGCGCTTGGTGCCCGACACGCGCACGGCGTCGCCCTGGATGCTGGCCTGCACCTTGATCTTGCTGTCCTTGATCATGCGCACGATCTTCTTGGCCAGATCGCCGGTCACGCCCTTCTTGATCGTGATGACCTGCTTGACCTTGTCGCCGCTGACCTTTTCTACCTTGCCGTAGTCCAGGAAGCGCACATCCACGTTGCGCTTGGCCATCTTGTTGATCATCACGTCCTTGACCTGATCGAGCTTGAAGTCGTCGTCGGCAAACGCGGTCAGTTCACCTTCCTTCTGCTCGATGCGAGCATCGGACCCCTTGAAGTCGAAGCGCGTGGAGATTTCCTTGTTGGACTGCTCCACGGCGTTCTTCACTTCCACCATATTGGCTTCACACACTACGTCAAACGACGGCATATCGATTCTCCTGGTCTTGCGCGGCTCGCCGTTTGCCCCGGCGGCCGGTCCATGCGGTTACGTATAATCTTGGCCTGCCCCGGTCCGGGGTGCTTTCCCCGTCCTTCATGGCAGATTTTTACGAATTTTATCCCCTGCGCACCCACAATACATTCGGGTTCGATGCGCGCGCGCGTCTTGCGGCGCATATTCGCAGCGAATCGGACCTGGTTTCGGCCCTGTCCGACCCGCGCGCGGCCGGGATGCCCGTGGTGGTGCTCGGCGGTGGCAGCAACGTCGTGCTGACGGGCGATCTCGACGCCTGCGTGCTGCTGATGGAGATCCCTGGCTACGACATCGCCGAAGACGGCGCCGACTGGCTCGTGACGGCCGGCGCCGGTGAAAACTGGCACAACCTGGTGGGCCGCACGGTCGCCGACGGCAGGCCGGGCCTGGAAAACCTGGCCCTGATCCCGGGCACCGCCGGTGCCGCCCCGATCCAGAACATTGGCGCCTATGGCGTGGAATTGCGCGACCGCTTTGCGCGGCTGCGCGCCTACGACCGGCAGGCACGCGAATTCGTCACGCTCGACCTGGACGCCTGCGCGTTCGGCTACCGCGACAGCCTGTTCAAGCGCGAGGGCCGCGACCGCTACATCATCACGGCCGTGACGCTGCGCCTCCCGAAGGACTGGCAGCCGGTGCTGAACTACGGCGAACTGGCGCGCGAACTGCAAGACATTGCATCGCCCAGCGCAGCCCAGGTGCGGGACGCGGTAATCGCCATCCGGTCGCGCAAGCTGCCCGACCCCGCACAGATCGGCAATGCGGGATCGTTCTTCAAGAATCCGGTGGTGGAATCGGTGCAGCGCGATGCGCTGCTGGCAGAGCATCCGGCGCTGGTCAGCTATCCGCAGCCCGACGGCCGCTACAAGCTGGCGGCGGGCTGGCTGATCGACCAGTGCGGCTTCAAGGGCCTGGACGACGGCCCGGTGGGCGTCTATGGCAAGCAGGCACTGGTGCTGGTCCATCATGGCGGCGGCACGGGCGCCGCGCTGCTGAAACTGGCGAACCGCATCGCGGATACGGTCCAGGCACGCTTTGGCGTCAGGATCGAGCCGGAACCAGTGATTCTCTGAGTTCCGGCACGACCGCCCGCATCACTTGAAGTGGCAGACGTAGTCCAGCGTGTCGGTCACTTCGATATCGAAGCTGCTGTTGCCCGGCACGTCGAACTGCTGGCCGGCATCGTAGGTCTTCCACTCTTCCGAGCCGGCAAGGCGCACGCGGCAGCTGCCCGCGTTGATTTCCATGACTTCCGGCGCGCCAGTGCTGAACGTCAGCGCGGCCGGGAAGATCACGCCCAGCGTCTTGCGCGTGCCATCGGCAAACAGCACGGTGTGGCTCACGCACTTGCCATCGAAATACAGGTTGGCCTTCTTGACGACCGATACATTGTCGAACTGGCTCATCTCAATCTCCTCGGATCTTGCGGTTTCGTAAAGACGTAAATCAGGGACGTAAAAAAGGGAGCCATGGCGGCCCCCTTTTTCCACTTTCCAACTTTTTCTGACTCCTGCGCCGGCTCAGTAACGGCCGCAGAGCAGATATTCCATCAGTGCCTTCTGCACATGCAGGCGGTTCTCGGCCTCTTCCCAGACCACGCTGCGCGGGCCGTCGATCACGGCGGCTTCCACTTCCTCGCCACGGTGCGCCGGCAGGCAGTGCATGAACAGTGCGTCGTCAGCGGCGCGGTCCATCATCGCGGTGGTCACCATCCAGTCCTTGAACGCGCGCTTGCGCGCTTCGTTCTCGGCCTCGAAGCCCATGCTGGTCCAGACATCGGTGGTCACCAGGTGCGCACCCTGGCAGGCTTCCAGCGGATCTGCGAACACCTTCACGCGCGGGGCGGCCGACGCCGGCACCATGGCCGGATCGAGCTGGTAGCCCGGGGGCGCCGAGAACGTGAACGTGAAGTCGAGCCGCTCGGCCGCCTGGATCCAGGTGTACGCCATGTTGTTGGCGTCGCCAATCCAGGCCACGGTCTTGCCGGCAATGCTGCCGCGCTGCTCGATGTACGTGAAGATATCGGCCAGCACCTGGCAGGGGTGGTATTCGTTGGTCAGGCCATTGATCACCGGCACGCGCGAATGCGCGGCAAAGCGGTCGATGATGTCCTGGCCGTAGGTACGGATCATGATGATGTCGACCATGCGCGAGATCACCTGCGCGGCATCTTCGATCGGCTCGCCACGGCCCAGCTGCGAATCGCGCGTGTTCAGGAACACCGCATGCCCACCCAGCTGGTGGACACCGGCCTCGAACGACAGGCGCGTACGCGTGGAATTCTTTTCGAAAATCATGGCCAGCGTGCGGTCGTGCAGCGGGTGCCATGTCTCGTAGTTCTTGAACTTCGCCTTCAGGATCCTCGCGCGGTCCAGCAGGTACGCGTACTCGTCGGCACCGAGGTCGCTGAACTGGAGGTAATGCTTGATCGGGGTTGGGCTCATAAAACAAAGAAGGCGGCTCGCTTGGGACACGCAGCCCGATTGCGCGGATGGGCAATCTTTCAGGGCCGGAGCGTGTCGCGGAGCCGCCTTTCGCGTCGCTTACGCAATGTAATTGCAAAGATCATAAGGGATTATTCCAGCTTTGGCGAGCCCGGGCCGTTAACGTCCAGAGGCAGCACTGGCGGCCACTGACAGGTTCCCGACAGGATTCAGCCTTATGCGCAGGTCTTATATAAGATATAATACTCGCTGATTCACGCGGGGCCCGGCATACCCATGCCACCAGCCCGCCGCCGGCATCAAAAGTGCCCCCGCAGACACCACCGCCCCGCTGGTCCCGTCCGGAATTCGCGAACCAATCGCCCACCGGATGCGTCAAACGGTGCGCCCGTTGAAGCGGGTTTACCGTCGAGTCACCAAGCAGATCCCCGCAGTCCCATGACCACCCCCCAAGTCCGCGAATATTTCATCCAAGGCGTTACGAAGGAAGGCAAGACCTTCCGCCCCAGCGACTGGGCCGAGCGGCTGTGCGGCGTGATGGCGCAATTCCGTCCCGAAGGCGATACCGGCGATCCCCGCCTGACCTACTCGCCGTATGTGCGTCCGGTGATCGTGGCCGGCGTCAAGAACGTGGTGGTCGATACCCGGCTGCGCGACATCGAGCCCAAGGCGCTCGATTTCGTCCTGAACTTCGCGCGGGACAACAACCTCCAGGTGGTGGAAGCCTGCTCGGTCGATAACTGACACCGAGGGCGACACCTCCAAATGAAAAACCCGGCGCCAGCCGGGTTTTTTGTTGGCCGGCCGCACCGCCCGCGACAGGCGGCATGCCAGTGGCAAGCCAGAAAACAAAAAAGCCCGTCCGGAGACGAGCTTTTCTTTTCTGCAGGCCACCGAGGTGGCCCAGGCAGACTTAGGCGGCCATGCCCTTGATGGCGGCCGACAGGCGCGACTTGTGACGTGCAGCCTTGTTCTTGTGCACGATCTTCTTGTCAGCAATGCTGTCGATGATCGTTTGCGACTGCTTGAAAATCTCTGCAGCAGCAGCCTTGTCACCAGCGTCGATAGCCTTGCGGACTGCCTTGACGGCGGTGCGCAGACGCGAGCGCAGGCTGGAGTTGTGGGCGTTCGCGGCGACGGCTTGGCGCGCGCGCTTGCGAGCTTGTGCGGAATTTGCCATGTTTCTCTTCCTGAATTCAGAATGCGCGCCCGGGGCGACGCAATAATTTGGGACGCAACAATTAAGTCACATCTTGCGACCCGGGATGTTTCGACAAACGAATCCTGGACGCGACTGTCCTTGCGAATCGGCGATTATACACACATGCCGGCATCACAGGCAAGGGCGATTCGTATACCCGTGCTGACGGTCGCCCAACAACGGCCGATCCGTATAATAAGCGCCACATCCGGCGCCGCCTGGCCGCAGACCGTGGCGCCGTGGCAACTTTTGGGGCCAAACGGGCGTCTGAACCGCGTTCCGCCCTGGCTGCGCACCCGCCGGCCGGCCTGAAGCTTTCCCCGAATACCACCTTGAACCTTCTCAAAGCGCTTGCCACCATCAGCGGCCTGACGATGCTTTCGCGCATCACCGGCCTGATGCGCGAAATCCTGATTGCCCGGGCCTTTGGCGCCTCGGACATGACCGACGCCTTCAACGTGGCGTTCCGCATCCCCAACCTGCTGCGCCGCATCTTTGGCGAAGGGGCCTTCTCGCAGGCCTTCGTGCCGATCCTGAACGAATACCACGGCAAGCGCGGCGAGGCGGAGACCCATCTGCTGATCGACGCCGTGGCCACGGTCATGGCCTGGGTACTGGCCGCCGTCTCGCTGCTGGGCGTGATTGCCGCGCCGATCGTCATGACCGTGGTCGCCACGGGCTTCCGTGGCGATGCCGAGACCTACGACTCGGCGGTGTTCATGACGCGGGTGATGTTTCCGTACATCGGCCTGATCTCGATGGTGGCGCTGGCGTCCGGGGTCCTGAACTCCTGGCGCAACTTCGCGGTGCCGGCGTTCACGCCGGTGCTGCTCAATCTCTGCCTGATCGTGGCCGCGGTCTGGGTGGGGCCGCACATGAAGCAGCCGATCTACGCGCAGGCCTGGGGCGTGCTGATCGGTGGCGTGCTGCAGCTCGCGATCCAGGTGCCCGCCATGCGGCGCCTCGGCGTGCTGCCACGGATCTCGCTGAACCTGCGCGAGGCCTGGGCGAACCCGGGCGTGCGGCGCGTGGTCAAGCAGATGGCGCCGGCCCTGCTGGCCGTGTCGGTGGCCCAGATCAGCCTGATCATCAATACCAATATCGCGTCGCGCCTGGGCGCCGGTGCCGTGTCGTACATCACCTATGCAGACCGCCTGATGGAGTTTCCGACGGCGCTGCTGGGCGTGGCGCTGGGCACCATCCTGCTGCCGAGCCTGTCGCGCGCAAATGCCGACGGCAACCGCGAGGAATACTCGGGCCTGCTCGACTGGGGCCTGCGGCTGACCTTCCTGCTGGCCCTGCCCTGCGCGGCCGCACTGATGCTGTTCGGTGCGCCGCTCACCTCCGTGCTGTTCAACTACGGCCGCTTCGATGCCCATGCAGTGGAGATGACGCGCCAGGCGCTGGCCACCTATGGCGTGGGCCTGCTGGCACTGATTCTCATCAAGATCCTGACGCCGGGCTTCTATGCGCGACAGGATATCCGCACGCCGGTCAAGATCGCGATCCTGGTGCTGGCGATCACGCAGTTGTCGAACTTCGTGTTCGTACCGATGCTGGGTCATGCGGGCCTGCCGCTGTCGATCAGCTTTGGCGCCACCGTCAATGCCCTGCTGCTGTTCTTCGGCTTGCGCCGGCGCGGCTTCTACCATCCGGCACCGGGCTGGGGCATCTTCCTGCTACGGCTGGCAGCGGCCATGCTGATTTTGTCCGGCATGCTGCTGTGGTTCTCGCGTAATTTCGACTGGGTGGCGATGGGTGCCACGCCGTGGCTGCGCATCGCGCTGATGGCTGCCTGCCTGGTACTTGCGGCGGCGGTCTACTTCGGTACACTGTGGCTCATGGGCCTGCGCTACGCAGCCTTCCGGCGCCGCGCCGGCTAGTCAGGAACACCGCCCCATGACCTCCACGAAAGTCCTGGATTACTTCGCCAGCCTCGTGGCCGACGACGATGCGATCCCGCTGACGGAGACCGCGCTGGCGATCGCCCAGGACGCCTACCCTGACCTTGACCTGCAGGCCGAACTGGCCGCCCTCGACGTGCTGGCGGTGCGCCTCAAGCGGCGGATCGCCGAAGGCACGCCGGCCATCCAGCGCCTGCGCCTGCTGAACCATTTCTTCTACCGCGACCTGGGTTTCGGACCCAACGCCAACGACTACTACGACCCGGACAACTCGTACCTGAACGTGGTGCTCAAGCAGCGCCGTGGCATTCCCATCTCGCTGGCCGTGCTCTATATGGAACTGGGCCAGCAGATCGGGCTGCCGCTGAAGGGCGTGTCGTTTCCCAATCATTTCCTGGTGCGCATGACGATTCCCGCCGGCGAAGTCGTGCTCGACCCGCTGACCGGCGAAACGTTGTCGAAGGAACAGTTGCAGGAGATGCTTGACCCGTTCCTGGAGCGCGAAGGCATCACGGGGTCGAATGAAGTGCCGCTGGGGCTGTTCCTGCAGGTCGCCGGCCATCGCGAGATCGTGGCGCGCATACTGCGC
The DNA here is from genome assembly GCF_056097175.1 of Cupriavidus sp. HE11. Lineage (NCBI taxonomy): Bacteria > Pseudomonadati > Pseudomonadota > Betaproteobacteria > Burkholderiales > Burkholderiaceae > Cupriavidus > Cupriavidus sp. HE11. Next base: position 1,261,501 of record NZ_CP184464.1, read on the forward strand.
AACCTGAAAGCCATCTATCTGCAGGAATCGCGCTGGCAGCGGCTGCTGGCGGTGCAGAACCGGCTGGTGATCCTGCTGCCCGATTCGATCGAGGAAGTCCGCGACCGCGGCCTGGCGTATGCCAACCTGGAGTGCTTCCGGCCGGCGCTGGAAGACCTGGAAGCCTATGTCCAGGCCCGTCCCGACGCCGCCGACACCACGCAGATCCGCGACCGCATGCCGGCCCTGCGCATGATGAGCCGCAGCCTGAACTGATTTCAGGCCACGGCGCCCGGGCTGCCCGGGCGTACGGCTCAGCGGTCGGCCGGGGCGCGCGTGCGGCCCTTGCCGCGCACCAGCTTCCACAGGCCGCCAAGCACCAGCGGCACCACCGCCGCGCCGATACCAGCCAGCACGATCAGGTTCAGGTACTGCTTGATGAACGGCAGGTTGCCGAAGAAGTAGCCGGCGAACACCAGGCCGAATACCCAGGTGGCCGCGCCGATCACATTGAACAGCTGGAAGCGCGCAAACGTCATCTGCGACACGCCCGCCACGAACGGCGCAAAGGTGCGCACGATCGGGATGAAGCGCGCCATCACCAGCGTCTTGCCGCCGTGGCGTTCATAGAAGTCATGCGTCTTGCGCAGGGCTTGCTGGTCCAGGAAGCGCCAGTGCTGGTCGAACACCTTGGGGCCGATCCAGCTGCCCACGAAGTAGTTGACCGTGTTGCCGGTGATGGCGGCCACGAACAGCAGCCCCGCCAGCATCCACTCGTTCATGGCGCCGGCAGCGCACATGGCGCCGGCAATGAACAGCAGCGAGTCGCCCGGCAGGAACGGCAGAACCACCAGCCCCGTCTCGGCAAAGACGATGGCAAACAGGATGCCGTAGACCCAGACCCCATAGTCCAGGACGAACTGTCCCAGGAATTTGTCGACATGCAGCACCATGTCGATCAGATGCAATACGGTATCCAAATTAGCCTCTCTCCAAAGAAGGCCCCCATCATACAAGAGCCATTGCGACAATCCGTCACCTCTTGTCCCGACTTGTGCCGAAAACGTGTCCACGCGCACGTATAATCGCCCGCATGCCTGCCGACGCCGCCCTGCCCGACGCCCAAAACCCCCTTCGCACCACCCAGCCTGGCCGCCCGATCCGTCCGTTGCCTGATCAACTGATCAGCCAGATTGCCGCTGGCGAGGTGGTGGAGCGCCCGGCATCGGTCGTCAAGGAACTGCTCGAAAACGCACTCGATGCGGGCGCCACGCAGCTTGGCATCCGGCTCGAGGAAGGCGGCGTGAGGCGCATTGTCATCACCGACAACGGCTGCGGCATTCCTGCCGACGAACTGCCCGTTGCGCTGATGCGCCACGCCACCAGCAAGATCGCCTCGCTAGACGAACTCGAGTCGGTCCTGACCCTCGGCTTCCGGGGCGAGGCCCTGGCGTCGATTGCCTCGGTCTCGCACCTGGTGCTGACCAGCCGTACCGCCACCGCCGCACACGCCACCCAGATCAGCGCCGACAGCGGCCAGTTGCAGCCGGCCTCGGGCGGCGTGGGCACGATGATCGATGTGCAGCACCTGTACTTCAACACGCCAGCACGTAGAAAGTTCCTTAAATCGGAACAAACCGAGTTGGGCCACTGCCTGGAAATGATCCGGCGCGCGGCGCTGGCGCGGCCCGACGTCACGATCTCCGTCCACCATAACGGCAAGCCGCTGGAACATTGGAATGCCGGCGATGTGTCCACGCGTACCGCGCAGGTGCTGGGTGGCGATTTTGCCCGTGCGCGACTGGCGCTGGACGAAGATGCCGACGCGCTGCACCTGTACGGCTTTGCCGGCCTGCCCACGGCCTCGCGCGGACGCCCCGACCAGCAGTATTTCTTCGTCAACGGGCGCTTCGTGCGCGACAAGCTGCTGAATCACGCCGTGCGCAGCGCCTACCAGGACGTGCTGCACGGTGATCGCTTCCCGTCGTACGTGCTGTGCCTGGACCTGCCGCCCGAACTGGTCGACGTCAACGTCCACCCGTCGAAGATCGAGGTCCGCTTCCGCGAATCGCGCGCCGTCCATCAGTTCGTCTATCACGCCGTGCAGCGCTGCCTGGCACGCCAGGCCGGCGAACAGGGCGACAGCCTGCATTCCGATACCGACGACGGCGCCGGCCTGATGCCGATGCCGTCCGCGCGCCCGGCCACGCCGGCACCCGGGGTGCCCGGCGCCGCGCCGCAATGGATCAACTATTCGGCGGGCCGCCAGACCGAGCTGGGTATCGCGCAGCCGCGCCAGGCCTACCTGGGCATGGTGCGCGAAGCCACCTCGCCGGGGTCGGCCAATCCCGGGGCGTGGCAGCCTTCGTCGCGCCCGCCCGCCTGGCTGGCCGACGCCCAGGCCGCCCGTGCCGACGAGCCGCCCAGCCTGCTCGACCGCCTGCCGCCGCGCATCTCGGAATTGCCGGGTGCCGATGCCGAAGCGGGCGATGCCGACCATCCGCTCGGCTACGCCATCGCCCAGTTGCACGGCATCTACGTGCTGGCGCAGAACGCCCGTGGCCTGGTGCTGGTGGACATGCACGCGGCCCACGAACGCATCCTGTACGAACAGATCAAGGACGGCCTGGCCGCCCGCCAGCTGGCCGTGCAGCCGCTGCTGATCCCGGTCACGCTGCCGGCCAGTCCGGTGGAAATCGGCGCGGCCGAAGAGCATCAGGAAACCCTGCAGCTGCTGGGCTTCGACATTGCACCAGTCTCGCCCACCACGCTGGCCGTGCGCGCGATTCCGGCCCTGCTCAAGCAGGCCGATGCCGAAGCGCTGGCGCGCGACGTGCTGCGCGATCTGCAGTCGTATGGTGGCTCGCGCGTACTGGCCGAGCGCCAGAACGAACTGCTCGCCACGCTGGCCTGCCATAGCGCCGTGCGCGCCAACCGCAAGCTGACCGTCGAGGAAATGAACGCGCTGCTGCGCCAGATGGAACAGACCGAGCGCGCCGACCAGTGCAATCACGGCCGTCCCACCTGGGTGCAACTGACCGTGACCGAACTCGACCGCCTGTTCCTGCGCGGCCAGTAGGCGCCTTTTGGCCGTTTGATGATGTCATCGCAGCTTTCCGACTTTCCCCCCATCGTCTGCCTGCTGGGGCCCACTGCGTCCGGCAAGACCGCTGCCGCGCTGGCGCTGGCCGCGCGCAAGCCGGTGGAGATCATCAGCCTCGATTCGGCGCTGGTCTATCGCGAGATGGATATCGGCACTGCCAAGCCCACGCCGGCCGAACTGGCCAGCGTGCCGCACCATCTGATCGATATCATCGATCCGCTCGACAGCTATTCGGCCGCGCAATTCGTGACCGATGCGGAGCGGCTGATCGACGAAATCCAGGCGCGCGAACACACGCCGCTGATCGTCGGCGGCACGATGCTCTATTACAAGGCGCTGACGCAGGGCCTGAACGACCTGCCGCAGGCCGATGCCACGGTGCGCGCCGAACTCGATGCGCTGGCCGCCGAGCGCGGCTGGCCCGCGCTGCATGCGATGCTGGCCGAGGTGGATCCGGTCACGGCCGCGCGCCTGGCGCCCAACGATGCGCAGCGCATCCAGCGCGCACTGGAGATTTTCCGACTGAGCGGCCAGCCGATGTCGGCGCTGCTGGCACGTCAGGCCGATGCGCGGACCTTTACGGGCGCGGCCGATGCGCGCTACCGCGTGATCGCGCTGGAGCCGTCGGATCGCGCCGTGCTGCACGCCCGTATCGCCGACCGCTTCGACGCGATGCTGGCCGGCGGGCTGATCGACGAAGTCCAGCGGCTGCGCGCACGCGGCGACCTGCACCTGGGATTGCCGTCGATGCGCTGCGTCGGCTACCGGCAGGTGTGGGAATACCTCGATGGCGACTGCGATGCCGCCACGATGCGCGAGCGCGGCATCGCCGCTACGCGCCAGCTGTGCAAACGCCAGCTGACGTGGCTGCGCAGCACGCCGGAGCGCATCAGCGTCGATGCCCTGGCGCCCGACTACGTGGCGCAGGTGGCACAGGCCGCGGGCTGGTGATCGCACGCAGAGTGACCGATAATCATCGCTTCCGTTTTTTAAGCGAATTGCGATGACCGCCTTCTCGATCCGCCCCGCCACGCCCGCCGACAGCGCCACGCTGTTCCGCCTGATCTCGGACCTGGCCGAATACGAAAAACTGACGCATCTGGTGGAAGCCACGCCGCAGAAGATTGGCGACGCGCTGTTCGGCGCCAGGCCCCATGCCGAAGCGGTGATCGTGGAAGTCGACCAGGACGGCGCGAGGCAGGCCGTGGGCTTTGCCCTGTTCTTCCACAACTTCTCGACCTTTCTTGCCAAACCCGGGCTGTACCTGGAAGACCTGTTCGTCGAGCCGGCCTGGCGCGGCCATGGGCTGGGCAAGGCCCTGCTCAAGCATCTGGCGGCGCTGGCCGTGGAACGCGGCTGCGGCCGCTTCGAGTGGTCGGTGCTGGACTGGAACCAGCCGTCGATCGATTTCTACCAGGCGATGGGTGCCGACGTGATGCCGGACTGGCGGATCTGCCGCGTGACGGGCGACGCGCTGACCCGGCTTGGCAGCGTCGAATAACGCCGCACGGACGCCACCGCAAAACAAAAAAGCCCGATCTCTCGATCGGGCTTTTGCATTCCGGGCAGGACGGGAATCAGACCACCACGGTCTGCGCCTGGCCTTCGGCGCGCTCCTGGATCTCACCGATCTGCCACACGGCTTCGCCAGCGGCCTGCAGGTGACGGATGGCGCGTTCGGCGTCTTCCTTTGCCACGATCACGACCATGCCGATGCCGCAGTTGAACACGCGGTGCATTTCGGCGTCGGCCACGTTGCCCTGCGCCTGCAGCCACTGGAACAGCGGCGGCAGCGTCCAGGCATCGCGCTGGATCACGGCGGTCAGGTTGTCGGCCAGCACGCGCGGCACGTTTTCGGTCAGGCCGCCGCCGGTGATGTGGGCCATGCCCTTGACCGGCAGCGTGTCGATCAGCGACAGCAGCGGCTTCACGTAGATGCGCGTCGGCGCCATGATGGCGTCCTGCAGGCGCTGGCCGTGGAAGTCGGCGTTCAGGTCCGGCTTGGCGACGTCGATGATCTTGCGCACCAGCGAGTAACCGTTCGAATGCGCGCCCGACGAGGCCAGGCCCAGCACCACGTCACCCGGGCGGATCGTGGTACCGTCGATGATCTTCTTCTTTTCCACGGCACCGACCGCGAAACCGGCCAGGTCGTATTCGCCGTCCGGGTACATGCTCGGCATTTCGGCGGTTTCGCCACCGATCAGCGCGCAGCCCGACAGTTCGCAACCATGGGCGATGCCCTGGATCACGGTGGCGGCAGTATCCACGTCCAGCTTGCCGCAGGCGAAGTAGTCGAGGAAGAACAGCGGCTCGGCACCCTGCACCAGGATGTCGTTGACGCTCATGGCAACCAGATCCTGGCCCACGGTGTCGTGGCGGTTCAGCTGGAACGCCAGCTTGAGCTTGGTGCCCACCCCGTCGGTGCCGGACACCAGCACCGGTTCCTGGAACTTCTTCGACAGTTCGAACAGGGCGCCGAATCCGCCGATACCAGCCATCACGCCTTCGCGCATGGTGCGCTTGGCAAACGGCTTGATGCGGTCGACCAGGGCGTCGCCGGCATCGATGTCAACACCGGCATCGCGGTAGGAAAGGCCTGCCTGGCCGGCGGTCGGGGTAGCGCTCATGAGAACCTGCTTGTCTTGGATGAGGGTGAAGTGTGGAATCCGTCGCTTTTTCGCTGCGTCCCGGGCCGGTGGGCCAATCTGGGGCGGAGCACGGACGCGAGTCCAGTAAAATCGCGATTTTAACGGATACAGGCTCCCGGCGACCAGTGATCGCGGACGAATCCACCTGCCACACTGCCAACCCATGACCCGCCGGCCCCTCCGATGACCGCTCCCCTGCTTTCCCAAGACACCAAGCGCATCCTGCTGTGGATAGTTGTCGCCGCCGCCCTGTTCGCCGTGATTCTGGCCCTGGCGCCCGTTCTGACGCCGTTTCTGGTCGCCTTCATCTTCGCGTACATCCTCAATCCGGGCGTGGACTGGCTGCAACGCCGCCGGGTGCCCCGGTTTCTCGGCGTGGCGCTGATGATCGGGCTGCTGGGCGTGGTCCTGTTGCTGCTGGTGCTGCTGCTGATCGCCGTGCTCCAGCGCGAGATCCCGCAATTGCGCGAACAGGTGCCGATCCTGCTGCAAAAGCTCAACAGCGTGCTGGCGCCCAAGCTAGCCGAACTGGGCGTGCGGGTGCGTTTCGACTTCCCGGGCCTGCGCAGCATGCTGCAGAACCGCTTCGCGGCCAGCCCCGAAGACCTGGTGCAGGTCTTGCTGGATTACGTGCGGGTGTCGGGTTCGGCACTGATCGAGTTCGCCGGCCTGCTGTTCATCGTGCCGATCCTGATGTTCTACCTGCTGATGGACTGGCACATGGTCATGCGGCGTATCGAGCGCCTGGTGCCGCGCCGCTGGGTGCCCAAGGTGCATGAACTGTCTGCCGAGACCGACGCGCTGCTGTCGCAATACCTGCGCGGCCAGATCCTGGTCATGGTGATCCTGGCCGCGATCTACTCGATCGGCCTGACCGTGGCCGGCTTCGACGTGGGCATTCCGGTGGGCATCTTCACCGGCCTGGCCGTGTTCATCCCGTATATCGGCTTCGGCATCGGGCTCGCGCTGGCGGTGGTGGCCGCGCTGCTGCAATTCGGCAACTGGTACGGGCTGGGCGCCGTGGCGGTGGTATACGGCATCGGCCAGTTCGTGGAGAGCTTCTACCTGACACCGCGCCTGGTGGGCGAGCGCATCGGCCTGCATCCGCTGGTGGTGATCTTCGCGCTGCTGGCGTTCGGGCAGCTGTTCGGCTTCTTTGGCGTGCTGCTGGCCTTGCCAACCTGTGCGGTGCTGCTGGTCGGCGCGCGTCAGCTGCGACGCGTTTACCTGGCCAGCGACCTCTATCGGCACTAGGCCGGAACTAGGCATACTGCAGGCACGTATCGCGCAAGCAACGGATTCGTCATGTCACCGCGTCATAGTCATAAGCAGCTGTCGCTGGAACTGGGCAGCCCGCCCCCTTCCACGTTCGACAATTTCTTCGTGTCGGCCAATCGCGAGCCGGTGCAGCGCCTGCGCGACCTGCCCGGCCTGGTGGCGCGCGAGCAGGCCAACGACCGCCTGTTCTACCTGTGGGGTGACATGGGATCCGGCCGTACCCACCTGCTGCATGCCGTATGCGACACCGCGATCCACGCCGGCCTGAACTGCCGCTACCTGAGCCCGCACCACGCGCTGGCCGACTTCATGTTCGACCCGACCTGCCAGATCTATACCGTCGACAACGTCGACCTGCTGGACGAGGCACGCCAGATCGCCGTTTTTTCGCTTTATAACGAGGTACGCGCCCATGTGCGCTGCGCGCTGGTGGTGGCGGGCGGGCTGGCGCCGCGCGCCATGCCGGTGCGTGAAGACCTGCGCACACGGCTGGGCTGGGGGCTGGTCTACCAGCTCCAGCCGCTGTCCGACGAGGACAAGATGGCCGCACTGGTGCAAGCCGCCAAGGAGCGCGGGCTGCAGTTGTCACCCGAAATCCCGCACTGGCTCGTGACGCGCCACTATCGCGACATGCCCAGCCTGATGGCACTGCTTGACGCGCTGGACATGTATTCGCTGGAGCGCAAGCGCGCGGTGACGCTGCCGCTGCTGCGCGAAATGTTCGCCGAATTCCGGGAGTAACCACCGGACGCCCATCCTTCTTTCGTGGGGCCGGCGACACGCCACCCCACTTCAGCCCGGGCCTGGCCGACCGCCCGTGGCACCTTAATGTAAAATCGCGCCCCATGAATCTGGCACTGTTTGACCTCGACCACACCCTGATCCCGACCGATAGCGACCACGAATGGGGCCGCTTCCTGGTCCGCATGGGCGTCGTCGACGAGGAATCGTATCGTCGCAAGAACGACGAGTTCTACAGCCAATACAAGGCTGGGACGCTCAATATCCAGGAATTCCTGCGCTTTGCGCTGGCCCCGCTGGCGGCCAACCCGCGCGACCGCCTGGATCAATGGCGCGTGCGTTTCATGCACGAGGTCATCGAGCCCGTCATTACGCCGCAGGCAAAGGCCCTGGTGTACAAGCACCTGGAAGCCGGCGACCTGTGCGCGGTAGTCACCGCCACCAACAGCTTTGTCACGGCGCCGATCGCCCAGGCGTTCGGCATCAAGCACCTGATCGCCACCGATCCGGAAACGGTCGACGGCAAGGCCGAAAGCGCCTTCACCGGCGAGGTTTTCGGCGTGCCAAGCTTCCGCGAAGGCAAGATCACTCGCGTGGAAAGCTGGCTCAAGAGCCTGGGCGCCAAGTGGGACGACTTCGGCACCACCACGTTCTATAGCGATTCGGCCAACGACCTGCCGCTGCTCGAAAAGGTCAGCGAGCCGATTGCCGCCAACCCCGACGACCGCCTGCGCAACCACGCCGCGGCAGCTGGCTGGCGCATCATGGACCTGTTCTGACGTGATCAAGAAGCTCATCACCCGGCTGCTAGGCAAACCGGGGCCGAAACAGCGCCGCACGGGCCGCGCCCATACCCCACGCGTGGTTGGCGTGGAAGAACACAAGATCGACCCGGCGCTGATCTCGCGCAACGCGGTCAAGGTCACATCCACGCTGCAGCAGGCCGGCTACCAGGCCTACATCGTGGGCGGCGCCGTGCGCGACCTGCTGCTCGGCATCAAGCCCAAGGATTTCGACGTGGCCACCAATGCCACGCCGGAGCAGGTGCAGGCGCTGTTCCGCCGCTCGCGCATCATTGGCCGCCGCTTCCAGATCGTGCACGTCACGTTCTACGGCGGGCGCGAGCAGGAGATCATCGAGGTCTCGACGTTCCGCGCGCTGGTGGATGCCGTGGCCAGCGAGACGTTGCCCGAAGGCCGCCGCCTGAAGCGCGCCGAGCTTGACAGCAAGACGCATGCGATCGACGCCAGCGGCCGCGTGCTGCGCGACAACGTGTGGGGATCGCAGGCCGAGGACGCGGAGCGCCGCGACTTCACGATCAATGCGATGTACTACGATCCGGCCGCGCAGACCGTGCATGACTACCATCACGGCATGGAAGACATCCGCGCCCGCACGCTGCGCATGATCGGCGACCCGGTCACGCGCTACCGCGAGGATCCGGTCCGCATGCTGCGCGTGGTGCGCTTTGCCGCCAAGACCAGCTTCGGCATCGACGAGGAAACGCGTGCGCCGATCGCCGAACTGGCACCGCTGATCCACAACGTGCCCAGCGCGCGCCTCTTCGACGAGATGCTCAAGCTGCTGATGTCGGGCCACGCTTGGGCATCGCTGCAGGAACTGCGCAAGGCCGGCCTGCACAAGGGCCTGCTGCCGCTGCTGGATGTGGCGATCGAACAGCCGATGGGCCAGCGCTTCGTGCAGCTGGCGCTCGACAACACCGACCGGCGCGTTCAGGCCGGCAAGCCGGTATCGCCGGGTTTCCTGTTTGCGTCGCTGCTGTGGCACCACGTGCTGCAGCGCTGGACCAAGCTGCGCGAAGAAGGCGAGCACCCGATTGCCGCGCTGAACACGGCCATGGACATGGTGCTGGAAAAGCAGACCGGCCAGCTGGCCATCCAGCGCCGTTTTGTCACCGACATGCGCGATATCTGGGGCATGCAGCCGCGCTTTGAAAAGCGCGTGGGCCGCATGCCGTACCGCCTGCTGGAGTCGCCGCGCTTCCGCGCCGGCTACGACTTCCTGCAACTGCGTTGCGAGGCTGGCGAACAGCCGGCCGAGGTGGGCCAGTGGTGGACCGACTTCCAGAATGCCCACCCCGACGAGCGCGAGACGCTGATCGAATCGGCCCGGCCCGCGCGCGGCAAGTCCGGCAAGGGTGCCCGGGGCAGTTCCGGTGACAGCCAGGACGGCGGCCAGGACGGCGGCGCGGAAGGCGCCGAGGACGGCACCGGCCACGACGGCGACGCGCCGGCGCGCAAACGGCGCCGCCGACGCGGTCCGCGGAAATCGGATAAAGTGTCTTCCCGCAGCGAGGCGCAATCGACTGACGGGGCCGATGGAGGTCAGCCCGAGCCGGGACCGCGCCGCCAGCCGGAGGAATAACATGACGCTTGCCTTCATCGGCATCGGCGCCAATCTTGGAGATGCGCGCCAGGCGTTGAAAGACGCCATCGTGTGCCTGGCCCAGCAGGTCGGGATCACGGTTGTTGCGCGGTCGTCGTTCTATCGCACGGCCCCGGTCGACGCCAGCGGCGACGACTACTTCAATGCCGTGATCAAGATCGAGACGACGTTCACGGCGTCGCAACTGCTGCGCATCTGCCACCACATCGAAGACCAGTTCGGCCGCGAGCGGCCGTTCCACAACGCACCACGCACGCTGGACCTGGACCTGCTGCTGTTCGGCGCCGAGTCGATCAACAGCGAGGCCCTGACCGTGCCGCATCCGCGCATCACGGAACGCGCCTTCGTGCTGGTGCCGCTGCTTGAACTGGATGCCACGCTGGAGATCCCCGGCCGCGGCCGCGCGACCGACTTCCTGCCCGGCGTGCAGGCCCAGCGCATCGAGAAGCTTTCCTCATGCAAATGCACGCGCCTGCAGGAAGGCAACACCCCCTCCTGAGCGCGCAGCGCAACTGACGCATGCTCGACCATCTGCGACGCATCGTCATCGAAGGCCCGGTTGGATCGGGCAAATCCGCACTGGCCCAGCGCCTGGCGCAGTACCTGCGGGCCGGCGAATTGCCCGACGGCGCACGCCACAATCCCTTCCTGGAACGTTTCTATCGCGAGCCGCAGCGCTACGCGCTGGCGATGCAGCTAACCTGCCTGAACCAGCGCACCACGCAGTTGCAGCAATGGCAGACGGCGATGCTTGCCGGCCATCGCATGATTACGAATTTCCTCTTTGCGCGTGACCGTCTCTATGCGTCGCTGACGCTGGAGGCCGACGAGCTGGCGCTCTACGACACGCTGGCGGCACGGCTGCAGGTGCCCGCGCAACGCGCGGACCTGGTCATCATGCTGCAGGCCACGCCGTCGCTGCTGCGCGAACGCATTCTGCGGCGCGGCCTGCCTGGCGAAACCGCCATCGACGAGTCGTACCTGCAACGGCTGCACGATGCCTACGGCGAGCTGTTCCACCGCTACGACGACGCCCCGGTGCTGATCGTCGATACCGCCCACTTCAATCCGGTAGACAACGACAGCGATTTCCGTACACTACTGTCGCGCATCGAGAACATGCGGGGCCGCAAGGCCTTCCTGAATCTCGCTGCCCGCTGATCTGCTCCAAAGCCGCTGCAAAGACGCGCCTAAGGCCCCCGGCAGCACAACACGATAACGACAACGGCCGCCGCCGAAGCTTGTTCGTGCGACACACGGCCGCCACTCCTACGGGCACTGCCATGAGTTACCTCCTCGACCCTTCCCGCAAGACCGTCACCGCCCCCAAACTGCAAGCCATGCGTGACGCCGGCGACAAGATCGCCATGCTGACCGCCTACGATTCCAGCTTCGCCGCACTGCTCGACTACTGCGGCGTCGAGATGATCCTGGTTGGCGATTCGCTGGGCAATGTGATGCAAGGCCAGCAGACCACGCTGCCTGTGACGCTTGAGCATATGGCGTATCACACCGAATGCGTGGCGCGCGGTAACCAGACCGCGCTGCTGGTGACGGACCTGCCGTTCGGCACCTATCCCACGCCCGAGAAAGCCTTCGAAAGCGCCGCCACGCTGATGCGCGCCGGCGCGCAGATGGTGAAGCTCGAAGGCGGCGAGTGGCTGGCACCCACCGTGAAATTCCTGGTCGAGCGCAGCATCCCGGTGTGCGCCCATATCGGCCTGACCCCGCAGTCGGTGCACGCGTTTGGCGGCTTCAAGGTGCAGGGCAAGACCGAAGCCGGCGCCGCGCAGCTGAAGCGCGAGGCCCAGGCGCTGGAGCAGGCCGGCGCGCAGGTGATCCTGATGGAAGCCGTGCCCGCCAAGCTGGCTGGCGAGGTGACCGCGATGTTGAAGGTGCCGACGATCGGCATCGGCGCCGGCGTGGACTGCTCGGGCCAGGTGCTGGTACTGCAGGACATGCTGAACATCTACCCGGGCCGCAAGGCCAAGTTCGTCCGCAACTTCATGGACGGCCAGGCCTCGATCGAAGGCGCCGTGCGCGCCTATGTGGCGGCCGTCAAGGACGGCAGCTTCCCGGCGGTGGAACACACGTTCTCGGCTTGATTCGGATCGCTTGCCGGCGTGTTTGACTCCCCTCTCCCATAAATCGGAGAGGGGAGAAACCCCTCAACTTTTGATACGCAGCCGCGCCGGCATCGCTCCCCGCAGCGCATTGGCGATAACGATCGCCTCGGCCCGCAGCACCATCTCGCGCGTCACGGCGGCTTCGGCCACCGGCCCGTCGACCAGCGCATCGCCCTCTTCCAGCACCACGGCACGCATCACGCCGGGCAGGATGTCGGCCGACAGCGGCGGTGTCAGCCACTGCCCATCGACCTTGACGAACACCGAGCTGCGGCCACCTTCGAGCAGTTCGTCGCGCGTGTTGAAGAACAGGCAATCGAATGCGCCCGTGCGTTCCGCTGCCTGCCAGCCCTGATCGAACGTGCTGCGCGCGCTGAGCTTGTGACGGCGCAGCGGATCGGCCACGGGCAATCGCAGTTCCGCCAATTCGATATCGGCCGTCGCGGCGGCCAGCGGCACCAGCGCCCCGCTTGCAAACGCCATGGCACCACGCTTGTCGACGCTCATCCGCAGCCGCCAGTCGCCATCGCCCAGCCGCGCCGCCTCGGCCTGCAATGCCGCGCGTGCCGCAGGCAAGTCGAAAGCGAATCCGAACGTTCTTGAAGATTTGGCGATGCGCGCAAGATGCCGCTCGCGATGCAGCACCACGCCATCGTGCGCATGCATGGTTTCGAACAGTGTGAATCCCGGATCGTGCGCGGTGAGAAAACGCGCCTTCCAACCGCACTCGGCAAATTCGTCGTCCGCCACGCTGTCGTGGACGATGCCGCCGCCCACCCCCATCTCGCCGCGCCGCAGTCCGCCCTGGTCGGCGGAAGCAAGCACCAGCGTGCGGATTGCCACGGACATGCCGAAAGCGCCCAGCCTGGCGCCGGCTTGCGGCGCGTCGAGCCAGCCGATCGACCCCGTGTAGAGACCGCGCGGCGACGATTCCAGCTCGGCAATGATCTGCATGGTGCGGCGCTTGGGCGCGCCTGTGATCGACCCACACGGAAACAGCGCCTGCATCAGTGCGCCGAACGACGTGCCGGGCTGCGCCGTGGCGGTGACGGTCGACGTCATCTGCAGCACGCGGCCAAATGGCTCCACGACAAAGCGATTGGGCACCGTCACGCTGCCGGGCACGGCCAGACGACCGAGGTCGTTGCGCAGCAGGTCGACAATCATCACGTTCTCGGCACGATTCTTCGGATCGGCGGCCAGGACCTTTGCGGATCGTGCATCGACTTCGGCATCGCCGGTGCGCGGCGCGGTGCCTTTCATCGGGCGCGCCACCAGATGGCCATCGCCATCGTGCGCCACGAACAGTTCCGGCGACACCGACAGCACCCAGCCGTCGCCGGGCAATCGCGCCAGCGCGCCGAACGGCACGGGCTGGGCATCGCGCAGGGCGGCGTAAAAGGCCACCGGATCGCCGAAAGCCTGGAAACGCAGCCGCTGCGTGAAGTTGACCTGGTACGTATCGCCCGCTTCGATGTACGCATGGATGCGCGCGATGGCGTCGGTGTACTGCTGGCGTGACAAATTGCCCGCCACGTCGAACACACCGGCCGGGCCAGGCAGCGCCTGCGCGTCCACCCACTGCTTCACCTGTCCGGCATCGAGCAGTGTCAGTGCACGAAACCAGAACAGGCGCAACGCGCCATCATGGAAGGGTAGTGATTCGTCCACCCGCGCGTCCAGATGGACCGGGGCGCCAACCAGGTGGCCGCCGAATTCATATGGCGCGAATAGCGTTACATGCAGGCCGTCGCGCCAGCCTTGCGCCAGCAGCGCGTCGAGTGCGGCGGCATCGGTACCGGACGGCACGGCGTCTTCGCGCACGAAACCGGTGTAGAGGCGCGACGCGGCAACGCCCGGCGCGTGGGCATCGTCGAGCAGGACGAAGGGGTTGGTGGGAGACATCAATCTGGCGAGCGTGGTCAAAAAACGAACCGCTTGCCCTCTCCCCCAGCCCCGCTTCCGCAAGCGGAGAGGGCGGAGACGGCGAGCCGTTCCAGCACCAACGATACATAAAAAAACCGGCCACGTTGCTCACGTAGCCGGTTTCTGTTTCCAGCGGCGCGCAGGCTTAGCTGAAGAAGCTCTTCACCTTGTCCAGCCAGGATTGCTCCTGCGGGCTGTGGCGCGAGCCGCCCTCATGCACCGAGCGATCGAACTGGCGCAGCAGTTCCTTCTGGGCGTCGGTCAGCTTGACCGGCGTTTCCACGTTCACATGCACGTAGAGGTCGCCAGGATAGCCCGAGCGCACGCCCTTGATGCCCTTGCCGCGCAGGCGGAACGTCTTGCCGGCCTGCGTGCCTTCGGGCACCGGGAAACTGGCCTTGCCGCCCAGCGTCGGCACCTCGAGTTCGCCGCCCAGCGCCGCCGTGGCGAACGAGATCGGCATCTGGCAGTGCAGGTCGTCGCCGTCACGCTCGAACACCTCGTGCGCCTTGATATGCACTTCGACGTACAGATCGCCCGGCGGCCCGCCGTTGATGCCCGGCTCGCCATTGCCCGACGAGCGGATGCGCATGCCTTCGTCGATCCCTGCGGGGATCTTCACTTCAAGCGTCTTCTGCGACTTCAGCTTGCCCTGGCCATGGCACTTGGTGCACGGCTTCGGAATGAACTTGCCGCTGCCGTGGCACTTCGGGCAGGTCTGCTGCATCGTGAAGAAGCCTTGCGACACACGCACCTGGCCCACGCCGTTACAGGTCGGGCAGGTTTCCACCGACGACCCCGGCTCGGCGCCGTTGCCGTGGCAGTGATCGCAATCGTCCCAGTGCGGCACGCGGATCTGCGCCTCGTGGCCGTGCGCGGCCTGCTCCAGCGAAATCTCCATGCTGTAGCGCAGGTCGGCACCACGGTAGGCCTGCGGGCCGTTGCCGCGCCGGCCGCCACCACCGGCCGCCTGGCCGAAGATGTCACCGAAGATGTCGCCAAACGCCTCGGCAAAGCCGCCGCCGCCAAACCCGCCGGCGCCGAAGCCGCCCGCCATGTTCGGGTCCACGCCCGCATGGCCGTACTGGTCATAGGCAGCCTTCTTCTCGGGGTCGGAAAGCATCTCGTACGCTTCCTTGACCTCCTTGAATTTTTCCTCGGCTTCCTTGTTGTCCGGATTGCGGTCCGGGTGGTACTTCATCGCGAGCTTGCGATAGACCTTCTTGATCTCGTCTTCGGTCGCGTTCTTGCCTACCCCGAGCACTTCGTAGTAGTCACGTTTTGCCATGGTGGCTCAATACCTGATGGGCCCGGCAGGTGCGAAAACACCCGTCGGGCGATAAGCAAAAAAGCCGAGCGCGGTGTCCGACCGTGGTTTGCACCCTGAGTCAGACCACCGTCGCCCGGCGTCGGGAACGGGCGGCGGCGCCGGCATCACCCGCGCCGCCGCCCCCTTCCCGCTTACTTCTTGTCGTTCACTTCCTTGAACTCGGCGTCCACGACGTTATCGTCCTGGGGCTGGGCCTGCTGCTGGCCGGCACCGGCCGCGCCTGCACCCGCCGCACCGGCTTCGCCGGCCTTGGCCTGCATGTCGGCGTACACCTTCTCGCCCAGCTTCTGGCTGGCTTCGGACAGTGCGTTGACCTTGGCGTCGATCTCGGCCTTGTCGCCGCCGCGTGCGGCGTCTTCCAGTTCCTTGATCGCGGCTTCGATCTTTTCCTTCTCGCCGGCCTCGAGCTTGTCGCCATGCTCGGTCAGGGCCTTGCGGGTCGAGTGGATCAGCGCATCGGCCTGGTTGCGGGCATCAGCCAGCTCGCGGGCCTTCTTGTCTTCCTCGGCGTTGGCCTCGGCGTCCTTGACCATGCGCTGGATCTCGTCTTCCGACAGACCCGAGTTCGCCTTGATCGTGATGCGGTTTTCCTTGCCGGTGGCCTTGTCCTTGGCGCCCACGTGCAGAATGCCGTTGGCGTCGATATCGAACGAGACCTCGATCTGCGGCATGCCGCGCGGCGACGGCGGAATGCCTTCCAGGTTGAACTCGCCCAGCAGCTTGTTGCCGCTGGCCATCTCGCGCTCGCCCTGGAACACCTTGATCGTCACGGCCGGCTGGTTGTCGTCAGCGGTCGAGAACACCTGGGCGTGCTTGGTCGGGATGGTCGTGTTCTTCGAGATCATCTTGGTCATCACGCCACCCAGCGTCTCGATGCCCAGCGACAGCGGCGTCACGTCCAGCAGCAGCACGTCGGTACGGTCACCCGACAGCACCGAACCCTGGATGGCGGCACCCACGGCCACGGCTTCGTCCGGGTTCACGTCCTTGCGGGCTTCCTTGCCGAAGAACTCGCGCACCTGTTCCTGCACCTTGGGCATGCGGGTCATGCCGCCCACCAGGATCACGTCGTCGATGTCGCTGACCTTGACGCCGGCGTCCTTGATCGCGGTACGGCACGGTTCGATCGTGCGGGCGATCAGGTCTTCCACCAGCGCTTCGAGCTTGGCGCGCGTGATCTTCAGGTTCAAGTGCTTCGGACCCGAGGCGTCGGCCGTGATGTACGGCAGGTTGATCTCGGTCTGCTGCGAGCTCGACAGTTCGATCTTGGCCTTTTCGGCAGCTTCCTTCAGGCGCTGCAGGGCCAGCACGTCCTTCGACAGGTCGACGCCCTGTTCCTTCTTGAACTCGCCGATGATGTAGTCGATGATGCGCTGGTCGAAGTCTTCGCCGCCCAGGAACGTGTCGCCGTTGGTCGACAGCACTTCGAACTGCTTCTCGCCGTCCACGTCGGCGATTTCGATGATCGAGATGTCGAACGTGCCGCCACCCAGGTCATACACGGCGATCTTGCGGTCGCCCTTCTCGTTCTTGTCCATGCCGAACGCGAGCGCCGCGGCGGTCGGTTCGTTGATGATGCGCTTGACTTCCAGGCCCGCGATGCGGCCGGCGTCCTTGGTGGCCTGGCGCTGCGAGTCGTTGAAGTACGCCGGCACCGTGATCACGGCTTCGGTCACGGGCTCGCCCAGGTAGTCCTCGGCGGTCTTCTTCATCTTGCGCAGCACTTCGGCCGACACCTGCGGCGGGGCCAGCTTCTGGTCGCGCACGCCAACCCAGGCGTCGCCGTTGTCGGCCTTGACGATCGAGTACGGCATCAGGCCGATGTCCTTCTGGACTTCCTTCTCCTCGAACTTGCGGCCGATCAGGCGCTTCACGGCATACAGCGTGTTGCGCGGGTTGGTCACGGCCTGGCGCTTGGCCGGGGCGCCGACCAGGATCTCGCCGTCTTCCATGTAGGCGATGATCGACGGCGTGGTGCGCGTGCCTTCCGAGTTTTCGATGACTTTTGGCGTGTTGCCTTCCAGAACCGACACGCAGCTGTTGGTGGTACCCAGGTCGATACCGATGATCTTACCCATAGTGTTCTCTCCTAATGCCCTGTCTCTCAGTCAGGGACTGCAATCTCGACTGAGAGCGAAATGTGGCCGTCCCGGGCCATTTCAAGGGTGTAATCTGCAATTCCGAGTAATTTTCTCGGTTTATCCGGCCAGGTCGCCCGGCCGCCTAAAAGTAATTAATTAGTCACAAATCAGGACTTCCGTTCGCGCTGCCACAGCACGTCCGTGCCGCCGCCCACCCGGTTCAGCACGCGGGCCAGCACGAACAGCAGGTCCGACAGCCGGTTCAGGTACTGGCGCGGCGCCTCGTTGAGCGCTTCGGCGGCGCCCAGTTCCACCAGCGAGCGCTCGGCGCGCCGGCACACGGTGCGGCAGACGTGGGCGTGGGCTGCGGTACGGCTGCCGCCCGGCAGGATGAACTCGGCCAGGCGCGGCAGGCTGGCGTTGTAGTGCTCCAGCCACGTGTCGAGTTGCGCCACCTGGGGTTCCTTGAGCAGCGTGTACCCCGGGATCGACAGCTCGCCGCCCAGGTCGAACAGGTCGTGCTGGATATGGAGCAGCGCATCGCGCACGTCGGCCGGCAGGTCCGGTTCGGTCAGCAGCAGGCCAATCTGGGAATTCAGCTCGTCGACATCGCCAATCGCGGCGATGCGCAGGCTGTTCTTGCCCACGCGGCTGCCATCGCCGAGGCCGGTGGTGCCGGCATCGCCGGTGCGCGTGGCAATCTTGGACAGGCGGTTGCCCATGCCGGTCTCCTTGTTTTCTGGGGTTGGTACCTCGAAGTGGCGCAATTATGGCCTGCTTCCGGCCCCGGATGGCCGTTTATCGGCCGGCCGGCCGCCAATGCCCGCCCATCAGGTGGCGCGCACGGCGTAGGCGAGTCGTAGAATAGCGGCATTCCACTGCATACAGAGCCATACGGCCCGCCCGGAGACCCGCATGAACCACCCCACACCTGCCGCCGCCCTGGCGCGCCGTCCGTTCCCGTCTGCGCTGGCCGATGCCCTGACCTCCCGCTTCGGCGACCGGTTTACCACCTCGAACGGCGTGCGCGAGCACCATGGCCGCGATGAATCGCCATTTCCGGCCGCCCTGCCCGATGCCGTGGTCTTTGCCCACAGCACCGAGGAAGTGGCCGAGGTCGCCAAACTGTGCAACGCCCATGGCGTGCCGCTGATTCCCTACGGCGCGGGTTCTTCGCTGGAAGGCCATTTGCTGGCTGTCGCCGGCGGGGTCAGCCTTGATCTGTCGCAAATGAACCGCGTGCTGGCCGTCCACCCCGAGGACCTGACCGTCACCGTGCAGCCCGGCGTCACACGCAAGCAGCTGAACCAGGAAATCAAGGACACGGGCCTGTTTTTCCCGATCGATCCGGGCGCGGACGCATCGCTGGGCGGCATGTGCGCCACGCGGGCGTCGGGTACCAACGCCGTGCGCTACGGCACCATGCGCGAGAACGTGCTGGCCTTGACCGTGGTCACGGCGGATGGCCGGGTGATCCGCACCGGCACCAATGCGCGCAAGTCGTCGGCCGGCTATGACCTGACCCGCCTGTTCATCGGCAGCGAAGGCACGCTGGGCATCATCACCGAAGTCACGGTGCGCCTGTACCCGCAGCCCGAGGCCATCTCGGCTGCCGTGTGCGCGTTCCCGAGCATGGGTGACGCGGTGCGCGCGACCATCCAGACCATCCAGCTGGGCGTGCCCGTGGCGCGCGTGGAATTTGTCGATGCGCTGGCTATCCGCGCGATCAACCGCCACGACAACCTGACGCTGCCCGAAACCCCGCACCTGTTCTTCGAGTTCCACGGCACCGAGGCCGGCGTGCGCGAGCAGGCCGAAACCGTGCAGGAAATCGTGGCCGAGCACGGCGGCCAGGGCTTCGAATGGGCCACGCGCCCCGAAGACCGCACGCGGCTCTGGAATGCGCGCCACACGGCTTACTTTGCAATGCTGCAGCTGAAGCCCGGCTGCCGCGCGGTGACCACCGATGTCTGCGTGCCGATCTCGCGCCTGGCCGATTGCGTGACCGAGACCGAGCGCGACCTGAACGCGTCGTCGCTGCCCTGCCCGATCGTGGGCCACGTCGGCGACGGCAATTTCCACGTGGCGATCCTGGTCGATACCAGCAAGCCCGAGGAAATGGCCGAGGCCGAGGACATCAACCGCCGGATCGTGGAGCGGGCGCTGTCGATGGGCGGCACCTGCACCGGCGAGCACGGCGTGGGACTGCACAAGATCGGCTTCCTGGTGCAGGAGCATGGCGAGGATGCGCTGGACCTGATGCGCGCCATCAAGGATGCGCTGGACCCGAACCATATCCTGAACCCGGGCAAGATCTTCAGCGCCACGCGCTGAGCCGGCGCGGCCATGGCTTCGGTCTTCCAACGCGTTCCGCCGCTGCACCTGCTGATCGCCTTCGAGTCGGCGGCGCGCCTGGGCAGCTTTGCCCGCGCGGCCGAGGAACTCTCGGTCACGCCCAGCGCGGTCTCGCATCGCATCAAGAACCTGGAGGAGCTCTGGGGCGAGGATCTGTTCGTGCGTTCGAACGCCGCGCTGCGGCTCACGGCAGCCGGCACGCGCTACCAGCGCAACGTGCAGGATGCGCTGAAATCGCTCAACGAACTGGCGCGCCCCGAGTACAACAAGCTGCGCACGCGCCTGCGCGTGGCCATTCCGCCCACCTTCGGCCGCCAGCACCTGGTGCCGCGCCTGCCCGAGTTCAGCGCGCTGTATCCGCATATCGACCTGGAGCTGCACCTGGCCGTGCCGTTCCTGGACGTGAAGGCCGAGGACACCGATATCGAGATCCGCTACGGCACGGGCCGCTACCCTGACCTCAGGACCACCAAGCTGCTGGTGGAGCCCGTGTTCCCGGCGTGCGGCCGCGAATACTACGAGCGCGTGAACGGCTTCGCGATCACGAAACCCGAGGACCTGCACAACCTGACGCTGCTGCGCAGTCCGCTGGAGCCGTGGCGCCCGTGGTTCGAAACGGCCGGGCTGGACTGGCCGGAGCCGCAGACCGGCGCCCAGTTCAACGACATCGGCCTGATGCTGGAGGCCATCGCGTCGAACCAGGGCGTGGGCCTGGTGCGCCAGCGCATGGCGCGCCAGTGGCTGGCAGCCGGCCAGATGGTGAAGCTGCTGGACGTGGAATCGATCTCGCCGCACGGCTACTACATCGTCGAGCGCGAACAGGCGCCGCTGATGCCCGAGGCGCGCTACTTCATCGACTGGCTGCTCGGGCTGGACTGGTAGCGCCGCAGCCACTACGCTGGAAGCGTCCCTGCCCGACGACGGTTGCGCCGGCAAGCCGCCTCCGGTGCCCTGCCGGCATGAACCATTTTGATCGGGTCGGCATGCGGAATTCACGTGCCCGGGCACCCGCCTGGCGAGGTGCCTGCGCTATAGTCTGCCGTCCCGGCCGCGTGCCTGCGAAGCAGCGTGCGGCGCCCGGTCCGTCACAGGAGTTGCTGCCATGAACGCCCCGCAAGACGCCCATACCGTGGCGGATGTATCCGCAGAGACCCGCCGCGCCACGCTGCTGGCCCGGCTGGCGGACATCCTGCCCGACGCCGCCGTGCTGTGGCGCGCCGAAGACACCGTTCCCTACGAGTGCGACGGCCTGGCCGCCTATCGGCAGGTGCCCGACGCGGTGGTACTGCCCGACACCGAGGACCAGGTCTGCGCCGTGCTGCGCCTGTGCCATGAACTGGGCGTGCCCGTGGTACCGCGCGGATCGGGCACCAGCCTGTCTGGCGGCGCCATGCCCATTGCGGGCGGCCTGGTGCTGTCGCTGGCCAAGTTCAAGCGCATCCTGTCGGTCGATCCGTATTCGCGTACGGCCGTGGTCCAGCCCGGCGTGCGCAACCTTGCCATTTCCGAAGCGGCGGCGCCGCACAATCTCTATTACGCACCCGACCCGTCATCGCAGATCGCCTGCTCGATCGGCGGCAACGTGGCCGAGAACTCGGGCGGCGTGCATTGCCTGAAGTACGGCCTGACCGTGCACAACGTGCTGCGTGTGCGCGCCGTGACGATGGAGGGCGACGTCGTGGTGTTCGGCTCCGAGGCGCCCGATTCGCCGGGCCTGGACCTGCTGGCGACGATCATCGGCTCCGAAGGCATGCTGGCCGTGGTCACCGAGGTCACCGTGCGGCTGATTCCCAAGCCGCAGCTGGCACAGGTCATCATGGCCAGCTTCGACGACGTGGAGAAAGGCGGCAATGCCGTGGCCGACGTGATCGCCGCCGGCATCATCCCGGCCGGGCTGGAAATGATGGATCGCCCCGCCACGGCCGCCGTGGAGGAATTCGTCAAGGCCGGCTACGACCTCGATGCAGCGGCCATCCTGCTGTGCGAGTCCGACGGCACGCCCGAGGAAGTGGCCGAGGAAATCGGCCGCATGAGCGAGGTGCTGCGCGCATCGGGCGCCACGCGCATCACGGTGTCGCAGAACGAGGCCGAGCGCCTGCGCTTCTGGAGCGGCCGCAAGAACGCCTTCCCCGCAGCCGGCCGCATCTCGCCGGACTATTACTGCATGGATGGCACCATCCCGCGCAAGCACATCGGCACGCTGCTCAAGCGCATCGAACAGATGGAGCAGAAATACGGCTTGCGGTGCATCAACGTGTTCCATGCCGGCGATGGCAACATGCACCCGCTGATCCTGTTCGATGGCGGCGACGTCGATGAATGGCACCGCGCCGAGCTGTTCGGGTCCGACATCCTGGAGACTTGCGTCGAACTGGGTGGCACCGTGACCGGCGAGCACGGCGTGGGCGTCGAAAAGCTCAATTCGATGTGCGTGCAGTTCTCGCGCGAGGAGTGCGAGGCGTTCTTCGGCGTGAAGGCGGCGTTCGATCCGGCGCGGCTGCTCAACCCGGATAAAGCCATCCCCACGCTGGCGCGCTGCGCCGAATACGGCAAGATGCACGTCAGGCGCGGCCTGCTGCCGCATCCCGACATCCCGCGATTCTGATCGACGCGCGGGGCCCGGCGGGGATGGCGGCGCGCCGCCTTTTTTGCTCACCCGCTTACCCGTTTCGTCAGATATGCCACAACGCCACACCAACGCCATGATCCGCCAGCGCCTGGGCCAGCCCGAATCGGGCTGGCGCCAGCACTGGTACACGATCATCTTCGAAGCCGACACGCGCCTGGGGCGGCTGTTCGACGTCGTGCTGCTGATCGCCATCGTCGCCAGCGTCGGCGTGGTGATGCTGGACAGCGTGCCGTCGGTGCACGCGCGGCTGGGCGCGGCGTTCACGGCGCTGGAATGGATGTTCACCCTGCTGTTCACGGCCGAGTACATCATGCGGCTGTGCGTGGTGAAGCGGCCGCTGCGCTACGCGCTGAGCTTCTACGGCATCATCGACTTCATCTCGATCATGCCCACCTGGGCGTCGTTCTTCGTGCCCGAACTGGCGTTCCTGATCGATGTACGGCTGCTGCGCCTGCTGCGGGTGTTCCGGATCCTCAAGCTCACCGTGTACTTCGAGGAGGCCGAGATCCTGGCGCGCGCGCTGGCCAACAGCCGGCGCAAGATCTTCGTGTTCCTGGCGACCGTGTTCATCATCACGGTGATCCTGGGCACCGTGATGTACGTGGTGGAAGGCCCCGAGCACGGCTTTACCAGCATCCCGCTCAGCATGTACTGGGCCATCGTCACGCTGACTACCACGGGCTTTGGCGACATGGTGCCGAAAACGCCGATCGGGCAGTTCATCACGTCGCTGACGATCCTGCTGGGCTACGGGATCATCGCCTTCCCGACCGGCATCGTCGGCGCCGAACTGGCCGCCAGCATCATCAAGCGGCCGCTGACCACGCGCTCGTGCGAGCACTGCCTGACCGAAGGACACGAGCCGTCCGCAAAATACTGCCAGCACTGCGGCAGTGCGCTGCCCGAGTACCGCAGCGAGCCCGGCCTGGAGGGCCGGCTCGAAGGCGCCGTGGAGAACCGGCCGCCGCCAAAGCCGTCACGCAACTGATTCGCCCCGGCCGCGCCGCCGACCGACCAACCCCAATAACCATACGTCCTCATGCAAGCCACCCTCGACGCCACACTCGCGACCTTCCGCGACGCGATTCGCCAGGCCGGTGACAGCCGCACCCCGCTGCGGCTGCGCGGCGGCGGCAGCAAGGATTTCTATGGTCAGGCGCTGGTCGGCAACGTGCTCGACACGCGCGCGTATCGCGGCATCGTCGACTACGACCCGGCCGAGCTGGTGATTACCGCACGCTGCGGCACACCGCTGGCCGAGATCGAGGACGTGCTGGCCGAACACCGCCAGATGCTTGCCTTCGAGGCACCCCACTTCGCCACGCGCGGCCAGGCCAGCACCGCCACGCTTGGGGGTGCTTTCGCGGCGGGGCTGTCGGGACCGCGCCGCCAGTCGGTGGGCGCCCTGCGCGATTTCGTGCTTGGCGCGCAACTGATGGACGGCAAGGGCGAGATCCTGAACTTCGGCGGGCAGGTCATGAAGAATGTGGCCGGCTACGATGTGTCGCGCCTGCTGGCCGGCTCGCTGGGCACGCTGGGCCTGGTCACCGAGATATCGCTGAAGGTGCTGCCGGTGCCGTTCGACGACGCCACGCTGCGCTTTGCGCTGTCCCAGGCCGACGCCATCGACCAGCTCAACAAGTGGGGCGGCAAGCCGCTGCCGATCGCCGCATCGGCCTGGCACGACGGCGTGCTGTGTGTGCGCCTGAGCGGTGCCACCGCCGCCGTTTGCGCGGCGCGCGACAGCCTGGGCGGCGAGGTGGTCGACGCCAGCCACGCCGGGCAGCTGTGGACCGCGCTGCGCGAGCAGACCTATCCGTTCTTCACCCCGGCGCGCGACGCCGGCCGCGCGCTGTGGCGCATTGCCGTACCGCCGGTGACCAGGCCGCTGGACCTGCCCGGCGAACAGCTCGTGGAATGGGGCGGCGGCCAGCGCTGGTGGCTGGCACAGGATGACAGCACGGCGTCGGCCGACCATGTCCGCGCCATCGCCCAGGCCGCGGGTGGTCATGCCACGCTGTTCCGCAATGGCGACAAGGCCGTGGGTGTGTTCACGCCGCTCTCGACGCCGCTGGCCGCGATCCACCAGCGGCTGAAGGCCAGCTTCGATCCGGCCGGCATCTTCAATCCGCAGCGCATGTACAGCGGGCTCTGAGCCACCGTCCGCACACGGTCCCCAACGAAAACGATCCCCACCATGCAAACCACACTGGCCGAATTCCTGCGCAACACGCCCGAAGGCGAAGAGGCGAAATCGATCGTCGGCAAATGCGTGCACTGCGGCTTCTGTACCGCCACCTGCCCCACCTACCAGCTGCTGGGCGACGAGCTGGACGGCCCGCGCGGCCGCATCTACCTGATGAAGCAGGTGCTGGAAGGCAGCGCGGTGACCGAAAGCACGCGCCTGCACCTGGACCGCTGCCTGACCTGCCGCAACTGCGAATCGACCTGTCCGTCGGGGGTTACGTACGGGCGCCTGGTCGACATCGGCCGGCAGATCGTCGATGACCGGCTGGGCGAACAGGGGATACAGCGGCCCGCGAAGCAGCGCATTGCGCGCTGGATGCTGCGCGAGGGCCTGACGCGCCCCGGGCTGTTCGGCCCGGCGCTCAAGCTGGGCCAGATCGTGCGCCCGCTGCTGCCGCAGACGCTGCGCAACAAGGTGCCGGCCCATCCGACCCCGCCGGGCACCTGGCCGCGCAACGAACATCCGCGCAAGATGTTGTTGCTCGACGGCTGTGTGCAGCCGGCAATGTCGCCCAACATCAATGCCGCAACGGCACGCGTGTTCGACAAACTTGGTGTGCAACTGGTGTTGGCGCGCGAGGCCGGATGTTGTGGCGCCATCCGCTTCCACACGGGCGACCATGCCGGCGGGCTCGACAATATGCGCGCCAATATCGACGCCTGGTGGCCGCATATCCAGGCCGGCGCCGAGGCCATCGTCATGACGGCGTCGGGCTGCGGCGCGATGGTCAAGGATTACGGCCACTTGCTGCGCAACGATCCGAAGTACGCCGAACGCGCCGCACGCGTGTCGGCGCTGACGCGCGACCTGTCGGAACTGCTGCCCGATTTTGCCGACGACCTGCACCGCCTGGCCGGCGCGGTACCGCGCGACGGCCGCCGCGTGGCATGGCATCCGCCCTGCACGCTGCAGCACGGCCAGCAGATCCGCGGCAAGGTGGAGGCCCTGCTGACGCGCCTGGGCGTGGACGTGCGGCTCTGCGCCGACAGCCACCTGTGCTGCGGCTCGGCAGGCACGTATTCGGTGTTGCAGCCGGAACTGTCATACAAGCTGCGCGACGACAAGCTGAACAAGCTGCAGGCCACGTCGCCCGATGCCATCGCCACGGCCAATATCGGATGCATCACGCACCTGCAAAGCGGCACCGAGACGCCGGTGATCCACTGGGTGGAACTGGTGGACCGGATGCTGGCACCGACGGTGGCGGTGCAGGCCGCCTAGTGTCGTTGTCTCCCCTATCCCGCTCGGCGGGACAGGGGTTCGGGGAGTGGGCAAGCGTTTCCACCACAACAAACGTGTTCGTGCCGCAACGGCCCGCCGTCTCCCCCGCCCCTCTCCCAAAAGTGGGAGAGGGGCGCCAACCCGAGAATACGGGTACCGCTTGATGCGTCATCTTGCACGCATCTTGTACGGGAGTACCATGTCGGCACATTTGATCCCATTTGGTCTCCCAAGCTGCCCCCATGCTCCAGACGTTTGCCATTCTGCTGGTCTTCCAGACCGTGGGCGAGGTCATCAGCTATGCACTGCGCCTGCCCGTGCCCGGTCCCGTGATCGGCATGCTGCTGCTGTTCGGCTGGCTGGTATTCGACAACCGGCTTCTGCCCGTGATCCAGGGTGCTGCCAATGACCTGCTCAAGCACCTGTCGCTGCTGTTCGTTCCGGCCGGCGTCGGCATCATGGTGCATGCCCACCGCATCGGCAGCGAATGGATGCCGATCGTCATCGCGCTGGTGATCTCCACGTGGGTGGCCATCGCCGTTACCGCGCTGGTCACGCGTGCGCTGATGCGCAAGCCGCCGGCGGGGCAGCCGTCCACCGATACCGTGGAAGGAGGCGCCCAGCCATGATGTCGCCGCGTCTCAATGAAATCTGGGTGTACCTGGCTGCCAGTCCGCTGATCGGGCTGACCGCCACGCTGATCGCCTACGTGTTCGCCTTCCGCATCTACGAACGCGCCAGGTTCTCGCCGCTGGCGAATCCGGTGATGATCTCGGTGGCTATCCTGGTCACGGTACTGACCGTGACCGGCACGCCCTACAAGACCTATTTCGACGGCGCGCAGTTCGTGCACTTCCTGCTGGGCCCGGCCACCGTGGCGCTGGCCGTGCCGCTGTACACCCAGCTGCCGAAGCTGCGCAGCCATGTGCTGCCGCTGCTGGCGGGGCTGCTGGCGGGGTCGGTGGCGGCCGTGGTGTCGGCGGTCGGCATTGCATACCTGCTCGGTGCATCGCCCGAGGTAGTGCGGTCGCTGGCGCCGAAATCCGTAACGATCCCCATCGCGATGGGCGTGTCGGAGAAGATTGGCGGCCTGCCGTCGCTGACCGCCGTGCTGGTGATGGCAACCGGCATCATCGGCGCGGTCAGCGCCACCGGCCTGCTGAACCTGCTGCGGGTGCGCGACTACACCGTGCGCGGCTTTGCCACCGGCGTGGCCGCCCATGGCATCGGCACCGCCCGCGCATTCCAGGTCAGCCAGGAAGCCGGCGCGTTTTCGGCGCTGGGCATGGGCCTGAATGGCGTGCTGACGGCCATCCTGGTGCCGGTGATGGCCGCCTGGATGCCCCACTGACGCCCCTGACATGCTCCTGACAGCACGCTGTCAGGAGTGCCCGCGCATCATCCGGTCTCCCGACATGACGAAGAGGAGAGCCACCATGGCCAACCCGTCCAATGCCCTGGTCAACTGGCTGGAAATCCCGGTGACCGACATGAAGCGCGCGATGCAGTTCTATGAAACCGTGTTCGAGCATCCGCTGCGTCGTGGCACGGTCGGCGATCTCGACATCGCGGTGTTCACCCATGCCGAATCGGCCGGCGCGCTGGTGCGCGGCGAGCAGTACCGGTCCAGCGCGTTCTACGGCCCGGTGCCGTATTTCAACGCACAGCAACTCGACGATGTGCTGGCACGCGTGACCTACGCCGGCGGCCGCACCGTGCGCGGGCCCGTGCAGTTGCCCGACAACATGGGCCGCTTCGCCCATATCACCGACAGCGAAGGCAACCGGATCGGCCTGCACGAGCCGGCCATGGCCGACGTCCCGGCCGCCGTCGCGCACTGACACCGCCATGAGCCGACGCGCCGACCGCCTCTTCCAGATCGTGCAGGTCCTCCGCGGGCGCCGCCTGACCACGGCGGCCCTGCTCGCGCAGCGGCTGGGCGTGTCCGAGCGCACTGTCTACCGCGATATCCAGGCACTGTCGCTGTCAGGCGTGCCCGTGGAGGGCGAAGCCGGCATCGGCTACCGCCTGCGGCCGGACTACGATGTACCGCCGCTGATGTTCACGTCGATGGAAGTCGAGGCCATGGTGGCAGGCCTGCGTCTGCTCAAGGCCTGGGGCGGCGGCGCACTGGCCGCCGCGGCCGAGCCGTCGCTGGAAAAGCTGATGGCCGCCCTGCCGCCGCAACGGCGCCTGGCCGCGCAGCAGAGCCGCATCTTCGCGCCCGAGTACGCCAACCAGCCCGCCGTGCGCGAGGCGTTCGACATCGTCCACACGGCCATCGGCGCGCAACGGCTGCTGCAGATCGACTACAGCGACGCGCAACAGCGCGACACGGTGCGCGTGGTGCAGCCGCTCGGGCTGTTCTTCTGGGGCAATGTCTGGCTGGTGGCGGCCTGGTGCACGGCGCGCGAGGATTACCGCAGCTTCCGGCTGGACCGCTGCCGCAAGCTGACCATGCTGAACGAGCGTTTCCACGAGACGCCGGAGCGTTCGCTCAATGGCTTCCTGCGCGCGGTCCGCGCGGACTCGCACGGCTGACAAGGCCGGCGGCCGGCAACGGCTGTTCAGGCGCCCGGATCGTTCAGCAGCGTCTCGATATCGCCGCGGATTTCGTCAGGCTTGGTGGTCGGCGCGTAGCGCTTGAAGATCGTGCCGTCGCGGCGCAGCAGGAACTTGGTGAAATTCCACTTGATCGCCTGCGTGCCCAGCAGCCCTGGCTTTTCCGACGTCAGCCACTTGTAGAGCGGGTGCGCGTCGGCGCCATTGACGTCGATCTTGCCGAACATCGGAAAGGTGACGTGGAAGCGCGATTCGCAGAACGCCCCGATCTGTTCGGCATCGCCCGGCTCCTGCTTGCCGAACTGGTTGCACGGAAAGCCCAGCACGTCGAAGCCGCGCGTCTGGTATGTGTCCTGCAGCGTCTGCAGGCCCGCGTACTGGGGCGTGAATCCGCACTCGCTGGCCGTGTTGACGATCAGCAGCACCTTGCCCTGGAAGTCGGCCAGCGGCACTGGCTGGCCCGCCAGCGAACTGGCTTCGAACTGGTAGACGTTGCTCATCGTCGGTCTCCTGAATGGTGATGGGCGCAAGGATACCGCGCCCCGGCCGCCCGCGTCAGATCACGTTCAGGTGTTCGGTGCCGGCCCCAAGGTCGGTGTCGCGGTGCCGCGCGCTGTGGAGCTTGATCATCAGGCGCAGGTCGTTCAGCGAGTCGGCGTTCTTGAGCGCATCCTCGTACGCGATCTTCTCGGACTCGTACAGTTCGAACAGCGCCTGGTCGAACGAGATCATGCCCTGTTCGCGCGATTTCTTGATGACTTCCTTCAGCTCGTGGATCTCGCCCTTGAAGATCAGGTCGGCCACCAGCGGCGTGCCGATCATGATTTCCACGGCCGGCACCCGGCCCTTGCGGCCGGCGCGCGGCAGCAGGCGCTGCGAGATCATCGCCTTCAGGTTCAGCGACAGGTCGATCAGCAGCTGCTGGCGTTTTTCCTCGGGGAAGAAGTTGACGATCCGGTCGATCGCCTGGTTGGCGTTGTTCGCGTGCAGCGTCGCCAGGCACAGGTGGCCCGTTTCGGCATACTGCATCGCGTACTCCATGGTCTCGCGATCGCGGATTTCGCCAATCAGGATCACGTCCGGCGCCTGGCGCAGCGTGTTCTTCAGCGCGATGTGCCACGACTCGGTGTCGATACCCACCTCGCGCTGCGTAACGATGCAGTTCTGGTGCGCATGCACGTATTCGATCGGGTCCTCGATCGTGATGATGTGGCCGTACGAATGCGCATTGCGGTGGTCCAGCATGGCCGCCAGCGAGGTCGACTTGCCCGAGCCCGTGGCGCCGGTCACGATCACCAGCCCGCGCTTGGACATCACGATGTCATGGAGCGACGACGGCAGGTCCAGGTCTTCCACCGACGGGATGCGCGTGTTGATGGTCCGCACCACCATGCCGGCGCGGCCCTGCTGGATGAACGCCGACACCCGGAAGCGGCCCGCATTGGGCGCCGTGATGGCGAAGTTGCACTCGCGCGTGTCGTCGAATTCCTTCACCTGGCGCTCGTTCATGATCGAACGCACCAGGCCCAGCGCCTGCGTCGGGTTCAGCGGCTGCTGCGATACCGGCGTGATCTTGCCGTCGACCTTGATGGCCGGCGGGAATTCGGAGGTGATGAAGAGGTCCGAGCCGCGGTTGTTCACCATCAGCTCGAGCAGGTCGTTGATGTACTTCGATGCAGATTCGCGGTCGAGCATGGTTCTGTCCTTTTAGCCTGGAAACCGTTTCAGGGTGAAGCGAAGCGGTTCTGGCCAGGCGGGCGGCCGCAGTACAAACAGTACGCAAGGCCGCCCAACGCCGCCAGAATCAGCCTGCGGTTTCCTAGCCCGCGAAGGCGTCGGGATTCTTCGCGATCGCCCTGGCATCGTTGAAGTTGATCATGCCGCGCTTGATCAGGTCGCTCAGGCACTGGTCCAGCGTCTGCATGCCCATGCCGCTGGACGTCTGCATCATCGAGTACATCTGCGCGATCTTGTTCTCGCGGATCAGGTGGCGGATGGCGGGCGTGGCGATCATGATTTCGTGCGCGGCAGTACGGCCGTTGCCGTCGCGTGTCTTGAGCAGCGTCTGCGAGATCACCGCTTCCAGCGATTCGGACAGCATGGTGCGGACCATGTCCTTTTCCTCGGGCGGGAACACGTCCACCACCCGGTCGATGGTCTTGGCGGCCGAACTCGTGTGCAGCGTGGCAAAGACCAGGTGGCCGGTTTCCGCCGCGGTCAGCGCCAGGCGGATCGTTTCCAGGTCACGCAATTCGCCCACCAGGATCACGTCCGGGTCTTCACGCAGCGCCGAACGCAGCGCGTTGGCAAACGAATGCGTGTGCGGCCCCAGTTCGCGCTGGTTGATCAGGCTCTTCTTGGAGTTATGGACAAATTCGATCGGGTCCTCCACCGTGAGGATGTGGCCCATGTCGTTTTCGTTGCGATGGTCGACCATCGCCGCCAGCGTGGTGGACTTGCCCGAACCGGTGGGCCCCGTCACCAGCACCAGCCCGCGCGGCTTCATGCACAGGTCGGCGAACACCGCCGGCGCGTGCAGGTCGTCGAGCGTCAGCACCTTCGACGGAATGGTACGGAATACGGCGGCCGAACCGCGCTGCGTGGTATAGGCGTTGACCCGGAAACGGGACAGGCCCGAAATCTCGAACGAGAAATCGACCTCCAGCCGTTCTTCATAGGATTTGCGCTGAACGTCGCTCATGATGTCGTACACCATGGCGTGAACGTCCTTGTGCGTCATGGCCGCGACGTTGATGCGGCGCATGTCCCCGTGAATACGCACCATCGGCGGCATGTCGGCCGAGAGGTGAAGATCGGAAGCCTTGTTCTTGACCGCGAAGGCCAGAAGCTGTGCGATGTCCATCTATAATGACCCCACCCTAAAGAGGCCCTGGCCGAATATCGATCTGGCGGGCCTTCACAGGTTTATTGTTGTACTTCTAGTTTTACTTCTTGGAATATTTCCGCTGGATTATGTCTGTAATCGCCGCCAACTTGCAAGCCGTGAAAAATGACATCGCGGCGGCCGCACAACAAGCCGGGAGGGCGCCTGCCGATGTCACATTGCTGGCGGTTTCCAAGACGGTTTCGGCGGATCGGGTCCGCGAGGCCTTCGACGGCGGCCAGCGGGCTTTCGGCGAGAACTATGTCCAGGAAGGGGTAGAGAAGATTGCCGCGCTGGACGCCCTGCGCAGCCAGATCCAGTGGCATTTCATCGGCCCCCTGCAAAGCAACAAGACGCGGCCGGTGGCCGAGCAGTTCGACTGGGTCCACGCCGTCGACCGGCTGAAGATCGCCGAGCGGCTGTCCGCCCAGCGTCCGGCCGGCATGGCGCCGCTGCAGGTCTGCATCCAGGTCAATATCAGCGACGAGGACACCAAGAGCGGCGTGGCGCCGGCCGAGGTACCGGCACTGGCCCAGGCCATCGCGGCACTGCCGAACCTGCAACTGCGCGGCCTGATGGCCATTCCGGCGCCGGCGGCCAACCCGGAAACCCAGCGTCAACCGTTTGCCGCCCTCCGTGCGTTGCTTGATCAACTACGGCATTCCGGGCTAAAGGTGGACACGCTCTCGATGGGCATGTCCGCCGACATGGACGCGGCCATTGCCGAGGGCGCCACGCTGGTGCGTATCGGCACCGCGATTTTCGGCGCGCGGAGCTGATGGCTCCCGACAGGGTCCGCGCCGGCCTTTCGCAACCCCCCCATGACATGAAAAAAAGCCAGCCGACACGTATCGCGCTGGCAGACCAGGAAACTTGATGCTCGATTCCCTCACCTTCGGCTTCCTCGGCGGCGGCAACATGGCCTCTGCCCTGATCGGCGGCCTGGTGGCCCGTGGCGTGCCGGCCGGCTCGATCCGCGTGGTCGATCCCTCGGAAGATGCCCGTCAGCGCCTGTCGCAGAGCGGCGTAAAGGCCCTGGCCGCGCCCGATGCCGCCTTCGGCGCCAGTAACGTGATCGTGCTGGCCGTCAAACCGCAGCAATTCCGTGATGCCATCGCTCCGCTGGTGCCGCTGCTGACCGACAACCTGATCATCAGCGTCGCGGCCGGCATCCGGCTGCAGGATGTGACCCGCTGGATGGGCCGCACGCGCCTGGTGCGCGCCATGCCGAACACGCCGGCGCTGGCCGGCATGGGCATGACCGGGCTGGCCGCCGCTCCCGGGCTGTCGGGCGCCGACCGCGATATCGCCACGGCCGTGGCCGAAGCCGTCGGCCAGTGCGTCTGGGTGGAGAACGACGACCAGATCGACGCCGTCACCGCGATCTCGGGCAGCGGCCCGGCCTATGTCTTCTATTTTGTCGAGGCGATGGAGCGCGCGGCCGTGGAAATGGGGTTGTCCGCCGAACAGGGCCGGCAACTGGCCGTGGAAACGTTCCGCGGAGCAGCGGCGCTGGCTGCCGAGTCGCCCGAGCCCGTAGCCACGCTGCGCGAGCGCGTTACGTCCAAGGGCGGCACGACCTATGCCGCCGTGACGGCCATGGACGCCAGCGGCATGAAGGACGCCTTCGTCAAGGCCATGCACGCCGCCGCCGCGCGCGGACGCGAGATGGGCGCGGATTTCGGCAAGGATTGACGTTTCTTGCACCCCTCTCCCGCCGTGCGGGAGAGGGGCGAAACAATCGGGGTTACTTCAGCAGGTAAGCCACGAACGTTCCCGCAAACACACAGGCTCCCAGCCAGTTGTTATGCCGGAATGCGGCAAAGCACTTCATGCGGTCCCGTTCGCGGATCAGCGTGTAGTGGTAGCAGGCCAGCACCGCTGCGGCCGCCAGCCCCGCGTAGTAGGCCCAGCCCAGGCCCAGCAGCGCACCGGCCCAGGCCATCAGGCCCAGGAAGACCGCATAGCAGATCATGATCGCGGCCACGTCAAAGCGCCCGAACGTGATGGCGGACGTCTTCATGCCCAGCAGCAGGTCGTCGTCGCGGTCGACCATCGCATAGGCCGTGTCGTACGCCACGGCCCAGAACACGTTGCCCAGCAGCATCAGCCAGGCCACGAACGGCACCTCGCCCTGGATCGCGGCAAACGACATCGGAATGCCAAACCCGAAGGCGATACCCAGGTACGCCTGCGGAATCGCGAAGAACCGCTTGAAGAACGGATAGGTCCCGGCCAGCACTGCCGCCACCACGGCCAGCCACTTGGTCAGCCCGTTCAGCGGCAGGATCAGCGCGAACGCGATCAGTGCCAGCACGGCGGCCACGGCCAGCGCTTCCCAGCTGGCGATCAGGCCGGCGGTCAGCGGCCGCTCCTTGGTGCGCTTCACATGCTTGTCGAAATCGCGGTCGGCCCAGTCGTTGATGGCGCAGCCCGCCGAACGCATCAGGAAAGTGCCGGCGAAGAAAATCCAGAAAATCTGCCAGGACGGCGGGCCGCCGGCAGCCATCCACATCGCCCACAGCGTGGGCCACAGCAGCAGCAGCGTGCCGATTGGCTTGTCGATGCGCACCAGTCGCGCATACAGCGCGAGACGGCTCGGATGATGAGGGGCGGCGGACGGATGGGACATGGCGGCGGACTTCTGACGATACTTCGGGCAATACAAAGCAAAAACGCGCCCCGGCATGCCGAGGGCGCGTCGTACCGGATCAACCGGTGTGTGGCATGGCCGGAATCAGGCCAGCAGCGAGCGCAGCATCCACGCGGTCTTCTCGTGCGTCTGCATGCGCTGGGTCAGCAGGTCGGCCGACGGCTCGTCACCGGCGGCGTCGATCACGGCGAACAGCGAGCGGGCGGTGCGCACCACGGCTTCCTGGCCTTCCACGAGCTTGCGGATCATCTCGGTGGCCTCGGGCACGCCCTCTTCCTCGGCGATCGACGACAGCTTTGCGTATTCCTTGTAGGTGCCCGGCGCCGGGTAGCCCAGCGCGCGAATCCGTTCGGCAATCGCGTCAACCGCCAGCGCCAGTTCGGTGTACTGCGTCTCGAACATGGTATGCAGCGTGTTGAACATCGGGCCCGTCACGTTCCAGTGGAAGTTATGGGTCTTGAGATAGAGGGTGTAGGTGTCAGCCAGCAGCTTGCTCAGGCCTTCCGCGATCTTCTTGCGGTCCTTGTCCGAAATACCGATGTTCACGCTCATCTCATTCTTCTTTGCCATTTTTCTAAGCTCCATTCTGGTCTGGCCACGAGGATCGACCGCCCGCGCTACACGGACGAGCAGCGGCCATTATCGTATCAGGTTCAAGTCACAAGGACGGACAGCCCCTGCGCCGCGTCGAGGAACATGACCATGGCGCCGAGCGCCACGACGGCCATGCCGATTTCCTTGCGCAACACCTTGCGGTGCAGCCGTCCGGCATCGCCATCGCGCGCCGCGTCGGCCTTCAGTTGCCGGAATTCGCTGACGAAAAGATTCAACATTGCCATGACGATTCTCCACATCTGTTTCGAGGGTCCGGCACATCCGCCTGATGTGCGCTGCGACCGATGGAAGAAGTCTATTCTTACGCTATCGATGTGACTATTTGATAATTTAAACCTATCAAATAGGCGATAGCTATACCTTGCCGAGCTGATGGAATTGCATTTTTGTGATGAGTGAGGCGCTTCATGCAAAACGGCAGGGTCTCCCCTGCCGTTCGATGACATTGCCCAGGCCAGCGAATCATGCCGGCAGATCAAGCCGGCGAAATCAGGCCGCTACGGCCTCTTCGGCCTGCGTGCTGCCGAGCTTGCGCACGCCAGGCAGTTCGCAGGCCGTCACGGCATTTGCCAGCGCCTCCATGGCGGGCAGGCGCGTGAAGCTCTTGCGCCAGGCCAGCACCACGCGGCGGTCGGGTACGGGCTCGGCAAACGGCACATAGGACAGCATGTCGTTGCGCGGCTTGAGATCGGGCACCGAAGTGCGCGGCAGCACCGTGATGCCGACGCCGCTGGCCACCATGTGGCGGATGGTTTCGAGCGACGAGCCCTCGAACGTCTTCTGGATGCCGTCAGCCGCCTGCGAAAAGCGCGACAGCTCCGGGCACACGCCCAGCACATGGTCGCGGAAGCAATGGCCGCTGCCCAGCAGCAGCATGGTCTGCTGCTTCAGTTCGTCCGGGTCTACCTTGGCCTGCTCGGCCAGCTTGTGCCCGCGCGGCACCGCCACCACGAACGGCTCGTCGTAGAGCGGGCGCACCGTCAGGCCCGAATCCGGGAACGGCTCGGCCATGATCGCGCAGTCGATCTCGCCCTGCTTGAGCAGCTCGATCAGCTTGTTCGTGTAGTTTTCCTGCAGCATCAACGGCATCTGCGGCACGGTGTCGATCATCTGCTTGACCAGCGCCGGCAGCAGGTACGGCCCGATCGTGTAGATGACGCCCACACGCAGCGGCCCGGCCAGCGGATCCTTGCCCTGCTTGGCGATTTCACGAATCGCCATGGTCTGTTCCAGCACGCGCTGGGCCTGCGCCACGATCTGCTCGCCGATGGCCGTCACCGACACCTCGGACGTGCCGCGCTCGAAAATCTGCACGGTCAGCTCGTCTTCCAGCTTCTTGATGGCAACCGACAACGTCGGCTGCGAAACGAAGCACGCCTCGGCCGCCCGGCCAAAATGGCGCTCGCGCGCTACGGCGACGATGTACTTGAGTTCGGTGAGCGTCATGATCAATCAAATCCGGTTAGGCGATAGATTTTAGCTTCGATTGCGTCGTCTGTCAGATCGTCGAAGCAATGTCGGTCATGAACCACTTTTTCTGACCCGTCAGACGACCCGGCCTGACAGCATCTACGCCTTCAGAAAGTGCTCGCGCCCGCCAAGCCAGCGCGTCAAATGTGCCTCAACCGCCTCCGGAAACCGTTCAAGCATCTGTTCGGCCGCCTCCTGGGCATAGTCGACCAGCCAGGCGTCGGTTTCCAGGTCGGCAAATCGCAACATGGCCTCGCCCGACTGCCGCGCGCCAAGGAATTCGCCTGGGCCGCGGATCTGCAGGTCGCGCCGGGCGATCTCGAAGCCATCGGTGGTCTCGCGCATCGTTGCCAGGCGTTCACGCGCCGTGGGTGACAGCGGCGCCTGGTACATCAACAGGCAGACCGATTCCGCGCTGCCGCGCCCCACCCGGCCGCGCAACTGGTGCAACTGCGCCAGGCCGAAGCGCTCGGCATGCTCGATCACCATCAGCGATGCGTTGGGGACATCCACCCCCACTTCGATCACGGTCGTCGCCACCAGTACCTGCAGGCGGTTGGCGCTGAAGTCATCCATCACGGCGGCCTTCTCGGCCGGCGGCAGGCGGCCGTGGACCAGCCCGACGCGCAGGTCGGGCAGCGCCGCCACCAGCGTTTCGAAGGTTTCCACGGCGGTCTGCAGCTGCAGCGCCTCGCTTTCCTCGATCAGCGGACAGACCCAGTAGACCTGGCGCCCTTCGGCGGCCGCGTGATGCACGCGCTCGATCACCTCGTCGCGGCGGGCATCGTTGACCAGCCGCGTCACGATCGGCGTCCGGCCCGGCGGCAATTCGTCGATCACCGACACGTCGAGATCGGCGTAGTACGTCATCGCCAGCGTGCGCGGGATCGGCGTGGCCGACATCATCAACTGGTGCGGCACTTTCTCGTCGACGGGCGCCGGCGCTTCGCCTTCGGCAGCCTTGCCGCGCAGCGCCAGCCGCTGCGCCACGCCAAAGCGGTGCTGCTCGTCGACCACGGCCAGGCCCAGGTTGGCGAACTTCACCCCGTCCTGGATCAGCGCGTGCGTGCCGATCACCAGCCGCGCCTCGCCCGATTCGGCCCGCGCCACGGCCTCGCGCTTGGCCTTTGTCTTGAGACTGCCCGCCAGCCATGCCACGGGCACGCCCAGTGGCTCCAGCCACGCCGACAGCTTGCGGTAGTGCTGCTCGGCCAGGATTTCGGTCGGCGCCATCAGCGCCGCCTGGTAGCCGGCATCAATGGCCTGGCAGGCAGCCAGCGCGGCCACGATGGTCTTGCCGCTGCCCACGTCGCCCTGCAGCAGCCGGTGCATCGGGTGCGGCAGCGCCATGTCGGCCGCGATTTCCTCCACCACGCGCTGCTGGGCGCCGGTCAGCCTGAACGGCAACGCCGCCTGGAAGCGCGTCAGCAGGCCGTCGGCACGGCGCGGCATCGACGGGGCGTTCTTCTCCTTGCGGGCGGCCTGCGAGCGGCGCAGCGAGATCTGCTGCGCCAGCAATTCGTCGAACTTGATGCGGACCCAGGCGGGATGCGAGCGGTCGGCCAGCGCTGCCTCGCTTTCCTGCGGCGGCGGGTTGTGCAGCAGGCGCAGGCAGTCGATCAGCGGCGTCAGCTTCAGCGGCGCCAGCGGCCCGCGCAGGATGGCCTGGGGCAAGGTCTCGGGCATCGGCGTGCGCGACATCGCCCCGCCGATGGCCTTGCGCAGATAGGCCTGCGAAATGCCCGCCGTGGCCGGATACACCGGCGTCAGCCGGTCTGGCAGCGGTTCGTCGGGCATGATCGGCCGTACCGTGGGATGGACCATCTCGGCGCCGAAGAAGCCCCCGCGAATCTCGCCGCGCACGCGCAGCCGCACGCCTTCGGCCATCTGCTTGGTCTGGCTGCCGTAGAAATTGATGAAGCGCAGCGTCAGTTCGCCCGTTTCGTCGGCAACCTTCACCACCAGCTGGCGGCGCGGGCGGAACGTCACCTCGTTCGACACCACCTCGCCCTCCACCTGGGCAGCCAGGCCCATGCCCGCACGGCGAATGGCGTCGCGGATCGGCTCCAGCGTGGTTTCGTCCTCGTAGCGCAGCGGCAGGTGCAGCACCAGGTCTACCGGCCGCCGCAGGCCCAGCTTGGCCAGCCGGGCCACGGCCGACGACGGCTTGGCCCTGGCATCGGGCTTGTCGCCGGCCTTGGCATCCCCCTTGGCGTCACTGCCGGTCCCGGCCTTTGCCGGGCCGCGTCGCGCCGGCTTGGCGGGGGACGGCGTGGGCGCAGCGGACGAGGTGGACTGGGCGGCCGTCGGGGCAGGATCGTCGATCGGGTCGGTGGCAGTGCCTGGCATCAGCGCGGGAATATAGGGGTCACAAGCGGGCATCGGGCGAAGCCGGGCGCCCAAGCCTT
The DNA here is from genome assembly GCF_056097175.1 of Cupriavidus sp. HE11. Taxonomy (NCBI): domain Bacteria; kingdom Pseudomonadati; phylum Pseudomonadota; class Betaproteobacteria; order Burkholderiales; family Burkholderiaceae; genus Cupriavidus; species Cupriavidus sp. HE11. The sequence continues at coordinate 1,300,167 of NZ_CP184464.1, forward strand.
ACAATATCGGATTCGCCGATTGTACCCATGCCGTACCGATGCCTGCGGCGGCACTTCGTTCCGGAGTGCTGCCCCGCCCGCGTATTGCCTGGCGCTTTACCCCCCGAATACCCGCTGAACCGCAATGCTGACCCTGTCCGATTTCGATTTCCCGCTGCCGCCCGAGCTGATCGCGCAGTCCGCCCTGCCCGACCGCACCGCCAGCCGCCTGCTGGTGGTGGAGCGAACAGCCCCGGAAGACACCGCCGACGCGGTGCGGCTGGTGGACCGCGCGTTCAGCGACATCCTCGAATACCTGAGCCCGGACGACCTGCTGGTCTTCAACGACACGCGCGTGATCAAGGCGCGCTTTTTCGGCCAGAAGCCCAGCGGCGGCCGCATCGAGGTGCTGGTCGAGCGCGTGGTGGACAGCCACACCGTGCTGGCCCAGGTGCGCGCGTCGAAGACCCCGGCCGAAGGCAGCCCGCTGCATCTGGCCGATGGCGCCTTCACGGTCACCGTGGGCCCGCGCGTGGACCAGTTCTTCACGCTGCGCTTTCCGGAGCCCGCGCTCGACCTGATCGAACGCTATGGCCGCCTGCCGCTGCCGCCGTATATCACGCACGATCCCGACGCCTATGATGAAACGCGCTATCAGACCGTGTACGCGCGCAATCCGGGCGCCGTGGCCGCACCCACGGCCGGCCTGCATTTCGACGATGCACTGTTCGCGCGGCTCGACGCAGCCGGCATCCGCCGCGCCTTCCTGACGCTGCACGTGGGCGCCGGCACCTTCCAGCCGGTGCGTACCGAAGACCTGTCCGAGCACAAGATGCACTCGGAGTGGTACGCCGTCACTCCGGAACTGGCCGAAGCCGTACGCGACACGCGCGCCCGTGGCGGACGCGTGATCGCGGTGGGCACCACGTCGCTGCGCGCGCTGGAATCGGCCGCGGCCGAGGATGGCACGCTACGCCCCGGCACCGGCGACACCGACATCTTCATCACCCCCGGCTACCGCTTCCGCGCGGTGGACGCGCTGATCACGAACTTCCACCTGCCCAAGTCGACGCTGCTGATGCTGGTGTCCGCGCTGGCCGGCGTGGAGGCCATCCGCGCCGCCTACCGCCATGCCGTGACGCAACGCTACCGCTTCTTCAGCTACGGCGACGCCATGCTGCTGACCCGCCGCGACTGACCGATTTCGAGAACCGAACATGCTGAACTTCGAACTGCTGACCACCGATGGCAACGCGCGACGTGGCCGCGTCACGCTAAACCATGGCGTAGTGGAAACGCCAATCTTCATGCCCGTGGGCACCTACGGATCGGTCAAGGCGATGTCGCCGCTGGAGCTGAACGAGATCGGCGCCCAGATCATCCTGGGCAACACGTTCCACCTGTGGCTGCGCCCGGGCCTGGACGTGGTGGATACCCATGCCGGCCTGCACAAGTTCATCGGCTGGGACAAGCCGATCCTGACCGATTCGGGTGGTTTTCAGGTATTTTCGCTTGGAGAACTACGCAAGATCACCGAAGAAGGCGTCACGTTCGCGTCGCCGGTAAATGGCGACAAGCTGTTCCTGTCGCCCGAGATCTCGATGCAGATCCAGCGCACGCTCAACTCGGACATCGTCATGCAGTTCGACGAATGCACGCCCTACGAGATCGACGGCCGCCCGGCCACGCATGACGAAGCGGCCTGCTCGATGCGCATGAGCCTGCGCTGGGCCAAGCGCTCGCGTGACGAATTCGACCGCCTGGCCAACCCGAACGCGCTGTTCGGCATCGTCCAGGGCGGCATGTTCGAGGACCTGCGCGACGAATCGCTGGCCGGCCTGTCCGAACTGGACTTCCACGGCTACGCCATCGGCGGCCTGTCCGTGGGCGAGCCCAAGGAAGACATGATGCGCGTGCTGGAGCATGTGGGCCCGCGCCTGCCGGCCCACAAGCCGCACTACCTGATGGGCGTGGGCACACCGGAAGACCTGGTGGCCGGCGTGGCGCATGGCGTGGACATGTTCGACTGCGTCATGCCGACGCGCAATGCCCGCAACGGCTGGCTGTTCACCCGGTTTGGCGACGTCAAGATCCGCAATGCGGCACATCGCAACGACCCCCGCCCGCTGGACGAACAGTGCGGCTGCTACACGTGCCGCAATTTCTCGCGCGCCTATCTGCACCATCTGCACCGCGTGGGCGAGATCCTGGGCGCCCGCCTGAACACGATCCACAACCTCTATTACTACCTGGAACTGATGCGCGAAATGCGCACGGCCATCGAGGAACACCGCTTCGAGGCGTTCCGCCGCCAGTTCGCTGAAAACCGCGCCCGCGGCACCAAATAGAGAATGTTCTGAAAACCAGACAGGCAACCGAACTTTTGGCGGCCTGCTGGTCGAATAACTGCCCGCAACGGAAGCCTTCAGGTGTTTTCTGCAACGTACGCAAAGTACTTTGAAAGCACCCCGAACAAACCCGTAATTCGCCCTAGAATGCCAAGGCGGGACAACAACCGGGTGATAGAATGCCCGATTCCCTGATTGACCTTTGTGACGGAGAAGTAACGTGCTGATTTCGAACGCTTTTGCGCAGACCGCCGGTGCCGGCGGCGCGGCCGGTGGCCTGATGAGCTTCCTGCCGATCATCCTGATGTTCGCGGTGCTGTGGTTCATCATGATCCGCCCGCAGATGAAGCGCCAGAAGGAATCGAAGGCCATGCTGGAAGCCCTGGCCAAGAACGACGAAGTCGTGACCGCCGGCGGTATCCTGGGCCGTGTGACCAAGGTCAACGAGAGCTATGTGACGCTGGAAATAGCCGAAGGCACGGAAATCACCGTGCAGAAGAACGCCGTGACCACCGTGCTGCCGAAGGGCTCGCTGAAGTCGCTCTGATCCCGGACGGTCTCTCCAGCCTGATCCCGGCAGGTGTCGTGTGGCGCCAGACGCTCCGCCGACCCTGCCCTGCGCAGCCGCCTGCACCAGCCCCCACGGTCCTTCGGGACTCGTGACAGGGCTGCCGGGCGGCTGTTTGCCAACCGGTCCGGCCGAACCGGCGCGCCTTGTGCGCGACTTGTCGGCATGCCAACTGCAATGACTGGCCAAAGATGAATCGCTATCCGCTTTGGAAATACATCGTGATCCTGATGGCTCTCGCCATCGGCATCACCTACACCCTGCCGAACTTCTTCGGCGAGGCCCCCGCTGTCCAGGTTTCGTCGGCCAAGGCCACGGTCAAGGTCGACCTGTCCATGCAGAAGCATGTGGAGGAAATCCTGGCGCAGAACCAGCTGCAGCCGGACGGCGTCTTTTTTGACGTCGCCGGCCAATCTGGCTCGGTCAAGGCGCGTTTCCGCACCACCGACGAGCAGCTCAAGGCCAAGGACGTGCTGTCCCGGTCGCTCAACCCGGACGCCAACGACCCCACGTACGTGGTGGCGCTGAACCTGCTGTCGGGCTCGCCGCGCTGGCTGACCGCGCTGCACGCGCTGCCGATGTACCTGGGCCTGGACCTGCGCGGCGGCGTGCACTTCCTGCTGCAGGTGGACATGAAGGGCGCCGTCGACAAGAAGCTCGACAGCCTGTCCGGCGACGCGCGCACGCTGCTGCGCGACAAGAACGTGCGCCACGGCGGCATCGAGCGTGACGGCGATCGCCTGACCGTGCGCTTCAGCAACGCCGACGACGCCAACCGCGCACGCGGCATCCTGGGCGACAACCTGCGCGAACTGGCCTTCTCGATCGACGGCACCAACGTGGTGGGCGTGTTCACCGACGCCGCCCGCAAGACCGTGCAGGACGCCGCGGTCAAGCAGAACATCACCACGCTGCACAATCGCGTGAACGAACTCGGCGTGGCAGAACCCGTGATCCAGCAGCAAGGCTCCGACCGTATCGTCGTGCAGCTGCCGGGCGTGCAGGACACCGCCAAGGCCAAGGACATCATCGGCCGCACCGCCACGCTGGAAGCCCGCCTGGCCGACCCGGCCGTGCGCAACCCGCGTCCGGGCGATCCCGTGCCGTTTGGCGACGAACTGTTCACCCAAGGCAACGGCGCCCCGGTCATGCTGCGCAAGCAGGTGATCTTCACCGGCGACCGCATCGAAAGCGCCTCGGCCGGTTTCGACCAGAACCAGCGCCCGTCCGTGAACATCAAGCTCGACGCCCAGGGCGGCCGTGTGCTGCGCGACGTGTCGCGCGAGAACATCGGCAAGCCGATGGGCATCGTGCTGTTCGAAAAGGGCAAGGGCGAAGTACTGACCGTGGCAACGATCCAGTCCGAACTCGGCTCCAGCTTCCAGATCACCGGCTCGTATTCGACCGAAGCCGCCAATGACCTGGCCCTGCTGCTGCGCGCCGGTTCGCTGGCCGCCCCGATGGAAATCATCGAGGAGCGCACGATCGGCCCGTCGCTGGGTGCCGACAACATCCAGAAGGGCTTCGACTCGGTGGCCTACGGCTTTGCCGCCATCGCCGCGTTCATGATCCTGTACTACATGCTGTTCGGCGTGTTCTCGGTGGCGGCGCTTGGCATCAACCTGCTGCTGCTGATCGCGGTGCTGTCGATGCTGCAGGCCACGCTGACGCTGCCCGGCATTGCCGCTATCGCGCTGGTGCTCGGCATGGCGATCGACGCAAACGTGCTGATCAACGAGCGGATCCGCGAGGAACTGCGCGCCGGCGCGTCGCCGCAGATGGCAATCGCCGTCGGCTTCGACCGCGCCTGGGCCACCATCCTGGACTCGAACGTGACCACGCTGATCGCCGGCCTGGCGCTGCTGGCCTTTGGCTCGGGCCCGGTGCGCGGCTTCGCCGTGGTGCACTGCCTGGGTATTCTGACCTCGATGTTCTCGGCGGTCTTCTTCAACCGCGGCCTGGTCAACCTCTGGTATGGCCGCAAGAAGAAGCTCCAGAGCCTGGCTATCGGCCAGATCTGGAAGCCGGGCACCGACACCCCGGTCGCCAAGTAAGCCAGGACATATCAGGAACACATCATGGAATTTTTCCGCATCAAGCGCGACATTCCGTTCATGAAGCACGCGTTGATCTTCAACGTGGTGTCCTTCCTGACGTTTGCCGCCGCTGTTTTCTTCCTCTGGCACAAGGGCCTGCACCTGTCGATCGAGTTCACGGGCGGCACGGTGATGGAGGTCAACTACTCGCAGACCGCCGATCTGGAAAAGATCCGCGGCCAGGTCAGCAAGCTTGGCTACACCGACGTGCAGGTGCAGAACTTCGGCACCTCGCGTGACGTGATGATCCGCCTGCCGCTGCAGAAGGGTCCGGACGGCAAGCAGGTGACGTCGGCACAGCAAAGCGAACAGGTGATGGGCGCCCTGACGGCGGCCACCCCCGACGTGAAGCTGCAGCGCGTGGAGTTCGTGGGTCCGCAGGTGGGCAAGGAACTGGCAACCGACGGCCTGCTGGCGCTGCTGTGCGTGGTGGCCGGTATCGTGATCTACCTGTCGTTCCGCTTCGAATGGAAGTTCGCGGTAGCCGGCATCATCGCCAACCTGCACGACGTGGTGATCATCCTGGGCTTCTTCGCGTTCTTCCAGTGGGAATTCTCGCTGTCGGTGCTGGCGGCCATTCTGGCGGTGCTGGGCTACTCCGTGAACGAGTCGGTGGTGATTTTCGACCGGATCCGCGAGGCCTTCCGCAAGTACCGCAAGATGAGCACGCACGAGGTGATCGACCACGCGATTACCAGCACGATGTCGCGGACCATCATCACCCACGGTTCGACCGAAATGATGGTGCTGTCGATGTTCTTCTTCGGCGGTCCCACGCTGCACTACTTCGCACTGGCCCTGACGGTGGGCATCCTGTTCGGTATCTATTCGTCGGTGTTCGTGGCTGCGGCGCTGGCCATGTGGCTGGGCGTGAAGCGCGAAGACCTGATCAAGGGCGAGAAGAAAGGCGACGTCACCGACCGCAACGACCCGAACTTCGGGGCGCAGGCTTGACGGCCTGAGCAGGCAGAAACAAAAAAGGCACCTTCGGGTGCCTTTTTCTTTGTCTGGTTAGCTCCCCTCCCCGCTCTGAATACATGCAACGGGGGAGAGCGGTGCAACCTACGCCTACGCTTCGGTCAATTGCTCGATCCACACCGCGAGGCGGTCCGAGGCGAACGAATCTGCCCGGGTGCCGGCGCGTGCGGCAATCGCGTCGCCTTCGCGCACCAGTTGCAGCGCGCCACCGGCCTCTTCCAGCCACAGCAGCACGGCCAGCCATCCGGCATGCTCGGCCGATACCACTTCGGCCACGGGGCGGGACACAAATTCGTTCAGCGTGGCGGCCGACGTCCATGTGACAACATCGCCGTCGCGGCGTACCGAGGCGCCCAGCGTTTCGGCCAGCACCGCCGCGGCATCGCCAGCAGACCGGCCAGCGCCGCGCAGCCTGGACAGCGTGGTCGCCACGGCATGGCCGAACGATCCGCTGCGCTGGCTTTCCGCGCCCACCAGGTCAGCGTAGTCCAGGCGCTGCCAGTCGGGCTCGGCGTTCTGCGCCCCGGCCAGATAGGTGCCGGACAGATAGGTTTCCACAGGCTGGAAGCGGCCCGGACCGATCAGGCTGGCGCACAGCGCGTGGATCATGCCCACGCGCGACGCCACGGTCTGCTTCTGCAGCACCATCAGCTTCTCGCGCACCAGCTGGTCGCGCTCCTTGCGCAGCCCGGACAGCTCCAGTGCCTGCTTCAGTTCCATGCGCAGCGCGGTAATGTCCCACGGCTTCTTGATATAGCGATGGATCTGGCCCTGGTTCACGGCCTCGACGGTCTGGTCCAGCTCGGAATAGGCCGTGGTCAGGATCCGTACGATATGCGGATAGCGCTCGCGCGCATACCGCAGCAGTTCGTTACCGTACTCGCCCGGCATGCGCTGGTCGGACACCAGCACGGCCAGGCTGTCGGCGTGGGCGTCCAGCATGGCCTTGCCCTCTTCCACGGACTGGCCGGTCACCACCGGCGCCAGTTGGCCGATGGCCCGCTGGAAATACTTGACCGCAGTCGCTTCGTCGTCGACGAACAGAATCGCCGGGGGTGCCTGCGTGGTATTCAGTTCGCTCATCGATCACTCCTGTGCATACGATTCTTGAAATTGGGGAAATCGAGGGTTACGGTGGTGCCCGCTCCGGATGCCGAGGCAATCCGGATGCCGCCGCCAAACGACTGCATCACGCGATTGCAGAAAATCATGCCCATCCCGCTGCCGCCCGCCGATGCGTGCGTGGTCACGGGGTCCACCAGCAGGCGTCCCATGATCTCGGGCGGGATGCCCGGGCCGTTGTCGGCAATGCGGATCTCGGGACGGTCGCCCGCCACCACCACGAAGCGCAGCGACGGGGCGCCAACATCGGCCAACGCGCGCAACGCGTTGCTCATGACCGACGACAGCACCAGCGCCACGCAGTTGGGCAGCGTGGGCACCGGGAAGTCGCCCTCCAGCTCCACCTGTACCCAGCTACGCTGGTTATCGGCAAATGGATAGGTATCCAGCAGCGATGCCACCAGCGCACCCGCGCTGACTTCCTGCCCAATACCCGGCTTCGGCGTGGCGCCACCAGCGCTGCTGCGCACCGATTGGAGAAATGACGACAGCACCGCCAGGCAATACTGGGCGTTGTCGTGCATCGCACTGGCCGCCCGGCCAATTTCCTGCTGGCGCTGCTCGCTGTACTCGCCGCCGACCCGCGACCCGATGCCGAGCGCGAAATTGGCGATGGCCGCCAGCGGCGTGTTCAGCTCGTGTGCCAGGAAGGCCAGGGTCTCGTCGATCGCCATCAACCGCTGCTGGCGCACCGCGCGCTCGCGGAAACGGTCGCCCGCCAGCCGCAGGATCTCGCGCACATCGGCCACGCCAATCGGCTTTTCGAGGATGCGGAATACCTCGCCGGAATTGACGGTTTCCAGCAGCATGTCCTTGTCGGCATAGGCCGTGACCAGGATGCGCACGATCTGTGGATACTCCTGCGCCACCTGGCGCAGGAGATCGCCGCCGTCGCGGCCGGGCATGCGGAAATCGGTCACCAGCACCGAAATTCGCGCATGGTGCGCGCGCAGGATGCCCACTGCCTCGTCGGCGCCACTAGCCGACAGCACCTCGTATTCGCTACCGACCGCCCGCGCGAAATACTTGCAGGCCATCTCCTCGTCATCGACGTAGAGAATGGTGGGGCGCGTCTGCGTGGTATCAGTCATGACAGCATTACTCCGCACGCGGCAGGTCGAAGCTGAACGCGGCCCAGTGGCCAACTTCGCTTTCGGCAAACAGCACGCCTTCGTGGCGCTCGATCACCGCATAGCTGATCGACAACCCGAGGCCCAGGCCCTGCCCCACCTCGCGTGTGGTGAAAAACGGTTCGAATACGCGCGCCAGATGCTCGGCGGCAATGCCGGGGCCGTTGTCCTTGACCGTTACGTGCAGGCGCTTGTCCTGCCAGCGCACGGTCGTATGGATGGCCGGGTCCTTGGTGCCGGCCTTGCGCATCGCCAGCGCAGCGTTCGAGAACAGGTTGATCAGGACGCCAATGATCGCCGCTTCGTCGCCCATTACGAGCGTATCTTCAGGCATTTCACGCGTCATCTTGACCCCGCGCAGTTCGTGCGCAGTCAGCCGTTGCGACGAATCCAGAGCCTTTTCGAACAGGAATGGCGTGCCTTCCACCTCGGCGCCAGGCTTGCGATACGCGAAGGTCTTCAGGTCGGACACGATATGCTGGATGCGCTGCATGCCCTGCTTGGCGTCGACCAGGCATTCCTGCAGCATCGGCTCCGACTTGGCTGCCGGCTCTTCCATGGCCACCTCGATAGCCATCAGGCAGAAGTTCACCGGGTTGTTGACCTCGTGCAGCAGGCCGGCGGCCAGCGTACCGATCGCCGCCATCTTTTCCTGCTGCAGCATCTGGCCCTTGATGTCGACCAGCTTGCGGTTGATGACTTCCAGCTCGGTGTTCTTGTCCGCCACCTCGGCCTTCAGCCGGAACAGCATGAAGCGTGCACGTTCATTGAAGAACGTGTACACGCCGCTGGCCGCCGCCGCAAACAGCAGAAATAGCGAATTGACGATAAATGTGCCCATCGGCTCGACACCGCCCGGATGCAGCAGGCATGCGGCCGCGTAGAGCACGTACGACAGGACGCCAAACACCAGGTTTTGCCAGAGCCCGAATGGCAGCGCGATGCCCGATGCGAAGATCGCCAGGTTCAGGCCCACATAGTACGGCGACTCGACGCCTTCGGTGCGCGAGATCATCCAGGCGATCATGATCTGCGGCAGCAGCAGCCAGGTCATGGTTAGCCACGGCGCGAAACGCCGGCCGGCCTGGCTGTACAACGCCACGATGACACCGGCGATCATCAGCGAGACCACCACGCGCGCAATCGCGAACGGCAGCTGGAAATGCGGATACTGGCCGTAGTCCAGCCCCACGCCCAGCAGTACCAGTGCGATGGCCGTGTAGGCGCCGCCGCGGCTGAACGCCAGGCGAAAATCGGCCAGCTCGGACTGGTATCCGGCGTAAAGTTGATTCGAGCTCATGACCTTGGCGGGGGGTGCCGCGTCTTCGGCGTCCGAAACCTCAACGGACAGTGGCTTCGGCGAAGACATTGACGCCGGTTTCATCGACATAGAGTCGGTGGGCATGCGAGTTCTCCGGCAAGAGCGAGGACATCCCGGCCTCGTCGCGATAGATCAGATACCACTCAAGCAGGTGTTCCATCCCGAATTTCTCGGGATTGTCCGAGTGGACGTTGGTCACCAGCAGCTGGCCGTCCGGCTTCGAGCGCGAAGCAAAATACTGGAGCAGGCGCGCGCAGACCTTGTCGGACAGATAGTCGAACAGCCCGGCGCAGTAGACGGCATCGAACTCGCGCACGCTCGGGTCGTCCGCAGTAATGCGGCGCTTGAGCAGGTCGTGCACCGACTGGTGCACCATCTCGACCGATACCTTGTGGCCCGCACCAGCGGCCGCACGCTCCACGGACGCCCGCGTGTAGCCCAGCGTTTCCTCGCTGAAATCGACCAGCTGGAACGACAGCAGCTCGGGGTTCGGATACTCGCGGACAAAGCGCTGGATCTCGAATGCCGGCCCGCAACCCACGTTGAGCACGCGGAATTGCCGCCCTTCGGCCCGGGCCCGTTCGGCCTGGCGGGTCAGGTAATCCACCAGCAGGTCGATCCGGTTGCGGTGCGCCGTAGCCACCGCCGCCTTCAGGAATGCCGTGTTGACGATCTGGAAGTAGGTGGTGGGACCCTGCTGCGGATCGCTCAGGATCTGGTTCACCATCTCGTAGTCGCCCGCGTAGCCGAGCGGCTTCGTAAATGTGCGATACACGAACGGCGCGCGCAGCAGCAACGGGTGCAGCGCGGCCTGGGCATAGGTGCGGTGCACCGGCGCCAGTTCCTGATCCACGCGCTGGGCCTCGTCCTCGAGCCAGTCGAGGTAAGTCTTCACCTTTCCCATCAGCGGGGTGGCCAGTTCGTAGAACACGTCCTCGCGCAGGCGCCCTTCCCGCTTGGGCAGGGACTCGGTCAGGTCCACCTGTTCCACCCAGCGCGACACTTCCGACAGATACGCGCGCATCTCGTTGACCACGATCTGGTAGTCGCGGCGGATGTTGAAGCGCGTATCCCAGTCCTGCACGAACATCTCGGCTTCGCGTGCGACCGATTTCGGTGCATCGTTCACGTCGGTCAGTTCGCGCCACTCGTCGATCAGCGTCAGCGACACCACGGCCGTCAGGCCGGTGTTCACCAGGCTCATGACCACAGCCTTGCCCAGGTACGCGTTCTTCGCGCCCATGCGCACGCTCAGCTCGCTCAATACTTCGCTGACCTGGACAATCGAGTAGGGATTGTAGATTTCCATCACCAGCGACTTGCGCTGGAGATTGATGATCGTGCCCCGCACCTGCTCGCCCTGCGAGTTGCGGAAGCTAACTACCGGATCGATTTGCGTTTTGGAGTACACGGTATCGCGCCAGGGAAATCCGAGAAACGCTGCGGGACACGGCGCCCGCGGGCGTCGGCCGGGTACAGCTCAATGCAAGGGTCTTGCGGCGAAACAACCAATCAGGGAATGCAGCCAATGCTCATATCGATGCGCGTGACCTGTTGCGGGGACGAGCGCGCCAGCCGGCGGAGACCGGGGCGAACGCCGCCCCTGAGGGTGGGACTGCGGCAAACCATTGTACTGTGGCAATTCTGAACCGTACAACAATCCACTTGCGGAATGAAGGGGGGTATGCAAACCACAAAAAAAATGAGCCAGCAACGCTGCTGGCTCATTTTTCCACTATGTATTGGAGAAATGACAATTTCTCCACTGGCGCAACTTCCGCCAGAAGTGTGTCGTAACGTGATCAGTCGGCCTTGACGGCTTCCACCTGGATCGCCAGGTTCACGTCCTGCTTGAAGCCGTACTTGGCACCGTAGTCGATACCGAAATCGGCACGGTTGAACTGGGCCACGGCGTCGGCGCCGCAAGCCTCACGCTTGAGCATCGGGTGCTGGATGCACTTGAATTCCTTGATCTCGAGCTTGACCGGCTTCGACACGCCGCGCAGCGTCAGCACGCCATCCACTTCGGTCGGCACGTCGCCCTTGAACTTCGAGAACTTGCCCTTGTAGGTGGCATCCGGGAAGGCCTGCACGTCGAACATTTCCGGGCTCTTGGCGTGCTCGTTCAGCTTGCTGTTGCCGAAGTCGATCGATGCGGCGTCGATCTTGATGTCGACCGTACCGGCCTTGGCCGCGCGGTCCAGCGTCACAACGCCGCTGGACTTGTCGAACTTGCCGCGCCACTTCGACAGGCCGCCCAGGTGGTCGGCTTCGAAGCTCGGGTAGGTATGGGTCGGGTCGATGTTGTACGTCGTGGCGTTGGCCATGGCGGTACCGGCGGCGAGGGCGGCGGAGGCTGCTGCAACGGCGGCGATCAGGGTGCGGATTTTCATGTTGGGTTTCCCGTCAAGAAGTTGGAGAGGAAGGTCGGTAAAAAAACGGCCAAGGAGCTGTGAGCGCGGCAAAGCCTGCCTCAGCCCTTCTTTGCCGGGGTCACGAGGTGGAACTTGATCTGGACTTCATCGGCCACGACGGAAGTGTCCTTCCACTCGCCGTCACCGATGTTGAACGTGGTGCGCTTGATCGGCAGCACGCCATCGAACACCTGGCTGCCGTTTTCCTGCTTGTACGTGGCGGGCACGGTCACATCCACCGTCTTGCCCTTGATGGTCAGCTTGCCGGCCACGTCATACTTGCCGGCGGCGCCGGCCTTGATGCTGGTCGACTGGAACACGGCCTTCGGATACTTGCCGGCGTCGAACCAGTCCTTGCCCTTCACTTCCTTGGTGGTCTCGGCATCGCCGATCTCGAAGGTCGACACGTCGATCTCGACCTTGGCCGACGACGTGGCCAGCTTGGCCGGATCGAAGTCGACGGTGGCGTCGAACTTCCTGAACTTGCCTTCCATCGGCACGCCGATCTGCTTGGCGGTGGCCGTGACCGTGCTCTTTGCGGCATCGATCTGCGCCCATGCCAGATTGGCGGCCAGGCCAGCCGTTGCCAGGGCGGCCGCCACGAAGATCGTGCCGGGACGGGACATGCGTTTCATCTGGAACTCCAGTGGTGACTGGCCATCACGGCCGGTTGGTCAGGCAAAGCGGTCGAAGAACAACGGCAAATCAGCGCAGGAAGGGGATCATGCGGGCCAGCGTGCCGTCGCGATCCACCAACTGGTGCTTGATGGCCGCGGCGGCATGCACCACCACGATCGCGGCCATGAGGTAATTCAGCCAGACATGGGCGAACTTCAGGATCGGCTTCAGCGTGTCGCTGGCCTCGATCAGCGACGGCAGCTTCCACAGGCCCAGGTACACCACCGGCACGCCGGCGGCCGAACTGTAGAGATAGCCCGTGATCGGCACGATCAGGATCAGCAGGTAGAGCAGATGGTGCGCCGCGGCGGCGGCCCTGGCCTGCCAGGCCGGCGTACCGGGTGCCACGGGCGGGGCAGCGTGGGTGGCGCGCCAGAGCACGCGCAGCACGGCCACCACGAAAATCGTCACGCCCAGCCATTTGTGCCACGAGAACAGCTTGAGCTTGGTCGGCGTCAGCCCGGGAATGCCCGTCATGTACAGGCCCAGCCCGAACGCGGCAAAGATGCCGAAGGCAATCAGCCAGTGCAGGCCGATGGCGGTGGCCGTGTACGTCGCCTGGCCCCCCGGCCCGGATGCTTTGAAACCCATGTCAGTCAATCCCTTCGATCTTTATTACTTATTCTGCTATGTCGGCGCCAAGACAGTCTGTTGCAGTAGCGGTCCGGTCATTCGCTGCCAATTCTCGCATTATTAGGTGACCGGCCCTGCGTTGGAAGCGCCGAACTTCATGAAGTTGTTCAAATCATTTGATGTGTCGAGATGTCGCACCCTGCGCCCGGGAACCGATCGTAACGCCACCGGGAGCCGTGCGGCATTGGCCGCTGGTATCAGCCGGGTAATTTCTTTCGAAACTTGCGCGCCAAACAAAAAGGGCCGACCCCTCGGGGTCAGCCCTTTGCTGCAGCCTTGCGGCGCCGCGGCATACCGCAACGCCCGTGACGGCGATCAGATGCGGTTTGCCAGTTCCACGGCCTTGCCGATATAGCTGGCCGGAGTCATTTCCATCAGCAACTGCTTGGCGTCGTCGGGAATCGCCAGGCCCTGCACGAACGTCTGCAGTGCCTCGCGCGAGATGCCCTTGCCGCGCGTCAGTTCCTTCAGCTGCTCGTACGGGTTGGGCACGCCAAAGCGACGCATCACGGTCTGCACCGGCTCGGCCAGCACTTCCCAGCAGTTGTCCAGGTCTTCGTTCAGGCGCTCGGGGTTGGTTTCCAGCTTGCCCAGGCCGCGCAGGCAGGCCTCGTAGGCCAGCAGGCTGTAGCCGAAGGCCACGCCCATGTTGCGCAGCACGGTGGAATCGGTCAGGTCACGCTGCCAGCGCGAAACCGGCAGCTTTTCCGACAGGTGGCGCAGCACGGCGTTGGCCAGGCCCACGTTGCCTTCCGAATTCTCGAAGTCGATCGGGTTGACCTTGTGCGGCATCGTCGAAGAGCCAATTTCACCGGCCTTGGTCTTCTGCTTGAAGTAGCCCAGCGCAATGTAGCCCCACACGTCGCGGTTCAGGTCCAGCAGGATGGTGTTGGCGCGCGCGATGGCATCGAACAGTTCGGCCATGTAGTCGTGCGGCTCGATCTGGATGGTGTACGGGTTGAACGTCAGGCCCAGGCGCTGCTCGATCACCTGCTTCGAGAACGATTCCCAGTCGAACGACGGGTAGGCCGACAGGTGCGCGTTGTAGTTGCCAACGGCGCCGTTCATCTTGCCCAGCAGTTCCACGCGCTCCACGCGCTCGATGGCACGTGCCAGGCGGGCTGCCACGTTGGCGATTTCCTTGCCCAGCGTGGTCGGGCTGGCCGGCTGGCCGTGCGTACGCGACAGCATCGGCTGCGTGGCGTTCAGCTTCGCCAGTTCCACCAGGCGGGCCAGCACGCGCTTGAGCGCCGGCACGATCACGCCGTCACGGGCGCCCTTGAGCATCATGCCGTGTGACGTGTTGTTGATGTCTTCCGAGGTGCAGGCGAAGTGGATGAACTCGCTGGCGGCTTCCAGCTCGGCGTTGCCCTTGACCTGCTCCTTGAGCCAGTATTCGACCGCCTTCACGTCGTGGTTCGTGACCGCTTCGATTTCCTTGATGCGGGCGGCGTCGGCCTCGGTGAAGTTGTCCACCAGCGACTGCAGCTTCGCTTCCGAAGCGGCCGAGAACTTCGGCACGTCGGGCAGGCCGGCCTGGGCCAGCGCGATCAGCCAGTTGACCTCGACCTTCACGCGATTGCGCATGAAAGCCGCCTCGGACAGCCATTCGCGCAGTGCATCGGCCTTGGCGGCATAGCGGCCATCGATGGGAGACAGGGCGGAGAGCGGCGAAAGGGAAGACGTGGACATGCTGGCAACCGGGAGAAAAGAGGAATGTGGAGGTTCGAGCGGGGGCGCTGGGAACCACGCGACAAGGCCCTGATGCGGCGAATCCGCCGCATCGCCCTGCCGATGCAAGGGCCGGTTCGGCAGACGGCGCAAGCGCCGCGCCAAACGCGCAACGCGGGATTTTACCATCGCCCCATGGCGCTGTGCGGGTCGCTGTGGGCGCCAGCCATCCAAGCGTGCGCAAGGCCGCATTGATGGCGCATTCCCGACACTCCGCATGTATACTCCCGCTCGCCCATCCGTTAGCCTGTTATGAAGTCCATCGGGCACGCCGCCGCGCCTGCCAGCGCACCCCGTGCCACCGAGCGCCGATGCACTTCATAACAAGCTCAAGGGGAGAACATGAAGCTGTATGCGTCCCAGACCAGCCCGTATGCGCGCAAGGTGCGCGTGGTGCTGGCGGAGAAGAAGATCGACTACCAGATGATCGAGGAGAACGTCTGGTCGCCCGACACCATCATTGGTCAGTTCAACCCGCTCGGCAAGGTACCGTGCCTGATCATGGAAGACGGTGGCGCGATCTTCGATTCACGCGTGATTGCCGAGTACGCCGACACGCTGTCGCCCGTCAGCCGCCTGATTCCGCAGGGCAGCCGCGAGCGCATGGAAGTGCGCTGCTGGGAAGCGCTGGCCGATGGCCTGCTGGACGCCGCCCTGCTGGTTCGCCTGGAAGGCACCCAGCGCCAGCCCGCCGAACGCAGCGAAAGCTGGGTCGCACGCCAGCGCGGCAAGATCGACGCCGCACTGGCCGCCATGTCGAAGGGCCTGGCCGACAAGCCGTGGTGCACCGGCATCCACTACACCCTGGCCGACGTGTCCGTAGGCTGCGCACTGGCCTACCTGGACTTCCGCTTCCCCGACATCGCCTGGCGTGACCAGTACGCCAACCTGGTGGCGTTCCAGGACAAGATCGAGAAACGCCAGTCGTTCATCGACACGGCACCGCCGGCGGCGTGACCCTGCGGCAAAAAGTGCCGCATTTCTGACACACATCGTCAGCGCGATACAACGGTAGACGTATTTTTACTGTTCGCCGGAAATCTTCAAGATTTCTATGATTTCCGGCCATCGCGCTCCCCGCTAACGTCCCGCGCTGATCTGGCGCGTGGACGGTCAGTGGACGCAACGTCCACCACCCTTCCGACAAGCACACTCATCTTGCGCCGATCCAACGTCGGAGCGGGATTGTGGGGCATCACAGGGTCACGACAAGACATCTCGATACAGGTCACTCGCGTGCGCGATGGCGGCTGCGCGCGCCAGGCGTGCTCACGGCGCTCGCGCCACTGGTCCAGCTCATCGCACTCGGCCTGCCGACGGCCCTGCCCGGTCCTGTCCTGGCGCAGCCCGGCCCGCGCCCAGCGGCAACATCGCCCGCTACCCCCGAACTGTTGCGCCAGCAGGACCGCGAGCGCGCCCTGCGCGAACGCATGGAGGCGGAGCCCGAAGCCCGGCTGGAGCGACCGGCAGCCACCGTCGCCGACACGCTGCCCAGCGATGAAACGCCCTGCTTCAGGATCGAACGGATCTCGCTGGACGGCGACACTGCCGATCGCTTCCAGTGGGCCATCGTTGCCGCCGACGCGCCGGGCGACGCCGCCACTGGCCGCTGCCTGGGCGCCCACGGCATCAATATCGTCATCACGCGCATCCAGAACGCGCTGGTACAGCAGGGCTACGTCACCACCCGTGTACTGGCCGCACCGCAGGACCTGACGTCCGGCACGCTTACGCTGACCGTGATTCCGGGACGTATCCGAGCGATCCGCTTTACCGACGATTCCAGCCCGCGCGCCACGCAATGGAACGCCCTGCCGGCCCGCCCCGGCGACATCCTGAATCTGCGCGACATCGAACAGGGCCTGGAGAACTTCAAGCGCGTACCCACCGCCGAGGCGGACATCCAGATCGTGCCCGCCGTCGGCGCCGACGCACGGCCCGGCGAGAGCGACCTGGTGATCCGCTGGCACCAGGGGATGCCGCTGCGCTTCAGCGTGGCCGTCGACGACTCGGGCAGCCGGCAGACCGGCAAGTACCTCGGCAGCGCCACGCTTTCATTCGACGACTGGTGGACGCTCAACGACCTGTTCTACGCCAGCCTGAACCACGACCTTGGCGGCGGCGATCCCGGTGCGCGTGGCACACAGGGCTATACCGTCCACTATTCGGTGCCCTATCGATACTGGCAGCTCGGCATCACCGCCAGCGGCAACGACTACTACCAGTCCGTGGCCGGAGCCAGCCAGAGCTATCGCTACAGCGGCAAGAGCCAGAACGCCGAGGTCCGGCTGTCGCGCCTGCTCCATCGCGATGCCGTCCGCAAGACCACGGCCTGGCTGCGCGGCTGGACACGCAATTCCAGCAACTACATCGACGACACCGAGATCGAGGTCCAGCGCCGCCGCATGGCCGGCTGGGAAATCGGCCTGACCCACCGCGAGTTCATCGGCCCGGCCTCGCTCGACCTGAATGTCGGATACCGGCGCGGCACTGGCGCCTTCGAATCCCTGCGGGCACCCGAGGAACAGTTCGATGAGGGCACATCGCGCCCCGAGATCCTCAACGCAGACGTCCAGGCGCACCTGCCGTTCCTGCTGGGCGGACAGCGCGTCCGCTACACCGGCGCCCTCCGCGCCCAATGGAACCTCACGCCGCTGGTGCCCCAGGACCGCTTTTCGATCGGCAATCGCTACACCGTGCGCGGCTTCGACGGCAGTTCGACGCTGATCGGAGACCGGGGGTGGTTCCTCCGCAACGAAATCGGCTGGTCGCTCTGGCAAAGCGGGCTCGAACTGTATGCCGGCGCCGATTACGGGCAGGTCGGCGGCCCGTCCGCGCAATTCCTGGCGGGAACACGCCTGGCCGGTGCCGTCATCGGCATACGCGGCGGCTTCAAGGGTCTCTATGCCGATGCGTTCGTCGGCAAGCCGCTTCGCAAGCCCGCGGGCTTCCTCACGGCCAGCACCACGGCCGGATTCAACGTCAGCTGGTCGTACTGACCTCGCGGCGATCTTCCAGGGAATCAGGGTCATGAAACCATCGCATCACACCATCATCCGGCTGCGGCTGCGGCCGCTGGCGCTGGCCGTTCTTCTCGCACTGCCCTCGGCCAATGCCCAGATCGTTGCCGATCCCGGCGCCCCGCGCACCCAGCAGCCCACCGTGCTCACCGCGCCCAACGGCACGCCGCTGGTCAACATCCAGACGCCCAGCGCGGCCGGCGTCTCGCGAAATACCTATGGCCAGTTCGACGTCCATGCAAATGGCGCGATCCTGAACAACTCGCGCACCAACGCGCAGACGCAGCTCGGTGGATGGGTGCAGGGCAACCCGTGGCTGGCAGGCGGCGAGGCGCGCGTGATCCTCAACGAGGTCAACGCAAGCAACCCCAGCCAGTTGCGCGGACCGATGGAAGTGGCGGGCGGCCGCGCCCAGGTCGTCATCGCCAATCCGGCCGGCATCACCTGCGACGGCTGCGGCTTCCTGAACGCGAATCGCGTGACGCTGACCACCGGCACGCCGATCCTGAATGGCGGCAACCTGGACGGCTACCGCGTGCAGCGCGGCATCGTCGACATCACCGGGGCGGGCATGGACGGCAGCCGCGCCGACTACACCGACATCATTGGGCGGGCCGTGCGCGTGAATGCCGGCATCTGGGCCAACCAGCTGCAAGTGACAACCGGGGCCAACGAGGTGACTGCCGGGACTGCCGGGACCGCCGGCACCGTTGAAATCCGGCGGATCGCCGGCACCGGCCCAGCGCCTGGCTACTCACTCGACGTCAGCGCGCTGGGCGGCATGTATGCCGGCAAGATCGCGCTGGTGGGCACCGAACACGGGCTGGGGATGCGCAATGTGGGCCATATCGGCGCGCAGGCCGGCGAGCTCGTGGTGACCGCCGACGGCCGGCTCGAAAATATGGGCACGCTGCAGTCGCAGCACGATGTGCGGATCGCCGCGGACGGTGGCGTGCGCAACGCCGGCACGATCAGCGCGGCGCGCACGCTGCGGATCGACACCCCTGCCGACGTCGACAACCGGGGCGGCACGCTGAACGCCCTGCGTCTCGACGTCGGGGCCGCATCGCTGGACAACCGGGGCGGCAACATCGAGCAAACCGGCCTGCAGGCGCTGGCGTTGCATGCGGGAACGCTGTCGAATCGGGACGGCGGACGGATCGGTGCCGCGGCGGCAGAGGACGATGGCGCGGAAGGCGCCAGCGAAGGCCCACTTCCTGGATCGCCCGAGGCTGGCACCGCCGATGGCGGGTCCGACGACGCCGGTGGAACGCCAGATGTGCCGGCCGACAATACCGCCGCCACGTCGCCCGACGCGCCGACGTTGCTGGCCGACGGCGTCGTTCGCATCGTGGGCCACCTCAACAACGAGGCCGGCCACATCCGTGCTGGCGGTGCGACGGACCTGCAAGCCGCCGCAGGGCTCGACAACGATGGCGGGCACATCGCGCTGCGCAACCTGACGACGCTTGGCGGCGATCTGCTCAATCGTGGCGGCGCATTGACAATCGGCGCTGCGGCCACGCTACAGGCAGACCATCTTGCCAACGACAACGGCCAGCTATCCGTGGGCGGCGCGCTCGACGTGTCGGCTGGGTCGCTCTCCAACCGGGGCGGCAAGCTGTTGCAAGGCGCCGCCGAAGACGGCTCGCTGCGGGTCGCGGACCAACTCGACAACACGGGCGGCGTCATCGGCAGCAATACCTCGCAGTTCATGGTGGGTGCCGGCACGCTCGACAACCATGCTGGCCAGATCATCGCCGGCGCCGCGCTATCGGCAACGGTCGGGCGGACGCTCGACAACGCGGGCGGCGAAATCATCGCCAACGGCGACGCATCCGTGCAGGCGGGCACCCTGTCCAACCGCGCGCAGGGCGTGATCGCGTCGGCATCCGGCAACCTCTCGCTGGCGGCCCAAGGCACAGTCGATAACGAAGACGGCACGCTTCAGGCGCAGGGCCAACTTGCCGTGGCCGGTGCCGGTCTGTCGAATGCGCGAGGTGCCATCGTGGGCGCGCATGCGTCGATCGACACGCAAGGCCACGCGCTCGACAACACCGACGGAGCGCTTGCGGCCACGGATGGCACGCTGAGCATCCGTGCCGGGGCGCTGAACAATGCCGGGCGGATGCAATCGGCCGGAACGTTGACCGTCGAGGCCAGCGACATCGATAACCAGGGCGAGATCGCCGCCGCCGGAAAGGCCGACCTTGCAGCTACCGGTGCGCTGCGCAATCGGGGCACGGTGCAAGCCAGCGATCTGGACCTGCGCGCGCAATCGATCGACAACACAGCGACGGGCGAAATCACTGGAGGACGCGCGCGCCTTACGGCCAGCGCCACCCTGACGAACCGCGGACTGATCGACGGCGCCAGCACGCGCATTGGTGCGCACACGGTCGACAACGTGGGCAGCGGCCGGCTGTATGGGAATCATCTGGCCATCCAGGCCGACACCGTGCACAACCGCGAAGAGGCGTCGGATGGGCAGGTCAGCGCGGCCACCATCGCCGCCCGCGAACGGCTGGACATTGGCGCAAGGCAACTGGTCAACCGCGAGCAGGCGCTGATTTTCAGCGCAGGCGCCGACGCGGAGGCACTCAATATCGGCAGATCGCTCGATGCGGACAGACACGCCACGGGCCGCGCGGAACAAGTGCGCAACGACAGCGCGACCATCGAATCGCTCGGCGGGCTAAGCCTGAGCGCGGGGCAGTTGCAAAACACCAACACCCATTTCGCCACCGAACGGGTGCAGGTCAAGGGTCCCACGCGCAACCAGACGATCCAGCCTCGGGGCAATCCCGATCAGTACGACGCCAGCGAATTCACGTGGGAAAACTGGAGCAAGGCTGGACGCTATCGCGCCAGGGATGGCAGCGAGGTCACGGCCTGGACGCAGTACGACATCACCTCGACCGAACATGAGGACCGCGTCACGCAAAGCGCGCCGGCCATCATCCGCTCGGGCGGGGCGATGTGGCTCGACGGCGACGATCTGGTCAACGACAAAAGCCAGATTCTTGCCGGCGGCGCCCTGACAGGCACGCTTGACCGGCTGCAGACGCTCGACGCCGAAGGCAAGCACGTCTTGCAGCGCGAAGGGACGAGTCGGTACAGCTATTCGAGGTGGCGAGGGGGCTTCAAGAGGCACCACGAGAGAAACTGGGACCCCGAAGTCGCCTACACGCCAGCCGACGTGGTGACGTCGATCAAGCTGGGCGTGGCCGCCACGCGCGAGCACGTTGGCCTCACGGATAGTGGACGCACTATCGACGACCGCCGCACGGACGGCCCCCGCCCCATCACCGAGATCCCGCTCGATACCGGCGATGGACGCAGCGTGATCCGCACGGTGGCGCCCGGAACCGATATTCCCGCCAGCACGCTGTTCCGGCCCGCGCCGGATTCTCGTGGCTACCTGATCGAGACTGACCCCCGCTTTGCCGACTATCGCCAGTGGCTGTCGTCGGACTACCTGCTTGGGCAGCTCGGCATCGACCCGGCCAGTATCCAGAAGCGCCTTGGCGATGGCTTCCACGAACAGAAACTCGTGCGCGAGCAGATCGGCCAGTTGACAGGCCGGCGCTTCCTCGAAGGCCATGCCAGCGACGAAGCGCAGTACCGCGCGCTGCTGAGCGAAGGCGCGACAGTCGCCCTGCAGTGGAACCTGCGACCCGGCGTGGCGCTGTCAGCCGAGCAGATGGCGCAACTGACCAGCGACATCGTCTGGCTGGTGGAGCGCCCCGTCACCCTGCCCGACGGCACCCACACCACCGCGCTGGTGCCGCAGGTCTACGTGCGCACCCGCCCGGGCGACCTCAAGGGCGATGGCACGCTCATCGCCGCCGACGTGGTCAACCTGCAACTGCAATCGGATCTCTCCAACCAAGGCACGATCGCGGGCCGCTCGGCGGTGCGTATCAGCGGCGAGACCTTGCGCAACCTGGGCGGCCGGATCACGGGCCAGTCCGTCGCGCTGCAGGCACGCGAGGACATCGACAACACCGGAGGCACGATTGACGCCAGCGCATCGCTGGCTGCGATGGCTGGCCGCGACCTGATCGTCGCATCCACCACGCGCAGCGATACCAGGGCATCGGGCCAGAGCCACTTCGCACGCACCCACGTCGACCGCGTCGCCGGCCTCTACGTGACAGGGCCTGGTGGCGAGCTGGCGGCGATGGCCGGACGCGATGTGAAGCTGCAAGGCGCGCAGATCGCCAACGCTGGCGAGGGTGGCAAGACCGTGATCGCGGCCGGACGTGATCTGCATCTCGACACCGTGCGGACAAACGTCGAGGAAAACAGCGTCCGCAATGCAAACAACTATCTACGGCAATCCAGCACGCGGGAAGTCGGCACGGCGATTCAGACCAGCGGCGACGTAACGCTCTCCGCCGGCCGGGATCTCACCGCGCGCGCGGCTCAGGTCACGAGTGACCGGGGCGCGGTGGCCGCCGTGGCCGGCCGCGATGTGCGCCTGACGGCGGGCCAAGCCACGAACCACCTTGGCGAAGGCCGACAGCGCAGAAGCGGCGGCCTGCTGGGTCGGTCGCGCACCACCACGCGCGACAGCCTGACGCAGACGGCCGCCCAGGCGACGACATTCAGCGGCCACACCGTCGACGTGCACGCCGGCAACGACCTCCATGTGATTGGCAGCCAGGTGGTTTCGGACGCCGGCACGACGCTGCTCGCAAAGCACGACATCTACATCGGTGCAGCGCAAAACACCGCGACCGAGACCCACTTCACGGAGACGAAGAAGAGCGGCCTGCTGCATGGCGGCGGTGCGGCGGTCACGCTCGGCACCCAGCAGCAGAGCACGGATGCACGCAGCACGCGGACCTCGGCGGCGGCATCGACCGTGGGCGCGACCGCCGGCGACGTCACCATCGTCGCCGGAAACGCCTATCGGCAAGCCGGCAGCCACGTCTTGGCACCCAAGGGCGATGTCGACATCCTGGCGCGCAAGATCGAAATCGTCGCGGCACGCGAGACCGACCACAGCGTCGAGGAGAGCCGATTCCGGCAATCGGGCCTGACCGTGGCAGTGACTTCGCCAGTGATCTCGATGGCACAGACCGCGCAGCAGATGTCGCGCGCGGCGGGCCAGACGTCCGATTCCCGCATGAAGGCGCTGGCAGGGGTCACCACCGCACTGGCAGCGAAGAACACCGCTGACGCGATCAAGGCGGATCCCAAGGCAGCCGGTGGCATCGGCGTTTCCGTGTCGCTCGGCATCAGCCGGAACGACAGCCGGACCACGACCCGCAGCGATAAGGCCGCCGGATCGACCATCGCAGCAGGCGGGGACGTACGCATTCGTGCGACCGGAGCGGGAGTCGATTCGACCCTGACGATTCGTGGCAGCGATGTCAGCGCAGGAGGCAATCTCGGCCTGAAAGCCGACGGCAAGGTGGCGCTGCTCGCGGCGAAGAACACCTCGGACATGGACCGCAAAAGCAGCGGCTCCAGCGCAGGGGTGGGCGTATCGGCGCAGATTGGCGCGAAGGGGCCGGCGCAGGTCGGCGTGACGGTCAGCGCGAGCGGATCACGGGGCAACGGATCCGGACAGGACGTGACATGGCGGAATACCCATGTCAACGCCGGCAAGACGCTGGTGATCGAATCCGGCGGCGACACGACGCTGGCCGGCGCGGTGGTGGGCGGAAACCGCGTCGTGGCCGGCATCGGCGGCAACCTCAATATCGAAAGCCTGCAGGACCTGCACGGCTACCGCAGCAAGGACCGGAGCCTGGGCGGCAGCCTGACATTCGGCGGCGGCGCCGTATCGGGCAGCCTGAATGTTGGCCAGCAGAAGATTGATAGCAATTACGCGAGCGTGACAGAGCAGTCGGGCATCCGGGCTGGCGACGGGGGCTTCGACATACGGGTTGGCGGCAACACGGCGCTCAAGGGCGGCGTCATCACCTCGACGAAGCCAGCGGTAGCCGCCGGGCTCAACCGCTTCGATACAGGCACCCTGACCACCGCCGACATCGAGAACCGGGCTGACTACAAGGCCAGTGGCTTCAGCCTCGGCGCCGGCTTTTCATCGCGCGATTCCAGCGAGGGCGCGGGCAGCACCGATGCCGGTGGCGGCAACACTGGCAATGGCAACGCCGTCGGGACGGACCAGCAGGGCCAGGCCGCCACCGGCGGCGAGAAGGTCCCTGGCAGCGACCTGCCGTCTCTCGGCGGCATCAGCGCTGCGCCGCCGGTGGTGCTGGGCGCCAGCGGCAGTTCGCGCAGCACCACACGCAGCGGCATCAGCGGTGCGGCGGTGACGATCGGGAATGGCGACCAGCAACAGGCCCTGACCGGCCAATCGATCGACGAAAGCCTGGCCAGCCTCAACCGTGATGTCTCCAGCGAAGTCGACGGCACCAACGCGCTCAAGCCAATTTTCAACGAGAAGGAGATCAAGGCCGGCTTCGAGATCGTCGGTGCGCTGCAGCGGGAGACCGGGGCGTTTTTGAATAATCGGGCGAAGGAGGCGACTGCTGCCCAGCAGGAACTCGATCGGGAATTCAAGAAGCCAGAGGCGGAACGTGATCCGGCCCGGATCAGTCAATTGAGCCAGGTGCTCAAGGACAACGCTACCTGGGGGGTAGGTGGAGCGGGCCGCAATATCGTCACTGCCTTGTCCGCCGCCGCAGGCGCCAATGTCACCGGCAGCACGGCCGGCATGCTGCAAGGCGCGGCGGTCAACTACCTGCAAAGCCTGGGTACGCAATCCCATTCGCCATGATCGACGATCAGACTGGCTTCTATAACGATGGGTGGGTGGTGCTGGCGTGTTTTGACGGGACGGACACGTCGGGTGATCCGTCTGTCTTCGTATACGACTATGCCACGCCAAAGACGCTGCCGTGGGAAAACCTCTCTTATGATAATTTCACTACCTGGATGGAAGCCGCTCAGGTCGAATCGCCCAACTATAAATCCGAACTGTCTTGATCAATAAATCTGGCAGCCACCCAATCCGTCAGCCAGACGTCATTCTCGGCTTGGAAGAACTTAATCCCCTCCAACCTCATCTTGGAAGCCGCGATTTTCAATATCACCGGACTACCATACCGCTTTCCCACGGCGATGGCGGTTTCCCGGTCGGCCGAAAGATGGACGTGATGGCGAGATCCGGGGACCAGGCCATGCTCCATGATGGAAGGCAGGAAACGAGTCGCCGTCCCGTGGTAAAGAAAGTCGGGCGGCTCTTTTTCCGCATGTTTGAGCTGGACGCTGACCGTTGAATGTCCTTGTACCGCGCGAACACGCTGGCCGTCAGGCGACAAGCTGAAGCGCTTCTTGTCACTAGTATTGACGACTTCGACAATTAGCGAAACTTCAAGGGTGCGCCCCCGTAGCCTGGCGCCCTCAATCAGCGCCGAGACATCGGCCCAGCCTTCGCTATCGAGTTGAAGCCCTGCAGCTTCCGGCTCGTGCCGAAGCACATAGCTGAGGAATTTGCTGGTTTCAATGAGGTCGCTAGAGTTCATGGTGCGATATTTGTCGTGGATACCCGGTGCTGAACGAACCAAGCAAGCCTTCTACAACAAAGAAAGGTGCCTTGGCCCTTTCCCCCTACCGAATAATCCCCCCACCCAGACAAACCTCCCCGTCATACAACACGGCGGACTGTCCAGGCGTCACTGCCCACTGCGCCTCGGCAAATGACAGCCGCAGTGCATCGTCTTCGGCCTTGATGACCGTGCAGGGGGCGTCGCTCTGCCGATACCGCGTCTTGGCGGCCATCGTTGCGCCGGCGAGCGGGGGTTCGCCGGCTACCCACGACAGGTCGGCTGCGTCGAGTTCGGGTTTCAGCAGCCACGGGTGGTCGTGGCCTTGCACCACGTAGAGCGTGTTCGACGCCATGTCCTTGCGGGCCACGTACCACGCGTCGCCGCTGCCGTCCTTGCTGCCGCCCAGGCCGATGCCCTTGCGCTGGCCCAGGGTATAGAACGCCAGGCCGATGTGTTCGCCAACGACCTTGCCTTCGTCGGTCACCATCGGGCCGGGCTTGGTCGGCAAGTAGCGATTCAGGAAGTCACGGAACGGGCGTTCGCCAATAAAGCAGATACCGGTGGAGTCCTTCTTCTTCGCGTTGGGCAGGCCGATTTCGGCGGCGATTTCGCGCACGCGGGTCTTCGGCATTTCGCCCAGCGGGAACATCGTGCGCGATAGCTGTGCCTGGTTCAGCCGGTGCAGGAAGTAGCTTTGGTCCTTGGTGTGGTCGAATGCCTTGAGCAATTCGAACTTGCCGTTGGATGCCTGGCGCACGCGCGCATAGTGGCCCGTCGCAATCAGTTCGGCGCCCAGCGACATCGCGTGGTCCAGGAAGGCCTTGAACTTGATTTCGGCGTTGCAGAGCACATCCGGGTTCGGCGTACGGCCGGCCGAATATTCGCGCAGGAAGTCGGCGAACACGCGGTCCTTGTATTCGGCGGCGAAGTTGACGGCTTCCACGTCCACGCCAATGACGTCGGCCACGGATGCCACGTCGAGCCAGTCCTGGCGCGTGGAGCAATACTCGCTGTCGTCATCGTCTTCCCAGTTCTTCATGAACAGGCCGATGACCTCGTATCCCTGCTGCTTGAGCAGCCATGCCGTGACCGACGAATCCACGCCGCCCGACATGCCCACCACCACTCGCTTGCCGCTCACAGTGCTGCCCCCGGTGACTGCCCCGTCGCTGCGGCCACGGCCACGTCGGTAGCGCTGGCGATGGCGGTGGGATGGGTGTGCAGCAGGTCCAGCGCAAAGCGCTTGCCGGCCAGGTAGTCGTCGACGCAGGCCATTACCAGCGGCGAGCGATGGCGGTCGGCGCAGGCACGCAGTTCCTCGGCGGTCATCCAGACGGTGCGGACGATGCCGGTGTCCAGCTGGCGGCCGGCGTCGAGCGAGCCCAGGTCGCCCGTGAACCCGAAGCGGATGTAGGTGGTATCGCCACCGTCGCGCGACGAGCGGCCGCGGCTCATGTAGCAGCCAAGCAGCGCGCGCGGTTCGAACGTGTGGGCGGTTTCTTCGAGCGTTTCGCGGACAACGGCGCGGATCAGGCTCTCGCCAGGCTCCAGGTGGCCCGCGGGCTGGTTCAGGCGCAGGCCATCGGCCGTTTCCTCTTCCACCAGCAGAAAGCGGCCGCCGCGTTCAATGACGGCGGCAACGGTGACGCTGGCAATCCATTCACGTGACATGATGCACATTTTTTAAGCAATCCGGCATTTTACCGGTTGCCGTTGGAACGTGCATTGCGCGCGGAGTTTCAGGCGGCCTCGGCCGTGAGCATCGGGGGCAGCAAGGCGATGGCCGCGTCGATGCGGGCCACAAGTGACTTCGACGCCGGTGTCAGCGGGCGGCGCACTTCTGCCGTGGTCATGCCGGCCAGCGCCAGCGCGGCCTTCACGGGGGCGGGATTGGGCTCGGCGAACATCAGCCCTACCAGCGGCGACAGCTGCCGGAACAGTGCCCGGGCGGCCTCGTCGCGGCCGGTGCGCGCCAGATGCAGCAGCCGCAGGAACAGGTCGGGCCGCACGTGTGCCGCAGCCGGCACGATGCCCTGGCCGCCGCGCAGCAGGTGGTCGAGCATCGACGCATCGTCGCCGCAATACACGCCGATCAGGTCCTGCATGGCAAGCGTGCGCATGCCGGCGGAGTCGCATTCCTTGACGGCCACGATCTGCGGATGGGCGGCCAGGCGCCACGCCAGTTCCGGGGAAATCGTGCAGCCGGTGCGCCGGGGCACGTTGTAGAGCATCAGCGGCTTGCCGGTCTGGGCCGCCACGCTGCGCATATGCCAGGCGATGCCTTCGTCCGATACGCGCAGGTAATACGGCGGGGGCACCAGGTAGCCGGCCAGTGGCAGGCGGTCGAGCCGGCGCACCTGCTCGCATACGGCGTGGGTAGCTACGCCGCCCACACCTGCCATCACTGGCACCGTGCCGTCGACAGCTTCGAGCACGCCCGCCGTCAGCATGAATCGTTCGGCATCGGTCAGCAGGCCGCCTTCGCCTGTCGTGCCCAGCACGATCAGGCCATCGACACCGGCTGCCGCGTAGTGCGACGCCAGGCGCTGCGCTGCATCCAGATCCACCTGGTCATTGCGCAACGGCGTGACCATCGGCAGCCAGAGGCCATCGGCAATCGCGCCGCGCTGCGGGTCAATGCGTGCCATGGTCGTCTCCGAGCACCGTGGCCACGCCGAATTCGGCTGCGGGCAAGGCCGCCATGATGGCGTGCATGGCGGCGTCGCGGTCACCGCGTTCCACCTCCACGTGCAGCGTGGTCTCGCCGTTGCGATGGTCCACTTCCACCACGTAGATGCGCGCCATGTTGCCAATCGCGCGATGCAGTGTCTGGCGCAGCGCGAATACCTGTGACGACGAGACGGCCAGCCGCAGGCGAATCCATGGATCCTGGGCAATGACACGGCGTCGCGGAACCGATGCAAAGGCCATGGCGAGACTCGATGACTGTCGCATGAAGCGAGGATCCGCGCGGGGCGGATCGTCTGTTGAACATGGCTCCATGCTAGGGAGAGCGGCCTCAATTTGATGCAGCGTTTGGCCGGCCCGCCATTAAGAACGCGTAAAGACGCAGGCGCTCTGGCGGGCCTGGGGCGCTCAGAATGTCTTCGTGATCGACGCGAAAGCCGTGGCCTTGCCCAGATAGCGCCCGCGCGTGTTCGTGTAGGCGGCCTTGCTGGCGTTCGTGTCGATATAGGCGACGGCCAGCGCGAAGCCGTTGCCCAGGTCCTTCGTCAGTCCGATCTTCCAGTCGCTGTACGACGCATCGCTGAAATGCTGCACGCCCTGGTAGCCGACATGCGCGTTCAGCGTGAGTCCCCACACATTCAGCGGCAGGTTGGCCGTCAGGTCGACGTAGTAGCTGTTCTTGCTGTCGGCAAACCCGAACAGGTTGGTCACGGCGTGCGAGTACTTCAGGAAGACCGGCCCCCACCCGATGCCGGCATACAGCTCGGTGGTGTAGGGGCGCGTAGCCGTGTAGCCGCCCGGATAGTAGTACTCGAGCACGCCCAGGTCGTAGTTGAATTCCTGGTCGGCCAGCTTGAACGTGTTCTTGAAGCCGCCATAGAAATCCATCTCGACGGGCGCGGACACAGACGCGTCGGCATCGCCAAGCCAGCTGATACTCGAGTTCCAGTTGCCGACGTAGAAGCCGCTCTCGTGGGCATAGTCGAAGCCCCCCTGGATGGCCGGGCGCCGGTCGGTCTGGCTGATGCCGCGGTAGCGGTAATCGGATACCACGGACACGTTGGCCGTGAACGTATGCGGCGATGCCGGCTGGGCATTGTCGGGGGAAGCCTGTTGCGCGAATGCACTGGAAAACGGGGCGGCAAGCAGGATGGCGGCGGCCAGCGTGGCCGGCGCCGAGGTCATCAGGCGGGTTGCAATCATCGATGAAAAAACGTGGGCGTAGTGGGAGAAACGCCTCGAAAGAGACGTGAACGCCACGATACGCAGCCGCGCATCAAATCGGCATCAAGAATGCAGGTGACGCCGATGTCATTTCATCAATAGCAAATATTCAAGGTAATACGATGTGCATCAAACAGGCCATTTCATGAGCGGAAAAAATGAGTCTCTGTAAAAGCACATATACCCGACCGGTGAGTCACCACCGAACGTAAGTTTCGGGTAAGCTGCGCAAAAATTGACGCATCTTTTGCAATGCATCAACGGGCGAGGACGTTGACCCGACCAGATTACGAACGACGCCAGACAGGAGAAATTGACGATGCATATCGGTATCCCGCTTGAGACGCGGGCAGGTGAGACTCGTGTCGCCGCCACCCCGGAGACCGTCAAGAAGTACGTAGCGCAAGGCCATCAGGTGACGGTGCAAGCCGGCGCCGGAGTACGTGCCAGCATTCCCGATGCCGCGTTCGAGGCGGCCGGCGCCCGCGTAGGCTCCGCAGCCGATGCGCTGGGCGCCGAACTCGTGCTCAAGGTGCGTGCACCCGACGATGCCGAGCGCGGGCAGATGAAGCCCGGCTCGGTACTGGTCGGCATGCTCAATCCGTTCGACGTCGAGAACAACGCCCGCATGGCTACCTCTGCCGTCACGGCGTTCGCGCTCGAAGCCGCACCGCGCACCACGCGCGCGCAGAGCATGGACGTACTGTCGTCTCAAGCCAACATTGCCGGCTACAAGGCCGTGCTGGTGGCCGCGCACCACTACCAGCGCTTCATGCCCATGCTGATGACCGCCGCCGGCACCGTCAAGGCCGCCCGCGTGCTGATCCTCGGCGCCGGCGTGGCGGGCCTGCAAGCCATCGCCACCGCCAAGCGCCTGGGCGCCGTGATCGAAGCCTCCGACGTGCGCCCCGCCGTGAAGGAACAGATCGAATCGCTGGGCGCCAAGTTCCTGGACGTGCCGTTCGTGACCGACGAGGAGCGCGAGATCGCGCAGGGCGTGGGCGGCTATGCGCGCCCGATGCCTGCCGACTGGATGCGCCGTCAGGCCGAACTGGTGCACCAGCGCGCCACGCAGGCCGACATCATCATCACCACGGCCCTGATCCCCGGCCGCCGCGCCCCGGTGCTGCTGGCCGAGGACACCGTCAAGCAGATGAAGCCCGGTTCCGTGGTGGTCGACCTGGCTGCCGCGCAAGGCGGCAACTGCCCGCTGACCGTGGCCGACGAAGTGGTGGAACGCCACGGCGTGGTCCTGATCGGCCATACCAACCTGGCCAGCATGGTGGCGGCCGACGCGTCCGCGCTCTACGCGCGCAACGTGCTCGACTTCCTCAAGCTGATCGTCGACAAGGACGGCCGCTACACGCTGAACCTGGAAGACGACATCGTTGCCGCCTGCCTGATGTGCAAGGACGGCCAGGTAGTCAGGCAACAGGCCGCCTGACATTCCCGTCTGATGATGCCGCGGCGCGCAACGAGCCCTGCGCCACGGCCCGCCGCGTCCCCGGCAAGTTTGATCCTGCAGTTTCAGCCCGCCTGCGCGGACGCGACGCTCGGCAGTATTCAAAAGCAACGGAGGAGAAGTCGATGGAGATGGTGAACCACACGGTGATCAACCTGATCATCTTCGTGCTGGCAATTTACGTGGGTTACCACGTGGTGTGGACGGTCACGCCCGCGCTGCACACCCCGCTGATGGCCGTGACCAATGCAATCTCGGCCATCATCATCGTCGGTGCCATGCTGGCAGCCGGCCTGACCGAAGGCGGCGTGGGCCGCGTGATGGGCACGCTGGCCGTGGCACTGGCCGCGGTGAACGTGTTCGGTGGCTTCCTGGTGACCCAGCGCATGCTGGAGATGTTCAAGAAGAAGGAACCCCGCGCCAAGGCCGGTGCCGAAGCCGCCAAGGGAGGTGCGTGATGGAAGGCATCAGCATGAACCTTGTGACGCTGCTGTACCTGGTGGCGTCGGTCTGCTTCATCCAGGCCCTGAAGGGGCTGTCGCATCCGGCATCGGCCCGCAAGGGCAATGCGTTCGGCATGATCGGCATGGCAATTGCCGTGGTGACCACGCTGGTGCTGATCGTCAAGCTCAAGAACGAGTTCCTGGCAGTGGGCGCTGCACAATCGTCGGTGGGCACCGGCCTGGCGCTGATCTTCGGCGCGCTGGTGGTGGGCGGCGGTATTGGCGCCTACGTGGCACGCAAGGTCGAGATGACCAAGATGCCCGAGCTGGTGGCCGCGATGCACTCGCTGATCGGTCTCGCTGCGGTGTTCATCGCCGTGGCCGCCGTGGCGGAGCCCGCCGCGTTCGGCATCACGCCGGCCGGCACGCACCTGATTCCGCTGGGCAACCGTATCGAACTGTTCATCGGCTGCTTTGTGGGTGCAATCACGTTCTCGGGCTCGGTCATCGCGTTCGGCAAGCTGTCGGGCCGCTACAAGTTCCGCCTGTTCCAGGGCGCGCCGGTGGTGTTCCCCGGCCAGCACTGGCTGAACCTGCTGCTGGCCATCGCCATGATCGGCTTCGGCGTGATCTTCTTCATGTCGCAGTCGTGGCTGCCGTTCCTGATCATGCTGGCGATCGCCTTCGTGCTGGGCGTACTGATCATCATTCCGATCGGTGGCGCCGACATGCCCGTGGTGGTGTCGATGCTGAACTCGTACTCGGGCTGGGCGGCGGCGGGCATCGGCTTTTCGCTGAACAATCCGATGCTGATCATCGCCGGTTCGCTGGTGGGCTCGTCCGGTGCCATCCTCTCGTACATCATGTGCCGCGCGATGAACCGCTCGTTCTTCAACGTGATCCTGGGCGGCTTCGGTGCCGAGGCATCGTCGGCCGGCCCGGCTGGCGCGCAGGCGCAGCGCAACGTGAAGTCCGGCTCGGCCGACGACGCCGCGTTCGTGATGAGCAACGCCGAAACCGTGATCATCGTGCCGGGCTACGGCCTTGCGGTGGCCCGTGCGCAGCATGCACTTAAAGAATTGACCGAGAAGCTGACCGAGCACGGTGTGACGGTGAAGTACGCCATCCACCCCGTGGCGGGCCGCATGCCGGGCCATATGAACGTGCTGCTGGCCGAAGCCGAGGTGCCGTACGACCAGGTCTTCGAGATGGAGGACATCAACAGCGAATTCGGCCAGGCCGACGTGGTGCTGGTGCTGGGCGCCAACGACGTGGTCAACCCGTCTGCCAAGACGGACCCGAAATCGCCGATCGCCGGCATGCCGATCCTGGAAGCCTACAAGGCCAAGACCATCATCGTGAACAAGCGCTCGATGGCCGCCGGCTACGCGGGCCTGGACAACGAGCTGTTCTACATGGACAAGACCATGATGGTGTTCGGCGACGCCAAGAAGGTGGTTGAGGACATGTTCAAGGCCGTGGAATAAGCTGCCGTTAATGTCCGGTAGTGGCCGTCAGGCCCGCAGTTCTGCCGAGTGAATAAAGCAACGCGCAGACCTGTAATCAATAAAATCGAAGTAGTGCGGCCAGCAACCAACGCTGGCCGTTTCCTTTTGCGTGGTCTGGTTGCGCATGCAGATGCAGGCGCTATACTGGCTTGCCCCGTTCTTTTTCCCCCTTGCGGCCGGCGGCCAGATTTGATCGCACCATGACATTCCCCGCGCACGACCGGAACCTGTCGGTTTTCCATCACCCCGTACTGACGGTACTGGTGGACGATAGCAAGTCGTTTATCGACAGCCTGGCTTTCCAGATGGATGCATCGCGCGCGGTGGTCAGCTTCACTGATCCGCGCGACGCGCTGACATGGATTCGCGAAGCGTATGCCACGCGCCATCCGGCATTCCTGCCGGTGCGTGTCACGCACGACGACCTGACCTTCCTGTCCGAACGCCGCACGGTGCAGCTCGATGTCGACCGCATCCATCGGCAGATCCACGACGTGCATCGCTTCCTGCAGCCGGGCGTGGTGGTGGTTGACTACTCCATGCCGCAAATGGACGGGCTCGAATTCTGCCAGGCGCTGGAAGACCTGCCGTGCAAGACCATTCTGCTGACCGGCACCGCCGATGAGAGCATCGCCGTGCAGGGCTTCAATCACGGGCTGATCGACCGTTACGTGAAGAAGCACGATCCGAACATGGTCGCGCGCCTGAACGACGAAATCGATGCGCTGCAGCAGCAGTACTTTGCGTCGATCTCCCGCACGCTGCGCGACCTGCTCACGCGCCATTCGTACTCGTTCCTGTCGGACCCGATCATGGCCGACCGTGTACGCCAGACGGCCGCGCGTTATGGCTTCATCGAGTACTACCTGTTTCCGAACCCGGTGGGGATGCTGCTGCTGACCGCACAGGGCCATGCCACGCTGATGGTGATCGAAACCCGCGCCGGACTGATGAGCCAGGTGGAATCGGCCGAAGCATACGAGGCGCCGGCGGCGTTGATCGAGGGGCTGCGCGAGGGCCGTATCGTGCCGTTCTTCTGGCCCGGCAACGGCATGTACACGCCGGCCTGCGTGGACTGGGAACAGTACTGCCTGCCCGCAGAGCGCTGCGAGGGCAACGAGGAATATTTCTACGCGCTGTTCGACCTGCCGCGCCACATGCTGCAGGAACCGGTGGTCAGCCTGCAGAGTTTCCTGTCGGAATTCTCGCGCAACGGCACGGCGATGACCGGCCGCAACAAGCTCGCATAAGCTGCGCGCGGCTTGCTCCTTTCCGCCAAAGCGTGCGGAAAAGGAGAAGCCGCTTCCCCTGCATCAATCCTTCTTCGGATCTTCCTTCGGGCCGTCCTTCTGCCCGTCCCGATTGCCGCCACGAACCATGTCGAAGCGGAACAGCCGGCATTCGATATTGCCGTTGTAGAGCGGCGTGCGGCGCGATTCCTTCAGGCGCAACCGCTTGGGGATGGTCAGGTCACCGGTGAACACCCAGGCCTGCCAGCCCGCGAAATTCTGCTTGAGCGTCGTGGCAAAGGCGCTGGCAAACTGGTTGGCGGCCGCCTCTTCCGCTTCGTCCGGCGGGGCGTCCTGCATGGCATCGCGCCGATTGCCGCGCACCGCGATACGCTCGCCGTACGGCGGATTCATCATCATCAGGCCCGGTTCGGCAAACGGCGGCTGCACGAAGCGGGCATCCACCTGTTTCAGCGCCACATCGTCGGGCAGCCCGGCGCGCCGCCAGTTGGCCTGCGCCATGGACAGCATGTCGGTCGAAATATCGGAGCCCGCGATCTGCAGCTCCGCCGTGCGGCTGGCGGCGGATTCGCGCGCGCGTTGCGCATCGGCACGCAATGCCTGCCAAGCCCTGGTGTCCGCGCCCTTGAGCCATTCAAACGCAAACGTGCGGCCCACACCCGGCGCAATACCCAGCGCCACCTGTGCGGCCTCCACCAGGAACGTGCCGCTGCCGCACATCGGATCGAAGAACGGCCGGTTGGTCTGACCGGGCACCCAGCCGGCCAGGCGCAGAATGCCGGCGGCAAGGTTTTCCTTGAGCGGCGCCTCGCCCTTTTCCATGCGCCAGCCGCGCTTGAACAGCGGCTCGCCCGTGGTGTCCAGGTAAAGCGTGCAATCGGTCTCGGTCAGGTGCGCGTAGATGCGGACGTCGGGGCTGACCGTATCGACGCTGGGGCGGGCGCCCAGGCGCTCGCGCATGGCATCGCAGACGCCGTCCTTGACACGCAGCGCCGTGAAATTGAGGCTGCGCAGCTGCGACTTGTGGGCGGTAATGTCCACGCGCAGCGTCTCGTCGGGCGAGAACCATTGCTCCCAGCGCTGCTGGCGCGTCAGCGAATAGATATCGTCCTCGTGGCGGTAGCCGCGCTGTGCCACGCGCAGCAGCACACGGCTGGCAATCCGCGAATGCAGGTTGACCGCATAGGCCGCGGCCATCTCGCCCGAGAACGTCACGCCACCCGGCATTTCGCGATGCACCTCGAACGGCGCCGCAGCCACCACGGCCGGGTACTGCGCAATCTCGCGCAGCTCCTCGGCCAGTGCCGGTTCAAGGCCACGCGGGCAAGGAGCAAAGAAGGCTTGGGTCATGGCGAGTCATTCCTGAAAACAAAAACGTCCGCAACGCGGACGGGTAAGGCGTGGATCCGGTTTGCCGATCAGCCTGCCGCCAGGGCGCGGTCGAGGAAATCGAGCCGGTCCTGGCCCCAGTACGGTTGGCCGTCATGGACGAACCACGGGGCGCCGAACACGTTGGCGGAAATCGCATCCTGCGTGTTCTGCGCATAGGCGGCCTGCACGGCCTGCCCTTCGCTGGCCTTGAGCAGGCTGGTACCGTCGAGGTCGTTCTCGTCGGCAATCTGCGCCAGCGTGGCCGCATCGGCAATATTGCGCTGCTCGGCCCAGACGGCCCGCGTGATGGCGCCGGTCAGCGCCAGCGCCCGGGCCGTGCCGTGCGCCAGCTGGGCTGCGATGATCAGCTTGGCCGCCGCATCGCCCGACACCGGGAAGTACGTCGGATGCAGGTTCAGCGGGATGCCCAGGAACTGGCTCCAGCGCTCCAGTTCGACCAGCCGGTACGCCTGGCGCTGCGGCGGGCGCTGCGCCAGCGGCAGGCCGCCCGACACCGAGAAGACCTTGCCCAGATCGGCCGGCTTCAGCAGCACCTGCGCCTGGTGGCGGTTGGCGATTTCCACAAAGCGGGCATGGCCCAGGTAGACGAACGGCGATTGCGGCGCCAGAAAGTACTCGACCTGCTTGCTCATCACGACCTCATCGAAAACAGTAGGAACCCGACAGCTTAGAACGGCTTTACGACAACCAGAATCACGATCGCCAGCAACACCAGCACCGGCAGCTCGTTGAACCAGCGATAGAACGTGTGCGAGCGGGTATTGGCGCCGCGTTCGAACTTGCGCAGCAGCACGCCGCAGCCGTGGTGGTAGCCGATCAGCACCAGCACCAGCGCCAGCTTGGCATGCATCCAGCCCTGCCCCGCGCCGCGCCCGATGCCATAGCCGAGGTAGAGCCATAGCCCGAATACCACGGCCGGCACCGCCAGCATGGTCATGAAACGGAACAGCTTGCGCGCCATCAGCAGCAGACGGCGCACGCTGGCCGGATCGGTTTCCATCGCCAGGTTGACGAAGATGCGCGGCAGATAGAACAGTCCCGCGAACCACGAGACGACGAACAGTATATGGAAGGCCTTGACCCAGAGCATCTGCGTTCCCGTCTTCCCTTATGTACGCACTTCGCCGTGACCGAACACGACGTATTTGAGCGACGTCAGCCCTTCCAGCCCCACCGGGCCACGGGCGTGCAGCTTGTCGTTCGAGATGCCGATTTCAGCGCCCAGGCCATACTCGAAGCCATCGGCAAAGCGCGTCGACGCATTGATCATCACGCTGGCCGAATCCACCTCGCGGATAAAACGCATGCCGGTGCTGTAGTTCTCGGTCACGATCGAATCGGTGTGGGCCGAGCCGTAGGTGTTGATGTGCGCGATCGCGGCGTCCAGGCCGTCGACGGTCCGGATGGCAAGCACCGGCGCCAGGTATTCCAGGCTCCAGTCTTCTTCGGTGGCGTCCACCAGCCCACTGAAGCCGCCGGCTTCCAGCGTGGCACGCGTATCGGCGCAGACGCGCAGCTCCACGCCCTTTTCCTGGTAGATGCGGCACAGCGGCGGCAGCACGGTGGCGGCAATCTGGCGCGACACCAGCAGCGTTTCCATCGTGTTGCACGGCGCGTAACGCTGCGTCTTGGCGTTGTCGCAGATACGCACGGCCTTTTCCACATCGGCGTCGACGTCGATGTAGACGTGGCAGATGCCGTCCAGGTGCTTGATCATCGGCACGCGGCCTTCCTCGATCAGGCGCGCGATCAGGCTCTTGCCGCCGCGCGGCACGATCACGTCGACGTACTCGGTCATCGTGATCAGGCGGCCCACGGCAGCGCGATCGGTCGTCTCGATGACCTGTACGGCTTCGGCCGGCAGTCCTGCGCCAGCCAGGCCCTCGGCCACCAGCGCGGCCAATGCCGTGTTCGATTCGATCGCTTCCGAGCCCCCGCGCAGGATCGTGGCGTTGCCCGACTTCAGGCACAGCGCCGCGGCGTCGATGGTCACGTTGGGACGCGATTCGTAGATGATGCCGATCACGCCCAGCGGCACACGCATCTGTCCCACCTGGATGCCCGTGGGACGGAACTTCATGTTGCTGATCTCCCCAATCGGGTCGGGCAGCGCGGCAATCTGTTCCAGCCCGGCAGCCATGGTGTCGATGGCCTTGTCCGACAGCGTCAGGCGATCGACAAAGGCGGCATCCTGGCCGTTGGCGCGCGCACGTTCCACGTCGCGGGCGTTGACGGCCTTGAGCTTGCCGGCATCGCGCCGGATGGCCGCGGCAATCGTCAGCAGCGCACGGTTCTTGTCGGCCGTGGAGGCACGCGCCATGGCGCGCGATGCCGCGCGGGCCTGCTGGCCAACGCGGTTCATGTAAGCGTGGAGATCGAACTCGGTCATGATGGTGTCCGGGCCCAGCCCGGTCTACTGTGGGTGCCGCGATGTCGAGTCGCCGGCGCGGCTCGCCGGCAGTATTCTGGTTGGTGCGCTGCCTGGGTCCGGGACGTCAGGCTGGCCGCGCGATCATCAGCGCCAGCTGCAGCAGGCCGTCCCACGGCTCGGCTGGCAGGCTGCCCGCCGCACCACCCACGCCTGGCAGGTCGGCCAGGCCCTTGACCTGGCGGTCCAGCCGCGCGGCCATGGCCAGCGCGGCCTCCAGCTGCGGCATCGACAGCCGTTGCGCGGCCTGTGGCACCAGGCGCTCGCGCGGGCCCCAGACGCGCAGTTCGCGCATCAGAACGCCCGCCGGCTTGCCGGCCGCCAGCCCTTGCCGGACCTTGGATAATACGCGAATTTCCTCGGTCAGCGCCCACAGCACCAGCACCGTGGCCTCGCCCTCGCCGCGCAGCCCTTCGAGCATGCGCGTCAGGCGCGGCACATCGCCGCCGAGCATCGCCTCGGACAGCTTGAATACGTCGTAGCGGGCCACATTCAGCACCGCATCGTGTACCTGGTCGAACGTCAGCACGCCGGCCGGGTACAGCAGTCCGAGTTTCTGGATTTCCTGGTGCGCGGCAAGCAGGTTGCCTTCCACCTTGTCTGCAATGAACTGCAGCGAACGCCGGCCGGGCTCGCCCGGCTCCACGCGCTGCTGCTGCAGGGCCAGGCGTTCGCCCACCCAGGCGGGCAGCCGCGTGCGGTCCACGGCATCCACCTTGATCGATACCCCGGCCGATTCCAGCGCCTGGAACCAGGCCGATTTCGACGTGGCGAAGTCGAGCCGCGGCAGCGTGACCAGCATCACGACGTCGGGCGACGGCTGGGCCGCCACGGCGCGCAACGCCTCGCCGCCGTCCTTGCCGGGCTTGCCCGACGGCACACGCAGTTCCACGATCTTGCGATCACCGAACAGCGACATCGACTGCTGGGCCTCGGTGACCTGGCCCCACTGGAAACCGCGCTCGGCCACCAGCACCTCGCGCTCGGTGTAGCCCGTTTCCCGCGCGGCGCGACGCAGGCGGTCCACCGCCT
Organism: Cupriavidus sp. HE11; assembly: GCF_056097175.1. NCBI lineage: Bacteria > Pseudomonadati > Pseudomonadota > Betaproteobacteria > Burkholderiales > Burkholderiaceae > Cupriavidus > Cupriavidus sp. HE11. Next base: position 1,339,141 of record NZ_CP184464.1, read on the forward strand.
CGAGCACCAGCAGGTGCTCGTCGCCATGCACCACGTAGAGCGGCGCCAGGCCCCTGGCCTGTGCCTGCTTCAGGTGTGCATCGAGTCCGTCGAGCTTGAGCTGCATCGTATTGCCCTGTGCCTGCGATCCGGTCTGCGCGCAGCCGCGCTCAGATCGCCTTGACCGACGCCAGACGGCGCATCAGCTGCTGCACGATGTCCTTCTGCATGTCGCGGTACAGCTGTTGCTCTTCGTAGTCCTTGGCCAGCGTATTGGCTTCGTTGTACGTCAGGTCGCGGGTCAGGACCAGCGTCGACGGGGCGATCAGTTCCTTGCCCGCAGCATCGCGCAGCCGGAAGCTGAAGCGCTGCGTCAGCCGGTATTCGCGCACCACGCCCTGAGCCGTGATCGACAGGATCGACTTGCCGCGCGTATCGGCCAGCACGTCCAGCAACGCATCCGCTTCCTCGCGCTCCTCCACGACCTTGGTGTCCGAGCCGTTGCGGATATTGCGGCGCAGGTCCGCACCCATCAGCGTACCGGCCGGAATGCCGATGTAGAGCCGCTTGAACGCGAAATCGGCGTTCCCGCGCATGTGAAAGCCGCAGCCGGCCAGCAAGCCGGCCGCCGCCATTGCAGCACCGATGGCGAGAAATCCGCGGCGTCCCATGTCCGGTCGATCCATTGCTTGTGTCTTCCTGGCTATGTGGCTCAGAGCACCACGTTGACGAGCCGGCCCGGCACCACCACGATCTTCTTGGGCGCGGCGCCATTGGCAAACTTCGCCACGATTTCGCTGCCGGCGGCCACGGCCTCGATGGCGGCGCGGTCGGCATCGGCCGACACCGTCAGGCTGCCACGGACCTTGCCGTTGATCTGCAGCACCAGCTCGATTTCCGTGCGGACCAGGGCGCTTTCGTCCACCTGGGGCCAGGCCGCGTCGAGGATGTCGCCGGCTTCGGCCGCGTAACCGAGTTCGGCCCACAGACCGTGCGCGATATGCGGGACTACCGGATACAGCACCCGCAGCAGGATGCTGAAGCCTTCACGGCGCGCGGCCGGCGACGCCGCCTTGGCATCTTCCAGTGCGTTCAGCATCTTCATCGTAGCCGACACGACGGTGTTGTACTGGATCCGCTCGTAGTCGTAGTTGGCCTGCTTGAGCACCGTGTACAGTTCGCGGCGCAGGTCGGCATCGGCAGCCGTGGGCTGCGTGCCCGCGCCGTCACGAATCGCCTGGGCGTTGGCGTAGCCATAGTTCCACACGCGGCGCAGGAAGCGCGACGCGCCGTCCACGCCCGAACCGCTCCACTCGAGCTGCTGCTCGGGCGGCGCGGCGAACATCACGAACAGGCGCGCGGTATCGGCGCCATGCAGGTCGATCAGCGCCTGCGGGTCGATGCCGTTGTTCTTCGACTTCGACATCTTTTCCACGCCGCCGATCACCACGGGCTGGCCGTCGGCCTTCAGCGTGGCGCCCAGCGGACGGCCGCGCTCGTCGGTCTGCACGTCGACCTCGGCCGGGTTGTACCAGGTCTTCTTGCCCGACGCGTCTTCACGGTAGAACGTCTCGTTCAGCACCATGCCCTGCGTGAGCAGGTTCGTGAACGGCTCGTCGAACTTGACCAGGCCCATGTCGCGCATGACCTTGGTCCAGAAACGCGCGTACAACAGGTGCAGGATCGCGTGCTCGATGCCGCCGATGTACTGGTCCATCGGCATCCAGTAGTCGTTGCGGCCATCCACCATCGTGCCGGCATCGGGGCACGTGTAGCGCATGTAGTACCAGCACGAGTCGATGAACGTGTCCATCGTGTCGGTCTCGCGGCGGGCCGGCTTGCCGCACGACGGGCAGGAGCACTCCAGGAAGCGCGGGTCCTTGTTCAGCGGATTGCCGCTGCCATCCGGCACCAGGTCTTCCGGCAGCACCACGGGCAGGTCCTTCTCGGGCACCGGCACCACGCCGCAGCTATCGCAATGGATCAGCGGAATCGGCGTGCCCCAGTAGCGCTGGCGCGAGATGCCCCAGTCGCGCAGGCGCCAGGTCACCTTCTTCTCGCCCAGGCCCTTGGCGGCCAGATCGGCGGAGATCGCGTCGACGGCGGCCTGATAGCCCATGCCATCGTACTTGCCGCTGTTCACGCAGGTGCCATGCTCCTTGTCGCCGTACCATTCCTGCCAGGCGTCGGTCGAATAAGGCTGGCCCTTGACGTCGATGACCTGCCTGATCGGCAGGTTGTACTTCTTCGCAAACGCAAAGTCGCGCTCGTCATGCGACGGCACGCCCATCACGGCACCATCGCCGTAGCTCATCAGCACGTAGTTGCCGACCCACACGTCCACCTGCTCGCCGGTCAGCGGATGCGTGACCTTCAGGCCGGTGGGCATGCCCTTCTTCTCCATGGTCGCCATGTCGGCTTCCATGACCGAACCGTGCTTGCATTCGTCGATGAACGCGGCCAGTTCGGGGTTGTTGGCGGCGGCGTGGGTGGCAAGCGGGTGCTCGGCAGCCACGGCGCAGAACGTGACACCCATGATGGTGTCGGCGCGCGTGGTGAACACGAACAGCTTGCCGTCATTGATCAGCTTGCCATCGGCACCCTGGATCTGGTGCGGGAAGGCAAAGCGCACGCCTTCGCTGCGGCCGATCCAGTTCTGCTGCATGATCTTGACGCGCTCGGGCCAGCCCAGGCCGTCCAGGTCGCTCAGCAGTTCCTGCGCGTAGTCGGTGATGCGCAGGTAGTACATCGGGATTTCGCGCTTTTCGACCACCGCGCCCGAACGCCAGCCACGGCCGTCGATCACCTGCTCGTTTGCCAGCACGGTCTGGTCCACGGGGTCCCAGTTCACGGTGCCGGTCTTGCGGTAGGCGATGCCCTTTTCCAGCATCTTCAGGAACAGCCACTGGTTCCAGCGGTAGTAGTCGGGGCTGCAGGTGGCAACCTCGCGCGACCAGTCGATCGCCAGGCCCATCGACTGCATCTGCTTCTTCATGTAAGCGATGTTGTCGTAGGTCCAGGCGGCCGGCGCCACCTTGTTGTTCAGCGCGGCGTTTTCCGCCGGCATGCCGAACGCATCCCAGCCCATCGGCATCAGCACGTTGCGGCCATTCATGCGCAGGTAGCGCGCCATCACGTCGTTGATGGTGTAGTTGCGCACGTGGCCCATGTGCAGCTTGCCCGACGGATACGGCAGCATCGAGCAGGCGTAGAACTTCTGCTTTTCCTTGCCGTCAGGCCCGACCGCGTGCTCCGATACCTTGTAGGCATCGATCGCTTGCCAGTGCTGCTGGGCGGCTTGTTCAACGGCGGACGGAAGATATTTGTCTTGCATGGTCGGGACGACGGTCAGGGCAACGGTCGCGCGCGGCGACTGGCGCGCCGGACGGCCGGGGGGATCGGATAGGCGAAAGAGACGATTATAACCGTGGCCGACCATGATTCCGGCCCGCCACGGTGGCGCCCAAAGGCGCAAACGGCCCGCCAGGGCGAGCCGCGAAAAACAGCGCGTTACTTCAGGCCCAGCACATCCTGCATGTCGAACAGGCCGCTGGGCTTGTCGGCCAGGAAGCGGGCGGCGCGCACCGCCCCATCGGCATACGACTGGCGGCTCGAAGACTTGTGGCTGATCTCGATCCGCTCGCCGATGCCGGCGAACAGCACGGTGTGATCGCCCACGATGTCGCCGCCACGAATGGTGGCGAAACCGATCGAGTTCGGATCGCGCGGGCCCGTGTGGCCTTCGCGGACGTACACGGCGCAATCGTCGAGGTTGCGACCAAGGGCGCCTGCAATCACTTCGCCCATCGTCAGCGCGGTGCCCGACGGGGCATCGACCTTGTGGCGATGATGCGCCTCGATCACTTCAATGTCATAACCGGTCGACAGCAGCTTGGCCGCCACTTCCAGCAGCTTGAACGTGGCGTTCACGCCCACGCTGAAGTTCGACGCGAATACCACGCCGATCGACTTGGCGGCGTCGGTCAGGGCCTGCTTGCCGGCGGCGTCGAAACCCGTGGTGCCGACCACGATCTTCTTGCCCAGGCGCTTTGCCACGTCAAGGTGGGCCAGCGTGCCTTCGGGGCGCGTGAAGTCGATCAGGCAATCGGCGGCGCCAAGCACGGCCTCGATATCGGACGAGATCTTGATGCCCGTCGCACGGCCCAGGAACATGGCGGCATCCTGGCCCAGCGCGGGCGACGATGCATGCTCCAGTGCGCCCGCGAGCGTGACGCCGTCGGTGTTCAGAACGGTTTCGATCAGCATGCGGCCCATGCGGCCGGAGGCACCTGCGATGGCGATTTTCATGACGTGGCGTTGCGGTGTCGGAAAGACTGGGAAGACTGCAACCCGGCCAGACCGGCCGGGCGCGCGAATGCGATTGGCGGCAACCGGCGGGAGCCGGTTCCGGGTCAGCTGGCCGGTTTGTCCGGGGTGGCGCTCGTGGCCGGTGCCTGGGCGGCCGGTTCGGAGGCGGGAGGCGTCGATTCAGCCGCCGGTGCCGGCGTCGCCTCGGGTGCCGACGCGGCGGCGGCAGCAGGTGCGGAAGCGTCCTTCGGCGCACTGGCGCTGGCCGTCGCCAAACCGATCTTCTGGTTGCGTTGTGCAGCCTTCATGCCGTCAATTTCCGCAATCAGCTCGTATTCCGACGGCAAATCGTCGCCCTGCCACTTGACCAGCTTGTCCTCGTCAAAGAACACCGTGAACTGGCGCGACTGCACCACCGGCGTGCTGCCCCGGCGGAACGAGAAATAGTAGTCCCAGCGATTGCCGTGGAACACGTCCTGCAGCAGCGGCGTGCCCAGCAGGAAGCGTACCTGGTCGCGCGTCATGCCTTCGCGCAGTTGCGAAGCCGCCTCGCGGGACACGAAGTTGCCCTGTACGATGTTGATGCGATATGGCGTGATGGCCTCTGCCACCTTGCGCGACGTGCTGTCGTAGGCCGAGCAGGCGCCAGCCAGCAGCGCGGCGGCCAGCAGGGAAGACACCAGCGCCGGGCGCATGGCGGACGAACGGAATGAACGCATGTATCTCGCTTCCAGACGGGAATGGTTCTGTGCCGGACCCGACGCTCCGCAAAAAGACGGGGCGGCCGGCACGGCCAGGCGCATCGCGGGTACGCCACCTTGCGAGTGGCGGCCGGGCGCCATGGCACCGGGGCGACTTTTGTCGCCAAAACCCTTATGATTCAACTATCCAGACATTGTACTCTAGGGAGTCACGCCCATGCCGAGTCCGGCGGACCTCAAAAATATCGGCCTCAAGGCGACCGTCCCCCGCCTGAAGATCCTTGAAATCTTCCAGACCAGCGAGCAGCGCCATCTGAGCGCGGAAGACGTCTACCGGATCCTGCTCAACGAGCACATGGATATCGGTCTCGCCACGGTCTATCGCGTTCTGACCCAGTTCGAACAGGCGGGCCTGCTGTCCCGCAACAACTTCGAATCGGGCAAGGCGATTTTCGAACTCAATGAAGGCAAGCACCACGATCACCTGGTGTGCCTGGACTGCGGCCGCGTCGAGGAATTCTTCGATGGCGACATCGAGCAGCGCCAGCAAAGCATTGCGCGCGAGCGCGGTTTTGCCCTGCAGGAACATGCGTTGTCGCTGTATGGCAACTGCACCAAGAACGACTGTCCCCACAGACCCAAACGATAAGCCGCGCGGGGCTGGCATGTACCGGCCCCGACCATGCAGGCAACAAAAAACCGGCGCCATGGCGCCGGTTTTTTGTTGGGGCCCTCCGTTCTGGAGGCCGGTTATTCCTGAGGCAGGTTGTCCTGTTCGGCCTCGGTCACCACCCGCAGATTGCGGGCGGCGGCCACTTGCGGCAGGCCTACGAATTCTCCGACCACCTGACGAAACAGGTGGCGCGCCCAGACCAGCATCGGATGCGTATTGCGGCTACGATGCCAGAACATGTTCAGGCCCAGCGTCGTGTTCAGCTCGGCCGGCAGCGGGAACGCCTTGAGGCCGTAGGTTTCGCAAGCCATGTCCTTGGTCAGTGCGTTGACCGTGAAGATCATGTCCGTCTGCGCGGCCAGTTCGGCCTGGGCGCGCCACGAATGCACCGTCAGCGTGGCATTGCGCTTCAGGCCGCGCTGCTGCAGCGCGTAGTCCAGCGGAATCAGCGCCGGCGCCGGACGGCCCGCGCCACCCGAATGCGCCATGAAGATATGGCTGCACTCCAGGTATTGCTCCAGCGTGCAATCGTTCTTGAGCAGCGGATGATTCTTGCGCGCGCAGACCCACAGGTTCAGCGACGTCACCATTTCCTCGACGATTTCCGGATGGCGCGTCGGGAACGGAGAAAATGCCAGGTCCAGCTCGTTGGCGCGCATGGACGCCACATCACTTTCCCACGAGTGCGATTCCACCAGCCGGATATGCAGGTCCGGCGCGAGTTGTTTGATGCGCAGCACGTAACGGTTGAACACGGTATCGCCCAGCTCGGCCGCAAAGCCGATGCTCAGCGTGCCGGTGGCAACCGCCGGATCAAAATTGTCCGCATCGCCTTCATTGATGGACGACCACAGGTCGAGCATGTCCCGAATCTTCGGACCCAGCTCCAGCGCACGCGGCGTCGGCGTCAGGCCGTGGGGCACACGGATGAAGAGGGGGTCGTCGAAGATTTCGCGCAGGCGGCCAAGCGAGTGCGACACGGCGGGCGCCGTCATATGCATCTTCTCCGCCACATAAGTGGCGTTCCGCTTGCTCAGCAGCTCGGTAAAAATCACCAGCAGCTTGGTATCCACGTTCACCATGATCAGGCCCGGTTGTAATGTCTCGCGCTTCGATGGCCCCACCACTTTCACTGGCTGCACATCAGATATCAACAGATTCTTCCGAGTGTAAGAGAAAAAAACGGCAGGGAAAAGCAAATTCAGCATTTCTTGCACTACGCGGATTGGTAATCAGCGGATTTTTGACAACTTCGAGACAGATAATGTCAAAAACCGCGACCCTGACGCGTACGAACCCCGCTATATTCACCTGAAGGGGCTCGATCCTGCCTTGCGCCCACGCACATTACCTCGGAATTTTCGGATTCGCATCATGACCTCCCCTCGTCTCGGCGTTGATCTCGCCAAAGCGTATCGGCTGCTCAATCACGGCCCCACGGTACTGGTCAGCGCGGCCCACGACGGCCAGCGCAATATCATGGCTGCCGCCTGGGCGATGCCACTCGATTTCGCGCCGCCCAAGGTGGCGGTGGTGCTGGACAAGGCCACCTGGACGCGCCAGCTGCTGGAAGCCAGCGGCGAGTTCGCGTTGCAGGTACCCACGGTCAGCCAGGTCGATATCACCCAGGCGCTCGGCTCCAGCTCAGGCCTGACCATGCTCGAACAGCAAGGCATCGACAAGTTTGCCGCCTACGGACTGCAGACCTTTGCCGGTAGCGTGGTCGGTGCGCCATTGCTGGAAGGCTGCGCCGCCTGGCTCGAATGCCGGCTGCTGCCCGAGCCCGCCATCCAGGCCGGCTACGACCTGTTCCTGGGCGAAGTGGTTGCCGCCCAAGCCGACAGCCGCGTGTTCAGTGAGGGCCGCTGGCACTTTACCGGCCATGACAACCTTCGCACCATCCACCATGTGGCTGGCGGACATTTCCTGGTGGATGGCGATACCGTCGATGCGAAACCGCTGACGCCCTGAACCCGGCACCGGCCAGCAATAAAAAAACGCGCCCGAAGGCGCGTTTTTCATGAGGCGAATGCCAATTACTTGGCAACGACACGTGCCATTTCCAGGCACTTGTTCGAATAACCCCATTCGTTGTCGTACCAGCTCACGACCTTGATGAACGTGCCGTCCAGCGCGATACCGGCTTCGGCGTCGAAAATCGAGGTGCGGGCATCGCCGCGGAAATCCGTGGCAACAACCTTGTCTTCGGTGTAGCCCAGCACGCCCTTCAGCGCGCCCTGGCTCTGGGCCTTCATCTCGGCGCAGATTTCCTCGTACTTTGCCGGGTTTTCCAGTTCGACGGTCAGGTCGACCACCGACACGTCCGACGTCGGCACGCGGAACGACATACCCGTCAGCTTCTTGTTCAGCTGCGGAATCACCACGCCCACGGCCTTGGCAGCGCCGGTCGACGACGGGATGATGTTTTCCAGGATGCCGCGGCCACCGCGCCAATCCTTGTTCGACGGGCCGTCAACGGTCTTCTGCGTGGCCGTGGCGGCGTGCACGGTCGTCATCAGGCCGCGCTTGATGCCCCACTTGTCGTTCAGCACCTTGGCCACCGGGGCCAGGCAGTTCGTGGTGCAGCTGGCATTCGAGATGATCGCTTCACCCTTGTACGTCTCGTGGTTCACGCCGTACACGAACATCGGGGTGTCGTCCTTCGACGGGGCCGACATGATCACCTTCTTGGCGCCGGCGTCGATGTGCTTCTGCGCGCCTTCCTTGGTCAGGAAGATGCCGGTCGATTCGATGACCACGTCCGCACCGACTTCGCCCCACTTCAGTTCCGACGGATCCTTCACGGCGGTCAGGCGGATCTTCTTGCCGTTCACGACCAGCGTGTTGCCTTCCACCGACACTTCGCCATCGAAGCGGCCATGGACCGAGTCGTACTTCAGCATGTAGGCCAGGTAGTCCGGCTCCAGCAGGTCGTTGATGGCAACGACTTCAATGTCCTTGAAGTTCGCGGCGGCGGCGCGGAACACCATGCGTCCGATACGGCCAAAGCCGTTGATGCCGATCTTGATGGTCATGTCTATCTCCTAGAGTGCAATCGATAAAGCCGGTGGCCGGCGCCGGTCGCCGGCGCATCGCACCGGCTGACCGCGCGGGCGGAAATTACTGGGCGAGCGTGGCGCGAACCGTGTCCGCCACGTTGTCTACCGTGAAGCCGAAGTGCTTGAACAGCACGCCGGCCGGGGCCGATTCGCCGAACGTGTCGATGCCGACAACCGCCTGGACCTGGTACTTCCACCAGAAATCGGTCACGCCGGCTTCCACGGCGATACGCGGCACGCCTGCCGGCAGCACGCTGGCCTTGTAGGCGGCGTCCTGCTTGTCGAACACCGTCGTGGCCGGCACCGATACCACGCGCACATGCACGCCTTCGGCGGCCAGCGCATCGGCGGCGCCCACGGCCAGGCCCACTTCCGAGCCCGTCGCCAGGATCACGGCGTCCGGACGCTTGGTGCGCGGGTTCTTCGCATCGCGCAGCACGTAGCCGCCGCGGGCGATGTTGGCACGCGTGACGTCGTCACGCTTCTGGAACGGCAGGTTCTGGCGGCTGAAGATCAGGCAGCTCGGGCCGTTCGTGCGGCGGATCGACTCGGCCCAGGCCACGGCCGTTTCGGTCGTGTCGGCGGTACGCCAGACGTCCATGTTCGGGATCAGGCGCAGGCTGGCCACGTGCTCGATCGACTGGTGCGTCGGGCCGTCTTCGCCCAGGCCGATCGAATCGTGCGTGAACACGAACAGCGTGCGGATCTTCATCAGCGCGGCCATGCGCAGTGCATTGCGGCTGTAGTCCGAGAACGTCAGGAACGTGGCGCCATAGGGCACGTAGCCGCCGTGCAGCGTGATGCCGTTCATGATGGCGCTCATGCCGAACTCGCGCACACCGTAGTTGATGTGGTTGCCCCACGCATCGAAGCGCACGGCCTTGGTGCCCGACCAGTTGGTCAGGTTCGAGCCGGTCAGGTCGGCCGAGCCGCCCAGGAATTCCGGCAGCACGGGCGCGAAGGCCTCGATGGTGTTCTGGCTGGCCTTGCGCGTGGCGATCGTCTCGGCCTTTTCCTCGCACTTGGCGATGAAGGCATCGACGGCGGCATCGAACGAACCGGGCAGCTCGCCGCGCATGCGGCGCTTGAATTCACCGGCTTCATACGGATGCACTTCGGCGTAGGCGTCGAACAGCGCGTCCCAGGCCCTTTCCAGCGCGCCGCCGGTGGCCTTGGCGTTCCAGGCCGTGTAGACGTCTTCCGGCAGTTCGAACGGGGCGTGGGCCCAGCCCAGCGCCTCGCGCGTGGCCAGCACTTCGGCACCGCCCAGCGGGGCGCCGTGCACGTCGTGGCCGCCTTCCTTGTTCGGGGCGCCCTTGCCGATGATCGTGCGGCAGCAGATCAGCGTCGGCTTGTCGCTGGCCTTGGCCTGGGCGATGGCGTTGTCCACTGCCACCACGTCGTGGCCGTCCACGCCGCGGATCACGTTCCAGCCGTAGGCTTCGAAGCGCTTCGGCGTGTCGTCGGCAAACCAGTGCACCACGTCGCCGTCGATCGAGATGCCGTTGTCATCCCAGAGCGCGATCAGCTTGTTCAGCTTCAGCGTGCCGGCCAGCGAGCAGGCCTCGTGGCTGATGCCTTCCATCAGGCAGCCGTCGCCCATGAACACGTAGGTGTGATGGTTGACGATGTCGAAGCCCGGGCGGTTGAATTCCTCGGCCAGCAGGCGCTCGGCCAGTGCCATGCCCACCGCGTTGGTGATGCCCTGGCCCAGCGGGCCGGTGGTCGTTTCCACGCCCGGGGTGATGCCGTATTCCGGGTGGCCGGCGGTCTTGCTGTGCAGCTGGCGGAAGTTGCGCAGCTCTGCCACCGGCAGGTCGTAGCCGGTCAGATGCAACAAGGCATAAATCAGCATCGATCCGTGGCCGTTAGACAGCACGAAGCGGTCACGGTCGGCCCAGTGCGGATTGACCGGGTTATGCTTCAGGTGCCGGCCCCACAACGCCACGGCGATGTCCGCCATACCCATCGGCGCGCCGGGGTGACCGGAGTTGGCCTGCTGGACGGCATCCATGGCAAGCACGCGGATGGCATCGGCCATCAGCTTGACGGGTTGATTGGCAAAAGGACTGGTGGCGGGATGGGCGAGGGCAGACATGCGAGAACCTGACGGCGGGAAAACCGCAATTTTAGCAGAAGCAGGCGGCATTTCCGGGCGCGCAGACGCGGCTCGAAGGGGGTCTCAGACGTGGACCGAATGGCTGGTGCCCGGCGCGGGCACCACGCTGGGCGACATTGCCGTGCTGGCGGCGGCGCGTACGCCGCACCAGCAGGTGGAAATCGGCGAGAACGCGCGCTTTGGTCGCATTTTCCGGCTGGATGGCCGCGTGATGAGCACCGAAGCTGACGCATATATCCAGCACGAACTGATGACCGTGCCGATGGCCGCAGTGCACGGTTCGCCACGTAGCGCACTGGTGGTGGGCGGCGGAGACGGCGGGTCGGCCTTCGAACTGCTGCGAATTCCCACCATGCGGGAAGTGGTAGTGGCCGAACTCGATTCTGAAGTGGTGCGCCTGGCGCGCGAATGGCTGCCCGGCATTCACCGGGGCGCCCTCGACGAACCGGGCGATCCGCGCCTGCATCTGGCGATTGGCGACGGGCTGGGCCTGATGGAAGCGTTTGCGCGCGCCGGGCGCCAGTTCGACCTGATTGTCTACGACCTGACCGAAGCCGACGATGGCAGCCCGGCCGCCGCCCTCTTCTCGCCGCACGGCCTGCAGACGGCGCGGCGTTGCCTGACCGCCGGCGGTGCGATGTCGCTGCATCTGGGCCCGCCCTGGCACCGGACGGAGGCGGCGCGACTGCTGCTGTCGCGCCTGCGCCAGGTGTTCCGCCACGTGGCGCCGCTTGCCACGTTCGTGCCGGCGTACGGTGCGCTGTGGGGAATCGCGCTTGCCAGCGATGCGCTGGACATTGCCGCCCATCCGCCGGAGCGCATTGCGGCGCGGCTGCAGCAGTGGAAACTCGATGGCGCGCTGCGGGCGTACCACGCCGGGCTGCACCCGGCGCTGTTCAACCATCCGCGCCATTTGCAGGCGATCTTCGACAGCGCAGGCCGTCCCGCGTAACATGCACAAACGCCCCGCCGCTGCCGCGCGCGCGGGGCCTTCGTGCCATCCGGGAGACCCGCATGTCCAGACCGCCCAACACGCCCTGGCTGACGCCCTATCTCACGGTCGCCAGCGGACGCGCCGCCCTTGATTTCTACCAAAGGGCATTCGGCTTCGATGCCGGGCATGTCGTCGATGAGAACGGTGTGCCCACGCACGCCGAAATGCACTACCAGGGCCAGATCGTCATCATGTTCGCGCCCGAGGGCGCCTGGGGCAGCACGGCCCGCACGCCGCGCTCGATGGGCGTGGAGGCACCGCAGACGTTCTACCTGTATTGCGAGGATGTCGATGCCATGTACGCCCGCGCCACCGGCGCCGGTGCCATCAGCGTCACGCCGCCCGCCGACCAGTTCTGGGGCGACAGATACTGCATGGTCGAAGATCCCGATGGATACCGATGGGGCTTTGCCACGCCGCTGGCCAAGGCTCCGGACGCCAAACCCACCCCCTGATGCCACCCAGATTCTTTGTCGATGCGGCGCTGGCCGCCGATGCCGTACTTGATTTGCCCGAAACCGTGGTCCGCCATGTGCAGGTGCTGCGCCTGGCCCCCGGCGACGCCATCACGCTGTTCAACGGCCAGGGCGGCAGCCATGCCGCCACGCTCGGCGAGATCGGCAAGCGTCACGCGACGGCGCAGATCGGTGCCCATGACGCCGCCGAGGCCGAAACCCCGTTCGCGATCACGCTGGCGCAAGGCCTGGCCGGCGGCGACAAGATGGACTGGCTGATCGAAAAGGCCGTGGAACTTGGCGTGGCCGCCATCCAGCCGCTGCAGGCCAGCCGCTCGGTGGTGCGCCTGTCGGGCGACCGGGCGCTCAAGCGGCAGGCGCACTGGCAGGCGCTGGTGCAAGCTGCGTGCGAGCAATGTGGCCGTAATCGCTTGCCGGCGCTGGCGCCGGTCGCTACTTTTGAAGCGTGGCTGGCGGCGGCGCCGGCCACGGGTGCCCGGCTGCTGCTGTCGCCACGCGCCACGGGGTCGTTGCCGGAGCTGGCCCACGCCCACCGCGACGCCTGGCGTGCGGAAGGCGTGACACTGCTGATCGGCCCCGAGGGGGGACTTTCCCCTGACGAGGAAGACGCCGCGCGGCGTGCCGGTTTTATCGGCGTGTCACTGGGACCGCGCATCCTGCGCACGGAAACGGCCGGGCTGGCTTGCCTGGCAACGCTGAACGCCATTCTTGGCGGATTTTGAGATAAGGAGTCTAAGATGGGACTACTCGATAGCGTACTCGGTGGCGTGCTCGGCCAGCTTGGCGGCCAGCAGCATGAAGGCCAGTCCGGCGGCATCAATCCGAAGCTGATGATGGCCCTGGGCCTGCTGGCGATGCTGGCGATGCGGCACAAGAGCCAGGGCGCCGACGGCAGCGTGGCGCCGGCCGATGCCGGTGACAGCCCGCTGGGCGGGCTTGGTGGCCTGGGCGGCGTGCTCGGCGGCATGCTGGGCGGCGGCAGCGCACCGGCACCGGGCGGGCTCGACCTCGGTTCGCTGCTGGGCGGCCTGCTCGGCGGACAAGGCGAAGCCGGCGCATCCGCCCAGGCCATGGGTGCGGCCTCGGGCGGCATCGGTGCGCTGCGCGACATCCTGGCCCAGGCCGGGCTGGGTCAGCAGGTCGACTCCTGGATCGGCACCGGCACCAACCAGGCCGTCAGCGCCAACGACCTGTCGGCCGCGCTGGGCAACACCGGCGCACTGCAGTCGCTGGCCGAGACCACCGGGATGTCGTCGGATGATGTGGCGGCCAACCTCAGCGAAGGCCTGCCGGAGCTGATCGACCGGCTGACGCCGAACGGCCAGGTACCACCCGCAGCCTGACGCCCCGTACGTATGTACGGCCGACCAGGCCACAAACAAAAAGCCCGCTGACACCAGCGGGCTTTTTTAATCGGATAGTCCGTTCGAGACGGTCAGGCGAACGAGTAGAACACCCGGAACTGCACCTTGCGCTCGCTCCAGAACTCGGCGGCGTCGCGGAACACGTCCAGCAGCACTTCGCGTGCCTCCTTGTCGAACTTCTGGGCAATCGGCAGGCCTTCGAGCACGATCACGAAACCCGGCTGCGGCCCCGACTTGTGGATCATGTCGGTCAGGCAGTCGGACAAGGCATCGAAATTCTTGCCGAAATGCTTCGGGAACGTGAACTCGGTGGCAATGCGCTCAAGGATCTCGGCCTTGCTGGCGCAGTCGGCACAGTTTGCGTACAGGAAATGCTGATTCAGCGCGGCGGCTGCCTGGGCCAGCTCGGGCACGCGGAATGCGCGGATCGACTGGACGATGTTGGGGCGCACCGTCTTGAACAGATTCATGGCTCCCTCGTTGGTGCCGTCGTCAGCCCATGTAGCCATGACAGGGGCACAGGTGGGCGGAAGTCGGGGCGTCAGATCCTGGCGCGGCATCATCAGCACATTGTCATAAAGGTTCTGGGCCTGATGGTGAGCCCTTTGCCAGCCATCTCCGGCGCCGCGCTCCTCGCGGGCGGCAAGGGCGTCGCCCAATCCGAAAATGTCAGTCATCATTTGGTTATCCGTTTGAAACTGTTGTAGTGGTCTTCCGTGTAATAGCAGTCGTTGGCGGCGCGTTGATCGCCACCGCAAACTATCCGCCTGGCTCCCCGATTCCGGCTTTTGCTGTTCTTGACGGTGTATTCGCGGTAATACCCACGAGGCTGCTGCGGCAGGATGCGTTCGTAGTTGCCGAACCGCGAACCATCCTTGTCATACGGGAACGGGCCGCCTGCCTGTATCAGGTCCATCGTTTGCCGCGCATCGTTGGGCAACTGCTGTGCCTGGATGGTTCCCACCCCGGACACGTCGGTGGTTCCCACCCCGGACACGTCGGGCGACTGCCTTGCCATCGCGCCTTGCGGCGACAGGGCCAGCGCCATCGACAGCGCCGCGCCGGCCAACACGTGGCCCAGGCTTCGCGCCAGGCTCAGGGACTGCCAATGTGACTGCCGCTGCGACTGGCTTTGTGAAATCCGGGAACCCACGATAGTGAATGAATCGTTGGCGAAAGTTGATGGCGGGTCATTCCGGCATCGCTTCAGTCTCTTTATGGACGCCCAGCGGCTGCCGGCACGCCCAGGCGAGCGTCCGCATTCAAAGGCGTAAGGTTACGCGCAAGTCCATCATTAATCAATCCCCGCACCCTGGCGGCCCGAATTTCCTCAATTGTTTCAACATGTTATTGATATGTGTGCGCATACTAACCGCGCAGACGGCAATCTGACACGGACATGAAAAAAGCCGGGCGAACCCGGCTCTTGCACCACTTGGCTCCGGCGGCCAGAAACGGCCGCCGGTAAAAACTGCCGATCAGGCCTTGGCGGCGGCGTCCACCACCACCAGCGCCGTCATGTTGACGATACGGCGCACCGTTGCCGACGGCGTCAGGATGTGAACCGGCGCCTTCACGCCCAGCAGGATCGGGCCGATGGCAACGTTGTTGCCGGCTGCCACCTTGAGCAGGTTGTACGAAATGTTGGCCGCGTCGATGTTCGGGCAGACCAGCAGGTTGGCTTCGCCCTTGAGCGAGCCATCCGGCACCAGCGAATCGCGCAGCTTTTCGTCCAGCGCGCTGTCGCCGTGCATTTCGCCGTCCACTTCCAGATCGGGCGCGCGCTCGCGCAGGATGGCCAGCGTTTCGCGCATCTTGCGGGCCGACGGGGCTTCCGACGTACCGAAGTTCGAATGCGACAGCAGGCCAACCTTCGGCTCGATGCCGAAGCGCTTCAGTTCCTCGGCGGCCATCAGCGTGATCTCGGCCAGCTCGGCGGCGGTCGGATCGATGTTGACGTGCGTGTCCACCAGGAAGATCTGGCGGCCCGGCAGCACCAGGCCATTCATCGCGGCGTAGACGCAGTTGGTACCGCCCAGCACCTGGTCGATGTAGCGCAGATGGGCCGCGGTGGTGCTGACCGTACCGCAGATCATGCCGTCGGCCTCGCCCTTCTTGAGCAGCATCGCGCCGATCAGCGTGGTGCGGCGGCGCATTTCCAGCTTGGCGTACTGCTGCGTGATGCCTTCGCGCGCCATCATGCGGTAGTAGGCGTCCGAGTAATCGCGGAAGCGGTCGTCGTGCTCGGGGTTGACCACGGTGAAGTCGACGCCCATGCGCAGGCGCAGGCCGAAGCGTTCGATGCGGTGCGCCAGCACGGCCGGACGGCCGATCAGGATCGGGTTCGCCAGCTTTTCGTCGACGATCACCTGCACGGCACGCAGCACGCGCTCTTCTTCGCCCTCGGCAAAGACGATGCGCTTCTTTTCCATCTCCACCTTGCGCGCGGCCGCATAGATCGGCTTCATCAGCGTGCCCGAGTGGTAGACGAACTGCTGCAGCTGCAGACGGTAGGCGTCCATGTCCTCGATCGGACGCGCGGCCACGCCCGACTTGGCGGCGGCTTCGGCCACGGCCGGTGCGATCTTGACGATCAGGCGCGGGTCGAACGGCTTCGGGATCAGGTATTCGGGGCCGAACGACAGGTCCTGGATACCGTAGGCCGAGGCCACGATATCGCTCTGTTCCTGGCGCGCCAGTTCCGCCACGGCATTGGCGGCGGCGATTTCCATTTCACGCGTGATCGTGGTGGCGCCGCAATCGAGCGCGCCACGGAAGATGAACGGGAAGCAGAGAACGTTGTTGACCTGGTTCGGGTAGTCGGTACGGCCCGTGGCAATGATGGCGTCCGGACGCACTTCCTTGGCCAGTTCCGGCAGGATTTCCGGATTCGGGTTGGCCAGCGCCAGCACCAGCGGGTTCTCGCCCATCTTCTGCACCATCTCGGGCTTCAGCACGCCGGCGGCGGACAGGCCCAGGAAGATGTCGGCGCCGTCGATGACTTCGGCCAGCTTGCGCTTGTCGGTCTTCTGCTGGAAACGCGCCTTTTCCGGGTCCATCAGCTCGGTGCGGCCTTCATAGACCACGCCAGCCAGGTCGGTCACCCAGATGTTCTCGATGGGCAGGCCCATGTCGACGAGCAGGTCCAGGCAGGCCAGTGCGGCCGCACCGGCGCCCGATGCCACCAGCTTGACCTTGGAGATGTCCTTGCCCACGACCTTCAGGCCGTTGATGACTGCCGCGCCCACCACGATGGCGGTGCCGTGCTGGTCATCGTGGAAGACGGGAATCTTCATCCGTTCGCGCAGCTTGCGCTCCACGTAGAAGCATTCCGGCGCCTTGATGTCTTCGAGGTTGATACCACCGAACGTCGGCTCCAGCGACGCGATGATGTCCACCAGCTTTTCGGGGTCCTTTTCGTCGATCTCGATGTCGAAGACGTCGATGCCGGCGAACTTCTTGAACAGGCCGCCCTTGCCTTCCATCACCGGCTTCGACGCTGCGGCGCCGATGTCGCCCAGGCCCAGCACGGCGGTACCGTTGGTGATCACGGCCACCAGGTTGCCGCGCGCGGTGTAGCGGAACGAATTGGCCTGGTCGGCCACGATTTCCTCGCAAGCGGCGGCCACGCCCGGCGAATAGGCCAGGGCCAGGTCGCGCTGGTTCGACAGCGGCTTGGTCGGGGTGACGGAAATCTTGCCGGGGGTCGGAAACTCGTGGTATTCGAGTGCGGCCTTGCGCAGCGCCTCACGCTGCTGCTGTTTCAGATCGTCTTGGGACGGGGACTGCTGAGGGCTTGTCATCTGCGCATCTTCCGATCGGTGGAGCCGCACTGAATAACGCTGGGAGATCACGGGCCGGCTCCACGAACCCGTTGTCTCCGCTTGTACGCGCTTTTGATTTGCACGCTAAAGGATGGCGCATTTTATATTGTGAAAAACTATTTCACAATGGGCGTTTTGCGCGGGGCACCTTTGCGTTTCGGTACAATATGCCGCATGCCGATGGGCTTGACCAGCCGGTATGCTCCCACCTCATGCCAGATCCCACCCCCGCTTCCCTGTCCGAATTCGATTTGATTCGCCGGTTCTTCACGCGCCCCGTCCAAAAGGCCGCGCTGGGCGTGGGCGATGACTGCGCGCTGATCGACGCCCGGCCGGGCCACCAGCTCGCCATCAGCACCGACATGCTGGTCAGTGGCCGCCATTTCTTCCCGGACGTGCCGCCTCGCTCACTTGGACACAAGGCGCTGGCGGTGAACCTGTCGGACCTCGCCGCCATGGGCGCCGAGCCACGCGCGTTCACGCTAGCGCTGGCGTTGCCGGAAGCCGATCCGGCCTGGCTCGAAGCATTTGCCGGGGGCATGCTGGCACTGGCAGACGACCACGGCTGCGAGCTGATCGGCGGCGATACCACCAAGGGGCCGCTGACGCTGTCGATCACGGTATTTGGTGACGTGCCGCCGCGCCAGGCGCTGCGCCGCG
Organism: Cupriavidus sp. HE11; assembly: GCF_056097175.1. NCBI lineage: Bacteria > Pseudomonadati > Pseudomonadota > Betaproteobacteria > Burkholderiales > Burkholderiaceae > Cupriavidus > Cupriavidus sp. HE11. The sequence continues at coordinate 1,357,298 of NZ_CP184464.1, forward strand.
ACGCCGCGCGCCCTGGCGACGATATCTGGATTTCCGGCACGCTTGGCGATGCACGGCTGGCGCTGGGCGACTGCCGCGGCGAATGGCTGCTGCCCGAGCCTGATTTCACGGTGATCCGCCCACGCATGGATACGCCTGCCCCACGCGTGGCGCTGGGCATGGCGCTGCGCGGTGTGGCGCATGCTGCACTGGATATTTCCGATGGCCTGATTGGCGACCTGGGCCATATCCTGGCGCGCTCCTCTGTGGGCGCAATCGTGGATGTCGACGCGCTGCCCCGATCCGAGATCCTTGGCGCACAGCCGCTGCCACTGCAGCGCGAATGCGTGCTGGCTGGCGGCGACGACTATGAACTGTGCTTCACCGCCCCGGTGGGCAATCGCGAGGCCATCGCCGCCATCGGCCGGCAACTCGGCCTGCCGCTTACCCGTGCCGGCTCGATCACATCGGAAGCCGGCCTGCGCATCGTCGACGCCAATGGCGACCCGTTCACGTTCACTGGCACGTCGTTCGATCATTTCAGCGCCCCCTGACACATCGCCCGAAAGCCGTGTCATGATGCCAGCCATGCGTGCAACAGGGAGAGTTGCAAGCTTGCGCGCCATATATCACTAGAAAGTCGAGCCAGGTTCTTGATGTCCGCTTACCCACCCGGGGCCGCGCCGCGCGACCCCGCCAATCCTGCCGAGCCCGTCACGCTGGAAGCCGGCCAGACCGCCAAGGTCATGCGCCCGACCTCCCGCTTCATGCTCGGCCATCCTGCCCGCCTGATCGCGCTGGGCTTTGGCTCCGGCCTGTCGCCGGTGAGCCCGGGCACGGTCGGCACGCTGTATGGCTGGCTGTCGTACGTCGTGATCTCGATGTGGATCGAGCCGAATACGTGGCTGTGGATTATTGCCGGTGGGTTCCTGGTCGGCATCTGGGCCTGCCTGCGCACCGCGCGGGACATGGGCGTGTACGACCACGGCAGCATGGTCTGGGACGAGATCGTGGCCTTCTGGCTGGTGCTCGTGTTTGTCATGCCCACCGGCTTCTGGGGCCAGTTCGCGGCCTTCCTGTGGTTCCGCTTCTTCGATATCGTCAAGCCGGCGCCGATCCGCTACTACGACCGCACGCTCAAGGGGCCCGGCTTCACGGGGGCATTCGGCGTGATGTTCGACGATATCTTTGCGGCGTTCTACACGCTGCTCGTCTTTGCCCTGTGGCGCTCGTTCTGAGCGCCCACCCCTTTCGTCACCACTGCATCAGGATTTCCGGGAACCGTCGCCATGTCCGTCAGCCGCCTGCTTGACCAGCTCGCCATCCAGGCCGGAGCCACCCTTGCGGAACGTTCGCTCATGCTGGCCACCGCCGAGTCCTGCACGGGCGGGCTGGTGGCGGCGGCCATCACCGATGTCTCGGGGTCGTCGGGCTGGTTCGAGCGCGGCTTCGTGACCTATTCGAACGAAGCCAAGACCACCATGATCGGCGTGCCCGCCAAGCTGATTCGCGACCACGGCGCGGTCAGCGAGGAAGTGGCCCATGCCATGGCCGAGGGCGCGCTGCTGAACAGCCGCGCGCAGGTATCGCTGTCGATTACCGGCGTGGCCGGGCCGAACGGCGGCTCGCCCGAAAAGCCGGTGGGCATGGTGTGCTTCGGCTGGAGCAACCGCATCACCACCCGCACCGAAACCCAGCGTTTCAAGGGCGACCGCGCCCAGATCCGCCGTCAGGCGGCCGAGCACGCCATGCGCGGGCTGATCGAGATGATCCGGAACGAGGAATAAAGACCATACCGCCGGAATACCGGCGGCGTTTCTTCCCTCACCCGGCCGGGCAAGGGAAGAAGGCAGCGATCAGCCGTGGCGGTAACGGTTGATCGTCTCGCGCGTCTGCAGCGCAACGTTGCGGGCTGCGGCGGCAAAATCCTTGTCGCGGCTGGCGTACAGGATCGCGCGCGAGGAATTGATCATCATGCCGGTGCCATCGGCCGTGCGGCCCGCCCTGACGGTGGCCTCGATGTCGCCGCCCTGGGCGCCGATGCCAGGAATCAGCAGCGGCATGTCGCCCACGATCTGGCGCACCTTGGCGATTTCGTTCGGGAACGTCGCGCCCACCACCAGGCCCATCTGGCCATTGGTATTCCAGCGCTCGCGCGCGGCCTCGGCCACCACCTGGTACAGCGGCTTGCCGTCGACCTGCAGGAACTGCACGTCCGACCCGCCGGGGTTCGACGTACGGCACAGCACGATCACACCCTTGCCCGGATGCGCCAGGTACGGCGACATCGAATCGAAACCCATGTACGGGCTGACGGTCACCGCGTCGGCCTTGTAGCGCTCGAAGGCCTCGATCGCGTAGTGCTCGGCCGTCGAGCCGATATCGCCGCGCTTGGCGTCGAGGATCACGGGAATCCCGGGATGGGCGTCGTGGATGTACTCGATCAGCTGCTCGAGCTGGTCCTCGGCACGCTGGGAGTGGAAATAGGCAATCTGCGGCTTGAAGGCGCAGACCAGGTCGGCCGTGGCATCGACGATTTCGCGACAGAACGAAAAGATTGCGCCGCCAGTGCCGGTCATCGACAGCGGCAGCTTGGCCGGGTCCGGATCGAGCCCGACACACAGCAGGGAATCGTTTCGCTGCCAGGCATTGGACAGCAGCTCGGTAAAGGTCATGGGATGCTCGGTATTCGGGTGAAGCCGGCGGCCCGGCTGTGTTCGACAGTCTTCACAGCATAACGCGGGTAGGCACCGGCCGGTTGGCGCGGCGGGGCGAACGAGGCATACCGCGGCGCGCCGTATGGCGTGGGCGGCATTCTACCTGCTGGCGTGCTATTGTCTGGAGCTTCCGCTTAAAAGAAGCGACCCCATCACATCAGGTCGCCATTTCACCAGAGCCATGCACCTTGACCGCCGCGGTCTCATCCTGCTCGTCATCCTGACGATCGCCTGGGGCCTGAACTGGCCAATCATGAAAGTCGGCGTCGCGCACTTCCCGGCCATGGGATTCCGGCTGCTTTGCATGGCCGGCGGGCTGGTGGCGCTGGGCCTTGCCCTGAAGCTGCGCGGCGATTCGCTGCGGGTGCCGCGCCAGGCCTGGGCAACAGTGGTCAAGCTGGCCATCCCGAACATGGTGATCTGGCATTTGTTCGCAATCTGCGCGGTCAAGCTGCTGTCGTCGGGCCGGGCCGCCATCCTGGGCTACACCATGCCGATCTGGGCCGTGGTCTGGGGCCTGATGATCTTCCGCGAGCGGATCGCGCTGTCGGCGTGGATCGGCATTGCCTGCGCGCTGACCGGCACCGTGCTGCTGCTGTCGGGCGAGATCGCCGCGCTGACCGGCAGCCCGGCCGGCACGCTGCTGATGCTGGTGGCGGCCGCCGGCTGGGGCTTCGGCACCCAGTTGATGAAGCGCACGCAGATCGATGTGCCGATCGGCGCGCTGACCTTCTGGATGCTGGCTGTCACGCTGCCGTTCCTGGCCATCGGCTCGCTGCTGTTCGAGACTGGCTGGCGCATGCCCACCGGCATCGAATGGGCCGCCATCGGCTACAACGCCGTGGTGGTATTCGCGTACTGCCACCTGGTCTGGTTCGCGCTGGCACGCAGCCTGCCGCCCGTGGTGTCGAGCCTGTCGATCATGTTCATTCCAGTGGTAGGCGTGTTCTCGGGCATGTGGCTGCTGGGCGAGACGCCCCACTGGCAGGACTACGCGGCCATCGTGCTGATGTTCGCGGCGCTGTCGTCCGTGATGCTCGCCCCGCTGCTGCGTCGGCGCCTTTGAGCAACACCGGTGCAGAGATTTCGCTTAACAAGCCCCCCCGCGTTGGATTACACTCGCGGCCATCAGAATCCCGGAGAAACTACGTGGGCAGTAGCATCGGGTGTTCGGGTTGTAGCGGCCAGGCCGCGTCATCGCCGGATGCCATGTCACTGCGGGCTGCGTAACGCCGATCCGCGCGGGGCCATTGCCTTGCTCGTCGCCGTACTTGCCCGCAGACACCTGCGGGTGAGTGTGTCTTTCCGTTCCTCCTGCGGCCGCCTTCCGGCTGCCGCGCGCTGCGGATCTTCCCTCCCCCGGCTTGCCAGCCAGATACAGGCAACAGGCAAACGTCATCGCCTTGCAACGGACCCGGCATCCGCCATCCGCACGCAGCGCGATCACGCTTGCCGGCCGCCCCATGGTCGCTTTGCTGGCGATGCCTTGCCTGCGCCTGTTTCCGGACATCGCGCAATCAGTAACAAGGAATCCAAGGGATGATCAATCTGTTCGTCCTGCAGAAAGGTCGGCTCGCCCAGGAGCAGGTCGACGAGCGCAATGAGCTGCTGCAGCACAAGCCCATCTGGATCGACGTGGTCAGCCCCGACGACGAGGAATTGGCATGGATCAAGGAAGCCTACGGCGTAGTCCTGCCGGAACTCGAAGACCTCGGTGACCTCGAGGCATCGGCGCGCTATTTCGAGGGCGAGGACGAGAATATCCATATCCGCACGGACTTCCTGCTGGCGGAAGACGAGGCCTCGCGCAACGTGCGCGTGGCGTTCGTGCTTACGCGCGACGTCCTGTTCTCGATCCACGACGAAGACCTGCCCGTGTTCCGCCTGGTGCGGCTGCGCGCCCGGATGCGGCCCGGTTCGGTTCGCAACGCCAAGGACGTGCTGATGGATCTCTACGCGACCGACGCCGAGTATTCGGCCGATTCGATCGAGGAGATCTACGAGCGGCTGGAAGAAGCCAGCCGCCGCGTGCTGGCCGAGAACGTGACCGATGCCGCCGCGGCCGACGTGCTTGAGACCATCGCACGCGAGGAAGACTTGAACGGCCGCATCCGCCGCAATGTCATGGATACGCGCCGCGCGGTGTCGTTCCTGATGCGCAGCCAGCTGCTGTCTGCCGAACAGCAGGACGAGGCGCGCCAGATCCTGCGCGACATCGATTCGATCGAGAACCACACCGCGTTCCTGTTCGACAAGATCAACTTCCTGATGGATGCCACGGTCGGTTTCATCAACATCAACCAGAACAAGATCATCAAGCTGTTCTCGGTGGTGTCGGTGGCGCTGATGCCGCCCACGCTGATTGCCAGCATCTACGGCATGAACTTCAAGCTCATGCCGGAGCTGGACTGGGCCATCGGCTACCCGTGGGCCATCGCTCTGATGGCCGTGTCGGCGGCAATTCCACTGGTGTATTTCAAGCGCAAGGGCTGGCTCAGCTGAACGGGCGTCAGCTCTCCCCGTCCCCCGACGCAAGACGGGGGTCAGGGGCGAGGGCAGGGCCGTTCCGCCTGCCGGCCTGTCGCAATCTGGACTGCCGGCCTCTCCCCCGCGCCGCTAATCCGGCAGTGTCGCCGCGCCCATGCGCCGGGCGATGATCGATGCCTTGACGCGGAAGTTCACGCGCACGTTGGCGCAGTATTCCTTCTTGTCGAAGCACTTCGGCGCTGGCAGCGCCGCCGCCAGCCGCGCGGCCTGGCCCACGGTCAGCTTCGACGCCGAGGTGTGGAAGTAGTGCTGCGCGGCGGCCTCGATGCCGAACACGCCCTCGCCCCATTCCACCGAATTCAGGTAGATCTCGAAGATCCGCTGCTTGTCGAGCCAGAATTCGAGCATCCACGTGATAGCCAGCTCCTGGCCCTTGCGTACGTAGTATTGCTCCGAAGACAGGAACAGGTTCTTGGCAAGCTGCTGGGTAATCGTAGATCCGCCACGTTCGATATGGCCGCGCTTCTTGTTGCGCTCCCACGCGTCCAGCATCGCGTCGAGTTCGTAGCCGGGATGGTTGACGAAGTCGGCATCCTCGCTGGCAATCACCGCGCGCTTGATATTGCGCGACATCTGGTCATACCCCACCCACTTGCGGTCGATCGAGCAGCTCCAGAAATTGAAGCCGCACAGGCGCCAGCGTTCGGCGCGCATGAATGACGTGGATGACGGATTCAGGTACTGCCAGGCGGCAATCTGCAGGAAAAAGTACAGCTGCAGCGCCAGCACGCCGATGATCAGGCATTCGCCCAGATAGCCGATCCAGCGCAGCGGACTGGCCGCGCCGGATACCTTGGCAGGTGCGCGCGCGGCGCCGCTTCGCTGGCGTGCCAAGTCGGCTCCGCGCGGGGATCAGCGGGTGGCTTCGGCCTGCAGCGCGGCGCGCAGCTCGGCCAGGACCGGGGCGGTGCTCGGACGCACGCCGCGCCAGTTGTAGAATGCCTCGGCGGCCTGCTCCACCAGCATGCCCAGCCCGTCGGACGTGCGGGCGCCGCACTTGGCCGCGTAGGCCAGGAACACGGTCGGCTTGGCGCCGTACATCATGTCGTAGGCCAGCACGCCCTCGCCCAGCAGGTAGTCGGGCACCGGCGGCAGTTCGCCTTGCAGGCTGCTGGCCGATGCGTTGATGACCACGTCGCAGCCCTCGTCCTCGGACAGCGCGTTCAACGCATCCAGACCGCCAGCCCACAGTTCCACGCCGTACTGGTCGGCCGCTTCCACGAACTGCTCGACCATGTCGCTGGCCTTCTGCGCCGTGCGGTTGGCGACCACGATCCGCGCCGGGCGGCATTCGATCAGCGGCAGCAGCGCACCCATGGCCGCGCCACCGGCGCCCAGCACCAGAATGCGCTTGTCTTCCAGCAGCACGTCGAGGTTGTCCTGGATATCGCGCACCAGGCCGACACCGTCGGTATTGTCGCCATGGATCATTCCGTCCTCGATCCACATCGTGTTGACCGCGCCGGCGGCTTCCGCACGCGGCGTCAGGCGATCCGCCAGGTCATAGGCTTCGAGCTTGAACGGCGTGGTGACGTTGAAGCCATGGCCGCCGTCGGCCAGGAACTTGCGCACGGTGTCGGCAAACGCGTCGAGCGGCGCCTCCAGGCGATCGTATTCGACGGCCTCGCCGGTCTGGCGCGAGAACGCGGCATGAATGGCCGGCGAGCGGCTGTGCGATACGGGGTTGCCAACCACGACGTAGCGGTCGGCGGATTGCTGTTCTGCGGTCATCAGCGTCCTTGCAGCCGGACGTCGAGCCCGCTGCGTGTGAACTTGAAAGTGGAAATGACTTCGAGGATGTCCTGCTTCGCCTGCATCTCGGGCGTGAAGGCGCCGAACGGTGCAGCAGCGCGGACGATCGCCACGGCCTGGCGGTCGAGCGCGGGATCCCCCGAGCTCTTTGCCACGTCGATGGACTCGATGTTGTAGCCGTCGCGGTTGTAGCCCAGCTTGCCCTGACGGTTCACATTGATCACCAGGATCAGCTGGCCATAGAGAGGCTTGCCGCTCTTCTGCGGGAAATCGCTGGTGCCGCGCGCCTCGATCTTGCGGCGCAGGCGGTCGTAATACTGCGCGTAATCCACGCCCTGGGCGCTGGTGGCCGTCAGCTGCATGCGCTTGGGCCGCTTGGCGTAGTGCTCCAGGTTGCGGCCGATCTCGGCTTCGAGCTTGGCCATCTCGTCGGTGGAGGTGCGCTCGTCCTGCCCGCGCGTCGGGGTGTCGGTGCGCTGCTCACCCGGCTTCATGGGCTGGCTGCGTACCGATGGCGCGGCCTCGCGGGCCTGCGTCATCAGGCGGCGCTGCTCTTCCTCCAGTTCCTGCAGCCGGCGCTGCGTCAGCTTGATGAGGTCGCCTTCCTTCGATTCGGTCTGCGCCGGTAGCGGCGTGGTGGCGCGCTGCGCATCGTGGTCGCCGCCGCCGTCGAGGTTGGCCTGCGCCAGCACGGTCGGGTTGCGCGGCTTCTCGGCGGACTTCGAGTTCACCAGCACCACGTCGAGCTGCGGATCGGAACGCTTGATCTCGAACACCTCCGGCGCGGCAATCCGCACCATCAGCAGCACCGCATGGATGACCACGGACACGGCAAGCGCCTTGACCAGCGTGTTGCTGGATTGCCACCAGTCGCGCGGATGCATGTGGCGGGAAGCTGGGAGAACGGCGTTCACGATGGGTCAGGAACCTGGGCGGTCGGTATGGGGGGGCTCGCTCGAAAACCGGCCACCCCACGGCGGAGGGGGGCCGGAACCGACTTCGATTGTACGGGAGCCGCCCCGTTTACCGAAGGACTCAGACGGGGGGGTTGGCGCCGGTGTCGCGTGGCGCCGACGCATCGTCGCCATCCGGGCCCGCCTCCGGGCTGGCGCCACCCTCGGCTGCAGCTTCCGAGGCATCTTCGGCAGCCGCCTCGGCCGCCGCCTCGGCGGAAACCTCGGCCAGTTCCTGACCCTCCGTCGGGCTTTCCTGCTGGCCTTCCTGCTGGTCGTCGTCGCTGTCGCCCTCGAGCTCTTCCTCGGGTACCTCGCCCTCGCCGGCGAAGACTTCCAGCACGCGGCACGACACTTCGAGCGAAATCTCGTCGGTCGACGCAATTTCCAGCAGCACCTGGGTGCCGCGGTTGGCGTGCGCCAGTTCCGGCACGCGCGTTACCAGCGGAATCTCGGTGAAGCGCACCGCGCCGTCCTTCAGCACGGTCGCCATCAGCTTGTCGCGGTTCTCCTGGGCCAGCCAGCGCAGGCACCAGTAGCGTTCCATGGTCGACTGGTGGTCGGCATAGGCGGCATAGGTGCCCTCGAAATCGGCCACGGCCGCCAGCAGGTCGGCGTCCTTGGGCTTGAACGGCGCCACCAGCTTGGCCGTGACACCATGCTGGGCCACCGCCAGGATCTGCCACTGGTTGACCAGGTCGACATAGCGCCGCAGCGGCGACGTGCTCCACGCGTACTGCGCCACGCCCAGGCCTTCGTGCGGCGCCGGGTAGGTCTGCATGCGCGTTCGGTGCATGCCCCAGGCCTTCTGCGTGCGATAGATGCCCGGCACGCCGTGATCGGCCAGCAGCTTGCCCCACGTGCTGTTCGCCAGGATCATCAGCTCGGCCACGATCTTGTCCAGCGGCGATCCGCGGCGGCGCTGCTCGATACGCACGCGCTCGCCGCCACCCGCCAGGGGATCGATATAGAAGTTGAAGTCCGCGCGGTTGTGCGTTTCCGGGCGCAGGCCGCTTGCCAGTCGCGCCTTCTGGCGCTCGTCATGCAGGTGGTTGGCCAGGCGGAACAGCTCGGTCAGCGCCTCGCGGAACGGATAGTCGCCCGTGCCGGCGGCCAGCGCCTGTTCGGTCACCACGTCCTCAAGCAGGTTGTGGCGCAGGTTCGCGGCGATCGGCACCAGCTCGGCGCGCGTTTCGCTGCCAAGGATCTCCACGCCGTCGGGGCCGTCCATGTCCACCGTCACGTACAGCGACAGGGCCGGGCAGGTGCGCCCTTCCTGCAGCGTGTATTTGTCCACCACGCTGTCGGGCAGCATCGTGATCTTGTCGCCCGGGAAGTACACGGTCGACAGGCGGTGGCGCCCGATGGCGTCGAGCGGCTCGCCGCGCCGGATACCCAGCCCCGGGGCGGCAATGTGGATACCCACCCGCAGCTTGCCGTCGGGGGTGCGCGTCACCGACAGCGCATCGTCGATTTCCGTGGTGGTGACGTCGTCGATCGAGAATGCCTGGACGTCGGCCACGGGCAGGTCGCCGGCGGGCTCGGGCACGTCCACATCGGGGAAGCCCGTGCCTTTCGGGAAGCACTCGGCCAGGAACTTGGCCTCGTGCAGCGCGCGCGGGCTTTCCACGCCGCCCACCGCCACCATCAGCCGCATCGGGGTCATGCCCAGCGCCGTGCAGGCGGCATCCATGGCCTTGTATTCAAGGCTGTTCTTGTCCGGCTTGAACAGCAGTTGCAGCACCTTGCCGCGGAACGCGTCGGGCAGCTTGCGCGCCTTGAGCTGTTCCTCGTACTCGGCCTGCACCACCATTTGCTGCTTCTTGCGCTCCACCGCGGCCAGCGCGGCCTTGAGCTGGTCTTCCGGGGCGCGCATGTAGCGGCCGCGGCCCTTGCGGCGGAAATAGACGGGATTGCCATGCAGCGCCATGGCAAGCGCAGCCTGCTGCACGGCGCCGGCATCGGCACCGTAGTACTCGGCGGCCAGTTCGCCGAAGCCGAATTCCTCGGCCGGCGCACACTCCCAGAGGAAGTCGAGATCGATCTCGGCGGTCAGTTCGCCGGTTTGCCGCACCATTTCGATTGCCGAAGGCTGGGCAAACTGCAGCAGCACGTCCTTGGCCTTGACTTTGGTGCGCTTGCCCGCAGGCAACTCTACCTGGTAGGCCTCGCCCTGCTGGGCAAGTACGGTGCCGGCGCGAATCTCGCCGCCTTCTTCGAACAGCAACTGCATGGATCGATACTTTCAGAAGTGCCGGGACAGGCCGGCGTGGAGTGCGCTACAGCGCGCAAAACACGACCTGTCCGGGCGGATATACGACCCGGGATGATACCGCACCGCGCCTTGCGGCAACGGCGGCACTTCCGGGCCAGAAAAGGCCAGCCGGGCCGGGCGGGTCAGAGCGACATGCCTCCGCTGGCCTCGATCGTCGTGCCGTTCACATAGCTGGCGTCGTCGCTGGCAAGGAATGCGTAGATGGCGGCGATCTCGGACGGCTCGGCCAGGCGGCGCATCCAGCAATGCTCCTTCATGCCGTCGAGCACCTTTTCCGGCACGCTCTGCAGGATCTCGGTATTCACAAAGCCCGGGCAGACCGCGTTCACGCGCACGCCCTTCGGGCCCAGTTCGCGGGCCCAGGTCTTGGTGAAGCCGATCACCCCGAACTTGCTGGCCGCGTAGTTGGTCTGGCCGAAGTTGCCATACAGGCCGACCACGCTCGACGCGTTCAGGATCACGCCCTTGCCCTGCTCCGTCATGACGGCGGCCACGGCCTGGGCGCAGTGGAACACGCCCTTGAGATTGACGTCGATCACGGCGTCGAACTGGGCTTCGGTCATCTTCGCCAGCCGCGCGTCCTTGGTGATGCCGGCGTTGTTGACCAGGATGTCGATGCGGCCATGGCGCGCCAGCGTGGCGGCGACCACGCCATCCACTTCGTCGCGGCTGGTCACGTCGACCTTGTGCGCGTCGATGGTGGCGCCGGTGGCGGCCAGGCGTTCGGCGGCCTCGCGCACGCGCGTTTCATTCACATCGCAAAGCACAAGCTTCGCGCCTTCGGCGGCAAAGCGCTCCGCCGTGGCAAACCCGATACCGGCGGCTGCACCGGTGATGATGGCGACCCGTCCTTCCAATTTCATGATGCTTGTCTCTCTTCCTTGCTGTGTGTGTCGATACGACGGGGCAGTCTGGTGCCGCCCGCGCCAATGTTGGCAGGCGCCGCCCGTGCCAGCAGGTCTGGCAGAAAAACCTCTGTCACGAGCATGGCGCCGCCGCCGCGCCGGAATACCGAACGCCGCGCAGGCAGCATCGGCACCGACGCAAACGCCGGCAACACCCGCTGCAGCGCCTGGCGCAGCGGGTGGTTGATGGAAAGCCGCGCGAACTGGAACGGATCGCGCCGCACACGCGGGTCCACGAACAGCGCACCGCCCAGCGGACGGTTGCCCAGCCCGCGCAGGAACGGCCAGTCGCGCCGCGCCCGGTAAGGATCGACGATGGTATGGGCAAACACCGCCGGCACATCGTCGCAGATCAGCAGCACTTCGCGCGTGATGGCCGGTACCGGGCGGATCAGGCCCAGCGCCCGCCATTCGTCGGCAAACGGCAGTTGCGGCGCCTGCGCCAGACGTTGCACGCAAAAGCGCGACGATGCCGACATCAGCCGCGCCGTCAGCGAGCCCTCGCCGGCAATCCAGCGACGCTGGTTCAGCGGAATGGCCGCGTCATGCGGCAGATGGGCGTGCCAGGCGGCGCGCAGGCCCTTGAGGCCGCTCGCGGCCGTCATACCTGGAGTTTTCCGCCCGGTACATAGCCGCAGAAGGCCAGTACATCGTCGACGTAGTCCTCGAATTCGCTGATGCCGTGATCGCTGCCTTCGATGATGCGGATATTGGCGCCCTGGCAGGCCTCGACCATCTCGCGATAGTCGAGCACTTCGTCGCCAGTGGCGGCCAGCAGGTAATAGCGTTCGGGCCGCGTGATGGCGTCCACGCGCAGCGCCAGCAGTTCCTGCAGGTGTTCGGGCCGGACCACGACCGAGCCGCCCCCGTGGTACAGCGGCTGCTCGCCCAGGTATTTCTCCAGGTCGGTCCACGGATGGATGGCCGGATTGAGCAGCACCGCGCGGCAGCCGTGCCTTTCGGCCAGCCAGCGCGCGTAGAAGCCGCCAAGCGACGACCCGACGATGGCGATATCGGTCTCGCCACCGGCGCGGGCGCCACGGATGGCGGCCTCCGCCTGGGCAATCGCCTCGGACGGCGACACGTTGAGCATCGGGCAGGCGAAATACTTTTCCAGCCCCCAGGCGCGCATCCGGTCCTGCACCAGCCGCGACTTCATCGACTGCGGCGAGGAGCGGAAACCGTGCAGGTACAGCAGCATGTGATGTCCTACCGTTGTCAGGCGCGGGCCTTGATGGCGTCGAGCAGCTTCTGGTGGACGCCACCGAAGCCGCCATTGCTCATTACCAGTACCTGGTCGCCGGGCTGCACGGCGGCGGTGACCGCAGCCACCAGTTCGCCCAGATCCTGGAAGGCGGCGGCCTTGTCGCCCATCGGCGCCAGCGCGTCACCCAGGTTCCAGCCCAGCGCATCCTTGCCGGACGGCGCGCCGTAGCCGAATACCAGGTCGGCGGCTTCCAGGCTGGCAGGCAGCTGGGCGGCCATCACGCCGAGCTTCATCGTGTTGGAACGCGGTTCCAGCACGGCCAGGATGCGGGCGTTGCCCACGCGGCGGCGCAGGCCGTCGAGGGTGGTCTGGATGGCGGTCGGGTGATGCGCGAAATCGTCGTACACCGTAATGCCGTTAGCCACGCCGCGCACTTCCATGCGGCGCTTGACGTTGGCAAAGCGGCCCAGCGACTCGATGGCCTGGGCCGGCGGCACGCCCACGTGGCGCGCGGCGGCAATTGCGGCAATCGCGTTCATACGGTTGTGCGTGCCCTGCAGGTCCCAGACCACGGTGCCCTGCAGCTCGTCACGGAAGTACACGTCGAAGGCGTCCTTGCCGGCCGGCGCGGCCGTACGGGCATCGCCCTCGCGCCAGTCGCCCATGCCGAACTGCTCCACCTCGCTCCAGCAGCCGCGCTCCAGCACGCGGGCCAGCGCCGGCTCGTTGCCGTTCACGACCAGACGGCCCTGCCCCGGCACTGTACGCACCAGATGGTGAAATTGGGTCTCGATCGCCGCAAGATCGGGGAAGATGTCGGCGTGATCGTATTCCAGATTGTTCAGGATGGCCGTGCGCGGGCGGTAGTGGACAAACTTGCTGCGCTTGTCGAAGAAGGCGGTGTCGTACTCGTCGGCCTCGATCACGAAGAAGTCGGACTCGGTCAGCCGGGCGGAAATGCCGAAGTTCTGCGGCACGCCGCCCACCAGGAAGCCGGGGTTGTAGCCGGCATCCTCAAGCAGCCAGGACAGCATGGACGTGGTGGTGGTCTTGCCATGCGTACCGGCCACGGCCAGCGTCCACTTGCCGCTCAGCACGTGCTCGCCCAGCCATTGCGGGCCCGACACGTATGGCAGGTTGCGGTCCAGGATGGCTTCCATCAGCGGGTTGCCCCGCGACACCACGTTGCCGATCACGTACAGGTCGGGATTCAGCGACAGCTGCTCCGGATCGAACCCCTCGATCAGGTCGATGCCCTGGGCCTCGAGCTGGGTACTCATGGGCGGATAGACATTGGCGTCGCAGCCGGTCACGCGGTGACCCGCCTGTCGCGCCAGGACCGCAAGGCCGCCCATGAACGTACCGCAGATGCCAAGGATATGAATATGCATGGGAGCTTCGGGAAAGCGTGGGGCCGCGGCGGCCGGGCCGCGCGGCACTGGAAAGAAGGCTCTGATTGTACCTGCATGCGCGGGGTTCCCCGGGCTGCGCCACCGTGCCACAGACTTCGTCGAACGGCCATGCGGGTATCATCGACACCATGTCCAGACGTACCCCCTCCGACCCCGCCCGCCTGCGCGAGGAAATCGCCCAGGCCGCTGCGCGCATGATCGCCGAAGATGGCGCCGATTACGCCACCGCCAAGCGCAAGGCCGCGCGCCAGCTGCTTGGCGACACCCGCGTGGCCGGCGAATGGCTGCCCGACAATGACATGATCGAGGAAGAGGTGCGTGCCTATCAGGCCCTGTTCCACAGCGAGGAGCAGCCGCGCATCCTGGCCCTGCTGCGCCAGCTGGCGCTGTTTGCCATGGAAGACCTGGCCCCGTTCCGCCCGTACCTAGTGGGCGCCGTGCTCAACGGCACGGCCACCGAGCATTCCGACGTCTATATACAGTGCTTCTGCGACAGCCCCAAGGACGTGGCGCTGCACCTGCTCAACGCCGGCGTGGATTTCGAGACCAGCGAGAGCCGGCATTTTGCCGGTCGGGCCGACGTGGAGACGCTGAGCTTCCTGTGGCGCGGCCAGTGGCCGGCCTTGCGCGAGGCGCGCCAGCTGGCCGGCGAGATCCGCGCCACGCTGGGTGCGCCGGTCGGCATCCATATCGCGCTGTATGATGCCAACGATGAACGCGGCGCGGCGCGGGCCGATGCCAGCGGCCGCGTGACCCGGGCCGACGCCAACGCCGTCCGCAACCTGGTCAGCGAGATCACCGGCGGCCATTGATTCCCGGACCGGCCCATCGCCCCTATCTATATAGAACTGTCATCAACGCCACCCGAACATGACTGCATCGACGCCCGGCTCCACACCCGCTCCCCGCTCATCCCTCGTTATCTGGATCGTCGTGGCCATCGTGGCCGCGGCCGCTGGCGTCCTGGTGGCAAATTTTGCGCTGGCGCCCAAACAGGCGTCCGACCAGGCCGTTGAATCGCTGTTTCAGGCAAAAATGCCCGATCCGTCGGGCACGGAACTGGATCTGTCGAAGTTTCGCGGCAAGACGCTGGTGGTCAACTTCTGGGCGCCGTGGTGCGGCCCCTGCGTGGAAGAGATGCCCGAGCTGACCGCCCTGCATGGCGAATACGCCCAGCGCAACGTCGAATTCATCGGCATTGGCATCGATTCGGCCAGCAACATCCAGGAATTCCTCAAGAAAGTGCCGGTCAAGTACCCGCTGGCCGTGGCCGGCTTTACCGGTACCGAGCTGGCAAAGAGCTTTGGCAATGCGCAGGGCGGCCTGCCCTATACGGTCATCATCACGCCCGAGGGCGGCGTGAAGTACCGCAAGATGGGCCGCGTCCACGCCGACGAACTACGCAAGGAATTGCCGGGCGCCTGATAGCCTGGCAACGACGGGTTTAGCCAAATAGCGGGAATTTGAGCCGATCTCCGGCCAAAACCCGCCCAACCCACTGCCAACGTGCGGGCAAACCCCCATCAACGCCAGTTTTGTGGCTAAAGCGTCGCTTTTCGGGTCAGAAATGTCTTAGAGGCGACATTCAGCCTTGTATCCCGAGCTAGACAAATCCCTCTAAGCTACGGTAATCTCCGCGCAATTTCGTTGAACTGGTCGAGCCGCCGTGTCTTCTACCCCTACCGTCAGCCGCTCCGCCCGTTACCGCAAAGTGCTGGTTCTGCATGGTCCGAACCTGAATTTGCTGGGCACGCGCGAGCCGCAGACTTACGGACATACCACGCTGGCCGACATCAACGACGCGCTGGCAAAACGCGCGGCGTCCGCAGGTATCGGGCTGGACACGTTCCAGTCCAACCATGAGGGCGCCCTTGTGGATCGCGTCCATGCCGCGCGCGGCGAAGGGGTAGATCTCGTCATCATCAATCCCGCGGCCTTCACGCATACCAGCGTGGCGCTGCGCGATGCGCTGGCCGGCGTGGCAATCCCCTTTGTCGAGGTACATCTGTCCAACGTGCATCGCCGCGAGCCGTTCCGCCATCACTCGTATTTTTCCGATCAGGCGATCGGGGTGATCTGCGGCCTGGGCTGGCAGGGATACCTGCTGGCGCTGGAATACGCGCTGGCGCAGGAACAGGACAGCTAACGCCCGCACCGCATCTGCAAGAGCGAGACAACCGCGGCCTGGCACGCTTGCGTGGCAGGCCAAATCAACAATGACTGACCGCCGCCGTCCCCTTCCCTGACATGAAGGTGACCGGACAACCCGATTCTGGAGGATAAGAAGATGGACCTGCGCAAGCTGAAGACGCTGATCGACCTGGTGGCCGAATCCGGCATTTCGGAGCTCGAAGTGACCGAGGGCGACGGCAAGGTTCGCATCGTCAAGCAACCGCCGCAGGTGCTGGCGCCGGTTGCCATGCCCCAGCTTCAGGCCCTGCCGCCCGCCGCTGCTCCCATGGCCGGCGCTGCCGCCCCGGCCGCCGCCGAAGCCGCCCCGCAACTGCCGGCCGGCCACGTGGTGACGTCGCCGATGGTCGGCACGTTCTACCGCGCGCCGTCGCCGGGTGCCGCGCCGTTCGTGAACGTGGGCGATACCGTCAAGGAAGGCCAGACCGTCTGCATCATCGAAGCCATGAAGCTGCTCAACGAAATCGAGTGCGACAAGGCTGGCGTGATCAAGGAAATCCTCGTCGAAAACGGCCAGGCTGTGGAATACGGCCAGCCGCTGTTCGTGATCGGCTAAGCCGTCAGCCGGCTGGCGCGGCAGGCGGGCCCCCGGGGGGCTCCTGCCGCATGCGTTGGCCCGATACGCCATCCAGGCGTGCGCGGGCCCGCCCCTGTTCTCGCAGAGAGAGACCATGTTTGAAAAAATTCTGATCGCGAACCGCGGCGAAATCGCCCTTCGCATCCAGCGCGCCTGCCGCGAGCTGGGCATCAAGACCGTGGTGGTGTACTCGGAAGCCGACAAGGAAGCCAAGTACGTCAAGCTGGCCGACGAAGCCGTCTGTATCGGCCCGGCCCCGTCGCCGCTGTCCTACCTGAACATGCCGGCCATCATTTCGGCAGCCGAAGTCACCGACGCCCAGGCCATCCACCCGGGCTACGGCTTCCTGTCGGAAAACGCCGACTTTGCCGAGCGCGTGGAGAAGTCCGGCTTCGTGTTCATTGGCCCGACGTCCGACAGCATCCGCCTGATGGGCGACAAGGTGTCGGCCAAGCAGGCCATGATCAAGTCGGGCGTGCCGTGCGTGCCGGGTTCGGAAGGCGCCCTGCCCGACGATCCCAAGGAAATCCTGGCAACCGCGCGCCGCGTGGGCTACCCGGTGATCATCAAGGCCGCCGGTGGCGGTGGTGGCCGCGGCATGCGCGTGGTGCATACCGAGGCTGCGCTGATCAACGCCGTCAACATGACGCGCGAGGAAGCCGGCCGTGCCTTCGGCAACCCCGAGGTCTACATGGAGAAGTTCCTTGAGAACCCGCGCCATGTGGAAATCCAGATCCTGGCCGACCAGCACAAGCAGGCCATCTGGCTGGGCGAGCGCGACTGCTCGATGCAGCGCCGCCACCAGAAGGTGATCGAGGAAGCGCCGGCACCGCACATTCCGCGCCGCCTGATCGAGCGTATCGGCGACCGCTGTGCCGATGCCTGCAAGAAGATCGGCTACCGTGGCGCCGGCACGTTCGAATTCCTGTACGAGAACAACGAGTTCTACTTCATCGAGATGAACACGCGCGTGCAGGTCGAGCACCCGGTCACCGAGATGATCACGGGCATCGACATCGTGCAGGAACAGATCCGCATCGCCTACGGCGAGAAGCTGCGCTTCCGCCAGAAGGACGTGGAACTGCGCGGTCACGCGATCGAATGCCGGATCAACGCCGAGGACCCGTTCAAGTTCACGCCGTCGCCGGGCCGCATCACCGCCTGGCACATGCCCGGCGGCCCCGGTGTCCGTGTGGACTCGCACGCGTATGATGGCTACTTCGTGCCGCCCAACTACGACTCGATGATCGGCAAGATCATCACGTACGGCGCCACGCGTGACCAGGCCATCGCCCGCATGCGCATCGCGCTGTCGGAGATGGTGGTGGATGGCATCCTGACCAACGTGCCGCTGCACCGCGAACTGATGCTCGACGCCAACTTCGTGGAAGGCGGCACCAGCATCCATTATCTTGAACACCGCCTGGCCCAGAAGGCCAACGCCCAGGGCCAGAAACCCTGAAGCGGGGGCCTGACCGGCCCGGCTTGCAGTCTTAAAGGAAATCCGTGGCATTCCAGGAATGTGTGATCGAAATTGCGCAGGATCAGGCAGAAGCCTGGTCCGATGCATTGTTCGACCTCGGCGCGCTGTCGGTATCGGTGGAAGACGCCGACGCCGATACGCCCGACGAGCAACCGCTCTTTGGAGAGCCCGGGCTGGAGCCGACGCGGCTGGCGTGGAACCGCTCGCGCGTGGTGGCGCTCTTCGACGAAGAGACCGACCCCGCGCTGGTGGTGACCGCTGCCGCGAACGCGCTCAATGTCGACCCCGTGCCGGCGTTCACGCTGCGCGCGGTGGAAGACCAGGACTGGGTACGCCTGACCCAGTCGCAATTCGAACCGATCCGCGTGGGCGAAAAGATCTGGGTCGTGCCGTCGTGGCACGAGGCGCCGGAGCCCGACGCGGTCATCCTGGAACTCGATCCGGGCCTGGCCTTCGGCACGGGTAGCCATCCGACCACGCGCCTGTGCATGCAATGGCTGGAGCAGCACGTGCAGGCCGGCGAGACCGTACTCGACTACGGCTGCGGTTCGGGCATTCTGGCCATTGTGGCCAGGAAGCTCGGCGCGGGCGAGACAATCGGCATCGACATCGACCCGAACGCGGTCGAGGCATCGCGCTACAACGCCGAACGCAACCACGTGGAAGCAAGCTTCGCGCTGCCGGAATCGGTATCCGAAGCCACCTACGACCTGGTGGTAGCCAACATTCTTTCGAATCCGCTCAAGCTGATGGCCGCGATGCTGTCGGCGCGCGTGCGTCCGGGCGGCCGGCTGGTGCTGTCCGGCGTGCTGGAACGGCAGGCCGATGAAGTGGCCGCCGCCTACGCGCCGTGGCTCGCCATGTCGGTCTGGCGCAGCGAGGAAGGCTGGGTCTGCCTGCACGGCACGCGCCCGTTGACTGCCAACCGTTCCTGATTCGTCATCATGGCCGCCGCCAAGCTCGTCACGCGCTGCCCGGCCTGCCGCACCGCGTTCCGGCTCGTTGCGGATCAGTTGCGGCTGCGCCAGGGCCTGGTTCGCTGCGGACAATGCGACACCGTCTTCGATGCACGCGAACACCTGATCGAGGTGCCCGCCCCCGCTGCGGCTTCGGCCAAGGCATCCACGCCGGCTACGCCGACAGCACCGGCTGCGCCTGCCGTGACGATGGCCGCCGCGCTGGCCCATGCCGAGCAGACGCAGGCAACGGCCCGCGCGCGCGAAGACGACACGCCGTTCCAGCCGGGCTTTGATCCGGGCTATGAAGTCCCCGCGCTTGATTCGCCGACGACGATGATGTCGGAGCCGTCGCCCGACGAAGAGGCGCCGGTGCAGGAGACGAGCGTCGCGAGCGTTGCCGGGAATATCACCGGCGAAGATCGCCAGGACGCGGCTGCAGAGGATCGCGTGAATGCCGAAGCGGCGGAAGCGATTGCGGATGGCGGCACCGCCAGCCCTGAAATCTCGCCCGAACCCGAACCGGAACCCGAACCCGATCCGGAAGTCGGGCATGCCGTCGCGCCGGAGACCGCCGAAGCTGCGGCCATCGAGACTGAAGCGCCGCAAGCCAACGTAGAACTGGTGTCCGAAGCATCGACACCCGCATCAGCCGACACGGCGCCGGAAGCGGAAACCCCGCTGACCGAACCGCCGCTGCCATGGCCGACGCTCAATCACTCGGCATTCGACGACGAGCCGATGCTGGCGCCGCAGTCGACGGCACCGGACGCATCGCACGCATCCCAGGCATCGCACTCCTCGCTGGACCCGGCCGCGGCATTCGCGCCGAAGAACCCGTCCGGCATGCCGCCCTACGGCGCGTACAGCGCCAAGGCCAGCTGGCCGCCGCTGCGCCCCGCCGACGCGCCATCGACCCGGCCCATGGCCGAAGCCGGTGCCGCAACGCCCGACGCGACTGCGTCCGCAGATTCGAAAGCGTTGTCCGATACCGTGTCGGATGACGCGCGCGCGGAAGAAACGTCTGACACGACTGATTCGACCGATTCGACTGTCACATCGGAAGCATCCGATGTGACCCATGTGTCTGCCGATGCGTCGCCCGGTATGTCCGGCGATGCATTGCCTGCACCCGAGCCGTTCCCGCAGGCCGACCCGGTGCCCAGCGCCAGTGGTTTCCTGCGTGCCGAAGATCCGGCCGATCCCGAAGCCGAAGCCTGGGCCGCGCAGGCCAAGGACGTCATCGAACACGACCTCGGCGTCACGTTGCGCGATGGCACCCCCGACGCCGTGGCACGCGAGACCACCACGCGCCACTGGCTGAACCAGGGCACGCCCACCACGGCGTCCGGCACGGCAGCCAGCGGGCCGGTCTTCGCGCCTGATTTCCTGCGTCATACGCGCGAGCGAGACCAGGCACGCGCGCCCAGCGCAAAGGTGTCGATGCCGGGCAGCCGGCGCACCTGGATGCGTGCGGCAGCCGTCGTGCTTGGGCTCGGCATCCTGGTGCAGGGCATCTATCTGGCGCGCAGCCAGATTGCCGGCAGCATGCCGGCGCTGCGCCCGGTACTTGAAGCGGCCTGCGCACCATTCGGCTGCGATGTGCCGCCGTGGCGCGATCTCGACGCGCTACGCATCGACAGCTCGCAACTGCAGAAGCAGGACGAGGCCAGCGACGTCTACCTGCTGGCGGTGACCCTGCGCAACCAGGGCCGCGCCACCACGGCGCTGCCGGCGATCGAGCTCGTCATGACCGATCTGCAGGACCAGTTACTGCTGCGCCGCGTGCTGCTGCCAGCCGAATACCTGGAGCCCGTCCAGCGCGGCTTTGCCGCCACGGGCCTGCGCGCGGGCAGCGAACTGCCGGTTCGGGTACGATTCCGAACGCAGCAGGCGGCTGCCAATTACCGCGTGCTGATCTTCTACCCCTGAATTCCAACGCCCCCCTCGCCACGCCGGCCGGCAATGCACCGGGCCGGCGGGCTGTACTTTTCTGACAGGAGCAACCATGAGCAATGTGACCCTTGGCGGCAACGCCATCGAAGTTGGCGGCAAGTTTCCCAATGCTGGCGACAAGGCCCCGGCCTTCTCGCTGGTCGGCAAGGACCTGAAGGACGTGACGCTGGCTGACTTCGCAGGCAAGCGCAAGGTGCTGAACATCGTCCCGAGCCTGGACACGCCCGTCTGCCAGGCATCGGCACGCAAGTTCAACGAGGCCGCCAGCAGCCTGGCCAACACCGTGGTGCTGACCATCTCGGCCGATCTGCCGTTCGCCATGGGCCGCTTCTGCACCGCCGAAGGCCTGGCCAACGTGGTGACGCTGTCGACGATGCGCGGCGCCGACTTCAAGAACGCCTACGGCGTGGACATCAAGAGCGGCCCGCTGGCCGGCGTTTGCGCGCGTGCCGTGGTGGTCGTCGACGAGAACGACGCCGTCAAGTACAGCGAACTGGTGCCTGAAATCAAGCAGGAGCCAAACTACGACGCTGCTCTGGCTGCACTGAAATAATCTGTGCGGTAGAACACAGTTGTACAAGCGCTTCCGCCCGTCATGCACGGGCGGAATTATTTAACGTATCTGTTGCGGCCCGTCGCGGGGCCATTTGGAGAAGAGATGTCCAGCCTGATCTGCGGTTCCGTCGCCTACGACACCATCATGACGTTCGACGGCCGGTTCCGTGAACACATTCTTCCGGACCAGATCCACATGCTGAACGTTTCGTTCCTGGTTCCCGGCATGCGGCGCGAGTTCGGCGGTTGCGCCGGCAACATCGCATATACGCTGAAGATGCTCGGCGGCGATCCGTTCGTGATGGCCACCGTGGGCCAGGACGCCGGCCCGTACCTGCAGTACCTGCGCGACCTGGGCATTTCCACCGACCACATCCGCACGCTGCCCGACACGTTCACGGCGCAGGCGATGATCACCACCGACCTGGACAACAACCAGATCACCGCCTTCCACCCGGGCGCCATGGGCCAGTCGCAGATCAACAGCGTGCAGGACGCGCTCGGCGCCGGCAAGCGCCCGGCACTGGGCATCGTGGCACCGGACAGCCGCGAAGGCATGCTGCACCATGCACAGCAGTTCGCCGAGGCAGGCATTCCGTTCATCTTCGATCTGGGCCAGGCCATGCCGCTGTTCAACGGCGAGGATCTGCGGGCGTTCATTGAACTCGCCAGTTACGTGACGGTCAATGACTACGAAGCACAGGTCATGCTGTCCCGCACCGCCTGGACCAGCGCCGAAGTGGCCGCCAAGGTTCGCGCGTTCATCGTGACGCACGGCGAACGTGGCGCCAGCATCTTTGCCGATGGCCAGCAGTACGCCATCCCGGCCGTGCAGGCCGAGCGCGTGGTGGACCCCACCGGCTGTGGCGACGCCTTCCGCGGCGGCCTCCTTTACGGCATCGAGCAGGGCATGGACTGGGAAACCACCGGCCGCCTCGCATCGCTGATGGGTGCGCTCAAGATTGCCCAGCAGGGCCCCCAGAATCACTGGATTTCGCGTGAGGAGATCGGCAGCCGCTTTGCGGCGGCGTTCGGCTACCAATACGCCTAAGATGAAACGGTGAACCGCGCACACCGGACGAGCACGAAGGGCGCGGCATTCACAGACGGGAGTTGCGATGAATCAGATCCTTCGAATCGGTGGTCTCGTGGTGCTGGCCACCGCGGCCCTGGTCAGCGGCTGTGCCAACTACTCCAACTCCGGCAGCGTCTATTCACCGGGCCAGGCGCAGCGCGAGCAGACGGTGCGCTATGGCGTGGTCCAGGGTGTGCGCGAAGTCATGATCCAGGGCGGCTCCACGGGAGCCGGCACGCTGGCCGGCGGTGCCATCGGCGGTGTCGCGGCGGGCAGCACCATCGGCAGCGGCGGAGGATCGGTGGCAGCAGGCTTGCTCGGCGCCGTGCTTGGCGGCATTGTCGGCAGTGCGGCAGAGAACCGCATCACGCAGCGCCGCGGCCTGGAGATCACGGTGCAGCTCGAAGACGGCGACATGCGCGCCATCACGCAGGAAGCCGACGAGGTGTTCCGTCCCGGCGACCGCGTGCGCCTGCTGTCTTCAGGTGGCGTGACACGCGTCTCGCACTGAAGAACATTACACACCTGTCAGAAAGAAACGCCGCGTGCCCTTGGGCCGCGGCGTTTTTCATTTGGCGCGGCCGCCAGAGCGAATAAAAAACCCGCCGGGCACGGATGCCATCGGCGGGTTGGCAAGACTCGTTGTCTTGCGGACCGGATACGGCGTATCCGGTCAGTGTGGCACGCAATGCGTGCCCAGGCGTTTCCCGGTTGTGATCGCTCGCACGAAGGCGAGGCAATTACGGACGGTTGCCCGTCGGGAACGGCCAGGCCGCTGCCGGGTTCAGCGCGGTCTTGGCGGGTGCGGCAGCAGCCGGTGCAACGGCAGGAGCAGCGGCAGGCTTGGCAGCCTTCTTGGCAGCCTTCTTCGCAGCGGGCTTCGCAGCCGGCTTGGCAGCAGCCTTCTTCGCAGCAGGCTTGGCAGCAGCCTTCTTGGCAGCAGGCTTGGCAGCGGCCTTCTTGGCAGCAGGCTTGGCAGCGGCCTTCTTGGCAGCAGGCTTGGCGGCAGCCTTCTTCGCAGCAGGCTTCTTGGCAGCAGCAGCCTTCTTGGCCGGTGCGGCCTTCTTGGCAGCAACCTTCTTCACTGCGGCCTTCTTGGCCGGTGCTGCCTTCTTGGCGGCGACCTTCTTGGTTGCAACCTTCTTGGCGGCAACCTTCTTCACTGCAGCCTTCTTGGCCGGTGCTGCCTTCTTGGCGGCGACCTTCTTGGTTGCGACCTTCTTGGCGGCAACCTTCTTCACTGCAGCCTTCTTGGCAGCCGGAGCAGCCTTCTTGGCAGCAACCTTCTTCGTCGCAACCTTCTTCACAGCAGCCTTCTTGGCGGCCGGTGCAGCCTTCTTGGCGGCGACCTTCTTCACAGCGGCCTTCTTGGCGGCCGGCTTGGCAGCCTTCTTGGCGGCCGGCTTTTTCTTTGCAGCAGTTGCCATGGATAACTCCTTCACTAGCGTGAAATGTCGAATGACCTAAATGGACGACCCGACCGATCCGAGGCGCATGGATGCATGCCCCAATCGAGCGAGCGATTCATCGGCGCACGACAGCTTGAACCGCACGCTAATGAATTCGGTAGCAGGGATACCGCCGCGACCCGTGTCGCGCAACGCGGTGTCTTCACGGCAGCGCGAAATCCGCGCGCTGGCTGCAAAGCCAGCGTACAGGCGGATTTCCGGGGCATGCCGTGCCCTGGAATATTCGATCGGCCCGCGCCGCCCATCGTGGCGGCGCGCTGCCTGAATAGAGGAGATATCGGTCAGCAAGCCTGCAGCACGGGCTTGGCCTCGCGCACTGCAGACATCAATTCCACGGGGGTAGCTTGCCCATCCCGTCACTGGGCTACAGGAGACTGCACGCGTTGTAAGAAGCCTGATCGGCCCGGTCTGCGTCAAAGTTCTGGTGCTCCTCGGCTACCCGCATTCACTGCGACGAAGCATCGCGTCATCGTTGCTTCTTGCTTGCCTTCTTGCGACGCTCGCTTCGTCAAACACATCGATGCAATGAAGTGAGACTCTTGTCAAGGCGAATCATAATTCGTTTGTTCGATGATGTTAAGAAAAAAGTGCAAAAAAACTTGCGCGCAAGAACGAATCGATCTAATTCACGCGAGCACTGCGATCACGACACCATCGATACGCTCTCTCATCATGACGCGCGCACACCAAACGAAGTTCCATCACGCGTGTGTTTCGATGGTCGGAGACCACCTCGCGACAGTGCTGCGCAACGCGTACCCGCACCCCGCGTGCGCGCCTTCAAACGGCATGCGCGGCGTGCCCGTCCACGACATCTTCGCGCCGCTTCGCATTGCCTGGTACTGACTGGAAACCCGCATGAATAGTGGCTTTCCGACACACGCACACACAGACGAAGACGCGCTCGACAGCCACATCGCGCAGCGTGAGTACGGACGTCGACGATCACACTTCGGTGCGATTGCGCGACGCGTGCGGCCACTGCGACAGACCAATCACGCGACGATCGCGTCGATGCTTCGGCCGGTCTCGCGTGCGTCGATCAGACAGTTGCGCGAGCACGACGAAAGAGTGATGCGCCTACGCAACGGTTTCTCTGTTCGACGTACATCGACACCTGCGTTTTGACGTCAGTCGCACGATCGATGATGTGTCGGCGCACGTACGAACCGGTGGTCGCGACACCGCACTCGTCCACCATCGCGTCGTGTCGTTGGTCGAACGATCGCTGCGCGCCATGGCCACCGCGATGTTCGTCGCACCAGCCGTCGACCCACCCTCCCATCGCCCGCCCATCGCCCTCCCATCGGCCTTCGCATCGCTCGGCGGATCGGTCGGCAGATCGATCATCGGCGTCTGGCGCGCCCCACACGTCGCCGCCAATCCGCTGCCAGGTCAACCATCTGCCAGGCATGAGCAATGAGCCGCTGTCTCACGCGCGTATCCGGGTTCCTACCGATGCCGTCGCCAGGGCTTTGCTGCGCGTCCACCGGCGTCGGTGACGCGCCGGTGTGGCGCGGTTGCGCCATCGGGCAGGCCGGCTAGAGGAATGTCTCGGGTACGCTTCCCGCGCGGTGCTTGTTGCAGGACAAAATCCAGGCCAGCCGCCGCCAGGCGGGCGATTGCAGGTGGTGGTGCGTTACGCTCTGGTGCGTACGCAAACGGATACGGGAGATTGCAGCGAACGACAGGCGCCAGTAGATTGGCGTCGCGCGATGCCGATGCCGGCCAGCAGGAACGCGGTTCATTGCGAACCGCTGCAATCGTCCTGGTCCGGTGCCGACATCCTGCACGTCGTGTACGACTTGCGTGTCAGACCTGCAGCCTGGCCACAACCTTGCCGACCGGAAAAAACCGCGCCGCGATCTGGTGAATCCGCCATCGCGACATTGAACTGGAGATCTTCATGCGCATGACCGACCCCCGCGCCCTGCTTCGCCACACCGCCCGTGCCGCCGCGTTCGCCGCCGCACTCACCGCCAGCACCTTTGCGATGGCGCAAGCCACGCCGGCGGGCACATGGAACACCATCGACGACACCACCGGCAAGGCGCGCGGCGTGATCGAGATTGCCGAGAAGGATGGCGTGTACAGCGGCAAGCTCGTGAAGAGCCTGGTGCCGACCGAAGGCCCGCCCAAGGTCTGCGACAAATGCACCGATGCACGCAAGGACCAGCCCATCATCGGCATGACCCTGCTCACCGGCCTGCGCAAGACCGGCGACAACGAATGGACCGGCGGCGAAATCCTGGACCCCGAAACCGGCAAGCTCTACAAGTGCAAGATGTCGATGGCCGACGACGGCAAGAAGCTCAATGTGCGCGGCTTCATCGGCATCAGCCTGATCGGCCGGACACAGACCTGGGTGCGCCAGCAGTGACGTTCTGATGCCATCACGGGCGTGCCTCTCTCCCCGCCCGTATGGGAGAGAGAAGAGGCACGGCAGGCCAGGCAAGACAGGGCACAGGCAGCAAGCGGCCGCCCGCCGCCCATTCAGCAAACTGACAGCTTCCTTCGGTAAGATCGACTCCCCGATCCTCTTTACAACAACTACCGGAGACGAAGCATGCATTTCTCCCCTCGCGCCCGTACGCTGGCGCTGGCACTCGCCGCCACCTCACTGATCGCCACCACGGCACACGCCGCCGATGCGTGGCCCAGCCACGTCATCAAGTTCGTCGTGCCGTTCACGGCCGGTGGCGCCAATGACCTCGTGGCGCGTGCCGGTGCCGAGGCCGTCAGCAAGCGGATTGGCCAGCCCGTGGTGATCGAGAATCGTCCGGGCGCGGGCGGCATTGTGGGCGCCGACTACGTGGCCAAGAGCAAGCCCGATGGCTACACGTTCCTGGTGGGTGCCGTGGGCACGGTCACCAACAGCCTGATCCGCACGAAGATGCCCTACCAGCCGGACGACCTGGTGCCCGTGGGACTGATCGCCGTCAGCCCGTCGGTGATCGTGGCATCGCCGTCGCTGCCGGTGAACAACGTGAAGGAACTGGTCGAGTATTCGAAGAAGCAGGGTGGCGTGCCGTTTGCCACCGCCGGCAGCGGCAGCACGCCGCATTTCGTCGAAGAAATGCTTAAGGAAAAAGGCGCGCAGCTGACCGTGGTGCCGTACAAGAGCGGATCGGAGAGCATCACCGCCGTGATCGGCAACCAGGTGGCCGCCACGTCCGAGGCGTCGATCGTGGTGCTGCCGCAGATCAAGGCCGGCAAGCTCAAGGCGCTGGGCGCGACGTGGGACAAGCATATGCCCGCGGCACCGAACATCCCCACCACGGCCGAGCAGGGCCTGCCTGAAGTGCGCATCGGCCATTGGGCCGGCATCTTCGCGCCGAAGGGTACCGACCCCGCCATCATCAAGAAGCTCAACGCCGAGCTGACCGCCGGCATGCAGAACCCCGAGATTCGCGAGCGCCTGATCCAGAACGGTATCGAGCCGGCCGGTGGTTCGGTGGAGAGCTTCGTGGCCTTCATCAAGTCGGAGCGCGAACGCCTTGGCCGTATCGCCAAGAACGCCAACATGACGGCCGATTAATCGGTCGAAGCAAGGCGCGCGGGTGGCACGGACTTCAGGTCCGGCTCATGACTCCGCCAGCGCACCGTCCGAAACTTTTTTGGATGAGATCACCGGCCCGGGTGGTCAAATGTCTGCAGGCGGCCCGCGACATGCGAGCCGCCTGCAGGTGTCCAAATCTTGCCAAATTTGACATATCGCGCATGCAATGTGCGCGTCGCTGCCCTGCATGTGCCAGAGGCCGCATTCGATGTTTGAACTTGCAGACATCTGACCACCATGTAGCGTGTCTGTGAGCGCAGCGCAACGTGTTTGCGGCGAGATTGCAACGCGAATGGTTCCTATTTATATTCCCGATCGCCCGAACATTTAGCCCCGGTGGTGAAGCCGGTAAAGGGCCCGGCAGTACGGGGCGCACTGGAACTGACAATGCTCCGTCGCACCCCTGTGGCCACCGCGCTGGTGGCCCTCTTTGCCGCACCCGCCGCCTTCGCGCAGCAGGCCGTCCAGCCCGCCACACAGGCGCCCGCAGCGCCCGTCGCAGCCCCTGCCCCCTCGACCGCCACATCGACGCCGCAGCAGGGCGAATCCGTGCCCCAGACGCTGCGCGAGGTGACTGTCCAGGGATCCTCCGCCCGTGACGACTTCAACCCCACGGGCAGCCAGCTGTCGAAGCTGCCCGCTGACCTGCGCGACGTGCCGCAATCGGTGACCATCGTGAACCGGGCGCTGATGGAATCGCAGGGGGCAAGCTCGCTGGCCGATGCGCTGCGCAACGTGCCCGGCATCACCATCGGCGGCGCCGAAGGCGGCCAGATCGGCAACAACATCAACCTGAACGGCTTCTCGGCGCGCACCGACATCTACCTGGACGGCTTCCGCGACCGCGGCCAGTACTACCGCGACACCTTCGCGCTGGACCAGGTGGAAGTGCTGATGGGTCCGTCGTCGATGCTGTTCGGGCGCGGCTCCACGGGCGGCGTGATCAACCAGGTCACCAAGAAGCCGAAGCTGCAGGCCGCCACCGAGGTCACCGGATCGGTCACGACCAACGGTCTGGTGCGCGCCACGGCGGATGTGAACACGCCCACCGGCGACACCTCGGCGTTCCGCATCTCGGCCATGGCCCAGGACGGCAAGCCGAGCACGCGCGACGAGATGACCGTGCAGGATTTCGGCATCGCGCCATCGTGGCGTTTTGGCATCGGTACCTCGACGGAGATCACCCTTTCGGCGTTGCTCCAGCACAACGAGGACATGCCCGACTACGGCCTGCCCGCCATCAACGGCCATCCGGTCAATGTCGACCGCAATACGTACTACGGCTTCAACAACGACCGCACGCGCCAGAACATCGTGTCGCTCAATGGCGCCATCGACCACAAGTTCTCGCCCAACCTGCGCCTGCGCAACGTCACCGCGTTCAACTATGTGGAAACCGATGCGCGCGAGACCGCGCCGAACGCCGTGGGATCGATCAACGCGGCCGGCGCATTTACCGCACTGACCACGACCAACCTGCCGCTGTCGCAGCTGTACGTGCGCCAGCAGAGCCATGACCGCAACATCCGCGATTACTCGATCTTCAACCAGACCGAGCTGACCGCGAAGTTCGATACGGGCCCGGTCAAGCACACGCTGCTGACCGGCCTGGAGTTCGGCCACGACGGCTACAACAACCAGAACTACTACCGCAACGGCAGCTGCGGCAGCACGGCGCTGAACCCGGCCACGGGCACGTCCGGCTACGTGGCCTGCACGCCGGTCATCGACCCGCCGTACCGCGACTCGCCGGGCAACGTGGCCTCCAGCACCGGCAACCTGCAGGGCGGCTCGGCCAACACCGTGGCGGTCTACGCGAACGATTCGATCGAGTTCTCGAAGCAATGGAAGGCGGTGGCCGGCCTGCGCTACGACAAGTACATCGCCAGCATCAGCAACTCGATCAATTCCAGCAACACGGCCGGCAGCACGGTGCTGCCCAACGCCAGCCAGGACGTCCACTTCACCAGCGTGCGGCTGGGCGGCATCTGGCAGCCGACCGAGGCGCAGTCGTACTACATTTCCTACGGCACCTCGTTCAACCCGTCGCTGGAACAGCTGGTGGGCACGGTGGGCCAGCAATCGCTGGACCCCGAGAAGAACAAGGCCTACGAGGCTGGCGGCAAGTGGGACCTGATGAGCGGCAACCTGTCGGTGACGTCGGCCATCTTCCGCATCACCAAGGACAACGCGCGCAGCCAGATCGACGCCACCACGTACGCGCTGACCGGCAAGATCCAGGTGGATGGCTTCCGTGCCGGCGTGACCGGCCGCATCACGCCGAAGTGGCAGGTGTTCGCGGGCTATACCTACCTGGACGCCGAGATCAAGAGCGGAATCGCGGCCGGCACGCAGGGCATGGTGCCGACCAACACGCCCAAGCACACCGCCACGGCCTGGACCAGCTATTCCATCCTGCCAAGCTGGGAAGTGGGTGGCGGCGCGTTCTACATGTCACAGCGCTATGCCAACAATACCAATACAGTGCAGGTTGGCGGCTTTGTGCGCTGGGACGGCATGATTGCCTATCACCAGCCCAAGTACGACGTGCGCCTGAATCTGTTCAACATCTTCGACAAGAAGTATTACGATGCGCTGATCCAGTCGGACGGCGGCCGGTCGGTGCCGGGCACGGGCCGTACCGCGATGCTGTCGTTCACCTATCGCATGTAAGCGCCGCCGGAGCCGCACGCCGCGCCTGGCTAGCCTGCCACGGCCGGCCCCGGCGGCTTCAACCGGATTCCTCAGATGCTGGTTCGTATTCCGAAGGTTCTCAACGCCGAGCAGGTGGCCGTGGTACTGGCCCAGCTGGAACATGCCGGCGATGCATGGGTGGACGGCCGCGTGTCGGCCGGCTACTCCGGCGCGCCGGTCAAGTTCAACCAGCAGATCGACGAAAGATCCGAGGTGGCGGCGCAGTGCCAGCACCTGATCCTGTCCGCGCTGGAACGCCATCCCCTATTTATTAGTGCGGTGCTGCCGAACATCGTCTATCCGCCGATGTTCAACCGCTACAGCGAGGGCATGACGTTCGGCGCCCATGTGGACGGCGGCGTGCGCATCCATCCGCACACTGGGCGCAAGCTGCGCACCGATGTGTCCGCCACGCTGTTCCTGTCGGACCCCGCCAGCTACGACGGCGGCGAATTGCAGGTGGAAGATACCTACGGCGTGCATTCGGTCAAGCTGGCCGCTGGCGATATGGTGATCTACCCCGCCACGAGCCTGCACCAGGTGACGCCGATCACGCGCGGCACGCGGGTAGCCAGCTTCTTCTGGATCCAGAGCCTGATCCGCGACGACGGCCAGCGCGCCCTGCTGTTCGACATGGACAACGCGATCCAGACGCTCAACCAGACCAACGCCGACGAGCGCGCGCGCCGCAGCCTGGTGGGCTGCTATCACAACCTGCTGCGGCAGTGGAGCGAGACCTGAGCACACGGCCCAGGCCCGGCAAATTGACGTAGCCGTTCAGCCAAATTGCTCTGCCAGCGCCTGCCGCGCCTGGCCGATGAATTCGCTCTCGCCCCGGCGCGCCCCTAATAGATAGAACTCCGCAGCCGGCAATGCCGGCAGCTTCCAGCTGGCCACGCCCGCGGCATCCAGCGGTGTCACGCCGGGACCGATGGCCGAAGCATTCAGGCACGACACGCCGAGCCCGGCGGCCAGTGCCAGATGCAGGCCTGCCACGCCCGAGGCCGAGTGCGCGATCTCGAATTCGCGTCGGCGCCGCATCAGCAACTGCACGACGAACTGGTGCATCGAGCAGGTATCGGGCAATAGCACGAGCGGCAGCGTGGTCTGTGGAATTTCGGAGATTTCCGGCGCGGCCACCCAGGCCAGCGCCTCGCGTCGCAGCACCGTGCCGCCACGCGCACCGCCAGCGGTCTTCTCCGTGCCGCGCGCGCCGACCAACCGCATGCTCAGGCCGATATCGAACGCATCCATCTCGGCCGCCGCCTCGATGGCGGCACTCTTCATGACCGTGACGTGCAGCTTCAGGTAGGGATAGCGGTCACGCAGCCGCCGCAGCATGCCGGCGATCTCGCCGGGGCGGAAATAGTCGGTCACCGCCAGCCGCAGCTCGCCATCGAGCGTCTGACCGCGCAGTTCCGCCAGCGCCTGCTCGTTCAGCGACAGGATCCGCCGGGCATAGTCCAGCAGCCGCGCACCCGCCGGCGTCACGGCCGCGCCTTTCTTGCCGCGTGTCAGCAACGGCACGCCGGCACGCTCCTCCAGCTTGCGCAACTGCTCGCTGACCGACGATTGCGACAGGAACAGCCGGGGCGCTGCGGCCGACAGGCTGCCGCTTTCGGCCACGGCAACAAAGGTCCGGAGCTGGTCCGTTTCGAATCCACGCATGATTTAAAGTTTCGGCTATTCCGATAGATGACATCGTATATTCCCGCTTTTCCGATTTCAAGGCAGCACCTACGATGACATCACCGCAGCACGCAAACACCCAGATACACACGCGCGCCGCAACGTGAATCCAAACCCGAAAGGAGCCTGTCATGCCCCACGTTTCCCTGCAGATTTCCGGCCATCCCGATACCGAACTGACGCGCCGCGCCGTGGCCGTGGTGGGTGAACTGACCCAGCGCGTGCTGGGCAAGGAAGCCCCCGTGATTGCCACCACCGTGACGTTCATTCCGCGCGAGCAGTGGTTTATCGGCGGCAAGCCGCTGTCGGAATACGACACGGGGCGCAACGCCTTCCAGCTCGACATCAGCGTGACCGACGAGACCAACACCAAGGCCGAGAAGGCCGAGTACCTGCGCCAGTCGTACGCGGCGCTGTCGGAACTGATCGGCGACGTCAACCCGGTGTCGTATATCCATGTGATCGACGCGCGCGCAGCCGCCTACGGCTATGGCGGCAAGACGCAGGAGTTCCGGCACCAGCACCGCTGATCCCCCGGGCGCGCCCGCGCGGCGGCGATTGCTGCAGCCAGGTAAAAAGTGCCGTGCGGGCGGCGTGCTTGTGCCGCGTGGCGATGTTCACTAGTGTGGAGGGCAAGTTTCCCGATACCGGAGGCATCGCATGAAGCAAGTCACGCTGCCCGGCGGCGAGCGCGTTCCCGCGCTGGGCATGGGCACCTGGAATATCGGCGACCACCGCGCCACGCGTGCCGAAGAAATCGCCACGCTGCAGATGGGCCTGGACATGGGGCTGCGGCTGGTGGACACCGCCGAGATGTATGGCGAAGGGCTGTCGGAATCGCTGATCGGCGAGGCGCTGGCCGGGCGCCGCGACGACGCGTTCCTGGTCAGCAAGGTCTATCCGCACAACGCCAGCCGCAAGGGCGCAGTGGCCGCGTGCGAGCGTAGCCTGCGCCGGCTGGGCACCGACCATCTGGACCTGTACCTGCTGCACTGGCGCGGCGACGTGCCGTTCGAGGACACCATCGAGGCGTTCCAGGCGCTGCAGGCCGCCGGCAAGATCCGCCATTTCGGCGTCAGCAACCTGGACCTGTCCGATATGGAGGAATTCTGGGACACCCCGGGCGGCGACGCCGTTGCGGTGAACCAGCTGCTCTACAACCTGAGCCGGCGCGGCATCGAGTTCGACCTGCTGCCATGGTTGCGCGAACGCAACGTGCCGGTCATGGCCTACTCGCCCATCGAGCAGGCCCGGCTGCTACGCAACGCTGGCCTGAAGCGCTTTGCCGAGCAACATGGCATGACCCCAGCGCAGGCCGCGCTGGCCTGGCTGCTGGCATCGGACGACATCATTGCGATTCCGAAGACCGGCCACCGCGACCGGCTGCGCGACAACATTGGCGCGCTGGACATCACGCTGACGCCGGAACAGCTGGCCGAATTGGACAAGCTGTTTCCGCCGCCGCGTCACGCGCAGCCGCTGGCAATGCTGTAGATCGTGAAAACCTTGAATCCTTGAAACGCAGGGCGCGTTTCAAGGAGAGATGACGGGAAAGCTGCCACCGGCTCAGCGCTGGCCGGCCTTGTAGCGTTCCACTTCGACGTAGCGCGTCAGGTAGGTGCGGGCCTTCTCGCGCGTATCGGTGGTCACGCGCTCGGCGGCCTGGCGGGCGCTGGTCTGGCCGTGGGCGCTGCTCATCTGCGCCGACAGGTACGACTGGAAGGCATCGTGCATGACCTTCAGCTGGCCCTTGCACGCATCGATCGCCCCGGCCGCCACATCCTTCGACGTGCCCTTGCCCTTGGCGCCGTCATTGGCGCGGTCCTGCACGCAATCCATATATTTGGCGCGCTCGGCCTGCCAGCCGGAATTCATCTGCGCAGTTGCCTGTTGGGCCTCGGGCGTCTCTACCGCGGGCTGGGAAGCACATGCGGCCAACAGCAACGCGGCCAGGGGCGTGGCGAGCGCGCCGGCACGCACCCAGCCACGGGAGCGTTGCACTGCAGCACGCGAAATCGACGATTGGGAATTGGCCTGGCGGGGGGACTTCTGGAAGGACATGAGTTTGAACGCGGTTGGCTTATGCATGCTCGACAGACCGGTATGTTAACGGCCGGGTTCCGGAACAAGTTCCCCGGATTTGCAAGAAAGTATGACGAGGTCATGTCAGAGTCCCCTACCCTCCTTGTCAGACAAAATCGCATTTGCGGATGTGCCTTGCGCGCCTATGCTTTAGAGGCGGTTGCAACACATGAACCCTCCTGGAGGAAATAATGAAACGTCGAACCTTCCTGTCCGCCGGCAGCGCTGGGCTTGTCGGCCTCACCGGTCTTTCCGTGGGCGCCCTGTCGCTTACAGGATGTAGCTTCACCGGCCCCAAAGACTCGGGCGACGCGGCGTCCAAACGGCGCGAGATCGACACGGGCGCCACCGACACGCTGAACCGCCTCTATTCCACCGCCAGTGGCGCGCGGGACCTGGGCGCCAAGGCCAAGGGCATCCTGATCTTCCCGAAACTGCTGTCGGCGGGCTTTATCGTCGGTGGCGAGTACGGCGACGGCGTGCTGCGTTCCGGCGGTGCGGACCACGGCTATTACCGGGCCATTTCTGGATCGGTCGGCTGGCAGATCGGCGCACAGTCCAAGGCCTTCGTCCTGATGTTCATGACGCAGGACGCCTACGACAAGTTCGTGCGCAGCAGCGGCTGGCAGGTTGGCGCCGACGCCACCGTGGCACTGGCCACGATCGGCGCGAACGGCCAGATCGACACCAATACGGCCCAGCAGCCCATCATCGGCTTTGCCATGACCAACGCTGGCCTGATGGCCGGCCTGAGCCTGGAAGGCACGAAGATCTCGAAGCTGAATATCTGACAGATGGGCCTGGCGCCCACCGGGCGCCAACCGGCGGCCTAGCACAAGGCGCCCAGGTTGCGGAACGCTTGCATTCCGTAACATGGGCGCCGTTTTTCTTGCTTTCACCCCCGCCTCCAACCGTTAGAATTCGTCCCTTGCCAATTTTCCAACCCGTACGCGAGGCCGAATTCTCATGTGGTTCAAGAATCTCCAGATTCATCGTTTCTCCGCCCCGTGGACGCTGAGTGCCGAAGATGTGGAGGCCTGCCTGGCCAAACACGCGTTCTATCCGGGCACCAGCCTTGAAATGCAGACCCAGGGCTGGGCGTCGCCGCGCGACAACGACCAGCTCGTGCATTGCGTCAACAAGCAGATGCTGCTGGTGCTGCGCACCGAAAAGAAGCTGCTGCCCACCACCGTGGTCAATCAGGTGACCAAGGCGCGTGCCGCCGAGATCGAAGAGCAGCAGGGCTTCAAGCCTGGCCGCAAGCAGCTGAAGGAGCTGAAGGAACAGGTCACGGAGGAACTGCTGCCGCGCGCCTTCGCCATCCGCCGCGACACGCGCGTGTGGATCGACCCGGTCAACGGCTGGCTGGCGATCGACGCGGCCGGCACGGCCAAGGCCGATGAAGTGCGCGGCATGCTGTTCAAGGCCATCGATCCGCTGCCCGTGGTTGGCCTGCAGGTCAACCTCTCGCCTGTCGCGGCCATGACCGAGTGGCTCGCCACCGACACGGCGCCGGCCGGCTTCACGGTCGACCAGGAAATCGAGCTGCAATCGAGCAGCGAGACCAAGGCAACCGTGCGCTACGTGCGCCATCCGCTCGACCCCGAGGACCTGCGTCGTCATATCGAAGCCGGCAAGCGCTGCACACGGCTGGCCATGACATGGAACGACCGCGTATCGTTTGTGCTGACCGATGCGCTGGCGGTCAAGCGCGTCAATCCGCTCGACGTGATCAAGGAACAGGCCGACGCCACGCTCCACGACGAGAACGAGCGCTTTGACGCCGATTTCGCGCTGATGGCCGGCGAACTCGCGGACATGCTGGCCGACCTGACCGACGCGCTCGGCGGCGAGCGCAAGGCCGAAGGCGCCGTCCAGGTCGATCAGCGCAAGGCCGAAGGCGCCGTCCAGGCCGATCAGCGCAAGGCCGAAGGCGCCGTCCAGGCCGATCAGCGCAAGGCCGCCTGATCGCGCTTGCGCGCACCCCCTGAGCCACCGCCCGGCGCCCCGCCGGGCCGGCGGCCAGCTCAGTCGAGCGTCAGCACCACACACAATCCGGGCTCGCCCGCGCGTCGCCAGGCCACCTCCACGTCGCGCATCGGCACCTGCTCGGGCGCGTCGATCGTCAGATATTCGGCGTGCATGCAGCCCAGCACATCCTCCACCAGGAACCGCAGGTCTTCCGCCGGCGGATGATTGGCGGGGCCGCACCCCATCAGCACCGCACGTGAGTCGCGCAGCGCCGCAGGCGCCAGCATCACGCTGCCTGCCCGCCTGTCGGCGACCGACACCACCCGCGTGCCGTGGTCGGCCGGCAGGGCCGGCTCTCCACCGGCCTGGACCAGCGCGGACAGCAGCAGCTCCAGCGTCTCGCCCCAGACAAAATCCAGGACCACGTCGATGCCATCGGCGGCATGGGTGGCAAACGCATGCTGCAGCAGGCTGGGCGCCTGGCCGAGATCGATCTGCGCGTCGGCTTCGGTCATCGCCGGCAGATCGATCCGATGCGCCGCCACGATAATGCGCCCGGCGCCCTGCAGCCGCGCCGACTGCACCGCGAGCCTGCCAGCCTGCCCCGACGCCCCCAGGATCAGCACCGTCTCGCCGGGGGCCAGGTCCGCGCGCGCCGCCAGGGGCAGCCAGGCCGCCAGCGCCGGCCCCACCAGCGCGGCTGCGGCGGCGGCATCCACCGCGTCCGGCACCGGCACCACCCATTCGGCCGGCACGAACTCGGCCATCGCACCGAACGGGCTGCGGCCGGCGCGGAAATACACGCGCCGCCCATCGGCCAGGTAGCCAACGCCGTCACGCCCGCAGACATAGGGCAGTTCCAGCGGCATGCAGGCATGGTGCCCGCGTGCGATAGCCAGGTCTGCCGGGCGGATCACCGCCGCGCACACGCGCACCAGGATTTCCCCGGCACGCAGGTCCGGATCGTGGAATTGGGTAAAGCGCGGGACATCGCCCAGCTGTTGCACTACAACGGCTCGCATCGTGTCGTTCTCCTTGGTTGAGATCCGCGAACGATCGTATGCGGCCATTTGCCGGGCGTCTTTGAGCCAATTCTGAAAGCGAAGCACGCGTAGAATCTGGTCAAAAGAGCAACAAGACGCCACGGACAAAGACGTCACAGCCTTTCCAACCAGTTGAGGAGATCCCCCTTGAAGTCGTTGCGCCCTCTCGCCAGCCCGGCATTCGCCCCTCGTGCGCTGGCCGCCCTGCTGCTGGCCGCCGCCAGCACCGCCCACGCCGCGTGGCCGGACCGCCCCATCAAGCTCATCGTGCCGTTCCCGCCCGGACAGGCCACCGACATCTTTGCCCGCGCCCTGGCCGAGAAGCTCGGCAAGCAGCTGGGCCAGTCGGTGATCGTGGAGAACCGCGCCGGTGCCGGCGGCAATATCGGCATGGAAGTGGCCTCCAAGGCCCCGGCCGATGGCTACACGATCGTGATGGCCGGCAGCGCCATGGCAATCAACCAGACGCTGTACAAAAAGCTCAACTACGACCCGCGCCAGGACTTTGCGCCGGTGTCGGGCGTGTTCTCGGTGCCGCTGGTGTTCCTTGCCACGCCGCAATCGGGCTTCACGTCGCTGCGCGACCTGATCGCCAAGGCCAAGGCCGCGCCGGGCAAGTACAGCTACGCCAGCGCGGGCATCGGCGGCACCCAGCACCTGTCCGCCGAGATGCTCAAGGCGCAGACCGGCACCTTTATCGTCCATATCCCGTACAAGGGCAGCGGCCCCGCGCAGGCCGACTTCCTGGGCAACCAGATTCCGCTGATGGTGGACTCGGTCACGGCCGCCATGCCGCTGATCCAGACCAACAAGGCCCTGCCGCTGGCCGTGACCACGGCCAGGCGCGTGCCGCAGCTGCCATCGGTGCCCACCGTGCGCGAACAGGGCGTGCCGGGCTTCGAGGCGCTTGGCTGGGCCGTGATGATGGCCCCCGCCGCCACCCCGCCGGCCATCGTCGCCCAGCTCAATGCCGAGACGGTGAAGGCGCTGCAATCGCCCGAACTGCACAAGTTCATCACCGACCGCGGCTCGGAACCGATGCCGATGACGCCGGCCGAGACGGGCAAGTTCGTCGACGGCGAAATCAGGAAGTGGTCGGCCGTGGTGAAGCGGTCGGGCGCGACGGCGGATTAAGCCGATGGAAACCGGGAGCTCGCCCGGTTTCCGGCCCGACCCCCATACCAGGCCCCCGATACCCCGCCGCCCCAAAAGAAAAACGGCCACCGGGTTCTCACCCGATGGCCGCTCCTCACCCGTCCTGGCTGCGTGGACTGTTCAATGCATGTAGTTACCGCCGTGCAGCCGACCCTTCAATCGATGGTGCCTGGTACGTAGTACCCACCAATCAGTCCCACGACAGCGCGCCGCCGGTCTGGTACTCGATCACACGCGTTTCGAAGAAGTTGCGTTCCTTCTTCAGGTCGATCATCTCGCTCATCCACGGGAACGGGTTTTCCTCGTTCGGGAACAGCTGCTCCAGGCCGATCTGCTGGCAGCGGCGGTTGCAGATGTAGCGCAGGTAGCCCTTGAACATCGGCGCGTTCAGGCCCAGCACGCCGCGCGGCATGGTGTCCTCGGCGTAGCGGTATTCCAGGTCCACGGCCTTCTTGAACAGCTCGGTGATCTCGGCCTTGAACTCGGGCGTCCACAGGTGCGGGTTCTCGAGCTTGATCTGGTTGATCAGGTCGATGCCGAAGTTGCAGTGCAGCGATTCGTCGCGCAGGATGTACTGGTACTGCTCGGCGGCACCGGTCATCTTGTTCTGGCGGCCCATCGCCAGGATCTGCGTGAAGCCCACGTAGAAGAACAGGCCTTCCATGATGCAGGCGAAGACGATCAGGCTCTTCAGCAGCTTCTGGTCGTTCTCCGGCGTGCCGGTCTTGAACGAC
Source organism: Cupriavidus sp. HE11 (assembly GCF_056097175.1). Taxonomy (NCBI): domain Bacteria; kingdom Pseudomonadati; phylum Pseudomonadota; class Betaproteobacteria; order Burkholderiales; family Burkholderiaceae; genus Cupriavidus; species Cupriavidus sp. HE11. Next base: position 1,396,233 of record NZ_CP184464.1, read on the forward strand.
GGATCGGTCAGCGTGTCGATGAACGGGATCAGGAACTCGTCCTTGTCGCGGATCGACTGCACTTCATGGTACGCGTTGAAGATCTCGGCCTCGTTCAGGCCCAGCGACTCCACGATGTACTGGTACGCGTGCGTGTGGATGGCCTCCTCGAAGGCCTGGCGCAGCAGGTACTGGCGGCATTCCGGCGCCGTGATCTGGCGGTAGGTGCCCAGCACGATGTTGTTGGCGGCCAGCGAGTCGGCCGTCACGAAGAAGCCCAGGTTGCGCTTGATGATGCGGCGCTCGTCCTCGGTCAGACCGTTCGGGTCCTTCCACAGGGCGATGTCGCGCGACATGTTGATTTCCTGCGGCATCCAGTGGTTGGCGCAGCCGGCCAGGTACTTTTCCCACGCCCACTTGTACTTGAACGGCACCAGCTGGTTCACGTCGGTGGCGCCGTTGATCACGCGCTTGTCGGCGGCGTTCACGCGGCGCGTGCTCTGGGCGGCGGCGGCGTTCGGGTTGTTGCCGAGGATGCCCGACGGCGCCGTGGCGGCCGGCGGCAGTACGCCTTGCTGGTCGACCGTGGCGGACGGCACGGCGGGTTGCAGGGCAGGCTGCGGGGCAGCTTGCGGCGTGGCTTGAACGTCGTCGTCCCAGCTCAGCATGTTGTGTTCTCCGAAAATTCGATTAGGGGCGGCTTGGCGGCTGCGCGTCGGCATTCGATACGCTCGCCCTCTCCCCCGGCCCCTCTCCCGCGCGGCGGGAAAGGGGGACAGCCCGAGGGTGACTCAATGTCTTACTGGCAGGCTTCGCACTCTTCGAAGCCGGGGTCGCCCGGACGCATCGTGCAGACCGCGCCTTCGGCTTCCGGCATGGCCGGGGCCGCGGCGGCGGCCGCGTCGATGCCCGACTGGCCGTCGGCACCCGACGACACCGCGTTCAGCGAACCGCGCGTCACGGTGGACTTCTCCACGTGCGTGGCAGCGATCGTGCGCAGGTAGTACGTGGTCTTCAGGCCACGCAGCCAGGCCAGCTTGTACGTGTCGTCCAGCTTCTTGCCCGATGCGCCGGCCATGTAGATGTTCAGCGACTGGGCCTGGTCGATCCACTTCTGGCGGCGGCTTGCGGCTTCCACCAGCCAGGTCGGCTCCACTTCGAAGGCCGTGGCGTAGATGTCGCGCAGTTCTTGCGGAATGCGGTCGATGCGGGCCAGCGAACCGTCGAAGTACTTCAGGTCGGCAACCATCACTTCGTCCCACAGGCCGCGGTCCTTCAGGTCGCGCACCAGGTAGTCGTTCACCACCGTGAATTCGCCCGACAGGTTCGACTTCACGTACAGGTTCTGGAACGTCGGCTCGATGCAGGCAGACACGCCGATGATGTTCGAAATGGTCGCGGTCGGGGCGATCGCGATGCAGTTCGAGTTGCGCATGCCGTGCTGCTTGATGCGGGCGCGCAGGCTGTCCCAGTCCATCGTCGACGACAGGTCCACGTCCAGGTAGCCGCCGCGCTCGTCGGCCAGCAGCTTCAGCGAGTCCTGCGGCAGGATGCCACGGTCCCACAGCGAACCCTGGTAGGTGCTGTAGCGGCCGCGCTCTTCGGCCAGTTCGGTCGATGCGTGGTACGCGTAGTAGCAGACCGCTTCCATCGACGTGTCGGCAAACTTCACGGCGGCGTCGCTGGCGTACGGCGTGCGCAGCACGTGCAGGCAGTCCTGGAAGCCCATGATGCCCATGCCCACCGGACGGTGGCGCAGGTTCGAATTGCGCGCCTTCTCCACCGCGTAGTAGTTGATGTCGATCACGTTGTCGAGCATGCGCATCGCGGTGCGGATCGTCTTCTGCAGCTTGGCGTGGTCCAGCACGTACGTGCCGTCGGCCTGCTGCTTCAGGTGGGCCACCAGGTTCACCGAACCCAGGTTGCACACGGCGATTTCGCTTTCGTTCGTGTTCAGCGTGATTTCCGTGCACAGGTTCGAGCTATGCACCACGCCCACGTGCTGCTGCGGGCTGCGGATGTTGCACGGGTCCTTGAACGTGATCCACGGGTGGCCGGTCTCGAACAGCATGCCCAGCATCTTGCGCCACAGCTGCATGGCCGGCACTTTCTTGAACAGCTTCAGTTCGCCGTTGGCAGCCTTGGCTTCGTAGCCCAGGTAGGCCTGCTCGAATGCCTTGCCGACCTTGTCGTGCAGGTCCGGGCAGGTGGCCGGCGAGAACAGCGTCCATTCGCCGTTTTCCATCACGCGCTTCATGAACAGGTCCGGAATCCAGTTGGCCGTGTTCATGTCGTGCGTGCGGCGGCGGTCGTCGCCGGTGTTCTTGCGCAGCTCCAGGAATTCCTCGATGTCCAGGTGCCACGTCTCCAGGTACGCGCAGACCGCGCCCTTGCGCTTGCCGCCCTGGTTCACGGCCACGGCCGTGTCGTTGACCACCTTCAGGAACGGCACCACGCCCTGCGACTTGCCGTTGGTGCCCTTGATGTGCGAGCCCAGTGCGCGCACGTTGGTCCAGTCGTTGCCCAGGCCGCCGGCGAACTTCGACAGCAGCGCATTTTCCTTCAGGGCTTCGTAGATGCCTTCCAGGTCGTCCGAGACCGTGGTCAGGTAGCACGACGACAGCTGCGAGCGGCGCGTGCCCGAGTTGAACAGCGTCGGCGTGGACGACATGAAGTCGAACGACGACAGCAGCTGGTAGAACTCGATGGCGCGGGCTTCGCGGTCCTTTTCTTCCAGCGCCAGGCCCATCGCCACGCGCATGAAGAAGGCCTGCGGCATTTCGATGCGCACTTCGTCAACGTGCAGGAAGTAGCGGTCGTACAGCGTCTGCAGGCCCAGGTAGTTGAACTGGAAGTCGCGCGAGGCGTCCAGCGCGGCACCCAGGCGGGTCAGGTCGTACGTGGCCAGCTTTTCGTCCAGCAGCTCGGCTTCGATGCCGCGGGCGATGAACTTCGGGAAGTACTCGGCGTACTTCGTCGACATTTCAGTCTGGGTCACTTCGGCGCCCAGGATTTCCTTGCGGATCGTGTGCAGCAGGATACGGGCGGTCACCTGGCTGTAGGCCGGGTCCTTCTCGATCAGCGTACGCGCGGCCAGGATGGCCGAATCGTAGACCTGCGTCATCGGCACGCCGTCGTACAGGTTCTTGAGCGTTTCCTTCAGGATCGGCTCGGCGCTGACAGCTTTGCCAAGGCCGCTGCAGGCGTTGTCGATCAGCGCGTGCAGCGCCACCAGGTCCAGCGGACGGGTTGCGCCGTTGTCGGTCACGTTGAACGACGCACCGGCTTCCTGCACGCGGGCCACGGCCTGCGCGTTGGCCTGGGCACGCTCCTGCGTGCGCTTTTCGCGGTACAGCACGTAGGCACGGGCCACCTCATGCTCGCCCGAGCGCATCAGCGCCAGTTCCACGTGATCCTGCACGTCTTCGATATGGAAGGTGCCGCCGTTCGGGCGGCTGCGCACCAGCGCGCGCACCACGGACTGCGTCAGTTGCTCCACCAGCTCGCGCACGCGAGCCGATGCCGCACCCTGGCCACCGTTGACGGCCAGGAAAGCCTTGGTCACGGCCACGGCAATCTTGTTCGGTTCGAACGCCACCACCGAGCCGTTACGGCGGATCAGCTTGTAGTCCTGATACGAAACACCTGCAGCGGCAGGGCTCTGCTGCGAGCTACCGGCTGCTGCGCCACCAATTCCAGTTGCGCCAGTCACGCCGGTGGTTTGTTGTTCGTTTTGGGCCGTTTGCATGAGGTAACTCCGGTATTAACCCTGAAATGAATACTTCTGTTCTTGTACTGAGACGACAAAGTCCCTAGCAAAATGCGCTTTATAAGTCACTTGATTCAGGCCATGCCAGATGCGAACCAAACTGCTCGTGCGGACACTTTGCTAGGGACTTTCGGTACTGCGCCGGCCCACTAACCCATCTGCATTAAATGCCGCATGCTGCCGCGACGTTTTCTGCACTTCCGGGCCGGTCCCCCGGCGGCACCACTAGATGTTGTGGTGCCGTTCGAAACTGGGCCTAAGTATAGTGAAAAGAGACAGCATGACCAGTCTTGACAAGCGCGGCGTGGGGTCTGGGCGGTCCGGTGCGGCGGCGCCACATTCCCGCAAAGCGCGCTGCCTCAAGGCTTCGCGGCGTCACGTTCGGTGGCGCACAAAATTTCGAAAATTTTTTAATGGGAATGGATCACCGATAGGTGACCCAGGATGGGGCGCGCCTGCAACCGCCGGGGGCGCGATTGTAGCCGCCATTGCGCCGAAATGAAGCGGCGTTCACGTAACTGCACAGGTATTTTTCAGTGCGATGACAACCTGCGGGGTTCGGGGTTTTGTTGGCGCCACATTCACCGTCTTGAGGCCGCCGCGCGTTTTGCGGCGTTTGTGCAACACAGTGATTATCCCTACACAGACTGGGTCATCCGTGCCGATACGGCAGCAATTCCGCAGGCAGGTCCGCCTGCGTCGCGAACCGATGCCAGTCGAAATGCGGGCCCGGATCGGTCTTGCGTCCGGGCGCGATATCGCTGTGCCCGGCAATGCCCTGGATCGGGTAGGCGGCGCGCAGCGCGGTCACCAGCGCGGCGGCGGTGTCGTACTGGGCCAGCGTGAACGGCTGGTCGTCGGCGCCCTCGATCTCGATGCCGATCGAGAAGTCGTTGCAGCGCTGGCGTCCGCAGTACGCAGACTGTCCCGCATGCCACGCGCGCTGCGTGCAGGCCACGAACTGCACCAGCTCGCCGTCGCGGGCGATCAGGAAGTGGGCCGACACGCGCACATCGCGGATGGTCTCGAAGAACGGATGGCGCGACGCATCGAGCCGGTTCTGGAAGAACGCCTCGATGTCGCCGCTGCCGAACTGGCCGGGTGGCAGGCTGATGTTGTGGATGACCACCACGTCGAGCGGCGCGCCATCGGGCCGCGCATCGAAATTCGGCGACGGCACGTGCCGGGCGGCGGGCACCCAGCCTTCGGCGTCAGGCATGAAGTCGTGGGCGCCGGTAGCGTCACGCATCGCCGCGTCCCTCGCCCTCGGCCACCGATTCGCCATCGTCGGCGGCATCGCGGCCGTCCCGGCCATCGCGTTCGTCGCGAATACCTAGTTGCTGGATGCGGTACCGAAGCTGACGGAAGTTCAGGCCCAGCAGCGGCGCGGCCGCCGTGCGGTTGAAGCCGGTCTGGCGCAGCGCGCGCAGGATCAGCTCGCGCTCCACGGCTTCCAGCCGCGCAGGCAGGTCGATCGGGAAATCGAGGTCGGCCAGCGCCGCGCCCAGCGGGTCGGCCGCCACGCTGTCGCCCTGCCCGGCTTCGCCGTCATCCGCGCCTGGCTCGGGCGCCAGTTCCGGATTTGCGCCACCCGGTGCCGCAGCGCCGGCGGCCGGCCAGGTCATCGGGCTGCCCCAGGCGTGATAGCCGGCCGGTGCGGCCACGGGCGCGCCAGCCGGCATGGGCGACATGCCGGTCTGCAACAGGCTCGCGCGCTCCATGCCGGCGTCGAGCGGCCCAAGGTCGGCCACGGCGATTTCGTCGGTTTCCGCAAACGCGTAGGCGCGCTCCAGCAGGTTTTCCAGTTCCCGCACGTTGCCCGGGAACGGGTACGCCGTCAGCCGTTCCAGCGCGGCACGTGACAGCCGCTTGGGATGCGCGTCGCCATAGCGGGTAGCCAGGTGTTCCAGGATCGCGTGCGCCAGCACGGGTACGTCCTCGCCGCGCTCGCGCAGCGTGGGCATGCGCAGTTCCAGCACGTTGAGCCGGTAATACAGATCCTGCCGGAACAGTCCGGCCGCCACCATCGCCGCCAGGTCCTTGTGGCTGGCGCACATCACGCGCACGTCGACGCTGTCTTCCTTGCTGGCGCCGATCTTGCGCACGCGGCGTTCCTGCAGCGCGCGCAGCAGCTTGACCTGCATGGCCAGCGGCAGGTCCGCCACTTCGTCCAGCAACAGCGTGCCGCCATGTGCGGCCTGGAAGAACCCGCCGCGCTCGGCATCGGCGCCGGTGAAGGCGCCCTTCACATAGCCAAAGAACTCCGACTCCATCAGCGTTTCCGGAATCGCGCCGCAGTTCACGGCCACGAACGGATGCGCCGACCGGGCGCTGATGGCGTGGATGGCCCGCGCGGCGCGCTCCTTGCCGCTGCCGGACTCCCCGCTGATCACCACGGGCGCCATGCTGCGCGCCAGCCGCGACAGCGAGCGCCGCACCTCGTTGACGGCCGCCGACACGCCTGGCAGCAATTGCGCCGCGCGGTCGGCCAGCTCCGGCGGCTCGGCCGGGCTGCCGCCATCGGCCGGCGCGCGCTGCTGGCGGCCCAGCGCGTTCAGGATCAGCGTGCGCAGCTGATCCAGCGAGACCGGCTTGGCAATGTAGTCGAACGCGCCGGCCTTCAGCGCATCCACGGCGTTGTCGGCGCTGCCGTAGGCCGTGATCACCGCCACCGGCGTCCGCTCGGGCGATGCCGACAACTGGCGCACGATGTCGATGCCCAGCCCGTCGCCCAGGCGCATGTCGGTCAGCACCAGGCTGTAGCGGCGCTCGGCCAGGCGCAGGCGCGCCTCGGCCAGCGAACCGGCCATCACCACGTCATGGCCCATGCGGCGCAGCGAAATGTCCAGCAGCTCGCGCAGGTCGGCCTCGTCGTCGATGACAAGTATCGGGGCGGGGGCGGGCGGTCTGGCTGGCATGACGATGGAATGTCCGGTTGTTGTTGTGTGATGCGAACTAGCCGGCGATGGCCGCGTCGACCACGTCGGGGGTCTCGATGCGCATCGTCAGCACGAATGCCTTGGCCGGCAGTGTATCGCGAGCCCCGCCGCCCAGCATCCCGGTGCGATCCAGCAACGCATCGAGCACGATTGCGCCATAGCGCACCTGGGCGTCGTTCGCGCCGCACAGTTCGCGCGCCATGAACAGGCCCAGCCCGGTGCCCTGCGGATTGCTGGTGAAAAACGGCTCGAACAGGCTGCGTTGCTGCTCGCGCGTGACTTCGGCCCCATCGTTCCAGACGATCAGTTCGGCGTGGTGCTGGTCCAGCGCGTGGGCCAGCAGGCGGATCGATCCCGGCAACCGGCTGCAGTAGCGCCAGGCGTTGTCCAGCAGGTTGCCCAGCACCTGCTGCAGCTGCGACGCGTCGAAGATTACCGGCCCCTGCAGGTCCACGACCACGCGCACCGCATTGGGATTGACCTCGGCGCGGGCACCGGCGCGCGAGCGCATCTCCAGGCGCCAGCGATCCACGATCTCGGGCAGCGCGTGGCCCAGCTCCACCGCGCTATGGCCGGCCTTGGGGCGGCGCGACAGCTGCAGCACGTCGGACACCACCTGGTCCAGCCGGCGCACGTTGTCGCTGATGATGCGCAGCAGCCGGGCATCGATCGACGAGCCCTCGCCGCCGCCAGAATCGGCCAGCAGTTCGTTGGCCTGGCTGATGGCAGCCAGCGGATTGCGGATCTGGTGCGCCACGCTGGCCACCAGCCGGCCCATCGCGGCCAGCTTTTCCTGCTGCACCTGTTCGGCGATCCGTTCCCAGCTTTCGATATGCACCAGCACCGTGTCGCGCATTTCGCTGCGCAGCAGGGTTTCGTCCTCGGGGCTCCAGGCCATGGCCTCGTTCTGGGCAATTGCCAGGCGCAGCCGCGCGGCGCCTTCGGCGGACATGTCGTGCAGGCCCGTGGTATCGCCGCCCAGCGACGACACGCCGTTCAGGGTGGCCCGCAACCCCGCCAGGCCAGGCAGCACGAAGCGCAGGCGCAGGCGGGTGTGCAGCATCGGTGTGCGGCTGGCCGACGGGCGCGATGGCAGCGGCAGCAACTGCAGAATGCGCGGCACATCGTCCTTGCGCTGGATCCAGTCGCGCAACATCTCCATCAGTGGCTGCAGGCGCGGAATCCGCCGCAGGTCGAACAGCACGTTCTCGCGCTCGCCGGCCCGCACCTGTCCCTGCCTGACCCGCTCGTGCGGCTGCACGCCCAGTAGCACGAATGCCGCCGGGTTGGCGGCCACCACGGCACCGTGGGCCCGCACCAGCATCACGCCGTCCTGCATGTCGTTGACCATCAGCCGGTTCACCAGCTGCTGCATGCGCAGTTCCTGCTCGCGTGCCAGCGCCAGTTGCTCCTGCGCGATCTGGCGGTTTGCCAGCATATACATCAGCAGCGCGGCGATCATGAACACCAGGCCGAACAGGCCGGAGCCCAGCAGGTTGGCATCGGCCTGGCGCACCAGCAGGGTCTGGACGAACGGATTTGCCATGACCAGCATGGCCGACACCGCGGCGGTCAGCAGCGCGAACATCAGGCTGGTGAGCGCACCAGCCTCCAGCGCGGGCAGCAGGAAGATCATCGCCAGACCTTCGCCATGATTGCCGCTGCGGCCCAGCACCACATAGATGGCGGCCAGCAGCGCCAGGTCGACGATGACCTGCACCCGCACACGCACATGGAAATGGCGTCGCCAGAGCGTGCCCAGCAGCGTCACCAGCGCGATGCACAGATACGGCACCACCACCGGGATGGCGGCCGCCGTGCGCGCGGTGGCCGCCAGGTCGGTCACGGCCACGCCGGCAGCGGCGCGCTCCAGCGGCAGCCAGGCGTAGCCCAGCAGCAGCACGGCCACGGCCGCGCGGGTCCAGCAGAAATAGCGCAGCAGGCGCCAGTGGAAGTCGGGCGGTTCGGGCTGGCGCCAGAGATCGACCAGCGTATGCCAGCCGCTCAGCCGGGACCAGACCGACGCCCGCCGCATCATGCCCCGCCTTCGCCGGCCGAATCCGGAAGGTGGCTGCGGCGGCAGTAGTGCTGCCCCTGCCAGGCAATGGCGTCAGTGCGCGGCAGGTGCACGCCGCAATGGGCGCACTGCACCATCGGCTGGCTGGCGTCCGGACTGGCCGGTTCGCGGCCGCCAGCGGCATCGCGCCGCGCCGGCCCGGAGTCCTGGCGCGCACTGGCGCGCTCGCGCAGCCACCAGAGAACGCCCAGCACGACAGCCAGCAGGATGAAGATTCTTGCCATGGATCGGAAATACAGGAACGGGTTGGCCTGGGGAAGGGACGATGGAGAAGGGGCGAAGGAGCCCGGTCAGGTAATCCGGTGCAGCACCACTTCGATCACGAAGCGGCTGCCCACATAGGCCAGCAACAGGATGCCGAACGATGCAATGACCCAGCGCAATGCCGTGCGGCCGCGCCAGCCGCGGAAATGCCGGCCGATCAGGATGCCGCCGAACATCAGCCAGGAAATGATCGCGAAAACGGTCTTGTGATCCACCCGGAACGCCCGGGCGAACAGTTGCTCGGAAAACAGGAAGCCCGACGCAATGGTCAGCGTCAGCAGCACGAAGCCGGCAGCGATCAGGCGGAACAGCAGTTTTTCAAGCGTCAGCAGCGGCGGCAGCAGGTCGAGCCAGCGGCCCAGCCACTGCCCGGACGCGGGCTCGCCCGCCGCGGGCCGGGTGAAGCCGTGCAGCCGGCGCTCGGCCAGCAGCATCAGGAAGGCATGGAAGGCCGCCAGCGTGAACAGGCCGTAGGCCACGTTGGCAATCACGAAATGCAGCTTGAACAGCGGCCGCGCCGCGTAGCCCAGGATCTGCGCTCCCGGAAACGCCAGCGGCATCAGGCTTGCCAGCATCGCCACCGGAAACACGATCAGCCCCAGCCCGGCCAGCGAGAAGAAGAAGCTCTCGATCCAGTAGATGCCCACCCCCAGCCAGAGCATGGCCGACAGCGCGAAGGCAAACCCGAACATCATGTGGTCTGCCGGGAAGATGGTCTCGTGCAGCAACACGCCGTGGCTGACCAGTGCGGCCATGACCAGCCCATGCCACCAGGCGGGCTGGCCGTCTGTACGCCCGCCGTTGGGCGTGGGCGATGGCATCAGCACGGCCGTGGCGCCGGCGCCAGGACGCCCGGATGGCCCGACCGTGGCCCCGCCGGCTGCCGCCAGTTGCGGGTTGCGCGTCGCCCAGCCGTGAAAGGCCAGGCCGCAGTAGAGAATTGCCGTCAAGGCATACAGTACAATGACCATTTGCGCAGTTTACCTTAGTGCCATCAAGGGTGGTTCTGGCGATGGGATTCCCGCCACACCGCCCCTGCCCCGAGCCGGCTGCGCCCCGCATTCAAGCCGATTTCCTCCCCTTTTCTGCCATGCTGGATAACCTCACACAACGCCTGGCGCGGGTCGTCAAGACCATGCGCGGCGAGGCCCGACTGACCGAGGCCAACACCGCCGAGATGCTGCGCGAAGTGCGCCTTGCCATGCTCGAAGCCGACGTGGCGCTGCCGGTCGTGCGTGACTTCATCTCCCGCGTCAAGGAAAAGGCGCTTGGCGAGGACGTGGTCACAAGCCTGACCCCGGGCCAGGCCCTGGTGGGCGTGGTGCAGCGCGAGCTGACCGCAATCATCGGTGGCGACGACGCCATTGCCGACCCGAAGATTACCGAGCTGAACCTGAACGTCCAGCCGCCCGCCGTGATCCTGATGGCCGGCCTGCAGGGTGCGGGCAAGACCACTACGTCCGGCAAGCTGGCCAAGTGGCTCAAGGAAAACAAGAAGAAGAAGGTGCTGACGGTGTCGTGCGACGTGTACCGTCCCGCCGCTATCGCCCAGCTCAAGACCGTGTCCGAACAGGTGGGCGCGGACTTCTTCCCGTCGCAGCCCGACCAGAAGCCGGTGGACATTGCCCGCGCGGCACTGGACTGGGCCCGCAAGCACTACCACGACGTGCTGATCGTCGATACGGCCGGCCGCCTTGGTATCGACGAGGCGATGATGCAGGAAATCGCCGCGCTGCACGCCGAACTGAAGCCCGCCGAAACCCTGTTCGTGGTCGATGCCATGCTGGGCCAGGACGCCGTGAACACCGCCAAGGCGTTCAACGACACCCTGCCGCTGACCGGCGTGGTACTGACCAAGCTGGACGGCGACGCCCGGGGCGGTGCCGCATTGTCCGTACGTCACATCACCGGCCGGCCGATCAAGTTCGTCGGCGTGGCCGAAAAGCTCGACGGCCTGGAGCCCTTCTATCCGGACCGCATGGCCCAGCGGATCCTGGGCATGGGCGACATCCTCGCGCTGGTGGAAGAAGCCCAGCGCGGCGTGGACATGGAAGCGGCCGAGAAGCTGGCCAAGAAGATCAAGAAGACCGGCGGTTTCGACCTTGAGGACTTCAAGGCGCAGATCGGCCAGATGAAGAAGATGGGCGGCCTGGGCAGCCTGGTCGACAAGCTGCCGGCCCAGTTCGCGCAGCAGGCGCAGGGCGCCAACATGGACCAGGCCGAAAAGCAGGTGCGCCGCATGGAGGGCATCATCAACAGCATGACGGCCGCCGAACGCGCCAAGCCCGAACTGATCAAGGCCAGCCGCAAGCGCCGCATCGCGGCGGGCGCCGGCGTGCCGGTACAGGAAGTGAACCGCCTGCTGAACCAGTTCGACCAGATGCAGGGCATGATGAAGAAGCTCAAGGGCGGCGGCATGATGAAGATGATGCGCCAGATGGGTGCCATGAAGGGCGGCATGAAGGGCCTCTTCAACCGCTGACCCGCTGCCGACACTGATTCCCGCAAAAGACAAGTAACAGGACACCGATCATGATGACCGCCGAACAGGCCCGCGAACTCTGGGCCAGCTCCGAGGAAATCGTCAGCGCCGAAGAGGTGCAGCAATCGCTGGACCGCATGGCCAGCGAGATTACCGACAAGATGGGCGACGACTTCCCGCTGGTGCTGTCCGTGATGGGCGGCGCCGTGGTCTTCACTGGCATGCTGCTGCCCAAGCTGCAGTTCCCGCTGGAATTCGACTACATCCACCTCTCGCGATACAACAACAAGACGGTGGGCGGCGAGATGCAGTGGCGCGTGGCGCCGCGCGAATCGGTCAAGGACCGCGTGGTGCTGGTGCTTGACGACATCCTCGACGAAGGCGAGACCATGGCGGCCATCCGCCAGCGCATCATGGACATGGGCGCCAAGGAATTCCACGCCGCCGTGCTGTGCGAAAAGACGCTGACCAAGCTCAAGCCGATGCACCCCGACTTCTGCGGCTTCAAGGTGCCCGACCGCTACGTCTTTGGCTGCGGCATGGACGTCAAGGGCTACTGGCGCAACCTGGGCGCCATCCGCGCCCTGGTCTGAACGATACCGGGGCCATTGAAGCCCCGTCTGCCCGCACTGCGCTCAGTGCGGGTGGGCGCCCAGGATGGGCCAGAGCGATGCCAGCAGCAGCAACGCCATCGTCACATTGAACACGCGCAGCGCGCGCGGATTCGCCAGCCAGCGGCGCAACGCCGCGCCAAACACCGCCCACGTGGTGATGCTTGGCAGGTTCACCACCCCGCACAGCACCGCCATCAGGGCCGCATTGGTCCACAGGTTGGGATGCAGCACATAGGCGCTGCACGCGCCAACCGCCATCACCCACGCCTTCGGATTCACCCACTGGAACGCCGCCGCGCGCAGGAAAGTCATGGGCCGCGCCACCTCGCGGTCCTGCAGGCCACCGGCCGTGGCCAGCTTCCACGCCAGCCAGACCAGATAGGCCGTGGCCGCCACGCGCAGCACGCTCCACGTCCACGGAAACGCCGTGAAGACCGAGCCCAGGCCCAACCCCACGATGACCATCATCACCACCATGCCGATGCAGATGCCGAGCAGATGCGGCACCGTGCGGCGCAGGCCGAAGTTGACGCCCGAAGCCAGCAGCATCGTGTTGTTCGGGCCAGGGGTGATCGACGAGACCAGCACGAAGGCGCTGTAGGCCATCAACGCGCCGGTACTGGCGGCAAGTTCGGGGGGAAGGGTCAGAGCCATGACGGCGCTCCTGAAAATCGAAAACAGGCGCTCAGTCTAGGGACACTGCTCAGTACAGTACCGATACAGTTAGGGCGAAAAGTGCCGGTACGGCATTGGTCACGCTGCCGCGCTAGCGCCCAGCGGCATGGATGGCGACCGCGACGGCCATCCCCCACAGCACCACGCCGGTAGCCCGTTCGACGGTACGCACCGACCGTACAAACCGCCCCATCACGGCCGGATGCCGCACGGCCGCCGCCACGGCGATATCCCACAGCAGTACCGTTGCGAACATCCACACCCCATAGGCGGTCTGCGTGGTCAGCGGCGTAGACCGCCCCGCCAGCACGGCAAACAGGCTGGCGTAGAACAGCCCGTTCTTGGGATTGAGAACAGCCGACAGAAAGCCCGAGCCAACCTGCGCCAGATACGCGTGGCCGGGCATTGCGCCAGATGTACGGGGTGCATCGGCAATATCGGCGGGGCCGGCGGGATCGACGGGATCGGCGGGATCGACGGGCAGCCGCACGGCACCACGTGCACGCAGGAATTTCCATCCCATCCACGCCAGATAGGCGCAACCGGCCCATTGCAGCGCGCCGAACAGGCCGTGCATGCCGGCCGTGGCAGCCAGTCCCGCGAGCGCCAGCGCAATATAGACGCCGTTGCCCAGCGCGATGCCCAGGCATACGCCGATGGCGCTGCGCACGCCGTCGACCATCGACGCCCTGACCACCAGGAAGAAGTCCGGCCCCGGACTCAGCAACGCCAGCCCGTGCGCACCGGCCACCACCGCAAACTGCTGCCACGACGCCTGATCGAATCCCATCCCAGCCTCCCTGCCATTGAACACGTGTCAAGGCGGGCAGTCTGGCGGCACCGGCGCAGCAAGGATTGAAGAAAATTGCGCGGGGCGCGGAGGCCCCGGAGACCTGAAAGCTGCCTAGCCCGCCCGCTGATACGCGCGCGGGGTCAGCGCCACGCGCTGGCGGAATGCGCGATGAAAGTGGCTTTGGTCGGCAAACCCAAGCTGCTGGGCCACATCGGCCGGGGCATCGCCACGGCGCAGCAGCCGCCGCGCGTGCTGGATGCGGAGATCGATCTGGAACGCATGCGGCGTCATGCCGAACCGCGCCCGGAAATGGCGAATCAATTGATAGCGGCTCATCCCCGCCACCTCGGCCAGCCGGGCCAGCGGCAACGCGTCGCCATGGCGGTCGTGCAGCAGCGCGGTCACGCGATCAAGCGGGCCGTCCGCAGGCTGCCCATCTGCCGCCATGCCCTGCCCATCCTCAGCCAGCCAGCCCTGCATGTCGCCCACGAATGCCACCAGCGCCGCCTCCTTCTCCACCACTTCGGCGTCAGAAAACAGCATCGCGTTCAGCGCGCAGACCAGCGCGTACGGCGCGGCATCATCGGTGACGTGAACCCGCCGCACGCGGGCCCGGCCCGCCTCGTCCAGCACCGCATCGGCCCATGCCGCGTCGATGTGGATCATCTGGTAGCTCCAGCGCCCGTCGGGCACCGGGTTGCAGGCATGCACGCAGCCGGCGGGCACCCACACCACTGCGCCCGGCGCCAGCCGGGTATCGCGCCGGACGTTGTACTGGTCATGCCCGAAGACACTGGCGCCGCCGTCGACGGCGCCGACCGACAGCGTGGGATGCGAATGCGGAAGGTAGGCGGCCTGGCTATCGCAGGCGCGCCGGCTTTCGACCACGGGCAGCGCCGGGTCGAACCAGAAGCGGGTCAGCCCCGGCTGCGATACGGATGCTCGCGCAGCCATTTGGTGGCAATCCACTTCTCTCCGGACGCCACGGGCAGTCCGGCATGCAGCGTACGGTCATCGAGCGTGCCATCGGGCTGCTTGTAACGGAAGAACACCGCATTGCCCTTGACCGGCGCCACCTCCAGGCCAACCCGTGGAAACGCCGTGGCGCCCCCGGCCGGCGGACTGTTCAGGTAGATCACCAGCGTAGCCACGCGCTGGCCGCCCACGCGCAGCTGGCGCGCTTCGCCGGGACGCTGCGGATTGAAGAAATCGAAATGCGGCTGGTACTCGCCGCCGGGCTTGTAGTTGAGGATCTGCAGGCCCTCGCCATGCTCGACCGGCAAGCCGGTGATGGCGGCGATCCGGGCCTCGATCTGCTGGATCAGCGCATGCTCGCCCACCTGGAACATCGCGCCCATGCTGGTGCGGGCGTCGATCAGGTTTTCATCGCCGGTGTCCGGATTCACCACGGGAGAGCGCTGCAGGCGGTCGCGCGCCAGCGAGATCAGCGCGTCGCACTCGGTGCCATCGAGCAGATTCTGCAGCAGCAGGATGCGCGGCGCCTCCAGCGCGAAAAGGATCGGCATCTCGCGCCCTTCGTGGCGGAAGGCGTTGCTGCCGGACGCCGGCGTGGCTGCTGCAGCCGCTGCAGCCCCAGCAGCCGGAACTGCCGACGCCGCAGGCTGGCCCGCATGCCGGGTCACCACCGGCGCGGGTGCCGGCGCCTGCCTGGGCGGCGGGCGGTGGCCCAGCGCGGCATTGACGGTATCGCGCGAGAACGTGGCGTCGTAGCCCGACCGCAACATTGACAGCACCAGCGATTCGGCATCGAAGCCCTGCTCGATATGGCGCTTCAGCCATAGTTCGAGTTCGGGAGATGTGGCGCGATACCCTACGCGGGACTCACGTGTCATGACGGATTCGCCAGCCGCTGCGGCGAGAAGGGGTTGCGCGCGGGCGATTCGGGCGGCAGCGTGCGGCGTGCCGGCGCCGTGGCCGCAGGCGCCGCGCCGTCAGGATCGCCGGCGATCGTGACCGTGGCCTCGGAATACTGCCAGCGCTTCCAGGCACCCAGCACCGCATTGGGATACTCGGGGCGGCCCCGGCTGCCGTTGTAACGGCCCAGCGCCAGGAACAGGTCGCCGTTCTCGCGATCCAGATAGTGGCGCAGGATCGTGCAGCCGTAGCGCAGGTTGCTTTGCAGGTGGAACAGCTTGCGCGTGTCACCGTCGCCGATAGAGCGTACCCAGAACGGCATCACCTGCATCAGCCCGCGTGCATCGGCCGAACTGATGGCGTACTTGCGGAACCCGCTTTCCACCTGCACCAGACCCAGCACCAGCGACGGCTCCAGCCCGGCACGCTTGGCTTCGTAATAGACCGTTTCGATGAGTTCGACGCGCGTCTGCGGATCGGGCATCCGCGATTCCAGCCGCCGCGACATCTCGCCCAGCCATTTCAGGTAGCCGAGCTTCTCGCCGCCGGACGCAAACGTCGGACGCACCGGCCGGTTGTCGGCAATCGCCGCAGCCAGCGCGCCCCGCACGGAATCGGCCAGCGCCTCTTCCTTCTGCGCGCCGGCGCAGGCTGCCGTGGACAACACGGCACAAAACACGCCGCCAGCCAGGGCGGCAGCCCAGCGGCGGGACATCGGCAGGCCAGCGGCGCGCATGACGCTTCGACCGTCGCTTAGCTGGACAGCAGGTTGCGCACGTGCGCCACCACGTCGGCCACGGCCACCGGGGTAGCCTGCGCATCGCGGCGGCCCTGGTATTCGACCTTGCCTTCCTTGAGGCCGCGGTCGCCCACCACCACGCGGTGCGGCACGCCAATCAGCTCCCAGTCGGCAAACATCACGCCCGGGCGCTCGCCGCGGTCGTCCAGGATCACGTCCACGCCGGCTGCCAGCAGTTCGGCATGGATGCGGTCCGCCTCGGCTTTCACGGCTTCGTTGCGGTCATAGCCGACCGGGCACACCACCACCGCGAACGGGGCGATGGAAGCCGGCCAGATGATGCCGCGCTCGTCGTAGTTCTGTTCGATGGCCGCGCCCAGGATACGAGTGACGCCAATGCCATAGCAGCCCATCTGCATCGGCTGGTTCTTGCCCGTTTCGTCCAGGAACACCGCATTCATCGACTCCGAATAGCGGGTGCCCAGCATGAAGACGTGACCCACCTCGATGCCGCGGCAGATTTCCAGCGTGCCCTTGCCATCCGGCGAGGCATCGCCAGCCACCACGTTGCGCAGGTCCGCCACGGCCGGCTCGGGCAGGTCGCGGCCCCAGTTCACGCCGGTGTAGTGGTAGTCACGCTCGTTGGCGCCGCAGCAGAAATCGCTCATGTTGGCCACGGTGCGATCTGCCACCACCTTGACCGGCTTCTTGGTGCCGATCGGGCCCAGGTAGCCCGGGGGCGAGCCGAAGGCGTCGACGATCTCGGTCTCGGTGGCGAATCGGAATTCGGCCAGGCCCGGCACCTTCGATGCCTTGACCTCGTTCAGTTCGTGGTCGCCACGGATCAGCAGCAGCCAGATCTGCGCGCCGGCATCGCCATCGGTGGCCAGCACGATCGACTTGACCGTGCGGTCCAGCGGCATGCCCAGGAATTCGGCCACGTGCTCGCACTTGGCCTTGCCCGGCGTCGACGTCCTGGCCAGGGCCTCGGCCGGCGCGGCGCGCTGGGCCGTCAGCGGCAGCGCCTCGGCGGCTTCCATGTTGGCGGCGTACTCCGACGTGGGGCAGTAGACGATGGCGTCTTCGCCGGTGTCGGCAATCACGTGGAATTCGTGCGAGCCCGAGCCGCCGATGGCGCCGTTATCGGCCGCCACGGCACGGAATTCCAGGCCGAAACGCGTGAAAATGCGCTGGTAGGCGTCGTACATGCTCTTGTACGAGACCTTCAGGCCCTCGACGTCACGGTCGAACGAATAGGCGTCCTTCATCGTGAATTCGCGGCCGCGCATGATGCCGAAGCGGGGGCGGCGCTCGTCGCGGAACTTGGTCTGGATCTGGTAGAAGTTCACCGGCAGCTGCTTGTAGCTGCGGATTTCGCCCCGGGCGATATCGGTGACCACCTCTTCCGAGGTCGGCTGCAAGGCGAAATCGCGCTCGTGGCGGTCTTTCAGGCGCAGCAGCTCGGGGCCCATCTTGTCCCAGCGGCCGGTTTCCTGCCACAGCTCGGCCGGCTGGACCACCGGCATCAGCAGTTCCACGGCGCCGGCGCGGTTCATTTCCTCGCGAACGATGTTCTCCACCTTGCGGATCACGCGCAAGCCCACCGGCATATAGCTGTAGATGCCGGCGCCCAGCTTCTTGATCATGCCGGCCCGCATCATCAGTTTGTGCGACACGATTTCCGCGTCTGCGGGGGCTTCCTTGAGGGTGGAAATGAAGAAATGCGAGGCTTTCATCCGTTGGTTTCTCGTAAGGCTGGTCGTGGCGGGCCGGATCGGCCGCGCCGCCGGACGGCAGCAAAGGGCTTTCGGTTCACGGGGGGACGCGCCTGAAACTGCCCATCTGGTCGGGAAAACCAGCATTCCCGGGGTCGGGCCGATGCGCGCGCATCCCTTATAATCGACGTAATTCTAAAGGATTCGAGGTGCAGTCATGCTCGATCGTGAAGGCTTTCGCCCGAACGTCGGCATCATCCTCATCAACGCACGTAACGAGGTTTTCTGGGGCAAGCGAATCGGCGAACACTCCTGGCAGTTTCCGCAAGGTGGCATCAAGTACGGCGAGACGCCGGAACAGGCCATGTTCCGCGAGCTGCAAGAAGAAGTCGGGCTGCTTCCGGAGCACGTCAGGATCGTCGGTCGCACGCGCGACTGGCTGCGTTATGAGGTGCCGGACAAGTTCATTCGCCGCGAGATCCGCGGCCACTACAAGGGCCAGAAGCAGATCTGGTTTCTGCTGCGCATGGTGTGTCGCGATTGCGACATCCACCTGCGCGCGAGTGACCATCCGGAATTCGATGCCTGGCGCTGGAGCGAGTACTGGGTGCCGCTGGACGCCGTGATCGAATTCAAGCGCGACGTCTACCAGTTGGCGCTGACCGAACTGTCGCGGTTCCTGAACCGTGGACGCGTGCCGCTGAGCCCGTATGGCCATCACCATATGGGGCACGGCCGGCATGGCGAAGGCGTGCGCCCGCCCCGGCAGCCGGATGCCGCGCCAGCGGCGCTGCAGGCAGCCACGGCCGACAGCGACCACGCCACCGGTGACACGGCGACCCTGGATACCGCGGCCATAGCGCCCGAAACCACTCTTTCGCCGGACCAGCCGGCGACCAACAAACGGAGTCATGGATGACTAGTTTCAGCGGCCGGGGCCTTCGCTCCGGCCTGTTGCTGGCGGCAGCCTGCCTGGCGCTTGCCGGCTGCAAGACCACTGGCAAGGGCATGCCCGAGGAAGAACAGAAGGCGTCCGACAGCGGCTTCATCAATCCCTTCGAGGACCGGCCATTCAAGGAAGTGCAGGCGGCGCTGCCGGCGCTGCCCCAGGACGCGGACCTGATCCCGTTCAAGGTCAACGACTCGTCCGACTTCCGGTTCATGGTCGATCCGAAGTCGATTTCGGTCGGCCCCGACCGCGTGGTGCGCTACACGGTGGTAATCACCAGTGCCGGCGGCGGCCGCAACGTCAGCTACGAAGGCATGCGCTGCGACGCGTTCGAGCGCCGCATCTACGCTACGCTGCCCAAGGGCGCCACGGAGTGGGTGCCGAACCTGGGCGAAGACCGCGACCTGTGGATCCGCATGCAGACCCGCGCCCGCAACGCCTACGCGGCCACGCTGGCAACGGACTATTTCTGCGAGGGCCGCACCGTGGCCGGCAAGCCGGAACAGATGGTTCGCGACCTGAAGGCCTACGCGCCCAGCCACTGACCAGCGCTCCGGGCACAAAAAAAAGGCGAGTACCCGTGGGGACTCGCCTTTTTTCATGGGTTACGGCCCGATCTGGCCGCTTCCGGATACCTAAAGTGCGTCAGATCAGCACGAGGTTATCGCGATGGATCAGCTCGGGCTCGTTCAGATGGCCCAGCACCGTCTCAATTTCCGACGACGGCTTGCGCGCAATCAGCCGGGCTTCGGCGCTGGAATAGTTGGTGATGCCTCGCGCCACCTCGCGGCCGGCATTGTCGACGCAGGCCACCACTTCGCCACGCGCAAACTCGCCCTGCACTTCCGTCACGCCGATGGGCAGCAGCGACTTGCCGCCGGCCGTCAGCTTTTCGACGGCGCCGGCATCGATCACCACGCGGCCGCGCAGTTGCAGGTGGTCGGCCATCCATTGCTTGCGGGCGGTCAGCCGGCCCGTGGGCGCCAGCAGTTGCGTGCCGATGGCCTCGCCAGCCGCCAGGCGGCCCAGCACATCCTGCTCGCGGCCCGACGCAATCGTCGTGTGGGCGCCGGATTTGGCGGCACGCTTGGCCGCCAGGATCTTGGTCAGCATGCCACCGCGCCCGATGGACGTGCCCGCGCCGCCCGCCATGGCCTCCAGCTCCGGCGTGCCGGCCAGCGCCTCGTCGACGAATTCGGCATTCGGGTCCTTGCGCGGATCGGCCGTGTACAGGCCACGCTGATCGGTCAGGATCACCAGCGCATCGCCTTCGATCAGGTTCGTGACCAGCGCGCCGAGCGTGTCGTTGTCGCCAAACTTGATTTCGTCGGTGACCACGGTGTCGTTCTCGTTGATAATCGGCACCACGCCCAGGCTCAGCAGCGTAAGCAGCGTGGACCGCGCATTGAGATAGCGTTCGCGGTCGGCCAGGTCGGCATGGGTCAGCAGCACCTGAGCCGTGCGGATGCCGTAGCGACCGAACTGGCTTTCGTAGACCTGCGCCAGACCCATCTGGCCCACGGCGGCGGCGGCCTGCAGTTCGTGGATTTCCTTCGGCCGGCGCGACCAGCCCAGGCGCTGCATGCCTTCGGCGATTGCGCCCGAACTGACCAGCACCACTTCCTTGCCAGTGCCGCGCAGCTTGGAGATCTGGGCCGCCCAGCGCGCTATGGCGTCATGGTCCAGCCCCTTGCCGTCGTTGGTGACCAGGCTCGAACCCACTTTGACGACAATACGTTTTGCCTGGGCGATGACCGATTGCATGACGGGTTTCCTGTCTCCGAGCCGTGGTTATTGTGTTGGGGTGTGACAGCTTACGCCTGCTCGTCGCCCCGGTCGACGTTGTGCAGACGGTCATCCAGCCGGATGTCGGGCTCTGCCAGCGCGGCGGCCTCTTCAGCCTTGAGCGCAGCCAGGTGGTCCTTGATCGCATAGACCAGCTCGCGGCAGCCCTCGCCGGTCAGCGCCGAGATATGGAACACCGGGCCCTTCCACTTGTAGCGCTTGATGAAGTCCTTCACCCGTGTGGCGCGTTCGTCGTCTGGCACCACGTCGAGCTTGTTCAACACCAGCCAGCGCGGCTTCGCGTACAGCGTCTCGTCGTACTTCTTCAGTTCGTTGACGATGGCCTTGGCCTCGGCAACGGGGTCGACGTTCTCGTCGAACGGCGCGATATCGACGATATGCAGCAGCAGGCCGGTACGCTGCAGGTGGCGCAGGAACTGGTGGCCCAGGCCGGCGCCTTCGGCGGCGCCTTCGATCAGGCCGGGAATGTCCGCCACCACGAACGACTGCTCATGGTCCACGCGGACCACGCCCAGGTTCGGATGCAGCGTGGTGAACGGGTAGTCCGCCACCTTCGGGCGGGCGTTCGACACATGCGAGATGAACGTGGACTTGCCCGCGTTGGGCATGCCCAGCAGGCCCACGTCGGCCAGCACCTTCAGTTCGAGCTTGAGCATGCGGCGCTCGCCCGGCTTGCCGTCGACCTGCTGGCGCGGCGCGCGGTTGGTACTCGACTTGAAATGCAGGTTGCCCCAGCCGCCCATGCCGCCTTCGGCCAGGCAGACGCGCTGGCCGTGCTCGGTCAGGTCGGCGATGACTTCGCCGGTATCCATG
Source organism: Cupriavidus sp. HE11 (assembly GCF_056097175.1). NCBI lineage: Bacteria > Pseudomonadati > Pseudomonadota > Betaproteobacteria > Burkholderiales > Burkholderiaceae > Cupriavidus > Cupriavidus sp. HE11. Next base: position 1,417,722 of record NZ_CP184464.1, read on the forward strand.
TCGGTGATCAGCGTTCCCACTGGCATGCGCAGCGTGACGTCTTCGCCGGCGGCGCCATAGCAGTCGGCGCCACGGCCGTTCTCGCCGTTGCGCGCCACGTGCTTCTTGGCGTAGCGGAAGTCGATCAGCGTATTGATATTGCGGTCGGCCTGCGCGAACACGCTGCCGCCACGGCCGCCGTCACCGCCATCGGGGCCACCGAAGGGCACAAATTTCTCGCGCCGGAACGAAGCGCTTCCGTTGCCGCCATTGCCGGCGATCGCTTCGATACGGGCTTCGTCAATGAACTTCATGTTGGTCTTCCGATGAGGATCTGGCTTGCGCCCGCGAAACGCCAGGAAACGAAGCGAAGCGGTTCTGGCCAGGGCGCGTGGCCGCAGATAATACAAATGTTACGGCAAGGCCGCGCAACGACGCCAGAAGCGTTTTTGCCGGCGAGCCGAAAATAAAAAAAGCCCCGCATGTGCTGCGGGGCCTTTCGTGCTGCAAAGGCTGTTATCAGGCCGCCGGAACGACGCTGACTTGCTGCTTCTTGGCAGCGCCCTTGACGGCAAACTGCACGTGGCCGTCCACCAGCGCGAACAGGGTGTGGTCCTTGCCAACACCCACGTTGTCGCCAGCGTGCACGCGCGTACCGCGTTGACGAACGATGATGCCGCCGGCGTTGATGGCCTGGCCACCGTACACCTTCACGCCCAGACGCTTCGATTCCGAATCACGTCCGTTCCGCGTAGAGCCGCCGCCTTTTTTCTGTGCCATGTCTTAACTCCTGTTGACCTGATGCGATGAAACCTGTGTCCGAGCCGGGGCTCAGGCAACGATGGCTTCGATGCGCAGTTCGGTGTAATTCTGACGATGGCCCTGACGCTTCTGGTAGTGCTTGCGACGGCGCATCTTGAAGATCTTCACCTTGTCGTGACGACCTTGGGCGATAACGGTAGCCTTGACGGAAGCCCCGCTCACCAGCGGCGTACCAAACTTGATTTGGTCGCCAGCGCCCACTGCGAGCACCTGGTCCAGCGTGATTTCTGCGCCAATGTCAGCCGGTATCTGTTCTACTTTAAGTTTTTCGCCAGCAGCAACCTTGTATTGCTTGCCGCCGGTTTTTACGACCGCGTACATTGTCGAACCTCTCGATGTTGATTGAAACGATGAATGCTGCTCCGGGAGGCCCGGAGCCGGCGCCGTTTCGTGCGCCGCAGACGGCGCGCGCATGAAGCGCGACCGAAGGAACCGCAAATTATAATCCGGTTTACGGAAAAGCGCAAAGAAAACAAGAAGATAGCCCGCTGGGCGCCTGCTGGGGCGGGCAGCGCACTTCCCGCTTCGTGCGAGGGATCAGGTCAGGTCGGCCAGCAGGAACCCGGCCAGGGCAGCGAACGCCACCCACCAGGCTGTGCGGCGGACATGCCGTCGGGATGCATGGGGCTTGTCCATGGCGGCATTATAGATGCGCGCATGCCCAGGCCCACGCCCGCGCGCCGGCACGCCTGACATTCCCTTCCATCGCACTCCACCGAGGGCCATAGTCACACCTGCATCGCATATAATCCACCGGTTTTGCGAAACGGTGATCTCATCTTGTCCCAGTCTTCCGCCACTGCCTTGCTTGCCCCGGTCGCTGCCGACATGCGCGCCGTTGACGCCGTCATCCGCCGTCGCCTGTCGTCCGAAGTCCCGCTGGTCGAGCAGATTGGCGAATACATCATCAGCGCGGGCGGCAAGCGCCTGCGCCCGGTCATCCTGCTGCTGTCGGCACGCGCGTTCGGCTACGAGGGCCATCGCCATCACGAACTGGCCGCGGTGGTGGAGTTCATCCACACGGCCACGCTGCTGCACGACGACGTGGTGGACGAATCCGAGCTGCGGCGCGGCCGCCAGACCGCCAATGCCGTGTTCGGCAACGCCGCCAGCGTGCTGGTGGGCGATTTCCTCTATTCGCGCGCCTTCCAGATGATGGTGGACGCCGGCAGCATGCGCATCATGGAGATTCTCTCCAACGCCACCAACGTGATTGCCGAGGGCGAGGTGCTGCAGCTGCTGAACATGCACGACCCCGACGTCACGGTAGAGCGCTACCTGCAGGTGATCCGGTACAAGACGGCCAAGCTGTTCGAGGCCTCGGCGCAACTGGGCGCCGTGCTGGCCGGCGCCGATGCCGCCATGGAGGAAGCCGCCGCCGAGTATGGCCGACGCATCGGCACGGCGTTCCAGCTGATCGACGACATGCTCGACTACACGGCCAGCGCCGAGCAGATGGGCAAGAACGCCGGCGACGACCTGCGTGAAGGCAAGCCCACGCTGCCGCTGCTGCACCTGCTGGAGCACGGCACGACCGAGCAGCGGGAACTGGCGCGCGACGCCATCGTGCAAGGCGGCACCGAGCACTTCGACGCCGTCTTCTCGGCCATCCACGCCAGCGGGGCGCTGGATGTAACGTTCGCGGCGGCCCGCCACGAGGCCGAAGCCGCCGAGCGGGCCGCCATGCAATTCCCGGATTCGCCGCTCAAGAACACGCTGATCGAGCTGTGCGCATTCTCGCTGCAGCGACAGAGCTGACGGCGGCCAGCACTTTTTCTTGAGATGGTGCTTGCCAACCTCAAGAAACGCCGCTAGAATTTTGTTCTTTGCTGCTGACGACGCAACGTCAGCCGGCAACAGAAATCGGGGTGTAGCTTAGCCTGGTAGAGCGCTACGTTCGGGACGTAGAGGCCGGAGGTTCGAATCCTCTCACCCCGACCAGATTTCGATGTACGGCAACGCCGCGCATCACAGGTATCAGCAGAAAGCCGCACAGCAATGTGCGGCTTTTTTGTTTTTGTCCCCCACCTTTCTCCCTCCCCACCCGGCCGGATCACCTCCGTTTCCGTCCCCCGCGCAAGTAGGGTTGCAGCCGTGTCGCGCAAACGCCAACGCGCACGCGAGCCAGCTTTACAAAAAGTGACCCCGGCGGCAAACTGCCCCGATCCTGGGACCCGCGCCCTGTGCCGTCCCGCCGCTGTCAACCGCGCCGCCCGCCGTTTTCCGACCAGCCTTCGGCAGCCTGCGCACCTTGTATCGTATTTCGCCATGACACTAGGTCTTGCGCTTGCCCAGAGCCGGCGGATCGCACCGGCGCTGCTCGCCCAGCTGGAGCAATCGGCACGGGAAAAGAAAACGCAGCTGATCGACGAGATCATTGGCAGCGGCACGATGTCCGCCCACGACGTGGCGATCTTTGCCGCCGACAAATACCAGCTGCCGCTGCTGGACCTGTCGCAATACAACCTCGGCCGCGTGCCGCCGGCGCTGGCCGGCAACCGCGAATTCCACGCCCACCGGCTGCTGCCGCTGGGCCGGCGCGAGAACCGGCTGATCGTGGCGATGTCCGACCCGGCCAACCAGGCCGGCGTCGAGGCCATCCGGCAGAAGATGAACCTGCCGGTGGAAACGGTCGTGGTCGAGCACGACAAGCTCATGAAGCATGTGCGAGCCGCCAGCGAGGCGCTTGGCACGCTCAAGAACATCTCGCCGGTCACGCCGACCGCGCAGAAGATGATCGAATACGACCCGTCGGCCGCGGCTGCCGCGCGCAAGGGACCGGGCAACGAGATCGACGACGCGCCGGTGGTGCGCTTCCTGCAGAAGCTGCTGAACGAAGCCTTCAATCGCGGCGCGTCCGACTTGCATTTCGAGCCGTTCGAATTCTTCTACCGCATCCGGTTCCGTGTGGACGGCGTGCTGCAGGAAGTTGCCCGCCCGCCGCTGGACATCCGCGACAAGATCGCCACCCGTATCAAGGTGCTGTCGCGGCTGGACATCTCCGAAAAGCGCGTGCCGCAGGACGGCCGGATGAAGCTGCTGATCTCCGTGCCCAAGGACAAGGACAGCAAGGAGATCATCGAGAAGGCGATCGACTTCCGCGTATCGACCCTGCCGACGCTGTTCGGCGAGAAGATCGTGATGCGGATTCTGGATTCGTCCACCGACAAGCTCGATATCGACCAGCTCGGCTACGAGCCCCAGCAGAAGGCACTGCTGCTCGAGGTCATCAAGCGCCCGTACGGGATGGTGCTGGTCACCGGCCCCACCGGCAGCGGCAAGACCGTGTCGCTCTACACGTTCCTGAACATGCTGAACCAGGGCGACATCAATATCTCCACAGCCGAGGACCCTGCGGAAATCCAGCTGCCGGGCATCAACCAGGTGAACGTCAACGACAAGGCGGGCCTGACCTTCGCGGCCGCGCTGAAGTCGTTCCTGCGGCAGGATCCGGACATCATCATGGTCGGCGAAATCCGCGACCTGGAAACCGCCGACATTTCGATCAAGGCCGCCCAGACGGGCCACCTGGTGCTGTCCACGCTGCACACCAACGACGCGCCGACCACGCTGACCCGCCTGATGAACATGGGCGTGGCGCCGTTCAACATTGCGTCGTCGGTGCTGATGATCACCGCGCAGCGCCTGGCCCGCCGGCTCTGCACGTGCAAGCGCGCGGGCGAACTGGCGCCGCAGGTGCTGCTCGATGCCGGCTTTACGGAAGGCGATGTCGATGGCAGCTGGAAACCCTACCACCCGGTGGGCTGCGAGCGCTGCAACGGCAGCGGCTACAAGGGGCGTTGCGGTATCTACCAGGTCATGCCCATCTCGGAAGCCATGCAGCAGATCATCCTGTCGCATGGCACGGCCCTGCAGATCGCCGAACAGGCCCGTAAAGAGGGCGTGCTATCGTTGCGCGAAGCCGGCCTGCAGAAGGTAAAACAGGGGGTCACGTCGCTGGAAGAAGTGCTGGCGACCACGAACTCCTAGCAACGGATCAAGGCGGTACTGACCAGGCGCGCGGCCGGGGCAGTACAAGGCATGAAGCCGGCCGCGCAAACGGGCATCCGCATCGGGTTGCGGGGCCCAAAAACAATAGCAATAGCATTATTTCGGGGGTCAAATCATGGCGACGCGCGCACCAGCGGCGGGCGCCCGGACGGCAGCGCCGTCACGGGCCAGGACAGGGCGGAAGGCGCCCACGCAATACATCTTCGAGTGGGAGGCCAAGGACCGCAAGGGCAAGGCCTTCAAGGGCGAGCAGCGGGCCGAGAGCCAGGCGGAGGTAACCTCCACCCTGCGCAAGCAGGGCCTGACCGTCGTCAAGATGAAGAAGCGCAAGGCGGCGCGCGGCAAGAAGATTACCGAGAAGGACATCGCGTACTTCACCCGCCAGCTGTCGACCATGCTGAAGGCCGGCATTCCGCTGCTGCAATCGATCGACATCATTGCGCGCGGCCACTCCAACCCGAACTTCACCCAGCTGCTGAACGACATCCGCTTCGACATCGAGGCCGGCAGCAGCATGGCGCAGGCCTTCCGACGCCATCCGAGGTACTTCGACGCGCTGTACTGCAACCTGATCGATGCCGGCGAACAGGGCGGTATTCTCGATGCACTGCTCGAGCGCCTGTCGCTGTATATGGAAAAGAGCATCGCGCTGAAGAGCCAGATCAAGTCGGCAATGATCTACCCGATCGCCGTGCTGACCGTGGCCTTTGCCGTGACCGTGGTGCTGATGCTGTTCGTGATCCCGGCCTTCAAGGGCGTGTTCTCGAGCTTTGGCGCGGCGCTGCCTGCCCCGACGCAGGTGGTGATCGGCATGTCCGATTTCTTTGTCGCGTACTGGCACCTGATCGTCGGCGCGCCAGTCTTCTCGATCATCTTCTACTTCCGGGCCCGCAAAAAATCAGAAAAAGTCCAGCGCTGGCACGACAAGATGCTGCTGAAGATGCCCATCTTCGGCAGCCTGTTCCGCAAGGCCGTGGTCGCACGCTGGACCCGAACGCTGGCCACGATGTTCGCGGCCGGCACGCCGCTGGTGGAGTCGATGGAGTCGGTCGGCGGCGCGGCCGGCAACTGGCTGTACTACGATGCCACGCGTGAAATCGAGCAGGCCGTGCGCATCGGCACCAGCCTGACCAACGCCATGCAGGCCACGCACCTGTTCGACAACATGGTGCTGCAGATGACGCAGATCGGCGAGGAATCGGGTGCGCTGGACAACATGCTGCTGAAGGTGGCGGAATTCTACGAGCGTGAGGTAGACGACGCCGTGGCCGCCATTTCGAGCCTGATCGAGCCGCTGATCATCGTGATCCTGGGCGTGCTGATCGGTGGCATGGTGGTCGCCATGTATCTGCCGATCTTCAAGCTTGGCCAGGTGGTCTAACAACGGGTATTTCGCATGCATGCAGTTTTTGGACCGGCCGGCGCCGCCACGCTCGATTCGCTGGCGGCGCTGCCGGCGCCTTTCCTGATCGTCGCGGCCGGCCTGCTGGGCCTGCTCGTGGGCAGTTTCCTCAATGTCGTGATCCATCGCCTGCCGAAGATGATGGATTACGAAGAGGCCAACTACATTGCCGAACTCCGCGACGAGCCGCTGCCGCATCCCGGGCGCTACAACCTCATGGTGCCGCGCTCGGCCTGCCCGCACTGCGGGCACCAGATCGCAGCCTGGGAGAACGTCCCGGTCGTCAGTTACCTGTTCCTGCGCGGCAAGTGTTCGTCGTGCAAGGCGCCGATCAGCGTCCGCTACCCGCTGGTGGAGGCCGTGAGCGGGGCCCTGACCGCGCTGGCGATGTGGCAATTCGGCCCGACCGTGCAGGCCCTGGCGGCCATCGTCATGATCTGGGCCCTGGTGGCGCTGTTCCTGATCGACGCCGATACCCAGCTGCTGCCTGACCAGATCACGCTGCCGCTGCTATGGCTGGGCCTGCTGCTGAACCTGCAGGGCTGGTTTGCGCCGCTGGCCGACGCCGTGATCGGTGCCGCCGCAGGCTACATGGTGCTGTGGACCGTCAACCTGGTGTTCACGCTGGTGCGCGGACAGGCTGGCATGGGCAATGGCGACTTCAAGCTCATGGGCGCGCTGGGCGCCTGGTTTGGCTGGCAGGCACTGCCGGCGCTGATTCTGATGTCGTCGATTGTTGGCGCCGTCATTGGCGGCCTGATGCTGGTGGTCCAGCGCAAGGGCCGGGACACGCCGTTCCCGTACGGCCCGTACATTGCCGGGGCCGGGCTGATCGTGCTGTTCCTGGGCCCGGACGTGCTGCCGCTGGGCCTGATCGCGGGCCACTAGGGTCGCCAGACCGCCGGCATCGCAATCAGGAGATCCAAAACTGGTATCGTTGGCACCATTCGCCAATGACTCCCCTGCCTGCCCCCATGCTGGAAATCGGCCTTACAGGCGGTATCGGCTCCGGCAAGACCCGCGTCGCGGACATGTTTGCCGGGCGCGGTGCCGCGTTGATCGATACCGACCTGCTCGCCCACGAGATCACCGCGCCCGGCGGCGCGGCCATCGCACCGCTGGTGGAAGCCTTCGGCCCGCGCTGCCTGCGCTCCGATGGCGCGATGGACCGCGACGCGATGCGCGCGCTGGTGTTCTCCGATCCTTCGGCCAAAGCCCGGCTCGAAGGCATCACCCACCCCCTGATCCGCCAGCTGACCGAAGCGCGCGCCGCCGCCGTCCGTTCTGCGGGCGCGCATCCCTATCTGATCTATGTAGTGCCACTGCTCGTGGAATCGGGTACGTGGCGCGCGCGCGTCGGGCGCGTTCTGGTGGTCGACTGCCAGGAAGAAACGCAGGTGGCGCGGGTCATGGGCCGCAACGGGTTCACGCGTGACCAGGTACTGGCCATCATGCACAAGCAGGCCACCCGGGCGGCACGCCTGGCCGTCGCCGACGACGTGATCGATAACGATGGCCCGCCCGAAGCACTCGCGCCGCAGGTGGCGCGGTTCGATGCGCTGTATCGCCGCCTGTCGGCGAGCCCGGCCGGCGCCTGAGACGACCCAAGGATCACCCGGTTGGGTATCTCGCGGCGCCGGGGCTGTTCGGTCTGGGTAGTCCGGGGAACTTTCGATTTGTCCTTGGGCTCCGACTCGCATAGAATGCGCTGAAACATGCCGGGGAAAAAGCACCGAGTGACGGCTCCCGGCCTCTGAGCTACGACTGGGCCACCAGCGTGCGCAGAGAAACCGGCCGCATGACCGCCGGGCGCCCTCGCCTACGAACCGCCATTCGGCGCGCAGCACGGATAACGACTTGATCCTGTACGAATATCCTTTCAACGAACGCATCAGGACGCTCCTGCGCCTGGAAGACCTGTTCGATCGGCTGGATTATTTCCTCGGGCAGGAACATCCGCTGCAGCACCACGTTGCCATCACCACGATCTTCGAGATCATCGACGTGGCCGGCCGTGCCGACCTCAAGACCGACCTGATCAAGGAACTGGAGCGTCAGCGCCAGGCCCTGGCGCCGTTGCGTGCCAATCCGCATATCGACCAGGATGCGCTGGTCGCCGTCGTCACCGAAGTCGAACAGGGCATTGCCGCGCTGAACCAGACCGTTGGCAAGGCCGGTCAGCTGCTGACCGACAACGAGTGGCTCACCAGCATCCGCAGCCGCGCCATCATTCCGGGCGGCACCTGCGAATTCGACCTGCCGGCGTACTACGCCTGGCAACACCGTCCCGCCGAAGACCGCCGCGCCGATATCCTCAAGTGGGCCCGGCCGCTGACCTCGCTGCGCATGGGCGCGACCATGGTGCTGCGCCTGCTGCGCGAGTCAGGCCAGAGCGGCAAGGTCATCGCCACGGGCGGCAGCTATCAACAGATGCTGTCTGGCCGCAGCTACCAGCTGATGCAGGTGTACCTGGACGAATCGCTGCTGGCCTTCATCCCCGAGATGAGCGCCAACAAGTACATGCTCTGGGTGCGCTTTACCCAGCAGGACGGCGACATGCGGCCGCGCTCGGTCGACGCGGACATCCCCTTCCTGCTCAAACTCTGTAACTTCTGAAGTTCGCGATGCCAGCCGTCGTCAAGTGTCCCACCTGCGGCAAGGATGTTGCCTGGGTGCCGGAAAACAAGTTCCGCCCGTTCTGCTCCGATCGCTGCAAGCAGATCGATCTGGGCGCCTGGGCATCCGAGAAATACGTCATCGGCGGCAAGCCGGACGAAACGCCGTCGCCAGACCTGCCGGCGGACGAGGAAGACTGACCACTCGTCGCCTGGTTTGCTCCCCCCTCCCACATGGCGGGAGAAGGGATCGCAAAGCAACCGCAGGCGCGTTACCGCGCCGCCAGCACCCTTCGGCAGAACCCCACGCACACGGCGATAAACGCTGCCAGCCCCAGCCATTGCGCCGTGGTGGCAAACCCCTCGCCCACCAGCGCCAGCGGCGATTCCCTGCCTGACAGGCCGATCACCGCGGCCAGCGCCACGCCGACCAGGCTTTCCCCGACGATCAGGCCCGATGCCAGTAGCGTGCCGCGCCGCTCGGCGTGTTCAAGCACCGTCTTCACGTCGTCGCCGCGCGCCTCGGCACGGCGGCGCTCGGTACGCAGCAGCCACCACGACAGCACCGCGCCCACCACCAGCGCCGAACTGATGGTCGGCGGCAGGTAGATGCCGATACCCACCGCCAGCACCGGCAGGCGCGCCGTGCCGCCGCGCCGCCGCAGCATTTCGTCGATGGCAATAAGCACCACGCCCAGGCCGACACCGATCAGGATCATGGTCCAGTTCAACTGGTGCGTGAAAATGCCCGTGGCAATCGCCGTCATCAGCGTGGCCTGCGGCGCGGCCAGTGCCGCGTTCGGATCCATGTCGGCACGCGGCAGCGCGCCGGCGAATCCGTAGGCGTGATAAAGCAGTTCCAGCACCGGCGGGATCACCGCCGCACCCACCGCGCAACCAATCAGCAGTGCCACCTGCTGGCGCCACGGCGTGGCCCCGACCAGCCAGCCGGTCTTCAGGTCCTGCAGGTTGTCGTTCGAGATCGATGCCACGGCCACCACCGCCGATGTTGTGAAGATCGCCAGCGCAATCGCAAACTTGCCGCCTTCGGGCGTATCAAGCAGCCCCTCCAGCGTGCCAAGGCCCAGGATCAGCAGCGACACCAGGATCACCGCAATGATGCCGATGCCGGAAATCGGGCTGGCCGACGAACCGACCAGGCCGGCCATATAGCCGCACGCGGCCGCCACCAGGAAGCCGAAGACGAAAGCGAACAGCACCGCGCATGCCACCAGCTTCCAGGTGGCACTGCTGTCCAGCGGCGCAGGCGCCAGGAAATGTCCGAACGTCACGGCCAGCACTGCCAGCAGCACCAGCGTGATGGCGCCGATCCAGGCCGCCGGCATGTCGCGCTGCGTGCGCGGCATCTGGCCACCGGCACCAGCCGGGCCGCCGCGCAGCGCGCCCATCGATGCACGCACGCCTTCCACCATCGGCTTGAACAGCGTACCGAGCGTCCAGATCGCGGCGATGCCGATCGTACCGGCGCCGATAAAGCGCGCCTGCGTACTCCAGATCGACGTGCCAAAGCTCTGCAGCGTCGCGCCCGCCGGCATCGGCGTGATGGCGGTCAGCCACGGCACCGCGACCCCCCAGGTCAGCACCAGGCCCAGCAGCATCGCCAGCCCCCCGACGATGCCTACCAGATAGCCAGCACCGACCAGTGCCAGCGAGAAACCCATCGACAGCCGCACCACCGATGCGCCCGCCGCCAGCCAGGCATTGGCGCCTTCGGCCAGCACCCGCAGGCCACCTGCGGCAAAGCTGAACAGTCCGGCCGCCAGGCCACCGGCCATCAGGTCGGCCAGGCCGGTCGCCTGCTTCTTGCCCGAGGCGTCCTGCCCGGCACTGCCCACACGCAGGATTTCGGCCGCCGCCACGCCTTCGGGGTACGGCAGGTCGCTCTGCACCACCATCGCATGGCGCAGCGGAATGCTGAAAATCACGCCCAGCATGCCGCCGGCCGCGCAGATCGCCAGCGTCTGCCAGAACGGAAATCCCTGCCAGTGCCCCAGCATCACCAGGCCAGGCAGGATGAAAATGATCGACGACAAGGTGCCCGCAGCCGAAGCCTGCGTCTGCACCATGTTGTTTTCGAGGATATTGGCGCCGGGGAACAGCCGCAGCACGGCCATCGAGATCACGGCGGCCGGGATGGCCGACGAGAACGTCAGCCCCACCTTGAGGCCAAGGTAGATGTTGGAAGCGGTGAACACCACCGTGATAAGGGCACCAAGGATGATGCCGCGCAGTGTCAGTTCGGGCAACGAGACAGCGTCATCGATACGATCGACACGTTGCATGGAGCCTCCTGATTCGTTTTCTGGATGGTTAACGAAAATGCCCGGCTTTTGGCCGGGCATGCTTTACCTGCATTCAGCTGGCGCTGGATTCCTGCGCCAGCCAGTCGACGACCGGGATCGTCGCCGGTAGCAGCGGCCCAACGTCCACGGGCACCGCCTGCCAGGAAAATGCCTGGCCTTCCCTGCCGACCGGTTCGCCGCGCCAGTCGGTGATCTTGCAGAAATACAGCCGCACATAGGCATGCGGGTAATCATGTTCTAGCGTGTGCCAGCGTTCGCTGCGCAGGATGTCGAGCCCCAGTTCCTCGTGCAGTTCGCGCGCCAGCGCGTCCTCGACGGATTCGCCCGGTTCCAGCTTGCCGCCAGGGAATTCCCAGTACCCCTCGTACGGCTTGCCCGCCGGGCGCTGGGCCAGCAGGAAGCGGCCATCGGGCTGGATCATCACGCCCACGGCCACCTCGGTGACCTTGCGCGTCTGTCCGTCGGCCGTCGTCACGGTTTCCACCTGCGCCGTCATTGCCCGTTATTCCTTGTCAGCCACGAACGGCTTGCCATGCTTGCCGCCCCAGTCGCGCGCAAATTGCCAGGCCACCCGGCCCGAACGCGAACCGCGCTCCAGTGCCCAGACCAGCGCATCGCCACGCGCCGCCTCGATATCGGCCGGCGTGCAGCCGAAGTGCGACAGCCAGTGTCCGACGATCGCCAGGTATTCGTCCTGCTTCGGCGGGTAGAACGACAGCCACAGGCCGAAGCGCTCGGACAGCGAAATCTTCTCTTCCACCACCTCGCCCGGATGGATCTCGCCATCGGACGTGTGCTGGTACGTCTCGTTGTCCTTCATGTACTCGGGCAGCAGATGGCGCCGGTTCGACGTGGCATAGATCAGCACGTTGTCCGACTGCGCGGCCACCGAGCCGTCGAGCGCCGACTTCAGCGACTTGTAGCCCGACTCGCCGTCCTCGAACGACAGGTCGTCGCAGAAGATCACAAAGCGCTCCGGGCGCGAAGCCAGCTTCTCGACGATATCGCCCAGGTCGCCCAGGTCGTCCTTGTCCACTTCCACCAGGCGCAGTCCGTCCTGCACGAATTCGTTCAGGATGGCCTTGATCAGCGACGACTTGCCCGTGCCGCGTGCGCCGGTCAGCAGCACGTTGTTGGCCGGCAGGCCTTTGACGAACTGGCGCGAGTTGGCCACGATCGCGTCTTTCTGGCGATCGATGTTCTTCAGGTCCGTCAGGTGAATCGGCGGCAGCTGGCGGATCGCCTGCAGATAGCCGATGTTGCCAAACAGGCTCTGCCGCTTGCGCCAGCGGAATGCCACCGCCTCCTTCCAGTCCGCCTCGGTCAGTTCGGGCGGCAGCCATTGTTCAAGGCGGGCAAGGAAGTTGTCGAGGCGGGCAGCAAGGTCGGACATGGGGCGCTTCTTCTCAGACGAAAGACAGGATACGAAAGACGACAGGCGAAAACTTGAAGGTTTTACGACTTACGAACGGTAATCGGCGTTGATCGACACGTAATCGTGCGACAGGTCGCAGGTCCACACCGTGGCCTCGGCATTGCCGCGGCCCAGCGCGATACGCACCGTAATCTCGGCCTGCTTCATCACGCGCTGGCCGTCTTCCTCGCGATATTCGGGGTTGCGGCCACCGTCGCGTGCCACCCAGACGTCGTCCAGCCACAGGTTGACGCGGTTCACATCGAGGTCGTTGACGCCGGCATAGCCGACGGCAGCCAGGATACGGCCCAGGTTGGGGTCCGACGCGTAGAACGCGGTCTTGACCAGCGGCGAATGGGCCACGGCATAGGCAATCTGGCGGCATTCGGCCACGTCCTTGCCGCCTTCCACGCGGATCGTCATCAGCTTGGTGGCGCCTTCGCCATCGCGCACGATCATCTGGGCCAGTTCCTGGGCCAGCGACGTCACGGCGTCGCGCAGCGCTTCGAAGGCCGCGCCATCGGCGCCGGTCACGCTGGCGCCGGACTTGCCCGAGGCGATCAGCACGAACGAGTCATTGGTCGACGTATCGCCATCGATCGTGATGCTGTTGAACGAATGATCGGCCGCGTGCGACACCAGCTTCTGCAGCACGGGCTGCGCCACGGCAGCGTCCATGGCAATAAAGCCAAGCATCGTCGCCATGTTCGGGCGGATCATGCCGGCGCCCTTGCTGATGCCCGACAGGGTCACGGTCTTGCCGTCGATCTGCACCGTGCGCGACGCGGCCTTCGGCTGCGTGTCGGTGGTCATGATCGATTCGGCAGCGGCCAGCCAGTTATCTGCACGCGCATTGGCGATGGCCGTGGGCAGCGCTGCGGTCAGGCGATCCACCGGCAGTTGCTCCAGGATCACGCCGGTCGAGAACGGCAGCACCTGGTTGGCGGCAATGCCGAGTTGCTTCGCCAGCGCGTCGCACGTGGCGCGAGCCGCGGCCAGGCCCGGCTCGCCGGTGCCGGCGTTGGCATTGCCGGTATTGACCACCAGCGCGCGAATGCCCGCGCCGGCAGCCAGGTGCTCACGGCAAACCTGCACCGGCGCTGCGCAGAAGCGGTTCTGCGTGAAGACGCCCGCCACCGTGCTGCCGTCGGCAACCTTCACCACCAGCACGTCCTTGCGATTGGCCTTGCGGATGCCGCCCTCGGCCCAGCCGAGTTCTACGCCAGCAACGGATTTCAGGTTTTCTGCCTGCGGCAGGGGCAAGTTCACGGGCATGTTCGTTTCCTTTGCTGCAAATTGTGTGATGCACCTGATGAACATGCCCGCTTGAGCGGCAGGCTCAAGCGGGCATGTCCAGGGATTCGGTCGGTGCCGCGCCGCATCGGCGCGTCACCGGCAGTGACGGGCTGGCTTCAGCTCAGCTTGCCGTGGCACTGCTTGAACTTCTTGCCCGATCCGCACGGGCACGGGTCGTTGCGGCCGACCTTGGGCATGCCGGCCAGCGCCACATCGCTACCCGCCATCGCGGCCATCGCGGCTGCGGCCGTGCTGCTGCGATGCGAAACCTCTTCCACCGGCTCGCCACCCTCGGCGAATTCATCGTGCTTGTACTGCACGTTGGCCAGGTGCGACAGACCTTCCTCGATTTCCTCGGATGCCTGTTCCAGCTGCTCGGGCGACTGGATCTGCACGTTGAACACCACGCGCGTGACTTCGTTCTTGATGACGTCCAGCAGGCGGGCGAACAGTTCGAACGACTCGCGCTTGTATTCCTGCTTCGGATCCTTCTGTGCGTAGCCGCGCAGGTGGATGCCCTGGCGCAGGTGGTCCAGCGCGGCCAGGTGCTCGCGCCAGTGCGTGTCGATGCTCTGCAGCATGACCGAGCGCTCGAAGCCTGCAAACGAATCGCGGCCGACCTGCGCCACCTTGGCGTCGTAGGTCTCGCGCGCCGTCTTCAGGATCAGGTTCAGCAGCTCCTCGTCCTCGATGCTCTGCGCGCCCTCGATGGTCTTCGCCAGCGGCACGTCCAGGCTCCAGTCGTCGCGCAGACGCTGCTCCAGCCCGGTGATGTCCCACTGCTCTTCCATGCTCTCGGCCGGCACGTAATCGCGGAACATCTCGACGATCACGCTTTCACGCAGGTTGCCAACCATGTCGCCGACGTCCTTGGCTTCCAGCACGTCGTTGCGGAGCTTGTAGATTTCCTTGCGCTGGTCGTTGGCAACGTCGTCGTACTGCAGCAGCTGCTTGCGGATGTCGAAGTTGCGGCCTTCCACCTTGCGCTGCGCCGATTCGATCGAGCGCGTGACGATGCCGGCCTCGATCGGCTCGCCCTCGGGCATCTTCAGGCGTTCCATGATCGCGCGCACGCGGTCGCCGGCGAAGATGCGCAGCAGCTGGTCGTCCAGCGACAGGTAGAAGCGCGACGAGCCCGGGTCGCCCTGGCGGCCGGCACGGCCGCGCAACTGGTTGTCGATCCGGCGCGACTCGTGGCGCTCGGTGCCCACGATATGCAGGCCGCCCGATGCCTTGACCTGTTCGTGCAGCGACTGCCATTCGCCCTTGAGGTGCTCGATCTTCGCGGCCTTCTCGGCGTCCGACAGGTTCGGATCTGCCTCGATGAAGCCCGCCTGTTTCTCGACGTTGCCGCCCAGCACGATGTCGGTACCGCGACCGGCCATGTTGGTGGCGATCGTGATCATCTTCGGACGGCCCGCCTGCGCCACGATCTCGGCTTCACGCTCGTGCTGCTTGGCGTTCAGCACCTGGTGCGGCAGCTTTTCCTTGTTCAACAGGTCCGACAGGTACTCGGACGTCTCGATCGACGTCGTACCCACCAGCACCGGCTGGCCACGGTCGTAGCAATCGCGGATATCGCGCACCACGGCGTCGTAGCGTTCCTTCGACGTCTTGTAGATCTGGTC
Organism: Cupriavidus sp. HE11; assembly: GCF_056097175.1. NCBI lineage: Bacteria > Pseudomonadati > Pseudomonadota > Betaproteobacteria > Burkholderiales > Burkholderiaceae > Cupriavidus > Cupriavidus sp. HE11. Next base: position 1,433,213 of record NZ_CP184464.1, read on the forward strand.
CTGCAGGTCCTTGCGCTGGGCCTGACGGTTGGTCGGGATCACCACCACTTCCAGGCCATAGATTTCCTGGAATTCGTACGCTTCGGTATCGGCCGTACCGGTCATGCCGGCCAGCTTTTCGTACATGCGGAAGTAGTTCTGGAACGTGATCGTCGCCAGCGTCTGGTTTTCCTGCTGGATCGTCACGCCTTCCTTGGCTTCCACAGCCTGGTGCAGGCCGTCGGACCAGCGGCGGCCCGTCATCAGGCGGCCCGTGAATTCGTCGACGATCACCACTTCGTCGTTCTGCACCACATAGTGCTGGTCCCGATGAAACAGGCTTTGCGCACGCAGGGCGGCGTACAGGTGGTGCATCAGCGTGATGTTCTGCGGCGCGTAGAGCGATTCGCCCTCGCCGATCAGCCCTTGCGCGGCCAGGATCTGCTCGGCCTTCTCGTGGCCGGCCTCGGTCAGGTAGACCTGGTGGCCCTTCTCGTCCACGTAGTAGTCGCCCGGCTTCTCGACGCCCGTGCCGTCGGCCTTTTCCTCGCCGATCTGGCGCTCGAGCAGCTTCGGAATGCCGTTCATGCGCTGGTACAGGTCGGTCTGGTTCTCGGCCTGGCCCGAGATGATCAGGGGCGTACGCGCCTCGTCGATCAGGATCGAGTCCACTTCGTCGACGATCGCGTAGTGCAGCGGGCGCTGCACGCGCTGCGACGGGTCGTAGACCATGTTGTCGCGCAGGTAGTCGAAGCCGAACTCGTTGTTCGTGCCATACGTGATGTCGGCGTTGTAGGCCACCTGCTTCTGGTCATGCGGCATCTGCGACAGGTTCACACCCACCGACAGGCCCAGGAAGTTGTACAGGCGCCCCATCCACTCGGCGTCGCGCTGGGCCAGGTAGTCGTTCACCGTCACCACGTGCACGCCCTTGCCGGTCAGCGCATTCAGGTACACGGCCAGCGTGGCGGTCAGCGTCTTGCCTTCGCCGGTACGCATTTCGGCGATCTTGTTGTCGTTCAGCACCATGCCGCCAATCATCTGGACGTCGAAGTGGCGCATCTTCATCACGCGCTTGCTGGCTTCGCGGCACACGGCAAAGGCTTCAGGCAGCAGGGATTCGAGCGATTCCCCGCCGGCATGGCGCTGGCGGAACGTCTCCGTCATGCCACGCAGTTCGTCGTCCGAAAGCACCTCGAACTTCGGCTCGAGCGCGTTGATCTGCGTGACCGTGTGGCGATATTGTTTGATCAGCCGCTCATTGCGGCTGCCGAAGACTTTCTTGAGAAGGCCCGTGATCATCGAGTGCTTTCACCTGCGCGGCAGACCGGTACGAGACCCGCCAAACCCGCGCGAGGAATGGGTAGATTGGCGCAAAACGCCGAGTTTATCATGTGCCGATGTCCTGACCGGACCTGTCGCCAGCACGGATTCCGTACAGGTACTACAGCCCGGCCCCCTTGACTGGCGGCCTGTGCAGCAGGTTGGGACAGGCGCGCCGGCTTCAATGTTCCGGCCGCGTGGCCCCACGGCGGTACGTAACCATCAGCGGGTGGCCGTCCGGTCGGTCGGCACCGGGGCTGCAGCCAGGGGCGCCTGGGCCGGAGCGGGCGCCGCAGCGGTCAGGAAACCGCCCGGATTGCGGGGTACGCCGTTCACGTGGACTTCGAAATGCAAATGCGCGCCGGTAGACCGGCCCGTGCTGCCCACCCGGGCAATCAGCTGGCCCGGCCGGACCAGGTCACCTGCCTTTACCAGCACTTTCGACGCATGGGCGTAGCGGGTCTTGAGGCCGTTGCCATGGTCGATATCGATCATGTTGCCGTACTCATGGTGCCATTCCGACGCTACCACGACCCCGCCGGCGGCGGCCACGATCGGCGTGCCGGTGGGCGCGACGAAGTCCACGCCATCATGCTGCGACCGGCGGCCGGTAAAGGGATCGATGCGCGTGCCGAAGCCCGATCCGTCGTAGCCCGACGCCACCGGCAGCACGCTGGGCTGACGCCGCTCGCGCAGCTGGCGGTCCATCAGCGCGGTTTCGATCACGTCGAAATAGTCGGCCCGATGGTCGGCCTGCCGGCCCAGCCGCGCCAGTTCGTCGCGCAGTTCGGGCATCGTCAGGTCGCTGGACTGGGCCGGGCTGGCCGGGCCGCCGCGTGCCGGGCGATGGCGAAAATCGAAATCCCGGGGAGAGATGCCGGCCAGGCCGGACACGCGCTCGCCGAGCGCGTCAAGGCGCACCATCTGAGCCTGCAGTTCGCCCAGCCGGGTGGCCATTACGGCCAGGTTCTCGCGCAGGAAGGCGTTGTCGCGCGTCTGACGGGTGATTTCCGGCGCCGACGCGTTGCGGGCCACCAGCCAGGTCAGCCCCGACGAAGCCGCCGCCACCAGCGCGCACAGCACCAGGCCCGAGAGCACGACGCGCGCCCGCGTCAATTGAAAGCGAAACACCCGCGGCTCGCGCGGATGCAGCACGATGATCTGCATGACCGTTCCCCAATTCCCAAAGGACGGCGCCAGAAGGCACCGGCGCGCATGCAGGCATCGCATCCCGGCTCTCGGACGGGCAAGGATTGCGCGCTAGAATGCGCGCATGCGCTTGTTCACCCACCACGCTCTCCAGACCCCGAACGCCAAGCCTCTCAACGATTGGCTGGCAAAGTCCGGGCCGGTTTCCGCGCTGATGCAGACCGCGCGGCAACTGGCGTCACTGGAAGCGGAAGTCTTTGCATTGCTGCCACCCGCCCTGCGCAGCGGCATTGCGGTGGGCGGCATCAAGACCGACAACCGGGGCCCGCAGGCGGAGCAGACGCTGCTGTTGCTGGCCGCCCATGGAGCGGCCGCCGCGCGGGTCAGGCAAGTGGTTCCCACATTGCTTACCCGGCTGCAACAACGAGGCTCGCAGGTTACTTCAATCCGGGTGCGGGTACAACCCGAGGTGGGCCGCGGCGACTGGGACACCGGTCCGGCCGAGCGCAAGCCGCGCACGCAGAACCTGTCGCAGGCCGGGCTGCAGAGCATGGACGCGCTGGCGCACGACCTCGAGGATTCACCGCTGAAGGATGCCGTCCAGGCATTGCTGGCGCGTCATCGCTGAAGCAGCAAAATTCCTGAATCGTTTTATTTTTCCGCTTCACGATAATCCACGCTATTTGCGTCGATGGCGCAAATACGGCGGACATCGCAAATCCTGATATTTCCCCGCATTTTTAAAATGCCTGTCCTGCCATGCACGTCATGTTTGCCGCGGGCAAAAGCATGACGTCGAGCAATTTGACAAATCCTTCCGGCCCATAGAATGGCCTCGGGCGTACATCACGACCCTTTGCATCGTTCAAAGGAGAAGCACCATGTACCAGAGCATTCTGAAAGCCATTGCCGAAAGCGAGGACAAGTTCGTCCGCATTCGACGACAGATCCACCAGCACCCGGAAATCGGTTTCGAGGAAACCCGGACCAGTGATCTCGTAGGAGAAATGCTAGAAGGCTGGGGTTACGAAGTTCATCGCGGTTTAGCCAAAACCGGGGTGGTCGGCACACTGAAGGTCGGCACCGGCAGCAAGCGCCTGGGCATCCGCGCCGATATGGACGCATTGCCGATGACCGAAAACAGTCAAAAGGAATGGAGCAGCACCGTTCCCGGCAAATTCCATGGCTGCGGCCATGACGGACATACTGCGATCCTGTTATGCGCCGCGGAGTATCTGGCAAGGACACGGAATTTCGACGGCACGCTGCATTTGATTTTCCAGCCTGCAGAAGAATTGCTCTACGGCGGGAAAGTCATGGTGCATGACGGCTTGTTCGAGCAGTTTCCCTGCGATGCCATTTTCGCGATGCACAACATGCCGGGATTCAAGGAGTGCGAGTTCTATTTCAGGAAAGGCGCGTTCATGGCGTCGTCCGATACGCTCCACATAGAAATCACCGGCGTCGGCGGCCATGGTGCGATTCCCGAGAAAACCATCGATGCCACGCTGGTCGCCTGCCATATCGGCACGGCGCTGCAGAGCATTGTCTCGCGCAATGTCTCGCCTTTTGAAGCGGCGGTAATCACCATCGGCAGCATCCAGTCCGGAGAGGCGCCGAACATTATCAACAGCAAGGCGCTCATGAAACTGAGCGTTCGCTCGTTGAATCCAGCCGTCCGCACGTTGCTGCTCAAGCGGATTGGCGAAGTTGCCCAGATGCAGGCGCAGAGTTTTGGCGCTAGCGCCGAAGTCATGCATGTGAACGGCAGCCCGGTGCTGGTCAACGACGACCAGGCCACCGAGTTCGCCGCCGAGGTGGCGCGCGATGTGTTCGGCATGGACAAGGTACATACCGATGCGCCTCAACTGCCCGGCAGCGAGGACTTCGCCTTCATGCTGGAGGCCAACCCGAACGGCAGCTACATGCTGATCGGCAGCGGCGACGAGCCGGGGTATTGCATGGTGCATCACCCGGGTTACGACTTCAACGACAAATGCCTGGTGCCTGCCGCCGCATACTGGTGCGCAATGGCCGAGCGCTTTCTCAAATAACCCGGGCCCAGTCCGGATTCAGAGGCGCTTCCGATGAAAACACAGGACCTGGCGCTGGTGGCGCTGCTCTGCCTGATACTTCTGCCGTTTGCCGTTTTCCCCGAATGGCTCGCTGCCTACAAGACGTTCAACGGGCAGCATGGCATGGTGATGGCGTTTATCAAGTTTGGCATCCTGGCGACGCTGGGCGAAGTCATCGGGCAGCGCATTCGCACCGGGCGTTATCTGGGGAAGGGATTCGGCATAGTGCCGAGAATGGTTGTCTGGGGAATTCTCGGCCTCTTTATCAGCATGGCTTTCAAGGTCTTTGCCGTCGGCTCGCCCTATTTTGCGGAATACCTGGGCATCGAAGGCATCGTCGCGGCCATGGCAGGCGGGTTCACGATGCTGAAACTGGTGGGCGCACTGATTATCAGCACCCTGATGAACCTGACGTTCTCGCCAGTGATGATGACCGCCCACAAGATCACTGACATGCATATCGCCCGATATCAGGGATCCTTGCGGGCATTGTGCCGGCCGATCGCCGTCGTGGAACACCTGAAGGCACTCGACTGGCAGACGCAATGGGGCTTTGTATTCAAGAAGACCATTCCCTTGTTCTGGATACCCGCCCATGGGCTGACCTTCCTGCTGCCGCCCGATTCCCAGATCCTGTTTGCGGCGGTGCTTGGTGTCGCACTGGGGATCGTGCTGGCCGTTGCGGGACCCAAACCGGCGAAGCCCCTGCCTGCCTGACTCCGGCCCAAACAAAAAGCCCCCGCTCTTTCGAACGGGGGCTTTTTGCGTGCTGTCAGATCCGACTGTCGACGATCAGGCGAAGGCTGGCTGGACTTGCGGCAGGAAGGCCGTCGGCGCTTCCTCGACCTTGTCGAAGGTCACGATCTCGTAGGCTTCCTGGTCGGCCAGCAATGCGCGAAGCAACTGGTTGTTGAGGCCATGGCCCGACTTGTGGGCAATGTACGAGCCGATCAACGGATGGCCCACCACATACAGGTCGCCGATGGCATCGAGGATCTTGTGGCGCACGAACTCGTCGCCGTAGCGCAATTCCTCGTTGTTCAGCATGCGGTGCTCGTCGAGCACGATCGCGTTATCCAGGCTGCCGCCACGGGCCAGGCCCATCTCGCGCAGCGCTTCCACCTCGTGGGCGAAGCCGAAGGTGCGGGCTCGCGCGATCTCGCGGACATAGCTCGTATCGGCAAAGTCGATCGAGAACGTCTGGCCGGTCTTGTCGACGGCCGGATGACGGAAGTCGATCGTGAACGCGAGTTTGAAACCGAAGAACGGCTCCAGGCGGGCCAGCTTGTCGCCCTCGCGCACTTCCACTGCCTTCTTGACGCGGATAAAACGCTTGGCGGCCGGCTGTTCCTCGATGCCTGCCGACTGCAGCAGGAACACGAACGAAGCCGCGCTGCCGTCCATGATCGGGATTTCCTCGGCGTCGACGTCGACGTAGAGGTTGTCGATGCCCAAGCCGGCGCAAGCCGACATCAGGTGCTCGACGGTCGAAACGCGAGCGCCGTCCTTCTGCAGGACCGACGCCAGGCGGGTATCGCCAATGGCGCTGGCGGCCACGGGAATTTCCACCGCTTCCGGCAGATCGACGCGCGTAAAGACGATGCCGGTATCGGCGGGGGCCGGCCTCAGCGACAGCGTCACCTTGCGACCCGAGTGCAAACCGATGCCGACCGTCTTCACCACGGATTTGATAGTGCGCTGTTTGAGCATGACGGCCTCAACTATTATTAAAAGCTATTGGGCGTAATTTCCAATAACGCGATACTACCATTTCTGGATGTATTGCGCTGCACCACTTTGTGTCCGGGTGTTATGCATTGTTAATGAGACGCCCAATACATCACTTTTATTGACACGCTTCGTGTCAGGCGCGCAACGCTTCCAGAATGGCTTCGGCGCTGCTGACCTTGAATTCGCCAGGTTCCTCGACGGCCAGATGCGTGACCACGCCGTCGTCGATAACCATGGCATAGCGCTTGGCGCGTACGCCCAGGCCGCGCTGGCTCAGATCCTGATCCAGGCCCAGCGCCTTGGCCCACTGGCCGGCGCCGTCGGCCATCATGCGGACCTTGCCGTCGGTCTTCTGTTCGCGGCCCCAGGCGCCCATCACGAAGGCGTCGTTGACCGAATGGCACCACACTTCGTCCACGCCAGCCGCACGCAGCTGGTCGTTGAGCTTGACGAAGCCCGGCACATGCTTGGCCGAGCAGGTAGGCGTGAACGCGCCAGGCAGGCCGAACACCACGATCTTCTTGCCCTTGACCAGATCGGCCACCGGGAAGGCATTGGGGCCGAGCGCGCAGCCGCCGGTCTCGGTTTCAAAGAATTCGTACAACGTGGCGTCGGGGACGCGCTGGCCAACGGCGATCATTTTGAACAGTCCTCTAGCGTGTCTGCTGTGGATCGAAAACCTGCCTGCATCATAGGGGCGGATGCCGCCGCCACCAAGCGGCGCGGCATGCGGGTGCAGCAGGAAATACCTGGGATTCAAAACGCCGCGCGGCGCGGTGGGTAAACGCGCCGCGCGGACGGAGACATCCCGCCGCCGGGGGCGGGAAACCAGTCCGGGGAGGCGGCCGATGGCCTGCCTGCCCGGCAACGGGATGCGACGGACAACATGCGGCGTGGCGCGGCGCAGCCGCACGCGCTGACGGGTTGCGTCAGTCCAGGCAAACGCCGGGCGGATAGGGAGCGCCCAGGCGATGCGTGACGGACCTCTGACAGCCTGCCAGGCGCGCGGCGGTTGCCGCTGCCCTGCCGGTTCCCAACTTAGTCCGCCTGCTTGCGCAGGAAGGCCGGGATGTCGTACGTATCCACACCCTTTTCTTGCAGTGCCGCCACGTGGGCCGATGCCGACTCACGCGAGCTGCGCCACACCGCCGGGGTATCCAGATTGCTGTAGTCCGGCGATGCATGCGCCGGCGCAGCCGTCAGGCCCGCCATCATCTGCACCGGGATGTTATCCGTGCCGGTCTTCAGCAGCGTCATCGGCTGTTGCTTCTTGGCCGAACGGCCCAGGCCCGTAGCCACCACGGTCACGCGCAGGGCATCGCTCATCGAGTCGTCGTACACCGTACCGAAGATCACGGTTGCATCTTCCGCGGCGTAGCTGCGGATCGTGTTCATGACTTCCTTGGTTTCCGACAGCTTCAGCGAACGGCTAGCCGTGATGTTGACCAGCACGCCACGCGCGCCGGACAGGTCCACGCCTTCCAGCAGCGGGCTGGCAACGGCCTGCTCGGCGGCCAGGCGGGCGCGATCCACGCCAGACACGGTTGCCGTGCCCATCATGGCCTTGCCCTGCTCGCCCATCACCGTCTTCACGTCTTCGAAGTCGACGTTCACCAGACCATCGACATTGATGATTTCGGCGATACCGGCCACGGCGTTGTGCAGCACGTCATCGGCGCACTGGAAGCACTTGTCCATCTCGGCGTCGTCGCCCATCACCTCGAACAGCTTCTCGTTGAGCACAACGATCAGCGAGTCCACCGACGATTCCAGTTCGCCCGAGCCATGTTCGGCCACCTTGGCGCGGCGTGCGCCTTCGAAGTCGAACGGCTTGCTGACCACGCCCACCGTCAGGATGCCCATTTCCTTGGCCACCTGCGCCACGATCGGCGCGGCACCGGTACCGGTACCGCCGCCCATGCCGGCAGTGATGAAGACCATGTGGGCGCCACGCAGCGAGTCGGCGATCTGCTCGCGCGCCTGCTCGGCACAGTTGCGGCCCACTTCAGGCTTGGCGCCAGCGCCCAGGCCGGAATTGCCAAGCTGCAGCACGCGCGAAGCGGTCGAACGCTTCAGCGCCTGGGCATCGGTGTTCATACAGATGAATTCCACGCCCTGCACGCCACGGCTGATCATGTGCTGCACGGCATTGCCGCCCGCGCCGCCCACGCCCACCACCTTGATGATGGTGCCGTCCTGAATCTCCGTTTCGATCATGTCAAAGTCCATCACTGCCTCCGAGAAAAATCAGTCCCCAAACGCTGCGGCCTCCCCGCCGCAACCCTTGGTTTCTGAACAAGAAACCATCAAAGAACTACTAGCCAATAAAGCAAGAAAAACCGCTTGACCTGCTCAACGTGCCACGATCCGTTCGGCTGACTGCAACAAGATCGTCACACTTAAAAAAGTCCTGACACGCTTGTGGCTCAGAAGTTGCCAACAAACCATTCCTTCATGCGCGTCCACACCTGTTTCACCTGGCCGCTCTGCACGGCCACCTTGCGGCCACGCATGCGCTGCACGCAGCCTTCCTGCAGCAGACCCATAACGGTCGAATAGCGCGGGCTCTTCACCACCTCGTGCAGGTTGCCGCGGTACTCGGGCACGCCCACGCGCACCGGCTTCAGGAAAATGTCCTCGCCCAGCTCGACCATGCCCGGCATCATCGCCGTGCCGCCGGTAATCACCACCCCCGACGACAGCAGTTCCTCGTAGCCCGATTCGCGCACCACCTGGTGCACCAGCGAATAGAGTTCCTCGATCCGCGGCTCGATCACGGCGGCCAGCGCCTGGCGGCTCAGCGTGCGCGTGCCGCGGTCGCCCACGCCGGGCACCTCGATCATGTCTTCGGGGTCGGCAATCGCCTGCTTGGCAATGCCGTACTGCATCTTGATGTCCTCGGCATCGGGCGTCGGCGTGCGCAGCGCCATGGCGATGTCGTTGGTGATCTGGTCGCCGGCGATGGGGATCACGGCCGTATGGCGGATCGCGCCTTCGCTGAAGATGGCGATGTCGGTGGTGCCGCCGCCGATGTCGACCAGCACCACGCCCAGTTCCTTTTCGTCCTCGGTCAGCACCGCCAGGCTCGACGCCAGCGGCTGCAGGATCAGGTCATGCACTTCCAGGCCGCAGCGGCGCACGCACTTGACGATGTTCTGCGCCGCGCTGACCGCGCCCGTGACGATATGCACCTTCACTTCCAGGCGGATGCCGCTCATGCCGATAGGCTCGCGCACGTCTTCCTGGCCGTCGATGATGAATTCCTGCGTCAGGATGTGCAGGATCTGCTGGTCGGTCGGGATGTTCACCGCCTTGGCGGTCTCGATCACGCGGGCCACGTCCGTCTGCGTGACCTCCTTGTCCTTGATGGCCACCATGCCGCTGGAGTTGAAGCTGCGGATGTGGCTGCCGGCAATGCCCGTAAACACCTCCGCAATCTTGCAATCGGCCATCAGCTCGGCCTCTTCCAGCGCCCGCTGGATCGACTGCACGGTGGCCTCGATGTTGACCACGACCCCCTTCTTCAAACCCTTGGACTCTGACTGGCCCATCCCGATGACCTCATAGCTGCCGTCGGGGCGCAGTTCCGCCACCACGGCCGCCACCTTCGAGGTGCCGATGTCGAGACCGACCAGAAGGTCCTTGTATTCCTTGCTCATCGAGTTTTCTCCGCGTTCTTACTCTTGAGTCGCGTCGGATTGTTGTTGGTGTTGCCGGCCGAAGCCGCCTGGGAACCTGCCGCACCCGCTGCCGCCTTGGCCGCTGCCTTGGCCGCGGCCTGCGCCTGGGCATCGGTCAGGAAGCGCACGCTGGCCGTGCGGATGGCGAAACCATTGGGATAACGCAGGTCGGCGTACTCGATCTGCTTGCCCCACTGCTGCGTCAGCTGCGGCCACGACGCCACGAAGCGCTTGACCCGCGCCTCCATGGACGCGCGATCCTCGTCGTTCTGCTCGCGCCCGAACTCGATCACCATGCCGTTGGACAGCTTCGCGCGCCAGGCATAGCGGCCGGACAGGGCCACCGCCAGCGGCTCGACCTTGATCGGCTTGAACCACTCGCGCATGGTCTCCAGCTTCTCGACCACGTCTTCCTCGCTGTCCGGCGGGCCGTCCAGCGCCAGCAGCTGCGCGTCTTCCTCGGCTTCGGCCGTGTTGGCCACGAACACCTCGCCGTAGGTATTGATCAACCTGCCGCTGTCCGATCCGCCCCACGTGCCCAGCGCCTCGTGTTCTTCCACCTGCACCGCCAGCCCGTTCGGCCATTCGCGGCGCACGCTGGCATGGCGCACCCAGGGCACGGACTCGAATGCCTGGCGCGCGGCGTTCAGGTCCAGCGTGAAGAAGTTGCCCGACAGCTTGTTCAGCGCGTTGGCCCGCACGCTCGGCGCGTTCACATGGCGCAGCTGGCTGCCGTCCAGCGACGTCAGTTCCACGTGGGTGATGGCGAACACGGGCCGTTGCGCCAGCCACAGCAGGCCGGCGCCAAGCGCCATGAGCGCCACCAGCGCATAGAGCGCTGAGGCGATCAGGTTGAGCAGGCGCGCGTTGTGCCACATGGTCGTTTGGTCGGGCGGTCAGCCGGTTGGTGTTGCGGTTATTCGGGTTTCCAGTGCTCGTTCGGATGCAGGTCCAGCGTGGCGGCGGCCAGCACCTGCATCACGAAATCCTCGTAGCTGATGCCAGCCGCCCGCGCCGCCATCGGCACGAGCGAATGGCCAGTCATGCCGGGCGACGTGTTCATTTCGAGCAGGTGCGGGCGGCCGTCGCGGGTCAGCATCACGTCAGCGCGGGCCCAGCCACGGCAACCCAGCACGCGAAACGCTTCGACGGCCAAAGCCCGTACTTCGTTCTCCAGCGCTTCCGGCAAAGTTGACGGGCACAGGTATTGGGTAACGTCAGTAAAGTACTTATTTTGATAGTCGTAGTTCGACTCGGGCGCGACAATCTTGATAACAGGCAGCGCTTCGGCCGTTGCGCCCTCTCCCACCACGGGGCAGGTCAGCTCGTCGCCATCGATGAAAGTCTCGGCGATAACGTCCGCATCGAGCCCCGCCGCCTTCTCGAACGCCTCGCGCATCTGGCCGGCTTCGGTGACCTTGGTCAGGCCGATCGACGACCCTTCGCGCGCCGGCTTGACGATCAGCGGCAGGCCCAGATCCCGCACCACGGCGTCGAAATCGGTATTGGCGTACAACATCGCAAAGCGCGGGGTGGCCAGGCCGTGCGTCATCCACAGGCGCTTGGTGGCCTGCTTGTCCATGGCCAGCGCCGACGCCAGCACGCCGCTGCCCGTGTAAGGCACGCCCAGCTGCTCCAGCAGGCCCTGCATCGTGCCGTCCTCGCCGTAACGGCCGTGCAGCGCGATGAAGACGCGGTCGAACTTGGCTGCTGCCAGCTCGGCCACGGACTGCAGGGCAGGATCGAAAGCATGGGCGTCCACGCCGCGCGACTTCAGTGCCGCCAGCACGCCGTTGCCGGACATCAGCGAAATCTCGCGCTCGGCCGAACGGCCGCCCAGCAGCACGCCAACCTTGCCCAGCGACTTCGGATCGATGTTGGGATGGGCCACGAAGCTCATTGCTGGCCTCCCGTCTGATGCGACACCAGCTGTCCCGGTACGCCACCGATCGTGCCGGCGCCCATGGTCACGACCACATCGCCAGGTCGCACGGCATCCAGGATCGACTGGGGCATATCTTCGATCTGTTCCACAAAGACAGGTTCTACCTTGTTGGCAACCCGCAGCGCGCGGGTCAGCGCGCGGCCGTCGGCAGCCACGATGGGTGCCTCGCCGGCGGCATACACCTCGGCCAGCAGCAGCGCATCAACGGTGCCAAGCACCTTCACGAAATCCTCGAAGCAGTCGCGCGTCCGCGTGAACCGGTGCGGCTGGAAGGCCAGTACCAGCCGGCGATCCGGGAACGCGCCGCGTGCGGCGGCCAGCGTGGCGGCCATTTCCACCGGGTGGTGACCATAGTCGTCCACCAGCGTGAACGTGCCGGCGCCGTCGGGCGTGGCAACCTCGCCGTAGCGCTGGAAGCGGCGGCCTACGCCGTGGAATTCGCGCAGCGCCTTGACGATGGCGGCGTCCGGCACCTCCAGTTCGGTGGCAATGGCGATGGCGGCCAGCGCGTTTTGCACGTTGTGCAGGCCGGGCAGGTTCAGCACCACGTCCAGCGGCGGCTCGGCGTGGCCGTTGAGCTGGCGCAGCACGGTGAAATGCATCTGGCCGTCCACCGCGCGGGCGTTGATGGCGCGGATCTGGGCGTCCTCGGCAAAGCCGTAGCGCACCACGGGCTTCGACACGAACGGCATGATCTCGCGCACGTTCGGGTCATCCACGCACAGCACGGCAATGCCGTAGAACGGCAGGCGCTGGGTGAACTCCACGAACGCCTGCTTCAGACGGGCAAAGTCGTGCCCGTACGTGTCCATGTGGTCGGCGTCGATATTGGTGATGACTTCCATCACCGGGAACAGGTTCAGGAACGATGCGTCCGACTCGTCAGCCTCGGCCACGATGAAGTCGCCGGTGCCCAGGCGCGCGTTGGCACCGGCCGAATTCAGGCGGCCGCCGATCACGAAGGTCGGATCGAGCCCGCCCTCGGCCAGCACCGATGCCACCAGGCTGGTGGTGGTGGTCTTGCCGTGCGTGCCGGCAATGGCGACGCCCTGCTTCAGGCGCATCAGTTCCGCCAGCATCACGGCGCGCGGCACCACGGGAATTCGCTTGGCACGGGCGGCCAGCACTTCGGGGTTGTCGTTGGTCACGGCCGTCGACACGACCACGGCATTGGCGCCTTCCACGTTGGCGGCGTCATGGCCGTGGCACACGCGCGCGCCGAGCGAGGCCAGGCGCCGCGTGGCAGCGTTGCTGCCCATGTCGGAGCCCGAGACCTTGTAGCCCAGGTTCAGCAGGACCTCCGCGATGCCGCTCATGCCGGCCCCGCCGATTCCTACGAAGTGGATGTTCTTGACGATATGCTTCATTGCTTCCGTTTCATTTTTCGCCTGCCATCTGACGGCAGATCTCGGCGACTCGCCGGGTTGCCTCAGGCTTGGCCAGGTTGCGCGCAGCGCGCGCCATGTCCTTCAACTGGCCGCGGTCCAGCCCGGCGATCGTTTGCGCCAGGCCCTCCGCGGTCAATGCGTTCTGTTGCACCAGCAACGCCGCGCCCTGCTTCGACAGGAACCTGGCGTTGGTGGTCTGGTGGTCGTCCACCGCGTGCGGGAACGGCACGAACAGCGCGGCCACTCCGGCGGCCGCCACTTCCGAGACCGTCATCGCGCCAGCGCGGCAGATGACCAGGTCGGCGTCGGCATAGGCCGCCGCCATGTCGTCGATAAAGGGCACGGTCTCGCCGGCCACGCCCGCCGCCACGTAGTTCGCGCGCAGCTGGTCGATCTGTTTGGCCCCGGCCTGGTGCCTGACCGTCGGCCGGGTGGCCTCTGGCAGCAAAGCCAGCGCCTTCGGCACGACGTCGTTCAGCGCCGCCGCGCCCAGGCTGCCGCCCACCACCAGGATGCGCAGCGGGCCGGTGCGATGGTCGTAGCGCGACTCCGGTTCCGGGATCGCCGCCAGTTCGGCGCGCACCGGGTTGCCGGTCCATTCGCTGTCCGGCAACGCGTCCGGGAACGCGCACAGCACTCGATCCGCCACCTTGGCCAGCACCTTGTTCGCCAGTCCGGCGATGGAATTCTGCTCGTGCAGCACCAGCGGCCGGCCCAGCAGCGACGCCATCATCCCGGCCGGGAACGTGATGTAGCCGCCCATGCCCAGCACCACGTCGGGCTTCACGCGGCGCAACGCGCCGATGCTTTGCCAGAACGCGCGCAGCAGGTTCAGCGGCAGCAGCAGCTTGGTCACCAGGCCCTTGCCGCGCAGCCCGCCAAACTGGATGTACTCCATCGGGATGTCGTGCCGGGGCACCAGCGTGGCCTCCATGCCCGAGCGATTGCCCAGCCAGACCACACGCCAGCCCTCGTCGCGCAGGGCACGCGCGACCGCCAGCCCCGGGAACACGTGGCCCCCGGTACCGCCGGCCATGACGAGAAGGGTGCGGTCGGTCATACCTTGCCTCCGCGCATCAGCACCCGATTCTCGTAATCGATTCGCAAGACAATCGCCAGCGCCACGCAGTTCATCAAGATGCCCGAACCGCCGTAGCTCACCAGCGGCAGCGTCAGCCCCTTGGTGGGCAGCAGGCCCAGGTTCACACCCATGTTGATGAAGGTCTGCCAGCCGACCCAGACGCCGATGCCCTTCGCCACCAGCCCGGCAAACGTGCGGTCGAGCTGCAGCGCCGTGCGGCCGATGTTGAAGCAGCGGCGCACCAGCCAGTAGAACAGCACGATCATCACCAGCACGCCGATAAAGCCGAATTCCTCGCCGATCACCGCCAGGATGAAGTCGGTATGCGCTTCGGGCAGGTAGTGCAGCTTCTCGATGCTGCCGCCCAGCCCCACGCCGGTCCATTCGCCACGGCCAAAGGCGATCAGCGAGTGCGTCAGCTGATACGCCTTGCCCAGCGCGTTGCTCTCTTCCCACGGGTTCAGGTAGGCAAAGATCCGCTCGCGACGCCACGGCGATGCCGTGATCAGCAGCGCGAACGCGCCGACGGCCACGCCCACCAGCCCGGCGAACAGCTTGCCGTTGATGCCGCCCAGGAACAGGATGCCCATGGCGACGGCCGCGATCACCAGGAACGCGCCCATGTCGGGCTCCAGCAGCAGCAGCATGCCCACCACCACCACGGCCACGCCCATCGGCAGGAACCCCTTGCTGACGGTCTGCATCCATTCCTGCTTGCGCACCGTGTAGTTGGCCGCGTACAGCACCACGGCCAGCTTCATCAGTTCCGACGGCTGGAAGTTCATGACGCCCAGTGGAATCCAGCGCCGTGCGCCGTTCACGCCCTTGCCCACGAACGGCACCAGCACCAGCACCAGCAGCACCAGCGCGATGATGAACAGCTTGGGCGCGTACTTGTCCCACACCTTGACCGGCACCTGGAACGCCGCCAACCCCACCGACAGGCCGATGAACAGCGCGAACGCATGGCGCACCAGGAAATGCACCTCGCGGTAGTTGGCGTAGCGCGGCGAGTCCGGCAGCGCGATCGATGCCGAATAGACCATCACCAGGCCGAACGTCAGCAGCACGATAGCCACCCAGAGCAGGGGCTGGTCGTACTCCATCATGCGCGAACGGGTCGGCTTGACGCCCGACACCGCGTCACGCAGGCCACCCCAGGCATTGCCGATGGTGGCGCCGATGAATCCGCTGCGCTTGACCTGCGAGTCGCTCATGGCATGATCCCCCGGGACAGGGCCAGTTCTTCCACCGCGCCGCGGAACACCTGCGCGCGATGCACGTAATTGCGGAACATGTCGAGGCTGGCACAGGCTGGCGACAGCAATACGACATCGCCCGACTCGGCCAGGCCCGCCGATTTCTCGACGGCCTCTTCCAGCGAGGCGGCGTCAACGATCTGCGTACCCGTGGCGGCCAGCGCCTCGCGGATGGCGCCGGCGTCCTTGCCGATCAGCACCACGGCGCGTGCATATTGCGTCACCGGTGCAGCCAGGGGCGAGAAGTCCTGGCCCTTGCCTTCGCCACCTGCGATCAGCACCACGTGCTTGTCCAGCCCGTTCAGCGCGGCCACGGTGGCGCCCACATTGGTGCCCTTGCTGTCGTCGAAGTACTCGACTTCATCGATGGTGGCGACCCACTCCACGCGGTGCTGCTCGCCGCGATACTCGCGCAGGCCATGCAGCAGCGCGTTCAGCGGCAGGTCGATGGCGCGGCACAGCGCCAGCGCCGCCATGGCGTTGGTGGCGTTGTGCAGGCCGCGAATATGCAGGGCGTCGGCCGGCATCAGGCGCTTGTGGCGCACCGGCACGGCTTCCTCGGCCACCTCTTCCTTCTTGCGGCGGCGCGGCTTCTGCTCCGCCTCGGCTTCCTGATCGGGCTCGGCCACGATCAGCCACGGCATGCCGCCATCGCGCAGCACGCCGTAGCTGCCGGCGGTTTCCGGCAGGTCGGTGCCGAAGGTCACCGGCTTGGCACCCGGGCGGGCCATGTCCATCGTCAGCTTGTCCTGGCGATTCAGCACCTGCACGCAGCCCTTGCCGGCCGGGCCGAAGATACGGGCCTTGGCGGCGGCGTAGGCTTCCATGCTGCCGTGCCAGTCCAGGTGGTCCTGCGTGACATTGAGCACCGTCGCCGCATGCGGCGCCAGCGAGAACGTGTATTCCAGCTGGAAGCTCGACAGTTCCAGCACCCAGACATCGGGTAGCGTGGCGCTGGCGATGCAGGCCGACAGCTTGTCCAGCGCCGACGGGCTGATGTTGCCGGCCACACCCACCGTCTTGCCCGTGCGTTCGATCAGGCGGCCGGTCAGTGCCGTGGTCGTGGTCTTGCCGTTGGTGCCGGTGATGGCCAGCACGCGCGGCGCATAGCCCGACGTGGCTTCCAGGTAACCCAGCGCCTGGGCGAACAGTTCGATCTCGCCCCAGACCGGGATGCCGCGCGCCTGGGCGGCATCGAGCAGCGCCTTCGTTCCGGCTTCCAGCGGCGACAGGCCCGGGCTGATCGCCACCAGGCCGATATCGTCGAGCAGGTTTTCGGCGAACGGGCCGCCCACGAACTGCGCCGCGGTCAGTTCGGCCTGCAGGAAGGCAAGGTTGGCGGGCGCCTCGCGTGTGTCGGCCACGCGCACGCGGCAGCCGTTCAGGCCGCACCAGCGTGACATGGCCAGCCCCGATTCACCGAGGCCAAGTACCAGCACATGAGGTTTCTGCAACACGCCGAACACTTCGATTTCCTGTCTTTATATAGAGAGCTTCAGTTTTTCGGGGACGTCTCAGCGCAGCTTCAGCGTCGACAGACCGATCAGCACCAGCAGCATCGTGATGATCCAGAACCGCACGGTGACCTGCGTTTCCTTCCAGCCACTCAGTTCGAAGTGGTGGTGCAGCGGCGCCATGCGGAACAGGCGCCGGCCTTCGCCATAGCGCTTCTTGGTGAACTTGAACCACGTGACCTGCAGCATCACCGACAGCGTTTCCACCACGAAGATGCCGCCCATCACGAACAGCACGATTTCCTGGCGCACGATCACGGCGATGGTGCCCAGCGCGCCGCCCAGCGCCAGCGCGCCGACATCGCCCATGAACACGCGCGCCGGGTGCGCGTTGAACCAGAGGAAGGCCAGGCCCGCGCCGGCCATCGCCGAGCAGAAGATCAGCAGTTCGCCGGCCCCCGGGATATGCGGGAACAGCAGGTACTTGCTGTAGACCGCGTTGCCCATCACGTAGGCGAACACGCCCAGGCCGCCGCCCACCAGCACCACGGGCATGATCACCAGGCCGTCCAGGCCATCGGTCAGGTTCACCGCATTGCTGGAGCCCACGATCACCAGGTACGTCAGCACGATGAAGCCGGTGACGCCCAGCGGGTAGCTGATTTCCTTGAAGAACGGGACGATCAGGTTGGTCTTGTACGGCACGTCGGCGAACATGCCGCCTTCGATCCAGCTCAGGAACAGGCTCCAGACGCGCACGTTGCTGGCCTCGGTCACCGAGAACGCCAGGTACACGGCGGCTACCAGGCCGATCAGCGTCTGCCAGAAGAATTTCTCGCGGCTCGACATGCCGCGCGGGTCGCGATACACCACCTTGCGGTAGTCGTCGACCCAGCCCACGGCGCCGTAGCCCAGCGTAACCAGCAGCACCACCCAGATAAAGCGGTTGCCCCAGTCGCACCACAGCAGCGTCGACACGCAGATCGAGATCAGCACCAGCACGCCGCCCATGGTAGGCGTACCGGATTTCACCAGGTGCGTCTGCGGGCCGATGGTACGCACGGCCTGGCCGATCTTCAGTTCGGTCAGGCGACGGATGACCCACGGCCCGAAACCGAGGCCGATCACCAGCGCGGTGAGGTTGGCCATCACCGCGCGGAAGGTCAGGTAGTTAACGACCCGCAGGAAGCTGTAATCGTTTTGCAGCCACTGGGCCAGTGCCAATAACATCGTCTTTCTTTCTTAGTGAGCGGAAGGTGATGCGACAAGCGCATCGACCATCCGTTCCATGCGCATGAAGCGCGATCCCTTCACGAGCACGGCGGCTGCACCAGCTACCACGCCCTCCTTGTCTTCCTTCAGCGCCTGCACCAGGTCTTCCGCGCCGGCAAAATGGCGTGCGCCCGGGCCGTATGCCTGCACGGCATGCGGCGCCAGCTCGCCCAGCGTCCACAGCGTCTCGATGCCGCGCTCGCGTGCGTAGGCGCCGATCTCGGTGTGGAACGCCGGGCCCTGGTCGCCCACTTCGCCCATGTCGCCCAGCACCAGTACGCGCGGGGCCGCAAACCCGGCCAGCACGTCGATGGCGGCGCGCATGGAATCGGGATTCGCGTTGTACGTATCGTCGATGACCACCGTGCCGGCCGGCGTGTGCTTGACCTGCAGGCGCCCCTTCACGGCCGAGAAGCCCGCGATGCCGCGCTGGATCGCGTCCACCGCCACGCCGGCCGCCAGCGCGCATGCCGTTGCCGCCAGCGCATTGCGCACGTTGTGCGCGCCCAGCAGCTGCAGCCGCAGGTCGAACGTCTTTCCCGGCGCCGTCACGTGCAGCACCTGCACGCCGTCTTCGAGCGTCACGGTCGCGCGCACATCGGCCGATGCATCGGTGCCGAACGCCAGCACGCGGCGCTTGCCGGCGGCCTGGCGCCAGATCGCGGCATGTTCGCCGCCGCTTTCGGCATCCACCGGAAACACGGCCACGCCATCGGCCGGGAGCGCGGCGATGGCGCTGGCGTGCTCGTGCGCCACCGCTTCCACGCTGACCATGAATTCCTGGTGCTCGCGCTGGGCGTTGGTGATCACGGCCACGGTCGGCTGGGCGATGCCGGCCAGGTAGACCGTCTCGCCCGGGTGGTTCATGCCCAGTTCCAGCACCGCCAGCTTGTGGTGCGCGCGCAGGCGCAGCACCGTCAGCGGCAGGCCGATATCGTTGTTCAGATTGCCGCCCGTCGCCAGCCGGTCGTCCTCGCCCACGGCCGCGGCAAAGATTGCCGCGATCATTTCCTTGACCGTGGTCTTGCCGTTGCTGCCGGTCACGGCCACCGTCGGCGGCGTGAACTGGCGGCGCCAGCCGGCACCGAGTTCGCCCAGGCCGATGCGCGTGTCCGGCACGATCAGCGCCGGCACGTCGAGGTCGATCTCGCGGCTCACCAGCACGGCGGCGGCGCCGCGCGCCACCACATCGGGCAGGAAGTCATGGGCGTCGAAGCGGTCGCCCTTGAGCGCCACGAACAGGTCGCCCGGCTGTACGGTACGGCTGTCGGTATGCACGCGCGCAAACGTGCGCGTGGCATCGCCGGAAATACGTGCGCCGGCCATCCAGCCGGCGGCTTGCTGCAAATTCGTCATCTGGTGTCCGTTCATGCCGACACCCCCCGCGTGCCCAGGGTCAGGCGCACATGTTCGCGGTCCGAGAACGGCCGCTTGCGGCCCTGGATCTCCTGCGTGGCTTCATGGCCCTTGCCGGCCACGAGCACCACGTCGGCCGGGGCGGCGTGCTTGATTGCGTAAAGAATGGCCGCGGCGCGGTCTTCGATCAGCCGCACGCGGCTGCGATCCTGCATGCCGTCGGCGATCTGCCCGAGGATATCGAGCGGATCTTCGCTGCGCGGGTTGTCGCTGGTCAGCACCACATCGTCGGCCAGGCGCTCGGCCACGCCGCCCATCAGCGGGCGCTTGGTGGCGTCGCGGTCGCCGCCGCAGCCGAACACGCACCAGAGCCGGCCCTGGCGGGCATCGGCCACCGGGCGCAGCGCGGTCAGCGTCTGCACCAGCGCGTCGGGCGTGTGGGCGTAGTCGACCACGGCCAGCGGCGCGTCGTGGCCGCCGAACAGTTCCATGCGGCCATCGACCGGGGTCAGGCTGCGCAGCGCGGCGATGGCGGCACCCCAGGCCACGCCCTGCGCCAGCGCGGCGCCCAGCACCGCCAGCAGGTTGCTGACGTTGAAGGCACCGATCATCGGCGTGGTCACGTCGGCACTGCCGAAGCTGCCATCGACATGAAACGCCGTGCCCGAGGCCGTGGCGCGCACATCGGTCGCACGCAGCCACTGGCCGCGTGCCGCCGTGGCGCCGGCCTTGCCATCGATGCCATATTCGATCACCTGCGGCGCGCTGACGGCGGCGGCATTGCCGGCCAGCAGGCGGCCGCCCATGGCGTCGTCGCGGTTGATCACCGCCGTGCGCAGGCCGTCCCATTGGAACAGCATGGCCTTGGCCGCCTCGTACTCGGCCATCGTGCCGTGGTAGTCGAGGTGGTCCTGCGTCAGGTTGGTCAGCACCGCCACGCCAAACCCGGTGCCGGCCACGCGGCCCTGCTCCAGGCCGTGCGACGAGACTTCCATGGCGATGGCGCGCGCACCGGCATCGTTCAGCTCGGCCAGGCTGGCCTGGAGCTGCACGGCGTCGGGCGTGGTGAAACCGGTGATCCGGAGTGCATCGGGAAAGCCCGTGCCCAGCGTGCCGATCGTCGCGCACGGGGTGCCGGCAGCCTGCAGCAGGCGCGCCAGCCACTGCGCGCACGATGTCTTGCCATTGGTGCCGGTGATGCCGGTCACCGCCACGTTGCGCGCGCCAATGCCATACCAGCCAGCCGCAATCGGGCCGGCCAGCCAGTGCAGTTGCGACATCGGCAGGTGCGGGACGGTGTCGCCGTGCGGCCAGTCGAAGCCATCGGCCTCGTAGATCACGGCCGACGCACCGGCGGCGATGGCCTTGTCGATATGCGGACGGCCATCGGTCGCCAGGCGCTCGTTACCCAGCACATAGGCAAAGAACACGTCGCCCGGCTGCAGGCGGCGGGTGTCGCCAGTCAGCCTGGCACCGGCCGGCGCGTGCGCATGCAGCCAGGCCAGCGCGTTGCTGGCCTGGGTGGACACCTCGATCGGGAGCAGCGGCTTGGCCGTCATGGCGTAGCGCTCCAGGGTGGTTCGCTTTCCTGGACCTTGTCGGTGACCATCAGCTGCCGGATCGGCGAATCGGGCTGTACATTCAGCGAGCGCAGCGCGCCGCCGGTGATCGCCGAGAAGACCGGGCCGGCCACGGCGCCACCGTAGTGGCTGCCGGCGGTCGGTTCGTCGACGCTGACCGCCACGATCACGCGCGGGTTGGACATCGGCGCCAGGCCGATGAACGACGCGCGGTACTTGCTGCGGTCGTAGCCGCGGCCCACGTGCTTGTATGCGGTACCGGTCTTGCCACCCACGCGGTAGCCCATCACCTGGGCTTCCGGCGCCGTGCCGCCCGGGGCGGTCACGGTTTCCAGCATGCCGCGCACTTCACGCGCGATCTGCGGCGTCAGGATGCGTTCGCCGGTCACCGGGCCATTGGTCTTGAACATCGACACCGGGATCAGCTCGCCGTCGTGGGCAAAGATCGTATAGGCGTGCGCCACCTGGAACAGCGACACCGACAGGCCATAGCCGTAGGACATGGTGGCCTGCTCGATCGGGCGCCAGCTCTTCCACGGCCGCACGCGGCCGGCCACCGCGCCCGGGAAGCCGAGCTTCGGCGCCTGGCCCAGGCCGACGCTGGTGAACATGTCCCACATCTCCTGCGGCTTCATCATCATCGCGATCTTGGTCGTGCCGATGTTGCTCGACTTCTGGATCACGCCGCCCACCGTGAGCGTGCCGTAGTTGTGGGTATCGGAGATCGTGGCGCCTTCGAAATTGAACTTGCCGGTCGTGACCACCGTCGTGGCCGGCGTCACGCGGCCCAGTTGCAGCGCCAGGCCGATCGTGATCGGCTTCATCATCGATCCCGGCTCGAAGGTGTCGGTCAGCACGCGGTTACGCAGCTGCTCGCCCGACAGGCGGCTGCGGTCGTTCGGGTTGTACGTGGGCCAGTTGGCCAGCGCCAGCACCTCGCCGGTCTGGGCGTCGAGCACCACGGCGCTGGCAGCCTTGGCCTTGTTGCGCTCCACCACGGCCTTGACCTCGTTGTAGGCCAGGTACTGGATCTTGGCGTCGATCGACAACTGCATGTCCTGGCCGTCGCGCGGCGTCTTCAGGATGCCGACGTCCTCCACCACGCGGCCCAGGCGGTCCTTGATCACCTGGCGCGCGCCGGGGCTGCCGGCCAGCACGCCTTCGCGGGCCAGTTCCACGCCTTCCTGGCCCTTGTCCTCGACGTTGGTAAAGCCGACGATGTGCGCCATCGCCTCGCCTTCCGGGTAGAACCGCTTGTACTCGCGGGTCTGGTGCACGCCTTCGATCTTCAGCGCGGCGATCTTGTCCGCGGCATCGGGCAGCACCTGGCGCTTCAGGTAGACAAAGCTCTTGTCTTCATTGAATTTGGCGCGGAGGTCCTTCTCGGACATGTCCAGCAGCTTGGCCAGCTGGCGCATGCGCTGCGGGTCGAGATCGGGCACGTCCTCGGGCACGGCCCAGATCGCCTTGACCGGCAGGCTGGTGGCCAGCACCAGGCCATTCCGGTCCAGGATCTTGCCGCGCGTGGCCGGCAGCTCCAGCGTACGCTGGAAGCGCTTCTTGCCCTCCAGTTCGTAGAACTGGTTGCCCGGGCCCTGGATCCACATCGCGCGCGCGGCCAGCGCCAGGAACGCGGCAAACATCAGGAACACCACGAACTTCGAGCGCCACATCGGCAGGCGCAAGCCCAGTACCGGGCTGGCCGAGAACTGTCCGGTGCGCGGACGCGCGGCTTCGCCGCGCGGCTTGTTGCCGGCGCGGGCGCGGTTCAGGCTCGGACGGGCCAGGCTCATTTGGCGGCTCCCCCAGCGGGTTGCTGGGCGTCGGGCGGGGTATCAGGCAGCACCACGCCCTGCAGGTATTGGGTACGCCCGGCCATGGCCGGCGCCATCTTGAGCTGCGCACGCGCCGAATCGGCAATGCGTGCGCTCTTGCTGAGCGAACTTTGCTGGTACTGCAGGCGCGACCAGTCGATGTCGAGCTGCTTTTCCTCGGACTGTGCGCGTTCCAGCGCCACGAACAGCGTGCGGGCCTGGTGCTGCGCGCTCACGAGCGACAGCGCGCACAGCATCAGCGCGGCCAGCAGGAAGAAGGTCAGGCGGTTCATGCCGACTGGCCTCCGAGTTTCTCTGCCACGCGCATCACCGCCGAGCGCGCCCGCGGGTTATCGGCCACTTCCTGGGCGCCGGGCTTGAAGCGGCCCAGCAGCTTCATCGTCGGCTGCGGCAAGTCGGCCGCGCGCAGCGGTGCGCGGCGCAGCGCCGGGTCGGCATCGCGATCCGGATGGGCGTGCGCCTGCATGAACCGCTTGACGATGCGGTCCTCGAGCGAGTGAAAGCTGATCACCACGAGGCGGCCTCCGACCTGCAGCAGCTCGTACGCCGCCTTCAGGCCTCTTTCGAGGTCCGCAAGCTCTTGATTGACGTGAATCCGTAGAGCTTGAAAGGTGCGGGTCGCAGGGTCCTGACCCTTCTCACGTGTCTTGACGGTTTTCGCCACGAGCGCGGCAAGCTCTGAAGTAGTGGCGACTGGTCCGCCATCGCCGGGTTCGCTCCGGCGAGCAACAATCGCCTTTGCAATCTGTACAGCAAACCGTTCTTCCCCATAGTCTCGTATCACCCTGGCAATGTCCTGCTCGTCCGCCTGTGCAAGCCACTCGGCGGCAGTGACGCCGCGCGTGGTGTCCATGCGCATGTCCAGCGGGCCCTCGAAACGAAAGGAAAATCCCCTCGCCGCCTCGTCGATCTGGGGCGAGCTGATGCCCAGGTCGAGCAGCACGCCAGCCACGGGCGGGCGGTCGGCCAGCCGTTCGCCCATCTCCGCAAAGCTCGCGTGCTCAATGGAGAAGCGGGCATCCTTGATGGTGCCCGCTTCTGCGATTGCTGCCGGATCCTTGTCGAACGCGACCAGGCTGCCGGCCGGCCCCAGCCGCGCCAGCACGGCACGGCTGTGACCGCCTCTTCCGAAGGTGCCGTCCACGTAGGCGCCGTCGGGCCGCCAGACGAGCGCGTCGACGGCTTCGTCCAGCAACACGGTGCGATGGCGCAGGGCGGTGGTCCCCGGCGTTTCGGTAGGGGTCATGACCTCTTCAGAAAGAGAAATTCTTCAATGCGTCCGGCATGCCTTGCGCCATCGCCGCCTGTTCCTTGGCGGCGTACGTAGCGGCATCCCAGACTTCGAAATGGCTGCCCATGCCGAGCAGCATCACTTCCTTGTCGAGCATGGCGGCACTGCGCAGCTCCGGTGCAATCAGCACACGGCCCGCGCCGTCCATATCCACGTCGGCGGCGTTGCCGAGAAAGATCCGCTTCCACCAGTGGGCATCCATTGGCAGCGCCGCGATGCGGCCGCGGAAAACCTCCCATTCGGGTCTTGGAAAGAGCAACAGGCAGCCATCCGGGTGCTTGGTCAGCGTTACCCGGCCCTCGGCCTGCGTTTGCAGCGCTTCGCGGTGCCTGGCCGGAATGGACATCCGGCCCTTGGCATCCAGCGATAGTGCCGATGCTCCCTGAAACAAGCTCTTTCCCCCGGTAACCGCCGGCTTTTTCAGCCATTGGCAGGTCGATTCGTCCTTGTCCGCAACCGTCCGGTCAGATGCGAATCATCGCAGAGACAGGGCGGTATTTCACACAAAAATACACTTCCTCACACTATTTCCCACTTTAGAGGAAGCATTTTGGCGGGTCAAGGCTCGTCATGGGGCAAAAAACAGGGTTTTTTTAATCAGAACAAAGACTTAGCGCGTCAACTTCACGCACCGCAACAGTGAATCCTTAATGAAATGAAGCACTTGGGGAAGAAAGCAGAGAAACCACCTGAGAACTATCTGAGGGAGGACTGCCGATGGCGGGAATCGCATCCAGTTCCGCGCCGTCGGGAAGGATACAACGTTTTGCCGCCAGCCCCGCCCAAACAAGGGCTGGCGGCAGTTTTCCACAGCTGTGAGAGGCAACGATCAACCGTTGCGCGAAAATGAAAATGGCAACGATGCGTACACGCCCGTCGCCATTTGCAATGCGCCCTCGTCGCCGGCGCCAGATCGTCTGGCGCTAGATACGATAGGCAGTGGTGGTCATGATCTTCGAAGCGGCGCGCATCAGTGCGCGCACCGGGCCGGGCAGCGGCACGCCGCCGGCATCGCGCGCGGCATCGCCGTGGCGGATCTCGTCGTCGCGCATCTGTTCGAGGATGGCGCGCGAGCGGCCATCGGCGGGCGGCAGACGGTCCAGGTGCCCGGTCAGGTGATGCTCGACCTGGCGTTCGGTCTCGGCCACGAAGCCCAGGCTGATACGGTCGCCCGCCCGGCCCGCCACGACGCCGATGGCAAAGGCGCCGGCATACCAGAGCGGGTTGAGCAGGCTCGGCCGCGAGCCCAGTTCGCGCAGACGCTCGGCGCACCATGCCAGGTGGTCTTCCTCTTCGCGCGCCGCGGCATCCATCTGCGCGCGCACCGGTGCGCTGCGCGCCGTCAGCTTCTGCGCCTGGTACAGGGCCTGCGCGCAGACCTCGCCCACATGGTTGATGCGCATGAGTCCGGCCACATGGCGGCGTTCCTCTGCGCTCATCTGCTCCGTATCGGGCGTCAGCCGGTCAGCGGGATTGTCGCGGCCCGCGCGGGTCGCGCCGGCAATCGCGCGCAGCGCGACATCGAATTCTTGGATCAACGTATCCATAGGTGTCAATGAAAGGTCTGCGGGCGCCATACGCGCGTGCCCCACTGACAAGTAGAGCATTACCTCGATGGCGCACCGGGATTTCCCGCATTGTACCCGTGCGATTTTGTGCAGGTTTGCGCATTCACCTGCAATGAAGCGAATTCGCTAAGCCCGGGTCCCCAATAACCCTGAGTTGTGAAAACCAGACAAGACGTTTACCACAGGGTCAAAAAAATAGTGACTTTGCTAGAGTGGTCGGCAGCTTCCAAGGAAGTCAAGCACGGAAGGATGAAGAGGGCTGACAGGAGGTCCTTCCGCATAGCTTCAACTAATAATTCTTAAGTGGAGATCACCCAGCATGAAAAAATCGCTACTCGCGCTTGCCGCGATGAGCGCTTTTGCCACGGCTGCAAATGCGCAAACCAGCGTGACCCTGTACGGCGTCGTCGACCTGCCAATCGAATATAACAACCATCTGGCACCAGGCCTTTCCACCACTGCAAATGCCAGCGGCATTCCGCAATCGGCACCGGGCGGCGGCAGCCGCGTGGGCCTGCAGACCGGTGGCGGCCTGTCCGGCTCGCGCTGGGGTCTGCGCGGCACCGAGGATCTGGGCGGCGGCCTCAAGGCACTGTTCGTGCTGGAAAGCGGCTTCGGCCTTGACGACGGCAAGTCGCAACAGGGTGGCCGTCTGTTCGGCCGCCAGGCATTCGTGGGCCTGCAGAGCGACAGCTACGGCCGCGTGACCTTCGGTCGCCAGTACACGACCATGTTCGACATGTTCGCGAACTTCTCGCCGACCGGCTACGCAACGATCTACGAACCGGTGGTGGCCCAGCTGGGTACCAACTTCCGTTCGGACAACACCGCCAAGTACACGGCCGTGTTCGGCCCGGTTACCGCCGAAGCCCACTGGAGCTTCGGTACGGGCGTGGCAGCCATCGGCACCACGGCGCTGGCCGGCGGCGGTGCTGGCGAAGTGCCGGGCAACTTCAACAACAACGCGGGCGGTGGTGCCGGCGTGCTGTACCTGAGCGGCCCGTTCGGCCTGACCGTGGCCTATGACGAATGGCGCCCCGCAACCCAGATCGGCTCTCCGGGCCGCTCGCGCAAGATCGGTACGGCGGGCAGCTACTCGTGGGGTCCGGCCAAGCTGATGGCAGGCTACCGCTACGGCCGCGTCACCGGCTCCGACGGCACCGAACTGCAGCGCGACAACTACTACTGGGTGGGCCTGAACTACCAGGTCACCGCACCGCTGGGCTTGACGCTGGCTTATTTCTACGACGACATCACCCAGCTGCGCGCGCCGAATCCGACGATCGGCGGCCCGGCCCTGGCTTCGAACAACCCGAAGAACCCGTGGCAGATCAGCTTCGTGGCCGACTACAACTTCTCGAAGCGCACCGACGTCTACCTGACGGCCGGCTACGTGAAGAATTCGGGCCTGAACTTCGACACCTCGGCAGTGAGCTTCGCCAACGGCTACTTCCTGCAGCAAGGCTCGACCAGCCAGGTCGGCGTGGCAGTGGGTATCCGCCACAAGTTCTGATCGAAGCTTCACGCAGTTCGACATTGTTCCTTTTCTTCAAGGCGCCTCCGGGCGCCTTTTTTCATGGCCCGCCGTGAATGTCTCAACGGGTTTCACCTCATCCGCGAAGTGGCGCGCGCCCGACTAGAATGGCCTGCAGACCGGAACACCCGGCCGCCTTACCTGGAGACATTGCCATGCATCAACCTCGCCGGCGCACCCTCGCCCTGCTCCTGTCGGTTGCCCTGGGCCCGCTGGCCGCCGCCACGGCCACGGCCAGCGATGCCTACCCGACCCGCCCGATCCGGCTGGTCGTGCCCTTCCCGGCCGGTGGCACCACCGACATCATGGCGCGGGCGGTATCGGCCGAACTGTCGAAGCTGCCGGGCTGGAACGTGGTGGTCGACAACAAACCCGGCGCGGGCGGCAACATCGGCTCGGACATCGTGGCGAAGTCGGCCCCCGACGGCTATACGCTGCTGATGGGCACGGTTGGCACGCACGGCATCAACCAGTCGCTCTACGGCAAGCTGCCGTTCGACCCGATCAAGGACTTCGCGCCGATCACACTGGTGGCAGCGGTGCCCAACGTGCTGGTGGTCAATCCCGCCTTCGCCCAGCAGAACAAGATCAATAGCGTCAACGACCTGATTGCCTATGCGCGCGCCAACCCGGGCAAGCTCAACATGGCGTCGAGCGGCAACGGCACGTCGATCCACCTGGCCGGCGAACTGTTCAAGACGCAGACCAAGACCTTCATGGTCCACTTCCCGTACCGCGGCAGCGGCCCTGCCCTGACCGACCTGTCCGGCGGCACGATGCAGGTGATGTTCGACAACCTGCCCTCGTCGATGCAGCTGATCAAGGCGGGCAAGCTCAAGGCGCTGGCCGTGACCAGCGCCAAGCCGTCACCGGCCCTGCCTGGCGTGCCCACCGTGGCACAGGCGGCCAACCTGCCCAACTTCGAGGCCAGCTCGTGGTTTGGCCTGCTGGCGCCGGCAGGCACGCCGCCGGAGATCATCCATCGCATCCAGCAGGAAGTGGCGAAGAGCCTGAACACGCCGGCCGTCCGCGAACGGCTGATGGCACAGGGTGCCGACCCGGTGGGCAACACGCCCGAGCAGTTCGCCGCGCTGATCCGGTCGGAGACCACCAAGTGGGCCAAGGTCGTCAAGGATTCGGGCGCCAAGGTCGACTGACCGGCACCGCCATCCGCAAGTACGGGCAATAGGGAGATCGCCGGGCAGCGCATATACTTGAGGCATCAAATGTTCGAGCTGCCCCGATCCCGATGCCCATTCCTTCCGCCGCCAGCGGCGCCGCCGATGACACCCCGGTTGACCTGGAAACCAGCGCCGGCGAATCGGACCACGAGGCGCTGCGGCTCTGGCTGCGCCTGCTGACCTGCACCACGCTGATCGAGGGCGATATCCGCTCGCGGCTGCGCCAGGACTTTGCGGTGACGCTGCCCCGCTTCGACCTGATGTCGCAACTGGACCGCCATCCCGAAGGGCTCAAGATGGGCGAACTGTCGCGCCGCATGATGGTGACCGGCGGCAATGTCACGGGCATTACCGATCAGCTGCAGCAGGAAGGCCTGGTGACGCGCGAGGCGCTGCCCACGGACCGCCGGGCCTATCTGATCCGCCTGACGCCGGCGGGGCGCGAGGCGTTCTCGCGCATGGCGCGCGCGCACGAAACGTGGGTGGAACAAATGTTCTCCGGACTTGCCGAAACCGATCGGCGCGCCCTTTTCCGACTGCTGGGCCGCCTCAAGTCCAGCCTGACGACCACGCCATGACCCGTATCGCAATTCCCGCAATCCGATGGATGCCCGCACTGTGCGCAGCCACGCTGGCCACGCTTGGCGCGGGATGCAGCAGCACACCGGCCGGCCCGCAGATCACGCCGGTCAACGCCACGATCAAGCTTGGCCATGTGACCGAGAAAACCTTCCTGTCACGTGTGGATGTGCCGCAAGGCAGCAGCTACGGCGGCTATGGGATGGGAGTGGGCGGCGTGGCCGCAGGCGGTGGGGGTGGCGGCGGCGGTGTGGGCGTGGGGTTCTCGGTAGACCTGTCGAGGCTGCTCAATCCGCCGCCTCCGCCCGTGCAGATGGACCTGTACCAGTACAAGGTCCGGACCACCGATGGCACGGTGGCCCAAGTGAACGGCCCGGCCGCGCCGGGGCTGGAACCCGGCACGTGCGTGCGGCTGAACTATCCTGATGGATCGACCCAGCCGCAGATGGCGCCGTCGAACGAGTGCTGACGACGGACACCTGGCCCTGAGCGTTCAGGCAGCCTTGCGGCTGTCGCGCAGCTCGCGCCGCAGGATCTTGCCGACGTTGGTCTTCGGCAGCTCGGTGCGGAATTCGACATACTTCGGGCGCTTGTAGCCGGTCAGGCGGTCCTTGCAGAACGCGATCACGTCGGCTTCCGACAGGGCCGGGTCCTTCTTGACCACGAACAGCTTCACCACCTCGCCCGAGTGCTGGTCGGGCACGCCCACGGCCGCCACCTCGAGCACGCCCGGGCATTCGGCGACCACGCCTTCCACCTCGTTCGGATACACATTGAAGCCCGACACCAGGATCATGTCCTTCTTGCGGTCGACGATCTTCGTGTAGCCGCGCTCGTCCATCACGCCGATGTCGCCGGTCTTGAAGAAGCCGTCCGGGGTCATGACCTTGGCGGTCTCGTCCGGGCGGTTCCAGTAACCGGCCATCACCTGCGGGCCGCGCAGGCAGATCTCGCCCGGCTGGCCCAGCGGCAGTTCATTGCCGTCGTCGTCGCGGATCGATACTTCGGTGGAAGGCAGCGGCAGCCCGATGGTGCCCGAGAACGCGTCGGAATCGGTCGGGTTGCAGGTAGCCGACGGCGAGGTTTCCGACAGGCCGTAGCCCTCGATGATCGGGCAGCCCGTCTTGGCGAGCCAGTTCTTCGCCACGGCTTCCTGCACGGCCATGCCGCCGCCATTGGCGACGCGCAGGCCCGAGCAGTCGACCTTGCCGAAGTCCGGATGATTCAGCAGCGCGTTGTACAGCGTGTTCACGGCCGGGAACATGTGGAACTTGTACTTCTGCAGTTCCTTGATAAAGCCCGGGATGTCGCGCGGATTCGGAATCAGGATGCTCAGGCCGCCGCTGCGCATGCCCAGCAGGCAGCAGACCGTCAGCGCGAAGATGTGGTACAGCGGCAGCGCGGTGATCGTCACCACCTGGTCGATATGGGCGCCCTTGGCAAGCGCCGGCTGCATCCAGGCCTCGGACTGCAGCACGTTCGCCACGATGTTCCGGTGCAGCAGCGTGGCGCCCTTCGACACCCCCGTGGTACCGCCCGTGTACTGCAGGAACGCGATGTCGTCCGGGCCCGTGCTCACGGGCTTCAGTTCCATCCTGCGCCCTTCGGCCAGCACGTCGTTGAAGCGCACGCAGTTGGGCAGTTCCCAGGCCGGCACCATCTTCTTGACGTTACGCACCACGAAATTGACGATGGTGCCCTTCAGGCCGCCCAGCATGTCGCCCATGCTGGCCACCACCACGTGCTTGACCGGTGTGGCCGGCAGCACGGCCTGCAGGGTGGCCGCGAAGTTCTCAAGGATGACGATGGCTTCGGCGCCGCTGTCCTTGAGCTGGTGCTCCAGTTCGCGCGGCGTGTACAGCGGATTCACGTTGACCACCACGTAGCCGGCGCGCAGCACGGCGGCCAGCACCACCGGGTACTGCAGCACGTTCGGCATCATGATGGCCACGCGTGCGCCGGGACGCAGGCCGCGCGACTGCAGCCAGGCCGCGAACTGGCGCGACAGCTGGTCCAGTTCGCCATAGGTGATGGCGCGGTCCATGCAGATGAACGCACGGCGGTCGGCGTAGGTACGGAACGAATGCTCGAGCAACTGGGCCAGCGAACGGAACTGGCTGGCGTCGATCTCTGCCGGTACGCCTGCCGGATAGTTTTTCAGCCACAGCTTTTCCATACCGTCTCCTGAATTTCTGAATGGTCGTTCGATTTTTTGGGAATGCTAAACGCGTGTCCCATGCGAAGACAACCCGTTAGACGAAGTCCTCCACGAATTGGACCGTCGAAATCGTGAATTATGCGCCACCCATTGGTGGGATCGAGGGAATACCCTGATGAAACTGGCGGAGAAAGCCGCAGGCCCTGCTGCCGATCAAGCCGGCGGCAGCACCAGCTTCATCATGTTCTGCGCCAGCTCGTGGGCCAGCAACTCCGGATCCATGCGCCCCGGCTCATGCCATGTGTACATGAAGCCGATGACGCCGCCCATGGAATGCGCCGTCACGCGTGCATCGCCAAACGCGAACACGCCCGCGGCGCGCCCTTCCTCCAGCAGCACGTACAGGTCACGGTAGAACTCGCGGGCCATGCTGTTGAGCCACTCGACCGTGTCGTCTTTCAGGTACTGGTTGTCGCGGAAGCTCAGCGCCGCGGCCACATGGCACCTGACGCAGCGGCGCGCCATTTCCAGCAGGCAGGCGTGCAGGCGCTCGCGCACCGGCAACGCCGGGTTGGCCGTTTCCCGAATCACCGGCAGGCAGGTCTGCGCCGATTCGCGGCACAGGATGTCGAAGATCTCGTACTTGTCGGCGAAGTAATAGTAGACCGCCGGCTTGGTCACGCCCAGCGCCTGGCACAGGTCGTTCATCGTCATGCCCGGATAGCCTTTCGTGTAGAAAAGCTGCGCGGCGGTATCCAGGATCTGGCGGCGGCGCATTTCCTGGCGCTCGGCCACGTGCGAGCGCGCGGGGCCGTCGTCGCTCAGCGTGGCGGCGGCGGTTGCGCGCGGCAGATTGCCGGTTTTCTTGGGGGCATGAGACATGGCCGCCATTTTCGCATGCGGGGCGCGTGCCACCATCGGGAAACTCCCGCGTCAGGGTTTTGGCGTATCGGCTGCGGTGCCGGTGCTGCCACGCGCGGTCAGTGGCGTGACTTCGGTGGCCGGCGGCGCCAGCTTGCGCAGCGCGGCTTCGCGCTCGGCAGGCGGCAGGTCGCCAATCTTGCGCGCGGCGGCATAGAAGCGCTCCCAGTCGCCGCCGCACTGCGCCAGCAGCGCGGTAAAGGCCGGCACCCATTGCTGGTACGTGGCCACGGCGGCCAGGTGGGCATTGGTCAGCGGCTGATCGAACCATCGGTCGTAGCCGGTATAGCCGGCCCATTCGACCTTCAGCGCCGCGTACTCCTGCCGCAGTTCGTCGAAAATGCGCGCCTTGCCCTGGCGCTTGGCTTCGTCGTCGAGCGGCGACTTGTACAGCGCCACGAGCTTGTCGCGGGTGCCGAGCAGCATCGCGCGGAACTGGCGGCGCCGGCCGTCATAGATCTTGTAGCTGGCGCGCGCGTCGGCCGATCCTTCCTGCGCCAGCCAGTGCTCCACGCCGGCCACTTCCACGGCCGTGGCAAACGACTCGTTGAAGGCGGTGTCGTTGCGCACGTACACCACCTGGTGTGCCAGTTCGTGGAAGATCAGCCGGGCCAGTTCGCCCTCTGGCTGGTAGACAAAGGTATTGAGCAGCGGATCGTCGAAATAGCCAAGCGTCGAATAGGCCGGGATGCCTGCCACGTAGGTTTCAAAGCCGTCGCGGCGCAATCCCTGGGCATAGTGATCGGCATCGTCCTGGCTGTAGTAGCCCCGGTACGTGATGCAGCCAACAATCGGGAAGCACCACTGGTGCAGGTCCAGCGACAGCTCGGGGGTGGCGAACACGCTCCACACCACATAGGGCCGGTGCAAATTGGCGTAACGGCGATAGCTGCCGTTGTCGGGGAGTTTCAGTTCGCGCGATGCGTAATCGCGGATGCGGCGCGCCAGTTCCAGCCGCTGCGCCAGCTTCTGGTCATTGGCACCGTTGGCGGTGGCGATGGCATCGTCCAGCGACTGCGCCGAAGCCATCACGCCCAGGTGGCCGCCGATCGACTGATAGTAATAGCCGACCGTATCGCAGCCGGCCGCCAGCACCGCCAGGGCGAGTATCGCGAGGATCCCCGCCAGGCGCCGGCGGGCCGGCCACCGGTTCATGATGCCAGGGCCTCGGCCCGCACCGCCTCCACTTCCACGAGGCAGTCATAGAAGACCGGCGCGCGGCCCAGGTCGGTCAGCTGCTGGCTGGTCAGTTCGTTGGCGTTCTTGCCGTCCGGGGCCAGCTTCTTCCACCAGATCGACAGGCCCACCACCAGGCCTTGCTTGGCGCGATCGGTCACGCGGGCGCGCGCCTGCATGCTGCCGCGGTCGTTGTAGGCACGGACCAGGTCGCCATGGGCGATGTTGCGCGCGGCGGCGTCCGCCGGATGAATATCCAGGTGCGGCTCGCCTTCGGTGTTGCGCAGGCTGTCGACGTTGACGAACGAGCTGTTCAGGAAATTCCGAGCCGGCGGCGAGATCATGGCAAGCGGATACCGTGCCGCCAGTTCCGGCGCCGACGACGGGGTCTCGTACGGCGCCACATAGGCTGGCAGCGGATCGAGCCCGTCGCGCGCCATGGCTTCCGAATAGAACTCGCATTTTCCCGAAGGCGTCGGGAAGCCACCGTTGGCAAACGGCGCCGCGTCGATATTGAGTCGTTGCCAGCCGCGCGCCTTCAGCGTGTCCCAGCTGATGCCGGCGGCTCGCTTGTCGTCGCGCAGGATGGCCTGGCTGGCGATTTCCTCGTCGGAATCGGCAAAGCACGGCTCGGCAAACCCCATGCGCGCGGCCAGCCGGCGGAAGATCTCCGTGTTCGGCAATGCCTGGCCCAGCGGCGCCACGGCCTGGTTGTTGGCCATGAAGTAGACGTGGCCGTAGGTCTTGTGCACGTCCACGTGTTCGAGCTGCGTGGTGGCGGGCAGCACGATATCGGCATAGTCGGCCGTATCGGTGCGGAAGTGCTCCAGTACCACCGTGAACAGGTCTTCGCGTGCAAAACCCTGCGCCACCCTGGCCGACTCGGGCGCCACCGCCACCGGGTTGCTGTTGTAGACCACCACGGCCTCGATCTTCGGGCCGTTGCCGCGCGTGCCGTCGTCCAGCAGCGCATCGCCGATCGTGCTCATGTTCACGGTGCGGGGCAGGCTGGGCCAGCCGGGCAGCAGGTCCGGGCGCTGCAGCGAAGCCGTATCGACCGGGAAGAAGCCCGACGTGGACAGCTGCAGGCCGCCCGCCGGCTGGCGCCAGGCGCCGACCAGCGACGGCAGGCATGCCACGGCGCGCACGGCCTGGCCGCCGCCCCGCACGCGCTGCACGCCATAGTTCAGGCGGATTGCCACGGCCTGGCGTTCCTTGACTGCCAGCTGGCCGTACAGGCCGGCCAGCCATTCGATGTCTTCCACCGGCACGCCGCAGATCTCGGCCGCACGGGCCGGCGGATAGTCCATCGCGCGCTCGCGCAGCGCATCGAAACCGACCGTGTGCTGCGCGATGTAGTCGTGGTCCAGCAGGTCGTCGCGGATCAGGATGTGGATCATCGCCAGCGCCAGCGCGCCGTCGGTGCCCGGCATCGGCGCGATATGACGATGGCACTTTTCGGCCGTCAGCGAGCGGTAGGGATCAATCGCCACCAGCGTGGCGCCGCGGCGCTTGGCTTCCTGCGCGCGGGTCCAGAAATGCAGGTTCGACGCAATCGGGTTGCCGCCCCAGATGATTACCAGCCTGGCATCGACCACGTGCTCCATGTCCATGCCGACGCTGGCGCCATAGGTGTAGCGCAGCGCCGTGGCGCCGGCACTGGCACAGATCGTGCGATCGAGCAGCGACGCACCGAGCTTGTGAAAGAACCGCGCGGCCATGCTTTCGCCCTGCACCAGGCCCATGGTGCCCGCGTAGCTGTACGGCACGATCGCCTCGGGGTTGCGCGCGGCGATGGTGCCCAGCCGCGTGGCGATCTCGTCGAGCGCGGCTTCCCACGAGATGGGCTCGAACTTGCCCTCGCCCTTCTTGCCGACACGGCGCAACGGCGTCAGCAGGCGGTCGGCGTGGTAGGTGCGTTCGGCGTAGCGCGACACCTTGGTGCAGAGCACGCCGCCGGTGGTGGGATGTTCCGGATCGCCGGCCACCTTGACGGCGCGGCCGTCCTCGACGGTGACAAGCAGCGCACAGGTATCGGGACAATCGTGGGGGCAGGCGGCGCGGACGATGCGGGTGGCCATGGTGGGCTTCGGCAGTCAGATACGGCGGGTGGGGCGCCCGGTACGGCGCATTGGGCGGGCCGACGGCGTGGCGTTTGTCAACGGCGTGACTGTGGCGCAGTGGCGTCGGCCAAACATTGCTGACCGGGAGAAATTGTTTGGCTCCGATTGTATTCGATTATGATGTGCCGGCGCAGTCCGGCCAAGGCCGTGGACTGTCCGGCCCCGCAGGGCCGGGAGCCGTACCGGCACAAGATCCGGACGGCATCCGCGGGGTCCGAAAGCAGCAAAGAAGCAACGAAGAACGTTTTACGGATTTTTGACGGGGATTCACATGGGTTTCACTTCTGGGGTCAAGCGCCGGCAGCTGGTCGGCCTGATGATGGCGGCCGCGCTCGCGGCCAGCGGCGTACCAGGCGCCGCGTTTGCCGCCAATACCACGCCTGCCGAGACCGGCGTAACCGCCGATACGATCCTGCTGGGACAATCGGCCGCGCTGACCGGCCCCACGGCCGTGCTGGGCAAGCAGATGAATGCCGGCGCGCGCCTCTACTTCGACTACATCAACAGCCATGGCGGCGTGTTCGGCCGCAAGATCGAACTCAAGGCGCTGGACGATGCGTACGAGCCCGACGAGGCCGTCAAGAACACGAAGAAGCTGATCGAGGAAGACCGCGTCTTTGCGCTGTTTGGCTATGTGGGCACGCCCACCAGCCAGGCCGCGCTGCCGCTGGTCGCCCAGGCCCGCATTCCGTTCTTCGCCCCGTTCAGCGGCGCGCAGACGCTGCGCGACCCATCCAACCGCTACGTTTTCCACGTGCGCGCGGGCTACGAGGAAGAGACCGCCGCCATCGTGCGCCAGATCCGCACCACGGGCCTGAAGCGCGTTGCCGTGGTCTACAACGACGACGGCTACGGCAAGGCCGGCCTGGCGGGCATCGAGCACGCCATCAAGGCGCTGCCTGCCGACAGTGGCGTGAAGCTGGTGGCGCAGTCCACCGTGGTCCGCAACACCGTGGAAATCGGCGATGCGATGCAGGAATCCATGAAGGCCAAGCCCGATGCCGTGGTGCTGATCAGCGCCTACCGCACGGCGGGTGCCTTCGTGAAGGAAGCCCTGCGCCGCAGCTACAGCGGGCAGTTCTATAACGTGTCGTTCGTGGGCACGCAGGCGCTGGCGAAGGAAGTGGGCCCGCAGGGCAGCGGCGTGATCATCTCGCAGGTGATGCCGCATCCGGGCAACGCCACCCTGCCGGTGGTGCGCGAATACCTGCGCCTGCTGCAGGCCGCCGGCAAGCAGAACGATTTCGACTACGCCAGCATCGAGGGCTTCATCGCCGCCAAGGCATTCGTGGAAGGCCTGCGCCGCGCCGGCAAGGACCTGACCCGCGAGCGCTTCGTCATGGCGCTGGAAAGCATGCGCAACGTGGACCTGGGCGGCTTTATCGTCCAGTTCGGTCCGGACAGCCACGTGGGATCGAAATTCGTCGAAATGACGATCATCAACTCGCGGGGCGTGGTCATTCGCTGACGGGAAGGACGGCGCCGGGAATCCCCTGCGAGCCCTGCGCTCACAGGGGAGCAGCTACCGGGTGACGCTATTTGCCAGGCCGCACGGAAATCGCCGTGGCCTCCGTATAGACGGCCTCGACCCGGTCCCCCTTCTTTATCTTCGCGAGCCGTTCCGGGTCTTCGACCATCAGGTCTACCGTGTGTCCCTTGGGGCCCTTCACAGTCACGGTCCTGGCATCGGCATTCACCGCGACAACGTCTGCCGTGACGGTGACTTCCCGGCCCATCGTCCCACCGGGCTTCGCGCCAGGCACGGAGCGGTCGGAGATCGCGCGCTCATGCCGGGATAGCGGCCCGCTGCCCTTCTTGAGGCTGAGCGTCAGGGCTTCCTTGTACTCCACCGTGACCACGTCGCCGAGATGGATCTGGTCGAAGTTCCTGGCCTCCTCGCCTACCACCACGTCCATTTCCTTGCCCTTGTCCGTTTTCAGCGTGACGGTTCTCGTCACCGGCACAATCTTGACAACCTTGGCCGTCGTCGTCGCGGTCCCTGTGGCCGTCATATTCTCGGGCCCTCGGGTCACATCCACCTTGGTTTCAGGCTGCGCCCGCGCAGCGCCGGCTACCGCCATCATCACGGCCAGGCCCAACAGCGTCTTCCTATTCATGACGTTCTCCTTCTTGTTACCAGGGACGGACAGGGCAGCACACTGACTGAATTGCCCGCCCACGGCCAACGCGGGGCTAGCGGACTTTCAGATCATGCCGCAATCCACATTAGTGTTCGCCCAAAGCAATTGCAAACCCGACGTGGACAGGACCGGCCGGGCTGGCACAGGCAACAGGAAGTCACGGGGAGTGGAGAAAACGCCGCCCGCCGCTTCACGCCATGTCATTCAGGTGACACGCCGACCACCTTAGCGGCGCAATCTCCTTCAGCACCGGCTGTTCCTCCTTGCAGCGCGGCATCGCATGCGGGCAGCGCGGGTGAAAATGGCAGCCCGGCGGCGGATTGAGCGGCGACGGGATTTCGCCCCGGATCGCCACATAGGTCTTCTTGCCAACCTCCAGCTTCGGCGCCTCGGCCAGCAGCGCCTGGGTGTAGGGATGGTTGGGCGACGCAAACACTTCCTCGGTTGGTGCCGACTCCACCACGCGCCCCAGGTACATGATCACCACGCGGTCGCTGATGTGCTTGACCACCCCCAGGTCGTGGCTGATGAACAGGTAGGTCAGGTTCAGCTCTTCGCGCAGGCGCATGAACAGGTTCAGCACCTGGGCCTGGATCGACACGTCGAGCGCGGCCACCGATTCATCGCACACCAGGAATTCCGGCTTCACGGCCAGGGCCCGGGCAATGCCAATGCGCGCACGCTGTCCGCCCGAGAACTGGTGCGGAAAGCGCCGCAGCACCGTGGGGTCCATCCCCACGCGCACGAGCATGTCTTCCACATAGGCCTTCTGCGCGCCCTTCTCGACCATGCCGTGCACGACGGGCGCCTCGCCGACGATATCGAGCACCCGCAGGCGCGGATTCAGCGACGCGTAGGGGTCCTGGAAAATCATCTGGATCGCCAGCTGCTTCTCGCGCCGCTTGTCGGGCGGCAGGCGGTCCAGGTCGGTGCCGCGCCAGAGCCGCTCGCCCTCGGTCAGTGAATGCAGCCCCACCGCCATGCGGCCGAGCGTGGACTTGCCGCAGCCCGACTCGCCGACCAGCCCAACCACCTCGCCGGTGCGGATCGCCAGGTCGACCTTGTCGACGGCATGCACCACTTCCATCTTCTGCTTCGCGCCGAACACATTGGCGATCTTCGCCGCCACGTCGAGCGACTTGACGAAGCGCTTGGACACCCCGCGCAACTCCAGCAACGGCGCGGGTGGCGTGGCGGCGTCGGGCGGCGCGTCCACCGCGGTGGCCTTCGGCGTATCGATCACGGGCGTACTCATGCGGCCTCCTGCTGGGCATGCACCGGGTGGAAGCAGCGCAACTGCCGGCCGTCTGGCGAAATAGCCAGTGGCGGGTCGTTCTTGCACACGTCGGTGGCGTACGGACAGCGATTGCGGAACGAGCAGCCGCCGGGCAGGTTCAGCAGCGACGGCGTCATGCCCGGAATCTGCCGCAACGGCGCACCGCGCGGATTGCGCGACGGCGCCGAGCCGATCAGCCCGTGCGTGTACGGATGATGGGGACGCTCCAGCACCTGGCGCACATCGCCCGATTCGACGATCTTGCCCGCGTACATCACGCAGACCTTGTCGGCCAGGCCGGCCACCACGGACAGGTCGTGGGTGATCCAGATCAGCGCCGTGCCCGACTCGCGGCACAGCGTCTGCATTTCATAGAGGATCTGGCCCTGGATGGTCACATCGAGCGCCGTGGTTGGCTCGTCGGCGATGATCAGGTCGGGCTTGTTCAGCAGCGCGATGGCGATGGCTACGCGCTGGCGCATGCCGCCCGAGAACTGGTGCGGATAGGCCTGCAGGCGCTCGTCCGGCGACGGAATGCCCACCCGCGCCAGCGCGTTGCGGGCGCGCTCGCGGGCGGCAGCCTTGCTGACGTCGTCGTGCGCGCGCACGGCCTCGATCATCTGTGTGTCGATGCGCAGGACCGGGTTCAGCGTCATCATCGGGTCCTGGAAGATCATGGCGATGCGATTGCCGCGCACGTCGCGCTGCTGTGCCGGTGTCAGGGCGCGCAGGTCGCGCGTCACGCCGTCGCGGCTGGTCAGGGCGATGCGGCCATCCACCACCTTGCCGGGCGGATCGATCAATCCCATGATCGAATAGCCGGTCATCGACTTGCCCGAGCCTGATTCACCGACCAGGCCCATGATTTCGCCACGGCCCACCGAGAAAGACACGTCGTCGACGGCCTTTGCCACGCCGGCGCGCGTGAAGAACTGCGTTTTTAGATTTTCTACGACCAGGGTTGGCTGGGTCATATCGGCTCTCCTGGTGTCTTACTGCGTCTGCAGGCGCGGGTTCAGCACGTCGCGCAACTGGTCGGCCACCAGGTTCATCGCCACGATGGTGACGACCAGCGCGATACCCGGGAAGAAGCTGATCCAGTACTTGCCGGACAACATGTACTGCTGTCCGTTGGCGATCAGCATGCCCAGCGACGGCTCCGTGACCGGCACGCCCAGCCCCAGGAACGACAGCGTGGCTTCGAGCGTGATGGCCGACGCCACCTGCAGTGCGGCAATCACGATTAGCGGCGGCAGGCAGTTGGGCAGCAGGTGCCGGAACATGATGCGCTGCGGGGGCAGCCCCAGGCAGGTGGCCGCCTCGATATATTCCTTGCGCCGCTCCACCAGCGCCGCGCTGCGCGTGGTGCGGGCATAGTAGGCCCACTGCACCGCCACCAGCGCGATCACGATATTGCCGATGCCGGGTCGCAAGAACGCCAGAAGAATCAGCGCCAGCAGGATCGGCGGGAACGACAGCTGCAGGTCGGCCACACGCATGATGAACGCCTCGGTGCGCCCGCCGACAAAGCCGGCCAGCAGCCCCAGGGTGGCGCCCAGCAGCAGGGCAATCACGGTGCTGACCACGCCCACGCCCACGCTGATGCGCAGGCCGTACATCACGGCCGACAGCATGTCGCGGCCCTGCTCGTCGGAGCCCAGCAGGAACGTCATGCCGCTGCCGGCCTGCTCGCCCGGCGCCAGGCGCGCGTCGAGCACGTCCAGCGTAGCCAGGTCATAGGGATTCTGGGGTGCCAGCAGCGGGGCGAAGATCGCGATCAGGATGATCAGCAGCAGCGTCACCAGGCCCACCACCGCGAGCTTGCTTTCGAAGAACTGCTGCGCGAAGCGGCGCCACGGGGTCTGGTCCTTGGCTGCCGGCTTCGGCTGGGTCGGGGCTTGCTGGGGGACGGTCGATGTGCTCATGGCTCAGCCCTTGTTGTCGGCAATGCGCACGCGTGGATCGAGCATGCTGTAGACGATGTCCACCATCAGGTTGATCAGGATAAACAGCGTCACGATCACCATCAGGTAGGCCACGATCACCGGGCGGTCTAGCAACTGGATCGAATCGATAATCAGCTTGCCCATGCCGGGCCACGCGAAGATCGATTCGGTCACGATCGCGAACGCGATGATCGAGCCGAACTGCAGCGCGATCACGGTGACGATCGGGATCAGAATATTCTTAAGAACGTGGACCCCGACGATACGGGTATTGGACAACCCCTTGGCGCGGGCGAACTTCACGTAGTCCTGCAGCATCGCCTCCTGGGTGCCGGCGCGCGTGAGCCGGATCACCATGGCGATATTCAGCAGTGACAGCGTCACGGCGGGCAGGATCAGGTGGCGGATACCGTCGACGGTCAGGAAGCTCAGCGGCACGCCGAGCACGCTGACGGTCTCGCCCCGGCCATTCGACGGCAGCCAGCCCAGCTGCACGGCAAAGACCATGATCAGCATCAGCCCCACCCAGAACGTGGGCAGCGAGAAGCCCAGGATCGAGACGGTCATGATGGTCTTGCCGGCCACGCCGTTCGGCCGCAGGCCCGCCCACAGGCCCAGCGGAATGCCCAGCAGGATAGCCAGCAGGATGGCGCACACCGCCAGTTCCAGCGTGGCCGGCATGCGTTCGAAGATCAGCTTGAGCGCCGGCGTGCCATGCGCGAACGACGTACCCAGATTTCCGTGCAGCGCGTTCTGCAGGAAGATCCAGTACTGTTCCCAGAGTGGCTTGTCGAGGCCGAGCGCGGCAATGGTGCGTTTGATGTCTTCCTGGTCGGCCTGCGGGCTGATCAGGATGTCGATCGGATTGCCGATCGCAAAAACGCCAAGAAACACGAGCAACGACATGACCAGCAGCACAACCACGCTCTGCATCAGTCGCCGGATGATGAAGACCAGCATTTTCCAGACGCCTATCCTTTCACCGGCGCGCGGTGGCGCACTGCCGGCGGGTTCGCGGCCCACGGGGGACATCGTGGGAACATCGCCCCGGCGTCTCGTGGACGACCGGGGCCGCGATCATACCGGAGCCGCCATCCATTGGCGGCGCCGCCCTGTCCGGCTGGCTTACTGGGCAGGCTTGAACAGGTGCGCGTAGGTGCGTTCGTCGGTACGCGGCACGTACGTGATGCCCTTCTGCGTGGCCCACGTGGTCACCTGATGGTGAACCGGGATGATGCCGCCGTCCAGCACCACGATGGCCGTGGCTTCCTGCAGCAGCTTGGACCGCTCGTTGTCATCCACGGTAGCCAGGGCCTTTTCCAGCACCGCATCCATCTTCGGATTGCAGTACTCGCCCCAGTTGGTCGTGCCGAAGCCCTTCTTCGAGTCTTCGCACGCCACCAGCGCGCGCAGCGGCGAGCTGACTTCGCCGGTCTGGGCGCCCCAGCCCACCAGGCCGAACGACCACTCATGCTTGATCGCCTTCGACGAGTACGTGGCCATCGGCATGCCTTCCACCTTGGTGTTGATGCCGATGCGGGTC
Organism: Cupriavidus sp. HE11; assembly: GCF_056097175.1. Lineage (NCBI taxonomy): Bacteria > Pseudomonadati > Pseudomonadota > Betaproteobacteria > Burkholderiales > Burkholderiaceae > Cupriavidus > Cupriavidus sp. HE11. The sequence continues at coordinate 1,475,757 of NZ_CP184464.1, forward strand.
AGGTTCTGCGCGATGGTCTGCGCGATCTTCTCGTCGTTGACGTAGCGGTTGTTCGGCGTATGCAGCGTCAGTCCGAAACCGTTCGGATAGCCGGCCTCGGCCAGCATCTTCTTGGCCGCCTCCGGATCGTACTTGAGCGTCTTGAGCGCCGGGTTGTAACCGAACAGCGTGGGCGGCACCAGGTTGTTGGTCGGCTCGGACAGGCCTTCCATCAGACGGTCCTTGATGCCCTGCCGGTTGATGGCGGTGCTGATGGCGATGCGCACGCGCGCATCCTTCAGCGGGTTCTTGTCCATCGGCTGGCCGTCCTTGGTCGTCACGAACGGCGACTTGTCGCGCTTGACGTCGAAGTACAGGTAGATCACGCGGTGCGAGATCTTCGAGAAGACCGACAGCTTGGGATCGGTGCGCACCTTCGGCAGGTCGGGCGTGGGCACGTTCTCGATGGCCTGCACGTCGCCGGACAGCAGCGCGGCCAGGCGCGTGGCCGGGTTCGGGATGAAGCGCAGCGTCACCTTGTCCCAGGCCGGCTTGGCCCCCCAGTAGTCGGGGTTCTTCACCAGTTCCACCCGGTCGTCGCGCGCATAGCTGACGAACTTGAACGGCCCGGTGCCGATCATGCCCTTGCCCTGTGCAAAGTCGTCCGAAGACAGGCCCTGCGTGGCCTTCTTCTGGACCATGAACACCGACGTCAGGTCATTGAGCATCAGCGGGTACGGCTGGTTCGTGGTCAGCTGGATCGTGTACTTGTCGATGATCTTCTTGTTGATGATCGCCTTGGTGTACACATCGAACTTGCCCGGGCTGTTGACGATGGTGGCCGGGCGGTCCAGCGACCACGCGATGTCGTCGGTGGTCAGTTCGGTGCCGTCATGCCACTTCACGCCCTTGCGGATCTTGAACTCCCACGTGAGGTTGTTGACCAGCTTCCACGACTCGGCCAGCCCCGGCACCACCTTGCTGTCGGGGTCGAGCTTGATCAGCGTCTCGAACACGTGTTCGGACACATTGATGTTCGAGAACAGGTTGTAGAAATGCGGATCCATTGAGGTCGGCGGCGAACTCATGGCGATCTTGAGATCGACCGCCTGGGCCTGGCCGGCCAGGCCGAGACCGAGGGCGCCGGTCAGCAGGACAGCACCGACCGCCTTGCCGACAGCCTTCTTGACGTGACGAAGGGACATCGCACGATTCTCCCAGTGGGAAGTCTTGAAATGACGATAAGGATCAGTCGCGCTCGTCTTCAAATGTCCCCGCGGGAGCGCCGCATTTTGGTGCGGCGTTCTGCTGGGCAACGTGGCGCGCGACCGGCCGGGCACTTCAAGCATGAACTGTTCCAGCAGTACAAGACGTCCGCCATGCGGGGAAACCCACCCGCCCGGAGGGCATTGGCCATGGTGCGCTGCGCCACTGCCGGCCTGCCGATGGCCGCCTGCCCGTGCGCCTGTCCCGGCAAATGTATGCCCGCTCCGGCACCGTGCACCGGCATGCGAACGGCGTCGCCGGCAGGTGCCTGGAACGCCTTGTTTTGGCGCTTCTACGATAGGCGTCGTATGATCGGGGGTATCCAATTGCCCCATTTGCCCGGACCGGCATCATGAAGCTCATCCCCGAAATCCTTCAGGCGCAAGCCGAAATCCGCACTATCCGACGTGACATCCACGCGCATCCCGAGCTGTGTTTCGAGGAACAGCGCACCGCCGACGTGGTGGCCAGGAACCTGGAATCCTGGGGCATCGAAGTCCACCGCGGCCTGGGCACCACCGGCCTGGTCGGCATCATCCGCAATGGCAAAAGCGCCAAAACCATTGGCCTGCGCGCCGACATGGACGCGCTGCCGCTGCAGGAAGCAAACACCTTCGGTCATCGCTCGCAGCACGAGGGCAAGATGCACGCGTGCGGCCACGATGGTCATACGGCGATGCTGCTCGGTGCGGCACGCTACCTGGCCGAGCACCGCAATTTCGACGGCACGGTTCACCTGATCTTCCAGCCGGCCGAAGAAGGCGGCGGCGGCGCCCGCGAGATGATCAAGGACGGGCTGTTCGACCGTTTTCCGTGCGATGCCGTGTTCGGCATGCACAACTGGCCGGGCATGCCGGTCGGTTCGTTCGGCACCACGGCCGGCCCGCTGATGGCGTCGAGCAACGAGTTCAAGATCACCGTGCGCGGCAAGGGCGCGCACGCGGCCATGCCCCACAACGGCTGCGACCCGGTCTTCACGGGCGCCCAGATCGTGTCGGCGCTGCAGGGCATCATCACGCGCAACAAGCGCCCGATCGACACCGCCGTGATCTCGGTCACGCAGTTTCATGGCGGCGATGCCACCAACATCGTGCCTAATGAAGTCTGGCTGGGCGGCACGGTGCGCACGTTCACCGTGGAGGTGCTGGACCTGATCGAGCGACGCATGGAAGAGGTGTCGCGCGCCGTGGCCCAGGCGTTCGATTGCACGATCGATTTCGAATTCCGCCGCAACTACCCGCCCACCATCAACAGTGCGGCGGAAGCCGAATTCGCGGTGGGTATCGCCAGCGAGCTGGTGGGTGCGGACAACGTCGACGGCAACGTGGAACCGACCATGGGCGCCGAGGACTTCTCGTTCATGCTGCAGGAAAAGCCGGGCTGCTACCTGTTCATCGGCAACGGCGAAGGTTCGCATCGCGAAGCCGGCCATGGCATGGGCCCGTGCATGCTGCACAACCCCAGCTACGATTTCAACGACGAACTGCTGCCCGTGGGCTCCACGTTCTTCGTCAAGCTGGTGGAGAAATGGCTGGCGCCGGCCTGAGCCGGCACGGACTGACCTTCCAGGCGACGCACGATGCCCCATACGCTGCTGGATGACACCACGGCGGCGCGATTTGCCCAGGTGGCGCTCGACAACATCGTGCGTCCGTACCCGTACAAGGTGGACCACCTGATGGTGGACGCCAACGACCTGGCCGCGCCCGCCGTCAATCACCCGGTCTTCTACGGCAGCTACGACTGGCATTCGTCGGTACACATGCACTGGCTGCTGGTGCGGCTGCTGGTCTTGCGCCCGAACCTGGCGGATGCCGGCCGCATTCGCGAGACACTTGACACCCAGTTTCGCCCGGAGGCCTTTGCCACGGAACTGGCGTACTTCGAGCGGCCGGGCTCCCGGACCTTCGAGCGGCCGTACGGCTGGGCGTGGGTGCTACGGCTGCAGGCCGAACTGGGCGCGCTGGGGCTCAAGGACCCGCAGGCCGCCAGATGGGCCGCCGCCTGTGCACCGCTGGCCAACCATCTGGCACAACGCCTGATGGACTACATCGACGTCGCCGATTTCCCGGTTCGCACCGGCACCCATTTCAACAGCGCGTTTGCGCTGGTCATGGCGCTGTTCTACGCCAGGCAGGACCAGCACCCCGCCCTGCGCAAGTCGATCGTGCGCAGGGCCCATCGCTGGTTCGCGCACGACCTGCGCTACCCGGCCCGTTACGAGCCGGGCGGCGACGAATTCCTGTCAGGCGGCCTGATGGAGGCCGTGCTGATGCAACAGGTAATGGACGACTGTGGCTTTGCCGAATGGTGGGAGTTGTTCTCGCCGGGACAGGCCGAGCTTGGCACCTGGTTGACGCCGGTGTCCGTCGCGGACCGGACCGATCCGAAGATGTCCCATCTGGACGGGCTGAACCTGTCCCGCGCCTGGTGCTGGCGCCTGCTGGGACCGGCCTTGCCGCCCCCATTGCAGCCGCTGGCCGTGCGGGCGTGGTCCGACCATCTGGAGGTGTCGCTGCCGCAGGCGGTGGAGGGCCACTACGTGGCGACGCACTGGCTTGCCACCTTCGCGCTGCTGGCGCTGGAAGACCTGAGCGTCGGGTGACGCCTCGCAAGCCTCGGTCCGGCGGCGGGGGCGAGCTCAGTCCAGCGCGATATCGCCGTACCAGGCTTCGGCGCGGCTCCTGGTGTTATCGGTATCGGTCATCAGGCCAACCGCCAGGATCTTTCCCGGATCGGCGCCGAACGCCTTGCGATAGTCGGCGCGCAGATCGCGCTCGTGACACCGCCATTCGTTGGTATGGCGTGTGCCCGAGTCCACGATGATCATGCGAACGCGGTCAGTGTGAGGATTGTTCAGAACGCTGCCTACCGGACGCTTGCCGCCCCAGATGTACATCAGCGTGGCGTACGGCATTTCCCGGCCGGTGGTAATGCGCGCCATTTCGTACATCAACTGGTCTTTCAGCGACAACGTGCTGCGATCACCGTCGAACGCCACGAAAATTCGCAGCGGCGCATCCTCGCGATGGCCCACCGCGTTATCCGCGACACGAATCACATCGCGCGTCTTCCACATCCAGCGCAGCGTCCCGGGATCGCGCTGCGTCAGCGGGACATAGAGCCCAGAAGCAGACCCATCCGCCTCTGCATGCAGCACCGTGCGCTGGTCGACTTCGGTCAGCGAATATCGTGTGGGCGTCTTGTTGCGATTAACCTTCCAGGGTTGCCAGCCGGTCGGGAGCGTACTGGGAACGGAAGATGCGGAGAACAGCGGCAAGTCTGTCAGCAACGGCAACGACGCAGCATCGGCTTCCGCCTCGCCGTCGCCTCCGGACTCCGCTTCCGCCGCGGCATTCGCCGCGCGATTGGCGAGTTCCAGCTGATCGGCCGGCTGGCTCCGAACGGCAGCCTTCAACAAGCCTTTTTCTGCGAACGTCGCGCAATTGCCGTCTGAAACGGCAGCCAACTTTGATGAATCGGTCGGTGCGACCGTCGATGATGCACAACCGGCGAGCACGAACGCGCTCACCACACAAGCCAGTGCTGGCCGAAACTTCATGGCCACGATAACCCCCTGGACCCTGATACCTGATACTTACCCGTTCGTCGAAATCCCAACATCCTGGCTATTTGGTGCCGAGGATTGGTATTGCTGACTGCTTCGTGCTGAATTTTTCAGCGCTTGGGGCAGACCATATCAGATGCGCGGAGTACCCGGAATGCTCGGGTACCCTGAATACAACAGCCAACATGACGGGCTGTGCTTTTCGAACTAGTTCGATGGACAGGGCGCGCGCGGCCGGGCATTTGCAGCGGGGCGGGAGGGCAACGGGGACAGAAACGGGGACAGAAACGGGGACGGGCATTTTGCCGTCAATGGGCGCCTTCGCGTTTGTTTCACGCAAAAGCAAAACCCCCAAGCTTTTGGGCTTGGGGGTTCTGGGTATAAGAGCCTGGCGATGACCTACTTTCACACGGGTAGTCCGCACTATCATCGGCGCAAAGTCGTTTCACGGTCCTGTTCGGGATGGGAAGGGGTGGTTCCAACTCGCTATGGTCACCAGGCATGACTGGTTGCCGCACTGACCGAGGTCAGCGCAGCGAATCTGGGTGTAGTAAAGAGGTTGTGTTTGTATGCCTTCGGCACACGCGGACTCTCGTCCAACCAGGTCAAACACACTGGTTATAGGATCAAGCCTTACGGGCAATTAGTACTGGTTAGCTTAACGCATTACTGCGCTTCCACACCCAGCCTATCAACGTCCTGGTCTCGAACGACCCTTCAAGGAGGTCAAGCCTCCAGGGAATCCTCATCTTCAGGCAAGTTTCCCGCTTAGATGCTTTCAGCGGTTATCTCTTCCGTACATAGCTACCCTGCGATGCCTCTGGCGAGACAACAGGTACACCAGCGGTACGTCCACTCCGGTCCTCTCGTACTAGGAGCAGCCCCCGTCAAGATTCCAACGCCCACGGCAGATAGGGACCAAACTGTCTCACGACGTTTTAAACCCAGCTCACGTACCTCTTTAAATGGCGAACAGCCATACCCTTGGGACCGGCTACAGCCCCAGGATGAGATGAGCCGACATCGAGGTGCCAAACACCGCCGTCGATATGAACTCTTGGGCGGTATCAGCCTGTTATCCCCAGAGTACCTTTTATCCGTTGAGCGATGGCCCTTCCATTCAGAACCACCGGATCACTATGTCCTGCTTTCGCACCTGCTCGACTTGTCGGTCTCGCAGTTAAGCACGCTTTTGCCATTGCACTTTAGGTACGATGTCCGACCGTACCAAGCGTACCTTCGAACTCCTCCGTTACACTTTGGGAGGAGACCGCCCCAGTCAAACTGCCTACCATGCACTGTCCCCGACCCGGATTCACGGGCCAAGGTTAGAACCTCAAACAAACCAGGGTGGTATTTCAAGGACGGCTCCACGTGAACTAGCGTCCACGCTTCAAAGCCTCCCACCTATCCTACACAGATCGGTTCAAAGTCCAATGCAAAGCTACAGTAAAGGTTCATGGGGTCTTTCCGTCTAGCCGCGGGGAGATTGCATCATCACAAACACTTCAACTTCGCTGAGTCTCGGGAGGAGACAGTGTGGCCATCGTTACGCCATTCGTGCAGGTCGGAACTTACCCGACAAGGAATTTCGCTACCTTAGGACCGTTATAGTTACGGCCGCCGTTTACCGGGACTTCAATCAAGAGCTTGCACCCCATCATTTAATCTTCCGGCACCGGGCAGGCGTCACACCCTATACGTCCACTTTCGTGTTTGCAGAGTGCTGTGTTTTTATTAAACAGTCGCAGCCACCATTTTATTGCAACCCCTTCACCCTTCTGGCGCAGGCCAGTCAAGCTACCAGGGCGTACCTTATCCCGAAGTTACGGTACCAATTTGCCGAGTTCCTTCTCCCGAGTTCTCTCAAGCGCCTTAGAATACTCATCTCGCCCACCTGTGTCGGTTTGCGGTACGGTCTCGTATGACTGAAGCTTAGAGGCTTTTCTTGGAACCACTTCCGATTGCTTCGCAGCATAAAGCCGCTCGCCCCACATCCTTGAATTCCGCGCCCGGATTTGCCTAAGCGCCTTCTCCAATGCAGGGACCGGGACTTCCAACACCCGGACAACCTTCCGCGATCCGTCCCCCCATCGCATCATACGACGGTGCAGGAATATTAACCTGCTTCCCATCAGCTACGCATCTCTGCCTCGCCTTAGGGGCCGACTCACCCTACGCCGATGAACGTTGCGTAGGAAACCTTGGGCTTACGGCGAGGGGGCCTTTCACCCCCTTTATCGCTACTCATGTCAGCATTCGCACTTCTGATACCTCCAGCATCCTTTACAAGACACCTTCACAGGCTTACAGAACGCTCTCCTACCACGCGCTTACGCGCGTCCGCAGCTTCGGTATATAGCTTAGCCCCGTTACATCTTCCGCGCAGGACGACTCGATCAGTGAGCTATTACGCTTTCTTTAAAGGGTGGCTGCTTCTAAGCCAACCTCCTGACTGTTTTAGCCTTCCCACTTCGTTTCCCACTTAGCTATATTTGGGGACCTTAGCTGGCGGTCTGGGTTGTTTCCCTCTTGACACCGGACGTTAGCACCCGATGTCTGTCTCCCGTGATTGCACTCTTCGGTATTCGGAGTTTGCTATGGCGGGGTAATCAGCAATAGACCCCCCAACCATGACAGTGCTCTACCCCCGAAGGTGAGACACGAGGCACTACCTAAATAGTTTTCGGAGAGAACCAGCTATTTCCAGATTTGTTTAGCCTTTCACCCCTATCCACAGCTCATCCCCTAACTTTTCAACGTTAGTGGGTTCGGTCCTCCAGTACGTGTTACCGCACCTTCAACCTGGCCATGGATAGATCATCTGGTTTCGGGTCTACACCCAGCGACTCAACGCCCTGTTCGGACTCGCTTTCGCTACGCCTTCCCTAATCGGTTAAGCTTGCCACTGAATGTAAGTCGCTGACCCATTATACAAAAGGTACGCCGTCACCCGTTTCCAGGCTCCGACTGTTTGTATGCATGCGGTTTCAGGATCTATTTCACTCCCCTCCCGGGGTTCTTTTCGCCTTTCCCTCACGGTACTGGTTCACTATCGGTCGATCACGAGTATTTAGCCTTGGAGGATGGTCCCCCCATCTTCAGACAGGATTTCACGTGTCCCGCCCTACTTGTCGCACACCTAGTTCCACAAATCTGTTTTCGCATACAGGGCTATCACCTGCTATGGCCGGGCTTTCCATCCCGTTTTGCTAACAGTTCTGCTAAAGAGTGCAAGGCTCTTCCCATTTCGTTCGCCACTACTCTGGGAATCTCGGTTGATTTCTGTTCCTGCAGCTACTTAGATGTTTCAGTTCGCCGCGTTCGCTTCCCTGACCTATGTATTCAGTCAGGGATGACCCATTCGGGCCGGGTTTCCCCATTCGGACATCTCCGGATCAAAGCTTGTTTGCCAGCTCCCCGAAGCTTTTCGCAGGCTACCGCGTCCTTCATCGCCTGTGATCGCCAAGGCATCCACCACATGCACTTGTTCGCTTGACCCTATAACGAGTGTGTCTAACGCTTCCGTTATCCACGCTGGCTACAGGTCTGAGTTCTCGCGTTTGTGCCGTATTCCAAGTCATCTTTCGATCACTTAAATACATTTTGGTTGATACAATCACAACCCGGTATCGCGTTTGTACTGCAGCGTCTCATCAACGCTTCGCGACACCTTTACTACATCCCATATTGTTAAAGAACAGCCGACTTGCGTCGCTTGGCAATGCCAAATGAAAGCACTCAGCATTGAATGCTTTCATTTGGCTACCAACCAAGTAATCTCGTTACCCCGATCCTTGATCCAGGTAAGTGGTGGAGGATGACGGGATCGAACCGACGACCCCCTGCTTGCAAAGCAGGTGCTCTCCCAGCTGAGCTAATCCCCCGCGTGATAACTTGGTGGGTCTGGTAGGACTTGAACCTACGACCCCCGCCTTATCAAGACGGTGCTCTAACCACCTGAGCTACAGACCCTTGGCTGTAACAGCAAACAACCGATAAGTGTGAACGCTTGACTTGTGAACACAAGCCTCTGGAAAGGAGGTGATCCAGCCGCACCTTCCGATACGGCTACCTTGTTACGACTTCACCCCAGTCATGAACCCTGCCGTGGTAATCGCCCTCCTTGCGGTTAGGCTAACTACTTCTGGCAAAACCCACTCCCATGGTGTGACGGGCGGTGTGTACAAGACCCGGGAACGTATTCACCGCGGCATGCTGATCCGCGATTACTAGCGATTCCAGCTTCACGTAGTCGAGTTGCAGACTACGATCCGGACTACGATGCGTTTTCTGGGATTAGCTCCCCCTCGCGGGTTGGCAACCCTCTGTACGCACCATTGTATGACGTGTGAAGCCCTACCCATAAGGGCCATGAGGACTTGACGTCATCCCCACCTTCCTCCGGTTTGTCACCGGCAGTCTCTCTAGAGTGCCCTTGCGTAGCAACTAAAGATAAGGGTTGCGCTCGTTGCGGGACTTAACCCAACATCTCACGACACGAGCTGACGACAGCCATGCAGCACCTGTGTCCACTTTCTCTTTCGAGCACCTAATGCATCTCTGCTTCGTTAGTGGCATGTCAAGGGTAGGTAAGGTTTTTCGCGTTGCATCGAATTAATCCACATCATCCACCGCTTGTGCGGGTCCCCGTCAATTCCTTTGAGTTTTAATCTTGCGACCGTACTCCCCAGGCGGTCAACTTCACGCGTTAGCTACGTTACTGAAGAAATGAATCCCCAACAACTAGTTGACATCGTTTAGGGCGTGGACTACCAGGGTATCTAATCCTGTTTGCTCCCCACGCTTTCGTGCATGAGCGTCAGTGACGTCCCAGGGGGCTGCCTTCGCCATCGGTATTCCTCCACATCTCTACGCATTTCACTGCTACACGTGGAATTCTACCCCCCTCTGACATACTCTAGCCTTGCAGTCACAAGCGCAATTCCCAAGTTGAGCTCGGGGATTTCACGCCTGTCTTACAAAACCGCCTGCGCACGCTTTACGCCCAGTAATTCCGATTAACGCTCGCACCCTACGTATTACCGCGGCTGCTGGCACGTAGTTAGCCGGTGCTTATTCTTCCGGTACCGTCATCCGCCCCAGGTATTAACCAGAGCGTTTTCTTTCCGGACAAAAGTGCTTTACAACCCGAAGGCCTTCTTCACACACGCGGCATTGCTGGATCAGGGTTGCCCCCATTGTCCAAAATTCCCCACTGCTGCCTCCCGTAGGAGTCTGGGCCGTGTCTCAGTCCCAGTGTGGCTGATCGTCCTCTCAGACCAGCTACTGATCGTCGCCTTGGTGGGCCTTTACCCCACCAACTAGCTAATCAGACATCGGCCGCTCCTGCTGCGCGAGGCCTTTCGGTCCCCCGCTTTCACCCTCAGGTCGTATGCGGTATTAGCTAATCTTTCGACTAGTTATCCCCCACAACAGGGTACGTTCCGATGTATTACTCACCCGTTCGCCACTCGCCGCCAGACCGAAGTCCGCGCTGCCGTTCGACTTGCATGTGTAAGGCATGCCGCCAGCGTTCAATCTGAGCCAGGATCAAACTCTTCAGTTCAATCTCTGTGTGGTGCCGAAGCACCTCGCTCTTTCGAGCGGTCGCTCACTCTCAGAAAACTGACTGGCTCACGTCTCGCGACGCAAACCAACATGTTTTACTGTGCGAGCACTGATAACTTTTGAAGCATCACGCAGACCGAGGTCTCCGTGGCGTTCGCCATCAAGCGCCCACACTTATCGGTTGTTTGGTTGTTAAAGAACTTCAGCGCCGGCTTTGCCGTTCGCTGTCGCTGCGTCGCTGACGTTTCGTCATTTCGTTGCAGCGGAGAAACGAGATTATGCAGAGCATTCAACGTTTCGTCAACAGTTTTTGCAGAACTTTTTTCTGCCGGTCTGCGCTGCAAACCCTCGCAACCCCAACCCCCTGCCAACCCCGCAAACCCTTGTCGCTGCTGCGTTTGCAGTGCGCTTCGTGTTGCGAGGGGGCGAATATTAGGCCTGATCTGCGACCTTTGCAACACGCATGTCACGAACTCATGGAGAGATATTCGGGATATGCCGCTCAAACCATTGATCACAAAGGAAAATCGGCCCGATAAATATTTACCGGACCGACCAATACCCCTCAACTTGCCTCGGGTATTCCCCGACTCAAGTTTTACCGATGCTTGAAATCGGGTGCCCGTTTCTCCACAAACGCGGCCATACCCTCCTTCTGGTCTTCGGTGGCGAAGGTCGAGTGGAACAAACGCCGCTCGAAGTGGACGCCTTCGTTGAGCGTTGTCTCATAGGCGGCATTGATCGACTCCTTGATCATCATGACCACCGGCAGCGAATAGCTGGCGATGGTCTCGGCCGCCGACACCGCCTCGTCGACCAGCTTGTCGGCCGGCACCACGCGCGACACCAGGCCGGCACGCTCGGCCTCGGCCGCGTCCATCATGCGGGCGGTCAGGCACAGGTCCATGGCCTTTGCCTTCGATACTGCGCGCGGCAGGCGTTGCGTGCCGCCCGCGCCCGGCATGGTGCCAAGCTTGACCTCGGGCTGGCCGAACCGGGCGCTGTCGGCCGCAATCACGATGTCGCACATCATCGCCAGCTCGCAGCCGCCACCCAGCGCGTAGCCGCCCACCGCCGCGATCACCGGTTTGCGGATGCGGCGGATGGTTTCCCAGTTGCGCGTGATGTAGTCGCCCTTGTAGACATCCATATAGGAATACTTCGCCATCATGCCGATGTCGGCGCCGGCGGCAAAGGCGCGCTCGCTGCCCGTGATGACGATGCAGCCGATGGCCTCGTCCGCGTCGAACGCGGTCAGCGCGGTGCCCAGTTCGTCCATCAGTGCGTCATTGAGCGCGTTCAGGGCCTTGGGGCGATTGAGCGTCACCAGCCCGACGCGGCCACGCGTCTCCACCAGGATGTTCTCGTACGACATGTCTTCTCCTTGCGATGAGAGGAATCAGTGATCTGTCTTATACAGAAGCGGATCGATACTCGCCCGCCGCCGTGAAGCTGGTCAAGGCGGGCGGCCACCTCTTGCGCCCTGCCGGCATCCCTACTACTATTTGCCGACCGACTGGTCGGTTAATTTAACGAATGCACGCCACTATCTACAATGGCCGTGCGACCCGTCGCGGCAACAGATCCGCATACCGACCCGAAGAACAAATGGCGCAGGAGACCACCATGCCCCCAACCCCGGTTAGCCCGGCCAGCCCGGCGCACGCCCCCGCGCGTGCGAGTCTCGAATCCGGCCCCATCCTGCTGCGCTGGCACGGCGATGTGGCCGTTGTCACGCTCAACCGGCCCGACAAGCTCAACAGCTTTACCCGCGACATGCATCGCGCGCTGGTCCATGCGCTGGATCAGACGCAAGCCGGCGGTGCCCGCGCGCTGCTGCTGACCGGCGCCGGCCGTGGCTTCTGCGCGGGCCAGGATCTGGCCGATCTCGACTTCACGCCCGGCCACGCCACCGATCTCGGCGAACTGATCGATACCTGGTTCAACCCGCTCGTGCGCCGCCTGCAGGCAATGCCGCTGCCCGTGATCGCCGCGGTCAACGGTACGGCCGCCGGCGCCGGCGCCAACCTGGCGCTGGCCTGCGACATGGTGCTGGCAGCCAGGTCGGCCAGCTTTATCCAGGCATTCGTCAAGATCGGCCTGGTGCCCGATTCGGGCGGCACCTGGCTGCTGCCCAAGCGCCTGGGCATGGCCCGTGCTCTGGGGCTGGCGATGACCGGCGACAAGCTCAGTGCCGAGGAAGCCGAAAAATGGGGCCTGATCTGGGAGACGATGGACGATCCCCTGCTCATGGAACAGGCCCTCGCGCTGGCCACGCACCTGGCGGCACAGCCCACGCGTGCGCTGGCGGCCATCAAGCAGTCGATGCACGCCAGCGCCACCAACAGCTTCGACGCCCAGCTGGACCTCGAACGCGACCTGCAGCGCCAGCTCGGCCAGTCCCACGATTACAACGAAGGCGTGAACGCCTTTCTTGAAAAGCGCGCCCCGCATTTCAAGGGCGCCTGATCCCGTTCCCCCGCGAGCAAGGAGACCCGCTTGAACCAAGACCCCCAGGCCCTGGCCCAGGCCACCGCCCATGCCATGTACGAGTCCGACGCCTGCAGCCGCTGGCTGGGCATGGTGATCGAGGAGGTCCGGCCCGGCTACGCGCGCCTGTCGATGCCGATACGGCCCGAGTTCCTGAACGGCCATGCCATCTGCCACGGCGGACTGATGTTCACGCTGGCCGATTCCGCCTTCGCATTCGCCTGCAACAGCCATAACATCAACACCGTGGCGTCGGGCTGCAGCATCGAATTCCTGCGCCCCGTGCACGGCGGCGACGTACTGACCGCCGAGGCCGTGGAGCAGATCCTGTCCGGCCGGCATGGCGTGTACGACATCAAGGTGACCAACCGCGCCGGCGAGCCGGTGGCGATGTTCCGCGGCAAGTCGGCCCAGATCAAGGGGCACGTCATCCCGCCAGCCGAGGCCTGATACCAGACAAACGCGGTACCCTGCGCCAACGTAGCGCACCCATCCCGGAAACGTGGAGACATCATGAGTACGCGCCTCACCGATCTGCCCCTGGAGCCGATCGAGACTGCCAGCCGGCAGCAACTTCAAGCCCTGCAGCTTGAGCGCCTGAAATGGTCGCTGCGCCATGCCTACGAAAACTCGCCGGTGTACCGGCGCAAGTTCGACGAGGCGGGCGTGCATCCCGACCAGGTGCAGTCGCTGGCCGACCTGGCGCGTTTTCCGTTCACCACGAAGAAGGACCTGCGCGACAACTACCCGTTCGGCATGTTCGCGGTGCCGCAGGACCGCGTGGCGCGGGTCCACGCATCGTCGGGCACCACCGGCAAGCCCACCGTGGTGGGCTACACGCTGCGGGACATCGATACCTGGGCCACGGTGATGGCGCGCTCGATCCGCGCATCGGGCGCCCGGCGCGGCGACAAGGTGCACATCAGTTACGGCTACGGGCTGTTCACGGGCGGGCTCGGCGCGCACTATGGCGTGGAAAAGGCCGGCCTGACGGCCATCCCGTTCGGCGGCGGCCAGACCGAGCGCCAGGTGCAGCTGATCCAGGACTTCAAGCCCGAGGTCATCATGGTGACGCCCAGCTACATGCTGGCGATTGCCGACGAGCTGGAGCGCCAGGGCATCGACCCGGCGTCGACGTCGCTGCGCATCGGCATCTTCGGCGCCGAGCCGTGGACGCCGGAGATGCGCCTGGCGATCGAAAAGCGCATGGGCATCTCGGCCGTCGACATCTATGGCCTTTCGGAAGTGATGGGCCCTGGCGTGGCCAACGAATGCGCCGAGACCAAGGACGGCCCGACCATCTGGGAAGACCATTTCTATCCGGAGATCATCGATCCCGATACCGGCGACGTGCTGCCCGACGGCGAATTCGGCGAACTGGTCTTCACGTCGCTCAGCAAGGAGGCGATGCCGGTCATCCGCTATCGCACGCGCGACCTGACGCGCCTGCTGCCGGGCACCGCGCGGGCGGCCTTCCGCCGCATGGAGAAGATCACGGGCCGCACCGACGACATGATGATCGTGCGCGGCGTGAACGTCTTTCCGTCGCAGATCGAGGAACTGATCCTCAAGCACACCGAACTGGCGCCGCACTACCAGTGCGTGCTGGGCAAGGAGGGGCCGCTCGATACCCTGATCGTGCGCGTGGAATGCGCCCATGGCGCCGAGCCGTCGGTGGCGGCCCATGCGCGCGAGCAGCTGACGCACGACATCAAGGCGTATATCGGCGTCACGGCGGGTATCGAGATCCTGCCGGAAGGCGGCGTCGAGCGGTCGGTGGGCAAGGCGCGGCGCATCGTCGATAACCGCCCGCGCTAGCCTGCGCGGGCAGCGCGGCGCGTCTCGCGCTTGAAGCCCAGCCGGCGGGCCAGCTTGTGCAGGTTGCTGGCATCCACGCCAAGCTGGCGCGCAGCCTGCGCCCAGTTGCCGTCCTGTGTCAGCAGGGCCTGTTCGATGCAGCGCCGCTGGCACGAATCCACCGCCTCGCGCAGCGAAACGGCCGGCACCACTACCGGAGGCGCGGGTTCGACGGGCGCCACGGCGGCCGGTGCCAGCCCGCCGCCCACGCCATCGGCATCGAACAGGTCGCGGAACAGGTCGGCGTCGAGCGTCAGGATGTCGACGCGATTGGCGCCCCGGCTGACCAGCTTCAGCGCCGCGCGGCTGATCACGTGTTCCAGTTCACGCACATTGCCCGGCCACGGATAGCGCCGCAGCGCGTCCTGCGCGGCGGCGGACAGGCGCAGGCTGCGCAGCCCCAGCCGCGCCCGGTTCAGTTCCAGGAAATGGCCGGCCAGCAGCAGCACGTCGTTGTCGCGCTCGCGCAGCGGGGGGATGGGGATCGGGTACACCGACAGCCGGTGATAGAGATCGGCGCGAAACGAGCCATCGCGCACGTGTTCGCGCAGATGGCGGTTGGTTGCGGCGATCACGCGCACATCCACGCGCCGCGGCCGGTCGGAGCCAAGCCGCTGGATCTCGCCGTTCTGCAGCGTGCGCAGCAGCTTGGCCTGGATCGACAGTGGCAGTTCGCCCACCTCGTCCAGGAACAGCGTGCCGCCATCGGCGGCCTCGAACCGGCCTGGCCGCTCGCCAGTGGCGCCCGAGAACGCGCCGCGCGCATGGCCGAACAGTTCACTCTCGGCCAGCGATTCCGGCAACGCCGCGCAGTTCACATGGATCAGCGGCCGGTTGCGGCGCCGCGACAGCCGGTGCAGGCGGTGCGCGAACAATTCCTTGCCCACGCCCGTCTCGCCCAGCAGCAACACCGGCAACTCCGAATCGGCCACCACCCGCAGTTCGTGCAGCAGATGGCTGATGGCCTGGCTCTGGCCGATGATCTCGCCATCGTCGCGCACCACGTCGCCGGCGGGCTCGTCGATCCGCCCCTGCCGTAGCGCCCGGATCTCCGCCTCCAGCCGCGTGATGCGGATGGCGGCCTCGACCACCGGCGTCAGCCGTTGCAGTTCGACCTGCGCGGCATCGGTGAACGTGCCCACTTGCAGCGCATCGAGCGTCAGCACGCCCCACGTCTTGCCTTCGGCTTCGAGGCTGATGCCCATGCAGTCATGCACCGGCAGCGGCTCGCCCACGTGTTCGTCAATCAGGCCGTCGTAAGGGTCCGGCAGCGCGCTGTCGTGGTGGAAGCACGTCACGCCACGGCGCGCCAGGATGGCCGCCAGCCGTGGATGCAGGCTCACCGCGAAGCGGCGCCCCAGCGCGTCGCGTACCAGTCCGTCGACGGCCACCGGCCGGAGCTGGTCTTCCTCCAGTCGCAGCAGCGCCACGGCGCCGCAACGGAAATGCGCGCGCAGGCTGCCCACCAGTCTCTGCATCCGTACCGCCTGCGGCAGATCCGCGCACAGGTCGGCCTGTAGTAGCTCGCAAATCATGGTCAAAAACACCCCACTCAGGTTCGATTCACCATGCCGGCTCGCGGTCCAAAAAACCCTACCGACAGGTAAATCATTGAATCTTTGAATCTTTCTGTTGGGCACGAGATTCGCACAAGAGACGTCGGCTTTTATTGAGAAGGAGCAAATCATGAGCATGCAAGACCAGTCTCTGGGCCAGCTGGCCCGTCGGATCCCCGGTGCGACGAAGATCTTTCACGACTACGACCTCGACTTCTGCTGTGGCGGATCGCACACATTGCGCGATGCCGCGCAGGCCAAGGGGCTCGACGCCACCGCGATCGAAGCCCGCCTGCAGGCGCTCCAGGCCCAGGCCCCGGCCGACGGCCACGACTGGAGCGAAGCGCCGGCCGAGGAACTGATCGGCTTCATCCTGGCGCGTTTCCACGAGCGCCACCGCGAGCAACTGCCGGAACTGATCCGCCTGGCGCGCCGGGTCGAGGAAGTGCATGGCGACCGGCCCGAATGCCCGGTAGGCCTGGCCGATCACCTGAGCGTGATGCTGCAGGAACTGCTGAGCCATATGCAGAAGGAAGAGCAGGTGCTGTTCCCGATGCTGTCGCGCGGCATGGGCGCCATGGCGTCGGCGCCGATCACGGTCATGCGCATGGAGCACGACGACCACGGCGCCGCGCTGCAACGGCTGTCCGACCTGACCCACGACATCACGCTGCCGCGCGCCGCCTGCAACACCTGGCGCGCGCTGTACCTGGGCCTGCGCACGTTCCGCGAAGACCTGATGGAACACATCCACCTGGAAAACAACGTGCTGTTCGAGAACGCCGCGCGTGCGCACTGATCGCGATCACTGACCCGCGAGCCATCTCGCATCCTGCCAACCCATACACGCGTACCGATACGCACCCATCATGGGCCCCTACAAGAAACTATGGTTCACGCTGATCGCCGTGCTGGCGGTCACGTTCGCTCTCCTTGGCTACTACGGTTCCGAGGTCTACCGGCAGCAGCCGCCCATCCCGGCGCAGGTCGTCACCGCCGACGGCACGAAGCTGTTCACGTCCGAGGACATCCTTGACGGCCAGACCGCATGGCAGTCGGTGGGCGGCATGCAGATTGGCTCCATCTGGGGCCACGGCGCCTACCAGGCGCCCGACTGGACGGCCGACTGGCTGCACCGCGAACTCACGGCCTGGCTGGACCTGGCCGCGCGCGAGCGCTTCGGCAAGGACTTTGCCGCGCTCGACGTCGGCGACCAGGCCGTGCTGCGCGCGCACCTGAAGGCCGAGTACCGCGGCAACCACACCGACGCCAGCAACGTGCTGACGGTGTCGCCGCGCCGCGCCAAGGCCATCGAGATGACGGCCGACTACTACCAGCGCCTG
Source organism: Cupriavidus sp. HE11 (assembly GCF_056097175.1). Lineage (NCBI taxonomy): Bacteria > Pseudomonadati > Pseudomonadota > Betaproteobacteria > Burkholderiales > Burkholderiaceae > Cupriavidus > Cupriavidus sp. HE11. Next base: position 1,493,387 of record NZ_CP184464.1, read on the forward strand.
TTCTCCGACGCCCCCGAACTGCACAAGAGCCGGGTGAGCTTCGCGATGAAGGAAAACACGCTGCCGTCGCCCGAGCGGCGCGTGCAACTGACGCATTTCTTCTTCTGGACCGCATGGGCCGCCGCCACCGACCGCCCCGGACACACCGCCACCTACACCAACAACTGGCCGCATGAGCCGCTGATCGACAATCGCCCGACCGCCGAGAACGTGGTCTGGTCGGTGGCCAGCGTGGTGGTGCTGCTGGCCGGCGTGGGCCTGCTGATCTGGGCGTGGGCATTCCTGCGCGGCAAGGAAGAGCCGCTGCCGCCCGCACCGGCCCGCGATCCGCTGTCGACCTTTGCGCTGACGCCGTCGCAACGCGCGCTGGGCAAGTACGTGTTCCTGGTGGTGGCGCTGTTCGCCTTCCAGGTGCTGATCGGCGGCTTCACTGCGCACTACACGGTCGAGGGCCAGAAGTTCTACGGCATCGACATGTCGCAGTGGTTCCCGTACTCGCTGGTGCGCACCTGGCATATCCAGAGCGCGCTGTTCTGGATCGCCACGGGCTTCCTGGCGGCGGGCCTGTTCCTGGCGCCGCTGATCAACGGCGGCAAGGACCCGAAGTACCAGCGGCTGGGCGTCGACATCCTGTTCTGGGCGCTGGTGGTGGTCGTGGTGGGCTCGTTCACCGGCAACTACCTGGCCATCGCGCAGAAGATGCCGGCCAACCTGAACTTCTGGCTGGGCCACCAGGGCTACGAGTATGTGGACCTGGGCCGTCTGTGGCAGATCGGCAAGCTGGCCGGGATCGTGATCTGGCTGGTGCTGATGCTGCGCGGCATCGCCCCGGCGCTCAAGGCGCGTAGCGGCGGCGACAAGAACCTGCTGGCGCTGCTGACGTCGTCCGTGGTTGCCATCGGCCTGTTCTACGGCGCGGGCCTGTTCTACGGCGAGCGCACCAGCCTGACGGTGATGGAGTACTGGCGCTGGTGGGTGGTCCACCTGTGGGTGGAAGGCTTCTTCGAGGTATTCGCCACCACGGCACTGGCCTTCATCTTCTCCACGCTGGGCCTGGTATCGCGCCCGATGGCGACGGCGGCCAGCCTGGCCTCGGCATCGCTGTTCATGCTTGGCGGCATTCCGGGCACGTTCCACCACCTGTACTTTGCCGGCACCACCACACCCGTGATGGCCATCGGCGCCACGTTCTCGGCGCTGGAAGTCATGCCGCTGATCGTGCTGGGCCACGAAGCCTGGGAAAACTGGCGCCTCAAGGAACGCGCCCCGTGGATGAACAACCTGCGCTGGCCGGTGATGTGCTTCACTGCCGTGGCGTTCTGGAACATGCTCGGCGCCGGGGTCTTCGGCTTCATGATCAACCCGCCGATCTCGCTGTACTACGTGCAGGGCCTGAATACCACCCCCGTCCACGCGCACGCCGCGCTGTTCGGTGTCTATGGCTTCCTGGCGCTCGGCTTCACGCTGCTGGTGCTGCGCTATGTCCGCCCGGACTACAAGCTGAGCCCGCGCATGATGTCGATCGCGTTCTGGGGCCTGAACGGCGGCCTGGTGCTGATGATCGGCACCAGCCTGCTGCCGGTGGGCATCATCCAGGCGCTGGCCAGCATCAGCCAGGGCCTCTGGTACGCGCGCAGCGAAGCGTTCGTCCAGCAGCCGATCCTGCAGACGCTGCGCTGGGTACGCACCTTCGGCGACGTGGTGTTCCTGGTGGGTGCCCTGACCTTTGCGCTGCAAGTGGTGCTGGGACTGCTCTCGCGCGGCCCGGCCCGCGAGGTTCCGGAAGGCCGTCTCGCTCGCCAGTAATGCTGTAACGCCGCAATGAAGCCGCCGGGCGCCTGTCAGGGCCCGGCGGCTTTTTTGCGCCCCGGGTTTCGCTTACCAGGCATCGAGCTGCCAGCCTTCGTCGGTGGCAGCCAGCCGGTGGGTCAATGCCAGGCCGGCCATGAAGGCATCGTCGTGCGACACCACCACCAGTGCGCCCTGGTAGCCGCATAGCATGGCTTCCAGGGCCTGTGCCGATGGCAGGTCCAGGTGATTGCTCGGTTCGTCGAGCAGCAGCAGTTGCGGCGGCGGGTCGGCGTAGAGCGTGCAGGCCAGCGCCGCCTTCAGCCGTTCGCCGCCGCTGAGCGCGCCGCTGGGCGCGACGATCTTTTGTGCATCGAGTCCAAGATGGGCCAGCAGCATGCGCAGGTTGGCTTCGGTCGACGTGCCGTTGGCGGCCTGGAACTGCGCCAGCACCGACTGCCCCGGATCGAGATTCGCCAATTGCTGGTCAAGGTAGACCGTATCGGCCGGCTGCCTGCAGGCGCCCGCCAGCGGCGCAAGCTGGCCGGCCAGCGTCTTGAGCAACGTGGACTTGCCACAGCCGTTCGGGCCGACCACGCCCACGCGCTGCTGTCCGGTGACGATCAGGCTGACGCGGCGGGTGGCGCCCGACACGAACGGCAGCGCCACGGCATCCAGTTCGGCCACGCGTCGGTGTGCGGCCCTGCCGGCCCACTCGGCCTGCGCGCCCGGCACGGCGTGCATCGTGATGCGCGCCGCGTCTTCCACCTGCTGCGCGGCTTCGCGCACGCGCTGGTCAAGGCTGGCCTGGCTGGCGGCCTGCTGTTGCCGCAGCTTGCCTGCCGAGACTTCGCTGCGTGCCTTCTGGCCGCCCAGCAGGATCCTGGCCTGGTTCGACGTCTTGCCTTCCCGATTGCCGCGCGCCTGGCGCCGCTCCTGGCGCTCGCGCTGGTCGCGCATGGACCGCTGCTCCCGCTTGCGGTCAAGCTTGCGCTGTTCAAGCTGGTCGATCGCGTGCTGCCGCTCATCCGCCTTGCATTGCGCATAGAACGTGAAGTTGCCGCCATAGCTGCGCAGGCCCAGCGACGACAGTTCCACGATGCGCGGCAGGGTATCCAGAAGCGCCCGGTCATGGCTGACCACAAGCAGCCCGCGCGGCCACTGGCGCAGTTGTTCGATCAGTGCGTGACGCGCCGGACGGTCGAGATGGTTGCTGGGCTCGTCCAGGATCAGGAAGTCGGCATCGGAAAGCATCGCGCCGGCCAGCGCCACCCGCATGGCCTCGCCGCCGCTCAGTGCATCTGCGGTCATGCCGGCGTCGAGATGGCCCAGGCCATTGCGTTCGAGTGCCTGTTGCAGCCGCTGCCGCACATCCCAGCCGCCTACGGCATCGAAATCCTCGGGCGCGCTACTGCCCGCCTCGATGCGCGCCAGGGCGTCGAGCGTGTGCTGCACCCCGGCCAGGCTGGCTACCGTGGCATCCGCTGGCGGCGACACCTGCTGGGCCAGATAGCGCACGCTGCCCGCGCACACGCAGCGCCCGCGCGTTGGCAGTAGCTGCCCCGCCAGCATCTGCGCCAGCACGGATTTGCCCGCGCCATTGCGGCCGACCAGGCCAGTGGGGCGCTGGTCGAAAATTTCGTCGAGATCGGAGAAAAGCGTCCTGCCGTCGGGCAGGACATAGGACAGGCCTTCGAGCCTGAGATAGGGATCGGTCATGCGTACATTCCAGAGATGCCAGGAACTCCCCCAGCTTGCGGGGGCGGGTGGAGACTGGCCGTCTTGTCGACGGCGGCATCAATGGCGCATGGGACCAATACCTCTGTGTTGGGTGATCAGGCGGCTATTGTAATGGGGATGGAAGAAACGTGCGTGGCGGGGAGCAGGTGCCTGCGAAAGCGGTGGCACTCCGGTGACTGCCACCCCTCTCCTGCGTTGTGGGAGAGGGGTTGGGAAGTCGGCAAGGCCGTTCAAACGGCGAAGTCACAACCTGAAATGCCCGCCCTCTCCTCCGGCCCCTCTGCCGCTCGCGGGAGAGGCAAGCAAACGGCAGGGCGACGCAGGGCCGTCGCCACCACTTCGCCCACGAGAATGATCGACGGGCTCGCCAGCCCGGCCCCCACCGCATCGGTCAGCGTGCCCAGCGTGCCGGTCCAGCTTCGCTGATCGGCGCAACTGGCGTGCATCACCACGCCCGCCGGCATGTCAGGACGCATCCCCGCCTGCAGCAGCGCCGCACGGATCAACGCGATGCGATGCATGCCCATGTAGATCACCAGCGTGGTGCCGCTGGCGGCCAGCGCGCGCCAGTCCGGTTCGCCATCGCCGCGCGTGTGCGCGGTCACGAACGTCACCCCGTGGCAATGGGCGCGATGCGTCAGCGCGATGCCCAGCGCCTGGGCGGCGGCCAGCCCGCTGCTGATGCCGTTGACCACCTCGACATCGATCCCATGCCCGCGCAGGAACGCCGCCTCTTCGCCGCCCCGGCCGAACATCAGCGGATCGCCCCCCTTCACGCGCGCCACGCAGCGGCCCGCCAGCGCGTGCGCCAGCGTCTGGGCGTGGATGCTGGCCTGGCTGACCGAGCAGCGCCCGCCGCGCTTGCCAACGGAGATGATCTCGGTGCCCGGGCTTGCGTAGCATCCCATCATCTCCGGCACCAGATCGTCGATCAGCCAGACCTGGGCTTCCGACAATGCCCGCGCGGCCTTGACCGTCACCAGGTCCGGATCGCCCGGGCCGACACCCACCAGCCAGACCTTGCCTGTCTTCCTGCCGTCGGCGCCTTGCGCTGCACGCCGCACGTCGATGTTCCACGGTGTCATCATGCCTTCTCCCGGTTCAATGGCTCGTGCCCGACGAGCGCGTGGTCTTGTTGAACACGTTGTATTTGCCCACCGGCTTGTCCATCGGTAATCGCTTAACTTCCTTCAGCGTGGCGGCGTCGTAGACCACGATGGCGCCCTCGTCTTCCATCAGGCTGACCAGCGCAAGGCGCCCGTCGCGCGTGAACTCCACATGCGCCGCCGTGCGCCCCGGCGACGGCGTGACGCTGCCCACCACCTTCAGCGTCTGCTTGTCGATGACCTGGAGCGTGTCGCGGCGCGGGCTCATCATTGCGTCGGTCCATGCATAGGGCGTGGCCTCGTGGCTGCGCAGGAAGAACCCCGGCCCGTTCGTGGAGATCGTGGCAACGGTCTGCCACGTCTGCATGTCGATCACGCTCAGCGCGCCCTGCTTCAGGTTCGGCGACGCCATCACGTCGCGCCCGTCACGCTGCCAGGTGATGCCGCTGCCCAGGTGCGGCATGCCGGACAGTGCCAGGTCTGCCACCTTGCGGCCGGCATCGAGATCGATCACCTGCCCGGCGCCGCCGCGCGACGCGCCAAGAATATGGCGATACGACTGGTCGAAGAAGAAATCGTCGAGCACATCGTCCAGCGCAATCACGCGCGGCTCCAGCGTCGCGTACGGAATCTCCCAGACTTCGGGGATGTCGCGCAGCGCCGCAATAAACGAGCCGCGCGGCGCGGCATCGTAAACCGCCGATACGCGCGATGCCTTGCCGTTCGCCCCGGTCACCGGATACACCCGCGCCAGCGACAGGTCATCGGCACGCAGCAGCACCATGGTCTGCGGCAGCGTATTGCCGGCAAGCACCCATTTGCCATCGTCGCTGACCGCCACATTGCGCGTATTCAAGCCGGCGCGGATCTCGGCCACCAGCGTCAGGTTCCACAGGTCGTACTTGCTGATCCAGCCGTCGCGGCTGGCCACATATACATAGCGGCCGTCACGGCTGAACTTGGGGCCGCCGTGCAGCGCAAAGCGCGTCTGGAAGCGGTGGATCGGCTCCAGCCTGTCGCCATCGAGCACGCTCAGGTGGTGGGTGCCCGACTCCACCACCAGGAACAGGTTGGACGGGTCGGCACGGAACACCGGCTTGTCCGGCAGGCTGCCCGGCGCGTGATGGACCACGCGCGATGCGCGGATATCCGCCGCCTCCCAGTGCGGCGCCTGCGCCGGTGCCGTGCGCAGCCACGTGGCGATCTGGTCCAGCGTGGCCTCTGGCAACTGACCGGCGAAACCCGGCATCTGCGTGGCCGCCCGACCATTGCGCAGCACATCGCGCAAGGCATCGGGCTTGAGCCGCTCCAGGCTTTCGGGCAGCAGCGCCGGGCCCATGCCGCCCAGGCGGTCGGCGCCGTGGCAGGCCGCGCAGTGCTGCCGGAAGGTGGCCGCCACGTCGGCCACCGCACCGGGCGTCGTGCCAGCATGGGCGCCTGACCACACCCAGGCGGCCATCGCCATCCCCGCAATCAGGCGCTTCATGCAACCACCTCCCGGCCGAGCGGTTCGGCGATCTCCTCATCGGACAGATAGCAGCCCGGGTCCTCGGCCCATGGATTGCCGCTGACGGCATAGGCGCGCACGCGCGTGTTGCCGTTGCAGATGTCGCGATGCACGCAGGTGGCGCAGCGCCCTTCCAGCGGCCGGGGGCTCGATTTGAGCCCGCGCATCAGCGGATGGCTGCGGTCGGCCCAGATATCGCCAAACGCACGCTCGCGGACATTGCCGATCGACACGTGCCACCACATCGTGTCCGGATGCACGTTGCCAAGGTTGTCGATATTGGCAACGCCCACGCCCGTGGCGTTGCCGCCCCAGTTGACCAGGCGCTGACGCATGTCGGCCAGCCGCCCGGGCTGGCGCCGCGCAATCCAGTGCAACAGGCTCACGCCATCGGCATCGTTGTTGCCTGTAACGAAATCGCCAGCCCGGCCTTCCTGGGCGCGGTCCCACACGTGGTCGAACAGCCAATCCACGGCCACGCGCGTATGGGCATGGTGCGCGTCGTCGCCGCGATGGCTGCTGCCACGTCCGGCATAGTTGAAATGCGATAAATAGAACTTGTCGATGCCTTCGGCCTCGGTCAGCGCCACCACATCGGGCAATTCGTCGGCATTGGCTTCAGTCAGCGTCATGCGCACGCCCACGCGCAGACCGCATTGCCGGGCCACCCGCAGGCCATCCAGCGCCTGCCGGAACGCGCCGGGGCAGCGCCGGAAGCGGTCGTGCGTGGCCTCCATGCCGTCCAGGCTCACGCCCACGTAGTCGAAGCCGGCCACCAGCAGCCTGGCGGCGTGCCGGGTGTCCAGCAGCGTGCCGTTCGACGACAGCGACAGATGAAAGCCCATCTGCTTGGCGTGTGCGGCAATCTCGTACAGGTCCGGCCGCAGCAACGGCTCGCCGCCAGACAGGATCAGCGCGGGCACGCCGGCTGCCTTCAGCTGTTCGAGCACGCCGATGGCTTCGGCGGTCGACAGCTCGCCCTTGAAATCGGTATCGGCCGACGTCGAATAGCAATGCTTGCAGTTGAGGTTGCAGCGCCGCACCAGATTCCAGATCACCACCGGGCCACCGGCGCGGCGTGATGCCGGTACCGGGCCGCCATCGCGCAATGCTTCCATGAAGCGGGAAAGTCTGAACATGTGTCAATCTCCGGAAGCCCGCAGGCGCAGGCCGGTTTTCTTGAGGATGCGGGTGGACCAGAGCACGTCGCGCGCCCGGCATGCCTGGCCCAGCAAATCTCGTATTTGTGCGATGTGCGGAGCGGCCTCTTCGCGCGTGCGTGCATGGACCATGGCGAACAGGTTGTAGGGCCAGTCCGGCAGCCGGCGCGGCCGCTGGTAGCAATGGCTGACGCATGGCAACGCGCCCACGCGTTCGCCAAGCTCGGCAATCCGTGCGTCATCGACATCCCACACCGTCATGCCGTTGGCGCGCCAGCCCAGCGCGTAGTGGTTCGGCACGGCGCCCACCCGGCGCAGCACGCCGCGCTCGTGCATGGCGGCAAAACGGGCCAGCGCCTCGTCTTCCGGAATGCCGATCCGGTCGCCCAGCGCCTGCCATGGCGCCGGCACCAGCGGCAGGCCGGCCTGCGTGGCCTGGACCAGCGCGCGGTCGATGGCGTCCAGGTCGCTGGCGCGGATTGCAGTGGCAAGGGGAATGCTGGGGGCGAGGGGCATGGTCGCTACACCGGTAGGTACAGATTGACGAAGAACTCGCGTTCCTTCGGGAAGGGCAGGATCTCGACGCCGGCGCTGGCCGTCATACGGGCCAGCACGCCGGGTACGTCGCCAGCATCGGCTACCGCGAGCACGAACCACAGGTTCAGGTGATGCGTGCGCGCGTAGTGATGGGCCACCTCGGGGAAGGCATTGATGGCGGCGACCACTGCGTCCAGCCGGTCGGCTGGGGCGTGGCAGGCACACAGCACGAACTGGCCGCCCGCGCGCTCGATCTGGAACAGCGGGCCAAAGCGCGTCAGCACACCCCGCGCCAGCAGCGCCCGCAGCCGGGCAATCAGCGTGGCCTCGTCGATATCCAGCGCAGCGGCGGCATCGGCATAGGGACGGGGCGTCAGCGGCAGCCCACGTTGCAGCGCGTTGACGATGCGCCGGTCGAGGGCATCAAGGGAGTCGACGGCAGCGGGCGCATCGACAATGGCGGGTTGGGTCATGCCAGCGGCGCCTCCCAGCTATAGCGCGTGCCGCACTGCTTGAAGCACGTGCCGCTACGCAGCACCCTGCCCGGTAGCGTGCCCATGCCGGCCTGCCGGTCGAAATGCTCCAGCGCGGATTGCAGTTCGTCTTCGCTGCGCGCATGCACCATCGCGAACAGGTTGAATGGCCAGGTGGGCTGGCAGCGTGTGCGCCGGTAGCACAGCGACACCGGCGCCACGCGCGCCAGCCGCGTGCCGATGGCATCCACGCGGGCATCGGGCACATTCCACACGCACATGGCGTTATGGCGATAGCCAAAGCGGCGGTGATGCAGGATCACGCCAAAGCGGCGTATCACCCCGCTGGCATGCCACTGCGCAATACGCGCCAGCACCCGGTGCAGCGGCACCCCACTGCACCGGGCCAGCGCGTGGAACGGCTGCGGCGTCAGCGGCAGCCCCGTTTCCAGGGCCGCCACCAGGCGCCAGTCGTCCTCGTCCAGATGCGTCGACGCCGGCGCAGGCGTGCGCCTGCCGCGCGGCGTGTCGTGCGCGCCAGACATCGAAAAACCCAGGTCGATGTGGTACTCGCGCTCCATCGGCAGGTCCAGCGGTGCCTGGCCGACGTCGTCGGCGATGCTGCCCAGCACGACGTCCAGCGCGGCGCGAGTGCGTGCGCCGGCCACGAACCAGAGGTTGTAGCGGTGGCCGAGCCGCGCATAGTTGTGGCTGACCGCGCCGTAGGCATTGACGCGCGCCGCAACCCTGGGCAGCGCTTCTGGCGGCACCGCCAGCGCAGCCAGCGTGCTGGCGCCGATCACGTTGGGCGCGAACACGGCGCCGATCCGGCTCACGCGGCCGGCGCCCAGGTCGCGCGCCAGCAGGCTCAGCACCGTGCGTTCGTTCAGGTCCAGCGCCGCGCCCGCGCTCTGGAACGGGCGCGGCACGATCGGGAAATCGCGCTGGATACAGTCGTAGAAACGTTGCTCGTCGAACATGGCAGTTATGGCAGGCACATAGGGCGATTACATGCCGATGCGCTGTGCGCGCACCGTGAAGAAGATGCCGCTCGGCTGATCGGCCGCCAGCGTGGCGATGCGCCGGAACGTTGTGGTGTCGTAGACCTCCACGCGATTGTCGTCGCGGCAGGACAGCCACAGCGCCTCCCCCTTGGGCGTGAACTCCATGTGCAGCACGCCATGGCAGGGCGTCAGCGTCTTCACCACCTGCCGCGTGGCGGTATCCACCACCTGCACCGAGTCGTTCTTCGGAAAGGCGAAGTTGACCCACACCTGGCGGCCATCGGGGCGGGCCATCGCAAATACCGGCTGCCCGGCCACGGCCACGCGTACCTGTTCCTGCCAGTTGCGCGCTGGGTCGGCCACCAGCAGTTCGTGGCGGCCAATGGCCGGCAGCCACGCCTGCCCCTGCGCCATGGCCCAGCCGCGCAGATGCGGCATCTTGTAGACCGGCAGCGGCGCCTCGCCCCGGCCGTAGCCAGACAGCACCTTGCGCGCGGCGGGCGGCGTCTGCCACAGATCCACCAGCGACAGGCCGTCTTCGCCGAACAGGCCGGCCAGGTACCAGCGCCCGTCCGGCGTCACCAGGCCGTCATACGGCTCGCGGCCCGCGGGCAGGCGCGTGGCCTGCGGCTGCCGCGGATCCGACGCGTCGATGACCCAGATTTCGCCTGCCTCGAACAGGCTGGCCGCCAGGCGCTGGCCGGGAAGGTCAGCCAGCCCCACCACCTTGGAACGGCGCCCATCGGGACCGATGGCGGGAATCTCGGACAGCAGCTCCAGCGTCCCGGCGTCGAATAGCTTGATGCCGCCCGGCGCATAGTTCTGCGCAGCCACCACGTTGCCGTTCTGCAGGATGGCACCACCGATGCTGTTGCCGGCCTGCTTCACGCGATGCGTGATGCGTTGCGCCAGCAGATCCACGCGGGACAGGCCGCCATCGCGGCCAAAGACGTAGGCGTACCGCCCATCGCGCGAGAACACCACGCTGGCGTGGGAAAGGTCGCCCAGGCCGTCGATGGTGCCCAGGCTCGTCATGCCGCTGGTTTCCACCACCTGCAGCCGGCCGGCGGCGCGCTCGATGACCACGCCGAGGTCGCCGGTGCCACGCGTGATGGGTGCCGGTTCGGCAGGCAAGCCGGCACAGGCAGCCATCAGGCATGACACCCCCAGCGCAGCCGCCGTGAAGCGGATCAGTCGCGCAATGCGCTGGCGGACGATGTGGGGAGCACGGGCGGCGGCTTGCCCGCCTGGAGTCTGTCGATCAGCCATTGGGCTTCTTCCTGCGTCATGAACGGTTGCCACGGCGGCATGGCGGTGCCGGGCCGGCCTTGCAGCACAGTTGCCACCAGGCCGTCACGCGGCTTTCCGGCCAGTGCATCGGCCGTCAGCGGCGAACCAAGCCCGCCCTGCAACGTCATGCCATGGCAGGCACCACAGTCGTCGCGCAACCAGCGCGCCAGTTGCGCCTGGCGTACCGCGGACGGCTCCGCATGCACCAGCGCGGCCGGCGCGGCCAGCGTGCCGAGCAGCACCAGGTGCCATGCGATGGATCGGGCCATGGATCGGCGAATCAAGGGTTCAAGGGGTTGGAGGTCAGAGGGTCAGCACCCACTTTGCAAGCGCACCGGCATCGGCATCGCTGACCGCGTTGGCCGGCATCGGGATCGGGCCCCACTTGCCGGTGCTGCCTTTCAGGATGCTTTGCGACAGCTTCGCCGCGGCGTCCTTGTCGCTCTTGTACTTGGCGGCCACGTCCTTGAACGCCGGGCCAACCAGCTTCTTGTCGACGCTGTGGCAGGCCATGCAGTTCTTGCTCTTGGCAAGGTCGGCGCTGGCGTGGGCGGCCAGCGGCATTGCCGCCGCCAGCAAGGCGGCAACCATCACTTTTGCGGGATGCATGTGCTTTCTCCTGGTATGTCGGATTCCGGACAGGCAGCCAGCGCCGCCGGGCGCCGGCTGCCCGGACATCAATAGACGTCGTGCTGGGTGTTATGGGTGTTGAACTTGCCGGTCGGCGTGATCAGGCGCGCGTCCTTGATGACGGTCTTGAGCTTGCGCGTCTTGTCATCGACCACCACCAGCGCCGATTCCTGGTCCTTGGTGCCCCAGACGGAGAACCACACCTCGTCGCCGGCCTTGTTGTACTCGGCCTGCACCACGCGCTTGGCGCCCTCGCCCTTCAGGTTGGCCCACTCCGCGATCGGCAGGATCTCGTAGCCGCCTTCGAGCTTCTGGGTGTTGAACACGGCCACCGACTGGTTCAGCTTGGTGTCGGGATTCAGCGGCGTGTCCACCCACAGGTTGTGGGACTTCGGATGCGTCTTGATGAACAGCGATCCGCCGCCCTGGCCCTTGAGCGTCTGCACCACCTTCCAGGCGTTGGCCTTGTTCTTCACCGGGTCGGTGCCGATCAGGCTGACGGTTTCGTCGCCCAGGTGGCTAGTGGCCCAGACCGGGCCGTACTTCGGATGGACAAAGTTGGCGCCCCGGCCCGGGTGCGGGGTCTTGCCCACGTCCACCAGCGCCGCCAGGCGGTCTTCCTTGGTGTCGACCACTGCAATCTTGTCCGACGCATTGGCGGCCACCAGGAAGTAGCGGCCCGTGGAATCGAAGCCGCCGTCATGCAGGAACTTGGCCGAATCGATCGTGGTGGTCTTCAGGTTCTTCAGGTCCGAATAGTCGACCATCAGGATCTTGCCGGTTTCCTTGGCATTGATGACGAACTCGGGCCGGTAGTGGCTGGCCACGATCGACGCCACGCGCGGCTCGGGGTGGTACTCGTTGTCGACAGTCATGCCACGCGTGGACACTACCTTCAGCGGCTTGAGCGTGTCGCCTTCCATGATCACGTACTGCGGCGGCCAGTACGAGCCCGCCACGGCGTACTTGTCTTCGAAGCCCTTGTATTTCGACGTCTCCACCGAGCGCGCTTCCAGGCCGATCTTGACCTCGGCCACGTTGTCGGGCACCGGCATCCACAGGTCGATCAGGTTCAGGCGGGCATCGCGGCCAATCACGTACAGGTAGCGGCCCGACGCCGACATGCGCGAGATATGCACCGCGTAGCCGGTCTTGACGATATTGATGATCTTCTTGGAATCGCCGTCGATCAGCGCCACTTCGCCCGCATCGCGCAGCGTGACCGAGAACAGGTTGTCCAGGTTGTAGTTGTTCATCTTGCGCGTGGGCCGCTTTGCCACGGGCACGATGTCCTTGCGCGATTTCTCGATGTCGGCCAGCGAGAATTCCGGCGGAGTCGGCGGCTCCAGCTGCACGTAGCGCGCCATCAGGTCCACCTCGGGATCGGACAGGTCGCCCGACGTGCCCCAGTTCGGCATGCCGGCCGGGCTGCCGTACTTGATGAACGTCTTCAGGTATTCGGTACCGCGTGCACGCGTGATGTCAGGCGTCAGCGGCTTGCCCGTGGCGCCCTTGCGCAGCACGCCGTGGCAGCCCGCGCACCGCTCGAAGTAGATCTGTCTGGCGTGGTTGAACTCGTCCGCCGTGAGGGTAGGAACCGGATTCGGCGGTGGCGCCGTTTCGGCCTGGCCATGAGCCATCCAGAGGAACAGCGGCAGCGCCGCCATTGCGGGGAACATCCTGTGTTTCGCCTTCATGTCTCTGCTCAGCGAGAGTGGGGAATGCGGTGGCGTGCTGGTGCACGTCGGATGTGCCCATCATCGTGAAAATGCGATGACCAAGGATTGATGGCAGTCAAGCCGATGACAGTTCACACGGAACTCGGCCCGAGGGATGCGTCACAGCGTGACGGAATGCGAGAGCGGTGTTGGGGAAATGCGAAACGGAAACGCGGGGATGGCGAAAGACCCTGGGCGTGGAGAGGGATTGGGAGGGAGGAAGGTGGCGGATCGCCGAAGGTGGATCGCCGAAGGTTTCTGGTTCCTCTCTCCCGCGCGCGGGAGAGGGATCAGGGGAGAGGGCGTTGAGGTGCTGCTTGCCGACGACACGAATGGAAGCGCCCGGCCCTCTCCCCCAGCCCCTCTCCCGCCTTGCGGGAGAGGGGAGATAACCGTGGGCCAGCGACAGCCATCAGCTGCGCGGCATCAACACCCACATGCGGCCGCCCTGCTTCATGCGGCCGGCGGTTTCGCCGGCGGCGTCGCCTGCGCCCCAGAAGAAGTCGGCGCGCACGCCGCCCTTGATGGCCGAGCCGGTGTCCTGGGCGAACATCAGGCGCTGGATCGGCTCGGTGGATAGCGGACGGGTCGTCGACAGGAAGACCGGCACGCCCAGCGGGATCGTGGCCGGGTCGACGGCGATGGAGCGTTCCGCGGTGAGCGGCACACCGAGCGCGCCGACCGGGCCGTCATTGTTCGGCGGCAGCTCCCGGAAGAACACGAAACGCGGATTCACGTTCAGCATTTCGTCGACGCGCGCCGGGTTGTTGCGCGCCCAGGCCTTGATGCCCTGCATCGTCGCCTGCGCGGGCGTGATCTCGCCGCGGTCGAGCAGCCATTTGCCGAAGGAGCGGAACGGCTGGTCGTTGGTGCCGCCAAACCCGACGCGCATCATCGTGCCGTCTGGCAGGCGGATACGGCCCGAACCCTGGATCTGCAGGAAGGCCGCCTCGACGGCGTCGTCCACGTAGACCAGTTCGCTGCCGCGCATCGCCGGCATCTGCAGCAGGTCGGCGCGCGGGGGCATGGCGCCGCGCAGTTGCGCGGGGCGGCGGTACAGCGGCACCTGGTACTGGCCCTGGCGCGTGCGGGACCCATGCAGGATGGGTTCGTAGTAACCGGTGATCAGACCACTATCGGTGCCATCGACGTTGACCACGCGGAACGGCTGGAAGTTGGTTTCGAAGTACGCGCGCATGGCGACCAGGTCGCCGGCGTCCACCATCAGGCCGGTGGCGCAGACGCGGCTCCATTCGGGCTTCTTCTTCAGCGCCTGGCAGCTGGCCTGCAGGGCCGGCCAGGCGGCGCGCACGTCGTCCTGGCTCCAGCCGCCGATCTCGGCCCAGGTGGCCGGTTGCAGCTTGCCGGCGTTCGGCGATGTCGACGGTGCCGGGGTGCCGGCCGTGCCGCCCTGCTGCACGCGGATCGGGCCGCCGCTCATGCAGCCGGCCAGCAGCGCGGCGCCCAGGGTGGAGGCCGCCAGCGCCAGCCAGCCTCGGGAAGACGCACGCGGCGCGCGCGGGGAATACGGATATGCCATCTTGTTCGTTCTTTGCCTACAATCTCAACCCGACCCGCCGACTGTCACAGACTGCCCCAACGCGATGAGCCAGTTTTTCGAAAACCATCCCACCCTGCTGCTGGCAGCCGAAGCCGGCCTGGCGTTGCTGCTGCTGATCTTCATCGTGGTCTGGACGATGGGCACCGCGAAGAAGCATCCGCGTCCCACCCGTGCGCCGCAGGACCACCCGTCGCGCGCCGGCAAGGCGCCGCAGGTGACGGACAAGGCGCCGGACGCATAGGTTCCGCGCGCCGCCCGTCCTGCCCTGCCCGCGCCAGCTCAGTGGAGCATGCGCGGCAGCACCAGCGCGAACTCGGGAATCGGCACCTCGAAGCGGTGGCCGTCCTCGGCCACGCAGAAATAGTCGCCCTTCATCGATCCCACCGGGGTCGAGATCGTGGCCCAGCTCGAATACTCGAAGTGCTCGCCCGGCTTGAGCAGCGGCTGGTGGCCCACCACGCCCAGCCCGGCCACTTCCTGCGTGGCGTTGTCGCTGTCGGTGATGATCCAGTGGCGCGAGATCAGCTGCGCGGCCACTTCGCCGATGTTGTGGATGGTGATGGTGTAGGCGAACGCGTAGCGTCCGCGGTCCGGGTCCGACTGGTCGGCCATGTACTGGGTGCGCACGGCCACGGAAAAAGCGTACTCGCTCATTGTTCGACGGATGAGAATGGTCGGCAGGCCGGCGTCCCGCTGGGGGGCGCGGCCGGGTGTGTCGCATTGTGCGGCAAGGGCTTGGCAGGGGCAAGCACGCGCTGTCGGGCAGGATCGGGCCCGACGGGCGTAAAATACGCGCCATTCTCGCGGATCACCCCGCATCCGCCGCCTTCAGAGCCTCAATCCAGCGCCCGAACAGCCATGAGCCAGCCCACCTACCGCATCGCCCCGTCCATCCTGTCCGCCGACTTTGCCCGCCTGGGCGAGGAAGTGCGCCGCGTCACCGAAGCCGGTGCCGACTGGATCCACTTCGACGTGATGGACAACCACTACGTGCCCAACCTGACCGTGGGCCCGCTGGTCTGCGAGGCCATCCGCCCGCACGTGACCGCCCCGATCGACGTCCACCTGATGGTGCGCCCCGTGGATCGCATCATTCCCGACTTTGCCAAGGCCGGCGCCAATATCATCACGTTCCACCCGGAAGCCAGCGATCACATCGACCGCTCGCTGGCCCTGATCCGCGACAACGGCTGCCAGGCCGGCCTGGTGTTCAACCCGGCCACGCCGCTGCACCACCTGGACCACGTGATGGATCGCCTGGACGTGATCCTGCTGATGAGCGTCAACCCGGGCTTCGGTGGCCAGTCGTTCATCCCCGAGACGCTGAACAAGCTGCGCGCCGTGCGTGCCCGGATCGACGCCTACACGGCCCGCACCGGCCGCCAGATCCTGCTGGAAGTGGACGGCGGCGTGAAGCCGGACAACATCGCCGAGATCGCCGCCGCGGGCGCCGACACCTTCGTGGCCGGCTCCGCCGTGTTCGGCAAGCCTGACGCCGACGGCGGCTACAAGGGCATCATCGGCACGTTCCGCGACGTGCTGTCCAAGGTCGGCAAGTAAGGCGGGCCCGGACGATGACGAGCGAAATCCTGCGCCGCACCGACTGGCGCGGCATCCAGGCGGTGATCGTCGACCTGGACGGCACCATGGTCGATACCGCTGGCGACTTCCATGCATCGGTCAACGCGATGCTGCTGGCCCTGGTGCACCAGCATCCGCACCTGGGCCCGGTGGAGCCGATGTCCGCCCAGGAGATCGTCAGCTTCGTGGGCAAGGGGTCGGAAAACCTGATCCGCCGCGTGCTGGACGCCCGCTTCAGCCCGCTGCACGCCAACGGCCTGTTTGCCGACGCCTACGCGCTCTACGACCGCGAGTACGTGCGCATCAACGGCCAGTTCTCCAATGTCTACCCGAATGTGCGCGAAGGCCTGGCGGCGTTGAAGGCGCTTGGCCTGCGCATGGCCTGCGTGACCAACAAGCCGTGGAACTTCACCGAGCCGCTGCTCGCCAAGACCGGCCTGGCCCAGTATTTCGAGCTGGTCTACGGCGGCGATGCCTTTGCGCTGCGCAAGCCCGACCCGTATCCGCTGCTCAAGGTGGCCGAGGCGTTCCGCATGGATCCGGCGGCCGTGCTGGCCATTGGCGACTCCGAAAACGACGCCCGCGCGGCCCGCGCGGCGGGCATGGGTGTGCTGTTGATGCCCTATGGCTACAACCATGGGAACCCTGTACAAGGCGTCGACGCCGATGGTATAGTCGCCGACATTGCCCGCGTCGCAGCGATTCTTGCTGCACACCGGTCAAACCATCACGGTTAATCCCCGCTGAACAATCAATGTTCCTCAACCGCAAACGCATCTTTTCTGGCAGTGATCGGCAGGCCTGGCCCTGGCGTCGCTGGCGCGCCTCTGAACAGGCGTAAAGTGCGTTCGCGAGTTTCCTGACGGGCCTGGGTCGCCCGGACTTCCGCAGACTGCGGATCTCCCCCCGCCCAGGCTCCGCCGGACCGGTCCCGATGTCCTGACGACCGGCTTCCCCGGCAGATCCTTCCGCCAGCGCCGTAGTTCCGGTTGCTCCTGCTTGCGCCTGTGCTACGGTTAGCCTCGAGAACGTGCCACGCGCCGCCCCTGGCCGTGTGCAGCCTCATCGATTCACGTGTGCGCCACGGTCCGCCCCCTGGGGGAGGCGGGTTGATGCAGCTTGTCGCCCTCCCATCCCGCTGACGACATCCCGGTGCCGCCTGACCCGACCATACTGGCCGGCGCCGCAAGTAGAGGATCGACATGACCGAACTGGAATTCAAATCGCTGGCCGACCAGGGCTACAACCGCATCCCGATCATCGCCGAGGCGCTGGCCGATCTGGAAACCCCGCTGTCGCTGTACCTGAAGCTGGCGCAGTCGCAGACGCGCGGCGTGAACACCTTCCTGCTGGAATCGGTAGTGGGCGGCGAGCGCTTCGGCCGGTATTCGTTCATCGGCCTGCATGCGCGCACGCTGATCCGCGCCTACGGCCAGCGCGCCGAGGTGGTCACCGACGGCAAGGTCGTGGAAACCCACGAAGGCAACCCGCTGGACTTCATCGCCACGTTCGAGAGCCGCTTCAAGGTGGCGCTGCGCCCCGGCCTGCCGCGCTTCTGCGGTGGCCTGGCCGGCTACTTCGGCTATGACGCCGTGCGCTATATCGAGAAGAAGCTGGCCGACAAGCAGATGCCCGACGACCTGGGCCTGCCCGATATTCAACTGCTGCTGTGCGAAGAACTGGCCGTGATCGACAACCTGTCCGGCAAGCTCTACCTGATTGTCTACGCCGACCCGACCACGCCCGAAGCCTATTCCCGCGCCCGCCAGCGCCTGCGCGAACTGCGCATGAAGCTGCGCCAGCCGGTGGACGTGCCGGTGACCAGCCCGTCGGTGCAGACCGAGGTGTATCGCGAATTCGCCAAGGCCGACTACCTGACGGCCGTGCACAAGGCCAAGGAATACATCATGGCCGGCGACATGATGCAGGTGCAGGTGGGCCAGCGCCTGATGAAGCCGTACCGCGACTCGCCGCTGTCGCTATACCGCGCGCTGCGCTCGCTGAATCCGTCGCCGTACATGTATTTCTACAACTTCGGCGATTTCCAGGTGGTGGGCGCGTCGCCCGAGATCCTGGTGCGCCAGGAAACCCGCAAGGTCGGCACGCCCCAGAACGGCGACACCGAGACCGCGCGCATCGTCACGATCCGCCCGCTGGCCGGCACCCGTCCGCGCGGCAGCACGCCGGACCGCGACGCCCAGCTTGCCACCGAACTGCTCAGCGACCCGAAGGAGATCGCCGAGCACGTGATGCTGATCGACCTGGCGCGCAATGACATCGGCCGCATCGCCGAGACCGGCTCGGTCAAGGTCACCGACAAGATGGTGATCGAAAAGTACTCGCACGTGCAGCACATCGTCAGTTCGGTGGAAGGCACGCTGCGCGAAGGCATGAGCAATCTCGACGTGCTGCGCGCCACCTTCCCGGCCGGCACGCTGTCCGGGGCGCCCAAGGTGCGCGCGATGGAGATCATCGACGAACTGGAGCCGCGCAAGCGTGGCATCTACGGCGGCGCCGTGGGCTACCTGTCGTTCGGCGGCGAGATGGACCTGGCGATCGCCATCCGCACGGGCGTGATCAAGGACGGCAATCTCTACGTGCAGGCCGCGGCCGGCATCGTGGCGGACTCGGACCCCGAGGCCGAATGGAGGGAAACCGAGGCGAAGGCGCGCGCCGTGATCCGTGCCGCCGAACAGGTCCAGGACGGCCTGGACGCCGACCTCTGAGCCCCCGGGAGAGATGACATGCTGCTGATGATCGACAACTACGATTCGTTCACCTACAACCTCGTGCAGTACTTTGGCGAACTGGGCGCCGACGTGCGCACCTATCGCAACGACGAGATCACGATCGAAGAGATCGAGGCCCTGAAGCCTGACCATATCTGTGTGTCGCCGGGCCCGTGCAGCCCACACGAAGCCGGCATCTCGGTGGATGTGCTCAAGCACTTCGCCGGCAAGGTGCCGCTGCTGGGCGTGTGCCTGGGCCACCAGGCCATCGGCGAGGCGTTTGGCGGCAAGGTGATCCGCGCCAAGCAGGTGATGCACGGCAAGGTCAGCACGATCGAAACCACGCAGAAAGGCGTGTTCGCGGGCCTGCCGAAGCACTTCGACGTGACGCGCTATCATTCGCTGGCCATCGAGCGCGAAACGCTGCCCGACTGCCTGGAAGTCACGGCCTGGACGCCGGACGGCGAGATCATGGGCGTGCGCCACAAGACGCTGAACGTGGAAGGCGTGCAGTTCCACCCGGAGTCGATCCTGTCCGAGCACGGCCATGCGCTGCTGGCGAACTTCATCAAGGCGCCCCGATGAGGCGCACCGACTTCTCAGCCTACTCCGCCGACCATCCAGCCGCCCACAATACTGAAGAATCCGCCATGTCCATCACGCCGCAGGAAGCGCTGACGCGCTGCATCGAACACCGCGAGATCTTTCATGACGAGATGCTGCACCTGATGCGGCAGATCATGCAGGGCCAGATCAGCCCCGTGATGGCCGCCGCCATCCTGACCGGCCTGCGCGTGAAGAAGGAAACCATCGGCGAGATCTCGGCCGCCGCGCAGGTGATGCGCGAGTTTGCCAACCATGTGGATGTGAAGGACCGCCAGAACTTCGTCGATATCGTCGGCACCGGCGGCGACGGGTCGCACACGTTCAATATCTCCACCGCGTCGATGTTCGTGGCGGCCGCTGCGGGCGCAAAGATCGCCAAGCACGGCAACCGTGGCGTTTCGTCCAAATCAGGCAGCGCCGACGTGCTGGAGGCGCTGGGCGTCAACATCATGCTGACGCCCGGGCAGGTGGGCCAGTGCATCGAGGAAACCGGCATCGGCTTCATGTTTGCACCGACGCACCACCCGGCCATGAAGAATGTGGCGCCGATCCGCAAGGAAATGGGCGTGCGCACGATCTTCAACATCCTGGGCCCGCTGACCAATCCGGCCGATGCGCCGAACATCCTGATGGGCGTGTTCCACCCGGATCTGGTGGGTATCCAGGTACGCGTGATGCAGCGCCTGGGCGCGCAGCACGCGATCGTGGTCTACGGCAAGGACGGCATGGACGAGGTATCGCTGGGCGCTGCCACGCTGGTGGGCGAGCTGAAGGATGGCGAGGTGCGCGAGTACGAGATCCATCCGGAAGACTTTGGCCTGTCGATGATCTCGAACCGTGGCCTCAAGGTGGCCGACGCCACTGAATCAAAGGAAATGCTACTCGAAGCACTGGGCAACGTACCGGGTACGCCACGCGAGATCGTTTCGCTGAACGCCGGCACCGCGCTCTATGCAGCCAACGTCGCCAGTTCGATCGAAGACGGCATCCAACGCGCGCGCGAGGCCATCGCCAGCGGCGCCGCACGCGAGAAGCTCGATCAGTTCGTGCGCGCCACGCAGCAATTTAAGTAAATCGCCATGTCCGACATTCTCGAAAAGATCCTGGCCGTCAAGGCCGACGAAGTGAACGCGGCGCGCAAGAAGCGCGACCTGCCGAGCCTGCGCGCCGAGGCCGAGAGCCTGCGCGCCGAGCCCGGCCTGGCCCCGCGCGGCTTCGAACGCGCGCTGCGCGAGAAGATTGCCGCCGGCCACGCCGGGGTGATCGCCGAGGTCAAGAAGGCGTCGCCGTCCAAGGGCGTGCTGCGCGAGAACTTCGTCCCCGAAGCCATCGCCGAGAGCTACGCCACGCACGGCGCGGCCTGCCTGTCCGTGCTGACCGACGTGAACTTCTTCCAGGGCCACGCCGACTACCTGAAGCGCGCGCGCGCCGCCTGCGACCTGCCGGCGCTGCGCAAGGACTTCATGATGGACCTGTACCAGGTCTATGAAGCACGCACCTGGGGCGCCGACTGCATCCTGCTGATCGTGGCCGCGCTGGACCACGGCCTGATGGCCGAACTGGAAGACTGCGCGCTGGAACTGGGCATGGACGTGCTGGTGGAAGTGCATGGCGACGACGAACTCGACGCCGCGCTGAAGCTGCAGACCCCGCTGGTGGGCGTGAACAACCGCAACCTGCGCACGTTCGAGGTGTCGCTCGACAACACGCTGGGCCTGCTGCCGCACATGCCGGACAACCGCCTGGTGGTGACCGAATCGGGCATCCTGGGCCCTGCCGACGTGAAGCGCATGCGCGATGCCAACGTCAATGCCTTCCTGGTGGGCGAAGCGTTCATGCGCGCGCCCGAGCCGGGCGTGGAACTGGCGCGGCTGTTTGGCTGAACGACGATTCATCCGCGACTGACTGACCCACGACTGAGCACGGCGATGGCAAAAGAGATCGAACTGAAGCTGGCCCTGCCCGATGCCGCACTAGCGGCCGTGGCGGCGTGGCTCGACGCCCATGGCGAGGCGCGTGGCGAAGTCACAATGCTGAACGTTTACCTGGACACGCCCGCACGCGACCTGGCCCGCGCACGCGCCGCGCTGCGGCTGCGCCGGAAAGACAGCCAATGGCTGCAGACGCTGAAGACCGCCGGCAAGAGCGGCGGCGGCCTGGCCGCGCGGCACGAGTGGGAAACCGAAATTGGCGGAGAAGCCATCGAGCTGGACCACTTCGACGCCCAGGCACGCGCCGTGGTGGCCCCGCTGGCAGACCGGCTCGCGCCGGTCTTCCGTACCGACTTCGTGCGCCGCACGTGGATCGTGGAGCAGGACGGCGAGCGGATCGAGGCCGCCATCGATACCGGCACGATCAGCGCCCCCGGCACCGCCAAGACCGAGCACATCCAGGAACTGGAACTCGAATGGCTGCCGGGCGAGGGCGCGCAGTCTGACCAGGACGACGCGCGCGCCGAAGCCGCGCTGCGCGCCTTCAGCCAGCGCCTGGGCCACGTGGCACCGCTGGCCCCCATGGATCTCAGCAAGGCCGCTCGCGGCTACCGACTTACCGACGCGTCCGATGCAAGCTGACCTCTTCGTCACCGAAACTTCAAAACCCGCCCCTTCCATCGACTGCCTGCAAGACCAGGTCGACGCCCTGCCCGCCGCGTGGCGCAAGCTGCTGGCGCCATGCATCGGCAATGGCGACTGGACATCGCTGTGCGAATTCGTCGACGGCGAGCGCGCCGCCGGCAAGCCGGTATTCCCGCATGCGGTCTTCCACGCGCTGCACCTGACGCCGCCCGATGCGGTACAGGTCGTCATCCTGGGACAGGACCCGTATCACGGCACCGGCACGGTTGGCGGAGTGGAGATGCCGCAGGCGCATGGCCTGGCGTTCTCGGTGCCCGATGGCATCAAGGTGCCACCGAGCCTGCGCAATATCTTCAAGGAGATCGCCGCCGAATATGGTGGCGATCCGGTGCGTGCCTCGGGCAACCTCGAAGGCTGGGCGCGCCAGGGTGTGCTGCTGCTGAACACGGTGCTGACCGTGGAGCAGGCCAATGCGGCCAGCCACGCCAAACGCGGCTGGGAAGCCGTGACCGACTGCCTGATCCACGCGCTCGCCATGTCGCGGCCCAACCTCGTCTTCATGCTGTGGGGCAGCCATGCCCAGGCCAAGCGGGCCCTGCTGGAAGGCCAGACACATTGTGTGCTGGAAGCACCACATCCGTCACCGCTATCGGCCCATCGCGGCTTTCTGGGCTGCGGGCATTTCAGGCAGGCCAACGACTGGCTGGAACGCCACGGGCGGCCCGGAATCGACTGGCAGAAAACCTAAGCGGTCGGGCGCCATTCGAAACCATCGAAGGTTTCGGGTGGCGCCGTCTTCACGTCGACGCGCGACACCTGCGCGGCCGGCGGGCCCTGCTCCATCCACAGCCGCAGCGCTTCGAGCTGCTCGCGCGACCCCGTGGCGATGACTTCCACCGTGCCATCCATGCGGTTGCGCACCCATCCGCCCAGCCCCAGCGCCCTTGCCCGGTCTGCGCAGTTGCCACGGTAGCCCACGCCCTGCACGCGACCGTGGGCCACCAGCTGCCAGGTTTCCGTCGATGCTGTCATGATTCGTTTCATCCATAGGTAAACTACCTAGCCCGGTTGGGCGTTAGGACGTCAGCATACGATGCCTTTGCCCTCTCCCCCAGCCCCTCTCCCGTCATGCGGGAGCCGGGCGCAAAACAGCTGCATCCGGTTCACTGGTGGCCTCTGCCTTCTCCCGCCCTGCGGGAGAGGGAAGCAAAACCGCTGCATGTGATTCACTGGTGACGCTCTCTCCTCTCCCGCAGTACGGGAGAGGAGTCGGGGGAGAGGGCATGGCGCATGACACACCACCGAGGCCGTGCCCATGCCACCAACGCAAAACAATCAAGCGCCCGGCTACGTCGGCCCGCTGCTGACCGCCCCGCCGAACCGCTTCGACTTCGCGCTGCTGCCGATCATCCTGGCCGCCATCGTCATCGTGGCCTATGCCGCGCGCCAGATGGACGTGCCCTATCAGCCGGGCGAGTCACTGGAAATCCACCTCGACGTGGCGTGGCTGCCCTACTATCTGATGCGCACGAGCATCCGCATGCTGGCCGCCTTGGGCGCCTCGCTGGTGTTCTCGTTCGCCTTTGCCGCGCTGGCGTCGCGCAGCCGCACCGCCGAAAAAGTGATGGTGCCGGCGCTGGACATCCTGCAGTCGATCCCCGTGCTCGGCTTCCTGTCGATCACCGTCACTGGCTTTATCGCGCTGTTCCCCGGCAATCTGGCCGGCGTGGAATGCGCGGCCATCTTCGCGATCTTTACCTCGCAGGCCTGGAACATGGCGTTCAGCCTGTACCAGTCGTTCCGCACCATCCCCGGCGACCTGCTCGAAGCGGCGGCCATGTTCCGGCTGTCGCCGTGGCAGCGGTTCTGGCGGCTCGAGGTGCCCTATGCCATGCCGGGCCTGCTGTGGAACATGATGATGTCGATGTCGGGCGGCTGGTTCTTCGTGGTGGCGTCAGAAGCCATTGCCGTGTCCGGCCACGATATCCGCCTGCCCGGCATCGGCTCGTATATCGCCCTGGCGATCCAGCAGCAGAACCTGGCCGCCATCGGCTGGGCGATCCTGGCGATGCTGGTCGGCATCGTGCTCTACGACCAGTTCCTGTTCCGCCCGCTGGTGGCCTGGGCCGACCGCTTCCGCTTCGAAACGCTGGCACAGGACACCGTGCCGCAGTCGTGGCTGCTCAACCTGCTGCGCCGCTCGGCCTGGGTGCATGCGCTGCTGAAACGGACGGCCGCGCTGGCCGGCCGCACGCTGGCCTGGAGCGCGCGCCATCGCAATGTGGTGGCGTTGCCAGCCGCGCCGGTACGCTGGGCGCCGTGGCTGGACCGGCTGCGCGACGCCGTCATCATCGTCATCGCCCTGGCCGCGCTGTATCGCGTGTTCCATTTCGTGCACAGCGAGGTGGGCTGGGCCGAGGCCGCGCACGTGCTGTGGCTGGGCACGCTGACGATGCTGCGCGTGATCGTACTGATCGCGCTGGCCGCGCTGGTCTGGGTGCCGGTAGGCATCCGCATCGGGCTCAACCCGTCGCTGGCCCGGATCGCCCAGCCGATCGCCCAGTTCCTGGCGGCCTTCCCGGCCAACCTGATGTTCCCGCTGGCCGTGATGGCCATCGCCAAATTCGGCCTGAACCCCGAGATCTGGCTCAGTCCGCTGATGATCTTCGGCACGCAGTGGTACATCCTGTTCAATGTGGTGGCCGGCGCGTCGGGCATTCCCACCGAACTGCGGCTGGCGGCGCGCAACTTCGGGCTCAAGGGCTGGCTGATGTGGCGGCGCTTCCTGGTGCCGGCCGTGTTTCCGAGCCTGCTGACCGGGCTGGTCACGGCGGCCGGCGGATCATGGAATGCGAGCATCGTGTCCGAATACGTGACCTGGGGCGACCGTACGCTGGTGGCAACGGGCCTGGGCAGCTATATCGCCGAGATGACCGCACGCGGCGACTTTCCGCGCATTGCCCTGGGCATTGGCGTGATGGCGCTGTTCGTGGTGGGCTTCAACCGGCTGCTGTGGAACCGGCTCTACGACCTGGCGCAGGCGCGCACCCGGCTGTGAAGCCGGCATGAACGACCGGAATTAAGGAATTTACGATGGCACTGCAAGACAACGCCCGTCCGGTGATCGATCTGCGCGGCGTGGGCAAGATGTTCCGCACCGCCGACCACACCGACCGCGCCGTGCTCGAAGGCGTGAACCTGACCCTGCGCGAGGGCGAGATCGTAGCCATGCTGGGCAAGTCCGGCTCGGGCAAATCGACGCTGCTGCGCATCATGGCCGGCCTGGTGGGCGCCGACCGTGGCGAGGTGCATTTTCGCGGCCAGCGGCTGGCTGGCACGGCCGAGGGCATCGCGATGGTGTTCCAGTCGTTCGCGCTGTTCCCCTGGCTGACCGTGCAGCAGAACGTGGAACTTGGGCTCGAAGCCCAGGGCGTCGCCAAGGCCGAACGCACGCGCCGCGCCGAGGCGGCCATCGACATGATCGGGTTGTCCGGCTTCAACAGCGCGCTGCCGCGCGAGCTGTCGGGCGGCATGCGCCAGCGCGTGGGTATCGCCCGCGCGCTGGTGACCGAACCCGACCTGCTGCTGATGGACGAGGCGTTTTCGGCACTGGACGTGCTGACCGGCGAGACGCTGCGCGACGAAATGCTTGACCTCTGGGAATCGGGCCGCGCCAATATCAAGAGCATCCTGATCGTGTCGCACAACATCGAGGAAGCGGTAATGATGGCCGACCGCATCGTGATCCTGTCCAGCGATCCGGGCCGGGTGCGCGCCGAGGTGCCGGTGCCGTTCCCGCGCCCGCGCAACCGCGACGACGCCCAGGTGCGTGCACTGATCGACGAGGTCTACACGCTGATGACGTCGCCCGCCGCACTGGGGCCGCGCGTGCCGGCCATGGCCGCCGCGCAGATCGGCTATCGCCTGCCGGACGCCGATATCAGCCAGATGGAAGCCGTGCTCGACCTGCTGCACGAGTCGCCATTCTTCGGCCGCGCCGACCTGCCGCACCTGGCCGAGGAAGCCGGCCTGACCGACGACGACCTGCTGCCCGCCTGCGAAGCAATGCAGCTGCTGGGCCTGGCAGCCATCGAGCGTGGCGACATCACGGCCACGGCGCTGGGCCGCAGCTACTACGAGACCGAGCCGCCCGAGCGCAAGGTGCTGTTCGGCAAGCAGCTGCTGACCCACGTGGCGCTGGCCGCGCACATCCGGCGCGAACTGGAGCACAGCGAGAACGGCGAAGTCGGCGAAGAGGCCATCCTGCGTGCGATGGAGACCCTGCTGAAGCCCGAGGAAGCCGAACGCGTGCTCAAGATCGCCATCGACTGGGGACGCTACGGCGAGGTGTACGGCTATTCCTTCAACAGTGGGATGCTGACGCTGCCGGAAGAAGAAAATGCTGGGGGCGCAGCAGCCGAGTGAGGCCTGGCCCTCTGCCCCCTCCCCCCCTGCGGGAGATGTTGGCCTCTTGCGTGCCTGAGGGCTACTCCCCTCTCCCGCTCGCGGGAGAGGGGAGAAAAACGTCGCCGCCCGAAGCAAGCCCCTACCGCCCAAAGCAAGCCCCTACCGCCCAAAGCAAGTCCTCCGACGCTCGACGTCCAAGGCAAGCCCGCCGCCGCAAGAATCAACCGGCGGCCGCCGGCACCTCACGTCTTCATCGGCACCCTGATCGCCCGGCCGATGGCGCCGGTTCGCAGCGCAATCTGGGCCGCCGGTTCGCAGCGCGATCCTGGCCGCATCTTCCCGCAGCGCGCGCAGGCGCTGTAAGCGTGCTCCCCTCTCCCGCTCGCGGGAGAGGGGTTGGGGGAGAGGGCAAGCGCGTCGTACTTGGCTAGCCTGGTTAGCACTCCGTACGCCTGCCCTCTCCCCCGCCCCTCTCCCGCCTGCGGGAGAGGGGAGAAAACCGTCACCGCCCGAGGCAAGCCCCTACCGCCCGAGGCAAGCCCCAACCGCCCAAAGCAAGTCCTCCGACGCCCGACGTCCAAGGCATGCCCGCCGCCGCAAGAATCAACCGGCGGCCGCCGGCACCTCACGTCTTCAGCGGCACCCTGATCGCCCGCCCAATGGCGCCGGTTCGCAGCGCGATCTTGGCCGCATCTTCCCGCAGCGCACGCAGGCGCCGTTCCAGCAACGCATTGGAGGCGCGGCCCGACGCGCTGGCCGACGAGGCCGCATGCTGGTCCTGCGTCTTCTGCAGCGGTTCGTTGGCGCCAATCTCGCCGGCGGCGGCGGCCTGCGCCAGCACGTCGGCCTTGCGACGATCCGCCGAATCGGCGATGCGGGCACGGCGTTCGCTGGCTTCGTCGTCCGACACCTGCTGCGCCGGAGCGGGCGCGCCAGCCGTGGCCGACGCCGGCACGGTTTCATGCACCAGCCCCACCCCAGCCACCGCCGTCTCGGCCGGCGTCCGGATAAAGCCCGCGCCGCGCGGGCCGTGCCGTTCCTCGCCTGCCAACCGTTCACTGGCAAGCGTCAGCGAACGCAGCGCGGCATTGGTAGCCTGCTCGATCGCGGTCTCGGCCGCCGGCACATCGAGTTCGCCGTAGTGCTGCCGCACCTGGATACGCGCGGCCGCCACGTGCGCCGCCACCAGATAGTTCTGCACGATAAAGCGGCTCAGGTTGTCCACGGCGCGGTGCCGGCTGCGCGGTTCGTCGAGCATGCGCTGGAACGACCCGATCAGCGCCGACAGGTTGTCCATGAACTGCTTGCGCTGCACGCGATAGGCAAAGTCGTCCTTGGCCTTGCGCGTCAGCAGGTCGCGCGTGGCCGCGATGTAGCGGCGGTTGGCCTGCAGCACGTTCTCGACCAGCTTCGGAATCGCCCGGTATTCCCAGCTTGGTAGTACAAAGCTGAAAATCGACGCGATGATGCCGCCGATCACCGTATCCACCAGCCGCTCGCCCACCACGGTCTGGCTGCCCGGGATCAGCAGGTTAATCTGGATCAGCACCTGGATACAGGCGGCAATGGCCGTATAGCGATACTTGATCTGAACGAACGCGGCGCTGGCCACCAGTGCCAGGTACAGGATGCCGATCAGCAGCAGCGGCTCGTGCACCCAGCGCAGGATGCCCACGCTGACAATGCAGCCGATCAGCGTGCCGATCAGGCGGTCGTTGTACCGCTGCTTGGTCATGCTGAAGTTCGGCTTCAGGATCACCACGATGGTCAGCAGGATCCAGTAGCTGTGCGACGCATACGGCAGGCGGTCGCCCAGCCAGAGCCCCACGGCCACGGCCATCGTGATGCGCAGCGCGAAGCGGAAGGCGGGCGAGCGCCAGTGCAGGTTGTCGCGCACCACGCCGAATTCGTACTTCTGCCGTGTCAGGAACGGCGTCATGTCCGATCCCGGCAGCACCTGGGCCGGCTCCACCGGCGTACGCGATGCCTCGTGCAGCTGGCCCACCAGCGTGATGGCACCGCGAATCATCTCCAGCGTGTCGCGCAGCGCGTTCATCGCCGCCGGCGACACATGGTGATGGCGCAGCTGCTCGATCTCCTCCTCCACCTTGCGCAGGTCGGGACGATAGTCGAACGCGCTGTACGAAGGCCGGCCGCGCGTGACGTCGTAGGCGATTTCCTCCAGGTCCTTGCACAGGCCCAGCACCAGCCGGCGCAGCCCGTCCAGCACCGGCGTGCCGCCAAAGGTCTGGCGCAGCAGCGCGTAGTCGGTATTGGTCGACAGCAGGTATTCGTAGATGTCGAGCATGCGCAGGTGAACCTGCACCAGCAGCCCGTCGTGCGGCGTCTTGTTGCCGCGCAGCACCATGTCGCGGGCGGCCTGCTGGCGCTCGGCCACCACGATCTGCTGGCGCACCAGCCGGTTGAACTGCTCGTCGTAGTCGGTGCCTGCGTCGTAGAAGGCGGCCTTGATCTCCAGGTACCCCGCCATCTCGTACAGCGATTCCGCCAGAATCTGCTGCCTCGTACGGCGCTCCATGATCCAGCTGACGGTCATCGCATAGAGCAGGTAGCCCAGGGCGCCGGCCCCGAACAACGCCGAGTGCTCCAGCGCCTTGCGCACCACGAATTCCTCGTTGATCGTCAGCGTCATGACGAACAGCATCGAGAACTGCAGCGGCATGGTCTTGTTGCCGTAGACCGTCATCATGCCGGCCAGGAACGTGACCAGCACCAGCACGAACGGCATCACGCGCGGGAATGGCGTGGCTAGCGCCACCAGCGCGGTCACCGCCGTGCACAGCAGCACGCTCGCCAGCATTTCGTTGAACTTGTGCGGCAACGGGCTGGGCAGGTCCATCAGGCTCGTGCAGAGCGCACCCACCGATACCACCATGGCACTGGGCAGGTCCATGAACTGCATGGCGATCAGCGTCAGGCCGATCACACCCGTCGCCGATCTCAGGCCACGGTAGATGTAATGCGAAAACAGGAATGTGCGGGGGTCGTGCGCGTATTCCATGGGGCGGGGGCTAGAAGCCGGGCAGATACGGATAAATTGGGGGCAGGCGGGGGGCGGGCGCCGTCATCATGATGGACACGGCGCCGTGACAGGCAGGTTACTGGCCCAGCCAGCGCGCTCGCCCCGCATGCTTGCCAGGTTCCAGCTTGACCTTGTATTGCGAGGCCGGCTCGCGCGCCAGTGTCACCGGCAGCACTTGCAGCTCGTCGCGCCGGAACACGTGCAGCTCGGCCCGGTCGCCCGGGCGGTAGCGCGACAGCAGCTTGTCGAGCTGGCCCGGCGCCACGCGCAGGCCGTCCACGGCCGCGATCAGGTCGCCCGCCGACACGCCGGCCCGCTGGCCCGCACTGCCATCGAGCACCTGGCTCACGCGCACCCAGCCGTCGTCGGTACGGGTCTTGATGCCCAGCGCGGCGCTGCCGCCCGGCTTCTGCGGCTCGGCCACGATGCCGAAGCCGCGGAACAGCGCCGCCAGGCCGATCTCGTCGGTGCCCTCGGTCAGCGCACGCAGCAGCTTGCCCAGGCGCAGGCCGGTCACATCGTCGAACAGCGCATGCACCTCGGCCTCGGTCACGCCGCGCTGCGTGGTGCCCGGCGCGTAGAAGTCGCGGCCAAAGCGTTGCCACAGCGCCCGCATGATGTCGTCCAGCGACCGGCGGCCGCGCGTCTTCTCGCGGATCGTCAGGTCCAGCGCCAGCGCCACCAGCGAACCCTTGGTGTAGTAGCTGACGATGGCATTCGGCGCGTTCTCGTCCTGGCGATAGTATTTCGTCCAGGCATCGAAGGCGCTTTCGGCCACGCTCTGCTTGGTGCGGCCGTTGCCACGCAGCACGCCGTTCCAGGTCTTGGCCAGCATGTCCACATACTGCTGCTCGGTGACCAGCCCGGTGCGGACCAGGATCAGGTCGTCGTAGTAGCTGGTAAAGCCCTCGAACAGCCACAGCAGCGGTGTGTAGGTTTCCTGCGTCAGGTCGTACGGCACGTACGCGGCCGGCTTGATGCGCTTGACGTTCCACGTATGGAAGTACTCGTGGCTGCACAGGCCCAGGAACGTGCGATAGCCCTCGCTGGTCTCGCTGTTGCCGCGCACGGGCAGATCGTTGCGCGCGCACATCAGGGCCGTGCTGGCACGGTGCTCCAGGCCGCCATAGCCATCGGTGGTGACCATCGTCATGAAGACGTAGCGGCGGTTGCTGTCCAGGAACGGCGCGCGGGCCGAACGGGGCTCGAACAGGCGGATCTGCGCCTCGCAGATCTGCTTCAGGTCGCGGCAGATGCGCGCCATGTCCAGCTGCGGCACGCGGCCCGTGAACACCACGTCGTGCTGGGCGCCGCAGGCGCGGAAGGTGCCCAGCGCGAATGTGCCCATCTCCACCGGGTGGTCGATCAGCTCGTCGTAGTCGGATGCCTGGTAGCGGCCAAACCCGTAGCGGCGGGCACCGCCCGGGCCGCGTGCTTCGGGCAGCGCCGTGGCGACGCGCCAGTCGGCATAGGCCTCGCCGGCGGGCGGATGGATATCGACCGTGCACGGATGCTCGTCCTGCCCCACCACGCGCAGGAACACCGAACTGCCGTTGTAGAAGCCGTGGGTGGTGTCGAGATGCGCGCTGCGCACCGACAGGTCCCATGCATAGACTTCGTAGCTCAGCGTCAGCGGTCCCGCCTGCGGCGGCAGCGGCGCGGCCTGCCAGGTCTGCTTGTCGAGCTTGGTCAGCGGCACGCTCACGCGGCCCGCATCGGCACGGATGCGGACGATGTTGCGTGCGAAGTCCCTGATCATGTAGCTGCCCGGAATCCACGCGGGCAACGTGAAGACCTGGCCGGCCGGGTCGGGGACATCCACCGTCACGGTAACGGCGAACAGATGGGCTTCCGGTTGAAGCGGGGCGATGGCGTAGCGGATCGGCGTCATGGTCACGATTGTAGCGTCACACCCCGGACCCGCCGGGGACGTGCGATTTCTCCGAGCCGCGCGCGTCAGCCGTTCACATCGACGACAACCCGCCCGCGCATGCCGCCTTCCATGATCTTGCGACCCGCCTCGATAGCCTCGCCCAGCCGGATCTCTCGCGTGATGGCTTGCAGGCGGTCGGGTGCCAGGTCCTGGGCCAGCCGCTGCCATGCGGTCTCGCGCAGCGGCATCGCTGCCATCACGCTGTCGATGCCGGCCAGCGTCACGCCGCGCAGGATGAACGGCGCCACCGATGCCGGAAAATCCATGCCCTGCGCCAGCCCGCATGCCGTGACCACACCGCCGTAGCGCACCTGGGCGCAGGCGTTGACCAGCGTATGCGAGCCCACCGAATCCACCACGGCCGCCCAGCGTTCCTTCTGCAAGGGCTTGCCCGGCGCGCTCAGTTCGGCGCGGTCGATCACGTCGGCAGCGCCCAGCGCGCGCAGGAAGTCGGCCTCGGCAGCCTTGCCGGTCGATGCCGTCACGCGATACCCGAGCTTCGACAGGATGGCGATTGCCACCGACCCCACGCCGCCCGAGGCGCCGGTCACCAGTACGTCGCCATCGCCGGGCCGTACCGGGCCGTTGACGCCGCCGCGCTCCAGCGCCAGCACCGACAGCATGGCCGTGTAGCCGGCCGTGCCGATCGCCATGGCCTGGCGCGTGGTGAACGCATCGGGCAGCTGCACGAGCCATTCGCCCTTGAGCCTGGCCCGCTGTGCCAGGCAACCCCAGTGCGCCTCGCCCACGCCGTAGCCGTTCAGCACCACGCGGTCGCCCGTCTTCCAGCGCGGATCGCCGGACTCCAGCACCGTGCCCGCGCCGTCGATGCCAGCCACCATCGGCCATTTGCGCACCACGGGCGAGCGGCCCGTAATCGCCAGCCCGTCCTTGAAGTTGATCGTCGAATAGTCGACGGCCACCAGCACGTTGCCGTCCTCGGGCAACTGGCTTTCTTCAAGCTGTGCGATCTGCGCCTGCGTGGACTTGTCGTCGGCCTGGGTCAGCAGCAATGCCTGGAACGTCATGATGGTGTCTCCCGTGTTTTTGTGGATGGGCAAAAGGGGCGTCCGGACAGGGGCGTCCGGAAATGAAAAACGGCCGGGCAGTGCCGGCCGTTCCTGACAGCCGGCGGGGCCCGGCGTCCTGGTTATTTCTTGAGGCTTGCGAGCCTGCGCTCCAGCGTGGCGGCGTCTGCCGCGCCCGGGATACGCGTGCCGTCGGTAAAGAAGACCGCCGGCGTGCCCGAGATGTTCAGGCTCTGGCCCAGGGCCAGGTTGTCGTCGATCGGCGTCTTGCAGCTGCCGTTGCCCACCAGCGCCACATGGTTCAGCATCCAGTCGCGCCATACCTTGGTGCGATCCGTCGAGCACCAGACCTGCTTGGCCTTGACCGACGAGTCCGGCGACAGCACCGGGTACAGGAAGGTGTAGACGGTGATGTTGTCCATCTGCTGGAAGGTCTGCTCGATCTTCTTGCAGTATCCGCAGTTCGGGTCCGAGAACACGGCCACGGTGCGGCTGCCGTCGCCCTTGGTCCACTTGATGGCGCGGGTCAGCGGCAGGTCCGACCACTTGATCTTGTTGATCTCGGCCAGGCGCTCTTCGGTCAGGTTGGTATTGGTCTTGGTATCGATCAGCTCGCCATTGATGATGTAGCGGCCGGTGGAGTCGGTGTAGACCAGCTGGCCGCCGACGTTGACCTCGTACAGGCCCGGCACCGGCGCCTTGGTCACGCTCTTCACCTCGGCACGGCCGCCCAGCATCTTCTGGATCGACTGCCTGATCTTGTCCGTGCCCGGTTCGTCCGCGGCCAGCGCGTGAAGGGCGTAGCCCGCTGCGGCCACACCGCTGGCAAAGGCGGCGATCGCGGCAACGCGGGCGGATCGGCGGCGGAACAGTTGCAACATATTGACTCCAGGTAACGATATGCCGGTCAGTGTGCCGGCTTTGCGTGTCATCGGTAAATCGCCGAAAGCGGGATTGGCCGCATACCGTGCGGCCGGATGGCGAGATTGTCGCGCTTTCCGGGGATTCGGTGTATCCGGGCGATCCGGGTGGAACGGGCCGCGCCTGCCGGGCTAGCCGAGCGCGCGGCCAATCAGGAGCCGCTTGAGCAACCCCTGGCTGCCCACCGCGCGGATCCCCAGATTGCGCATCACACGGGCCGGCGTGCCGGGCAGCGAGAACAGCCGGTGCAGGCCGTCCGTGGCCGCGGTCAGCGACAGCAGGTCGGTGGCGCGGGCCCGTTCGTAGCGGCGCAGCAGGCGCAAGTCGCCCTCATGACGGAACGACTCTTTGTCGGCCATGACCCGCCCAAGTTCCACCACGTCGCGCAGACCCAGGTTCATGCCCTGCCCGGCCAGCGGATGCACCACGTGCGCCGCATCGCCCACCAGCACCACGTGTGGCTGGGCAAAGTGATCTGCCCGCTGCAGCACCAGCGGAAATCCCTGCGCCGGCGTGATGCAGCGCAGCGCGCCGAACCGCGCGCCCACGGCGCCGCTGGCGACCTGGGCCACCGTGGCGGCCAGCGCTTCGGGTGTCAGGGCCAGCAGGTCGCGGGCATGGGCCTCGTCGGCCGACCACACCATCGACACCCGGTTGCCGGGCAGCGGCAGCATCGCCAGGATCTCGCCATTGGCCGATTCCTCGTCGGCCATCAGCTTTTCGGGGCAGCCCAGGAACCACTGCCACGCGGTTTCCTGGTGCGGCAGCTCGCAGCGGAAATTGGCGACCACGCCCAGCTGGCGGTAGCGCCGCTGCGTGGTGCCGATATGACATTGCTGGCGCACCCACGACCGCGCGCCGTCGGCGCCCACCAGGCAATTGGCACGCACGCGCTCGCCGCCAGCCAGCGTGAGCGTCACGCCGTCGACATCGCGCTCCAGTTGCCCGGCCGTGTCGTCGAACCATTTGACCTGATGCTGGAATCGCAGCGCGGTATCGAGCACACGCTCGACATGACCCGATTCGATGATCCAGGCCAGTTGCGGCACGGCGGCGGCATAGGCCGAGAAATGGAGGTCGCCATGCGGCGAGGGATCGGTCTCGCAGGCGCTTTCGTCGCCATAGACGCGCATGTCGCGCACGGGCTGCACGCGCGCCGGATCCAGCGCTTCCCAGACCCGCAGCCGCTCAAGCAGCGCCTGCGAACTGGCGGAGAACGCGTAGATGCGGCTATCCCAGTCATCTTCGCCGGTGCGCGCGGTATCGCCCGCGGGGCGCGGCGCCACCAGCGCCACTTGCATGCCTTGCTGGGCCAGCAGCAGCGCACAGGCCTTGCCGACAATGCCACCGCCGACCACGGCGATCTGGAAGCGGGAAGAAGGATTCGACGACATCTATTGGGCGGCGGCGCTAGGCGCCGGCACGGCAGGTCCGGACATGGCTGGATTATAGCGACGTGACGGGTGCTGCATTGGCAACGCGACGCCAGGCCGCACCGCCGCCAGATCCCGACCGCCCCCGATCCCTGTCCGCCGCGCCATCGCGGGGAATCCGAACCACCGCCTAATGAACGTCGGCCATGAAGACCTGCCGGATGGACGCGCTGGAGAGCCGGGCCCCTTCCACCGACGGATGGGACCAGACGTCCCGATACAGGATCTGCCCGTTCGC
The DNA here is from genome assembly GCF_056097175.1 of Cupriavidus sp. HE11. Classification (NCBI taxonomy): domain Bacteria; kingdom Pseudomonadati; phylum Pseudomonadota; class Betaproteobacteria; order Burkholderiales; family Burkholderiaceae; genus Cupriavidus; species Cupriavidus sp. HE11. The sequence goes on from NZ_CP184464.1 coordinate 1,528,396, forward strand.
CGCGTTGTAACTGCAGACATCACCGGGGCAGAAGATATCGATCAGATCCACGACCTTGAGCTTTTGCCGCGCCTCCAGGCCCCGCAATACGCGGTCGAGATTCTCGCGCCGTTTCAGGGTGTCGGCCTTCGTATAGAACTTGCAAACGGTATCGAACGGCGAAAACCATTGCCGGACGGCCGATACCGGTTCGCAGTTCGCATCCCTGGCAAACGGATTGCCGTGAAGCACGGCGAGATGAATATCCCGGCTGGCCAGATTGTCGGAAAAGACCTCCAGGCCATTCGATAAAGTCTGCAGGGTCTGGATACTCTCCGGTGTCACCACCTTCGGAGATAATTCAGCCACGTCGTTGATCATGAACACCCAGTCGCCCGACCTGAGGCCCTGGATTGACTCCGGCACCACACGCGCCCAGTAATCGTCGTTGGCGCGGTCCCATGCGCCTCGATTGGCGATCTCCCGCACCGGCGAAGCCCCCCACGACGACACCAGCGTGACCGAGTATCCGTCCCGCAGCACCAGGTCATCGAACGCCTGGATAAAGGCGGTCGACATCGAATTTCCAATTACCAGGAGATGCTTGCTGGCATTTTCATAATTGCCCAGCGTGCAGCGGCCTCGCGGTATTGCCTTCCCCACCTGGTTGTTATCCGACAATACGCATGGCTCGCCCATCCAGACCGAATCGGTGCCCTTTACCGAATAAGGGTCGGTCAGCGTTGCCGTACCCACCGCCGCCATCGCCGGCAGCGTGCCGGCATACAACCGGCCGCTCATCGGTTTCAGGACGAGCACCAGCACCAGCAAGACGCAAGTCGAGGCTGCCAGCCCGTAGCCGACCGTGATCGCCGGCCTGAGCGACCACGTTGCCGCACGGAGCGGACGCTCGATGCAGTGATAGGAGATGGCCGCCAGCCCGAACATTGCCAACAGCAGGAATGGCACGGTCCACCAGTGCACGCCGACAGTCCACCGGCTCACGGCAATCACGCCCCAGTGCCACAAATACAGTGAGTACGAAATCAGGCCGATATAGACCACCGGCTGGCGCGTGAGCAGGCGATACACGGCCGTATCGCGCCGAACGGCGACGATGAACGCGACGGTGGCCGCCACCACCGCGATCGTCGACAGCGCGTGATACGTCTCCGGCACGAACAGCACCGCCACCATGCCAGCAAGGGCCAGTGCGGCAACCCGGCCCATGGTCTGCGCCGACACGCTGGTGTCGCTCCGGTTCAACAATCCGAAAGCCAGGGCACCTGCCGCAAGCTCCCAGAAACGCGTGGGCATCGAGTAATAGGACAGGATTGGCTTGCTGTTGCCGAACCAGACAAATGCCGCCAGCGACAGCACGGCAAGCACCCCGAGCACCCAATGGAGCCGGCCCGACCGGCCGCCATTGCCTTGCCCGAAACCCAGCAGCCACACCATGAACGGGAATACCGCGTAAAACTGTTCCTCCACGCCGAGGGACCATGTATGCATGAAGACATTGAGCTGTGCCGAATCGCCGAAATAATCGGCCGCCTGCGCGATCAGGTAGATATTGGACAGGCCAAATAGTGCGGCGGCGCCGGTTTTCAGATGCCCCCACGGACGCGGATCGAACAAGACGATGGCGACCGACGTCGCCAGCACGAAAACGATAAGCGCCGGCGCAAGTCGCTTGATTCGCCGGGCGTAGAAATTCAGCAGCAAATCGCGCAGGCCGCGATCGTTTCTGAAAAACAGCGACGCGGTGATGACATATCCGGAAATGGCAAAGAATATGTCCACGCCAAGATAGCCACCTGGCAGCCACTGCCGTTCCAGGTGGTTCACGATGACCGCCAATACCGCCAGGGCCCTCAGTCCATCAAGTTCCCTTCGATAGTCCCTCGACATAGTCCGCACCTTTCTGGCCCAACTGCATCAAGAATCACCAATGAATCCGTAGAACCGCCCGACATAATCGGCGTGCGGTATCGCGCACGACAAGGAACGAATTCTAGGCGGTGTGATCTTTGGGAATCGCCGGAAAGCTGGTCGTTATGAGGGATAGCGAACCAAGCCGCGGAACTCTGGTGTGTGCCGTCGATCATTGGCAGACGCAGGCACTGCCCGTGAAACCACCAGGCACGCCACATGTGATGCGTACGTATCTTCTCGCACCGGGCGGCTCCGGCCCCGGGCCTTCGTACCGTGCCAGAGCAGCGTCCGGCAGGGTTACAATGGCGGTTTTCCGGCGACCGCATCCAGCACAGATCGTTGAGCAAAGCCCCGATCTGCTGGTCCTGTCCGCCTGACCCACTCTGCCCCGGCATCGCAGTTCGCTTGTCCGACCGCCCATCCGCCGCGCAGAGACGCACTGCAACCCATTGATTTCTAAAGGTTTCCCATGAGCCTCAAATGCGGCATCGTCGGCCTGCCCAACGTCGGCAAGTCCACGCTGTTCAATGCCCTGACGAAAGCCGGCATCGCCGCCGAAAACTATCCGTTCTGCACCATCGAGCCCAACGTGGGCGTGGTGGAAGTACCGGACCCGCGCCTTGCCAAGCTGGCGGAAATCGTCAAGCCCGAGCGCATCCTGCCGGCGACGGTCGAGTTCGTCGATATCGCAGGCCTGGTGGCCGGTGCATCGAAGGGTGAAGGCCTGGGCAATCAGTTCCTCGCCAACATCCGCGAAACCGACGCCATCACGCATGTGGTGCGCTGCTTCGAGGACGACAACGTGATCCACGTGGCGGGCAAGGTCGATCCGCTGTCGGACATCGAGGTCATCAACACCGAACTGGCGCTGGCCGACCTGGCTACCGTCGAGAAGGCCCTGGCGCGCTACATCAAGCCGGCCCGCGCTGGCGACAAGGAAGCCCAGCGCCTGGTGGCCGTGCTGGAAAAGTCCCAGGCCGTGCTGGACCAGGCCAAGGCCGTGCGCACGCTGGACCTGTCCCCGGAAGAGTGGGAAGCGCTGCGCCCGTTCTGCCTGATCACCGCCAAGCCCACCATGTACGTGGCGAACGTGCGTGAAGACGGCTTCGAGAACAACCCGCACCTGGACGCCGTGCGCGAATACGCCAAGACCACCGGTTCGCCGGTGGTGGCAGTGTGCGCCGCCATCGAGGCCGAGATCGCCGACCTGGACGACGCCGACAAGGCCGAATTCCTGGCCGACCTGGGCATGGAAGAACCGGGCCTGGACCGCGTGATCCGCGCCGGCTTCACTCTGCTGGGCCTGCAGACGTACTTCACGGCAGGCGTGAAGGAAGTGCGCGCCTGGACGATCCACGTGGGCGACACCGCCCCGAAGGCCGCCGGCGTGATCCACACCGACTTCGAACGCGGCTTCATCCGCGCCCAGACCATCGCCTACGCCGACTACATCCAGTTCAAGGGTGAGACGGGCGCCAAGGAAGCCGGCAAGATGCGCGCCGAAGGCAAGGAATACGTGGTGCACGACGGCGACGTGATGAACTTCCTGTTCAACGTCTAAGCCGCGCGGGGCGGCTTCCTCCCCTGCCCGCGTGGTCGAGATCGCCCGCAGCCGTGATGGTTGCGGGCGATTTTCATTTCAGGGGTTCCAGGCAGGGGCATCGGACGCCCCGCCCAGCCTGATGGCGCGGGCCAGGTCGGGCAGCGTCCATCCCTTGCCCAGCAGCAGCATGCGCGTGTGCAGGTCGTCGAAGCGCTGCGGATCTACCGCGGTGCCCAGCCAGGTCAGGGCCTTGTCGCGCACGTCGACATACCCGCATGGATAGCGCCGGGCCAGCGACCGCCACAGCGCATGGGCTGCCGCAGATTGCCTGGCGCCGCTGACCAGGCAGACGCCGCGCTCCAGCAACATCCGGTAGACCAGGCTCGAAATACCCCGGCGCTGGTAGTCGGCCAGGATCCTGGCGTGCGGCGATCGCAGGTGGCGGTCGGCGCGGCGGTCGACCTCGATCAGCCGGTTGAACACGATGTACCCGGCCAGTCGCTGATGGACTTCATCCTCGACATAGACGTAGTACTCGCCGTCGGCCTTGCGCAGCCGCAGTCGCAGCCCCTGCATGGCCGCAAGCTTCAGTTGCGTATGCGTGGCGCCGTGCTGGCCTAGCCGGCCGTGGACGATTTCGAGTTGTTGCCGGATGTCGTGCGCGCCGACCTCTACGTCGATCCGCACGGCCTGGCTCCCCATCTGGCAATGAACGATGGCTTCATGACGGCCCCCTGCTAGTCGAGTACGACGAACAGCACGGCAACGGCCAGCATGGCGAGCAGGGTATGGCGATAGATGGGTGGCATGGCGACTCCAGGGTTCACGTTGACGGGGTGGTCCGTTGGGGACCACATCTGGCAAGGTGCCGTACGGGAGGGCTCAGACCTGTGGAAGTGATGGCCGAGCGCCCCGCACGGCCTGGAAAAGGCCGGCGCGAGCCACTCGTTGAGTCAGCAGGCCCAGGGCCCGATGCAGCGACAGCGCGCGTTCCTGCCCACGGTGCATGGCACCGCACGGGCTGGAAAGAAGGCTGTTGGCGAACATCATGGTTGCGGAGTGCAAGGCAGCTGGGGCAGCAGAGGAATCGGGGGCGAAAGACCTCTTATGCCACAAAGGGGGGCCCCTGTCCAACCAGCAGCCGGTCGGCTGCAGGCCATGACCGCCCGGCTACATCCCGCGCAGCGCTTCGTCGCGCATGCCCACCAGCAACGCCTGACCGTCGGCATCCACGCGGAATTCGCCGAATTTCGCCCTGGCAAACCGTTCGGCCTGCCCTTCCTGGAAGAACCACGCGTCCGTCGACACCTGCACGCCGCTGCCGCCCCAGCGCGCCGGCACATTCTGCACACGCAGCAGCCGCTCGTCGGCGGCCAGCTGCCCGCCCTTGTGCAGGCGAACGAAGTGGCCTTCGTTGCGGTCGTCACGGCGAATCACGATGACTTCCTCGCGTGCCAGACGGGTCTGCTCCGTACCATGTGCCACGCGCACCTCGTTGGCGACCGAGAAATTCAGCGCCATGTAGTCGCCCTGCATCAGCGAGCGCGGGTCTACCGGGGCCAGGCGCAGGTAGACCACGTCGCCGCGTGCCATCAGCCGTTCCTTGCCGGCGATGCCCGCCAGGGCAATGCCCACCGCCAGCAGCCATCCCACGACGATCCAGCGCTTCATGCCACGACCTCCTGGTTGGCAATGCGGCCCAGCGCGACGCGGGCTGCCAGCAGCAGCGCGCCGGCGGCCACCAGCGTGGCGGACTTTGCCAGCAGCGTCCACTGCAGCGTGCTGTAGTACCAGACAAAGCCGATCAGCACCGTGGCGACGGCAAGTCCGAGCCACGGCAGCGAGCCGCGCCGCAGCGCCACGGCCAGTGCCAGCACGCCGGCCGTTACCGCCGGGGCGTAGACCATCAATGCACTGAACGCGATGGTCACCGCCAGCACGGCCGCAGCAACCGGCACGCTGCACGCCAGCCGCCTGCACTCCAGCAGCGCCATGACCACCAGCGCCGCCCCGATCAGCGCGCCGGCCAGCCATCCGCCCTGGGCGCGCCAGGGCGTGTCGACCCCGAAAATCAGATCGGCCGGATGTGCGAAACCGGTCACCACCAGCGCGCCCAGCAGCGCCGTCAGCAGCGTGGCATCGGCGGCAGGCTCGACCATCTGCAGGCGCCCCGCCGCCGCGAGCCGATCCTCGCGCACGACAAATGCCAGCAGCGCGGCAAATGCCAGGGCCGTCATCGGACCCAGCGCCATCGGGATCGCGGTCCAGCGCGGCGCCATCAGGTCGCCCAGTGCCACGCACGCGGCAATGCCCAGCGTAGTCCACACGGCGAGCATCGCCAGGAAGCGGTGCAACCGGTCCGGCACCATCGCGAAGAGCACCACTTCGAACAGCGCCACGCCCAACCAGAACGGCGCCGTCTCCAGGAAACGATGGAACCCCAGCGCCTCGCCCACGCCGGCAATCGCCATGCCCTGCCCGCCCAGGCTCAGCGCCAGCGCGAACTGCCCCAGCGCAATGCGGCCGCTTTCGCGCGTGGTCACGCGGTATAGCGCGATGGCGATACCGATCATCACCAAGCCGGTCACGGCCATGGCCGGGCCGTTGCCGCGCGTGGTGGCGAAGACGGTGCCGATCAGGAACATCTGGAAAAACAGTGCCCCGAGCCAGCCTGCGCCGCCCATCAGCAGGCGGATCGGCCACGGGGTGCGCAGCGTCGGCGCATAGTCGCCCTGTACCGCGCCGCGCGCGGCCAGCAGGCGCCATAGCGGGCGTTCGGCCTGTGCCGTCCGGTCGATCTGGGGCTGGCTCATGCGGGGCTCCCCGACGTCTCGCGCCATGCACGCAGCAGCCACGTGGCCGCCGCCACGGCCAGGCCGATGGTCAGCAAGGCCAGCAACAGGAAGGCGCCAAAGTCGCCGTGGAAGTCCACCAGCCAGCGCCCCACGGCCGAGATGATCACGCCGATGCCGGTCAGGCACACCAGGCTCAGCACCACGATATCGAAAGCGCGCCAGCGAAACCAGGCCGCCAGGCCAACCAGCGCCACGGCACTGACCAGCAGGCCGGTGGCATTCACGTGGTCGGTCAGCACGCTCATCAGCCCCACCCATCCCGCATAGCCACAGGCCAGCAGGCCCAGCAGCCGCGGGCCAGTGGCACCCTGGAAGCCCCAGCGTCCGGCCCGGGCCGCCAGCAGGTACCACACGGCCAGTTGCAGGATCGACGCACCGAGCAGAAACATCATCGTTTCGCGCGCGAATCGCGCCGAGAACAGCAGTTCGAACATGCCGCCGATGCCCAGCCGCACGCTGCAGAACCGCAGCAGCGCCACGTTGCCAATGGTCAGCACGATCCACCAGTGCGGCGCGGCACGTGCCGCCAGCGCCCAGGGCACGGCCAGCAGCGTCCATCGCGCGAACAGCTGCCAGGCATCGGCGCCGGTCTGGTAGGTCTGACCGATCACTGCCATCAGCACGCCAGACACGATCTGCGCGCCGCCCAGCGCCGCCCGCCCCGCCATGTCGCCGGCGGGACGCCATGCGGCAAACCCGGCCAGCACTGTCAGCAGACCGGCCAGCAGACCGAACTTGGCGAATTTATGGAGGGACGCCCAGTTGAAGGCGAAGAAGACGATAACGCCTGCGCACAGCAGCGCGGTACCGAGGATCAGCAGCGCCCGATCCAGCCAGAGATGCCAGTGCGCGCGGCCGGGCAGCGTCGGCGCCCAGGCGGCCAGCAGGTCGGCGGCGCCGAGGCGGCCCTGGGCACGCCAGTCGGCCAGCGCCTGCTGGATGGTGCGGCGAGAAGTGAAAGTTTCCAACCGGCGATCCCCAAGAGAGTCGGCATGGACTGCATGCTAGCAAACCGGCACGCCGAAGTCTCCCGGGGGTGCCGCCGGGCCGGAAACCATCCCGTCAGAAGCGGTAGGTCACGTTGCCGATGATCGAGCGTTGCGTGCCGAAGAAACAGTCGCCGCGCGCGATACAGCTGTAGACATACTGCTTGCCGAACACGTTGTTCATGTTCAGCGAAACGCGCACCGGGCCGCGATCATAGGCCACCACGGCATCGAACACCGTGAAGCCGCCCACGCGGTTGTTGCCCGTGCCGTCGGTGCTCGGGCCGTTGTAGCGCGCGCCGGCACCCGCCAGGAAGCCGGGGATGTCGAACAGGCTGAAGCGGTAGTTGGCCCACAGCGACGCCGTGTTGGCCGGCACGCTGGCAAGCCGCTGGCCTTGTTCGGCAGCCGAGCCTTCGATCGTCTTGGCATTCAGGAACGTGTAGGCGGCGACCAGGTCCAGCCGGCCTATCGACACCAGCGCCTCCAGTTCGGCGCCGCGCGTGCGGGCCTCGCCGATCTGCACCGTGCCCGCCATGCCGTTGACCACGCCGGCCACCTTGCGGTTTTCCTCGCGCATGTCGAACACGGCCGCCGTCAGCGTCATGTTCCTGCCCAGCGGCTGGTACTTGATACCCGCCTCCCACTGCTTGCCGCGCAGCGGCTTGAATGCCGTGCCGTCGACATTGAAGCCAGCCTGGCCCTGGAACGACTCGGCATAGCTGACATACGGGTTCAGGCCGAAGTCGGAGCGGTACATCAGGCCAAAGCGCTTGGTCAGTTCGCTGTCGTCACGCGACCCCGACGGCGTGTTGTCCTGCGCCGCGCGCGACCAGTCGTAACGCAGCCCCAGCATCAGCAACCACTTGTTCCATTCGAGCTGGTCCTGCAGGTACACGCCGGTCTGGATCTGCTTGGCGGCCGGCACGTCGCGGAAGGCCGTGGGCGCCACGTAGTTGCCGTAGACCGGGTTGAACACGTTGATCGGCGCGGCCGAGCCATTGGCATTGGCATTGGTGCGGCCCGTGCTTTCGCTGTTCTGGTAGTCCATGCCCGCCAGGAACGTGTGGCCGACCGGGCCGGTGCGGAATTTCGCCTGCCCCTGGGTGTCCACGGCAAACTGGTTCAGCGTTGGCTGGTTCATGTACAGCACGCGGCGCAGCATGGTGTCGCTGCCCGGTACCCAGCCATGCGTGGCGCCGGTGAAGCCGGTGGTGTAGATGCTGCGATAGTCCACCGTGCTGTGCGAGTAGCGCAGGTTCTGGCGCACCGTGAAGGTGTCGTTGAAGCGGTGCGAGAACTGGTAGCCCACGGCGTGCTGTTCGGCCGTGTACTTGTCGAAGCCCGGCTCGCTGACAAAGAAATTCTGCGGGATCTGGCCGGCCGGGTTCTCGATCAGCGTCCCGCGCCACGGGAAGAAACCGATCATCGTGCCGCTGTCGTCCTTCTGGAAATTGGCGAGCAGCGTGAACTCGGTGTCGGCGTTCGGCCGGTAGGTCAGCGACGGCGCGATGAAATAGCGGTTGTCCTTCACGTAATCCACCGACGCATCGCTGTCGCGGGCCATCGCCACGAAGCGGTACAGCCACTTGCCATCGGCATCGATCGGGCCCGTGAAGTCGGCCTGGATCTGCTTGCGGTTGTAGTTGCCGAAGCTCACGCCGATCTCGCGCGCCGCCTCGGCCTGCGGCCGCTTCGACACCAGGTTGACGATGCCGCCAACGGCGCCCTGGCCGTACAGCATGCCCGACGGCCCCTTCAGGATTTCCATGCGCTCCAGCGCGTACGGGTCGGGGCGCGTGTTGTTGTAGAAGCCCACGGCATTCAGCAGGCCGTCCAGGTACTGGGTGGAATCGGTTCCGCGGATCTTGATCGTATCGGTGCGGTTGTCATTGGCAAACCCGGCTGTGGTCACGCCCGCCGTGTAGCCGGCCGCCTGCGCCACCGACTGCGCGCCCTGCAATTCCATGCGGTCGCGCGTGATGACCGTGATCGACTGCGGCGTCTCGATGATCGGCGTATCGGTCTTGGTGGCCGTCACCGCCCGCCTGGCGACAAAACCCTGCACCGGGCCCGTGGGCGATTCCACGCCGCTGCTGCCGCTGACCGTCACCACGGGCAGGCTGTGGTGGGCCGGCTCGGCGGCCGGCACCTGTTCCTGGGCAATGGCAAGGCTGGCGGCCTGCATGCTCAGTGCAAGGGTGGTCATCTGAAGGACGTGCGAGCGGCGAACGCGGCCCCGGGCGCAGACTGACATGGATTTCTCTCTCGTTGCTTATTGAAAATAAGAATGCGAATGACTCGCATTAAACGCAACGGATTGTAACGCCATGTATTGCGGAGCACACAATCGGACACGATTGTCATGTTCGAATGTCGTACGCTGCCCACAGTTCGCCCCGGCTTTCGCATCGATCCGGTCGCCGGTAAGCTGGCGCCGTTTTCGATTCCGTTCCCCACAGCACCATGACTCTCGGCATCCTCGCCGCCCTGCATCACGAAGTTGACGGCCTGATCGCCGCCATGCGCCACGAAGACGCACGCGCCACCATGCAGACCATCGGCATGCGCGACTACTACCGCGGCACGCTGCACGGCCAGCCCGTGGTGCTGGTGTTGGCGCGTGTCGGCAAGGTGGCGGCCGCGGCCACCACGGTTACGCTGATCCGGGAATTTGGCGTCGACGAGATCGTATTTACGGGGCTTGCAGGCGGAGTGGGCGCTGACGTGCAGGTTGGGGACATCGTCGTGGCCGACCGCACCATCCAGCACGACCTGGACGCCCGCCCGCTGTTTCCGCGCTATGAGGTGCCGTTGCTGGGCCAGGCCGAATTTCCGGCCGACCCCGTACTCACCGCTGCGCTACGCAGAGCGGCCGAGCAGTTCCTGCGCGACGATCTCGCCACCGAGGTGCCTGATGGCGTACTGGCCCGTTTTGGCGTCGACCAGCCGCGCCTGCACGTCGGCATGATTGCCAGTGGCGACCAGTTCATCAACGCGCCAGCGGACGTTGCCAATTTGCGACAGGCATTGCCGGACTTGCTGGCCGTGGAGATGGAAGGCGCCGCGTTGGCGCAAATCTGCTACGAATATGGCGTGCCCTACGCATTGATGCGTACCGTCTCGGACCGCGCGGACGATACGGCACATGTCGATTTCTCGTCGTTCTTGCGCGACGTGGCCAGCCACTATTCCAGTGCCATCCTGCGCCGGTTCCTGGATGCAAGGGCCTGACGGGGCACATCGGGTCGAAATTCCGATTCCCGCCAATTTGGTTCGTTCTGAAATTACCGGCGCGGGCGGGCCACGCCCCAGACCGCCACCAGCAGCGCGGCGCCGGCAATGGCGGCGCCCCATCCCAGGATCTGCCCATCGGTGAACAGATGCGCGGCGCGCCCGCCGTAGAACGCCCCCAGCGCCCCCAGCACGCCCAGCAATAGCGCGGCCGGCACGGTGACGACGCGGCCGGCCGGGTGCAACAGCCGTCCGGCGAATCCCACCACTGCGCCCACTATTGCCAGTCCGAACATCACAACTCCCATGTCTTTTGATCCACAGCAAAAGTGGATGTGGCGTAACGATACTGCAGTTGCCCGACGGCGCTCGGGGTTCCCTGCAACTTTGTAACGTGGCGGTATAATGACCAGCGCTTCCGGCACCGTTCCGGATGGCAACCCAACCCCACAAATGCAACTGCTCGCGATCGGTATCAATCACACCACGGCACCCGTCTCGCTCCGCGAGCGTGTGGCGTTTCCGCTTGAGCAGATCAAACCCGCACTTGGCGCGCTGCGCACCCACCTGGCTGGGCGCAATGGCACCGAGGCCGCCATTCTTTCCACCTGCAACCGTACCGAGATCTACTGCGCCACCGATGTGCTGCAGCCGGGTCAGGAGGGGTTCGAGCACACGCTGCGCTGGCTGGCCCAGCATCACAACGTGCCCGCAGGCGACCTGGCGCCGCATTTGTACGCCCTGCCCCAGTCCGAAGCCGTGCGCCATGCCTTCCGCGTGGCCAGCGGGCTCGACTCGATGGTGCTGGGCGAAACCCAGATTCTGGGGCAGCTCAAGGACGCGGTGCGCACCGCTGGCGAAGCCGGCGCGCTGGGCACGTACCTGAACCAGCTGTTCCAGCGCACGTTCGCGGTGGCCAAGGAAGTGCGCGGCCAGACCGAGATCGGCGCGCACTCCGTATCGATGGCTGCCGCCGCCGTGCGTCTGGCCCAGCGGATTTTCGAAAGCGTGTCGACGCAGCGCGTGCTGTTCATCGGCGCGGGCGAGATGATCGAACTGTGCGCCACGCACTTTGCCGCGCAGAAGCCGCGCCAGGTGGTGGTAGCCAACCGCACCGTGGAACGCGGCGAGAAGCTGGCCGAGCAGCTGGCCGGGCAGGGCCTGACCACGCAGGCCATCCGCCTGCAGGACCTGGGCGAGCGCCTGCATGAATTCGATATCGTCGTTTCGTGCACCGCAAGCTCGCTGCCGATCATCGGCCTGGGTGCCGTGGAGCGTGCGGTCAAGCGCCGCAAGCACCGCCCGATCATGATGGTCGACCTGGCCGTGCCGCGCGACGTGGAACCCGAGGTGGCGCGCCTGAACGACGTGTTCCTCTACACCGTCGACGACCTGGGCGCCGTGGTACGCGAAGGCAACGCGATGCGCCAGGCTGCCGTGGCGCAGGCCGAGGCGATCATCGAATCGCGCGTGCAGAACTTCATGCACTGGCTGGAAACCCGCAGCGTGGTGCCCGTGATCCGCGACCTGCAGGCCAGCGGCGAAGCCATCCGCCAGGCCGAACTGGAGCGCGCCCGCCGCATGCTGGCGCGTGGCGACGATCCGGCCGCCGTGCTCGACGCACTGTCCGGCGCGCTGACCCGCAAGTTCCTGCACGGCCCCACGCACGCGCTGAACCACACCCAGGGCGAAGACCGCGACGCGCTGCTGCGCCTGGTGCCGGGTCTGTTCCGCCACAGCAGTCACTCCGAGCGCTAGCCGCGCCGTCCATGTCGCGCTGGCGTCCGCCGGCGCAGCCGGGCATCCGCCCGCCGATCCGCGCCGTGGCCGCGCCACCGCGTTCCCCAGCATCCCGATTCCGCTACCGATGAAACCCAGCATGCTCCACAAGCTCGACCAGCTGGCCGAGCGACTCGATGAAGTCAACGCCCTGCTTGCCAGCGAAACGGCAACGGCGGACATGGACCAGTACCGCAAGCTGTCGCGCGAACATGCCGAACTGTCGCCGGTGGCCGAGCAGTACGGGCAGTATCGCCAGGCGCAGGACGACCTGACCACCGCGCAGGCACTGCTGGAAGATCCCGAGATGAAGGACTTTGCCGCCGACGAGATCGCCGCCGCGCGAGACCGGCTCGAAGGCCTGGAAAAGTCCCTGCAGACGCTGCTGCTGCCCAGGGACCCCAACGACGACCGCAACCTGCTGCTCGAAATCCGCGCCGGCACCGGCGGCGAGGAAAGCGCGCTGTTCGCGGGCGACTTGCTGCGCATGTACACGCGCTATGCGGAACGCCAGCGCTGGCAGGTGGAAGTCATGAGCGAATCCGAGTCCGACCTGGGCGGCTACAAGGAAGTCATCGTGCGCATTGCCGGTGCTGCCGCGTTCTCGAAGCTCAAGTTCGAGTCGGGCGGCCACCGCGTGCAACGCGTGCCCGCCACCGAGGCGCAAGGCCGCATCCACACGTCGGCCTGCACCGTGGCCGTGATGCCGGAAGCCGACGAAGTGGGCGAGGTGGAAATCAACCCGTCCGACCTGCGCGTCGACACGTTCCGCGCGTCGGGCGCAGGCGGCCAGCACGTGAACAAGACCGACTCCGCCGTGCGTCTGACCCACCTGCCCACCGGTATCGTGGTCGAATGCCAGGACGACCGCAGCCAGCACCGCAACAAGGAAAAAGCCATGAAGGTATTGGCCGCGCGGATCAAGGACGGGCAACTGCGCGCGGCGCAGGCCAAGGAAGCCAGCACGCGTCGCAACCTGATTGGCTCGGGCGACCGCAGCGACCGCATCCGCACGTACAACTTCCCGCAGGGCCGGGTCACCGACCACCGCATCAACCTGACGCTGTACAAGATCGACATGATCATGGACGGCGATCTCGACGAGCTGGTGGGATCGCTGGCCGCCGAGCACCAGGCCGACCAGTTGGCGGCGCTGGGCGAGGAATCCTGACCGAATCCGGGTGCCGCCGAAGTTTGTAACCTAGGTAAATGCTTGAAACAGCACTGGCTTGTAAAAAAGCGGTGTCTATAATCGATTTCGACCAGACCACCCCAATACGTCACTTTTGCAAGACATTGCAGCAACGACGGATTGGGGCATCGAAGTCTGGGTGGATGTCACTCCTCCAACAGACACACAAGGACGAAATCATGAACAAGCTGCTCGCCGTGCTGATGCTTACCGCCGCCATTTCCGTTGCCGCCTGCGGCAAGAAGGAAGAGGCTCCGCAATCCAACGCTGACAGCGCCATGCAGAACGCCGCCGAATCGGCCAAGGCCGCTGCCAGCGACGCCGCAGCTGCGGCCTCGAACGCCGCCGACGCCGCCAAGGCCGCCGCCAGCGGCGTGGCCTCGGATGTCTCCGCCGCCGCCGACAAGGCCCGCGAAGACGCCGGCAACGCCATGGCCCACGCCAAGGAAGCCACCAAGGACGCCGTCAACACCACGGCCGACAAGGCCAAGGACGCCGTCAACAAGTAATAGCCCTACGCAGGCGCGCGCGGAAATAAGGCCCGATTGGGCTTACACTAGGCGCCTGAAAGCAGAGCCACGCAGAACCCCGCCAGGCCCAGGCCCGGCGGGGTTTTTTGCAAACCGGCCGCCGATTGTCCCAGACGTACCGCCGATGTCCTCGAATCCTCCGGGCGATTTTCCGCCCCTGCCGTCCACGCCCACCCTGCGCGAAGCGCAGACGCTTGCCGCCATGGCCGGCCTGCCGGCGCTGGAGGCGCGCATGCTGCTGTCCCATGTCACCGGGCTCACGCGCACGCAGCTGATCACCCGCGACCAGGACCATCTCAATGACGCACAACGTGATGCATTTTCCACGTTTCTGGCGCGCCGCCTGACCGGCGAGCCAATGGCCTACCTGCTGGGAGAACGCGAGTTCTTCGGCCGCACGTTCCGCGTCACGCCCGATGTGCTGATTCCGCGCCCCGACACCGAAGTGGCTGCCGAGGCATCGCTGGCCCGCCTGGCCGGCATCCACACGCCGCGCGTGCTGGACATGGGCACCGGTTCGGGCATCCTGGCCGTGACCATCGCCCGCGAGCGGCCCGACGCCGAGGTCTGGGCCACCGACATTTCGCGCGGCGCCCTGATGGTGGCGCAGGACAACGCCCGCGCGCTGCAGGCCGACAATATCCGCTTCCTGGTGTCGGACTGGTATCACGCGCTGCCGCTGGGGCAGCGGTTTCACCTGATCGTGAGCAATCCGCCCTATATCGCGGCGGGCGACCCGCACCTGGCCGAAGGCGACCTGCGTTTCGAGCCGATCGACGCCCTGACCGACCACGAGGACGGCCTGGCCGACCTGCGGGCCATCGTCGCCGGCGCCACGCAGCGGCTGCTGCCGAAGGGCTGGCTGCTGATGGAGCATGGCTACGACCAGGGTTACGCCACCCGCCACCTGCTGACCAGCGCCGGCTTTGCCGAGGTCTTCACGGCACGCGACCTGGGCGGTAACGAGCGCTGCAGCGGCGGCCGGCTGCCCGGCTGAAAGCTGGCCGGCGACTGGCTGATACCCCTACCTGATGCCGGCGCGCGATTCCGGTAAAATCCGATGATCCCCCATGCAACCGGACCGTTTTCATCATGAGTGACGTACAACAGAAGATCGACCAGATCGTGAAGGGCAGCCCCGTCGTGCTGTTCATGAAGGGCACCGCCCAGTTCCCGATGTGCGGTTTCTCGGGCCGTGCGATCCAGATCCTGAAGGCCTGCGGCGTCGACGCACCGACCACCGTCAACGTGCTCGAAGACGAGGCCATCCGCCAGGGCATCAAGGAATACGCCAGCTGGCCCACGATTCCGCAGCTGTACGTGAACGGCGAGTTCGTCGGCGGCTCGGACATCATGATGGAGATGTACCAGAACGGCGAACTGCAATCGCTGCTGAAGGCCTGAGCCTGTCTGGAACTGCCATGCCTGTGAATCAAGGCGGCGCGCCGCAACGGCTGATCGTCGCCATCACGGGTGCCACCGGCGCCGTCTACGGCGTCCGGCTCCTGCAGGTGCTGCGCGATGTGAGCGGTGTGGAAACGCACCTGCTGATGTCGCCCGCCGGCATCATGAACCTGCAGCACGAACTCGACATCGGCCGCGCGGAAGTGGAAGCGCTGGCCGATGTGGTTCACAACGTGCGCGATATCGGCGCAACCATTGCCAGCGGATCGTTCCGTGCCCACGCCATGATCGTGGCACCGTGCTCGATGCGCACGCTGGCCGCCGTGGCCCATGGCCTGTCAGACAACCTGATCACCCGCGCCGCCGACGTTACGCTCAAGGAACGTCGCAAGCTGGTGCTGATGGTGCGCGAGACCCCGCTGAACCTGGCCCACCTGCGCAACATGACTGCGGTTACCGAGATGGGCGGCATCGTATTTCCGCCAGTGCCCGGGTTCTACCAGAAGCCGCAAAGCATCGCCGAGCTGGTCGACCATACTGTCGGCCGCGTGCTCGACCTGGTGGATCTGCGCGATATCGGAGAAACGCTCGCGCCGGGATGGGGCGGGCTGAACGGCAGCGCGAGCGACTGACCTTTGCCCCTTGCTTTCCTCCCCTCCCCCACGCGTGGAAGAGAGGATCATTCTTCAGGCGCTCACGCGCCGCTGCTTACCAGTGCCGGTACCGGCGACCATAGTAACCACCGTAGTACCCGCCACCGTAGTAGCCATACGCGGGCCGCACCACCACCGCCGGCGGTGATACGTACACCGGCGCCGGCGCTACCGCGACCGGGGCCGGGCCGACTTCAGGCCCGTACGGCGTGGGATACACCGCGCAGCCGCCAAGCATGGCCGCGCCAGTCACTGCCAGACCCAATACCATCGCTTTCGTTTTCATCACAACGTCCTTTTTGTCCCAGGCATTGCGTCATCTCAATGCGCTGTCCTTAAGAACGTTATACGGGTGGGTCCGGTAATACAGCGTCAAGGCGCTGTAACGCTTGTTACGATTCGCAACGACTCCATGCATGTAAGCGGCCAGCCCGTTCACACGTCGAAACGGATGCCCTGGGCCAGCGGCAAGTTGTCGCCATAGTTGATGGTATTGGTGGCTCTGCGCATATAGCCCTTCCACGCATCGGATCCCGATTCGCGGCCTCCGCCCGTTGCCTTCTCGCCGCCGAACGCACCGCCGATCTCCGCGCCGCTGGTACCGATATTGACGTTGGCGATGCCGCAGTCGCTGCCCGCCGCCGACATGAACATCTCCGCCTCGCGCAACGACTCCGTGAAGATGCACGACGACAGGCCATGCGATGCCGCGTTGTTCAGCGCGATGGCTTCATCCAGCGATGTATATGGCATCAGGTAGAGGATGGGCGCGAAGGTTTCGGTCAGCATCGTGTCATGCTGGGTGTCGGTCAGCACCAGCGCCGGCCGCACGTAGCAGGCACGCGGAAAGCGGTCGGCCAGCAGCCGTTCGCCACCATGCACGACGTTGCCCTGCGCGCGGCAGCTGGCCAGCGCGTTAGCCATGGCATCGCCGGCAGCCGCATCGATCAATGGCCCGACCAGCGTGCCGTCCTGCAGCGGATCGCCCACTGGCAGGCGCGCATACACCTGACGCAGGCGCTGCGTCACTGCCTCGATCAGATCAGCATGCACAAACGCGCGGCGCAACGTGGTGCAGCGCTGCCCGGCCGTGCCGGCTGCGGCAAACGTCATCGCGCGGATCGTCAGTTCCAGGTTGGCCGATGGCGCGACGATGGCGGCATTGTTGCCGCCCAGTTCCAGGATGGCGCGCTTGAAGTGCGCGGCGCAGGCCATGCCGACCTCGCGGCCCATGCGCGTGGAGCCGGTCGCGCTCATCAGCCTTACCGACGGATGTTGCACCAGCGCCTGGCCCAGCTGGCGTCCGCCCATCAGCACGCAGCACAGGCCCGCAAGCTGCGGTGCATGGTCATCGAACACGCGGTCGAGCAGGCCCTGCACGGCCAGCGCGCAGAGCGGCGTCTTTTCCGAAGGCTTCCACACCACGCCATTGCCGCACACCAGTGCCAGCGCGGCATTCCACGCCCACACGGCCACCGGGAAGTTGAACGCCGAGATCACGCCGCACAGTCCGTACGGATGCCAGGTCTCGCGCATCGCATGCGCGGGGCGCTCCGAGGCAATCGTCAGCCCATGCAACTGGCGCGACAGGCCCACGGCAAAGTCGCAGATATCGATCATCTCCTGCACTTCGCCCAACCCTTCCTGCAGGATCTTGCCGGCCTCCAGCGACACCAGCCGGCCCAGCGCCGCCTTGTGGACGCGCAGCGCCTCGCCCAGGCGGCGCACCACCTCGCCGCGCGCCGGCGCCGGCATCAGCGCCCAGACACTCTGCGCCGCATGCGCGCGGGCGATGCGCGTATCGGCATCGGCGGACGAGCACACCGGCAACTGGCCGAACACCTCGCCGTCGATCGGCGAGCTTACGGCCAGCGTGCCCGGCGCGGCCGCGCTGGTTGCGGCCCATGGCAGCGGCAGGCCCATGGCCTGCCAGCATTCGGCGAATTCCTGCGCTTTCATGCGAGCGTCTCCTGTAGTGGGTGCCGCGCGTAATGCTGGCCGAAGCGGTTGGCCAGAAAGCGGTCGAGCGGCATGGCTTCCTGTTTCACGAATCCCGACTGCGGCAATACGCCGGTCGCCACGAGATCCAGCGCGGTGCAGATACCGGCCGCCGTGGTCAGCTGGATCGCATTGACATGGCCGATGCCCGCGAAATCGTCCATACCGCCGATGCGCGCGGAAAACGACGCCTGCGTCAGCGGTCCGCGCTTGCCCTCGCCCCGCGCGCCGGGCGGATGGCCGGTGGCGCTGGCGAACACCACCACCACGTCCTGAGCGGTCACCGGAATGGCGTGCTCGAAAATCTCGCGCAGCCATTCGCGCCGCTCGCGCAGCCGCAGGTCGTTCAGCAGCAGCTTCATCTGTGCGCAGTGGCCGGGATAGCGGATGGACTTGTAGTCGACCTGGCGCGCACGGCCGGCCAGCGTGTCGGGCAGCGTGCCCAGTCCTCCAGAGGTATTAAAGGCTTCGTACTCCACGCCGTCCAGTGCGAAGGTCTCGTGCCCCTCCAGCGCTGGCAGCTCCACGCGACGCCCGTCCACGATGGCCTCGCACGGGTTGCAGTATTCGTTGATCAGCCCCTCGGTGCTCCACGTCAGGTTGTACTTGAGCGCATTGCTGGGGTAGCGCGGCAGCGCCCCTACGCGCATGCGCAGGTCGTGCAGTTCGCCGCCGCCGCGCAGGAAGCGTTGCGCGAGGTCATGCCCGACCACACCGATGAAACCCGGCGCCAGCCCGCATTGCGGCATCAGCACCGACCGCGCGCCACCGGCCAGCGCGCGGATGGCATGGGTGGCCGCCACGTCCTCGGTCAGGTCGAAGTAATGCACGCCCAGGCGCGCGGCCACCGTGGCGACATGGATGGCGGCGTGAAACGGCAGCGCGTTCATCACCGCGTCGGCCCCGGCCAGCAGCGCCGCGCAGGTGCCCGGCTCGGTCGGGTCGCCGGCCCGTACCTCGATGTTGCGCGGCACGCCATCGAGCCGGTGCGCGTCGTGATCGACCAGGCAGACGCGGTAGTCACCGGTATCGGCAAGCATGGTGGCGATCACCCGGCCGATCTTGCCGGCCCCGAGCACGACCACCGAAAGCGGACGGGGGGCGAGAGTCAGGTCGCGCACCGAGGCGGGACCGAGCGTGGAAGCCTGCATGGCTGACTCCGTCAGAAACTTGTTGTTGGTGACTGAAGTATGGGCAGCCGCGCGCACGTTTTGTAGCCACAAGATTGACGAAACCCCGGCATAATCGGTCGTATTGACATAGCAATTTGACGAATCGTCATCGACGACCATGGCAGACCTCGACCAGACCGACCGGCACCTGCTGGCCTTGCTGCAGGCCAATGCGCGGGAAAGCGCGGCCAACCTGTCGCGCGCGCTGGGTATCGCGCGCACGACGGTGGTGGCGCGCATCGCCCGGCTCGAACGCACGGGCGTGATCGCCGGGTACGGCGTGCGGCTGGGCAGCCAGATGGAGGACAACGCGATCCTGGCGTTCTGCGGGCTGTCGGTGCAGCCAAAGGCGGCGCCGGCCGTGGTGCGCGCGCTGCAGCGGTTTCCCGAGGTGGAGGAACTGAATTCGGTCAGCGGGCCGGTGGACTATATGGCCGTGATCCGGTGCGACACCCACGCGCGGCTGGACAAGCTGCTCGACGAGATCGGCATGCTCGACGGCGTGAACCACACGACCACGTCGATCGTGCTGGCCCGCAAGATCGACCGGCGGCGCGCGGCGGGCTAACCCCCCGATTCGCCTGGACGCGAAGGTGCAAGGGCGCAAAGGTGCGCGAAGGCGCAGCCAGCGCGCCTGAACCGGGCGCGCTATGCTTGCCTCCCTCGCCATGGATTCAGGAGAACAACTATGAGTGAAACCATTCGCGTTGCCGTAGGCGGCGTCACGGGCTGGGCCGGCGGCGAACTGGCACGCGGCGTGGCGCATGCTGCCGACATGACGCTGGTGGCCGGGCTGTCGCGCGGCGCGGCGGGCCAGACGCTGGCAGGCCTGACCGGCCACAAGGACACGCCGGGCGTGGCGGCGGCCAGCATCGAGGAACTGGGCAAGACGCCGTACGACGTCTACGTCGAATACACCAAGCCGGTCATCGCCAAGCACAACATCCTGCAGGCCCTGGCGCACGGCGCGCATGTGGTGGTGGGTACGTCGGGCCTGTCCGATGACGACTACGCCGAGATCGACGCCGCCGCGCGCAAGGCCGACCGCGGCGTACTGGCCTGCGGCAACTTCGCGATCACGGTGGTGCTGCTGCAGAAGTTTGCCGAGATGGCGGCGCGCCACCTCGACCACTGGGAAATCATCGATTACGCCAAGGCTGGCAAGGTCGACGTGCCGTCCGGCACGGTGCGCGAACTGGCGTTTCGGCTAGGTCAGATCAAGCAGGCGGCACAGGCCGTGCCAGTGGACCAGGTCAACGGCCCGCAGGAAACGCGCGGCGCCACGATGTCCGGCACGCAGGTGCATGCCGTGCGGCTGCCGGGATACCAGCTTGGTGTCGAGGTGATCTTCGGTGCCGATGGGCAGCGCCTGCACCTCAGGCACGAAGCCGGCGACGGCTCCAAGCCCTATGTGTCCGGCGCGCTGCTGGCCATCCGCAAGGTCCACACCGTGCGCGGCGTGGTGCGCGGCCTGGACAAGGTGATGGAAGGCCTCTGACGCTGGCGCGTCCCGCGGATCTGGCGGCAGGCTGCTGCCCTGCCGCCTGGCCGCCTGGCCGCCGATTTACCAGCTACCCGGGTTGACCGGCTTGGCCGGGGCCTTCTTGTCGGCCTTGTCCGTCTTTTCGGCGGCCTTCTCCGCCTTGTCGGACTTGCCGCCCTTGCCCGCCGGGGCAGGCGGCGGCGCCAACGACTTTGCCACTTCGGCATCGCGGTTTGCCATCAGCGCGCGCGCCTGCGGCAGCAGCAGTTCGATGGTGCCTTCGGCCGGGTTCTCGGGAATCGCGTAAAGCTCCACGGTCAGCGGCTTGCGCATCCAGCCCGCGTGGATGCTCCGCACGCTCTTGCCGGCCGTGTCCTTCATGTCCACCATTTCCTGGCGGAACGGCTTGCCGTAGCGGGCATTGAGCGCCTGGGCTGCGGCGTCCTGCGACCGGATGCCGTCGGTCGGCACGATGACACCGACCAGCGCATTGCCATCGACCAGTGCCACCAGGCGCGGCCCGTCCATGAACGCGGGCCGCTGGTCGCGCGGCACCCCGACCTGGCGCATCACGCCGTCGCCACGCAATTCCACGCAGTACGCGGTCACGTCCTTGCCGTCGGGGGTGCGGTGGTCTGCGCAATCGGGCAACGCGGGCAACGGACTGCCGATCTCGAGCGTGTCGAGCATCGTCGAGAAACGGTCCTTGCCGTCGAGTAGGGCTGCCGCAGCGGCACTCGGGGCCTTGGCGGCAGGCTGCGCTGCCTGTGCGACCGGTGCGGCGGGCGCAGCCGCCGCGGCTTGGGCGACGGACGTCGCCAGCAGGGCGGCAACGGCCAGCCCGGCAAATGGAAATCTCAAAACACACTCCTGAAAACGGCTCCGCGTTGGAGCCGGCTCCGTCCCGAGGGTTCCTGCCGGGGATACGCGGCATCAACGGTGTGATGCCGGGTCGACAGGCGGGGTCAGAACATACGCCTCACGGCATGGAAGCATACCAGCGCGACGCCGATCAGCACCGCCCACAGGATCAGCTTCGGCACCGGACTCGGCGGCAGTTGGCGTGGCGCCGCCGTGCGCCGGGCTACCGGAGCGCGCATGCGGCTGTTGGTCTGCAGGCCACGTGTATGCCAGATGGCAGTGTCCGCGGCAAGGTCGAGCCCCTGGGCGCTGTCGCGGGACTTGCTGGTGTGCGCGGTGTGCGGTGCGCCAGTGCGCGGCGTGGACGGGCGCGTGCCGCCCGGACGTTGTGTGGCCATCTCCTGCTCCCCCCGAAATGCATCGAATGCCTGGCCGACGAGATCTGTGCCGCCGGTACACATGCACTGCCGGCCGATCTACTGCCGCCGGTCAATGCGCAGCAGATGTTAAGACATCGCGCATGCGTCCGCTACGGCGCTTCGATGCCAAACCCACACTTCTGCGAGCGTCCGCCAAGGGAAGTTTGTAACCGCCTGTTACGTCACGACTGGAGAGAAGTTTGCGCCACTATCCGACCCGTTTTCCGCACGTCACGTGGCGGTTTCCTTGCGGGCGATCGCCATCGCCTCCCGGCGGAAAGCATGGCCCATGTGGTGATAGAACGGATGCGGATTGAACTGGCGCGACAGGAACGACGCCAGTAGTGATGCCGCCAGCAGGTAAAT
The DNA here is from genome assembly GCF_056097175.1 of Cupriavidus sp. HE11. Lineage (NCBI taxonomy): Bacteria > Pseudomonadati > Pseudomonadota > Betaproteobacteria > Burkholderiales > Burkholderiaceae > Cupriavidus > Cupriavidus sp. HE11. The sequence goes on from NZ_CP184464.1 coordinate 1,550,785, forward strand.
GGTCAGGTCCTGCGTGCGCGTCATTTCCATGACGATCACGCTGGCGGTGATCGGGGCCTGGGTGGCTGCCGCCAGGAAGGCCGCCATCGACACCAGCGCCAGCACGCGCGGCTCGGCCATGCCTGACATGAAATGGGTCACGAAATCGGCAATATTGGCACCGATGCCTGCGCCAATAGCCAGCGACGGCGTGAAGATCCCGCCCGGGATGCCGGCAAAGTACGACACCACTGTCGCCACGAATTTCGCCACCCCGAACCACAACGTGCTGTGCGGCTCGCCGTTGATCAATCCGGACGCCTGTTCGTAGCCCGTACCGAACGTGGCACCGGCAGTGGCCCAGCCCACCGCCGCCACGACCAGCCCGCACAGGAAGGCCACCCACACCGGATGCGCAGTCGTCCAGCCACGCCATGCCGAGGGCACCAGCCCGGGCACGCCGCGAATCAGCAGCTTGGCGAACAGCCCGCCCATCACGCCGTTGACCACCGCGCACAACATGACCGGGCCCCACGCGTCGTGCAGCACCAGCATCGGCACCTTGACGCTGAAGTATGGGTTGTTGCCAAGCACGGCCAGCGACAGGAAGCCAGCCGTCAGCACGCCGGACAGCACCAGCCTGTCCCACCGCACGGCCGTGCCGCGCCCCAGTTCCTCGATGGCGAAGACCACCCCGGCCAGCGGCGTGTTGAATGCCGCGGCCAGGCCGCCCGCCGCACCGGCCGCGATCAGCGAACTCGGATGAAAGCCGATGCGGAAGCGCAGCTTCTGCTGGCACCACTGCCCCCAGGCCAGCATGGCGGCGGCGCCCACCTGGACCGACGGCCCCTCGCGTCCCACCGATGCACCGGCCAGGAGTGCCCCGGCGGTCAGCAGCACCTTCCACATCGATTGCCGGAACGACACGAGCACGGTCTGCGCCACGCCGGCCGGCGGCAGCGTCACGGCCGCGATCACCTGCGGAATGCCCGAGCCGCGCGCCTGCGGCGCCAGCCGGATCGTCAGCCAGCGCAGCGCGGCCAGCCCGAATGGCAGCATCACGAAGGCCAGCCACGGCGTGGCCGTGGTCAGCTTCGCATTCCAGCGCAGAGCGACTTCGGCAATGTAGGCAAAGACCATCGAGAACAGCGCCACCCCGCCCGCGCCGCACATGAACACCGCATAGCGCATCGACACGCGCGAGATCCGCCCCACCTGGCGCGTCTTGCGGTGCGCCGCGCGACGCGCGTGAAAACGGAGTTCGCCAAGCCGGTCGCGACGCGCCGCGGGCTCGGATGGCGAATTGGAATCGGGAGGGTTCGAATCAGGCGGGTCGACAGGATCGGTCATGGCGTCGCTGCGGAAAGCAGGCGGGAAGCAGGCGGGGGCGTGGCAAAACGCCCTCCACTATACGCTCCCCGTCCGTCGCCGCGACCGGTCCTGCACCTTCCCCGCGCCGTTGGCTTCAGTCCAGGCTGATGCTGTTGGCACGGATGACCTTGCCCCAGTTCTCGCGGTCGGCCTGCACATAGCGGTCGATCTCCGCCTGGCTGCGCGGCTGCTGCACGATCAGTCCCAGCGCATTGAACGTGTTGCGGAACGGCGTCTCGGTCAGCACGTGCGACGCGGCGGCCTGCAGTTTCGCCACCGCCTCCGGTGGCGTCTGTGCCGGCACGGCCAGGCCGAACCATGTGGCGGCGTGGAAGTTCGGATACCCGCTTTCGGCCACGGTGGGCACATTGGGCAGGACTTCGAGCCGCGAGCGCCCCGTCACGGCCAGCGCCTTCAGCTTGCCGGCCTTGATATGGGGCAGCGAAGTACTGACCACGTCCACCATCAACTGCGTGTCATTCGCCAGCAGCGACGCCAGCGCCGGCGCGCTGCCGTTGTACGGCACATGCGTCATTTCGATGCCCAGTTCGGACTTCAGCATCTCCGTCGCCAGCTGCAACGGATTGCCGAGCCCCACCGACGAATAGTTGAGCTTGCCGCCCGCGGCCCTGGCATAGGTGGCAAAGTCCTTGATGCTGCCGGCCGGCACCTGGTTGTTGGTCACCACCACCAGCGGCACCTCGATCCCGATCAGGATGACCTTGAAGTCCTTCGGGTCATAGCCGGTCTTCTTGTAGAGCATCGGGTTCAGCACCATGCTGGCGCTGCTGCCCATCAGGACCGTGTAGCCATCCGGCTGCGCGCGGGCCACGCCCTGCGTGCCGACCATCGTATTGGCGCCGGGGCGGTTCTCCACCACCACGGGCTGCTTCAGTTCGCGCGCCATGCCTTCGGCCATCGCCCGGCCAAACTGGTCGGTCGAACCACCCGGTGTGTACGGGACGACGAGCTTGATCGGCCGGTCGGGATAGGCGGCCAGGGCCGGGGCGGCAAACGCGGCCCCCAGCAAGGCGGCACAGAAGCTGATGGCGATACGGTGCATGGTTGTCTCCTGCTTTATAGGAATGGAATCGCAATGCCAACGCCTGCCCTCTCGCCTGCTCTGCCCCCGCAAGCGGGAGCAAACAGAAACCGTGGGGCAGGTCGTGATCAGACGCGCCGCTGGCGGCCTGCCCAGTGCTGGTCGCGCAGCCGGCGCTTGGCGAGCTTGCCGGTTTCGTCACGCGGCAGCCGCTCGACGATCTCGATCGAGCGCGGCACCTTGAAGCCGGACAGCCGGCCGCGCAGCCATTCGATCACCGCCGCAGACTGCACGTCGGCGCCTGCCACCGGCTCGATCACGCCGTGCAGGCGTTCGCCGTATTCGTCGTCGGGCACGCCAAACACCACGCAATCCGCCACGCCCGGATAGCGCACCAGTTCGTGCTCGATCTCGGCCGGATAGATGTTCACGCCGCCCGAGATGACCATGTCCGACGCGCGGTCGCAGATAAACAGGTAGCCGTCGGCATCGACGTAGCCCATGTCGCCCAGCGTGACACGGCCGTCGATATCGATCGCACGGCGGGCCTTGTCGTTGTTCAGATAGGTGAAGTCGGGATAGGCGGGCTGGCGCACGTAGACCAGGCCCACTTCGCCCGGCGCGCACGGCTTGCCCTGTTCGTCGATGATGCGCACGCTGCCTGCATCCACCGGGCGCCCCGCCGTCCCGGGGCGGGCCGCGGCATCGTCGGGCGTCGCCACCGTAACCAGCCCGGCCTCGCTCGACGCGTAGGTTTCGTGGATCACCGGGCCGAACCAGTCGAGCATGGCGCGCTTGACCTCCGGCGAGCACGGCGAGCCGGTGGACGCGACAAAGCGGATAGACGACAGGTCATATCTGGCGCGCACTTCGGGCTGCAGCTTCAGCAGCCGCACATACATGATCGGCACCAGGTAGAGCACGTCGATACGGTGCTTTTCCACCAGCGCCAGCACCTGCTCGGCATCGAAGCGCGGCGCCAGCACCAGCCGATCGGCCATCTGCAGCGCGTTCTGCACGTAGACGCTTGGCGCGCTGTGATAGAGCGGTGCGGACATCAGCGCGCGGCAGCCGGGCACGATGCCGTACGCCTGCCGGATCAGCGAGCGCAGGCGTTCCTGCTGCGCTTCCAGGTCAGCCAGCGGCACCGCCTGGCGCAGCACGCCCTTGGGCCTGCCAGTGGTACCGGACGTATAGGCCAGATGCCCGCGCGGCGCCACGCGCGGGCCATCGTAGGCGGCCTGCACAGCCAGCCACGGCTCGTATTCGATGGCATCGGGATGCGTGCCGCCGACCACCAGCACCGCAATGCCGGCAGGCACCACGGCCTGCACGGCCGGCAACAGGTCGGCGTGGACGATCAGCGCGCCCGCGCCGCTGTCTTCCAGCAGGTAGCGCACCTCCTCGGCCATGAAATGCCAGTTGATCGGGCAGTAATAGGTGCCGGCGGTACGGCAGGCAAACACCACGTCGGCAAACACCGGATCGTTACGCAGCAGCACCGCCACCACGCCGCCTTCTTCCAGTCCCAGCCGCCGCAGCCCGCCCGCGAGCCGCATGCCGCGGTCCAGCACCTCCGCGCCGGGGCGCTGCAACGATTCGAACCAGAGGTCTGCGGGCATGCGGGGGCTCCTTGTATGGCAGGCGGGTGCGTTCCAGTACGGCGGGTGGCGAAGGATTACGACCCTTCTGCACCGATGACTGGTCACTTTAGCGAGGCGCGCTGGCATCGACAATCCCATCTGACCGAATCACAATGTTGCGTCAAACTTGACATTGCTTTCAGAATCGTCGCATGGACCTCAACCTTGTGCAGGCCTTCGTGGATATCGTCGAAGCGGGCAACCTGGCCGAAGCCGGGCGCCGGCGCGGTGTCACCCGGTCGCAGATCAGCCGGCAGCTTGGGCAACTGGAGGAGCAGGCCGGCGCCATGCTGCTGCGCCGGACCACGCGTCGGCTGGAGATGACCGATGCGGGCCAGTCGCTCTACGAGCACGGCCTGCGCATTCTGCAGGAGATGGCCGCCGCACAGGCCGAGATCGACAGCCTGGGCAAGACGCTGCGCGGCCATGTGCGCGTGAGCGTGCCCACCGGCCTGGGCGACGCCTTTATCGCCCCGCTGCTGCTGCGCTTTGCCGAACTGCATCCGGGCATCTCGCTGCGCGTGTTCTTCGCCAACCGCGTCACCGACCTGATTGCGGCCGAGATCGATGTAGCGCTGAAGGTGACGTCGGTGCCACCGCTGGACACCGTGGCGCGCGAGGTCTGCGCCATCCGCTGGCAGTTGTGCGCGTCGCCCGAATACCTGGCGCGCACGCCGCCGCTGCAGAAGCCGTCGGACCTGGCCGAGTGCCGTTTCCTGTGCCCGCCCTACACTTCGAGACGCTTCCTGTTGACCCTGGGCCGCGATTCGGCATGCGGGCCCGAACGGCACGATGTGGAGATCACGCCCTACCTGCAATCCGAACACTTCCCGTTCTTGATGAACGCGGTGCGCCAGGGCCACGGCATCAGCCTGCTGCCGGTCTACATGGGCTGGGACGATGTGCGCCGGGGCACGCTGGTGCCGGTGCTGCCCGACTGGAAACCCGAAGGGCTGGGCAACCGGCTCTACATCATCACCACGCCAAACCCGCACCTGTCGATGGCCACGCGGGCGCTGATCGGGTTCCTGCGCGAGGCCGTGACCGGGTTGCCGGTATTCGCACAAGCCTGACAAAAATCGCCTGCCGACTTTCAAATCGCAAGCTATCATCCCTTTTACTTGCATATCAAAAGTAAAAAGAGGAGACGATGGCACACACGGACTTTGCCAATATGCCGTGCCCGGTGGCGCGGTCGATGGCGATGCTGGGCGAGCGGTGGGCGATCCTGCTGATGCGGGAGGTCTACTACGGCAGCTCGCGTTTCGACGAATTCGAGAAGCACCTGGGCATTGCGCCAAATATCCTCAGCGCGCGGCTCAAGACCCTGGTCGAGCATGGGTTGCTGGAAAAGGTGCCGGCGCCCGGTGGTGGCGCGCGGCAGGTGTACCAGCTGACCGAGATGGGACGCGACTTCTTTCCGGTCTACGTGTCGCTCAAGGCCTGGGCCGACCGCTGGCTGGCCGATGACAAGGGCCCGCTGACCGTGCTGGAAGACAAGCGCGATGGCGGCGAAATCGTGGCGGGGTGCCTGACCCGGGCCGATGGCAGCACGATCACCGTCGACGACCTGCGCGTGCGGCCTGGCCCCGGCGCCGGCCGGTATCTGCGCGAACGCTTTGGCGGACAACCCGTTGCGGAGGCCGCCGATGAGCAAGCCTGACGCATTGACCCTGGACGGCGCGCGCGCCGCCGTCGAACCGGTGTCGAACGGCGAGATCGCCCGGCGCATTGCCGTGCTCGCGGCGCCCACCAGCCTCGTGGCCTTCCTGCAGGCCGGCTCCCAGCTGATCGAAACCTGGCTGGCCGCCCGCCAGGGGACGGCGGCGCTGGCCGGCTGGGCAGTGGTGCTGCCGTTCGCGCTGCTGCTGCAGCAGATGTCTGCCGGGGCGATGGGCGGCGGCGTGGTGTCGGCCATCGCCCGTGCGCTGGGCGCCGGCAAGCGCGACGACGCATCGTCGCTGGTGATGCACGCGATGATCATCGCGGTGACGGCCGGCCTGGCCTTCGCCATTGCGCTGGCGGGCTTCCCGCGCCAGGTGTTTGGCGCCGTGGGCGGCAGCACGGCGGCCGACGCGGCAGCAACCTATGCAATCTGGCTGTTCGGCCTCGGTGCGGTGCCGGCGTGGCTGGCGAACACGCTGGCGTCGGTGCTGCGCGGTGGCGGCCGCCACGCGCTGGCCGCCCGCGTGCTGGCCGGCATGTGGATCGTGTTCCCGGTGCTGGCATGGTGGTTTGCCGAAGGGCTGGGCATGGGCCTGGCCGGGATTGGCGCGGGACTGGCGGTGGCATCGTGGGCGGCGGCGCTGATGATGGCCTGGGTGGTGATGCGCGGTGGCGCGGGCTTTGTGCCGACACTGCGCGTGAAGCTGTCGGGCGCGCTGTTCCACCGGATCCTGGCGGTCGGCCTGATCGCCTGCGCGCTGGCGTCGGTCGCCAACCTGACGACGATCCTGGTCACGGCGCAACTGCGCCACTACGGTACGACCGCCGTGGCAGCCTATGGCATTTCGGCGCGGCTGGAATTCCTGATGATTCCGCTGGCCTTCGGCGTAGGCTCGGCCCTGACGGCGCTGGTGGGCCGCTCGGTGGGCGCTGGCGACTGGCACACGGCGCGCCGCACTGCCTGGGTGGGGGCGCTGCTGGCGCTGCTGCTGGCGGGCAGTGTCGGCGCGGCGGTTGGGCTGGCGCCGGCGCAGTTCGCCGCGCTATTCACCAAGGATGCGGAAGTGGCTGCCATCGCGGCGCGCGCGTTGTCGTGGGTCGGCCCGGCATTCGGCGGGTTCGGGCTTGGCATGGCGCTCTATTTCGCGTCGCTGGGTGCCGCGCGCATGCGCTGGCCGATCGTCGCCGGCCTGAGCCGGATCGGCCTGGCCGCCGGCGGCGGCTGGGTGCTCGCCAACGTGGCAGGGATGGGCCTCGATGGCCATTTCCTGGGCGTTGCGCTGGGGATTACCGCCTATGGGCTGGTGACAGCGATGGGCGTCCGCAAGGGCGAGTGGTCGCCGCGTAGCTGAAGCTGAAGCTGAAGCTGAAGCTGATGGGCATCCTCTCCCACTTGTGAGAGAAGTTCAGGGAGAAGGCGGGCGGCTCAAAGGGCGATGGCCATCATTTGAACCGCCTTGCCCTCTCTCCCGGCCCTCTCCCGCGCGGGAGACGGGCGCAAACAATGGGCGAGGAGCCCCTATCGCCGGAATCCCCCGTGGAACCGGCCACCGCCACCACCGCCACCAAACCTTCCGCCGCCTCCCGCAAACCGCCCCTGCCACTGCTGCGCCGCCGCGCTGCTGAAGCGCTGCTGCCCGGCCTGCCGCGCCTGGCGCTGCTGATCCAGGCGCCCCTGCATTTCGCTGTTCTGCTGCACGGGTTCCCAGCCATTGGTGGTGTGCTTCTGCCAGCCGTCGTCGGTGTGCTGGTAGACGTTGCCGTCATGGCCCGCGTAGACGTTGCCGTTGTTCCAGACCACGGCATTGTCCTTGTTCGGATTGGCAACAAAGCCACGGCTGCCGGCCGTGTACTGGCCGGTCTGCGTATTGCCGGCGATGCCCGCCTCGCCTGCGCCGATGCGCCCGGTCTGGGCGTTGTATCCGGCCGCCTGCCGGCCTGCCGCATAGTTGCCCGTGTATTCGTTGCCAGCCACGCCGCCGCGCGCGGCGCCCTCGCGCCCTGTTGACGGATTGGCAAACGATCCCTGCCGCCCCGCCGCGTAGTTGCCCGAATACGGATTGAACGCGGCGCCCTGGCTGCCCTGGAAGCGCGCGCCCGTGGCCGGGTTGTAGCCGGCACCGGCCGTACCGCGCCACTGCGTGCCCGTCCAGGCGTTCCAGCCTTCGGCATGGGTCACCGTGCCCTGCCCCCATCGGCCATAGAAATTCGCCTGGTTGACATTGACGAAGCTGCCGCCGCCATACCAGTACGGGCCCCAGTACGGCGCGGCAGTGCCCCAGATGGCGCCGGCCGCGAATCCGAACGCAAACCCTTCGGCAATGCCGATGCCAAAGCCCGCGCCATACCCATAGGTCACGGGATAGCCGTAGTAATACGTGCCAACGTACGGCGGATAGACATAGCCGGTGCCGTAGACCACGGTGCCGTCCGGGTTGACCACCACGCCCAGGTAGCCCGGCGTATAGCCCACCACCACCGTGGTGGGCGTGACCGAGTAGATGCGCACGTACGTCACGTAGTAAAGCGGCGAACTGGGCGGGATGGTGTAGATGGCCGATGGCACTTCGATGGCTACCTGCCAGGGGCCGCCCGGCGCGCTGGCCGTGAACCAGACGCCGTTGACCACTGCGTAGTAGTGCGATGGATCGACCTCGATCACGGGCGTGCCGGTGTTGACCGCGTAGCGCAGCGACGTGCCGGTGATCGATTCGAACTTCGGCGTGCCATCGTAGGTCACCGCCGTGACGGCCTTGGTGCGCGACACCGACGCCGTCTGGGGGATCGTCGCGGCGATCTCGGCCTCGCGGGCCTGCGGCGTGCCGGGCACCGATACCAGCACGTTTGCCTTCGGGTCCTGCGGCGAGATCTTCGCGAACTCGGCCGGCAGTTGCGCGCCGGGCACGTATTCCCACGGCCCATTGAGCATCGCGGCGCGGAACCAGCGGCCCGAGATCAGCACATAGGTCTGATTGCCGGACGGATCGATAAACACCGCATGATCCGCGTTCGACATCGTCAGCAGGCCGGTGCCGCCCACCGGCGTCATCTGCGGCTCGCCCGATGTCAGGATCAGTTCGGCCGGCTGCGTGGCCATCAGCACCGCCGGCGCGCGCGACGGCTTCTTGCCGTCGGCAGGCATCATCGGATCAGGCTTTGGCTCGTCCTTCGACGCCGTCATCTTGCCGGCCGCACCCACCAACGCGGCGGGCGGGCTGGCAACGGGCTCCCACGTGCCGCCGGCCGATTCCGAGCGATACCAGTAGCCGGCCGCCTGCAGCCACAGTTCGCCGCCCTGATCGCGCAGCAGCAGCGCGCGGCTGTTGATGGCGCGCTCGTACGATGTGCCGGCCACCTGGCGCCATGCCGGGTCGCCGTCGACATGCACCATCACCGTGGGCGTGGTCGCAAACAGGATCTGCGGGGCGTCGTTCTTCACCGGCACGCGCTGCGCCTTCGCCAGCTGCTGCGACACCGCGTAGCTGGCCTGCAGTTCTTCCAGCGGCACGGTCAGGCCCTGCGGCGACAGCCGGTTGATCAACGCCTGCCGCACCTTGTCGGCGGCGTCGGGGCGGGTGGGCACGTCCACGCTGTCGATCTGGATATTCGTCAGTTGCACCAGCGACGACGGCTTGTCGATATCGGCCTGCGCCGAGAACCGCGCCACGCCATAGACCGGCGTGCCGTCCTTGGCGCCAATGGCCACGGCGGCACGGCCCGACATCCGGTTGCCGTCCCATTTCTCGATTTCGGGCTGGTAGAGCTCCACGTGATCGCCAGCCACCTCGAAATTGCGCGGCCAGCTCAGTGGCGCCAGCTTCTGCGCGGCACTGGGGGTGGTGGCGGACTTGGTGGCGGACGTGGTCGCCAGCACCGCCGGCGGCAGCGCGGCAACCAGCGCCGCGGCAAGCAACGTCTGGCCCAGACGGGCGGGCTTCGCAAAGGACATGGAATCTCCAGCGTTCGGCGTCAGATGAATCTAAATTAGTGCGGTTGCAGGAACAATGTGCGGCGAAAACATTCATCGGACCCGCGGAAACCGGACAGATCACAAGCACGCCTTAAAGTGGTGCATGATCCCTTTTTCGTTTGAAACAGACCCTTGAAGCCCCGCCTGCGCAGCCTCACCTACACTTGAATCCGACTCTGACGCCCCCTGCCATGAGTACCAGGCGCTCCCGCCGTTCCCTGCTGGTTCCTACCGCCATCGTTGCCGCGCTGCATGCCTATATCGGCGCGCGGCTGCTGCCTGCACTGCCCCTGCCGGCCGCCATCCATATGCTGGCCGTGCTGTGGCTGATTGCCTCGACATTGCTGATTCCGGCCGCACTGATGGCGCGGCGGCTGGCCAGCGGATGGGCCGACAAGCTGAGCTGGATCGGCATGCTCGCGATGGGATTCTTCTCATCGCTGCTGGTGCTGACGTTTGCGCGTGACATCTTCCTGCTGGTGGCGATGCTGGCCCGCTGGCAGCCAGCCGGCCTGGCGTTCTACAGTGCGTCGGCGGTGGTGGGGCTGGCGGTTGCCGTGTCCGTGATCGGCTACTTCAATGCGCGCGGCCTGGCGCGGGTGAAGAAGGTAGATGTGCCGATCGCCAACCTGTCGCAAGAATTTGAAGGTTTTACGATCGCGCAGATCAGCGATATCCACGTGGGGCCGACCATCAAGGCGCCCTACCTGAACCGCATCGTCGACAGCGTGAACGGGCTGAAGCCCGACGCCATCGCCATTACCGGCGATCTGGTAGATGGTTCGGTGCGCGAGCTGTCGGCCCACACGGCGCCGTTTGCACGGCTATCGGCACCGCACGGGGCCTACGTTGTGACCGGCAACCACGAGTACTACTCGGGCGCGGAGCCGTGGATCGAGGAACTGACCCGGCTGGGCCTGCGCGTGCTGATGAACGAGCACGTGGTGGTGGCCCGGGGCGATGCGTCGCTGGTACTTGGCGGCGTGACCGATTTCACTGCCGGCGGCTTTATCGAAAGCCACCGCAGCGACCCCGTGCGCGCGCTGCACGGTGCGCCGGCCAATGCCGCGGCACGCGTGCTGCTGGCGCACCAGCCCCGCTCGGCGCCGGCTGCCGCCGCGGCCGGATTCGACCTGCAACTGTCGGGGCACACCCACGGCGGGCAGTTCTGGCCGTGGAACCTGTTCGTGCCGATGCAGCAGCCCTATGTGCATGGGCTGAACCGGCATGAAAGCATGTGGATCTACGTGAGCCGCGGAACGGGCTACTGGGGGCCGCCAAAGCGGTTTGGCGCGCCGTCGGAGATCACGCTGGTGAGGCTGGTGAGGGGTTGATTCGATGCGTCGGGGTTGCTCCCCTCTCCCATGGGTGGAAGAGGGGTTGGGGGAGAGGGCATGGAGGTGCTGCTTGCCGGCGTGTCGTAGTTTGAACCGCCGGGCCCTCTCCCCCGCCCCTCTCCCGCGCGCGGGAGAGGGGAGAAAACCAACACTTTCGCCAATCAGCGAGTAATCGGCTTGTAGCGGATGCGCTTCGGCTTGGCGGCTTCTTCGCCCAGGCGCTTCCTCTTGTCGGCTTCGTATTCCTGATAGTTGCCGGGGAAGAACTCCACATGCGAATCGCCTTCGAAGGCGAGGATGTGGGTGGCGATACGGTCCAGGAACCAGCGGTCGTGGGAGATCACCATGACGCAGCCGGCGAATTCCAGCAACGCGTCTTCCAGCGCGCGCAGCGTTTCCACGTCAAGGTCGTTCGACGGTTCGTCCAGCAGCAGCACGTTGCCGCCGGCGATCAGCGTCTTGGCCATGTGCAGACGGCCGCGCTCACCACCGGACAGCGTGCCCACGGTCTTCTGCTGGTCACCGCCCTTGAAGTTGAAGCGGCCGATATACGCGCGCGACGGCGTTTCGTACCGGCCCACGGTCAGGATGTCCGAGCCGCCCGAGATTTCCTCGAACACGGTCTTGCTGCCATCCAGCGCGTCGCGGCTCTGGTCCACGAACGCCATCTTCACCGTCGGTCCGATCTTGATCTCGCCGCTATCAGGCTGTTCCTTGCCGGTCAGCATCTTGAAGAACGTCGACTTGCCGGCGCCGTTCGGGCCGATGATGCCGACGATGGCGCCCGGCGGCACCTTGAAGCTCAGGTTCTCGATCAGCATGCGGTCGCCAAAACCCTTGCTGACGTTGTCGAACTCGATAACCTCGTTACCCAGTCGCTCACCCACGGGGATGAAGATTTCCTGGGTTTCGTTGCGCTTCTGGTATTCCTGGCTGTTCAGCTCGTCGAAACGGGCCAGACGCGCCTTGGACTTGGCCTGGCGGCCCTTCGGGTTCTGGCGCACCCACTCCAGTTCCTTGTTCAGCGCCTTCTGGCGGGCCGACTCCGTGGCCTCTTCCTGCTTCAGGCGGTCTTCCTTCTGCTCCAGCCACGAGCTGTAGTTGCCCTTCCAGGGAATGCCATGGCCGCGGTCCAGTTCCAGGATCCACTCGGCGGCGTTGTCCAGGAAGTAGCGATCGTGGGTGACGGCCACCACGGTGCCCGGGAAGCGCGTCAGGAACTGTTCGAGCCAGTCCACCGATTCGGCGTCCAGGTGGTTGGTGGGTTCGTCGAGCAGCAGCATGTCGGGGCGCGACAGCAGCAGGCGGCACAGCGCCACGCGGCGCTTTTCACCACCCGACAGGTTGCCAATCCTGGCGTCCCACGGCGGCAGGCGCAGCGCGTCGGCGGCGATTTCCAGCTGCAGTTCGACGTTATTGCCATCGCTGGCGGCCAGGATGGCCTCGTACTTGGCCTGGTCGGCCGCCAGCGCGTCGAAGTCGGCGTCCGGCTCGGCATAGGCCGCGTAGATTTCGTCGAGCTTCTTGCGGGCTTCGAACACGCCGCCCAGCGCTTCTTCCACCGATTCACGAACGGTCTGCTCGGGGTCGAGCTGCGGTTCCTGCGGCAGGTAGCCGATGTTCAGGTTCGGCATCGGCGTGGCGTCGCCTTCGATCTCCTTGTCGAGACCGGCCATGATCTTCAGCAGCGTGGACTTGCCCGAGCCGTTCAGGCCCAGCACGCCGATCTTGGCACCCGGGAAGAAGGACAGCGAGATGTCCTTGAGAATGTGACGCTTGGGCGGAACGATCTTGCCCACGCGGTTCATGGTGAAAACGTACTGTGCCATGGAGCGTGTCGGTTGGATTCGGTTGGAATGCGGCGAATGGCGGGAGTGTAGCAAACGGACCGGGCCGGATTGCGCCGATAACCCACATCGCGCCCACATCGAGCCCACATCGAGCCCGCATCACGCCCACTGCGCCCTGCCCGGCAGCCAATGGGCGCGGCCGGTACAATGGCGGGTTTTGCATCGACGCAGTTTTCATCCGGATTCCCATGAGCAAACCCGCCCTGACTCTCAAGTTCAAGTGCAAGAAGTGCGCAAAACCCGTCACACTGTATCTGCAGAAGACCTCGGCGTGCTCGCACATCACCCCGTACCAGGGCTTCTGCAAGTGCGGCGAGATGATGCGCCACGCCACCGGCGACAAGGATGCCGTGGAGTCCTTCGTGCATTCGATGGATAACAGCTGGATGCATCACCACCATCACCATCACTAAGATGACCGAAGGCTGGCGGCCGGGCGTCAAGGACCCGATGCGATTCCTGGGCGGCTATCCGCCCAATGTGCTCGACCAGGTGCGCGCCGCGATGGCTGCCGGCACGCTGGGCGACCACATCGCGCGCCGCTACCCCGCGCGTCACACGATCCAGACCGACCGCGCGCTCGACGACTACACCGCCGAAATCAAGCAGGAATACCTGCGCAGCGCCCCGCCGCTGCACAAGGTGGGGTATGACGCGCGGCTGGACACCGCGCAGCACGCACTGGGCCTGCATACGGCCATCTCGCGCGTGCAGGGCGGCAAGCTGAAGGCGAAGAAGGAAATCCGCGTGGCGTCGCTATTCAAGGAAGCGCCGCCCGAATTCCTGCGCATGATCGTGGTGCACGAACTGGCGCACCTGAAGGAATCAGACCACAACAAGGCGTTCTACCGGCTCTGCGAGCATATGGAACCGCAGTATCACCAGCTGGAGTTCGATACGCGGCTGTTCCTGGCGTGGCGGGAAACGGAAAAGGCGGACAGCCGCGAAGCCGCCCGCCCCTGACTACTTTGTAGTCGTTTCTTCAATATTCAAACGGTCAGTCGCAGCTGTAGCGGAACTTGTCGTTCAACGCGAGCGGCAGCACCAGCGTCCGCAGGTTCAGCGCCTGCGCCTTGGCGCACAGCTTCTGCCGCGTGGCGGCATCCTTCCACTTCGACTGATATTCGACGTTGAACACGGGCTTGCCCTGCACCGTAAAGGCCGAATAGCCGCTGCACTCGTTGTACTGGAAGCACTGCTCGTTCACCGCGAAATCGAACGACGGCGCCAGGTCGCTCAACTGGGCGACGGCATTCTTCAGCCCGATGGCCAGGCCCCGGGCATGCGCCTGGTCGGCCAGGAAGCGGTTGTAGTCGAGCTGCGTGGCAGCCGTAAGCGGCAGACCCGGGTTGTTGGTATAGCCGTCGACGTTGTCCGCATCGATGCCATCGCAACCCTTCGACTTCGCCAGGTCCATGCGGGCCTGCATGATGGCGCGCACGTTGGCCGAGCGTGTGTCGAGCCAACGCTCTCCGGCCCAGCCGTCCAACGCATTGCCCATATCCGCCGGCTTGAACTTCGAGAAATCGGGGCGCCAATCCTCGCTGCTGCCCGCCGAGAAATAGCACACCACCCGCTTGCCCTGCGCCTTCAGCGCATTGATGGTGGCTTGCGGCGTATCGAACAGATCGATGTCGTAGACCGCGACGTTGTAGCTGGTGTTGATCGTGCCTTGCAGCTGAAGCTGCCATGTGTCGGTGACCGACGGCATCCACCGCGTGGGGCTGGCGGTAACGCTACTGCTGACGGCCTGCGTCGAAAGCGTGGATGCCTCGGAAACGCGCACCACCGATCCACCACTATCGTCACCGCCACCGCCGCAAGCGGCCAACGTGGCGACGAGACTTGCCAGGGCCAGTCGCACCGGACGACGGCCTGCCAGTTTGCTTTGCATGTTTGACCTCTCCTGTTGTACCCAACAAAGAACTACCAGCTATGTATTGCCCTTTTTGGAAAGGGTCGATTTGGCGTGACGCCGATTATGCGCGAGACAAGCGCTGATGCCATAGCTTCGAGGTTGACCGCCCCATCCATCGCACCAGACGCCGCAACCCTGGAGGGGACTTGTCTGCTTTAGCGTTATCGGATGAGGGTGGGCAAACTGAAGGGATGCTCGGGTCGAGCAGCGGTTGGAGCCGCAGTGGTAGGGTTGACTAGATGGCTTGCTTTGAGAAAATTCTGATAACCAATCAGAATGAGGCAACTATCAATGCCGACCACCGGATCGCCCCCAAATTCGCCCCTGGAACTGCCACACTTCGTAGTAGGCAAAGCCTATAGCCGGCGTGAAGAGATCACTGGACGGTTCGGAGGCAGTTGGCAAAGCGGCATCGCGCCATCCGACCAGTCGCCCGCGATATTCCTTTTTACTGGAACCAGTGGCGAGAAATACGGCTATCGCGACGGATTCACCAACGACGGTTATTTCCGATATTCCGGTGAGGGTCAAGTTGGCCCCATGACGCTGAGCGGCGGCAACCGTGCGATTACCACCCATACCTCGAAGGGCAAGGCTCTCCACTTATTTGAGTACACCGGGAAAGGCAAGCCATATATCTATCTGGGCGAATTTGTCTATGCTTCCCACGCCGTTGAGCGGGGCCCTGATCGAAAAGGTGAATTACGCGACGTAATCGTTTTTTGCCTCGTTCCCGTGGATTTGCCGATGCGTTTTGAGCGAGAAGAAGACCTAGAAGATGACGGTCGCGCCTTTGAAAATTCTGACTCTGAACCCCAAGACCTCGCGGCCCTACGCGCAAAGGCACTGAGCGCCTGCACAGTACCGACAGGCAGCATTGCCCCGAAGGAGGCCATAAGAGCGATTTACCATCGCAGCGCCCAGGTGAAGCGTTACGTTTTGGCTCGAGCGGCGGGACATTGCGAGCTATGCAACGCACCTGCGCCGTTCAAGAAGAAGGACGGGAGTCCATACCTCGAGCCACACCACATCAATCGCGTCTCAGACGGCGGTCCGGACCATCCGTTACACGTCGGGGGCATTTGCCCTACTTGCCATCGGAATATCCACTTTGGATTGGATGGCCACGCGGAAAACGAGAAGCTTCGGAAGATCGTAGCTGCGCGAGAAGCGTAAAACGAAAAAAAGCCACGCTCTCGCGTGGCTTTTTCACATGAATCTGGTGCCGGCTGCAGGACTCGAACCCGCCACCTGATGATTACAAATCAACTGCTCTACCTGATGAGCTAAGCCGGCATGTTTGGTGCAGACCGCGATTCTACTTCATGCGGTGTGTCTTGGCGATGGCTTATTTGACCACCTTCAGGGAAGGCTTCTTGCCGCCGATGCGCGGTACGGGCGGCGGGTTCGGGTCGTCGTCCGAGCCCTCTGCGCCCTCTTCCGCCGTGACCGGTGCTGGCGTGTCGGCGTCTACCGGGGCCAGTTTCGGGGGCGGGCTGTTTTCACGCTCCGTGGCGGCCTGGGTTTCGGGGACGCTGCGTTCCACCGGGAATGCCATGCCCTGGCCGTTTTCGCGTGCGTAGATCGCCAGCACGTTTTCCACGGGCACGTCGATCTTGCGCGAGACGCCACCAAAGCGTGCACTGAAGGTAATCCACTCGTTGCCCATGTCCAGGCCGCTGGTCGCATCGAAGCTCACGTTCAGCACGATTTCGTTGTTTTTCACGAACTCGCGCGGCACGTTGGTATTGCCGTCGACAAAGACTGCGACATACGGCGTGAAGCCGTTATCGGTACACCATTCGTAAATGGCGCGGATCAGGTAGGGCTTGGTGGAAGTTTCTGGCATTACGCTTGTGCGGTGGCGTCGGGTCCGTCTTAGCGACGCATGACCTTTTCAGACGGGGTCAGTGCCTCGATGTAGGCCGGGCGGCTGAAGATGCGTTCCGCGTACTTCAGCAGCGGCGCGGCGTTCTTCGACAGTTCGATGCCGTAATGATCCAGGCGCCACAGCAGCGGGGCGATGGCCACATCCAGCATCGAGAACTCTTCGCCCAGCATGTACTTGTTCTTGACGAAGATCGGCGCGAGTTGCGTCAGGCGGTCGCGGATGGCGGCGCGGGCACGCTCGTGGTTCTTCTCGGCAGCCTTGCCCTTTTCGTTCTCCAGCACGTAGACGTGGGTGAACAGTTCCTTTTCGAAGTTGAACAGGAACAGGCGGGCGCGGGCGCGCTGCACCGGATCGGCCGGCATCAGCTGCGGGTGCGGGAAGCGCTCGTCGATGTATTCGTTGATGATGTTCGATTCGTACAGGATCAGGTCGCGTTCGACGAGGATCGGCACCTGGCCGTACGGGTTCATCACCGAAATGTCTTCCGGCTTGTTGAACAGGTCAACGTCGCGAATCTCGAAGTCCATGCCCTTTTCGAACAGGACAAGGCGGCAACGTTGGGAAAACGGGCAAGTGGTACCCGAATACAACACCATCATGGTTGAATTCCTTGGGTGTGAAGTGCGCCAAATCTATGGAAATTTGACGAACTTGGCGGTGCTAGGTCTGGACAGGGCAAACATTCTGTCAGAACGGCCCATTGAAAAGCAAATTAGTTACAAATAGCCAGCCGGGCCGATGAGCGTCCTTTGGGGCACTTTCTCCCCGGAGAGCGCAAAATAAAAGGGCCGGCGCGGTGCTGCACTGCTGCAACTTCCGCGCCGGCCCTTTGGGCGGCGAGTCCTGCGTTGTTACATATTCGGTTACAACTACGGGGCCCCGCGCGGCCACGGCCTTACTTCACGTCCTTCCAGAACGCGGCGTTCAGGCGCCATGCGAACACGGTGAACACGCCCAGGAACAGCAGCACCCAGACGCCCAGGCGCTTGCGGTGGCTCTGAGCCGGCTCGGCCATCCAGTTCAGGTAGTTCACCAGATCGGCCACGGCCTGGTCGTACTCCTGCGTGCTCATCTTGCCCGGCGTGATCTGCTCCCAGCCGGCCAGCTTGTGCACCTTTTCACCGTGCTCTTCCGCTTCGACGTACTTCGGCGCGCGCTGGCCCTGCAGTTCCCACAGCACGTGGGGCATGCCCACGCTCGGGAAGACCAGGTTGTTCCAGCCCGTGGCGCGCGCGTCGTCGCGGTAGAAGGTACGCAGGTAGGTGTAGAGCCAGTCGTTGCCGCGGGCGCGGGCGATAACCGACAGGTCCGGCGGAATGGCACCAAAGAAGGCCTTGGCATCCTTCGGCGGCATGGCGATCGTCATCGTTTCGCCAACCTTGTCGGCCGAGAACAGCAGGTTCTGACGGATCTGGTCGTCCGTCAGGTCCAGGTCCTTGAGCCGGTTGTAGCGCATCATCGACGCGCCGTGGCAGTTCAGGCAGTAGTTGACGAACAGCTTGGCGCCACGCTGCAGCGACGAGACGTCGCTAGTGTCCAGCGGAGCCGGTTCCAGCGGATAACCGCCTTCTGAGGCCATCGCGGGCAGCGCGGCAAGGCATGCGCCGACCAGTGCGAAGATCGAAAGCAACTTTTTCATCTTGTGTCCTTGTCCTCTTGTAGGGTCGCGCAGCGTCTTAGTGCGGATGGAACGTGACGCGCTCCGGCACCGGCTTGAACGTGCCGGCACGGCTCCACAGCGGCATGGTCAGGAAGAAGGCAAAGTACAGCAGCGTACCGAGCTGCGACACCTTCTCACCCACCGGCGACGGCGGTTGCACGCCCAGATAACCCAGGACCAGGAACACCACCACGAAGACGACCAGGATCGACTTGTGGAAAGCGGGACGATAGCGGATGGACTTGACCGGCGAGCAGTCCAGCCACGGCATGAAGAACAGCACGATGACCGAGCCGCCCATCACCAGCACGCCCCAGAACTTGGCGTCGATGAACTTGAAGCCTGCGGCCAGGATGACCAGGATGACCACCGAACCGATCTTGATACGCACATCCTTGCTGCGCAGGAACACCATGCCCAGCACGAACGCAAAGAACAGCCACAGGATCGGCAGGAAGTTCGACGTCGTAGCCCGCAGCATCGAGTAGAACGGCGTGAAGTACCACACCGGCGCGATGTGCGGCGGCGTCTTCAGCGGGTCAGCCGGGAAGAAGTTGTTGGCTTCCAGGAAATAGCCGCCCACTTCCGGGAAGAAGAAGATCACGGCCGAGAAGAGGATCAGGAAGCCGGCCACGCCCAGCAGGTCGTGCACGGAGTAGTACGGGTGGAACGGGATGCCGTCCAGCGGCACGCCGTTCGCGTCCTTCTTCGCCTTGATTTCCACGCCGTCCGGGTTGTTCGAACCCACTTCGTGCAGCGCGATGATGTGCGCCACCACCAGGCCCAGCAGCACCAGCGGCACCGCAATGACGTGGAACGAGAAGAAGCGGTTCAGCGTGGCATCGCTCACCACATAGTCACCGCGGATGAACAGCGACAGGTCCTGGCCGATCACGGGAATTGCCGAGAACAGGTTCACGATCACCTGCGCGCCCCAGTACGACATCTGGCCCCAGGGCAGCAGGTAGCCCATGAACGCTTCGGCCATCAGGCACAGGAAGATCAGGCAGCCGAAGATCCAGACCAGTTCGCGCGGCTTGCGGTACGAGCCGTACAGCAGCCCGCGGAACATGTGCAGGTACACCACGACAAAGAATGCCGAGGCGCCGGTGGAATGCATGTAGCGCACCAGCCAGCCCCACGGTACCTCGCGCATGATGAATTCCACGCTGGCGAACGCCACGGGAATGCCGGCGGCATTCAGCGTGCCGTCCGGCTTGTAGTTCATCACCAGGAAGATACCGGTGACGATCTGGATCACCAGCACCAGCAGCGCCAGCGATCCGAAGAAGTACCAGAAGTTGAAGTTCTTCGGTGCGTAGTACTTGGAGAGGTGGTCTTCCCAGAGCTGGGTCGCAGGGAAACGGGCGTCGATCCAGCCCAGCAGCCCGGTAGTCTTGACTTCTTTTTCGGCCGCCATGATCACGCTTCTCCTTTCTCGTCCTTGCCGATCACGATCTTGGTGTCGGACAGGAACTGGTACGGGGGTACGTCAAGATTCTGCGGTGCAGGCTTGTTCTTGAACACGCGGCCTGCAAGATCGAAGGTGGAACCGTGGCACGGGCACAGGAAGCCAGGGTCTGCGCCAAGCTGCGGGTTGGAACCCGAGGCGAACGGACCGGAGGGAGAGCAGCCAAGATGCGAGCAGATGCCGACCACGACCAGCAGGTCCTTGTGTTCGGCGCGCGAGCGGGTCTCGTTCTTGCAATAGTCCGGCGTCTTCATCGTGAAGGGAACGTCGGAATCGGGATCCGCTACCTCTGCATCGGTCTTCTTGAGCGAGGCAAGCATTTCAGGGGTACGGCGCAGAATCCAGACCGGTTTGCCCCGCCATTCAACCGTCATCATCTCGCCGGGTTTCAGGCCGCCAACGTCGGCTTCAACAGGCGCGCCGGCGGCCTTGGCCTTTTCCGACGGTGCAAAGGTGCTGACAAACGGTACTGCTACTGCAACGCCTCCTACGCCGCCCGCGACGGATGTCGCGATCAACCAATTGCGGCGACCTTTGTCTACGTTCTTCACGTCTTGCTGGTCACTCATTCCAAACCCCAGGGGATGTCATCAATTGAATCCTGCGTCAACAAAAAATTATACCTGAGGCACATCTGGCGACGATAGGCGAACTACTGATAGCCGTGGCGCCGATAATCGGTCATGGGAACGGATGTGGGATCGCTGCGGAAAGC
Source organism: Cupriavidus sp. HE11 (assembly GCF_056097175.1). Taxonomy (NCBI): domain Bacteria; kingdom Pseudomonadati; phylum Pseudomonadota; class Betaproteobacteria; order Burkholderiales; family Burkholderiaceae; genus Cupriavidus; species Cupriavidus sp. HE11. Next base: position 1,571,297 of record NZ_CP184464.1, read on the forward strand.
GTTCTGATGCGGCATCCAGACTTGCACTCGAGGTTGCGATGATGCAGGCTTTGTCAAACACAAACGTTAATCTGGAACAACAAATTGGAGAAAAACCGATGGGAATGATGAGCGAGTTCCGAACTTTTGCGATGCGTGGCAACGTGATCGACCTGGCCGTGGGTGTGATCATCGGCGCTGCGTTCGGGAAGATCGTCGATTCTGTCGTCAACGACCTGATCATGCCGCTGGTGGGCCGCGTGGTGGGCAAACTCGATTTTTCCAACATGTTTGTCGTGCTGGCCGAGCCGCCCCCGGGCGTGCCGCACACGCTCGATGCCTTGAAGAAGGCCGGCGTGCCCGTGTTCGCCTACGGCAATTTCCTGACCATCGTGGTCAACTTTGTCATCCTCGCATTCATCATCTTCATGATGGTCCGCGCGTTCAACAACATGCGGGAGAAGGAGCAGGAAGCCCCGAAGCCGGCCGAAACACCCGAGGACATCAAGCTCCTGCGCGAAATCCGCGACAGCCTGAAGGCCCCGGGCGCCTGATGGTGCCTGACCTGGATTGCTGACGTTTCCGGACCCGGGCGCTCAGACCGGGTTCGGAATATCGATGAAGGTATGGCGCAGGTCGAAGCGCTGCGCCAGATGTTCGCCCACGGCCCGGATGCCATAGCGCTCTGTTGCGTGATGCCCGGCCGCGATATAGGCCACACCGCTCTCGCGCGCCAGATGCGTAGTGGGCTCGGACACTTCCCCACTCAGGTAAACATCCACGCCGGCCGCCACGGCGGCCGCGAAATACCCCTGCGCGCCGCCCGTGCACCAGCCCACGCTTCGAATCATCTGATCCGGATCTCCAATGGTCAGCGGCTCGCGATCGAGCACGCCGCCTACGTGCGCGGCGAACGCATGCAGCGGCATCGGCTGCGGCAGCGTGCCTGTCCAGCCAAGTTGATCGTCGCTGAAACGGCCGTTGGGTGCGACGCCCAGCTGCAGGCCCAGTTGCGCGTTATTGCCCAATTCTGCGTGATTGTCCAATGGCAGGTGAAAGGCCATCAGGTTGATATCGGCCGCAAGAAGCTTCTTCAATCTTGCGTGTTTTTGACCGATGACCCGTGCATCTTCGTTCTTCCAGAAGTAACCGTGATGCACCAGGATTGCATCGGCGCCGGCCTCGATGGCTGCGTCGATCAGCGCGAGGCTAGCTGTTACGCCAGTGACGATATGGGTGACTTCGGGTCGACCTTGCACTTGGAGCCCGTTCGGGCAATAGTCCTTGAAGCGGGAAACTTCCAGCAGGTCGTTCAAGTACAATTCCAGCTCTTTGGTTTTCATTTTCTGGTCAAAACTCCGATATGTTGCGCCGATTCTGGCTGTTCTTTGCTCAGGCCGTCACGGTCGTGCTGGCCGTGTGGTTCGTGGTAGCCACGCTCAAACCCGAGTGGCTGCAGCGTGGGCGGGTGGCCGTGCAGTCGGGGTCGCCCATCGTGGCACTGAAGGAAGTGGTGCCAAGCGTGGCCGGCTCTGCGGCACAGGGTTCCTATAGCGATGCCGCCAAGGAAGCCATGCCCGCCGTGGTCAACATCTTCACCAGCAAGAACGGCACGAAGCGGTCACCCAATCCGCAGGCGGAGGATCCGTGGTTCCGGTTCTTCTTCGGCGATCGGCTGCCGGAACGCCAGGAGCCGGTGTCCAGCCTGGGTTCGGGCGTGATTGTCAGCGCCGAGGGTTACATTCTAACCAACCACCATGTGGTGGATGGCGCCGATGAAATCGAGGTGGCGCTGACCGATGGCCGCAAGGCCAACGCCAAGGTCGTCGGCTCCGACCCCGAGACCGATCTGGCCGTGCTGAAGATCACGCTCAAGGATCTGCCTGCGATCACGCTGGGCCGCATCGAGAACGTGAAGGTCGGCGACGTGGTGCTGGCCATCGGCAATCCGTTTGGCGTGGGCCAGACCGTGACGATGGGTATCGTTTCCGCGCTGGGCCGCAGCCACCTGGGTATCAATACCTTCGAGAACTTCATCCAGACCGACGCAGCCATCAACCCGGGCAACTCGGGCGGCGCGCTGGTGGACGCGCAGGGCAACCTGCTGGGCATCAACACCGCCATCTATTCGCGCTCGGGCGGTTCGCTCGGTATCGGCTTCGCCATCCCGGTGTCGACCGCCAAGCAGGTGATGGAATCCATCATCTCGACTGGCAGTGTGACGCGCGGCTGGATCGGCGTGGAGCCCCAGGACCTGACCCCCGAGATCGCTGAATCGTTTGGCCTGGACGCGAAGGAAGGCGCGCTGATCGCGGCCGTTGTCCAGGGCGGCCCTGCCGACAAGGCCGGCGTGAAGCCTGGCGACGTACTGGTATCGGTCGACAACCAGGTGATTTCCGATACGACTGCGCTACTCAATGCCATCGCGCAGCTCAAGCCCGGCGCCGAAGTCAAGATGAAGGTCATTCGCCGCGGCAAGCCGGCCGAACTCGCCGTGATGATCGGCAAGCGCCCGCCTCCGCCGCGCCGCGCCATGCCGCTGGATGAGGAAGAGTGATGGTTTGCAGGCGGCTTCGCAGCCGCCCTTCGGCTGGCTGACGGTCAGCCGGGCCAAAGCGTTACAGCTTCATTGCAAAAGCCTCCGCCAGTGATGGCTGGGGCTTTTTTGTATTCTGGCAGGTGCCTGCCGGTAATCGATACGACCTGCAATATGGGCTGCGAACCGATGATGCGACCACGGTCGCGGCAATCGATCTCGCCTCGCACCAGCTGTGCACCATCTGGCAGGAGGCCTGTGACAAGGGCGCAGGACAGGAACGCAACACGAGACCGAATTGCGCGGGGATCTTCCCTCCCGCCCAATGCTGTACAAATGCCATCGGGAACGATCGGCCGGGTCTGACGCCGAGCGCGTCGCTTGTGATGCGGGGCGTCCCGCGTCACAAAACAAAACGCCGGCATCCTTGCGGATGCCGGCGTTTTGATCAAGCCGAATCTGAAGCGGGCTTACACCCGCGTCAAATTAGAACTTGTGGCGAACACCAACCACAGCGCCGAACTGGTTGTACGAACCGTTGGTCGTACCGAAGCCCGAGCCACCTGCGCCCGAGCTCGCCGAAGCTACGCCCAGGGTCGAGCCGTCCTTGTTCTTCGTGTAGGCGACGTTGAAGTATGCGTCGGTACGCTTCGAGAAAGCGTAGTCCGTCGACACCACGAACGACCACGGATCAGCCTTGGTGTTGCGGAAGTCTTGGTAGTAAGCGGCGCCCGTCAGCGACAGAGCCGGGGTCAGCTGGTAACCCATGCCCAGCCAGTACAGGTTCGACACGTTTACGCCCGGCTGAGCGGCCGTTTGGCCAGCCAGCACTGCACCCGGCAGAACTGCGCCTTGCAGAGCGTGTGCGTAACGGTAGCCAGCGAACACCTTGGCCGGACCGAAAGCGTACGAACCGGCAACCGAAGCGCGCTGGATCTTGGCGCTGCCCAGGGTGGTCGTGTACGGGTTCTGTCCTTGGTTGGTTTCGTCGAAGACCGCGCCGATCGAGAACGGACCGCCGTTATAGATCAGGCTGGCGCTGTACTCACGGCCGGTCTTGTACGAACCCGGGACTTCACCCGAGAAACCGCCGTACTGGTTAGCCGTTTGCGTACCAGCAACCGTGTTGGCGCCGGTGCTGTACAGCAGCGAGCCGGTCAGGCCACCGAACGTGCCGGTGTACTTGATCGAGTTGTCGGCGCGGCTTTGGAACTCAACACCTTGGTTGGTGATCGAGTAGTTCGTCGAGATGGCCATCGGGTCGAAGGCCAGACCGAAGTCATAGAACGGCGTTTGGTGGCGACCCAGGGTCAGCGTGCCGAACTGGCTTTGCACACCAACGAAGGCTTGACGGCCGAACAGACGGCCGTTTTGGCCCGAGTTGCCGGTGTCAACGCTGAAACCGCTTTCCAGGACGAACACGCCCTTCAGGCCGCCGCCCAGGTCTTCCACGCCACGCAGGCCCCAACGGCTGCCCGACATGTTGCCCGAGTTCAGACGGACCACATCATGGCTACCAGTCTGACCGGCGACGTTCGGCGCGTGGTTCTGGTACTCAACGCCAGCGTCAACCACACCGTACAGGGTCACGCTCGACTGGGCATAGGCACCGCCGGCGGCCAGAGCGGCAACGGCAGCTGCAAACAGTTTCATCTTCATATCGACACTTTCCTTGTCAACTGATTGGGAAATCTTGGTTGCCCAAGTGCTTGGGCGACGCATTAACCTTCACGTCTGCGTCGTATTATGTGTCACCCCCCCAGCGCGTCAGAAGTCTTTTTCGCCGTAAACACGGTTTACCGACGCTTCTTGTTGTGACGAAGCAACAGCAAACAACGTGAAATTCACCATTTTGGTGCGAAACGCAGCATTCAGACCGTGGGGATACAGCCCGTTAACAACTGCTCAGGAACTTAGTCAGCCTGCGTTTCGCCTTCGGCGGGGGTGCCAAGCGGCTGCCTGGTCACAAAACGGGCCATCAGCAAGCCCAGTTCGTACAACATGACCAGCGGCACGGCCAGCAACAGTTGCGACATCACATCAGGTGGCGTGACAACGGCGGCGATGATGAATGCGCCAACAATCACGTACGGGCGGATCTGCTTGAGCTTTTCCAGCTCCACCACGCCGAATTTCACCAGCACGATCACCACCACCGGCACCTCGAACGTGATGCCGAATGCCAGGAACGTGGTCATTGCAAAGCTCAGGTACTTGTCGATGTCGGTCGACATCTCGGCCCCGAGTGGCGCGTTGTAGTGCGCCATGAAATGGAACACCGTCGGGAACACCAGGAAGTACGCGAATGCCACGCCGCACAGGAACAGCAGATAGCTGCTGCTCACCAGTGGCATGATCAGTTTCTTCTCATGCTGGTACAGGCCCGGCGCGACAAAGCGCCAGATCTGGTAGAGCACCCACGGCAGCGCGATCAGGAACGACACCAGCATCGTGACCTTCATCGGCACGAAGAACGAGCCGGTGACATCGGTCACGATCATGCGGCCGTTCTTGGGCAGCGACTGCGTCAGCGGCTTGGAGAACAGGTTGAAGATCTCCGCCGCCCAGTAAACCAGGCCGAGAAAGACGATGATGACCCCGGCCACCGCCTTCACCAGCCGCTCGCGCAGCTCGATCAGGTGGGAAATGAAAGTCTCTTGCTGGGACTCGCCGTTGGGATCGTTAGGATCGTTGGGGTCTTGGGTGCCCGCCATGCTTACTCGAAGAAGGAACGGTTACGGCCGCTGGCCGGGCGATGGCGCTTCACGCGGGCTGCGCCCGACTGCACCCAGACGCGCACGTTCTGCTGACGCTTGAACCAGACCGGCCGGGCGCCTTGCTTGACGCGCCAGCTTTTGCGGCCGTTGTGCGATTTGTGCGCGCTGTCCCAGCTGGGCACGTACCCGGCGCTGATGCCACTGGCATCGGAGCCGGATGTACCGGAAGCCTCCACACCGCCCAGCGCCTCGTTCAGCGCCTGGGTGTGTTCGTTGACTTCCTTGTGGATGGTCTGCTCGACGTCGCGCGCGGCGTTCTCGAATTCCGTGCGCATCTTGCGCAGTTCCTCGAGCTCCACCTCGCGGCTGACTTCGGCCTTCACGTCATTGATATAGCGCTGCGCGCGGCCGACCAGTGCGCCGACCGTGCGCGCCACCTTCGGCAGACGCTCGGGGCCGATCACGATCAGCGCCACGGCGCCAATCAGTGCCAGCTTGGAAATGCCGAGATCGATCATGCGAAAACCGGAACTGAGACACAGGACAGGCGGGCCGCGCCGTGCGCGGCCGCCGGGAGGATGACTGACAAGGAAAGATCAGCCGGCGGATTATTCCTGGCGCTGCTTTTCCTTGGCTTCCACGTCGATCGTGGTGGTGTCGCGCAGTTCCTTGGCCGCGGCCGGCTTGGCGCCAGGTTCCTCCGCGTTACCGTCCTTCATGCCGTCCTTGAAGCCCTTTACCGCACCACCCAGGTCCTGGCCGATGTTGCGCAGCTTCTTGGTACCGAAGACGAGCATGACGATCACCAGCACGATCAGCCAGTGCCAAATGCTAAACGAACCCATTTCTTGCTCCTGATAAAGCCGCGGGCGTCGGAATTTGATCGCCCGGCCCCGTAGTTCCGTCCTTCAAAGGCTGCGCCGGGGCGACGGTACCCGACGCAACATCTGGCCAGGACATCACTGTCCCAGCCCCTTTCTCATGCCCTGGCTGTCCTGGATTGCCGTTCAGAACGCCGGTGACTTCCACTGGTCGCGCGGGCCGCCAAGTACGTGCAGATGGAGATGGGACACCTCCTGTCCGCCGTCCGTGCCGGTGTTGATCACCGTACGGAAGCCGTTGTCGCAGCCGGCCAGGCGTGCCAGTTCGGGCACCTTGAGCATTATTCTAGCAAGCACACCCGCATCGCCGGGTCCGCATTCAGCCAGCGAATCCACATGCGATTTCGGAATTACCAGAAAGTGTACCGGCGCTTTGGGATGGATATCGTGAAACGCCAGCAGATCGTCGTCCTCATACACCTTGCTGGACGGGATCTGGCCGGCCACGATCTTGCAGAAAATGCAATTGTCCTGGGATTTCATGAAGTTCTTGTTGCAGCCTGTCAGCACATTGCAGGAAATCGTGCCGCCCTGCTGCCACTTTTCTCTTGATCTTGCCGGTCCGGCCTCAGAACGCCTCGCCCGGGTACATCGGCTTGCGGTCGTTCAGGTACAGCCAGCCCTTGACGATACGATACAGTATCCACAGTGACAAAACGCAGAAAACGGCGATTGCCACCGGGAACAGCAACACTGTCACGAACATGAAGCCGCCCACCACGTACCAGACGATCGACCACCAGAACGTGCGGATCTGCCAGGCGAAGTGCGAGGCATAGACCGTACCGCGAGTATCGTCGCGCTTCACGTAGTTCACGATGATCGCGATCAGCGCCGTAATTCCGCCAGTAAACCAGTGGATCGCATAGAGCGCGTAAAGGATGTGCGTCAGCTTGCGCAATCCGTCGAGCTTGTCCGCATCAGCGGTTGTGGTCACCTGCGTGGTGTAGTCCGTCGCCATCGTGCCCTCCAGCGTTACAGCGCGTATGCCGTGCCCGGAACATTTCCGGGCGGCCATAGGCTCAATGCTACTCCTTGCGACTGGCTTTCTCGACCAGCCCCGACAGCCCCTCGCGGCGCGCCAGTTCGTTGACCACGTCAGCCGGCGTGGCCCCGATGTGCGAGAGCAGCACCATCGTGTGGAACCACAGGTCGGCCACTTCGTAGATCACCTTGCCGACGGCTTCGTCGCCCAGGCCGGCCGCACGGGCGTCCTTGGCGGCCATCACGGTCTCGGTGGCTTCCTCGCCGATCTTCTTCAGGATGGCGTCATCGCCCTTCCTGAACAGCTTGGCCACATAGGATTTGTCGGGATCGCCGCCGTTTTCGGGCTTGCGCGATTCCAGCGTGGCGGCCACGCGGGCCAATATGTCTGCCGAGCCAGCCAGGCCGGTCGTCTGGTTGTCCTGGCTCATGGCTTGCCGGCGTAGATCGTGGACGGGTCCTTGAGCACCGGCTCAACGGTATGCCAGTCGCCCGACTCGACATCGCCTTCGAATTTCTGGAAGAAGCACGAGTGCCGGCCGGTATGGCAGGCGATGCTGTCGACCTGGGTAACCTTCAGCAGCACCACGTCCTCGTCGCAGTCCAGGCGGATTTCATGCACCTTCTGCACGTGGCCCGACTCTTCGCCCTTGTGCCACAGGCGCTTGCGCGAGCGCGACCAGAACACGGCCTCGCCCAGCTCTACCGTACGCTGCAGCGCCTCGCGGTTCATGAACGCGAACATCAGCACGTCGTTGGAGCCCGTCTCCTGGACGATCACCGGCACCAGGCCGTTGTCGTCCCACTTCACCTTGTTCAACCACTTCTTTGCCATGATCAGATCCGGACGGGGATGCCCTCGCGGGCCATGAATGCCTTTGCTTCGCCAACGGTGTGCTGGCCATAGTGGAAGATGCTGGCAGCCAGCACGGCGTCGGCGTGGCCGAGCTTGATGCCGTCGGCCAGATCCTGCAGGCCGCCCACGCCACCTGACGCAATAACGGGTACCGGTACTGCGTCGCTGACCGCGCGCGTCAGTTCCAGGTCGAATCCGCTCTTCGTGCCGTCACGGTCCATACTGGTCAGCAGGATCTCGCCCGCGCCGCGGCGCGCCATCTCGCACGCCCATTCCACGGCGTCCAGGCCGGTGGCCTTGCGGCCGCCATGGGTGAAGACTTCCCAGCGGGCCGGCTCGCCCGGGGCCGAGCTGCGCTTGGCATCGATGGCGACCACGATGCACTGCGAGCCATATTTGCCGGTGGCGTCCGAAACCAGTTGCGGATTGGCGATGGCGGACGAATTCACGCTGATCTTGTCCGCACCGGCATTGAGCAGCCGGCGCACGTCTTCCACGGCACGCACGCCGCCGCCAACCGTCAGCGGAATGAACACCTGCGAAGCCACGGCCTCGATGATGTGGAGGATCAGGTCGCGCCCATCGCTGGTCGCGGTGATGTCGAGAAATGTGATTTCATCGGCACCTTGCTCGTCGTAGCGGCGAGCGATTTCCACAGGGTCTCCCGCATCGCGCAGTTCGACGAAGTTGACACCCTTGACCACCCGCCCGTTGGTGACGTCCAGGCAGGGGATGATACGTTTGGCTAGCATGTGATTCCTTGCCTGCCGCCCCCTTGCCCGGGAGCGGCTGGTTGTGGCGGCCTGCCTGGCGGCGTTACTCGGCGCCCAGCTTGTCTGCGTGCGCCTGGGCGTCAGAGAAGACCAGGTCGCCCGAATAGATCGCGCGGCCGCAGATCACGCCTTCCACGCCTTCCCGTTCCACGGCGCAGAGCTGGTCGATGTCGGCCATGTTCGACAGGCCGCCGCTGGCGATCACCGGGATCGACATCGACTGGGCCAGCTTGACCGTGGCGTCGATGTTGATGCCCTGCAGCATGCCGTCGCGGCCAATGTCGGTGTAGATGATGGCTTCCACGCCGTAGTCTTCGTACTTGCGTGCCAGATCCGCCACTTCGTGGCCGGTCAGCTTGCTCCAGCCATCGGTGGCCACCTTGCCGTCCTTGGCATCGAGCCCGACGATGATGTGGCCGCCGAACGCCGAGCAGGCGTCCTTCAGGAACCCGGGGTTCTTCACGGCAGCGGTGCCGATGATCACGTATGACAGGCCGTCGTCGAGCCAGCGCTCGATGGTGTTAAGGTCGCGGATACCGCCGCCGAGCTGCACGGGGATTTCGTCGCCCACTTCGGCGATGATGGCCTTGATGGCCGCCTCATTGCGGGGCTTGCCAACGAAAGCGCCGTTCAGGTCGACCAGATGCAGGCGACGCGCGCCCTGGTTCACCCAGTGGCGTGCCATGGCGGCGGGATCTTCGGAAAAGACGGTAGCCTGGTCCATATCGCCTTGTTTGAGGCGTACACACTGACCGTCCTTCAGGTCGATGGCCGGAATGAGCAACATAGCGTAACGAGCGTGGTGGTTGTGTAAAAAGGAAAAGGGCAGCGATGCCAGCGCGGCTGCGCGGGCGCTCAGGTCATGTCAGTTTTGCAGTGGATGCAGTCTGGGTCGGTGGCTCTGAACGACAGGTATCGCTGTTGATCTTGTGGCGCTTCTGGTAACAGGTGCTTCTGACGCTTTACGGATTCCAGTGCACGAAATTCCGGTATAGCTGCAAACCCATCGCGGCGCTCTTCTCCGGGTGGAACTGCGTGGCGAAAATATTATCGCGTGCCACCGCACTGGTAAACACGACGCCATACTCAGTCTCGCCGGCGATATGCGCGGGCTCCTGCGCCTGCACATAATAACTATGTACGAAGTAGAACCAGCTGTCGTCCGGGATGCCTTGCCACATCGGATGGGGCAGCGCCTGACGCACGCGGTTCCAGCCCATCTGCGGCACCTTGAAGCGCGAGCCATCGGGCTGCGTCATCCCTTCCAGTTCAAAGCGGATCACCTCGCCCGGCATCAGGCCCAGCGCCGGCGTGCTGTCCGCACCCGACCTGACTTCACTGCTGCGTTCGAACAGCATCTGTTCGCCAACGCACACCCCCAGCATCGGCTTCGACGCCGCGGCTTCCAGCACGGCCTGCTGCAGGCCCGATTCCCCCAGGGCGCCCATGCAGTCGGGCATCGCACCCTGCCCCGGCAGCACCACGCGGTCGGCCGCGCGGATCGCTTCGGGGCGGTCCACAACCTGCACGTCCGCTTCCGGTGCCGCGGCACGCAGAGCCTGCGCCACCGAGCGCAGGTTGCCCATGCCGTAATCCACAATTGCTATGGTAGTCATGATTTCAAAACAGGCAACAATGTCTTCAGCCCGTCCACAATGAATTCAACGGCCAGCGCCGACAGGATCAAGCCCATCAGGCGCGTGCCGATATTGATCCCGGTCCTGCCAACCACCCGTGCGATGGGATCCGCCGCACGGAACGTGCCATACACCACCAGGCCCAGCACCACGCCGATACCCACCAGGATCAGCAGCTCGTACCAGTGGTGCGTCTTGCCCGCATACACGATCACGGTACTGATCGACCCCGGCCCGGTCAGCAGCGGCAGCGCCAGGGGCACCACCGCGATACTGGTCTTGGCCTCGGCCTCGTCCTCTTCCTCGGGCGTGGCCTTGGTGCGGCCGGTCTGGGCGTTCAGCATGTTCATGGCCATCATGATCATGATCAGCCCGCCGCCCACCTGCAACGACGCCACCGAGATATTGAAGAACTCAATGATCTGCTGGCCCAGCAACGCCGACAATCCCACCACGATCGCCACGGCAATCGACGCCGTCTTGATCGTTTTCAGCTTTTCCGCCTCTGTCTGCTGGCTGGTCAGGCTGATGAAGAACGGGATCGCCCCGATCGGATTGATCAGCGCCAGCAGCGAGATGAAAGACTTGAGCGTATCCATCGGATGCGGGTGTGTCGAAGGTTGTCAGCGTCGCCGCAACCAGCCGGCACGCCTGCTTTTATGGGGGCGCAGGTCAGTGGTTCAGGTCAGTAGACAGTATGGGTCAGAGCGTACCCTTGGTCGATGGAATCTGGTTGGCCGCACGCGGGTCCAGCTCCACCGCCATGCGCAACGCACGGCCAAAGGCCTTGAACACCGTCTCGCACTGGTGGTGGGCATTGATGCCGCGCAGGTTGTCGATATGGAGCGTCACCCCGGCGTGGTTGACGAAGCCGCGGAAGAACTCGATCGTCAGGTCGACATCGAAGCTGCCCACCCGGGCGCGCGTGAACGGCACATGGAATTCCAGGCCCGGACGGCCCGAGAAGTCGATCACCACGCGCGACAGGCATTCGTCCAGCGGCACGTAGCTGTGGCCGTAGCGGGTGATGCCCTTCTTGTCGCCGATGGCGCGCGCCACGGCCTGGCCCAGCGTAATGCCGACGTCCTCCACCGTATGGTGGTCGTCGATATGGGTGTCGCCCGTGGCCTCGACCTCCAGGTCGAACATGCCATGCCGGGCAATCTGGTCCAGCATGTGGTCGAGGAACGGCACGCCGGAAGCCAGCTTCTGGCGGCCGGTGCCATCAAGGTTCAGCGAAACGCGGATCTGCGTTTCCGAGGTATTGCGGGTGACCTCTGCAACACGCATGGTGGGGTTAATCCTGCAACGAGGCGTTGAAAGCCTCAAGAAACTGCGCGTTTTCTTCGGGGGTGCTGACCGTCACGCGCAGACAGTTGGCCAGCAATGCGTGCATTTTACTCACGTTCTTGATCAATACCTTACGCGCCAGCACTCGCTCGAACGTCTGTGCCGCATCCGTCACGCGCACCAGCAGGAAGTTGGCGGCGCTGGGGTAGACCGTCACACCGGGCATGGCTGCCATGGCGTCGGCCAGCTTCGTGCGCTCGGCGCGCAGTTGGGCGGCCTGATCGTCCAGCACGTCCACATGCTCCAGCGCGAACAGCGCGGTGGCTTCGGTCAGCACGTTGACGTTGTACGGCGGGCGCACCTTGTCCAGCTGCGCCAGCCATTCCGGCGAACCCGCCATGTAGCCCAGGCGAATACCGGCAAGGCCCAGCTTTGACACCGTGCGCATCACCAGCAGGTTGCCGAACTCGGTCAGGCGCGGCATCCAGCTTTCCTGGGCAAACGGTTGGTAGGCCTCGTCCACCACCACCAGGCTCTGGCAAACCTCGCCCTGCGCGGCGCGCACGATGGCTTCCATGTCGGCGGCGTCGAACAGGTTGCCAGTGGGGTTGTTCGGGTAGGCCAGGTAGATGATGGCGGGCTTGTGCTCGGCCATCGCGGCCAGCATGGCGGCGCGGTCCAGCGTGAAATCGGCGCGCAGCGGCACGCCGACAAACCCCAGGCCGGCAAACTGCGCCGACATTGCATACATGACGAAGCCCGGCACCGGCGCCAGCACCTTGGCGCCCGGCTTCGCCGCGGCCAGCGAAATGATGCTGATCAGTTCGTCCGATCCGTTGCCCAGCATCACGTCCATGCCGGCCGGCACTTTCATGACCGACTTCAGTTGCGCGCGCAGCGCTTCGCTGCTCGGCACCGGATAACGGTTCAGGGCCACCTCGCCCAGCCGCGCGGCCAGTTGCGCGCGCAGGTCGGGCGGCAGCCGGTACGGGTTCTCCATCGCGTCGAGCTTCACCAGTCCGTGCGAATCGGCGACATGGTAGGCGCCCATGGCGCGCACGTCGTCACGGATGATGCGTTCGATCAGGGATGGGTCTACGGCTGACATGATGGTCCTATGGTTTCGTGCTTTGCGGGCATTTCAGGAAACCGCTTCACAATGAAGCGAAGCGGTTCTGGCCAGGCGCGCGGCCGCAGACAGCACAAGCAGTACGGCAAGGCCGCGCAACGACGCCAGAATCATTTTGAAGTGGTTTCTTAACGCTTGAAACGGTACTCGGCAGATCGGGCATGCGCCTGCAGGCCTTCGCCATAGGCCAGCTCGGCGGCGATCTGGCCCAGCATCTGCGCCCCACCCTCGCTGACCTCGATCAGGCTCGAACGCTTCTGGAAGTCATATACGCCCAGCGGCGACGAGAAGCGCGCGGTGCGCGAGGTGGGCAGCACGTGGTTGGGGCCCGCGCAGTAGTCGCCCAGCGATTCGCTGGTATAGCGACCCAGGAAGATGGCGCCTGCATGGCGGATCTTCTCGCTCCACTGGCGCGGGTTTTCGGCGGAAATCTCCAGGTGCTCGGGCGCGATGGCGTTGGCGATCTCGCAGGCCTCTTCCATGTCGCGCACCTTGATCAGCGCTCCGCGTCCCGCGAGCGAAGCGGCGATGACTTCGCGGCGCGGCATCGTCGGCAGCTGGCGCTGGATGCTTTCTTCCACGCGGTTCAGGTAGGCCTCGTCCGGGCACAGCAGGATCGACTGTGCCAGCTCGTCGTGCTCGGCCTGCGAGAACAGGTCCATGGCCACCCAGTCCGGATCGGTCGTACCGTCGCAGATCACCAGGATCTCGGACGGGCCGGCGATCATGTCGATGCCGACCGTGCCGAACACGCGGCGCTTGGCGGCAGCCACATAGGCATTGCCCGGGCCGACGATCTTGTCCACCTGCGGCAGCGTGGCGGTACCGAACGCCAGCGCGCCCACGGCCTGCGCGCCGCCGATCGTGAACACACGGTCCACGCCGGCGATCTGCGCGGCGGCCAGCACCAGTTCGTTGCGCACGCCACCGGGCGTGGGCACGACCATGATCACTTCCTTGACGCCGGCCACGCGTGCCGGAATCGCGTTCATCAGCACCGACGACGGATACGCCGCCTTGCCGCCGGGCACGTACAGGCCCACGCGGTCCAGCGGGGTCACCTTCTGGCCCAGCATGGTGCCGTCGGCCTCGGTGTATTCCCAGCTATGGCTGCCGCATTCGATCTTCTGCTTCTCGTGGTAGGCGCGCACCCGTGCGGCGGCGGCCTCCAGTGCGGCCCGGCGCTTCGGCTCCAGGTCTTCCAGCGCCGCTTCCAGTTGGGATTGCGACAGTTCCAGCGCGCCCATCGAGGCAGCTTCCAGGCGGTCGAAACGGCGCGTGTATTCGAGCACGGCATCGTCGCCACGGCGGCGCACGTCAGCCAGGATGTCGGCCGCGGCGCGATCGATGGCCTCGTCTTCCGACGCCTCGAACGCCAGCACCTGGCGCAGGGCATCGGCAAAACCGGGCTCGGTCGAGTCGAGCCGGCGGATCGACAGGTTTTCCATATCGGTTTCGTTCATGACTGCTTGTCCTCGCAGAATCCCTGACGGATTCCCGGTCGGGTTCAACTTGTGCGTACCTCAGGCGAGCGCCGCCGAGGCACGTTCGAATGCTTCGAGAATCGGCGTCAGCCGTTCCCGCTTGAGCTTCAGCGCGGCCTGGTTGACCACCAGCCGCGACGAGATCTGCACGATCTCTTCCACTTCGACCAGATTGTTCGCACGCAGCGTGCCCCCGGTGCTGACCAGGTCGACGATGGCATCGGACAGCCCCACCAGCGGGCCCAGCTCCATCGAGCCGTACAGCTTGATCAGGTCGACGTGCACGCCCTTCTTGGCAAAGTGCTCGCGCGCCGTCTGCACGTACTTGGTGGCCACGGCCAGGCGCGCGCCCTGCCGTACCGCCTTGGCGTAGTCGAACCCGGCCGGCACCGCCACCGACATGCGGCAGCGCGCGATGTTCAGGTCGATCGGCGCGTACAGGCCGGTCATGCCGTGTTCCATCAGCACATCCTTGCCGGCCACGCCGAAGTCGGCCGCGCCGTATTGCACGTAGGTCGGCACGTCCGATGCACGCACGATGATCACGCGCACAGCCGGATCCGAAGTCGGCAGGATCAGCTTGCGCGAGGTCTCGGGATCCTCGGTCACCTGGATGCCGGCCGCGGCCAGCAGCGGCAGCGTTTCGGTAAAGATGCGGCCCTTGGACAGTGCCAGCGTCAGCTGGTTGGGCGAGGCGTTGAATGCGGGGCTCATCGTCAATTCTTCTAGGTTCGGGGCGGCTTGAGGCGGCTTGAGGCGGCTGTTTCTGGCTCAGGCGATGCGGCGGATCTTCGCGCCGACTGCCGACAGCTTGTCTTCCATGCGGTCGTAGCCGCGATCCAGGTGGTAGATCCGGTCGATCGTCGTTTCGCCATCTGCCACCAGGCCGGCGATGACCAGGCTGGCCGATGCCCGCAGGTCGGTGGCCATCACGTTGGCGCCGGACAGGCGCGGCACGCCGGTCACCACGGCCGTATTGCCCTCGGCCGTAATGTTCGCGCCCAGCCGGTTTAGCTCCTGCACGTGCATGAAGCGGTTTTCGAAAATCGTCTCGGTGATGCGTGCCGTGCCTTCGGCCACCGCGTTCAGCGCCATGAACTGGGCCTGCATGTCGGTCGGGAAGGCCGGGTATTCCGACGTGCGGAAGCTCACGGCCTGCGCGCGTTGCGGCATGGCCAGGCGGATCCAGTTGTCGCCGGTCTCGATCGTGGCACCGGTCTCGCGCAGCTTGACCAGCACGGCGTCCAGGATCAGCGGCGGGATGTCGCGCACGACGATGTCACCCAGCGTCGCGGCGGCGGCGCACAGGAACGTGCCGGCCTCGATGCGGTCGGCCACCACGCTGTGCTGTGCGCCGTGGAGCTTGTCCACGCCCTGCACGATCAGGCGGTCGGTGCCGATGCCGTCGATCTTCGCGCCCATCTTGACCAGCAGTTCGGCCAGATCGGTCACCTCGGGCTCGCGGGCGGCGTTTTCCAGCACGGTCTCGCCTTCGGCCAGCGTCGCGGCCATCAGCAGGTTCTCGGTACCGGTCACGGTGATCATGTCCGTCACCACGCGGGCGCCCTTCAGGCGGCCGGCGCGGGCATGGATGAAGCCGTGCTCGATGTTGATCTCGGCACCCATGGCCTGCAGGCCCTTGATGTGCTGATCCACGGGGCGGGCGCCAATGCCGCAGCCGCCCGGCAACGACACGCGGGCCTCGCCGAAGCGGGCCACCAGCGGGCCCAGCACCAGGATCGACGCACGCATCGTCTTCACGAGGTCGTAGGAGGCTTCCGGCGAATTGATGTCGGCCCCGTTCAGCGTGGCCACGCCGCTTTCCATGTCGGCCTGCATGCCCATCTGGCGCAGCAGCTTGAGCATCGTGCGCGTGTCCTGCAGGTCCGGCACGTTGGACAGCGATACGGTATCGGCGGTCAGCAGGCCGGCGCACAGGATGGGCAGCGCGGCGTTCTTGGCGCCCGAGACGCGGACTTCGCCCTTGAGCGGCCCGTTGCCCTGGATCTGGAATTTGTCCATGTTTCTGTCTTGTCAGCCGGCGGGCTTGCATCCGCCGGGGTGTTGTCTGTTGGAGTGTCGACGCGCCTTACCTGGCGCCGTCGGCCTGCCATTCGGCCGGCGTCAGGGTCTTCATCGACAGCGCATGGATCTCGGCACGCATGCGGTCGCCCAGCGCCGCATAGACGCGCTGGTGCCGCTGGATCAGGCGCTTGCCTTCGAACTCCCCGCTCACGATCGTGGCGAAGAAGTGCTGGCCGTCGCCCTCCACGTGCAGATGTTCGCAGGGCAATCCTTGGGCAATGTAGTCCCTGACTTGTTCCGGAGTAGGCAGCATGTCTGTCTCTGTGAATTCGGTGATTTGCGGCAAATCAGTGCCGCAGCTTGTAACCCTTGCGCAGCAGGCGCAGCGCCAGCGCGGCCAGCACCACGAACGCCACGGCCACCACGGCCAGGCTGTGCAGCGGCGGCACGTCGGACACGCCGAAGAAGCCGAAGCGGAACCCATCGATCATGTAGAAGAACGGGTTGGCGTGCGACACGGCCTGCCAGAACGGCGGCAAGGAATGAATCGAATAGAACACGCCGGACAGGAACGTGGCCGGCATGATCAGGAAGTTCTGGAACGCGGCCAGCTGGTCGAACTTCTCGGCCCAGATACCGGCGATCAGCCCCAGCGTGCCCAGGATGCCGGCACCGGCCAGCCCGAACACCAGGATCCAGAGCGGATGCGCGAAATGCAGGTTCGCAAACCAGGCCGTCACCAGCAGCACACCCAGGCCCACGCAGAGTCCACGCACGATCGACGCCACCACGTAGGCGCCGAACATTTCCCAGTGCGACAGCGGCGGCAGCAGGATGAACACCAGGTTGCCCGTGATCTTTGACTGGATCAGCGACGACGAACTGTTGGCGAATGCGTTCTGCAGCACGCTCATCATCACCAGGCCGGGCACCAGGAAGGCGGTGTAGCTGATCTGGTCGTAGACGCGCACCCGGTCTTCGAGCACATGGCCGAAGATCAGCAGGTACAGCACGGCGGTCAGCACCGGCGCGGCCACGGTCTGGAAGGACACCTTCCAGAAACGCAGCACTTCCTTGTAGAGCAGCGTGCGGAAGCCGACCAGGCCGCCGACACCCATCGACGCGAGGCGCTGTTCCTCGCGCTGGGCCATGTTGACCTCCACGGGATTCTTCATGCCGCGGCCTCCATGGCGGCGTTCGGCGTACTGCCGGGCATCTGGCCTTCACGGCGCATGATCTGCACGAACACGTCTTCCAGGTCTGCCTTGCTGATTTCCATGTCTTCGACTTCGCAACCGGCAGCGCGCAGCGCGGCCAGGATGGGCTCCACGGCCTCGTAGCCCGACAGCCGCAGGCGATGCGCGCGCTCGCCCGGGTTGCCCGGCGTGCGCAGCGCTTCCAGTTCGGCTGGCAGCGTGCCCTTCGAAAGCGTCAGCACCAGCTGCAGGCCCGCGAACTGGTTCAGCAGGCTGCTGGTGCGGTCCAGCGCCACCACCTCGCCGAACTTGAGCATGGCGATACGGTCGCACAACGCCTCGGCTTCTTCCAGGTAGTGGGTGGTCAGGATGATCGTGTGGCCTTCGCGATTCAGCCGTGAGATGAACTTCCACAGCGTCTGGCGCAGTTCCACGTCCACGCCGGCGGTGGGTTCGTCCAGCACGATCACGGGCGGACGGTGCACCAGCGCCTGGGCCACCAGCACGCGGCGCTTCATGCCGCCCGAAAGCTGGCGCATGTTGCTGTCGGCCTTGTTGGTGAGATCGAGGTTGGCCATGATCTCGTCGATCCAGTCGTCGTTGCGCTTCAGGCCGAAATAACCGGACTGCAGCCGCAGCGTCTCGCGCACCGTGAAGAACGGATCGAAAACCAGCTCCTGGGGCACCACGCCCAGCATGCGGCGCGCCATCCGGTAGTCATCCACCACGTCGTGGCCCAGCACGCTGACCGTACCCGAATCGGCGCGATTCAGGCCGGCCAGGATGGAGATCAGCGTGGTCTTGCCCGCGCCGTTGGGACCGAGCAGGCCGAAGAATTCGCCGCGCTCGACGCTGAAACTGACACCCTTGAGCGCCTGCAGGTTGCGGTAGCGCTTGCGGACATCGGTAATTTCGATGGCTTTCATGGCCGAATGTCTTGGGATGGGGCCGCTTGGCGGTCAGCCTTACCTGGATTTGGGGGAGCGCCCCTGAGGTTAGCCGCGCAGCACCTGTGGAATTGTGTCAGGACACTTGGGGGCGACTTGGGGACGAACAACCCGGAATTATAGGGGATGCGGGGGTTCCCCCGCTTTGCCCGGCGCGGCGCCAGGCCCTCGGCCCGACGCCGTGGCATCGCATGGCCGCACGCAATGGCACGCGCGGCGACGGATGCCGGTTCAATGTCGGTGGTGGTGGTGTTCCGGGTGGGTAGCGGTGGCGGCGGCCAGGCCCAGCAGGCCATCGACCCCGTAGAGGCTGGCCAGCGACCGCAGTTGCGGCGAGGCGCCGGCAATGGCCAGCGACTGTCCGCGCGCGGCGGCAGCCCGCTGCCAGGCCAGCAGCACGGCCACGGCGGAGGAATCCACCTGCGTCAGCGCGCTGCAATCCACCGTCACGTCGCCTTGCTGCACGCGTGACAGGCCGTCACGCAGCACGATGGCGGCGTTGCGGTTGGTCAGCGAGGAGCCGAGGGCGGGCATGGATGAAAGGCGCTGGAAACGTGAGACGGGCGTGTCGAAAATGAAAACTCCCGCCCGGGGGCGGGAGCGTCCGACCATTGTAGACCAGTTTGGCCGCGCCGTGCTGCAGCGCAACCAGAATCACATGAACTGGCCGTTCAGCTCTTGGCGTTGGCCAGTTGGCGGTTGCGGTCCTGCAGCGTCTTGATGACGCCGTCCACGCCCTGCTGGTTGGCGATGGTGTTGAAGCTGCCCTTGTACGCTTCGGTCAGCCAGGCGCCCAGCACGTTGATGTCATAGACCTTCCAGCCCTCGGGGGTCTTTTCCAGGCGGTAATCCATCTGGATCGGCTCGCCCTTGTTGATGACCTGGGTGCGGATCGTGGCATCGGTGTCGTCAGCCGTGCCGCGATACGGACGGAACTGCACCTTCTGGTCGCGGATCTGGGCGATGGCACCGGCATACGTGCGGATCAGCAGCGTCTTGAATTCGTCGGCAATCACCTTCTGTTGTTCCGGCGTGGCCTTCGACCAGTTGCGGCCCATGGCGATCTGCGTGGTACGCGTGAAGTTGGCGTGCGGCAGGATCTTCTGCTCGACGAGCTGGGTAATCTTGCCGATATTGCCAGCCTGCATGTCCTTGTCGGCCTGCACCGTGGACATCACCTCGTTCACCACGCCCTTGACCAGGCCATCCGGCGTCGAGGCGTCAGCCTGCTGGGCCTGCGCGGCGCTGGCACCGGCAAAGGCGACAACAGTAAGGAAGGGGAGCAACAGTCGCTTGATCATGTGAATTTATCCTTTCTTTCCGGGACGGCACCTGCAGGGTATCGGCAGATTCACGCCCATCCGACAGGGCAACAATGCACCACCATCGGAAATCATTGAAACACAGGCGTCAGCGGGGCATGGTACACACGCATGACTCAAACGCCACTTTCATACACTTTGTTTCAGGGCTCACAGCGCGCTCACAGGCCCGGCCAGGCCATGACCCGGCCAAGGCTGGCAGGCAGACCTCGCGGGCTGCCCACGCGCTTCAGCCCTCCCTGGTATCCGAACTGGCCGGCGCGGCCTTGCCGCCGCCATCCTGGTCCTGCGGCACCTTCTGCTGGGGCTCCTGCGGCTGGTCCTCGTCGTCCTGCGACGGCGGATTGCCGTCGTGGATCAGGTATTCGCGGCGCTGCAGGTACGAATCGCGCAGGAACGCGTATTTATCCAGCGCGGCGGCTTCGATCAAGTTCGTGGCGCCAAGCAGCTGGGCCCGGCCGTCAACCACGCGCACGGTCGACACCGACAGGCTGGCGTACCACGGCGAAATATAGGTGGTCGGGTCCATGAAGCGGTCCACCACCATGCCCGTGCCGTCCCGCACGCTGCTTGGCCCGAACAACGGCAGCACCAGGTACGGCCCCGGCGGCACACCCCACACGCCCATGGTCTGGCCAAAGTCTTCCTTGTATTTCGGCAGGCCGGCCGGCGTGGCGATGTCGATCAGGCCGCCCAGGCCCAGCACGCTGTTGATTGCCACGCGCATCGTGTCTTCCGCGGCCCGCGACGGCTTGCCCTGCAGCAGGTTGTTGGCCGCCGAGTAGACATCGCTGACATTCGAGAAGAAATTGCCCACCGCCGTGCGCACCGGCGACGGGACGTAGTCCTGGTAGCCTTCGGCCACCGGCTTCAGCGCGTACTTGTCGAGATTGTCGTTGAACGTGGAAACGCCGCGGTTGAACGGCTCCAGCGGGTCTGCCGGGTTGGCGCTGGGCCCGGTGGCACAGCCGGCCAGGGCCAGCGCGGCCAGCGATGCCGCGGCCAGGCGATGAAAAGTACTCATTTGCTACCGCCCATTCCCGGCGCGGCTGGCAGGGCCGCCGCACCCGAGCCAGACGCTTTCGTCGAAGACGAGGAGGAAGACGGGGCCGCGGCCGGCGCGCTGCCACTGTTGCCGCCGGCGCCGGCATCGGCCGCCTTGTTGTACAGGAACTGGCCGATCAGGTTTTCCAGCACCACGGCGGACTGCGTCATCGTGATCTTGCTGCCCTGCGCCAGCATCTTGTCGTCACCGCCGGCTTCCAGCCCGATGTACTGCTCCCCGAGCAGCCCCGAGGTCAGGATCTTGGCCGACGTGTCCCGCGGGAATTCGTAGCGCTTTTCCAGGTTCATCGTCACGGTGGCCTGGTATTGCTTGTCGTCGAAGTTGATCGACGCCACACGGCCCACCACCACGCCGGCGCTCTTGACCGGCGCACGCGGCTTCAGGCCGCCGATATTGTCGAACTGCGCGGTGACCGCGTAGGTATCCTGGAACGACAGGCTGCTCATGTTGCCGGCCTTCAGCGCCAGGAACAGCAGGGCGGCGAATCCCACCACCACGAACAACCCCACCCAGTAGTCGAGCGAATTTTTCTTCATGCGAGTCTCTTGTCGAATGCTTGTCAGCTGAACATCAGCGCGGTCAGCAGGAAATCCAGGCCGAGCACGGCCAGCGACGCCATCACCACGGTCCGCGTGGTGGCGCGCGAGACACCCTCGGGCGTCGGGTTGGCCTCGAATCCCTGGTACAGCGCGATGAACGTCACCGCAATGCCAAAAATAAAGCTCTTGATCACGCCGTTCAGCACGTCGGCGCGCACGTCCACGCCGCCCTGCATCTGCGACCAGAACGCGCCGGCATCCACGCCGATCAGCTGCACGCCAACCAGGTAGCCGCCCAGGATACCCACGGCACTGAAGATCGCAGCCAGGATCGGCATGGCGATGACACCGGCCCAGAAGCGCGGCGCGATCACGCGCTGCAACGGGTTCACGGCCATCATTTCCATGGCGGTCAGCTGCTCGCCGGCCTTCATCAGCCCGATTTCGGCGGTCAGGGAGGTGCCGGCGCGGCCCGCGAACAGCAGGGCCGACACCACCGGCCCCAGTTCACGCACCAGCGACAGCGCCACCAGCAGGCCCAGTGCCTGCTCGGATCCATAGCGGTTCAGCGTGTAGTACCCCTGCAGGCCCAGCACGAAGCCGACAAACAGGCCCGATACGGCGATGATGACCAGCGACAGGTTGCCGACGAAGAACACCTGGTCCGAAATCAGCCGGAAACGGCGCAGCAGGGCCGGCGACAGCGCCAGCACGGACAGGAACATGCGCGTGGCGCGGCCCAGGCCGCCCACGAACTGGCGCACCGCGGCGCCGATGGTAGTGAAGAAGCCGGTCAACGCGCGCCTCCGGCCAGGAAATCTTCGGCCAGCGTGGGGCCGGCGTAATGGAAAGGCACCGGGCCATCGGCCTCGGCGTGTACGAACTGGCGCACGAACGGATCGCTCGACGCGCGCAGGTCGTCGGGTGCCCCTTCGGCGGCAATCTTGCCGTTCGCGATGAAATAGACGTAGTCGGCGATCTGGAAGGTTTCCTGCACATCGTGCGAGACGATGATGGTGCTGGCGCCCAGCGCGTCGTTGAGGTCGCGGATCAGGTTGGCCGTCAGCCCGAGCGAGATCGGGTCCAGCCCCGCGAACGGTTCGTCGTACATCAGCAGCGCCGGGTCCAGCGCAATGGCCCGCGCCAGCGCCACGCGCCGCGCCATGCCGCCCGAGATCTGGGCCGGCATCAGGTCGCGCGCCCCGCGCAGCCCCACCGCGTTGAGCTTCATCAGCACCAGGTCGCGAATCATTGATTCGGGCAGGTCTGTGTGCTCGCGCAGCGGGAATGCGACGTTGTCGAATACCGACAGGTCAGTGAACAGCGCGCCAAACTGGAACAGCATGCCCATCTGCCTGCGCACCGCATACAGCGCGGTCTGGTCCATGGCGTCGATATCGGCGCCGTTGAACGTCACGCGGCCGCGTTGCGGGCGCACCATGCCGCCCACCAGGCGCATCACCGTGGTCTTGCCGCAGCCCGACCCGCCCATGACGGCCACCACTTTCCCGCGCGGAAAACGCATGGAAAGGCCGGAAAGGATGGGCTTGTCGCCAGCCGCGTATGCAAAATCGACATCCGCGAGTTCGACGACGTTGGGGCCTGTAAAGGCCTGGCCAGACGGGTTCGGCACGTTAGCGGTCACGATGTCACCGGATTTGAACAGGCGGCCATTATAAGGGCTACTACCTATCGGTCGCCGTCCTGTGTGGTGATCTCACCATTGCACAGCCGACAACAATCCGAGACAAAGGTGTGACGCCACCCCGGCACAGGTCGGAGCGGCCGGGCGCGCGCTCAGGGTTCGGCGCGCGGCCCGGTCTGGCGCAGGATCGCCTGCCACTGCACCGATTCTGCGCGGATGGCGGTGGCAAAGGCGTCGGGCGAGTCGCGCACCGGGGTCAGGCCGGCGGCCATCAACTGGGCCTGCACGCCGCGTTCGTTGGTCACACTGTCCAGCTCCGTAGCCAGTCGCGCCACGATGGCGCGCGGCGTCTTGGCCGGCGCCATCACCCCATACCAGGCAAGCGCGCCGTACCCTTCCATGCCGGCTTCCTGCAGCGTCGGTACCTGCGGCGACAGCGGCGAGCGAACCGGCCCGGTCACGCCCAGGATTCTGAGTGTCCCCGAACGCACGTGAGTCTGCACGGCGGCCCAGGAACAAAAGCAGGCGCTGATTCGACCCGCAAGCATTTCCTGCACGACTGCGCTCTCGCCCTTGGCTACCACCAGCGGAACGCTGGGCGGCATGCCGCGCACGGCGTACTCGGCATACAGGTGCGATGGGCTGCCCGCCTGGCCATAGCCGTAGCTGTACGACGCCGGGCTTGACCGCACCGCCGTGACCCATTGCTGGGGCGTAGTCATCGGCAAATGACCATCGATCACCAGGAACAACGGCGTCGCGGCCACCCGCGCCACGGGGGTGAAGTCGCGCATCACGTCATAGGGGACCGGTTCCAGCCCGGGCTGGATCAGCATGTTCGCCTGATGGAACAGCAGCGTATGGCCGTCGGAACTGGCCTTGGCGACGAGATCGCCGGCCATGGTGCCTGCTGCGCCGGGGCGATTGTCCACCTCGACCGGCACGCCAAGCCTCTGGGATAGCCGTTCCGCCACAAGACGCGCCACGGCGTCGGCAACGCCGCCGGCGGGGAACGGCACGATCATGCGCAGCGGCCGGGCCGGGAACGACACCGGGCGACTCGGCGGCTCCGCGCGAGCGGCAGGCGGAATGCTGGCAAGCTGGGCGACAGCGGGAGGTTGAGCAAGGGCCGTCGCCGTGCAAAGCGCCACGGCAACCGTACACCCCGACCATCTGGCAGCGAGTATTGGCAACTTCGCTATACCTCGCCAAAGCCGCATGCATTTGCGTACTTCGGGCATCAATTTCCTCCGGGCCGTACCCCACCGCTACGGCACCAAATCGGCTGAAAGGATTTCGAGGCAGTCTCTTCTTATCTAGTTTGAGGAAATTGTAGGGACATTGCGTGGCAGCGCCCAGACCGCGTAAACGCTCTCCGGGCGGACCCCAATGTGAGCGCCCGTATAATCGGTTGATGCCTGAATTCGTCTTGCGGCCCATGCGTGCCGCCGACCTGCCCGCCGTACTCGCCATCCAGGCGCAGTGCTACGGCGAAGCGCTGGTCGAGTCCGCCGATGCCCTGCAAAGCCGGCTTGCGTTGTCTCCTTCCACCTGCTGGATTGCGGCCGTGTCCTCGCCATCGCAAAACGGCCATTCCGATCCTTTGCTGGCCGCCTATCTCTTCACCCACGCCTGGCCCGAGGCATCGCTGCCACCCTGGAACGGCCAGCTTGTTTGCGACTGGCCCGATACCGAACGGCTGACGTGGTTTATCCACGACATGGCCGTTGCGCCAATCGGGCGCGGCACGGGACTGGCCTCCCAACTCCACGATGCGGCGCGCGACGTGGCGACGAAGGCCGGGCTGCGGTCGTCACGACTCATCGCCGTGCAGTCGGCCGACGGATACTGGCGCAGGCTCGGGTACGCCCCGCTGGCGGCCGGCAGGCATGCTGCCAAGCTGGCGGCTTACGGGGAGGGGGCGGTGTTGATGGGGTGCCTGCTGTAGGCAGGAGCTTTCCGAGCCATCGTCCAAAACAAAACCCCCGCTGCCTTCCGGCACGCGGGGGTTTTTTCCAGCCAGGGCCGGAACTGGCAGCTTAGCGCGGCAGTTCCGAATGGCCCATCAGGAATGTGTCGACCGAGCGGGCGGCCTGGCGGCCTTCGCGGATGGCCCAGACCACCAGCGACTGACCACGGCGCACGTCGCCGGCAGCGAAGACCTTCGGCACGTTCGTGTGGTAGGCACGCTCGCCTTCGGTCGATGCCTTGGCGTTCTTGCGAGCGTCGGTGTCCACGCCGAAGGCTTCCAGCATCGAGCCCACCGGGTTCGTGAAGCCCATCGCCAGCAGCACCAGGTCGGCCTTCAGCACGAACTCGCTGCCTGGCACTTCCTGCATCCGGCCGTCCTTCCACTCCACGCGGCAGGCCTTCAGTGCCGTGACCTTGCCGTTCTCGCCGATCAGCTCCTTGGTCGCCACCGACCAGTCACGCGAGCAGCCCTCGTCATGCGACGACGACGTGCGCAGCTTGATCGGCCAGTACGGCCACACCAGCGGCTTGTTTTCTTCATCCGGCGGTTGCGGCAGCAGTTCGAACTGCGTGACCGATTCGGCGCCGTGGCGGTTCGACGTGCCCACGCAGTCCGAACCCGTATCGCCGCCACCAATCACGATCACGTGCTTGCCTTCGGCGCGGATGTCGTTGACGCCGTCGCCAGCCACTTCCTTGTTCTGCGGGATCAGGAATTCCAGCGCGTAGTGGACGCCGGCCAGTTCACGGCCCGGCACCGGCAGGTCGCGCGGCACTTCCGAACCGCCCGCCAGCACCACGGCGTCGAACTGGTCCATCAGCGCCTGTGCCGAGATGGTTTCACGCGCGTAGTTCTTGATGCCGGCCGGCAGCGCGCCGTCGGTCACCATCACGCCCGCGCGGAAGGTCACGCCTTCGGCCTGCATCTGCTCGATGCGGCGGTCGATCAGGTCCTTCTCCATCTTGAAGTCGGGGATGCCGTAGCGCAGCAGGCCGCCGACACGGTCGTTCTTCTCGAACACGGTCACGTCGTGGCCGGCGCGCGCCAGTTGCTGGGCAGCCGCCATGCCAGCGGGGCCCGAGCCCACCACGGCCACCGTCTTGCCGGTCTTGTGCTTCGGCACCTGCGGCGCGACCCAGCCCTCTTCCCAGGCCTTGTCGATGATCGCGTGCTCGATCGACTTGATGCCCACCGGCAGTTCGTTGATGCCCAGCGTGCAGGCAGCCTCGCACGGTGCCGGGCAGATGCGGCCCGTGAACTCGGGGAAGTTGTTCGTCTGGTGCAGGACTTCGATCGCCGACTTCCAGTCCTGGCGATACACCAGGTCGTTGAAGTCGGGAATGATGTTGTTGACCGGGCAGCCGTTGTTGCAGAACGGGATACCGCAGTCCATGCAGCGGGCACCCTGGACCTTCGCTTCGCTGTCGGAGAGCGCGAACACGAATTCCTTGTAGTGCTTCACGCGCTTGACTACGGGTTCGTAGCCTTCGTTCTGGCGCGGAAATTCGAGAAAGCCTGTCGCCTTACCCATGTTGCATCCTTGGTCTTGCTGGCGCGAGGCGGCCGGGCCGGCCTCGCGTGGGGTCAGTATCTTGTTGGCGCCGCAGCCGTGGCGGCGGCGCCTCTCGTGGTGTGGCTGCCGGTCAGGCGGCTACCGCTTCGCGATCGCTGTCGCGGGCTGCCTGTTCCTTTTCGAACATCTCGCCCAGGGCGCGCTTGTACTCGGTCGGGAAGACCTTGACGAACTTGCGGCGTGCCGTGGTCCAGTCGGCCAGCAGCGCCTTGGCGCGCTCCGAACCGGTGTAGCGGAAATGCTGCTCGATCAGGTTGCGCAGGATCACTTCGTCCAGCTGGCGGGTGCCGTTGAACTTGTGCCATTGCGATTCCGGCTGGCCCTTCTGCTGGTCGGCCGAGGCGAGCACGGCTTCCAGCGCCACCATCGACGTGTTGCAGCGCTTGTCGAACAGGCCGTCCTCGTCATAGACGTAGGCCACGCCGCCCGACATGCCGGCCGCGAAGTTGCGGCCCGTGCCGCCCAGCACGACCACCGTACCGCCCGTCATGTACTCGCAGCCATGGTCGCCGGTGCCTTCCACCACGGCGGTGGCGCCCGAGTTACGCACCGCGAAACGCTCGCCGCCCACGCCGTTGAAGAATGCCTCGCCGGCCAGCGCGCCGTACAGCACGGTGTTACCCACGATGATGTTGCGGGTCGGGTCGCCACGGAATTCGTGCGGTGCGCGCACGATCACGCGGCCACCGGACAGGCCCTTGCCCACGTAGTCGTTGGCGTCGCCCACCAGATCCATCGTGATGCCATGCGCCAGGAACGCGCCGAACGACTGGCCGGCCGTGCCCTGGAACTGGATGTGGATCGTGTCGTCAGGCAGGCCATCGTGGCCGTACTGCTTGGCCACCACGCCGGACAACATCGCGCCCACCGTGCGGTTCACGTTCTTGACCGGCTGGATGAACGACACGCGCTCACCCTTGTCGATTGCCGGGCGCGCCTTGGCAATCAGCGTGTGGTCCAGCGCCTTGCCGGCTTCCACCGACAGGCCGTGATCCTGCACGTCGGTGTGATAGCGCGGCACGTCGGCCGGGATCGGTGCCTGGAAGAAGATGCGGCTGAAGTCCAGGCCGCGCGCCTTCCAGTGATCGATGCCGTTGCGGATGTCGAGCAGGTCGGCACGGCCGATCAGTTCGTCGAACGTGCGGATACCCAGCTGGGCCATGATCTCGCGCGCTTCTTCCGCAACGAAGAAGAAGAAGTTCACCACGTGCTCGGGCTTGCCCTGGAATTTCTTGCGCAGCGCCGGATCCTGCGTGGCCACGCCCACCGGGCAGGTGTTCAGGTGGCACTTGCGCATCATGATGCAGCCCTCGGCCACCAGCGGTGCCGTGGCGAAGCCGAATTCGTCGGCGCCCAGCAGCGCGCCAATCACCACGTCGCGGCCGGTCTTCATCTGGCCGTCGGCCTGCACGCGGATGCGGTTGCGCAGGCCGTTCAGCATCAGCGTCTGCTGCGTTTCGGCCAGGCCCAGTTCCCACGGCGAACCGGCGTACTTGATCGACGACCACGGCGATGCGCCGGTGCCGCCGTCATGGCCGGCGATCACCACGTGATCGGCCTTGGCCTTGGCAACGCCGGCAGCCACGGTACCCACGCCCACCTCGGACACGAGCTTCACCGAGATGTCCGACGCCGGGTTCACGTTCTTCAGGTCGTGGATCAGCTGTGCCAGATCCTCGATCGAGTAGATGTCGTGGTGCGGGGGCGGCGAGATCAGGCCCACGCCCGGCACCGAGTAACGCAGCTTGCCGATGTAGTCCGACACCTTGTGGCCCGGCAGCTGGCCGCCTTCGCCCGGCTTGGCGCCCTGCGCCATCTTGATCTGGATCTGGTCGGCCGATGCCAGGTATTCGGCGGTCACGCCGAAACGGCCCGACGCCACCTGCTTGATCTTCGAGCGCAGCGAATCGCCGGCCTTCAGTTCCAGGTCCTTCTCCACCACGTGGTCGCCCAGGATGCTCTTGAGCGAGTCGCCCTGCTTGATGGGGATGCCGCGCAGTTCGTTGCGGTAGCGCTTCTCGTCCTCGCCGCCTTCGCCCGTGTTCGACTTGCCGCCGATGCGGTTCATCGCCACGGCCAGCGTTGCGTGGGCTTCGGTCGAGATCGAGCCCAGCGACATGGCGCCGGTAGCAAAGCGCTTGACGATTTCCTTGGCCGATTCCACTTCTTCCAGCGGAATGGCGCGGGCCGGATCGACCTTGAACTCGAACAGGCCGCGCAGCGTCATGTGACGGCGGCTCTGGTCGTTGATGATGTTCGCGTATTCCTTGTACGTCTGGTACTGGCCCTTGCCATCGTCGGCGCGCACCGAGTGCTGCAGCTTGGCAATGGAATCCGGGGTCCACATGTGTTCTTCACCGCGGATACGGAACGCATACTCGCCGCCGGCGTCGAGCATGCTGCTCAGCACCGGGTTGCTGCCGAACGCGTCGGTGTGCAGGCGCAGGGCTTCCTCGGCCACTTCGAAGATGCCGATGCCCTCGACGTTCGACGGCGTGCCGTGGAAGTATTTCTGCACCAGCTCGCGCGACAGGCCGATGGCTTCGAAGATCTGGGCGCCCGTGTACGACATGTACGTGGAGATGCCCATCTTCGACATCACCTTGAACAGGCCCTTGCCGATTGCCTTGACGAAGTTCTTGACCGCCTTTTCCGGCGACAGGTCGCCCGACAGGCCCGAGGCCATGTCGGCCAGCGTTTCCATGGCCAGGTACGGGTGCACGGCTTCGGCGCCGTAGCCGGCCAGCAGCGCGAAGTGGTGCACTTCACGGGCCGAACCGGTTTCGACGACCAGGCCGGCCGACGTGCGCAGGCCCTTTTCCACCAGGTGATGGTGGATGGCCGACGTCGCCAGCAGCGCGGGAATCGCAACCTGGGTGTCGTCGACGCGGCGGTCGGACACGATCAGGATATTGTAGCCCGAACGCACGGCGTCCACGGCTTCGGCGCACAGCGATGCCAGGCGGGCCTCGATGCCCTCCTTGCCCCAGGCCACCGGGTAGCAGATGTTCAGTTCGTACGAACGGAACTTGCCGCCGGTGTAGTGCTCGATATTGCGGATCTTGGCGATGTCCTTGAAGTCCAGCACGGGCTGGGACACTTCGAGACGCATCGGCGGGTTGATGTTGTTCAGTTCCAGCAGGTTCGGCTTCGGGCCGATGAACGACACCAGCGACATGACCATGTTCTCGCGGATCGGGTCGATCGGCGGGTTGGTCACCTGGGCGAACAGCTGGCGGAAGTAGTGGTACAGCGTCTTGTTCTTCGACGACAGCACGGCCAGCGGCGAATCGTTGCCCATCGAGCCGGTGGCTTCCTCGCCGGCCAGCGCCATCGGCGCCATCAGGAACTTGACGTCTTCCTGCGTGTAGCCGAACGCCTGCTGGCGGTCCAGCAGCGGCGACACGGGCTTCTTCTCGGCGGCCACGTCTTCGGGCTTGGCATCCAGCTCGTCGAGCTTGATGCGCACGGCGTCGATCCAGCTCTTGTACGGCTTGGCGTTCGCCAGGTTGTCCTTGAGTTCCTTGTCGTCGATGATGCGACCCTGCTCCATGTCGATCAGGAACATCTTGCCCGGCTGCAGGCGCCACTTGTTGACGATGCGCGACTCGGGGAACGGCAGCACGCCGGCTTCCGAGGCCAGCACGACGAAGTCGTCCTCGGTCACGTAGAAGCGGGCCGGACGCAGGCCGTTACGGTCCAGCGTGGCGCCGATCTGGCGGCCATCGGTGAAGCAGATGGCGGCGGGGCCGTCCCACGGCTCCATCATCGCGGCGTGGTACTCGTAGAAGGCACGACGGTTGTCGTCCATCAGCGTGTGCTGTTCCCAGGCTTCCGGGATCATCATCATCATCGCGTGGACGAGCGGGTAGCCGGCCATCGTCAGCAGTTCGAGGCAGTTGTCGAACGATGCCGTATCCGACTGGCCCGGATAGATCAGCGGCCACAGCTTGGGCAGGTCGTCGCCCAGCACCGGCGACGAGATCGCGCCGGTACGTGCGTTCACCCAGTTCACGTTGCCCTTGACCGTGTTGATTTCGCCGTTGTGGGCGACCATGCGGTACGGGTGGGCCAGTTCCCAGGCCGGGAACGTGTTCGTCGAGAAGCGCTGGTGCACCAGGGCCAGGGCCGACACGGCGCGCGAATCCTGCAGGTCCAGGTAGTACTCGCCCACCTGGTTGGCCAGCAGCAGGCCCTTGTACACGACGGTACGGGCCGACATCGACGGCACGAAGTATTCCTTGCCGTGCTTGAGCTTGAGCGCCTGGATGGCGTGGCTGGCCGTCTTGCGGATCACGTAGAGCTTACGTTCCAGCGCGTCCGTGGTCATGATGTCGCGGCCACGGCCAATGAAGATCTGGCGGATCACCGGCTCGGTGGTGCGCACGGTCGGGGACATCGGCATGTTGCAGTCCACCGGCACATCGCGCCAGCCCAGCACGACCTGGCCTTCCAGGCGCACGGTGCGTTCGAGCTCCTGCTCGCAGGCCAGGCGCGAGGCGTGTTCCTTCGGCAGGAAGATCATGCCGACGCCGTATTCGCCAGCGGGCGGCAGTGTCACGCCCTGCTTGGCCATTTCCTCGCGGTAGAACTGGTCGGGGACCTGGATCAGGATACCGGCGCCATCGCCCATCAGCGCGTCTGCGCCGACTGCGCCCCGGTGGTCCAGGTTCTCAAGGATCTTCAGACCCTGCGAAATGATCTCGTGGGATTTCTTGCCCTTGATATGCGCCACCATGCCGACGCCGCAGGCGTCGTGCTCGTTGGTGGGGTCGTACAGGCCCTGGGCCTGCGGGCGGGCGGCGAGGTCGGAAGATTGTTGCGAGTGGTCCACGGGCTGAATTCCGGTGAAGGCTGCGCAGCCAGCAAGGGCATAGACCGAACGGGGTGGCTGTTGCAGGGGGCCTCTTTATCGGGCGTGGCAGACAGCTGGGACCGCAGCGGCGTACACGAGCGTGACGCGCCGCACAATGACTGTGGGTGGAGCAACTATAAGAGAATCGTCCGAGCCTCGCAAAAATATTAAATGGGGTCAGAACACATTAAATATTGCACCATCGCGACCTCCATTTTAAATGGGGACACATTAGTTTTGACTCACATTAGCACCATATTGGTGCGCAATATCAGCACAACTACGCGGACTCGCTCTCCGCCGCTTCAGCATCCGAAATAACCAACTTTCTTGGTCGGCCTTTAGGCAGCGGCTGGACGCGTCGCGTCGCATGACGTTCAAGTTGCGCCAGGAACGCGTCGCTACCCAGGGGCCAGCCGCTGTGGGCGTGCTTCTGCAGTGTGGCGAGCGTGCGGCCCGACAAACCCTCGGCCGTCAGCGCGCGGTAGTTGGACTGCCGCTCGAATGGCGTATTGCCAAGATCCCAGTAGATGGAGTGATCGCTCACAATCGGATTGGACTCGAAGCCGGCGTGATGGCGGTAGCTGCTCCACCGGTCAGCCTCAGGCGCGATGACTTCGCCGGCCCGTACGGCATTGCCCTCCGCATAGAGCATGGCTGGAAGCAGCCAGGTATCAGCCTCGATGACAGCCGAGCGGAAGCGTCCCTCCCAGAGGGTGCCGGTACGCTCGGCTACGCGGTTGAAATGTCGGGCGTAGCGACGCCCTACCGCCTGCATGGTCAGGCTCAGCGAATCGGGGCCCTTGGGGGTAGCTACCAGATGGATATGGTTGGGGCGCAGCGCATAGGCATGAATGGCCAGTTCATGCTCGCGTGCCGCCATGCGCAGGCAATCGAGGTAATGCAGGTAGTCGTCTGTCCCCAGGAACACGGGCTGGCGGTTGTTGCCGCGCTGCAACACCATGGCGGGCAAGCCGGCGGGAGAGAAACGGGGAAGGCGGGCCATCGGGCATCCCGGTTGAAAGATGCCCGCATCATAACCTGATCTGTCCCCGTTTTTAGGTCAGGCGATCGAGTTGCTCTCGCTAACGGCAAAGATGCGCCGGTGCTCGCGGATGGCATAGCGATCCGTCATGCCGGCGATGTAGTGGGCAATCAGGCGCGGCTGGTCGGCGCCATGGCCTGCCTGGTACTGGGGCGGCAGCAGACGCGAATCCTGCATGAAGGCGCCGAAAAGGTCCGTGATGATGCGCTGCGCCTTGGCCGACATGCGCATGACCAGGTAGTGCCGGTACAGATGCCGGAACAGGAAGCGCTTCAGCGCGGCGGCTTCTTCGTGGATCTTCGGACTGAACGACACCAGCGGCCCCGCCGCCCGCACGTCGTCGATCGACTTCGGATTGGCGGCGGCAATATTACGCCCCGTGGTCTCGATCAGGTCGACGATCAGCGTATTGATCATGCGCCGAACAGTCTCGTTGATCGCCCGGCGCCCGTTGATACCCGGGAACGCCGCTACCACCTCGGCGCGGTGGCGGCCCCACATCGGCACTTCGTCCAGTTGCTCCAGCGTCAGCAAGCCGGAGCGCAGGCCATCGTCGATATCGTGGTTGTTGTAGGCGATTTCATCGGCCAGATTGGCCAGCTGGGCCTCCAGCGAAGGCTGTGCCCCCTCCAGGAAACGCCGTCCCAGCTCGCCCAGCGCCGCCGCATTGACGCGCGAACAGTGCTTGAGAATGCCTTCACGCGTCTCGAACGTCAGGTTCAGCCCGTTGAAGCCGCCGTAGCGCTCCTCCAGTTCGTCGACCACCAGCAGGCTCTGGAGGTTGTGCTCGAACCCACCATGGTTCTTCATGCAGCCGTTCAGCGCGTCCTGTCCGGCGTGGCCGAACGGCGTATGGCCCAGGTCATGGGCCAGCGAGATCGCCTCGACCAGATCCTCGTTGAGCCGCAGGTTGCGCGCGATGGAGCGGGCGATCTGCGCCACCTCCAGGCTGTGCGTCAGCCGCGTGCGGAACAGGTCGCCTTCGTGGTTGACGAAGACCTGGGTCTTGTATTCGAGCCGGCGGAACGCCGTGCTGTGGATCACGCGGTCGCGGTCGCGCTGGAATTCACTGCGCGAGGACGAGGCCGGTTCGGCATGCACCCGGCCGCGCGTCTTTGCGGAGCGCGCGGCGTAGGGGGCGAGATGGGCTTCGAGATCGGTCGCTGGAGCGGTGGTGGTCATGCGGGCAATCCGTTATTCCGTTGCTGGTTCAGGGTTGCAAGGCATAACCAGGCGCTTACGCGACCGGTGCCTCTGCGGGAGGTTTCAGGATGGCGTGGCGCAGCGTGTCACGCAGGTCCGGGTCCGGAACGGTGGTAATGAAGGCCTCGCCAAGCTTGCGCAGCAGGATGAACTTGATGCTGCCGGCTTCGGCCTTCTTGTCCACCTTCATCAGTTCGATATAGCGGTCGATACCCAGATCCGGCGCCACCACTGGCAGCAGCGCCGCCTGCGTCAGCGTACGGATGCGTGCGCGGGTCTCGACGTCGATGAACCCCAGGCGATGCGACAGATCGGCCGCCATCACCATGCCACAGCCCACCGCCTCGCCATGGAGCCATTCGCCATAGCCCATGCCGGCTTCGATGGCATGGCCGAACGTGTGGCCGAAGTTCAGGATGGCGCGCAGGCCGCCTTCGCGCTCGTCCTGCGCCACCACGGCGGCCTTGATCTCGCACGAGCGGCGCACCGCCTCGGCCATCAGACCGGTGTCGCATGCGTTGAGCGCCGCGATGTTGTCCTCGATCCAGCCAAAATACCCGGCATCGGCAATCGCGCCGTGCTTGATGACTTCGGCCAGCCCTGCGGCCAGCTCGCGCGGCGGCAGGGTCTTCAGCGTGTCGATGTCGGCGATCACCGCGTTGGGCTGATGGAACGCCCCGATCATGTTCTTGCCAAGCGGGTGGTTGATGCCGGTCTTGCCGCCGACCGACGAATCCACCTGCGACAGCAGCGTGGTCGGCATCTGCACGAACGGCACGCCGCGCATGTAGCAGGCGGCGGCAAAGCCGGTCATGTCGCCCACCACGCCACCGCCCAGCGCGATCAGCGTGGTCTTGCGGTCGGCGCCCGCCCGTAGCAGGGCGTCGAAGATCAGGTTCAGCGTTTCCCACTGCTTGAAGCGCTCGCCGTCCGGGAGCACCACCGTACGCACGGTCTTGCCCAGGGCAGCCAGCACCGCTTCGACGCGGGCCGCATAGAGCGGGCCCACCGTCTCGTTGGTGACGATGACGGCATGCTGGCCGCGCACATGCGGCTGCAGCAGGTCGGCGCGGTCCAGCAGGCCGCCGCCGATGTGGATCGGGTAGCTACGCGCCCCGAGGTCGACTTCCAGCGTGATCATGAATGGGTGTCCTGCGCCGGCTGCCCTGCCACCACTTCGGTGTCGGGGGCGGTTTCCGCGGGCGGAAACGTAAAGCCGGCCATTTCAAGTTGCATGAGAACCATATTAGCAAGCTGTGCCACGGTCGGCTTGCCGGTTTCGATAATGAAGTCCGCCACTTCGCGGTAAAGCGGGTCGCGCTGGGCGTAAAGCGCCTCCAGCCGGCCCTTGGGATCTTCGGTCTGCAGCAGCGGGCGGTTGCGGTCGTGGCGCGTGCGCAGCCACAGGTCATGCGGACTGGCGCGCAGGTAGACCACCGTTCCGTTGGCTTTCAGGGCCTCGCGGTTGGTCTCGCGCAGCACCGCACCGCCGCCTGTGGCCAGCACGATGCCCGTGCGGCCGGTCAGTTCTGCAATGACCTGCGCCTCGCGGTCCCGGAAACCGGCCTCGCCCTCATGCTCGAAAATCACCGGAATCTTCACGCCGCAACGCGCTTCGATCTCGTGATCCGAGTCGAAGAACGGGTAATCGAGACGTCGGGCCACCGAGCGGCCGACGGTGGTCTTGCCGGCGCCCATCAGGCCAACAAAGAAAAGATTCGGGCGATTGGCTGTCACTGGACTGTCTTGCGCGAAAAGGCTCGGGGCATTGGCACGCCGCCCGGGCCACCTCGCTGGCGTGATTCATACGCCATTGTGCATCATTGCGGTCCGGTTCCGGCTGGCCGTCGGTACCGCCAACGATGCCGCGAAAAGGAAAAAGGCCGCGTCGGATGCCGACGCGGCCTGCCAGTCTACTGCATCCGGGCCCCCTGCTGCACCCGGACGGTGTTATTTCAACGATACGCTGTCGTTCAGGATACGCGGCGTCAGGAACACCAGCAGCTCGGTCCGGTTGTTGACCTTGGCGTTGTTCTTGAACAGGTTGCCCAGCACCGGGATGTCGCCCAGCCAGGGCACCTTGTTGACGGTGTTCGACTCGTCCTGGCTGTAGATCCCGCCGATCACCACGGTGCCGCCGTTCTCCACCAGCACCTGCGTCTGCACGTGCTTGGTGTCGATGGCGAAGCCGCTGACGGTCTGGATACCGACGCTGTCCTTGTTGACGTCGACGTCCAGCAGCACATTGCCTTCCGGCGTGATCTGCGGCGTGACTTCCAGCTTCAGGTTGGCCTTGCGGAACTGGACCGACGTGGCGCCGCTCGACGTGGCGGACTGGTACGGCAGTTCGGTACCCTGCTCGATCAGCGCCTTGATGTTGTTGGCGGTCACGACACGCGGGCTGGAGATAATCTTGCCTTTGCCATCGGCTTCCAGCGCGGACAGTTCCACGTCCAGGAACCGGCCCGCAGCAGCATTGAAGATACTGAACGCCGCGGTAGCCGGGTTCGCGCCATTGATGGCCGCGGCCGGCAGGCTCAGCGCCGGCGAGAGGTCGTTCGTGGCGCCCGGCAGCGAGTTGCCGTAGTTGGTGCTCAGCGAGCTGCCCGACTTCGGCAACGCAAAGCCGAGCTTGACACCGAGGTTACGGCTGAAGGTGTCGCTAGCCTCGACGATACGTGCCTCGATGATCACCTGGCGTACCGGGATATCGATCTTCTGCAGGAAGACCTGCACTTCCTGGAGCTTCGAACCGATGTCCGACACGAACAGCTGGTTGGTACGCGGGTCTGCCGTCAGCGAGCCACGCTTGGACAACATGCGCGTGATGGCGGAAGTCCCTGCGCCACCCATCGCCGGGGTGGCAGCGCCACCGCCGCCGGCACCACCGGCCACTGGCAGGCCCAGCAGCATGCGGCGAACGTCGTCGGCGCGCTGGTAGTTCAGCTGGAATACCTGGCTGCGGATCGGCTCAAGCTCGTTGATCTGCTGCTGCGCTTCCAGCTCGAGCTTTTCCTTCGTGGCCAGTTCGGCCTTGGGCGCCACCCACAGCACGTTGCCGTTACGGCGCGATGCCAGGCCCTTGGAATCGAGCACGATCTGCAGCGCCTGGTCCCACGGCACATCCTTCAGGCGCAGCGTCAGGTTGCCCTGCACCGTGTCGCTGGTGATGATGTTCAGGTTCGTGAAGTCGGCAAAGACCTGCAGCAGCGAGCGGATGTCGATGTTCTGGAAGTTCAGCGACAGGCGCTCGCCCCGGTAGCCCTGCCCCGAGATCAGCTTGTTCGGATCTTCCTTGACCTGGCGCACCTCGACCACGAACTGGTTGTCAGTCTGGTACGAGCTGTACTCCCAGTTGCCGCGTGGCTCGATCGTCAGCCGTGCCGAGCCGTTGGCATCGCTGGCGCGCATGGCCTGTACCGGCGTGCCGAAGTCGGTCACGTCGAAGCGGCGGCGCAGATCGTTTGGCAGTCCGGTGCCAAGGAAGTCCACCACCAGGTGCTGGCCCTGCTGCTGGATATTGACGCCCGACTCCCGCGACGACAGGTCCACCACCACCCGGCCGGCACCATCGGTGCCGCGGCGGAAGTCGATGTTGCGGATCAGCGTACGGTTTGCCGCCACGGGCTGCATCGCCGGCGCCGTCGGCGCGAACGTGGGCACGGCAGCGGCCACCGATTGCGCCACGTTATCCATCAGCACCACGAACTGGTTGCCGCGCATTTCCGTACGATACGTGGCGTTGCGGGCCAGGTTCAGCACCACGCGGGTGCGGTCACCGATCTGCATCACGTTGGCGCTCTTGAGCAGCTTGCCCGAGTACTCGTACTGCGCGCGCCCCTTCGCAAACCCGGTATCGAAGAAATCGATCGCGATCTTTGCCGGATTCTGCGTCGTGAAGTCCGCCGGCTTCTGAGATAGCGGACCCTGCAGGTCGACCGTAAAGACGGTCTGCTCGCCAACCACGTTGGCGTCTACCTGCTTGAGCTGGTTGTTCTGTGCCAGTGCGGCCGGAGAGGCCAGCACGAGCGCCATCGCTGAAGCGCCCGCAAGCGCCCGGACCCAACGTGCCGTGATCATGCGGATGCCTCCAGCTTCAGGCTGGTCATTTTCTCTTTCCAATCTGAGACCCCTTCCCGAACCAATTCGCGCAACACGATCTCTTGATCGCTGATGCGGACCACCCGGCCATAGCTCTGGCCGAGATACTGACCCACCTTGACGTGATGGATCTTGTTATCTACGCGTACGACACCGTAGGTCTCGCCGTTTTTCTTCAGCATGCCGAGCATCTTGAAGTTCTCCAGCGGATAGTCTTCAAGCGGCTCGTGTCGCCGTCCGGCCTCCGGCGACTCAGACATCGTCTTGTTCAGATCGCCAATCTTGGTCTGCGCAAACGGCTCCGGCGACGCGCGCCCGCCGTACTCGCGTGGCGTGTACGACTTGACCTCGGGCAACGGTTCCGGCGCTGGCGCCTTGGCGGCGCGCGTCTGCGTCATCCACTGGCGCAGGTCATCGTCATCGCTCTGGCCGCAGCCGGCCAGTGCCACCACGGCCAGCGCGGCGGCCGCAAGCGTATGCAGCGCGGCGGGTGGACGTCGGGTCAGGCGGCTCACTTGGCGCCTCCCTTCTTGTCCTTCTTGTTCTTCGCGGCGGCGTCGGCGGCAGCCCTGCGCTGCGCGGCCTGCTCGTCCGGATCCAGTGCGCGATAGGCCATCGCCACCCCTTCCATCGACAGCGTGCCGTCCTTGCCGACCGACATGTTCAAGTTACGCATGGAAACGATCCGCGACAGGGCCGCCACGTCGGCATTGAACAGTGCGACGTCGTGATAGCGGCCGGTGACCTTCAGGTTGACCGGGATTTCGGCAAAGTACGGCTTGATGGTGGCCGCCTGCGGCTTGAACAGCTCGAACTGCAGGCCACGCGCCACGCCGGCGTGGTTGACGTCTGCCAGCAGCGCATCCATTTCCGTGCTGTTCGGCAGTTGCCGTTCGGCCAGGGCCACGCGCTTTTCGACCTCGGCCTTCTGCTTGCGCAGTTCTTCGAGATTGGCTACCTGCGACACCTTCGACTTGAACTGCTGCTTCAGCTGCTCGTGTTCGGCGTGCTTGCGCTCGAGCTCGTCGCTCTTGTCGCTCCAGTAGAACTGCCAGCCAAGCCCCAGCACGATAACGGCAGCCAGGACCGAGAACAGCACGCGCGGCGCGGCCGGCCAGGTTTCCGGCTCGTTCAGGTTCAGCCCGCGGAACTGCGTGGTCAGGTCCTGCAGTGAGATATTGGAATTCAGCGCCATGATCAGACCTTGCCCTTCGCCGGCTTGGCCGCAGCTGCCGGTGCACCTGCCTTCTTCTTGTCAGCCGGCGGCTCCGGCGCACGATAGGCGAAACGCATCGAGAAATCGAACAGCCGGCGCTGTTCACGCAGGTTGTTGGTCATCACGATCGCCTTCGACTCCACCAGCTCCGCGCGATCCAGCCATTGCACCTGGCTGATGTTACGCAGCAGTTCCGACACGCGTTCGTTGGACTGTGCGACGCCAGCGACGACAAAGGTGTCGCCCGTCTGCTTGAGCGAGGTCAGGTACACGCCTTCGGGTACCTGGCGCACCAGCTCTTCCAGCAGCTGCACGGGCAGGTTGCGCTCGGCCTGCAGGCTTTCGATGGCGCGCTGGCGATCCAGCAGTGCCTCGATATCCTTCTTGAGCGTCATGACTTCCTTGATCTGCCCGTCCATGCGGGAGTTCTCGGTCGCCAGCGTCTGGTTGAGATGGGTCATCTCATCGATTTTCGAATCGATGTAGAAGCCGCCGATCAGCACGACAAGCGCACCTGCGCCCGCCGCACCGCCCAGCATGCTGTAGACCTTCTTGCGCCGGGCTGCCTTGCGCGCCTCGTGATACGGCAGCAGGTTGACCGACGGAATGGTATTCGTCGTCGTGGACATGCGAGTCCCCCCGGTGGCTTATTGCAGGCCGCGCAGCGCCAGTCCCGCACTGACGATGTAGGCAGGCAGGTCGCGCTGAAGATAGCGCTCGTTGACCTTGCCTGCGGTCGTCATGTTT
Organism: Cupriavidus sp. HE11; assembly: GCF_056097175.1. Taxonomy (NCBI): domain Bacteria; kingdom Pseudomonadati; phylum Pseudomonadota; class Betaproteobacteria; order Burkholderiales; family Burkholderiaceae; genus Cupriavidus; species Cupriavidus sp. HE11. The sequence goes on from NZ_CP184464.1 coordinate 1,611,015, forward strand.
GCGAAGGGATTGGCCAGCGTGGTCGTGATCTGCGTCTGTTGCTGGATCGCCGCCTGTACACCAAGCAGCGACGCGTGCCCGCCGGAAAGCAGGATCTCGTCGACGCGGCCGAGGCTGGAGCTGGCAATGAAATTGCCGATGGCGCCCTGCACCTCCATGGCCAGCGCTTCCAGCGACGGCTTGAGCAGTTGCCCCCGCCACGCTTCGGGCAGCGTGTTCTTGCGCTTCTTGATTTCGGCCTTGAGCGCATCGAGCGTGAACATGCGTGCGGCGCTTTGCGTCAGCTGGTCGCCATAGCTGTTCAGCGGCTGCTCGTAGAGTTCCTTCCAGCCCTGGTAGAAGATGGCCTTGGAGCGGCTGCCGCCCAGATGGACCACGGCCACCACGGGCAGGTCCTTGGCATCGGTTTCGTTCAGGCTGGCGGGGACGCCGAGCATCTGCACGACCGAGCGCTGCACGGCGTACTCTTCCACGTCCATCACCTGCGGCTTCAGGCCCGCCATCTCGGCGGCCGTCACACGCTCCTGGACACGATCACTGTTGGCGGCCGTGACGCGTACGCCGATGCCGCCTTCCGTTTCGCTGGGACCAATCACCGCGAAGTCGAAATTCACCGCCTGGGACGGCGGATAGAGGCGGTGCGCCTCGGATTCGACCTGCGAATAGAGTTCGTCTTCGGACAGGTTGTCCGGCAGACTGACCGTCTGGGATTCCGTCAGCATGGACGGCACGCCCAGGACTACGTCCTTGGTGCGGATGCCGGCCTTGCCAAGCGCGCGCTTGAGCGCGATCCCGACGGCTTCGATGTTGACCACGTTGCCATCGGCAACGGCGTTGCGGTCCAGCAGTTCGCTGGCGCATTTCTCCAGCCGATAGTCGTTTTTGCCTGCCCCAACGGACAGCTCAACGACCTTGACGCTGGACGAACCAATATCCACGCCGACCGTAGTCCGGCGCAGAAGACCCGACAAGATGCCCCGTCGCAAGGTTGACCCCCTGACATTTGAACTCGCCCACGGCATGTCCGCTCTAATGGTGCGAGCCAGTTTCTTGGATGAAACGTTTGCTCTTTTATGTTCGTGGATTCTTACAAAATCCGGAGGCGCTGGCAATGTGCCGGTTTGACCACGCTTTCTTTTTCGGAAGGTCCTCACGAATCCGTTGCCAAAATCCGACGGTCTGCAACCCCGCCATCGGGTGGCATCGTCCTGACACGATCGGTGCGCGCCAACTTCCGCTCTCCGCCGCAACACGCACCCCGCCCTGAGGCATCGCCCGCCAGCCCGCGCCACGCCTGCGTCCTGCAGCACGTGACAGACTGATCTCAACGACATTACATCTTGTAACAGCGCGGTAGCGACTTTCGCGGCACAGCCCCGCGGGAGCAGTCAGGTACCGACGATATAATCCCGGGCACTCTTGTTAGGTAAACCCTTATGGCCACAGCACAACAGAAGCCGTCCCTTCCCGTCCGCCGTCCGTTGTGGGCGCGCATCACGTTCTGGGTATTCGGGCTGCTTGCTGCCGGTCTCGTAGCCGTTGCACTGCTGGTGGGCTATGCGCTGGTCGTGGCGGCGCCGAACCTGCCGTCGCTGGACACCATCACCGACTACCGGCCCAAGATTCCGCTGCGCATCTATACCGCCGACAACGTGCTGATCGGCGAGTTTGGCGAAGAGCGCCGCAACTTCGTGCCGATCACCGATATCCCCGACGTCATGAAGAAGGCCGTGCTCGCCATCGAGGATGACCGCTTCTACGAGCACGGTGGCGTCGACTTCGTGGGCGTGATGCGTGCCGGCCTGGCGAACCTGCGTGGCGGGCTGTCGCAGGGTGCGTCGACCATCACGATGCAGGTGGCGCGCAACTTCTTCCTGTCGAGCGAGAAGACCTACACGCGCAAGATCTACGAGATGCTGCTGGCGTACAAGATCGAGGCCAACCTGACCAAGGACCAGATCCTCGAGCTGTACATGAACCAGATCTACCTGGGTCAGCGCGCCTATGGCTTTGCCAGTGCGGCGCGCGTCTACTTCGGCAAGTCGATCAAGGACGTGACCCCGGCCGAGGCCGCGATGCTGGCCGGGCTGCCGAAGGCGCCGTCGGCCTACAACCCGGTGGTGAATCCGCGCCGCGCCAAGGTGCGCCAGGAGTACATCCTGCAGCGCATGCGCGACCTGCGCTACATCACCCCCGAGCAGTACGACCAGGCCGTGCGCGAGGAACTGAAGGTACGCAGCGAGGGGAACGAATTCTCCACGCACGCCGAGTATGTGGCGGAAATCGTGCGTCAGCTGATGTACGCGCAGTATCGTGAAGAGACCTACACGCGTGGCCTGACCGTCTACACCACGCTGAACAAGGCCGACCAGGACGCCGCCTACGAGTCCGTGCGCAACGGCATCATGACCTACGAGCGCAAGCACGGTTATCGCGGCCCCGAGGCATTCATCGACCTGCCGTCCGACGCGGCCGAGCGCGAGCAGGCCATCGACGACGCCCTGGTGGAGCATCCGGGCAGCGACGACCTGCGTTCTGCCGTGGTGACCGGCGTCACGCCGAAGCAGGTGAAGGCGACGCTGCTGTCCGGCGAGGTGGCGACCATCGAAGGCACGGCACTGCGCTTCATCGCCCCGTCGCTGTCGGCCAATGCCCAGCCCAAGGTCAAGATCCGCCCTGGCGCGATCATCCGCGTGACACAGGATCCGAAGGACAACTCGTGGTCGGTGACGCAACTGCCCGAGGTGGCCGCGGCGTTCATCTCGCTGAGCCCCGAGGACGGCTCGATCCGTTCGATGGTGGGCGGCTTCGACTACAACCGCAACAAGTTCAACCACGTGACGCAGGCCTGGCGCCAGCCCGGTTCCAGCTTCAAGCCGTTCATCTACACGGCGGCACTGGAAAAGGGTTTCTCGCCGGCCACGGTGATCAACGATGCACCGCTGACGATCGGCCCGGACACCGGCGGCCAGGTCTGGGAGCCGAAGAACTACGACGGCAAGTTCGAGGGCCCGATGACCATGCGCCGCGCGCTGGCCAAGTCGAAGAACCTGGTGTCGGTGCGGATCCTGCGCGCGATCGGCACGCAGTACGCCCAGGACTACATCACGCGCTTCGGCTTCGAGGCCGACAAGCATCCGGCCTACCTGCCGATGGCGCTCGGCGCCGGCAGCGTGACGCCGCTGCAGATGGCCGGCGCCTACTCGGTGTTCGCCAACGGTGGCTACCGCGTGAATCCGTACCTGATCCAGCGTGTGGAAGACTCGCGCGGCAAGGTCATTTCCGAGACCCATCCGCAGAAGGCCGGTGAAGACGCCGTGCGCGTGCTGGACGCCCGCACCGCCTTCATCGCCGACAGCATGCTGCGCGAAGTGGTGCGCAGCGGCACGGCCAACCCGGCCAAGCAGCGCCTGGGCCGCAACGACCTGGCCGGCAAGACCGGTACCACCAACGATGCCGTGGATGCCTGGTTTGCAGGCTACACGCCCAAGCTCGTGGCGATCGCGTGGATGGGTTACGACCAGCCCAAGAGCCTGGGCGTGCGCGAGACCGGTGGTGGCCTGGCGCTGCCGATCTGGGTCGGCTACATGAGCAAGGCACTCAAGGGCGTCCCCGAAAGCCCGGATCGCCAGCCGCCCGAAGGCGTGGTCATGGCGGCCGGCGACTGGACGCTGGAAGAGAACGCGGCCGGCGCCGGGGTGGCGTCGGTGGGCCTGGGCGATCCGTGGCCCGGCAAGCCGGAGGAAAGCTCGCGCCCGCCGCAGGACACCGAGCAGGAAAAGAAGAAGATCCTGGAAATGTTCGGCGGCGCCTGAAGGCGTTCGCCAGCAACAAGAAACCGGCCCTGGTGGCCGGTTTTTTGTTGCGCCGCGTGCGCTTTACTTCAGCGTCAGCGTGGTGCCCGCCTGCAGGCTCATGTAGCCCGACAGCGCCGCGTACAGCTCGGCCCCGCTGCGGGTGTCCACCCACCGGGCGCCATCGTGGCGGAAATGGAAACCACCGGCCTTGGCCGCCACCCACAGTTCCTGCATCGGCGCCTGGCTGTTGACGATGATCTTGGAACCGTCCTCGAACTCCAGTTCCATCACATTGCCGGTACGGTTGATTTCCACATCGGCGTCGGCGGCGTCGGCGGCAGCTTCGATATCTGCTTCCAGCTTGTCCAGGGCCGCACCGGCCAGCGCCAGGAACTCGGTCTCGTTGAGGGGGGGCATGCTACACTCCAAGGCCGCCGGCAGCCCGTTTCCACGGGTATTCGGACCGGCAAATCAGATTGATGGAAAACGGGAAAGCCGTGCGCTTTCCGCAGCCATCCGAAAGCCATCCAGACAATGAAAGACTCCCCGATGCTGCGTCGTGGTGCGATTGTATCGGCCTTTGCCGCCCTGCTCGCGATGCCCCTTGCCGGGTGCGGCATTCGCGGCCCGCTCTATATGCCCCGCGTACCGGCGGAGCCCACGCCGCCCACGGTGTCCGATCCGGGCCTGGGCCAGCCGGGCGCTACCCCGCCCGCGGCGCGTCCGATGGGCGAGCCCGCCACGTCCACGCCCGCCGTCGCCGAACCCGCAAAGGGCAGCTCCGCCCCCTCCGCACGCTGAGTGCAAGCCAGAACATGACTGATTTTTTCCATCGCCGTGAAGACGGCACCCTGACCGTCGAACAAGTACCGCTGGCCCGCATTGCCGACGAATTCGGCACGCCCACGTACATCTATTCGCGCGCCGCGCTGACCACGGCGTACAACGCGTATGCCGCCGCCTGCAAGGGACGTAACGCGCACGTGCAGTACGCAGTCAAGGCCAATTCCAACCTGGCCGTGCTGCAGGTATTCGCTAAGCTGGGCGCCGGTTTCGACATCGTATCGGGCGGCGAACTGCTGCGCGTGATTGCCGCCGGCGGCGACCCGCGCAAGGTGGTGTTCTCGGGCGTGGCCAAGAGCGAAGCCGACATGACGCTGGCGCTCGAGCACGACGTGCGCGGCTTCAACGTGGAATCGATCCCGGAACTGGATCGCCTGAACGCCGTGGCCGGCCGCCTGGGCAAGCGCGCCCGCGTGTCGCTGCGCATCAATCCGGACGTCGACGCGAAGACCCACCCCTATATCTCCACCGGCCTCAAGGGCAACAAGTTCGGCGTGGCGTTCGAGGACGTGCTGTCCACCTACCGCACCGCCGCTGCACTGCCGCATCTCGAAGTGACCGGTATCGATTGCCATATCGGCTCGCAGATCACCGAAGTGGCGCCGTATCTGGAAGCACTGGACAAGGTGCTGGACGTGGTCGAAGCGCTCGAGGCCGAGGGCATCAAGCTTGAACATATCGACGTGGGCGGCGGACTGGGCATCACCTATGACGACGAAACCCCGCCGGACATCACCGGCTTTGCCACGACACTGATCGATCGCGTGGCCGCACGCGGCCATGGTCACCGCGAGGTGCTGTTCGAGCCGGGCCGCTCGCTGGTGGGCAATGCCGGCGCGCTGCTGACACGCGTGGAGTTCCTGAAGCCCGGCGCGGCCAAGAACTTCTGCATCGTCGATGCCGCGATGAACGACCTGGCCCGCCCGGCCATGTACGAGGCCTACCACCGCATCGAGCCGGTGGCGCCGCGTGCGGATGCCACGATCACCTACGACGTGGTGGGTCCGGTATGCGAATCGGGCGACTGGCTCGGCCGCGACCGCGCACTGGCGGTGCAGCCGGGCGACCTGCTGGCCGTGATGTCGGCCGGTGCGTACGGCTTCGTGATGAGCTCGAACTACAACACGCGCGGCCGCGCGGCCGAGGTGATGGTCGACGGCGACACCGTGCACCTGGTGCGCGAACGCGAACTGCCGGCCGACCTGTTCCGCGCCGAGCGCCTGCTGAACGCCTGATTTCGGTTCAGGCCGCAATAAAGAAAGGGCGACACTGCGGTGTCGCCCTTTTTCTATGGTGCCGCAACAACAGTGCGCGGCCGGCGCAGCCACCACCAGATCCGGGTGGCCAGCAGCACGAACACCACGGCCGCATAAATCGAAACTTCTCCAAAATCGTGCTTGCCGGCCTTGTGCCACCAGTAATGCAGGATAGCCAGCACGGCGACGGCGTAGATCGATCGATGCAGCAACTGCCAGCGCTTGCCGCCAAGCCAGCGGACCATGGCATTGGTCGACGTGGCGGCCAGCGGAGTCATCAGGACGAACGCGGCGAAACCCATCGTGATAAATGGCCGTTTGCCGATGTCCTTGATCATGTAGGCCAAGTCAAACCCACGGTCCACCGCCAGCCAGAGCAGGAAATGCTGCACCGCGTAGAAGAACGCAAACAGGCCCAGCATGCGGCGCAGGCGCAGCAGCCAGTGCCAGCCCGTGATCCTGCGCAGCGGCGTGACCGCCAGCGTCACGCACAGCATCACCAGCGTCCAGGTGCCCGTCGAGCGGGTCACGAATTCCAGCGGATTGGCGCCAAACTGCGAGGTCGTGCCCAGGTACATCAGGCGCAGGAACGGTAGCAGCGCCAGCAGCCAGACCAGCACCTTCAGTTTCTTCACGCTCGCCGGTGCGAGCATCACCAGACCGCCCGGCGAACGCTGGCTGGCCTGGGATGCGCGTACCGGCGACGCCGCACGCGAATCGCGCTCGGCCATCAGAAGTTCTTCCTCAGGTCCATGCCCTGGTACAGCGATGCCACCTGCGCGCCGTAGCCGTTGAATGGCAGCGTCTTGCGCTTGGGGGCGAACAGCGCGGAAAACCCGCCGCCGCCCTTGTCTTCGCCGATGCGGCGCTCGGTGGCCTGGCTCCAGCGCGGGTGATCCACGTCGGGATTCACGTTCGAATAAAAGCCGTACTCGTTGGCGGCGGCCAGATTCCAGCTGGTGGGCGGCTGCTTGTCGACGAAGCGGATCTTCACGATCGACTTGGCGCTCTTGAAGCCATATTTCCACGGCAACACCATCCGTACCGGCGCGCCGTTCTGGTTCGGCAGCACCTCGCCATAGAGACCGAATGTCAGCAGCGCCAGCGGATGCATCGCCTCGTCCATGCGCAGGCCTTCGCTATACGGCCAGTCGAGTACGCCGCTGCTCAGGCCCGGCATCTGCTTCTTGTCGGCCAGCGTGATGAACTGCACGAACTTCGCGCCCGGTTGCGGTTCGACGCGTTTGATCAACTCGGCCAGCGGATAGCCGATCCACGGAATCACCATCGACCAGCCTTCGACGCAGCGCAGGCGGTAGACGCGCTCTTCCATCGGCGCGAGCTTCAGCAGTTCGTCGAGATCGTAGACCTTGGGATGCTTGACCAGGCCTTCCACGGTCACCTGCCACGGACGCGGCCGCAGCGTGCCGGCATTGCGCGCCGGGTCGGACTTGTCGGTGCCGAACTCGTAGAAATTGTTGTAAGTGGTGACGTCCGTGTACGGCGTGCGCTTTTCGGTCACGGCGTAGGCACTGTTGAGCGTGGCAGGCAGCTTCGGCAGCTTGCCCGGTGCCTCCTGCGCGAATGCCTGGCGCGCAAACCAGGGCGAGGCCAGGCCGGCGGCTGCCGCGGCACCGCCCATCGCCAGCAGGCGCCGGCGCGACCGGTACAGCCGTTCGGGCGTGATTTCCGACGCGGCGATATCGTCACCGCGCAACCATTTGGGAGAAGGAATCAGCATGTTTCGCAGCGTTGGGTAGGACTTGCAGCATTGGACATCAAAAGCCACGGGAAGGTGCGGAGCCGCCCGGCTGTCTGGCGGGTCGTGCGGGGCGGCTATCCCCGCTGGTATTGCTGGTAGACCACCTGGGCCAGCGCCAGCAGCCGTTCGCGCTCCAGCGGGCCCGCCAGCGCGAAGCCCAGGTCGCGATCGACCCAGTAGAACGCCATCGTGGCGTGCCCGGCGGGACTCCGGGCAGTGGTGTGTGGCGGCATCCGTTCAAGCCGGAACGCAGTGTCGGGGGTGCCCTGCGCCATGCGCCGCAGTTGCAGCGACACGCGCGTGCCGGCGTCGTCCTCGTACATCAGGATCGCCATCGGGCCGCCCTCGGACGCGCCAAGGCGCCCGCCAATCAGCCGGAAGCCCTGCGGATGCAGGTCGGGCACCTGCAGCGACGCCCCGAGCCGCTTTGACAGCCAGGCGATCAGATGGGCCTCGTCGCTGGCGGGCACCTCGACAACATGCCTGACCTCTGGCGCATAGACCACGTAGCTGGCCAGCGCCTCGCGCGCAAAGCGCTCCATCGGCGCCGCTGCCACGGCATCGGCGCCGACACGGTCGCGGGCATACCATCCGCCAGCGGCGCCCACCACCAGCGCGCACAGGCTGGCGGCCAGCGCCATCGGCCACGCCAGGCGCACGCGGGTGGCACGGCCACCCTGGGCATGCAACTGACGCGGCAGCGCAGCCAGCGGCACGGCTTCGTTGAGCACGCCATCCAGCCCGGCGTGCAGCGCGGCGGCCTGCTGCCGCCAGGCTTCCACCTTGCTTGCCGCCTCGGCATCGGCGGCCAGGTACGCCTCGACCTCCGCGCGGCGCGGGCCGTGCAGCTGGCCATCGGCATAGGCGTGGAGATCGGCTTCGCTCACCGGTGTCTGGGGGCTCATCATTTCACCCGTTGCAGCACACTCGGCGCCGCAACGTCCTTCGCGCCGCCATCGAGCAGACGGCGCATCTGTTCACGTGCACGGCTCAGGCGTGACATCACCGTGCCGATGGGGACTTCAAGTACCTGGGCAGCTTCCGCGTACGAAAACTGCTCCAGGCTGACCAGCAGCAACACCGCCCGCTGCGCTTCCGGCAACGCGTCCAGCGCCCTGAGCAGGTCGCGGCGCAGGCCCGGATCGTCGCCGGGAACGGCTACGTCGGGCGGCTCGTCGGTCACGCTGATCAGATCCGCGCGACGCAGCCCGTTCAGGCGCAACCGGTGCATCAATGTCAGCAGCCACGGCAACAGACCGTCGGCGCCGTCGCCCCAGAGCGATCCGGGACGCAGGCGGAAGCGCCAGCGGTAGCGCAGGGCACGCTCCAGCGTGTCCTGCACCAGGTCGTCGGCCCGCGCGGCGTCGCCGGTCAGGCCGCGCGCGTGGCGCCGCAGTCGCGGCGCCAGCGCCACCAGCTGGCGTTCGAATCCATCCATGCCGTGGTTGCCGTGCGTTCAGCCCCCCGGGAATCAGGGCTTCGCCACGTGCCAGACGTTGTTGAGGTTGTCACCCGCGCGGTCGCCCGGCTTGGCATCCTTGGCAAATCGGTACAGCGGCATGCCCTTGTAGGCGTACTGGCGCGTACCGTCGTCACGCGTGATGATCGAGTAGCTGCCCGATGCCGACTTGCCCGGCTCTGCCAGCAGCGGCGGCCAGTTGGTGGCGCACATGCCGTTGCAGGCGCTCTTGCCTCCGTTGGCGGGATCGCGATCGAACGTATAGAGCGTCAGGCCCTGCGGATCGGTCAGCACGCCGTTGGTCACCTTCACGGTCGGTGGCATTTCGCCTGCCCCCGAACCCATGCCCATGCCGGAACAGCCAGCCAGCAGGATCGTTGCGGCGCCAGCGGCGATGACAAACGGACGAAGTGCGGATACAGCAGTGTGGCGAGTATTCATCTTCAGGTCTCCTTCTCCGGGGCGGTGCCGACCGTCGGCGCCGTGTACCTTCAGTAAACACCCGATGTGACGTCCTTATTCCGTTTGGCCCGAAAAAAAGTGGCGCCTTCGGGCGTTAAGTGCCCTTTAGTAAACTTTTGATGAGGTATGCCGTGCACATCGGCCGGTCCGGAAAGAACAAAAGCCTGTCGCAAGGACAGGCTTTTGATTTGGGGCCGACGACGAATCAGAGTTCGCCGTAGCTGTGCAGGCCGGACAGGAACATGTTCACGCCCAGGAACGCAAAGGTCGTGACCAGCAGGCCCACCAGCGCCCACCAGGCGGCCACCGTGCCGCGCAGGCCCTTCATCAGCCGCATGTGCAGCCATGCCGCGTAGTTGAGCCAGACGATCAGCGCCCAGGTTTCCTTCGGGTCCCAGCTCCAGTAGCCGCCCCAGGCCTCGGCCGCCCACAGTGCGCCAAGGATCGTGGCAATCGTGAAGAAGGCAAAGCCTACTGCAATGGCCTTGTACATCACATCGTCAAGCAACTCCAGCGACGGCAGGCGCTCAGCCAGGATGCCCCGCTGCTTGAGCAGGTATGCCACCGACACCATCGCGGCCAGCGCAAACGTGCCGTAGCCGATGAAGTTGGCCGGTACGTGGATCTTCATCCACCAGCTCTGCAGCGCCGGCACCAGTGGCTGGATCTCCTGCGCATTGCGGCTGACCGTGTACCAGAGCAGGAAGCCCACGGCCGCCGATACCACCAGCATCACGAACGACCCCAGCGCCCGCGTGGCGTAACGGCGCTCGTAGTACAGGTAGAACAGCGAGGTGATCAGCGTGAAGAGGACAAAGACCTCGTAGAGGTTCGAGATGGGAATGTGGCCGATATCTGCGCCAATCAGGTACGACTCGTACCAGCGCACCATCAGGCCCGTGAAACCCAGCACTACCGCCGCCCAGCACAGCTTGCTGCCGATGCTCGACCCGGTGTCCGATTTCGAGGCAAACCCGACCCAGTAGAACAGCGTTGACAGGAACACCAGTGCGCTCATCCACAGGATGGCTGACTGACTCGACAGGAAGTACTTGAGAAAGAACGCCTGCTCGGCGCGCGCCAGGTTGCCCTGGTACATCTGGATGGCAAGCAGCGACAGCACCGCGATACCCAGCATCAGCGGCCGCACCGCCTTCCAGTGCCAGCCAAGCAGCGCGAACGTGGGCACGGCGGCAATCAGCACGGCCTTGTCGTACACGTTCATCCAGTGGCCATAGCGGGCCAGCGCAAACCCGGCACCCAGTACCAGCAGCAGCGCAAACGCCCAGTCGACCCAAGTCAGCCGACGCAGGAACGAGGGTTCAAGGAAATCGGCTTCCAGCTGTGCCGGGTCATTCGGCACATTGCCAGCCGCGGCATTTTGTCGCGGCGTCAGGCCTGAGGAGGCGTGGTTGAGATTGGAGGACATGGCGTTCCTGCTCTGCGGTGCAACGCACCTGTAATGTCTGCGGTATCAACGTGGCGCGGCAGGCCGGGAATCTCGCACTTCCGGCCGCCGGAAAGCCCTCTTTCTACTATAGCGACGGCCCCTGCTTATCATCCGGCCCTGATGCGTCGGATCGCGGTGCCGAGTGCGTCATCGGCGCGGTGCCGTCCGCTTGCGCAGGCGTCACTTCCGCGCCCACGGCACGGCCGACGTCGTCGCGCAATGTGACGAATTCCTTCTCGAAATCCATCGTGCGGCGCTGCGTGGACATGGCCATCAGCACGTGACTGCCGGCGGAGTTTCCTGCGTCGTCAGGTTGCTTGTCCTTGACCCAGATCCAGACCCGGCGCTCGCGGATATAGAACATCGAGAACACACCCAGCACCAGCAGCAGGCAGCCAAGATACACGATGTTCTTGCCCGGCGCACGGGTCATCTGGAACACGCTGGCCTTGACCTCCTGGAAGTCGTCGAGCTGCAGGAAAACGGGCGCCGCGTAGAAGAAACTGTCCGACAGTGCGTTGATGGCCTGCTGCAGGAACTGGCCGCTTTGCGCGTCGTTGGGAATCACGGGCAGCTTGTCCTGCTCGCGCGCCAATTGCCAGAGTTCCCACATCGAGCCGTTGAGGATCTTGAGCAGGACATCGGCTGCCTTCTGCTGCTCGCCCTGCGGCACCGATTTTTCGAGGAAGGCCGCAATGGCGGTAAAGCCTCCCGGCGGCGCATCGGGCGACGAGCGCGTGGCGCCAGCGAACAGGTCCATGGCCCGCTGGGCGCTTTCCGCCAGTTGCTTGCGCAGCACCGCCTTGTCGTCGCCGGGCATCGACACGGCCGCAAAGCGGCGCGCAGCCTCGCCGCGCATGCCACTGCTCTGCAGCGCGGCGCGCAGTCGCATCCAGTCGGCCACGCTGCGCTGGTCGTCGGCGGGAATGCGCAGATAGCGGAACTGTTCGCTCGGCGAATCGCGCATGCCGGCCAGGAACACGGTCTGGCCGTCGAGTTGCACCGGCAGCATGTAGTTGTTGAACTCGCGCGCCTGCCCGGTGCGGTCGCGCAACTTGTACTGGACCGACGGACCCACGTTGCGCAGGTTCTTCTCCTTGTCCAGGCTGGCCGCCGCGCCCAGGTGCTGCTCCAGCGCCCCCAGCGACGACTTGCGCGCCACACCGCGCACATCGGCCTTGCCCGAAGCGTCAGTGACGGTCTCGACATTGATCTGCCGGAAATCGCTGAATTCGACGGTCAGGCTGTCCTGGTCCGCGGCCGTGCCCGTACCGGTCAGCTCCACGTTGCCGCCCACGGTGCCCGCGATCGGGAACGTGCCGTGCGTGCTGCCCGTCATCGGGTAGCCAACGAACTTCAGTTTCGAGCCGCCGTCCTCGAAGCTGGACTGGTAGATCGCCACGCCATCGACAATCAACGGCTCGTTGACCTTGATCGTCGCCGCGGTCTGCTTGCCCGTGGCGCGGTCGGTTACCACCACGTCCGACGCGAACAGCTTCGGCATGCCGGTGGAGTAGTAGTCGACGGTGAACTTCTTGAGCGTGATCGTGAACGGCAGATCCTGCACCAGCGCGCCATCGGCAATGTTCAGGATGGCCGTGGAGACGGTGGCGCCCTCGGGCACGAACGCGTTGCCGCGGAATCCGGGATTGGCCGGCGACAGGCGGTGCCTGGCGGGAATCTCGCTGATGATGGCGTTGCCGGCGATGGGCGTCTTGCCGCCGAACCACATCTGCGCGCGGATCAGCATGTCGCCGTCCAGCAGGCCGCCCACGCAGATCACGACGATGGCGGTGTGCGCCAGGATGTAGCCAAGCTTGTTGGCCGCACCTGCCTTGGCGGCCAGCAGCGTCGCGCCATCATGCTCCACTGGCTTGACGCGGAATCCGCGGTTGCGCAGCAGCGCGCCCAGGCGGGCCACGGCTTCCGCGCGGCCGCGCGGCGCCTCGTACTCTCCGCGGTGGTGGAATGCCCGCAGGCTGCGCTCGCGCACGTGGTCTTTCCACGAGCGCATGTCCACGATCATCTTCGGTCCGTTGCGCGCGATGCACAACGACGTGGAGATCACCAGGAACGCCAGGATCAGCAGGAACCACCAGGAGCTGTACACCTTCTGCAGCGACAGCGTATGGAACAGGTCCGCCCAGAACGGCCCGAACTGGTTCACATAGTTCGGGTACGGTTCGTTCTGCTTGAGCACGGTGCCGATGATGCTGGCGATGGCAATCACCGTCAGCAGCGTGATCGCAAAGCGCATCGAGGACAGCAGTTCGACGGCATCGCGCAGCACGCGGTGTTGGGTCTTCAGGTGCAGCCCTGAAGTGGATGGGGTCGACATGTGCGGTAAAGCCTGAAAGCCGGTTTGGCGCTATTTGTGGTCGGCGCCAGTGTTGCGCGCCGGTGTGACGCGATGTGGTGCCGCTGAAAATAAAAAAGGGTGGACATGCTTTGGCAAGCAGGCCACCCTCTTCGATTGTTGCCCACGCGTCCGGTTCATCCCCCGAGGGAATCTCCTGACAGGCGGGCCTGATACGACTTAACGGACGCCGGCGACGTAGTCCGCCACCGCCTTGATCTCGGCATCCGACATCCTGGCGGTAATCGTGCTCATGACCGAATTGTTCTTTCGGGTGCCCTGGCGGAATGCCACCAGTTGCGCTTCGGTGTACTCGGAATACTGGCCTCCAATGCGCGGATACTGTGCCGGAATACCGGCGCCGGTCGGCCCGTGGCAGCCTGCACAGGCCGGCACGCCCTTGGCGGCAATACCCCCGCGGTAGATCTTCTGGCCTTCCTCGATCGTTACCTTGTTCTTGGCCGTGGCCGGCTTGAGCTGCTGCTTGGCAAGGTAGGCGCCGATGTCCTTCATGTCCTGGTCGCTCAGTGCCTGGGCGTACAGCGACATGATGGCGTTATCGCGAGACTTGGCCTTGAAATCAGCGAGCTGCTTGTGAACGTAATCGCCCTGCTGACCCGCCAGCTTGGGATTGACGGCGGCCGTGCTGTTGCCGGCTGTACCGTGGCAGGAGAAGCATGCCGGGACATTGCGATCGGGAACACCTTGCGTGTAAAGCGTCTCGCCCTTGGCGGGATCCGCCTTGGCGGGGGCCTGCTCTGCGGCAGATACCAGCCCTGTCATCGCGCCCAGCGGAACTGCCAGCGCCATGACTCCCAAAAGTTTCGCAATGCGGTTCATCCTTACACCTTGTGAGATTTTGTTATGAACACCGTAATGCATGCCGGTCGTCCTTATCCCCCTGCCCGGCGGTGAGGAAGCGCCATGGGGCAGGAGCCGGTAACGCGTATGCGCGACGTCCTATTCTTGATCGAGGACAATATGCCCGATCCTTTTTCAGAGTTCGCCGATGACATCCGGCAAGGATGCCACACGTCACCCGCTCAGGAGACCGTAAACCGGGTTATTGTACAATAAATCGCTTTCCGGATTGACTTAGGTCAGTGTCTGTGGCGACGTCTGCACTGGCCCCTTGCCAGCGCCCTGCCCGCCAGCTCCACGTATTTGCGCATGTCCCTTCTACAACAGGCCCGTTTCTTCGATACCGTCAACCATCTGCGCGACCTGCCGGCCACGGCAGTTCCCGAGGTGGCGTTCGCCGGGCGTTCCAACGCCGGCAAGTCGACGGCCATCAACACGCTGTGCAACCAGAAGCGGCTGGCGTTTTCGTCCCGCACCCCTGGCCGCACGCAACATATCAACTACTTCACCGTCGCCCCGGTCAAGGCGACCGATCCGCTCGGGTTCCTGGTCGACCTGCCGGGCTATGGCTACGCCGAGGTCTCGGGCAGCGCCAAGTACCACTGGCAAGGCCTGCTGTCCGATTACGTGCAGAGCCGCACCCAGCTGGCCGGCCTGATCCTGATGATGGACGCGCGCCGCCCGTTTACGGACCTCGATTGCCAGATGGTGGAGTGGTTCCTGCCCACCGGCAAGCCGATCCATGTGCTGCTGACCAAGGCCGACAAGCTGACCAACAGCGAAAACGCCACGGCACTGCGCGAAACGAAGCGCATGCTGGCCGACTACGCGGCCCAGATGGACAATCCGCCGGCCATGACCGCACAGCTGTTCTCCAGCCTGAAGCGGCGCGGCATCGAGGAAGCCCAGCGCGTGGTGGCAGGATGGCTGGCACTGCCCGAGGCCCTGCCGCCCGAGGCTGCCGCCGGCGCCCCGCAGGCGTAGGTACGCCAGATTTCTCGTCTTCCGTACCCGGACCGGGCAAAAAAAAGCCCCGTTGCAAGCAACGGGGACGAACTTTCCCACCGGTTCAGGGCGGGTACCCGCTCAGGGAGGAGTAGCGGGGGACACCGCGCTGCGCGAAGCAACACAGAGTGTCCGCGAGTATGATAGCGGGCACGCACAAAAGTTCTTTCTTCTTTTGGCGCACGTGTTTCGTCATTGCCCGCAGCCCGCTGCGGTGACGTGCGCCACGCATTCGTCCACGACTTTCTCCTCCCCCCGATTCCGCCATGTCCACGTTCCCCGAGTACCGTCCCCGCCGCATGCGTCGCGATGACTTCTCGCGCCGCATGATGCGCGAGAACCGCCTGTCGCCCGACAACCTGATTTATCCGGTGTTCATCCTGGACGGCCAGAACAAGCGCGAGTCCGTGGCGTCGATGCCCGGCGTGGAACGCGTGTCGGTGGACCTGCTGATGCCGGTGGCCGAAGACTGCGTGAAGCTGGGCATTCCCGTGATCGCCCTGTTCCCGGTCATCGATCCGTCGCTGAAGACCCCCGATGGCATCGAGGCCACCCGTACCGAAGGCCTGGTGCCCCGCGCCGTGCGCGCGCTGAAGGACCGCTTCCCCGAACTCGGCGTGCTGACCGACGTGGCACTCGACCCGTACACCAGCCACGGCCAGGACGGCGTGCTGGACGAGAACGGCTATGTCATCAACGACATCACCGTCGACATCCTGGTCAGGCAGGCGCTGGTCCAGGCCGAGGCCGGCGTGGACATCGTCGCGCCGTCGGACATGATGGACGGCCGTATCGGTGCAGTACGCGCCGCGCTGGAAGAAGCCAACCACATCCATACGCGCATCATGGCCTACTCGGCCAAGTACGCGTCGGCCTTCTATGGCCCGTTCCGCGATGCAGTCGGCTCGGCCGCCAATCTGGGCAAGGGCAACAAGATGACCTACCAGATGGACCCGTCCAACACCGATGAGGCGCTGCGCGAAGTGGGCCAGGACATCATGGAAGGCGCCGACATGGTGATGGTGAAGCCCGGCATGCCGTACCTGGACATCGTGCGCCGCGTGAAGGACGAGTTCCGCTATCCGACCTACGTCTACCAGGTCAGTGGCGAATACGCGATGCTCAAGGCCGCCGCCCAGAACGGCTGGCTGGATCACGACAAGGTCATGATGGAATCGCTGCTGGCGTTCCGCCGCGCTGGCGCCGACGGCATCCTTACCTACTTTGCACGCGATGCCGCGCGCCTGCTGAAGACCGCCGGCTGACCGGCCGACATCGCCGCATGCAGCTACTCGGCTTCTCGGCCAGCCAGGTACACCCGCTCGCGACGCTGGACGCCGCGCGCGACTTTCTCTCCGGCAATGCCGCGGCGCGCTTTGTCTGGGCCGACTTCGCCACCGACGAGGTAACGCCCGCGCCTGGCGCGTGGCGTGACCGTCTGGTGGCACTGACCGGTGCGCCCATTCTGGACCTGCACCTGGCCGACGCCACCAATCCTGCGCATCCGTCGTTCTTTGACACGACCAATGCGTATGACATGGTGATCTTCCGCAAGCTGACCTTCGAGACCAGCCGGCAGTTTGCCGAGGCGGACGCCGCGCAGGCCGGTGCAGCCGGCGATACCGCCATGGCAGTCACAACGGCCTCGACCACCGCCACAACTGCCACGACCACCACGCCGACTGTCGCTACGCCGCAACAGGCCGGCGCGACGGCCGTGCCGATGCCGGCGCCTCGCAAGGCATCGCGCAAGTACGCACCCGGCTTTTTGCCCGCACTGGCGCGCATCGACACCCAGCCGGTGGCTTTTTTCGTGTTCGACAACGTGCTGGTCACGGTACGCCCGTCGCCGTCGCGCACCATCGACCAGGTCAGGCAACGGCTGCTGGACACCTGCGGCTCGCCGCAGTCCGCGCCGCGCGCGCCAACGGTGCCGCGTCACTGATGCATGGCGTCCGACCGCCCACTCGGCCGGAAGACCTGATGTTGCGGATGCTGAACGCCATGGTGGACCGCTACCTGGATCTGCGGACGCCGCTCACGCGGCAACTTGACCGCTGGCAGCGCGCGCTGCTGAGCGCCCGGCAGAGCTTTTCGAGCTGGGAAGGCCTGCTCGACGCACGTATCCAGTTGCGCCGACTTGAAAACCTGAGCGAAGAGCAGCGCGACGCGCTGCAGGAATTCCGCGACAGCCTGCTCGACAACCGCTACAGCACCGGCGACGGCGACCCCGGTGCCGCCAGTCGTGACGAAGTGCTGCTCGTGCGACTGACCGACCTGATGGAGCACATCATGCGGGTGCTGGCGCACGCCCGGCGGCTTGAGGATTCGATCGAGTCGGCCGTGCAGATCCATTTCTCGGCGGTGGCGCACCGCACCAACCGCACCATGCGGGCGCTGACGATCATTACCGCCCTGTTCATGCCGCTGACGCTGATTACCGGCGTGTTCGGCATGAATTTCGCGCGCATGCCGTGGCTGCAGGAGCCGGACGGCTTCTGGTGGTCGATCGGCCTGATGGGCGGCGTGGTGGCCACCATTGGAGGTATCTGGGCGCTGGGGCGCTGGCTGGATCGATAGACTTCGCCCGGCCCGACGCCCATCGGAGCGTACTCAGGTCTGCGGCGCCTTGCCGAACGCGCGCTCCAGGCTGTCCAGGAAGCGGTTCGCCGACTGATAGCCGATCACGCGCACAGGCCGCTCGCGCCCGTCCGCTCCGAACAGGATGATCCCCGGCGGGCCGAACAGGCCAAAGCGCTTCAGCAGCGCCTTGTCATCGGCGTTGTTGGCCGTGACGTCGGCCTGCAGCAGCACGACGTTGGACAGGCGGGCCTTGACCTTCGCGTCGGGAAACGTCAGCTTTTCCATTTCCTTGCAGCTGACGCACCAATCCGCATAGAAATCGAGCAGCACCGGCCGGCCCGCCGCAGCGGCCTGCGCAACGCGCGCGTCCAGTTCCGCCACGCTGCGCACGCGATCAAAGCGCACCGCGTCCTTGGTGGCCGGCTGGCCCTGCGCCCCGGCCAGGCCACTCAGATGCGACAGTGGCTGCAGGGGATCGCGTCCACCGGACGCCACACCCACGATCTGGATCGCGCCGGCCAGCGCGGCCAGCAATCCGAGACCCTTGCCCAAGCGCAGCAACCCGCGCGGATCCGGCCCCAGCGCGTCAAACGCACCCAGGTACACGGCCGCGACAAGCAGCAAGGCCGCCCAGGCCAGCATTACCACCCAGGCCGGCAGCACAGGCGTGACCATCCAGATCGCCACGCCGAGTAGCAGGAAGCCGAAGAAGCGCTTGGTGGCCTCCATCCATTTGCCCGCACGCGGCAGCAGGTTGCCGGCGCCCACGCCCACCAGCAGCAGCGGCACGCCCATGCCCAGCGCCATCGCCAACAACGCGGCGCCGCCCGTCAAGGCATCGCCGGTCTGGGCGATATAGGCCAGGGCACCCGCCAGCGGCGCGGTCACGCACGGCCCGACAATCAGTGCCGAAAGGGCGCCCATCGCCACCGCACCGGCAACCTGGCCGCCTTGCCGGCGATTGGACGACTCGGTCAGGCGGGTCTGCCAGCGCTGGGGCAGTTGCAGTTCATAGAGGCCGAACATCGACAAGGAAAGCCCGATCATCAGCAGCGCAAACAGGCCCAGCACCCACGGCGTCTGCAGCGCGGCCGACAGACCTTCGCCGGCCAGCCCGGCCGCCACGCCCACGGCGGTGTAGACCACGGCCATGCCCAGCACATAGGCCAGCGACACGACAAAGGCGCGGCCCCGCGTCACGTGCTCGCCAACCACGATCGACGACAGGATGGGCACCATCGGCAGCACGCAGGGCGTAAATGTCAGCAGCAGTCCGAGCCCGAAGAACAGCGCGCCGATAAGCGGGAGACTGCGGCTCGCCAGCGCACCGGCAATGCGATCGTTCTCGTCGATCTGGGCGCCGCGTACCGCAGATGACCGCGGTATCTCGTTCGCGGGAGTATCCGCCTGGGGTGCGGCGGGCGTCGACCGGGCGGGCGCACTGCGGTCACCGAAAAGATTGCCCAGCGCCGACCCGCCAACCTTGTACACGCTTTCCATCGGCGGGTAGCACAGCCCCTTGTCCGCGCAGCCCTGCGATGTCACCACCAGCGTCCAGCGTCCATCGGCTGGCGCCTGCTCGACCGGCACCTTGACGACGACGGCGCCCCGGTAGGTCTCCATGTCCTTGCCGAAGGTCTCGTCGAAATGGACCTTGCCCTGCGGCATGGCCGGCGCGCCCAGCTTGACGCCGGCGGGCTGCGCGGCAAAGGCGAAGCGCTCGCGGTACAGGTAGTAGCCATCCGCGACGTCGAACCGGACCTCGATGGTTTGGGGATCGATCTGCCGGGCGGCAAACTTGAACGCCTGTTCGGGTGGCAGGAAGTCGTCTTCCGTCGCTGCGCGGGCACCGCTCCAGGTCACAAGGCACACAAGGAGCACCAGGACGGTTGCGACAATATGACGCAACGCACGCCCCCATTGAAGCGCGCCCTGCGCCGCATCGGAGCGTGCCCCGAAGGCGCGCGTGGCACCGTCCAGCCATGTTCCGTTCCTGCTGATCCCCGACATTCCCATGAGTTGTTCCGATACTTGTTGTTCTGGCTTCAGGGCCTGCCTGGCACCCCGGTGGCTTCCGCGCGGACCCACCCCAGGTAAGTGGGCAATCCGGCCGCCAGCGGCCACGCAATGAGCTCTGGCACGTCATAGGGATGCTCGGCGCGGATCACGGCTTCCAGCGCCGTATACTGGCCCTGCGTGGTCTTGATCAGCAGCGGCCATTCCTGCGCCTGCTCCAGCTGGCCTTGCCACCAATACTCGGACTGGCACGGTGCCAGCCGGTTCACGCAGGCCGCTACCCTGGCTTCCAGCACGGCGCGCGCCACGCGGGCGGCGGATGCCTCGTCAGGCAGGTTGGTCATCGCCATCCAGACCGATTCTGCCGGTTCCGGGGCCTTGGCGCCATGAGAGGAGTCTGAGAGTGTCATGCGTGGATACGGGCACAAAACAAAAGAGCCAGGCAAAAGCCTGGCTCGATTGTAGTGCCGTGTCCGATTACCCGTCAGCGGGGACGGGATCGGTCATCACTTATTCCGCAGCTTCTTCAGCCGGGGCTTCGGTGATTTCCGGACGGTCCACCAGCTCGACCAGCGCCATCGGCGCATTGTCGCCCTGACGGAAACCGAACTTCAGGATACGGGTGTAGCCGCCCGGACGGGTGGCGTAGCGCGGGCCCAGTTCGGTGAACAGCTTGGTGACCATGTCGCGGTCGCGCAGACGGGCGAAAGCCAGACGGCGGTTGGCAACGGTGTCCTTCTTGGCCAGCGTGATGAGCGGCTCGACAACCTTGCGCAGTTCCTTGGCCTTGGGCAGGGTGGTCTTGATCAGCTCGTGCTGGAACAGCGAGTTGGACATGTTGCGCAGCATCGCGAGACGGTGCGACGAGGTGCGGTTCAGTTTCCGCAGACCATGACGGTGACGCATGATGATTCCTTTCGATTACAGTGTTTGACCAGCTCTTCTATCGCCTTGGCCTGCTGGAAGCGGGCTCGTGCGCGGGCCGGTATTGCTACGGTGCCGCAGGCGGAATTGCCAGCGGCGCGTTGACAGTGGAGCCGCCTTGCGACGGCTCCACCCGCCAATTACTTCTCCAGACCTGCGGGCGGCCAGTTCTCGAGCTTCATGCCGAGCGTCAGACCACGCGAAGCCAGGACTTCCTTGATCTCGTTGAGCGACTTGCGACCCAGGTTCGGGGTCTTGAGCAGTTCGTTCTCGGTACGCTGGATCAGGTCGCCGATGTAGTAGATGTTTTCGGCCTTCAGGCAGTTGGCCGAACGCACCGTCAGTTCGAGGTCGTCCACCGGGCGCAACAGGATCGGATCGATCTGCGGTGCGCGGCTCGAAGCAGCCTCGGCTGCCGACTCGGTGCCTTCCAGCGCGGCGAACACCGACAGCTGGTCTACCAGGATACGGGCCGACTGGCGAATCGCTTCCTCCGGCGAGATCACGCCGTCGGTTTCGATGTTCATCACCAGCTTGTCCAGGTCGGTACGCTGTTCCACACGAGCCGATTCCACGGCGTACGAAACGCGGCGCACCGGCGAGAACGAGGCGTCCAGCACGATACGGCCGATCACCTTGCCCGACTCGTCGCCGAACTTGCGCACGTTGCCCGGCACGTAGCCGCGGCCTTGCTCGACCTTGATCTGCATGTCGAGCTTGCCGCCTGCGGACAGGTGGGCAATGACGTGACCCGGGTTGATGATTTCGACATCGTGCGGCAGCTCGATATCGGCCGCCGTGACCACGCCTTCGCCATCCTTGCGCAGCGATACCGTGACTTCGTCGCGGTTGTGCAGCTTGAACACCACGCCCTTCAGGTTGAGGAGCAGGTTGACGACGTCTTCCTGAACGCCATCGATGGTGGAATACTCGTGGACGACCCCAGCGATCGTGACCTCAGTCGGCGCATAGCCGACCATCGACGACAGCAGGACGCGACGCAGCGCGTTACCAAGCGTATGCCCATAACCGCGTTCAAACGGCTCCATCACGACTTTGGCGTGGTGGTCGCCCAGCGGTTCGACGGCGATGATTTTTGGCTTGAGGAGTGCTGTTTGCATTAGGTTGTCCTTTTCAATACCCTCGGCTCGTTACACCGATAAGGCTGACGTTTGGAACCTGAGAAAACCCATCGCATGATGGGCAATAAGCCCGGCGCGCCGCATGGCGCGCCGGGCTGAAAGCGAAGCCTTGTGGATAAGGCAAGCGCTGAACCGTTCGAATCTCGGTCCGCGATTAACGCGAATACAGTTCGACGATCAGGCTTTCGTTGATGTCGCCCGAAATATCGGCGCGATCCGGAGCCTGCTTGAACGTGCCTTCGAACTTCTTGGAATCCACGGCAACCCAGGTCGGGAAGCCCGACTGCTCGGCCAGCGACAGGGCTTCGGCGATACGAACCTGCTTCTTCGATTGTTCGCGGATCGACACGATGTCACCAGCCTTGACCTGGGCCGACGGCACGTTCAGCGGCTGACCGTTCACCAGGATCGCCTTGTGCGACACCAGTTGGCGCGCTTCAGCGCGGGTCGAGCCGAAGCCCATGCGGTACACGACGTTGTCCAGACGCGATTCCAGCAGTTGCAGCAGCTTTTCGCCGGTGTTGCCCTTGCGGCGGTCGGCTTCAGCGAAGTAGCGGCGGAACTGACGCTCCAGCACACCGTAGATGCGCTTGACCTTCTGCTTTTCGCGCAGCTGGTTGCCGTAGTCGGACGTACGGGCGCCCGAGGTGCGGCCATGCTGGCCCGGCTTGCTGTCCAGCTTGCACTTGTCGGCCAGCGAGCGACGTGCGCTCTTCAGGAACAGATCGGTGCCTTCGCGGCGGGAAAGTTTGGCCTTCGGGCCGGTATAACGTGCCACTTTATCTTCCTTTGATCGATCGCGACGCCATCAGGACGCGCCGCGAGTCCGTCACCTACTGTGACGGACGGTGGGCTTATGGTTCTTCATCCGCAATGGCCAGACCACGCGGAGGCAACGCAAAAGCATGACGATATCGCCCTCGCCGAGACAGCAGTCTCAAGGCGCGGACGCAAAACGAAAGCCCGCCGCAAAAAATTGCAGCAGGCCAACGCGGGATACTACCACAGTCCGGAGATACGGGGTAAGACCCTGATCGCATCTCCGGCAAGCCTGGCGCTTAGATACGGCGGCGCTTCGGCGGACGGCAGCCGTTGTGCGGCACCGGCGTCACATCTTCGATCACCGAAATCTTGATGCCCAGCGCGTTCAGCGCACGGACAGCCGATTCGCGACCCGGGCCCGGGCCCTTGATGCGCACTTCCAGGTTCTTGATACCCTGGTCTTGCGCCACGCGGCCGGCGTTCTCGGCGGCAACCTGGGCTGCAAACGGGGTTGACTTGCGCGAACCCTTGAAGCCCTGGCCACCAGCGGTCGCCCACGACAGGGCGTTGCCCTGGCGGTCGGTGATCGTGATGATGGTGTTGTTGAACGAAGCGTGGACGTGCGCAATGCCGTCGGCAACGTTCTTCTTGACCTTCTTACGCGCGCGCTGGGCGGCGTTGTTCGGACCTTTTGCCATTCGTCTATTCCTCTGCCTTCGGCTTTACTTCTTCAGTGCCACGCCGGCCTTGCGCGGACCCTTGCGGGTACGGGCGTTGGTGCGGGTACGCTGGCCGCGGAGCGGCAGACCTTTGCGGTGACGCATGCCACGATAGCAACCAAGGTCCATCAGACGCTTGATGTTCATCGTGGTTTCACGACGCAGGTCACCCTCGACCGTGACCTTGCCCACTTCGTCACGAAGCTTTTCCAGGTCGGCGTCGGTCAGATCCTTGACCTTCTTGTCAAACGGTACACCGGTGGCCTCGCAAATCTTGCGGGCGCGCGAGCGGCCGACACCATAAATAGCCGTCAGGCCGATTTCGGTGTGCTTGTGGTTCGGGATGTTAACCCCTGCGATACGTGCCATTCGTCAATCCTCTTTCCGATTAGCCTTGGCGTTGCTTGTGGCGGGGATCCGACGAGCAGATCACGCGCACGACACCGTTGCGCTTGATGATTTTGCAGTTGCGGCAAATGCGCTTAACAGAAGCCAGCACTTTCATGATTTTCCTCTTCCTTCAATTCCAGTTCGCTTCACTTCGTCCGGAAGACGATACGTGCGCGAGACAGATCATATGGAGTCAGCTCAACCGTCACCTTGTCACCCGGAAGAATCCGGATGTCGTTCATTCGCATCTTGCCGGAGATGTGCCCCGAGTACTTCGTGGCCATTCTCCAATTTGATACGGAACGTCGCGTTGGGGAGATTTTCCAGGACCTCCCCTTGCATCTGGATGACGTCGTCCTTTGCCATACCTGGTGCCCGTCCCGACCCCGCCGCTTCGCTAGCGCAAGGTCAGGTTACCCTTGAAATTCGCCTTCTTCAGCAGCGACTCGTACTGCTGCGACATGACATAGGACTGCACCTGTGCCATGAAGTCCATCGTGACAACCACGATGATCAGCAGCGAGGTTCCGCCGAAATAGAACGGAACGTTCCAGCGCAGCACCAGGAATTCCGGCAACAGGCAGACCAGTGTGATGTAAATCGCACCAGCCAGCGTCAGGCGCACCAGGATCTTGTCGATATAGCGCGTCGTTTGCTCGCCCGGACGGATGCCCGGAATGAAGGCTCCACTTTTCTTCAGGTTGTCTGCCACTTCACGGCTGTTATAGACCAGAGCCGTGTAGAAGAAGCAGAAAAATACAATTGCAGTCGCATACAGCAGGATGTAGACCGGCTGGCCCGGCGACAGCGTGGCAGCCAGGTCCTTGATGAACCGGCCAACCGCACCCGTCGAGTCAGACGTGAACCAGCCTGCAATCGTCGCCGGGAACAGAATGATCGACGATGCAAAGATCGGCGGAATCACCCCTGCCATGTTCAGCTTCAGCGGCAGGTGCGACGACTGACCGCCGTACACCTTGTTGCCGACCTGACGCTTGGCATAGTTCACCAGGATCTTGCGCTGGCCACGCTCGATAAACACCACGGCGTAGGTCACACCGGCAATGATCGCCACGATCAGGATCGCCGCGATGATGCTCATGGAACCCGTACGGACCAGTTCAAACAGTCCGCCGATCGCATTGGGCAGGCCCGCCGCGATACCACCGAAGATGATGATCGAAATACCGTTGCCCAGACCGCGCTCGGTAATCTGCTCACCCAGCCACATCAGGAACATCGTACCGGTCACCAGCGTGATTACCGCCGTGGCCCGGAACATCAGACCCGGATCAATAACCAGCCCTGGCTGCGACTCCAGTGCCACCGCAATCGACAACGCCTGGAACGTGGCCAGAACCACGGTGCCGTAGCGTGTGTATTGCGTAATCTTCCGCTGCCCTGCCTGCCCTTCCTTCTTCAGCGACTCCAGCTGCGGCAGCACGATCGTCAGCAATTGCATGATGATCGACGCCGAGATGTACGGCATGATGCCGAGCGCGAAGACGGTAAAGCGCGACAGCGCACCGCCCGAGAACAGGTTGAACATCCCGAGGATGCCACCCGACTGACTCTGGAAAAGCTTCGCAAGCTGGTCCGGATCGATTCCCGGCACCGGAATATGTGCACCGATGCGGTAGACGATCAGGGCCAGCACCAGGAACATAAGCCGGCGCTTGAGATCGCCGTACTTAGCCGTGTTCCTGGCCTGCGCGCTTGCATTGGGTTTCGCCGTGGCCAAACGATGCTCCGACTGTGACTTCGCCTATGCTGCGAATGCTACTGCGTAATTACGCTTCGATCTGGCCGCCAGCGGCTTCGATCGCAGCCTTGGCACCAACGGTGGCGCCCAGACCCTTGATCGTCACCTTGCGGGACAGTTCGCCGGCCTTGATGACCTTTGCGCTCTTGACCAGCTCGCCCACCAGGCCAGCTTGCTTCAGGACCAGCAGGTCCACTTCGGCAGCTTCCAGGCGTTCGATGTCGCGCAGGGTCACTTCAGCGGTGAAGGCCTTGGTCAGCGAGGTAAAACCACGCTTCGGCAGGCGACGATACAGCGGCATTTGACCGCCTTCGAAGCCAACCTTGTGGAAGCCGCCCGAACGCGACTTCTGACCCTTGTGACCACGACCAGCCGTCTTGCCCAGGCCGGAGCCGATACCGCGGCCGACGCGACGCTTGGCGTGCTTCGAACCGTCGGCCGGTTTCAGGTTGTTCAGTTGCATGTTGCTCTCCGAGTCCCGATCAGGCCAGAACCTTGACCAGGTACGAGACCTTGTTGATCATGCCGCGCACGGCGGGCGTGTCCTGCAGCTCCGAAACGGAGTTCAGGCGACGCAGGCCCAGGCCACGTACGGTGGCGCGATGATCCTCGCGCGTACCGATCAGGCTACGCACGAGTTGCACTTTTACGGTTTTCTGCGACATTTCGTTCACCTTAGCCGAGGATGTCTTCGACCGACTTGCCACGCTTGGCGGCGATTTCGCCCGGCGTGCTCATCTTGGTCAGACCATCGATGGTGGCGCGAACCATGTTGTACGGGTTCGTCGAACCGTGCGACTTGGTCACAACGTTCGTCACACCCATCACTTCGAAGATCGCGCGCATCGGACCACCGGCGATCACGCCAGTACCTTCCTTGGCGGGCATCATCAGCACCTTGGCGGCGCCGTGACGGCCAACAACTTCGTGTTGCAGCGTGCCGTTCTTCAGCGAGACCTTGACCATCTTGCGACGGGCTTCGTCCATTGCCTTCTGCACGGCCACCGGAACTTCCTTGGCCTTGCCCTTGCCCATGCCGATGCGGCCATCGCCGTCACCCACCACGGTCAGCGCAGCGAAACCGAGGATACGGCCACCCTTCACCACCTTGGTGACACGGTTGACCGAGATCATCTTCTCGCGGAGGCCGTCGTCGCGTTCGTCCTGTTGGACTTTTGCTTGCATCTTTGCCATGACGTATCTCTCTTTGAGCGCTTAGAACTTGAGGCCGGCTTCACGCGCGGCATCAGCCAGGGCCTTCACGCGGCCGTGGAAGCGGAAGCCACCACGATCGAACGCGACGGTTTCCACGCCAGCAGCCTTTGCCTTTTCGGCAACGCGCTTGCCCACCAGGGTGGCGGCGGCAACGGTAGCACCGCTGCCAGTCAGTTCCTTGCGCACTTCTGCCTCGGCGGTCGAAGCCGAAGCCAGCACTTGCGTGCCGCACGGCGAGTACACCTGAGCGTAAATATGCGTATTCGTACGGAACACGGTCAGACGATTGATCTTCAGTTCCGCGATTTTCGCGCGGGTCTGACGTGCACGGCGCAAACGAGCGTCTTTCTTGTTCATCTCTGGACCCCTTACTTCTTCTTGGTTTCCTTCAGGATGACGCGCTCGTCAGCGTAGCGAACACCCTTGCCCTTATAGGGCTCGGGCGGACGGTACGCGCGAACTTCCGCGGCAACCTGACCGACTTTCTGCTTGTCAGCACCCTTGATCACGATCTCGGTCTGCGTCGGCGTTTCGGCCTTCACGCCTTCCGGCATTTCGTGAATCACATCGTGCGAGAAACCAAGCTGGAGCTTCAGCGCGGCGCCTTGCAGTTGAGCGCGGTAACCCACGCCAACCAGCTGCAGCTTGCGCTCGAAACCGGTAGTCACGCCCTTGACCATGTTTGCCGCCAGGGCGCGCATGGTGCCTTGCAGGGCGTTTGCTTCACGCGATTCGTCAGCCGGTTCGAAAGTCAGCGTGCCATCGGCAACGTTGGCCTTCACCAGGCTGTGAATCGGCTGGGTCAGCGTACCGAGCGGGCCCTTAACGGAGAGCACGCCAGCCGCCACATTAACTTCCGCGCCTTTCGGCAGCGCGATGGGAGCCTTACCTACACGGGACATGTTTGCTCCTTACGCGACGTAGCAGAGAACTTCGCCGCCCACGCCAGTGGCACGTGCCTTGCGGTCGGTCATCAGACCCTGCGGGGTCGAGATGATCGCCACACCCAGGCCGTTCATCACTTGGGGGATGTCGCTGCGGCCCTTGTACACGCGCAGACCCGGCTTCGAAACGCGCTCGATGCGCTCGATCACCGGACGGCCGGCGTAATACTTCAGACCAATGGTCAGTTGCGCCTTGCCGCCATCTTCCTGAACCGAGTAGTCGTCGACGTAGCCTTCGTCCTTCAGGACTTTGGCGATCGCAACCTTCAGTTTGGACGAGGGCATGACCACCGACGCCTTCTGCACGCCCTGGGCGTTGCGAATGCGCGTCAGCATATCGGCGATAGGATCGCTCATGCTCATACTGTTTCTCCTGTAGCCTGTGCGTAATTACCAGCTGGCTTTCGTCAGACCCGGGATTTCGCCCTTGAAGGCGATTTCGCGGATCTTGTTACGCGCCAGGCCAAACTTGCGGAAGGTACCGCGGGGACGACCGGTGATCGCGCAGCGGTTACGCTGGCGAGTCGGGTTAGCGTTGCGCGGGAGCTTCTGCAGCTCGAGGCGCGCCAGATAACGCTCTTCTTCCGACTTTTCTTGGTCGTCAATAATGGCCTTGAGGTTTGCGCGCTTGTCGGCGTACTTCGCCACGAGCTTTGCGCGCTTCTTCTCACGTTCAATCAGAGCCAGTTTAGCCACGGTTACCCCTTAATTACGGAACGGGAACTTGAACGCGTTCAGGAGAGCCTTGGCTTCCTCGTCGTTCTTAGCCGTCGTCGTGATGCTGATGTTCAGACCACGCAGTGCGTCGATCTTGTCGTACTCGATTTCGGGGAAAATGATCTGCTCTTTCACACCGATGTTGTAGTTACCACGACCGTCGAACGATTTGCCCGAAACGCCACGGAAGTCACGCACGCGCGGCAGGGCCACGGTCACGAAACGGTCCAGGAATTCGAACATACGCTCACCGCGCAGGGTCACCATCGCGCCGATGGGGTAGCCCTGACGGATCTTGAAGCCGGCGATGGCCTTCTTGGCCTTCGTCACAACGGGCTTCTGACCGGCGATCTTGGTCAGGTCACCGACTGCCAGCTCAATGACCTTCTTGTCATTGATCGCTTCGCCCAGACCCATGTTCAGGGTGATCTTGGTGAAACGCGGCACTTCCATGACCGACTTGTAGCCGAACTGCTTCATCAGCGCCGGCACAACCTGTTCTTTGTAAAACTCTTGCAGACGTGCTGTCATGCTCAACTCCTATCTGTGCCCAGAATCAAGCGGCCAGGACGGCACCGGTCGTCTTCAGCACGCGCACGCGCTTGCCGTCTTCGACCTTGATACCGACACGCGACGGCTTGCCATTGGCATCCACGAGCGCAACGTTGGAAATATGCAGCGGCATCAGCTTGTCGACCACGCCACCGGTGGTGCCCAGCATCGGGTTCGGACGAGCGTGCTTCTTGGCAACGTTCACGCCTTCAACCACGACCTTGTCGCCTTGCACTGCCTGGACGGCACCGCGCTTGCCCTTGTCCTTGCCGGTCAGCACGATGACTTCGTCGCCTTTGCGAATCTTGTTCATGGCGGCTCCTTACAGCACTTCCGGAGCGAGCGACACGATCTTCATGAAGCGCTCGGTACGGAGTTCACGAGTCACCGGCCCGAAGATACGGGTGCCGATCGGCTCGAGCTTGTTGTTCAGCAGTACGGCGGCATTGCCGTCGAACTTGACGAGCGAACCGTCAGCGCGGCGCACGCCCTTGGCGGTACGCACGACGACTGCGTTATAGATGTCGCCCTTCTTCACGCGACCGCGCGGCGCTGCGTCCTTCACGGTCACCTTGATGATGTCGCCCACGCTCGCGTAGCGGCGCTTGGACCCACCCAGTACCTTGATGCACAGCACTTCGCGCGCACCGGTGTTATCGGCCACTTCGAGCCGGCTTTCTGTCTGAATCATGGTGTTATCTTCCCAACTTAATCCGTCAGGTCTTCTGATATGAAGCCCATCGGTCAGTCTTGGTCCCGTCGGAGCCAGGCATTGCGCCAGCACCGCTTGGGTTGATCAACTTGGAAGTCGGTAGTGCCCGCACCCAAAACTACCGGATGCCAGCCCTTGCTCGCCCCACAGGCCCGCCCGGGTGATACTGCTAAGGCGAACGCAATAAAGCGGAAGTCCAGGATTATAGCAACATAACCCTGGACTTGCAAGTCAGCAAAGTACTGTTGTACTTAGATGACGCGCGCAGCTTCTACCAGCCGGGAAACCACCCAGGACTTGGTCCGCGACAGCGGACGCGTTTCCTGGATTTCAACCTTGTCGCCTTCCTTGTACTGGTTGGCTTCGTCGTGTGCGTGGTACTTCTTCGAACGCAGCACGTACTTGCCGTACAGGGGGTGCTTGACGCGGTTTTCGATCAGGACCGTAACGGTCTTGTCCATCTTGTCGCTCACGACACGGCCCACGAGGGTCCGGTGAAGCTTTGCTTCAGTCTTCGCAGCTTCGGTCATTTCGCGTTCGCCTTCTCGGTCAGCACGGTTTGCACACGCGCGATGTCCTTGCGCACCTTCTTCAGCTGGCTGGTGTTCTGCAGCTGTTGGGTGGCCTTTTGCATGCGCAGGCTAAATTGGGCCTTCAGCAGCTCGGAGAGCTCCTGGTTCAGGCCAGCGGCGTCCTTGCCGCGCAGTTCGGATGCTTTCATCCCAATCTCCTTACGTACCGACCTGACGCACCACGAAATTCGTGGCGATCGGCAGCTTGGCGGCGGCGAGACGGAACGCCTCACGTGCCAGCTCTTCGCTCACGCCATCCATTTCGTACAGCATCTTGCCCGGCTGAATTTCAGCCACGTAGTATTCCGGGTTGCCCTTACCGTTACCCATACGGACTTCGGCAGGCTTCTTCGAAATCGGCTTGTCCGGGAAAATCCGGATCCAGATGCGGCCGCCACGCTTGATGTGACGGGTCATCGCACGACGTGCCGACTCGATCTGGCGAGCGGTCAGACGGCCACGGCCCATTGCCTTCAGGCCGAATTCGCCGAAAGACACGGCGTTACCACGGGTAGCCTTACCCGTGTTGCGGCCCTTCTGCTCCTTGCGATACTTCCTACGCTTAGGTTGCAGCATTCTTATTCTCCACTCTTCGCGTCTGCGCCAGGCGCAGCGCGACGACCAGCACCGGCACCACCGCGGCGGTTGCCCGACGGACGGCCTTCGCCTTCACGGCGGCGGCCTTCCGGGCGACCCGGACGACGACGACGGTCTTCTTGCGGCTCTTCCACCACAGGCGCGTCATTGCGGCCCAGGTGATCGCCCTTGTAGACCCACACCTTGACACCGATGATGCCGTAGGTGGTTTCGGCTTCCGAGAAGCCGTAGTCGATGTCGGCACGCAGGGTGTGCAGGGGCACACGGCCTTCGCGGTACCACTCGGTACGTGCGATTTCAATACCGTTCAGACGACCCGAGCTCATGATCTTGATGCCCTGGGCACCCAGACGCATGGCGTTCTGCATCGCGCGCTTCATGGCGCGACGGAACATGATGCGGCGCTCGAGCTGCTGCGTGATCGAATCGGCGATCAGCTGCGCATCGGTTTCCGGCTTGCGGATTTCCTCGATGTTCACGTGCACGGGCACACCCATGCGACGTTGCAGCTCGGCCTTCAGCAGTTCGATGTCCTCACCCTTCTTGCCGATCACCACGCCCGGACGCGAGCTGTAAATGGTGATACGTGCATTACGGGCCGGACGCTCGATCACAACACGGCCAACCGATGCGTTCTTGAGCTTCTTCTTCAGAAACTCGCGAACTTCGATGTCTTCTTTCAGCATGCCGGCGAACTTCGTGTTGTTGGCGTACCAACGCGAAGCCCAGTTACGGCTGACGGCCAGACGGAAGCCAGTCGGATGAATCTTCTGTCCCATCGTGACTCCTTAGTTGCCGAGCGTCACAGTGATGTGACAGGTTTGTTTCTCGATGCGGTTGCCGCGGCCCTTCGCCCGTGCGGTGAAGCGCTTGAGCGAGGTTGCCTTGTCGACGAAGATCGTCTTGACCTTCAGTTCGTCGATGTCGGCGCCTTCGTTGTGCTCGGCGTTGGCGATGGCCGATTCGACCACCTTCTTAACGATCCCGGCAGCCTTTTTCGGGCTGAACGTCAGGATGTTGAGCGCGCGCTCGATCGGCAGACCGCGGATCTGGTCAGCAACCAGGCGCGTCTTCTGGGCGGAGATACGGGCACCGCGATGAATCGCTTTCACTTCCATGATGGCACCTTACCTCTTCGCTTTCTTGTCAGCCGCATGGCCCTTGAACGTGCGAGTGATCGCAAATTCGCCGAGCTTGTGGCCAACCATGTTTTCCGTCACGTACACAGGCACGTGTTGACGGCCGTTGTGAACGGCGATCGTCAGCCCGATGAAATCAGGCATGATCGTCGAACGACGCGACCATGTCTTGATGGGCTTCTTGTCCTTGCCGCCTGCAGCTGCTTCTACCTTCTTCAGCAGATGGTCGTCGCAGAACGGACCCTTTTTTGCGGAACGAGTCATATCTTTAGCTCCTACCTACCGATTAGCGCTTGTGGCGGCGCTGGACGATCATGCTGTCCGTGCGCTTGTTGCTGCGGGTACGGTAACCCTTGGCCGGGGTACCCCACGGCGAAACCGGGTCGCGACCAGCAGCAGTCTTGCCTTCACCACCACCATGCGGGTGGTCCACCGGGTTCATCACCACGCCGCGAACGGTCGGGCGAATACCGCGCCAGCGCGTGGCACCGGCCTTGCCGATCACACGCAGGCTGTGCTCTTCGTTGCCCACTTCACCGATGGTGGCGCGGCATTCGATATGCACGCGACGCACTTCACCGGAGCGCAGACGAACCTGAGCGTACAGGCCTTCACGGGCCAGCAGCACGGCGGAACCACCAGCAGCACGGGCAACTTGCGCGCCCTTGCCAGGCAGGATTTCCACGTTGTTGATCGTGGTACCAACCGGGATGTTGCGGATCGGCAGGTTGTTACCGGCCTTGATCGGGGCTTCCGAGCCGTTCATCAGAGCTTGGCCAGCTACCATGCCCTTGGTGGCGATGATGTAGCGGCGCTCGCCGTCGGCGAACAGCACCAGCGCGATGTTTGCGCTGCGGTTCGGATCGTATTCCAGGCGTTCGACCTTGGCGGCGATGCCGTCCTTGTCGCTGCGCTTGAAGTCGACCACGCGGTAGTGGTGCTTATGACCACCGCCCTTGTGGCGGGTGGTGATATGACCGTTGTTGTTACGACCCGACTTCTGGAATTGCTTTTCCAGCAGCGGAGCGTGCGGGGCGCCCTTGTGAAGGTCCTTGTTGACCACCTTCACCATCGAGCGACGACCCGGGGAAGTCGGCTTGGTCTTGACGAGTGCCATGATTACTTGGCCTCCGCTTCAAAATTGATTTCCTGACCCGGCTTCAGCGCCACGTATGCCTTCTTGACGTGGTTGCGACGGCCCATGAAGCGGCCAAAGCGCTTTTGCTTGCCCTTCTGGTTCAGGATCTGAACGGACTGCACCTCGACCTTGAACAGCAGTTCGACGGCGGCCTTCACTTCTGCCTTGTTGGCATCGCGAGCCACTTCGAACACAACCTGTTCGTTCTTGTCGGCGACCAGGGTTGCCTTTTCGGAAACCACCGGCGCGAGCAGCACCTGCATCAAACGATGATCGTTCTTGGCTACTTGCGTCATTTCAGCAACTCCTCGATCTGCGCGACAGCTGCCTTCGTCACGAGCACCTTCTTGTAGTGCACCAGCGACAGCGGATCAGCGTGACGCGGCTCCACGACTGCCACGTTCGGCAGGTTGCGCGAAGCCAGGTAGAGGTTTTCGTCGAGGCTGTCGGTGATGATCAGCACCGAGTCCAGGCCCATGGCCTTGAACTTGTCGGCCAGCAGCTTCGTCTTGGGTGCGTCGACAGCGAAACCGTCCACTACGTTGATACGACCTTCACGTGCGAGCTGCGAGTAAATCGAGCGCATACCGGCACGGAACATCTTCTTGTTGACCTTCTGGCTGAAGTTCTCTTCCGGCGAATTCGGGAAGATACGGCCACCGCCACGCCACAGCGGCGAGGACGACATACCGGCACGAGCACGGCCCGTACCCTTCTGGCGCCACGGCTTCTTGGTCGTGTGCTTGACCTCTTCGCGGTCCTTCTGCTTGCGGTTACCGCTACGGGCGTTCGCCTGATAGGCAACGACGATCTGGTGAACCAGAGCTTCGTTGTAGTCACGGCCGAACACTTCCGGCGAGGCTGCAACGCCAGCGCCGACTTGACCGTTGTCCTGGAGGAGCTTGAGTTCCATTACATGCGCTCCTTAAGCTTTGGCCTTGACGGCCGGGGTCACGATGACCTTGCCGCCCTTGGAACCGGGGATGGCGCCCTTGACCAGCAGCAGCTTGCGCTCTGCGTCGATCTTGGCGATCTCGAGGTTTTGCACCGTGCGGGTGACGTCACCGAGGTGACCCGTCATGCGCTTGCCCGGGAACACGCGGCCCGGATCCTGCGCCATACCGATGGAACCCGGCACGTTGTGCGAACGCGAGTTACCGTGGGTGGCACGACCCGAAGCGAAGTGGTAGCGCTTGATGGTACCGGCGTAGCCCTTACCGATGGTCACGCCCTGCACGTCGATCTTCTGACCGACCTGGAACAGGTCGACCGACAGCGAACCGCCAGCTTGCAGTTCGGCAGCCTTGGCTGCATCGATGCGGAATTCTTTGATGATTTCGCCAGCTTCCACGCCGGCTTTGGCGAGATGACCCGCCAGCGGCTTGGTGACGCGGCTTGCGCGTCGGCTGCCGAAGGTGACTTGAACCGCGGTATAACCGTCGGTCTCGTCCGTCTTGATTTGCGTCACGCGGTTGTCGCCG
The DNA here is from genome assembly GCF_056097175.1 of Cupriavidus sp. HE11. Lineage (NCBI taxonomy): Bacteria > Pseudomonadati > Pseudomonadota > Betaproteobacteria > Burkholderiales > Burkholderiaceae > Cupriavidus > Cupriavidus sp. HE11. The sequence continues at coordinate 1,645,631 of NZ_CP184464.1, forward strand.
ACCTCGACCACGGTAACGGGAATCGAATCACCGTCGTCCGTGAAAATACGGGTCATGCCAACCTTGCGACCTACAAGGCCAAGGCTCATGGTTTGCTCCATTCCCAGCTGCGATTGGCCGGGGCTGATTGATACACGAAACTGTGCGATTTGCGGGTTGCGCGAAAAGGATTGCGCTGACCAAAACGGCCCCCACTACCCGGAGAAACGGGTAGCCTTACAATATAACCCAGCAGTTTGGAAAGGGCAAGATGATTTGCCGAATTCCGCGCCGGACCGTGCGTCTGGCGTCAGAATTTAGTGAAATTGCGGCGCGAAGCCGACTTGCGGCGACGCGATAGCCGCCGAAGCAGGCAATTCAGGCAGCCAGGCGGACGAAATCGCCCCCGTAGAACACCAGCGGATCGCCCTCGGAGGCCGAAAAACCTTCGACGGCACCGACGATCAGCAGGTGATCGCCCAGCGCATCGGCCCGCTGGACGCTGCATGACAGCGTGGCGAGTGCTTCGTCCAGATAGGGCACCCCGGCCGGGCATCGCCAGTGCGGCACATCGGCGAACTTGTCGGGCTGGGGCGTCGCAAAGCGGCGTGCCAGTTCGCCGTGGCCCGCGCGCAGGATGCTGACGCCGAACGCGCCGCCCGGCGCGAACAGGCCGGCATTCGGCGAGTGCCTCGCCAGGCTCCATAGAATCAGCGGCGGGTCCAGCGACAGCGAGGCGAAGGAATTGATGGTCAGGCCAACCGCCCTGCCCTCGGGCCCGCATGCGCCGATGATGGCCACCCCGGTGGCAAAGCGTCCGCAAACCCGACGCAAGGCGCGCGGATCCGGGACAGCAGACGGTGCGGCGGCGCGCTCCATGATCGGCGGCGCCATCTCAGGCCGCCTTGACCAGTTGCTGGTCGATCAGCTGCTGGCACGCCGCAGCGTCGGTCCACCACGGGAAGTAGTCGGGCGGATTGTCGAAGCCGTTGGCGATGCGGGCGGCCAGCACCGGCGACTGGCCCGCTGCGCCGAGCAGGCCAAGGATATGCGGCGGTGGCGGCGTAAGCAGCGAGTTGGTCCAGGTCACCACGGACTGCGCATACTGCCAGTAGGTATCGAAGGTAGCGTTCATCCAGTCGGCGTCGAACGGGCCGTCGCCATGGGCCAGGATGGCGTCCAGATAGACCTTGCAGCACTTGGCCGCGTTGTTCGAGCCCTGCCCCGTGATGGGATCGTTGACGACCACCGCGTCGGCCATGCCGAAGACCACCCGGCCCGAAGGCAGTGTCATGACCGGCTTGCGCACGGTAGGCGCGAAGCGGCCGGACAGGATGCCGTTGGCGTCGGTCAGCGCCACATGTTCGCACCGCTCGGCTTCCCAGGGCAGGTAGGTGCGCAGGATGCGCAGGCTCTCGTCAAGGTGCGCATCGGGGGTGCGGGCGTCGGACCAACGGTCCATCGGGCCGCCGGGAATCCCTTCGAACACCATGATTTCGCATGGGCCGGACAATGTCAGCGCCGGAAAGACGAAGTACTCGCCCACACCGGGAATCAGGTTGAAGCAGACGCGCGAGAACGGCGTGCTGGGCATCATCCCGGTCACGTACGTCAGCGCCAGCGCACGTTGCGGCGTGGCAAAGGGACTGCGCGCGGCGTCGCGCTCGAAACGGCTGACGATCTCGCCCTTGCCGGCCGCCAGCAGCACCAGGTCGTGCTCGCGGGTCAGTTCCTCCAGTTCGTCGACGCCGACATCGACAATGCGCAGATCCCCGCCGCGCGCCACGAACGCTTCCATCCACGCCGGCATCTTCAGCCGCTGGTCTACGGCCTGCGCCGGACGGTCGAGCCGCGCGGCCCAGTCGATAGCTTTCGCGGCGCGCTGTTCGGGATGCGGCACGGCCAGTCCGATGCCCTCCACCGGCGGACAGGCATCGTCCCACCAGTTCAGGCCGAGTTCGCGCTCGGTCTGCAGCGCCCGGTCGAACATGCACTGGCTGGACATCACCTTGCCCGCGCGGATCTGCTCCGGCGTGCGGTTCGACAGCAGCGTCACCCGATAGCCCCTGGCCTGCAGGCCCAGGGCCATCTGCAATCCGGACTGGCCGGCCCCGACGATGGCAATGCGTTGGCTCATGGTTGTCTCCGTGATCTATGTTCGAAGGGGTTCAGCCGGCGAGCTTGCCGATGGCGGGCACGTTCTGCTCTGGGCCCATGGCGGCGTAGCCGCCGTCTACCGCGTAGTCGGCGCCGGTCACGAAGCTCGCGTGATCGGAGCACAGGAACAACACCACCTGCGCCACCTCGTCGGGCTCGCCAACACGGCCCAGCAGGTGAAACGGTGCTGCCACGGCGTCGGTGCGGGCGCGATTGCCACCGCTCACTTCGTCCATCAGCCGGCACCATGTCCAGCCTGGCGACACCGAATTCACGCGGATGTGGTCGGGCGCCAGGTCCATCGCCATGTTGCGCGTCAGCTGCGCCATGGCCGCCTTCGACACCGGGTACAGCCACCGTCCGGTCTGCGCCACGCGTGACGAGATACTTGTGAAATTGACGATGGCGCCGCCGCCACGCGCACGCATGTGCGGATGCACGGCCTGCGCGAGCATCACGCCCGAGACCACGTTCACGTCCAGCGCTGCCAGCCAGTCGGCCCGCGTGGACCGGAAGCCATCATCCAGGTAGGTGCAGGCCAGGTTGACCAGGAAGTCGATCTGGCCAAAGCGTTTCGCCACCTGCGCCACGGCGCCGCTGACCCGATCGTCCTGCGTGATGTCGGCATGGATGAACATCGCCATGGGCCCCAGCGCCGCGGCCACGCGCTCGCCGCCTTCGGCGTCGATATCGAGGATCGCCACGCGCGTGCCCGCTTCCACAAAGGCACGGGCAACGCCCGCGCCGATCAGCGTGGCCCCGCCGGATATGACGGCAACCTTGTCCTGCAAGCCCTTCATGATGGTGTCTCCTGTTGAGATGCCGGACGGCCTCTGGCGTGCCGCCCTGGCGGTGCCACCCGGGCGGTGGCTATTTGCCTTCGCTTTGCTGCCAGCGCGCCATCAGCGTGTTGGACGGCAACGTCTCGTCGAGCAGCTTGCGCGCCGTTTCCACACCGGCCACCGGCAAACCCTTGGGGTCCAGCAGGCCGATCTGCACCAGCACGCTGGCCTGGTCCCAGTAGATGTGTTCGTGATAGAGCTTGTCGCCCCGGAACTTGACGATGGCGATCAGCGGCACCTCCACGCGCTTGCCGGTTGGCGGCACGCCGGGCAGCATCCAGTCGATCTCGCAGGTGTGGGTGAAGCAGAACAGCATTTCGTCCACCACCTGGCTGGCGCCAATCGTGCGCGACAGCGGAATCAGCGCGGTATCGGGCGGATTGCTGTGGACGAAGTGATGCTGGTAGAAGCGCTTCAGCTCGCGATGGCCCACGCCGCCGGTCATCGTCGGGATGTGGTTGACGTAGGGCTGGGGCACCATCGTGGCCATGGTGGCGTCGACGTCGCGGGTGGCGAATTCGTATTCGCAGTGCTTGTCCCAGAGCCCGGAGAAGTCGTAGTGCGGCCCCATTTCGGCGCGCAGTGCCGCGATGGACCGCTGGTGCGCCATCAGCGCCGATGCCTTGTCGAAGTGCTCGCCGCCGGCGCGCGCAAAGGCGTGGTCCATACCCGGGTACACATACAGCTCGACATTGGCGCGGCCGTCCAGCGCCGCGCGGATGCGCGCCTGCGCTTCTGGCGGACAAAAGCCATCGCGCTCCGCGACATGCAGCACCAGCCGGCCACGGATCTTGTCGGCCTCGGCCAGCGCGTGCTCGATGCCCACGCCGTAATAGCCCACCGCGCAGGCCACGTCGGGCAACCGGCATGCCGCCAGGTAGGCCAGCTTGCCGCCCAGGCAGAAGCCCAGCACACCGGTCTGGCCCACGCATTCGGGGCGCTGGCGCAACGCGGCCAGGGCGGCACCGACGTCCTGCACGCCCTTGTCCTCGTCGAATTGCTGGTACAGCCCGAGCGCGCGCTGGAAGTCGGCGCCCCGGTCCGTCAGTTCGATGCCCGGTGCGATGCGCCAGAACAGGTCCGGCACCAGCACGGTATAGCCTTCCTCGGCGTAGTAGTCCGCCACCTGGCGCATCGTGGCATTGACGCCAAAAATCTCCTGGCACAGCACGATGCCGGGGCCCTTGCCGGCCGCCGGGGTGGCGAGGTAACCGCTGAAACTGCCGTCCTGGGTCTCGATCTGGATGGTCTGGCCCATGCTTTCTTGCTCCTGTGGGTTCGGTGGATATGGCCGCTGCGGGCCTCCGCCCTTGTCTTCATGATCGGAGACCCGCAGTGCAGCAAACTAGCCGCCGGCTGCAGCGACTATCCGATTAGTGCAGGAAAGTGCGTTGCTGTTCAAGCCGCGCGACGGGGGGACTTGCGAATCCGCTATAGTGGTGCGCAGCGATTCTGCCGCCGCGCACCGTGCCAGCCGGCGGAATTGCCGCCGGGATCATGTGGTGCGCACGCTGTGCCGGGGACGGCCAATCCCCCGTAAAGGCGGCAGCGCCCGGGCCGGCCCGCCAGGAGCGAGACATGCTGCAGCTGCCCCCCACTGCCCCGGCCGCGCCGCCGCTGGCAGGCGCCCTGCTTCACGACCCCGCGCGACTCGTGTTCGATTCCGACGATCTCGACACCACGCGCGCCCGGGTCGGCGCCGTCTTCAAACCCCATCGGCTTACCCTGCATGGCAGCGCACTGCACGCGCGGATGCATCACGCGCCGCTTGGGGCGGTCTCGTTCAACCGGCTGGCCTACGGCGGCGACGTGACGATCGACCCTGGCCCGCTTGGCGACTTTCTGCTGGTGCAGATGCCGATGGCCGGCCAGGCCGATATCCATTGCGGCGGCCAGCACATCGTTTCCGATCCCGGCCTGGCCTCGGTGCTGACCCCGAGCGAGCCGCTGCGCATGCGCTGGAGCGCCGACAACGACCAGTTGATCGTCCGCATCGAGCGTAGCGCGCTGGAGCGGGTCTGCTCCGCCTACCTGGGGCACAAGCCGTACCAGCCGCTGCGTTTTCAACTGGACATGGCCTGGCGCGGCGCTGGCTGGCACGCGCTGATCCAGTACCTGGCCGAAACGCTGGCTCGCGCGCCCGAAGCAGCCAGCCATCCGCTGACGGCGTGCCAGCTCGAACAACTGGTGATCGGTACGCTGCTGACCTGCCAGCCGCACAGCCTGTCGGACACGCTGCGCCAGCACGGCAAGCCCCTGGCACCGCGCCATGTGAAGGTGGTCGAGGAATATATCCATGCACATGCCGACGCCGCGTTGACGCCGGCGCAGCTGGCCGAGATGGCTGGCGTCAGCCTGCGCAGCCTCTATGCCGGATTCCGCGAGCATCGCGGCCTGAGCCCGATGGCCTATCTGCGCACGGTGCGGCTGGAACGGGTACGGCAGGATCTGCTTAATGACGCGACGCTGTCGTCGGTCACGGCCGCAGCGTTGCGCTGGGGCTTTGCCCACCTGGGGCGGTTCAGCGCCGAGTATCGGCGTGCATTCGGAGAGTGCCCGGCCGAGACGTTGCGGCGGCGCGGACGGGGCTGAACAGGGACGTTCGGGACGCCAGGCACGGCGCCGGCCCACAAAACAAAAACGGCGAACCGAAGTTCGCCGCTTTCGCTGGATCAGGCCGCCGGAGCGGTCCGAAACATACTTACACCTTGATCTCGACGTCCACGCCGGCCGGCAGGTCGAGCTTCATCAGCGCGTCGACGGTCTTGTCCGTCGGATCGACGATGTCCATCAGGCGCTGGTGAGTACGGATCTCGAACTGATCGCGGCTGGTCTTGTTGACGTGCGGCGAACGCAGGATGTCGAAGCGCTGGATGCGGGTCGGCAGGGGCACCGGGCCCTTGACGATCGCGCCGGTACGCTTGGCGGTATCCACGATTTCGGCGGCCGACTGGTCGATCAGGCGATAGTCGAAAGCCTTCAGGCGGATACGGATCTTCTGGTTCTGCATGATTGTTCCTTAAAAGAGCGATGGGCAGTGAGCCCGGATTATAGGGGACATGCCCGCGGGCATGTCCCAGGAAGGTTGCTTAGTCGAGGATCTTTGCCACAACGCCGGCGCCGACGGTACGACCACCTTCGCGGATAGCGAAGCGCAGGCCTTCTTCCATGGCGATCGGGGCGATCAGCTTGACGGTGATCGACACGTTGTCACCCGGCATGACCATTTCCTTGTCCTTCGGCAGCTCGATCGAGCCAGTCACGTCGGTCGTACGGAAGTAGAACTGCGGGCGGTAGTTGTTGAAGAACGGCGTGTGACGGCCACCTTCGTCCTTCGACAGGATGTAGACCTCACCCGTGAAGTGCGTGTGCGGCTTGATCGAGCCCGGCTTGCACAGAACTTGACCACGCTCCACGTCTTCGCGCTTCGTGCCGCGCAGCAGCAGACCCACGTTGTCGCCAGCCTGACCCTGGTCCAGCAGCTTGCGGAACATTTCCACGCCCGTGCAAGTCGTCTTCACCGTCGGGCGGATACCCACGATTTCGATTTCTTCGCCGACCTTGACCACGCCACGCTCGATACGACCCGTCACCACGGTACCGCGGCCCGAGATCGAGAACACGTCTTCCACCGGCATCAGGAACGTACCGTCAACGGCGCGCTCCGGCGTCGGGATGTACGAGTCCAGTGCGTCGGCCAGGTTCATGATCGCCACTTCGCCCAGCTCGCCCTTGTCGCCTTCCAGCGCCAGCTTGGCCGAACCCTTGATGATCGGGGTGTCGTCGCCCGGGAAGTCGTACTTCGACAGAAGTTCGCGCACTTCCATTTCCACCAGTTCCAGCAGCTCGGCGTCATCCACCATGTCGCACTTGTTCAGGAACACGATGATGTACGGCACGCCAACCTGGCGGGCCAGCAGGATGTGCTCGCGCGTTTGCGGCATCGGGCCGTCAGCTGCCGAGCAAACCAGGATCGCGCCGTCCATCTGCGCAGCGCCCGTGATCATGTTCTTCACATAGTCAGCGTGGCCCGGGCAGTCAACGTGGGCGTAGTGGCGGTTGGCCGTCTCGTATTCCACGTGTGCGGTGTTGATCGTGATGCCGCGTGCCTTTTCTTCCGGCGCTGCGTCGATTTCGTCGTACTTCTTGGCGGCGCCGCCGAACTTCGCAGCCAGCACCGTGGCAATCGCTGCCGTCAGCGTCGTCTTGCCGTGGTCAACGTGACCAATCGTACCTACGTTCACGTGCGGCTTGGTCCGCTCGAACTTTTCCTTTGCCATGTTTCAGCTCCTAATGGAATACAGTCAGATTCAATTCTTTGCGCCGCCACGCAGATCATGCATGGCGGCGAAGCTTTATTACTTGCCCTTGGCCGTCATCACTGCTTCGGCGATGTTCTTCGGTGCCTCAGCGTAGTGCTTGAATTCCATGGTGTACGTGGCGCGGCCTTGCGTGGCCGAACGCAGCGCGGTCGAGTAACCGAACATTTCCGACAGCGGGACTTCGGCCTTGATGATCTTGCCGCCGCCAACCATGTCGTCCATGCCCTGCACGATGCCGCGGCGGGACGACAGATCGCCCATCACGGTACCCGTGTAGTCTTCCGGCGTTTCCACTTCCACGGCCATCATCGGCTCGAGCAGAACCGGGCTGGCCTTGCGCATGGCTTCCTTGAAAGCCATCGAGCCGGCCATGCGGAACGCGTTTTCGTTCGAGTCCACGTCGTGGTACGAACCGAACGTCAGCGTGACCTTCACGTCCACCACCGGGAAGCCAGCCAGGATACCGGCCGGCAGCGTGTCGACGATACCCTTCTCGACCGCCGGGATGTATTCGCGAGGAATCACACCGCCCTTGATGGCGTCGACGAATTCGAAGCCCTTGCCCGGCTCTTGCGGTTCCAGCGTGATCACGGCGTGACCGTACTGGCCGCGGCCGCCCGACTGCTTGACGAACTTGCCTTCGATGTCCTCGGCCTTCTTGCGAATGGTTTCGCGGTAAGCCACCTGCGGCGCGCCGATGTTGGCTTCCACGCCGAATTCGCGCTTCATGCGGTCGACCAGAATTTCGAGGTGGAGCTCGCCCATACCCGAAATGATGGTCTGGCCCGATTCTTCATCGGTACGCACGCGGAACGACGGATCTTCAGCGGCCAGGCGGTTCAGGGCGATACCCATCTTTTCCTGGTCAGCCTTGGTCTTCGGCTCGACAGCCTGCGAGATCACCGGCTCCGGGAACACCATGCGCTCGAGCACGATCGGCGCAGCCGGATCGCACAGCGTGTCGCCCGTGGTGGCGTCCTTCAGGCCCACGGCAGCGGCGATGTCGCCTGCCAGCACTTCCTTGATTTCTTCGCGCTGGTTGGCGTGCATCTGCAGAATACGGCCCAGACGCTCCTTCTTCTGCTTCACCGGGTTGTACACGGTGTCGCCCGAATTGATCTTGCCCGAGTAGACGCGGAAGAAGATCAGCTGGCCGACGAACGGGTCGGTCATGATCTTGAATGCCAGTGCCGAGAACTTCTCGTTGTCGTCGGCCTTGCGCTCGAGCTTCTTCTCGTCGTCGCTTTCGTCCACGCCCTTGACCGGCGGGATATCGACCGGCGACGGCAGGAAGTCGATCACGGCGTCCAGCATACGCTGCACGCCCTTGTTCTTGAACGCGGTGCCGCACAGCATCGGCTGGATTTCGCAAGCGATGGTACGGTCACGCAGCGCCTTGACGATCTCGGCGCGGGTCAGCTCTTCGCCGCCCAGGTACTTTTCCATCAGCTCTTCGCTGGCTTCGGCGGCGGACTCGACCATCTTCTCGCGCCATTCGTCAGCGACGTCCTGCAGCTCGGCCGGGATGTCCTTGTATTCGAACTTCACGCCCTGGCTGGCTTCGTCCCAGATGATCGCCTTCATTTCCAGCAGGTCGATCACGCCCTGGAAGCCGTCTTCAGCGCCGATAGGCACGACGACGGGCACCGGGTTGGCCTTCAGGCGGGTCTTCAGCTGGTCGTAGACCTTGAAGAAGTTCGCGCCGGTACGGTCCATCTTGTTGACGAACGCCAGACGCGGCACGCCGTACTTGTTGGCCTGACGCCAGACGGTTTCCGACTGCGGCTGCACGCCACCCACTGCGCAGTACACCATGCACGCACCGTCCAGCACGCGCATGGAACGCTCCACCTCGATGGTGAAGTCCACGTGGCCCGGGGTGTCGATGATGTTGAAGCGGTGCTCGGGGTAGTTACCGCCCATGCCCTTCCAGAAGGCGGTGGTAGCAGCGGAGGTAATCGTGATGCCACGCTCCTGCTCCTGCTCCATCCAGTCCATGGTGGCCGCGCCATCATGCACTTCACCGATCTTGTGGTTCACACCGGTGTAGAACAGGATCCGCTCGGTCGTGGTGGTTTTACCCGCGTCAATGTGAGCCGAAATACCGATGTTACGGTAGCGCTCAATAGGAGTCTTACGAGCCACTTTAATCCTCTATTCGTCCATGAGGCGCAGAAATCTCATGACCTGCGCCTTTAACACAAACGGGCGAGATGTGTGAAAACACAGCCCGCCCGGCAACCAACAGCGTTTTTCGCGCGCCTTAGAAGCGGAAGTGCGAGAACGCCTTGTTGGCTTCGGCCATGCGGTGTACTTCGTCGCGCTTCTTCATTGCGCCACCACGGCCTTCTGCAGCTTCCATCAGCTCACCTGCCAGGCGCAGCGCCATCGACTTCTCGCTGCGTTTTTTCGCGGCCTCGCGCAGCCAACGCATCGCCAATGCCAAACGACGCGACGGACGGACTTCGACCGGAACCTGATAGTTTGCACCGCCCACGCGACGGCTCTTCACTTCCACCACCGGCTTCACGTTGTTGATGGCAACGGAGAACACTTCGATGGGGGCCTTGCCTGCCTTCTTTTCGATCTGGTCGAACGCGCCATAAACGATACGTTCGGCAACCGACTTCTTGCCGTCCAGCATCAGCACGTTCATGAACTTGGCAACTTCAACGTTACCGAACTTCGGATCAGGCAAAACGTCCCGCTTGGGGACTTCACGACGACGTGGCATCTTCTTTCCTTAAGATTCAGTTGAGAGGCGGGATAAATATTTCCGCTCTCCGGCCACCAACTAGCTTGCCAGCGCTACTGGCTGGACAAATTCGCCGGGTGACCACTTACTCGACGGCACGGCGCACAAAAAACGCTCCGTTGTACCGCCGCCTGGTGACAACTCCATGACGTCCTGTCACGGCTGTCGGATATTGCTTTGCGTAGAAGCTTAGGCAGCCTTCGGACGCTTTGCACCGTACTTCGAACGGGCCTGCTTGCGGTCCTTCACGCCTTGCAGATCCAGCGAACCACGGACGATGTGGTAACGCACACCCGGCAGATCCTTCACACGGCCGCCGCGGATCAGCACGACCGAGTGTTCCTGCAGGTTGTGGCCTTCACCGCCGATATACGAAATGACTTCGAAACCGTTGGTCAGGCGCACCTTGGCGACCTTACGCAGTGCCGAGTTCGGCTTCTTCGGCGTCGTGGTGTACACACGGGTGCACACGCCGCGACGCTGGGGGCAGTTCTCAAGCGCCGGGCTCTTGCTCTTGATGACTTCAGAGACGCGCGGCTTGCGAACCAGTTGGTTGATAGTTGGCATTGTTCAATCCAGCTTGGTTTTACAAAAACACCCCTGTGCCAGACGCTGGCCAAGGGGCAACTACGGGTTTTGGACGGGAAAGGCGAGCAGAACGCTCTGAAGGAAGGGCTGTGAAGTGACAGACTTGCCAAAGAGCGCGAGCTCGCCCGGATCCCGCTGCCGCCTGCCTGGCTGCGCCGCTGAAGGCACAATTCCGAGGGACGCGCGAAATCCAAAGCCAAAAACTCGAATCTGGCACTCTAGCAGGCCAGTTGGCAACGGTCAAGGGGTATACGCGACGTATACCTTCTGGCAGCCCGCAGCGGGCTGGCGCGCTCAGACCTCGCGCAGCGTTTCGAGGATTTCCTCGCCGTATCGCTCGAGCTTGGATGCACCAATACCGGGCACCTCGGCCAGTTCGTCCAGCGATTCCGGCGCGCTACGCGCCAGCTCGGCCAGCGTGGCGTCGTGGAAGATGACATAGGCTGGCACGCCGTGCGATTTGGCGGTAGCCGTGCGCCAGGCACGCAACGCCTCCCAGTTGGACAGCGTATCGGCATCCATCGTGGCCGTGTGATCGGTACGAGGACCGCCGCGCCCTGCCCGCTCGCCGGACTTGCCCGGCTTGCTGACCTGGCGCCGCAGCGTGACCGACTGCTCGCCCTTGAGCACCGACCGCGCCGGATCGCCAAGCAGCAGTGCGCCGTGGCCGCCGTGGTCGATCACCAGCAGGCCGTGCGCGATCAGTTGCCGGAAGATGGCATGCCATTCGGCCACCGACAGGTCCTTGCCGATGCCGAACGTCGACACCTTGTCGTGGCCCCACTGGCGGATCTTCTCGCTGGCATTGCCGCGCAGCACGTCGATCAGGTGGGTCGAGCCAAAATGCACGCGGCTGGCCTGTGCCGTGCGGTACACGCACGACAGCGCCATCTGCGCCTCGCGTGTGCCGTCCCAGGTGGCAGGCGGCTCAAGGCACGTATCGCAGTTGCCGCAGGGGCCTGCCGATTCCTCGAAATAGGCCAGGATGCGCACGCGCCGGCAGCCCGCCGTTTCGCACAGGCCCAGCAGCGCGTCGAGCTTCGACGATGACACGCGCTTGTGGGCATCATCGGCCTCCGACTCATCGATCATGCGCTTCTGCTGCACGACATCGCCGAGCCCGTAGGCCATCCAGGCGTTGGCAGGCAGCCCGTCGCGGCCGGCCCGGCCGGTTTCCTGGTAGTAACCTTCCATGCTCTTCGGCAGGTCCAGGTGGGCCACGAACCGCACATCGGGCTTGTCGATGCCCATGCCAAAGGCGATGGTGGCGACCATCACGATGCCCTCTTCCTCGCGAAAGCGGGCCTGGTGATGCTGCCGCACCTGCGCATCCATGCCGGCGTGGTAGCCCAGCGCATTGATGCCGTGGCTTGCCAGCCATTGCGCGGTGTCTTCCACCTTCTTGCGCGACAGGCAATAGACGATGCCGCTGTCGTGCCCGCCATCGCCATTCATGTGCTCGGCCTTGATGAAGGCCAGCAGCTGGTTCCGCGCGTTGTCCTTCTCGACGATGCGGTAGCGGATGTTCGGACGATCGAAGCTGGAAATGAAGACCCGCGCATCGTCGAGCGCCAGCCGCTCGATGATCTCGTTACGCGTCAGCGCATCGGCCGTGGCCGTCAGCGCAATGCGCGGCACATTCGGGAAGCGCTCGTGCAGCACCGACAGCTGGATATATTCCGGCCGGAAGTCGTGGCCCCATTGCGACACGCAGTGCGCCTCGTCGATGGCGAACAAACCCACGCGGGTCCGGTCCAGCAGATCCAGGAAGCGCGGCGTCATCAGCCGCTCCGGCGCCACATAGAGGATGTCCAGCCGGCCAGCCAGCAGGTCGCGCTCGACCGCCGAGGCCTCGCTGCTGCTCAGGGTGGAGTTCAGCACCGCCGCGCGGACGCCGGCTTCGGTCAGCGCCGCCACCTGGTCCTGCATCAGCGCGATCAGCGGCGACACCACGATGCCCACGCCTTGCCCGGCCTGCTGGCGCAGCAACGCCGGAATCTGGTAGCAGAGCGACTTGCCACCGCCCGTGGGCATCAGCACCAGGCAATCGCCGCCGTCCGCTACATGGTCGATGATCTCCGCCTGCGTACCACGGAATGCGTGGTAGCCGAAGACTTCTTTGAGGATCGCCAGGGCGCGCGACATGGGACAGCAATAGATCGGAAAGCCGGGAAAGGCGTAACCATACCACTCCATGCCGCGTCGGACGGAATGTGTATGCGCCGGTGTGGCACTGCCGCCAATCGTCACCCGGGAATCGGCCACGCCGCCGATAGTCTTGCGCCAGCACAAGCATGGTCCGGCGCACCGGCCATACGATGGCTGGCGAGGTCCCCAATACAGCCACATGCAGCGCCATTCCTTTTCCCTGCCGATCGAGATCCTGCGCGATGGGTCGGCGCCGTACAAGCGGCAGATCATGCGGCAGGTGGAACACATGATCCTGTCCGGCCGGCTCCAGCCAGACGACCGGCTCCCGTCCATCGCCTGCCTGGTTGCCATGCTGGGTGTTTCGCGAAACACCGTCGTCGGCGCCTACGAAGGCCTGACCGATGCCGGCCTGCTGCGTGGCGAGCCCGGTCGCGGTTTCTATGTGGCGGAGGCGATTCCCCGTGCGTCGTCGCTGCCGGTGACAGCTCCGGCAACGGCCGCTGCAACGCCGAGCAAGCCCGATGCGCTGCCCCGTTCATCGCGATCGTCGCCGGCGGGCGCCGGCATCTTCCCGCCCGGTGTGCATGCCGCGCCGCCCCGCTGTCCCGTAAGCTTCGATTTCAAGATCGGGCGTCCCGCGCCCGATGCGTTTCCGGCCCGGCGCTGGGCGATGCTGTCGAACCCGCTGCTGCGCCAGATGCGGCATGCGATCAGCGAATACCCGTCGGCGGAAGGCCTCTGGGGACTGCGCATGCAGATCGCCGATTACCTGGCGGCCACCCGGGCGCTGGCGGTCGATCCCACGCAGATCCTGATCGTCGCCGGTGTCCAGGAGGCGCTGCACCTGCTTGCCGCGCAACTTGTTCAGCACGGCGACCGCGTCGTGGTGGAATCGCCCGGCTATGCGGGCTTCTGCAACTTGCCCCAACTCACGCACGCGGTACGGATCGCCGTGCCCGTCGATGCAGACGGGCTATGCACGCATGCGCTGCCGGATGCGCCGGTGCAACTGGCGTACACCACCCCATCGCATCAGTACCCGCTCGGCTACACGATGTCGCTGGACCGCCGGCGGGCCTTGCTCGACTGGGCTGCAAACGTTGGCGCCTGCGTCATCGAGGACGACTATGACGGCGACTTCGCCTACGACAGCGCACCACCGCCTCCGCTCATGGCGCTCGATCCCGCGCGTGTCGTCTATATTGGTTCGTTCTCGAAGGTGCTCGGGCCGGGCCTGCGGCTCGGCTTCATGGCGTGCCCGCCGTGGCTGACGGAGGCCATCGCGCATCGCAAGGCGCTGCTCAATCACGGATGCCCCTGGCTGGAACAGGCCGTGCTTGCCCGACTATTCGAATACGGTGACTACAGCCGCCACCTGTACCGGCTGCGCCGTCGCTATCGAGAACAGCGCGACGCGCTGCTTCTGGGGTTGCGCGACGTCTGGGGAGCCCGTTGCCAGATCAGTGGCACCGGCACAGGCATGCATGTCGCACTGCACCTGCCGGCCGACGAGCCGAATGCGACCGACATCGCCAACAGCGCATTGGCGCAGGGTGTCAGGCTATACCGCATGGACGAGGCTGCCTGCGGGCATATTCCAGCGTCCGGCAGCCGCGTGCTGCTGCTTGGCTATGCATCGCAGAACGTTACGCAGATCCGCGAGGCGATGGCCAGGCTCAGGCTGGCGGTGACCCGTTGCCGTTCGCAGCAACCCGGCACCAATGCACCGGCCAGCCTGGCCGTGTGACGCCTCAGTGCGCGCCGGGCATTGTGCCGAAATGCCGCGACAACGCTTCGATGGCGGCATCATCCAGCGGCTCGGCCATCGGGCGCATCACGGCGTCGTCCCGCCGCGCGGCCTTGAAGTCGCGCAACTGCTTGGCGAGATACTCCGGCTTCTGTCCCGCAAGATTGGGATACAGGCCGACGCTGCTGATGCCGTCGATACCATGGCACGACGCGCACAGCGGCAGGATGGCCGCCACCTGATCGGCAAGCTTTGGTGCGGCTGGCGTGGACGGTGCAGCCGGCGCGGTGGCCGTGGCCGTGGCGCCAGTTGCCGCATGCGCGACCGTGGAGGCCGCCAACAGGGCGAGCAACGCGGCCAGCTTGTTCCCTCGATGCTTGATCATGGCCACTCTCCTCAGTGCTTTCTCGTCGGCGGCAAACCGACCGAGATCCACTGCGTGCGCGCACGCGAGAAGATGCCCGCCGGGCTTTCCATCCTGTGTTCGGCCACCAGTGCCAGGGACTTGCTGTCGTACACGCGCAGTCGGTCACCGTAGTAACCCGCGCTGACATACATGTACTTGCCGTCCCGGGTGTACTCGGGGAAGAACGCATGACCGCCGGCATCCAGGGTGCGCACGACTTCGAGCGACTGCTTGTCGATCAGCTGGATGTGCGCGGCCTTCCTGTCCTTCGAGACGATATCCACGGCCACATACGGCGCATCGGGGTGCGCGGCCGGCGATTCGGTAGGGCCATCCACCTTGATGTTCTTCACCACCGAGAAGTCGCTCGTATCCCACACCGTCACGACATCGCCCTTGTCGCATTTGCCGATATTGGTGCCGAACGCCAGCATCCGCCCGTTCACCGGGGTCACGGCACCGGAGCCCACATGCGGCTGGCAGCCCGCCGGGATATCGCGTGCCACCTTGTCTTCCTTGAGATCGATCGCCACGATCTTGTGATCGCCGTAGGACGCCACCATCGAGTACCGCCCGTCGGGCGTCAGGAACGTGTCGTGCAGCATGCGGCCTACGCCTTCCAGCCTCGTCACCGGCATGCCTTCCCGGTCCGGATCGACGATCCAGATCTGGCCGGCCTGGCGCAGCGTCAGGGCAAACTTGTTGTTGATGCGACTACCGATGACCGGGCCGCCCGCCGACTGGATGAACTTGCCGTCAGGATCCTTGCCTTCGAGCCGCAGGTACTTCACGGGCTCCAGCGTGTCGGCCTTCAGAATCACCACCAGGTTCGGCACGAACGAACTGGCCGCCAGCCATTTGCCATCCATGGACACGGCGATACCGGGCCCCGTCAAACCCGTCTTGACCTTGCGCACGACCTTGAGCGAGTAGAGGTCGATCTTGTAGACGTGGCCATCGTCACTCTTCAGCCAGGACCATCGCTCGTCGACCGGGCTGAACTCCATGATGTGGGGAGCGATCGGCGTAGCAATTTCGCCAACCACCTTGTTCGTCGTGCCATCCAGAAAGACGGTCTTCGCATTGTCGGCGCCTGTGCCGCGCCCATAGCGGCCACGCGCCATGACCACCATCAGGTCGTAGACCGAGCCGATCTGATAGGTAGGCTTCGACGGTAGCGCGGATTCGTCGACGAGCACTTCGAGGCTGTCGCGAATCTGCTGCATCGACCATTCCGGCTTGCCCACGGGCTGGGTCTGGATGTACTCGGCCACCAGCCGTATGTCCGCATCGGACATGCGCGAATGAAACGGCGGCATCAGCGTGTCGGGAATACCGGTCATGATGGCGCCACGTAGCGCGGCCTCGCTCTGCACGAGCCTGTCCTTGTGCAGGGCCGGCCCGACGTAACCGCCCCGGCTGGCGGAATGGCAGACCGCGCAATTGGCCTGGTAAAGCGCGTCTGCGCGTTGCAGCGCTTCGGCAGTCATGGCGCACAACGTGCCAGACACACTGGCAAGCATGGCGGCAACTACAGTCCTGGCAAGCATCGTTCAGGTCCTCCGTGGGTAGTTTGAGTAGTAACGACGAGATCAATGTGCCACTGCGTGCCCGTGCGCCTTTGGGGATGCGACTGGAAATGCGATGGGTACGGTTGGCCGATTCGTCGTCCTGTCGCCCACCGCCCACGGCCGTTTCGCAAACCCCGGCGTAGTTGCGATAGCGCAAGGGTTCTCCACCGGAGGTGGACTACGATCCGGCAACCTGCGCCCCGCCCATTCGCACACCCCGTATGCCAACATCGAGCCCCGTCACCGATTCCATCCCTACCGTCCGTGAAACCCTGTTCGTGAGCGGCAGCGACCTGTTCGCGCTGGGCCACTACCCCGGAAACCCGGTCTACCCTGGCGCGCTGATGCTCGACCGGATGCTGACGATGGCTGCGGAACTGGCCCGCCGCACGCTGGGCGAGCCGGCCCGGCCCATTGCCGTCAGGCGCGTGCAATACCTCGGCGTGGTCGTGCCCGGCGACGTGGTGGCTCTGGAAGTCACCCTTTGCGCGATTGGCGGTGGCGATTCAGGTAGCGAGCTAACTTGCGAAGCCGTCGCCTGCGTCGCAGGGGATGCGCGTGTCCGGGCAACCATTGTGTGCGGCGTTGGCTCCGACGATCCGGCTCGACTCGGCGCGCCCGAGGTGAGCGCGGCGGCACCGGCATTGACGCATCGTGATATCGCCCGGCTGTTGCCGCATCGGTATCCATTTCTGTTGCTTGATACGGTATCGGCATACCGACCGGGCGAGCGCATCCGGGCCACCAAGGTCGTCAACCGGGAATCCCCGATACTTGGGCGCCAGCCGCCGCAGGCCTATCCGGCCACGCTGGCAATCGAGTCGTTCGGGCAGGCCGGCGTGACGCTTTTCTATCTGAGCCAGACGGGCGATGCGCCGACCCACGCACTGGTGGGACTGATGCGCGATGTCACGCTGCACCGGCCCATTCCGTACGACACGGTCCTGACCCTCGACGTCAGGATCGAGCGGCTACGTTCAAACATGGTGGTTTTCGGGGGCAGCATCCTGATCGGCGACGAACCGTTGATCGACGTGGGGAGCCTCGTCGTCATGATCGCGCCCGCTTCGTCGGCCGGTGCCTGACGCGCTGATGCGGGTAGCCGCCTATTCACGTCCATCGGAAAGCGGATTGTCGCGCCTGTTTAGCGTGTCGGGATTCACGGGCGGAGGCATGCCCGCCGGCGACGTATCTCGCCGCACTGCATCGACTTGCTTTTGCCGCGCCTGCTGCTCAAGCATGGCGCACTGGCGGGCATCGGCCTTGCCGGCGGCGCAGTCGCGACGCTGCTCGTAGCGCTGATCGCGCTCGTCTTCAACGGTCTGCGGCGGTTTCGGGGAAAGGTCCAGCTGGAAAGCATGGGCCACGGGCACCGCTGCGATCATGCCGGCGCAACCAACGGCGCTCAGCAGGCGGAAAATCGAGGTTGCAGGCATCCGGAGCGGCATGATCGAGGCTGTCGTGCAGCAGAAGTCAAGGCTCCCTTACCGTAGCGCCGTTGGCGAGCCGGTGGATTGATCCACACCAAGCCAAAGGCTCCGGACGAAAAAAAACCCGGCGCGATCGAGCCGGGTTTTTCATTGCAGCGGTAACTGCGAGGATCGCGATCAGACTGCGTCGCCGTCGCCCTCGGTGGCTTGCACCACCGGCGGCTCGATGAAGAGCGATTGCTCTTCGTCGCTGATCGCCTGGGCGCGTTCGCGCTCGGCTGCCTCGCGTGCCTTGCGGGCACGGTGGTAGGCCAGGCCGGTACCGGCCGGGATCAGACGACCCACAATCACGTTTTCCTTCAGACCACGCAGGTCGTCGGTCTTGCCCATGATCGCGGCTTCGGTCAGCACGCGCGTGGTTTCCTGGAACGATGCCGCCGAGATGAAGCTGTCGGTCGACAGCGACGCCTTGGTAATACCCAGCAGCAGGTTCTCGTGGATAGCCGGACGCTTGCCGTCGGCGATCACGCGATCGTTCTCGTCGAGCAGTTCCGAACGCTCCACCTGTTCACCCGGGATGAACTTGGTATCGCCCACGTCCTGGATCTGCACGCGGCGCAGCATCTGACGAACAATCACTTCGATGTGCTTGTCGTTGATCTTCACGCCCTGCAGACGGTACACGTCCTGCACTTCGTCCACGATGTAGTGCGCCAGCTCTTCGATGCCCTTCAGGCGCAGGATGTCGTGCGGATCCGCCGGACCTTCCACGATCATTTCGCCCTTGTTCACCACCTGGCCGTCGTGCACCAGCACCTGCTTTTCCTTCGCGATCAGGAACTCGTGGGCGTTGCCGTCCAGGTCCGTGATCACCAGGCGCTGCTTGCCCTTCGTGTCCTTGCCGAACGACACCGTACCGGTGACTTCCGCCAGCACGGCGGCGTCCTTCGGCGAACGGGCTTCGAACAGCTCGGCCACTCGCGGCAGACCACCGGTAATGTCGCGGGTCTTCTGCGATTCGGTCGGGATACGTGCCAGCACTTCACCCACGTGCACCTGCTGACCGTCCTTCACGGTAATCAGCGCGCCCACCTGGAAGCCGATGGTCACGGAGTGGTCCGTGCCCGGAATCTTGACTTCCTGGTTGTTCGCGTCGAGCAGCTTCACCTGCGGGCGCAGACCCTTGGTGGCAGCCGTACGGCGCTTGGCGTCGATCACCACGAGGGTCGACAGGCCCGTGACTTCGTCCATCTGCTTGGCAACGGTCACGCCTTCTTCCACGTTCTCGAACTTGATCGTGCCCGAGTACTCGGAAACGATCGGACGAGTCAGTGCGTCCCACGTGGCCAGCTGCGTACCAGCCTTGATGGCCTGGCCGTCCTGCACCAGCAGCGTGGCGCCGTACGGGATCTTGTGGCGCTCGCGCTCGCGGCCGTGGTCGTCCGTGATCAGTGCCTCGCCCGAACGCGAGATCACGATCAGTTCGCCCTTGGCGTTCGTCACGTAACGCATGGTCACCGTGAAGCGCACCGTACCGGTGGCCTTGGCTTCCACGCTCGATGCCACTGCCGCACGCGATGCCGCACCACCGATGTGGAACGTACGCATGGTCAGCTGGGTACCCGGCTCACCAATCGACTGTGCAGCGATCACACCCACTGCTTCGCCCGAGTTCACCAGCACGCCGCGGCCGAGGTCACGGCCGTAGCACATGGCGCACAGGCCGTAGCGCGTGTCGCACGACAGCGGCGTACGGACCTTGACTTCGTCCACGCCGATGTTGTCGATCAGCTCGACCAGATCTTCGTCCAGCAGCGTGCCGTTCTCGATCGCGGTTTCCTGGGTTTCCGGATTCACCACGTCGCCAACGGTCACACGGCCCAGGATACGGTCGCGCAGGGCTTCGATCACTTCACCGCCTTCGACCAGGGCCTTCATGGCCACGCCGTTGGTGGTGCCGCAATCGTCTTCCACCACGACCAGATCCTGCGTCACGTCGACCAGACGGCGGGTCAGGTAACCCGAGTTCGCGGTCTTCAGTGCCGTATCGGCCAGGCCCTTACGGGCACCGTGGGTCGAGATGAAGTACTGCAGAACGTTCAGGCCTTCACGGAAGTTCGCCGTAATCGGCGTTTCAATGATCGAGCCATCCGGCTTTGCCATCAGGCCACGCATACCTGCCAGCTGACGAATCTGGGCCGCGCTACCGCGAGCACCCGAGTCCGCCATCATGTAGATCGAGTTGAACGAATCCTGCTTGACGGTAGCGCCCGTACGATCGACCACGTCTTCGTGCTGGAGCTGCTCCATCATCGCCTTGCCCACCTGGTCACCAGCGGCACCCCAGATGTCCACGACGTTGTTGTAACGCTCCTGGTCGGTCACCAGACCCGACATGTACTGCTTGTCGTATTCCTTCACCTTCGCTGCCGCGTCGGCGATGATCTTCTCCTTCTGCGGCGGCACCAGCATGTCGTCGATGGCGATCGAGATACCGGCGCGCGTAGCCAGGCGGAAGCCCGACTGCAGCAGCTTGTCAGCGAAGATCACGGTTTCGCGCAGACCGCACTTGCGGAATGCCGTGTTGATCAGGCGCGAGATTTCCTTCTTCTTCAGCGGCTTGTTCAGCACCGAGAACGGCAGGCCCTTCGGCAGGATCTCGGACAGGATCGCGCGGCCGACCGTGGTGGCCTGCAGCGTGATCTTGGGTGCGAAACGTGCGTCGCCGTCGGCGTCCTTGTCCACCACTTCGTACTCGGTGATACGGACGTTCACGCGCGATGCGAGCTCGACTTCCTTGTTCTCGTAGGCACGGATGACTTCGCTGATGTCAGCAAACGTCATGCCTTCGCCCTTGCCGTTGATCTTGTCGCGGGTCGTGTAGTACAGACCCAGCACAACGTCCTGCGACGGCACGATCGACGGATCGCCGTTGGCCGGGAACAGCACGTTGTTCGACGCCAGCATCAGCGTGCGGGCTTCCATCTGGGCTTCCAGCGACAGCGGCACGTGAACGGCCATCTGGTCACCGTCGAAGTCGGCGTTGAATGCCGCGCAGACCAGCGGGTGCAGCTGGATGGCCTTGCCTTCGATCAGCACCGGCTCGAACGCCTGGATACCCAAGCGGTGCAGCGTCGGCGCACGGTTCAGCATCACCGGGTGCTCGCGGATCACCTCTTCGAGGATGTCCCACACCACCGGCGTCTGGCTTTCCACTTCCTTCTTCGCCGCCTTGATGGTGGTGGCGATGCCCATCGTTTCCAGCTTGTGGAAGATGAACGGCTTGAACAGCTCGAGCGCCATCAGCTTGGGCAGACCGCACTGGTGCAGCTTCAGCGTCGGACCCACCACGATGACCGAACGGCCCGAGTAGTCCACGCGCTTGCCCAGCAGGTTCTGACGGAAACGACCGCCCTTACCCTTGATCATCTCGGCCAGCGACTTCAGCGGACGCTTGTTGGCGCCAGTCATCGCCTTGCCGCGACGGCCGTTGTCCAGCAGCGAGTCGACGGCTTCCTGCAGCATGCGCTTTTCGTTGCGCACGATGATTTCAGGGGCCTTCAGCTCCAGCAGACGCTTCAGACGATTGTTACGGTTGATGACGCGGCGATACAGGTCGTTCAGGTCCGACGTGGCGAAACGGCCACCATCGAGCGGAACCAGCGGACGCAGTTCGGGCGGCAGCACCGGCAGCACTTCCAGGATCATCCACTCGGGCTTGATGCCCGAGCGCTGGAACGCCTCCAGCACCTTCAGGCGCTTGGCGAACTTCTTGATCTTGGCTTCGGAACCGGTGGCCTGCAGCTCGGCGCGGATCTGTTCGATCTGCTTCTCGATGTCGATGCCGCGCAGCAGTTCACGGATGCCCTCGGCACCCATCATTGCCACGAATTCACCCTCGCCGTACTCGTCGCACTTGGCCAGGTAATCGTCTTCCGACATGATCTGGCTCTTCTTGAGCGGGGTCATGCCGGGTTCCAGCACCACGAACGCTTCGAAGTACAGCACGCGCTCGATGTCGCGCAGCGTCATGTCGAGCACCATGCCCAGACGCGACGGCAGCGACTTCAGGAACCAGATGTGCGCGGTCGGCGCAGCCAGCTCGATGTGGCCCATGCGCTCGCGGCGCACCTTGGCCAGCGTCACTTCCACGCCGCACTTCTCGCAGATCACGCCACGGTGCTTCAGGCGCTTGTACTTGCCGCACAGGCACTCGTAGTCCTTGATCGGGCCAAAGATCTTGGCGCAGAACAGACCATCGCGTTCCGGCTTGAACGTACGGTAGTTGATCGTTTCCGGCTTCTTCACTTCGCCGTACGACCACGAACGGATCTTTTCGGGCGAGGCCAGGCCGATCTTGATCGCGTCGAACTGCTCTTCCTGCTGAACCTGCTTAAAGAGATCGAGCAATGCTTTCATTGCAACTCCTTGTTTCGCCGCCGGCCCGGAGTCTGTCCGGGGCAGCGGCATTCAATCCTGTGGGAAACCTGCGCTGGTGGGTGCCCGCCGAGGCTGGCACCCGTATCAATCTGCGGATCAGTAACGATCCAGATCGATGTCGATACCCAGCGAGCGGATTTCCTTCACCAGCACGTTGAACGACTCCGGCATGCCGGCATCGATCGAGTGCTCGCCCTTGACGATGTTTTCGTACACCTTGGTACGGCCGTTCACGTCATCGGACTTGACCGTCAGCATTTCCTGCAGCACGTACGACGCGCCGTAGGCTTCCAGTGCCCACACTTCCATCTCACCGAAACGCTGGCCACCGAACTGGGCCTTACCGCCCAGCGGCTGCTGCGTCACCAGCGAGTACGGGCCGGTGGAACGGGCGTGCATCTTGTCGTCCACCAGGTGATGCAGCTTCAGCATGTGCATCACACCCAGCGTGACCGGACGCTCGAACGCTTCGCCGGTGCGTCCGTCGTGCAGCGTGACCTGCTGCTTCGACGCCGTGAGGCCCTTCTCCTTGGCAATCTCGTCCGGGTAGGCCAGGTCGAGCATGCGGCGGATTTCGGCTTCGTGCGCGCCGTCGAACACCGGCGTGGCGAACGGGACACCCTTCTTCAGGTTGCCTGCCAGTTCCAGCACTTCGGCATCGCTCAGGCTGTCCAGGTCTTCGGCCTTGCCGCTCTCGTTGTAGATCTGCGCGAGCAGCGGACGGAGTTCCTGCGCCTTGGCCGAAGCCTTGAGCATGTCGCCGATGCGCTGGCCCAGACCGCGTGCGGCCCAGCCCAGGTGGGTTTCCAGAATCTGGCCCACGTTCATCCGCGACGGCACGCCCAGCGGGTTCAGCACGATGTCCGCCGGCGTACCGTCGGCCATGTACGGCATGTCTTCGATCGGCACGATCTTCGACACCACACCCTTGTTACCGTGACGGCCTGCCATCTTGTCGCCAGGCTGCAGACGGCGCTTGACGGCCAGGTACACCTTGACCATCTTGATCACGCCCGGCGGCAGTTCGTCGCCCTGCGTCAGCTTCTTGCGCTTCTCTTCGAAGGCCAGGTCGAACTCGTGACGCTTCTGCTCGATGGCTTCCTTGACGGCTTCCAGCTGGGCAGCTACTTCCTCGTCGGCCGGACGGATGTCGAACCAGTGGTACTTGTCCAGGTCGGCCAGGTACTCGCGGGTCAGCTTGGCGCCCTTGGCCAGCTTCTTCGGACCGCCGTTGACGGTCTTGTCGAGCAGCAGACGCTCCAGACGCTGGAAGGCATCGCCTTCCACGATACGCAGCTGGTCGTTCAGGTCCAGGCGGTAACGCTTCAGTTCGTCGTCGATGATCGACTGGGCGCGCTTGTCGCGCGTCACGCCTTCACGCGTGAAGACCTGCACGTCGATCACGATGCCGCTCATGCCCGACGGCACACGCAGCGACGTATCCTTCACGTCCGAAGCCTTCTCGCCGAAGATCGCGCGCAGCAGCTTCTCTTCCGGCGTCAGCTGGGTCTCGCCCTTCGGCGTGACCTTGCCCACCAGCACGTCGCCGGCTTCCACTTCGGCGCCGATGTACGTGATGCCCGACTCGTCCAGACGCGCCAGTTGCGCTTCGGCCAGGTTCGAGATGTCGCGCGTGATTTCTTCAGGTCCGAGCTTCGTGTCGCGGGCGACAACCGACAGTTCCTCGATGTGGATCGAGGTGTAGCGGTCTTCGGCAACCACACGCTCCGAGATCAGGATCGAATCCTCGAAGTTGTAGCCGTTCCACGGCATGAACGCCACCAGCATGTTCTGGCCCAGTGCCAGCTCGCCCAGGTCGGTCGAGGCGCCGTCAGCGATCACGTCGCCGCGGGCAACGATATCGCCAACCTTCACCATCGGACGCTGGTTGATGTTGGTGTTCTGGTTCGAACGCGTGTACTTGATCAGGTTGTAGATGTCCACGCCAACTTCGCCGGCCACGGCTTCGTCGTCGTTCACGCGGATCACCACGCGCATCGCGTCGACGTAGTCCACCACGCCGCCACGCATCGCCTGCACGGCCGTACCCGAGTCAACTGCCACGGTACGCTCGATGCCGGTACCCACCAGCGGCTTGTCCGGACGCAGGCAAGGCACGGCCTGACGCTGCATGTTCGCGCCCATCAGTGCACGGTTCGCGTCATCGTGTTCCAGGAACGGCACCAGCGATGCTGCGGCCGACACGATCTGCGACGGCGCCACGTCGATGTACTGCACGCGGTCCGGCGTGACCATACGCGTTTCACGCTCGGAACCTTCACGCGCCGACACCAGTTCGTCGGTCAGGTTGCCTTCGCCGTCAACGGTCGCGTTGGCCTGCGCCACCACGTACTTGCCTTCCTCGATGGCCGACAGGTAATCCACCTGGTCGGTCAGCTTGCTGTTTTCCACCTTGCGGTACGGCGTTTCCAGGAAGCCGTATTCGTTCAGGCGGGCGTACAGTGCCAGCGAGTTGATCAGACCAATGTTCGGGCCTTCCGGCGTTTCGATCGGGCACACGCGGCCATAGTGGGTCGGGTGCACGTCACGGACTTCAAAGCCGGCGCGCTCGCGCGTCAGACCGCCCGGGCCAAGGGCCGAAACACGGCGCTTGTGGGTGATTTCCGACAGCGGGTTGGTCTGGTCCATGAACTGCGACAGCTGCGACGAACCGAAGAACTCGCGAATCGCCGACGAAATCGGCTTCGAGTTGATCAGGTCGTGCGGCATCAGGTTCTCGGTCTCGGCCTGGCCCAGACGTTCCTTGACGGCACGCTCCACGCGCGACAGGCCGGCGCGGAACTGGTTTTCGGCCAGTTCGCCGACGCAACGCACGCGACGATTGCCCAGGTGATCGATATCATCGACTTCGCCCTTGCCGTTACGCAGGTTCACCAGGATCTTGATCGTCTCGAGGATGTCCTCGTCCTGCAGCACCATGCTGCCCTCGCCGCTCGGGCGCGACAGACGGCTGTTGACCTTCATGCGGCCAACGCGCGACAGGTCGTACGACTCTTCGCTGTAGAACAGGCGCTGGAACAGCGCTTCCACGGCGTCCTCGGTGGGCGGCTCGCCCGGACGCATCATGCGGTAGATGGCGATACGCGCGGCCGTCTGGTCGGCCGTATCGTCCACGCGCAGCGTCTGCGAGATGTACGGACCCTGGTCCAGATCGTTCGTGTACAGCGTCTGGATCTGCTTGACGCCGGCTTCGCGCAGGTTTTCTAGCAGCGACTCGGTCAGCTCGTCGTTGGCGTTGGCAATCACCTCGCCGGTATCCGGGTCGATGATGTTCTTGGCCAGCACGCGACCCAGCAGGTAGTCCTCGGGCACGCTGATCAGCTTGGTGCCGGCGGAATCCAGGTCACGAATGTGCTTGGCGTTGATACGCTTGTCCTTCTCCACGACGACGCGGCCGTTCTTGTCGGCGATGTCGAAGCGCGCGACTTCACCGCGCAGGCGCTCGGGCACGAACTCGAGTTGCGCGCCTTCGCTCTGCAGCGTGAAGTTGTCGAACACGAAGAAGTGCGCCAGGATCTGTTCCGGCGTCAGGCCGATCGACTTCAGCAGGATCGTCACCGGCATCTTGCGGCGGCGGTCGACGCGGAAGTACAGGATGTCCTTCGGATCGAATTCGAAGTCGAGCCACGAGCCACGGTACGGAATGATCCGTGCCGAGAACAGCAGCTTGCCCGAGCTGTGCGTCTTGCCCTTGTCGTGCTCGAAGAACACGCCCGGCGAACGGTGCAGCTGGCTAACGATGACACGCTCGGTGCCGTTAATCACGAAAGAACCGGTCGACGTCATGAGCGGAATTTCGCCCATGTAGACTTCCTGCTCCTTCACTTCCTTCACCTTGCCCGGGTTTTCGCGATCGTTGATGATCAGGCGAACCTTGGCGCGCAGGGCCGAATGGAACGTCAGGCCACGCTGCTGGCATTCCTTGACGTCGAACGGCGGGTTGGACAGGTGATACGAGACAAACTCCATACGGGCAAGCCCGTTATGGGAGGAGATTGGGAAAATCGCGTTGAAAGCGGCCTGCAGACCCTCGCTTTTGCGACGCGCGGTCGGCGTTTCCGCTTGCAAGAACTGGGTGTAGGATTCAATCTGTGTGGCAAGCAGGAATGGAACCTGATGAACCGTCGCGCGCTTCGCAAAGGATTTGCGAATGCGCTTCTTTTCGGTGAAGCTGTACGCCATGGGATCTCCGAATCATCGCAGGGCTGGCTGGACCTGGCCGGCGCCTGAGGTGTTCAGCGACTGGGAGGGGATTTGGCGGTTGGCCGCTACCAACCTCTGGCTGACGGTGCCCGCACGCTGCGGACGGTGTGGTCATTGCACGGCGCAATGCCTGCACACGTCCGGGGGACACCCGACCAAACTTGTCTTCTGCAGTCGGTTCAGAAGACAAACATCAGCAACCACCTAGTGTGCCACTGATGTTTGGCTTCTGCTGAGCCAGCGATGGATTGTCGCCTGCCCGAGCATATCCTAATTCACATTTCACCCATCCGGGCCGGTTTGCGCCGCTTTCAGGTGCCTGATCGAACACCTCCGCAGAAGCGCAAAAAGGCTGGCGCCGGGAATTTCCCTTTGCCAGCCCCTGCCGCGTGCCACAGAGGCACGCGCGGTACCACTTACTTGACGTCGACCTTGGCGCCGGCGTCTTCCAGCTTCTTCTTGGCTTCGTCTGCAGCGGCCTTGTCCACGCCTTCCTTCACGGGCTTCGGTGCGCCATCGACCAGGTCCTTGGCTTCCTTCAGGCCCAGACCGGTGATCTCGCGCACGGCCTTGATCACGCCAACCTTGTTGGCGCCGACTTCGGCCAGAATCACGTTGAATTCGGTCTTTTCTTCAGCAGCGGCAGCACCGCCAGCGCCCGGGGCAGCAGCCACAGCCATGGCAGCAGCCGACACGCCAAACTTCTCTTCGAACGCCTTGACCAGGTCGTTCAGTTCCATCACGGACATCGCGCCAACGGCTTCCAGGATGTCGTCTTTAGTGATTGCCATTTGGATTACTCCTACTAGATTTGATTCGGGATCGGTATTGCGATCTGTCTATGCGGCAGCTCAGGCGGCCGGGGCTTCCGCTTCCGCGGGAGCGCCTTCGGCGTTCTTGGCAGCCAGTGCGGCCAGCAGGCGGGCGAAGCCCGACACCGGCGCCTGCATCACGCCCAGCAGCTGCGAGATCAGTTCTTCGCGGCCCGGGATCGAAGCCAGGGCCTTGACAGCACCAGCGTCGAGCACCTTGCCGTCGTACGACCCAGCGCGCAGGACCAGCTTGTCATTGGTCTTGGCAAAGTCGTTCAGAACCTTGGCCGAGGCCACTGCATCTTCGGAAATACCGTAGATCAGCGGACCGGTCATCTGCTCTGCGAGGCCTGCAAACGGCGTACCTTCGACGGCACGGCGAGCCAGCGTGTTCTTCAGAACGCGCAGGTACACGCCTTGCTGACGAGCGTTGGCACGCAGCTTGGTCAGATCGCCAACCGCAATGCCGCGATATTCGGCCACGACGATGGTCTGGGCCTTGGCGACTTGCGCCGAGACCTCAGCAACGACGGCCTTCTTATCTTCAATATTGAGTGGCACGGTTAAGCTCCAAAACGATGCGTATCCGACAGTTACCCGCCGAACGGCGCATCAGTCCAAACGAACGGCGTCCGATTGGCCCGAATCCACCGGATTGCTCCGGCGTCATCAATCCCTTCGGGTGCGCCATCTGCGCTGGCGGGCCGGCTGCCATCGGGGCAAGCCCCGCATGTGCCGACCGATTAAGTCCACGCTGCCAGAGGCGGTGTGAACACCAGCGGTCTTTGATAACCAGCGGCACCTGCCGCGCGCCATGCGCGCCACGGATGCCACTGCCCAAAGCCTTGCGACGACCGTGGCATTGCCGCGATCCCCAATTCTTACCCTGGCCGGTGTTATCGGGAGCCGGTCAGAGGATTGCCGTCAGCTCAGGCTGCCAGCGAGGTCTGTTCGACACGGACGCCAACGCCCATCGTCGACGACACGGCCACCTTGCGCAGGTACACACCCTTGCTGGTTGCCGGCTTGGCCTTGACCAGGGCGTCCAGCAGGGCGCTCAGGTTGCTCTTCAGAGCGGCGTCGTCAAACGAACGGCGGCCGATGGTGGCGTGGATGATACCGGCCTTGTCGACACGGAATTGCACCTGACCAGCCTTGGCGTTCTTCACGGCCTGGGCCACGTCCGGCGTCACGGTGCCAACCTTCGGGTTCGGCATCAGGCCGCGCGGGCCGAGGATCTGACCCAGCGTACCGACGATACGCATCGTGTCCGGCGAAGCGATCACGACGTCGAAGTTCAGGTTACCGGCCTTGACTTGCTCGGCCAGGTCTTCCATGCCGACCACTTCAGCGCCAGCAGCCTTGGCGGCCTCGGCCTTTTCGCCCTGGGCGAACACGGCCACGCGGACGCTCTTGCCGGTACCAGCCGGCAGCACGACGGAACCGCGAACAACCTGGTCCGACTTCTTGGCGTCGATGCCCAGTTGCACGGACACGTCGATCGACTCGTCGAACTTCGCCGAAGCGCAGCTCTTCACCAGGCCCAGGGCCTCGTCGATCGGGTAGAACTTGGTACGCTCGATCTTCGCCTTGTTGGCGGCGACGCGCTTGGAAACCTTAGCCATTTACAGACCCTCCACGGTGATGCCCATCGAACGCGCCGAACCTGCGATCGTACGCACTGCGGCGTCGAGGTCAGCGGCGGTGAGGTCAGCGTTCTTCGCCTTGGCGATTTCTTCAGCCTGGGCGCGGGTAATCTTGCCAACCTTGTCGGTATGGGGCTTCGGCGAACCCTTGGTGATGCCTGCTGCCTTCTTGATCAGCACGGTCGCCGGCGGCGACTTCATCACGAACGTGAAGCTCTTGTCGGCGAAGGCGGTAATCACCACCGGCACCGGCAGACCGGGTTCCATACCCTGGGTCTGGGCGTTGAACGCCTTGCAGAACTCCATGATGTTCAGACCACGCTGACCCAGTGCGGGACCAACGGGCGGGGAGGGATTTGCCTTACCAGCCGGAATCTGCAGCTTGATAAAGCCAATGATCTTCTTGGCCATCTTTACTCCAATCCGGATCCGTTCCTGTTGCGGAAATCAGATCCTGTTGAGTCGTAACGCGCTATCGCCATGCCGGGGCACGACCTCACGCTCCTCTTCGAGCCGGCCTTGCGGCCGCCCTATCCATCCGCTGCCACCCTGACGGGCCGCAGCGGAGAAAATCCTTAAACCTTCTCGACCTGGCCGAACTCGAGCTCGACCGGCGTTGCGCGTCCGAAGATCGTGACCGTCACGCGCAGGCGCGACTTTTCGTAGTTCACTTCTTCGACGTTGCCGTTGAAGTCGGTGAACGGGCCGTCCTTGACGCGCACCATTTCGCCCACTTCGAACAGCGTCTTGGGACGCGGCTTCTCGACCCCTTCCTGCATCTGGGTCATGATCTTGTCGACTTCCCGCTGGGAAATCGGGCTCGGACGGTTACGTGCACCGCCCACGAAGCCAGTCACCTTGCTGGTGTTCTTCACCAGGTGCCAGGTTTCGTCGGTCATTTCCATTTCCACCAGGACATAGCCGGGGAAGAAACGACGCTCGGTCACCGACTTGTGACCACCCTTGATTTCTACAACTTCTTCCGAAGGCACCAGGATGCGACCGAACTTGTCTTGCATCTCGGCGCGCTCGATGCGCTCCTGCAGCGCGCGTTGCACGCTCTTTTCCATGCCGGAGTAGGCGTGTACCACGTACCAGCGCTTCTTCGACGAAGGCGATTCTGCGGCCGTGGTTTCCTGCTGAGCGTTATCCGTCATGTGCTACCTCTTATTTCCAGCCCAGGACAAGGGAGAAGATCACCCACTCGATGAGCTTGTCGGCCGACCACAGGAACAGCGCCATGATCACCACAAAGGCAAACACGAGGCCCGTCATCTGACCGGCTTCCTTGCGCGTCGGCCAGACGACCTTGCGAACTTCCCGGTACGATTCACGCGCGAATCCCACAAAGTCCTTGCCCGGCGCGGAGACCAGCGCCACGACGACGCCAAGGGCGAGGCCAGCAAAGAGCGCGGCGCCACGGACGTACGACGGCTGCTGAGCCAGCGCGTAGAAACCGATGACTCCGGCAACCACCAGGAGCACCGCTACCGCGAGCATCCACTTGCCGCTCGAGGCACCTACGGTTTCGACATTGGGATTAGCCATGTTTCGCAAACGAGACTAAGCCGCGTCACGAGTGTTCCTCGCGACGCGGCTGATTGATTTGGCAGGGGCAGAGGGAATCGAACCCCCAACCTTCGGTTTTGGAGACCGACGCTCTGCCAGTTGAGCTATACCCCTAAAACAACTTTGGGGCCGGCTTCAAGCCAACCCCTCTGGCAAACGAACGCGACCGGTTGGTATCGCGTCCGCCAGTTCGACTAATTGCTTAGTCGAGGATCTTTGCCACAACGCCGGCGCCGACGGTACGACCACCTTCGCGGATAGCGAAGCGCAGGCCTTCTTCCATGGCGATCGGGGCGATCAGCTTGACGGTGATCGACACGTTGTCACCCGGCATGACCATTTCCTTGTCCTTCGGCAGCTCGATCGAGCCAGTCACGTCGGTCGTACGGAAGTAGAACTGCGGGCGGTAGTTGTTGAAGAACGGCGTGTGACGGCCACCTTCGTCCTTCGACAGGATGTAGACCTCACCCGTGAAGTGCGTGTGCGGCTTGATCGAGCCCGGCTTGCACAGAACTTGACCACGCTCCACGTCTTCGCGCTTCGTGCCGCGCAGCAGCAGACCCACGTTGTCGCCAGCCTGACCCTGGTCCAGCAGCTTGCGGAACATTTCCACGCCCGTGCAAGTCGTCTTCACCGTCGGGCGGATACCCACGATTTCGATTTCTTCGCCGACCTTGACCACGCCACGCTCGATACGACCCGTCACCACGGTACCGCGGCCCGAGATCGAGAACACGTCTTCCACCGGCATCAGGAACGTACCGTCAACGGCGCGCTCCGGCGTCGGGATGTACGAGTCCAGTGCGTCGGCCAGGTTCATGATCGCCACTTCGCCCAGCTCGCCCTTGTCGCCTTCCAGCGCCAGCTTGGCCGAACCCTTGATGATCGGGGTGTCGTCGCCCGGGAAGTCGTACTTCGACAGAAGTTCGCGCACTTCCATTTCCACCAGTTCCAGCAGCTCGGCGTCATCCACCATGTCGCACTTGTTCAGGAACACGATGATGTACGGCACGCCAACCTGGCGGGCCAGCAGGATGTGCTCGCGCGTTTGCGGCATCGGGCCGTCAGCTGCCGAGCAAACCAGGATCGCGCCGTCCATCTGCGCAGCGCCCGTGATCATGTTCTTCACATAGTCAGCGTGGCCCGGGCAGTCAACGTGGGCGTAGTGGCGGTTGGCCGTCTCGTATTCCACGTGTGCGGTGTTGATCGTGATGCCGCGTGCCTTTTCTTCCGGCGCTGCGTCGATTTCGTCGTACTTCTTGGCGGCGCCGCCGAACTTCGCAGCCAGCACCGTGGCAATCGCTGCCGTCAGCGTCGTCTTGCCGTGGTCAACGTGACCAATCGTACCTACGTTCACGTGCGGCTTGGTCCGCTCGAACTTTTCCTTTGCCATTTCGCGACTCCTGTCTCGGTAGCAATTGCCAGTGCGGGATTGGTGGTGCCCATGGGCAGGATCGAACTGCCGACCTCTCCCTTACCAAGGGAGTGCTCTACCACTGAGCCACATGGGCGAATCTTGACTTACTTTTGCGACGGCAACCTGGAGACTGGAGCGGGTGAAGGGAATCGAACCCTCGTCGTAAGCTTGGAAGGCTTCTGCTCTACCATTGAGCTACACCCGCCCGGTTACTTCCTGCTTCACCGGCTTTCGCCAGGTTGTTGTCTTGCATTCTGGTGGAGAGGGCTGGATTCGAACCAGCGTAGGCGTAAGCCAACAGATTTACAGTCTGCCCCCTTTAGCCACTCGGGCACCTCTCCGCAGAGAACTTGTGATTATGGTGTAACTTGCTGGTGCTGTCAAGTGCTTTCCGTTGAAGGAAGCAACTTTGCGGTTTGCTCCAGAAGCCTGCATTACGTGGCCGGAAGGCTGCGTATGCGGACCAGAATCATCGATCTGAAATCGACGCTCTCACCCTATAGGGCACGCCGGAAGCGGCTTCCAGCGGCTCTGAGAGGCCGATTCGGCGCCTTCGCGTTTGTTTCGCGCAAAAGCAAAACCCCCAAGCTTTTGGGCTTGGGGGTTCTGGGTATAAGAGCCTGGCGATGACCTACTTTCACACGGGTAGTCCGCACTATCATCGGCGCAAAGTCGTTTCACGGTCCTGTTCGGGATGGGAAGGGGTGGTTCCAACTCGCTATGGTCACCAGGCATGACTGGTTGCCGCACTGACCGAGGTCAGCGCAGCGAATCTGGGTGTAGTAAAGAGGTTGTGTTTGTATGCCTTCGGCACACGCGGACTCTCGTCCAACCAGGTCAAACACACTGGTTATAGGATCAAGCCTTACGGGCAATTAGTACTGGTTAGCTTAACGCATTACTGCGCTTCCACACCCAGCCTATCAACGTCCTGGTCTCGAACGACCCTTCAAGGAGGTCAAGCCTCCAGGGAATCCTCATCTTCAGGCAAGTTTCCCGCTTAGATGCTTTCAGCGGTTATCTCTTCCGTACATAGCTACCCTGCGATGCCTCTGGCGAGACAACAGGTACACCAGCGGTACGTCCACTCCGGTCCTCTCGTACTAGGAGCAGCCCCCGTCAAGATTCCAACGCCCACGGCAGATAGGGACCAAACTGTCTCACGACGTTTTAAACCCAGCTCACGTACCTCTTTAAATGGCGAACAGCCATACCCTTGGGACCGGCTACAGCCCCAGGATGAGATGAGCCGACATCGAGGTGCCAAACACCGCCGTCGATATGAACTCTT
Source organism: Cupriavidus sp. HE11 (assembly GCF_056097175.1). Classification (NCBI taxonomy): domain Bacteria; kingdom Pseudomonadati; phylum Pseudomonadota; class Betaproteobacteria; order Burkholderiales; family Burkholderiaceae; genus Cupriavidus; species Cupriavidus sp. HE11. The sequence goes on from NZ_CP184464.1 coordinate 1,678,978, forward strand.
GGGCGGTATCAGCCTGTTATCCCCAGAGTACCTTTTATCCGTTGAGCGATGGCCCTTCCATTCAGAACCACCGGATCACTATGTCCTGCTTTCGCACCTGCTCGACTTGTCGGTCTCGCAGTTAAGCACGCTTTTGCCATTGCACTTTAGGTACGATGTCCGACCGTACCAAGCGTACCTTCGAACTCCTCCGTTACACTTTGGGAGGAGACCGCCCCAGTCAAACTGCCTACCATGCACTGTCCCCGACCCGGATTCACGGGCCAAGGTTAGAACCTCAAACAAACCAGGGTGGTATTTCAAGGACGGCTCCACGTGAACTAGCGTCCACGCTTCAAAGCCTCCCACCTATCCTACACAGATCGGTTCAAAGTCCAATGCAAAGCTACAGTAAAGGTTCATGGGGTCTTTCCGTCTAGCCGCGGGGAGATTGCATCATCACAAACACTTCAACTTCGCTGAGTCTCGGGAGGAGACAGTGTGGCCATCGTTACGCCATTCGTGCAGGTCGGAACTTACCCGACAAGGAATTTCGCTACCTTAGGACCGTTATAGTTACGGCCGCCGTTTACCGGGACTTCAATCAAGAGCTTGCACCCCATCATTTAATCTTCCGGCACCGGGCAGGCGTCACACCCTATACGTCCACTTTCGTGTTTGCAGAGTGCTGTGTTTTTATTAAACAGTCGCAGCCACCATTTTATTGCAACCCCTTCACCCTTCTGGCGCAGGCCAGTCAAGCTACCAGGGCGTACCTTATCCCGAAGTTACGGTACCAATTTGCCGAGTTCCTTCTCCCGAGTTCTCTCAAGCGCCTTAGAATACTCATCTCGCCCACCTGTGTCGGTTTGCGGTACGGTCTCGTATGACTGAAGCTTAGAGGCTTTTCTTGGAACCACTTCCGATTGCTTCGCAGCATAAAGCCGCTCGCCCCACATCCTTGAATTCCGCGCCCGGATTTGCCTAAGCGCCTTCTCCAATGCAGGGACCGGGACTTCCAACACCCGGACAACCTTCCGCGATCCGTCCCCCCATCGCATCATACGACGGTGCAGGAATATTAACCTGCTTCCCATCAGCTACGCATCTCTGCCTCGCCTTAGGGGCCGACTCACCCTACGCCGATGAACGTTGCGTAGGAAACCTTGGGCTTACGGCGAGGGGGCCTTTCACCCCCTTTATCGCTACTCATGTCAGCATTCGCACTTCTGATACCTCCAGCATCCTTTACAAGACACCTTCACAGGCTTACAGAACGCTCTCCTACCACGCGCTTACGCGCGTCCGCAGCTTCGGTATATAGCTTAGCCCCGTTACATCTTCCGCGCAGGACGACTCGATCAGTGAGCTATTACGCTTTCTTTAAAGGGTGGCTGCTTCTAAGCCAACCTCCTGACTGTTTTAGCCTTCCCACTTCGTTTCCCACTTAGCTATATTTGGGGACCTTAGCTGGCGGTCTGGGTTGTTTCCCTCTTGACACCGGACGTTAGCACCCGATGTCTGTCTCCCGTGATTGCACTCTTCGGTATTCGGAGTTTGCTATGGCGGGGTAATCAGCAATAGACCCCCCAACCATGACAGTGCTCTACCCCCGAAGGTGAGACACGAGGCACTACCTAAATAGTTTTCGGAGAGAACCAGCTATTTCCAGATTTGTTTAGCCTTTCACCCCTATCCACAGCTCATCCCCTAACTTTTCAACGTTAGTGGGTTCGGTCCTCCAGTACGTGTTACCGCACCTTCAACCTGGCCATGGATAGATCATCTGGTTTCGGGTCTACACCCAGCGACTCAACGCCCTGTTCGGACTCGCTTTCGCTACGCCTTCCCTAATCGGTTAAGCTTGCCACTGAATGTAAGTCGCTGACCCATTATACAAAAGGTACGCCGTCACCCGTTTCCAGGCTCCGACTGTTTGTATGCATGCGGTTTCAGGATCTATTTCACTCCCCTCCCGGGGTTCTTTTCGCCTTTCCCTCACGGTACTGGTTCACTATCGGTCGATCACGAGTATTTAGCCTTGGAGGATGGTCCCCCCATCTTCAGACAGGATTTCACGTGTCCCGCCCTACTTGTCGCACACCTAGTTCCACAAATCTGTTTTCGCATACAGGGCTATCACCTGCTATGGCCGGGCTTTCCATCCCGTTTTGCTAACAGTTCTGCTAAAGAGTGCAAGGCTCTTCCCATTTCGTTCGCCACTACTCTGGGAATCTCGGTTGATTTCTGTTCCTGCAGCTACTTAGATGTTTCAGTTCGCCGCGTTCGCTTCCCTGACCTATGTATTCAGTCAGGGATGACCCATTCGGGCCGGGTTTCCCCATTCGGACATCTCCGGATCAAAGCTTGTTTGCCAGCTCCCCGAAGCTTTTCGCAGGCTACCGCGTCCTTCATCGCCTGTGATCGCCAAGGCATCCACCACATGCACTTGTTCGCTTGACCCTATAACGAGTGTGTCTAACGCTTCCGTTATCCACGCTGGCTACAGGTCTGAGTTCTCGCGTTTGTGCCGTATTCCAAGTCATCTTTCGATCACTTAAATACATTTTGGTTGATACAATCACAACCCGGTATCGCGTTTGTACTGCAGCGTCTCATCAACGCTTCGCGACACCTTTACTACATCCCATATTGTTAAAGAACAGCCGACTTGCGTCGCTTGGCAATGCCAAATGAAAGCACTCAGCATTGAATGCTTTCATTTGGCTACCAACCAAGTAATCTCGTTACCCCGATCCTTGATCCAGGTAAGTGGTGGAGGATGACGGGATCGAACCGACGACCCCCTGCTTGCAAAGCAGGTGCTCTCCCAGCTGAGCTAATCCCCCGCGTGATAACTTGGTGGGTCTGGTAGGACTTGAACCTACGACCCCCGCCTTATCAAGACGGTGCTCTAACCACCTGAGCTACAGACCCTTGGCTGTAACAGCAAACAACCGATAAGTGTGAACGCTTGACTTGTGAACACAAGCCTCTGGAAAGGAGGTGATCCAGCCGCACCTTCCGATACGGCTACCTTGTTACGACTTCACCCCAGTCATGAACCCTGCCGTGGTAATCGCCCTCCTTGCGGTTAGGCTAACTACTTCTGGCAAAACCCACTCCCATGGTGTGACGGGCGGTGTGTACAAGACCCGGGAACGTATTCACCGCGGCATGCTGATCCGCGATTACTAGCGATTCCAGCTTCACGTAGTCGAGTTGCAGACTACGATCCGGACTACGATGCGTTTTCTGGGATTAGCTCCCCCTCGCGGGTTGGCAACCCTCTGTACGCACCATTGTATGACGTGTGAAGCCCTACCCATAAGGGCCATGAGGACTTGACGTCATCCCCACCTTCCTCCGGTTTGTCACCGGCAGTCTCTCTAGAGTGCCCTTGCGTAGCAACTAAAGATAAGGGTTGCGCTCGTTGCGGGACTTAACCCAACATCTCACGACACGAGCTGACGACAGCCATGCAGCACCTGTGTCCACTTTCTCTTTCGAGCACCTAATGCATCTCTGCTTCGTTAGTGGCATGTCAAGGGTAGGTAAGGTTTTTCGCGTTGCATCGAATTAATCCACATCATCCACCGCTTGTGCGGGTCCCCGTCAATTCCTTTGAGTTTTAATCTTGCGACCGTACTCCCCAGGCGGTCAACTTCACGCGTTAGCTACGTTACTGAAGAAATGAATCCCCAACAACTAGTTGACATCGTTTAGGGCGTGGACTACCAGGGTATCTAATCCTGTTTGCTCCCCACGCTTTCGTGCATGAGCGTCAGTGACGTCCCAGGGGGCTGCCTTCGCCATCGGTATTCCTCCACATCTCTACGCATTTCACTGCTACACGTGGAATTCTACCCCCCTCTGACATACTCTAGCCTTGCAGTCACAAGCGCAATTCCCAAGTTGAGCTCGGGGATTTCACGCCTGTCTTACAAAACCGCCTGCGCACGCTTTACGCCCAGTAATTCCGATTAACGCTCGCACCCTACGTATTACCGCGGCTGCTGGCACGTAGTTAGCCGGTGCTTATTCTTCCGGTACCGTCATCCGCCCCAGGTATTAACCAGAGCGTTTTCTTTCCGGACAAAAGTGCTTTACAACCCGAAGGCCTTCTTCACACACGCGGCATTGCTGGATCAGGGTTGCCCCCATTGTCCAAAATTCCCCACTGCTGCCTCCCGTAGGAGTCTGGGCCGTGTCTCAGTCCCAGTGTGGCTGATCGTCCTCTCAGACCAGCTACTGATCGTCGCCTTGGTGGGCCTTTACCCCACCAACTAGCTAATCAGACATCGGCCGCTCCTGCTGCGCGAGGCCTTTCGGTCCCCCGCTTTCACCCTCAGGTCGTATGCGGTATTAGCTAATCTTTCGACTAGTTATCCCCCACAACAGGGTACGTTCCGATGTATTACTCACCCGTTCGCCACTCGCCGCCAGACCGAAGTCCGCGCTGCCGTTCGACTTGCATGTGTAAGGCATGCCGCCAGCGTTCAATCTGAGCCAGGATCAAACTCTTCAGTTCAATCTCTGTGTGGTGCCGAAGCACCTCGCTCTTTCGAGCGGTCGCTCACTCTCAGAAAACTGACTGGCTCACGTCTCGCGACGCAAACCAACATGTTTTACTGTGCGAGCACTGATAACTTTTGAAGCATCACGCAGACCGAGGTCTCCGTGGCGTTCGCCATCAAGCGCCCACACTTATCGGTTGTTTGGTTGTTAAAGAACTTCAGCGCCGGCTTTGCCGTTCGCTGTCGCTGCGTCGCTGACGTTTCGTCATTTCGTTGCAGCGGAGAAACGAGATTATGCAGAGCATTCAACGTTTCGTCAACAGTTTTTGCAGAACTTTTTTCTGCCGGTCAGCGCTGCAAACCCTCGCAACCCCAACCCCCTGCTGACCCCGCAAACCCTTGTCGCTGCTGCGTTTGCAGTGCGCTTCGTGTTGCGAGGGGGCGAATATTAGATGGCTTTCGGCAGGTGCGCAAGCCCTTTCGGAAAAAAGTTCAAGGTGCCCGAATCAGCGCAACTGTCACGGCGGCGACAGCCTTGGTTTCGGAACTGTCCTAAGCTGGCAGCCAACCTGTCAGAAGACGCTGCTGAAGGAGACACTCATGAAGCAATCCGTGCCCGTCGACCGTTCACACGTGGTTGGGGCGACCGATATCCCGCTGTCCGACGACACGATCCCCGCGCTGCTGGCGCGCGCCGTCGCGGCAAACCCCAGCCGTGACGCAGTGATCTTCAGGGAGCAGTCCATCCGCTGGACCTGGCAGGAGTTTTCCGATCAGGTCGACCAGCTTGCCGCCGGCCTGCTGGCCCGGGGCATTGCCCGAGGCGACCGGGTAGGCATCTGGTCGCCCAACCGGGCCGAGTGGTTGGTTACGCAGTTCGCGACCGCCCGCATTGGCGCGATCCTGGTCAATATCAACCCCGCATACCGCCAGGCAGAACTCGAGTACGCGCTAAACAAGGCCGGCGTGCGGATGCTGATTACGGCCACGCGCTTCAAGTCCAGTGACTATATAGGTATGTTGCAGGCCTTGGCCCCGGAATTGTCCGAGGCAACGCCCGGCCAGTTGAACGCAGCCCGCCTGCCCTGCCTCCAGTCAGTGGTCCGCATGGGCGACGACATCACGTCCGGCATGCTCAACTATGCAAGCCTGCTTCAGCCGCCAGCGCCCGGTGCGCTCGATGCCATCACCGGCCAGCTCGCTGCGCACGACGCCATCAATATCCAGTTCACCAGCGGCACCACGGGCAACCCGAAGGGTGCGACGCTGACCCATCACAATGTGGTCAACAACGGGCGCTTCGTCGCCATGGCGATGCGCCTGGGCGCGGACGACCGCCTGTGCATCCCCGTGCCGCTGTACCACTGCTTCGGCATGGTCCTGTCAGTACTGGCCTGTGTTTCTGTCGGTGCCTGCATGGTATTTCCCGGTGAGGCATTCGATCCGCTGGCCACAATGCAGGCCGTTTCCGACGAACGATGCACCGCACTGCATGGCGTGCCGACCATGTTTATCGCCCAGCTCGATCATCCGGAATTCCGCCAGTTCGATTTCTCGACCCTGCGCACCGGCATCATGGCCGGCGCCCCGTGCCCGATCGAAGTAATGAAGCGAGTAGTCACTGACATGCATATGGCCGAAGTGACGATTGCCTACGGCATGACGGAAACCAGCCCGGTGTCATTTCAGAGCGCTACCGACGATCCGCTCGACAAGCGCGTCGCCACGGTTGGCCGCGTGCAGCCGCATCTGGAATGCAAGGTGGTCGATGCCATGGGCGAGATCGTGCCGCGTGGCGAAACCGGCGAACTCTGCACCCGCGGCTATTCCGTGATGCAGGGCTACTGGGATGACGACGAACGGACGCGCGAGGCCATCCGCGACGGCTGGATGCATACCGGCGACCTGGCGACCATCGACGCTGACGGTTATTGCAACATCGTCGGACGCGTAAAAGACATGCTGATCCGTGGCGGCGAGAACATCTATCCGCGCGAGATCGAAGAATTCCTGTTCCGCCATCCGAAGGTCCAGGCGGTGCAGGTGTTCGGCGTGCCCGACGCCAAATACGGCGAGGAAGTCTGCGCGTGGATCGTGCTCAAACCCGGACAGACTGCCACCGAGGACGATATCCGCGCCTTCTGCCGTGACCAGATCGCGCATTACAAGATTCCGCGCTACATCCGCTTTGTTGAGGAAATGCCGATGACTGTGACGGGAAAGGTGCAGAAATTCGTCATGCGTGACACCATGATTCACGATCTGGGGCTGAAACAAGCCGTCACGGCGTAATCCTGGAGATATTGCGATGACCATCCGCATCGTCAGGCTGGGCGAACCGCGCACCAGGGACGAAGGGCTCCGCATGGGCACCGTCCGGCGTCCGCCGCGCGGTGTGCCGAAAGCCGAGTTTGCCAGCCGCGATTTCTATGACGTCTGGTATCCGGTGCTCTCCCCGTCTGCCGAACTGGTGTCGCAAGCCCAGGAAGCGCAGGCGGCCAATGACCCCAAGGCCTGGCGCGCCTTCGAAAAACACTTTCGGGCCGAGATGAACCAGCCGGATGCCAGCCGCACGCTGGATCTGCTGGCCGCCTTCTCTCATCAGACGAATTTTTCGCTGGGTTGCTATTGCGAGGATGAGGCGCACTGCCATCGTTCGATCCTGCGGGCGCTGTTGGCGGAGCGCGGAGCCGACATCGGGTGAGACCGGCAGGCTATGATGCGAGGCTTCGCCGCGACCCACGAGGCGGAGCCTTCCACTGGCCTTACTTACGTCGATGGCACTGAACCTCGTCTGGCTCGGATTTTTCCTACTTTCCTTCCTGGCCGCCTGCGTGCGGCTCATTGGCGGCGACACCACGGTGTTTCCCGCCCTGCTGACCAGCCTTTTCGACAGCTCCCGCACGGCATTTGAGATTTCTCTGGGCCTGGTCGGCGTGATGAGCCTGTGGATCGGCATCATGCGGATTGGCGAGCGCGCCGGGGTGATCGACCTGTTCGCCCGGCTGGTGAACCCACTGCTGCGCCATTTCTTTCCGGGCGTGCCCCAGGGGCACCCGGCTCAGGGCGCGATGATGATGAATGTGTCCGCCAACATGCTGGGGCTGGACAACGCAGCCACGCCGCTGGGCCTGAACGCGATGCGCGAGCTGCAGTCGCTGAATCGCCAGCCGGACACGGCCACCAACGCCCAGATCATGTTCATCGTCCTGAACACGGCCGGGCTGACGCTGATCCCGACATCGGTCATTGCCATTCGCCAGGCCATGGCCGTCAAGCAGGGCCTGGTCAATTTCAACGCCGCCGACATCTTCCTGCCCACGCTGCTTGCCACCGGCGCGTCGTGCCTGGCCGGGCTGCTGGCCGTGGCCTGGGTGCAGCGGCTGAACCTGCTCAAGCCGGCGGTACTGGCCGCCTTTGCTGTGGCTGGCCTTGCGGTGGCCGGCCTGTTCGCCTGGTTGCGTCACGCCCCGCCCGAGCAGGTCAGCCAGATGACAGCACTGGCGGGCAGCGGCTTCATCCTGTCGCTGATCACGCTGTTCCTGGTGTGTGGCGCGATCCGGCGCGTCAATGTCTACGACGCCTTTATCGACGGCGCCAAGGAAGGCTTCGGCGTGGCCGTGCAGATCATTCCTTATCTGGTCGCGATTCTTGTGGCGATCGGACTTTTCCGGGCCAGCGGGTGCATGGACGTGGTCATGCACGGGCTGACCGCCGGTTTCACGTGGCTTGGCGTCAACACCGACTTCGTCCCCGCGCTGCCGGTGGGGCTGATGAAAATCCTCTCCGGCGCCGGTGCCCGCGGCCTGATGGTGGACGTGATGACCACCTACGGCGTGGATTCCTTCCAGGGGCGGCTGGCCGCCATCATCCAGGGATCGACCGAAACCACCTTCTACGTGCTGGCGGTCTATTTCGGTAGCGTCAATGTGCGAAATACCCGACACGCCTTGGGGTGCGCCCTGTTCGCCGATGTCGTCGGCATGGCGGCGGCCGTGTGGATTGCCTACCTCTTTCGATAAGCAATCTCGCGCTTGTTGTACGACAACAACGGATATTGTGCTGTCTTGCAGGCATTTCTTTCGAAGCCACTTGGTGCGTCGCAACAAGTCGTGTATAGTGAAGTCTGTCTCCTCCACCACCTCGGTGGATTCCAACCCGCGCACAACCTGCGCGGGTTTTTTTTACCCAAAATCTGGGGAATCTCGCCCCGACTGAAGTTCTTTCAATCGCAGAACTTCGGAAATGTGACAATTGCACCGTCTTGCATCACATTTCCCGCCCCTGGTGCGATGCGGCACTACTGCCGGGCAAAGTGCCTCGAATCTACGGAAATGTTGCGACGCAACAATAGTCCCCGTAGAGTGGAATCCGTACTCACCCTGAGACATCCACCAAACCGCCCCCGATCATGCGCCGTGTCCCGCGCTCCCTCTCTTTCTGGCCCGATTCCGCGTTCCTGCAGCGCGGCGTGGTCTATGCGCTGTCGTTCTTCGCGCTGGCTGGCATTGCCTGGCTGACCGGTGACAACGGCTATCTCTGGTCGGCCACTGCGTCGATCTGGACATGCCTGGCCGACCGTCAAGGCACGGCTGGCGCACGCATGCGCGGGCTTGGCGCGGTTGGCATCGGCGGGGCCGTCGCCAGTGTGATCGGCGCCAGCCTGGCGACCTCGCCGCTTGCCGCACTGGCCGTCGTCGTCTGCGCCGGCCTGATCGCCGGGCTGGCGGAAATACGAGGCCCGGCCGCCGCGCTGTGCTTCAAGCTGCTCTATGTGGTGCTGATTGCCGCCTGCCTGCAGCCGGTGGCCGAGGCATCCGTACTTGTTCATGCCTGGACGGCGGGCGTGGACTACCTGCGCGGTGGCGTATTTGCGTGCCTGATCTCGCTGGTGCTGATTCCCTCGCAGCGCGATGCGCGTCCCCGGCCCGAGATCACCGCCGCATACGACGCACTGCAGCGCTTTGCCGAACACCTGGCGGCACCGGGGCTGCAAGACACCTCGCTATACAAGAAGGAAATCCGCCTGCGGATCGAAGCGGCGCGCGCTGCAGTCATCGGCCGGCGCGGCATGGTCGATCCGGTCGGGATGCTGCACTACGCCTATGCCGTGACCGTGGCTGACGCCATCTTCGCCCTGCTGATCGTCGCCGGCGAGCTGCGCGAACGCGCGGGCGAACAACACAGCCTGCCTCTGGTGTATGCCGCGCGCTGCCTGGCCGATACGCAGGCGCAGGTACGGCAGGCACTGGCCCGGCATGCGCCCGACCTGCCCGCCCTGAGCGCCATGCTCGATCGCGATGTGCGCCGGCTGATCGGCCAGCGCGCCAACGCCGGCGCGCCGCCGGCCTACCAGTCCGCGCTGGCGGCGCTGGCCCAGCATCCGTCGTTCGATCGCTGGCGCGAGTCGTTTGTCTGGCCGAATGCCGGACTGGCGGGCATCGTCGACCGGGTGGGCCATACGCTGGCCGACATCGCCGCGCGCGATGCCCGCGTGACGCGCCACGCGCTGCGGCTGGCCTTTGCCGGCGGCCTGAGCCTGTTGCCGTCGCAACTGCTGCAGGTCGACCATGGCTATTGGGTGGCCGTGACCGTGATCATGGTGCTGAGTCCGCGCCTGCAGACCACGCGGCAGATCTCGTTCCATCGCTTTGCCGGTTCGCTGGCCGGCGCGCTGCTGGCCTGCGTGGTGGGCCTGGCCCATCCGGGCCCGACGCTGGCGCTTGGCCTGAGCGCGATGTTCCTGGCGGCGGCCTACGCGCTGCGCCTGGCCGGCAGCGCGGGTGGCTTTGCCTTCTGCCTGACGCCGGCGGTGATCCTCTTTTCCTGGCTGGGCGAGCCCGCGTCGAGCAGCAGCCACGTGGCGGCGCTGCGCGGCATGGATACCGCGATCGGATGCCTGATCGCGCTTGCCAGCTATTACGTGCTGGCACCGCGCGCCGAGCTGTCGCGCGCCTATCGGCATAGCCTGGATGCCTTGTCCGTCAATGCGGTCTACCTGCGTGCCGCCATCAGCACCGCCCGCAGCGTCACGCCGGCCCGCATGCGTCTGGAAGCCTTGCGCGTGGCCGCCGGGCGGGCGTCCACCCGAGCCGAAGACACGCTGGCGCAGTGCGCCGCAGACCTCGACCCACGGCTGGGTGCGGCCCACGCGGCCTTGCATGTCACGGCACGCCGTATGGCTTCGCTGGCCGGTCTGGTCCGGGCGGGCACGGAATCCGGCGAAGTGCATGCCGCGCCCGGCGCCGCCATCCAGTTCTTGCTGACGGACCTGGAAGCCCGGCTGGCCGAGGTGGCTGTGCGCCCCGGCCGCACCGGGGTCAGTGCGGCAGTTGCCTCCGCGCGCATGGCGCCGCTGACGCCCTCCGATGCCCCGTTTGAACACTTCCTGGCCGAACAGTGCACCTACGCGGATGCGCATATCGACTGCGCCCATCGCACCGTTGCCGGCCTGCGTGCGCTGGCGGCGGAACAGGCAGAGGCAGGGCGCATACGGCTGCCGGGTGCCCGCGCCGGCTGACGCGGATCGGGGCTTGCCCTGAGACACCGGCCAGCCGCCTTGCCTGGAACCCGCGATTGCCTATATTGAAGGGATATTCGCGATTTCCCCGTTCCCGGCAAGACGAGGTACGCCATGGTCGATATCACCTTCCCCAGCACCGTTCCCACCTACTGCGGGGCCAGCCTGACGCTGTCCTGCCCCGCCACCGTGAACGGCAACCGGTCGCAATACTCGGTCACGGCAGAGGCGCTTGAGGCTTATTGCGGGGCACAATCGGCGCGCGAGGAAGACCTGGTGCGCGCCTTCACGAGTAATCGCAAGCGCATCGAGCAGCTCGCCGAATCGCTGTTCGAGCTGACCGAAGCGCGCGAGATCGTGCTGCGCGGCGGCCATTTCCGGTTTGCCGGCTGACCACCGCACCTTCGCAGCGTCCATCCTTCAGTCGGCGGATTCCTTGCCGCGTACCAGCAGTACCGGGGTCGTCGACTGCCGAATCACGGCCTCGGCAACGCTGCCCAGCACCAGGCGGCGCACGCCACGGCGGCCGTGCGTGCCGATCACCAGCAGATCCGCACCCCACTCGCTGGCCGCCGCATTGATCGACCCCGCGATATCGCCAATGACGGCCGGATCGGTCACCAGTTTGGTCTCGAAGGTCACGCCAGCATTGCCGAGTACGCGGCTGGCGGCTTCCAGGGCCTTCTTGCCGCTATCCACAAAGGCCCGCTCGATCTGGGTGGGATCGTAGAAACCTGCATCGAACAGCATTACCCCGTTGTCGACCACATAAAGCGCCAGCACGGTACCCCCACCGCCGCTGGCCGTCCGGATCGCCTCCTGCAGTGCCAGGTCCGACGTGGTGCTGCCATCCACAGCCACCGCGATCTTGCTGTAAGCCTTGCTCGACATAGCGTTGCCCTCAATTAAGACGTGGAGGTTCGATACTACACGTGGCGCCGGACTCACGTGTCCATCGCCGCACAGTTAAATTGACCGACCGGTCGGTTTATATTTATATTTAGCAGACTGCCCGACCCTACAACATCCCGCGCCAATCGAAGTCATATCGCGCCCGGCACAACAAGCAGGTCGGCCCCCGCCAAAGACGAAAGTCAAGGAGACGTGATGTACACACAGAGCCTCGACCTGCCGGGCCAGCCGCAGCCTGCGCCCACATCGGCCGACGCCGACCAGGCAACCAGGCAGGCCGCCTTTGATGCGCGCATCGCCGAAGACGCCAAGATCGAGCCGATGGACTGGATGCCCGAGGCCTACCGCAAGACGCTGGTACGGCAGATCTCGCAGCACGCGCATTCGGAAATCATCGGCATGCAGCCCGAGGGCAACTGGATCAGCCGCGCGCCGTCGCTCAAGCGCAAGGCCATCCTGCTGGCAAAGGTGCAGGACGAAGGCGGCCACGGCCTTTATCTGTATAGCGCGGCGGAAACGCTCAATGCATCGCGCGACGAACTGGTCGACGGCCTGCACACCGGCCGGGCCAAGTACTCGTCGATTTTCAACTACCCCACGCTGACCTGGGCCGATGTCGGTGTGATCGGCTGGCTGGTGGATGGCGCGGCGATCATGAACCAGATCCCGCTGTGCCGCTGCTCGTATGGCCCCTACGCGCGAGCCATGATCCGCATCTGCAAGGAAGAGTCGTTCCACCAGCGCCAGGGCTTTGACGCCCTGCTGAGCATGATGCGCGGCACCGAGTCCCAGCGCGCCATGGTGCAGGACGCCGTGGACCGCTGGTGGTTTCCGGTGCTGATGATGTTCGGGCCGCCCGACGCGGCGTCTACCAACAGCACCCAGACCATGGCCTGGGGCATCAAGCGCATTTCGAACGACGACCTGCGCCAGAAGTTTGTCGACGCCACGGTCGAGCAGGCCAAGGTGCTGGGCGTGACGCTGCCCGACCCGGGGCTGGTCTGGAACGCCGAGCGCGGCCACTACGACTACAGCCCGCTGGACTGGGAAGAATTCTGGCGCGTGATCAACGGCGACGGCCCCTGCAACCGCGAACGGCTGGCAACGCGCGTAAAGGCACACGACGACGGCGCCTGGGTACGCGAGGCGGCGCTGGCCCATGCCGAAAAACGCGCCCGGCGCGAAGCGCCCGCCAAGGCCGCCTGAATCGACCCGGCGCAGACCAGCAAACCGCCGGCAGACCAGCAGACCCGGAGACCACCATGTCACAACAGAAGGAATGGCCGCTGTGGGAAGTATTCGTCCGCAGCAAGCAGGGCCTGGAACACAAGCACTGCGGCAGCCTGCACGCAGCCGACGCCCAGCAGGCGCTGCACATGGCGCGCGATGTCTACACGCGCCGCCAGGAAGGCGTGTCGATCTGGGTGGTGCCATCGGCAGCCATCACCGCCAGCGCGCCGGCCGAAAAGGCCGAGCTGTTCGACCCGGCGGCCGACAAGATCTACCGCCATCCCACGTTCTACCAGTTGCCCGACGAAGTGAACCATATGTAAGGCCGGCCCCATGACGCAAACCAACGTAGCCGACGGCATCGCCCTGGCGCGCCTGCCACTGGCGCAGACGGCCCCCCTGCAATACGTGCTGCGCCTGGCCGACAACGCGCTGATTTTGGGTCAGCGCAATGCCGAATGGTGCGGCCACGGCCCCGCGCTCGAAGAAGACATCGCGCTGGCGAACATCAGCCTCGACCTGATCGGCCAGGCGCGCCTGCTGTACAGCCATGCCGGCGCGCTGGAAGGCCGGCTGACCGGCCGCGTGCGGCACGAGGACGACTACGCCTACTGGCGCAGCGAACCGGAATTCCGCAACTGGACGCTGCAGGAACTGCCGCACCACGGCCCGCTGGCCGGCACGGCGCGCGCCGACCGCGACTATGCGGTCACCATCATGCGCAACTTCCTGTACAGCGCGCTGATGGCCGAACTCTGGCCGGCGCTGGAACTGAGCACCGACACCGACCTGGCGGCCATCGCGGCCAAGTCGGCCAAGGAGGTGCGCTACCACCTGCACCACGCCGCCGACTGGGTGGTGCGGCTGGGCGACGGCACCGAGGCATCGCATGCGCGCATGCAGCGCGCGCTGGACCATCTGCTGCCGTACATGAACGAGTGCTTCGCCGTCGATGCCGTGGAACAGGAAGTGGCCGCGCAAGGCGTGGGCGCGCTGACGTCGAGCCTGCGCGAAGCCTGGGAAGCCACGGTTGCCGACACGCTCGACGACGCCACGCTGCAGCGCCCGGCGCCGTCGGCATTCGTGTCCACCGGCAAGCAAGGCGTGCATTCCGAGCATATGAGCTACCTGCTGGCCGAACTGCAGGGCCTGGCGCGGGCCCATCCGGGTGCGCAGTGGTAACGCGAGGGTGACCGACCATGCGCACGCATCCCACGCCGATAACATCCCCGTTCGCACCAACCTTCGCGCGGCGCGATGACGCCGCGCCCGCCGAATGCCCGGCATCGCCCGAGGATCGGCTGGCCCGCGCCTGGGCTGCCCTGGAAGCCGTGCCCGACCCGGAGATCCCGGTCGTGTCGATCCGCGACCTTGGCATCCTGCGCGACGTGGTGCTGGCCGATAACGGCCAGACCGTCGAGGCCATCATCACGCCCACGTATTCGGGCTGCCCGGCCATGTCGCAGATCGAGGAAGACGTCGGACGCGCACTGGAAGCGGCCGGGCTGTCGCCGTGGCGCGTGCGCACCGTGCTGGCCCCGGCGTGGACCACCGACTGGATCACCGAAGCCGGCCGCGCCAGCCTGCGCGCGTTCGGTATTGCGCCCCCGGGCCAGTGCGCCAGCCAGGCGCCGCGTGTCGGCAACGTGCGGCCGCTGCGCTTCGTGCCGCGCCAGCCGCGGGCGCCTGCCATAGCTCCACCCGTTGTACCCACCGTTGCATGCCCGCGCTGCGGCAGCGTCCATACGCAGGAGCTGTCGCGCTTTGCCTCCACGGCCTGCAAGGCGCTCTATCGCTGTCTGGATTGCCGCGAGCCGTTCGACTACTTCAAACCCTACTGAGCACCGCCGGCCCATGACCCCACAGTTCCATCCGCTACGCGTGGCACAGGTTCGCCCGGAGACCCCGGACACGGTCTCCATCGCCTTCGAGGTGCCGCCGGAACTGCGCGATGCCTACCGCTTCACGCAAGGCCAGTTCCTGACGATCAAGGCCCCCGTCGAAGGCAAGGACGTGCGCCGCTCGTACTCGATCTGCTGCGGCGTGCAGGACTACGACGACCGCGGCGAACTGCGCGTGGCCGTGAAACTGGTGGACGACGGCGTGTTCTCCACGTGGGTCCACGACACCGTTGCCGCCGGCCAGGTGCTCGATGTGATGACGCCCGATGGCCGCTTCCACGTGCCGCTCGATGCCGAGGCATCGCGCCACTATGTGGCGTTTGCGGCGGGCAGCGGCATCACGCCTGTGCTGTCGCTGATCCGCACCACGCTGGCCGTGGAACCGCGCAGCCGCTTCACGCTGGTCTACGGCAATCGCAGCGTCGACACGATCATCTTTTCCGAGGCGCTCGAAGACCTGAAGAACCAGTACCTGTCGCGTTTCACGCTGTACCACGTGCTGTCGCGCCAGCCTCAGGAGGTGGATCTGCTGCATGGCCGGCTCGACCGCGAGCGCGTGACCGCCTTCCTGCAGACCCTGCTGCCCGTGGACGATATCGACGCCGCCTTCGTATGCGGCCCCGCGTCAATGATCGACGAAGTAGAGGAAGCCCTCAAAACCGCCGGCCTGGACCCGCACCAGATCCATGCCGAGCGCTTTGGCGTGCCGCTGACCCAGCCCCGGCGCGCCGCGCCGGCCCATGCCGACCAGGCCGGCACCGCCGAACTGGTGGTGGTGCTGGACGGCAAGCAGCACAAGATGCGCCTGCCGCTGACCGACGCCAAAGTGCTGGACACCGCGCTGGCCGCCGGGCTGGACCTGCCCTATGCCTGCAAGGGCGGCGTCTGCTGTACCTGCCGCGCCAAGGTGCTGGAGGGCGAGGTCGAGATGGAAAAGAACTACACGCTCGAACCGTGGGAGATGGAAAAGGGCTTTGTATTGACATGCCAGGCCCGCGCGCTGACGCCGCGGGTGGTGGTCAGCTACGACGAACGCTGACGGCTGACCTGGGCAAATGACCGGTGTCAAGGGTGTCGAGGCTATGGCGGGAATCCCACATGTCAGACAGCCGCCGATGCCCGGCCGGTGGCGAGCCGTGATTACAATGGCGGAACACGCTTCAGGCGTTGCATCACCCGCCAAGCGGCCGCCTGCAGGCGGTGGCGGCGGCCGCGTCCGGAGGTCCGGCACCCGTCGCACCCTATACAATCACGGTCATGCAATACATACATGTCGTCAACGGCGATGTCGCGGGCAACACGCTGCGCCAGGCACTGGCCCAGGCGGCCCGCCCCGACCCGGTGGTCGTCCTGCGCGACGACCTCGCCGTGGGTCCGATCGCCGATATCGACAGCACCGGCCTGATCCGCTCGGGCTTCTGGCAGCGCGTGGCGCCGCACACCGATATCGACTTCGGCGCGGAGATGCGCCAGGCGCTGGACCAGCTCCAGCAACTGCGCCGCGACGACATGGAAGTTGCCATCTGGCACGGCCAGAGCGCCTCCGACCAGCTGATGCTGCGCCGGGTGGTCTTCCACCTCTATCAGGCACCGCAGCGCATCAACGAAGTGGCGATGGACCTGCGCGAACTGGAAGCCCCCACGCACGGCAGCCTGACCGCCATCGGCATGTATCCGGCCGCCCGCCTGGCGCGACGCTTCTCGACCATCGCCCCGGTATCGGTGCTGCGCCTGGGCCGGCTGGGCTACGAGTGGCAGCAGAACGTCAAGGAAAACGCCGATGTGCGGCTGTGGAAGGGCAATACGCTGGTGCCGGCGGCCTATCACAACGTCGACGACGTGATCCTGGAGCGCGGCCCCGACGACTGGACGCCAGCCGCGCAGGTGGTGGGCAGCGTGATGGGCGCCATCGAAGGCCTGCTTGCCAGCGACTGGTTCGTCTTCTGGCGCTGCCGCGAACTGGTCAGCACCGGGCAGCTGGAGTTGCGCGGCGACCCGCAAAGCCTCGAATCCTGCGATATCCGCCGCAACCACCTTGCTGCCAGCACCGATTGACGCCGTACCGATAACAGAACAACAGGCGGATCGATCCGACCCCTATGGCAAGAACCAAGGCGCCCGATTTCGAGGCGCAACGCGAACAGATTCTCGACCTGGCGGCCGCCGCCTTTGCCGCCTCCAGCTATCCCAGCACATCGATGGCCGACCTCGCCGCGGCCTGCGGCACGTCCAAGGCCCGGCTCTACCACTATTACGAAAGCAAGGAAGCGATCCTGTTCGACCTGCTGGACCGCTACACCCGGCAGCTGATGCAGATCGTCACCGATGTGGAGGCTGAAGGCATGCGCCAGTCGCGCAGCCATCGCGAGACATTCGGCCATCTCCTGCGCGCCTTCCTGGCCGAGTACGAGACCTCGCAGACGCGCCATATCGCGCTGATCAACGATGTGAAGTTCCTGGCCGAGGAGCAGCGCGACCAGATCCTGCAGCGCGAGCGCGATGTCGTGGCGGCGTTTGCCCGCCTGCTGCAACGTGCCTATCCGGAGCGCGTGACGCGCGACAACCAGACCGCGCTGACCATGACCGTATTCGGCATGATCAACTGGACGTTCACGTGGCTCAAGCCCGGTGGCCGGCTGTCATACGCGGCGTTTGCCGAGATGGTGGTCGGACTGCTCGAAAACGGCCTGGCTCCGGGTATGCCGGGCGCCGGCCAGCCAGGGCGGCCCGGACCGGCCAGCCAGGCCTGAGCGGGGCCCCGCCCCGGCCTGCCCCTCCTGACCCGGCCCGGCGTCAGGACCATTCGGCATCTTCCTGCTTGCGGCGCTGGTCGCGGTCCTGCCGGAACATTTCCTCAAGTTCGTCGCGCGCCTGCTTGGCAAGGGACACCAGCTTCTTCTGGTCCTTGTAGTACGGGTAGAAGCGGTCGATAGCCTCGATATTGTGGCGCCGGAAGCGCAGCGCCACACTGCGCGCCTCCACCCGGTCGAAGCCCAGCCCTTCCAGCACCTTGCGTCCCAACATCAGCGAACCTTCAAACATCTCGCGCTCGTAGCTGTTGGCGTCGATGCCGCGATCCATGAGCTGGTAGACGTGCGACACGTGCCGCGCCCGCGTGTAGATCTTCAGGTCGGGCCAGCGGTGGCGCACCTTGTCGATCAGCCCGAGGTTGTCGTCCAGGTCCTCGATCGCAACGATCAGGATCCTGGCCTCGCCGGCGCCGGCGGCTTCGAGCAGGTCCATGCGCGTGGCATCGCCATAGAAGATCTTGAAACCGTACTGGCGCAGGAATTCGATCTGGTCGGGATCATGGTCCAGCACGGTCACGCCAATCCCCTGGGCATACAGCAGGCGCCCGATAATCTGGCCGAAACGGCCAAACCCGGCAATGAGCACCGGATTGTGATGATTGGTGATCTCGTCATCGGGCCGCTTCGACATCGCGTTCAGGCGCGGCGCCAGCAACTGGTCGAACAACAGCAGCAACAGCGGCGTGGCCACCATCGACAGCGCCACGATCAGCACCAGCAACGCCTCGGTGTCCTTCGGCAGCAGGCCCACCGAGCGGGCCTCGGCGAACACCACGAACGCGAATTCGCCGCCCTGCGAGATCAGCAGGCCAAACAGCAGCCACTGCCCGCGCGACACCCGGAATCGCTTCGCGAGCATCGTCAGCACGGCCGTCTTGACCAGCACGAACGCCACCACGAAGCCCATCACCTTGCCCGGCTGCTGCGCGAGGATGCCGAAATCGATCGACATGCCCACCGCCATGAAGAACAGACCCAGCAGCAGGCCCTTGAAGGGCTCGATGTCGGCCTCCAGCGCATGGCGATATTCCGAGTCCGCCAGCAGCACGCCGGCCACGAAGGTGCCCAGCGCCATCGACAGGCCCACGGCATCCATCATCAGCGCGATACCCACCACAAGCAGCAGCGAGAACGCGGTGAACATCTCGCGCATGCCGGTCCGGGCAATCACGCGCAACGCCGGCCGCACCAGGTAGCGCCCACCCACCACGACCGCGCCAATCACGGCCACGGCCTTCGCGGCAGTCTGCCAGTTCTCGGGCCCATGGGCCGTGGCGCCCGCGCCATCCGCGGCCAGAAGCGGCAGCAGCGCGATCATCGGAATTGCCGCGATATCCTGGAATAGCAGAATGCCGAAGCTGGCCGCCCCGGCACCGGTCTGCATCAGGTTGCGCTCGGCCAGCGTGGCGAATGCGATCGCCGTGGACGACAGCGCCAGGCCCAGGCCCGCGACAATGGCTACCTGCCAAGGCGCGCCGAACAGCGCCGCCACGATGCCGAGGGCCAGCGCGCACGTCCCCATCTGTATCGAACCATAGCCAAAGATGCTCTGCTTCAGGGCCTTGAGCTTGCGCGGCTCCAGCTCCAGCCCGATGACGAACATCATCAGCACGACGCCGAACTCCGAGAAATGGAGGATCGACTCGACATTGGTCACCAGGCGCAAGGCAAACGGGCCAATGGCGGCGCCCGCGATCAGGTAGCCCAGCACCGCGCCCAGCTGGAAACGACGCGCGACCGGCACGGCCACCACGGCCGCCACCAGGAACACCAGCAGGGCAATCAGAAAGTCATGCTGATTCATTGCGCGTCCTCCCCGGTGGCCTCGGATGCCGGCCATTCCTGTGTTTCCGGAGGCAATGGCGGCGCAGCCAGATGGCGCGCCACGTGTTCGATGTGCAACGCCACGGCGTCGGTGTCTGCCCGGTCGGCATCGTGCAGCACAATCGGGGGCATCCAGCTCATGCCGCACTGCAGGGCGGTCTGTTCCAGCGGCAGCAGGAAATCGCTGATGGGATGACCGTGGGCGCCGTCTGGACCGTAGGCATCCGCCTGCCCGCCCGCACTGACCACCGCCAGCATCGACTTGCCGCGCAGCGCCGTGCCGCCCGGGCCATAGGCCCAGCCCATCTCCAGCACATCGTCGAGCCAGAGTTTCATCAGGGCCGGCACGCTGTACCAGCGCACCGGGAACAGCAACACCACGGTTTCGGCAGTCGACAGCAGCCGCTGTTCAGCTACGACGTCGATGTCATAGTCGACATAGAGGTTGTAGAGCTCGCGCACCGCCACATGGGGCAATTCGGCAAGGGCTTCGGCAAGAGGATGGTTGACGCGCGAGCGTCGGGGCGCGGGATGCGCATAGATCACAACAATCGGTGGTTCGTTCATGAATGGGGCTTTGTCTTTCCCGTAGGGGACCGATGCGACAGACAAGCCAGCCGGTGCGGCGTTGCAGCAAATCCACAACCCATGCACCTGCGACGTCCCAGCCGCGCATATAACCTGTTGAATTATCAGTACTTTTTGATTGGCGCCGCTTACGTGCCGTGGTTAGGCGGCCCAGAAGCTTACGCGAGACTGACAATTCCACTACAATACTTTTCGCGTCGCAGCAACCTAGTGTTTGCCCGAATCCAGCATTGTGGATCACAAACCGGATTCCCACCGCACGGCATTTGATGCAAGTGCAGGGCCGACCACTGCGATGGTGCTATTTTTATACCGATCACTGAAGAAGGAAACCAAGTGAACCCGCTCGAACTGAGCAAGGCCGTCGGCGCAGTCACCGACGAAGATCTTCGCCGCGCAGCCGAAGCGAGCCAGGCAACCCAGCGTCACACCACCCTGGTGCGCGAGCTGGCTGCCCATCATCGCTCGCGCCTGCAAAAGCATTTTCTCGCCCTGGGCGAGGAAGATCGCCTGCTCCGTTTCGGCCAGTCGGTTGGCAACCACGTGATCGAGGCCTATGTGGAGAGCATCGATTTCGACCACGACAGCGTGTTTGGCGTCTATGACGAGCACCTGGAACTGGTTGGCGTCGGCCACTTCGCAAACCTGCGCGACAACGCCCAGGGCCGGGTCGCCGAGTTCGGCGTGTCGGTGTCGAAGAGCGCCCGGGGCCGCGGCATCGGCAGCGCCCTGTTCCAGCGCGCCGCCATGCATGGCCGCAATACCAGCGTCCGCACGCTGTACATGCACTGCCTGTCGCGCAACGCCGCAATGATGCACATCGCCAAGAAGGCCGGCATGAAGGTGCAGTACGCCTATGGCGAAGCCGATGCCTACCTGGAACTGCCGCCCGCCGACACGGTGAGCCGCCTGACCGAGGCCATCGACGAGCAGGTGGCTGATTTGGACTACCTGGTTCGTCGCAACCTGCGCGATGTCCGGCGCTTCGGCCTGCGCTTCTGGCGCTCGCTGGTGCCACAGAAGGGCACCGCCTGATCCGGCTCGGAGATCACAATGCAAAACGGCGCACCCGCAAGGTGCGCCGTTTCTGTTTGGTGCGGCCGATGTACGGCGTGAACCGCCGTCAGGCCCCGCCGGCCACGGGCAGCGCCGTGGTGTCCTTGATCGACTCCAGCGCAAAGCTGGAACGCACATCGATCACCGAAGGATGTGCCAGCAATTGTTCCTGCATGAAGCGCGCAAAGTGCTCCATGTCTTCGACGTAGACCTTGAGCAGCAGGTCCATCTCGCCCGTCATGGCATGGCAGGCCGCCACTTCCGGCCAAGTCTGGATTGCCGCCCGGAACAGGTCCAGCGGCGCCTTGCCCTTGGGCGTGCCACCCTGTTTTTCCAGCCGCACATTGATATAGGCAAGCAGGCCCAGGCCGATCTTGTTCGGTTCGAGCAACGCCGCGTACTGGCGGATCACGCCAATCTCCTCGAGCCGACGGATGCGACGCAGGCAGGGGCTCGGCGACAGATTCACGCGCTCCGCCACTTCCAGGTTGGTCAGCCTCCCGTTGGTCTGCAGGACCTCCAGAATTTTCCGGTCGATCTTGTCCAGCTCCACCTTGCTCACGTTTTGTTGCTCCGCAATATGTTTGTCGGCAATTTTTTTGCGCAAATTTAACAAGTCGTGCACAAGTCCGCAATTTATTTCATGTAAGGACAAGTACTGCAGTCATATACAGCGGGCGCTTGCGTCACGTGGGGCGAGGCAAGGATGGTGCCAGCCAACAAAAAACGCGGCCCGAAGGCCGCGTTCTTGCAGTTGCCGAAGAATGGCTTAGTTGCCGCTCGGCGACGGGACGGACGGGCCCGAGGCGCCGCCCGGACCGCGACGCTGCATGCGGTCCATCCGGTCCTTGTGCATCTTCTGCATGTCCGACTGGATTTCGGCCATGGTCACCTTGCCATCATGATTCGCGTCGAGCTTGTCGAAGCGATCGGCCATGCGCGGGAAGGCGGCCTTGAACTCGTCACGCGTCAGCGCGCCGTCGTTGTTCTTGTCCGCAGCCTTGAACTTGGCCTCGAACTCGGCCTTCATCTCGGCGCGACGCTGCTCCCAGGCAGTCTTGCGATAGGCAGCCAGCTCGTTCTTGTCGAGCTTGCCATCGTGGTTGGTGTCGATCTTGTTGAACAGCGCGTCGGCTTCGGCCTTCGAGATCATGCCATCGCCGTCGGTGTCGACCGACTTCATCCACATCATGCCGCCATGGTGATGCTCGCCAGGGCCGCCCATGCGGTGGTGAGGTGCCGGGCCACCTTGCGGAGCAGCCTGCGGCGCAGCCGGGGCCGGCGTGGTTTGTGCAAAGGCGGCACCCGCGGCCATGAACACGGCCGAGGCGGCGATAAAGCTCTTGAGGATGTGCGTCTTGTGATTGCGTTGCATGTCTGTGCTCCTTTTCATCACGTTGGGCATGTACGGATTAGAACGCAGACAACCACGCCAAGTTGGCACTTTTAATACGATGTTACGGGCCTCACAGAATCGACTAGCGGCGTAAACCGCCGCAATACAGTCAAAGATTGCGCAATGATCCGAAATCGTATTTTTACGATTTGATTAGTCTTTTGGCAGCTGGTTCTCGGCGCCGTGCGGGGGCACCTGTTGAAAGTCCTGCGGCGCAAAGCCCTGCTGTTGCGGGGCACCCTGCTGGAACTGTTGCGGCGGCTGTTGCGGTGCCGGCTGCACCGGCGCACTGGCAACCGGTGGCGGCGCCGACTGCACCGGAGCGGGCATCGGCGTCGACAGCGGAGCAGCCGCACCGGACGGCGGCGCCGCCGGGGCATTGCCCGGACGGCCGACCGAGACGGTGTTCTGCAGCGGCAGCGCGATTTCCTGGCGCACGCCGTTGCGCTCGATCACGATATTGCGGCCATGGATTTCGGTCAGGCGTATCTGCGGCGAGAGCGAGGCACCGGCGCGCACGGCCTTGGGCGGCCCGCCATCCAGGGACAGGATGGCCGCCGCCGGGCCCACGCCATCGACATCCGCCACCACGCCGATCAGCTGGATATCCCGCACACCCGACTGCGCGCTACCGCCAAACAGCGTCGCCACCGCGCCGGTTTCCACGGCCTCGGTCTGGGCGATACGCGCCGATTTGGGTACGGGAATCGTCCGCATCGCGCTGAACACCAACACCCAGTGCGTGACCAGCGCGCACAGTGCGACAAATAGCAACAGACTGGCTGCGCGGGGCAGCCAGGGGGCCGAAAGGTCGAAGCGGAGGGCAGGCCGGGTCAGGGTTGGCACGAGCAGTACGCCAGGCGGCAGAATTCAAGAGGTCGCCTAGCGTACCAGACGCATGCGTCGATTGTCTGTCAGTCGTGCCGACCCGACAGATGGCCCGGATCGGGGCCGATCAGAGCAGGTCGTCGAGCAGGTCGGGACCGAACACTTCGCGGTGGATGTGCCCCACCGGAATCCCCGCGTTGATCAGCGCGTGGCGCTGGGCCTGCATGAAGCCCAGCGGGCCGCACAGGTAGAAGCGCGCGTCGTTGAATGCCGCGGTGTCTTCGGCCTTCAGCACAGAAGCAATCGGCATCGTGCCGGCATGGTCGAAGTCGCGGCCCGAGACATCGGCTGCCTGCGGGGTCTCGTAGCTGATATGGGTACGCAGGTTCGGCATCCGTTCGCGCGCCCAGGTCAGGTCGCCGCGATGTGCGTGATGGCGGCCATGGCGTGCCGCGTGGGCGAACAACACCGGGCGGTGCGGATTTTCCTTGGCCAACGTGCGCAGCACCGATACCATCGGCGTCACACCGATGCCGGCGGACATCAGCACGATCGGACGGCGGTCGTCGATGGCCGGCGCAAACTCGCCCCACGGCGTGCTGACATGCAGCGTGGTACCGACATGAGCGTTGTCATGCAGCCAGTTAGAGACCGCACCGGCCGGCGTTTCGGCGTTGCCGTCTTCGCGCTTGACCGAAATGCGCCACGTGGGCAGGCCGCGCTCGCCAGACAGCGAGTACTGGCGGAGCTGGCGCTGGCCGTCGGCCAGGATGGCTTCGACGCTGATGTACTGACCCGGCGCAAAGTCGCGCAGCGGCTTGCCGTCGTCAGCGCCCAGGGTGAGCGAGACCACCTGGTCGCCTTCCTGCTCGCGGGCGATCACGCGCACGCGCTGCAGTTCGCCGGCCTTGACGTTATTCCGGTCATACAGGCGCGCCTCGGCGGCAATCAGTTCGCCGGCCAGCAGCCAGTAAGCCTCGTCCCAGGCCGCCAGCAGCGGCGGGGTGGCGGCATCGCCCAGCACCGCCGCGATGGCTTCGAGCAGATACTTGCCGACGATCGGATAGTGGGCCGACGTCAGGCCGACGGCCACGTGCTTGTGGACGATGCGTTCCACCACCGGCGCCAGCACATCGGCTCGGTCGACGTTGGCGGCATAGGCGAACACAGCCGACGCCAGCGACTGCTGCTGCGAGCCATTGGCCTGGTTGCCCATGTTGAACAGGTTCTTCAGCTCGGGGCGCGCCGCGAACATCTCGCGGTAGAAGTGCGTGGTAATGGCAAGACCGTGCTCGCGCAGCACGGGGACGCTGGCATCGATATAGGGGCGGGAAGCAGCGGACAACATCAGCAAAAACTCCTGTGAATTCATGCATTTAGAATGCATGTTTTTGCGCACAATAAAGCCGGCGACAGACTGCGGCAGGGGTCTCGCCCCGCTGCCTCAGGCCACGCGCCGGCTCAGGAAATCTCGATGCAGGCTGATAATCGACTCGGCCGTCCGGCTGTTGCCGGAGACTTCGGCCAGCGTGACGCCGTCAAGCGCCTGGTAGAACGCCTCTTCGGCTTGATCCAGCGCACGCTTCAGACGGCAATTGCCGTTCAAGGCGCATGGCGGATCGGAACAGTCGATCACCGACTTGTGTCCTTCCAGCTCGCGCAGGATCGTGCCGATCGACAGCTTTTCTGCGCCCGGCCCCAGTTGCAGCCCGCCATGCCGCCCACGCGTGGCCGAAATCCAGCCCAGCTTCGACAACCGCGCTGCCACCTTGACGAGGTGGTTGTGCGAGATTTCGAATTGCTGGCCGACTTCAGCGATCGTGATCGGACGGGTGCCGTCGCCGCGCGATACATACATCAGCAGGCGCAAGGCATAGTCTGAGAATCGGGTCAGTTGCATCGTGCCTGGAATCATAGATAACGTGCATCTGCAATGCAAGATTTTTGTTGCAGTTGCACCTTGGTACATTAATCCGGTCCTGATACCCCGGCGGCACACCAAACGGTCATCTGGCGGGGGTTATACTCTCCGGCCATACCCCGACCATCAAGGCACACAACCGATGCGCAGAACCGTCACCCAGACTGCCGCCCCCCGGACGCAACGCCGTCGCCGCCTCGCCCGCGGCTTCACCCTGATCGAAATCATGGTGGTGATCGTGATCCTGGGCGTGCTGGCGGCACTGGTGGTGCCCAAGATCATGAGCCGTCCCGACGAGGCCCGTATCGTTGCCGCGCGCCAGGACATCTCCTCGATCATGCAGGCGCTCAAGCTCTACCGCCTGGACAATGGCCGCTACCCGACCACCGAACAGGGTCTGGCGGCATTGGTCAACAAGCCGACGACCGAGCCCATCCCCAACAACTGGAAGGGCGGCGGCTACCTGGAAAAGCTGCCCAAGGACCCGTGGGGCCATCCGTACCAGTACCTGAACCCGGGCGTGCGCGGCGAGATCGATGTATTCAGCTTCGCCGCCGACGGCCAGGCCGGCGGCAGCGGCAACGACGCCGATATCGGCAACTGGGAATAAGCCCGTCCCCTGCCCTTCATGACTCCGGCGACGCCGCGCGGCCAGGCCGCCCTACTCCAGCGCCGCCGGCTGCACGGCTTCACGCTGCTTGAACTGCTGGTGGTCATGGTGATCGCCGGCATCGTCATCTCCCTTGTGGCGGTCAACGCCACGCCAAATGATCGCGGCCGCGTGCTCGACGATGGCCAGCGCATCGCGCGCCTGTTCGAACTGGCCCAGGAAGACGCCCAGCTGGGCGCCCGGCCGCTGGCCTGGGAAGGCGACGCCACCGGCTGGCGTTTTCTTGAATCCACACCGCAGGGCTGGGTGCCGATGCGCACCGACGTCTTCGCGCCGGGCCGCTGGCGCATTCCGCTGGACGGCGCGGTCATCGTCCAGGGTGGACGCCAGCTTGGCACGGGCCCCGTGCGGCTGATCTTCGGACGCGAACTGATCGACGAACCCCAGCGGCTGGTGCTGACGCGCGGCGATATCCGCGTGGACGTGAACGGCGACGGTAGCGGCCGCTACGTGGCAACGGTGACGCAATGACCACACGCACGCGTCACCCGCGCGCCCGGGGCTTCACGCTGATCGAGGTGCTGGTTGCGCTGACCATCCTGGCGGTGGCGCTCACCGCCGCCATGCGGGCGATGGGGTCGATGGTCGAGTCGAGCGCCTCGCTGCAGCAGCGCATGCTGGCCGAATTCAGCGCCGAGAACCATCTGGCTACACTGCGGCTTTCCAAGACCTGGCCCGAACCGGGCACACGCGGCTACGACTGCCCTCAGGGCGGCGTGGCGTTGTGGTGCGAGGAATCGGTCTCGGGCACCCCCAATCCGTCGTTCCGCCGCGTGGAAGTCGCGGTCTATCCGTCCGCCGGCAACAAGTCGGTGCGACTGGCGTGGCTGGTCACGCTGGTACCCAATGAGACCCGCAATGTCCTCTGAGCGCCGCTTCCGGTCCGGCGGCCAGCGCGGGTTCACGCTGCTGGAAATGCTGGTCGCCATCACGCTACTGGCCGTGATGGCCGTCATCGGCTGGCGCGCACTGGATTCCCTGACCCGCAGCCGCGAACGGCTGACCGATCACGACGCCCGGCTCGATGCGCTGAAGGTGCTCTACGGCCAGTTCCAGTCCGATTGCGAACACCTGGCCCAGCCGGCCCAGTTGCAGGCCAGTCCGGTGGAAATCGGCCCCAACCAGTTGCTGCTGGTGCGCGACCGCCGCGACGAAGGCCAGCCGCCGACCTGGCAGGTGGTGGCCTACCGGCTCGACGGCAATACCGTGGTGCGCGCGGCCAGCCGTGCCGCCTATTCCCGCAATGACGTGCAGAGCGCGCTGCTGGCCCTGCGCCAGCCGGGCAGCGCGGGCCTGCAGATCCGCCCGTTGCTTGGCGATGCCGACCAGCTGTCGGCGCGCGCCTGGGTAGAGCCGGTGGGCTGGCTGGTCGATACGGGCCGGGTGCGCACCGCGCTGTTGCAAGGCAGCGCCGTAGCCAACGCGACCGAGGCCGCTGCCGCCGCCTCCGGTGCCAGCGACGCGCAGGCCGGGATCGGCACCATCTCGAACACCGTCGCCGTGCGTGCCGTCGAACTGAAAGTCTTTGCGCGCATGGGCGATGGCGATGCGACGCGCCAGTTCCAGAAAATCTGCATGACGGGGATGTGATGACGCGCGCGCCCTTCCCCCTGTCGCTCCGTACGCGGCCCGGCCGCCAGCAAGGTGCCGCCGTGGTAACGGCCCTGCTGATGGTGACGCTGGCCGTGGTGGTGGTATCCGGCATGTTGTGGCGCCAGCAGGTGCAGATCCGCTCGATCGAAAACCAGCGGCTGGTGGCCCAGGCTGCCTGGATCGAACGCGCCGCGGTGGACTGGTCGCGCCTGATCCTGCGCGACGACCAGCGCCGCTCGCAGGTGGATTACCTGGGCGAACCGTGGTCGGTGCCCGTGGCCGAGACCCGGCTGTCCGACTTCCTGGGGGCCGGCGTCAGCACGTCCGAAGGCGGCGAGACATCGTTCGTCTCCGGGCGCATCCTCGACGCGCAGGCGCGCTTCAACCTGACCAACCTCTATATCTGGCAGGCCGACGGCACCGGCCGCGTGGCGAATATCGACCAGCCGTCGCTGCTGGCCTTCAGACGACTGCTTCAAACGCTCGGCATGAACGCCGGCCTGGCCGAGCCAACGGCGCAGTATTTCCTGCGTGCGGCCCGGGGGGTCCCCACCAACGGCCAGCCCGCGCCACGCCCGCCCGACAGTGTGGAAGACCTGCTCGCCGTGCCCGGCTATACGCCGGCGATGGTGGCGGCGATGGAACCCTTTGTCACAGTGTTGCCGGAACGTACCAAGGTCAATGCCAATACCGCCGAGGCCGAAGTCCTGTCCGCCGTCATAGACAAACTGCCACTGGACCGGGCGCGCGAACTGGTGCGCCAGCGTGACCGCAGCTACTTCAACAACACCGGCGACGTGACGTCCCAATTGCAGAGCATCGCCCCGCAGGCCGTCACCCCCGGCGACGTGGTTGATGTACGTACCCACTACTTCCTGATTTACGGGCTGGTCCGGCACGAACGCGCGCGGCGCCTGAAGGTATCGCTGGTCAAGCGCGAAGACGTCTTCGGCAGTGGCAATACCACCCGGATCATCTGGGTCCGCGACGCGGACGCCATGCCCGAGCAACGCTGAAACGGGGTCGCGCCGCAAGCCGTTTTTGCCCGGGTGCGTGTAGGCGCGCATCGTTCTGCAGAATCAGTCGGACCGCTATTGACGCGCGTAAGTCACACAGGCAAGGTATGCTGCTGCGCCGAGCCGGGTCCGGTGCAGCCAACTGCCGCCGGGCCACAGATTGTGCCCGCCAGTCCGCCCCAGCCCGTCCCGACGCGTGGCACGGGGCGCCAACGGGCGGCTGACCGGCCAGCCACGCGCCTCCAGCGCATCTTCGCCATAGATAACAGGGAAATCTTGAGTACCACGCTCTACGTCCGCCTGCCGCACCGGCCGCATGACCAGCCGCAACCGTGGCAGTTTGGCGCGATGCCTTTTGCGCTGGTACGCGCCTCCGCGGAAAAAACCCGCGCCGGCAGCCCTTCCCCGACGCCCGAGCTGTTGCGCGAAGGCCACGCCCTGGCCGCGGAAATGCCCGCGGCAGACCGCCTGGTCCTGATCCTGGCCGCCAGCGATGTGCTGCTCACGGCGGCCATGGTGCCGCCGTTGCCGCCGGCCCGCCTGAGGCTGGCCCTGCCGAACCTGGCGGAAGACATGCTGGCGACGGACGCGGCGCCATGCCATATCGCCCTGGGGCCGGCGCTCGATCCGGCCGCCCCGGCGCGTGGTCCGCGCCGCCGCCTGCTGATGGTCACCGACCGCGCCTGGCTGCGCGCCGCGCTGGACCAGTTCACCGAACACAAGCACCGCCGCCGCAGCGTGCTGCCGGCCCAGTTGTGCCTGCCGCTGACGGAGGCCGCCGCTCCGGCCCTGGTTCCGGCTGAAGCCCCGGAGACCCCTGAACCGGCCCTGGCCGACGGCCTTGCCCCGGCGCCCGCGCCGCAGCCGTCCGTCCCCGAAGTCCCGGCCACCACCGATGAGTCGGCCCAGCCCGCCACGCTGGTAGTGGAAGCCGCGACCTCGGCGCTAGCCCAGTCTGCCTCGCTGCTGGACGCCGCCGCGCCGCCGCCCGCGGCCGCGGACACCGCGCGCCTCTGGCAACTGACGGTACGCACCGGCCCTTACGACGGCTACGGGCTGCTGCTCAATGACCAGGCCCTTGGCGCCTGGCAGGCGCTGGCTCCGTCCGGCGAATGGCATGGCGACCCTGCCGCGCTGGCCCATGCTCCGGTACCCGCGCTGCGTACGCAGCGGCCTGTCGCACGCGCATCGCGGATTTCCGAAAACTGGCGCATCTGGCTGGCTGGCGCCGAGACGTGCCTGCGCGATCCGCAGCTCGACCTGGCGCAGTTCGAATTCGCCCAGGGCCGCATGGACCGCTGGAACGTGCTGGCCTGGCGTCTGCCGGTGGCCCTGGTCGTGGGACTGGTACTGGTGCAGATCATCGGCATGAACGCCCAATGGCTGATGCTGCGCAACGAATCCCGGCGCATCGACGCGGCCCAGATCGATCTCCTGCATACCGCCTTCCCTAACGTGCCGCCGGTGGCGGAGCCACCGCTGCTGATGCGTCGCCAGATGGAACAGCTGCGCACGGCAAACGGCCGCAGCACGCCCAGCGATTTCCTGCCGCTGGCCGATGGCTTTGCGCGCGCCGCCCATGACCTGCCGCCCGACGCGCTGCTGCAGCTCGACTATCGCGCCGGCGCGCTCTACGTCACGCTCAAGGCGGGTACCAATACCAATGCGCTGCGCAATGCGGCGCGGCAAGCAGGCCTGCAGATGGAAGAAGACAAGTCACCGCCGGACGCCTCCGTCCGCGCGGGCGGCACCCCGACACCGCCCGGCTCGCGCTGGACGATCAAGACCGAATCGCGCGCCGACAACCCGGCGCAAGGCAGGGCCGGCGCATGAAATTCGGTAAATCCGCCAATCGCCCGGCCGCTGGCACCGCTGCAACGGGTACGCCCGCAGGCCGCCTGGGCAGGCTGCGCCCGCGTGTCCCCGACGCCTGGCGCGAACGGTTCGACACCTTCTGGAGCGCCCGCAACCCCCGCGAACAGGCCATCCTTGGCGGCGGCGCGGTGGTGCTGGTGCTGGTGTTCGGCTACCTGGTGCTGTGGGAGCCGGCCGCGACCGGCCGCGACCGCCTGATGCGCAACCTGCCGGCGCAGCGCGCCGACCTGGCGGAAATGGAAACGCTGGTGCAGGAAGCACGCGGTCTGCAGGCCAGCCCGGCACCGTCGCTGCGCGGCGACGCGCTGACCCAGGCGCTGCAGGACAACCTCGGACAACACGGCCTGAAGGCTACGCGCCTGGCGGCCACGGGCGACAACGCCGTGCAGGTTCAGCTGGACAAGGTGGCCTTTGGGGCGGTGGCCAGCTGGCTGCAGGACGTACGCGCCCAGCAGCGGCTGAAGGTCACCGACGCCCGCATCAGCTATGTCGGCGCCACGGCGCTGGTCAACGTCACGGCAACGCTGCAAGGCCCTGGCGCCGGTGGCCGCAACTGATGGCGCGCCTGGAGGCCCTGCGCCTGCCCCGCCGCCGCGCGCGCGCGTCGCGCGGCTGGCAATGGCTGCGCTGGGCGCTGCTCGGCGTGGCAACGGTGGTGGTCACCGTGATGGCGTCGCTGCCAGCCACCTGGATGGCCGAGCGCATCGCCACGGAAAGCGGCCGCCGCGTGCTGCTGGCCGATGCGGCGGGCTCGCTGTGGCATGGCAGCGCCACGCTGGCGTTGTCGGCCGGCGCGGGCAGCCAGACATCGACCGTGCTGCCGGGCCGGCTGACCTGGGACGTGGCGTTCTGGCCATTGCTGACGGGCACGCTGCGCATCGTGCTGGAACAGGACATGGCGATGGCCGCGCCGGTGACGGTGGCGGTGACGCCCGCCGGCTGGACCGTGCAGTCCGGCGGCATCCGCCTGCCGGCGTCGCTGCTGGAAGGCATTG
Organism: Cupriavidus sp. HE11; assembly: GCF_056097175.1. Taxonomy (NCBI): domain Bacteria; kingdom Pseudomonadati; phylum Pseudomonadota; class Betaproteobacteria; order Burkholderiales; family Burkholderiaceae; genus Cupriavidus; species Cupriavidus sp. HE11. Next base: position 1,710,609 of record NZ_CP184464.1, read on the forward strand.
GCGCCCCGTTCAACACGCTGCGGCCTGACGGCACGATGCGGATCGACTGGACGGCGTTGCAAGGCAAGTTTGCCGGCAACCAGAAATTCGGACGTCTGACCCTGCAGCTGGATCAGATGTCGGCGGCGGTGAGCCGCCTGCGCCCGCTGGGCAGCTATCGTGCGGAGGTCGACCTGACCGGCGCCGACGGCCGCCTGCAACTGAAGACCACGGCCGGACCGCTGCACCTGGAGGGCAGCGGCACACTCGGCCGGCAGTCCCGCTTCGAAGGCACGGCCCACGCCGACCCCGAGGCGGCCACCCAGCTGGCGGGCCTGTTAAGCCTGCTGGGACGAACAGAAAACAACGTGACAAGGCTGCGCTTCTGATTGCCGAAGCTGCCGAAGCTCAAGCCTGAAACCGATGATGACAACGCAAGCACACCACCACCTCGTTCGTACCGTCTGCGCCCGCGCCACCGCGCTGCTGTGCAGCCTGTCGCTGCTGTCGCCCGCCATGGTGTGGGCCCAGCCGCAGCAGCCGGTACCGCAACCCAACGACATCACACCGCGCAACAACCGTGACCAGGTGGTGTTGAACTTCGTCAATGCCGACCTCGAATCGGTGGTGAAGGCCGTGGGCCAGGCCACGGGCAAGAATTTCGTGATCGACCCGCGCGTGAAGGGCACCGTGAACCTGGTGACCGAGCAGCCCGTATCGCGCGCCCAGGCGCTGGAAACGCTGGGCTCGGTGCTGCGCATGCAGGGCTACGCGATGGTGGAATCCAACGGCTTCACGAAGGTGGTACCGGAAGCCGATGCCAAGCTGCAGGGCTCGCCGACCATGATCGGCGCCGGGGCGGGCCGGGGCGACCAGGTGGTGACGCAGGTGTTCCGGCTGAACTACGAGTCGGCCAATAACCTCGTGCCGGTGCTGCGGCCGATGATCGCGCCCAACAACACCATCACCGCCTATCCGGCCAACAACACGCTGGTGATCACCGACTACGCCGACAACCTGCGCCGGCTGGCCCGCATCATCGCGGCCGTGGATGCGCCGGCATCGGGCGAAGTCGAATTGATCCCGCTCAAGAATGCTGTGGCGAGCGATGCGGCCCTGGTGCTGCAGAAGCTGCTCGACCCGTCGACGGCCGGCGGTGCCGGTGGCGGCGCGGCGGCCGGCGATGCGTCGCTGCGCACGACCGTGGTGGCCGAGCCGCGTAGCAATTCGCTGATGATCCGCGCCACCAGCCGCGCCCGCGTGCAGCAAGCGCGCCAGCTGATCGAGAAGATCGACCAGCCCTACGCGCGCCCCGGCAATATCTGGGTGGTGCCGCTCAAGAACGCCGATGCGGTGAAGCTGGCGGCCACGCTGCGCGCCATTGTCGCGGCGGATAGCAGTTTTACGAGTTCGACGCAGGGCGGACAGGCAGGCGCTGTTGGCGGCGCAGCGGGCGCTACGTCGCAGACCACCTCGCTGCCGCAGGGCGGCCAGTACACCGGTGGCAGCAGCAGCGGTTACAACCGCAGCAGCTCGGGCTCGTCGGGCTTTGGCAGCATGGGCGGCGGGTCGAACGCGTTCTCGTCGTCGTTCGCCGTGAACCAGCAGCCCACAACGGGCGGCATCATCCAGGCCGATCCGTCGACCAATTCGCTGATCATCACGGCCAGCGAGCCGGTCTACCGCAACCTGCGCGGCGTGATCGAGGACCTGGACGCGCGGCGCGCGCAGGTCTATATCGAATCGATGATCGTCGAGGTCACCTCCACGCAGGCCAGCGAACTCGGCATCCAGTGGCAGGGCCTGGTCAATAACGGCGGCAGCGTCACCGGCTTTGCCGGCACGAACTTCGGCACCGGCGGCCAGAACATCGTCAACCTGACCGCGGCCGGCGTGCTCTACGGCGAAAACAAGACTGCCGGCCTGGCGGCGATCCAGCAGTTGCTGCCCACGGCGGGCGGCCTGAACCTTGGTGTCGTGAACAAGGCCCTGGGCCTTGGCGCGCTGCTGCGTGCACTGGGCACCAACGGCAGCGTGAACCTGCTGTCCACGCCGAACCTGATCACGCTCGAGAACGAAGAGGCCAAGATCCTGATCGGCCAGAACATTCCGATCACGACCGGCTCGTATTCGCAGACCGGCAGCAGCGCCACGGTGACGCCGTTCCAGACCTTCGACCGCAAGGACGTCGGTATCACGCTGCGCGTGCGCCCGCAGATCAGCGAAGGCGGCCTGGTCAAGATGCAGATCTACCAGGAATCGTCGTCGGTGGTCGCCGGCACGCTGGCCAACGCATCGGGCCCGACCACCAACGTCCGCTCGATCGAGACGAACGTACTGGTGGACGACGGCCAGATCATCGTGCTGGGCGGCCTGATCGAGGACAACTACGGCGACGGCGTGCAGAAGGTGCCGCTGCTGGGCGACATCCCGTGGATCGGCTCGCTGTTCCGCTACGAGAACAAGAACCGCTCCAAGACCAACCTGCTGGTGTTCCTGCGCCCGTATGTGATGCGCACGACTGCCGCCACCGATCGCCTGACGCAGGACCGCTACGACTACATGCGCACGCAGCAGCAAGGCTTCGTGTCGCCTAACATGATCGTGAATGACGCGGTCACGCCGGTGCTGCCGCCGGCCAACGCGCCGACCACGCCGTTCGTGGATCCGCGTGGCGGCTACCTGCAGCAGGGTCCGCTGCCGCTGGACCAGGCGCCTGGCCCGAATGCACCGCAGCCCGTGCCGCAGCAGGCGCCCCAGCAGGCACCCCAGTCGGTGACGCCGAGGCCGCTGTCGTTCAACGACGAATCGTTCGCGAAGCGTCAGGCCCCGCAGAGCTGAGCATCACCGCCATGGCTACCGAAACACTCGCCCCTTCCGCCACCGGAGCCGAAGCGCCCCTGGAGCCGCCGTCGCCGATGGCGGCGCGGCTCGTGTCGTATTCGTTCTCGCGCGAGGCACCGCTGCTGATCGCGCACCAGCGCCCCGACGGGCTCGAAGTCTGGGTCAGCCGCAAGACGTCGCCGGCCGCGCTGGCCGAAGTGGCACGCGTGCATGGTGCGCTGCACCTGCGCGTGCTGGAACCGGCCGCGCTGGACGCCGCGATGTCGGACGCCTACAACCGCCAGGACGGCTCGGCCGCGCAGGTGGTGGGCGAGGTAGAGGGCGAGGTCGATCTGTCGCGCCTGATGCAGGACATTCCGGCCGTGGAAGACCTGCTCGAATCCGAAGACGATGCCCCGATCATCCGCATGATCAACGCGCTGCTGACCCAGGCGGCGCGCGAGCAGGCTTCGGATATCCACATCGAGCCGTTCGAATCGGCGTCGGTGGTGCGCTTCCGGGTGGACGGCACGCTGCGCGACGTGGTTCGGCCAAAAAAGGCGCTGCACGGCGCGCTGATCTCGCGGATCAAGATCATGGCGCAGCTGGACATTGCCGAGAAGCGCCTGCCGCAGGACGGCCGCATCACGCTGCGCGTGGGCGGGCGTCCGGTTGACGTGCGGGTGTCGACGCTGCCTACCGGCCACGGCGAGCGCGCGGTACTGCGTCTGCTGGACAAGGAAGCGGGCCGGCTGGACCTGGCCAAGCTGGGCATGGCGCCCGAGACGCTGGGCGGCTTCGACCACCTGGTGCGCCAGCCCCACGGCATCGTGCTGGTGACGGGCCCGACCGGCTCCGGCAAGACCACCACGCTCTACGCAGCGCTGTCGCGGCTCGATTCGCACACCACGAACATCATGACCGTGGAAGATCCGATCGAGTACGACCTCGACGGCATCGGCCAGACGCAGGTCAACCCGCGTATCGACATGACGTTCGGCAAGGCGCTGCGCGCGATCCTGCGCCAGGACCCGGATGTGGTGATGATCGGCGAAATCCGCGACCTGGAGACCGCGCAGATCGCGGTGCAGGCATCGCTGACCGGCCACCTGGTGCTGGCGACGCTGCACACCAACGATTCGGCATCGGCGGTCACGCGTCTGGTGGACATGGGCATCGAGCCGTTCCTGCTGTCGTCGTCGCTGCTTGGCGTGCTGGCGCAGCGGCTGGTACGGCGCCTGTGCCCGCACTGCAAGCGCGAGGAAGTGATCGAGGTCACGCCGTCCGAGACGGATGCCCTGCGCGCGCAGGGCAAGCCGCTGCAGCGCGTGTGGCACGCGGTGGGCTGCGACAAATGCGGCCATTCGGGCTATCAGGGCCGAATGGGGGTCTATGAACTGCTGACCGTCGACCATGAGATCCAGACGATGATCCATCGCCAGCAGCCGGAATCGGAGATCAAGCAGGTGGCGCTGTCCAAGGGCATGCACACGATGCGCGGCGACGCGCAGCGCTGGATCGACAGCGGCGCCACCTCGCTGGAAGAGGTGTTGCGCGTGACACGCGAATAAGCCGGGGACCGCAGCATGCCCGCCTATCGCTACGAAGCCGCCGATGCCTCTGGCCGCGCCGACCGGGGCGTGATCGAGGCCGACAGTCCCAAGCAGGCGCGCGCGCAACTGCGTGCGCGCGGCCTGACCCCGCTTACCGTCGATCCGCTGGCCGGCGCCGGCCTGGCCCAGCGCAGCGGCAGCACCATGTTCGTGCGGCGGCTTTCCACGCAGGAACAGGCGCTGTTCACGCGCCAGCTTGCCAGCCTGATCGTGTCGGGCCTGCCGCTCGACGAAGCGCTGGGCGCGCTGGCCGACCAGGCCGAGCGCCAGTACGTACATGAATTGCTGGCCGGCATTCGCGCCGAGGTCATGGGCGGCAGTTCGCTGTCCGTGGCGCTGGCCCAGCATCCGAAGGATTTTCCGGACATCTATCGCGCGCTGGTGTCGGCGGGCGAGCACTCGGGTCACCTTGGCGTGGTGCTGGAGCGGCTGGCTACCTATATCGAGACGCGCAACCAGCTGACGTCGAAGATCCGGCTGGCGTTCACCTATCCGGCCATCGTCACGGTCGTGGCGTTTGCCATCGTGATCTTCCTGCTGTCGTACGTGGTGCCGCAGGTGGTCAGCGTGTTTGCCAACACCAAGCAGAAGCTGCCCACGCTGACCATCGTCATGCTGTGGCTGTCAGATTTCGTGCGCAACTGGTGGTGGGCCGCGGTGGCCGTGTTCGCGGTGATCGCGGCGATCATCCGCAGCCTGCTGAAGCAGCCCGATATCAAGCTGTCATGGCATCGCTGGCTGCTGACCGCGCCGCTGGTGGGCAAGCTGATTCGCGGCTACAACACCGCGCGCTTTGCCAGCACGCTGGCTATCCTGGTATCGGCCGGCGTGCCGATCCTGCGCAGCCTGCAGGCTGCGGGCGAAACGCTGACCAACGTGGCGCTCAAGAACAACGTCGACGACGCCACCACGCGCGTGCGCGAGGGCGCCTCGCTGGCCCGCGCGCTGGCCGCGCAGAACCAGTTTCCGCCGGTGCTGGTGCACCTGATCCGTTCGGGTGAGGCCACGGGCAACCTGCCAGTGATGCTGGAGCGCGCGGCCACCGGCGAAGGCCAGGAACTGGAGCGCCGCACGCTGTTCCTGACCAGCCTGCTGGAGCCGCTGCTGATCCTGACAATGGGCGTGGTGGTGCTGCTGATCGTGCTGGCCGTGCTGATGCCGATTATCGAGATCAATCAGCTGGTGCGATAGGGCTCGCTCGCGCTAGCCTGGCCGCGCTGCAGGTCTTCAAACGCTGTCCTCTCCCACAGCCCCTCTCCCGCACACCTGTCAGCCATGTGTCCGGTCTGAACAACAGCGGGAAGGGGAGCAAACCAGCAGAAACCGCGCAATGCCCTCGGTGTTCTCCCCTCTCCCGCACCGCGGGAGAGGGGTCGGGGGAAAGGGCCAGCGCGTCCAGGCCCGATAGCGCTTACTCCGCAGCCTTGGCCGCTTTCTTCGCGGGCGCGCGCTTGCGCGGCGCGGCCTTCTTCGCGGCGGGCTTCTTTCTGGCGGGGGCCTTGGCTTCGGCGTTGGTTTCCACGCTGGCCTCCGCGATATCGGCGGAGTCGTCCACCACATCGGCAGCTTCCGCCACCGGAGCCGGCGCTTGCTCCGTCACCTGTGCAGCCAGCACCGTCGTACCCGGCGCGGCGAATACCGACTGGTCGATCGGCCACGGGGTCTCGCTGAGCTTCACGTCGGGGCGCCGGGCGCGCTTGCCGCGTGGCGCCGGCTTTTCGTCGACGGCTTCCACGGTTTCCGCGATCAGCGTCGAGGCCGATCCGGCGGCTTCATCGTCGTCGGCCCACAGCGCAGGCGCGGGTTCGGGAATGGCGTCCATATCCACCACCGGCGCGGGCGTTTCCACAGGCGGCACCGGCTGCGCCACGGTCTGGGCGGGCAGCGGCGCTGGCGCCGGCTTCACAGGTGCGGGACGCTGGGCCTGCGGCTGCGGCTGCGGCTGTGACGGCTGCGGCTGGCTGGCTGGCTGGGCCTGACCGCCTGCCTGGGCACCCTGCTGGCCGCCCTGCTGGCCTTCATTCTTGCCGCGCTTCTTCAGCCGTACCCAGAGTGTCTTGTTGTTGCCGCCGTTACGCGCTTCCACCTCGAACAGGTTGGTCGCGGCGACCAGCTCGGACAGCTTGCCGTAGCCATAGTTGCGCGAGTCGAACTCGGGCGCCTGCTTGGCGATGTAGTTGCCGATGCCGCCCAGCGTGGACCAGCCGTCCTCGTCCGATACGGCCTGCGACGCGCTTTGCAGCAGCCGCACCAGGCGCGAATCCTGACGCAGTTCCTGCGTGCTGCGGCGCTTGGCCGGCGCAGCCTCGGTTTCGGCATCGGTATCCGCATCGCCGCGCAGCACATCGGCGTAGATGAACTTGTCGCAGGCGGTCACAAACGGCTTGGGCGTCTTGCGCTCGCCGAAGCCGTAGACGGTCAGGCCCTGCTCGCGGATGCGCGACGCCAGGCGCGTGAAGTCGCTATCGCTCGACACGATGCAGAAGCCGTCGAAGCGGCCCGTGTAGAGCAGGTCCATCGCGTCGATGATCATCGCGCTGTCCGTGGCGTTCTTGCCCACGGTGTAGCGGAACTGCTGGATCGGCTGGATCGAGTGGGCCAGCAGGCGGTCTTTCCAGCCCGACAGGTTCGGGCGCGTCCAGTCGCCATAGATACGCTTGACGGCGGCCACGCCGTACTTGGCCACTTCGGCCAACAGGCCTTCGACGATGGCGGGCGCCGCGTTGTCGGCGTCGATCAGCACGGCCAGGGTGGCACCCTGGCGGGGAGAATTGGTCATGTTCGGTTCTTCTGGATGGGCCGGGTTGCACCATGGCGGGTTTCCCGGCGTGTGGCGCGCAGACATCATCGTTCACGGACGCGCGCCATTTGGATGCACCGCAGTGTACACGTGCAGCATAGGCGTATACGGGAAAGCACGGGGGTATCTGGCGCACTTTATGCTGCATCGCACGGTACCGCGGCCTGCACGCCGGTGCTACCATGCCGCGCAGAGACACGGCCGCTCAACGCCTCCACAAGAGACCACGAACGGCTGCCCATAAATGATGTGTCGGTGATCCCGACAGCATGCCCCAGGCAGGGCCCAAAGAGGAGCACATATGAATGCCCCCCTGACCCCACCGGTCAGCGACGCCATCCGCCGCGCGCTCGAAAACGTTTCCCTCGAAGACAAGTACACGCTGGAGCGTGGCCGCATCTACATCAGCGGCACGCAGGCATTGGTGCGCTTGCCGATGCTGCAGCAGGAACGCGACCGTGCCGCCGGCCTGAATACCGCCGGCTTCATTTCCGGCTATCGCGGGTCCCCGCTCGGCGCCCTCGACCAATCGCTCTGGAAGGCCAAGAAGCACCTGGCGGCGCACAATGTCGTGTTCCAGGCCGGGCTGAACGAGGACCTGGCCGCCACGTCGGTCTGGGGCTCGCAGCAGGTCAACATGTATCCGGACGCCAGGTTCGATGGCGTATTCGGCATGTGGTACGGCAAGGGCCCCGGCGTCGACCGCACCGGCGACGTCTTCAAGCATGCCAACTCCGCCGGCTCCAGCAAGTACGGTGGCGTACTGGTGCTGGCCGGCGACGATCACTCGGCCAAGTCCTCCACGCTGGCGCACCAGTCCGAGCACATCTTCAAGGCCTGCGGCCTGCCCGTGCTCTATCCGTCCAACGTGCAGGAATACCTGGACTACGGCCTGCACGCTTGGGCCATGAGCCGCTACTCGGGCCTGTGGGTCGCCATGAAGTGCGTGACCGATGTGGTGGAGTCGTCCGCCTCGGTCGAACTCGATCCGCACCGCGTGCAGATCGTGCTGCCCAACGATTTCATCCTGCCGCAGGGCGGCCTCAATATCCGCTGGCCCGACCCGCCGCTGGAACAGGAAGCCCGGCTGCTCGACTTCAAGTGGTACGCCGGCCTGGCCTACGTGCGCGCCAACAAGATCGACCGCATCGAGATCGATTCGCCGCACGCCCGCTTCGGCATCATGACCGCCGGCAAGGCCTATCTGGACACGCGCCAGGCGCTGTCCGACCTGGGCCTCGACGACGCCACCTGCGCGCAGCTGGGCGTCCGTCTGTACAAGGTGGGCTGCGTCTGGCCGCTGGAAGCACACGGCGCGCGCGCCTTTGCCGAAGGGCTGCAGGAAATCCTGGTGGTCGAAGAGAAGCGCCAGATCATGGAGTACGCGCTCAAGGAAGAGCTGTACAACTGGCGCGACGACGTGCGCCCCAAGGTCTACGGCAAGTTCGACGAAAAGGACAACGCGGGCGGCGAATGGTCGATCCCGCAGAACAACTGGCTGCTGCCGGCGCACTACGAGCTGTCGCCGGCGATCATCGCCAAGGCCATCGCCACGCGCCTGGAAAAGTTCGACCTGCCCGCCGATATCCGCGCGCGGATCGAATCGCGGCTGGCGATCATCCATGCCAAGGAACGCGCGCTGTCCACGCCGCGTGTGACCGCCGAACGCAAGCCCTGGTTCTGCTCGGGCTGCCCGCACAACACGTCGACCAACGTGCCCGAGGGCTCGCGCGCGCTGGCCGGCATCGGCTGCCACTACATGACGGTCTGGATGGACCGCAACACGAGCACGTTCAGCCAGATGGGCGGCGAAGGCGTGGCCTGGATCGGCCAGGCGCCGTTTGCCGGCGACCAGCACGTGTTTGCCAACCTGGGCGATGGCACGTATTTCCACTCGGGCCTGCTGGCGATCCGCGCATCGATCGCGGCCGGGGTGAACATCACCTACAAGATCCTCTACAACGACGCCGTAGCCATGACCGGCGGCCAGCCGGTGGACGGCCAGCTGTCGGTGCAGGACATCGCGTACCAGGTGGCCGCCGAAGGCGCGAAGAAGATCGTCATCGTCACGGACCAGCCGGAGAAGTACAACGGCGCGATCAAGCTGCCCGAAGGGCTGACCGTGCATCCGCGCGAACAGCTCGACACGATCCAGCGCGAACTGCGCGAAGTGCCCGGCTGCACGATCCTGATCTACGACCAGACCTGCGCCACCGAGAAGCGCCGCCGCCGCAAGCGCGGCACCTTCCCCGACCCGGCACGCCGCGCGTTCATCAACGACGCCGTCTGCGAAGGCTGCGGCGACTGCTCGGTCAAGTCGAACTGCCTGTCGGTGGAACCGCTGGAAACCGAGCTGGGCACCAAGCGCCAGATCAACCAGTCGTCGTGCAACAAGGACTTCTCGTGCGTGAACGGCTTCTGTCCGAGCTTTGTCACGGCGGAAGGCGCACAGGTGCGCAAGCCCAAGGCCAATGGCGTGTCGATGAGCGGCCTGCCCGACCTGCCGCTACCGGCGCTGCCGGACATGCGGCGCGCCTACGGCATCCTGGTAACGGGTGTGGGCGGCACCGGCGTGGTGACGATCGGCGGCCTGCTGGGCATGGCGGCGCATCTGGAAAGCAAGGGCGTGACCGTGCTCGACATGGCTGGCCTGGCGCAGAAGGGTGGCGCTGTGCTGTCGCACGTGCAGATCGCGGCCAGGCCCGACGACCTGCATGCAACGCGCATCGCCATGGGCGAGGCCGACTTGGTGATCGGCTGCGATGCCATCGTGTCGGCCACCGATGAAGTCATCTCGAAGACGCAGTCGGGCCGCACGCGCGCCGTGGTGAACACCGCGCAAACGCCCACCGCCGCGTTCATCAAGGACCCGAAGTGGCAGTTCCCGGGCCTGTCGGCGGAGCAGGACATCCGTAACGCCGTGGGCGAGCAGTGCGATTTCATCAACGCCAGCGCACTGGCCGTGGCACTGCTGGGCGACACCATCTACACCAACCCGCTGGTGCTGGGCTATGCATGGCAGAAGGGCTGGATCCCGCTGACGCTCGAAGCGCTGGAGCGCGCCATCGAACTGAACGGCGTGTCGGTCGACAAGAACAAGGCCGCGTTCGACTGGGGCCGCCATATGGCGCACGACCCCGATCACGTGCTGTCGCTGACCGGCAAGCTCAAGACGCAGACCGAAGGCGCCGATGTGGTGAAGCTGCCGACGTCGAGCGGCGCGCTGCTGGAAAAGCTGATCGCCAATCGCGTGGACCTGCTGACCAAGTACCAGGACGCAGCCTACGCCGGGCAGTATCGCGAAGCCGTGAACCGCGTGCGCGCGGCCGAGAGCGCGCTGGTGGGTGCCGGCAAGCCCCTGCCGCTGACCGAGGCCGCCGCACGCAACCTGGCGAAGCTGATGGCGTACAAGGACGAGTACGAGGTGGCGCGCCTGTACACGGACCCGGTCTTCCTCGACAAGCTGCGCGCGCAGTTCGAAGGCGAGCCGGGCCGCGACTACCAGCTGAATTTCTGGCTGGCGCCGCCGACCACGGCCAAGCGCGACGACAAGGGCAACCTGGTCAAGCGCCGTTTTGGTCCGTCGACGATGACGCTGTTCCGCATCCTGGCCAGGCTCAAGGGCCTGCGCGGCGGTGCGCTGGACATCTTCGGCAAGACCGAGGAACGCCGCACCGAACGTGCGCTGATCGGCGAGTACCGCGCGCTGCTGGACGAGCTGTCGAAGGGCCTGACGGCCGCCAACCACGGCACCGCCGTGGAGCTGGCAAATGTGCCCGACGACATCCGCGGCTTTGGCCACGTCAAGGACAACAACCTGAAGGCCGCGCGCGGCAAGTGGGACCGGCTGCTGAAGCTGTTCCGCGACCCGCAGGCGGGCCAGCAGGCGGCCTGATGGGGCGCAGCCCGTTATGCGCCCCTCTCCCAATCAAGGGAGAGGGGCGAAACCGCGCTTGATTTGCACGGCCCACTGCCATGGCTACACTGTGCGTTCACCAAACCCGCAGCCATGCCATGCAGCTCCGCCCTTACCGCCCCACCGATGAATCCGCCGTTGTCGACCTGTGGAACGCCTGCGGCCTGACCCGGCCGTGGAACGACCCGCACAAGGACATCGCGCGCAAAATGACCACCCAGCCCGAGCTGTTCCGCGTGGGCGAAGTGGACGGGCGGCTGGTAGCGACGGCGATGATCGGCTACGACGGCCACCGCGGCTGGGTCTACTACCTGGCCGTGCATCCGGAGTTTCAGGGGCGCGGTTACGGGCGTATGCTGATGGCGCATGCCGAGACCCTGCTGGCCGAGCGCGGCTGCCCCAAGATCAACCTGCTGGTGCGCGACACCAACGAGGCCGTGCTGGCGTTCTACGATCGCCTTGGCTATGGCCGCGATGCGGCGGTAAGCCTGGGCAAGCGGCTGATCCCGGACCAGTGATCGGGCCAGCCGGCGAACAAGCCAACGAACCGGAGACACCATGACCACGTACCAGGGAAGCTGCCACTGCGGCCGCGTCGCCTTCGAGGCGGACGGCGAGCTGACGCAAGTGCTGCAATGCAACTGCACGATGTGCCGCCGGCGCGGCCACCTGCTCTGGTTCGTGCCCAAGACCAACTTCCGGCTGAAAACGCCGGACGAGAACGCGTCGACCTATCGCTTCAACACGATGAAGATCGCTCATCGGTTCTGCCCCACCTGCGGCATCGGGCCGTACTCGGAGGCCACCGACCCGCAGGGCAACCCTACGGCGGCCGTGAACGTGCGCTGCCTGGACGGCGTGGACCTGGCCAGCCTCAAGGTCATCGAGTACGACGGCCTGCACAAGTAACCACACACGGGACTGAACGCCATGTTCGCGATCCGGGGCATCGACCACCTGGTGTTGCGCACCGCCGACGTTGCGCGGATGGTGCGCTTCTATGTCGATGTGCTGGGCTGCACCGTGGAAAAGGAACAGCCCGCCTTCGGCCTCACCCAGTTGCGGGCCGGCGGCAGCCTGATCGACCTGGTATCGCTGGACGGCCCCATCGGCCGGGCAGGCGGCGCAGGGCCGGGTACGGAAGGCCGTAATCTCGATCACTTCTGCCTGCGTATCGATCCGTTCGATTCCAATGCGATTTTTAAGCACATGAATATTCATGATGTCGATACCAGCCCGGTCGAACGCCGTTATGGGGCCGAAGGCGAGGGACCGTCGATCTACGTAAAGGACCCCGACGGCAACACCGTCGAACTGAAGGGCCCGCCGGACGGCACCCATTCGGGGGGCTGACAGGCCCGTGATACCCCCCGGCGTGCGCCTTCCCTCACCAGCGGCGGCGCCGATACAATTTCTGCTCCACTGACCGCATCGCCACCGGCGCCCCCCAATTGCGCCGGGCGCGCCATGACCGCTTCCGCCGCCCCCGAATCCTCCGCAGCACCGCCTGCCGCGCCGCCGGCGCCGCTCTCGCCCCGCCAGATCGTCTGGACGCTCGGCATCACCGAAATCATCAGCTGGGGCACGCTCTACTTCACGTTCACCGTCTTCATCGGCCCGATGCATGACACGCTGGGCTACGACAAGCCGTTCCTGGCCGGCGGATTCTCGCTGGGGCTGCTGGTATGGGCGATGTGCTCGTTTGCGGTGGGGCGCCTGCTCGACCGCGTGCCGGCGCGCAAGGTCATGGGGATCGGGTCGGTGCTTGCCGCCATCGGACTGGTGCTGTGGGCCTGGTGTCCGTCGCCGACGCTGTTCCTGCTGATGTGGATTCCGCTGGGGCTTGCCATGGCGTCCACGCTTTACGAGCCGGCGTTCGTGGTGCTGCGGCAGGCGTTCGGCGACGGTTACCAGAAGCCGATCGTCCAGGTAACGCTGTTTGCCGGCTTTGCCAGCACCATCTTCATCCCGATTGGCCAGTGGCTGGTGCTGCATCTGGGCTGGCGCGAAACCCTGGTCATCTTCGCGGCACTGAACCTGTTCGTCTGCGCCCCGCTCCACGCCAGGCTGCGCTACGTGGTGCATCCGAGCTATGCACACACCGGCGCCCACACCAGCACGCCGCTGGCTGGCACCGCCTCGCCCAGCATCACACGCACCACGCTGCGCCAGCCGGTGTTCTGGGCCGTGGTGATGGCCTTCACGGCCACCGCCGTGATTGCTTCGCTGCTGGGCGCCCACCTCATTCCGATGCTGACCGAGAAGGGCATGCCGGTAGGCCAGCAACTGGTCGTCGCGGCGCTGATCGGGCCGGCCCAGGTGGCGGGCCGCCTGGCCATGGCGCGGCTGCCCATCGATCATCCGGTACGGCTGTCGATGCCGGTATATATCGTCATGAGCCTGGGCCTGCTGTGCCTGACGCTTGGCGACGGCTACTGGCTGATGCTGGCGGCCGTCGGCTATGGCTGCGCAAATGGCGTCAACACCATGCTGCGCGCGATGGCGATGCCCGAATTGATCTCGCGTCATCACTATGCAACGCTGAACGGGTTAATGATGACCCCGGTGTTGCTGATGCAGGCGGCCGCGCCGTGGATTGGCGCCCTGCTCTGGCGCGTGGCCGGCGGCTACTGGCTGATGCTGTGGGTCATGGTGGCATTGGCCGTGGGCGCGCTCGGCGCGTTTGCCTTCGCGCTGCACCAGCGCGGCCTGCTGCGCCCCGGCGCCGCACCCGCGTGAGTGCTTCCAACTTGTTGTCTTGTTGTACCGGCTGTATCCGGTTGTCCTGCTGTCCGATTACTCGATCGAAACCACTTCGCCTCCCGTTTCCGTTCCCGCCCCCTCCCCGTCGGCCGTGTCGCGCGCCACGCGCGGCACCATGGCGCTGTTCTTTGCCAACGGCGCCACCTTTGCCACCTGGGGGGTCCACATTCCCACCATCAAGGCCCGCTTCGGGTTGTCCGACGCGATGCTGTCGCTCGCCATGCTGGCCGTGGCCGGCGGTGCGATCCTGGTCATGGGGCCGGTGGGGCGCTGGGTGGGCAAGATGGGCAGCGCGCGGGCATCGATGCTCGGCGGCGTCGCGTTTGCCTGCATGACGCTGCTGATCCTTGCCATGCCCAGCTTTGCGCTGCTGCTGCCCGCGCTGCTGGTGTTCGGCATGGCAAATGCGATGTTCGATGTCGGCATGAACGCGCAGGCCGCCACCGTCGAGGCCAGCCGCAGCACGCGGCCCGTGATGTCGGCACTGCACGGCATGTTCAGCCTGGGCGGCATGATCGGTGCGGCATTCGGCGGACTGATGCTGAGCCTGCAGGTGCCGCCGCTGTTGCATACCGCACTGATCGCGGCCATGACAGCCGCGGTGGCACTCGGCACGCATCGGGGCCTGCTGGCCGACCATCCGGTGCTGCCCACGGCCGACCATCACAAGGAACACGCCACGCGCGGGCTGTGGCTGCTGGGCCTGATGGCGTTCCTGGGGCTGGTGGGCGAAGGCGCGATGTACGACTGGACTACCGTCTATATGCGCGAGATAGCCGAGGCACCGCTGGCATGGATCAGCTTCGGCTACGCGGCTTTCTCGGGCGGCATGGCCTGCGGCCGCTTTGGCGGCGACCGCCTGCGTGCCCGTTTCGGCGATGCACGCACGCTGACCGGCAGCGCCTGGCTTGGCTTTGCCGGCATCGCGCTGGCGATTGCCATACCCTGGCCGCTGGCCGTGCTGGTTGGCTTCAGCCTGATGGGCCTGGGCGCCGCCAACATGGTGCCGATCTTCTTCGTGGCGGCGTCGCGCCTGCCTGGCGTAAGCGCGGCCGAAGCCATCGCGCGCGTGGCGCGCTTTGCCTATGTGGGCCTGTTGCTGGGGCCGGTGATGATCGGCGGCGTGGCGCACCTGGCAAACCTGCGCGCCGGCATCGCCGTGGTGGCGCTGACGATGGGCTATATCGCGCTGTTCGGCGCGCGGTCGGCGCGGCGTTACCTGACGACCTGACCGGCGCCAGCAAGGATCACCGCGTGGGTCACACGCGGATCACGCGCGGATCAGGCCGCCAGTGGCAACGGCGCGTGGCCGGTGCCAATGCCGTCGAACACGAAGGTGTCCATCGCCAGCACACCGTAGGTAACCTCGTCGGCCACGCGGGTCACGCTGGCGTCCTTGCTGGCCGTGGCTTCCGGCCCCATGGCAGCGCCCAGCGTCACGTAGAACGGCAGCAAGTGCTCGTCAGTCGGATGGGCGCGGCGCGCAAACGGCGCCTGGGTGCGGTAGTCGGCAATCCGGCTCACGTCGCCGGTAGCCAGCGCCTCGTTCAGCGCGTCGGCCATCCAGCTGCGGAAGGCGTCCACATAGGGCTCGGTCTCCGGGCCATGCTGGGCCTTGCGTGCGCCGCCGCCGAACACTTCCTGCAGGTTATGGGTAAAGCTGCCCGAACCGATCACCAGCACGCCTTCCTCGCGCAGCGGCGCCAGCGCACGGCCGATCTCGATCTGCGTGGCCGGGCTCAGGTACGGGTTGAAGGCCAGTTGCACCACCGGCACATCGGCATCGGGGAAAAAGTGGCGCAGCGGCATCCAGGCGCCGTGGTCGAGCGGACGATCTTCGTCTTCCGCCACAAAGCCTGCGCCGGGAATGGCGGCGGCCTCGATCAGCGACTTCACGCGTGCGGCCAGGTCGGGCGATCCCAGCGCGTCATAGCGCAGCGCGTACAGCTCGCGCGGAAAGCCGCCGAAGTCGTGCCAGGCTTCCTGCCGGGTACGCGTGCTGACGGCCAGCGTGCTGTAGATCCAGTGCGCGGAAATCACCAGAACGGCCTTGGGCCTGAGCGCGCGCAGGCGGGTGCCCAGCGCGTCGAACGCGGCGCCGGTGGGGCCGGGGTCGATCGCCAGCATCGGCGATCCGTGTGACACATAGATGGCGGGCAACAGGGTAGTCATGGCGTAGGGCCGTTCAGCGGATTGATCCAATGGATGCAGTCTGGCAAAGATGTCACGCCGTGACGCATGGCTTTTGCGGACAAGTCCTGCAAAAAACTTGAAGGTCAGGCGCGCCGCGCGTGCTGGGCGTTGGATACCGCACACACTCCGCGCGATTTCCCGCAACACCGACAGCGGCCGTAACATGAATCGGCCTATGATGAGCTCCAGAGATGCGACTCACGCGTCCGCCGGAGAAAGCCCGTGTCCAAGCGATTCGATCCCCTGCACGCCCTGCCCCACGCGTTGTGGTGGCAGCCCGGCGTTTACGGCAGCGGCCCGGCCGTGCTGCTCTGGATCATCGCGCGCCTGCCGGCCGACATGCTGGCCGACGTGTTTGGCACCCCCTCCGCGCCCGCCCTGCTCAACCACGCCGGCGACACCGTGTTCGTCATCGGCTGGCTGGCAAGCGCCGCCTGGCTGTGGTTCACGCGCAAGCGTGCGGCGCCGGCACGGGACGTGACCCCGCTCGATCTGGCGGCACCCACCCAGACGCCACGCACGCCCAACCATCACGGGCACGGCGCCGGATAGCGCGGCGCGGCCCGGGACCAAGGGTAGCAGGTGATGCATTGACAACCTTCCCCAGAACGCACGTATGACAAATTGATGTAAGGAATCGCTTAAGATGCTGGCTTGCGTCACCGCCGGGGCACACTGGCGGGGGCATCCACCGGTTCTTTCATCGTTGTAGCCAGCCTCATGTCCGTTACCGCAGCATCCGCCAACGACCTGTCCAAAGCCACCCGACGACGCGCGATCATCGCCGCGACCATCGGCAACGGCCTGGAGTGGTTCGATTTCACCGTCTACAGCTTCTTCGCGGTCATCATCGCCAAGCTGTTCTTCCCCACCGGCAACGACCTGACATCGTTCCTGCTGACCGTGGCCACGTTCGGCGTGGGCTTCTTCATGCGTCCGGTAGGCGCCATCGTGCTGGGCGTCTACGCCGACCGCGTGGGCCGCAAGGCAGCGCTGACGCTGACCATCCTGATGATGGCGCTCGGCACGGCCATCATCGGCCTGGCCCCCACCTACGAGTCGATCGGCCTGTGGGCACCGGCGCTGATCGTGCTGGCACGCCTGATCCAGGGCTTTTCGGCTGGTGGCGAAGTCGGCGGCGCCACGGCGTTCCTGATCGAGCATGCACCCGACGAGGAGCGCGGCGCCTACGCCAGCTGGCAGCAGGCCAGCCAGGGGATTTCGTTCATGCTGGGCGCCGCCATGGGCGCGCTGGTCACGAACGGCCTGGACCAGGCCCAGATCGATGCCTGGGGCTGGCGCATTCCGTTCCTGTTCGGCCTGCTGATCGGCCCGGTGGGCATGTATATCCGCTCGCACCTGGAGGAACCGCCCGAGTTCGAGCAGCGCCAGGCCGAGCGCCGCGCCAACAACGTGAAGTTCTCGCCGTTGTCGCAGGTGCTGCGCGACCATCCGCGCGAAGTGCTGGCCGGCCTGGGCGTGACCATCCTGTGGACGGTCTGCACCTATGTGCTGGTGTTCTACATGCCGTCGTACGCCAAGCAGCAGTTGGGCCTGCCGCTGGGCGCCACGTTCCAGTCCACGGCCATCTGCGGCGCCATCATCCTGGTGCTGTGCCCGCTGATGGGCATGCTGTCCGACCGCGTGGGCCGCAAGCGCATGCTGAGCGTGGTGGCGCTGGCTATCCTGGTGCTGGCCTATCCGCTGTTCCACTGGCTCAACGTGTCGCCCACCACCGCCACGCTGCTGCAGGTGCAGATCGTGCTGGGCATCCTGCTGGCCGCCTTCACAGGCCCGGCACCGGCCGTGCTGGCCGAGCAGTTCCCGACCGAAGTGCGCTCCACCGGCCTGTCGCTGGCCTACAACTTCGCCGTGACGATCTTCGGCGGCTTCGCCCCACTGATCGTGACGTGGCTGATCGAGTCGACCCAAAACAAGCTGGCCCCGGCCTTCTACGTGATTGCCGCCGCCGCCATCAGCTTCGTGGCACTGGTGTTCATGCACGACCGCACGGGCAAGAAGCTGGACTGACCTGCCAGCCTGCCGCCGCACGAAAGCCAACCTCCGGGTTGGCTTTTTTTGTGCCCGCAATCCTGGCACCGGTTTGTCAGTTGGATGTCCGGAAGCAGCCGGTTGCGGTCTTTACGGCGTGGTGTTCCGGGCGCATGATCGCTGCGGCGCCGATGCGCGCCATCGACAAAGGAGCGAAGGCGAATGACGACGAAGTCCGTGCCGCAGACCCAGGTACGCTGCGGCTGGTGTGGTGATCTGGAGGACTACTGCCACTATCACGACAACGAGTGGGGCTTTCCGGTGGACGACGACCGGCGCCTGTTCGAGAAGCTGTGCCTGGAGGGCTTCCAGTCCGGCCTGAGCTGGCTGACCATCCTGCGCAAGCGCGAGGCGTTCCGCAAGGCCTTCGCCAATTTCGAGATCGACAAGGTGGCGCGCTTTACCGAGCGCGACGTGGAGCGGCTGCTGGGCGATGCCGGCATCGTGCGCCATCGCGGCAAGATCGAAGCCGCCATCCACAATGCGAAGTGCGCGCAGGAACTGCTGAAGACCGAGCCGTCGCTAGCCGCCTATTTCTGGAAGTTCGAACCCGACCCGAAAAGCCGGCCGAAGACACTGACGCCCGAAGTGCTGCGCACGATGGCGATCAGCCCGGAATCGACGGCGTTGTCGAAGGATCTCAAGAAGCGCGGCTGGAAGTTCGTCGGCCCGACCACGATGTACGCGCTGATGCAGGCCATGGGGCTGGTCAACGACCATATGGACGGCTGCTCGACGCGCACTGCGGTGCTGCGTGCGCGCAAGGCGTTCAAGGTGCCTCGCTAGGGCGGATCATGTCACGCGGCATCCGCGGGGATTACGCGGCGTCCGGCGGCGGGCCCTCCGGGTCCGCATCGTCCGCTTCGTCCGCACCGGCCTGCTGTCCCCGCGCCGGCCCCCACAACATCCGGCGCAACGCCACCGCACCCACCACGCCAGCGGCCACAGCCAGGCCCCACGTCCACAACGAATACTCGGTACCGGCGTCGGTGCCGGCCTCGCTCATCACGGTAATCGTCGTATTGATGCCGGCATGCAGCACGATGCCGGGCCATAGCGAACCGGTGCGCACGTAGAACGCGGCGGCCAGGATGCCCACGGCAAAGGCAATCACGAACTGGTAGACGTTCAGGTGCATCAGGCCGAAGACGAATGCCGAGTAGACGATGGCATCGGCCGTGGCATAGCGCTTGAGCATGCCGCGCAGCAGGATGCCGCGGAAGAACATCTCCTCGACCATCGGCGCGATGGCACAGGACAGCACCCAGTTGCCCAGGCCGCCGGTCATCGACTCGAACATCGCCACCTCGCTGGCCGACAGCGGGAACACCTTTTCGAGCGCCGTCATCATCACGCCGTCGAGCAGCACGATCAGCGGCACGGTCATCAGGATGGGCAGTCCCAGCAGACCAACGGTAGCGACTGCGCTTGACCGGCTATCGTGGAACAGCCGCCGATAGGTCAGCCCGCTCTGGTGCAGCAACACGCTGAACACGATGCCGCATGCCAGGATGCGGACCAGCGATGCCGCCGCCGATACCTCCAGGCCACTGCGGACCAGCATCGGCCGCAGCAACGTCGCCACCATCAGTTCCACAAACCAGGCAACGAAGGTCAGGGCCAGCGCCCACTGCAACGAGATGGGCTGGATATCGGACGCAGGACGGTTCATCGGGACATTGCAGCGTGCAGTGCAGGGAAGCCGACATTCTAGGATGGGGCTCCTGCCAGCCGGGACACGCTCTGGAGGGGTATTGCGATAGCGCAACGTCCGTGGACACCCGGCACTGGCTCGCTCCGCACAATGGTCCGTATACGTATACCGGTATTGTTTACGTATACATAAATAGTAGTAGTAATGGTTAACACTAGGGCCTGACCGTGGATAACCCTGTTTTTCCCTTTCGGATCATGGTGTTATCAAACAGATAACCCTTTGGGAAACCGTGCGGCGTATACGTGGATGGCCGTGGGTAATTGCGGCGCGGCGCGCGGCCGTCGACGTATACGTGTCATGTTGTACGTATACGTCCCACAGCCGCCCCACAGGTCGCCCCCAGACCAGCCCACAGACTTGTTCACGTAGTTGTCCACAGGAAGCGCGTGCATATCGGCGCGAATCGGCTCACACTGGCGCCTCGCCAATGCCGAGCCGCCGGAGCACTTCGATGGACAGCACAACCCTGTTTCTGTACCTGATTGCCGTGGCCGCGGTCATGGTTACGCCCGGGCCGACGATGTTGCTGGCCCTGAGCAACGGCGCCACCCGTCCGATGCGCGTGGCCGCGTGCGGCATCGCCGGCGCCGCGCTGGCCGACCTGATCCTGATTGGCGCCGTGGGCTGCGGGCTTGGCGCCGTGCTGCAGGCATCCGAGCACCTGTTTACCGCCATCAAGTGGATCGGCGCGGCCTACCTGCTCTATCTGGCGGTCTCGATGTGGCGGGCCCCCACGCGGGAACTGGTTGCCACATCGGACGCCACCTCGGCCAGCGGACGCGCCGCCTTCCTGCGAGCGCTGTTCGTGGCATTGTCGAACCCCAAGACCATCCTGTTCACCTCGGCCTTCGTGCCGCAGTTCGTCCACGCGGACAAGCCGGTGGCTATCCAGTACGTGATCCTGGCCGTGATCGCGGCGCTAATGGATATCGTGATGATGGCGATCTACGCCTTCGGCGGCCGCCATGCCGTCCGCACCCTGTCGGCGCGCGCGGTGCAATGGATCAACCGGGGTTGCGCCGGCATGCTGGCGTTCCTGGCCGTGGGCCTGAGCCTGTACCGGCGCAGCGACCTACGCTGACTCGGCCGGCGCCGGCTGGGTGCGCGGCACCCTGACCGGGTCTACATGCGTCATGACGTTCAGCACGTCGTCGCGCTCCATCGCGCGGCGGCGCGCTTCGGTGGCAATCGCGTGCCCCTGCTCGACCGTCAGGTCCGCCTGGATCTCCAGATGCACGTCGACCAGGATCATGTCCCCCATCTTGCGCGTCTTGAGGTCATGCAGACCAAGCACCCCGGGCGTATCCTGCATCGCGTCGCGCAAACTGGCGACCACGTCCTCGTCGGCGGCGCGGTCCATCAAGTCGTTCATCGCATCCCAGCCAAATCGCAGGCCCATGCGCGACACCATCAACCCCACCACGATGGCCGCCACCGGATCGAGCACGTGATACCCAAGCAGGTTGCCACCAATGCCCAGCGCCACCACCAGTGACGACGCAGCATCGGACCGCGCGTGCCACGCATTCGCTACCAGCATGCTCGACCTGACGCGCTCTGCCACCCGCAACATGTAGCGGAACAGCCCCTCCTTGGCGGCCAGCGCACCCAGCGCCACCCACAACGCCACCGTCTGCACCGGCTGCGCCCCCTCCGGATGCTGGATCTTGCCAATCGCGGCCCACAGCATGCCCACGCCTACCGCCAGCAGCAGCGCGCCCAGCGCCAGCGAAGCCGCCGTCTCGAACCGCTGATGCCCGTACGGATGGTCGGCATCGGCCCCCTTGCGGCTGTGATGGCCGGCAAACAGCACAACGAAATCGGATACGAGGTCGGACAGCGAATGGAGCGAATCGGCAACCAGCGCCTGGGAGCCGGCGATGATGCCGATGGCGCCCTGGGCAATCGTCAGGCCGATATTGACGAAAACGCTGACCAGCGTGGACCGCCGCCCGGCCAGGTGGCGGGCTTCGGCATCAAGGGTATCGGCGCCAATGGCGGGGGCGACGTGCGGTTCGCGCATGGATGAAGACAGAGGGTGGGCGATAGGTGGAACGGTAGCATTTCCTGGGGGACGCGGAGCCGTCTCATTCCCCGCTGGCACATCGGTTTCGCCGTCATGCCAGGCACAGGTGTTCGAAATCTCCGCGCGGCAAATAGTCCATCAGGGCATGGCTCCCGGCGATGGATTTTCCTGGCCCCCAAAGCAAAACAACGCACGACATCTTTCGACGTAGTGCGTTGTTTTACAAGAGAAATCCTGGTGGACCGAAGGAGGATCGAACTCCCGACCTCTGCATTGCGAACGCAGCGCTCTCCCAGCTGAGCTATCGGCCCATCGCGACTGATTGTAGCCGAATCCCGAGCGGCCTTTCAATCGCATCGATCCAACACTTTGTCCTCGATTCAGGCGGCTGCCATGCCTGGATTTCCATCCATGCCGCGCACCGTTGGCAGGTTCAGTGGGCGGGCGCTGACTTCCTTGCTGGCGCGCAGCCACTGGGCCATCACGTCCCAGATCGGGGCGCCGCCGGTCTGGCGGGCTTCCTCCGAAACGGGGGCCCAGCCGGCCACCTTGTAGGTCTTGCCGGCATCCACGGGCTGGCCGGCCAGGCGCATGTCGGTGATGCGCTTGCCGATCGGCTGGTTCGGGTCGATGGTGTATTGCAGCCCGCCCACGCGCACCATGTCGCCACCCTGCTGGTAGTACGGGTCGGGGTTGAACAGGTTGTCGGCCACGTCTTCCAGGATGGTCTTGATCGTCTCGCCGGTCATCGGCGTCACGGTGGTGTAGGGGTACGTGATGGCCGTCTGGTCCATCAGCGCTTCCATCGTGATGTTCTCGCCGGGCAGCAGCGTGGTGCCCCAGCGGAAACCTGGCGAAAATGCGATCTGGGCGTCCTGCACGGCCATCAGGCCATCCAGGATCAGCTGGTCGAAGGTGCCGTTGAAGTTGCCGCGCCGGTACAGCAGGCCGCGGTTCACCGCCAGCACTTCGCCAAGCTTGCTCTCGTAGGGCGCACGCACCTTCTGGATCAGCGCGTTCATCTTCGGATCGGCCGGCAGGAAGTTGGCGAAGACCGGCAGCAGCTTGTAGCGGAAGTCGGTCACCTTGCCGTTGCGTACATCGAAGTCCAGCACGCCCAGGAACTTGCCGTTCGACCCCGCATTGGTCACCAGCGTGACGCCGCCAGGGTTCTTCACCGGAACCGGCGCCGGCACGCCGTCGTGGGTATGGCCGCCCAGGATGGCATCGAGCCCGCGCACGCGCGACGCCAGCTTCAGGTCGACATCCATGCCGTTGTGCGACAGCAGTACCACTACCTTCGCACCCTTGCCGCGCGCTTCGTCGATCACCTGTTGCAGGTTCTCTTCCTGGATGCCGAAGGTCCAGTCCGGCACCAGGTAGCGCGGGTTGGCGATGGGCGTGTACGGGAACGCCTGGCCGATGATGGCCACCGGCACACCATTCATCTCGCGAATCACGTAAGGATCGAAGACCGGGTCGCCGAAGTCGTTGGTCTTCACGTTCTGGGCCAGGAACGACACCTTGCCCTTGAAGTCGTTGTCGACGATCTGCTTGACGCGGTCCGCGCCAAGCGTCATTTCCCAGTGCGGCGTCATCACGTCGACGCCAAGCTGCAGCGCGGCATCGACCATGTCCTGCCCCCTGGTCCACAGCGCCGTGGCAGATCCCTGCCAGGTGTCGCCACCGTCCAGCAGCAGTGCACCGGGCCGGCTGGCCTTCATGCGCTGGATCAGCGTCGACAGATGGGCAAACCCGCCCACCTTGCCGTAGCGGCGCGCCGCTTCCGTGAAATCGAGGTATGTGAACGCGTGCGCGGTGGCGCTGCCCGGCGCGATGCCGTACTGGCGCAGGAATGCGTCGCCCACCAGATGCGGGGGCTTGCCGGCCCACTCGGCCACGCCCAGGTTCACGTTCGGCTCGCGGAAATGCACCGGCTTCAACTGCGCGTGGCAATCGGTAAAGTGCAGCAGGTGGACGTTGCCGAAGCGCGGCACGTCATAAAGCCGCGCGGCAGCCTGGGCCGCCTGGGCGTCGCCGCCGGGGAATGTCATGCCTCCGGCGCCGGCCACGGCCAGCACCTGCAGGAACTCGCGTCGGTTCATGCTGTTATCCGTTTGATCCGCAGCGCGCGGCTACGGCTTGCCGTAGCGCGCCAGCGCGGCCACGTCGTCGTCGATCATCTCGCCGACTTCCTTCTGCACCACACGCCCCTGGGCATCGAGCACGTAGAGCTCGGGCAGGCCCTTGCGGGCACCGAAGGCACGGCGCAGCGCATCCGAATCCATCGCCGCCGGGAATGTATAGCCGCGCTGCTTCAGGTACGCCACGGCGTCCTGCGGCTGCTTGTCGATGCTGATGGTCAGCACCTGCAGCCTGGTGCCGCGCGTCTTGTCGTAGAGCGCCTGCAGGCGCGGATTCTGCAGCGCGCAGAACGGGCACCACGACGCCCAGAACTCGATCACCACCGGCTTGCCCGCCCATTGCGAGGCAGGCACCGTGCGGCCGTCGAGCAGTTTTACGTCGGGCAGGTGGATGGTGTCACCCACCTCGGCGGCATGGGCGAGTGCGCCGGCCATGCCGAGCACGGCCAGCAGCCACATCGTCGCCACCCGCCGCGCGCGCATCACGCCGCCCTTACTGGTTGACCGGCGAGGCCGGGTCCAGCAGCAGAGCCATCACGTCGCGGATCTGCTGTTCGGTCAGGATGCCCTTGTGGCCAAAACGCGGCATGTTCGAGCATGCGCTGTACGCGTTTGAATCCCAGATCTTGCCCCACGTGTAGCGCACCACGTCGGGCGAGTTGCCGCGCAGCTTTCCGTAGTTGTAGAGCGACGGCCCGATATTGCCGAACGAGATCTCCGCCTTGGTCAGCTGGTGGCAGGCGTAGCAGTTGGCGCCGTTGGGCGCGCCCACCTGGTCCGAGAACTGCATGCCGCGGCCATTCTGGGCAATCTTCTCGCCTTCCTTCCAGTCGCCGATGAAGTTGTTGTCGGCCGGGTATTTCACCTGCTTCAGCTCGGCGGCCTCTACCTTCTTCGCCACGGCGGCCGGCACGTGCAGGCGATCCGGGTACTGGCTGCAGGCCTTCTGCGTGGCGTCCTGGTTGATCACGCCCTCGACCGTGGCCGGGCCCTTCGACGTGAACGACGATTCGATCATCTGGCGCACGTCGGCGTCGGAAACCTTCACCGGCTTGTCGGCCTTGGCGCCCTTGGCGGCGGTCTGCGCATGCGCGCCCGAGGCGGCCAGCAGCACCAGCGCGGCGGCGGCCATCGTATGGAGTGTCTTCATGTTGTTCTGCTCCGTGCTCAGCGCTTCATGTTCGGGCCGTCGTACGTGCCGCCGTTGGCGTTCCTCGCCAGGAACATCGTCAGGGCGGTGATCACGTCGGAGCCGTAGGCCGGTTCGGGAAATCGCTGCTGGCGCAGGCAGTCGTACAGGCGGTGCTGCATCGTGCGGACCTCGCCCTGCGACACGCGGTACGCCGGCCACGTGGTGTACGCGGCCTGAGCACCCTTCTGGGTCATCAGGTTCGGCAGGTCCTGCAGGCGGATGCGCTGGCCGTCCACGGCGTGGCAGGTGGCGCAGGCAAAGTCATAGGCGCCGGCACGGTAGAAGAACATCTTCTGGCCCAGGGCGTAGACGCGCTTTTCCTCGGGGTGCGTCAGCTGGACGTTCATCTTCACGCCGCGCGATTCGCCGGTCAGGAAGGCGGCCAGGCGCTCGATGTCCGAAGGTTTGCCCTGCGATGCGAAGTGGTTCTTCGTGGCCTCTTCCTGCGTCAGGCCCTGCAGCGTCACGCGGCAGTACGCCAGGCGCTGCTCCAGGTCCATCACCTTGTTGGTGTCCTTGAAGTAGCGCGGCAGCTCGGCGTAGGCGCCCTTGGTCACGCCGGGGCCCTTGCCCAGGTCGCATTGCTCCAGCGATGCGTTCTTCGGGCCGGCAGGCTTCTTCCACAGTTCCTCGCCGGCGGCTTCCCACAACTCGGCAGGATTGCCTTCGGCCAGCATCTGACGGTACTTGGCGATTTCCTCGGCGGTGTTGTCCTGCGCCAGCGCGGGGCCGGACAGCGTCGCGGTGACGGCGGCAGCCACGGCGCCCAGCGCCACCAGCGCGGGGGCCACGGTGCGGCGCAGACGGCGGATGTTGCGCACGGTAACCATTGGGGGATTCTCCTCGCCATCGCGCCGCATGGCTGGCGGACGGACGGCCTTCTTGTGCGGGTCCGGCGGCTCGTTGCCGGACGGCTTGTCAGTGAACCCGGGCGGCCCGCGACGATCCGCAGCGGCCGCCCCGATCCATCACGGCTTGATATAGGCGTAGCCTTCGTCGAACTGCAGGCGCGCGATTTCCACCACGCCCGCCGGCACCACCTTGGCGTCCATCAGCAGGCTTTGCTCGGAAATCCGGCGCGCGGTCAGCGTGTTGCGGCAGGCGCGGAACTCCACGCCCGACGACGTCAGCGCCGCCACGGCGGCCTCGAACGTGTTGCCACGCGCATCCTTGGCGCCTTCCACCAGGAAGTCCACGCCATAGCCGAACGCCACGACCACGATCCTGGTGTCGGGTGCGCCGTTCAGGTGGTTGCGCAGGTTCGACATGGCGCGCACGGCCTGGTCGATACCGTCCGACAACTGGTACACGACCTTGACGCGGCCCTTGCCCGACGAAGCCGCCGGGGCCTGCTGGGCTCCGGCCTTGGCCGACAGCCCGATGGCGGCCAGGGCCGCCGTGGCACGAATGAATGCTCGACGCATACTGCTTCTCCTTCGCCCGTATCAGGCCAGTTTCAGGCCATCAGGCGATGGTGGCTTCGTCGGTGCGCTTGTCGCCGCGGTTGTCGACCCAGGTCACCGTGACCTTGTCGCCCTTGGCGCCGCCCTTGAACTTGAAGTTCAGGAACGGGTCCTTGGACACGGCCGCGCCGAACTGCGCGTGGAACACTTCCTTGCCCTTGCACGATGCCACCACGGTCTGGATATGCCAGGCCGGAATGATCTTGCCGGCCGAATCCTTGCGCTGGCCGGTTTCCATGTCGTGCTTCATCAGAATCTTGACGTCTACGACGCCGCCGTTTTCAGTGGCGCGAACGCGCATCGGGTCTGCCATGTGCTTCTCCTGTCAGCAGTTATCTGGAAATCTGGTCTCGAACGGTGCAACGGTCCAGCGGCGTTCAGCCGCCGCAACCGCCCAGCGTGACCTTGATTTCCTTCGATGCCACGTACCACTTGCCGCCGGCCTTGACCGCGGCATGGACGACCGACGTCTGGCCCATCTTCACGCGCGTGGACACGAACGGCTCGGTGCCGGCCGGGATCGTGAAATCGGCCGCCAGCGTGTTCGGGTTCTTTTCCACCAGGATCGCGATCTGCTCGGTGTCCGGGATGTTGCTGGTCACCGCCACCGGCACCACGGCGCCGTTCTCGGCGATGTCCGGGGCGTTGAAGGTGATGGCGCTGCTCTTCTCGGTGCCGCTGCCGCCCAGGGCCTTGATCACGTCGGCCACACTCTTGCCGTCAAAGGCGGTCTTGTTCCATTCCGCGGCCTGTGCCTCGCTGATCAGGCCGGTGGCGGCCATCAGCGACAATACGGCGGTCATCCGCAGTACATCTCGTCGTTTTGCGTTCATCTTGCTGTGTTCCGTACTACCCGGTTTCCTGTCGACCCCTGCCGTGCCGGTGCGTCGCCGGCCCATGCATGCATTATGCGAATACGTTAAACGTGGCGGGCCGCCGGCACTGCCAGCCGCCCGCCCAGGCGAGAGCCTGGATTACTTGGCCGGTGCGCCGGCCAGAACCCACTCCACCACGGTCTTGATATCGGCGTCGCTGACGGCGGCGTTGGCCGGCATCGGCACCGGGCCCCAGACGCCCGAACCGCCGTTCTTCACCTTGGCCGACAACTTGGTCAGGGCATCCTTGTCACCCTTGTACTTGGCGGCCACGTCCTTGAAGGCCGGGCCAACCAGCTTCTTGTCTACCTGATGGCAGCCCATGCAGGCGTTCTTGTTGGCGATGGCCTGGGCCTTGGCGGCGTCGACGGCGGCGTGCGCGGACGCGGCGGCGGCCAGCAGCGCGGCGGCGATGACAAACTGCTTCATGTGTTGTGCTCCAAACTGTATGAGAGCCGTGGGGACGGCAAATGCCCGCGCTCGGATTGCTCCACGGCGCGGCGCGCGCTGGCCGCCGTTGGGGCGGGCTTCTCAGGAGCGCCCTGCGGTGATCGTTGAGGGCTCCCGGGCATATGCGGCCAGTCCGCTATTTTGCCTGAAGTCAAGGCGCGTATACGGATGCGACAGTGATAACCATATGCGCAAAACGGGTGGGAAATGTCGCCCTATTGCGGGTTAACCCGCAGTCTGGCTGGCGCTTGCGCCACAGTTGGCCGCTATCGGCGTGCCAGTGCCCGGCCCGGCCAGAGCCGGTTGCCGAACACGTTCAGCAGCAGGCCGGCCATGACCACCACGGCGCCGGCCCATTGCGCGGCAGCCAGGTCCTCGCCCAGCAGCAGGTGGGCCGACAACAGCCCCACCACCGGTACCAGCAGCGTCAGCGGCGCCACCTTGCTTGCCGGGTAGCGCGTCAGCAGGCGGCCCCACATGGTGTAGCCGAAGAGCGTGGCGGCAAAGGCCAGGTAGGCCACGGCGAATAAGGCGTTGCCCGAGACATGGGTCAGCGCGTCGGCGATGCGGGCCGGGCCTTCGAACCAGAGCGACAGCAGCGCAAACGGCACGATGGGGATCAGCGCGCCCCACACCACCAGCCCCAGCAGGTCGACCGGGCCGATCTTCTTGCTGACGATATTGCCCGTTGCCCAGCACAGCGCCGCACACAGCGTCAGCAGGAAGCCCGCCACCGTCATGCCGCCGGGACCGTGCGCCGCGGCGCTGCCGATCAGTGCCAGCCCGCCGGCGGCAATCGCCATGCCGGCCAGGTTGTGCCAGCGTACCGGCTCACCCAGCCACAGCGCGGCAATGGCCACGGTGAAGAACACCTGCGACTGCAACACCAGCGACGCCAGCCCGGCCGGCATGCCCACGGCCATGGCATAGAACAGGAACGCGAACTGCCCCAGGCTGATCGACGCGCCATAGGCCACCAGCATGCGCAACGGAATGCGCGGGCGCGGAATGAAGAAGATGGCCGGGAACACCACCAGGCTGAAGCGCAGCGTACCCAGCAGCATCGGGGGCACGCCGGACAGGCCTACCTTGATGACGACGAAATTGACACCCCAGACCACGATGATGGCGAGGGCGAGCAGACGGTCTTTGGCTTGCATGATCGTTGAGAGAAGGCCGCGTCCTGATTGTGGCCAGACAGGGGGCATGGACGTTCGGCACGGCTAGCGTAGCAGCCCGCGCCGGCTACGCATTGCACGATCCTGCGGTTTTTGATCGTGGCGCTGGCGCCACACCGCACGGTAGCCCCGGCCTACCCCAGCATGTCGGCCCAGATGCTGCGGGCCCAGGCCAGGCCGTACTGGCCTTCCAGTGCGCTCGGTGCCGTGGACAGCCCGCCGGACCCCGGCACCGTCAGCATCGTCCGCTCGGCGGGATCGTAGCGATGCACGCTGGCGATGTGGATAGCCTCGGTCGACGACGTGAAGCTGTAGCAGGTATTGGTATAGAGCGGCGACGGATCCGGGGCCCGTCCGGCCAGCAGTTGCAGGATGGCGGCGGCGGCCACCTTGCCGTGCTGGTTTGCCATGGTGCCGGACTTGGGCATCAGTGGCGCAATCTGGACGGCATCGCCAAGCACATGTACGTCCGACGCCACCCGCGACGCCATCGTCAGGAAATCCACCTCGCACCAGCGGCCGTTGGCCGTGGCAAGTCCGGCAGCAACCGCAATGGCGCCGGCCCGTTGCGGCGGCAGCAGGTTCACCACGTCCACGCGCTCGTCGTCCTGCACGTCGAAGCGGATGGTACG
The DNA here is from genome assembly GCF_056097175.1 of Cupriavidus sp. HE11. Taxonomy (NCBI): domain Bacteria; kingdom Pseudomonadati; phylum Pseudomonadota; class Betaproteobacteria; order Burkholderiales; family Burkholderiaceae; genus Cupriavidus; species Cupriavidus sp. HE11. The sequence goes on from NZ_CP184464.1 coordinate 1,740,425, forward strand.
GGTGGCCGGGTCGATGCCCACCGTCTCGTGCTGGGGCCGGTACTCGATCATGCCCGCATAGCGGGTCTGCCAGACCTGGCGGAACAGCGCGCCCTTCGACGTGATATCGGGATTGGCATCGAATACCAGCACCTTGCTGCGCGGCTTGTGCTGCTTCAGGTAGTCGGCCACCAGGCAGGCGCGCTCGTACGGCCCAGGCGGGCAGCGGTACGGCGCCAGCGGAATCGTGATGGCAAACGTGCCACCGTCGCGCATGGCGGCCAGCTGCCGGCGCAGGATATCGGTCTGCGGGCCGGCCTTCCACGCATGGACGATCTGATCGCCACCGGGCGCCGACAGCCCGTCGATTGCCCCGGTCTGCATTTCCACGCCCGGCGACAGCACCAGCCGGTCATAGGGCAGCGTCGCGCCGCCGGCCAGCCGCACCGTGCGTTTGCCGAGGTCGATGGCCGAGGCCGAATCGCGCACGTGCTTCACGCCGTGGCGCCTGACCAGCGTGTCGTAGGGCACGGTGATGTCGGCCATCTGGCGGTAGCCGGCCACCACCAGGTTCGACAGCGGGCACGAGACGAAGGCGGCATCGGGCTCCACCAGGGTCACGTCCACGGCGCCTCGGCTCCAGGTGCGCAGGTAGCGCGCGGCGGTGGCGCCGCCGTAGCCGCCGCCGATGACCACGACCTTCGCCGGGGCGGCGGCACGTGCCTGGCGCGCGGTCAGTCCGCCCAGCGCCGTCGCGGCCAGCGCCGCCTTCAGTACGGATCGTCGGTGCATCGGTCTATTTCTGGTCCGCGAACCACGCGGAGATGGCGATGATCTCGGGGTCGCTGTAGCCCTTGGCAATCTGCGGCATCACGGTGCCGGGACGCTTGCCATTCTTGAAGTTGAGCATCAGCTCGACCAGCTCTGCCTGCGGACGGCCAGCCAGCCGGGGCACCTGGCTATCGGCCGGCGGCTTGCCGTCCGGGCCATGGCAGACGGCGCACGATGCCGCCTGGTTGCGCGCCTGCTCGGTGCGCGACCGCTGGACCTCGATCGTCATCTTGCCGGCGTCGGCGGGGCCGGTGGTCATGGGTGCCGAGGGTGCCGATGACGGCGCCGGCGCCACTGCCGGCGTCTGCGCCAGCAGCGGCGCGGCACACAGTCCCGCCGCGATACCGGCCATCCAACGCAGGGAGATCGGGAGTCGCGACAGGGGTGTCATGGCACTTTCCTTAGATAAGTCAGGGGAGATTGCGGCCCGGCGGCAGCGCCACCGGCGACGACACCGGCGCGGCAACGGGGCTGGTCGTGGCACCCGAGGTGCCCATCGATGCCGGCGCATCCGACGTCACCGGCGCGTTCGGCTGGCTGCCCGGTACGGCCTGCACCGGCGCAGGCGTACCCACGGCGTCGCTGCCCGCGTTGCCGTTCTGCGACGAGGCGGCCTGGTCCAGGCGTGCCCGCTCGGCTTCGCTCACGTAGTCGAACACCTTGACCACCTTCTGCACGCCGCTGGCGTTGCGGGCCACGTCGGTGGCCTTGTCGCCTTCTGCATTGGTGACCACGCCAAGCATGTACACCACGCCCTTTTCGGTAGTGATCTTGATCGAGTTGGCCGGCACGCCGTCGGCCGTCACCAGCAGCGTCTTGACCTTGCTGGTCAGGTAGGTGTCGTTGCTGCGGGTCATGAAGTCCGGCGAAGCCGTGATTTCCAGCTCGTTGACCACGTCACGCGTATTCGACAGCCCACGCACGTACTGCTCGATCTGCTGCTTGATCTGGGCATTCGCGGCCTCGCCGGTCAGCAGCACCTTGCGGTTGAACACGGTGGTGCTCACGCGCGCCTGGCTGTCGCTGTAGCGCTGGCTCAGCGTGCTGTCGATCTCCACCTGCAGGCCACGGTCGATGGCCTGCGTGCCGGTCGGACGGCGATCGGTGGCCATCACCACGCCGGTGCCCACGGCGCCGGCCAGTACAGGGAAGCAACCGGCGAGCTGCGTGGCCGACACCAGCAGTGCGGCCACTGTGACGGCCGTACGGGCCAGGCGGGCGGGAGAGGTCTTCTTTTGGGTGGTCACGTTCGTCATGCGGTTCTTGGGTTCTGGGTGGATGCCGTAAGGATGCGTGAAACAGGTTGCGGTTTCAGGTTTTCGCCATGCCTGTGGATAAGGCTGTGGAAGACGTGGCGAATCCTGTGCATAGGTTGTGGGCAGCGTTGTGGATATCCGGGGATAACTTGTTCCGTTCCGGGCCGCCCGGGCTTCATGCTTCGCCCAGCAACGCTTCGTCGATGCCATCGCACAGGCAGTGCAGTGTCAGCAGATGCACTTCCTGGATGCGGGCCGTGCGGTCGCTGGGCGCGCACAGGTGGATATCGAATTCGTCGAGCAGCGTGGCAATCCGGCCGCCGCCCTTGCCGGTCAGCGCCACCACGCCCATGTCGCGCTGGTGGGCCGCCTGGATGGCGGCCACCACGTTGGCCGAATCGCCAGACGTGGACAGTGCCAGCAGGATGTCGCCGGGCTGGCCCAGGGCTTCCACCTGCTTCGAGAACACCACCGAGAAGTCGTAGTCGTTACCGATGGCGGTCAGGATCGAACTGTCGGTGGTCAGGGCGATGGCGGCCAGCCCCGGGCGCTCGCGCTCGAAGCGCCCGATCAGTTCGGCGGCAAAGTGCTGGGCGTCGGCAGCGGACCCGCCGTTGCCGCACACCAGGATCTTGTTGCCGCTGGTCAGCGCCGTCACCATCCGCTCCACGGCGGCGTCGATATGCGGCGCCATCAGCGTGGCGGCCTGCCGCTTGGTGTCGGCACTGTCCAGGAAATGCTGCTCGATACTTTCAATACTCATGGTCTGGTGACATCTGCACTATCCCGCGCATTATGACGCAGCGCCCGCGCCACTGTTCCCGTCGGCCGACGTAAGATCGAACGCGCCTGGCAGCCAGTCGATCCGGCCGGCGTCCATGGCCACCACGTCCATGCGGCATGGCGGCACGTCGTCCAGCGCGGACAGGTAGTGTGCCGCCGCATGCAGCACGCGCCGCTGCTTGGCCGGCGTGATGCTCTGCGCCGCCCCGCCAAACCCGCGGCCGCGGCGCTGCCGGACCTCCACAAACACCAGCGTACCGTCGGCGGCACGCATGATCAGGTCGATCTCGCCGCCTTTGCAGCGATAATTGCGGACGAGCGGCGCAAGCCCCTGCCGCTGAAGATAGGCCAGCGCGCGGTCTTCGGCCAGCGCGCCGCGTTGCGTCGTCGTGCGCACGTTGGCTTGCGTGGTGGATTTGAATGAGTGATTCAACGGAAGTTCTCAAGCATGAGTGACTGGACCCAGCTGGCCGCCGGCCAGACGTACCCTGCCGGCACCCTTTACGTGGTGGCCACGCCCATTGGCAACGTGGCCGACCTGTCGCTGCGCGCGCTGCATGTGCTCGGCCTGGCCGACGCCATCGCCTGCGAGGACACCCGCAACACCGGCCAGCTGCTGTCGCGCGTGGGGCTGCAGCGGCCGCTGGTGGCCGTCCACGAGCACAACGAGCGCGAGGCCGCCGTACGCATCGTCGAACGGCTGTCGGCCGGCGAGCGCATCGCGTATGTATCGGATGCCGGCACGCCCGGCATTTCCGACCCCGGCGCCCGGCTCGTGGAAGCCGTGCGCAAGGCCGGCCTGAACGTGGTGCCCCTGCCGGGGCCCAGCGCGGCCGTGACGGCGCTTTCCGTGGCTGGCGACATGCTCGAAGCCGGCGAAGGCCGCTTCACGTTCGTCGGATTCCTGCCCGGCAAGCCCAAGGCCCGCCAGGACGCCGTCGCCGGCCTGGCGACGCTCGATCACGCATGGGTGTTCTACGAGGCCCCGCACCGCATCGCCGAAACCCTTGCCGCACTGGCAGCCGGCCTGCCTGGCACGCGCCGGCTGCTGATCGGGCGCGAACTGACCAAGCTGTTTGAAGAAACGCCGATGCTGACCGTGGCCGAGGCGCCTGCCTGGCTGGCCGCCGAAGCGACGCGCGGCAAGGGTGAATTCGTACTGGTGGTGGAAGGGGCTGGCCGCGCCGAAGGCGGCGACGCCGATGCGCCCGATGCCGAGGCCCAGCGCGTGCTGAAGCTGTTGCTGGCGGAGCTGCCAGCCAAGCGCGCCGCCAAGCTGGCCGCGGCCATTACCGGCGCCAGGACCGATGCGCTGTACAAGCTGGCGCTGGCGCAGCGCGCGGACGGTGCGGAAGACGGGGACGCCTGAAAGACAAAAAGGCACGATCCGGGAGATCGTGCCTTTTGAGAATTTTCTTACTTGCGAGGGAAGCAGCGGGCGGGAGGACGGGAGCGCGAGAATCGGGTTCCGGCCGGTCCGCATCGCCTTACTTGTGCTTGTGCTTGACGGCAGTCTTGCCGGGCCTGGCCTTGGCCTTCGACTTCGCCGGCACCAGTGTGTTGGCGGTATCGGGCACCTCGTCGGCGCCGCTGCCGTCACCGGCTTCCATGCCACCCGCTTCCAGGTTCGGACCCAGCGCCGCCACCTCGGTGCGCGACAGCCGGCGGATTTCCACTTGCGTGGCGCCGTGGTCGACAAAGCTCAGGCGCTTGGCCGCAGCGTAGGACAGGTCGAGGATCCGGTTGCCGTGGTACGGGCCACGGTCGTTGATACGGACCACGGCCACCTTGTTGTTGCGCAGGTTGCGCACCAGTACCCAGCTGTCGAGCGGCAGCGACGGGTGCGCCGCCGTCATGGCACGCATGTCGAAGCGTTCGCCGTTGGCCGTCTTGCGGCCATGAAAGCCCTTGCCGTACCACGATGCCATGCCGCGCTGCTCGAACGTACCCATGTCAGCGCGCAGGCCGTCGATCGACGGTTGCGACGGGGCGTTCTCGTCCTGCCAGCCGAACAGGTTCCAGTTGCCGCGATCGTCGGTCTTCGCATTGGCGTTGGACCGCGCCGTCTTGGCCGCCTTCGTGGAAAGTGCGCCAGTGGTGTTCGTGGCGTTGTCGGTGTCGCCGCCCGGCGGCGTCGCGCACGCAGCCAGCAGCAGCGCCGATACGATGATCGCGCACTGACGCAGGAAGCGGCTGGACCCGGGCGCTGCTTCGCGCACGGACCCCGGACGAAAAAGGGGCAGACTGGACATGGCGCGAAGTCTAACACCGGTCGTTTCAAGCTAGTGCCTTGATTTTGTTACGAAATCTGTTACAACGCCGTGCAATTCCCCGCAATCCACCGCCTGGCAAGGGATTGCGCCGATTGCCGCGGCGCGAAATCAGAGTGCGCACAACGTAACTTTCAGACGATTTTCGGGCTCGATTCAAACGTTGCACGATCTGTCGGGGTCGCTATCGGCGGCTACAATGGACCACCCTCCGGGCGACCCTGACCCCCACGAAAGCACCCGCCAGAACAGGCTGATAGATCACAAAAATGAAAGTCATTCTGATCCCCGTGACGCCCTTCCAGCAGAACTGTTCGCTGCTGATCGATGAAGCCACGCAGCGCGCCGCCGTCTGCGATCCAGGTGGCGACCTGAGCCGCATCACCGAAGCCATCAACGAACAGGGCGTGACGCTGGAAAAGATCTTCCTGACCCATGGCCACGTGGATCACTGCGCGGGCGCCGCCGCGCTGGCGCGCCAGTACGGCGTGCCGATCGAAGGCCCGCAGGAGGACGAGCGTTTCTGGATCGAACAGCTGCCCGAGCAGACGCGCCGCTTCGGCTTTGGACAGGCGGAAGTCTTCGAGCCCGACCGCTGGCTGCAGAACGACGACACGGTCACCTTCGGCAGCGAAACGCTGGAGGTCTACCACTGCCCGGGCCATACGCCGGGTCACGTGGTGTTCTTCTCCCGCGCAAACCGGCTGGCCATCGTCGGCGACGTGCTGTTCGCCGGATCGATCGGCCGTACCGACTTCCCGCGCGGCAATCATGCCGACCTGGTCCGTTCGATCCGCACGCGGCTCTGGCCGCTGGGGAACGACGTCACCTTTGTTCCCGGGCACGGCCCGGCGTCGACGTTCGGCGAGGAGCGCCGCAACAACCCGTTTGTGGCCGACCACCTGATCGACGCGGCCTGACGCATGGCCAAGAAGCAGCCGCCAGACGCGCGCCCTGAGATCTACGTCAGCACCGACGTCGAGGCCGACGGCCCGATTCCGGGACCGCATTCGATGCTGTCGTTCGCATCCGCCGCCATGCTGGCGGACAAGACCGTCATCAGCACGTTCTCGGCCAACCTGGAGACCCTGCCCGGCGCGGCGGGCCATCCGGTGCAGATGCAGTGGTGGAAGACCCAGCCCGCTGCCTGGGCAGCCTGCCGGCGCGACCTGGAACGCCCCGAGGACGTGCTGCCGCGCTACGTGGAGTGGGTCGAGAAGCTGCCGGGCAAGCCGGTCTTCATCGCCTTTCCGGCAGGGTTCGATTTCACCTGGATGTTCTGGTACATGATGCGATTTGCCGGCCGCTCGCCGTTTGGCTGGGCTGCGCTGGACATCAAGACGCTGGGCTTCGCGCTGACGGGCCGGCCGTACCGGAAGTCGGTCAAGGCCGCCTTTCCGGAACACTGGCACGATCCGTTGCCGCATACCCACGTGGCGCTGGACGATGCCCTGGAGCAAGGCGCCCTGTTCTGCAACATGCTCGCAGAACTGCGCACGCGCGAAGCGCGCCTGGCGGCGCTTGCATCATCGCCTGACGCGTTGCCTGAAGAGGGTCCCAGCGAAAGCGATGCCTCACATCCATCGGGAGGTCCGGGCAAATCGGTGCGCTAGCCCACAAGCACCGGCGGCCATTGGCGGCCGGCAGTGGCGACAAGGGCACCACATTTGCGCGGCGTCTCCTATATTGGAAGCGTGCGATGGCCTGATCGGGCCACGAGAGCGGCCGTCCCCGATGCGCGGCGGCATGCCGAGGAGGTATGACCATGCGTTTCCATCCAGACCTTCATCTCAAGGACCTGTCAGGCAGGCTGCATTGGCCGCATCGCTCCCACGCGCGTACCAACGTCGTTTCGCATTTCCATTCCTCAACGGAAGATGCCGAAGTCGCCAAGGCGCTGATCTATGTGAGCGCGGTCACCGCGATCGTGCTGCTGTTCGTATTGGCAGGCATCAGTTTCGGTCAGGAGGCCATGCACTGGCTGGGTGTTGAATAACGACGACTCGCCTGAAGCGAATCGCCAACTGACCGGCCGGCCTCCCTTGGGGAGGCCGGTTCTATTTTGTGCGCCGCAACAGCGGGCGGCTCACTTCAGCAGTGGCGACACGTTCTCGGGAGGGCGCCCGATCGCGGCGCGGCGGTTGCGCACCACCACCGGACGCTGCAGCAGGATCGGGTTGTCGGCCACCGCCGCCAGCAGTTCGGCGTCGGTCAGGCCCGAATCGGCCAGGTCCAGTTCCTTGTAGACGGCCTCGCCGTCGCGGATCATCTCGCGCACCGGCACGCCCAGCATCGTATGCAACTGGCGCAGCGTGGACAGCGTGGGGGGCGCCTTCAGGTATTCGACGATCTCCACCGGTTCGCCCAGGCGCTGCGCCGCCGTCTCCACCAGTGCCAGCGTTTCGCGGGACTTGGAGCAACGGGGGTTGTGGTAGATCGTGATCATGGCGGCTCCTTCTGCCTGCTTTCGGTGCGTTCGAATATCCCGCACTATACAGCCGTGCCGCGCGCACGCACCACGCTGGCGCGGTAAGGTACGGGATGTGGCGGGCATGCATCGTGCATGGGCATGACCACCCGTCTTTCAGGGCCGCCGGCACCCTGCCGGCGCTGCCCTGCACTATTCAGAGAAACCGTGTCCGCCCTGCCCGAAGCCACTGCCATTCCCGTCCGCAAGCCGTTCAGCCTGCGCGATGCCACGCCCGCCGACGTTCCCGCCATCCACGCCATCTACGCGCACCATGTGCAGCACGGCCGTGCCTCGTTCGAGGAGGTCGCGCCCACGGCCGACGACATGCGGCTGCGTTTTGCCGAGGTCTTGCGCAAGGGCCTGCCCTACATCGTGGCCGAGCGCGATGGCGAGATCCTGGGCTACGCCTATGCGTCCAGCTACCGCGCCCGCAGTGCCTACCGGTTCGCCATCGAGGACTCGATCTATATCGACCATCGCCATACCGGCGAAGGCCTGGGCCGTGCGTTGCTGGCCGAGCTGATCGCGCGCTGCGAGACCGGCCCGTGGCGCCAGATGGTGGCCGTGGTGGCGCTGACATCCAGCGGCGAAGGGGCGGGATCGGTGGCCGTGCATGAACGGCTGGGGTTTCGCACCGTCGGCCGGCTGGAATCGGTGGGCCTCAAGCACGGCCAGTGGATCGACACCGTGCTGATGCAGCGCCCGCTGGGCGCGGGCGACACGACGCTGCCCGACCCCGACGCCCTGCGCTAGTCGCCAGGCAACCCCTGCGCCAGCAGCGCCGGCACGGCCGTGGCGCACCACGACTGCAGCTTGTCGAAGGCGCGCGCCACATGCTCGGGGCCGCGCGACGTGCTTTCCATGCGCAGGATCTCCACGCGCTTCAGCCCGATCGTTTCCAGCACGTAGGTCAGGTACGGGCTGAAGAAGTCGCGCTGGCTCGCGGCGTCGTCCGAGAACCGGCCCCCGCACGACACCACGGCCAGCACCGGGCGGTCGCGCAGCAGGCCCTGCTTGCCTTGCGGCGTACGGGCGAACGTGCGGTCTGACCGGACGACGAGATCGATCCAGGTCTTCAGCGATGCCGGCACCGTGAAGTTGTGCATCGGCGATGTGATCAGCACCAAGTCTGCGGCCTGCAACTCGGCGATCAGCGTTTCCGAGAGCGCCAGCGCGGCCGGATCGGCGTCGGTGCGCCCGGCGGCCACCGCCATGTTGGCGTCGGTAAAGGCGGCGTCGATGGGGGGCAGCGGCTGGGCGGCCAGGTCGCGCTCGATCACGGTCAGTTCGCCATGGAGGGCGGCCAGTTCCGCACGCACGAGCTGACCCGCGCGGCGACTGGTGGAGCCGTCGCCACGCGGGCTGACGTTCAGGTGAAGCAGGGTTGCCATGTTTCGCTCAGGTGAATCGGATCAGTCGATCGGAAAGTAGAAGCGCAGGGCCCGCGCCAGCAGGCCGTTGCGGTAGTAGAAGCGATGCCCCAGCACGTTGGTAAGCGGGGTATCAAGCACAAGCTGGGTACACCCGGCCGCCTCGGTCTCGGCCTTGAGCCAGTCCATCAGCTGCCGGCCGTACCCACCGCTGCGTGCGTTGGCGTCGGTGACCAGATCATCCACATACATATGGTGACCGACGATCAGGTTGTCGGCGAAGCGGTAACCGGCCAGCGCCACCAGCCTGCCGTCGTCCCACAGGCCGGCCAGGTGGTAGCCGTCGCCGGTCTGGCGGCGCCAGCGCGTGACCAGCTCGGCGGCATCGGCCAGGTGGGGGCGCAGCTGGTGCATCAGCGGAAAGGCGTCGGCCACCTCGGCAGCCGTTTCCAGGCGGCGGATCCGGATTTGCCCGGCGATTTCCCCGGGGACTTGTCCGGCGACGGTCGCGCTCATGCCTGGCTCCGACTGGCTTCGGCCGGCGGCGGCGGAAAGTGCAGCCCGACAGCGATACGATTCCAGGCATTGATCGAGGCAATGGTCGCGGCCAGGAACACCAGTTCCTTCTCGTCGAACACGGCCTGCGCCCGGGCCAGCGCGCCATCGCGGGCCGACGGATCGGTCAGCTGTGTCAGGGCTTCGGCCCAGCCCAGCGCGGCCATTTCCCGTTCGGCATAGATCCCGGCGTCGCGCCAGCCGGCCAGCAGGTCGAACTTGCGCGGGTCGATGTCCAGCTTGCGCGCGATGTTCAGATGGAACTGCAGGCAAAAGGCACAGCCGTTGATCTGCGAGACGCGCAGCTTGACCAGTTCGGTCAGCGCCTTGTCCATGCCGGACGCGGTCACCGCCTTGCTGACGCCACCCAGCGACGCGTACACATCGGGCGCGGTCTGCGTGAAAGCCTGGAAATCCATGTCGAACTCCTTCGGGTAAGATGTCAGAGTTCGAAGATTAATGTAAGAGCTCTGATATCATGGCAAAGACCCTGCCGGGCAAAGGGAAAAACGACGGCAAGAACGCGGGGAAGAACCCGGCGAAACCGGACAGCAAGGCGGCCGACACCGTGGCGATTCCGGCACCGGGCGAAGGCAAGCGTGGCGAAAGCGGTTACCTGGCCTACCTGCTGCGGCAGGCCAGCGCGGCCAACCGGTTGCATATGGAGCGCGCGCTGGCCGATCTGGGCGTCACCCTGCCCCAGTTCTTTGTGCTGACCATGCTCGGGGCTTATCCCGGCATCTCCGGCGCCGATGTCGCGCGGCTGGCGCTGCTGACGCCGCAGACCGTCAGCGTCATCATGGGCAACCTGGAGAAGATGGGTGCAATCGTGCGCCAGCCGCATCCGGTGCATGGGCGTATCCAGACCATCGCGCTGTCCGAGACCGGCAAGGCGCTGCTGGCGCAGTGCAAGGTACGCGCGGGCGAGGTCGACCGGCAGTTGCGTGCGGGGCTGACATCCGACGAGGAAGCCGTGGTGCGGCGCTGGCTGGTGAGCCTGGCCGTGCCCGGAGAAAATCTGGCCGAATAGCCACGCGCGACTCGCGCCTCCGATGAAAAAAGGCCCGCCGGCAAACGCCAGCGGGCCATCATCACAACAAGGGGGTGCTACAGGGTTCTGCGGGGTTGCCGAAGCCGATGGCTCAGCCCATCAGGTCGGACAGCGCCAGGGCCACCACCTTGGTGGCGCGGTTCAGGTCGTTCAGGCGCAGGTTCTCGTCGGAGTTGTGGCCGCGGGCTTCCATCAGCGTGCGCGGGCCGGCGCCGTACAGCACGGTGGGGATGCCACGGCTCGTGTAGTGGCGCGCATCCGTGTAGAGCGGCACACCCTGCACCGGGATCTCCACGCCGAACACCGATTCGGCGCGCGTCTTCAGTGCACCGATCAGCTTGTCCACGCCCGGCAGTTCCGACAGCGGCTCGGCCAGGATGATGCGCTCGACCTTGACCTCGATACCCGGACGGTCCTTGGCGGCCTTTTCCACCACGGCGCGCAGCTCGCCTTCGGCGTCGAAGCCGATCTCTTCCGGAATCATGCGGCGGTCCACGCGGAACGTGACCAGGTCAGGCACCACGTTGGTGTTGATGCCACCCTTGATCAGGCCGACATTCAGCGTGGCGGTGTCGATGCCCGGCACCTTGCTCTTGCGCGTCGCCAGCTCGGCGCGCAGGCCGTACACCGCGTGCAGGATATGCGTGGCGGCTTCGATGGCGTCGACGCCGGTGTGCGGCATGGCGGCGTGGCCCTGCTTGCCCTTGACGGTCACTTCCACATGCAGGCAGCCGTTATGCGCCGACGTGATGCCGTACGAGAAGCCGGCCGAGATCGCGTAGTCGGGCTTGGTCAAGCCTTCGTCGAGCAGGAACTTCGGGCCGATGTCGCCGCCGGTTTCCTCGTCGTACGTGAATTGCAGTTCCACGGTGCCGTTGATCTTCGCGCCCTGCTTCTCGGCTTCCTGCAGCGCCAGCACGGCGTAGGCGTAGGTGGCGAAGTCCGACTTCGACACCGCCACGCCGCGGCCGTACATGACCGGGCCGTGCTCGCTGTCGGCGATCTCGCCGCCGTACGGGTCCTTGGTCCAGCCCAGGCCCGGAGGCACCACGTCGCCGTGCGCGTTCATGGCGATGGTGGGGCCGCCGCTGCCGAACGTCTTGCGCACCAGCAGGTTCGTGGCGCTGATCATGCCGGCCGCCTTGACCAGTTCGTCAGGCACCGAGTGCGCCTCCACCTTGAAGCCCAGCCCTTCCAGCAGTTCCTTGGCGCGCTTGCCGTGGGCCTCGCAGTCGCCGGCGGGGTTGTCCGAGGGCACCTTGACCAGTTCGGCCAGGAACGCTTCCTGCTGCGGGCGGTGCTGGTCGATGTACTGGGTCAGCGTGGATTCGATGGGATTCATGTTGTCTCGTGCGGTCATCTCTGTATCTCGGAGTTTTCTGGTTGCCGGGTGGGCTTATTGAGGACGGTGGAAGTGTTCGACGAAGTCCGCGAACACGCGCGCCGCGGTCTGGGCGTCTTCGGCCGTCATGGTCTCGGTGGGATGGTGGCTGATGCCGCCGTTGCCGCAGCGAACGAACAGCATGGCCACATCGGCGATGGCGGCGATGGCCATGGCGTCATGGCCGGCACCGGAGGGCAGGTGACGCACGGGTACGTCCTGGCGCTCCACGGCGGCGGCCCATTGCGACTGCAGCCACGGCGCGCACGGCACGCTGGCCGCCTCGTGCGTCTTGCGGATCTGCACGCGCACGTTGCGGCGCGCGCAGACACGTTCGATTTCGGCCAGCACGTCGTTGACGGCAGCCTCGCGCTCGGCGTCGATGCCGGCACGGATATCAATGGAGAACGTCGCGCGGCCCGGCACCACGTTGGTGGCGCCATTGGGCACGTTGAACTGGCCCACCGTGCCGACCAGGCCCGGCTTGCCGCCGCAGCGCTTCTCGATGAACAGGCCAATCTCGGCGCCGGCCATCGCGGCGTCGCGGCGCATGTCCATCGGCACCGTGCCGGCGTGGCCGGCCAGGCCTTCGAGTTCGACGATAAAGCGCGTGGCACCCGAGATCGCGGTGACCACGCCCACGGGCAGGCCTTCGTTCAGCAGCACCGGGCCCTGCTCGATATGCACCTCGATAAAGGCCAGCACCTTGCTGCGATCGTGTTTGGCGGCCGGCAGCTGGGCGGCGTCGAAGCCGGCGGCGCGCATGACTTCGCGCATGGTCTTGCCGGAATCATCGACGTTGTCAAGCACGTTGTTGTCGAACGTGCCGGCGATGGCACGGCTGCCCAGCAGCGTGGCCTTGAAGCGCACGCCCTCTTCCTCGGCAAACCCGACCACTTCCAGCGCAAACGGAAAGCGCTTGCCCTGGCGATTCCACTCGGCCACGCAGGCAATCGGCAGGATCACGCCCAGGTTGCCGTCGAAGCGGCCGGCGTCGCGCACGGTGTCGAAGTGCGAACCGGTCAGCAATGCAGGGGCATTGGGTTCGGTGCCTTCGTAGCGGCCGATCACGTTGCCAGCGGCATCGCGGCGCACGGTCATGCCGGCCGCCTGCATCCACTCGGTCAACTGCGCGGCCGCGCCGTGGTGGGCGTCGGTCAGGTACGTGCGCGTGAGCAGCCCGGGCTGGTCGGTATGAACGGCCAGGCTGTCGGCCCAGGCCATGATGCGGGTGCCGGTGTCAGCGGACAACGGCGTAGGGGTTGCTGCCATGTGCGTGTCTCTCCTGCTGGTGGTGCCTGAGCCGGTCCGGGGATGCCTGGCAAACCTGCCAGTCCGGGCGGGCGCCCGGGGCCGTGCTCTCTATTCTGTGCGATTCATAGTAGCACAGTGAATTCAAAAATTGCATACAAAAATGATATGCACTATATTGGCCTCCACGCACCGACAATCCGCCGCGGACAATCCGGTCCGGACAAGTGGATTGCGTGGATTCCGCCTCAACAGGGGGGCTTTCCGCGTGGGGCAAGGCAGGCGGGCAGTTTGGCCGCCGGTCTTTCCGGAAGGTGCATCCAGCCCGGCGTCGGCAGGCATGTGACGGCGGGCACCCCTGAACCAGATCAGGGCAGGCCGATGGCAACCGATGCGCCACGGACCCGCCCGGCACGGAGACAACAATGCAGCATGCCGTACCCACGCAGCGCGCCGCTGGCCGCCTGCACACGCGCTTCACCCGTTCGTTGTTTGGCCAGGTACTGATTGCCTTGGCGCTCGGCACCCTTCTGGGGCTCGCCTTTCCCGAATTCGCAGCCAAGCTCAAGCCGCTGGGCGACGGTTTCATCAAGCTGATCAAGATGCTGATTGGGCCGGTGGTGTTCTGCGTGGTGGTGGCAGGCATCTGCGGCGCCGGCGAACTCAAGAAGGTGGGCCGCGTGGGCATCAAGGCGGTGGTCTACTTCGAAGTCGTGACGACCATCGCGCTGGCGCTGGGCATCGTGCTGGCCTATGTGTTCCAGCCGGGCACGGGCATGAACGTGAATCCGCGCAGCCTTGATATCTCGGCCATGGCGGCGTACATCGAGTCGGCCGACAAGGTGAAGAGCGCCGGCATGGTGGACTTCCTGATGAAGCTGATCCCGAACACGATCATGGGCGCGTTCACCAGCGGCGACGTGCTGCAGGTGCTGGTTGTATCGGTGCTGTTCGGCTGCGCGCTGTCGGTGGTGGGCGAACCGGGCAAGCCGCTGGTGCGGATGATCGACAACTTCTCGGCCACGCTGTTCAAGATGATGGGCTTCATCATCAAGCTGGCGCCGCTGGGGGTGCTGGGCGCCGTGGCGTTCACCGTGGGCAAGTACGGCATCGGGTCGCTCAAGCAGCTGGGCTTCCTGGTGATCCTGTTCTACGGCGCCGTGGCGATCTTCGTGCTGGGCGTGCTGGGGCTGATCCTGCGCCTGTGCGGCTTCTCGGTGCTGAAGCTGATCCGCTACCTGCGCGCCGAACTGCTGGTGGTGCTGGGCACGGCGTCGTCGGACAGCGTGCTGCCGCAGGTCATGAAGAAGCTCGAATACATGGGCATCAAGAAGTCGGTGGTGGGCCTGGTGATACCCACCGGCTACTCGTTCAACCTTGACGCGTTCTCGATCTACCTGACGCTGGCGGCCGTGTTTATCGCGCAGGCGACCAATACGCCGCTGGCGCTGGGCGACCTGCTCGGCATCCTGGCCGTGGCGCTGGTCACGTCGAAGGGGGCGCACGGCATTCCGGGCTCGGCAATCGTGATCCTGGCGGCCACGCTGTCGGCCCACCCGGCCATTCCCGCCATCGGCCTGGTGCTGGTGCTGTCGGTGGACTGGTTCATTGGCATCGCCCGCGCCGTTGGCAACCTGATCGGCAATTGCGTGGCTACCGTCGTGGTGGCGGCCTGGGAGCACGATATCGACCGCGAACGTGCCCACGGCGTGCTCAACGGCACCATCCCGGTTGGCGAACTGGACGAAGGCCTGTCGGCCGTGGTGGATGGCGTCCGGGAAGTCCCGGTGCCAGCGCCGCTGCCCGGGGTGGCCTCGGGGCGCTAGAATCACGCCATCCCAGTCAACGCGCAGGTCCGGCAAGAGACGCGCACACCATGCCCGAGCATATCGATCCAGACATGACCGCCGAGGCGATTGCCGACGATATCGTCGCGGCCATCGTCTCCCACCGGCTGCCGCCAGGTACCAAGCTGCGCGAGGAAGCGCTGGCCAGCGTCTACCGCGTCAGCCGTACCAAGGTGCGGGCGGCGCTGCTGATGCTGTCCAAGGACAAGGTCATCCAGATCGTGCCGGACAAGGGCGCGTTCGTCGCCAAGCCCAGCGCCGAAGAAGCGCGCGAGGTCTTTGCCGTGCGGCGCATCCTGGAAGCCGCGTTGGCGCGCGAGTTCGTGGCCCGCGCCACGCCAGCCGACTACAAGCGCATCGAGAAGCATCTGGTGGCCGAGCGCAAGTCGCTGGCCGGCAACGATGCGCAGACGCGGACGCGCTTGCTGGGCGACTTCCATATCGTGCTGGCCGAAGTGGCGGGCAACAATGTGCTGACCGAAATCATGCGTGAGCTGTCGATGCGCAGCGCGGTCATCACCATGCTGTACCAAAGCCGGCGCGATGCCACGTGTTCGTCGGACGAACACCGTGCGTTCATCGATGCCGCCAAGGCGGGCGACGCCGAGCGCGCCGTGGCGCTGATGGTGGAACACCTGAATCACGTCGAAAGCGCGCTGCATTTCGAGGAAGCACCGGCCGCTGCGCGCAGCAAGGATCTGGTTGCCGCGTTGCTGGCCTGAGACAGTCCCGCCGCAGTGCAATCGGATTGATCGCCATCAAGGACGAGGACGGGGTGGGAGGCGCATGATTCCTCTCGCCATGAAGTTGCGGGGGCGCACTTCATGAGCTCTCCCCGTCCTTCGCAAGAAGGGCTGCCCGCAGACCGCAATGGCTGCGGGCTTTTTCTTTTGGGGCTCCCGTTTCCGGCCACCGGTTGTTTCGGTGCCGTCCGCCTGATTTCCTGCCCTACCCCTCTCCTTTTCCCTTTCCCGTTCCTTTTCCCTGTAGCTGTCCCTGCCCTCAGGCCGACTGCCGCAGCGCGGCGTCTGTCCAGCTGCTGCCGCGCTCGGTCCAGTAGCCCGGCTTGGCGAACGCCTGCTTCAGGTGTTCGATAAAGAAGCGGATCTTGGCCGGCACGGGCCGCTGCTGCGGGTACACGGCCAGGATGTCGTAGTCGGGCAGCGCGAATTCATCGAGCACGGTGATCAGTTCGCCGCTTTCCAGTTGAGGCAGGATTTCCCACGTCGACCGCCATCCCAGCCCCAGGCTCTCGCCGGTCCAGCGGTGCAGCAGTTCGCCGTCGTTGCAGTCGAGATTGCCGCTGACCCGCACCGTCACGGTCTTGCCGTTCT
Organism: Cupriavidus sp. HE11; assembly: GCF_056097175.1. Lineage (NCBI taxonomy): Bacteria > Pseudomonadati > Pseudomonadota > Betaproteobacteria > Burkholderiales > Burkholderiaceae > Cupriavidus > Cupriavidus sp. HE11. Next base: position 1,756,803 of record NZ_CP184464.1, read on the forward strand.
GCTGGAAGTACCAGCCGCGCTGCTGGCCGCCCTGCAGGTTGAACGCCAGGCAGTTGTGCTTTTCCAGGTCTTCCAGCGTATGCGGGACGCCGTGTTTGGCGAAGTAGGCGGGGGTGCCGCACACCACGCGCTTGTTGGTGGCGAGCTTGATCGCCACGAAATTCGGGTCGATGGCGCCGCCGATGCGGATGCCCAGGTCATAGCCCTCGCGCACCAGGTCCACCACGCGGTCGGTCAGGTTGAATGAGATCTGGACTTCGGGATTGGCCGCCAGGAAAGCCGGCGCGTGCGGCGCCACGTGCTTGCGGCCAAAGGCGGCCGGCGCCGAGACGATCAGGTGCCCGGTGGCCTTGTGCTTGCCTTCGGCGATCAGCATCTCGGCGCGGTCAAGGTCGGCCAGCGCCTTCTTGCACTGCTCCATGAACGCCGCGCCCTGCTCCGTCACCACGATGCGACGGGTGGACCGGTGCAGCAGCTTGACGCCGATGCGCGCTTCCAGCGCGTTGATGCGCCGGCCAATCATGACCGGCGTCACGTTCTGCGTCAGCGCCGCGGCGGCCATGCTGCCGTGTTCCACCACGGCGATGAATGCTTCGATTTGTTTGAGTTTGTCCATAACGCCATTTGTCTCCTGCCGTCACATTGTGAGGCATTGACGCCATGGTGCGCATCCCCGCACGGCGATGCCGTGCATCCGTCTCACGCTATGGATGACGCCGGAGGTGGCGCCGGACAAACGCGGCCCGGCCTAGCGGCCAAGCTTTTCGCTGATCTCGGCGGCCTCGCCCAGCACGTGGGCCAGACGCCGCAGGGGCGCGCTGCATTGCAGTTGGGCGAATAGCGCCAGCGCGCCGCCGCCGACCAGCACCACGCCATAGAGCGCCACCAGCGTCGGCCCATGGCCGGGGGCCATCACCGCCAGGCCATCGGCCAGCACCACGGCGGCCGGGGCCAGTGCCAGGACCAGCGCCACCGTGCGCGCGCCCCCTTCCCACAGCCGCGCCTGGAGCAGGACGCGGCGTTCGCGCGCGCGCAGCTGCAGCGCCGGAATCCGGCCCAGGCGCAGCAGCAACGCATTCTCGACCGCGCTCTGGGCATCGACTCGGCGGGTCAGCCAGCGCATCGGATGACGCAGTGCATCACGGCCGGCCAGCAGCCGCGCCAGCCATGCGCCGGCATAGAACACGCCGCTAACGGCCAGCAGCACGTGAAACGCCTGCGGCAGCCAGGCCGGCGGTGTCTGCGCCAGCACCTGATGCCACCAGACCAGCGCCCCGCCCGCCACCAGCGTCGGTACCAGCGCCAGGACAAAGCCGGCCCACAACACCATTGCCAGCCGGCCGTCCGGCGATTTTTCGGCCGGCGCGGTCTGCAACGCTTCCATCAGTTCGTAGGTGGTCGGCAGCCGTGTGTACATGGCGGGACAAGGCAATTCCAAACCCGCTATTTTGACCCGGGCGCCGTTGCCCCCGATAGGGGAAAACCGTAGCAAATTGCCCCAACCCCACGTATCGGGGGAGTGGCTTGCCGTACCCTCCATATGTATCTCCAGATGCACATTGGCGCGGCATTTGCTGCGGCATTCCTTACGGCAGGTATCGAATCAACTGATCGCCCTTCTGTTTATCCCCACCCGCTGCGGGCATAGGATCAACGCCAGAACGAATCCCACCCATTCATTTAAGCGTTTTGGAGAGAGACATGCCGAAGATGAGAGCAGTCGACGCGGCCATCGCCGTACTGGAAAAGGAAGGCATCACCACCGCGTTCGGCGTGCCTGGCGCCGCCATCAACCCGTTCTACTCGGCCATGCGCAAGGCCGGTTCGATCCGCCACCTGCTGGCCCGCCACGTGGAAGGCGCCTCGCACATGGCCGAGGGCTATACCCGTGCAGAACCGGGCAATATCGGCGTCTGCGTCGGTACCTCGGGCCCCGCCGGCACCGACATGATCACGGGCCTGTACTCGGCCTGGGCCGACTCGATTCCCATCCTCTGCATCACGGGCCAGGCGCCGCGCGCCCGCCTGTACAAGGAGGATTTCCAGGCCGTCGATATCGAATCGATTGCCAAGCCCGTCACCAAGTGGGCCGTGACCGTGCGCGAGCCGGCGCTGGTGCCGCAGGTGTTCCAGCAGGCGTTCCACCTGATGCGCTCGGGTCGCCCGGGTCCGGTACTGATCGACCTGCCGTTCGACGTGCAGGTGGCCGAGATCGAATTCGATCCGGAAACGTACCAGCCGCTGCAGCCGTACAAGCCGGCCGCCAGCCGCGCGCAGATCGAGAAGGCCATCAGCATGCTGAACCAGGCCGAGCGCCCGCTGATCGTCTGCGGTGGCGGCGTGATCAACGCCAACGCCAACGAACTGCTGGTCGAGTTTGCCGAACTGGTCAACGTGCCGGTCGTGCCGACGCTGATGGGCTGGGGCGTGCTGGCCGATGACCACCCGCTGCAGGCCGGCATGGTGGGCCTGCAGACGTCGCACCGCTACGGCAACGCCACGCTGCTGGCTTCGGACTTCGTGATGGGCATCGGCAACCGCTGGGCCAACCGCCACACCGGCAGCGTCGACGTCTACACCAAGGGCCGCAAGTTCGTGCACGTGGACATCGAGCCCACGCAGATCGGCCGCGTGTTCGGCCCGGACCTGGGCATCGTCTCGGACGCCAAGGCCGCGCTGGAACTGTTCGTGGAAGTGGCCCGCGAAATGAAGATGGCCGGCCGCCTGCCGTGCCGCAAGGCCTGGGTGGCCGACGTGCAGAAGCGCCGCCGCACCATGAAGCGCAAGAGCGACTTCGACAACGTGCCGGTCAAGCCGCAGCGCGTGTACCGCGAGATGAACCAGTACTTCCCGCGCGACGTGCGCTACGTGACGACGATCGGCCTGTCGCAGATCGCCGCCGCGCAGTTCCTGTCGGTGAACCAGCCGCGCCACTGGATCAACTGCGGCCAGGCCGGCCCGCTGGGCTGGACGATTCCCGCCGCCATCGGCGTGAAGACCGCCTCGCCGGACTCGGACATCGTTGCCATCTCGGGTGACTACGACTTCCAGTTCATGATCGAGGAACTGGCCGTGGCCGCGCAGTTCAAGGTGCCGTACATCCACGTGGTGGTGAACAACTCGTACCTGGGCCTGATCCGCCAGGCACAGCGCAACTTCGAGATGGACTACTGCGTGCAGCTGGCCTTCGACAACGTCAACGCGCCGGAACTGGAAGGCTATGGCGTGGACCACGTGAAGGTCGTGGAAGGCCTGGGCTGCAAGGCGATCCGCGTGTTCAAGCCGGAAGACATCGCCCCGGCCTTTGCCGAAGCGCGCGACCTGATGGCCGAGTTCTCGGTGCCGGTCGTCGTGGAGGTGATCCTGGAACGCGTGACCAATATCGCGATGGGCACCGAGATCGACAACATCAACGAGTTCGAGCCGATCGAAGACCTGGAAGACGCCGAAGAAGCGATCCTGGCCGAAGAGGCCACCACCGCGTAAGTCTGCGGCGCAAGGCCGCAATCACAAGCCGTTTCCGCAGTACGCCCTCCGCCCCGCTCCACCGGGGCGGCTGGGCCACCGTTTTTCCCAACACCGAGAGAGACATCACAATGCCAAAGCTCGCAGCCAACCTGACGATGCTGTTCAACGAAGTGGGTTTCCTGGACCGCTTCGAGGCCGCCGCCCGCGCCGGGTTCCGTGGCGTGGAGTTCCTGTTCCCGTACGCCTTTCACGCCGACCAGATCGCCGACCGCCTGAGCCGCTTCCAGCTGGACCTGGTGCTGCACAACCTGCCGGCCGGCAAGTGGGAAGCCGGCGAGCGCGGCATTGCCTGCCACCCGGATCGCGTGGGTGAATTCCAGGACGGCGTGGGCGAGGCCATCAAGTACGCGAAGGTGCTGGGTGTCCGGCAACTGAACTGCCTGGTGGGCATCCTGCCGCAGAACGTCAAGCGCGAGCAGGCCAACGAGACGCTGGTCGAGAACCTGCGCTTTGCCGCCAACGCGCTGGCAAAGGAACACATCGACCTGCTGGTCGAGCCGATCAACACGTTCGACATTCCCGGCTTCTTCCTGTCGCGCACGCAGCAGGCCGTCGACCTGATCGGCCAGGTCAACGCGCCCAATCTCTACGTGCAGTACGACATCTATCACATGCAGCGCATGGAGGGCGAGATCGCCAACACGATCCGCGCCAACCTGCCGAAGATCAAGCATGTGCAGTTGGCCGACAACCCCGGCCGCAACGAACCGGGCACCGGCGAACTGAACTACCAGTACCTGTTCCGCTTCCTTGACGAGATCGGCTATCAGGGCTGGATCGGCTGCGAATACAAGCCGAAGACCACGACCGAAGCCGGCCTGGGCTGGCGCGCCGCACACGGCATTTGAAGTACCGCTGAATTGCTCCCCTCTCCCGCCAGGCGGGAGAGGGGTTGGGGGAGAGGGCAACAAGGCCCTGCTTGCCGATAGTGGCAATTTGAACGGCTGGCCCTCTCCCCCGCCCCTCTCACATTCATGGGAGAGGGGAGAAAACAATCTCAATCTGATCCTCTGGAGACATCAACATGGCAAACCAACGCAACGTCGGCTTTATCGGCCTGGGCATCATGGGCGCCCCGATGGCAGGTCACCTGCGCGCCGCCGGCCACACGCTGTTCGTGCATGACGTGAACCCGGCCCCGCAGGCCCTGGTCGACGCAGGCGTCACCGTCTGCACCAGCGCCGAAGAAGTGGCAAAGCGCGCCGACATCGTGATCGTCATGGTGCCGGACACCCCGCACGTGGAAGCCGTGCTGTTCGCCGAAAAGGGCATTGCCGCCGCCTACAAGGCCGCCGGCAAGGAAGCCACCTACGGCAAGATCGTGGTCGACATGAGCTCGATCTCGCCCATCGCCACCAAGGACTTTGCCGCGCGCATCAACAAGCTGGGCGCGTCGTACCTGGACGCCCCGGTGTCGGGCGGCGAAGTGGGTGCCAAGGCCGCGTCGCTGACGATCATGGTGGGCGGCCCGTCGGAAGCGTTCGACGAAGTGAAGCCGCTGTTCGACCTGATGGGCAAGAACATCACGCTGGTGGGCGGCAACGGCGACGGCCAGACCACCAAGGTGGCCAACCAGATCATCGTGGCGCTGAACATCCAGGCCGTGTCCGAAGCGCTGCTGTTCGCCTCGAAGGCTGGCGCCGATCCGGCCAAGGTGCGCCAGGCCCTGATGGGCGGCTTCGCGGCATCGCGGATTCTTGAAGTGCATGGCGAGCGCATGGTCAAGCGCACGTTCGATCCGGGCTTCCGCATCGAACTGCACCAGAAGGACCTGAACCTGGCACTGCAGGGCGCGAAGGCGCTGGGCGTGTCGCTGCCGAACACGTCGGCCGCGCAGGAACTGTTCAACGCATGCGCCGCCAACGGCTTCGGCAAGCTCGACCACTCGGCGCTGTGCCGCGCGATCGAGATCATGTCGAATCACGAAATCGCCAAGGCCGCGAAGTAATTGCTAGTGCAATAGCAGTATTGCAGTCGCCTTCGCGTGAAGGCGACTGCATCGTTTTTCCCCAAGATTCCTCAGGATTCGCATGTTCGCCACCGACGCCAACGCCGCCCTGCTTTCGCCACAGCGGCAGACCGACTATCGCAACCCCGCCCAGGCCCGCACGCTGCTGCGCGACCTGTTCGATACGGCAGTGGCCGCTGTAAGTGCCAGCCATTGCCTGCCGCCGCACCTGCCGCAGCCGCCAAAGGGCCGCACCGTGGTAATCGGCGCAGGCAAGGCCGCCGCCGCGATGGCACAGGCCGTGGACGCGCACTGGCAAGGCGAACTGTCGGGTCTGGTGGTCACGCGCTATGACCATGGCGCCGACTGCCACCGCATCGAAGTGGTAGAGGCCGCGCACCCCGTGCCCGATGCCGCAGGCCAGCAGGCCGCGCAGCGCATGGTGGAACTGGTGCAGGGCCTGACTGCCGATGACCTCGTACTTTGCCTGATTTCTGGCGGCGGCTCGGCATTGCTGGCCGCCCCTGCGCCCGGCATCACGCTGGCCGACAAGCAGGCCGTGAACAAGGCGCTGCTGCGCAGCGGTGCCAGCATTGGCGAGATGAACTGCGTGCGCAAGCATCTTTCCGCGCTCAAGGGTGGCCGCCTGGCCCTGGCCTGCGCACCGGCCCGCGTGGAAACGCTGCTGATTTCCGATATCCCCGGCGATGATCCGACGCTGATCGCCAGCGGCCCCACGCTGCCCGACGCCACCACGTGCGCCGACGCGCTTGCGGTCATTGCCAAGTACGACATCGACCTGCCCGCCAACGTGCGCGCACATCTGGAGTCTGGCGCCGGTGAAACGCCCAAGCCCGGCGATGCCCGCTTCGACGGCCACCGCAGCGTCACGCTCGCCAGCGCGCAGCAGTCGCTGGAAGCCGCTGCGGCCCGCGCGCGCGAACTGGGCCTGACCGCGCACATCCTGTCGGACAGCATCGAAGGCGAAGCCCGTGACGTGGCCGAAGTGCATGCGGCCATCGCCCGCCAGATCGTCGCCCACGGGCAGCCGTTCCAGAAGCCGTGCGTGATCCTGTCCGGCGGCGAGACCACGGTCACGGTGCGCGGCAACGGCCGGGGCGGCCGCAATGCCGAATTCCTGCTGTCGCTGGCCGTGGCACTGGACGGCCTGCCCGGCGTACATGCGATTGCCGGCGACACCGACGGCATCGATGGTTCCGAAGACAACGCCGGTGCGCTGCTGGGCCCCGACACGCTGACGCGCGCCGCCGCACGTGGCCTGTCGGCCCGCGCCCACCTGGACAACAACGACGGGTACGGCTTCTTTGCCGGTATCGACGACCTGATCGTGACCGGCCCGACCCGCACCAACGTCAACGATTTCCGCGCGATCCTGATCGTCTGAGATCGCGAGCTGCAGCATAAAAGAGGATGGAGAAGGAGACTTTCATGAGACGCCAGCGCAAAGCGAAGATCTTGGCCACCCTGGGCCCGGCCAGCTCGGACATCGCGGTGATCCGCCAGCTGTTCGACGCCGGAGCCGACGTGTTCCGCCTGAACTTCAGCCACGGCACGCACGATGACCATCGCGCCCGCTACGACGCCGTGCGCCAGGTGGAGGCCGAGACCGGCCGCCCCATCGCAATCCTGGCCGACCTGCAGGGCCCCAAGCTGCGCATCGGCACGTTTGCCGTGGGCAAGGTTGCGGTGCGCACCGGCGACACGTTCGTGCTGGACAGCGACCCCACACCCGGCGACGGCACGCGCGTCTACCTGCCGCACCCGGAGCTGTTCAAGGCCGCCAGCTCGGGACAGTCGCTGCTGATCGACGATGGCAAGGTGCGCCTGAACATCGAGTCGGTGTCGGCAGGCAGCATCACCACGCGCGTGGCCAACAACGGCACGCTGTCCGACCGCAAGGGCGTGAACGTGCCCGACGCCGTGATCCCGATCCCCGCGCTGACCGACAAGGACCGCAAGGACCTGGCGTTCGCGCTGGAACTGGGCGCCGACTGGATTGCGCTGTCGTTCGTGCAGCGGCCGTCGGATATCGTCGAGGCGCGCGAGATCATCGGCACGCGTGCCGGCGTGCTGTCGAAGATCGAGAAGCCGGCCGCGCTGCAGCAGCTTGACGAGATCGTGCGCGTGTCCGATGCCGTGATGGTGGCGCGTGGCGACCTGGGCGTGGAACTGCCGCCCGAGCGCGTGCCCGGCGTGCAGAAGCGCATCCTGCGCGTCTGCCGCCAGCTGGGCAAGCCGGTGGTGATCGCCACGCAGATGCTGGAATCGATGATCGATTCGCCGGTGCCCACGCGCGCCGAGGCCTCGGACGTGGCCAGCGCCATCTACGACGGCGCCGATGCGGTGATGCTGTCGGCCGAGTCGGCCAACGGTCGCCATCCGGTGCCGGCCGTGTCGATGATGGATCGCATCATCACCGAGGTGGAGCGCGATCCGCTCTACCGCAACATGATCGACGCCCAGCACGAGGTGCCGCTTTCCACGCGCCAGGACGCAATCTGCGCCGCGCTGCGCGAGGTCACGCACATCATCGGCGCCAAGGCCACGGTGACGTACACGTCGTCTGGGGCCACCGCACTGCGCGCCGCACGCGAACGGCCGTGCGCACCGATCGTCAGTATCACGCCGAACCTGGACATCGCACGCCGGCTGGCCATCACATGGGGTGTGCATTCGACGGTGAGCCCGGACGTGCAGAGCGTGGACGAGATGGTGGAGGCCGCGGCACGCGCCGCGCTGGTGGAAGGCTATGCCGCACCGGGCGACCAGATCACCATCGCGGCCGGCATGCCGTTCGGCCAGGGCGGCACGACCAACCTGCTGCGCGTCGCAGAGGTAGGCACGGAAGTGGCCGCGCTGGACATCAGCAGGGCCCCCGCATCGGCCACCGTCTGACGACTGCACGACACATCGCGATTTCCCTTGCGTAGGACGGGCTGACCCCCTGTCCAACCCGCCGCCCGCGCCGATCCAGCCCGATTGGCGCGGGCGGCGCTTTTTTTGACATCGCGATACGTGCGTGCCGCCGGGGCGCAAGGCGCGGTTGCCATTGCCGTTGCTATACTCCATCGGCATAACAGAACCGCCGACGGAGCGTAACAAGATGCGTCTCGATGACGAAGCCGAAAGCCAGAATGTGGAGGACCGCCGCGGTGGAGGTGGCGGATTCGGCTTGCCGATCGGCGGCAAGTCGATCGGGATTGGCACGGTCATCATTGCGCTGGCCGCGTCGTACTTCTTTGGCATCGATCCGTCGCTGATTTTCCAGGGCGCGTCGGTGATCCAGGGCCAGCAGCAACCGGCACCGCAATCGCAGGCGCAGCCGCACCGGCCGCCCGCCGCCGACCAGTTGTCCGTGTTCACGCGCAAGGTGCTGGGCAATACCGAGCGCACCTGGGAACACATCTTCGAAACCGACCTGAACCGCCGCTATGCACCGCCCACGCTGGTGATGTTCACCGGTGCCACGCCCACCGCGTGCGGCACGGGGCAGTCGGCCATGGGGCCGTTCTACTGTCCGGCCGACCAGAAAGTCTATATCGACCTGTCGTTCTACAACGAACTGCGCCAGCGCTTTGGCGCCGGCGGTGACTTTGCGCAGGCCTATGTGATCGCGCACGAAGTCGGCCATCACGTACAGAACCTGCTTGGCGTATCGAACAAGGTGGACGCCGCGCGCCGCCGCATGGGCGAGGCGCAGGCCAACCAGCTTTCCGTGCGCATGGAACTGCAGGCCGACTGCCTGGCCGGTGTCTGGGCCGCCACGGCCGGCAAGCTCAACCAGCAGCTGCTGGAACCGGGCGATATCGAACAGGGCCTGAAGGCTGCCGCCGCCATCGGCGACGACCGGCTGCAAAAGCAGTCGCAGGGCTATGTGGTGCCCGAGGCGTTCACGCACGGCACCAGCGAACAACGCGTGCGCTGGCTGCGCCAGGGCCTGACGACCGGAGACATCCGCAAGTGCGACACGTTCGCGCAGCGGCAACTCTGACGGTACTTCGGAAAAATCAGGAAAGTACTACGAGGGGAACGACGAGGACTGCAGGCGGGGCAAAAATCACCTGCGCGACTTGAGAGAGAAGGAGGAGGTCGGTCGCGCAGGTGGGAGAGAAACCGGAAATCAGAATCGGCGGCCCGGGGGTGACCCGGAACCGCCGATTTGCGTTCTGGCGGACTGACAGGTCATCAGACCTTGTAGCCGTACAGATCGCCGTTGCGCGAGTTGTCCAGCGCGGAGCCGGAGATCTCGCCACTGAAGCTGCGTGCGCCTTCGCCGAAGCTGTCGAACTTGCCCTGGCGGGCACCGTCCGTGTAGGTGTCGAACTTGCGTTGGCCGTCGCTGAAGAAATCGTACTTGCCGATCTTCGAGCCTTCACTGTACGTGTCGAACTTGCCTTGGCGCGCGGCATCGGCATACACGTCGAACTTTCCGACCTTCTTGGTCGTGGCGGGCGCGGCGATAGCGGCCGACGCGGCAAACGCGGCGAGCACGAGAGCGCCGCCAAGGATACGTTTGGCGTTCATCTGGGACTCCTTCAACTGATTCACAACTTTTTTATGGATACAGCTGACAACTGCCCGGACGCGCTATCTGTGTAGCGATGCGAGCACGGACTGAAGGTTAGTGGCTAGCACTTCTACGAGAAATACCGCTGCGACGAATGGTGCGTTGCTCGCCGTGAAATGCCGGGTCTGTGGATGAACGGTAGGGGTTGGCGACCGAATGGCCGCCAGGCGGGCTATTCCGCGGTACGGAACTGGGCACCTACCCTGCGGTACGCGCACGGGCAGGTGACAGGCGCTGCGAGGCTTCCGGACTCGCAGCGCGCGCAAGGCGCAGAGGGGCTCAGAGCGTGTAGTGGCCGCTGGCCTCGGGCTGGAAGGCGATGCTGACGATGGTCACGCGCTGGGCGTTGCCATTGGGCAGGCGATAGTCCACGGTCTTGCCGGCGCGCGCGCCCAGCAGAGCCTGACCGATCGGCGACAGCACCGACAGGCGGCCGGCCGCCAGGTCGGCGTCGTCGGGATAAGCCAGCGTCCACTCACGCGGCGCGGCTTCGCCTTCCAGGGTGCAGACGACGCGCGAGTTCATCGTCACGACATCCTTGGGAATGGCATCGGGCGACACGATGGCTGCGCGGGCCAGCAGTTCGTCGAGCATCTCGTCAAGCTCGGCGGTGCCGGCGCGGCTGGCGATGCCCTCCAGGCGCGTCACGTCCAGTTCGGTCAGGTAGAGGGTCGGGTTCTTGGTCTTTGCCATGGCAGTGCCTCTCGCAAAAGCGGCGGCCGCGTGTCGGTACAACGATCCGGCGCAGGCGGCAGCCGTTGGGAAATCGGTCGGGCCGGCGCGCACAGGCGCCGGTGGTGTTACAGCGGAAAAGCGTGGTGGCTCGGGCCCGGTTCGGCACCGGACCCTTGCTGCTCAGGAGTGGGGTCGGTCAGGCCGGGAACCGGGCAGGATCAAGCGGGGCGTTGATCCGGCGGGTGGCGGTGATGGGCTGCGCCACCGTGCGCGCGCGCGCCGGTCGCATAGTGCGAACCAGGACAAGGGCGGCGGACGGAAAGTGGCGAGACATCGTAGGAAATTTCGGAAAAAGGCGTCTCTCGGACGCGAACGGCCATGCTAGCACAGCCATCCCGACATGGCCGATGAGAAACATCCCCTGCTCTCGCAGGGACTCACCGTGCGTGAACTGCCAGGCGGTTCAGTGCCGTACGTGGCTCGGGTGGCACTCGCAGCCAGCGCCTTCGGCGGCCTGCTGCAGGTTCTGGAGGATGCCGCATTCGCTGGCCGGATGCGGATTCGGGTTCTCGCAGGTGTGGCGCAAGGCGCGGAGCTGGCCCTCAAGAGCCTCAAGCGCCACACGTTGGGCGTGAATCTGCTCGATCTGGCGATCCAGCAACGTGTCGATGTCGTCGCAGGCCAGCGACGGATTGCGCTGGAAATCCCGCAGCCGGCGCACATCGGCCAGGCTCATGCCCAGCGAGCGGCAGTGGCGCACGAAATTCAGTTGCACCAGATGGCCATCGCCATAGCGGCGGTAGCCGTTGTCCTCGCGCTGCGGGGCATCAAGCAGCCCTTCGCGCTCGTAGTACCGGATGGTTTCCACGTCGCAGCCGCTATGGCGCGACAGTTCGCCGATGCGCATGGTCAGGTCTCCGCACTGGAATCGGTGATTCATCCCTGTAGCAATTACAGGGTTCAGCGATAGTGTAGACCCGTCAGGCCGGACGTGCAGTACCCGGGCCGCGCGCATGGTCTCGCACGTGCCAGTTGGCCGGGCACAGCGCCCGCACCAGGACATCGACGCCCAGTTCCGGCCGGGCCGTGCCGCACATGAAGATATCCACCGCGGCGAAGCCGTACTCGGGCCAGGTGTGGATGCTGATATGCGATTCCTTGAGCAGCAGCACGCCCGTGACGCCCAGCCCGGGGCCGAAATGATGGAGCCGTGCGTCCAGCGGCGTGGCGCCGGCGGCGTGCGCGGCATCGCGCAGCACGCGCTCGATCAGCGTGGCGTCGGTCAGCAATGGCGCAGCCACCCCCTGCATGTCGAGCAGCAGATGGTGGCCCAGCACGGGTGGACAGATCGGCTTTGGGGCGTTCATGGCGGGCTCGTCGCTTACTTGTGGCCACCGCCGGACGACCAGCCGCTGCCGCTGGAGCCACTCCAGCCGCGTGCCGACGAGCGCCCCCCCTTGCCCGACGAGGACGAATCGCCCATCGACGCCATCGTGTAGAACGTGACGCCGAACAGGATGATGATTCCGTAGACCAGGAACAGGAAACGCACGTATCAGCCTCTCTTAATCGCCGTCGCCATCCGCATCCCCGCCGACATCGCGGTCACGGCTGCGCGACTCCGGATCGGTCACGTACTGCACCACCCACAGCGGCGCCCACAGCAGCAGCGTGCCCATCATCAGCCCCGTGAAGTTGCCGTTGCCAAAAAGCGCCAGCGGCCCGTTCAGCAGCCACATGACGACGGCCACGCCCCAGGCCGTATTGCGGCAATAGGCCAGATCACCGGCCGGCGCCGCGGCACGCTTGCCGTCGCGCTCGTTCTTCAGCGCGACCAGCGCCTTGTTGCCCTTGAACCATTGCGCCAGCTGCATGCGGCTGACCATGGTCGAGCGGGTCCAGACGATCTCGGTCGGCGACGCCTCGCGCGTCAGGCGTCGTACGGGCGGCCCGTATTCCGTCAGCCACGTGGCGTCGCCAGCCTGCACGCGCCAGTTGAACGTACCGGCGGCATAGAGCACCGTGCTCTTGTAGTGGAAGCCCTTTTCGTACTTCTGCCCGGCCAGCGTCACCGCGGCCGGCTTCGAGGTATCGGGCCAGACATCGAGCACCTGCACGCGGTCCCAGCCGGCATCCTGCTCCACCAGCCAGATGAGCCCGCTCTGCTCGTTGAACAGCAGGTACTCGACCCATGTCGACGCATCTTCGTCGTCATCGTCGATGCACTGGACCAGCCCCAGCACCGTATAGGGCTTGCCGTCGATCTGGCCCACCTCGCCCGGTGTCAGGCTGGTCTGCAGCGCCTCGATCTCGGCGTGCTTTTCGAGCACGATGGCCGTGGACGTGGTGCAGTCCACCTCGCTATGGCAGCTTGGGCAGACCACGAAGTTCGCCACGCCGGGGCGCCAGCTGATCGGGCTGCCGCAGTGGGGACACGACAGCGGCACGGCCTTGCCGCGATAGCGGTCGGCGGTGGCGCTGATGGCATCGGTTTCGCGCAGGAACTGGGCCTTGAGCTGCGGCAGCGTGACCATGTCGCCCGTGTAGTACGCGGGCGGGTAGCCATCGGCATAGTCGAGCGTCAGGAATTTGTCGGCGGCGCGGAAATCGGCCACCTGGGCGGTCCAGCCGGCGCCCACCTGGAACGGCAGCTCGCCCTCGCCGCCGGTGCAGCGCGCCGCGCGCACGTCGCTGGCCTCGAAGCGCAGGTTGCCGTAGTACATCGGCTCGCCGGGGCGCAGGTGCTCGAAGGCAGGTGCCCGGCTAACCGATGCCTTCCTGGCGTCCTCCGCCGGCACGCGCCGCGTGAGCATGTACTGGCCCGATGCATCGGCCAGCCAGCCGTCGCTGCCATCGTCGAACAGCAGGTACCACTCGTTCCACAGCCCGGCGTCATAGCGCAGCTGGATGCGGCCCACCAGCGTGAAGCCCTGCTCCTGCCAGACCCCGCTGGTGTTGAGCTGCAGCGGCGTGTAGTCCTCCAGCACGGCCGACATCTTGCCGATGTCGCGCACCTGGTCGGCCTCGCGCAGCAAGGTGGTGTGGCAGTACTCGCAGACCGCCATGACCGCGGCGGACGAACGAAAGCTGACCTCCGCGCCGCAGCCCGGACAGTTGACCGTTTGCATCCGGAATCAGCCGACCAGTTTCTTCAGGATCTCCGCCTTGGCCGAATCGAATTCCACCTGCGAGATCAGGCCCTTGTCGAGCAGTTCCTTGAGCTTGCCCAGCCGTGCGGCGGGGTCGTCGGCGGCCGCCGCACCGGCTGCAGCGCCCGCAGCCGCAGCCGCCGGGGTAGCGCCCGCCACGCCCGGGATGCCCGCCACGCCGCCCACCAGCCCACCGGCCATGGCCTGGCCCATCGCCGCACCGGCCGCCAGGCCTGCGCCCAGGCCGGCCACGCCGCCTTCGTTCTGCGCCGCCAGCGGGATCGAGCTGGCTACCTGGTACTGGGTGTACTTCGCCATATCGCCCATCATGCCCATCGAGATACGCGTGTCGATGGCCTTCTGCAGTTCCTCGGGCAGCGACACGTTGGTCACCGCGAAGTTGTCCAGCGCCACGCCATAACGCGCGAACTCGGGCACCAGCTTGTCGCGGATGGCCTGCGCCATCAGCGTCTGGTTGGCCGCCATGTCCAGGAACGGAATCGACGACGCGCCCAGCGTGCTGGTCATGGTGGCGATCAGCAGGTTGCGCAGCTGTTCTTCCACCTCGTCGCGCGTGTACTCGGCGCGCGTGCCGCTGATCTCGGTATAGAACAGCTTCGGGTCGGCAATCTTGTACGAGTACAGCCCGAACGCGCGCAGCCGCACCATGCCGAAGTCCGCATCGCGGATCGTGATCGGCTGGGCCGTGCCCCACTTGCGGCCGATCTGCAGGCGGGTGCTGAAGAAGTAGACATCCGACTTGAACGGCGATTCGAACAGCTTGTCCCAGTTCTTCAGGTACGTCAGCACCGGCAGCGTCTGGGTGGTCAGCTTGTACATGCCGGGCCCGAACACGTCGGCGATCTTGCCTTCGTTGACGAAGACCGCCATCTGCGATTCGCGCACGGTCAGGCTGCCGCCGTACTGGATCTCCATGTCCTCCATCGGGTGGCGCCAGGCCAGCACGCCGTCCGTATCCTCGGTCCACTGGAGGATGTCGATGAACTGCTTCTTGATAAATGACCCGATACTCATTTCAGCACCTCTCGAAGGGTGAATGCTTTGCCGCGCGCCCGCCAGGCGTCAGGACAGGCAGGCCGCGTTGAGCACCCCGACCGTGACCGAGATCGTGCCCATCAGGCCGCCCATGGCGATGTTGTTCGATTCGATGGCCGCGTCCATGTCCGGCAGCGCGCGCGCCAGCGCGGCGTAGACCACGGCCTGCACCACCATCGCTCCGAGCGACCACACCAGGAACATCAGGAAGGTGTCGTTATGCTGGATGCTCGATGACAGCGTGAAGCAGAAGCCAAGCGTGCTGCCGCCCAGCGACAGCGCGGCCGCCACGTTGCCCTGGCGGATCAGCGTGAACTCGTGGAACGGCGTGATCCTGGTGTAGACTCCGACGAACACGACCAGCAGCACAAGGCTTGCCAGCAGATGCTCGACGTAGGCATAGATTGGTAGCATGTTTCGGGTCGTTTCTGACGTGTGTTTGGGGTGGTCCCGCCCTGCCGATGCGATGCCGCATTAAGATAGCGGCAAAGTATATCCGCAGTCGCATTTTTCCCAATACCAGTATTTATGACATTGCCGGACGCTGTTGCGTACCGGCCCATCTCCTGCTGCACGCCGCCGCCCCATGCGCGACCGTACCCTAGTCCTGTCGGTGTTGATCGTAGCCTCTTGCGGGCTTGGCTACGAACTGATTGCCGGCGCCCTGTCCAGCTATCTGCTGGGCGATTCGATCCTCCAGTTCTCTTCCATCATAGGCTGCTACCTGTTCGCCATGGGCGTGGGCTCCTGGCTGTCGCGGTATGTGAAGGACGAGGACGTGCTGTCGCGTTTTATCGACATCGAGATCCTGGTCGGCCTGCTGGGCGGCATCTCTGCGGCGCTGCTGTTCGTGGTGTTCGCCTGGCTGTCCGCGCCGTTCCGCACCGCGCTCTACGCGCTGGTGTTCGTGATCGGGTTGCTGGTGGGCATGGAGATCCCGCTGGTGATGCGCATTCTCAATGCGCGCAAGACCCAGTTCAGCGAGCTGGTGAGCCGCGTGCTGACGTTCGACTACCTGGGCGCGCTGGCCGTCTCGCTGGTGTTTCCGCTCGTGCTGGCGCCACGCCTGGGGCTGTCGCGCACGGGCTTCCTGTTCGGCATGCTCAACGTGGCCGTGGCGCTGTTCACGCTGCGCATCTTCCGTAACGAGATCCAGGGCACGACGTTGCGCACGATGCGGGCCGGCATCGTGTTCGCGCTGCTGACCGCGGGCTTTGCCGGCTCCACGCACCTGACGCGCTGGGCCGAGCGCGGCATGTTCGGCGACGAGATCATCCACAGCGAGACCACGCCCTACCAGCGACTGGTGATCACGCGCTGGAAGGACGACCTGCGGCTGTACATCAACGGCAACCTGCAGTTCTCGTCGCGCGACGAGCATCGCTATCACGAGGCGCTGGTGCATCCGGTGCTGCAGGCACTGCCATGGGCGCGCCGCGTGCTGGTGATCGGTGGCGGCGACGGGCTGGCCCTGCGCGAGATCCTCAAGTACCAGGGGATCGAGCACGTGACGCTGGTGGATCTGGACCCCGCCATGACCACGCTGTTCTCGCGCAGCGAGCCATTGCGCGCGCTGAACCAGGGGTCGCTGACCGACCGGCGCGTGACGGTGGTCAACGCCGACGCCGCGCAATGGCTGGAGCAGAGCCAGGACAGCTTCGACGCGATCATCGTCGACCTGCCCGATCCGTCGAACTTCGGGCTCGGCAAGCTCTATTCGGTGCCGATGTACCGCCTGCTGTCGCGCCACCTGGCCGAGAAGGGCTACGCGGTGGTGCAGTCCACCTCGCCCTACTACGCGCCGCGCTCGTTCTGGGATATCGCCGCCACGCTGCGCGAAGCCGGCCTGCACACGTGGCCGTACCACACCTATGTACCGTCATTCGGTGAATGGGGCTTTATCCTGGCCGGCAAGCGCGCCGACTACACGCCGCCCGCGCGCTACGACGTGCCGCTGAAATTTCTCGATGCCGACAGCACGAAGCTGATGTTCAGCTTCCCTGCCGACATGGCGCCGCGCGAAGGCCAGGCGAACCGGCTCAACGAACAGACGCTGGTGCATGACTTCGAGCGGGACTGGCGCAACGTGATCCGGTAACCGCCAACGGCCATGGATCGACGTCGCTTCCTGATTGCCGCGGCCGGCACCGCGCTGGCCGGCTGCGAGCGCATCGGCAACGATGCCGCGCACTTTCTGGCCGGGCTTGGCCTGCACGAGCCAACACCGGTGGTGTTGCGGCCCGGCATGGCCGAAGGGCACGCGCTGCGCGACGCGCACCGCTGGGCACCGCCCGTGGGCGAGCAGCGCGTGGATGTGGCGATCCTGGGCAGTGGCGTCGGTGGCCTGTCGGCGGCCTGGCAGTTGTCGCGCGCCGGCCTGCGCAACTTCGTCATGCTCGACGGCCCCGAGTTTGGCGGCAATGCCTCGGGCGGACAATTCGGCGACATCGGCTTTCCGCGCGGCGCGCACTACCTGCCGCTGCCTTCGGCCGAATCCACCCACGTCCGCGAGATGCTGGCCGACGTGGGCGTGATCGAGCGCGACCCGTTCGATGCCCGGCCACGCTTCGACGAACGCGCGCTGGTGCATGCCCCCGAAGAGCGCCTGTTCTTCGACGGTACATGGCAGGACGGCCTGCTGCCCGACAGCGACACCCACCACGACCAGCACGCGCGCTTTCTCGCGCAGGTGGACAAGCTGCGCACTGCCGTGGGCAGCGACGGCCGCAAGGTGTTCGCGATTCCGCTGGCCCAGTCGTCGCGCGACGCGGCCTGGCTGGCGCTCGACTGCCAGACCTTCCGGCAATGGCTGACCGCGCAGGGCTACAACGCGCCCACGTTGCACTGGTATGCCGACTACTGCTGCCGCGACGACTATGGCGCCGGGGCCGACGTGGTCTCCGCCTGGGCCGGGCTGCATTACTTCGCCAGCCGTGGCGGGCATGCCAGCAATGCGGCCGATGGCGCCGTGCTGACCTGGCCCGATGGCTTGCACGGGCTGGTCACGCGGCTGATGGCCCGGATCGATGCGCGCATGGGCGCCGGGCGCCCGTGGCGGCGCGGCGGCATGGCGGTTCGGATCGAGCCGGACACGAACGGCGCGGGCGCAAGCGTGCTGTGTGCCGAATGGCCCGATGGCCCTGGCCGGCCGCCCAGACTGTCGCGCATCGTGGCGCGCCGCGTGATCTGCGCCATGCCCCTGCACGTGGCCGCGCACCTGATGCCGCTGCAGCCACTGGGGTTCGATCCCGCCATTCACCTGCAGCACCACGCGCCGTGGCTGGTCTCGACCTTCCGCCTGCGCGGCTTTCCGGAAGAACAGGCGGGCGTGCCGCTGGCGTGGGACAACGTCGTCCATGGCTCGCGCGGGCTGGGCTATGTGGTCGCCACGCACCAGTGGATTCGCCAGGCGCGCCCGGCACAAACCGCGTTCACCGCATATACGCCGCTCGATGCCCAGGCCGGCCTGGCCGCCGGCAGCAGCCCCGATGCCGTTCGGCGCTGGCTGGTGGAGGCGTCGCCGTCCGCGCTGATGGATCTGGCCGTCGCCGACCTGCAGGCTGTCTACGGACGCGAATTCTGGCGCCACGCCGACGCCGTGGAAATCACCGCGCGCGGCCATGCGATGGCGACGCCGGTGCCAGGTTTCCTTGCCAATGCGGGTCTGGCCGCCTTGCGCGCAGCCGATGGCCCGGTGCTGTTCGCACACGCCGACCTGTCCGGCCTGTCGGTGTTCGAGGAAGCGGCCTGGTGGGGCACGCGTGCCGCCTTGAGAATCGTCGGATAGTCACCGGCGCGCGCATCGGGCGCCCTGCCGGCCGGCGCGCCATCCTGTAGAATCGACGCCATCGTTTCCTGTCTTGTGCGTCACCCGCCCCCGTGCATCCGCTTCGCCTCCTGTTGATGATCGTGCTGCTTGCCTTCCTGCCGCTGCAGGCCTGGGCCGGCATTGGCATGTCCACGGTAGGCCCCGACATGGTGCAGGCGCCTCATGTGGCCGCCATAGCGCAAGACAACGTGGCGGTGGCCGCCGACCAGGCTGACTTTTCCGCCACGCCGGCATCGTCCGACACTTCCAGTCCAGCCGATCAGGCAGAGCCTACGCCGCCCGGCGCCGACTTTGCCGAGCAGTTGCTGCCCGCGCCCCTGCCGCGCGTGGTGACATCGGCCGCCCGTGGCGCCGTGCCGCGCTACGCGGCCGCTGCGCTGCCCGATCCCGACCTGCCCCTGCTGCCGCGCCCGCCGCGCGGCTGATCCCGCTTGCGCGCGGCCGACATTGCCGCGCCTACCCTTGTCGCCTGGCACGCCGGATGCGTGCCGTGCGCGCCTGCGGCCCGTCCGCGTCCTTACCTGTACTGCCCCACAACCATGAAACGTATTTTCCTGTTCCTGGCGACCAACATCGCCGTCATGCTCGTACTCAGTATCACGGCCAGCCTGCTGGGCGTGAACCGCTTCCTGACGTCCAACGGGCTGAACCTCGGCATGCTGCTGGCCTTTGCCGCGCTGATGGGCTTTGGCGGTTCGTTCATCTCGCTGCTGATGTCCAAGACCATCGCCAAGTGGTCCACCGGTGCCCAGGTCATCACCCATCCGGGCACCAGCACCGAACTCTGGCTGGTGCAGACCGTCCAGAAACTTGCCACGCGCGCCGGCCTGCCGATGCCCGAGGTAGCCATCTACGACGGCGAGCCCAACGCATTTGCCACGGGCGCGTCGAAGAACAGCTCGCTGGTGGCCGTATCCACGGGCCTGCTGCAATCGATGTCGCACGACGAGGTGGAGGCCGTGCTGGCGCACGAAGTGGCCCACATCGCCAATGGCGACATGGTCACGCTGACGCTGATCCAGGGCGTGGTGAACGCGTTCGTGATCTTCATGGCACGCGTGGTCGGCTACTTTGTCGACTCGTGGCTGCGCCGCAATGACGAGGAATCGAGCGGCCCCGGCATCGGCTACATGATCACGGTGGTGGTCTGCGAGATCGTGTTCGGCATCCTGGCCAGCATTATCGTGGCAGCGTTCTCGCGCCACCGCGAGTACCGCGCCGATGCCGGCGCGGCAGGCCTGATGGGCACGCCCGTGCCGATGGTGGGCGCATTGCGTCGCCTGGGCGGCCTGGACGCAGACGGCCTGCCGCAGAACATGCAGGCCATGGGCATCTCGGGCGGCAAGTCGTGGATGGCGCTGTTCTCCAGCCACCCGCCGATCGAATCGCGTATCGCCGCGCTGCAGAACGCCCGCTGACGCGGGTACGGCCGGCGGCGTCGCCAGTACGGCTACGCCGCCAGCCCGTCTTCCCCTTCCGCCATCCCGTCAGATCGGAACGCAGCCCGATAGCGCTCGGGCGTGGTCTGCACATGGCGCAGGAACGCCTGCCGCATGACATCGGCGTTGCCGAACCCGGTGGCATGCGCGATCGCCTCCAGCCGGCGGTTGGTGCCTTCCAGCAGCCGCCGCACGGCTTCCACGCGTAGCCGCTCCACGTAGCGTGCTGGCGTTTCTCCTACCTGCTTGGCAAAGACCCGCGCGAAGTTGCGCGGGCTCATGGCCGCCTGTTCGGCCAGCACGCCGACCGACAGATCACGACCGAGGTTATCCGCGATCCACGTCTGCAGCGCACGCAGTTCCGGGCTTTGCGCGGCCTGTGCGCGCAGCACGGTGGAAAACTGCGCCTGGCTGCCGGGACGGCGCAGGAACATCACCAGCTCGCGCGCCACTTCCAGCGACACCGCATGCCCGAGGTCTTCCTCGACCAGCGCCAGCGACAGGTCCATGCCAGCGGTGACGCCGGCCGAGGTGTAGAAGCGTCCTGCACGAATCCAGATCGGATCGGCATCCACGGTGAGTTCCGGGTGGCGTTGTGCCAGCCGTTCGGCGTGCCGCCAATGCGTGGTCACGCGCTGGCCGTCGAGCAGGCCGGTGCGGCACAGCGCGAAGGCACCAGTGCATACGGCACCCATGCGCCGTACCGTGCCGGCCTGCTCGCGCAGCCAGCCGATCAGCCGCGCATCATCGGCCGCGGCGCGCGAGCCAGCACCGCCGGAGATCAGCAGCGTATCGATGGGCTTGCCGGTCCGGCTGGCGATCTGGTGGTACGGCGCCTCGGCCAGCAAGCGCAGCCCGCATTCGGTATGCACGATGGCATCGTCGCTGACGCTGGCCACGTGAACCTCGTACGCCGGCTGGTCGCGGCCGCACAGCTTGTTCGCCGTACTGAAGACCGCCGTCGGTCCGGTGACGTCGAGTTCCTGAGATGGATCTGGCGCGACGATCACCACGACGCGCGGCGGGTCTGGAACGAGGTGCATGATGTGTTGCGTGATGGGTGATTGGTGCGCTCCCCTCTCCCGCCTGCGGGAGAGGGGTCGGGGCAGAGGGCTGGCGCTTGCGTTGCCACGATCATACTGCCGCCGCCATCGCCGCCGCCCGTTCCCGGCGCTGCCACGCCAGCGTCACGACCAACGCGACGCCCAGCGCCGGCAGCACCGCCAGGTTCACCCCCTGCCAGCCCCAGACCGTCAGTACCTGACCCGCCGCCAGCGTGGCGATTGCAGTCAGCACCGCCGAGGAAAACTCGCTGACCGATTGCGTGCGCGCCCGTTCGCTGGGCCGGTAGCTGCCGGCCAGCAGCGTCGTGCCACCCACCGACATGAAGTTCCAGCCCATGCCCAGGCACAGCAGTGCCACATAGAACGCCGCCAGCGACGTCGAGCACAGCGCCACCACGGCAGCCATTGCGGACAGCGCGATGCCGGCCACCAGCATCACCGGATTGCCGAAACGCTGCAGCAACCATCCCGAGAAGAACGACGGCGCGTACATGCCCACCAGGTGCCATTCGATGATCTGCGCGCCCTGTGTGATGGTGTGGTTGCAGGCGATGGCCGCAATCGGCGTGGCCGTCATCACGAACATCATCACGGCGTTGCCGATGCCATTGTTGGCAAACGACGCCAGGAATACCGGCTGCCGGACAATCTCGCCCAGCGGGCGCGCGGGCCGGGTGTCCGCCGCGGCGGCGGCCAGGGCGGCCGGCGATTCGCGGTACGCCAGCATCAGCAGCATCACGGTCAGCGCGCCGAAGACCGCCACCACCGCGTAGGACCCGGCAAACGGTGTCGGCAGCATCATGTCGGCGCTCCACGCAGCGATGGCGGGGCCGCACACGGCAGCGACCACGCCTCCGGTCAGCACCACCGAGATCACACGGGGCTTTTCTGGCGCGGGCGCGGCATCGGCGGCGGCCAGCCGGTAAAAGCGGGCGAACGACTGGAACACGCCCACCAGCGCCGTGCCAACGCAGAACAGCCAGAAGTCATGGCGCCAGATGGCCGCCACCGACACCCATCCGCCCAGCATGCAGGCCACGCCGCCCAGGCAGAACGCGAAGCGGCGCCCGAAGCGCTCGATCACGAACGGCACGCCCATGGCCGTGGCCGCGCCCGCCACGGTAATCAGCGCGAACGGCAGCGTGGCAAGCGCCTTGGCGGGCGCCAGCGTATAGCCGACCAGCCCGGTCAGTGTCAGGTCGACGGATATGGCGGACGTGAACAGGGCCTGGCACAGCGCCAGCACGCGCGCTTGCCGCATCGCAGGGGAAGCCATCGGAGTCTCCGGATTCTGGAAATGGGATGCTTTCCAGCGTACGGCCCCGGCCAGGCGGCCGACGGACAATGTTCAGCGGAATCCTGCCAAGCGCCGGGGTCACCCCCGGCACCAACCCGGCGCTCCAGGGGTTGTCAGTTGAACACGTCCTGCCGGTAGCGGCCCTGCGCGACCAGACCGGCGAACCAGTCCGACGCCGCCTCGGGGGTCATGCCGCCCTGCTCCGCGCCGATCTCGATCAGCACCTGCCGCACGGCAGGCGCCATGCGGCGGCCGTCGCCGCAGACATAGACCATCGCCCCGGCCTGCAGCTGTACCCAGACCTGCGCGCGCCGCTGCCAGAGCAGGTCCTGCGCATAGCGCGCCTTGCCCGCCAGCACCGAATACGCGGTGTGGACCTCGGCAACGCCGGCTTCGGCCCAGGCTGCGATTTCGTCGTGGAACAGCCAGTCGTGCCCGGGATGGCGGCAGCCGAAATACAACTGCACCGGCGTGAGCGGCTGCCCGGCCGCCCGCTGGGCGGCGCGTTCTTCCAGAAAGCCCCGAAACGGCGCGATGCCAGTACCGGGGCCGATCAGCAACATCGGCACCGACGGATCGGCTGGCGGGGCGAATGGCGGATTCGGCGTGCGGATCGACGCCGACACGCGTGCGCCTGGCGGCAGCGCCTGCAGCCATGTCGATGCCACACCCCGGAACTGGCCGTGCCCCGACAGCGCCGGCGCCCAGACCGTACCCACCAGCAGCGTGGCGACGTCGGGTGAGACCAGCGGCGACGACGCAATCGAATAGAAGCGCGGCCGCATCGGCACCGTGCAGGCCAGCAGTTGCGGGAGCATCAGCGTGATGGCCGGGAAGCGGACCAGGACATCGAGCACGTTCAGGCGCCGCGCGGCCACCTGGGCGGCGTAGCCGGTATCGGCATCGTCCGCGGCCAGTTGCTCCAGCGCCTGCCGCGTGAACGGGCAGCGCGTGGCCTGGGCCAGCGACCGCAGCGTCTGGCGCGACACTACATCCTGCAACTCGACAAAGTGCGTCAGCAGTTGCCGCAATGGCAGCGTTTCGCCAATTGGCAGCCCGCGCCCGGCACCTTGCGGGGCCGACAGCGTGACCATGGCATCGGGATCGAGGTCGAGCCGTTCGCAGAGCGCCATCACCTGCGTGGCATCGTTTTGTGGCCAGACGGCGACATGATCGCCCGTCTGATAGGTGGTCCCCGGCGGCAGTTGCAGCCGGATGTCGCGCGTCGACGTGCGCGGCGCCTCGATGGCGAAGTCCCAAAGCCCGGCCGGATCGCCAACCAGTTCGGTATTGGTCAGCACCGTGAAGGTCTGCGTGCCGGCCGGCAGCGTGTCGGCGCGCATGGCATCGACGCTGCGCAACTGCACGTCCACGCTGATGCCGCCCGCGCTGGCGCCATCGGCCTGCAGCGCCTGCCACAGCTGCGCCAGCCAGCGCTCTGCCGCCTGGTCGAAGTCGGCGTTGCCATCGGCTTCGCCACGCGGCAGCAGCGGTACGGCGCCGGCGGCCGAGAAGAAGTCGAACACGCGGCGCGGGAAGGCCTGGTACGTCGCCCATTGCGAATTGCCGCAACCCAGCAGCGCCAGACGCAGGCCTTCGGCGCGGTAACCGCTGGCGCTGCCGGCATCGAGCATCGCTTCGAACCGGCGACCGGAATCCGGAGCGCGGCCGTTGTAGGTGGCCGCCACCACGACCAGCAGGCCCGATGTGGGCAAGGCATTCACCACATCGTCCAGATCGGCCAGCGTGGCGTCGAACCCGGCCGCCACGGCGCCGCCGTGGATTTGCTCGGCCAGCTCGCGCGCAGTGCCCAGGCTCGACGCGCACAGCACGGTCATGTTCTGGCCGTTGCCGCGCACGTCGGCCTGCGCGGCGTCGGCCACCTCCCCGGCAACGGCCGGCACGGCAATCCGCTCGTGCGGACGCCGCCGCCGGGCGCGCAGCACGAAATTGTCGGGCTTGATCGTCAGTGTTTCCTTGAGCCGGAACTGGTAGTCGTAAGGGTCGTGGAACGCGAAGTTGCGCAGCATCAGCGCCAGTGCCAGCTTGGCCTCGGTCAGCGCGAACTGGCGGCCGATGCAGGCCCGCTCGCCATGGCCGAACGGCATGTAGGCATGCGCGGGCAGCTTCGCCTCGTTCTCGGGCAGGAAGCGGTCGATGTCGAACCGCTCCGGGTTTTCCCACACCTTCGGATCGCGATGCAGCGCCGTCAGCACCACCGAGATGCGACGGTTCTGCCGCAAGCGGTAGCGGCCGCCGATCACCACATCGTCGAACGGCGCCACCGCGAAAGCCGGCGCGGTGGGCCACAGGCGTAGTGTTTCCTTCAACACGCGGTCCAGCACGGGCAGGCGTGCCAGGTCGGCGTAGACGGGCGGGGCATCGCCGGGCAGCACGGCATCCACCTCGGCATAGGCCTGGGCCAGCACGGCCGGATTGCGCAGCAGTTCGTACAGCGTGAAGGTCAGCAGGCCGCTGGTGGTCTCGTGGCCGGCGATCAGGAATGTGATGACCTGGTTGCGGATATTGGCGTCGTCGAGCTGGCGATCCGTTTCGGGGTCGCGCGCCTCGAGCATCAGGTTCAGCAGGTCCATGCCCGGCCGGGGCGCGGCGCGGCGCTGGCGGATCACGTCGTCCACCAGGTTGCGCATATAGGCCACATCGTCCGCGAACTGGCGATGCGCGCGGCCCATGAAACGGTCCTGGACCGGCAGCCGCGTGAGCTTGCGCATGGCCTCCTCCAGCGCACCCACCATCGCCACGATAAACGGGTCCAGCTGCTCGCTGGCGAACGATTCGAAGTCGTAGCCGAAGCCGGACAGCGCGATGGTGTCGAGCGTCAGCCGCGTCATGTCGTCGGCCACGGCAATGTCGGCGTCGGGCCCCTTGTGGTCCCACTTGTCCACCAGCCGGTTGGCGACGCGCAGCATCACGTCGAAGTAGCCCTTCATCGCACGCTGGCTGAACGCGGGCATCAGGATGCGATGCGCGCAGCCCCAGTTCGGCTCGTCGCTATGGGCGGTGAACAGGCCGTCGCCGGCCATGTCGCGCAGATACGACAGCGGCGGGCCGATGATCTTGCGAAAGCGCGCCGGGTCGCACACTTCGGCCACCAGCGCCACCGACGACACGAATGGCACGCGCCGGCCAGCAAAGTCGAGCTCGAAGATGCCGTCGTGATGGCGGCTGCGCGCCAGCAGATGCTGGCCGACTTCGCCGGGCGTGATCTGGAACAGGTTGCCGACGATGGGCCAGCCCGGGTCGCGCGGGATCGGTTCCAGGGCGGCGGCGGCAGTGACGGATGACATGGATGGGGCTTCCCTTGTCGAGATCGGAAATGGCTGGGCAGCGTGATGCCAGAGCATGCCTGTCTATCGCCGCATTGTCCCGCCCACTCTTCGTCCGTTTGAAATATTTGTTCGAGTTCAGAGGCGGACCTCTAATCGACCACCCGCCCACGCAGCGCCTTGATCTGGCCGCGCTGGACCTTGGCATCGAGCCGCCGTACCTTCGACGCGCGGGTAGGCCGCGTGGCCCGCCGGATGCGCGGCGGCTCGGCCACGCTGCGCACCAGTTCGTGCAGGCGGCGGACGGCTTCCTCGCGGTTCATCTCCAGGCTGCGGTGCTGCTGCGCCTTGATGACGATGACCCCGTCGCGCGTGATGCGGTGGTCGTGCAGCGCCAGCAGCCGGTCCTTGTGATCGGCGGCCAGCGACGACGTTCGCACGTCATAGCGCAGGTGTACCGCATTGGACACCTTGTTGATGTTCTGCCCGCCCGCGCCCTGCGCGCGGATTGCGGTGATCTCGTATTCGTGGTGAGGGATGAACAGGTCGTCGGCCATGCGGCGCATCATAGCAACGCATGGCGCGACGGTGTGCGCCGGATCGTGTCACGGCGCCGGCTTGATGTTCTGGTTCGAGCAGAACAGGTTCTGCGGATCGTACGTCCGCTTGGCGCGCGCCAGCCGGTCGAAATTGTGGCCGTAGGCCGCGCTGACGCGCGCGGTTTCGTCCTCCGTCATGAAATTCACATACACGCCGCCAGTGGCATAGGGCGCCGTGGCGTTGAAGAAATCGCGCGCCCAGCTGATGCAGGTGGTGTCCTCGTCGGTGCGGTCCCAGCGCGAATGGACGTTCATCACATAGCGGGCATCGCGATGGTGGTACGCCGTGGCGTCGGGCGCCACGCGGTTGGCAACGCCGCCCACCTGGCCGATGAAGATCTCGGCATGGGCCGATGGCCCGCGCGCCGCGTAATCGGTCATCAGGTCGATGGCCGCGTCGTCCAGCCGCGTGAAGTTGTGCGACTTCCAGTAGTTGCGCGCGCCCGGCGTCAGCAGCGGATCGAACGCCTGCTGCCACGCCGCATAGGGCATCTGCCCGACATGCTCGCCTATGGCCTGACCAAACCCGCGCAGCGGATCGATCGCCTTTTCGGCCTTGCCGGGGTCGCCGTTATGGAAGACCGCCAGCACCACCACATTGGCACCATGTGCCGACGACGGCAGGAACGGCAGCGGCGGCGCCTTGCGCAGGACAACCCAGACGTTCATGTCTTCGGGCATGGCCGATTCCGCAAAAGCACGGTACTGGCGCAGCACCGATTTGCCTTCCGCGGCCGGAAACACGATCAGCCCGGCCGTCACCAGCGGGCCCACCGCGTGCAGCTTGAACTCGAACAGCGTGACCACGCCGAAGTTGCCGCCGCCACCGCGCAGGGCCCAGAACAGTTCCGCCTCATGGTTGGCGTCGGCCCAGCGACGCTGACCATCGGCTGTCACCACCTCGCAGCCCAGCAGGTTGTCGACGGTCATGCCGTACTGGCGCGTCAGCCAGCCGAAGCCGCCGCCCAGCGTCAGCCCGGCCACGCCAGTTGTCGAGTTGATGCCCAGCGGCGTGGCCAGGCCCAGGGCCTGCGCCTCGTGGTCGAAATCACCCAGCGTGGCGCCGGGGCTGACCCAGGCCACGTTGTCGCGCGGATCGATATGGACACTACGCAGCGCCGACTGGTCGACAACCAGCCCGTCATGGCAGATGGCGCTGCCGGCAATGTTGTGACCACCGCCGCGTACGGCGATCGCCAGGCCATGATCGCGCGCGAAGTTGACGGCCTGCATGACGTCCGCCGTGCCCGTGCACTGGACGATGACCGCGGGCCGCCGGTCGACGGTGGCATTCCAGACGGTGCGCGCGACGTCGTAGCCGGCGTCGTGCGGCAGCAGTACCTTGCCGCGCACGGCCTTGCGCAGCATGTCGATGTGGTCGGCGGCAAGCGTGGGCATGATGACCCTCCCTTCTTCGTATTGAAGATCTTCCTGGGAAAAGTCAGTCATGCAAGGCACGCGCCAGGCGCCGCAGAACGGCTTCGCTGCAACGGTTGCGGCGATGGTGTGCGTGCTTATGACCGGGCGGCCGGCACAATCTGTTGCACTCTTGAGGCGGCGGGGGAGAGACATCGGCGCGGATCGCAGCGGGCGCGGCATGGTCACTGCCGAGCCAGGCCGACGCATCGAATGAACAGGCAAGTGGGCCGGCCACCCTACCCCTTCACGCAAACCACCTGCCGCAGCGTGTGGACAACCTCTACCAGGCTGCTCTGGGCGGCCATGACGGCGTCGATATCCTTGTAGGCCATCGGAATCTCGTCGATTACGTCCGCGTCCTTGCGGCATTCGACGTGCGCGGTGGCCTTGACCTGGTCCGCCACCGTATAGCGGCGCCTGGCCTCGTTGCGGCTCATGGTGCGGCCGGCCCCGTGGCTGCAGGAACAGAAGCTTTCGGCGTTTCCCAGGCCGCGTACGATAAAGCTCTTCGCGCCCATCGATCCCGGGATAATGCCGAGCTGGCCCTTCTGCGCCGACACCGCGCCCTTGCGCGTCACGAAAATGTCCGCGCCGAAGTGGCGCTCCTTCTGCACATAGTTGTGGTGGCAGTTCACCGCGTGCTCGTCCACATCGAACGGCTTGCCGATCGCCGCCCGTGCGGCGCCGATGACGGCGGCCATCATGACTTCGCGGTTGCGACGCGCGTATTCCTGCGCCCAGCCCACGGCCTCGACGTAGTCGTCAAAGTGTTTGCTGCCCTCTTCAAAGTACGCCAGGTCGCGGTCGGGCAGGTTGGCGATGTGCTGACGCATGTCCTGCTGCGCCAGTTCAATGAACTGCGTGCCGATGGCATTGCCCACGCCCCGGGATCCGCTATGCAGCATGAACCAGACCGTGTCGCTCTCGTCGAGACAGACTTCGATGAAGTGGTTTCCCGTGCCGAGCGTTCCCAGATGAACGTGGTTGTTGGTCCGCGCCAGCTTCGGGTACTTCTCGCAGATGCGTTCGAAGCCCGGCACCAGCGTTCTCCACATTTCGTCCACGTGATGGGGCGCACGATCGCCCCAGGCGCCTGGGGCCCGCCGGCCCGGCGCGCGGCCATGCGGCACCGCACGCTCGATGGCGCCACGCAGCCCGTGTAATGAATCGGGCAGGTCCTTCGCCTTGAGCGTGGTGCGCGCTGCCATCATGCCGCAGCCGATATCGACTCCCACTGCAGCGGGGATGATCGCCCCCTGGGTAGGAATTACCGTGCCGATCGTAGATCCCTTGCCCAGATGTACATCCGGCATCACGGCCAGATGGCGAAACACGAACGGCATGCGTGCGGTGTTCTGCAGTTGGCGGCGTGCGTCTTCCTCGACGGGCACACCGACCGTCCACATCTTGACTGGCCTGCCATTGGCCAGCGTCATCAGTTGGTAATCGGTCTTCTCACTCATCTTGCATCCTGTCTGCCACTGTCCCGACGCGCCGCGCATCGATTTCCCTGTCCATTGGGCCTGGCGCCTGCCGGGCCGTTCCGCATCCGGGCCTTCCGCCCAATATCCGGCGCCCCCGGCCTGGTGCTAGAACGGAAGCTCGGCGCCGACAAAATAATTGGGGATGCCATGAAACGCCTGCCACTGATCCTTGCCCTCTGGACGGCCCTGCTGCTTGCCGGCTGCTACTACGGATATCCCCCCGGGCCCGTGCCCGGACCCACCAGCTACGACCGCTCGTTCTATGCGGCGGCCGATGCGATGCGCGACCAGGGCGTGGCAGTCCAGACGCAGGAACCGACAACCGGCAATATCACCGGCTACTACGGCAGTACCCCCGTAGCGGCAATGATCCGCCAGCAGGCTGACGGCAGCGTGCGCGTGGAATTCCAGGCGGCGGATTCGCGCGATCCGGGGCTGGTCAACCGGATCACGCAAAGCTATCAACGGCGGATGGGACGGTAACGCAAAGCGGCCGTTGCGAACGCATCGCAACGGCCGATTTCCTTCCCGGTCATTCAGTCGCAGAACTCCCCGCCTTTCCCCTGTTTCCGTGCCCAATAGCCTCCATCCCAGCCACCGGGAAACTGCGTTTCGGGCGGAACGACGCCGAGCCCGCCGATTGCCAGAGACCCGGCTCCCGACATCCGGAAACGGATTGCGGGCCCGGTGCGAATGGCCGCCAGATAGGGGAAGCAGTGTCGGCTAACCGCAAGTGGCAAGGGACTCTCGGCCTGGGAAAGAGGCGAGCAGACCTGGCCGGTACCGGTCCTGAACCGTGGCGTACGGGGAGGTACAGCGGGAAATCAAGGCGGGAAAAATTCTTGGCGCGCCCGGCTGGGATCGAACCAGCAACCCCTGCCTTCGGAGGGCAGTACTCTATCCATTGAGCTACGGGCGCGATGTGAGCTGCGTTGACAACAGCGAGTGCCGTCGTCGGAAAGTCGCATAGGATACCCGACTTGTTGGTGCCCGTCCATGCGGGATGCGCCGGGGGCTGCGAAACCCGGGTTTTCACAGGTCTCTGAGCCGTCGCTTTTGGCCCCGTGGGCCGGGTCTTGGGTCTATAATCGGCAGCTATTTGCGTCGTACCAGAGACGTAGCGGGGCAGGAGACGGCCCCGGACGCGAAGACCGACAGATTCATCCCCGAAGACAGGGCCAGACAAGCAAGCCGCCCCCACGTGCTGTGCAATAGGTTTCCCGCAAAATCGAGAGTTCTGTATGAGTGACGTCCATCAAAACGACCACCACGAGTCGCCAATCAAGACCCCTAAGCAGCTTATCGCTGTTGTGATCGCCGCCTTTCTGGTGCCGATTATCGTCATCATCCTGCTGGTCAATTTTGTCGGACATGGCACCCGCGAGGGCGCCGGCTCCACCCAGAGCGTGGAAGCGGTGAACAGCCGTATCGCGCCGGTAGCGTCACTCGAGATCAAGGACCCCAATGCCCCGCGCGTCTTCAAGACGGGCGAGCAGGTCTACAAGGAAGTTTGCGCCGCGTGTCACGCCACGGGCGCGGCTGGTGCGCCGAAGTACGGCACGGCCGGCGACTGGACGGCCCGTATCGGCCAGGGCTTTGACGGCCTGCTGAAGTCGGTGCTGAACGGCAAGGGCGCGATGCCTGCCCGCGCCGGCACGTCGCCGGACGATCTCAGCGACTACGAACTGGGACGCGCCGTGGTCTACATGGCCGATGCCGGCGGCGCCAAGTTCCCCGAGCCGGCTGCCCCGGCCCAGGGCGCCACCGCCCAGGCTGCGGCTTCGGCCCCGGAGGCGCCCGCAGCTCCGGCAGCAGCACCGGCACCCGCCGCAGCTGCGGCTCCCGCCCCGGCAGCCGCTGCACCGGCCGCACCGGCTGCCGCGCCAGCCGCGGCATCGGCGGACACCGGCAAGAAGGTCTACGAACAGGTTTGCGCCGCATGCCACGCAGCTGGCGTGGCTGGTGCGCCGAAGTTTGGCGACAAGGCAGCCTGGGCCCCGCGCCTGAAGGAAGGCATGGACGTGGTTCACAACTACGCGCTCAAGGGCAAGGGTGTGATGCCGCCCAAGGGTGGCTACGCCGGCCCGGATGCAGACGTGATCGCCGCATCGGACTACATGGCCAACGCAGCGAAATAAGCTTTGCAGGAAGTCCAGGCCAAGGCCCGATACCGGGCCTTGGCCCAGCAAAAAGCCCGCGAGACATTCGCGGGCTTTTTAGTTTCTGGCGAATCTGCGACGCTAGACCACGCGTGAATAGCGTACCAGCGGTATCACCCTGGCATCGTTTGCGGCATTCGGCGCCGGTTGCGGGCGCGCGGCATCGTCACGCAGGTAGCGGTCGAACACCATCGCCACACGGCGTACCAGCAGGCGACCCAGTTCGGTGATGTCGATGCGGTCCGGCGTTCGGCGCACCAGGTGATCGACGGCCAGCTTGTCCAGATCGGCCAGTTCGGCCGCGAAGGTGGCGGCAAAGTCGATGCCGTACGTCTGTTCCACCTCGGCAATATCGAGCGTGCCATTGCACATCAGCGCGCCGATGATGGCCTTGCGCAGATGATCGTCTGCGGACATCTCGAAGCCGCGCACCACCGGCAGGCGCCCTGCGTCGATGGCAGCGTAGTACTCGTCCGTGGTGCGGGCGTTCTGCACATAGTGCCCGGCCACGGCGCCGATGGCCGACACCCCCAGCCCGATCTGGTCATAGCCGGCATGCGTGGCATAGCCCTGGAAATTGCGTTGCAGGCGGCCTTCGCGCTGGGCCACCGCCAGGTCGTCGTCGGGCAGCGCAAAGTGATCCATGCCGATGTAGACATAGCCGGCGGCAGTCAGCCGTTCGATGGTCGACACCAGGATATCGAGCTTCTCGGCGGCCGGCGGCAGTGTTGCGGCATCGATACGGCGTTGCGGCTTGAACACGTGCGGCAGATGCGCGTAGCTGTAGACCGACAGCCGGTTCGGCCGCAGTTCCAGCACCTTTTCGATAGTCTCGCCAAAGCGTGCGGTAGTCTGGTGTGGCAATCCGTAGATCAGGTCGACGCTGACCGACTGGAAGCCCAGGCGGCGCGCCGCCAGCACCACGGCGCGCGTTTCTTCATAGGACTGCACCCGGTGCACGGCTTCCTGCACCTCGGGATCGAAGTCCTGCACGCCCAGGCTGATCCGGTTGAAGCCCAGTTCGGCCAGCAGGTCCATTCGCTCGTCCGTTACGCGGCGCGGATCGATCTCGATCGAATGCTCGCCTTCGGGCAGCAGCACGAAATGCTCGTGCAGCGCTGCCATCACACGGCGCATTTCATCGGGATCGAGGAAGGTCGGCGTACCGCCGCCCCAGTGCGATTGCATCACGGCGCGCCGTTCGCCCAGGCGTCCGGCGACCATGGCCATCTCGCGCGACAGGTAATCGACGTATAGCGCGCTGCGGCTGTGGTCCTTGGTGATGATCTTGTTGCAGCCGCAGTAGTAGCAGATGTTCTCGCAGAACGGGATATGGAGATACAGCGACAGCGGGGCCGGCGAATCGGCGCGGCAGGCTTGCAGCGCGGTCCGGTAGCCGGCATCGCCAACTTCGTTGTGGAAGCGGTCGGCCGTGGGATACGAGGTATAGCGGGGGCCGTTGCCGTCGATGCGGCCGGCCAGGCTGCGGAAATCGGCAAGCGCGCGGCGGTCGAAAGCCGTGCCGGCGACGTCTGGAATGGGGGCGGACATGCGGAGACTCGATTTGTGGGCGGAATGACGATCGATCCTATGCCTGGCCCGATGCAACAACCTTGATGCGCATCAAGATCACGGCAACCCTACACCTGCCAGCCCCGCCAACGGGGGGCCTCAAGTCTGGTGAAAGTCACGGAAGCGTCATGAAGGGCCGATAGTCTCGGGTCCGACTCTCGAAGTCCCGCCCGTATTCGCTTTCCGAAGCACATCCCGTCCCACTTGATCTTTCCACTGCCATGCGCCCAGCCTCGCCGCAGTCGACCCTCGCGTGTCTGCCCGCTTTCCCGGGCCGCCGCCGCGCCTTGCAGATGCTTGGCGCCCTGACTTCCGCCGCCGTGCTGCCCGCGTTTGCGCAGCCCGCCGGCCAGGTGCTGCGCCGCCAGCTTGTGGTGGGTCATCTGGTAGACCGCGTGGGCCCGCAGGCCGATCAGGCGCGCGATTATCTGGCGGGCGCCAAGGTGATGTTCGATGCCTTCAATGCGTCGCCGGCCAGCAACGGCGGCCTGCGCATCGTCCATGTGGTGCGCGACGCCGACGCTTCGAACCCGCGCGCGGCCGTCGCACAGGCCGTGGCGCTGGCCGACAATGAACGCGCGGAAGTACTGTTCGGGCCCGGTGACAGCCTGCTGCCCACGCTGGCAGGCTCTGCCGACCTGACGCGGCGTGGGGTGCAGATCGTGGCGCCGCTGTCGGGGCTGACCATGGCGGCCGACAACGTGTGGTTCACGCGCGCCGACTACCAGGCCGAGCTGGACGCCGCCGTGCATCAGTTGCGCAGCTACGGACTGTCGGGCATCGCGCTGGCCGTGTCACCCGACTTTGCGGCGGGCACGCTTGGCGCCGGTACGCCATGGCTGGCCCGTCTGGAAAAAGACATCTCGACGCGCGCGGTAGCGCTGACCGGCAACTTCGACGACAGCGCGAAACGTATTGCCGCCGCCCGGCCCGGCGCCGTGATCGTGGCAGGCGACACGCTGGCCTATGGCAGCCTGGGCCGCGCGCTGGCAGCGCAGAACTGGTACGGCTTCCTGGTGGGACTCTCGGCGGTCAGCCCGTCGTCGGCGCGCGAAATCCTCGGTGCCAACTACGCGGGCGGCATGGTCGTGACGCAGATTGCCCCGGGTCCGCAGGAGTCGACGCTGCGTGTGGTGAAGGAGCACGTGGCCCGCATGAAGCAGTATCTCGACGAGCCGCCCTCGCCCGCCACGCTGGCCGGCTATATCGGCGCGGCCTGGCTGGCGCGATCGGCTGCGGGCATGAAGGGATCGGGCACGACCGAATTGCGGCGTGCCCTGCAGGCCCGTATCGACGTGGGCGACTTCACGCTGGACTTCACGCGCGGGCTGCGCGGCTCGCAGTACGTGCAGCTGGCACCGATCGGCAAGAGCGGCCTGCCGCAGCGCGCCTGAGCAAGGGCGTCAGTATCCGCCGCAGCGTCAGGCGCGCGGCAGCGTGATGCTGACGCGCAGGCCGCCTTCGACGCGGTTGGACAGCTTCAGGTCACCGCCGTGGCGCGCCACGATATCGGCGGTAATCGACAGGCCCATGCCCACGCCGCCGGTGGCGCGGCTGCGCGACGATTCCACGCGATAGAACGGCTCAAGCACGCGCGACAGTTCGGCCGGCGGAATGCCGGGGCCGTTGTCGCAGACATCGATCGATACGCGCTCGGGGCTGTCGGTCAGGATGATGTGCGCGGCGCCGCCATAGCGATGCGCGTTTTCCACCAGGTTGACCACGGCGCGACGCAGTTCGGTCGGATAGGCCAGCAGCGGTGCCGCTTCGCCAGACAGGCGCACGTCCTGCCCGATCTCCTGGGCATCGTCGACCACGGCCTGTAGCAGCGCCAGCACATCCACGCGCTGGCGCGGGCCGGCGCCATCGTCGCGCTCGCGCAGGTAATAGAGCGTGGCATCGATCAGGCCATTCATCTCGGCCAGATCCTGGCGCAGGCGATAGCGCACGTCGTTGTCCTCGATGCGTTCGATGCGCAGGCTCATGCGCGTCAGCGGCGTGCGCAGGTCGTGCGATACCGCTGCCAGAAAGCGCGACTGCTGCGCCAGCTGGGTGCGGATGCGCTGCTGCATCAGGTTCAGTGCGTGCGTGGCATCGCGGGCTTCGGCTGGGCCGGTGTCCTCGTCCAGCGGCGGCGCGTGCACGTCCTGCGCCAGGCGGTTCGCGCCGCTGGCCAGTTGCTGCACCGGCCGCGCCAGCAGGCGGGCACCCACCCATGACGCGATCAGGATGGCCGCAAGCTGGAAGATCAGGCCCAGGTGCGGCGGCCAGATGCCACGGATATGGAATCCCTTCGGCGGGCCGGGCGGGCGACTGAATGGCGGGCGCTCGCCGAAGGCCTCGGGGCGCAGCGGCGGGCCATCGAAATCGAACGGCTCATTGCCTCGCATGCCGGGCGGCGGGCCAGGCGGCCGGTCGGGCATGAAGACGCCTTCGAGCGGATGCGGGGGCGGCCCGTTGGGCAGCAGCTGGCCAGCCGCCTCTGCATCGGAGGCCGCGCGGCGCATGCGCTCCATGTAGCGTTCCGATCCGGGGCGCGGAAACACGCTCTCGATCACGGTCACGCCCAGCACGTGCACGGCCAGCATGATGGCGGTCATGACAAAGAACAACCGCATGAACATCGAGTTGAACCGGCGGCGTCTGGCCGGTTCCACGGCGCGCGGTTCGGGCCGCATCGCCGAAGCACCGCCGGTTGACGGCGGGATCGCAGCAGCCATGCCTTCAGTGCTCCACGTTGCCGGTAAAGACGTATCCTTCGCCACGCACGGTGCGGATCAGCGACGAATCGCGCGGATCGTCACGCAGCTTCTGGCGCAGCCGTGATACCAGCAGGTCGATGCTGCGGTCGAAGACGTCCAGGTCGCGGCCGCGTGCATTGTTGATCAGCATCTCGCGGTCGAGCACCCGGTTCGGATTCTCGATGAACGTCAGCAGCAGTCGGAATTCCGCGTTGGACAGCGGCACCACCGTCTCTTCGGCATCGACCAGCTGGCGCAACGTGGCATTCAGGCGCCAGCAGCCAAAGCGCATCTCGTGCCCCGCCGTGGCCGGCGTCGTGCGTCGCACCTCGCCGCGACTGCGCCGCAGCACGGTGTGGATGCGGGCCACCAGCTCGCGCATTTCGAACGGCTTGGTCACGTAGTCGTCCGCACCCACCTCCAGGCCCACCACGCGGTCTGCCAGCTCGGCACGGGCGGTCAGCATGATCACGGGCAGGTTGCTCTGCTCGCGGATCTCGCGGCACAGCGTCAGGCCGTTCTCGCCGGGCAGCGACAGGTCCAGGATCACGAGATCGTATTCCTGCCGGCCCATTGCCGCGCGCATCGCTGAGCCGCCTTCCGCGCCCTCCGCCTCCATGCCGAACGTGGCCAGGTATTCGGCCAGCATGGAACGGATCTGGGGATCGTCATCGACGATCAGCAGACGAATGGGCAGGTTGGGCGACAGGTCCATGGGAAAAAAGTGAGGAATACGCGGGACATCCGATCGGCCAATGTACCAGTCGGGAGATTACAGGCGATGCCGGCTTTGTATCAATTTTGATACGTGCAGCGAAGCGCACAAGGAGGCGCGGGGCGGGGCGCTGCGCAGGTTCACGCAGGGCAAGGTCCCGGGGAGAAAAATACGCCCCCGGTGCTGCCGCATCCGGGAGCGTTCAACAGGGAAGAAGCCGGGCTCGCATGCGCCCAGCCACACCGCAACCGAAGGGCGGGCGCGGTGTGTCGCAGGAACGTCCGAGAGACGTTTCCACGCGCCGCCAATCCTAGTGAGCGCGTGCCTATGTGTCTTGTCAGCCTTGTATCAAGTCAGCCCGCGGCGGGCTTGTTGAGCAAGGCTTTCAGGCCGGCGAGCCGGTCCTTCGGACTCATCGCCGGCGTGTTGTCCTGCGGTGCCGGGGCTTCCTCGAGCTTCATCTCGGCAATGAAGCGCGACGGTTCGACCGAATAGGTTTCGCGTGCCCGCTTGCGCTTCTTGCACCAGCTGATCTGCAGGCTGCGCTGCGCACGCGTGATGCCCACATACATCAGGCGGCGTTCTTCCTCGATCTTCTCGTCGCCCAGGTCTTCGTCCTCGCGCGTGTGGGGCAGGATGCCCTCTTCCACGCCCACCAGGAACACGTGCGGATATTCGAGGCCCTTCGACGCGTGCAGCGTCGACAGCCGCACGGCATCCGGGTCTTCCTCGCGGCCTTCGAGCATGCTCATCAGCGCCACGGTCTGGGTCAGTTCGAGCAGGTTCTTGCCTTCGTCGCCAAAACCGTCGGCCGTGTCAAAGCCGGTGGCCTCGCCCTCGCCTTCGGCCTCGGGACGGGTGCCCTTGCGCTTGAGCCAGTCCAGGAATTCGAGCGTGTTGGTCCAGCGCGACTGCGCCTGCCGTTCGTCGAAGGTGTCGTACAGGTAGGCCTCGTAATGGATGCCTTCCATCAGATCGTCCAGCACCACGGTGGCGGGGTCGTTCGCCGCGCGGTCGGCCAGGCGCACCATCGATTCGCAGAACGTACGCAGCGGCTCCAGCTGGCGCGGCTGCAGCTTGGCCTCGATGCCGCCCATCATTGCCGCCTCGAACAGCGACACCTTGGCCTGGCCCGCAAACGTGCCCAGCGCCTCGAGCGTGGTGTTGCCCACCCCACGGCGCGGCGTGGTGATGGCGCGGATGAACGCGGGGTCGTCGTCGGGGTTGGCGATCAGGCGCAGATAGGCGCAGATGTCCTTGATCTCGGCCTTGTCGAAGAAACTCTGGCCGCCCGACAGCACATACGGAATGCGCTCGCGGCGCAGGATCTGTTCGAACAGCCGCGCCTGGTGGTTGCCGCGATAGAGAATGGCGTAGTCGCGAAATTGTGCGCGGCGCTCGAACTTGTGCGCAGACAGGCGGAACACCACCGACTCTGCCTCGTGCTCCTCGTCGTTCATCGGGTGGATCGCGATCGGATCGCCCATGCCGTGTTCCGACCACAGCTTCTTGTCGAACAGCTTCGGATTGTTGGCGATCACCGCGTTGGCCGCTTCGAGGATGCGCACCGTGGAGCGGTAGTTCTGCTCCAGCTTGACCACCTTGAGGTCGGGAAAGTCGGTCTGCAGCAGCCGCAGGTTGTCCAGCGTGGCGCCGCGCCAGCCGTAGATGGCCTGGTCGTCGTCGCCCACCGCCGTAAATGCCGGCGCGCGCAGGTGCGAGCCACCCGCCAGCAGCTTCAGCAGCTGGTACTGGCACGCGTTGGTGTCCTGGTATTCGTCGACCAGGAAATAGCGCAGGCGGTTCTGCCACTTCAGGCGCACGGCCTCGTCGCGCGCGAACAGCTCGGCGGGCAGCCGGATCAGGTCGTCGAAGTCCACCGCCTGGTAGGCATTCAGCGTGGCCACGTAGTTGCGATAGACCATCGCGGCCTGGTGTTCGTCGGCATCGGCGGCCTGCGCGAGTGCCGTCTCGGGATCGACCATGCCGTTCTTCCACAGCGAAATCGTGCCCTGCACGCTGCGAATCAGCTTCTTGTCGGTCGTGCCGAGCTGCTCCTGGATCAGGCCGAAGCAGTCGTCCGCATCCATGATCGAGAACTGTGGCTTCAACCCGACATGCTCGGCTTCCATGCGCAAGATTTGCACGCCCAGCGAGTGAAACGTACAAACCGTCAGCTGCTTGAGTGGAATGCGCTTCCCTTCGCGCGTGGTCTTGCCTTCCATCAGCTTGCCGATGCGCTCCTGCATCTCTTTCGCCGCCTTGTTCGTGAACGTGACGGCCGCGATGTGACGTGGCTCGAACCCCTTGTCCTCGATCAGGTGGGCGATTTTCTGCGTGATCACGCGCGTCTTGCCCGAGCCGGCGCCCGCCAGCACAAGGCAGGGGCCGTCCAGATAGCGAACCGCTTCGGATTGCGCGGCATTGAGTCCGTGAGTCATGAGGCAGGGGGAACGTTGCGGGCGGGATGGCTCAAGGCGCACCTGAGGGGCTGCGCGCCAAAGGCGTCGATGTTAACACGCGCTTCAGGCCTGGACCGGTTGTCGGGCGGCGTCCGACAAGAGGCGTTTCAGGCTGGTAACAATCGTAAAACGGCGGATCCCGGGGCATGGAGCTTGCCTCTTGTCGGGCAGGACCGCGCGGGTCTTGCGCGTGGCGCGACCGGTTCGGGACAGATCCACAAATCGGAAACGATGCTCGATGACAACAAAGGAGCCAATCATGAAGACGCTTCGCACCCTTTCGAAAGTTGCCCTGATCGGCGTGACGCTGGTGGGCTTTGCCGGCTGCGCGGACATGACGCCGAAGCAGCGGAACACGGCCATTGGCGCGGGCGCCGGTGCGCTGGGCGGTGCCGTGCTGACCGACGGCAGTGCGCTGGGTACGCTGGGCGGTGCGGCCGTGGGCGGTGTGATCGGTAACGTCGTGACGAAGGACCACCGATAACCGGCCGGCAACAAGTTCCAGATCCGGGGGCGTGGCCGGTGGCCGGCGTCAGGCTTGCGTTTGACAAAGGCAGACCGGTCCCGTACATTCTCGCGCATCCGGCCGGGAGAGCGCGCAGCGACTGCGCCGCCGAAGGGGAACTACCCAAAAACTCTCAGGCACCATGGACCGACCGGATCGGCATGCAACATGCACACGATGCATGCCGCACTCTGGAGAGCGACATCCGCCACTGCCCTGACGCAGGGTGAGCATGTCCACCGAAGGGGCGCACGAAGCGCGCGGCACGCCGACGCTTCGTAATCTCTCAGGTATCGAGGACAGAGGGGTCATCCGCCGCAGCGGATTGGTTGCACATTGGTGCACCGATCGTTGCGGCGGATGACCCTTTTTTCGTTTTCGAACCGCCCCCGAGGATATCCATGACGCTCCAGGCCACGCCCCTCAACGCTATCCACCGCGCCCTTGGCGCCCGCATGGTCGACTTTGGCGGCTGGGACATGCCGGTCAACTACGGGTCGCAGATCGAGGAACACAATGCCGTGCGTGCCGATGCCGGCATGTTCGACGTGTCGCACATGTGCGTGGTCGACCTGCACGGCGCCCAGACGCGCGCCTTCCTGCGCGGCCTGCTGGCCAACAACGTCGACAAGCTGCAAACGCCGGGCAAGGCGCTGTATTCCTGCATGCTCGATGACAAGGGCGGCGTCATCGACGACCTGATCGTCTACTTCTTTGCCGAGAATCATTTCCGCCTTGTGGTGAACGCCAGCACGGCCATCGGCGACATCGAATGGATCCAGTCGCGCAACGCGGCCACCGGCAGCGGCGTGACGATCACGCCGCGCCGTGGCGACGTTGCGCCGGCCGGCGCCGGCAAGCTGGCCATCGTGGCCGTGCAGGGCCCCAATGCGCGCGCCAAGGTCTACCAGGCTTTCCCCTCCACCCAGCCCGCCGACGCACTCAAGCCGTTCAACGCGCTTGTGGTGCAGGACCCCGAAATGGGCGAGCTGATGATCGCCCGCACCGGATACACCGGCGAAGACGGCTTCGAACTGGTGGTGCCGGCCGAAAACGTTGCCGGCATCTGGGAAAAGCTGTCCGCGGCGGGCGTGCGCCCGGCTGGCCTGGGCGCGCGCGACACGCTGCGCCTGGAAGCCGGCATGAACCTGTATGGCCAGGACATGGATATCAACACGTCGCCGCTCGACGCCGGCCTGGCCTGGACGGTCGACCTGCAGAGCGAGCGCGACTTCACCGGCAAGCAGGCCCTGGTGGCCGGCGGCCAGAAACAGACATTCGCGGGCCTGATCCTGCGCGACAAGGGCGGCGTGCTGCGTGCGCACCAGAAGGTAATCACCGCCGCCGGAGCTGGTGAAATCACCAGCGGCACGTTCAGCCCGAGCCTGCAGTTGTCGATCGCGTTTGCCCGCCTGCCGAAGGACGTGGCGCCCGGCACCGACGTCCAGGTCGAGATTCGTGACCGCAAACTGACCGCGACTGTGGTTAAACTGCCGTTTGTGCGTAATGGCAAGGCACTCGTGAGCTGAGGCATCGCCCGGCTTCACATCAAACGGTCGCCCCTCCACCCGTCCGCTCGAGCCCAACCTGCTGCGGACCTGGGTGAATGAAACAAGAAACAAACTGTATTGACGGAGAACCTCATGAACTTCCCCGCTGACCTGAAGTACACCGAGTCGCACGAGTGGGTGCGCGTCGAAGCCGACGGCACGCTGACGATCGGCATTACCGACCACGCACAGGATGCCCTGGGCGACATCGTCTTCCTGGAACTGCCCGAAGTCGGCAAGTCGGTTGGTGCCGGCGACGCCCTGGCCGTGGTGGAGTCCGTCAAGGCGGCTTCCGACATCTACGCCCCGGTGGCTGGCGAAGTGATCGCCGTCAACGACGCCGCCTCGGCGTCGCCGGAATCGGTCAACGCCAACGCCTTCGACGCGTGGCTGTTCAAGCTGAAGCCAGCCAACGCCGACGACGTGAACGGCCTGATGAACGCCGACGCCTACAAGGCCAGCGTCGGCGCCTGATGGCGCTGACTGTTTGATGCCACGCGCGGCGGGCAGTCTGACCACCTGCCCGCCGCCCGCTCCCCGAGATTCCTTGCCATGAACGCCCCGTTTCCCATGAATGCCGCCGCCCAAGGTACACGGCCCACGCTGGCCGAACTGGAGGCGCGCGACGCCTTCGCCGCCCGCCATATCGGTCCCGACAGCGCCGAACAGCAACACATGCTCAAGGTGCTGGGCTTCGACAGCCGCGCCGCGCTGATCGACGCCGTGGTGCCCGCCGCCATCCGCCGCCGCGACGGCATGTCGCTGGGCGAGTTCACCGCCCCGCTGACCGAGGAAGCCGCACTGGCCCGCCTGCGCGGCCTGGCCGCCAAGAACCGCGTGCTGAAGAGCTTCATCGGACAGGGCTACTACAACACGCTCACGCCGGGCGTGGTGCTGCGCAACATCTTCGAAAACCCGGCCTGGTACACCGCCTACACGCCGTACCAGCCGGAAATCTCGCAGGGCCGCCTGGAAGCGATGCTGAACTTCCAGCAGATGATCACGGACCTGACGGGCCTGGACATCGCCAACGCGTCGATGCTCGACGAAGGCACGGCGGCCGCCGAGGCCATGACGCTGCTGCAGCGCGTGCACAAGCATGCGTCGAACACGTTCTACGTGGCCGACGACGTCCTGCCGCAGACGCTGGAAGTGGTACGCACGCGCGCGCTGCCGCTGGGCATCGAGGTGAAGGTTGGCCCCGCCGCCGACGCCGCGCAGTCGCATGCCTTTGGCGTGCTGCTGCAATACCCGGGGGTGAATGGCGATGTGGCCGACTACCGCGCCATCGCCGATGCCGTGCATGCGGCCGGTGGCCGCGTGGTGGCCGCCGCCGACCTGCTGGCGCTGACGCTGATCGCCGCCCCGGGCGAATGGGGCGCCGACGTGGCCGTGGGCAATTCGCAGCGCTTTGGCGTGCCGCTTGGTTTCGGTGGTCCGCACGCGGGCTACATGGCGGTCAAGGATGAATTCAAGCGTTCGATGCCGGGCCGCCTGGTCGGCGTCACGATCGACGCGCAGGGCAACAAGGCCTATCGCCTGGCACTGCAGACGCGCGAGCAGCATATCCGCCGCGAGAAGGCCACGTCGAACATCTGCACCGCGCAGGTGCTGCTGGCCGTGATGGCGTCGATGTACGCGGTCTACCACGGCCCGCAGGGCCTGAAACGCATTGCGCAACGCGTGCACCGCCTGACCGCCACGCTGGCCGCCGGCCTGAAGATGCTGGGCCTGGCGCCGGTCAACGAGACGTTCTTCGACACGCTGACGCTGGAAACCGGCTTCAACACCGAGGCGTTCCACGCCACGGCCACCCAGCGCGGCATCAACCTGCGCCACGCCGGCGCATCGCACATCGGCATCTCGCTGGACGAAACCGCATCGCGCGACGACGTGGTCACGCTGTGGGAAATCTTCGCGCACGGCAAGCCGGTACCCGACTTCGACAAGATCGAGGCGTCGGTGGGCGACGGCTTCCCGGCCAAGGTGGCGCGCCAGAGCGCCTACCTGACGCATCCGGTGTTCAACACGCATCACGCCGAACACGAGATGC
Source organism: Cupriavidus sp. HE11 (assembly GCF_056097175.1). Taxonomy (NCBI): domain Bacteria; kingdom Pseudomonadati; phylum Pseudomonadota; class Betaproteobacteria; order Burkholderiales; family Burkholderiaceae; genus Cupriavidus; species Cupriavidus sp. HE11. Next base: position 1,799,922 of record NZ_CP184464.1, read on the forward strand.
TGCGCTACCTGCGTTCGCTGGCCGACAAGGACCTGGCGCTGGACCGCACGATGATCCCGCTGGGCTCCTGCACGATGAAGCTCAACGCCACCAGCGAGATGATTCCGGTGACGTGGCCCGAGTTCAGCAACATCCACCCGTTCGCGCCGCTGGACCAGACCGTCGGCTATCGCGAAATGATCGACCAGCTGGAAGCGATGCTGTGCGCCGCCACCGGCTACGCCGCAGTGAGCCTGCAGCCGAACGCCGGCTCGCAGGGCGAGTACGCGGGCCTGCTGATCATCCACGCGTACCACGCCAGCCGTGGCGAAAGCCATCGTGACATCTGCCTGATTCCGTCGTCGGCACACGGCACCAACCCGGCGTCGGCCCAGATGGCCGGCATGAAGGTGGTGGTGGTGGCCTGCGACGACAACGGCAACGTCGACCTGGACGACCTGGCGAAGAAGGCCGAGCAGCACAGCAAGAACCTGGCCGCGATCATGATCACGTACCCGTCCACGCATGGCGTGTTCGAGCAGGGCGTGCAGCAGATCTGCGACATCGTGCACAAGCATGGCGGCCAGGTCTATGTCGACGGCGCCAACATGAACGCGATGGTGGGCGTGGCCGCACCGGGCCAGTTCGGTGGCGACGTGTCGCACCTGAACCTGCACAAGACGTTCTGCATTCCGCACGGCGGTGGCGGCCCGGGCGTGGGTCCGGTAGCAGTGGGTGCGCATCTGGCCGACTTCCTGCCGAACCAGGACAGCGTCGGCTATCGTCGCGACGACAACGGCATCGGCGGCATCTCGGCCGCGCCGTTCGGCTCGGCCAGCATCCTGCCGATTTCGTGGATGTATATCGCGATGATGGGCTCGGCCGGGCTGACCGCCGCCACCGAGAACGCGATCCTGACCGCCAACTACGTGGCGCGCCGCCTGTCGCCGCACTTCCCGGTGCTGTACACGGGCCAGCACGGCCTGGTGGCACACGAATGCATCCTGGACCTGCGTCCGCTGCAGAAGACCACGGGCATCTCCAACGAGGACGTGGCCAAGCGCCTGATGGACTATGGCTTCCACGCCCCGACCATGAGCTTCCCGGTACCGGGCACGCTGATGATCGAACCGACCGAGAGCGAATCGCTGCACGAGCTCGACCGCTTCATCGACGCCATGATCGCCATTCGTGGCGAGATCGCGCGCGTGGAAGACGGCAGCTTCGATCGCGAGGACAACCCGCTCAAGCACGCCCCGCACACCGCCGCCGTGGTGGTGGGTAACGAGTGGAGCCGCAAGTACACGCGCGAGGAAGCCGCATACCCGGTGGCATCGCTGCGCACGCAGAAGTACTGGCCGCCGGTTGGCCGTGCCGACAACGTGTACGGCGACCGCAACCTGTTCTGCTCGTGCGTGCCGATGAGCGAGTACGCCGACGAGTGAGTGCCCGGCCTGTCAGGCGGCATCCGATACACGCGGATGCCGCCGACGGATTATGCTCGGGAAAGCAGGCGTCGGCGTCCGGCGCCGCCCTTGAGCGGAGGCCTCATTCATGTGGAATCTCAGCGCGCCCTGGTGGGAATTCGTCCTGCGCGGACTGATCGTCTATGGCGCGATTCTGGTGCTGATGCGCATTTCGGGCCGGCGGCAGATCGGGCAGCTCACGCCGTTCGACCTGGTTCTGCTACTGATCATCTCGAATGCGGTGCAGAACGCGATGAACGCCGGCGACAACTCGGTGCTGGCCGGTCTGATTCTGGCGGCCACATTGTTCGCGGCCGACTCGCTGCTTGGGTATGTGACGTGGCGCAGCCGGCCGGTGGAGATGCTTGTCGACGGCCGCCCGCAGATCGTGATCCACCAGGGCGAGGTTTTTGAGGAAGTCATGCGCCGCGAACGCATCAGCACGCACGAATTGCACAAGATCTTGCGCCGCAATGGCTGCGCCCGCGTGGAAGACGTGCATTTCGCGATTCTCGAAACGGACGGCTCCATCAGCGTGAAGATGAAAGAGCACGCCCCCGACGCTTCCGCTTCCGCCGTACCCGGCGCACTATGGCGTCATCCGGGGCGTTCCGATCAGGACAAGCCGGCCTAGCGGGCCAACGGTCCACGGGCTTCGTGGGCCCGAACCGGTAACAACACTGGAGTTCAGCCGTGGCAGTCAGCGTCTTCGATCTGTTCAAGGTGGGCATTGGCCCGTCGAGCTCTCACACGGTGGGCCCGATGCGGGCGGCCCTGATGTTCGCGCATGGCCTGGAGCGCGATGGCCTGCTGCCCCGGGTGGCCAGTGTGCGCGTGGAGCTTTACGGATCGCTCGGCGCCACCGGCAAAGGGCACGGCACCGACAAGGGCGTGATCCTGGGGCTGATGGGCGAATCCCCCGACACGGTCGACCCCGACGCGATCGACAGCAGGCTGGCGGCGCTGCGTGCCAGCAAGCAGCTGTCGCTGCTGGGCCAGCACGCGATACCGTTCGTGGAACGCGAGCACATCGTGTTCTATCGGCGCGAGGCGATGGCCGAGCATCCGAATGGCATGAAGTTCCACGCCTACGACGCCGATGGCGTATCGCTGCGCGAAGCGCGCTATCTGTCGGTAGGCGGCGGCTTTGTCGTCACCGCCGGCGCGCCCAATACCCAGGTGCTGGCCGCCGGCAAGCAGTTGCCGCATCCGTTCCGTACGGGGCGGGCGATGCTCGACATGGCCCATGCCAGCGGCAAGTCGATTGCCCGGCTCATGCTCGAAAACGAGCTGACATGGCGCCCGGAGAACGAGGTCACCGACGGTCTGTTGCATATCTGGGACGTGATGCAGCTGTGCGTGGCACGCGGCTGCCGGACTGACGGCGAACTGCCCGGCCCGTTCAAGGTCAAGCGGCGCGCGCCGGAACTCTATCGACACCTGACATTGCGTGCCGAGCGCACGCTCTCCGACCCGTTGTCCGTCATGGACTGGGTCAACCTCTACGCGATCGCCGTCAACGAGGAGAACGCCGCCGGCGGCCGCGTGGTCACGGCGCCGACCAATGGCGCGGCCGGCATCATTCCCGCCGTGCTGCACTACTACGACCGCTTCGTCCCCGGCGCCAACGCCCAGGGTGTGGTCGACTTCCTGCTGACCGCCGGCGCCATCGGCCTGCTCTACAAGCTCAACGCGTCGATCTCCGGCGCCGAGGTAGGGTGCCAGGGCGAAGTCGGCGTGGCCTGCTCGATGGCAGCCGGGGCGCTGGCCGCGGTGCTGGGTGGCACGCCGGAGCAGGTGGAAAATGCGGCCGAGATCGGCATGGAGCACAACCTGGGCCTGACCTGCGATCCGGTGGGCGGCCTCGTGCAGATTCCGTGCATCGAGCGCAACGCCATGGCATCGGTCAAGGCCGTCAACGCGGCACGCATGGCCTTGCGCGGCGACGGCACGCACTATGTGTCGCTGGACTCGGTCATCAAGACGATGCGCGAGACCGGCGCCGACATGAAGACCAAGTACAAGGAAACCGCGCGCGGCGGGCTGGCCGTCAACATCGTCGAGTGCTGATGCAGTGGATTCCGGTTGCCGGCGCTCGCCGGCGACGTATCATGGAAGCACTTTCGGTTTGCCAGAAAAATACTGCCATGCAGACCTTTCACCAGCTGTTCGACGAAACATCGTCCACTTTCACCTACCTGCTGATCGATGCCGACACGCACGAGGCCGTGCTGATCGACCCCGTCGATCGCCAGTACGCCCGCGATCTTGCGCTGCTGGAGCAGACTGGCGCCAAGCTCGTCTGGGTGGTGGAAACCCACGCACACGCCGACCACATCACGTCGGCCGGCCACCTTGCCCAGCTGACGGGCGCCAGCACGGCGGCGCCTTCGGGCTGCGACATCAAGCCTGCGCTGAAACAACTGATCGATGGGGATACGATTCCGTTCGGTCGCCAGGTGCTGCGCGCGATCCACACGCCCGGCCATACCGCCGGCAGCATGAGCTACCTGTGGGAGGAGTCATCGCCCGAGGGCGTGACGCGGCGCATCTTCACCGGCGACGCGCTGCTGATCGACGGCTGTGGCCGCACCGACTTCCAGTCGGGCGATGCCGGCACGCTGTTCGACAGCCTGACGCAGAAGCTTTTCCGCCTGCCCGACGACACGCGCGTCTTTCCCGCGCACGACTACAAGGGCCGCACCGAATCGACGATCGGCCATGAGCGCGCCACCAACAGCCGGGTGGCCGGCCGCACACGCGACGAGTTCATCGTGATGATGCGCAGCCTGAACCTGCCACGGCCCAAGCTGATCGACATTGCCGTCCCGGCCAACCAGCAGCTGGGGCTGGCAAGCGGCCGCGACGGAGAGAGCGTGCCGCACGGCATCTAGGGCGGGCCGCTTTCGGCACGCCTGCCAGGCGCCGCCCTGCGTCAGCCCGGGCGGCGCTTCAGGATTCCCACAACTCGCAAGTGCGGCGCACCGTGTCGCGCAGGCTGTGCGCCTCGTCGTTCACCGTGCGCACCAGGCGTGCATCGTTGTCGCGTGCCGCCGCCTGGGCGCGGATATTGGCCAGCGCCTGGAGCGACCCCAGCGCCTCGGCGTGCGGCTCCAGCGCATCGCAGATCGACAGGATATGGTCCGCGATCGGCATCCGCGTGAGTTCGTTCGGATGCACATACTCGCCTTCCAGGCCGAAACGGCAAGCCTGGAAGCGGTTGAACGTGTACACCAGGTAGTCGTCTTCCTGCGGCATGAATGGCCGCGACAGCAACAGGTAGCGCGCCAGCGCCTGGATATAGGCGGCAATGTCGCAGGCGCGCTGCACGGTCAGCGGGGTGTCCATCACACGCACCTCGATCGTGCCGAACTCCGGCTTGGGACGGATATCCCAGTAGAAGTCCTTCATGCTCTCGATCACGCCGGTGGCGCGCATCTTGTCGAAGTACGCCCTGAAGCCGTCCCAGGTCAGCACGTGCGGGGCGCGTCCGCTCATCGGGAACGCTGCCACCGAATTCAGGCGCGCCGACGCGAAGCCGGTATCCACACCCTGCACGTAAGGCGACGACGCGGCCAGTGCAATAAAGTGCGGCACGTAGCGCCCGATCGCGTGGAGCAGGAACAGCGATTCGTCCGCGCTCGGGCAGCCGATGTGAACGTGCTGGCCAAACACCGTGAACTGCTTCGCCAGGTAACCGTAGAGCTCGGAAATGTACTGGTAGCGCGGCGAGTTCGAGATCGTGCGATCCGACCAGACCTGGAACGGATGCGTGCCGCCGCCGCAGATGCCAAGGTTCAGCCCGCGCGACGCATTGACCATCAGGTCACGCATCACGGTCAGCTCCTCCAGCGCCTGTGCGTAGTTGCGGCAGATGCCCGTGCTGATCTCGATCATCGACGGACTGATTTCAGGCTTGATATCGCCAGCGTGCTGGGCGCCTTTCAGCGCGCGGATCAGGTCTGGCGCGAACGGCGCCAGGTCATAGTCGTGCCGGTTGACGAGCTGCAGTTCCAGCTCGACGCCAAAGGTCAGTGCATCGGAATGCTTGAACGGTTCGAGCGACATCAGCGCCCTCCTCCATGGTCACGCGACTCGCCGGCGTAGCGCAGCGCCCATGCCGCGATGATCGGGGCAAGCAGCTGCTCGATTGCGAGCGCGCACAGGATGATCGATGCGAGCGGCGCCCCTGTGCCCGGGTACAGGCGGGCAACGTCGCTCATCAAAAGATAAGCCAGCCCGGACATCGGCGCCAGCGCGAGCCCCAGCGCCGCGCACTGGCGCAGGCTCAGCCCCGAGAACGATCCCAGCGATACCACACCGGCCAGCTTGGCAATGTGGCGGAAGACCACCAGCGCCACGGCCAGCGATCCGCCCACTACCCAGTCCTTGGCGGTCAGCGGCAGGCCCAGCGACACCACCATCACGATGATCAGCAGGCTGCCTGCACTGCCGAAGTGCGTGGGCCACACATGCGGCTGGCGGTCCTGGTGCTTGAACACCACGCCGGCCAGCATCAGCGTCAGCGGCATCGACAGTTTCAGCACCCGGGTCAGCGCCAGCGTGAACAACACCAGTCCCACCAGCACCAGGAAGCTGTAGTGGTCGTCGGCGGACATGCGCGCGTAGATGGCATGGCCGAACTTGCCCACCATCCACGCCAGCAGACACGAGCCCACCAGCAGGTACAGCGGATGCAGCAGCGCCGCACCGAGGTTGCCGTATTCGGAATGAAGCCAGCCGGTAGCCACCTGCACGATGGCCGCGGCGTAGATCGAATTGAGCGCGGACATTGCCATCAGCCGCTCGGTCACCTGCCCGTCGGCACGCAGTTCGTTCTTGAGCTGCAGCACGATGGTGGGCGAGGTGCTGACCGCGATACCGCCGGCCAGGATCGCCACCCCTGGCGACGCCCCCATCCACTGCAGCACCGTGGACACCAGGCCCCAGGTGAGCAGGCTTTCGGCGGCACTTGTGATCAGCAGCCACGGGTTGGCGCGCAGCCATGACAACGACAGACGGTGACCCAGCTCGAACAGCGCCAGAGCCAGCGCCATGTCGATCAGCACGCGGGTCTGCGCGATCATGTTGTCGTCGACGATGCTGCGCCCGAGCATGCCGGCGAACAGCCCTACCACCGCGTAGCCGACGATACGTGGACAGCCCAGCCAGCGGCGGCAGACTTCACCGGCAAGGCCCGCGCCAACCAGCGCAAGGCCTACCCAGAAGAGTCCGCCCGGCGCCAGCGGCAGCGAGGGAAATAGTTGGCTCAATCCGTTCATGCGCGACATGGTAACGGAAGGACACGTCAGGAAATGTAAGTGCTTGTCCGACACTTTCCAGAACATGCCGACAACTCTCGCCTTCTCCAATGAAAAAGCGCCATCGTCTCCGATAGCGCTTTTGTAGGACTTGCAAAATCAGATTTGTCCCGCGTGCGGTGGCTCACATTCTCCGGCCGGGCGTTCAAATACCCCAGAGCTTCCACTTGGGCCGCGTGGCCTTCAGTGCCGTTTCCACCTTGGCGTACAAGCCACGCGTGCCGCCCTTTTCGGCGTCGAGCACGCGTGCCCGCTCGAACCATCCCAACGCCGTTTCGCGCTGGCCCATGCCCAGAGCGGCCTGGACGGCGGCCAGCCAGGTCTGCGCGTCCCAGTCGTCGCGCGCGGCAAAGGCGATCTGGAAGTCGGTCAGCGCCTCGGGATGGCGCTCCAGGTCCACAAGCAGCCTGGCGCGCTGCACGCGCGCGGGTGCCTGCTGACGCGCATCGCCCTCGCCCAGTTGCACAGCCTGCTCCAGCAGCGGCATGGCCCGCTCATGGTCACCAAGGTCGCGCCAGATCTGGCCGAAACGGCCCGACACCCAGGCGTCGTCGATCAGCAGCGAGCGCCGTTGCAGTGCCTCAAGTTCGGCGATGGCATCGGCCTTGTCGTGCTCGTCCATCGATCCCATGCCGGTCTGCAGCAGCGTGCCGTAATGGGCACGTGCATGGGCCATCGCATGGGCGCCTTCGGTGCGGGCCTCAACGGGCAGCGCATCGAGCCGGGCATCCATATGCGCCAGCGCGGCGCTGGCCGATTCGGTGGCCTCGCGCCCGCCGATCGCCGCCCAGGCCGCCACCAGGCGGCTGAAGGCCCAGCTGACATCCGCCGGATTGCGCTCCACCGGATACCGGTTCAGCACCTCGCCCGCCATATCCACCACCTGCTGGTGCTGGCCGGCCGATGCGTAGGCGTCGAGCAGGTCGATCCAGTGATCGATAAAGTCGCTGGCCGCCATGCCCTTGCGGTGCAGCGCAACCTTTTCTTCCAGGTTCGCGGCGCCGGCCGGCAGCGTGCGCGCCATCAGGCGGCACAGCAGCGAATAGAGATGGGGGTCGGCGTTGCCGCCGTGGCCCTGGGCATCGCCCTCGCCGGTCTCGAAATACGCTTCGAAGCAGGACAGCCCCTTGCGGCACATGGCTTCCAGCATCGGCTTGAGCGCCGCCTGCGAGGCGGGAACCTCATCGATGAAGCTGCCCAGCGCGGTGGCCGCATGGAAGTACAGGGCGCCGTCGTCGGCATCGGCCGTCACGGCAAAGCCGGTCCATGCCGGTTGCGCCGGGGCGCTGGCACCGGCGGCCACATTGGCCTGGTGGCGCCACGTCAGCGCGCGCACCTGGGCCAGCGGATCGGGGCGCTGGCGCAGATAGGTTTCCAGATCGTCGAGCGCAGCGGCGGGTTCGGAACCCAGCCGCAGCGGCGCGCGCAGGCGCCGTGCCTCGGCGTGATCGGGCTGTTCGGCCAGCACGCGCTCGGCCTGGGCGGCCGCCAGTGCATCGCCTTGCGCAGGCGTCAGGTCGAGCAGTTCCGGGGAATCAAGCGCGATGCGCCCCAGGCAAATGCGCAGCAGCGGCTCGCCGAGCAGCTCGGCGGCATCGCTGCGTGCCACGTAATCCTGCACCAGCGGCAGGATGTCGCCGGCACCCAGGTCGGGGGCACGGTACAGCAGGTCGTGCCAGTAACGGCCGGCCAGCGCGAAGTCGTTCAGCCGGAACGCGACAAAGCCCGCATAGAAGTGCGCGGCCCATTCGCCGGTGGCCAGCCCGTTGCGGCGTGCCGCCTCGTGCAGCCACGGCTGCGCCTCGGTGTCGCGTCCGTCGCGCATCAGCAAGGTGCCATACATATGGACCAGCGCGCCACGCGACGCCCAGCGGTGCATCGGCGCCAGCGGCAATTCGGGCAGACGCGCCATGGCTTCGTCCAGCGCAGCCAGCGCGGCAGCCACATCGCCACGGTCGGACTGGATCTGTGCGCGCAACGCGGCGTAATCCACTACTTCGGGGTGTGCCTCCCACAGCTGGTCGGCAATCTGCAGCGCCTCGTCATGGCGCCCGGCATTGGCCAGCGCGATCGCGTGCTCGTAACGGACATCCTGCACGGCCCGCTCCTTCAGAATTCGGCAAAAGCGGAATTATGCGCCATTGGCGTGACTCGCTTGGAAGAGAACAGGGGCGGAAAGGGGTCTGATTTGGGTTGACGGTGGCGGGGACTGGGGTCTTCCAGGGCAGAACAGACCCATGCCCATGGGCAGACACCATAAAAAACGCCACCACGGGCCAGGCCCGGGTGGCGTCAGTGCTACCCGTTCAGAACACGCCGTCCGTAGGAAAGCCGTCCGGCGTGCTGAAGTACTACAGGAAATGCATCAAAGCTGTGGCAATCGTGGCGATTACTTGCCGCCGACCGTTTCCAGCACGGTCCACTTGCCGCCCTGGACCTTGTAGACGGTGATACCGCCGTCCTTCAGGTCGCCGCGTGCGTCGTAGGCCAGGGTCTTGGTGGTCACGCCCTGCATGTTCGTGGCGGCCAGCACCGGCAGGTAGCGCGCCGGATCGGCCGAGCCGGCCTTGATCATGGCGGTCATCATCGCCGTGGCGCCGTCATAGGCGTACGGCGAGTACGTCTGGACCTTCGAGCCGAAGCGCTTCTCGTACTTCTTCTCGTAGGCGTTGCCGCCCGGCATCTGTTCCAGCGGCAGGCCGGCCAGCGACACCACGGTGCCTTCGGCAGCCGGGCCGGCCAGCTTCAGGAAGTTGTCGGTCTTGGACATTTCGCCCGACACGATCGGTGCCTTCATGCCCAGTTCCTTGACCTGCTTGGCCATCGGGGCCGATTGGGTCTCGGCGCCGCCGTAGAAGATCACGTCCGGGTTGCTGCGCTTGATGTTGGTCAGCACGGCCTTGAAGTCAACGGCCTTGTCGTTCGTGAACTCGCGGCGCACGATCTTGCCGCCGGCGGCCTTGGCCGCCTTCTCGAACTCGTCGGCCAGGCCCTGCCCGTAGGCGGTGCGGTCGTCGACGATGGCGATGTTCTTGGCGCCCAGCTTCTTCACCACGAAGGCACCGATCACCGAACCCTGCTGGGTGTCGGACGTCATCATGCGGAACGTGGTCTTGAAACCCTGGCGGGTGTATTCAGGCGCCGTCGCCATGGCGATCTGCGGAATGCCGGCGCGGTTGTAGACCATCGACGCGGGAATGCTGGTACCCGAATTGAAGTGGCCGAGCATGCCCTGGATGCCGGCGTCCACCAGCTTCTGGGCCACCACCGAACCGGTTTTCGGATCGGCCTGGTCGTCTTCGGAGATCAGGACAAACTTGACTTCCTTGCCACCGATCTTCGGCTTGGTGGCGTTCATGTCGTCGATTGCCAGGACGATGCCGTTCTGCATGTCCTTGCCGTACTGTGCCTGGCCGCCGGTCAGCGGGCCGGCGTAGCCCAGCTTGATTTCCTGTGCCTGGGCGAAAGCGGCCGAGGCAGCGGTCAGGCCTGCAACGGCCATGGCCGTCTTGCGGAATGTCGAGCTCATCAGTTCTCCTTGGGTCCCATAGGGTGCCATATGGTGCCGGTGTCGGCATATTTGCGGATCGGCGTTGGCAGCACCGTTCCGTTCCTGGGTTGCGCGGCAGGGTCGGGATCGCCGGCCCCCGCCACACACTTTGCTGACAATCCGCAGTGGCCCGTGGCCTCAGCCGATCGTCATCAGACTTGCATTGCCGCCCGCCGCCGCCGTGTTGACGGACAGCGAACGCTCGATCAACAAACGCTCCAGCGCGATATTCGGTTCACCCTGGGCCAGGCCCTGCACGCCGACGATCGGGCCGGGACGCGTGGCCGCCTGTTCGCAGACCGTGCGCAGCTGGTCGGAATCGCCGTGGTGCAGCACGGCATCGAAGGCGATGTCCGTGCCCAGCCAGTCGGAAACCACGCGGACGCGCGATTGTACTGCGGCAGGCAGGCGCGCCAACAGCGCCTTTGCAACAGGTGTGTCAGTCCACAACGCTTCGGAACCCACGGCCAGCACGGCCGCCAGTTGCAGCGCCAGATCGGATTCCTGCTGGGCCAGGCACAGCACGCGCTCGCGCGGCAGCAGCGAGTACGTATTGCGCTCGCCCGTGGGGCCGGGCAGCGTCACCGACAGGCCCGAAGCCGATGCGGCCGCCAGGCGGTCGCAGGCGGCAGCCAGTTCCGGCTGTGCCGACTGCGCCCACGCCTTCAGCGCGGCCAGTTCGGGCGATGCCGGCGCGTCTGCGGCGCCGCCGTTGACATCCGATGCACGCACGACATTGGCCACCGCATCCTGCGGGCAGACCGACAGCAGGCGATGCAGGTACAACGGGCCGCCGGCCTTGGGGCCGGTACCGGACAGGCCTTCGCCGCCAAACGGCTGCACGCCCACCACGGCACCCACGATATTGCGGTTCACGTAGAGGTTGCCCACATGCGCACGGTCAACGATATGCGCGATGGTTTCGTCGATACGCGTATGGATGCCCAACGTCAACCCGTAGCCGGTGCCATTGATCTGGCCAATCATCGTGTCCAGTGCCGAGCGCGGGTAACGCACCACATGCAGCACCGGGCCAAACACCTCGCGCTTGAGTTCCTCGATCGAATCGAGTTCGATCAGCGTCGGCGGCACGAACGTGCCGTTGCGGCAGGCCGCCGATTGCGCGGCACCCAGGTCGGCCTGGTGCACACGGCGGCCCTTGGCACGCATGGCCTCGATATGGCGCACGATATTGCCGCGCGCTTCGTCGTCGATCACCGGGCCGACGTCGGTCGACAGGCGATCCGGGTTGCCCAGCGTCAGTTCGCCCATCGCACCCTTGAGCATTTCCAGGATGCGGTCGGCCACGTCTTCCTGCAGGCACAGCACGCGCAGTGCCGAGCAGCGCTGTCCGGCGGAATCGAACGCCGAGTTCACGACGTCGCCCACCACCTGTTCGGCCAGCGCCGACGAGTCGACGATCATCGCGTTCTGGCCGCCGGTTTCGGCGATCAGCGGAATCGGACGGCCGGCGGCGTCCAGGCGGCCCGCCACGTTACGCTGCAGCAGGCGTGCCACTTCGGTCGAGCCGGTGAACATCACGCCCTTGACGCGGGCATCGCCCACGAGCGCGGCACCCACCGTTTCGCCACGGCCCGGCAGCAATTGCACGGCACCGGCCGGCACGCCAGCATCGCGCAGCAAGCGCACGGCAGCGGCGGCGATCAGCGGGGTCTGTTCGGCCGGCTTTGCCAGCACTGGATTGCCGGCGGCCAGCGCGGCGGCAACCTGGCCGGTGAAGATCGCCAGCGGGAAATTCCACGGGCTGATACAGACCACGGGACCCAGCGGGCGGTGCGTGTCGTTCGAGAACGTCTCGCGCACCTGCACGGCGTAGTAGCGCAGGAAGTCGACGGCCTCGCGCACTTCGGCAATGGCGTTCGAGAACGTCTTGCCAGCCTCGCGCATGATGATGCCCATCAGCGACTGCATCTGGGCTTCCATCAGGTCCGCGGCGCGTTCCAGCGCGGCGGCGCGCACCTCGGGCGGCGTGGCCTGCCAGATCGGCGCCACATTGACGGCAGCCGTCAGCGCGGCTTCGATCTCGGCCGGCGTGGCTTCGCTCACATGGCCCACCACGTCGCGGTGGTCGGCCGGGTTCAGCACCGGTTCTGTCCTGGCATCGGCACGGTCCACATCGGCGCCCAGCAGCGGGTCGGCGCGCAGCACATCGCTGGTACCCGCCAGCAGCGCGGACGACAGCGACGCCAGGCGGTGCTCGTTCGACAGGTCGATACCGGCCGAATTGGCGCGCGAGTTGCCATACAGCGTGCGCGGTTGCGGAATGCGCGGATGCGGCAGGCCCATCGTGCCTTCCGTCTTGTGCATCTGCTCGACCACGGTCACCGGGTCGGCCACCAGTTCGTCGAGCGGAATCGTTTCATCGGCGATCCGGTTCACGAACGACGTGTTGGCGCCGTTTTCCAGCAGGCGGCGCACCAGGTACGCCAGCAGCGTCTCGTGCGTACCCACCGGGGCATAGATCCGGCACGGGCGGCCAAACTTGCCGTCGGCCTTGGCGCCCACCACCTGGTCGTACAGCGGCTCGCCCATGCCATGCAGGCACTGGAATTCGTACTGGCCGGGATAGTAGTTCTGCCCGGCGATCTGGTAGATGGCCGACAGCGTGTGCGCGTTGTGCGTGGCGAACTGCGGGTAGATCGCGTCCGGCACCGACAGCAGCTTGCGCGCGCAGGCCACGTACGACACGTCCGTATAGACCTTGCGCGTGTAGACCGGATAGCCCTCCAGGCCGTCCACCTGGCCGCGCTTGATTTCGCTGTCCCAGTAGGCGCCCTTGACCAGACGGATCATCAGGCGATGGCGGCTGCGGCGGGCCAGGTCGATCAGGTAGTCGATCACGAACGGGCAGCGCTTCTGGTAGCCCTGCACCACAAAGCCGATGCCGTTCCAGCCGGCCAGTTCGGGCTCGAAGCACAGGCGTTCGAGCAGGTCGAGCGAGATTTCCAGGCGGTCAGCTTCCTCGGCGTCGATATTGATGCCGATGTCGTACTGGCGGGCCAGCATCGTCAGGCTCTTCAGGCGGCCATAGAGTTCGGAGATCACGCGCTCGTGCTGGGCGCGGCTGTAGCGCGGGTGCAGCGCCGACAGCTTGATCGAGATGCCCGGGCCTTCGTAGATGCCCCGGCCGCGCGATGCCTGGCCGATGGCGTGGATGGCCTGCTCGTACGACGCCAGGTAGCGCTGCGCGTCGGCCTCGGTCATCGCCGCTTCGCCAAGCATGTCGTACGAATAGCGGAAGCCTTCGGCTTCGTACTTGCGGGCGTTGGCCAGCGCTTCGGAAATGGTCTCGCCGGTCACGAACTGCTCGCCCATCAGGCGCATGGCCATGTCCACGCCCTTGCGGATCAGCGGCTCGCCGCCCTTGCCGATAATGCGCGTCAGCGCCTTCGACAGGCCGGCTTCGGTGTGCGTTGCCACCAGGCGGCCGGTCAGCAGCAGGCCCCAGGTAGCGGCATTGACGAACAGCGACGGGCTCTGGCCCAGGTGCGACTGCCAGTTGGCGCCGCTGATCTTGTCGCGGATCAGCGCGTCGCGCGTGGCCTTGTCGGGGATGCGCAGCAGGGCTTCGGCCAGGCACATCAGCGCCACGCCTTCCTGCGACGACAGCGAGAATTCCTGGATCAGGCCCTGCACCAGGCCTTCGCGGCCCGTACCTACCTTCTGCTCGCGCAGCTTTTGCGCCAGCGCCTTGGCCATCTTGATGGCGGCGTCGGCCTGGGCCTGCGGCAGGCGGGCCTGCTCCAGCAGCACCGGCACGCATTCGGTTTCGGGGCGGCGGTAGGCCGAGGTAATGGCTGCGCGCAGCACCGACTGCGGCTGGATGCTCTGGGCGAATTCCAGGAACGGCTGCGGCATGGCGTCGCCGTGCGCGGCATCGCCGGCGTCGGTGCCGTCGCCGTCGGCCAGCCCGGCCGAACCGGTCTCGTGCGGCAGATGACCACGTTCCACCTGCTCCAGGTACGTAAAGATCGCCTGCTTGATCAGCCAGTGCGGCGTGCGGTCGATCGATTGGGCAACACGTTTGAGGCGTTCGCGCGAAGCATCGTCAAGCTTGACGCCAAGGGTGGTGGTGGCCATGCGGGCAGTTCTCCAGCGGATCTTGGTAAGACGGTTGGCAGTGCCGACGATACGCGCGAGCGTACCGGCCAGACTACCGGGCTGGCGCGATCTTACTCTCGGAGATTTACTAGGTGCAACCTAGTGCAACCACTTAGTTCTACCGCCCCGAAAAGGTTGCACTGACGCAACATTTCCGCTTGCTTCGGCGGGCCCTCAGATCCGCAGCGGATCGATTTCCAACTGCCAGCGCACCCCCTTCACACGCGTGCCAACTTCATCGAAAGTTGGCACCCACTCGCTCACGAAGCGTTGCAAGACGGGACGGGAGCCCGCCTCCACCAGCATCTGGGCGCGTTCTTTGTTGAACAACCGGACCATCGACATCGGCACCGGGTCATGCAGTTGCACCTCGGGCGCCATCGCGCAGGTATCGGCCTGTTCACGCGCCGCCTGCAGAAACGCCAGCGCCCGTTCCAGCTGGCCATGCTCGGCGGTAATCAGCACCTGGTAGGCAAATGGGGGCAACCCGGCCTGCCGCCGCTCGCGCAACTGGCTGGCCGCGAATCCATCATAGTCATGGCGCGCCAGAGCCTGCAATGCGGGGGCGTCCGGGTAGCGGGTCTGAATCAGGACTTCGCCGCCCAGCCCCGCCCTGCCCGCCCGACCGGACACCTGCATCAGCGATGCAAACAGGTGCTCGGCGGCGCGGAAGTCGTGGCTGAACATCGCGGCGTCCGGATGGACGATGCCGACCAGCGTCACGCGCTGGAAGTCGTGCCCCTTCGCCACCATCTGCGTGCCCACCAGGATATCGACCTCGCCCGCATGGACTTCGTCGAACATCGCCTGGGCACTGCCCTTGCGCCGCGTGGAGTCGGCATCGATACGGGCGACGCGGGCTTGTGGAAAGCGTGCGGCCAATGCTTCCTCGATCCGCTGCGTGCCGCGCCCAAGTGGCGCAATATCCACGTTGCCGCAATCGGGGCAATGATGAGGCACCGGCGATTCCAGACCGCAGTGGTGGCAGCGCAGGCGCCGCTCGGGGCGATGCAGCACCAGGTACGCCGAGCATCGCGGACACCCCGAAAGCCAGCCGCAACTGTCGCAGGCAAGCACCGGTGCATAGCCTCGCCGGTTCAGGAACAGCAGGCTCTGCTGGCCGCGGTCCAGTCGTTGCTGGATCGCATCAAGCAGCGGCACCGACAGGCCTTCATACAGCGTGCGCTGACGCTGCCGCTCGTGATTGAGGTCGATCAGACGCACGACCGGCAAGGCCGCATCGGTCTGCGCGCGCTCGCGCAGCACCAGCTTGCGGTACGCGCCCTGTTCCGCCCGATACCAGGTCTCCATGGAGGGCGTTGCCGAACCCAGCACCACGGGGATGCCCAGCTGGTTGGCGCGCCAGACGGCCAGATCACGTGCCGAGTACCGCAGGCCCTCCTGCTGCTTGTAGGACGTATCGTGCTCTTCGTCGACCACGATCAGGCTCAGCCGCGGCAGCGACGCCATCACCGCCATGCGCGTACCCAGTACGATGCGGGCCTCGCCGCGATGGGCCGCCAGCCATTGCAGGCTGCGTTCCTGGTCGGCCAGCCCGCTGTGCAGCACGGCCAGCGGCAGATGCGGAAAGCGTTCGGCAATGCGCGATTGCAGTTGCGGCGTGAGATTGATCTCAGGCACCAGCATCAGCATCTGGGCCTTGGGATCGGCAGCCAGCCGCTGTGCCATGGCATGGAGGTAGACCTCGGTCTTGCCGCTGCCGGTCACCCCATGCAGCAGGAAGGCGGCATAGCCTTGTACGGCAGCGATGGCATCCACCGCCAGCTGCTGCTCCGCATGCAAGTTGGGCGCGACGGACGCCTCGCGGGTCGTATCCGTTTCCAGCAGCGGCCGATCGGCATGCACGCATTCGAGCCAGCCGGCGTCCGTCCATTCATCCAGCCGTGCCGGTGCCGCCGTGCAGAGTTCGCGGGCATCGGCCAGGCGTACCCAGTCCTGCGCGTCGATCAGGGCGTCCGCCAGCGCGCGAACGGTGCGCGCACGCGGCGGGGCGGCCTCGCGCAATGCTTCGGCGTGGCCCGGGCGTACCCGGTACTGCGTAGTGCGCGCGCGCTGCCCCAGGCGCTCCCAGGTGTCTGACTCCCGCAGCGACGGCGGCAGCGCCGGCAGCATCACTTCGCCGAGCCGGCGATGGTAGTAGCGAGCGGCAAAGCGCGCCAATGCGAGCCATTCGGCACACAACGGCGACATCCAGCCTATCCGCTGGACGATAGGACGGAGCTTGTCCTCCGGCACGTCAGAGTTATCCACAAGCGCAACCGCCACCCCGACCGCCTGGCGCTTGCCAAAGGGCACCACCACGAGTTCGCCAGGCGTCACGCCGGCATCGGCCAGATAGTCGAAACAGTCGTCGGCTGGCGTGTCCAGGGCGACGCGAACAATGCGAACGGAGGATACGTGTGGGGAGGACGCTACAAGTTGCGGGTCAAGGCCCGCTTGAGCGGAATCGGGCACGCGCGAGGTCATGCGCAGACCCCTGCATGGTGCAGCCCGGTTGCGCTGTCATTGTGCATGCGCGAGGAGCAGAGAACGGGGGCGAGTGTCTGTGTGCGGCGCAACATCAACTTAAAGTAAAACTTCAAATGTGACCCTAAGTCGATGATCCACGGATGGTTTTCCACCCCTTCGATCGGCCCTGTGGATAACTTTGTTGAAAAGTCGCACCAACTTCCCGGCAAGGCGCCTGGCACAAGGCTTTCATCGACCTTGCACCCACCATTGCAGAACATTCAAAGCCTTATGAATC
The DNA here is from genome assembly GCF_056097175.1 of Cupriavidus sp. HE11. Classification (NCBI taxonomy): domain Bacteria; kingdom Pseudomonadati; phylum Pseudomonadota; class Betaproteobacteria; order Burkholderiales; family Burkholderiaceae; genus Cupriavidus; species Cupriavidus sp. HE11. The sequence goes on from NZ_CP184464.1 coordinate 1,817,127, forward strand.
AAGGACTTGCAAAGACCCCCCAACTGAGTTAAGGGGTAACCCGCTCGTGCAGTGCCGCAAACCTATCGGTGTGCATAAGTCAAGCCTTGAGAACAAGCGCCTAGCACCTTTTTGGCGAAATATCGCTAAATAGTTTACTTGACAGGACGCACGCAGCGCCTGCTGCGGCACAGCGCGGCAAATACCCATCACATCGCTGCGTCGCGGGGAAAACGCCCAGGTCAGGCGGCAGGTGCAACCTTCGCACTGCGCAGCTTGCGACTGTGGCTGTGCACTTCGTCCACCAGCACCGAGACGTTTTCCGGCGGCGTGAACTGCGAAATGCCATGCCCGAGGTTGAAGACATGGCCGTCGCTGCCGCCACCTGCCGCGTAGCTATCGAGCACACCGCGCACCTGCTCGCGGATTGCCGATTCCGACGCAAACAGCACGGTGGGATCGATGTTGCCCTGGAGCGCGACCTTGCCCTCGGTGCGGCGGCGCGCCTGGGTCAGGTTGACCGTCCAGTCCAGACCGATCGCATCGGGTTCGATGGCCGCGATCTGCTCCAGCCAGATACCGCCGCCCTTCGTGAACACGATCACCGGAATCTGCTGGCCATCGTGCTCGCGCTTCAGGCCCTGCAGCACGCGGCGCATATAGGCGAGCGAGAACGTCTGGTACATGCCGTCGGCCAGCGCGCCGCCCCAGGTGTCGAACACCATCACGGCCTGCGCGCCTGCCTCGATCTGGGCATTCAGATACGCAGAGACGGCTTGCGCGTTGATCTCCAGGATCCGGTGCATCAGGTCGGGCCGGGCGTACATCATGGCCTTGACGGTGCGGAAGTCGTCCGAACCGCCGCCTTCGACCATATAGCAGGCCAGCGTCCACGGGCTGCCCGAAAATCCGATCAGCGGCACGCGCTGGGCGCCATCCTGCACCAGGGCGCGACGGATCTCGCTGACCGCGTCGAATACGTACTGCAGCGACGACATGTCCGGCACCGCCAGCTTTGCCACATCTGCTTCGGTACGCAGCGGATGGGCGAAGCGCGGGCCCTCGCCCTGGGCAAACGACAGGCCCAGGCCCATCGCGTCGGGCACCGTCAGGATGTCCGAGAACAGGATCGCGGCATCGAGCGGATAACGGTCGAGCGGCTGCAGCGTGACTTCCGTGGCATACGCCGGGTTCTTCGCCAGCCCCAGGAAGCTGCCCGCGCGAGCGCGCGTAGCGTTGTACTCGGGCAGGTAGCGGCCGGCCTGACGCATCAGCCAGAGCGGCGTGTATTCGGTGGGTTGCCGGCGCAGCGCGCGCAGGAAGGTGTCGTTCTGCAGTACGGTCATGGTCATCCTCGTAAGACCGCCATTCTACGGGAACGCCGCCGCGAGCAGCCGCCCCGGGGGATGATGGCCGTCATATCCGTGCCAGCTTCCGGCACGCGTACGTCAGGTTTCGTCGAACGCGGCGACAAAGGCCTGGGCCGCGCGACGCATCCACTCGCGCGCACGCAGGGCGTCGGGCTGCAGCCGGGCGAATCCGTGGGTCATGCCGCTGGCCTCGATCGTGACCACGGGCGCATCGTGGCGCACCAGGAAATCGGCGTAGGCCAGGCCGTCGTCGCGCAGCACGTCGTTGGATGCCACGATGACCACGCTGGCAGGCGGAAGATGGCGCGGCGGGGTCGCCATCAGGTGGATGCGCGGGTCGGTATGTGCGGCGCCGAGCGCCAGGGCATCGGCACCGATGTACTGGGTCCAGAACCACGCCATTTCGTCACGGGTCAGGCCCGGGCCATCGGCGAAAGCGCGGTAGCTCTCGGTTGTCAGCACTGGCGCGGCCACCGGATAGATCAGCAGCTGGGCGTTGACCACGTGGCTGCCGGCTTCATCGTTGAGATGCCGCGCGGCGACGGCAGCCAGGTGGCCGCCTGCGCTGTCGCCGGCGACGGCAAGGAATCCAGGCGCGAATCCAAAGTCCTCACGTGCATTGGCGAGCCACCGGACCGCTGCAATGGCGTCGTCGCAAGGCGCCGGGAATGCCTGCTCAGGTGCAAGCCGGTAGTCGACACTGGCGACTGCGCAGCCAGTATCGGCCGCCAGCAAGGCCGCCACGGTGTGATGGGTTGACGGCGATCCGACGACCCAGCCGCCGCCGTGAAAATAAACGATCAGTCGCGGATGGTCGACGTCGACCGGACGGAATAGCCGAACGGCCAGAGATGCGCCCTCCACCGGCAGATCAAGATCCGTGACCGCCAGGCCTTCAGGGTCGGGCAACTGCGAGCGCGCAGCCACGTCCACAAAACGGGCGCGACGCTCGACGGCGCTCTGCGCGACGGGTTGGCCGGCATACACTTCCGCCATCTGGCGGTAATAGGCTTGCAGCTGGGGATCAATGGCCATGGCGGGGAATTCTGGCGGAATGACGAACGTCCGCCAGTGTAGCGTCTGTGGTGCGCGTGCCGGGACTCTTTGACTGTGTCGGAATATGCCCTTGGAACCGTTTCCAATCGTAACGCTGAATGCGCCACCGAACACACTTTTCAGGGGCCCATTTCGGACATCCCACGAAAGTGGGGAAGGTATTAAGCGCTAGCCGAAAAAACGTAATGCATTCAGTACACTACGCCGGTAATGTCTTAACATTTTTGACTAGGCAAATCGCTAGTTGGCGTTGTGAAAACGCTTTCAAAAACGAATAAAAGTGTCCAAAACGCCGGATTTTTTCCGCCCGGCCTTTCATCTTCTTGCAAAAGGATACATTTTGTTACTGCCATCCCCAGAAGTTTCCCCCACAATGCATTGACAGACCAGCGCTTGGTGTGAGGCACCCCCGCCGCTAAAGCCTTGAAAAATAAGGGGTGTGGAAGAAAGCCTGAGCAGTTCCCGATTTATCCGGACCAGCCGATCAAAATCGACTGATCCGGACTACCAGGAAGACCGGTAGCGCGTGGCTTGAGATTCCGATAACTGGAAACTCGCCAATGATGCGGACATGAAGTTCCGCTGCGCTTGTAAGTGAATCCTGGACCGAACCCGTTCCTTCGAATTGACCCCTCGAAGGGATTTTCCCGTCCGCGCGGAGCCTCCCCGGCCCGCGCGCTTTTTTTTGTGGTCCAGGCAACGAAATATAGCGTCCGGAAGACAAAAAAGGCAGCCTGATCGGCTGCCTTTTTCATTTGCCACGCCGAAAAACAACAGCGTGGCGACTGCAGGTATTGCTTACTTCTTACGACGCAAGCGGGCGATTGCAGCCAGTTGCGCGGCGGCCACGGCCAGCTCGCTTTGGGCGCGAGCCAGATCCAGATCGCTGCTCTGGTTCTGCATCAGTTCCTCTGCGGCACGCTTGGCATCCTGCGCCTTGGCTTCGTCCAGGTCGCTACCGCGGATGGCGGTGTCGGCCAGAACGGTCACGTGCTGAGGCTGCACTTCGAGAATACCGCCAGCAACGAACACGAATTCCTCGTTGCCGTCTTCCTTCTCGATGCGCACCGCACCCGGCTGGATGCGGGTGATCAGCGGCGTGTGGCCCGGCAGAATGCCCAGTTCACCCGTCTCGCCCGGCAGCGCCACGAACTTCGCCTGACCGGAGAAGATCGACGCTTCGGCGCTGACGACGTCTACAAGAATGGTTGCCATATAAGATCCTTTCTCCAGAAAGCGTTGGCTTCCCGCAAATCAGGAAGCACGATCTTCGCCTTCGCGCCGGTTGCGGCTGCCTGCCGGGGCACGGCAGCCACGCTTTGACGCAAAGGCGAAAGACGCCGCTTACTGAAGCTTCTTGGCCTTCTCGAAGGCTTCGTCGATCGCACCGACCATGTAGAAGGCCTGTTCCGGCAGGTGATCGCACTCGCCATCCACCAGCATCTTGAAACCACGGATGGTTTCCTTCAGCGGCACGTACTTGCCCGGCGAACCCGTGAACACTTCGGCCACGTGGAACGGCTGCGACAGGAAGCGCTGGATCTTACGAGCGCGCGACACGGCCAGCTTGTCTTCCGGCGACAGTTCGTCCATGCCCAGAATCGCGATGATGTCGCGCAGTTCCTTGTAGCGCTGCAGGGTCTGCTGAACGCGGCGGGCCACTTCGTAGTGTTCCGTACCCACGACTTGCGGATCCAGCTGGCGCGAGGTCGAATCGAGCGGATCGACGGCGGGGTAGATACCCAGCGCGGCGATGTCACGCGACAGCACGACGGTCGAGTCCAGGTGCAGGAAGGTGGTAGCCGGCGACGGGTCGGTCAAGTCATCGGCAGGCACGTACACGGCCTGGATCGACGTGATCGAGCCAGTCTTGGTCGACGTAATACGCTCCTGCAGCTTGCCCATTTCTTCGGCCAGCGTCGGCTGGTAGCCCACGGCGGAAGGCATACGGCCCAGCAGTGCCGACACTTCGGTACCGGCCAGCGTGTAGCGGTAGATGTTGTCGACGAAGAACAGGATGTCACGGCCTTCGTCACGGAAGCGCTCGGCCATCGTCAGGCCGGTCAGCGCCACGCGCAGACGGTTGCCCGGCGGCTCGTTCATCTGGCCGAACACCATGGCCACCTTGTCGAGCACGTTCGAGTCCTTCATTTCGTGGTAGAAGTCGTTCCCTTCACGGGTACGCTCGCCCACGCCGGCAAACACCGACAGACCGCTGTGCTGCTTGGCGATGTTGTTGATGAGCTCCATCATGTTCACGGTCTTGCCGACGCCGGCGCCACCGAACAGGCCCACCTTGCCGCCCTTTGCGAACGGGCACACCAGGTCGATCACCTTGATGCCGGTTTCCAGCAGGTCAACCGACGGCGACAGTTCGTCGAACTTCGGTGCCTTCTGGTGAATCGCGCGCTTTTCGTCAGCGGCGATCGGGCCGGCTTCGTCGATCGGGCGACCCAGCACGTCCATGATGCGGCCCAGCGTACCGTGGCCAACCGGCACGGAGATGGGGGCGCCGGTGCTCTTCACCGACATGCCACGGCGCAGGCCGTCCGACGAGCCCAGGGCAATGGTACGCACCACGCCGTCACCGAGCTGTTGCTGCACTTCGAAGGTCAGACCCTTCTCGGCGAACGACTTGTCGTTGCCCTCTTCGAGCACGAGTGCGTCGTACACCTTCGGCATTGCGTCACGCGGGAACTCGATGTCCACCACGGCGCCAATGCACTGCACAATATTTCCGATACTCATTTCGTATCTCCGATAGCTTGAATTCTTGACGCCTTAGACCGCAGCTGCGCCGCTGACGATTTCCGACAGTTCCTTCGTGATCGCTGCCTGGCGGGTCTTGTTGTAGACCAGCTGCAGTTCACCAATCACGTTCTTGGCATTGTCGGAAGCCGCCTTCATGGCCACCATGCGCGCGGATTGCTCCGACGCCATGTTCTCGGCCACGGCCTGGTACACCAGCGCTTCGACGTAGCGGACGAGCAGCTCTTCCACAACCGTCTGGGCGTCGGGCTCGTAGATGTAATCCCACGAGTAGGCGCGCTTTTCATCTTCGGTCTGGCTCAGCTTGTCTGCGGCCAGCGGCAGCAGTTGCTCGACCATCGGCTCCTGCTTCATCGTGTTGATGAACCTGGTATAAGCCAGGTACACCGCATCGACTTCGCCGTTGGTAAAGGCATCCAGCTGGACCTTGATCGCGCCGATCAGCTTTTCCAGATGCGGGGTGTCACCGAGGTGCACCACGTTCGAGACCACCTTGGCGCCAATGCGACCCAGGAACTGCATGCCCTTGGTGCCGATGGCGGTCGCTTGCACGTCCACGCCACGGTTCTGCAGGGTCTTCAGTTCATTGGTCACGGCTCGCAGCACGTTGGTATTCATGCCGCCGCACAGACCCTTGTCGGTCGTCACCACGATCATGCCGACGCGCTTTACATCGCGCTCCACCATGAACGGGTGCTTGAACTCGGGGTTGGCAGTGGCCAAGTGCGCTGCGATATTGCGCACTTTTTCAGCGTACGGACGGGCGTTGCGCATCCGTTCCTGCGCCTTGCGCATTTTGGATGCGGCGACCATTTCCATCGCCTTGGTGATCTTTCGCGTGTTCTGCACGCTCTTGATCTTGGTTCGAATCTCTTTCGTTCCGGCCATATCTTTCCTCTCCATTCGTGCCGCGCCGCATGCCTTGCGGCAGCTACGGCGCGGTCCGTGGAATCACGCGGTTAGAACGCGGCGGACTTCCTGAAATCCTCGAGCGCTGCACGCAGGGCGGCTTCGTCGTCCTTCGACAGATCCTTGGTATCTTCGATGCGGTTGACGAGGTCGGCGAACTTGGTCTTCAGATGGTCGTGCAGGCCCTTTTCGAACGGCAGGATGTCCTTCACGTCGACGTTGTCGAGGAAGCCATTGTTCGCGGCATACAGCGACGCGGCCAGTTGCCACACCTGCAGCGGCTGGTATTGCGGCTGCTTCAGCAGTTCCGTCACGCGGCGGCCGCGCTCCAGCTGCTTGCGGGTGGCATCGTCCAGGTCCGAGGCGAACTGCGCGAACGCAGCCAGTTCACGGTACTGGGCCAGGTCGGTACGGATACCGCCGGACAGCTTCTTGATGACCTTGGTCTGAGCGGCACCACCCACGCGCGACACCGAAATACCGGCGTTGATAGCGGGACGGATACCGGCGTTGAACAGGTCGGTTTCCAGGAAGATCTGACCGTCGGTAATCGAGATCACGTTGGTCGGCACGAACGCGGACACGTCGCCGGCCTGCGTTTCGATCACGGGCAGCGCGGTCAGCGAACCGGTCTTGCCGGTGACGGCGCCGTTCGTGAACTTGGCCACGTAGTCTTCGTTCACGCGGGCTGCACGCTCCAGCAGGCGCGAGTGCAGGTAGAACACGTCACCCGGGTAGGCTTCACGGCCCGGCGGGCGGCGCAGCAGCAGCGACACCTGGCGGTAGGCCCAGGCTTGCTTGGTCAGATCGTCATAAACGATCAGCGCGTCTTCGCCGCGGTCGCGGAAGTATTCGCCCATCGTGCAGCCGGCGTAGGCAGCCAGGTACTGCATGGCGGCCGAGTCCGAAGCCGATGCGGCCACGACGATCGTGTATTCCATGGCGCCGTGCTCTTCGAGCTTGCGCACCACGTTCGAGATCGTCGAAGCCTTCTGGCCGATTGCCACGTACACGCAGAAGACGCCCTTGCCCTTCTGGTTGATGATGGCATCGACGGCCACGGCGGTCTTGCCGGTCTGGCGGTCGCCAATGATCAGCTCGCGCTGGCCACGGCCGATCGGCACCATGGCGTCGATCGACTTCAGGCCGGTCTGCACCGGCTGGCTCACCGACTGACGTGCGATCACGCCCGGAGCCACCTTCTCGATCACGTCCGTTTCCTTGGCGTTGATCGGGCCCTTGCCGTCGATCGGCTGACCCAGCGTGTTGACCACGCGGCCCAGCAGTTCCTTGCCAACCGGCACTTCCAGAATGCGGCCGGTGCACTTGACCGTATCGCCTTCCGAAATGTGTTCGTAATCGCCCAGCACCACGGCACCCACCGAGTCACGCTCGAGGTTCAGTGCCAGGCCAAACGTGTTACCCGGGAATTCCAGCATCTCGCCCTGCATCACGCCGGACAGGCCATGCACGCGGCAGATACCATCGGTCACGGAAATCACCGTGCCGGTGTTGCGCACTTCAGCGTCGGCGCCAAGACCCGAGATGCGGGACTTGATCAGCTCGCTGATTTCTGAGGGGTTCAGTTGCATCACAATGCTCCTAATTCTTCAATCCGTCGGCCGTTGCAGTCAGGCGGTCAGCGTGGCTTGCATGGCAGCCAGGCGCGCGCGCACGGAGGTGTCGAGCACTTCGTCGCCGACCTTGACGCTCACGCCGCCAATCAGCGACGGGTCTACCGCCACCTTTGCGTACAGCTTGCGACCGAACTTGCGTTCGAGTACGGCGACCAGTTCCTTCGTCTGCGAATCGTCCAGCGGGAAAGCGCTGATGATCTCGACGTCGGACGAACCCTCGCGGGCATTCTTGAGCGCATGGAACTGTTCGGCGACTTCCGGCAGCACCGTCAGGCGGTTGTTTTCCACCAGCAGGTTGACGAAGCGACGCGCTTCATCGTTCACCGGGCTCTTCAGCACCGACAGGAACACTTCCTGGAGCTTTTCGCCCGGGACGTTCGGATCGGTGGCGAGCGCCTGCATGTCGGGGTTGGCGGCAACCTGCCCCATCTCCGACACCAGCTCGGACCATGCACCCAGGTTGCCTGCACCGGCTTCGCTCGCGACGCGGAACAGCGCCTCGGCGTAGGGACGGGCAATGGTTGCGGTTTCAGCCATGATTAGAGCTCAGCCTTGAGTTGATTGAGCAGGTCTGCATGCACCTGCGCGTTCACTTCACGCTTGAGGATCTGCTCTGCACCCTTCACGGCAAGCACGGCGACCTGGTCGCGCAGCGTTTCGCGGGCGCGGGTCACTTGCTGCTCTGCCTCGGCCTTGGCCTGGGCGATGATGCGTGCGGCTTCTGCCTGGGCGTTCTGCTTGATCTCGTCAGCGGCAACCTGGGCGCGCTTTTCAGCGTCGGCCACACGTTGTGCGCCTTCGGTGCGGGCTTCGGCCATGGCCTGGTCCACACGCTTGTTGGCGAGCTCAAGCTCCGCCTTGCCCTTTTCGGCAGCGGCGAGGCCATCGGCGATCTTCTTTGCGCGTTCGTCGAGCGCCTTCACCAGCGGCGGCCAAATAAATTTGGCAACAACCCACCACAGGATGAAGAACACGACCATCTGCGCAAAAAACGTTGCGTTCAGATTCATGGTGTGTTCCTTTCGGTAATCAAACTACAGATAAATGCACAAGGGCGGCCAGGCCATCGGACTGAGGCCTGCGCCGCCCGTCAGCATCATGCAGACCGAAAAGACTTACTGAATGACCGACAGCAGCGGGTTGGCGAAGGCGAACAGCATTGCAACACCCACACCGATCAGGAATGCAGCGTCGATCAGGCCAGCCAGCAGGAACATCTTGGTTTGCAGCGGGTTCATCAGCTCGGGCTGACGTGCGCAGGCTTCGATGTACTTGCCACCCATCAGGGCGATACCCAGGCAGGCGCCGATAGCGCCCAGACCGATGATGATGCCGATACCGATTGCGGTCAGACCCTGGATGTTGGCGAGATATGCTTGCATGATGACTCCTTTAATTTAGAGAGACTTAGAACCAAAAAACCAAAAAACGAAGAACCGGAAAATCAGTGGTGATCGTGAGCCTGGCCGATGTACACCAGCGTCAGCATCATGAAAATGAATGCCTGGAGCAGCACGATCAGGATGTGGAAGATGGCCCATACGGTACCGGCAACCACGTGTCCGACGAAGCCCAGGGCCGACAGGTCGGCGCTGAACGTCCAGATGGAACCCAGCAAGGCGATCAGCAGGAACACCAGTTCGCCGGCGTACATGTTGCCGAACAACCGCATGCCCAGCGACACGGCCTTGGCCAGGAATTCGATGATGTTCAGGATCAGGTTGAACGGGGCCAGGTACCACTTGGCGCCGAACGGTGCGGAGAACAGCTCGTGCATGAAGCCGCCTGCGCCCTTGATCTTGAAGCTGTAGTAGATCATCAGCACCAGAACCGAGCACGACATGCCCAGCGTGCCGTTCAGGTCGGCCGTGGCCACGGCGCGGTGGTGCGGAAGATGGATGTGGAAGATGCCCAGCACGTTGTTCAGGCCGGTAACCCAGTCCACGGGGATCAGGTCGATCGCGTTCATCATGGTGATCCAGCAGAACACCATCAGCGCCAGCGGAGCGATCCACGAGCGGTCGCCGTGAATGATGCCCTTGGCCTGGTCGTCGACCATCTCGACGATCATTTCCACGAAGGCCTGGAAGCGGCCCGGCACGCCGGCCGTGACACGGCGGGCGGCAACATACAGGAACAGCAAGGCGATGACGCCGCACAGCACCGACCAGAACACGGTGTCGTAGTTGAGCACACTGAAATCGACGACGGAATGCTGCTTGCCGCCGACCGAATTAAAGTTCTGCAGGTGTTCGGCGATATAGCCTGAGGGTGTGAGCGTGTGCCCAGCGCCTTGGGTAGCTTCAGCTGACATGTCGAAACGATCGGTATATTGCGAAATCTTTGTTTCCGGCAACCGCTTGGGCGGTCACCCGGTATGCGTCTTGCTTTGGCCTTCGGTCAAGTGACCGGTCACCGCCTGGGCAAGCCCGCGCTATTGTTCTGGGCAAAACCTTACTCACGCAGCGCTTCACCGTTGTGACGCCCTGCGCGTAAAACCACTTGATATTCCGGATGGGTGCCTCATCTGAGACCGAACCCCACGCCGTGGCCCTGCTTCATGCATTGCCAAGGGCGACGGGATTCGCGTATCTCCGCTTAGCGGATCGCGAGCGCCACCCAATAAGTCTTGAGCGCCAACAGGAACGTGACCAGCATCGGCACCCAGCGCAGATCGCGGTACAGCACGATCACCAGCACCAGCAGTGCCATCGTGCCGAAGACCTTGATTGCCTCGCCGGCCACCAGACCGCCGACCGACGGCTGCTTGCGCGACATATACAGACGCAGCGCAAAGAAGCCGCTGGGGACAAAACACGCCATGCCGCCGAAGAAGGCCGACCAGCCCGACGGTGCATGCTCATGCGCGAACACCGCCCAGGCGACGGCCGACAGCAGCGTCACGACGACCTGCGCCAGCACGACCTTGCCCGGTGTCATGCGCGACGGGCGCAACGCGCGCTCGCCAAGCAGTGTCACCGCTTCGGCATGCGACAGCGGATCGACAGCTTCATCTTCGCGCGCGGCGCTATCATCCCAGTCATCACGCCAATCATCATCTCGACGATTGTCGCGGGATGCCGTGCCGGCTTGCGATTTTTCCTGCTGACGGTCTCGTACCACCACCTGCCTAGCCTCGTTCCAGGCCGGAACTTTTTGCGTCCGGCCAGAATTCAAACCGCACGATTCTATTAGCAATCAGCAACACGAGTCAATCTGCTTTCAGTTAGCTTGCAGCGAATTTCGCACAACGGTTGCTATCACGCATTCATGATGGATGGTGCGAAATTGCGCGGCAATGATGCGTAACGTAATTGGATTGCGCACGCTGGCGCGTGCATGATGGCGAATCGGCCAGCGCTTGCGTCCCTTAGGGCGTGTATTCCGAAAGGTCATCTCCGGTGCGCCGTGCGGTTATCGCGCAGATTCATGCTGCGGCACGGTGCATGGACTGCAGGCTGTCGCGCGCTGTCGACAGCCTGGCAATATCATCGGCAAAACGATTGCCGTATACCGCGTAAACGTATACGGAACCCGGCCGGGCCTGACGTCAGGCGCTGGCAGCCGGCTCGCGCAGGCGGGTCAGCACGCCATCGAGTGCGTCGTTGGTGCTGAAGTGGATGGTCAGCTGGCCTTTGCCCCGTGCACCCAGCTTGATCTGTACGGCCAGCCCCAACGTGTCCGACAGCTCTTCTTCGAGCCGTGCCACATCGCGGGTACCGTTACCCTGCTTCTGCTTGAGCGACTTCAGGTCGAACGGCTTCAGCGTCGACGCGACGAGCTTCTCGGTTTCGCGTACCGACAGCCGCTTGTTCACGATCTGGTTGGCCAGCGTGATCTGGTTGGCGCCGTCCACGGCCAGCAGCGCGCGCGCGTGGCCCATGTCGAGATCGCCCGCCATCAGCATGGTCTGCACCGGCGACGCCAGGTTCAGCAGGCGCAGCAGGTTCGAAACCGCGCTGCGCGAACGGCCGACCGATTCTGCCGCCTGTTCGTGCGTGAAACTGAATTCGCGGATCAGGCGCATGATGCCCTGCGCCTCTTCCAGCGGATTCAGGTCTTCGCGCTGGATATTCTCGATCAGCGCCATCGCGGCGGCGGCCTCGTCGGGCACGTCCTTGACCAGGACCGGCACCTTGTCGAGCCCCGCCAGCTTCGACGCACGGAAGCGACGTTCGCCGGCGATGATCTCGTAGCGATCCGGCTCCGCCACGCGGCGCACCAGGATCGGCTGCATCAGCCCCTGCGCACGGATGCTCGCCGCCAGTTCCTGCAGCGCGCCCTCGTCCATGCGGGTGCGCGGCTGGTACTTGCCGGGCTGGAGCTGATTGACGCTCAGCACCGACGGCGCGCCATCCTGCTTCGCGGTTTCGACAATCTCGGCCGGCCCGCCGAGCAGTGCTTCCAGCCCCCGGCCCAGACCCTTCTTCTTAGCGGTCACCATGCTCGCCACCCTTCCCTGTCTGTTCGTGCCGCTCAACCGAGCTGGCGTACGCGCGCGATCATCTCCGCGCCGAAATCGAGATACGCTTTGGCGCCCTTCGAGGACGCATCGAATGCCACGCCCGGCATGCCATAAGACGGTGCCTCGGCCAGCCGCACATTGCGCGGGATCACGGTCTTGAATACCTTCTCCGCGAAGTGGGCCTCCAGTTGCGCCGACACCTGCTGCTGCAGCGTCACGCGCGGGTCGAACATCACGCGCAGCAGGCCGATCACCTTCAGGTCACGATTCAGATTGGCATGCACCTGCTTGATCGTGTTGACCAGGTCGGACAGCCCTTCGAGCGCGAAGTACTCGCATTGCATCGGCACGATCACGCCGTGCGCGGCGCACAGGCCATTCAGCGTGAGCAGCGACAGCGACGGCGGGCAGTCGATCAGTACGAAGTCATACTGGTCGTCCACCTCGGCCAGCGCCTGCTTGAGGCGCCGCTCGCGCTGGTCCAGTTCCACCAGTTCCACTTCGGCACCGGCCAGTTCGCGGTTGGCCGGCAGCACGTCGTAGCGACCCGACTCCGATCGCCGGGTGGCCTGCTGTACCGATGCCAGCCCCACGAGCACCTGGTACACGCTGTGTTCCAGCGACTGCTTGTCGATGCCCGAACCCATCGAGGCATTGCCCTGCGGGTCCAGGTCGACCAGCAGCACACGCTGCTCCTGCGCGGCCAGACCGGCGGCCAGATTCACCGTGGTGGTGGTCTTGCCGACGCCGCCCTTCTGGTTTGCGATCACAAATACCTTGGCCATATGCGCTTGCAGCTCCCTGTGTGTGCCATTCATATTCATGCGACGAATAACACTTCCCAAATTCAAACCTGCGGATTCAACGCCGCGATAACACTACGAGATGCCGCTCCGCGTCCAGCTCGGGGACGACGATTTTCGGCACCGATTCCACTTGCCACGTCTGCATCAGGCCGGCAGCTTCCATCCGGTCGATCTCGGGCTGTGGATAAACACCCTTCATCGCCAGCAGCTTGCCGCCCGGCGCCAGCAGGTGGCCGGACAGGTTCACGAAGTCCGTCAGCTCGGCAAATGCGCGCGACGTAATGACGGCATAGCCATTGGCATCTTCGATCTTCTCCACCGGCCCCCAATGCGCGGCCGCGTTGGTCAGATGCAGTTGCGCACGGCACTGCGTGAGGAACGCAGTCTTCTTCTGCACGATATCGACCATCAGCACGGACACATCCGGACAGGCGATAGCCAGGGGCATGCCCGGCATGCCGCCGCCCGAGCCAACGTCGAGCACCCGCCCCCGCGCAGCATCCGGTACGGATGTACTGCGGGCAGCCTCCGCCAGCGCGGGGACTGCCGCCAGCGAATCGAGCATGTGGTGGGTCAACATCTCGTCGGGATGACGGATGGCGGTGAGGTTGTAGACACTGTTCCATTTGCGGAGCAGCGTCAGGTACGCGAACAGCGTCTCGATCTGCGCGGGAGCCAGCGCCAGGCCGATGGCGGCAAGCCCGGCTTCCAGGCGTTGGCGTTGGGCGGCCTCGTCGACCACGGTGTATCGGTAGCCGCCCACTCAGGCAGCCTCCTGGCCGTCACCGGCCTTTCCGTTCGCCTGCGCCGTGCGTCCCATGCCCTTCTTCTTGAGATGGACCAACAGCAGCGAGATCGCCGCCGGCGTGACGCCCGAAATCCGCGAAGCCTGGCCCAGCGTTTCCGGACGGTGCTGGTTCAGCTTCTGGCTGACTTCGAAGCCAAGGCCACGGACTTCCGTGTAGTCGAAGTCCAGCGGCAGCCTGGTGGCTTCATTGGCGCCCAGCTTGTCCACCTCGGCAGCCTGGCGGGCGATGTAGCCATGGTATTTGATGCCGATCTCGATCTGCTCGCGGATCTGTTCGGCCAGCATGGCATCGTCAGCGAGCGGCGTTTCCGGTGCATAACGGCCATCCTGCAGGGCCATCAGCGCTTCGTAGCGGACTTCCGGGCGGCGCAGCAGGTCGGCCAGCGAGTACTCGCGCTCGATGGCCTTGCCCAGCAGCGGTACGGCGTCAGCTTCGGGCAGCAGTGTCGGGTTGACCCACGTCGACTTCAGGCGCTCTGTTTCACGTGAAACAGCGTCGCGCTTGCGGTTGAAGGCATCCCAGCGTGCGTCATCCACCACGCCCAGTTCGCGGCCGGCTTCGGTCAGACGCATATCGGCGTTATCTTCGCGCAGGCTCAGGCGGAACTCGGCGCGGCTCGTGAACATGCGGTACGGCTCAGTCACACCACGCGTAATCAGATCGTCGACGAGCACGCCCAGATACGCCTGATCGCGGCGCGGCGTCCACGCATCGCGCTCTCGCACGAAGCACCCTGCATTGATACCGGCCAGCAGACCTTGAGCCGCGGCCTCTTCGTAGCCAGTCGTACCGTTGATTTGACCGGCAAAGAACAGACCCTGAATCGCCTTGCTTTCCAGCGACGCCTTCAGGCCTCGCGGATCGAAGTAGTCATATTCGATGGCGTAGCCTGGGCGCAGGATATGTGCGTTCTCCATGCCCCGGATCGAATGCACCAGATCCAGTTGCACATCGAATGGCAGGCTCGTGGAAATGCCGTTCGGGTAGAACTCGTTAGTCGTGAGCCCTTCCGGCTCAAGGAAAATCTGATGGCTTTCCTTGCCCGAAAAGCGATGGATCTTGTCCTCGATGCTCGGGCAATAGCGCGGCCCCACCCCTTCGATTACGCCGGTGTACATCGGCGACCGGTCGAGACCGCTGCGGATGATGTCGTGGGTACGGCTATTGGTATGGGTGATCCAGCACGGCAGTTGCTGCGGGTGCTGCTCCGGGCGGCCGAGGAACGAGAACACCGGCACCGGGTCCAGGTCGCCGGGCTGCTCTTCCATGACCGAGAAATCGATGGTCCGACCATCGATCCGGGGCGGCGTACCGGTCTTCAGGCGGCCCTGCGGCAGCTTCAATTCCTTCAGGCGAGCCGACAGCGATACCGCAGCCGGGTCGCCGGCACGCCCGCCCGTGTAGTTGTCCAGGCCCACATGGATCTTGCCGTCGAGGAAGGTACCGGCGGTCAACACCACGGCACGAGCGCGGAAATCGATGCCCGCCTGGGTACGTGCACCCACAACACGGTCGCCCTCCACCATCAGGTCGTCCACGGACTGCTGGAACAGCATCAGGTTGGGCTGATTCTCCAGGCGCGTGCGGATGGCCTTGCGGTACAGCACGCGGTCAGCCTGGGCACGCGTGGCGCGCACGGCCGGGCCCTTGCTGGAATTGAGGATCCGGAACTGGATGCCGGCTTCGTCGGTGGCGGCTGCCATCGCGCCGCCCATGGCGTCCACTTCTTTGACCAGATGCCCCTTGCCAATGCCGCCAATCGACGGATTGCAGCTCATCTGGCCCAACGTCTCGATGTTGTGCGTGAGCAGCAGCGTCTGGCAGCCCATGCGCGCGGCGGCGAGGGCAGCTTCGGTGCCGGCGTGACCACCGCCGACGACAATGACGTCGAATTCTTTCGGGTAAAGCATGGGACACCTCCTCCGGGAGGCTGGGCGGGAAAAATCGGGATGACGAATTATAGCGGCAATCGTTTGGCGGACTCTGCCCACGGCCATGTTTCACGTGAAACATGGCGTGAACGGTACTCCGCGGACGGCCAAGTGTGTTTCACGTGAAACACTCGATCCATCGCGGAGCCAAAAGAAAAGGCCCCGCTTGCACGGGGCCCTTCCCTACCGCCACTGTTTCACGTGAAACATGGTTCAGATCTGGCTGCCGATATAGCCGGCGATGCTTTCCGACAACAATGCCAGATCACGCTGCAGAGTCGCGAACCCTGCGTTTGGCGCCTTGGTCGCCTCGTCCATATACAGCGGGCGGCGGATCTCGATCTGCAGGCTGTTGCGCCTCTCTGCCGGCCTTCCGATCTGGGCGATCAACTGCACGCCCTTGTACGGATCATTGCGGGACACCGTGTAGCCCATCGACTTCAGTTCCCGCTCCACCAGATCCACGATACCCGGCTCGCAGGTCGTGCCGTCACGGTCGCCCAGTACAAAGTCCGCCAGCGGGTGCGGGCTATTGATCTTGAGCCGCTCGTAGGCGTTGTTCGGCATCGAGTGCAGGTTCAGATGCCAAAGCGCGCCGAATTGGCGGTATGCGGACTCCACGGCTTCGGACAGCGCCGCGTGGTACGGCCGGTAGTAACGCCCGATGCGGTTCTGGACCTCTGCCACCGAGAGCAGCCGGTCGTAGATCGGCGTGGCCGCATCCACCTTCCGCCAGATCAGGCCATAGCCCAGGCGCGTTTTCTCGCCCGGCGACAGCGGCGTCGGCCATGGCGCATCCAGCAGTTCCGGGTCCAGGTCCTCCAGCATACGGTTGGGATCGATGTAGACGCGCGGGAACGTCGCACCAATCAGGGTGCCGCCAACCTTGGGGATGGCCGCCCACAGCGTATCGATGTGAGTATCTTCGCCGCCACGCAGCCGCGCCTGCGGCACGGCTGCCAGGAAATCGGCCGGGTAATGGACACCGCTATGCGGCGAATCGCAGACCAGCGGCAGTGCCGGCCCTTCCGGTAGAGCAAGCGTAAACGGGCCGCCCGGCGCATCGCCCTGTACCGCCTGGTAAGGTGTGTCGAACATCGCCATGGCTCAATCCAGCTTGATGTTGGCGGCCTTGGCGACACGCGCATAGCGCGCCATGGCCTGCTGGATCTGCGCCTTGAACTGGTCCGGCGTGGTCGGCACCAGCGTGCCGCCCGACTCCTCGATCTTGCGCTTGAACTCGGGATTCAGCATCGCCTTGTGGATCGCGGCGTTCAGCTTGTCGATGATGGGCTGGGGCGTACCCGCCGGCGCAACGATACCGAACCAGCCGCCATCACCCATATCCTTGTAGCCAAGCTCGGCGTACGTCGGCACGTTCGGCAGTTGTGGCGAGCGCTGCGCGCCCAGCAGGGCTAGCGCGCGCAGCCGGCCGGCCTTTACGTGCGGTAGCGTGGTCGACAGATTGTCAGTGATCGCGTTCACCTGCCCTGCCAGCGCGTCGTTCAGCGCCAGGCCCGCGCCCTTGTACGGCACGTGCAGCAGGTCGATCTTGGCCAGCATCATGAAGTTTTCGATGTTTGCGTGACCGAGCGATCCGGCGCCGGGCGACGCAAACGTGTACTTACCGGGATTGGCCTTGGCGAGTGCCACAAACTCCTGCATGTTCTTGGCGGGTACGCTCGGATGCACGGCAAAGACGCTGGGGACGGCCGCCACATTGGTCACTGGTGCAAAGTCCTTGATCGGGTCGTAACCCAGCTTGGGGTATACGGCCGGATTGGAGCCATGCGTGCTGACCGTCGCCATCCCGATCGTGTAGCCATCTGGTGCCGACCGGGCTACCTGCTCCATGCCGATCGAGCCGCCCGCCCCACCCTTGTTGTCGACCACGATGGTCTGGCCCAGCTCGCGTCCCGCGTACTCGGCCACCAGGCGTGCCGACAGATCCGTAGTACCACCCGCGGCGAACGGTACGACCAGACGGATCGGCTTGTTGGGATAGTTGGATTGTGCTGCCACCGGCATCGCAACGCCGCCAAAAACGGCGGCTACGGCTGTGGACAACATTGTGGAAAACATCAGCCGACGACGCGTGGCGCAGGCAGGCAGGGCTCGGTTCATGGCGTAAAACTCCTCGTATTTTCGTTCTCGAATCGGGGTACCGAGCTGGGGAGTTTCGACAGTTTACCGGCCCTGCACAAACGACTATATTGCACGCTTCCATCACCAAAGCTCATGCTCAAGCGCCATGCGTATACGCTCACCTTCGATGTCCGAGCTTCACGCATTTGTGACGGCGGCCCGGCTTGGCAGTTTTACGCGAGCGGCGGAAACGCTGTGCGTGACACAGGGGGCGATCAGCCGCGCCATCTCCCGGCTGGAGTCCCATTTCGGGCAGCCGCTGATCCATCGCAACGCCCACAAACTCACTTTGACCGAGGCGGGACGCCAATATCTGGACACTATCACCGGCCCGCTTGCTGCCATCGAGAGCGCCAGTGCGGCCATGCTGGGCGAGGATCGCCAGCATCACCTGACGTTGTCTGCCGTGCCCACGCTCGCAAGCGTCTGGCTGGTGCCCCGCCTGCCCGACTTCCACCGCAAGCATCCCGATATCCGGCTCGACTTCGTCCCCTATCGTCGTGACGAAGACTTTTCCGGCGCAAAACCCGATGCGGCGATCCTGACCGGCGAAGCCAGCCACTGGCCCCACCTGCAGGTCGACTATGTCATCGGCCGCGAAATGGTGCCGGTTTGCCACCCCGCCCGGGCCCATGCACGGCAGGCTGCCAATCTGTGGAAAAGTCCATCGGACCTGATGGGTGAGCCGCTGCTTTTCCACACAACTGCCCCCAGGAACTGGGAGAACTGGTTGCGCGCCACGGGCGTACCCAACGCTGCGCCCGCGCTTGCCCGCGGATTCGACCAGGTGTCGATTCTGCTGGAGGCCGTGAAGGCCGATATGGGCGTGGCCGTTTTGCAGCGATGCCTTGTCAGAGATGCGTTGCAGGCCGGTCAGGTGGTGGCGCCATTCGATCTTCCGGTCACGCTGAACCGGGGATATTTCCTCTGTGCGCCACGTGAAAAAGGCGAACATCGGGCCCTGGCAGTGTTCCGGGAATGGCTGCTTTCGGCCGCCGCAATCGATATCACCGAGCTAGTTCGCCAGTAGTTATCCACACTGTGGATAGTTTTGTGAACAACATCGGTTCCGTGAATAAAAACGGCGCCAATCTAGGCGCCGTTATTTTCCAAACCGATGTATACGTGCCGAAGGCGTGCCTTGGCCCTGCCCCTGGCTTACGCTAGGCCGCTTTCTTCGCCAGCCCCAGATACGTCTCGATGACCTTCGGATTGCTGGCGAGCGCGGCGGCCTCGCCCTCCATCGCCATGTCGCCGGTTTCGACCACATAGCCATAGTCGGCCACCTGCAGCGCCGCGCGGGCGTTCTGCTCGATCAGCAGCGTCGCCACGCCGGTCTGACGCAGATTGCTGATGATGTGGAAGATTTCCTTCACGATCAGCGGCGCCAGGCCCAGGCTTGGTTCGTCCAGCATCAGCAGTTGCGGCTTGGCCATCAGCGCCCGGCCCACAGCCAGCATCTGCCGTTCGCCGCCGGACAGCGTGCCTGCCTCCTGCTTCGCGCGTTCCCTGAGGCGCGGAAACAGGTCATAGACCACGTCCATCTGATCGAGGTAGTTGCGCTCGCCCGCACGCTTGCGCCGGAAGGCACCCAGGAGCAGGTTGTCCTCGACGGTCATCGTGGCAAACAGCTCGCGCTTCTCGGGCACCAGGCACATGCCGCGTGCCACCCGCCCCTCCACGGGGATACCGGCCATGTCGTGACCCAGGTAGCGCACCGTACCGGTGGACGATCCACTGACCGGCAGCGCCCCCATGATCGCGTTGAGCATGGTCGACTTGCCGGCACCGTTCGGCCCGATCACCGTGACGATCTTGCCGGCCTGGACCTGCAGATTGGCGCCGTGCACGGCCTCCACCTTGCCGTAGCGCACGTGCAGGTCCTTCACCTCCAGAATCAGACTCATCTCATTTCCTCACTCGACGCCGCCGAGATAGGCCTCCAGCACGGCCGGATTCTTCTGCACGTCTTCCGGCACGCCTTCGGCGATGCGCGTTCCGAACTCCATCACCACCAGGCGATCGGTCAGGTTCATCACAAAGTCCATGTCGTGCTCCACCAGCAGCACGCTCATGCCCTCGCCCTTCAGCTTGCGTAGCAGTTCGGCCAGCGCCTGCTTTTCCTTGTAGCGCAGCCCTGCCGCAGGCTCGTCAAGCAGCAGCAGCGCGGGATCGCAGCAAAGCGCGCGCGCGATCTCCAGAATGCGCTGCTGGCCCAATGCCAGGCTGCCGGCTTCCATGTACATGCAGTCGGCCAGGCCCACGCGTTCCAGCTGGCGTTTCGCCTCGAACAGCAGCTTCTGCTCCTCGGCGCGGTTCATGCGCAGGATTGCCGCCGATACGCCACCCTGTGCGCGGAAATCGCCGCGCAGGTGCGCGCCGATGGCGACGTTCTCGAGCACCGTCATCGTGGACAGCAAATGCACATGCTGGAAGGTACGGCCCACACCACGCTTGACGATCTCCCGCGACGGCAGCCCCGAGATCACCTCGCCCCGATAGCGCACCTCGCCGCGCGTGAGTGGCAGCACGCCGGTCACAAGATTGAAAGTGGTGGACTTGCCGGCACCGTTCGGGCCAATCAGACCGATGATTTCGCCGGCATGCACCTGGAAGCTCACGTCGTTCACCGCCACCAGGCCACCGAACTGCTTGCGCACCGCGCACACATCGAGGATCAGTTCACCGGCTTCGGGCTTCTGCCGCACCGTCAGTGCTTCTGCGTGATCTGGCGCCACCACAGGCGGGCCCGATGGCATCAGCCTGCGCAGGAATGGCCAGATGCCGTCACGGGCGTATTGCAGCAGCAGCACCAGCAGCACGCCAAAGACAATGATCTCGAAGTTGCCCGTGCTGCCAAGCAGCCGGGGCAGCAGGCCTTGCAGCACGTCCTTGAGGATCGTGAGGATGCCCGCGCCGAGCACGGCGCCCCAGACATGCCCCACGCCCCCCACCACGGCCATGAACAGGTACTCGATGCCGTAGTTGAGCCCGAACGGCGTCGGGTTCACGGCCCGCTGCAGATGCGCGTACAGGAAGCCCGACACGCACGCCAGGATCGCCGCCACCACGAAGATCACCACCTTCATCCACGCGGTGTTCACGCCCATCGCCTCGGCCATCGTGCCGCCGCCCTTGAGCGCGCGAATCGCACGGCCCGGGCGCGAATTGAGCAGGTTCTGCATCGCCACCACGGCCAGCAGCACCACGGCCCAGATCAGATAGAACATCGAGCGGCCCGACTGCAGTTCGACGCCCATGAACGACAGCACCGGAATGCCGTTCAGGCCATCGTACTTGCCCAGGAATTCGAGGTTGCCGAACAGGAAGAACAGCGACAGGCCCCAGGCAATCGTCGCCAGCGGCAGATAGTGGCCCGACATGCGCATCGTAATCAGGCCAATGACGTAGGCTGACGCAATCGTGATGACCAGCCCCACGATCAGCCCCAGCCATGGCGACAGCCCGAACTGTGTGGTCAGGTACGCCGTGCTGTACGCGCCCAGCCCCACGAACGCGGCCTGCCCGAAAGAGGTCATGCCGCCCACGCCGGTCAGCAACACCAGGCCGATAGCCACGATGCTGTACAGCCCGATGTAGTTACCAAGCGTGATCCAGAACTCCGGCGTCGGCAACACCGGCAACAGCGCCAGGACAACAGCAAAGCCCAGCGCCAGCAACCGGTTGCGCATGACACCGCGCAGGTGACTTGCGTGGCGCGATTGCGGCCTGCCCTGCGAATTCCCGTTCTGCGACTCCACGTTCTTCTCCAGCGGCTTGTCGGTCAGCATCGTCATGGCTTACTCCTCTTCCTCGACGTGCTTGCTCGTCAGCGAACGCCACAGCAGCACCGGAATGATCAGCGTGAAGACGATGACCTCCTTGAAGGCACTGGCCCAGAACGATGAATACGATTCGAGCAGCCCCACCAGCAGCGCACCGAGAGCCGCCACCGGGTAACTCGCCAGCCCGCCGACGATGGCGCCCACGAAGCCCTTGAGCCCCACCAGGAAGCCCGACTCGTAATAGATCGTTGTCAGCGGCGCGATCAGGATGCCGCACAGCGCGCCCATTGCGGCGGCCAGCGTGAACGACAGGCGGCCGGCCTGCGTCGTGCCGATGCCCACCAGCCGTGCGCCCAGCCGATTCACGGCGGTGGCGCGCAAGGCCTTGCCCTGCAGCGTGCGTTCGAAATAGAAGTACAGCGCGGCGATCAGCACGCCGGACACCACCACCACCCACAGGCTCTGCCCCGACACGCTAAGGCTGCCCACGTCGAAGCGCGCATCCGAAAACGGATTCGTGCGCGAACCTTCTGCGCCGAACATCACCAGCCCCAGCCCCACCAGCGCGAAATGCACGCCCACCGACACGATCAGCAGCACCAGCGTGCTGGCTTCGGCCAGCGGCTGATAGGCCAGCCGATAGAGCATCGGCCCGAGCGGGATCACGATCAGCAACGTCAGCGCGATCTGCACCAGCATCGGCAGTGGCTCGCCGCCGTACTGCTGCACCAGGACATGCACGGCCCCGGGAAACAGCAGGTATTTGCCCGCCAGAATCAGGATCCGGCGCGGCGCGGTCAGCCGCAGCTCTGGGCTGCGCAACACCGCCACACCATCGTAGAGGAACGTCAGCACCCCCATGGCAAGCAGCAGCCACGTGGTTTGCGGTGCATGGCCGGCCTGCATGGCGGCCAGCGTCAGCGCGCCGTAGGCCACGAACTCGCCCTGGGGGATGAAGATGACGCGCGTCACCGAGAACACCAGCACCAGTGCCAGTGCCAGCAGCGCGTAGATCGCGCCGGAGGTGATGCCGTCCTGCGCCAGAATGGCCGCAATCGATAGGTCCATTGTCTGCCCGTGTTATGTGCGCGCGTGGTTGGCGCCTGTGCTTGCCGCTACCGCAGCTTCAGCTTAGAGACTCCACCGCGCAATGCCTAGAGGGTGGCGGGAAATCGCGGGGGCAAAAAAAGGGCGCATGGTCTGCCATGCGCCCTGCGTTGCTACGTTGCCCAGCGTGTGACCCCTGCCAGCCGGTCGTCTGCCGGCTTACTTCTGCAGCTTCCACTTGCCATCGACGATCTGCACCATCACGCGCGCGCGCTGGTCCATGCCGAGGTGGTCGGTGGGGCTCATGTTGATGATGCCGTGCGATACGGGCAGATTCTTCGTTTGCTCCAGCGCATCGCGCAGGGCCTTGCGGAACTCCCTGGTGCCGGGCTGGCCCTTCTTGAGCGCCTCGGGAATCGCGTTCTGCAGCAGCAGGCCGGCATCCCAGGCATGGCCGCCGAAGGTCGACACCTGTCCACCAAACGCCTTCTCGTAGGCCGCTTTGTAGGTCATGGCCGGCTTCTTCACCGGATTGCTGTCGGGCAGCTGCTCGGCCACCAGCAACGGCCCGGCCGGCAGGAACGTGCCTTCGCAATCCTTGCCGCACACGCGCAGGAAATCGGGGTTGGCCACGCCGTGCGTCTGGTAGATCTTGCCCTTGTAGCCGCGCTCCTTGAGCGCCTTGGCCGGCAGCGCGGCCGGCGTGCCCGAGCCCGCGATCAGCACGGCGTCCGGATTGGTGCCCATCATCTTCAGCACCTGGCCCGTCACCGAGTTGTCGGTACGGGCAAAGCGCTCGTTGGCCACCACCTTGATCTTGCGCATTTCCGCCACCTTGGCGAATTCCTGCGCCCAGCTGTCGCCATAGGCGTCCGCGAAGCCGATGAACGCCACCGTCTTCACGTTGTTGCTGGTCATGTGCTCGGCCAGGGCGGTTGCCATGTGCGAGTCGTTCTGCGGCGTCTTGAAGATCCAGGCGCGCTTGCTGTCCATCGGCTCGATGATGCGGGCCGAGGCGGCCATCGAGATCATCGGCGTTTCGCTTTCAGCCGCCACGTCCACCATCGCCAGCGAATTGGGCGTGACGGTGGAGCCCACCACCACATCCACCTTGTCTTCGCTGATCAGCTTGCGCGTGTTCTTGACCGCCGTGGTCGTGTCGGTGGCATCGTCAAGCACGATGTACTCGATCTTCTTGCCGGCGATTTCCTTGGGCAACAGCGTGAAGGTGTTCTTCTCGGGGATGCCGAGCGAGGCGGCCGGCCCGGTGGCCGAAACCGTGACCCCAACCTTTACCTGGGCGCTGACCGCGCCCGAGAACAGACTGGCGGCGGCAAGTGCCAGCAAGCTGGCGCGCTTGAACGTCATGGCTTGTCTCCTTCGATTCCAAAAACGGAAAAAGGCATCCGCCGGCTTCCGGCCGACGGATGCCTTCAGTTTTTTTGTGGCCCACTCTGGCAGGCTCTTTGGCAGATGCAACGCTGGCATCCGATCTCAGCCGGGAACATCGAAGTTCGTCCCGTTTTTTCCCGTCCTGCGCCATTACCCCCGGATTGCGCAGTTGCATTCCCCGACCGCTCGGTCGGGAATGCGAATCGAGTCTAACACAGCGATGTGATACGAAAAGGCCGGATTAACCCGCAGCAGCACGGGCGCAACAGTCGAGGGTTTCCGTTGTCCGGCAGCCCTTTCAGGCGACTTGCCGACCCGTCGCGGCCCTAGCGCAGGAACGCGTCGTAAGCGGTCTTCAGGATCAGCGCACTGACCACCGCGATGAACACCTTGCGCACGAAGCGGCTGCCGTGACGCAGCGCCAGCTTGCTGCCCACCTGGCTGCCGGCCACATTGGCCAGTGCCATCACGATGCCCAGTTGCCACCAGACATGGCCCTTTGCCGCAAGCAGCAGCAGCGCCGCCAGGTTGGTAGCCAGGTTGACGATCTTGGCCGAAGCCGACGCGTGCAGGAAGTCGTAGCCGAACACGCGCACGAACACGATCATCAGGAAGCTACCCGTACCCGGCCCGAACACGCCGTCATAGAACCCGATCGCGGCGCCGGCGAGCAGTGCCGCCAGCCGTTCGCGTCCGCCCGACAGCGTCGGCGCATGCTCGGTGCCCAGATCCTTCTTCACCACCGTGTAGACCAGCAGGACCAGCAGTACAAAAGGCAGCGCCTTGCGCAGCGGTTCGGCCGGAATCATCGTCAGCGTCCACGCACCGGCCATCGAGAACACGAAGGCTGCCAGCATCGCGGGACCGGTGGCCCCCCAGTAGATCCGCACCCTGCGCGCAAAGCGGAAGGCGGCGTTGGATGTCCCGGCCAGCGACGCCACCTTGGTCGTGCCGATCAGCGTGGCCGGCGACATATTGGGATAGGTCGAGAACAGCGCCGGCACCTGCACAAGGCCGCCTCCGCCCGCCACAGCGTCGATCATGCCGGCCAGAAAGGCGGCCGCGGCCAGAAATGCAAACTCCATGGTTGAACAGTCCGAACGGTCGAAAGAGTAAGGGGGCGGAGAGGATCGAAGGAATCGAAAGAGGCGGGACAGGTGGCGCCAGACCCGCTACGAGGGCATCCCGGCCGCCAGGGTCGTCAGCCCAGCCGTTTTGGCGTCGGGACCAGGCTGCGCAGCCACAGGCCATCGGCATCGCGCTGGAAGCCCTGCGGCGCCCTTTCGCCGTCGGCCACCAGCCCCGGCGCCAGGCGGATATGGCGGATGCCATGGGCACGGCACCAGTCGGCCAGCGTCTGGCAGGTGGCTTCGAGCCAGCCCGCAGCATCGGCGGCCGGCGGCCACCACTCGGCAGCCATGGCGACGCGACCGCCCAGCGAAAGGCTGTGGACGAGCGTGACCGGCATCAGGCAGGCCAGCGCCGCCGAAGAGTCGCCGGGATCGATGCAATCGCGCACCGCGCTGGTGCCGCCGCCCAGCAGGCAGATACCGTGGCCGCCCTGCTCCAGCAACGCGTCCAGCGACAGCCGCCGGGCGCGCGCCTCGGGCACCGGCAGCGGCGCGCGGGCGTCCAGCCAGGCGTCGATGGCGAAACCATCGGCACTGACGCCTACAAGCACCTGATACTGCACTTTTGAGGAATTCGGGGGATCGGATGGGGAGGACATGGCCGGCCAGGAAAGCTGGCCGGCATTGTCGCATGGGGGCTGGCGGGGGGTCATGCCCAACATGCATCGACCGGCGCATCGGCCGTGGCGGGTGTCGTGAACGGCGGTTTCCGGGGGCTGGAAATGAAAAAGGCGTTGCCGGGGATCACCCAGCAACGCCTCTTTATCGTATTGGCTGCTGCTACCCGACACCGGGTGCGCGCCTGTCGTCTCCTCGCTTCCGCCTCCAAGTAACCTGCGAAAACCGTATATGCAATGTAACGAACCGGTGCGTATGAAACAAGTCAGCAATAACCCTAGCCCCAAAATCGGGCATGTCGCCCCATCTTCACTCGGGGCGCCGGCTAATGCTTGTCCGACTTGCGGCCAGTCAGCGCGATCAGCTCGCCCATGATGCCCCGGCGGAACGTCAGCACGCAGATCACGAAGATCACGCCCGTCACCATCGTCACCGACTCGCCTAGCGCGTTGAACCAGCCCATGCCGGTCAGGTTCGCCAGGAACGTGCCGATATCGCCAAGCTTGTTTTCCAGTGCCACGACCACAAAGGCACCGACGATCGGGCCCGACAGCGTACCCAGGCCGCCCACCAGCGTCATCAGGATCACCGAGCCCGACATCGACCAGTGCACGTCGGTCAGCGTACCAAAGCCCAGCACCAGCGCCTTGATCGATCCAGCCAGGCCCGACAGCGCCGCCGAGATGACGAAGGCCAGCAGCTTGAAGCGGTCCACGTCGTAACCCAGCGAGATCGCCCGCGGTTCGTTCTCGCGGATCGCCTTCAGGATCTGGCCGAACGGTGAGTGAACGGTGCGCACGATCAGCGCAAAGGCCGCCACGATGATCACCAGGGCCACGTAGTACAGCGTCATGTCGTCGGCCAGCGGCAGCACCCCGAACAGCTTGCCGCGCGGAATGCCCTGCAGCCCGTCCTCGCCGCCCGTGAACGGCGCCTGCAGGCAGAAGAAGAACAGCATCTGCGCCAGCGCGAGCGTGATCATCGAGAAGTAGATGCCCTGGCGGCGAATCGCCAGCGAACCCACCACATAGCCGATGGCCGCGCCGGACAGCGTGCCGAACAGCAGGCCCAGTTCCGGCGTCACGCCCCACACCTTCATGGCATGGCCGGCCGCATAGCCCGCACCGCCGAAGAACGCCGCATGGCCGAACGACAGCAGGCCCGTAAAGCCGATCAGCAGGTTGAACGCGCATGCGAACAGTGCGAAGCACAGCACCTTCAGCACGAACACCGGGTACGCGCCGGCCAGCGGCGCCACGATCAGGCCCAGCAGCAGCAGGCTGTAGAGCACCTTCTTCTGCAATCCCGTACCTTCCTTGAAGCCCTTGGCCTCGACGGCCACAGCCGTTTGTCCAGTTTGTCCGCTCATCACTTTTCCCTCCCGAACAACCCGGCCGGGCGCAGCAGCAGCACGATCACCATGATGAAGAACACCACGGTCGACGATGCTTCCGGATAGAACACCTTGGTCAGCCCCTCGATCACACCGAGCCCCAGGCCCGTGATGATCGACCCCATGATCGAACCCATGCCGCCAATCACCACCACGGCGAACACGATGATGATCAGGTTCTGGCCCATCAGCGGCGATACCTGGATCACCGGCGCCGCCAGCACGCCGGCAAACGCGGCCAGCGCCACGCCAAAGCCGTAGGTCAGCGTCACCATCAGCGGCACGTTGACGCCGAAGGCTTCCACCATCTTCGGGTTCTCGGTGCCGGCACGCAGGTACGCGCCCAGCTTGGTCTTCTCGATCGTGAACCACGTAGCCAGGCACACCACCACCGACGCGGCCACCACCCATGCACGATAGTTCGGCAGGATCATGAAGCCCAGGTCCGTGGCACCCTGCAGCGCGTCGGGCGGCGAATACGGCAGGCCGGAGACCCCGTAGATCGAGCGGAAGATACCTTCGATGATCAGCGTGATGCCCAGCGTCAGCAACAGGCCGTAGATGTGATCGAGCTTGTAGATCCAGCGCAGCATCGTCTTCTCGATGATGACGCCCACCAGGCCCACCACAAGCGGCGACAGGACCAGCATCACCCAGTAGTTGAGTCCGGCGTATTCCATGCCCGCCCAGGCCAGCACCGCCCCGAGCATGAAAAGCGCGCCGTGCGCGAAGTTGATCACGTTGAGCAGACCGAAGATCACGGCCAGCCCCAGGCTCAGCATCGCGTAGAAAGCGCCATTGACCAGGCCCAGCAGTAGCTGGGACAGCATGGCGGGTAGTGGAATTCCGAAAATATCCATGGCTTAAATTGCCTTCTGGGTCTCCCCTCTCCCACAAGTGGGAGAGGGGTCGGGGGAGAGGGCTTGGCGGCTCAATCTGCCACCCTCGCATGTTGATATGCTGACCCTCCCCCCCTGCCCCTCTCCCGCGCACGGGAGAGGGGAGCAAACCATCCTGGGTTCGCCTGCCTTGCTTACTTCTTCAGCAGCGAGCACTTCGAATCGGCCACCGTCGTGAACGCCTGGTCGCCCGGGATCGTTGCCACCACCTTCAGGTAGTCCCACGGCTTCTTCGACTCTGCCGGCGCCTTGACCTGCATCAGGTACATGTCGTGGATGTTGCGGCCATCGGCGCGGATGTAGCTCTTGTTGTAGAAGTCGTTGATCTTCATCTTCTTCAACTCGGCCATGACCTTGTCCGGGTCGTCGGTCTTGGCGGCTTCCACGGCCTTCAGGTACGTGCTGACGGCGGAGTAGTCGGCGGCCTGCAGGCTGCTCGGCATCTTCTTCATCTTGCCGAAGAAGCGATTCGCGAACTTGCGGGTGTCGTCGTTCATGTCCCAGTACCAGCTGTCGGTCATCAGCAGGCCTTCGGTGTTCTTCAGGCCCAGGCTGTGCACGTCGTTGATGAACATCAGCAGGCCGGCAATCTTCATGGTCTTGGTGATGCCGAATTCCTTGGCCGCCTTGATCGCATTGATCGTGTCGCCACCGGCATTGGCCAGGCCCAGGATGTCAGCCTTCGATGCCTGCGCCTGCAGCAGGAACGACGAGAAGTCCGACGCCGACAGCGGATGGCGCACCTGGCCCACCACCGTGCCGCCGTTGGCCTTCACCACGGCTGCCGTATCGCTTTCCAGCGAATGGCCGAACGCGTAGTCGGCAGTCAGGAAGAACCACTTCTTGCCGCCCTGCTTCACCACCGCGCTGCCGGTGCCCTTGGCCAGCGCCACCGTGTCATACGCGTAGTGCACCGTGTACGGCGAGCACTCTTCGTTGGTCAGGCGGGCCGTGCCGGCGCCAATGTTGAAGTAGACGCGCTTCTTTTCCTGCGCCACCTTGTTCATGGCCAGGCCTGTGGCGGAGTTCGTGCCGCCCAGCAGCATGTCCAGGCCCTGCTGGTCCATCCATTCGCGCGCCTTCGACGCAGCGATGTCAGCCTTGTTCTGGTGATCGGCGCTGACCAGTTCGATCGGCTTGCCCAGCACCTTGCCACCGTGATCCTCGATGGCCATCTTGATCGCTTCGAGGCCGCCCGGGCCGTCGATGTCGGCATACAGGCCCGACATGTCGGTGATGTAGCCGATCTTCACCGTATCGTTCGATACCTGCGCAGAGGCGCCCCCTGCAAACGCACCAAAGACAGTTGCCGCCACTGCGACAGCCAGCCGAGTCATCTTCATGTCTTGTCTCCTGAGTTGCGGCGGCGAGCAGCCACCCGTTCCTGCCATCTCGTAAAAATACGATCCAACACGATCCGAAAATTGCGACCCTGGCGCCGGTCTGGCGCAGTGGGTCAGACCCCAAGCAGTTCGTTCAGCACCGGCATCTTGGCCTGCAGCTCGCTGGCGGCAAAGCGCTCGACGATGGCGCCGTGCTCCATCACGTAGAAGCGGTCGGCCAGCGGCGCGGCGAAGCGGAAGTTCTGCTCCACCATCACCACGGTGTAGCCCTTCTTCTTCAGCATCAGGATCATGCGCGCCAGCGCCTGCACGATCACCGGCGCCAGGCCCTCGGAGATTTCATCGAGCAGCAGCAGGTTCGCGCCCGTGCGCAGGATGCGGCCCACGGCCAGCATCTGCTGTTCGCCGCCGGACAGCCGCGTGCCCTGGCTCTGCTTGCGTTCCCGCAGGTTCGGGAACATCTCGTAGATCTCGGCCTCGCTCATGCCCGGGGTGTCGCCGCCACGGGCGCCCTTGAGCACCGGCGGCAGCAGCAGGTTTTCCTCGCACGACAGGCTGGAGAAGATTGCCCGCTCTTCCGGGCAGTAGCCGATGCCGTAGTGCGCGATCTTGTGCGTGGGCAGGCCGATGGTCTCGTTACCGTTGATCTTGATCGATCCCTTGCGCGTGCCGGTCAGCCCCATGATCGCGCGCATGGTGGTGGTGCGGCCCGCGCCATTGCGGCCCAGCAGCGTCACCACCTCGCCACGGTTCACGGTCAGGTCCACGCCGTGCAGGATGTGCGATTCGCCGTACCAGGCGTGCAGGTCCTTGATTTCGAGTGCGGGAATATTCGCGGTCATCAGTGCGCTCCCTGCAGTTCGGCATCGGCGGTGCCCATGTAGGCTTCCATCACGCGCGGGTCCTTCGACACCTCGGCGTACGGGCCTTCGGCCAGGATGGCGCCACGCTGCAGCACCGTGATCTTGTCGGCAATCGACGACACCACGTTCATGTTGTGCTCGACCATCAGGATGGTGCGGCCAGCCGACACCTTCTTGATCAGCTGCGTCACACGGTCCACGTCCTCGTGGCCCATGCCCTGCGTGGGTTCGTCCAGCAGCATCAGCTCGGGCTCCATCGCCAGCGTAGTGGCGATCTCCAGCGCGCGCTTGCGGCCATACGGCAGGTTGACGGTGGTGGTCTCGGCGAACTCGGTCAGGCCCACCTGGTCCAGCAGTTCCATGGCGCGCGCGTCGAGCACGTCGAGCGACCGCTCGCTGCGCCAGAACTGGAACGCGGTGCCCAGTTGGCGCTGCAGGCCGATGCGCACGTTTTCGCGCACGCTCAGGTGCGGGAACACGGCGGAAATCTGGAACGACCGGATCACGCCGCGCCGCGCAATCTGTGCGGGCTTCTCGCGCGTGATGTCGATGCCGTTGAAAAGGATGGTGCCCGTGGTGGGCTCCAGGAATTTGGTGAGCAGGTTGAAGCAGGTGGTCTTGCCCGCGCCGTTCGGTCCGATCAATGCATGGATCGAGCCGCGACGCACGCGCAGGTTGACGTCGCTCACCGCAGTGAACCCCTTGAATTCCTTCGTGAGGTTCTTCGTTTCCAGGATGATTTCCTGAGTCATAGTCTCCTGCCCGCCCTCTTGCTGCATGCCAGGTTGTGCCCGGCTACTGACAATGGTTCGAACTACGGCGCTTTGTCGCCATGTTTGCCGCTTTAGGTATAGGTGGGAACGGTGCGGCTACCGTGGATGACGGTGCGTGAAGTGAAGGCTGCGGCACCGTATACCGGCGACTATTGTGTGCGCCTGCTGCGTCGCAAAACATCGGGGTTTGCACTAGGCGTAATACATTAACGACGTGACAGCAATCCGATGTGCGAAGCCGTACCGACGTCTGCGGGCATCGGCTTCGCCAGGTATCGTGGAAGACCCTTACGCCGGGACTGACGTGACGATTTCCGGTGCATTTGCTGCACCGCTCGCACGCGCCTTGCGGTCGGCACGAATCATGTCGCTGGCCCGCTCCGCGATCATGATCGTCGGCGAGTTGGTGTTGCCAGATGTGATCAGCGGCATGACCGAAGCATCCACCACGCGCAGGCCGGCAATGCCGCGTACGCGCAGCCGGTTGTCGACCACCGCGTCGGCGTCGTCGCTGGTGCCCATGCGACAGGTGCCCACCGGATGGAAGATCGTGGTGCCGATGGCGCCGGCCGCTTCCGCCAGCTGCTCGTCGGTCTGGAACGCCGGGCCCGGCAGCCATTCGCTGGGCTGGTATGGCGCCAGCGCCGGCGATGCCACGATGCGTCGCGTCAGGCGAATCGAATCGGCGGCCACCTTGCGGTCGGCTTCGGTCGACAGGTAGTTCGGTGCGATCAGCGGGGCGCGGCGGAAGTCCGCATTATCGATATGCACGCTGCCGCGCGACGTGGGCCGCAGGTTGCACACGCTGGCAGTGAAAGCGTTGAAGTCGTGCAGCGGCTCGCCGAACTTGTCCAGCGACAGCGGCTGCACGTGGTATTCGACGTTGGCGCGGGTCTGGCTGTCGTCGCTACGCGCAAACGCACCCAGCTGAGAGGGCGCCATGCTCATCGGCCCACTCTGGTTGAATGCGTACTGCAGCCCGATACCGAGCTTGCCCCACCACTTCGACGCACGCGTATTGAGCGTGCGCACACCCTGCACCTTGATGACCGTGCGCAGCTGCAGGTGGTCCTGCAGGTTCTCGCCCACGCCGGGCAAGGCTTGGCGCACGCGGATGCCCAGCGCCTGCAGCCGTTCCGGCTGGCCGATGCCCGACAGTTCGAGCAGTTGGGGCGAATTGATCGCGCCGGCGGCCAGGATCACTTCTTCCGTGGCGCGCGCTTCCAGCTGCTGGCCGCCGCCCAGGTATTGCACGCCGGTGCAGCGCCGGCCGTCCGGCGAATCGAAGACCAGGCCGCTGACCTGGGCCCCGGTGACGATGGTCAGGTTGGGCCGGTCCGACGCCTTGCGCAGGAATGCCTTGGCCGTGTTCCAGCGAATGCCGCGCCGCTGGTTCACCTCGAAATAGCCCACGCCGAAGTTGTCGCCGCGGTTGAAGTCGTCGGTGCGCGGAATGCCGGCCTGCTCGGCCGCGTCGATAAACCGCTCCAGGATGTCCCAGTGCAGCCGCTGCCCTTCCACGCGCCATTCCCCGCCGGCGCCGTGGAAGTCGTTGGCGCCGCGATGATGGTCCTCGCTACGCTTGAACAGCGGCAGCACGTTGTCCCAGCGCCAGCCGTCGTCACCGGTAATGCGCGCCCAGTCGTCGTAATCCTCGCGCTGGCCGCGCATGTAGATCATGCCGTTGATCGACGAGCAGCCCCCGAGCACGCGCCCACGCGGATAGCCCAGCGAACGGCCGTTGAGGCCCGCCTCTTCCACAGTGCGGTACAGCCAGTCGGTGCGCGGATTGCCGATGCAGTACAGGTAGCCCACCGGAATGTGGATCCAGTGATAGTCGTCCTTGCCACCGGCTTCCAGCAGCAGCACGTTGACGTCGGCGTCCTGCGTCAGGCGATTGGCCAGCACGCAGCCGGCCGAGCCGGCACCCACGATGATGTAGTCGTACGTCTCCATATCCCTTGCTTCCTTTGCTGGCCCTGAGGGCCTTTTGTTTTTCTTGTGGAATGCCGGGCATCATCGCACGACTTGGCAGCCCCCGTCGTCAGGGCTTTGCCGGAGTCTCCAGGTGCCGGACAAGCCAGTCGGCCAGTGTCGCGAACACCTCGCCACGCAGCGGCTCGGCCTCGTTGAAGATCTCGTGGAAGCCGGTGTCGAACCAGGCCATGTCGCGCAGGTCCTCGGGCGCGTTGTCGAAGAAGGTGCGGCTGCCCTGCGGATCGACGATGCTGTCGGCGCCGCCCACCAGCATCAGCATGGGCGCCTCCAGCCTTGGCGCATCGGCCTGGGCCTGGGCCATGCCGCGCAGGAAAGACTCCAGCACACTGGCGCTGATCATCCCCTGCACCAGCGGATCGGTACGATAGGCCCGCGCCACTTCGGCATCGTGCGACAGCAGATGGGCGTCGATGGGATTCGGCACGCGCATACGCGGCACCAGCGCCAGCAGCACGCGATGCAGCGTGAGCATACTGTTGGACAACTTCAACGCCAGCGCCGGCGACGACAGGATCAAGGCGCGGACCGGTCGCACGCGCGCCGTGGCAAAGCGCGCCGCCACCAGCCCGCCCATGCTGTGGCCCAGCACGATCGGCAATTCCTGCCATTGCCGCACTGCGGCATCGTGGATTTCGGCCAGGTCGTCGAGATAGCTGTCGGGATGCGGCACCACCATGCGCGGGCCGCCGCTCGCGCCATGCCCCCGGTGGTCATAGGCCCGCACGCGCAGCCCCAGTGCGCACAACGCGGCCGCCACATGCCCATAGCGGCCACTGTGCTCGGCCAGTCCGTGGACGAGCAGGACGGTACCAACGGGATCGGCAAAGCGCAGCGGGTCGGGCAGCCAGGTACGCAGCAGCAGTTCGGTGCCATCGCGCATGCGCTGGCGCGATTCGGTCGGCACGATGGATGGCGCCGGCGTGGACGCCATGGCAAAGGCCGTCACAGGTTCGTTCATCCCAATCTCTCCTTGTTGGGACCTGCTTGTCGTTATGCTGCTGCCTGCTTGTCCGCGCTCAGGAATGGCATGCCGGACAGTCCGATGCGATGTCCGACAGGATCGGGCAGTCTGGCCGGTCGTCGCCGCTGCAGGCCTCGGCCAGCGCGCGCAATGTGTCGCGCATGGCGGCCAGCTCGGCAATCTTGACCTCCAGTTCTGCCACATGCCGCAGCGTCAGCGCCTTGACGTCGGCGCTGGCCCGGCCGCGATCATGCCAGAGCGACAGCAGGTTGCGAATCTCGTCGAGCGAGAATCCGAGATTACGGGCGCGCCGCACGAAGCGCAAGGTATGCACCGCGCGTTCGTCGTAGCGGCGGTAGCCGCCCTCGCTGCGCGGCGGCGCATCGACCAGGCCGATCGATTCATAGTGCCGGATCATTTTGGCGGATACGCCCGAGGCGTCCGCCGCTTCGCCGATATTCATCGTTACTCCTTTGCTTGCTTGCCGGCCAGCGGATGCCAGCGGCGCAGCAGCAGCGCATTGCTGACCACGCTGACGCTGGAGAACGCCATCGCCGCACCCGCCACCACCGGATTGAGCAGCCCCGCCACGGCCAGCGGAATGCCGATCACGTTATAGATGAAGGCCCAGAACAGGTTCTGGCGGATCTTGCGCACCGTGCGGTGCGACACCGCCAGCGCATCGGCCACCAGCGCCGGATCGCCGCGCATCAGCGTAATGCCGGCCGCGTGCATCGCCACGTCGGTGCCGGTGGACATCGCGATGCCGACATCGGCCGCCGCCAGTGCCGGCGCGTCGTTGATGCCATCGCCAACCATCGCCACCACGGCCTTGCCGTCCGCCCGCAGTGCCGTCACGCGAGCAGCCTTGTCTTCCGGCAATACCTCGGCCTGCACATCGTCCAGGCCCAGCACGCTGGCTACACGAGCCGCCGCGCCGGCATTGTCGCCAGTCAGCATCACGGTGCGGATGCCGGCCTCGCGCAGCCGTGCGATGGCGGCTGCGGCGCCCGGCTTGAGCGCATCGCCGAATGCCACCAGCCCCAGCACGGTCTGCTGCTGGGCATCGATCAGCCATGACACGGTACGCCCTTCGCCGCGCAGGTGTTCGGCATCGGCCTGCAGCGCACCCGCATCGGCATTCAGCGATGCGCGCAGCCCTTCACTGCCCAGTTGCAGCGCCTGTCCTGCCACCACCCCGGCAATGCCGCGGCCCGGCAGCGCGCGCACGTCGACAGCCACGGGCGCCGTGATGCCGCGCTCCGCGGCCAGCGTCACCACGGCACGCGCCAGCGGGTGCTCGCTGCCAGCCTGCAGCGCAGCCAGCTTTTCCAGCAGCGCGTTGTCGTTGCCATCGACGGCGTGCAGCGCCACCACTTCGGGCTTGCCCACGGTCAGCGTGCCGGTCTTGTCGAAGGCCACGATCGACACGCGATGCGCCACTTCCAGCGCCTCGGCGTCCTTGATCAGGATGCCGGCACGCGCGCCGGCGCCCGTACCCGCCATGATCGCGGTCGGCGTGGCCAGGCCCAGCGCGCAGGGGCACGCGATGACCAGCACCGCCACCGCGTTGAGCAGCGCCTGGCTCCAGTCGCCGGCAATCACGCCCCAGCCCAGCAACGTCGCCAGCGCAATGCCCAGCACCACGGGCACGAACACCGCGCTGACCTGGTCCACCATGCGCTGGATCGGCGCCTTGGCCGCCTGCGCATGCTCCACCATGCGGATGATCCTGGCGAGCACTGTCTCGGCACCCACGGCAACGGTGCGCGCCACCAGCAGCCCTTCGAAATTGATCGCACCACCGGTCAGGCGGTCGCCTGGCTGCTTGGGCACCGGCAGCGATTCGCCGGTCAGCATCGATTCGTCGGCATGGCTGCTGCCGGTCACCACCTCGGCGTCGACGGGAATCCGCTCGCCGGGCCGCACGATGATCTCGTCGCCCACGCGCACCTCTGCCAGCGGCACGGTCTGCTCCGCGCCGTTACGGACCACCCGCGCCGTGTCGGGGCGCAACGCGGCCAGCGAGCGGATGGCATCGGCCGTCTGGCGCTTGGCGCGCACCTCCAGCCATTTGCCAAGCCGCACCAGCGTGATCACCACCGCAGCACTTTCAAAATAGAGATGAGGCATCGCGCCGGGTTCGGCATCGAACATCTGCCAGATCGACAACGCGTAGGCCGCCGATGTACCCAGCGCCACCAGCAGGTCCATATTGCCGGCGCGGGCGCGCACGGCCTTGTAGCCGGCCTTGTAGAAACGCCAGCCGAACACGAACTGCACCGGCGTGGCAAGCAGCCATTGCAGCCAGCCCGGCAGCATCGCGTGGATGCCGAACCATTCCAGCACCATGGGGGCCACCAGCGGCAGCGACAGCGCGGCGGAGATCACCACGGGCCACGGGCCCGACCAGAAATCGGCCCGCGCGTCCGTACCCGATGCAGCGGCCACCGCATCGACCACCGCCTTCGCGCCATACCCGGCGCGCGTCACGGCGGCGGCAAGCGCCGTGGCATCGGCCGTGCCGCGCAGCACCGTCACCGTGGCACGCTCGGTGGCAAGGTTCACCTGGGCGTCCTGCACGCCCGGCACGGCACGCAGCGCGCGCTCCACACGGCCCACGCATGACGCGCAGGTCATGTCGGCGATCTCCAGTTCGATCTCGTCGCGCGGCACCTCGTAGCCTGCATCGGCCACCGCCTGCGCGGCGGCGGCCAGGGCAGCCCCGCCTTCGGCATGGAGCGTGGCCTGCTCGGTGGCAAGGTTGACGGCCACGTCATGCACGCCGGGCACCTTCGCCAGCGCACGTTCCACGCGGCCCACGCACGACGCGCAGGTCATGCCCTCGACGGGCAGGCGCCACTCGGCCGCACCGGGCGCATTCCGGGTGGCGTTCGATGTGGTGTTCGGGACGGGATTCAGGGAAGACGCAGGCGTGGACATGGACGGAATCCGGCAAGGCGCACGTGGCGCGACAACTGTACTGTGGACCTTACCATCATTGGAAGGTCAAGGTCGCCCGCGTTATTGCCGCGTCACCGGCGCGGGCTTGCGCTTCCCATGGTGGGAAGGTTCATACTCCATCCGAAGTCGTTTCCGGTTCCAATCATCCAGAAGGAGTCACACCATGATCCAGTTCCAGGTCGAAGGCATGTCCTGCAACCATTGTGTCGGCGCGATCACCCGCGCAGTGCAGGCCGTCGATCCGGCCGCGCAGGTAGCCGCCGATGTGCCGGCCCAGTCCGTGAAGGTCGAATCGGGCGCGGATCGCCAGGCACTGCAGCAGGCCATCGAGGAGGCCGGCTATCCGGTGAAGTCGGTGGCCTGAGATCCGGCGCCGGCCATGAAAAAGGGCACCCGAAGGTGCCCTTTTCGCCATTCGGCGTCTGGTCCGCGAAGAATCAGAACTTGTAGCCGACGTTCAGGTAGGTCACCACCGGATCGATCTTGATCTTGGTGTGCGACTCCACCTTGGCGCCGTTGGCCAGCGTGGTCGTGAAGTGGGCCGTGGCCGAGATCGGCACGTACGACACCGAGAAGCCAACGAACCACTTCTCGGTGATGGCGTAGTTCGCACCGACGTTGAACACCGGGTTCCACGACGAGCTGGCGCTCGCGGTCATGGTAGAGCCCGGGCCGAATTCGCGCTGCACGAAGGTCTGGTTCGTGACGGTCTCGCCGGTGAACCAGGTGTAGTTCACACCAACGCCAACGTACGGGCGGAACTTGGTCTTGGCGTCGAAGAAGTGCCACTTCGCCACGATGGCCGGGCTCCACTGACGCACTTCGCCGAGCTTGCCGTACTGCGCATAGCCCCGGTCGCCGCTGACATCGTGCTGGGGCGGAATGCCCACCACGAATTCGGCCGAAATGTTGTCGGTGAAGAAGTGCCCGAACGTGAGGCCGGCGGTGTCCGCGCCGTCGATCTTGGCACCGGTGTTCGGGCGCTGCACGCCGGCCGGACGGCCAGCGATCGAATCGATCGTCAGCAGCTGCGAGTCGCCCGTGGGCATCACGCGCATCCAGCCAAGGCTCACTACGTTACTGCCCGCGGACTGGGCCTGTGCGGCGCCAGCCATTGCCATGGCGGCACCCGCCATCAGCATGTTCTTATAGATCTTTTTCATTGTTCCTCTTACTCCATCCTCTTTCTTCTGAATACAGCCACTGCTGGCGGCAATTATCCTGCGCGGCTTGCGCGGACTGTTTCAAACACGGGACGGGATGATAGAAGAAATGCCCTAAAGACAGGGTTAACCCAAAAGACGGCGTGCGATTTCAGCGTTTTTGCATCCAAAACGACGCGTCAGCACAACGGTTCCGTTTCACAAATGAAAAACCACTCTTTCTGAGTGGTTTTATTGCTGCATAGCCGTTTTCTCAAACAAGCGTTCGGACTTTTCTCAGGGCCATGCCCGCGTCACTTCTGGCTGGCCAGGATGCACGCAGCCAGGTCCCACAACGCGTAGCCCACGCTCTTGAACACCAGCGGGCTGCCACTTCGGGCGCGCAGCACTTCGGCTTCGAGAATGGCCGTCTCGAACGGCTGCACCGTGTTCCAGTCGATACCCGCCTGCAGCAGGTCGCCAGCCTCGTCCTCGATGCCAAACAGCGTGTCCGCCAGCAGCCGGCCCTGCGCCGAAGCCATCTGGCACAACTGGGGCGGCAGTTCGCACATGTCGGGTCGGAACGCGCCCACCGCCGCCACGAAATGACGGTCGGTCCAGAGCCCGCTGTCCAGATCGGGCAGCACCGGCGACCGGCTCGACGTCACGGTGACCACCATCGACACCCGGGGCAGCACCGCCGCGACATCGTCGATCACCTCGGCCTCAACGCCCAGGGCACGCGCCTGCGCGGCCAGCGCCTCGGCCTTGTCGCGCGTGCGGGACTGCAGCCAGACCTTGCGCACCGGCAGACCGGCCACGAAGGCCTCCAGATGGGTTTGCGCCTGCACGCCTGCCCCGACGATCAGCAATTCGCCGTCTATTTCCTGTGCAAACGATTGTGCCGCCAGCAACGATACGGCGGCGGTACGGCGCCCGGTGACGGTCGGGCCGTCGAGCATGGCGATCCGTTCGCCCGTATGCGCGTTGGCTACCACCACCTCGCCCAGGATATTGGGCAGGCCCCGCTGCGGATTGCCCGGATGCACGGTGATGTTCTTGGTCATCACGATGTCGCGGTTGCAGGCCGGCATCACCAGCAGCGTGCCCTGCCCGCGCGCGGCGTCGCCCACGGGCAGCGCGATACGCGGCGGCGCCATCGCGGTACCGTCGCGCAGTTCGCCCAGCATCGATGCAATGGCCCGGGCGAGTTCGGGATATGGCAGGCGCGCCGCGGTGGCAGCGGCGTCCAGGGCGGTCAGGGGAACGGACGGCTTGGCAGTCATCGGTGTCGGCCTGTACAGGCAATAACGAGCGAAGGCCGACATTGTCACCCAGCCGGGCCCCTCGCCCCCCTGTCGCCCCCTTCAATCAGCGCGACAGCAGCGACATCACCTGCTCGGCGTAGCGCGTACCCGCCGCTGCGCCCAGCGGGAACACCGCGTCGATGTCGGCCACGTCCTGCGCCGACAGCGTCACTTCCAATGCACCCAGGTTGTCGTCGAGATTGCCGATGCGCCGCGTGCCCGGAATCGGCACCACCTGCTCGCCACGCGTCAGCACCCAGGCCAGCGCCAGTTGCGCCGCCGTACAGCCCTTGGCGGCTGCCAGCTCCCGCACCGCATCCACCAGCTTCAGGTTGCGCGCGAAGTTCTCGCCCATGAATCGCGGATTGGTGCGGCGGTAGTCGTCCGGCGCGAAATCGTCGGGCGTGCGAATGGCGCCGGTCAGGAAACCGCGCCCGAGCGGGCTGTACGGGACAAAGCCGATGCCCAGCCGCTGGCAGATAGCCAGGATGCCGTTCTCGTCCACATCGCGTGTCCATAGCGAATACTCGCTCTGCAGCGCCGTGACCGGATGCACCGCATGGGCGCGTTCGATGGTGGCCGGGCCAGCCTCCGACAGCCCGATCCAGCGCACCTTGCCGGCCTTGACCAGTTCGGCCATCGCACCCACGGTCTCCTCGATTGGCGTGTCCGGATCGACGCGGTGCTGGTAATACAAGTCGATATGGTCCACGCCCAGCCGCTTCAGGCTTGCATCGCAGGACGCTCGGACGTACTCGGGCCGCCCGTTGGCACCGCGCGCGCCGGGGTTGGCGGAGTCGCGCACGATGCCGAACTTGGTTGCCAGCACCACTTTGTCGCGGCGCCCGGCCAGCGCACGGCCAACCAGCACCTCATTGGTATGCGGCCCGTAGATATCAGCCGTATCGATTAAGTTGATTCCATTATCGATTGCATGATGAATAGTGCGAATGGATTCAGCGTCGTCGTGGGCGCCGTAGAACTCGCTCATACCCATGCAGCCGAGGCCCAGGGGGAAGACTTCGGGGCCAACCTGCCCCAGCTTGCGCATTGCCGTCATCGGAAGACTCCTTGTCGTTCACGTCATGGACTTCACATCGCGGCCGGTGCCCGAACATGCAGGGCAGCCCCAACCGGATGAGCGCCAGTATCGCGATCCCGCGCGCCGGGAAACAGCGTGCTACGCTGCACGCATCATGAAGCCAGACTTCACAATCGATCCCGATTCCCTGCCCGCCCTGGCGGCCTTCACGCGCGTGGCGCAACTCGGCGGCTTCACGGCTGCCGCCGCCGCGCTCGGCGTCAGCCCGTCGGCAATCTCGCAGACCGTGCGCCATCTGGAAGACCGGCTTGGCGTGCGCCTGCTGCAACGGACCACGCGCCGGGTAGGCCTGACCGAAGCCGGCGCGGCCCTGTTGGCGCGCGTGGCACCGGCGCTGGCCGAGATCCATGCCGCCACCGACGATGTGCGTCAGCAGCGCGACGTACCGGTGGGCACGCTACGCCTGACCAGCTCGCACTCGGCCGTGGTCATTGCGCTGCGTCCGATCCTGACCGAATTCATGCGCGAGTATCCGTCGATCTGCGTCGACCTGGTGACCGACGACCGTTTCATCGACCTGATTGCCGAAGGCTTCGATGCCGGCCTGCGCCTGGGCGAAGCGCTGCAACAGGACATGGTCGCGATTCCGGTCACCGGCCCGCTGCGCATGGTGGTGGCCGCCTCGCCCGGCTACCTGGCCGCGCACGGCACGCCCGAAACGCCCCACGACCTGCATCGGCATGCCTGCCTGCAATATCGCTTCGGGCCGATGGGGTCGGTGTACCGCTGGGAGTTTTCACGTGCGGGCGGCCGGCCGTTCACCGTGGACACGCACGCCGCGCTGATCGCCAACGACAAGACCATGCTCCATCAGGCCGCGCTGGCGGGGTTGGGCCTGGTGTACGAGTTTCCGCACCACATCGCCGAGCCGTTGGCTTCGGGGGCGCTGGTCACCGTGCTCGATGCCTGGACGCTCCCGTTCTCGGGCTTCTATCTCTACTATCCGAGCCGCGCGCTGATGCCACCCAAGCTGCGCGTGTTCGTCGATTTCCTCAAGGCGCGCGAGCTGCCGCAATCGCCGTTGTAGCGCCCGGCCGTGCGGGCGGACTCAGCGCTGCAGCGACACCTTCTGCGCCTTCCCCTCGCGCACGCTGGCGCCGCGCACTTCGATGCCGATCTCGTGCACGACCTTGCCGCCGGCATCCACCAGTTGCACGCGATGGCGTCCCGGCCATGGCAGCCAGCCCACCTGCCCGCCACGCCCCAGCGGCTTGCCGTCCATACGCCATGTCACGGCATTGGCGGTCTGCCCGGTCAGGCCATCGGCATGAAACCAGACACGCTGCGCGGCCGGCGGGATATCGGGATCGAGCGCGAAGATCGTGCCGTCCGCCGGGCTGGCAATCGCCGGTGTGCCTTGTGTCTTGCCGGGTTTGCCGATGCGGATCTGCTGCACGGCCGTACCCGCCAGGAACACCTCGTCGCGCGCGGGCTCCAGTTCATCCTCGAACTGCAACGCCACGCGTTCCACGCCGGCCGGCATCGCCGGTGGCCGGCTTGGCGTGCCGCGATGCAACGCCTCCATGACCTCATGCCACACGGGCGCCGCGCCCGACACACCCGACACGTCATGCATGCTCGCCCCGCTGGCGTTGCCGACCCATA
Source organism: Cupriavidus sp. HE11 (assembly GCF_056097175.1). Taxonomy (NCBI): domain Bacteria; kingdom Pseudomonadati; phylum Pseudomonadota; class Betaproteobacteria; order Burkholderiales; family Burkholderiaceae; genus Cupriavidus; species Cupriavidus sp. HE11. Next base: position 1,859,325 of record NZ_CP184464.1, read on the forward strand.
CGCCCACCGTGTAGCGCTGCGACCAGCCTACGCACCAGTTGTCGCGCATGTCCTTGCTGGTGCCGGTCTTCACGGCCGTCCAGAAGCGCGTGGTCAGCGGACTGTCGAGCCCGAACGTGCGCGCGCGGGCATGGCGATCCGACAGCACGTCACCAATCACATAGGTGGCTTCGGGCATCATCACCGGGCGCTTTGCCGGCGTTGCCGCACCCATCGTCGTGCGCGGCGGCGCAAACGCGCCCGCATTGGCGAAACTACGATACGCATTGGTCAGCGACAGCAGCGACACGTCGGCACTGCCCAGTGCGAGGCTGTACCCGTAGTAGTCGCCCGACTGCGTCAGCGGCAAGCCCAGCGACACCAGCCGCCGATGAAAGCGGTGCGGTGTCACCATCACCAGCGTGCGCACGGCGGGTACGTTCAGCGACGAACCCAGCGCGGCGCGCAGGCTGACCCAGCCGGCATATCGATGATCGTAGTTCTGAGGAATGTAGAGACCGCCGCCGGTCGGCAGGTTGACGGGCCGGTCATCAAGCAGCGATGCGGCGGTAAGCCTGCGTTCCTCGATGGCCTGCGCATAGAGGAACGGCTTCAGCGTCGAACCGGCCTGGCGCAGCGCGGCCGCATGATCGACCTGCGCCGCCGCCGACAGCGCACCCGACGACCCCACATAGGCCAGCACGTCGCCGCTGGCGTTGTCGATCACCACCACGGCGCCGTCCTCGGCATTGCGGCCCGCCAGTTCGCGCAGATGCCGGTCGAGGCTGTCCGACGCCACGCGCTGCAGTTCGGCGTCGAGCGTCGACACAATGCGTGGCGGCAGCGGCTTGCCCGCCGGCATGGCGGCCCGTGCCTGCGCCACCAGTTGGCGTGCCAGATGCGGTGCAAGGTTGACGTCGCGGCGCGCGTTCATCGCATCGCCCGCCGCGCCGGACGACTTTGCCAGCACCAGCGTGGCAAAGCCGTCGAGCCCGTCGCACTCGCGTGGAACCTTCATGTCACGCAGGATGCCGCACGCGCGCTTCGACACCTGCAGCGCCGATGCATTCGGGCTGCGCACCAGCGCCACGGCCAGCGCCGACTCGCGCGCATCGAGCCCGCTCGGCACCTTGCCGAACAGCGTCTGCGACATCGCCGACAGTCCCACCAGTTCGCCGCGAAACGGCACCAGGTTCAGGTAGGCCTCAAGAATCTGGTCCTTGCTCCAGCCCCGCTCCAGCGATGACGCACTGACCACCTGCCCCATCTTCTGGCCGAAGCTGCGGCCACGGCCGGCACGCAGATCGGCATCGAGCAAGCCCGCCAGCTGCATCGTCAATGTCGATGCCCCGCGCGTGCGCGTGTTCCAGAGGTTGGCCCAGGCCGCCGCCGCAACGCCCTGCCAGTCCACCCCGCTATGCACATAGAAGCGCTTGTCCTCGGACAGCACGATGGCCGTGCGCAAGGCCGGCGACGTATCGGCCAGCGTCACCCAGTCGCCGCGCCGTGCCTGGAAGTCGTCACGCACACGCGCCACGGTCTGCCCGTGCCGATCCGTGACGACGATGTCGGCACTGCGCCAGTTGTCGCGCACCTCGCGGAAACCCGGCACGGCATGGGCCACGCCTGCCGACCACAGCAGCAGACTTGTCACCACCCACGCACTTCGCTTCAATCGCATGCTTCGTCCTGCCTTGCCCGCACCCAACGCCCTAGTCGCGCGCTGCCACCACGCCGGCCACCAGCAGCAGCTGCGCGATGGCGTACGTCCACCAGATGCCCAGCTGGTACGTGTCGAACGGCGACAGGAATTTCGCCGTGCCGATCAACGCGTCGGACACCACAAAGAACAGCGCGCCCAGTGCCGCCAGCGGCGTCGGCAACCGCGCCAGCAGTGCCGCGCACGCCATGGCGGCCAGCACGCCGATATACACCGTCACGGGCCACATCAACGGCCCGAGATTGGGCCAGAAGCGTCCCAGCAACGCGCCTGCGGCACCAAGCACCAGGCCGCAGCCCACCAGCCGATGCGGACGCATGTCGCTGCCCAGCGGCACGAACAGCCGCAGGTAGGCCAGGTGCGCCATCAGGAAGGCACCCAGGCCACCGACGAACGAGACCCTGAGCCCGGGCAACGCCAGCAGGAAATCGCCCAGCCCCGAGAAGACCAGCGCGATCACCAGCCAGCGCCGCTCGCCGGGCGGGCGATGGAACCACGCCGCGCGCGCCAGCAGCAGCGCCATCGCGGTCTTCCAGACCGGCTGGTACGCGATCTGGCCGGCCAGCGGCGCATTGGGCGGCAGCTCCAGCGACGCCTGGAACAGCAGCACACCGTAGGTGATGCCGGCCAGCGCGCCGGCCATCCACCATTCGCGCACGCGTGGGGGCATCCGCATGGCGATCCAGCTCACTTGGCAGCTCCCACCGTCAGTTTCGCGTTTGGCGTTTCACCGAACACGTCCGGCGCGTACATCGCCTCCACGCGCGTCGGCGGCAACGCGAACTCGCCGGCATTGTTGAGCCGCACCGTGTACTCCACCGACAGGCCACCCTTCGGCACATAGCTGAAGTACTCGCGGTAGGCCTCGGGCGTACGCTCGGTGTAATCGGACCATGCCGACTTCTGGTCGCGCGTGGCGATCACCGAATCGCGGCCCAGGCCGCTGCCCAGGATCGTCGCGCCGGTAGGCACCGGGTCGCTGACCACCACCCACGTCATGTCGGCCTGCGCGTCGATGTCGAGCTTGACGCGGTATGTGTCGCCACGCGACCACTTGCCCGCCACCGCCTGGTCCACCGGCGTGATGCTGCGGCGGATGCGATAGCCAGCCGCCACCGGTTCGCGCAGCGGCACGGCGGCCAGCGCACGCACCGTGGCCCACGGCCGGCCCGTGCCCTGCTGCTCCACCTGCAGCGCAAGCGGCGCGCTGGCGGAAGCCGCCGGCCATGGCAGGTCGACCATGCCGCTTGCCACGCCGTCCTGATGTGTTGCCTTCGACCAGTCGAACGTGCGCGACACCTCGCCCAGCGTGGCACGTGCACTGCCCGCCACGGGTGTCTTCTCGTACACCTGCGCATAGCGGCGAATCGCCATCACGCCCCAGGCATTGGAGGTGGTCGTCGACCACGCACCGCGCGTCTGCCGGCCCAGCAGGCCCGTCACGAGCTGCGGCACGTCTTCCTTCCAGGCCGGCAGCTGCGACGCCAGCGCCAGCAGCTTGGCCGCGTTGACATCGCCGCCCGACATCAGCCACCACCAGTTGTCGGTGCGCTCGGTGGAGAACACCAGGCGCGTGCCCTGCACGGTCAGGCGGCTGCGCAGCAGTTGCGTGGCATCGGCGATGCGCTTGTCGCGCTCGGGGATGTCCTGCACGCGCGACAGGATGCCCAGCCAGTCGATCAGCGCCGAGGTGGGCCACTGGTCGGGCAGGATCTGGATCGATCCCAGCATGCGGCCCTGCGCCTTGCCGGAACGCGACAGCGCCTCGATGGCCGCCAGCTTGCGCACGTCGAGATCCATCGTCGCCGACGACGGTGCCCAGCGCGGCGGCGCGATGCGCCCTTCGACGAAGGCAATCAGGCCACGCTCCATCTGCTCGCGCTGTGCGTCGGGGATGCGCATCGGCAGCCCTGCGCGCGACGCCTCGTCGGCAATCGCCAACAGGTAGGCCGTCAGCACTTCGCTGCCCGACTGGCTATCGCTGCGCAGCGGGAAGTACGACGCCAGCCCGTTCGTGTCGAGGTACGCCGGCAGCTGCGCCATCAGCGCATCCCAGGCCGCGGCATCGCCCAGGCCGAGCGATTTCGACGAGCGCTGCTCCAGGCAGCTGAACGGATAGTTGCGGAACCATTCCCGCACGCCGGGCATGCCGCCGGCCAGCGACGACTGCAACGACACCTGCATGCCACCGCGCAGCTTGCCGGCCGGATCGGCCAGCGCCCCGGCCGGCGCCTGCACCGGGACGGACATGTTCGGCGTCAGCTGCGCCAGCATCGCCTGCTGCACCGTCACCGGCACGGCCGGCACGATCTGCTGCGATACCTTGAGCTTGTCGCTGGCGCCGCCCGTGCCCTTTTCGGCCGCAGCCACCTCCCACAGAATCGTGCCGCTGCGGCTGTATGCCAGCAGCGCGGGCGCGGTGATATCCCAGCCGATCTCGCGCGCCTCGCCGGCCGGAATCTGCACGGTCTGCGCCGGCAGCGTCTGCGCGTCGACCAGCGTGGCGCGTGCCGTGGCTTCCACGGTCATCGCGCGCTGCGTGGTGTTGCGCAGCGTGAACATCGCCCGGTACTTGTCGTCCTCGCGCACCAGTAGCGGCAGGCCCGAGATCATCTGCAGGTCCTGCGTCGCGGCAATGCTGGCGCTGCCGCTGCCAAAGCGGTTCACGCCCAGGTCGGCCACGGCCACGATGCGGAAGCTGGTCAGCGAATCGTTGAGCGGCACCTCCAGCGTGGCCTTGCCTTCGCCGTCGAGCTGTACGCGCGGATTCCACAGCAGCAACGTGTCGAACAGTTCGCGCGTGGGACTCTTGCCCCCGCCACCGCCCGCCGGCACCGCCTTGCGGCCATAGTGGCGGCGCCCGATGATTTCCATCTGGGCCGTCGATGTTTCCACGCCATAGCTGCGCGGCTGCACCATCGCGTCAAGCAGGTTCCAGCTCGTGTTCGGCATCAGTTCCAGCAGCGCCTGGTCCACGGCGGCCAGTGCCACCTCGCCATTGGCCGCGGGCTTGCCGTCGGGCAGCTTGACCTGCACCGTCACGCGCGCCTTGCCGCGCACCGGGTAGCTGGCCTTGTCGGGCGTCACGGCAACGTCGAGCCGGTACGCGTCGTTGCCGACACGGATCTGCGCCAGTCCCAGCCGGAAGGCCGGCTTCGACAGGTCCACCAGCGGCGACGGCGCCACGTACTCGCGCCCTTCGCTGCGGAACGCGTGCCACCAGTCCAGCGGCTGGCGCCAGCCCCACTGGAAGAACGAATACCACGGCACCTCGCGCAGACGGCCGCGCAGGCTCAGCACCGACACGTAGACGTTGGGGCCCCATTCCGGCTTGACCTTGAGCTTGATCGTAGGATCGCTGCCGTTCAGCTCCACCACCTGCGTATCGAGGATGCCCTCCCGTTCCACGGCCACCAGCGCCGTGGCGCGACGGAACGGCATGCGCACCTGGAACACGGCGGTATCGCCCGGCGCATACGCCTTCTTCTCGGGCAGCACGTCCATGCGGTCGTGGTTCTCGCCACCGAACCAGAGCTCGCCCTGGCGCGTGACCCACACCGTGGTGGCGGCTTGCGCGGTGCGGCCATCGGCATCGCGCGCACTGGCGATCAGCTCCACTTCACCGGCCTGCGACAGTTCCACCTCGCAGCGTGCGCGGCCCTGGGCATCGGTGCGCGCATCGCACACCACGCCAAGGTCCCTGGTCTCGCTGCGGTTGTCGTAGCGGTAGAAGCCGCCCACCACGCGCTTGCGTGCCGACGTGGTGATGCGGGCGCGCGCCTTGATCTGCACCGGCGACTCGGCCACCAGCTTGCCCTGCGTGTCGAGCACCACGGTGTGTACGGCCAGCTTCTGGCTGACCGACACCCAGTTGGCCGCGCGAATGCCGACCACCACGGCGGACGGCCACAGCGGTACGGTCTGGCGTAGCGTCTGGATCTCGCCATTCGGGTCGGCAAAGCCGGCCTCCAGCACCAGGTCGCGTGGCGCGTCCACCTTCGGCAGGTTCTTCACGGTCAGCTTGCCGTTGCCGTCCTTGTCCAGCGTCAGCGGCAACTTGTCGGCCACGAGCTTTTCGGATTCGTCGCGCGAGCCTTCGCTGTCCTGGTCGTCTTCCTCGTCGCCACTGCTGCTCTGCTGCTGCACGCGCGGCGGGTTGAAAGCGTAGTCGTCGTAGTCCGGGAAGTTCACCGCCTTGCTGCGCATCAGCGCGGACAGGCGCACCGGCAGGCCGGCGGCACCGCCACCATTCAGGTAGTGGATCTCCACGCCGACCGGCACCTCGGCGGGCGCCACCAGCGCGTTGCCCTTGGCCTTGGGGTCCTTGGTCACCGACAACGTGCCGGACAGCACCGGCAGCCGGAAGGCCTCGACGCGGAAGCTGCCGCTGTCGAGCGTGCGATCGTTGTCGTAGACCAGCGCCACGTCGTAGACGCCAAGCTTGGCCGACGACGGTACCTGGAACGCGTTCTCGGCGCTGCGTCCGCCCGTGGCGGTGGTGCGCCATGTCAGCGGCATCTCGTACTTCTGGCCGCTGCCTTCGTGGGTGATCAGCAGCTTCGCCGGCATGGCCTGCGGCAGCGCAAAGCCCTGCGCGGTCTCGTTGCGGATCAGGTGCTTCATCGACACCGTTTCGCCGGCGCGCAGCAGCGTGCGGTCGAACACGGTGTGGGCGCGTACGGTCTGCCTCGGGCTCAGATCGGTGGGCACGTTGAAGCGCCACGTCTCGATGCCGCGATTCCAGTCCGACATCACAAACGCCATGTCGGCCTTGCCGCGTGCCTGGGCATGGTCGGCGGCGATGCGGGCCGACACGAAATAGCCGTTCATGCCGTTGGCGCAGTCCTTGTAGCGACGGTCGGCCAGCTTGGCAAAGCGCGCCACGCCGGTGGCGTCGGTGGTGCCCTGCCCCAGCAGTTCGCCCTCGCAACTGCGCACGGCCACTTTGGCATTGGGCACGGGCTTGCCGTCATCGAGCGTGGTGACCCATGCCAGGCCGCTCATGTCGCCGTCACCCTCGCCGCGCGCAAGCTTGAAATGCACGCCAAGGTTGGTGACCAGCGCCGCCGTGCGCACGTACATCGGCGCCTTCTTGCCAAGCAGTGCCTCGCCCAGCATCGGCGAGGCAATCTCCACCACGTGGAAACCGGGCTCGGGCAGCGGAATGCCGACCACCTCGAACGGGCGCGGCGTGTTGTCGGTGGACTTCGGAATCGCCAGCTTCTTCGCACCCGCCACGCCTTCGAGCAGCGACACCGAACGCGTCTCGATGGACGGCGCATTGCGCGGGCTCTGGACGGAATACGGTGCCTGACCGGCGCGGATGGCGGCGATCTGCTCCTTGGTCCAGCTGTTCTCGTCCATGCGCCTGACCATGCCGAACCAGCGCAGGATGGCACCGTCGTCATCGACCTTGAGCCGCGCCACGGTGCCGGCCTCGGCACGCACGGCCAGCGTCGGCAGGTCGGCTTCGACATTGCGCAGCGTTACCGGCAGCAGCGGCGGATAGTCGTTTGCCGATTTTCCGCGCGGCAGGTCGGCAAAGCGCTCGACCACGCCAAACGGCGCGGCGGCGAACTTGGCCAGCGGCGGCAGTGCGGCGGTGGTCAGCTTGATCGGGAACAGGTCGGCATTGCTGAGCGCACGGCCGCTTTCGTCCTTGAGATCCCTGGGCGCCTCGATTGTCAGGCTGGCCTTCTCCGGGAACGGGCCCTTGAACGTGACCGTGGACACCGGCGCATCGGGCGCGTCGTCCGGATCGAACGACGGGGTCTTCGGACCGGACGGCGTCTTCATCACGATGCCTTCGGCCGCCTTGCGCGAAATCGGCGCGGTGAACGTGACGGTCATCGGGCGCAGCGGCGTACAGGGCGCCTCGGCGCGCTCGCGCTCGCAGGTGAAACCCGCCGCAAAGGGGTCGCGCACCTGGAAGTCGAAGCGGCGGGCCGCCGTGGTTGCCAGGCCCGACGGCGTGGCAATGCCCGCATCGAGCACCAGCTGCATGCGGGCGCCGGCCGGCAGTCGCTGCTGGCAGGCCAGCAGATGCACGGCATCGCCTTCGCGCTTGACCACTTCCTTCCAGTTCAGCGCCTCGATCACGCTGTCGCGTTCCTTGCCCGCGAGCAGCCGCACCGGGATGCGTTCGCCCAGGCCCTCGGCCTGGCACCACGCATGCGCGCGGATCGATCCGGCCGTAGCCGCGCCGTTGAAACGCAGCGCAAAGACCTGGTCTTCCTCGACCTGGCCGCCGGACGGGCGTGCGGAGATCACGATCGGGCCGCCCGTTTCAAACCGGTATTCGGATTTGCCGCTGAAGGCCTTGCCGGCCACGCTCTTGAGGGCAGGCGTGATCTGTACCGTGCAACGCACGCCGGGCGGCAGGTCGCGCTCGAAGTCGTAGACCCAGTTCGTGGCGTTGACCCAGCGTCCGCTGCCACCCACCCCACCCACGCAGGACACCGATGCCGGCGCGGCGGCCTTGAGGTCGCCCATCGGCACCATCGGTTCGTCGAACCGGATGGCCACCTGGCGAACCTGCGGATTCACCCCTTCGGGTGAGAAACGCGTGATCTGCGCGGCCGATACGGCTGGCGCCCATGTCAACGCACTCAATACAAGACCTGCTGCGGTGGCCGTGGCCGCCGTGGCGATCCTCCCGATCATGCTGCCTTCTCCCGAATTGGCTCCGCGCGAGCGTGACATGCGCAGGTGGCAAGCGCAAGCCTCTGCACATTTCAGGAGAACTGCCTTGCGGTTTAGCGCAAATGAGACAGCGGGAGCGGGCCCTCGCGCTTGAGTGCCGTCAGCACGATGTTCGACCGCACGCTCTCCACGCCGGGTACGCGCATCAGCCGCTTCATCGTGAAATCGGCCAGCGTGGGCAGGTCGGCAACCACCACGCGGATCAGGTAATCGGCCTCGCCGGCCACCGAATAGCACTCCTGCACCTCTTCCAGCAGCAGGATTTCCTCGGCAAAGCGCTCGACCATGGTGTCGCCATGGTGCGCCAGCTTCACGCTGATAAAGACCATTACCCCAAGCCCCAGCGCCTGCGGCGACAGGTTCACGCGGTAGCCGGTGATGACGCCATCGGCCTCCAGCCGGGCCAGCCGACGCCCCACCTGGCTGGGCGACAGGTGCACGCGCTCGGCCAGTTGCTGATGGGTGGAGCGGCCGTCGGCCTGGAGGGCGGCCAGCAGGGCCAGGTCATAGGGGTCGAGGCTGGCTTGGTTCATGAACGCATATATCCCGCATGGAGTGGCGATTATGTGCGGATTATATGCGCTGCATTTGCGGAATCCGCTGATTTTGCGGCCATTTTTCGGAGGGCGGTCGATAGACTATACATAAATTCCGCATCCGATCGGAATCCAGACCACAAAGTTGGAGACGTAACGCATGACGCCCTCGGCCGCCACCCCCGACACCGGCAACTTTGCCGGCACGATGACCGCCAAGCTCAAGGAACAGTTCGACGCCGGCCTGCTGTCCGGCCAGGAACTGCGCCCCGATTTCACCATCGCCCAGCCGGTACACCGCTATACCGATACCGACCACGCGATGTGGCGCAAGCTGTACGACCGCCAGGCATCGATGCTGCAGGGCCGTGTCTGCGACGAATTCCTGCAGGGCCTTGCCACGCTGGGCATGGAGCGCGACCGCGTGCCCGAGTTCGACCAGCTCAACGAAATGCTGATGCGCGCCACCGGCTGGCAGGTGGTGGCCGTGCCGGGCCTGGTGCCCGACGAAGTGTTCTTCGATCATCTGGCGAACCGGCGATTTCCTGCCAGCTGGTGGATGCGCAAGCCGGAACAGCTCGACTACCTGCAGGAACCCGACTGCTTCCACGACGTGTTCGGCCATGTGCCGTTGCTGATCAACCCGGTATTCGCCGATTACATGGAAGCGTACGGCAAGGGTGGGCTCAAGGCCGCCCGGCTGGGCGCGCTGGACATGCTGGCGCGCCTGTACTGGTACACGGTGGAATTCGGCCTGATCCGCACGCCGCAGGGCCTGCGCATCTTCGGCGCGGGCATCTTGTCCAGCCAGGGCGAGTCGATCTACAGCCTCGATTCGGCCAGCCCGAACCGCATCGGCTTCGACCTGCACCGGATCATGCGCACCCGCTACCGTATCGACACGTTCCAGAAGACGTACTTCGTGATCGACAGCTTCGAACAGCTGTTCGACGCCACGCGCCCGGATTTCACCGAAATGTACCCGGCGCTGCGTGCCCTGCCGACGCTGGGCGCCGGCGACATCGCCGAAGGCGACCAGGTCATCAACGTCGGTAACCGCGAAGGCTGGGCCAGCAGCGACGATATCTGACGGCTTGCCGCCGTGAAGGCCGCTTCCAGGCGGCCTGGCCCACGGCCCGTCGGCGCCCCGCCACCTGTCCCGCTTTGTGAAACAATGCCGGAATGCCCCGGCCGCCGGTTATCCGGCGTGCGCCGGGGCGGGCCGGCTTTTGTCGTGTTCCCAGTGCTGCAACAGACAACCCTTCAGATCGAGCCCATCATGACGCCTCTTTCGCAAGACGCCCGCCAGCCGCTGCTGGCGGCGCTGCCCGGCTGGACCCCCGTCCAGGACCGTGACGCCATCCAGAAATCGTTCAAGTTCGCCGATTTCAACGCCGCCTTCGGCTTCATGACCCGTGTGGCGCTGCAAGCCGACAAGGTGGACCACCATCCCGAGTGGTTCAACGTGTACAACCGCGTGGACATCACACTGTCCACCCACGACGCCAACGGCCTGACCCAGCGCGATATCGACCTGGCCCGCTTCATCGAACAGGCCGCCGCCGGCCTGGCGCGCTGAAACCGGTTCCCGCGCGGCTGTAGGCCAACTGAAAGGCAGGCCTTGGGCCTGCCCTGTACAATCGGTAACATTGTTTCCGATTCAATGTCACCTGTACCGCCATGCGTATCCTGCTGATCGAGGACGACCGTCAAATCGCCAGCGGCGTGGAAGCCGGGTTGTCCCGCGCCGGCCACCAGGTACGCGTGGTGCATGACGGCGTCTACGCCACCGACCATCTGCTGAAAGAACAGCACGACCTGGTCATCCTGGACCTGGGCCTGCCGGGCATCGACGGCATGACGCTGCTGGCGCGCTACCGCGCCCGCAATCGCACCACCCCCGTACTGATCCTGACCGCGCGCGACGAGCTCGAAGACAAGCTGTCGGGCCTGAACGCCGGCGCCGACGACTACCTGGTCAAGCCTTTCGCCCTGCCCGAACTGGAAGCGCGCGTCCGCGTGCTGCTGCGCCGCAGCCAGCACGGCGAGGCCGCCCCGGAACGCGACGTGCGGCTGGGCCGGCTGCGGCTGTCGGGCAACGACCGCCGCATGTTCGTCGACGGCCGTCCACTGGAACTGTCGCCGCGCGAGTTTGCCGTGCTGGAACTGCTGCTGCAGCGGCAGGGCCGTGTGGTCAGCAAGGCGCAGCTGCAGGACCACCTGGCCACCTTTGCGCATCCTGCCGGCGAAGGCGGCGATACGGTGGGCGACACCGCCATCGAGGTCTACGTGCATCGCGTGCGCAAGAAGCTCGAGGATGCCGACGTGGAGATCGTGACGGTGCGCGGCTTCGGTTACCTGCTACAAATCCGCGCCGGCCACTGAGCCTGGCCGGCATGCGCCGCCCGGGTGGCGGCCGCCCTCAACGGAAGTCCTGACCCGCCATGTGGCCGCGTTCGCAATCTTCTTCTGCCCCGCCTGGCGATGCGAGCGCCACGGGCAAGCGCACACGCGGCGGACGCAGCCGTAGCGGCGCGGCGGCGCGCGGCACATCGAACCTGAGCCTGCGCATCCACCTGCTGCGCGCACTGGCAACGCCGCTGTTCGCACTGGTGCTGACCAGCGGTTCGCTGTCGTACTGGCTCGCGGCGCACTACACCACGCAGGTCTTCGATCGTGCGCTCTATGGCGTCGCCAACAACATCGCCCAGCAGATCCGCATTGCCGGCCCGCGACTGGAGCAGGACATCCCGATCATCGCCCAGACGCTGGTCGAGGCCGAAGGCACGGATCGCATCTACTGGCGCATCCACGGCCCGGACGGGCTGATCGGTGGCATGGACACCTGGCTGGGCTACGGCACCGGCCAGACCTCGCTGCACGATGCACGGCTGTTCTATGCGTGGTTCAGCGGCCGCCAGGTACGGGCGGTGCGGCTGCCGGTGAACCTGCCCAGCCCGGCTGCCGACGAACTGGCGACCACGCCTGCCGAGGCGCAGATCCCGCGCGGGCCGATCGTGGTCGAGGTTGCCGAACTGCTCGACCGCCGCGAAACGGCCGCCAACGAGATCCTGCTGTCGGTGTCGGTGCCGCTGATCCTGCTGCTGCTGGTTGGCAGCCTGATCCTGTCGCACGTGCTCAAGGAAGAGCTGGTGCCGCTGCAGATCCTCACCGACAAGCTGAACCGCCAGACCGCGCGGTCGCTGGCGGCGCTGGACGAAACCCAGGTGCCGGCCGAGGTCGAGCCGCTGATCCGGGCGTTGAATGCGTTGCTGTCACGGCTGCGCGATGCCCTGGATGCCCAGCGCAAGTTCATCGCCGATGCCGCGCACCAGCTGCGCACGCCGCTGACCGCGGTAAAGCTCCATGCCGACCGCGCCGTGGAAGCCGATTCGCTGGACGTGGCGCGGCATGCGTTGCGCGAGGTGCAGACGGCCGCCGACCGTGCCGTGCGGCTGTCGAACCAGCTGCTGTCGCTGGCCCGCGCCGAGCCCGGACTGTCGCTGGAACGGCTGGGTCCGGTCGAACACTTCGACCTTGCGGAAATGGCTTTCGAGATTGGCGCCGAATGGGTGCCGCAGGCGCTGGCGCGCCGCGTGGACCTGGGTTTCGAGGTGCTGCCCGGCCCCACGTTCACCGGCGGTGCCCCGGCCGTGGTGCGCGGCAACCGGCTGCTGATGCGCGAAGCGCTGTCCAACCTGATCGATAACGCCGTGAAGTACGTGCCGGCCGGCGGACGCATTACGGTGCGTGCCGGCGGCGAGGCCATGGGCCACCGAGGCATGGCCGTGGTGATGGTGGAAGACAACGGGCCCGGCATTCCGCCTGCCCGCCGCGAGGAAGTCTTCAAGCGGTTCTTCCGTGGCGACCACACGCCAGGAACCCCCGCCCTGCAGGCTTCGCCTGGCGGGGCCGGCCTGGGCCTGGCCATCGTTCACGAGATCATCACCCTGCACCAGGGAACGATCCGGATCGAAGATGTGCCGGCTGCGGCGCCTGCATCGGTCTCGACGGCCCTGGCCGGGGGGCCGGACGATGGGGCCGGGCCAGATTCGGCGGCGCGCCGCGCGTCGATGCGCTTTGTGATCCGGATCCCGTGCGAGGCACCCGGGACCATCGCCGCCTGAGCGGCTTGCACTGCCTGAATGGCCAGAAGGGGCTGAACGCCTGAACGCCTGAGCGGCCGGGATCCCGGCCGAGCCGGTTACTTGCCCGACTTTTCCTTGGGCGCCAGCATCGTGCCGCGGCACTTCGGGCTGCCGCAACGGCACTCGTATTCCTTCTTCAGCTTCTTCGTATAGCGCGCGTCAATGACCAAGCCGTAGTCATAGAACAGCTCTTCGCCCTCGGCGATATCGCGCAATGCGTGGATGAAGACGCGGCCCTTCTTCTCGCGCGCCTCGCAGTTCGGCTCGCAGGCGTGGTTGATCCAGCGCGCACGGTTGCCGCCGAACTTGGCGTCGATCACGTTGCCGTCGTCCAGGCTGAAATAGAACGTGTGGTTCGGATCCGTCGGATCGTGCGGATGGCGCTTGAGCGCTTCCTTCCAGGAAATGTGCTCGCCCTTGTATTCGATCACGCGCTCGCCCTCGGCAATCGCTCCAATCGCATAGACACCCCTGCCATGCACGCCTGACTGGCGCACCTCGATTCGATCGCTGGCGGTCTTCTTCTTGCCCGGCTTCAGTTCGTTGGCGTCCTTGGCCTTGTCCGACATTCTGATGTTCCTGCGGTGGTGGGCCGGTCCAGTCCGGCGCGAACCGGATGATACCCGCGTGGCTGTGTCAGGTATACGCATCATCGCCCGTGCGGGCAGCGACAGGTTTACGGCGTCGCCCACGTATACCGGTGTGGATAACCCGGCCTGTTTTTGTGGATAAGCGCATGGGTTTGATGTGGGCTGCCTGGGGCTGGCATGGGGAACGTATACGAACAACTTGGCAGGTATACGCCCCTCATCCCATCCCGAAGGATGAGTCATCCACGCGGGCCAACATTTCATCCCTGTGCTTTCGGTATACGTAAACGCTTGATCCGATTGACGTATACGGGGTTATCCACAGAAACAGGGGTGGTTTACCTATCACTACTATCTGTATACATGAAAGAAAGATGTAAACCATACGCAGAGGACTGCCGCCGGGGACGTATACGCCGCAGATCCGATCGCGACACGGCGACTGCCGCCTGGATTGCTTTTTCTGGTCCCGATGAAAAAAGAGGCAGGGCTGTCGCCCATGCACGTGCCGTGATCCATGGCGAAACGGTCAGGCCGCGCGGTATACGTCGCCTGACCGTCACCTGACCGTCGTGCGCAGGCCGTATACGCCCTGAGCGGGCCCCTGAGGGCGTATACGTCCCATCACCCCCTCCGGGATGCTCACGGGCGCCAGAACGCGTCCTGAGGCGTATACGCAGATCCAGGGACGTTTACGGCAGATTGCCGACACTTGGGCGCCAGGGCGTATACGGCTGTTCCTGCCGCTCGCCTTTTCCGCAAAAAACCCGCCAACCTTGACCTGACGCGGCCTGCGGGCCAGGTGCCGGTAACAAACTGTTCCCGGTGCGGCGTGTCCGACACGGTATGATGTGGCCCGCGGCGTCTTTGCCGGGGCGGCTTCCAGCCAAGTCCTCCGGCCAGGACGTCAGTGTTTTTTCAACTCGATACGGAGTGAAGCATGACGAAAACTGAACTGATCGACGCGATCGCAGCTGGCGTGGACGGTCTGACGAAGGCCAAGGCCGAGCAGGCCCTGAATGTGACCCTGAACGCCATCATGGATGCCGTGGCCAAGGGCGAGACCCTGAGCCTGATCGGCTTTGGTACCTTCAGCAAGGGCGAACGTGGCGAGCGCATGGCCCGCAACCCGCGCACCGGCGAAGAAATCAAGGTGGAAGCTGCGAAGACCGTGAAGTTCAAGGCAGGTCAGAAGTTCAAGGACGCCGTCAACCAGTAATGCCGACGGGCAAGCTGTTGCCCGGTTCGCATGACCCCGCCGTGCCGCCGCCAGAGCCCGAAAGCGGCGCAGGTGCGCAGCGCGCGGGGACGTTATCCACACCATTTTTCCCCCAGCTCCGCGTGGAGAATCGCACAGCCGGCACGGCCACTTCACAGGCCTGTGGCAACCACGCGAAAATGTCATCCACGCTTGGCTGATCAAGGCCTTGCGCGAGATCAGGAATCACGAGCCTGACATGCCGTTCCGCTTGCCGCAGCGCACATTTCCACAGCCTTATTCACAGCGCTTTCCACACAAACTTCCACAGCATTCTCCACAGGCGCGCACGCGTATCTGGCAGGGGCTGATGGCGGTGGTGGCGCTCGCCGTCCTGTGCGGTTGCAGTACCTCGCCGCCGCGTCCGGCCCGACCACAGGCGGTGCCGTTGCCGGACTACGAGCGCGTGGTCACGCCGCCCGGCGCCACGGCGCGTGAACGGATCGTCGATATCGCCCGGCAGGAATGGCGCAAATGGGGCAGCCAGGTGGTGCGCATCGGCCGTGACGATACGGCCTGCGTGACGCAGAGCCCCCTGCCCGCCCCGGCGGCGGCGCTGCCGGCCAATGGCGCCGGCGGCAATGGCGCGGCGGTACAGCCGTCAGCCGATATCGACATGGAAGAGGACGGCGACAGCCAGTGCCTGCGTTTTCCCGATGGCACGGGCATGGAAGCCACGCCGCAGGGATGCCGGATGGCCCAGCGTTACTGGGGCATCGTCGGCGAGGCGCCCGATTGCCGCCAGGTCACGCAGGGTGCGTGGGCGTGGTCGGCCGTGTTCATTTCCTGGGTGATGCGCAAGGCCGGCCTCGACAACGACCAGTTCCTGACGGGCCAGTCTCATTCGATGTACGTGGTGGATGCGCGCGATGGCATCCTGCCGCGCCCGGCCTTCCATGTGGAGCCGGTGCCGGCCGTGCCACGTCCTGGTGACATGATCTGCGCAGGCCGGGGGCGCGACAAATACCTGTCGGATCCTTCCGAAATCGGCTTTGGCACCACGCCCATGCACTGCGACATCGTGGTCGAGGTAGATCGTGCCGCCAACGTGGTCAAGGCGATTGGCGGCAACGTCCAGCAATCCGTCTCGATGGATGTCATCGACCTGAACGACGCCGGACAGCTCGACGGCTTTACGAACTCGCACATGCCGTGGCTGCTGATCCTGCGCAACGACCTGCAGTAAATGCAGCAATAACTGCCGCTGGCAGGCCGATTCGGTACCGGCGGTAGTTTCTCAACATCGCCCCGTTGCATTGACGGGGATTCCCCTGCCGCGAAACACTGCGCGATCGTATTTCGACGATTTTTCGCATGTCCGCTGCAGCGCCCTCTTCCTCCCCGTCCGCCCCCCATTCCACCCCCGACATCGCGCGCCGCCTGGTGGCCGAAGCACTGGGTACGGCCCTGCTGGTGGCTATCGTCGTTGGCTCCGGCATCCGCGCGGAACGGCTGGCTGCAGGCGATACCGCCCTGGCCCTGCTTTGCAACGCCCTGGCTACCGGGGCCGGGCTGGTGGCGCTGCTGGTATCACTGGGGCCGGTGTCGGGCGGACACTTCAATCCGGTGGTCAGCCTGTCGAGCCTGATCCAGGGCCGGCTGTCGCCGCGCGAAGCGGCCGGCTATGTGCTGGTGCAGCTGACAGGTGCCGTGCTGGGCGTGATGGCCGCGCATGCGATGTTCGGCCTGCCAGCGCTGTCGATGTCGACGCAGGCGCGCACGGGGGCGCCGATGTGGTGGAGCGAATGCCTGGCATCGTTCGGCCTGATCGGCCTTGCCATTGCCACCGGCCGCTCGCGGCCCGGGCTGGTCCCGTTTGTCGTGGCGGGCTACATCACGGCGGGCTACTGGTTCACGTCGTCGACATCCTTCGCAAACCCGGCCCTGACGTTGGCCTGCGCGCTGACAGATACGTTCACTGGTATTCGTATGATCGATATTCCAGCGTTTATTCTGGCTCAGATATTTGGTGCTATGAATGCGACGCTGTTATTCCACTGGCTTTGCCCGCCGTTGCCGACCGAGCTACGCGTGGTGTCCCGGGGCCGATGGAAAGGCCGTGCCAGGCTTACCAGCGCCGATTGAGCTGCACGCCGAAGATCGAGCCGCTGGTCTGCGTAGCCCAGGCGTCGGCCGGCGCCGCGAAGGTGATGCCGTCCACGTCGTTGGCGCGGCTATAGGTATAGAACGCACGCAGGTTGGCGTTGCCGGTGGCCTTGCCCAGCGTCATCGTGGGCGCCACCGTGAATGCGGTGCGCTGGCCACCGACGCCAAACCCCGATGAAATCTGGTCGTGCGCCACTTCGAAGGTCAGCTTGAACTGGTCGTTGGCGACAAAGGCCGGCCGCACGCGCGTGGCGGCCCATTGCAGCGTGCCGACGCCGGAACGATCGAGCTGCAGGCTCGATTCCACCGAACCGGCCAGGCCAGACCGGCCCTTCCACTCCATCGATTCCGAAACGCGTACCCGCGACAGTGCGTTGCCCATGCCCGAATAGCCGGTCATGGCCGTGCGCGAACCCTGCCCGTACTGGAAGCCAAGCCGGTTGGTACCGTACAGCACGCCCTTCTGCTCATGCATGGCCGATGCCCACCACGCGCTGCCGGTGTCCTCGATTTGCGACAGCGGCTCTACCCGCGTGAAACCGACGCGGACCGAACCCTTGTCGTTTGTGTCGATCGGTGCCGACAGCACCGAGTGATAGCTGGGAAGCTTGGCGCCATTTAGGTCGTTACGCGCGGTGTATTGATAACTCACACCGAATTCGCCCAGTTTGGCGTTGTCGATGCCGAAACGCATCGACGGCGAATTCGGCGGCAGCAGTCCGGACGACATCAGGAACGGATTGCTGTCGCGGCGCCCCGCCCAGACGCTGGCGCCGTCGAGCACGGTCAGTCCGGACAGGCCGCTGACCGAGGTATAGAAGTTTGGCACCAGCGCGTACGGGTCCACCGCTGCGGCATTGCCATTGATCGACGTGGCATTGGTGCCCTTGGCCTGGGCAACCAGCTGGACCTGCGCGCCACCGCCGATATCCGCCACGGATTCGCGGATCTTGACCTCGCCCGAGCTGGTGCACGCCAGACCCTGCCCGAACCCTGCCGATGGCGTACCGCCGCCCGGACACGCGCGCTGCGTGCCGGAGCGGTCTTCCACGGCGGCGCGGCCGCTATAGCCGAGCCGCCAGACCGAATCGCCCGCGAGATCGTCAGCCGGAAGTTGCGAACGCAGCACTGGCGGGGCGTCGGATGGCGTCTCGGGCGTGATGTCGGCGTCTTCCGGATTGCGTGCCGCTGCCTGCATGTCGTGCTGCGGCAGCGCCGGGAATTCGCCCAGCCGATGCGGAAACAGCACCACGGGCGGTGGCGGAGGGGGCGGCGGCGCCAGTGAATCGGGCGGCCCGACAAAGTCCGGATTCTCGTTGGCCGGGGCCTGGGCTACCGTGGCGCCGGCCTCGGCGGGACTGGACCCTTCGCTGCCGGCATTGGCCGACTGGATCAGGTCCGCCAGCGGATCGGCAGACGCAGCGGTGGGTACGGCAGCAACTGGCGCGGCAGCAGGTACGGCAGCAGGTACGGCGGTGGCCGTGGAGGCGGTGGAGGCGGTGGATGCCGTGACAGGCACGGCACCTGCGGCGACTGCGGACGTCACCTGCTGGGTCGTACTCTCCGCAATCATCGGCGGAGGTGCCACCGAAGTGCCCGTTTGTGCGCATGCGCTGAGCCCCCACGCGGCCAGGACGGCAAAGGTCAGGCGGCGGCGGGCGAATGGGCGGGAGGGAGGCAGTACGGATTGCAGCATGGACACAACTGGACCGGCGTGGACGAACTCCGGGTGGGAGGGCTCAGTTTTTAACAGGCGAACTTTTTGACAGCAAGCCGGGTTACAAAATCCCGCGATGCCGTCACAAAGCGTTGGAAATGCGTCGGGATTCCCACATTGCGGAAGATGCGATGCACCGCTCCGAAGCATGCCCCCGCGCCATGGCAAAACCGTTGCAGAAGTGCTGAATTCCTAGCGAAAACCCCCATCCGGCAGGGCGTCCGTGCTTAAAACGCCACCGCTATAATCGACCGACCTGTCTTCCGCGTAACACAATTATCGGGTGCAAGGCAGTCACGCATACATATCTATAAAAGAGGAGATGTCCATGGAACGTCGTTCCTTCCTGTTGAAGGCTTCGGCCGTAGCAGCCACGGGTGCGCTTGCCGCCTGTGGCAAGGAAGACAAGCCCGCAGCCCCCGCCGCATCGGCCAGCGCACCGGGTGCGCCCGCCGTCATCGGCAGCAATCCGGCGGTGGAATGGCGCCTGGCGTCGAGCTTCCCGAAGTCGCTGGACACCATCTACGGTGCGGCCGAACTGCTGAGCCAGCGCGTGAAGGAACTGACCGACGGCAAGTTCAACATCAAGGTGTTCGCCGCCGGTGAAATCGTGCCGGGCCTGCAGGTGCTGGACGCCGTGCAGAACCAGACCGTGCAGATCGGTCACACGGCCGGCTACTACTACTTCGGCAAGAACCCGACGTTGTGCTTCGATACGACGATTCCGTTCGGCCTGACCGCACGCCAGCAGAACGCCTGGATGATGCAGGGCAACGGCATGAAGCTGATGCGCGAGTTCTTCAAGGAATACAACGTCGTCAACTTCATGGGCGGCAACACGAATGCCCAGATGGGCGGCTGGTTCCGCAAGGAAATCAAGACCGTGGCCGACCTGCAGGGCCTGAAGTACCGCGTGGCCGGCTTTGCCGGCGTGGTGCTGTCGCGCCTGGGCGTGGTGCCGCAGCAGATTGCCGGTGGTGACATCTACCCGGCGCTGGAAAAGGGCACGATCGACGCTGCCGAATGGGTGGGCCCGTACGACGACGAGAAGCTCGGCTTCTACAAGGTGGCGCCGTACTACTACTACCCGGGCTGGTGGGAAGGCAGCGCGCAGCTGTCGTTCTACGCATCGCAACCCGAGTACGACAAGCTGCCGGCGCTCTACAAGCGTGCGCTGGAGACGGCCACCATCGAGGCGCATACCAACATGATGGCCAAGTACGATACCGTGAACCCGCAGGCGCTGGCCCGCCTGCTCGAAAACGGCGTGAAGCTGCGTCCGTTCTCGAAGGAGATCATGGAAGCCTGCTTCAAGGCCACGCAGGAAGCGTACGCCGACGAAAGCGCCAAGAATCCGTCGTTCAAGAAGATCTTCGACGACTGGCGCGTCTTCCGCAACAACGAGGCCGCCTGGTTCAACGTGGCCGAGCAGGCATTCGCGCAATTCAGCTACGCGCGCAAGCTGTAAGCGGAGCCGTTCTGGCCACTAGGCCATTCCGGTTACTCGAAAAGCCCGGCTTCGGCCGGGTTTTTTCATGGCGCCACGCACCGGTCCACACCCCGGTAGAATCCGCCCCACAACCGGACTTCTACCCGGAATATTCCCATGCAACTTGGCATTTTCTACGCCCTGCTGGCGTACATCATCTGGGGCCTGCTGCCCCTCTACATCAAGTCCCTGCACGGCGTGGCGCCGCTGGAAATCCTGCTGCACCGCATGGTGTGGTCGCTGGTATTCCTGGGCGCAATACTGCTGTGGCGCCGGCACTTCGGCTGGCTGCGCGAAGTGGCGGCCAATCCGCGCCTGATCCTGAACTTTGCGGCCAGTGCCGGCCTGCTGTGCTGCAACTGGTTCCTCTATATCTGGGCGGTGTCGGCCGACCGCGTCGTGGATGCCAGCCTTGGGTACTTCATCAACCCGCTGTTCAGCGTGCTGCTGGGCGTACTGCTGCTGCACGAGCGGCTGCGTCCGGTGCAGTGGCTGTCGATCGCCATTGCGGCCGCTGGCGTGCTCTGGCTGACATGGTCGGCGGGACAACTGCCGTGGATTGCGTTGGGACTGGCGGCGTCGTTTGGTGGCTATGGCCTGCTGCGCAAGACCGGTGCGCTCGGCGCGCTGGAAGGTCTGTCGCTGGAAACGTTGATCCTGTTTCCGCTGGCAGCGGCGGCCCTGGGTTTCCTGGTACTGACCGGGCACGACACCACGCGCAGCGCAGCCACGGGTACGCAGATCCTGCTGCTGCTGGCCGGCCCGGTCACGGCGGTGCCGCTGCTGTTCTTTGCCGCTGGCGCCCGCCGCATTCCGCTGTCGCTGCTTGGCCTGTTGCAGTACGCGGGGCCGACGATCCAGCTGGGCCTGGGCATCTGGCTCTATCACGAGCCATTTCCGGCACAGAAGCAGATTGGCTATGCGCTGATCTGGATCTCGCTGGCGATCTACGCGACCGAGGGTCTGCTGGTCAGCCGGTTCACCAGCAAACGATCCATCGATACAAAAAATGAGGCCGCATAAAAATAGGCAGTAATCATCCGTCATGCGAATAGTTGAGGCGGCCAACCCCTATTTCGGAAACAAGGTCGCCCCACTATACTGTACGTTTATACAGTATTGATTCCCTTTCCTCAGCCATGCCCCCGAACGCCTCCCGGCGCATTGCCCATCTCGATATGGACGCGTTCTACGCTTCGGTGGAACTGTTGCGCTATCCGGACCTGCGCGGGCAGCCGGTGGTGATCGGCGGCGGCCGTAATGCGGTGCCCGAGGTGCTGCCAGACGGATCGCGCCGCTATGCGCGCCTGCGCGACTATGTGGGCCGGGGTGTGGTCACCACATCCACCTACGAGGCCCGTGCCCTGGGCGTGTTTTCGGCCATGGGCATGATGAAGGCGGCGAAGCTGGCACCCGACGCGATTCTGCTGCCCACGGACTTCGACGCCTACCGTCGCTACTCCGGACTGTTCAAGGCAGCGGTCAGAACATTCACCGGACAAATAGAAGATCGCGGTATCGATGAGATATATATCGATCTGAGTGATATAGAAGGCGAGCCGCACGAGGTAGCCGGCTGTATCAAGGCCGCCGTTCACGAAGCCACGGGTTTGACATGCTCGATCTGCGTGGCACCGAACAAGCTGCTGGCCAAGATCGGCTCCGAGCTCGACAAGCCCAACGGGCTGACCATCCTGACGCCTGCCGATATCCCCACGCGCGTCTGGCCGCTGGCCGCGCGCAAGGTCAACGGCATCGGGCCCAAGGCGGCCGAGAAGCTGCAGGCCATCGGCATCGACACGGTGGGAGACCTGGCCGAAGCCGATCTCGCGCTGCTGCAGGCCCATTTCGGCCGCAACTACGCAGGCTGGCTGGTGGAAGTGGCCCATGGCCGCGACGATCGCCAGGTGGTGGTCAGTTCCGAGCCCAAGTCGATGAGCCGCGAAACCACGTTCGAACGTGACCTGCATCCCCGTACCGACCGCCCCATGCTGTCGGAACAGTTCACCAGGCTGTGCATGCGGGTGGCCGACGACCTGCGGCGCAAGGGATACGTGGGGCGCACTGTGGGCATCAAACTGCGCTTTGACGATTTCCATACCGTCACGCGCGACCTGACGATGACAGCCCACACTGCCGATGGCGCGATGATCCGGCGCGGTGCCACCGAGTGCCTGAAGCGCATTCCGCTGGAGCGGCGCATCCGGCTGCTGGGCGTGCGCGTCAGCGCCCTGCTGCCGGCCGCCGAGCAGGGCGACGATCCGGCCCCGGTGCAGGAAGAATTCCGCTTCGACGACGAGGCGGAGGGCTGAGCCCGCCAAAAGCCCCCACGTCATACGGCCCTATCTATCTCCCGGTAGAATCGGCGGCTTCGACGGGCGTAGACCGAGAGCGCCCTGCTCCACCTCCGCCCCAAGCGCGCCCCATGAGCACATCCGCCGTCACCGCCCAACCTACCGCTGCCCCTGCCGCCTGGATCACGCCCTTGCTGGCCGTGGCCTGCGGCATGATCGTTGCCAACCTGTACTACGCGCAGCCGCTGGTCGGGCCGATTGCACGCGCGCTGCAGCTGTCGCCGGAAATCGCCGGCCTGATCGTCACGCTGATCCAGATCGGCTACTGTGTCGGCCTGCTGCTGCTGGTGCCGCTGGGCGATATCGTCGAGAACCGCAAGCTTGTGCTGACGCTGGTGGGCGGCTGCGCGATGGCCCTGCTGGCGGCGGCGCTGGCTACGCATGCCGGCGTGTTCCTGGTGGCAGGTTGCGCGATCGGGCTGTGCTCGGTGGCGGTGCAGGTGCTGGTGCCGTTTGCGGCGCATCTGGCGCCCGAACATGCGCGCGGCAGAGCGGTCGGCAATGTCACCAGCGGACTGCTGATGGGCATCATGCTTGCGCGTCCGGTATCGAGCCTGGTGTCGGACCTGTTCGGCTGGCACGCGATCTTTGCCGCGTCGGCCGTGGCGATGGTGCTGCTTGGCATCGTGCTGGCGCGCAAGCTGCCGCAGCGCCAGCCTGCGCCAGGCGTCAACTACATCCAGATGCTTGGCTCGATGCGCCATCTGCTGCGTACCCAGCCGGTGCTGCGCCGCCGCGCCGCCTACCAGGCCGCCATGTTCGGCGTGTTCAGCCTGTTCTGGACCACCACGCCGCTGTACCTGGCCGGGCCAGCCTTCCACATGTCGCAAACCGGCATCGCCATCTTCGCGCTGGTGGGTGTGGCCGGGGCGATTGCCGCGCCCATGGCGGGCCGCTACGCCGACCGTGGCCACAGCCGGCAAATGACCGCGCTGGCGCTTGCGCTGGGCGCGGCATCGTTCCTGCTGAGCCGGGTGGGCACCGAGGGCTCGCTGCTGTCGTTGCTGTCGCTGACGGTGGCCGCCGTGCTGCTCGACTTCGCTGTGTCGACCAACCTGGTGATCGGCCAGCGCGCCATCTTCTCGCTGTCCGACGAACATCGCAGCCGCCTGAATGGTCTCTACATGGCCATCTTCTTCGTGGGCGGCGCCATCGGCTCGTCGGTGGGTGCCTGGGCCTATGCGCGCGCCGGCTGGCCGCTGGCAAGCTGGATCGGCTTCGCCCTGCCCGCCATCGCGCTGCTGTACTTCCGTACGGAACGTCGTTGATCGGCTAATTCTGCCGGCCTGGTCAGGCCGCAAAGATTGAAGTTTCAGCTACGATGCCACCGCGCGGCGCAACGCGGCGCGCGCCAGCAGGCGCGTGGAGTCGAGCGTCGGCAATGACGAATTGCCATCGTCGATGATCAGTGGAATCTCGGTGCAGCCCAGCACCACTGCGTCGCAACCACTGTCCCGCAGGCCGTCGATCACGCGCTGGAACGTGGCTATCCCTTCCGGCGTGGCGATGCCAGGTACCAACTGGTTCATGATCACGTGGTCGATCACCGCGCGGTCTTCCACGGGAGGCCGCACTGCCACCAGCCCGCGTGTGGCCAGCGCCGCCGGATAGACCTCGCTGTCCACCAGCCATCGCGTGCCGGTGATGCCCAGCCGACGGAAGCCGCGTTCCAGGGCGGCGTCGGCCACTACGTCGGCGATGGAAAGCCATGGCAGCGGCGACGTTGGCTGCACCAGGCCCAGCGCCGCGTGGATCGTGTTGTCGGGGCAGATCACGAAATCGGCGCCGGCTGCCGCCAGCTTGTACGCCGAGCGCAGCATCAGGTTCGCCACGCCCTGGAGGTCGCCACGATCGAGGCATGCCACATAGGCGGAAAGCGACGGCGTATGCATCGTAATTTCCGGATGTCCGTGCGCGCCGAGGTGGCCGGCGCCTTCCATGCAGATCGTGCGATAGCACAGTGCCGCCCCTTCGGCGGAACAGGCCGCGATGCCGATGTGCTGTGGCATGAGAACGCTCCTTGATGATTGGCAGGCTTTCATGATGGCACGCGCCACGCGGCTGCACTACACTGAGCCGGCGCGCCACACCGTGGCGTGTCCCGCCGTCGATGTTGCAGGCGAAAGTCGCCGTTTCACTACCCGCCCCTGGGCGGGCCTTGCCGGGGAGACGTTCGATGTCATGGCGCAAACTGCTGCCGCGGCCGCGCTGGCTACCGCGTGCGGCGCTGATGCACCCGCAGCGCGTGGTGATCGTCGGCTTCGGCCTGGCGATGCTGCTGATGCTTATCGTCGGCGCGCGCGACCTGTACCTGTTGCGCGAACGCGTGCTGTCATCGCGCCAGCACGACCTGACATTGCGTGCACTGGGGGGCGAAGCGGTATTCGCCGCCGAACGCTCCAAGCTCGTCTTCGTGCGCGACTACGCGCAGCAATTGATCACCCTCTACGCCAGTGGCGTGGCGCCGGCCGATCCGGCCGTGGAGCGCGCCTTTGCCCAGCGCAATGACCCCGTCTGGCAAATGGAGGTGCCGCTTGGCGATGCGCCGGTGATCGGTGCAGCGCCAGCGCTGCTCGACGACCTTGAAGGTTTCGATCGCCGCGACGCCGATCTGCGCGCCGACCTCTACGCGGCGCGGCAACTGAGCCATGTGCTCGGCCTGAGCCTGCGCCTGCGCGATGGCAAGGACGCCGATGGCACGGTGAGCTATATCTCCAGCAACGGGCTTTACGTCACCTATCCCCCGCTCCCGCCGGACAAGGCGCCGGCACTCTTCAAGCGATTCAGCGACATCTCGTATTACCGCGACGTGCTGCCCGAGCGCGACAGCTCCCGCGAGATTCGCTGGACGCGCGTGTACACGCAGTTCGAAAGCACGCAGCTGCGCACGACGCTGAGCATTCCGGTCTACGTGGCCGACCGCTTTCGTGGCGTGGTTGCCGTCGACGTGGAACTGTGGCGCCTGCGCGATCTGATCGGCGTGCCTGACGACGCCGGCACCACGCGGTACCTGATCGACTATCGCGGCGGCATCATCGCGTCGAGCCAGCACAACGTCCGCATCGATATGCACTGGCCTGATGATGTGGGCACGGCCTGGCGCCGGGTTCCGGTGCAGGAGCTGTTCGGCGCAGGCGCCGGCATCCGTCACGTGGATGGCCAGTACCTGATCTATCAGCCAGTGGGGCAGCGCGGCACCTGGCTGCTGGTGGAGACCTTCAGCGATGCCGATGTGTGGCGCGCAGTCCTGCAACGCACCAGCGCCCCGCTGTTGTCGATCTGGCTGGCCCTGCCGCTTCTGATGTTTGTGACGCTGCGGGTGGTGACGCTGCTGTTCCGGCATTACGTGGAGGCCGGCGAGACGCTGCAGCGGCTCGCCGAGACCGACCCGCTCACCGGGCTGGCGAATCGCCGGCACTTCGGCGAGGCGTTCGGCAGGGAATCGGCGCGGCGACGGCGCGAGTCGGGGTCAGGCGGTGGGAACGGCGACGCAGCCATTGGCGACGCCAATGCCGCCCCGGTCGACGCCTCTTCAAGCGGGCCCTTTTCGATGCTGATGCTCGACATCGACTACTTCAAGCGCGTCAACGACCGCTGGGGCCATGCCAGTGGCGACGACGTGCTGGTGGCGCTGGCCGGTGTGCTACGCCGGAACCTGCGCGAGGCAGACTTGCCCGCGCGGCTGGGCGGCGAGGAATTCGCGGTGCTGCTGCCGCAGACCACGCTGGCCGATGCCGTGGCAACGGCCGAACGGCTGCGTGCCGCCGTGCAGGACACGCCTGTGGCACCGGCACCCGATGCGCCGCCGCCTGGCGAGGGCGACGGACACATTCACTTCACTGTATCGATTGGCGTCGCAGAAGCCGTGAGCGACGATTGCCAGACACTCGATGCCATGTTGGCGATGGCCGACCGCCGTCTATATGCCGCCAAGCAAGCGGGCCGTAACCAGGTGTGCGCGGCTGATGCGCCGGCCGGCAATACAGTGGCGCAAACTGTCCAGGGATAACGCAGTTCATGGACGTCTCCTCCGACGACGCGGTCAGCGCAACAGGAATGCGATGTCGTCGGCCGTGATGACCGACACCGGAATGCCCTTGCGACGCTGGAACAGGATGTGCTGCTGCACGCGGCTGCGCTGCTCGGCGAACGTGGCGGGCTCGATCGGCGTGCCGGCACGCGCGTAGTGTTGCACCAGCAGCTTGTAGGCGCGATGCCGGATCTGCAGCGTCTCGTTGTCGGCGCGCAGGCGCTGCCATTCGGCAGGGCTCAGGTCCAGTGTGTGATTGAGTTCGTCGACGGTACGCGCATGCAGGTCGCGATACATGTCGCGCTCGGCCTCGGCGCGATGCAGTTCGTCACGCAGCGCCATGATCTTGTGTTGCAGCTTGAGCGTCTGCCCCACGGCAGCCTGCATGCCCTTGGCTGCTTCCAGCGCCTGGTTGGCGGCGGCAACCGTGCTTTTCCACAGGCCGCGGTCGGCCCCCGCGTCGAGTTCCGGCGGCCAGCCGTCGGCCGCCTTGATCGTTGTATCCATGATTGACCCCTGAGACTTCTTTTTTGTCACTTCACCCGAAAACCGAAAAAAACCGGATATCCCGAATCGGCCAGCGCCTCGTTGTGCGCGGGTCCATGTCATCTGTTCTTCATTGTTTCTGGCTGCCGTGACGCGATTGCTGCGCGAGGCAGTCAGTGCGGCAGGCAACTGAGACAAATCGTAGTGAGATGTCCGACCTGAGCCAAGTCAAAGATGTGCAGATCTGATCTGGCGGATGCAACGATGCCAAAAAACGACAGGCGCCGCGCCTCGTCTCGACATAAGGCAACGCAGACAAAGCAGACAACACCACGTAAACCCCGAGCTTCAAGCAGACGTTTTGACAGGGTTTTGACAGTTTCACGCTTCTAGAATTCAGGCCATGGCTACTGCTCTGTCTTCAAGGGACAGCAGTCAATCGCCAGACACTTAAAAGCACAACCAACATTCCAATAAGACAGGAGACACGCGATGCCTCGCACGCTTGCCCGCTTTACCCATGTCTTCGCCGCATCGGCCGCGCTGGCTGCTGCCGTGGTGGCCGCTCCGGCCTATGCCGTCGACAACCTCAAGGTGATGATCGGCGCCAACCCCGGCGGCGGCTACGACCAGACCGGCCGCTCGATCGGCGCGGCCATGGTGGCAGCTGGTACGGCCAAGTCGGCTTCGTATGACAACAAGGGCGGCGCGGGCGGCACCATCGGCCTGACGCAGTTTGTGAACAGCGACAAGGGCAACCCGAACGCGCTGGTTGTCACGGGCGCCGTGATGGTTGGTGCCATCGAGACCAACCACCCGCCGGTGACGCTCAAGAACGCCACGCCGATCGCGCGCCTGTTCGCCGATACGATGGTGATCACGGTGCCGGCCAGCTCGCCGATCAAGTCCATGAAGGACCTGACCACGCAGCTCAAGGCCAATCCGGGCAGCGTCAGCTGGGGCGGCGGCTCGAAAGGTTCGATCGACCACATCCTGGCCGGCCTGATCGCCAAGGATATCGGCGTCGATCCGAAGAAGATCAACTATGTGCCGTTCCAGGGCGGTGGCGAGGCCTCGGCGTCGATCCTGGGTGGTCACGTGACCGTGGGCATTGCCGGCGTGTCGGAATTCCTGCCGTTCATCAAGACGGGCAAGATGCGCGCCCTGGCCGTGACGTCGAAGGATCGCACCGCCGATATCCCGACCCTGAAGGAACAGGGCGTGAACGTCGAGATCTACAACTGGCGCGGTGTGTACGGCGCGCCCGGCATCAACGCCGACCAGCGCAAGGCCCTGATCGACGCCGTGGTGAAGGGCACCGAGAACCAGGTCTGGAAGGACGCGCTGCAGAAGAACGACTGGACGCCGTTCCTGCTGACCGGCGACGAGTTCGGCAAGTTCGTGGAAGCCGAATCCACGCGCCTGGGCGCCACGCTGCGTGAACTGGGCGTAGCCAAGTAAGACGCCCCAGGGACCGGGCGCAGGCCACGCCGTATATCGGCCATGCAGCGCCGGTCCCGCCTTTCGGCAGCCGGTGGTAATCGCCGCCGATGCAGTCAAAGAATGAGTAGAAGTACGAGAACGTAGTACGAGACAGCAGTACGGGAAGTCGTAACCCAAGTCGCGGAAGTTTGCTTCACCCTGTCGTTCCCGCCCGGCTGCCGATCCATGATTGGCACGCACGGAGGACGGCGCGGGGCCCCGGTGCCGCCATCACCTGCGCAACACCGAAAACCAGACCAATAACGTCACCGGGCCCCGTGACCGCGCGGGTGGCAGGACCATCCGAGAGCCCCACCATGAAACCATCCCACGTATCGATCGGCGTCGCCATCCTGGCGTTGTCCGTGTTCTTCTTCGCCGGCATACCGGGCATTTCTGGCGACGAGGGCTATGCCGGCCTGTCGCCGCGCTTCGTGCCCACGCTGGTGGCCATCGGCCTGGCCGTCTGCGGTGCGCTGCTGCTGTGGCAGGGCGTGCGCGGCGGCTTCAGGAACATGCCCGAGGAAGATGCCGAGCTGCCTTCGGCACCGCACAATTTCAAGGGCTTCCTGTGGGTGGCCGCCGGACTGGTGGCCAACATGGCGCTGATCGGCACGTTGGGCTTCGTGTTCTCGTCCACGCTGATGATGGTGTGCGTGGCGCGCGGCTATGGCAGCCGCCGCATCGTGCGCGATACGCTGATCGGCCTGCTGCTGACGCTGCCGATGTGGGCGCTGTTCGATTTCCTGCTCGGCATCAACCTGCCGCTGCTGCCCGTCGCGGGCTTCTGATCCACGCCCTACGGGAGACACTGACATGGATACCCTGAACCAGTTGATGCACGGCTTTGCCGTCGCCATCACGCCGCTGAACCTGATGTGGGCCCTGGTGGGCTGCTTCCTGGGCACCGCCATCGGCGTGCTGCCCGGTATCGGCCCGGCCCTTACCGTGGCGATGCTGCTGCCGCTGACGGCCAAGGTGGAACCCACCGCCGCACTGATCATGTTCGCCGGCATCTACTACGGCGCCATGTACGGCGGCTCGACCACGTCGATCCTGATGAATACGCCGGGCGAATCGTCGACGATGGTTACCGCGATGGAAGGCAACCTGATGGCCAAGAATGGCCGTGCGGGCCCCGCGCTGGCAACCGCCGCGATCGGCTCGTTCGTGGCCGGTACGATCGCCACGGTGCTGCTGTCGATGTTCGCGCCGGTGGCGGCCGATGTCGCGCTGCAGTTCGGGCCGGGCGAGTACTTCATGATCATGCTGCTGGCCTTCACCACGGTGTCGGCCGTGCTGGGTTCGTCGCTGCTGCGCGGCATGACGAGCCTGTTCCTGGGCCTGGGCATCGGCCTGATCGGCATGGATTCGCTGTCGGGCCAGACGCGCTATTCGATGGACATCCAGGAGCTGTACGACGGCGTGGACATCGTCGTGGTGGCCGTGGGCCTGTTCGCGGTGGGCGAGGCGCTGTTCAACGCGTTCTTCCCGCAGCCGGAGGGTTCGTTCAACAAGCTCAGTTCGGTGCACATGAACAAGTCCGACTGGAAGCGGTCCGTGCCGGCGTGGATCCGTGGCACGGTCATCGGCTTCCCGTTCGGCCTGATCCCGGCGGGCGGCGCCGAGATCCCGACGTTCCTGTCATATGCCACCGAGAAAAAGTTCTCGAACCACAAGGAAGAATTCGGCAAGGTGGGTGCCATCGAAGGCGTGGCCGGCCCCGAAGCCGCCAACAACGCGGCCGTGACCGCCACGCTGGCCCCGCTGCTGACGCTGGGCATCCCGACGTCGAACACCACGGCCATCCTGCTGGCGGCGTTCCAGAACTACAACCTGCAGCCGGGCCCGATGCTGTTCCAGACCTCGGGCGACCTGGTGTGGGGCCTGCTCGCGTCGCTGTACATCGGCAACGTGATGCTGCTGGTGCTGAACCTGCCGGCCATCGGCCTGTGGGTGCGCATGCTGCGCGTGCCCACCCCGCTGCTGTACGGCGGCATCCTGATCTTCGCCGGCCTGGGAGCGTACGGCATCCGCCAGTCGTGGTTCGACCTGCTGCTGCTGTTCGTGATCGGCCTGCTGGGCATGGCGATGCGCCGCTTCGACTTCCCGACCGCGCCGGTGATCGTCGGCCTGATCCTGGGGCCGATGGCCGAGAAGCAGCTGCGCAATGCGCTGTCGATCGGTCAAGGCGACTGGAGCCTGTTCATCAAGCAGCCGATCTCGGCCACGATCCTGGCCATGACGGTGGCCGTGGTGGTGGTGCCGCGCGTGCTGCGCTGGCACGCCGGCCGCTCGACGGCACGCGCCGAGGCGGACAACGCGGCATAAGGCTGCAGCGGCTTCTCCCCTCTCCCACTTCATGGGCGAGGGGAGCCACATCTCCCGGCCCCCTGTATCATTGGCGCAAACAACATGCCGCGCGCCGAGGAGACCGGGACGTGCCTGCCATTTTTACCATCGCGGATATCGATGCCACGCTCGAACGCGTGCTGGCGCCCTGGGTGCGCCAGCTTGGCCTGCGGGCCGAGGCCGCGGATGCCACGGGCGTGACGCTGCGCCTGCCCTTCCAGGAAGCGTTTCGCCATGCAGGCGGCGTGGTCTGCGGACAGGTGCTGATGTCGGCTGCCGATACCGCGATGATCGTCGCCATCTCCGCCGTCCTGGGCGAATTCCGGCCGATGACCACGGTCACGCTGACCACCAACTTCATGCGCCCCGTGATCGACGGCGATGTACTGGTGCGCGCCAATGTGCTGCGCCTGGGCAAGACCGTGGTCTTCGGCGAGATCGAACTGACCGGCCAGGACGGCAAGCTCGCGGTGCAGGCCACCACTACCTACGCGCTGCTTTGAAATCCGTGACCACGATGCCGGCTTCCCATCCCCAGCCGTTCGACCAGATCGTCTTTGCCGGCGGCGGCAACCGCTGCTGGTGGCAGGCCGGATGGTGGGACACCGTGGCGCCCGAACTGCACCTGCGGCCGCGCATCATCGCCGGTATCTCGGCAGGCGCCGCCACGGCGTGCATGGTCTACGCGCACGATTCGCACCAGACCATGGCCTACTACCGCGAGGTGCTGGCCAACAATTCGCGCAATGCGTACTGGGGCAACCTGCTGCGGCGCGAGCGCGTGTTTCCGCACTACGGCATCTATCGAAACGCCCTGCTCTCGCTGTTTGGCGACAACCGCCTGCACCGGTTGCAGCAGGCGCCCGAGATTCGCATCGGCGTGGCCCATATCCCGCTCTGGACCGGCCCGCGCCTGGCGGTGGCCGCGGGCTTGCTGGCGTACAACATCGACAAGCACCTGCTGAAGACGCTGCATCCGCGGCTGGGCCGCAAGCTGGGCTTCCATCCCGAATTCGTGCTGGCGCAGGACTGCGGATCGCCCGAGGATCTGGCCGATCTGCTATTGCAATCGGCGTCGACGCCGCCCTTTACGCCGGTGCTGCGCCGCAATGGCCACGCGGTGCTCGATGGCGGCCTGGTCGACAACGTGCCGGTCGATGCGCTCGATGCCACGCCGGGCAATGTCCTGGTGCTGGTGACGCGGCTGTATCCGCGTCCGCGCCGCTTCATTATCGAAACGGGCGGCCAGCGCCGCCTGTATCTGCAACCGTCACAACGCGTGCCGATTTCGAGCTGGGACTACACCAAGCCCGAAGCCATGACGCATGCGTATGACCTGGGCCGGCGCGACGCGGAGCAATTCCTGCGCGACTGGCCCGCGATCCAGCAGGACCTGTTGCCGGCGTCATAGCAAAAAGCGCCACGTGGCGCCGGTCGATTGTTTGGCATGCGGCGATGTTGCCGCGCAGGCAAGGAGGATTGAATGACAAAGCGTCAGGCATCAACCGAAACCGCAACCCAGGCAAGGACCGTGAAGACACGGCGGCGCGCCAGCGAGGCCAGCGCCGAACCCGTTGTCGAGCGCGTGCCGCGCAAACGTGATGTGCGGCCCAAGGCGCGCGAAGCCGACTTCGTGGTGATTGGCGCGGGCTCCGGGGGCGTGGCTGCCGCGCGCCGTGCCGCAACGCACGGGGCCCGCGTGATCCTGGTGGAGCGTGATGCGGTTGGCGGCACCTGTGTCAATCGCGGCTGCGTGCCAAAGAAAATGCTGTCGTATGGCGCGGGATGGGCGTCGATCCTTTCCACATGCCTGTCGCACACGGGTGGCAAGGAAGACTGGCGCGATGCCATCGTGCGCGTGAATGCCGAGGTGGCACGGCTCAACGCATCGTACAAGCAGCGGCTCAACGAGGCTGGCGTGGAGGTCTGGCACGGCGAGGCGCATTTCAACGAGCGCGGCGATGTCGTCGTCGGCAATGAAGTCATTCGCGCCGGCAAGACGCTGATCGCCACGGGCGCCAGCCCGATCGACCTGCCGGTACCCGGCGGCGAACTGGTCAGTTCTTCGGACGACGTGTTCACGTGGCAGACCCTGCCTGCTTCGATTGTCGTGATCGGCGGTGGCTATATCGCCGTGGAGATGGCATCGATCCTGTCACGTTATGGCGTGAAGGTGGATCTGCTGGTGCGCGAAGACCGGCTGCTGCCGAAATTCGACCACGATATCGCCGGCGCGCTTGCACAAGCGCTGATTGCCAAGGGCATACGCATACATTTCCGCGCAGAGGTCACAATGGTGTCGCAGTCGAACGGAGCGTTCGATGTTTGTTACATGCAGGAAGACAATCGCGGCCGTACGCAGACTGTGCGTACGCAGGCGGTGCTGGCGGCAATCGGCCGCAAGCCGAATGTCGATGGACTGGGTCTTGATGAACTTGGCGTAAAGCGCGACGACAAGGGTGGCATCAAGGTGGACAGGCAGTTCCGCAGCAACGTGCGATCGATCCACGCCATCGGCGATTGCATGGCCGACAACGTACACCTGACGCCGGTAGCCATTGCGCAAGGCCGCTGGCTGGCCGACCGGCTATTCGGCAGGCGCGGGGACATGGCCGACTTCGAGTTCCTGCCCACGGCCGTGTTCTGCGAGCCCGCGATTGGCGCGGTGGGACTGACCGAGTCTCAGGCCGTCGAGGAAGCCGGCGGCAAGGCCGACCGCATTCGCACCGAGATCAAACGCTTTGTCTCGCTGGAAAGCCGCTTCGGCGGCGTGCCGCAGCAGTCGGTGTTCAAACTCGTGTTCAACGCGCGCAGTGGCCGCGTGCTGGGCGTACACCTGATGGATGGAGCGGCACCGGAAATCGTCCAGACAATGGCCCTGGCGCTACGGCTCGGTGCGAAGGCATCGCACCTGAAGACGACCATGCCGTTGCATCCGACGGTAGCCGAGGAGTTGTTCGGCTAGCCAACAGACACTAGGCCAGGTGGGCGTAGTGGGCGACCCAGCGCCAGACAGATGCCGCAGGGCATCGCCGCCCACACGCCCAGGCCGGGGTTGTTCCGGGGGCCATTGCCGCAGCTTTTGGGGGGAGATGATCGGCGGAAGGCGCGCATGCCGAAAACCGGCGCCAGAAAGCAAAAACGGACGCCGAAGCGTCCGTTTTCTTGAATCTGGTGGCCTGGGACGGAATCGAACCGCCGACACAAGGATTTTCAATCCTCTGCTCTACCGACTGAGCTACCGGGCCAAAGAAGCGAAACTATAACTGGGGGGCTGGCCCTCGTCAAGCGTTTTCTGCGCCACTGCTTACTGTTCGGTCGGTTCCGGTTTGTTGCGGCCCAGTTCCACGCCCAGCTGCTTGAGCTTGCGATACAGGTGGGTACGCTCCAGGCCGGTCTTTTCCGCCACGCGGGTCATGCTGCCATGCTCGCGCACCAGGTGGTACTCGAAATACGCGCGTTCGAACAGGTCGCGCGCCTCGCGCAGCGGCATGTCGAACGAGAACTGCATTTCGCCCTCGGGTACGCCGCGCGACGGATTGCCATTGGTGGCCGCCTCGGCAGGTGCCTCCGCCGGAGCAACAGTCGCGGTGGCCGCTTCGGGTGTGCCTGCGGCGGTCAGCGGTGCGGCCGCGGCGGGCGCGGTGCGTGGGCGCTCGATGCCGCGGGCCAGGCCGGCTTCCACGGCAGACAGCAGCTTCTGCAGCGCGATGGGCTTTTCAAGGAAATTCAGCGCGCCGATCTTCGTGGCTTCCACGGCCGTATCGATCGTGGCGTGCCCCGACATCATGATGACGGGCATCGTCAGATAGCCCTGCGCGGACCATTCCTTGAGCAGCGTTACGCCATCGGTATCCGGCATCCAGATATCGAGCAGCACCAGGTCAGGTGTGGCGTTCGCACGGAAATCACGCGCCTTCTGCGCGTTTTCCGCAAGTTCGACCACATGTCCTTCGTCACTGAGAATTTCCGAGAGCAGTTCCCGGATTCCCATTTCGTCATCGACTACGAGGATGGTTGCCATACTTCCCCTCTTAACCCCACCGCAGCGCTAACCGGAGGCGCCGGCGCGCAAGATTTAAGCCAGTTTAACGAACAGGATCGAGATCTGGGCTCCCGTGATCTCGGTACCGTTCATGCGATTGCGCAATTCAATGCGCGCGCCATGTTCGTCAATGATCTTCTTCACCATCGCAAGCCCGAGACCCGTACCCTTGGCTTTCGTGGTCACATACGGTTCGAACGCACGACTCAGGATGCGTGGCGCGAATCCAGGACCATTGTCCGTAATGGACAACTTGACGGCTTGCCGATCTTCGCCGGCGGAATCTTTGTATTCTACAGTCTCGGTGTGCAGAGTGATATGGGGCGCCGCCCTACCGGCCGCCACGTTGTCTGCCGCCGCATCCTGCGCATTCTGCAGGAGGTTGTGGATCACCTGACGCAACTGCGTCGGATCGCCCTTTATTTCAGGCAGATCCGCGCCCAGCGCCGCATGAATCACCGGATGTTCATGCACGGAGGGATCGTCGATGCCGTACAGATGCAGGACTTCGGCCGCCAGGGCGTTCAGCGCCAGTGACTGCATTACCGCCGGCGGCGTACGTGCATAGTCGCGGAAGTCGTCCACCATGCGTTTCATTGCCGCTACCTGGTTAACGATCGTAGTGGCCCCGCGCTTTAGCACTTCGGCGTCGGCATGTTCCAGCTTGGGCGACAACTTCATCTGCAGGCGCTCGGCCGAAAGCTGGATCGGCGTCAGCGGATTCTTGATTTCGTGCGCCAGCCGACGCGCGACCTCGCCCCACGCCACCGAGCGCTGGGCCGAGATCACGTCGGAAATATCGTCGAACACCACCACGTAGCCGGGCTCGTCGCGGTTGCCGCCCGGCAGGTGTGCACCACGCACCAGCAAGGTGAGCGGCTGCTCTTCGTCGCCCTGGGGCAGTTCGATCTGCTTCTGCCAGTGCTGCGAGCCGCCCAGCACCTCGCGCGTGGTCTGCTCGGAGAATGCCTGGCGCACGATTTCGGCAAAGTCGCCCATGCCCGGAATCTGCTCCACGGGCTGGCCCAGCACACCCGCGAACGGCTGACGGAAGATGCGTTCGGCGCCGGGATTGGCCGTGATCAGCGTGAAGCGGCGGTCGAACACCAGCACGCCGGCGGTCAGATTCTGCAGCACGCTTTCCAGATACGCCTTCGATTGCTCCAGCGCCACGCGGTTGTCTTCCACCGCGATGCGCGCTTCGGACAGCTGGCGCGTCATCTGGTTGAACTGCTGCGTCAGCTGGCCCAGTTCGTCGCGGCTCTTCAGTTCGCGCTTGGGCGAGAGGTCGCCCTCGGCCACTTCCTTCGTGCCCTGCAGCAGCATCAGCAGCGGCCGGGCCAGCTGGCCGCCCAGCAACAGCGCGAGCATCACGGCGATGAACACCGCCAGGAACAGCGTCAGCGTCAGCGTGCCGATGTACATCTTGCGCAGGCCCGTGCGTCCGAGCGCCTTTTCCTGGTACTCCTGGTAGGCACGCTGCACTTCGTCGGCATTGCGCGCCAGCACTGCCGGCACGGGGTGCAGCACCTGCAGGTAGCGTTCCTCGCGCACGGTGTCGCCGACCAGCCCGAAACCGGTGGCCGGGGCATCCTCGGGGCGACGCTCGATGGATAGCCCCGATCCGGCCCAGCGGCTGCCCGGCGGCGCCAGCCGCGTGCGGGCCCGTGCTGCTGCTGCGGCGGCCGCCGCGCTGGCGCTGACTGGCGCCTGTGCCATGTCGTCGGCCGTGGTCTGGGTGGGCGCCGGGCCCAGCGGAATGATGACGCGGATCCGGTACAGATGGCTGCTGTCGAGATTGACCGGCGCCTTGTCGCTGCCGCTGGGATCGGAGCCGCCTTCCACGGCCGCATATCCACCCGCCATGCGGGCCTGCTCGGCGAGCACGCCCGAAGGAATATCGGGTACCAGCGTGGCGTAGCTGCTCGACGCCGTGGCCAGCACGCGCCCGCTGCCGGTGAAGATCGCCGCTTCCTGAATGCCGTACTGCTCGCGCAGCCGGTTCAGCTGCAGCGACGTGGCCATGCTCGACGCGCCCGTGAGCTGGTCGGCCATGAGCCGCGCCTTGCCCTGCAGGTCGGCCAGCTGGCTGTCGATGGTGGAGCGGCCCAGGTTCAGCCCCGCCTCCAGCGCATTCTCCACGCGCACGTCGAACCACGATTCGATGCTGCGCGAGACGAACTGTAGCGACACCAGGTAGATCAGCACGCCAGGCAGAACACCCACCACACCGAAGAACACGGCCAGCTTGCTCATCAGCCGCGTACCAAACTTGCCTCGCCGGTATCGCACCCACAGCGTGAACGCGAGCGCGCCTACGGTCAAAACCAGCAACACCCCGACTACGAGGTTGATCTTGAACAGCAGCGTGAAGTAGCGATCGAAGAATTCGGTATTGGCCGATGCCCCGGCCAGCAGGCCCACCAGCACCAGCGCAAGGAAGACGATGATGCCAACCACCACGCGGTAGAGCACGCGGCGGAAACGGCTATCCCACGGATTGCCGTTCATGGCTGGCTGGCCGGCTGGACCAGTTGGTTGGGCGACAGCACGTTCGACACGGTTTGCGCGAACGGTGCGCGCAACTCTGCGGAGGGCGCCGATGCGGCGGACGGCGCGGACCCCGGCATGGCCGGTGGCGCGGGCGGTGCCACCGGTGGTGGCGGGGGCGGAGGCGGCGGCGGTGCGTCCAGGTTGGTCGGCACCGTGTAGTTGAACCGCTTCCACTCCGAAGACAGGTTCCATTCGCGCGTGTTCACCGCGTTGATCTGGAACGGCTTGGGCAATTGCGACAGATCCAGCCGCATGCGCGTCTCGGCGTGATACGTCTCGCCGGCCTTCACATCCCGGCGTTCGAACACGCGCCAGCCCCGCACCTGCTGGATGAACTGCAGCGCGCTCTTGAGCCGGTTGAACGGTAGTTGCAGGCCGCCGGTCGACACGCGATATTGCCGCGTCAGCGGCTGGTACGACAGGCGCACCGATCGCGCGGTGTTGACGGGCTTTTCGTCGAACCAGTACCAGCGCGAGCGCGACAGCTGGAAGTCGACAACGAAATAGAGCGAGATGCCCTTGTGCAGGGCGTCCTCGAGCGCGGGCGGCAGATCGAAGTCGAACGATGCGCCCAGCTCGAAGCCGCCGTCCTGGTAGTCGATGCGCGCTTCGGTGGTTTCAATCAGCTGTGCGCCAGCATGGGGCACGTACACCAGCAGCGCCAGCAGCAGCAACGAGGTTGCGTACCATGTGCGCAGGATGCCGGCCAGCGGTGCTGCCGGCCATTCGCGCACCGCGCAGCCGGGGGCACGTAGGACGAGCAGGCGCTGCAGGTTCGGCATTGGTGGAAATATCAGGCGCGTTTCTGGAAGCGGGCGTAGTAGAAGCCATCGTGATCCGATGGCAGGCTTGCCTTGCCGGCGGTCCCGCTGCCGGTTGTCTCAGGCGCCTTGATGCCGGGCAGCAGTTGCCCCGGCGCCTGCAATCGTATCGCATCTGGAAGCTGCGCACCAAACCAGAGCGCCTGCTCCTCGCCTTCCGTTGGGAAAATAGAACAGGTCACGTAGACCAGGATGCCACCCGGTTTCAGCAGCGGCCACAGCTGCGAAACGATGCGGCGCTGCTCGGTCATCAGCCTGGCTACGTCGGACTCGCGACGCAGCCAGCGGATATCGGGATGGCGTCGCACGATGCCCGACGCGGAACATGGCACATCGGCCAGGATGCGGTCGAACTGCTGGCCGTCCCACCAGTCCTTGGGGCGGCTTGCGTCGCCCACGATCACTTCGGCGCGTTGTCCCAGGCGGGCCAGGTTGTCGTGGATGCGCGCGGCGCGCTGCGCGTCGCTTTCCACGGCCGTCACGTGGATGTCGGCAAGCTCCAGCAGGTGGCCGGTCTTGCCGCCGGGCGCCGCGCAGGCGTCCAGCACGCGCATGCCGTCGGAAACTTCGCACAGCGGCGCGGCCAGTTGCGCGCCGGCGTCCTGCACGGATACGTCGCCTTCGGCAAAACCGGGAATCTGCGATACCGGAAAGGCCCGAGCCAGGCGCACGGCCTGGTCGCCCACCGCCGTACCTGCCAGGCCGGCGTTGGCCAGGTCCCGAAGATACTCCTGCACCGAAATGCGCTTCGGATTGACGCGCAATGTCATTGGCGGCCGTTCGTTGACACTCTCGGCCAGCGTCGTCCACTGGTCCGGGTAGGCCTTGCGCAGTTGCGCGAGCCACCAGGACGGCAGGTTCCAGCGCGCCTCCTCGTCCTGCATGATCTTCGGCATCAGTGCCTTGCGCTCGCGCAGGAACCGGCGCAGGACGGCATTCACCAGGCCGCGCGCGTGCGCGGTCTTGGGCTCGGAGGCCGCCGCGCTGACGGCCTGGTCCACCACGGTGAATTCGGAATAGCCGCCGCGCCCCACCTTGCTGCCATCGCCTTCCTCGCCCTCGATCAGCAGGGCCAGCGCCACGGCCAGCAGGGAATCGACCAGTGCGCCTGGCGGCCGCGTCACCAACTGCGTGACCAGGGCGCGCGTGGTGCCGAACAGGCGGACCGAGCGATAGGCCAGGTCCTGGATGGCGCCGCGCGTGGCGGCGTCGCGCACGCGGTCCAGCCGCAGGTGGGTGGCAACGTCTTCGATGGCCTGCGGCAGGGCCGTGCCTTCATGCACGCCGCGAACAGCCGCGGCGGCACCGAGCATCTGGAAGGCAAGGGATTCGTGAGGCAGGCGCATACGGAAAAATCAGACAGGCAACGTGGAAAAGAGTGACGCAATGGGCGTCGGGACGTGGCGGATACGAGAATGCCCGCCGGTCCCATGGGGACACAGCGGGCAGTTTACCTGTTGTCGGGGCCTGGCCGGTCAAACTGGCCAAATCCCGTGGCGGGCGCGGGCATCAGGCCGGATAGCTGCCCGTCTGCGCCATGTGCATCAGCCGCGAGATGCGCTCCTCGGTGGCAGGGTGCGTCGAGAACAGGTTGGCGATGCCGCCACCCGACAGCGGGTTCATGATCATCATCTGCGCGGTGGCTGGATGTTCCTCGGCCGCCTGGAACGGAATGCCCTGCGCAAAGCGATGGATCTTGTCCAGCGCGCTGGCCAGTGCCTGCGGGTCGCCGCTGATCTCGGCGCCGCCCCGGTCGGCTTCGAATTCGCGCGCACGCGAGATCGCCATCTGGATCAGCGATGCGGCCAGCGGGGCCAGGATGGCCACGGCGATCGCGGCGATCGGGTTGGTACGGTTGCCGTTCTCGTCGCGGCCGCCGAAGAACATCGCCATGTTGGCCAGGGCCGAAATCGCACCGGCCATGGTGGCGGCGATGGTCGACGTCAGGATGTCGCGGTGCTTCACGTGCGCCAGCTCGTGCGCCATCACGCCGCGCAGCTCGCGGTCTGACAGCACACGCAGGATGCCGGTGGTGGCGGCCACGGCCGCGTGCTCGGGATTGCGGCCCGTGGCAAAGGCGTTCGGGGCGTCCTCGTTGATCAGGTACACGCGCGGCATCGGCAGGCCGGCACGCTGGGACAGCTCCTGCACCATGTTGTAGAACTGCGGCGCGGTGCTGGCATCCACTTCCTGCGCGTTGTACATCCGCAGGACCATCTTGTCCGAGAACCAGTAGGAGAAGAAGTTCATGCCCAGCGCGATCAGCAGCGCGAACATCATGCCGCTTCGGCCACCGATCATGCCGCCGATGACGATGAACAGCGCCGTGATGGCGGCCATCAGCATGAAGGTCTTGACCCAGTTGAACATGGTTTGGTCTCCAGAGAGATCGATCAGGGCGCGTACCCGCCCCTGCGGGTCGCGATGTTCGTTAGATAGGGTCAGGACCGCAGGAATTCAATGCGGATAGCAGGGTTTTACGATGTCGAATGACGCAAACGCCACTCTCGTCGCTCACCCGCGACTTACGCCGCCGTATCGCCGACCACGCACCGCGTGCCCGGCGGCAGCGGCGTGCCCTGCAGGAACTGCTGCGCCGGCTGGCGGCGGCCGCCAGGCTTCTGCAATTCGGTCACCTGCAGCGCGCTACCGTCGCCACAGGCGATGATCACGCCGGCGGCGTCCGATGCCAGCACGGTGCCCGGCGGATGGGGAAGGCTCGTGGCGGCCGCCAGCGGCAGGGCCTGCCAGCACTTGATGACGGTGTCGCCCACCTGGATCGTGGCCCCCGGGAACGGGTTGAAGGCACGTACCTGGCTTGCCAGCGCGGCGGCCGGACGGGTCAGGTCGAGCGGCGCTTCGTCCTTGGCGATCTTCTCGGCATAGGTGATGCCGGCTTCGGGCTGGGGCGTGCCCGGTAGCGGCTTGCCGGCGGCCAGCTGGCGCAGGGCATCGACGATCATGCGGCCGCCCAGTGCGGCCAGCGTGTCGTGCAGGCTGCCGGTGCTGTCCAGTGGCCCGATTGCTACCGATTCGCGCGACAGCATTGCGCCCGTATCGAGCCCTTCGTCCATCTGCATCAGCGTGATGCCCGTTTCGGCGTCGCCGGCCTCGATGGCGCGATGAATCGGTGCCGCGCCGCGCCAGCGCGGCAGCAGCGAGGCATGGATGTTCAGGCACCCATGGCGCGGCAGATCGAGAACCTCGGCCGGCAGGATCAGGCCGTAGGCGGCCACCACCATGACATCGGGAGCGATTTGCGCCAGCGTGTCCACGGCGGCGCCGGCTTCCTCGGGATACTTGCCATGGCGGCGCAACGAGCGCGGTTGCAGCACGGGGCCCAGCCCGGTGTCCACGGCGAACTGCTTGACCGGGCTGGCCTGCAGCTGCATGCCGCGGCCCGCAGGCCGGTCAGGCTGGGTCAGGACGGCTACCACCGGAAAACCGGCGGCGTGGATGGCCTCAAGGGCAACGCGCGCAAATTCGGGAGTACCGGCAAACGCGACGCGCAGTGGCTGGGCTTGAGTCATGACAGAAATCCGCGGGTAGAAACGACACCGGCCGCATAGCGGCCGGTACGTGATGTGTCTTCAGAAGTTGTAA
The DNA here is from genome assembly GCF_056097175.1 of Cupriavidus sp. HE11. Classification (NCBI taxonomy): domain Bacteria; kingdom Pseudomonadati; phylum Pseudomonadota; class Betaproteobacteria; order Burkholderiales; family Burkholderiaceae; genus Cupriavidus; species Cupriavidus sp. HE11. The sequence goes on from NZ_CP184464.1 coordinate 1,901,296, forward strand.
CGATAGCAGACGCCACCCGCGTGGCACGCCACTGTTACATCCTTACATGCGCGAGCGGACGCGCTTCTGGAGCTTGCTCTTGATGCGGTTGAGCTTGAGCGGGGACAGGTATTCGACGAATACCTTGCCGTTCAGATGGTCGATTTCGTGCTGTATACATACAGCCAGCAGGTCGTCGGCATCGAGTTCGAACGTCTCGCCCTTTTCGTTGAGGGCGCGCACCTTGACGCGGTCGGGGCGTTCCACGCGGTCGTAGACTTCCGGCACCGACAGGCAGCCCTCTTCCCAGACCTTGCGGTTGTCGCTGGCCCAGACGATTTCCGGGTTGATGAACACCATCAGTTCGTCGCGCGTTTCCGAAATGTCGATCGTGATCACGCGCTCGTGCACGTCCACCTGCGTGGCGGCCAGGCCGATGCCGGGCGCGTCGTACATGGTTTCGGCCATGTCGAGGACGAGCTGGCGAATGCGGTCGTCCACCACCGCCACGGGCTTGGCCACGGTATGCAGGCGAGGATCGGGGTAGGTGAGGATGTCGAGTTTGGCCATGATGCTCGGGCGCAACGCCGGGTGCTGTCCACTGCCCGACCGCCGTTGCGGCGTGCGGGGTTTCCATGCAGAATCGGGGCGCTAGTACAAAAATTCAAGGCGCGCCGCAGCAGGCACGCTCTACCTAGGGTCAATCCGGTCGTTCTCCCGACCGGCTCAGGAAAATGCGCGATCTTACCAAAGAACAGGCGGCGTCGGGCCGCAGGCTGCACGCGTTCACCCTCGCCATGCTATGTGTCGCCGGCATCACAGCCGGGGCCGGCATGGCCGTTCAGGCGGCCGATCTGAACGTCTCGGCGGCACAGCTCGCCCAGGCCGACGCGACCGCCCAGCAGGGTATCCCCGTTTCCGAACTGGCGCCGAATGCGCCAGGCCAGTACACCGTGCGCTCGGGCGACACGCTGTGGGGTATCTCGGGCCAGTACCTGCGCCAGCCGTGGCGCTGGCCGGCGCTGTGGGGCATGAACCGCCAGCAGGTTCGCAATCCGCACCTGATCTACCCTGGCCAGATCCTTTACCTGGTGCAGCGCGATGGCCGCGCGTACCTGTCGACCACGGCACCGGGGGGTGCCAATGGCGATGCCCGCCTGTCGCCGCGCGTGCGCGGCGAGGGCTCGGACGGCGAAGCCATCCTGAGCATCCCGGCGTCCGATATCGAGCCGTTCCTGACGCGTCCGCTGGTTGTGGAAAAGGATGCGATCGACACATCGGCCCGCATCGTGGCGTTGTCCGATGCCCGCGTCTACATGGGGCGTGGCGATACCGGCTTCGTGCGCGGCCTTGCATCGACCGACGCAGCGGTCGGCAGCGACTGGCAGGCGTTCAAGCCGGCCTTGCCGGTGCATGACCCGGTCAGCAACGACGTGATCGGCTTCGAAGCCCAGTACCAGGGCAGCGTACGCGTGATGCGCGGCCCGGAAGGCCCGGACGCGGTCACCACGGTCCAGGCCACCCAGTCGCCGCAGGAAATGGGCACGGGCTCGCTGCTGCTGCCGCAACCGGCCCGCGAGCTGGTGCGCTATGTGCCGCATGCCCCTGACAACAACGTCCAGGCCCGTATCGCGGCCGTGTATGGCGGCGTGCAATTCGGCGGCGCCAAGCAGGTGGTGGTGCTGAACCTGGGTTCGAATGCCGGCCTGGAGCCGGGGCACGTGCTCGCGCTGTCGCGCCTGGGCGGCGTGGTCCCGGATCCGACCGACGGCAACCGCAGCATCACGCTGCCGGACGACCGCTATGGCCTGGCCTACGTCTATCGCGTCTTCCCGGGTATCGCCTACGCACTGGTCACCGATGCCAGCAGCGTGATGAAGGTGGGCGACCTCGCCACCACCCCGCAATAACCGGCCGGCGCGTGCGCGAGCACGCGCTGCCGCGTTGTTCGATGACCGATTCGACTCGCGACCCAGCCGAAGTGGCTGCCTGGGTGCGGCTGACGGCAACACCGGGTGTTTCCGCTCAGGCCGGCCGCCGTCTGCTGGCAGCCTTCGGCCTGCCACAGGCCGTGCTGGCCCTAGACCCTGCAAGGCTGCGCGATGCCGCGGAGCCGGCGGTGGCGCGTGCGCTCGCCGCGCCGCCCGATGCCGAGGTGTCCGCCCGGATCGATCGCACGCTGCGCTGGCTCGATGCCCCCGGCCACCATCTGGTCACGATGGCGGATGCCGGCTACCCGGCACGGCTGCTCGACCTTGCCGATCCGCCCCTGGTGCTTTACGTCAATGGCTGCGCCGGACGCCTCCAGGCGCCGTCGCTGGGCATTGTCGGCGCGCGCCATGCCACGGCGCAGGGCGTGCGCAATGCACAGACATTCGCTTCAGCGTTTTCCGATGCCGGGCTGACCGTGGTGTCGGGGCTGGCCCTTGGCATCGATGCCGCGGCGCATGCGGCCGCACTGGAGGGGCCCGGCGGCACGGTGGCCGTTGTCGGCACCGGCGTCGACATCGTCTATCCGGCGCGGCACCACAAGCTGGCGCACCAGATCGTGGATGCCGGGGGCGCTATCGTCAGCGAATTCCCGCTGGGTACCCCGGGCCTGCCGAACCATTTTCCGCGTCGCAACCGCATCATTGCGGCGCTGGCGCGCGGCGTGCTGGTGGTGGAGGCTGCCGAGCGGTCGGGTTCGCTGATCACTGCACGGCTGGCATCGGAGATCGGGCGCGAGGTGTTTGCGATTCCCGGGTCGATCCACGCCGAGCTATCGCGAGGCTGCCACAAGCTGATTCGACAGGGCGCCAAGCTGGTGGAGTCGGCGGCCGATGTGTTCGAGGAGTTTGCCGATCTGACGCCCGTGGCATCATCGACGGCGGCCGGACATGCCGCCGGGGGAGAGGCCAGGGCAACGGCCGGAGCCATGGCCGGCCCCGCCGCAACTACCCTGACGCCGCCGGTTGCCGACGCGCTCGGGGCGGCGCTGGCCTATGATCCTGTCACGCTCGATGCGTTGTGCGACGGCACTGGCATGACGGCCGAGGCGGTGTCCGCCGCGCTGCTGCAACTGGAGCTGGCCGGCGCGGCCGAGCGCCTGCCAGGCAGCCGTTTCCGGCGTCTGGCATGATCCGCGGTATCGCCTTTGCCTCACTTTTCGACTCCAATGGCCGTTTACTTCCCCGAGCAGGATGCTGTTGCCCTGCGCCAGGCGCTCCGTGCCCGTCCGCAGGGACGGCTGGTGGCATGCCTTTGCGCCGCATGGTGCGGCACGTGCAAGGAGTATCTGCCCGGCTTTGCGGCGTTGGCGACACGTTATCCGGACGACTGTTTCGTCTGGATCGATGTCGAAACCCACTCTGACTATCTCGGAGAGGACATCGACATCGAAAACTTTCCTACTGTATTGATTCAGCCCATTGCTGGCGGCGCACCGCAGTTTTACGGAACCGTGCTGCCCCACCTCGATGTGCTGGAGCGGATGCTGATGCGCGCGGGTACCATGGCCGGCGCAGCACCAGACATTCCAGAAGTGCTGCCCTGGTTGCTTGCCGGGGGTGCTGGTAACGATTGAGCATGGTCAGGGTGGGCGACGGCGTTTGCTTGCAAGCCCGTCGGAACCGCGCTTATTATTGGCGCCTCAAAGCCCAGGCGTGCTGTTTACATAGTTTGCTGTGAATTTCAAGAGGCGCAAACTGCCCATCCGGCAGTGGCGCCGCAAGGACCCGTTGAATGTCTAAAGCCCTCATCATCGCGGAAAAGCCATCGGTCGCCGCCGATATTGCGCGCGCCCTCGGGGGCTTTGCCAAGCACGACGAGTATTTCGAGAGCGACAACTACGTGCTGTCCTCGGCCGTTGGCCATCTGGTGGAAATCGCCGCACCCGACGACTACGAGGTCAAGCGGGGCAAGTGGAGCTTCACCAATCTGCCGGTGATCCCCCCGCATTTCGACCTGCGCCCGATCGCCAAGACCGAATCGCGCCTGAAAGTGCTCAACCGCCTCATCAAGCGCAAGGACGTGACCGCGCTGATCAACGCCTGTGACGCGGGGCGCGAAGGCGAACTGATTTTCCGGCTGATCGCCCAGCAGGCCAAGGCCAAGCAGCCGGTGCGCCGGCTGTGGCTGCAGTCGATGACGCCGCAGGCGATCCGCGACGGGTTTGCCGCGCTGCGCGAAGACGAGGAAATGATGCCGCTGGCCGATGCGGCCCGATGCCGCTCCGAGGCCGACTGGCTGGTCGGCATCAACGGCACGCGCGCCATGACGGCCTTCAACAGCAAGGGCGGCGGCTTCTTCCTGACCACCGTGGGCCGGGTGCAGACCCCGACGCTGTCGATCGTGGTGGAGCGCGAAGAGAAGATCAAGCACTTCGTGCCGCGCGACTACTGGGAAGTGCGCGCCGAGTTCATCGCGGCCGCCGGCCTGTACGAGGGCCGCTGGTTCGATCCGAAGTTCAAGAAGAACGAGTTCGATGCCGAGGCGCGCGAGTCGCGCCTATGGAGCGAGGCCGAGGCCAAGAGCATCGTGGCGGCCTGCCGCGACAAGCCGGGCACGGTCACCGAGGAATCGAAGCCGTCGACGCAGCAGTCCCCCGCCCTGTTCGACCTGACCACGCTGCAACGCGAGGCCAACTCGCGTTTTGGCTTTTCGGCCAAGAACACGCTGGGTCTGGCGCAGGCGCTGTATGAAAAGCACAAGGTGCTGACGTACCCGCGTACCGATGCCCGCGCGCTGCCCGAGGACTACCTGGACACGGTCAAGCAGACCATGGACATGCTGGCCGACAGCTCGCCGAACTACCTGACGCATGCCAAGAAGATCCTGTCGCAAGGCTGGGTGAAGCCGAACAAGAAGATCTTCGACAACAGCAAGATCAGCGATCACTTCGCCATCATCCCGACGCTGCAGGCGCCGAAGAACCTGTCAGAGCCCGAGCAGAAGCTGTACGACCTGGTCGTGCGCCGCTTCCTGGCCGTGTTCTTCCCGGCGGCCGAGTTCCAGGTGACCACGCGGATCACCGAGGTAGCCGGCCACCATTTCAAGACCGAAGGCAAGGTGCTGGTCAATCCGGGCTGGCTGGTGATCTACGGCCGCGAAGCCCAGGGCAAGGACGACAAGGACGCGAACCTGGTGCCCGTGCAGAAGGACGAGCGCGTCAAGACCGACAAGGTCGAGTCGGTCGGCTTGTCTACGCGCCCGCCGGCCCGCTATAACGAAGCCACGCTGCTGTCGGCCATGGAAGGCGCCGGCAAGCTCGTGGACGACGACGCGCTGCGCGAGGCCATGGCCGGCAAGGGCCTGGGCACGCCTGCCACGCGCGCCGCCATCATCGAAGGCCTGCTGACCGAAAAGTACCTGGTGCGCGAGGGCCGCGAACTGATTCCGACCGCCAAGGCGTTCCAGCTGATGACGCTGCTGCGCGGCCTGGGCGTGCTGGAACTGACGCAGGCCGAGCTGACGGGCGAATGGGAACACAAGCTGTCGCAGATCGAGCGCGGCCGCCTGAAGCGTGACGAATTCATGCGCGAGATCGCGCAGATGACGCAGCAGATCGTCAAGCGCGCCAAGGAATACGACAGCGATACGATCCCTGGCGACTACGCCACGCTGGACACCCCGTGTCCGCAGTGCGGCGGCCAGGTCAAGGAAAACTACCGGCGCTTTGCCTGCACGGCTTGCGAATTCTCGATCAGCAAGATCCCGGGCGGACGCCAGTTCGAGATCGACGAAGTCGAAGAACTGCTGCTGAAGAAGGAAATTGGTCCGCTGCAGGGCTTCCGCAGCAAGATGGGCCGTCCGTTTGCGGCGATCCTGAAGCTGGCCAAGGACGACGAAGGCCACTGGAAGATGGAGTTCGACTTCGGGCAGAACGACGAGGAAGACGACGAGCCGGTGGACTTCAGCGAGCAGACGCCGGTGGGCCATTGCCCGAAGTGCAATGGCTCGGTCTACGAGCACGGCATGAAGTACGTGTGCGAGAACGCCGTGGGCAGCGAGAAGACCTGCGACTTCACGACCGGCAAGATCATCCTGCAGCAGGAAATCTCGCGCGAGCAGATCGGCAAGCTGCTGACTGCGGGCAAGACGGACCTGCTGACCGGCTTCAAGTCGTCGCGTACCGGCCGTAACTTCAAGGCGTTCCTGGTCAAGCAGCCGGACGGCAAGATCGGCTTCGAGTTCGAGGCACGCGAGCCCAAGGCGGGCGCCAAGCCTGCAGCCAAGTCCGCGGCGGCGAAGTCGGCCGCCAAGGGCGAGGAAGCGGAAGCCGCGCCGGCCAAGACCGCCGCCAAGAAGGCCCCGGCCAAGAAGGCTGCCACCAAGACCGCTCCTGCCAAGAAGGTGGCGACGAAGACGGCTGCAAAGACTGCCACTAAAACGGCTGCGGCGAAGAAGGCGAAGCAGACTGCGGAAGCTGAAGAGTAAGCACTCGCAAGCCGTCCCGGCGCCAAACGAAATGGCGAGGCATCTGCCTCGCCATTTTTATTTGCTGGCGATCTTGACGAGGTTCTCGCCGGCTCGCTGCTTGCCTTCGTCGAGCAGGAAGTCGATGAAGGCGCGCACCTTGGTGGGCAGGAACTTGCGGCTTGGGTAGACCACGCTGACATCGCGGCGCGGCAGCTGGTACTGCGGCAGGATGTGCATCAGGCGGCCGGCTTCGATATTGGGCCGGGCCAGGTACGAGGACAGCATCGCGATGCCCATGTCGGCCAGCGCGGCCTGGTGCGCCAGTTCGGCATTGCTGCAGAGCAGGCCCGGGCGAATCGGCACGGTCACCTCCCCTTCCGGGCCGGACAGCGTCCATTCGTGCTCGGCCGTTGGCAGTCGCATGGCGATGGCGCGGTGGTTGGTCAGGTCGTGCGCGGTGCGCAGCGGCGGATGCTCGCGCAGATAGCCCGGAGAGGCACACAGGATGATTTCGGCGGAGATCAGCGGCCGGGCCACCAGGTGCGAACCGAGGCCCAGGTCGGACAGCATCACGCCGACGTCGCGCCCTTCCTCGACGATGTCGATCACGCGGTCGGACAGCTGCACGTCGAATACCACGTCAGGATAGCGCTGGTGAAACCGTTCCAGCGTCTTTGGCAGCAGGTGCAGGCCGAACATGACCGGCGCCACGAGCCGTAGCGTGCCGGACAGCGACTGGCTGCGGGCGGTGACGATCGATTCCGCTTCCTCGACGTCTTCAAGGATCTGCGCGCAGCGCTGCAGGTAGGTTTCGCCGGCGTCGGTCAGCGACAGGCTACGCGTGGTGCGATTCAGCAGCCGGGTGCCGAGGTGGCTTTCCAGATCGGCCACGTAGCGCGTGACCACGGCGTTGGACATTTCCAGTTGCTGCGCCGCACGGGCGAAGCTGCCAAGTTCGACCACCTTGGCGAAGACGCGCATCGATTGCAGCCGATCCATGACATAGTCTCCCGCTTCCGCCGTGAACTTTTACACGGTACGGGTAGTTTATTGTTGAAACCACAATCAATCATTGTGGAGGCGGATATTTATTCATATCAGGGGAATGCCTAATATCCCACTAACCGATGCCGCGACGCAGCAATATCCAGAATGGCGGCATCACTCGAATAAAGTGAAGGATTCGCCATGAAGCGCCAAATCGCCCTGATCGCTGCAGCCGTTGTTGCCTTGTCCGCTGCCCCTGCCTTTGCCAAGGCCGGCAAGTTCGACCCCTACACCGATGGCGCCAAGGCTACCCGCTTCGACCCGTACACCGACGGCGCGAAGGCCGGCAAGTTCGACACGTTCACGGACGGCGCCAAGGCTGGCAAGTTCGATACGTTCACCGATGGCGCCAAGTCGTTCGACGTGTACTCGGACGGCGCCAAGATCTGATTCGCCAGGTAATCCGCAAAAAGCCCGTACCAACCGGTACGGGCTTTTTTCATGGGCGCTCGGGACGGAAATCCGCCTGATTGCCCAAAAGAAAACGGGCCATCTGGCCCGTTCCTGATTTTCCGCCCCGACTTAGTCGTGGTGGTGGCGATGCTTGCCGCGCTTGTAATAGCGGCGGTCATCGTCATACGAGTTGCTGCGCGACACATTGCCGCCCAGTGCGGCACCTGCTGCACCACCCAGGCCGGCGCCGACCAGGCCGCCCGTACGGCCGCCCATGGCGTTGCCGGCTGCGGTACCCGCGCCGCCACCCAGGGCGCCGCCAATGATGGCACCAGTGCGTTCGCGGCGATTCGACGTCAGGGCGCCGCCGGCGCCACCGCCGACTGCACCGCCGATGATCGATCCGGTGCTGCCGCCCAGCGCACCACCTACAGCGGCACCTGCCACGCCACCCAGGCCACCGCCGAGCGCGTTGTTCAGATCACCTCCTGCAAACGCCGGCAGCGTAGCCGCCGAGAGGGCAAGAGCCAGAGTCAGGTTGCGGAGAGGATGGCGAGACATCGTATTTTCCTTATGTGGTGTGTATCTGGAAACGGAGTGTAGAGAAGCAGCCCTACCCTTGCTGTAACCAGTTGTGAGGTGCTGTAACCCGCTGCAGAAACGGTATCCAACCGTTAAAAAGCGATGCTCCGGCGCAACAGCGCGCAATGATACGTCACAAAGTCCGGCCGGCGAACGGGCATGAAAAAAGCGGCCCCGCAGGGCCGCTTTCCGGTGTCAGGCGCTGGCTGCCGTCAGCAGCACTTGCCCTGCCCGCCTCCGTACCGGGCCTCCTGGCGTTCGCGGAAGAATTCCTCGTACGTCATTGGCGCGCGGTCCGGATGGGTGCTTTCCATGTGGGCCACGTAGGTCTGGTAGTCGGGCAGGCCCACCATCAGCCGCAGCGACTGGCCCAGGTAACGTCCCATGTTTCCGATCTGATCCAGCATGTGTGGCTCCTTCCGGTTAGTGCGAGGCGGCCGACGCCTGGGCCGGCAGCGGTTCGAACGGCGTTTCGCTGTCGGTGCGCTTGCCCTGGTTGCGGGCCGACATGGCGGTCTTGAAGCCGTAGAAGACGATCGACAGCACCACGAACATGAACAGCGCGCACAGGCCGGCGTCCAGATAGTCGTTGAAGACGATGCGGTGCATCTGCTCCATCGTCTTGGCCGGTGCCAGCACCTTGCCTTCGGCAATTGCGGCGCTGAACTTCGACGCGTGCGTCAGGAAGCTCACCTTCGGGTCGGCGTCGAACAGCTTCTGCCAGCCGGCGGTCAGCGTGCAGATCAGCAGCCAGCAGGTGGGCAGCAGCGTCACCCAGGCGTACTGGCCGCGCTTCATCTTCACCAGCACGCAGGTGCCCAGCACCAGCGCCACGGCGGCCAGCATCTGGTTCGAGATACCGAACAGCGGCCACAGCGTGTTGATGCCGCCCAGCGGATCGACCACGCCCTGGTACAGGAAGTAGCCCCAGGCCGCCACGGTCAGCGCGGTGGCGATCAGGTTGGCCGGCAGCGATTCGGTGCGCTTCAGGGACGGCACGAAGCTACCCAGCAGGTCTTGCAGCATGAAGCGGCCGGCACGCGTGCCAGCATCGACTGCGGTCAGAATGAACAGCGCCTCGAACAGGATGGCGAAGTGGTACCAGAAAGCCATCATGGCCTGGCCACCCACCACCTGGTGCAGGATGTGCGCGATACCCACCGCCAGCGTCGGTGCGCCACCGGCACGCGAGATGATCGTATTTTCGCCAACGTCCTTGGCGGTCTGGATCAGCACGTCCGGTGTGATCACGAAGCCCCAGGTGGAAACCACGTGCGCCACGGCCTCGGGCGAGGTGCCGATCACGGCGGCCGGGCTGTTCATCGCGAAGTACACGCCCGGTTCGATCACCGACGCGGCCACCAGGGCCATGATGGCGACGAACGACTCGGCCAGCATTGCGCCATAGCCGATGAAGCGCGCATGCGATTCGTTTTCCAGCAGCTTGGGCGTGGTGCCCGACGAGATCAGCGCGTGGAAACCGGACACCGCACCGCAGGCGATGGTGATGAAGAGGAACGGGAACAGGTTGCCCGACCACACCGGGCCACCGCCCTGTGCGAACTGCGTGAAGGCCGGCATCTTCAGCTCCGGCGCCACGATCAGGATGCCGATGGCCAGCGCGATGATGGTGCCGATCTTCAGGAACGTCGACAGGTAGTCACGCGGTGCCAGCAGCAGCCACACGGGCAGCACGGCGGCGATGAAGCCGTAGATGATCAGCATCCACGTCAGCGCCTTGCCGTCGTAGGTGAACAGCGGCGCCAGCACGGCGCTTTCATGCACGTACTGGCCGCCGATGATGGCCAGCATCAGCAGCACGAAGCCGATCACCGATACCTCGCCAATGCGGCCCGGACGGATGTAGCGCGTGTAGATGCCCATGAAGACGGCGATAGGGATGGTCACCGCCACGGTGAACGTGCCCCACGGCGAGCCCGCCAGCGCCTTCACCACGATCAGCGCCAGCACCGCCAGGATGATGATCATGATCATGAAGCAGCCGAACAGGGCGATCAGGCCGGGTACGGTGCCCATTTCGGACTTCACCAGGTCGCCCAGCGAACGGCCGTCGCGGCGCGTGGAGATGAACAGGATCATGAAGTCCTGCACCGCGCCGGCAAACACCACGCCGGCCAGGATCCACAGCATGCCGGGCATGTAGCCCATCTGCGCGGCCAGCACAGGGCCCACCAGCGGCCCGGCGCCGGCAATGGCGGCAAAGTGGTGGCCGAACAGCACCGCCTTGTTGGTCGGCACGTAGTCCAGGCCGTCGTTGTGGCGCCACGCGGGCGTCATGCGCTTGGGGTCGAGCTGCATCACCTTGTCGGCGATGAAGCGGCTGTAGTAGCGGTAGGCGATCAGGTAGATGCAGAGCGCGGCAACCACGATCCACAGTGCGCTGACGGCTTCACCGCGCGACAGCGCGACAGTGGCGAAGGCAAATGCGCCGAGTACGGCGACGGCCAGCCACAACAGGTGTTGTCCGATGCGATTCATGTTGAAGGGTCTCCTCAGACCGGCTGAAAGAACCTGCGGCGACAGGGAGCCCGGGCAGCGGGGGCGGTGCCGGATGGCGCCACCGACGATCGCGTGGAAAGGGAGTCTCCTGGATGTCTGCGGCGTCCGGTCTGTTCTCGTCTGGACCCGGATCTTGTCGTGCAGGCAGGCAGTGCTCCCAGGGGGCGGGATCGCCTGGGCCGGGGAGCACCTACTGCGTCGGATTTGCGCGGCGGGCAGGCCCGGGCGCAATCCGGCGTGTAGTATTGACACCCGCCCATGTCGGCACAAGCGCGAAACTACGCAACACCCTTGCGTAGTAGTACTTAGACCGACGAAATCAAGCGGCCTTCCCGGCATCGGTGTTTACCCCCGGTTCAGATGAAACTCCGCCAAAAGATACTTTTGCTCGCCGTGGCGCCCCTGGCTGTCGCGATGTTGGGCATTGCGCTGGCCGTGCGCTTCCAGGCCACCGCGCTGGCCCGTCACGAACGCGCGCTGGTGGAGGCCGCCTACCTGCAAAGCAAGGAAACCGAACTGCGCCACTACGTGGATCTGGCGCAGAGCGCCATCGCGCCGATGGTGCAGTCGGGCCGCACCGACGCCGCCACGCGCCAGGCTGCCATGGAGGCGCTGGCCAGGCTCGACTACGGCCCGGACGGCTATTTCTTCCTTTATGACCTGCAAGGTCGGAATCTGATGCATCCGCGCCAGCCTGAACTGGTAGGTCAGGATTTGTGGCTCATGCGTGACCCGCAGGGTGCGCTCACGATCCAGAAACTGGTGGCGGCGGCCAGGTCAGGGGGTGGCTCGGTGCGCTACATGTGGCAGAAGCCGTCGTCGAAACAGACCGTGCCCAAGCTTGGCTACGTGGTGGCCGTGCCAGGCTGGAACTGGATGCTGGGCACTGGCATCTACCTGGACGATGTCGAGCAGACGCTGCGCCAGCTCGATGCTCGCGCCGAGACCGATATCCGCGAGACCATGGCCTGGATCGGCGTGATTGCCGCCGTCAGCATCCTGCTGGTGGCCGCCAGCGGGCTCGCGCTCAATATCAGCGAACACCGCGAGGCCGACGCCAAGCTGCGCCAGCTGGCCCAGCGCGTGGTGCAGTCGCAGGAAGAAGAACGCGCCCGGTTGTCGCGCGAACTGCACGACGGCATCGGCCAGTTGCTGGTGTCGGTCAAGCTGGTGCTGGAAGCCGCCACCAACCGCATCCGCCTGGCGCCATCCGAAGGCGCGTCGGTGGCGCCCATCCTGGGCATGGCGCTGAACCGGCTCGATTCCGCTTTCAATGAAGTACGACGCGTCTCGCGCAACCTGCGACCCGCCCTGCTCGACGACCTGGGCTTGTACGCGGCCCTGCAGCACCTGGCGCGCGAGATGCAGGCCGGCAGCACGCTGCAGGTGGATGTCACACAGAGCGGGCAGCCCCACGAACTGGCCGACGAACAGGCGACGGCGCTGTTCCGCATCGCGCAGGAAGCGCTGACCAATGTCGAACGCCATGCGCATGCCTCGCGCGTGGACGTCGAACTCGAATTTTCACCATCGGCCACCCGCCTGACCGTGCGCGACAACGGCACCGGCTTCGACGTGGCCCGCATGCAGCACGACCCGCAGCGCGGCATCGGCCTGCGCAACCTGCGTGAACGCATGGCGGCGCTGGGCGGCCAGTTCGACATCATGTCGATGCCGTCGGGCACGCGGCTCGTGGCGATGCTGCCGGTGGTCAATCCTCCTTCCGATATTCCGCTGTCATGACCAATATGACCGTTGTGCACGACGACGATCCCGTCCGTCCTCCTTCCAATGCCCCGGCCAGGGTCCTGCTGATCGACGACCATGCGCTGGTGCGCGATGGAATGCGCATGCACCTGACGCTGCAGCCCGGCCTGGAGGTGGTGGGCGAAGCCGACGATGGTGAAGCCGCGCTGGCGTGGCTGGCCGGCGCCGGCCCGGCAAACCTGCCTGAACTGGTGATTACCGACATCGGCATGCGCGGCATGGGCGGCATCGCGCTGGCCGGGGCGCTGCACGACACTTACCCCGAAGTGGCCGTGCTGATGGTATCGATGCACGACAACCTGGAATATGTGCGTCAGGCTATCCGGGCGGGCGCCCGCGGCTACGTGCTCAAGGACGCGCCGGCCGACGAACTGATGGCCGCCATCCGGACCGTGCTGGCCGGCCGCGTGTTCTACAGCGCCCGCATCGCCCGGGGCATGGCCGAACATGCCATCAGCCCGCTCGATGCCCTGACGCCGCGCGAACGCGACATCCTCCACGGCATCGGCCGCGGCCAGTCCAACAAGGACATCGCATCGCGCCTTGGCGTATCGGTGCGCACCGTGGAAACCCATCGCCTCAACCTGAAACGCAAGCTCGGCATCGAAGGCCGCGCGGAACTGGTCAAGTACGCGGTCCAGCAGCTGGGTATCGAGAACGATCCGGTGTAGTTGCGTAACGCGGGGCCGCCTCCCCCGCGCCTGCCCCACTGACTTGCCCTGGCACCGGCAAACAAAAAAGCCGACCGGCAAGGCCGGTCGGCTTTCGATGCAGCGTTGCGCTACCGGGGCGATCAGCCCAGGCGCTTTGCCAGTGCCGACTTGGTGTCCACCAGGGCTTGCGGCAGGTTGTGCTTGAGCTGGGTGAACAGTTCGTCGTGCAGGGCCAGTTCCTTCTGCCAGGCGTCCTGGTCGATCGAGGTGACCAGGTCGAACTGCTCGGTCGTGAACGACAGGCCGTCCCAGTTCAGGTCGGCGTAGCGCGGCGACGTGCCGAAGACGTGGTCCACGCCCTCGCCACGGCCTTCCACGCGGTCGATCATCCACGACAGCACGCGCATGTTTTCACCGAAGCCCGGCCAGACGAAGTTGCCGTCGGCATCCTTGCGGAACCAGTTCACGCAGTAGAACTTCGGCAGCTTGGCGCCCGCGGCTTCCAGCTTCTTGCCCAGCGCCAGCCAGTGGCCGAAGTAATCGCTCATGTTGTAGCCGCAGAACGGCAGCATCGCGAACGGGTCGCGGCGTACCACGCCTTGCTGGCCAGCAGCCGCGGCGGTGGTTTCCGAGCCCATCGTGGCGGCCATGTACACGCCTTCGGTCCAGTTGCGGGCCTCGGTCACCAGCGGCACCGTGGTGCTGCGGCGGCCGCCGAAGATGAACGCGTCGATCGCCACGCCAGCCGGGTTGTCCCAGTTTTCGTCGATCGACGGGCACTGCGAGGCCGGTGCGGTGAAGCGGGCGTTCGGGTGGGCGGCCTTGGCGCCGGTTTCCTTGGCGATGGCAGGCGTCCAGTCCTTGCCTTGCCAGTCGATCAGGTGCGCCGGGGCTTCCTTGGTCATGCCTTCCCACCACACGTCGCCATCGTCGGTCAGCGCCACGTTGGTGAAGATGACGTTTTCCTTCAGGGTCGCCATCGCGTTGTAGTTGGTCTTCTCGCTCGTGCCCGGGGCCACGCCGAAGTAGCCGGCTTCGGGGTTGATCGCGTACAGGCGTCCGTCCTGGCCCGGCTTGATCCAGGCGATGTCGTCACCGATGGTGGTGATCTTCCAGCCGTCGAAGCCCTTGGGCGGGATCAGCATGGCGAAGTTGGTCTTGCCGCAGGCCGACGGGAATGCGGCGGCCACGTGGTACTTCTTGCCCTCGGGCGAGGTCACGCCCAGGATCAGCATGTGCTCGGCCAGCCAGCCTTCGTCACGGCCCATCGTCGAAGCAATGCGCAGTGCGAAGCACTTCTTGCCCAGCAGTGCGTTGCCGCCGTAGCCCGAGCCGAACGACCAGATTTCGCGCGATTCCGGGAAGTGGACGATGTACTTCGTCGGGTTGCACGGCCAGGCAACGTCCTTCTCGCCGGTGGCCAGCGGCTTGCCCACGGTGTGGACGCACGGCACGAACTCGCCGTCGGCGCCCAGCACGTCGTACACGGCCCGGCCCATGCGGGTCATGATGCGCATGTTGACGGCCACGTACGGCGAATCGGACAGTTCCACGCCGATGTGGGCGATCGGCGAACCCAGCGGGCCCATCGAGAACGGCACCACGTACATGGTGCGGCCGCGCATGCAGCCGTCGAACAGGCCGCTCAGCGTGGTGCGCATTTCGGCCGGGGCGGTCCAGTTGTTGGTCGGGCCCGCGTCTTCCTTCTTCTCGGAGCAGATGAAGGTACGGTCTTCCACGCGCGCCACGTCCGACGGATCGGACAGGGCCAGGAACGAGTTCTTGCGCTTGGCCGGGTTCAGGCGGCGCATGGTGCCCGCGGTCACCATCAGTTCGCACAGGCGGTCGTATTCTTCCTGCGAGCCGTCGCACCAGTAGATCTGGTCAGGTTTGGTGAGAGAGGCGATTTCTGCAACCCAGGCGACCAGTTTCTGGTTCTTTACCCAGGTCGGCACGTTCAGTGCCGGGGTGCCTTGCATGGTGGGGTGGTTCATCTGACTGCTCCAAAGCAAAAGGGAAATCTGTCATGTCCGACCAGGGCGTTGCCGGTGTCTCGGGGGAAGGCGGGCGCCGGAGCGGCATGCCGCGTTGGGCATGGCGCACTCGCTGGATGACCGTCACATCCCGTTACAACTCGGCGACGACCGATTCCGCGCAAATGGTCGCGGGGGTCCCTGCGGCTGCGCTACAGTTGCGCTTTGCCCGCTTTTGGCGGGCGGCAGGGTCCGGTCGGGCATTGTCCGGCGGCGAACAGGGGGCGGGAGCTTGGCTCGACCGCACTGTTGCGCCGCGGAGGCGGGCAAGAATACCACTGTACGGACACCCTGTTTTTTGCTGCGCAGCATTGTCTCCCCTGCCGGAATGCCAGAATCGACCCGCGCAACCTGGCCGCGCGGGGTGGCCCGCGGGACTGTCATCTGTCAATGTTGCGTCAGGGAAGTCAACAATACTGTCGGTCGCGCGCTGATTCTGTGGCCGCGCGCACCAAGCCCCCGAGGTCAAAGAGTCACCCATGAAGATTGCCGTTCTCGACGATTACCAGGACGCCGTACGCAAGCTGCCGTGCTTTTCCCTGATGGAAGGACACGACGTCAAGGTCTTCAACAACACCGTCAAGGGCGTGGGCCAGCTTGCCGCGCGACTTTCCGACGTGGAAGCGCTGGTGCTGATCCGCGAACGCACGCGGGTGACGCGTCAGTTGCTCGAAAAGCTGCCCAAGCTCAAGATCATCAGCCAGACCGGCCGGGCCGGCAGCCATGTGGACCTGGAAGCCTGTACCGACCGAGGCGTGGTGGTGCTGCAGGGCGTGGGTTCGCCCGTGGCGCCGGCCGAACTGACCTGGGCGCTGATCATGGCTGCCCAGCGGCGCATTCCGCAGTATGTGGCCAGTCTCAAGCACGGGGCCTGGCAGCAGTCGGGTTTGAAGTCGACCACCATGCCGCCGAATTTCGGTGTGGGCCAGGTGTTGCGTGGCCAGACGCTGGGCATCTGGGGCTACGGCAAGATTGGCCGGCTGCTGGCCGGCTATGGCCGCGCCTTCGGCATGAACGTGCTGGTCTGGGGACGCGAGGCATCGCAACAGGGCGCCCGCGAGGACGGCCTGAACGTGGCCGAATCTGTCGATCAGCTTTTTGCCGACAGCGATGTGCTGTCGCTGCACCTGCGCCTGAACGACGAGACGCGCGGCATCGTGAAGCTGGCCGACCTGCAGCGCATGAAGCCCACGGCCCTGTTCGTCAACACCAGCCGCGCGGAGCTGATCGAGGAAAACGCGCTGGTGGCGGCGCTGAACCGGGGCCGTCCGGGCATGGCGGCCATCGATGTGTTCGAGTCCGAACCGATCCTGCAGGGCCACGCGTTGCTGCGCATGGAAAACTGCATCTGCACGCCGCACCTGGGCTATGTGGAGCGCGACAGCTACGAGTTGTACTTCCGCACGGCCTTCCAGAACATCCTCGACGTGCTGGGCGGCAAGCACGACAGCATCGTCAACCCAAAGGCGCTTACGCCCGCGCTGTCGCGCTGAGTCCGGCCGGGGGGCTCCCCCGGCGCCAGCCACCCCAGGCACGCACCCCGACGCACGCCAGGCCTGCGTGCGTCTGTTTCCCCACATTCCACCCCTTCAAACAAGCGGACGAGCCGGTACACTCGGTTCAAAACGTCAGCGCGTGGCCTTGCGTACCGGAGCATACGCGCAGGCCCCGCACACGCAAGGAGGGCGTCCCGTGGCCGAATCCGATCCGCGTCCCAATCCCGCAGGCGCTGGTGGCACGGCCGTCGGCCGCGTACTGGCGATCAATGTTGGCGTGGCCTTGCCACTGGTAGTGGCCGGGGCTGGCACCGAGGCGGTGGTCATGTCGGCCATCCGCAAGCATCCGCTGAGTACCCTGCATCACCCGATTGCCGTGGGCGTGCATCGCCTGGGCCTGGCCGGTGACGAGCAGGTCGACCGCACCGTCCACGGCGGTGCGGGGCGAGCCGTGTATGCCTATCCGATCGAACACTACACATGGTGGAATGCACGCCGCCGCGAGGCCGGCGTGGAAGAAGCCGAACGGCCGCTGGCCTTTGGTGCGATGGGCGAGAACCTGACCATCCAGGGGCTGCTCGAAGCTGCGTTGTGGGTGGGGGACCGCCTGCGTGTGGGCGAGGTCGAACTTGTGGTGGAATCGCCACGTCGACCCTGTTACAAGCTCAACGCGGTGATGGGGTACGCGCAGGCCGTGCGGGACATGACCCAAAGTGGCTTTTCCGGTGTGTACCTCAGCGTGACACAGCCGGGCGTGATCCGCGCCGGGGACAACATGCTGCTGACACCGGGCCCACGCCAGATCTCGATGGCGTGCCTGAACCAGCGTACCGGGGCATGAGTCGCCACTTGCCGCCCGCATCGCGCCTGAGCACGCGTTAGTCCCAAGTTGAGTCGTCATGCTTTTCTGCTAATGTTTTGCTTCTGATACAAGCAATTCGGCCGACCCTTCCCTCTGGTCCAGACATCCTCCCCTGTTGATGCTGTAATGGCTTGTAATACATCGCACTTTGCCTAGAAAGGGCAATGCGGTACTAGTAGCGATTTGCGCGGGCACGACCGGATCCAAGAAGCCGGGGCCATTGGGGGAGCGCGCCATGCGGCATTTGAGGGTCCTCACATGAAAACAGACGGGATCGACCAGCCGAAAGGCTTTGTCGATGGCAACTGGAGCGCGTCCACTTCGACTGGTCGCGGCCGCATATCGCCCTGGGTGGCCATTGCAGGGCTGGTAGTACTGGCACTGGCAGGCTGGTTTGGGTGGAAAACGTGGCTGGCACCGAAGCCGGCGGCCAAGGGCCCGGCCATTACCACGGTGAGCACCGCCGTGGTCAGGCAGTCCGACGTGCCGGTGGAGGTGAACGCCAACGGCACCGTGACCGCGATGCAGACCGTGGACGTGCGTCCGCAGGTTTCCAGCACCGTGCGCACGGTTCATATCAAGGAAGGCCAGTCCGTGAAGCCGGGCGACCTGCTGTTCACGCTGGACACGCGCATGGACGAGGCCAACCTGGCTAAGGCGCGCGCCCAGCTGATGCGCGACCAGGCCGACCTGTCCGATGCACGCCGTACGCTGGCCCGCAGCCAGGAACTGCTGCAGCGCAATTTCATCTCGCGCAGCGCGGTGGATACCGCCCAGGCCAAGGTCGACGGCTTCGAAGCCACGATCCGGGCCGACCAGGCCGCCATCGAGGCCAGCCAGGTTGCCACCAGCTACGGCCAGATCCGCGCCACCATCGGCGGGCGCACCGGCGTGATCAACGTGTTCCCGGGGTCGCTGGTGACGCCGGCCAACACCACGACCACCCCTGCGATGGTGACGATCGCCCAGATTGCACCGATCACGGTCATGTTCACGCTGCCCGAGCGCCAGCTGGCCGCGCTGCGCGAAGCGCTGCAGGCGGGCCCGGTCACAGTGTCGGCACAGCCGAACGACGGCAACCCGGCCCCGGTCAGCGGCAAGGTCACGTTCGTCGACAACACGGTGGACCCGCAGTACGGCAGCATTCGCGTCAAGGCGATGTTCCCCAACGACGAGCACCGGCTGTGGCCCGGCACCTATGCCAATGTGAACGCGACCGTGCAGGTGCTGAAGAACGCGCTGAGCGTGCCGCCGCAGGCCGTGGTGACGGGGCCTGAAGGCCGCTTTGTCTATACCGTGCAGCCCGACAGCAAGGTGGCGCGCGTGCCGGTGAAGGTGGTGGTGACCACCGCCGCCGCCGCCGTGGTGGAAGGCCTGCAACCGGGCGCCCGCGTGGTGACCGAGGGCGCGCAGAACCTGCGCCCGGGCACGCTGGTGCGCGAGGCCGCGCCGCGCGGGGCTTCGGCGCCCGCCGCCGCGGCACCGGCATCGGCCAATAGCGGACACTAAGACCATGTCGCTGTCCGAGCTCTGTATCCGCCGGCCCGTGATGACGGTGCTGCTGTGCCTGGCCGTCATCGTCACGGGCATCGTGCTGTACCCGACCATCCCGATCGCGGCCCTGCCCAGCTTCAACTCGCCCGTGATCCAGGTCACGGCCACGCTGCCCGGCGCCAGCCCCGAGACCATGGCCGCGTCGGTGGCGACGCAACTGGAGAAGCAGTTCGCGACGATCCCCGGCGTGACGGTGATCAGTTCGTCGAACACGCTTGGCAATTCGAGCATCACGATCGAATTCAACAGCGACCGCAATATCGACGACGCGGCCGTGGACGTGCAGGCCGCGCTGTTCCGCGCGCAACGGTCGCTGCCGATCGAAATGACGGTGCCGCCGTCGTACCGCAAGGTGAATCCGGCCGATGCGCCGGTGATCCTGCTCGCCATCAACTCGCCGTCGATGAGCCTGGGCGATCTGAACGCGTTCGGCGACAACCTGATCTCGCCCACGCTGGCTACCCTGCCCGGCGTGGCACAGGTGCAGATCTTCGGCCAGAAACGCTTCTCGGTGCGCGTGCGCGCCCATCCCGACGCGCTGGCCGCCCGGGGCATGACGCTCGACGAACTGGCTACGGCGCTCAACCGCGCCAACGCGAACACGCCGGTGGGTACGCTCGATGGTGCGCGTCAGACGCTGACCATCCAGGCCAACCGCCAGATGACCAACGCCGACGCGTTCCGCAACATCATCGTCGCCAGCCAGCCCAGCGGCGCCGTGGTGCGGCTGTCCGACGTGGCCGACGTGGAAGACAGCGTCGAGACGATCAAGACCGGCAGCTGGCTCAACAACGAGCGGTCGATCGTGCTGGCCGTGCTGCGCCAGCCCGACGCCAACACGGTGGCCGTGGTCGATGCCATCAAGGGCGCCCTGCCGCGCCTGGTGCAGCAGATGCCGGGCTCGGTCAACGTGAGCGTGGTGAACGACCGCTCGAACTCGATCCGCGAGTCGATCCACGATGTGCAGTTCACGCTGGCGCTGACCGTGGCGCTGGTGGTGATGGTGATCTTCCTGTTCCTGCGCCGCGCGGCCGCCACGCTGATCCCCACCGTATCGCTGCCGATTTCGCTGATCGGCACCGTGGCGCTGATGAAGGCGTTCGGCTACAGCCTGGACAACGTGTCGCTGCTGGCCATCACGCTGGCCGTGGGCCTGGTGGTGGACGACGCCATCGTGATGCTGGAGAACATCGTGCGGCACATCGAGGAAGGCGTGCCGCCGCTCAAGGCCGCGCTGGTGGGGTCGCGCGAGATGGGCTTCACGATCCTGTCGATCTCGATCTCGCTGGTGGCGGTGTTCATCCCGATCTTCTTCATGCCGGGCGTGATCGGCCTGCTGTTCCACGAATTCGCCGCCGTGGTGTCGCTGTCGATCCTGGTGTCGGCGCTGGTGTCGCTGACGCTGATCCCGATGCTGTGCGCGCGCTTCCTGTCGGCCGAGAACGTGCCGATCGATGAGTCGCAACACACGTATGGCGATCACGCGCCTGGCGCGCCGGCACATCATGTGCAGCAGAAGCAGACCATCGGCCTGCGTGCCACGCAGTGGTTCGAAGACCTGTTCGAATGGACGCTGCACAAGTACGCGCACGGCCTGGACTGGTGCCTGGCGCATCGGCGCGTGGTGCTGGTGGCGGCGGGTTTGACGTTCGTGCTGACCGCCGTGCTGTTTGTGAAGATCCCGAAAGGCTTCTTCCCCGAGGAAGACATCGGCCAGATCCAGGTCAATGCCGAAGGCCCGCAGGACATTTCGTTCGAAGCAATGTCGGAGCGCCTGCGCGACGCGGCCGAGCGCATCCGTGCCAATCCGGCGGTGAAGAGCGTGGTGGCGTCGATTGGCGGCGGGCCGTCGCCGGCCATCAACACGGGCCGCATGTTCGTCGAGCTGAAGCCGCTGGGCCAGCGTCCGAAGATGCCCCAGGTGGTGGAATCGCTGCGCAAGGATGTGTCGGGCGTGCCCGGCCTGCAGGTCTATTTCTCGCCGGTGCAGAACCTGCGCCTGGGCGGCCGTCAGAGCAAGAGCCGCTACCAGTACACGCTGCAGAGCGTGAAGCCGGGGCAGCTGCAGGAGTACAGCGACAAGCTGATGGCGAAGATGCGCGCCGAGCCGGTGTTCCGCGACGTGACCAGCGATTCGCAGCAATCGGGCCTGGAGGCACAGCTGACCATCGACCGCGACAAGGCCAACGCGATGGGCGTGCAGATGCAGGACGTGCGCGCCGCACTGTACACGGCGTTCGGCGAGCGCCAGGTGTCGACGATCTACACCCCCATCGACAACTACTACGTGATCCTGACCGCCGCCGACGTCGATCGCGTGGACGAGACCGCGTTCTCCAAGCTCTACGTGCGCAGCAAGACCGGGCAGATGGTGCCGGTGTCGGCGTTCGCCACGACCGAGCGCCGGGTGGGTCCGATTGCGGTCAACCACCAGGGCCAGCTGCCGTCGGTGACGGTGTCGTTCAACCTGGCCCCGGGCGCGGCGCTGGGCGATGCCTCGAAGCTGATCGACCGCTTCAGCCGCGACATCGAGATGCCGTCGTCGATCTTCACCAGCTGGGGTGGCGACGCGGCCGTGTTCCAGTCGTCGCAGGCCACGCAGGTGGTGCTGCTGGTGGCGGCCATCGCGGTCATCTACACGCTGCTGGGCGTGCTCTATGAGAGCTACATCCACCCGCTGACCATCCTGGCCGGCCTGCCCTCGGCGGCCATTGGTGCGCTGCTGACGCTGTTTATCTTCAACGTCGAACTGTCGCTGATTGCAACAATCGGCGTGCTGATGCTGATCGGCATCGTCAAGAAGAACGCGATCATGATGATCGACTTCGCGCTGGCGGCCCAGCGCGAGCAGGGGATGGCGCCAGGCAAGGCGATCCGCCAGGCGTGCCTGCTGCGGTTCCGCCCGATCATGATGACCACGTTCGCCGCAGTGATGGGTGCCCTGCCGCTGGCCCTGGGGCTGGGCGCTGGCGCCGAACTGCGCCAGCCGCTGGGTCTGGCCGTGGTGGGTGGCCTGCTGTTCTCGCAGGTCATCACGCTGTTCATCACGCCGGTGATCTATCTGGCGCTGGACCGCTACTCGGGCACCGGCCCGCTGCAGATCGACTCGGAAGGCAATCCGCTGGAAGAAAAGCAACCCGAGGCGGTTGCGCACTGACTGACACTGCGAGTGCATCCCCCTCCCCATGCGCGGGAGGGGCGCCTGCCGCCAGCGCCTGGCTTTTCCCCATTCTTTCCCTTTCGCGCACCGCCTTCCTCGCCTTCCCCGCGTCTTCCCCACGCCTTACACGAAAGACCACAGGCCCTGACAGCCTTTCATGTCGACGCGCCAGTGCTATCTTGGCGGGCCGGCGGCATTGCCTGGCGGCGGCGAATGAGCGGCCGATCAGGCGAAATATGTCAAAGAATTTATGAAAAGAATATTGATGGAGAAGATTTGCCATCAAACATTTATCGCATCGATATAAGTAACTGCGTTCGACCATGACCCCCACCCTGCTCGAAACCTTGATGTATGACGTCGGCCAGCTGTTCCTGTATCCGACGCTGGTGCTGATCGGCCTGCTGTTCCTCTACGCCTTCTGGGCACTTGGCGATTTTGCGATGCAAGCCTGGCTGCGCGGTCGCAACAGCATCGAATCGGGGCGGGGCTATCCGCTGGTGGCCTGGGCGCGCCGCCACAAGGTCAGCCACCCCGACGCGCTCGACGTCACGGCCCACCGGCTGCTGGAGCGCCCGCGCATCGCCACCCGCGTGGCGCCGATGCTGGGCCTGGTGGCTACGATGATCCCGATGGGGCCGGCGCTCAAGGGGCTGTCCGGTGGCAATCTGGCGAATGTGGGCGAGAACCTGACCATCGCGTTTTCGGCCGTGATCCTGGCGCTGATCGCGGCCAGCATCACGTTCTGGGTGGTCAATGTGCGGCGCCGCTGGCTGGCCGAGGAACTGGTCTGGCTGGGCCAGTCGCACCCGCAATGGGAGTCCGAGGCATGAAGTTCCTGGAGGAAAGCGAGGCCGACGATCCGATCCTGTCGGTCGTCAACCTGATCGACGTGTTCCTGGTGGTGATTGCCGCCTTGCTGGTGACCATCGCGCAGAACCCGCTCAATCCGTTCACTCACCAGGACGTGACGATCATTTCCAACCCGGGCAAGCCGAACATGGAAATCGTGTCGCGCCAGGGCGAGAAGATCGTGCGTTACCAGGCCAGCGGCCAGGTGGGGTCCGGCGACGGCATCAAGGCCGGCGTGGCCTATCGCATGAAGGATGGATCGATGGTCTACGTACCCGAAACGCCGGCCGCCGCGAATGGCGCCGCCGCCACCGGGGCCACCCAGGCCCAGACGCAACCGGAGCCCGCCAGGCCATGATGCGCACATCTTTTTCCTGGCTCGCCGTCATGGCGGCCGTGACGCTTGCCACCGGCTGCGCATCGACCACGCCCAACGCAACCCCGGCGGCGATCAGCCTGAAGTTCGCGGACAAGTCATACGTGCTGCTGGGCGAAGTCCATGACAGCGGGCCCGCCCAGCAGCAGCGCCTGCAGGCGCTGACGCGTGCCGTGGAAGCGGGCTGGCGTCCGGCCATCGCCATGGAACAGTTCGACCGCGAACGTCAGGCCGATATCGACCGGGCCCGGCGCGAACGGCCGCACGATGCCGACTATCTGATCGAGCAGGCGGCAGGCAGCAAGAGTGGATGGGACTGGGCGCTTTACAAGCCCGTGGTGGCGCTGGCGCTGCAGTACAACCTGCCCCTGCGTGCGGCCAACCTGTCGCGCGCCGATGCGGCAAGGATCGTGCGCGGCGGCTATGGCGATGTGTTTGCGAAGGACCAGCAGGCCGCACTGGGGCTCAACGGCGCGTTGCCGGCCGATATCGTGGCCGCGCAGACCGCGGCGCTCGACGCCGGTCACTGCGGCCATTTCCCGCAGGCCATGTTGCCGGGCATGCTGAACGCGCAGGCCGCACGCGACGCCGTGATGGCGCAGACGCTGCAGCCGTACGCCAGCCAGGGTGCGGTGCTGATCGCGGGCAACGGTCATGTGCGGCGCGATATCGGCGTGCCGCGCTGGCTGCCCGGGCAGGGACAGCGCGTGCTCAGTGTCGGCTACATCGAATCGGATTCGCCCGCCAAGGGCTTCGACGTCGTGGTGCGTGTGCCGGCCATGGAGCGCGAGGACCTGTGCAAGGGCGCGGTGATGGGCAAACCGATGAAGCAGTGAGCGCCTGGTCGCATTGTTTCCCCGGTCTGAACGACTGGGAGAGGGGAGCAAGGCAGCGCTAGGTATCCGCCAGCGCGAAACTCAGCTCGGCCCGCAGTCCCCTGCCCTGCGTGGCATCGCGTAGCGTCACCTTGCCGCCAAACCTGGCCGCCATCTCGCGCGTGATCGCCAGTCCGAGCCCGGACCCGGGTTCGGTGTTCTCCACGCGCCGGTAGAAGCGGGCGAACACCTTCTCGCGTTCGTCCTCCGGAATGCCGGGGCCGTCGTCTTCGACCACCAGCAGTGCGCGGCCGTCGCGTTGCGCGGCGGACAGCGTGATCCGGCTGCCGCGTCCCGAATACTGGATCGCGTTGTGTACCAGGTTTGCCAGCGCCTCACGCAGCAGCGCGGCGTCCGCGCGTACCGGCAGCGTCAGCGCGGCGGGACGCTCCCATCCAAAATCCTGCTGCTTGCCGCGCGCAAGGGGCAGGTAGTCCAGCGCGACCTGCTCGGCCACCGTGACGGCGTCGATGATGCCGGCTTCGTCGTCCTGCGCGGCGCCATCGCGTCCCGGCTGCCGTACGCGGGCCAGCGCCAGCAGCTGGTTCGTCAGGCGCGCCGCCTGTTCCAGTTGCGTGACGATGCCGCCCACGGCTTCGGCGGCGGCTTCGCGGGCGGGCTCGTCATGCCGCATCTGCAACTGGCGCTGCGCGAACTCCGCCTGCGTCTTGAGAATCGCCAGCGGCGTGCGCAGCTGATGCGCGGCGTCGGCGATGAACTGCGCCTGCGATTGCGCCATGGCTTCCGAGCGTGACACGTGCAGGTTGACCGCGTCGACCAGCGGCCGCACCTCCACCGGTACCACGTCGAAGGCCAGCGGCGCGAGATCGTCGGGCGAGCGCGCGCGGACATCGTCGCGTACCCGTTGCAGCGGCTTGAGCACGTAGGTAATGCCGCCGACCAGGATCACGGCCGACAGCACGATCAGCGCGATATCGCGCAGCAGCGCGCTGCGCCAGACGTTGCCGATCAGCGCGGCGCGCGGCTCGGCGGTTTCGGCTACCTGGATGATGACGCGCATGTTCGCGTCGGGGCGGTAGATGGGACGCGCCATCGTGGCGACGCGCACCGGATCGCCGTGGTAGACGGCATCGTTGAAGCGCGGCACATTGTTGGCCAGCGCGCCCTTCGGCAGCGGCAGGTCGTCGTAGCCGGTCACGGTCTCGATGCTGCCACCGCGCTCCATCGACACGCGATAGAACACATGGGTCTGCGCGGCTGTCTCGAACATCTCCATCGCCGCGTCGGGCAGCGTGAGCTGCACGCTTTCGCCGGCCATGCCGATGGCGTTGTCGATGGTGCGGATCGAGCCATACAGCGAGCGGTCGTATGCCGTGTTGGCGGCGTCGCGCAGGGTGCCGTAGGTGAACCAGGTGTCGACGCCCATCATCAGCGCCAGTGCCGGCACCAGCAGGATCAGCAGCTGGCGGCGCAGGCTTCCGCGCAGCCACAGCCGCACCGGCAGGCGGGCGCGCTGGCGCAGATGGCGGCGCCACATGTCAGGCTCCAGCCCTGGGCGGATCCGTGGCTTCGGGTTCCAGCAGATAGCCGAAGCCGCGCAGCGTGACGATGGTGACGCCGTGGCCGGTCAGCTTCTTGCGGAGGCGATAGACCAGCACCTCGATGGCGTCGGGGCTCACGTCGGCATCGAGCGAGAACACCTTGTCCAGCAGTTGCGCCTTGGTCAGCGGCTGGCCGCTGCGGGCCAGCAGCGCGCCGAGTAGCGTCGATTCGCGCGGCGTCAGCGACAGCGGCGCACCGCCCAGCGTGAAGCTGCGGGTCTCGCCATCGAATACCAGCGTGCCGCATTGCAGGCGCGGATGCGCGCGGCCACGGCTGCGGCGGATCAGGGCCAGGATGCGGGCTTCGAGTTCGGCGATGGCGAACGGCTTGGGCAGGTAGTCGTCGGCGCCCAGGTTCAGGCCGCGCACGCGTTCGTCGAGCGTGTCCTGGGCGGTCAGGATCAGCACCGGTGTGCGGTCGTCGCGGCCGCGCATGGACTTGAGCACGGCCAGGCCGTCCTTGCCGGGCAGGCGCAGGTCCAGCACCACGGCGTCGTACTCCTCGGCCATCAGCCGCGCGTCGGCCTGCAGGCCATCGGCGACGTGCTCGATGACGAAGCCGCCCTGCTCCAGTGCGCGTGCCACCCAGCGGGCCAGTTCCACTTCATCTTCCACCAGCAGGATGCGCATGCCGGACCTCCTCTGCCCGCTCTTGTCGTGTGTCTCGCGGGCCGCCCGTGCGTGCCGCGGGCGCCTATAATACCCCCGCCCTGCCCGCAGGTGTCTGCCGGCTGCCATCCCATCGTCCGCACACCATCTTCCTGTCCGCCGTGCCTTCCACGCCCCCGGTGCCTGCTGCACCCGCATCCCTGCCGGAACCGTCCAGCGCCATGCGCCGCCAGTTGCTGCTGGCAGGCGGGGCCATGGCCGTGGGGGTGCCGGCGCTGGCGCAGCCCGCGCCGCGCGTGCCGGACGGCTATCCGGGCGACTACGCCGACGTCATTGCGCGCGCGCAGCGCGAGGGCGGGGTGACGATCTACGCGTCGACCGACCTGGAAGTGGTGCAGCCGCTGATGCAGGGCTTCGAGACACGCTATCCCGGCGTGCGCGTGCACTATCAGGACCTCAACACCCTGGAACTGCACGACCGCTTCCTGGCCGAGAGCGCGGGCATGGGACCGGCCCAGCCGGGTCGCGATGCCCCCTATGCCGACGTGCTGTGGAGCACGGCCATGGACCTGCAGATCAAGCTCGTCAACGACGGCCATGCCCAGCGCTACGACTCGCCCGAACGCCCGGGCCTGCCAAGTTGGGCCGTGTGGCGCGACGAGGCCTGGGGTACCACGTTCGAGCCAGCGGTCATCGTCTACAACCGCAAGCATTTTGCGACGGCGCATGTGCCCGGCAGCCGCAGCGGGCTGGCGCGCCTGCTGCAGGAGAATGCGCCGCAGTGGCGCGGCAAGGTGGTGACGTACGATGTGGAGCGGTCGGGCGTGGGGTACCTGCTGGCGCAGCAGGACGCGCGCATGGGCAGCGAATTCTGGTATCTGGCACAGGCGCTCGGGCGTGCCCAGGTGCAGCTGTCGGCATCGACGGCCGACATGGTCGAGCGTATCGCCAGCGGTGAACTGGTGCTGGGCTACAACCTGCTGGGCTCGTACGCGCTGTCGCTGATGGAGCGCGGCGCCGGCATCGGCGTGATCGCACCGCGCGACTACACGCTGGTGATGTCGCGCGTGGCGTTCATCGCGCGCCGGGCGCCGCGGCCCAATGCGGCGCGGCTGTGGCTGGATTACCTGTTGTCGCGCGAGGGCCAGGCGCTGCTGGGGCAATCCACGTCGCAGCTCTATACCATCCGCACCGATACCGACAGCGCACACACCGCCAATGCGCTGGCTGAGCGGCTTGGCTATGCGCTCAAGCCGATCAGCGTGGGGCCGGGGCTGCTGGCCGCGCAGGACGCCCTGCGCAAGAAGGCCTTTCTCGCGCGCTGGCGCCAGGCGCTCAAGGGCTGAGTCGGGCCGAGCCGGCGGGAGACTATTCGGCGACGGCCTGCGGCTGGCGCTCGCACAGTGCCGCCATTTCCTGGTCCAGCGGGGCCATCGGGCGCGGCACATAGCCCACGCGCAATGCCGGAGACAGGCGCAGCGTGTCGATGAAGGTGTCCGCCAGGCGCTCGGCCTCGCGGCTCAGGTCGAAATCGGTCGGGGAGAACAGCCAGTGGGCCAGCACGCCGCCGATTGCGGCGTGGAATGCCATCACGGCCAGGTCGAGGTCCAGGTCCGCCGGCAACTGGCCGCGCTCCATCGCCAGGCGCAGGTGCTCGCGCATCTTGACCGTGCCGTCCTGGTGCGACGCGCGCTGGCGTTCGAAGATGGCGCCGTTGTCCTCCACCATCTCGCACTTGTGGAAGATGATCTCGAACACGCGGCGCCACTGCGGATTGGTAACGGTCTGACGGAACACGAAGGCACAGATATCGCGGATGCCGCCGAGCGGGTCTTCCTGCAGCGCCAGCCGCTCCGGCGCGCACAGCGCTTCCACGGGCAGATTGACGCGGTCGGCCATGGCGGCGAACACGTCGCTCTTGTTCTTGAAGTGCCAGTAGATTGCGCCGCGCGTGACACCTGCCGCCTCGGCAATGTCCGCCAGCGACGGGCGTGCCACGCCTCGGGCGTGAAACACGGCTTCCGCCGCATCCAGAATCCGGTTGCGCGTCTCGAGCGCTTCTTCCTTGGTACGTCTGACCATTTCCTCTTTCCCCGGGGCCAGTGGGTGGCCGTCCGGGTCTCCTGATCCCGACGCGCAAATGCGCCGAAGGGCTTCTCTTTCCAAATTGCTCAATCGCACCGGCGGCCGCATCGTACCTTGAATGGAACAATCGTGCTCACAGGGGCGGAACATTCCAATGCACACAACAGGTGCCATGTGTTGCGAACAGCGCTAAATTCGTAACCGGGACTTACATACATGCGCGAATGTATCTATACTACTCGCCTGTCCGGACTTCGGCCAAGCCGTTTTTTGCCCGGTTGCGGTGACCCGTCACCCGCTCGCCCTGGGTCCGCCTGACTCAAGCATCACTTTATTTAGCCGCCGCGCCCCGCCCCCGGGGCGCGCCTGCGTCCAGCCCAACGTTGGGGGCGGTGCGGCAGATCTCAAATTTTCATCATGGGGTTATCGATGAGGAAGTCCCAACGTATCCGTTGCGCAGCCGTTGCCGCCGCCGTTACCGCCGCGGCACTGGCGCTGTCCGCCTGTGGCCAGAAAGCCGCCCAGGGCGGCGCGATGCCGCCGCCGGAAGTGGGTGTGGTCACCGTCACGCCGTCCGCTGTTGCCGTTGTCAATGAACTGCCGGGCCGCCTCGAAGGCGTGCGCACGGCCGAAGTGCGCGCCCGCGTCGAAGGCATCGTCCTGTCGCGCAATTACACCGAAGGTGGCGAGGTCAAGGCCGGCCAGGTGCTGTTCCGCATCGATCCGGCCCCGTACCAGGCGCAACTGGCCTCGGCCAAGGCGCAGCTGGAGCGTGCCGAAGCCAACGCGGTTTCCGCGCGCCAGAAGGCCGAGCGCTACAAGCCGTTGGTGGCCGTGAACGCGGTCAGCAAGCAGGAATATGACGAAGCCGTGGCCGCCGCCGGCCAGGCCAATGCCGACATCGCCGCCGCCAAGGCCGCCGTGACCACGGCCCAGATCAACCTGGGTTACACCACGGTGACGTCGCCGATCTCGGGCCGCGTGGGCCGTGCGCTGGTGACTGAAGGCGCGCTGGTCGGCAAGGGCGAAGCCACCAAGCTGACCACGGTCGAGCAGGTCGATCCGATCTGGGTGACCTTTACCCAGCCGGCTTCGGAAGTGGCGCGCCTGCGTGCCGCCATGGAATCGGGCAAGGTCAAGGGCGTGAACGGTGGCGCCAAGGTGCATCTGTATCCGGAGGCCGGCGACAAGGAATACGCCGCCACGGGCAAGCTGCTGTTCTCGGACATGACCGTGGACCCGACCACCGGCGCCATCACGCTGCGGGCCGAATTCCCGAACCCGAAGCGTGAACTGCTGTCGGGCACGTTCGTGCGCGTGAAGATCGAGCAGGGCATCGACGAGAACGCACTGACCGTGCCGCAACGCGCGCTGATCCGCAGTGCCCAGGGCGCCAGCGTGCTGGTGGTGGGCGCCGACGGCAACGTGGCCGCGCTGCCGGTCAAGGCGCCGCAGGCCATTGGCGACCGCTGGGTCGTGACCGAAGGCCTGAAGGGCGGCGAAAAGGTGATCGTGGAAGGCCTGCAGAAGGTGCGCCCGGGTGCGCCCGCCAAGGCCGTGCCATTCCAGGCACCGAAGACGGCCGATGCCCCGGCATCGGCGCCGGCTGCCACCGCGCAGGGCGACAAGCCCGCCGCGGACGGCAAGGACGCCAAGGCCGACGACAAGTCGACCGCCAAGCAGGGCTGATCGGGCCCTCGACCAAAGCCATAAAAGGGAGCCAGTTTCATGGCGAAGTTTTTTATCGACCGGCCGGTGTTCGCGTGGGTGCTCGCGCTGATCATCGCGCTGGGCGGTCTGTTGTCGATCGTGCAGCTGCCGATCGCGCAGTACCCCAATATCGCCCCGCCGATCATCACGGTGACCACCACCTACCCCGGTGCGTCGGCCAAGACGATCGAGGATTCGGTGATCACGCCGATCGAGCAGGAGCTCAACGGCGCACCCAACCTGCTCTACTACGAATCGCAAAGCGAATCGTCGGGGCTGGCCACGATCAACATCTCATTCGCGCCGGGCTCGAACGCCGACCTGAACTCCGTGGAGGTGCAGAACCGCCTGAAGCGCGTGGAAGCGCGTCTGCCGGCGGAGGTGCGCCAACAGGGCGTGCGGGTCGACAAGGCCGGCAACAACTACATGATGTTCATCACGGTCTCGTCGAAGTCGGGTAAATCCGACGCGATCGAGCTGGGCAACTTCGTGTCGGCGCAGGTGGTGGATTCAATCCGCCGCGTGCCCGGCGTGGGTGCCGCCGACCTGTTCGGCACCGAGTACGCGATGCGGATCTGGCTGGATCCGGCCAAGCTGACGGGCTACAACCTGACGCCGCTGGACGTGACCGCCGCCGTATCGGAGCAGAACATCCAGGTGGCAGTGGGCGAACTCGGCGGTACGCCGTCGCCGCGCGGCACCGAGCTGAATGCCACGGTCAACACCGAAAGCCGGCTGACCACGCCCGAGCAGTTCGCCAACATCCTGCTGCGCGTGAATCCGGACGGCTCGTCGGTGCGCATCAAGGACGTGGGCCGCGTGGAGCTGGGCGGTGCCGACTATTCGACGCTGGCCCGCATCAACGGCAAGCCGGCATCGGCCATCGCCATCAAGCTGTCGCCCACGGGCAACGCGCTGGCTACCGCCACCGCCGTGCGCGCGAAGATGGCAGAGCTGCAGCGCTTCTTCCCGCCCGACTACGAATTCAGCGTTCCCTACGACACGTCCGCGTTCGTGAAGATCTCGATCGAGGAAGTGGTCAAGACGCTGCTGGAAGCCGTGGTGCTGGTGTTCCTGGTGATGTACCTGTTCCTGCAGAACTTCCGGGCCACGCTGATTCCCACGCTGGTGGTGCCGGTGGCGCTGCTCGGTACGTTCGGCGCGATGCTGGCGTTTGGCTTCTCGATCAACGTGCTGACCATGTTCGGCATGGTGCTGGCCATCGGTATCCTGGTGGACGACGCGATCGTGGTGGTCGAGAACGTCGAGCGGATCATGAGCGAGGAAGGT
Organism: Cupriavidus sp. HE11; assembly: GCF_056097175.1. Classification (NCBI taxonomy): domain Bacteria; kingdom Pseudomonadati; phylum Pseudomonadota; class Betaproteobacteria; order Burkholderiales; family Burkholderiaceae; genus Cupriavidus; species Cupriavidus sp. HE11. The sequence goes on from NZ_CP184464.1 coordinate 1,933,100, forward strand.
CTCTCGCCGCGCGAAGCCACCCGCAAGGCCATGAGCCAGATCACGGGCGCCATCGTCGGCATCACGCTGGTGCTGACCGCCGTGTTCATCCCGATGGCGTTCTTCTCGGGTTCGGTCGGCAACATCTACCGCCAGTTCTCGCTGTCGCTGATTTCGTCGATGGTGTTCTCGGCCATCCTGGCCCTGACGCTGACGCCGGCCCTGTGCGCGACGCTGCTCAAGCCGGTGGAAGCGGGTCATCACCACGAGCGGAAGGGCTTCTTTGGCTGGTTCAACCGGACGTTTGCCACGGCATCGACCGGCTATCAGGGCATCGTGGCGCGCATTCTCAAGCGCTCGGGCCGCTACCTGATCGTCTACGCGGTGATCATCGCCGGCGTGGTGCTGCTGTTCCAGCGCCTGCCGTCGTCGTTCCTGCCTGACGAAGACCAGGGCTACATGATCACGGTGGTGCAGCTGCCCACTGGCGCCACGCAAGAGCGCACGATCGGCGTGCTCAAGCAGATCGAGGACTACTACCTGCAGAAGGAATCGAAGGTGGTGGACCAGATGATCACGGTGGCTGGCTTCTCGTTCTTCGGCCGCGGCCAGAACGGCGGTATCGCGTTCGTGCGCCTGAAGGACTGGAAGGAACGTCCGGGTGCGGACCAGACCGCGCAGGCGCTGGTGGGCCGTGCGTTCGGCGCGCTGTCGTTCATCAAGGACGCCATCATCTTCCCGCTGAACCCGCCGGCCATCTCCGAGCTGGGCAACTCGTCGGGCTTTGACTTCCGTCTGCAGGACCGTACCGGCCAGGGCCACGCCAAGCTGATGGAAGCACGCAACATGATGCTCGGCATGGCCGCGAAGTCGCCGGCACTGGTGGGCGTGCGTCCGGAAGGCCAGGAAGACGCGCCGCAGCTGCGCATCGACATCGACCGCGAGAAAGCGCGCGCGCTGGGCGTGGCGGTGGCCGACATCAACCAGACGCTGTCGATCTCGTTTGGCTCGTCGTACGTGAATGACTTCATCTACGAAGGCCGCGTGCGCCGCGTAATCGTGCAGGCGCAGGGTTCGGATCGCCAGCTGCCTGACGACCTGGGCAAGCTGCGCGTGCGCAACGCGAACGGCGACATGGTGGCGTTCTCGGCGTTCTCGACGTCGCAGTGGATCATGGGCTCGCCGCGCCTGGAGCGCTACAACGGCATGCCGGCGGTGAAGCTGGCGGGCCAGGCCGCGCCGGGCAAGTCCACCGGCGAGGCGATGCGCGTGATGGAGGAAAACTTCGCCAAGCTGCCGCCGGGCTTCGGTTTCGAGTGGTCGGGCCAGTCGTATGAAGAACGCCTGGCCGGCTCGCAGGAACCGATCCTGTACACGCTGTCGCTGATCATCGTGTTCCTGTGCCTGGCCGCCCTGTACGAAAGCTGGTCGATCCCGGTCTCGGTGCTGCTGGTGGTGCCGCTGGGCGTGATCGGCGCGCTGCTGGGCGTGACGCTGCGCGGCATGCCCAACGACGTGTACTTCAAGGTGGGCCTGATCGCCACGATCGGTCTGTCGGCGAAGAACGCCATCCTGATCGTGGAATTCGCCAAGGACCTGCAGGCGCAGGGCCGCAGCCTGGTCGACGCCACGCTTGAAGCGGTGCACCTGCGGTTCCGCCCGATCCTGATGACGTCGATGGCGTTTATCCTGGGCGTGCTGCCGCTGGCCATCTCCACCGGCGCGGGCTCGGGCAGCCAGCGCGCCATCGGTACCGGCGTGATGGGCGGCATGATCACGGCAACGGTGCTGGCGATTTTCCTGGTGCCGGTATTCTTCGTGGTGGTTCGCAGCCGGTTCAAGGGCAGCAAGGCCCAGCACGAACGTGAGCAGGCACGCCTGGAAAGCAGCCAGAAGGAAATCTGACAATGACCAAGACTTTGACCACATTGCTGCTGGTGGCCGGGGTGATGAGCGGCTGCACGCTGGCGCCGCACTATGACCGTCCCGCCGCCCCCGTGGCAGGCAGCTATCCGGCCGCGCCGGAAGGCTATGCCACGGCCGAGGTGAAGAGCGGTGAAACGCGCAAGGCCACCGATATCGGCTGGCGCGAGTTCTTCACCGATCCGCGCCTGCAGACGCTGATTGCCACGTCGCTGGAAAACAACCGCGACCTGCGTACGGCCGCGCTGCGTATCGAGGAAGCGCGTGCGCAGTACCAGATCCAGCGGGCCGACCTGCTGCCGACCGTGAACGGCAACGCCAGCTTCCAGCGCGGCCGTTTCTCGGGGGCTACTTCGGGCGTCTCCCAGTCGTTCACCGGCAACATCTATCAGGTGGGCCTGTCGGTGACGCAGTGGGAGCTGGACTTCTTCGGCCGCGTACGCAGCCTGTCGAATGCCGCGCTGGCGCAGTACTTCTCCACCGAGGAGGCACATCGCGCCGCGTATATCTCGCTGGTCTCCGAAGTTGCCAAGGCTTACCTGGCCGAGCGCGCCGCCGCCGAGCAGTACGACCTGGCGCGCGAGACGCTGGAAGCGCGCCAAAGCACGTACGAACTGTCGAAGAAGCGTTTCGATGCTGGCGCCACTTCGGCGCTGGACCTGCGCGACAATGAATCGCTGGTGGCCCAGGCACGCGTATCTGCCGCGCAGCTGGCACGCCAGCGTGCCCAGGCGCAGAACGCGCTCGAAGTGCTGGTAGGCAAGCCGATCGCCGAGATCCCGAACCTGCCGGCGCCGATGCGCCTGTCGGACGAACGCATCATCAGCGACATTCCCGAGGGCCTGCCTTCGGAACTGCTGACGCAGCGTCCGGATATCCGCCAGGCCGAACAGGCGCTGCTGTCCGCCAACGCGAACATCGGGGCGGCCCGCGCGGCCTTCTTCCCGCGGATCACGATGACGGCCAACGCCGGCAACATCAGCACGTCGTTCACCAACCTGTTCGATCACGGTGCTGGCGTATGGTCGTTCTCGCCGCAACTGACACTGCCGATCTTCGACTACGGACGCAACCTGTCGAACCTGGACCTGGCCAACGTGCGCAAGAACATCCAGATCGCCAACTACGAGAAGACGATCCAGACCGCGTTTTCCGAAGTGGCCGATGCGCTGGTGGCGCGCGGCACGCTCGAAGAGCAGGTGGCGGGCCAGGAGCAGCAACGCAATGCGGAAGCCGCGCGCTACGAGCTGTCGCGCCTGCGTTTCCGCAGCGGCGTGGCGAGCTACCTCGACGAGCTTGATGCGCAGCGCCAGCTGTTCTCGGCCGAGCAGGCGCTGGTGCAGGCGCGTCAGCTGCGTCTGACCAACGCGATCGACCTGTATCGCGCGCTGGGCGGCGGGCTGAAGGAAACCGGAGCGGTGGCGCAGGTGGCGCCGCAACCGGCGACGCAGACCACGCAGTAACGCACCCGCCGCAGGCGGAAGCGAAAAGGGCGAGGCCGTGATGGCCCCGCCCTTTTTTTATTGCACGCGCGATGCGGCGCTCAGAACTTGTACGTCGCCGCCAGGAAGAACACCAGCGGATTGGGCCGCAGCGTGGTCTTCGACGTCGACAGCACGGTGCCGTCCGAAGCCTTGATCGTCATCGTCGATTCCGACTTCAGCGGAATGTACGTCACGGCCCCGGTCACGCCCCAGTGCTCGTTGAAATTGTACGTGCCGCCGATATTGAAGATCGGTGCCCATGACGACGAGGCATCGGCACTGACCGACGTTGGTCCCGGGATACCGGCGCCCGCAGCCAGGATGGCCCCAAGGTTGTTGTTGACCGACTGCGCGAACGCAGGGTTCACCTTGACATCGGTGAAGAAGTTGTACGACACGCCGACACCGACAAACGGCCGGAACGTCACGCCTGGCGAGCGGAAGTGATACTGCACCATGGCCGCCGGGCTCCACTGCCGTGCCTGGGTGATGATCGGATTCAGCGACGGATCGCCCAGGCTCTGGCGGCCCAGCGCGCCGGCCGGTCCGGGCGGGATCAGCTCACCGTGGCCGTAGATCTTGAACGTGGGCGGAATGCCGCCCACGGCAGTGATGGCGATGTGGTCGGTCACGAAATGGCTGAACGTCAGGCCCAGCGTGTCGGAATTCGACGACGACAGGCCGCTGCCCGGTGCCGAGAACGACGAAGGCAGGCCCAGCGGATAGTTGATCGGCACATCCACGACATTGGTGGTCAGCGGCCCACTGGTGCCGAACGTCTGGATGTGAAACCAGCCGGCCGACACCACGTTGTCGCCCGCCTTCTGGGCATGCGCGGGCGTGGTAAGGCATGCGGCAACGGTGGCTGCCACGGGCAGAAGGTGCTTCAGGGCAAGTCGCTTGTTCTGCATTGTCTGTCTCCCCGTTTCTTGTTATTCGACGAACGCGCCGATGGTGAAATACGGGCTGCCGTTGCGGTCCTCCAGGAATCCGAACACGCCGCCCGTGAACATCAGCTTGCCGGTGATGCCGGGCGTGCCTTCCTTGCGCGTGGTGGTGATCACGCCTGCCGTGGTTTGCGAGAAGTCGAGCTTCAGCGCAATGGCACGCGTGGCGTCCGATGCATGGAACGGGTCGAGCATGGCCGCGTCCGCGCCAACCAACGCCGTGGTCTTGTAGTCGAAATTGCTGTCGACGCCCACGTACTCGCCGTTGACGGTGCCCTGGGTGGCGGACACGGCCGGTGCCATCATGCCGATGCCAATCTCGTCGTCGGCGCCCAGCGGCAGCTTGTCGGCACTGGCGTAGCCGACGCGGATCATCACCGGCACCAGTTGTCCGCGCAGCTTGCCGACAATGAGGTAGGCGCGCCCCATCACATTGCCAAGCGTCGGCGCCTGTTCGCCCTCATAGTTGGTCGACAGCAGCGTGCCATTCGATTGCGCCGCGAACTTGTTGCCCTTCTGCTTGCAGGTGCCACCGGCCTTGTTGTCGCAGACCGTGTACGAGCCGTCGGCCGCCAGCGACATCTTGTAGTCCTGCGCCACCTGCGCGAAGTTCATTGACGGAATCTCGTGGAAGCCCGAGCCGTTGTAGAGTCCGGCGATCTTGCCGAGATCGGTCTCGGTCTGCGCGAAGCCGATGAACTGGAAGTAGGGGAACGTGGTGTCGGGCACCGCACCCGCGCCCAGCAGCCCGTTGAACTGGATACGGGCGCCGGGGATGGTGCCGCCCATCACGCCCTCGCCCAGGAACAGCTTGGCCGGCCGGGCCGGGTCCAGGCTGGCGCCCTGCAGCACGAACGCACACTGGTTCAGCTTCTGTGTCGGCAGCCCGGTTTCCTGAGCCAGCGTGCCGGTCATCACGTTCTTGCCGTCGGTGGGGTCCGAGCGCGTGGGCGATACGGTGCCGGTGCTGCGCGGTACCGACGAATCGAGGAACGTCACGGCCCATGTCTTTTGCGTGGTGTCGATCTGCACCTTGACCAGTTCGCCGGAGCCCGTGCCGCCGATATATGGCGTCGAGTAGTCGACCGATGCGGGGCACAGGCGCGGCGTTACCGCAGCGGGCGTGCTGCTGCCGCCGCCATCGCCACCGCCGCCGCCGCACGCGGCCAGCAAGGCGGTGGTGACAAGGGCCAGCGCCAGGTGCGGTAGCCAGGGCCGCTGCGTGGTGGCGCCGGCGGTGTACGGACGAAGCGATTGCGGCAGCTGCATGATGAAGTCTCCTTGGTGCTTTCTTATGTGTGAGGCAGGGATCCGGGCGCGCGGTGTCCGTTAGCGGTTTGCCACCGCGCTGACGCGGAAGGTCGGGCTGGCGGCGTTGCCGAACAGGTGGGCGTACACGGGGCCGGTGGTGATCAGCGCGCCGGTCTGGCCGCTGTTGTCGACGGTGCTCACCACGCCGGGCCGCGTGGCCTGCGTGAGATCCATCTGGAAGCCACCGATCGGCGTGAGCGACGAGTCTTGCGGATCGAGCCAGGCCCCGACGTTGTCATGCAACGACGACGCGACGTACCTGAAGTCGCTGCCCGAGCCGATGTATCCGCCCTTGAGTGCGGTGGCGGTAGTGGCGGTGGTTGGCGACAGCAGCGCGATGCCGGATTCGTCGTCGACGCTGAGGATGATGTTGGTAAGGTCCGAGAAGTCGACGCGCGCGTAGCCCACGCGCACCAGCAACGGCACCAGCTTGCCTTCGAGCTTGCCCACGATCAGCACACCCTTGGCCAGCGTCTGGTTGCCGGCCGCGAACGTCTGGGTGAAGAAGAACGGATACGGTTTCAGGCCGCTGGAGTCGAAGCTCTCGAAAGCGCCGTCGGTGCCTGCGCGCAGCTTCCAGGCCTTGCCGGTGGTCACGCAGTTGCCCGAAGCCACCGTGCAGGTGCCGTCGGCGTTGATGGTCTCCACCTTGTTGGCGACCGTGGGCACGAAATGGTCCGTCGAGACCGGATCTCCACCTGACGGAATCAGGTGGTAGCCCAGCACGTTGTAGCTGCCAGCCACCTTGCTGAAGTCAGTCTCGGTTTCGGCGAAGGCCAGCACCGGATACATCGCGAAGGTCGTGGCAGGAATGGCGCCAAAGCCGGGGACGGCGTCGGTGCCGCCGAGGCCGTTGTACTTGATCGTGGCACCCGGGATGCCGCCGCCGGCAACGCCATTGCCGACGAACAGGATCGGGGGATTGGCCGGATCGATGAGCGCTTGCGACTTGCCGTCGGATGCCGTCGCGGTCTTCAGTTCGTATGCGCAGTTGTTCTGGGCTTCGGTGGGCAACGGCCGGGTGGGATGCGACATCGTGCCGGTGACAGTGACGCCGGCGCGCGTGGGGTAGATATCGGCAGTGGTCTGCGGGACCGGCGATTCCAGGAACTGGATGCGATACGTGCCCTTCGTGCTGTCGAGCTGGATCTTTACGAACTCGCCCGCACCGGACCCTCCGGTGTACGTGGTGTTGAAGTCCAGCATGCTGGGGCAGATCGCGGCCACCGGCTGGTTGACCGTGGGGCCCGACGGCGTGCACGTTCCATTGGTGGCGCATTGCTGCGCGGCGGCTTGCGGCGTGGTACCGCCAGGGTCGCCGTCGCCACCGCCGCAGGCGGTCAGCGCGATCGTCAGGCTTACCCCAGCCAAGGCAAAAGCGGTGCGTCGAAAGTTCGACTGTTTCATGGAGGTCTCCTCGTTCTTATGACGGGCGCACCGGCACTGGCCGAGGTGTCGCACGGTGGTCGGAATCTCGCGTTTCAAGCGCCTTGGCGCAATAGAGCGCTCGTTCCAAACATTGGCGCTGCGCCGTCTGCCGTTGTCCGCCAAGCTCCTCGCGCTGCTGTTCAAACCGCGTGCGCGGCCCGTTGTGCGCACATTCAAACGGGGGTGGTGCCTGGCGCCGGCTGCATCAGAACTTGTATTCGCTGTTGGCGGGGTCGAATGCCGATGCATCGAACGTCTTCTTCACGGCCTTCTCGAAGACGATCTTCTCGACCATGTTGCCGTCGGTGTCCCATGCCGTTTCGGTGCGCGGCCATGGATGCCTGAGGTCGAACGTCAGCTGCACCTTCCTGGCGTAGTACTTGGGCGCGCCTTCCGGCAGATCCCAGGTCAGCGCCACCATGCGCGTGCCCTGTTCCTGCACGATCTCCGCGCGCGTGTATTTCTCCGACAGGCCCGCGGCGCGCAGCGTCCTGGCATCGCGCTCCAGCATCGACAGCACGAACTGGAAGCCGAGATCGCGCACGGTATGGTTCGATTGCGATTTCGCCAGCGTGCCGTCGATGGCGGTCCAGATCGACGTGAAGCCCATGATGCCGCCCAGGTGGCCGTACATCTCTTCCTTGCGGCGGGTCTCGTCGTAGATGATTTCCTGGCCGGCCTGCACGCCGTTGGGCAGCCACTTCGCGTAGAGCTGGCGTGGCAGATGGCGGTAGCGGATCATCATGCGCGCGGGCTTGTCCTGCCACTGGCCGTTAAGGCGCTCCTGGCGCGTCATCCAGTATTCGTATTCGGGATAGCGGTTGATTTCCTGCCGCGCCCACGTCAGCAACGCCTCGGGCTGCAGGGCGTCGAACACGGCCAGCACCTGCGTGTCGGACATCGACGCCAGTTCGCCGCTGGCAATCTGCCTGGCGAACAGTGCGGTCTGTTGTGAAGTCGGCAAGCCGTCGAAAGGCGTCGGCGCGCGAGCCGGCTGTGCGGCCGGTGCGCCCTGGGCGTGAGCTTCGAACAGGCTGCCGGGCGGCGTGGCGAGGAATCCGAGGATGCCGCCAAACGCGGCGATCACGAATATCTGCTTCATTGCGAGTCTCCAGTGTGTTTTGCTTTTTCTTCGGGCAAGACGGGGTCCTTCCGGCCGTGCGGAACACGGCAGGCTGGATGCGCACCGGAACCGCGGCGCGCAGCGGGTCACACCGCGCGGTTGGCGTGGTGGATCGACAGGGGGGTGATGAAGGCGACGGTTACCGTCGCGGCTCGCCGCAGCGCGCGTCGCGGTCCCGGTGGAGACCGCGACGGCGTGCCGCTATGTCCTGGGGCGGGTACGCATCCAGTCGTCGAGCGGATTGCTGGGGAAGGTGGCGCAGTGCTCGCGGCGCACCGCCATGCTGGCGGTTGGCGGACGCGTCGTGGTTTCGCTGCGTGCGGCACGCGCGCTGCGCCGCGCACGGCCCATTGCCGCAGCCGTGGCGGCGGCAAGCTCCTGGGCTTCGCTTTCGGCCGTGGCGGCCAGCGCAGCGATGCTGGCCTGTTCGTCGGCGTGCTGGGCCTCGCCGATTTCGAATACCTCCTGCAGGGCGCCAAGCTCCTGCACCGCTGGCGACGGTGCCTTGAGGGCAGCCACCACCATCGATGTCAGTTGCGCCAGTACCTGCGCATCGCTCATTCGCTTGCCCTGCGTGAACGCCGGCATCAGGTTGCCAAGTTCGTCGCCGGCCAGCACGCCCGCCAGCGCCTTGAGGGCGAAGTGCAGGCGCCAGCCCAGTTCCTGTCGTGGCACGTCAGGCAGCGCGCGCGCAAACGCTTCGAAGAAGCGTCCGAACACGGGTGCGTAATGCCCCATCAGCCAGGACTGGATGAACGGTGAGGTATCGGAATACACGCGCCCAAGCAGGCGCAGGAACGACGGGCCGCCGATATCGGGCTCGCGTGCCATTTGCAGCGCGGGCACGAACAAGGCCCCCATCACGTGTTCGCAACGGATGGCGTTGCCGGGCCAGCGTGCCTCGCAGGCATCCAGCAACGCAAGCCGCCGCGTGTTGAGCGGATCCAGCCGGCGGCTCAGCACCGACTGCATCATGATTTCCTTGCTGCGGAAGTGATAGTTGACGGCGGCCAGATTGACGATCGCTCGGGACGTTACCTGCCTGAGCGAAGTCGCTTCATAGCCAACCTCAATGAACAACTTCTCGGTCGCATCGAGGATGCGAGCCTTGGTATCTCCTGCCGTGGTTTTCCCGGTCTTCATGGGGGCGTCTCTCGCTGAAAAACCGCTGTGGACCCCTGCAAAAAAAAACTACAAATCCACGACCGTCCGCTCCTTGCTCTGATGGCATACGGATGCTTCAAACGGTTGTAGGGAGCCTATCTAGCGCTCCGAGCGTTTCACAAGACCATTTTTCGAAGACTTGCTCTAAATTGCAAGCCCCTGCCACGCACCGCGTTGCCTGGCAGGAATCTGGTCACGCCATGATGGTCTTGCGCAACGCAGAGGCATTCTGCGCCGTCAATGCGAACACTGACAACTGGGGATTGGCACCAATGCTTGTCGGAAATGCCGAACCATCGAACACGTACAGATTCTGCAGATGATGATGGCGTCCGGCACTGTTCACCACACCGCGCGCAGGGTCTTCGCTCATCGCACAGCCGCCCATCAGGTGGGCGCTGAACAGCAACACGCGGAATTTCTTCAGGGGCAGAAGGCCGATGGCCTTGCTCGCCTGCGCCCAGGTCGTGTAGGAATTGCCATCGAGATGGGCTGGTCTCACGCGCCGGGCACCGGCCGCAAACTGGGCCTCGGCCATGCTCAGGTAGGCGCGCCGCACGCCATCCCATACGTAGTCGCTCACTTCATAGTCCAGCACGGGGCTGCCGTCGTCTGCAATTTTTACGCGCCCGCCCGGGCTGTCGGGCACGAAGCCATCGCGCAGCAGGGCCAGCATGGCGTTGGTATGCGGCAACGCGGCCATCTCGCGTTGCAATGCCTGGCCCATGCCGTTGAACACGCCGGCGCTGATGCCCGGGAACATTGGCGGTACTTCGAGCTTGTACCCCATCGGCCCTGTTGCGCCGTCGCGCCACTGGAAATGGTCCGAAGCCACCGATTGCGGCGCCCCATAATAAGGATCAATTTTCTCTGGCATTTCGGCGATACTTAAATTCACCGGATGAATAAAAGTGCGCCGACCGATCCGGTCATGCGGATCGGGGATGCGCGACCGCAGCAACAGTGCCGGTGTGTTGATGGCCCCGCCGGCAGCGATCACGTAACGGGCCCGCACGCTGACGCCGACGCCGGTCGGGGTGTAGCCGTCCTGTCCCAGGGCATCGCCGGTCAGGCCGCGCACGACCTTGCCGTCATGGTCGATGGTGCGCACGCGCAGCCGGTGCACCAGCGTGGCGCCGCGCGCCAGCGCGTTCGGAATGGTCGACACCAGCATCGACTGCTTGGCGTTGACCGGGCAGCCCAGCCCGCAATAGCCGGAATTCCAGCAGCCCTTCACGTTGCGCGGAATCACGTGCCATTCCCAGCCCAGCCTTTCACAGCCACGCCGCAGCACCGCGTTGTTCGGATTCGGGTCCATCGCCCATGGCGCCATGCCCAGGCGTTCCTCGATCTGCGCGAACCACGGGGCCATGTCCGCCTCGCCGTGGCCAGTGACTGCGTGTTCGGCGGCCCAGTGCGCCAGGGTCTGCGGCGGCGTGCGGAAGCTCGATGACCAGTTCACCGTGGTGCTGCCGCCCACGGCGCGGCCCTGCAGGATGGAGATGGCGCCATCCGACGTGGCGCGTGCAGCGGCCTCCTGGTACAGATCGCGATAGGCGCGCGCTTCGTCCATGTCCCGGAAGCTGTCGGACGTGTGCAGCCCGCCCTCTTCCAGCAGCAGTACCGTGAGCCCTGCGTCGCTGAGCACCTCGGCGGCGATACCGCCGCCTGCGCCGGTGCCGACGATGGCGACATCGGCTTCGAGCGTGCGGGGCGCGGTGAACGTGGCGGCGTCGAGCACCTTCCAGCCGGACGCGATGCCGGCGCTGTAGATATCGTTGATCGGCATGTGGAATTCCGCTGCGGGCCTAGCTGTGAAGGGCGCGGTAGACCGCGGGATTGGGGCCGGGATAGCCGCTGGCGGCCCATGTGTCAGGCAGTACGAAGTAGGCCACGCTGGTCAGCTTTACCAGCACTACGCCACCGGCATTCAGCGTGGCAAAGCGGCTGCCGCGCCAGCGCGCCAGAAAGGCGCTCACCTGTTCGGGGGTGGCCTGGTCCCACGAAGCCCGCACGCCAGCCAGGGCCCAGCGCAGCGGCGTGCTGGCAAGCAGGTCCAGCAGCTTGCGCAGTTCGTGCTGGCCGTTCTGGCCCATGGCGGCAATCGTGCCGTCGACGTTCCTGATGGCCGCGTCGATGCGCTGGCGACGCGCGGTGGCGTCCAGTGTCTGGAGATCGATCGCCACGGCCGGCAGCAGCGCGGCAAACAGCGCGACATCGGCGGGCCGCAGGAAGGCCATGCCGGGTTGCGGCGGTGTGTCCGCCGGCGAGCAGCCGGTCAGCGCGGGCAACAGCGCCGAGCAGGCAATGGCCGCCGAGAAGCCCGCGCCCACTTTCAGGAACAGGCGGCGCGACGGATCAGGCGATGGATGCGGCTCGGGCGGTGCGGCAGCGCGGGCAGGGGTGGGCATGGTGTCTCCGTGACTGGTTTTTCTGTGCGGCTCTGGCGGCCGATGGCGTGGCCGCGCAGCGCCGGGTACGCCCCGAACGTGGCGGCGTTGCGATTCTGCCGAAACGCTCAAAACTATTTCGCACTGGCGCATAGGTTTCAAACGCACGACTGACCACCGCGCCCTATGCCGGTCTCTCGGCGCGAACGCCGTTTAATGTGATGCTAACGACGCTGGAAAAGGGCCAAAAATAGAGCCATTCTTCAAACCGTCGCATTGACCGGCCAGATACCGGTGCCTACGATGACATCGTTCAATGTCACGATCAACGGTGTCAATGAGAAGTCGTGGAACGACGATGTCTCGTTACACCGCACCGGAAAGCGGCCCCATGAATGCACCTCTGGACCTGCAGGCTCATCTTCCGACCGAAGCGGAGCAGGCATGCGATATCGCCATCATCGGCAGCGGCTTTGCCGGGCTCGGCATGGGTATCCGCCTGAAGCAGTCGGGCGTCGGCGACTTCCTGATCTTCGAGAAGGCCGATGCGGTGGGCGGCACCTGGCGCGACAACCACTACCCGGGGTGCGCCTGCGACGTGCAATCGCATCTCTATTCGTTCTCGTTCGCGCCCAACCCCGACTGGTCGCGCATATTCTCGACCCAGCCCGAGATCCGCCGCTACCTGGAACACTGCACCGACCGCTTTGGCCTGCGTCCGCACCTGCGGCTGGGCCATGAACTGGCGCACGCCGAATGGGACGCGCCCGCCGCGCTCTGGCGCCTGCAGATGCGCGATGGCCGCCGCGTGCGCGCCCGTGTGCTGATCGCGGGCATGGGCGGCCTGAGCCGGCCGTCGATTCCCGATATCCCCGGGCTCGATCGCTTTGCCGGCACCGTGTTCCATTCGCAGCAATGGCGCCATGACTATCCGCTGGCCGGCAAGCGCGTGGCCGTCATCGGCACTGGTGCCAGCGCGATCCAGTTCGTGCCGCAGATCGCACCGCAGGTGGCGCGGCTCGACCTGTACCAGCGAACGCCGCCGTGGATCATGCCCAAGCCCGATCGCGAAGTGACGGGCGTCGAGCGCTGGCTGTTCCGCCATCTGCCATTCACGCAGGCGCTGATGCGCACCAGCCTGTACTGGATGCTCGAATCGCGCGTGCTTGGCTTCGTGGTGCATCCGAAGCTCATGAAGGCCGTGGAACGCGTGGCGCGCCGCCATCTGAAAAAGCAGGTGCGCGACCCCGTGTTGCGCCAGACGCTGACGCCGAACTACACGATCGGCTGCAAGCGCGTGCTGATCTCGAACGACTACTACCCAGCGCTGACGCGCAGCAATGTCGATGTGGTGACCACGGGCATCGATCACGTCGAGGCCGATGCCGTGGTGCTGCGCGACGGCACGCGCCGTGCCGCCGACGCGATCATCCTTGGCACCGGCTTCCATGCCACCGATCCGCTGCCGCGTGGGGTGATCGTCGGCCGCGAGGGCCGCGACCTGCTCGATGCCTGGCGCGATGGCGCCGAGGCGTACCTGGGCACCACGGTGGCCGGCTTCCCGAACCTGTTCCTGATCGTTGGCCCCAACACGGGACTGGGCCACAGCTCGATGGTGTTCATGATCGAGTCGCAGGTGAGCTACGTGCTCGATGCGCTGCGCCAGATGCGCCACGAGCGCGTGCAGGCCGTGGACGTGCGCCCACCAGTGCAGGCCGCGTTCAATCGCGGCATCCAGCAGAAGCTCGGGCACGCGATCTGGGCCGCAGGCGGCTGCGCAAGCTGGTACATCGATCCGCGCAGCAACAAGAACACCACGCTGTGGCCAGGCTTCACGTTCCAGTTCCGCCGCGCCACGCAGTCGTTCCGCATGAGCGACTACGAACGCTGGCCCGTGCGCCACACCAGCGTCGAACCGCTGGCGGACGCCGCGCATGCCGGGCCGATCCGCGCCTGAGGCCAGCCGTTCTCGGCTCGCACCCCGCAAGTCACCAGACGCAAGACGCAAGACACAAGACCAAAGGAGACATGCATGAAGGATTTCCGCAACAGGGTTGCCGCGATCACGGGCGCCGGCTCGGGCATGGGCCGCTGCCTGGCGACGCAGCTCGCGCAGGCGGGCTGCCACGTGGCGCTGTCCGATTGCAACGAAGCAGGGCTGGCGCAGACGCTGGCCGACGTGCAGCGCCTGGCGCCGGACGTGCGCGCCACCATCGCCACGGTCGACGTGGCCGATCGTGCTGCGGTCTACGCCTGGGCCGATGCCGTGGTGCGCGACCACGGCCACGTGAACCTGATCTTCAACAACGCCGGCGTGGCGCTGTCGAGCACGGTCGAGGGCATGAGCTACGACGACCTTGAATGGATCATCGGCATCAACTTCTGGGGCGTGGTGTACGGCACCAAGGCTTTCCTGCCGCACCTGAAGGCCAGCGGCGAGGGTCACGTGATCAATACGTCCAGCGTGTTCGGCCTGTTCGCGCAGCCGGGCATGGGCGCCTACAACGCCAGCAAGTACGCGGTGCGCGGCTTCACCGAGGCGCTGCGCCAGGAACTGGACCTGATGGACTGCGGCGTGTCGGCCACCACCGTTCACCCGGGCGGCATCAAGACCAATATCGCGCGGGCCAGCCGGGTATCGCCCAGTGTCAACGGCCTGCTGGTGCGCGACGCCCAGCAGGGACGCGAGGAATTCGAGAAGTTCTTCATCACCACGGCCGACAAGGCCGCGCGCGTGATCCTGGACGGCGTGCGTGCCAACAAACGTCGCGTGCTGATCGGTCCCGATGCGCTGGCCGCCGATGCGATGGCGCGCCTGCTGCCGGCTGCCTACCAGTCGCTGGTGGTGCGCGAGACGCGACGCAAGCGCAAGCAGCTTGTACCGGATGCCGCCACGGCACCGGCACGCGGCGGAGAGCGCGCATGACGCGCGCCGCGCTGTCGCGCGAGGCCGCGTTGCAGTCGCCACCGGGCACGTTCACGCGCTGGTTCGGCCAGGGCCGCGTGGGCCTGGTCAGCCTGTCGCGCGACACGCTGGCGCGCCGCTATGCGCTGCCTGCGTCGCGCTGGATCCAGGTGATGGGCGCGCTCGTGCATTACACCGAGGAAGGAGTGCCCGAGGGCGAGCCGCTGGTGCTGATCCATGGTTTCGGCGCATCGCTGCACACGTGGGAAGGGTTGATGCCGGCGCTGCGCCAGCGCTATCGCGTGATTCGCCTGGACCTCGCGCCGTTTGGACTGACGGGGCCGCTGCATGATGCGCGCGGCCGCATCGCGACGATGGATATCGACGCCTACCGCAGCTTTATCGACGGCTTTCTGGCCGCGTTGAACCTGGCGCGTGCCACGTTCATCGGCAACTCGCTGGGCGGACTGGTCGCATGGGATCTCGCCGCGCGCCGCCCGGCGATGGTGAACCGGCTGGTGCTGATCGACGCGGCGGGCTTTCCGATGAAGCTGCCGATCTATATCGACCTGTTCCGCCACGCGGCGGTGCGCTGGTCGGCGCCATGGCTGCTGCCCGAGTGGATCATCCGCGCGGCCACGCGCGATGTGTATGGCGATGCGACGCGCGTGCCCGAGGCCACGTTCCGCCGCTACGTCGATTTCTTTTACGCAGCAGGCAGCCGCGAAGCGGTGGGCCGCATGGTGCCGAAGCTCGATTTCGATCAGCTCGACACCGAGCGGCTGCGCGGCGTGCGTCAACCCACGCTGGTGCTGTGGGGAGACCGCGACCGCTGGATCCCGCCCGCGCATGCCGCGGAGTTCGCGGCACGCATCCCCGACGTGACGCTGCACCGCTATGCGGGTCTTGGCCACGTGCCGATGGAAGAAGACCCGCAGCGCGTGGCGGCCGACCTGCTGCGTTTTCTGGACGGTGCCCGCGTGGTGCCAACCCCCCAGCCTCAGGAGTCCACATCATGATGCCAGTCCGCCGAGACGTGCATCCCCATCTCCCGCCGGAACGCATCTGCGACTGGCACGAGCGCGGGCAGCACGTGACCCATTTCATCAACGCCCTGTCGATCTTCTTCCCGGCCGGCGAACGCTTCTTCATGGACAGCGTGCGCAACTACCGCGACCGCGTGACCGACCCCGAACTCAGGCAGGCCGTGGCCGGCTTTATCGGGCAGGAAGCCATGCACACGCGCGAGCACATCCTCTACAACCGGCTGCTGGACGATGCGGGGCTGCCCGCGTCGAGGCTCGACAACGCGGTGGCGAAGCTGCTGAACCTGCTGCGCAGGATCCTGCCGAAGTCGTGGCAGCTGGCGCACACCATCGCGCTCGAACACTACACGGCGATGCTGGCCGGCGGCATGCTGTCCGACCCGCGCCACATGGGCGAGTCCGAGCCCGGCTACCGGCAGGTGTGGACGTGGCACGCGCTGGAGGAAACCGAACACAAGGCCGTGGCCTACGACGTCTGGAACACGGTGATGAAGCCGGGGCCGTATCGCTATTTCCTGCGCACGTTCACGATGCTGACCACCACCGTCACGTTCTGGGCGCTGGTGTTCGTGTTCCACGTGCGGTTGGTGATGGCCGACAAGACGTGCCGCAACAAGCTGTTGGGCTTCGGCCGCGTGGTGAACTTCCTGTGGGGGTCGCCCGGCGTGCTGCGCAAGATGATTCCGGAATGGTTCGATTACTTCCGCCCGGGCTTCCATCCGTGGGACGAGGACAACCGCGCCGAACTGAGCCGCATCATGCCGTTGATCGCTGAAATTGAAGATACGGCTATTCGAGCAGGAGCGAGTACGCGCGCGCCGTCGATTCGCAGTGCGGCGTAACCGACGATTGCAGAGGGGATTGGCCTCTCCCGTGCGCGGGAGAGGCGCCTGGTTATCGGGCCCCGGCTATTCGGCGGGCTTGTCGTTCAGGTGTTCGAGAATCGCCGCCACCCGATCGCCCAGGTATTTGTTCGCCGAGATCTCCAGCGACCGCATCATCTCGGTCTCCAGCGCCACCAGTGCCAGCGGGCGAATGCGCCAGAGCACGTCGACGATGCGCGGCACTTCCGACGCCGGTGGCAGCTGCCCTTCCCCGAACTTGTCGAGTTCGCGTACCACCATGCCGACGATGCGATCCGACACGGCCTGGAAGTGGCCGCGTGCATGGTCGATGATGTCCAGCACGTTTTCGAGCGGAAAACCCGCGCGGGCCATCTCCGCGCCGGCCACCAGGGCGCGCGGGCTGCGCGCCAGATAGCCAAAGCCGTCAGGCTCCAGCAATCCCAGCGAGATGGCCTTTGCCAGCGCCGGGCGGGAGATGGCGCGGCCGAACAGCCGGGCCAGTGCCAGATACGAATAGTGGCGTGGCGCCTCGCTGTTCCACGGGCTGCTGATCGCGGTCTCCAGGCCCAGGATCGAGCGCAGGTCGTGGCCTTCGACGATGGCCTTCAGCAGCTCCATGATGTTGGCCAGCGTATAGCCGCGCGCCAGCAGATGATGGATCAGCCGCAAGCGGCCAAGATGGGTCTGGGTGTAGATGCCCACGCGGCCGCGCCGCTCGGGCGGATCGATCAGGCCACGGTCCTGGTACGAGCGGATATTGCGCACCGTGGTGCCGGCCGCGCGCGCCAGTTCGTCGATCGTGTATTCGGGAAAGGCGGCGCGGTCCGATGGCGTTGCATCGGACGGGCCGGCAGCGGAGGAGGATGGGCTGGCGCCGCGCTTGGGGGAAGACATGGCGAAAATTCTAACCGAGGCGGCGCAGCGGCATGGGCTTGGAGCAGGTCGCCGCAGCGCATCGTGACAGCGACGTTACAATGCGCCAACAACGTTCCCGGTCCCCATGCATATCCGTTGGCTCGAAGATTTCGTCTGTCTGGCCCAGGCTGGCAGCCTTGCGCGTGCCGCCGAGCTGCGCAACGTCACGCCGCCGGCGTTCGGACGTCGCATGCAGGCGCTGGAAGTGTGGGCCGGCGCACCGCTGATCGATCGCAGTGTGTTTCCCGTGCGGCTCACGCACGAGGGCCGGCAGTTCCTGGAGGCCGCCCAGACCGCGCTGCGCACCCTCGACGACACGCGCGTGGCGCTGCGTGCGGCGCACCGGGCCGATGCCAGCACCATCATCATTGCCACGGGCAAGACCCTGGCTCGTTCGATGGTGCCCGCATGGCTGGCCGGCCTGCGCGATGCATTGCGTGACGATCCGGTTGGCGCGGGCTTCCGGACGCGACTGTCCACGCACGCCACGCACGACGCGCTGGAGATGTTCACCGAAGGCGACGCCGACTTCCTGCTCTGCTACAGCCCGCACGACCTGCCGATCATGCTCGACGATGCGCACTACCGTTTCCACGCCGTGGGTGTCGAGCGGCTGGTCTGCGTATCGGCCGCCACGGCGCGCGGCGGGCCCGAATTCCGGCTCCAGAAGCCGAAGGCCGGTGCGCGTCCGGTGCCGGTGCCGATGATCGCCTACGCCGAGACGTTGACCATGGGCCGCATGGTCAACCAGGAGGTTGCGCGACGCAAGCTGGCAAGCTGGCTCGATGTGATCGCGGTCAGCGACTTCGCGGAGTCGGTCCACGAGATGGTGCGTCAGCGCATGGGCCTGGCCTGGCTGCCCGCGCGGCTGATCGCCGACGACCTGCACGCGGGCCGGCTGGTGCGGGCCGACCTGCACGGTGGCGACAGCGCCGACCTCGCCCTGGACATCCGCCTGTACCGGCCGCGTGCGCCGATGCGGGCGCTGGCCGAAGCGTTCTGGCAAGCCGCCTCAAAGTAGTGCGTGTGCGCTCTCGCGCACCATTCCCGACCATTGCCGAAACGGCAACCGCTATTGCCAAAGCCGCATGCCGCAGCAGTGCGCGCTCTCTACCATCGCCGGAAAACATTCACAGACCTGCCCGGAGAAATCATGAACCCGATGCTGCGCGCGCTTGCCGCCGTTTCCCTTGCCAGTAGTGCCCTCGTTTCGGCCAGCGCCCTGGCGGCCGGTGGCTATCCGACCAAGCCGATCACGCTGGTGGTGGGCTACACCGCAGGCGGCAGCGTCGACCTGGTGGCGCGCACCGTGGCGCCCGAGCTGGGCAAGCGCCTGGGCCAGAGCGTGGTGATCGAGAACCTGGGTGGCGCAGGCGGCACCATCGGCGCGCAGAAGGTGGTCAAGGCCGAGGCCGACGGCTACACGCTGCTGATGGGTTCGGGCAGCGAGGTGTCGATTGCCCGCCTGACCAATCCGGCCGTGCGCTACGACGGCGAGAAAGACCTGGCGCCGATCACCTTTGTCGGCACCCAGCCGATGGTGCTGGTCGGCAAGCTGCAACTGCCGGCCAAGGATGCCAGCGAACTGATGGCGCTGGCGAAGGCCAAGCCGGGCACGCTGTCGTACGCGTCGTCGGGCGTGGGAACGCCGCTGAACCTGGCAGGCGAACTGATCAAGCAGCAGGGCAAGGTCAATATCACGCACGTGCCGTACAAGGGCGCATCGGCCATGGCCACCGATCTGTTGGGTGGCCAGATCGACCTCGCGGTGATGGTGCTGTCGTCGGCACTGCCCCATATCCAGGCCGGCCGCGTGCGCGCGTACGGCGTGACAGAGGCCAAGCGCGCCAGCGTGGCGCCCAACGTGCCGGCCCTGGCAGAGACCCCGGCGCTGAAGGGCGTGGATATGGGAGTATGGTTTGGATTGATGGCGCCGAGTGCTACACCTAAGCCAATTATCGATCGGCTGAATACTGAAATGCAGGCCGTGCTGGCCCTGCCGGACGTGCGCAAGAAGCTGGCCGAGGCCGGCGTCGAGGTGCAGCCGGCCAATCCGGCCCAGTTCGGCAGCTTCGTGAAGCGCGAAACGGCCAAGTACAAGACGATCGTGCAGACCGCCGATATCCGGGAATAAATATTACGAATGATGGAAAAGTATTATTGCCATCATTAATAGATGTTAGTTATAGCTGGCCCGTCAGGGGCAGCCAAGGAAGTCCAGATGACACAGAGCGCTCCCTCCTTCGACGCATATCCGGTCGAAGTCGAGTTTTCCGATATCCGCCCCTATGCCGAAGGCAACACGGGCATCGCGTACGTGCATACGTTCGACAGCGGCCTGCCGGGTCCGCATGTGATGATCAATGCCCTGACGCACGGCAACGAGGTGTGCGGCGCGATTACCGTGGCGGGCCTGCTCGATCACGGCCTGCACCCCCGGCGCGGCCGGCTGACGCTGGCGTTTGCCAACGTCGATGCCTATGCCACGTTCGATGCGGCCAGGCCCGACGCCTCGCGCTTTGTCGACCAGGACTTCAACCGCGTGTGGACGGCCGCCGTGCTCGACGACCCGTCGCGCGATTCCTCCGAACTGCGCCGCGCCCGGGCCATGCGCCCGGTCATCGACACCGTTGACCTGCTGCTCGACCTGCATTCGATGCACGAAAAAAGCCGTCCGCTGATCGTATCGGGCCCGCTGGACAAGGGCATCGCGCTGTCGCGCGCCGTGGGGGCACCGGCAGACATCATCGTCGACGAGGGCCATCCCGAAGGCCGCCGCATGCGCGACTACGCAGGTTTTGGCGATGCCGCCAGCGCGCGCAACGCACTGCTGATCGAATGCGGCCAGCACTGGGAAGCCGGTGCCGTGGATGTGGCACGCGACAGCACCGCGCGTTTCCTGCTCAATGCCGGAATCATCGACCAAGCCGACCTGCCGGCCGGATGGCTGCGGCCGTTGCCCACCGCCCAGCGCGTGGTGCGCGTGACCGAGCCGGTGGTGGCCAGCAGCATGGACTTCCGCTTTGCGGGGCCCTACACAGGACTGGAAACGTTTGCCGACGCCGGCACCGTGATCGGCTGGCGCGATGGCGAGCCCGTGACCACGCCGTACGCCAACTGCGTGCTGGTGATGCCGTCGCTGCGCCAGCTGCGGCCGGGCGTGACGGTGGTGCGGCTGGGCCAGCTTGAAAGCTGAGTCGCACCGCGCACAACGAAAAGACAACAACAAAAACACTGAAACTGGTTGCAGAGGGGTGTTTCAGCGGTAAGCACCGGCAAGCGGCCCCCACAAGAGGTAGCGTCCGGTGCCCGTTTTTCCTGTCATGCCGTGATATATGTCGGCGACAGCTAGATTAAGCATTTCTTTAATTCAAGGGCGTTGTCGCGTCATCCGATAACTGCGATGTGACGATCTGCCGTCAGAGCAGACGTCGCCCGTGCGTCACAACGGCGCATGGCGTTATTCACGGAGCGCCCCTTGTCTTCTACCTCTTCCCTTACCCTGCCCCAGCAGGCAGCGGCGGGCCGCGTGCGCGCGCTCGCCGGCAGCTGGAGCATCGGCACGCGCATTGCGCTGGTTGTGCTGGCTGTTCAGATCATTGCTTTCTGCGCGTTCTCGCTGGCGCTGTCGCTCAGCAGCATGAACCAGCTCGAGTCGCAGGCCCGCGACGCCATCAGCGCCGAAAGCCAGACCCTGCGCGAACTGGTGGCCCAGCTCGATGACACCATGCTGCAGGAGGCCGACCGGTTCCTGCTGAACTTTGCATCGGTGCTGCCCGGCCCGTACGCGGTGGACCCGTCCCAGTCCATCGAAGTGGCCGGCAAGCCCACACCGGCCTTTCGCAGCGGCGACCTGCTGCTGAACAACAGCTTCGAAGTACCGGATCGCTTTTTCGCCAATACCGGCGGCGTCGTGGCGACCGTGTTCGCCCGTACCGGCGACGACTATGTTCGCGTGACCACGTCGCTCAAGAAGCAGGACGGGCAGCGTGCGGTGGGTACGCTGCTGGACCGCGCCAGCCCGGCCTATGCGGCAGTGGCGTCGGGCAAGTCGTACCGGTCGCTGGCCTGGCTGTTTGGCAAGCCCTATATGAGCAAGTACGAGCCGGTGCGCGATGCCGGCGGCAAGATCGTTGGCGCGCTGTATGTAGGCGTGAACGTCGAGGCCGAACTGGCCGCACTGAAGAACCGCATCCGCCGCAAGACGATCGGGGCCGATGGTCAGTTCATCGTCATCGACGCCAAGGCCGGCGCCGACCAGGGCAAGGTCATGGTGGACCGCTCGGGCTCTGAAGGCACGGTGCAGATCGACGCGAAGGATGTCGACGGCAAGCCGTGGATTCGCGACATGATTGCCGCCAGGGACGGTGCGGTGGTCGGCACGGTAGCCATCGGCAACAGCGCCCCCACCGAGCGGCTGACCGCGTTCGTGACCTATCCCGACTGGCAATGGCTGATCGCGGGCACGGTGCCGATGGCATCGCTGCGCGATGAACTCGTAGCCAGCCGCAACCGTTTCCTGGCGTTCGGCCTGCTGGTCGCGCTGGCGGTGTCGGCAGCGTTCTGGTGGCTGCTGCGCCGGATGGTCAGCCATCCGCTGGGCGAGGCCGCCGACGCGGCAGGCCGCCTGGCTTCCGGCGACCTGACCACGCGGCTGGATACCCGCCGCAACGACGAGATCGGCCAGCTGATGCGCGCCATCGACGGCGTGGGCCAGGGCCTGACCGGCATCGTCGACAAGGTACGCGGCAGCATTGGCGCCATCGCCGGCAGCACCAGCCAGATTGCCAGCGGCAACGCCGACCTGTCCGCGCGCACGGCGTCGCAGGCCGGCAGCCTGGAGCGTACCGTCGCCAGCATCGAGCAACTGTCCGCCACGGTGAAGCAGAACGCCGACAATGCGCACGACGCCAACGCGGCCGTGGCCAGCGCCGCCGATGCGGCGCGCGCGGGCGGCAGCACCGTGGGGCGCGTGGTCGGCACGATGGCCGATATCCATCGCAATGCGCAGCAGGTGGTGGACATCATCGGCATGATCGACGGTATCGCGTTCCAGACCAATATCCTGGCGCTCAATGCCGCCGTGGAAGCGGCCCGCGCGGGCGAGCACGGGCGCGGCTTTGCCGTGGTGGCTGGCGAGGTGCGCAGCCTGGCGCAGCGCAGCGCCAGTGCGGCGGGCGAAATCAAGCAGCTGATCGAACGGACCGTGGCCGACCTGAAGAGTGGCAACGAGGCCGTTCAGCAAGCCGGCACGGCCATCGACGATGTGGTGCGCCGCGTGGAAGGCATTGCGGCGCTGATGGGCGACATCAGCGTGGCGTCGCGCGAGCAGTCACAAGGGCTGGCCCAGGTCAGCGGCGCGGTGGCCGAGATGGACGGCGTCACGCAGCAAAACGCGGCCCTGGTGGAAGAAGCGGCCGCAGCGGCCGAAAGCCTGCATCACCAGGCGCAGGAACTGCGCCAGGCGGTGGAGGTATTCCGGCTGGCCTGACCAGCCGATGTATCGGTGTCGACCCTGCGGCGTCAGGCCGCGGGGGCCGTGGCCGGTGCCGGGGCGGGCGATACCTGTGCCGGCGCCGGCTGGGGCTTCAGGCCCGGGAACAGCCGGTCGACCAGTTCGTCGATCTTGGCATCGGGCTGGATCAGGTGGCTCAGGTTGATGCCGCCCGCGCTGCGGTTGGCGTTGAACACGGCCTTGCCCACGCGTTCGCCGTTGCGGAACACGGTGATGTCGGCCGACACCAGGAACGGCGTGATGAAGGTCT
The DNA here is from genome assembly GCF_056097175.1 of Cupriavidus sp. HE11. Taxonomy (NCBI): domain Bacteria; kingdom Pseudomonadati; phylum Pseudomonadota; class Betaproteobacteria; order Burkholderiales; family Burkholderiaceae; genus Cupriavidus; species Cupriavidus sp. HE11. The sequence goes on from NZ_CP184464.1 coordinate 1,956,325, forward strand.
GGCGCTGGGCCGTGTAGACGGCCGTCATCGGGCACGATGCCACCGACGACTGCGGCGGCAGCATCTTCACCTCGAAGTTGCGCGCCCGCAGCGAATTGGCAAAGTCGTCGATATAGGCGTTGCCATTGACCTGGTGGGTGATCACGCAGAACAGCGCGCCATCGGCGCCCACTACGCGGTTGCCGTCCACGCGGAACTGCGCCGGGCCGCCATAGGCACCGTTCTGGTAGCCGGCGATGGGGTCGACCTGGTCTGCGCGGTCGACCGGCGTCACGCTCTGGTAGGTGGAACAGCCCGTGGCCAGCAGGGCCAGCGTGGCGGCTATCGTTGCTCTCTTCATCTTGGATCCTGGATGCGCGTCGGCGAGGGTGCCGGCCGTCCGGATCCGCTTCGGGCTTGGAGCTTCGAGACGCGGTTCAGGGACGCATTGCCGGCAGCATGCCTGCGTAATGTAGGCGTGCCGGCGGGCAGTCAATGCGTGGAACAGCGGGGGACAGATGCCGCAAATCGCTAAAGTTGCCCATGAGGCATGTGAACGGCATCCGTCGCCGATCCGCCGGATCAGTTGGCGCCGCCCCGGATCAGGCACTCGGACAGCAGCGGCGTGCCGCCTTCGGCCTGCCCGGCGCCCGTGCACTCGACGGCCACCTTCTGGCCGCGCCGGACCATCGTGGCACGCGCTTCCACCTCGCAGGCGCGGGTGCCCGGGCCGCAGATCTGCTGGCGGAGCAGCGCCGCACGGACCACTTCGCCGGGGTTGTCGGTCCGGATTTCCAGCACCAGGTTGTCGCCGTCGCGGCGTACGCCGCTGGCTACGCCTTCGACGATGAAGTAGCGGCCGCGATAGCGGTCGTCCGCTGCCACCGCGTCGTTGCGATAGTCGTCTGCCAGGCCTTCGGCCTGATACTGGGGCAGACGGTCGGCGGGACGGTTCGGATCGATGCTGATCGGGTCGAGCGTGCCGTTGCGCGGGATGCCGCGCGGCAAGCTGGCGGGTTCGTCGGGGACGGAGACGGTGGCAACCGGCGCCACGTCTTGCTTCTCATTGCCAACGAACCACAGCAGGAAAAGGACGACGACAGCAACAACGGCGATAAGGGTTTGTCTGGTGCGGCTCAACATCGGGCGGGCTTCTGGGGCGACTGGATCTTCAGGGACTTCGCAAGGGACTGCAGGACGGCGAAGTCCGCCAGTGTAGCGCGCCTGACGCCGTGTCAGTCTTCCGGGAGCAGCCGGGCCCGCGTGGCGGCCAGAATTTCGTTCGAGAGCGGCGTGCCTTGCGTGGCCCGCGACAGGATCAACGCGCCGGCCAGCGTAGCCATCTGCGCCAGGGCGGCACTGCGGCGCGCGTCGGCAGCGGCGTCGGGCTGCACGTCGGTCAGGATGTCGAGCAGCGTTTCCAGCCCTTCGTGGAAGGCGGCACGCACCGGCTTGTCGTCGGACTCGCGCGCCACATCGTTGGCCAGCGCCGCCACCGGGCAGCCGGCACCGGCATTGTTGCGATTGCGGGCGGACAGGTAGCCATCGATCAGCGACGACAGTGCGGTGGCATGGTCAGGCGCCTCGCCGACACGCTTGCGCCAGCGCGCCTCGGACTCTTCGAATGCCCGGGTGCAGGCGATGGCCGCAAGCGCATCCTTCGATTCGAAATGGCCGTAGAAGCCGCCATGCGTGAGCCCGGCGGCGCCCATCAGGTCGGCCACGCTGATGCCGTGGAAGCCCTGCTCGCGAAACAGCCGCGAGGACACCTGCTCAATGATGGCGCGGTTCTTCTCCGCTTCCGCTTTCGATACGCGCGGCATGATCTGCTCCAGTTGGCGATGTGGCCGATGGTCCGCCACATCGTCATGCAAGTCAACGCGCGGGCATGGAGGCTTCCTTCGCTTGCGATGCACGCGACGCATCACACGATGGTCGGCCCCTGGCTGCCAAGCGCAGCAAGATACTGCGTCGCGCTGTACGGCGTGGGCTGTCCACGCTGTGCGAGGAAGTAGTGGCGCACGATCTCGCCCTGCTGTTCGAGCTTGTACTGTCCGAGCGCCTTGCCCGATTCCAGCCGGTACCGGTACTGGTTGAAACCGCAGAAGTGCCGGACCTGCTCCAGCCCACCACGCAGCAGCACGTTGATACCTTGCTGGTGCTGCCAGACATGCGTCATCTCGTGGATAAACAACCCCTGCATCGCCAGGCCAGCCACACTGAAGTCATCCAGCCCGCGCAGATTCCGGCCCAGGTAGATATGGCCATTGGGCGTGATGATGTAGTTCGCACCCTGCCAGAAAACGTAGTTGCGATGATGAACGCGGACGGTGGCGTAGTCGACGGTATCCGCGAATACCGAGCGGGCGAGCGACTGCTCGCCGGGAGTGAGGGGGCGGCCTGCGGGCGCCCCCGGAGGCTGCAGGCCGCTCACTTGCCGATACAGAACCGCGTAAAGATTGTCCCCAGCAGGTCGTCGCTGGTGAATTCGCCCGTGATGCTGTTCAGGTGATCCTGTGCGAGGCGAAGCTCTTCGGCGAACAGGTCCAGGGCCTGGGCGTTCTGTTTGGCGCGTTCCACGGCGCAGTCCAGGTGCGATTGGGCGTTGCGCAGTGCGGTGAGATGGCGCTCGCGCGCCAGGAACGTGCCCTCGTTGCCGGACTGCCAGCCGATCAGGCGCAGCAGTTCGCGGCGCATCAGGTCGATGCCGGCGCCGGTGCGCGCCGAGATCCAGATTTCGGTGGGGTTGGGGCCGTTGGCCACCACCACGTGCGGGCGGTTGCCGCCGAAGCCCATCTCGCCGGCCGACGGCGCCATGTCGATCTTGTTGACTACGCGCACGATCGGCGACCCGGGCGGGAGCTGGCCGCTCAGGCGGTCGTCGATGTGATCGTCGATTTCCGAGATGCCGTGTTCGAGGTAGTCGGCCGCGTCCACCAGATGCAGCACGATGTCCGCGCGGCGGATCGCGTCCCAGGTGCGTTCGATGCCGATGCGCTCCACTTCGTCGGCAGCGTCGTCGCGCAGGCCGGCGGTGTCGATGATATGGAGCGGGATGCCGTCGATCTGGATGGTCTCGCGCACGCGGTCGCGCGTGGTGCCGGCGATCGGCGTGACGATGGCCAGTTCCGCGCCCGCCAGCGCATTGAGCAGCGACGACTTGCCGACATTCGGTTGCCCGGCCAGCACGACCGACAGCCCTTCGCGCAGCAACGATCCCTGCCGCGCCTGCTTGAGCACGCCGGCCAGGCTTTCGCGAATGCGCGTGAGCTGGCCGCGGGCGTCGGACGCTTCCAGGAAGTCAATTTCCTCCTCGGGGAAGTCGAGCGTGGCTTCCACCAGCATGCGCAGGTGGATGACCTGCTCGACCAGCGCGTGGATGGCCCGCGAGAACTCGCCCTCCATCGAACGCGCGGCCGAACGTGCGGCGGCCTCGGTGCTGGCTTCGATCAGGTCGGCCACGGCTTCGGCCTGGGCCAGGTCGAGCTTGTCGTTCAGGAAGGCGCGGCGCGTGAATTCACCGGGCTCGGCCACGCGCAGGCCGATGTCCTTGCCGGCTTCCAGGCAGCGCGCCAGCAGCATCTGCATGACTACCGGGCCGCCGTGCCCCTGCAGTTCGAGCACTTCTTCGCCGGTGTAGGAATTCGGTGCCGGAAAGTACAGCGCCAGGCCGTGGTCGATGACCTTGCCGTGGCCGTCCAGGAATGGCAGGTAGGTGGCATGGCGCGGCTGCAGCGCGCGGCCGCAGACGGCACGCATGACGCTGGCGACATCGGGGCCGGATACGCGTACGACGCCGATGCCGCCGCGGCCCGGTGCGGTGGCGATGGCGGCAATGGGAAGCTGGGTTGCAGTCATGTGCAGTATTGTCGCAGATCGCCCCGCGGACCGGATTGGCTGCGGCTCATGCCGGCGCGTCGCTGGGCGGTTCGACCGACAGGCACTCGCACATCAGCCGGCGCGCCACGGCGCCGTCGATCACGGCGCCCAGTTCCGACTGCCGCGCCACCAGCTTCTTGCGCAGACGCTTGCGATAGCGGCCAGGCAGGACATCGGACAGTGCCTCGATGGCATAGCGCAGGCGCTTGTTGCCGATGCGCAGCTTGTGAATGTGCTCGGTCTTCCCGTCGCGGGCAATGCGGGCCCGCTCGCGAACCTTCTCGCGGGCCTTGCGGATGCGCTTCGGTGCGAAGGTTTCGAGTCGGCCCCTGGCGTCCTGCCCTGCAAGATGCAGCAGGTCGCGTTTCAACGTGGGCAGTGGTGCCTGCCGGTAGCGTGACAATCTTGTCATCATCTCGGCGTGGGCAAGCGTGCGCCTGGCCTGGGCGGTCTCGATCAGTGCTACCAGCAACGCGTCTTCGGGCTGCTTCACCAGCGCCGGGGCCAGGGTCTCGGCGATAAAGACGTCCCAGTCGCGCACATCGCCCGCGGCATCGGCCACATCGCGCAGGGCCTGCTTCCAGCGCGCCTTTACCTGGCGGGGCAGCACCGGGCCGAAGGCCCACGCCACCGCGCGCAGATGGCGTACGGCGACGCGCAACTCATGGACATCCTCCACTTCGTCGCGATGCTGGAGTGCGTCCAGGCGATCGTGAACGGCCCCCAGCCCCGATTCGCCCAGGGCAACGAACGCGGCGGCGGGACGCATCTTCCGGTGCAGCACGGACTGACGGCTCATTGCGATGTTTCCGAAGTGGAAAGAGAGTAACTGCGCAACGTCCGTCTAGTGTAGGCGATGGCGCACGCGGTCGCCGTCCGCCACCATCGGATTTCTAGCGCGTGGCCACGATGAACACGCGCGGGAACGGCAGCAGCACGGTGCCGTCGGGCATTGCCGGAAACACCTTGGCCAGCCTGGCCTCGTACTGCCGCAGGTACTCGGCCTTCTCGGCATCGTCCAGCGGCGCCAGGAAGGGCCGCAGACCGCTGCCCTTGAACCATTCGACGATGGCGGCGGGGCCGCCCTTGAGCGGATGCTGGTAGATCGTGCGCCAGATATCCACGCGCGAGCAGTGCGGCTTGAGCAGTTCGTAATACCAGCGCTCCGAGGCCAGCGCGGTGCGGGCATCGGCGGCGGCTGCGAGCTTGGACGCCCAGGGGCCTTCCAGCGCCGTTTCGCGCATCAGCAGGTGCGGCGGCTCGTTGAGGTTGTCCGGCATCTGCACGGCCAGGCTGCCGCCCGGCGCGAGCTTGCCGATCAGCGACGGGAACAGCCTGGCGTGATCGGGCACCCACTGGAACACGGCGTTGGCCAGGATCACATCCCAGGGCCCGCCATCGGCCCATTGCGTGACGTCGGCAATATCGAAGTGCAGGTTCGGCAGGCGCTTGCGCGCGGCGGCGATCATGTCGGCGTCGCTGTCCAGGCCCGCGACCTCCGCGCTGGCGTACCGGGCCGCCAGCACTTCGGTGGAATTGCCCGGCCCGCAGCCTATGTCGACCACCCGCGTGGCGCTGACGGTGGGGATGGCCCCGACCAGGTCCCGCACCGGGCGGGTCCGTTCATCCTCGAATTGCACGTACTGGCTGGCCGACCATGTCATGGTGTATCCCCTTGTCCTGTTAGTGAGCTTAAGTCTTATATAAGACATAAGACTGCAAGGATACGCCGAAAAAGAAAAACCCGGCTGGCAGCCGGGTTTTTCGTGGGTCGGGTTTGCAACCGGGAGGTCAGCTCTTGGCTACCGCCGCGGCCTTGCCCTTGCCGAGCATGCGGTTGATCTGCCACTGCTGGGCAATCGACAGGATGTTGTTCACAACCCAGTACAGCACCAGGCCGGCCGGGAAGAAGAAGAACATGAACGAGAACACCAGCGGCATGATCATCATGACCTTGGCCTGGACGGGGTCCGGCGGGGTCGGGTTCAGCCTGGTCTGCACGAACATCGACACGGCCATCACGATCGGCAGGATGTAGAACGGATCCGGCACCGACAGGTCATGAATCCAGCCCAGCCACGGCGCACCGCGCATTTCCACCGACGACAGCAGCACCCAGTACAGCGCAATGAACACCGGAATCTGGATCACGATCGGCAGGCAGCCGCCGAGCGGATTGACCTTCTCGGTGCGGTACAGCGCCATCATTTCCTGGTTCATCTTCTGCGGGTCGCCCTTGTAGCGCTCGCGGACGGCCGTCATGCGCGGCTGCAGGTCCTTCATCTTGCCCATCGACTTGTAGCTGGCAGCCGACAGCGGGAAGAACACCAGCTTGATCAGCACGGTCAGCGCGATGATCGACCAGCCCCAGTTGTTCAGGAAGCCGTGCAGCTTTTCCAGCAGCCAGAACAGCGGCTTGGCCAGGATGGTCAGCCAGCCATAGTCCTTGACCAGTTCCAGGCCCGGCGTGATCTGCTCGAGCATGCGCTCTTCCTGCGGGCCGGCGAACAGGCGGGCATCGGTGCTCACCGTGGCGCCCGGGGCCAGCTGGCCCAGCGGCTGCTGGATACCCACGCGGTACAGGTTCGGATCGATCTGCTCGGCGTAGAAGCTGTGCTGCTTGCCGTTCTGCGGAATCCAGGCCGAAGCGAAGTAGTGCTGCACCATCGCCACCCAGCCGTTGTCGGTGGCGGCCGGCACGGAGGCCTTGCCCTTGGCGATGTCGTCGAACGTGATCTTGTGGTACTTGTCGGCGTTCGTGTAGATGGCCGGGCCCGTGAACGTGCTGTAGAACTGCGACTGTTCCACCTTGGTGCCGTCACGTGCCAGTTCCAGGTACAGCGTCGGCGAAACCGGCGCCGTGCCGGCGTTCGTCACGTCGAAGCGTGCGTCGACCACATAGCTGCCCTTGCGGAACGTGTAGGTCTTCACAAACTTCACGCCGCCCTTTTCGGCGGTCAGCACGAGGTCGAGCTTGTCCTGGCCCGGTGCCAGCGCACGGGCGCCCGGGGCGACCGTGAACACCGTGGTGTGGTTCGGCAGATCGCCGCCGATCAGGCCGGAACGGGCCAGATAGGTGCGCTGTGCGTCACGTTCGAACAGAACAACCGGCTTGCCGTCCTTCTCGTGCTCGTTGAGCAGTTCCAGGCGCGACAGGATGCCGCCGGCGGTGTCGATCTCGGCACGCACTTCGTCAGTGGTGACGATGACCTTCTCGCCAGCGGGCTGGGCAGCCGCCTGCGGCGCGCCCGGCACGGCGCCCGGTGCCGACGCGCCAGTGGCGTTGGCCTTGGGCACGTCACCCTGCGCCGTGGCACCGCTGGCGCCACCAGCCGGGGCGGCCTGCTGTTGCGTGTTGGCGCTCGGGAAGAACATCGACGCGTGGCCGTTGGCGCGCTGCCAGTTGTCGTAGAGCAGCACGAGGGACATCGAGAAGATGACCCACAGGATGGTGCGTTTGATATCCATGTCTCGCTATGGTCTGGGGAATCAGGGTCTGGGGAGCCGGACCGTGATGGACGGGCGGCCGGATGCGGTGGCTGCGGGAGGCACCGCGGAGGCCTTTCCGTGTACTACAGGCTCGGGCACGGGATCATACCCGCCCTTTGCGAAAGGATGGCAACGGCAGAGTCTGCACGCGGTCATCCACGTGCCACGCGCGGGGCCATGGCTGATGATGGCGTCGCGGGCATAGTCGGAACAAGTGGGCAGGAAGCGGCACTGCGAGCCCAGGTAAGGACTCAGGGCGATCTTGTAGATGCGCAGCAGGGCAAGCAGGATTCGCTTCATGATGATGGTCAGGCTGGCGCGGGAGGCGCGGCAGGTGGGGCCGATGCAGGCGGCTCGCCGGTTGCCGGGACGGTTGGCGCAGGTGGTAGTGGCCTGGCGGCCACATCCAGCAAGCTGCCGAGCTCGGCCCGGCAGGCACGCCGTATGGCCGACCGGCTGGCAAAGTCCGCACGCGGAAACTTTGCCTGCAACCGCAACAGGATATCGCGGCCCGCGAATTGGTCCTGCCGGCTGCGAAACAGTTCCCGCACCATGCGCTTCACGAGGTTGCGCTCGGCGGCGCGCGGCGCAAACTTCTTGCCCACGACGATGCCGAGCCTCGCCTGAGGCTGGCCATTGGCCCTTACGTACAGCACGAAATGCGTGCTGCGACGCCGAGGCCGCAATGCAAAAACGGATGAAAATTCATCCGTCTTTGTCAGCCTCGCGGCTTTGGGAAAGGCATGGGTCGACACGCTGTTCAAAGCTAGCGGACAAGCCGGGCTTCGGCGGCGGCGGTCCTGGCCATCCTGAGTGCGAGGCGCTGGGCCGGACGACAGCAGCAACGCGGACGGCGAACCGTCACGCTGCCTGCCATCCGGGCCGGTCGCCCGGCCCTCAGATTGCCAGGCGCTTGCGGCCCTTGGCGCGGCGAGCGTTGATCACGGCACGGCCGCCGCGGGTCTTCATGCGCACGCGGAAACCATGGGTACGCTTGCGGCGGGTAACGGAAGGTTGGTAGGTACGTTTCATGTTGCACTCTCTGGTTGATCCGGGCTTTCCGGGCGCCGGCCGATGCCGGGGCGCCTTGGCCGCCGCGTATGGTTCGCATGGGGCTGCCGCAATGCGGACGCTCGGTATCCACCGAGGTTGCTGCGGCCATGCCGACGATTCTGGTTCTGTCTTGCTGCCGGCCGCCGCTGGCTCAGGCCGTGTGGGCCGGAAGCGCTGGCGGGGATCAGGCCGCTTGCCTGATGCCGCACATTGTTTACATGTAGCGGAACGGGCCAGACCCGGCGATGCGCATACGTGATCCCCTGCCGCATCGCAGAACCCGCCATTTAACCGATTTTCGTCGCGAGTGTCAAGGCGCCGGATGGCCACTTCCTGCATGTGCGCCACATGTGAGGCGCAAGCCGCCGTGAACGCCGGTGCACCATTGTCCACAACGATCGGTGGGTAACTCTGTGGGTATTCCCGGTCACCTATCGGTGGTACCTCCAGGGGTCAAGTCCTTGTTTCCGATGGATTATCGGGTCCCGGAGCCCCTTGCCTGGCGCGCCTTCCGCTCCGGTTGTGCACACAAATCCACTGATTTTTCACAACTTGTCCACAGGGTTATCCTTTGTGGATAACTTGGACCGGGGGGTACAATCCGGGTCCAAACACTACACGGGCCGCGTGGCGCACGCACAACCCGGGACTGCCTGCCTCGGTATACCGTGATGTATACCCGTTTGAACTGCCGTTGCGATGCACTGCATTCGTGGACGGTGTATTGCCTTTCGCGTTTGAAAAATGACGCAAAAGGCATGTGCAGGGGTTCCGGAACGCAAGCGCCGCGTCCACCCGTGACGTGCCATCGGCGCGATGGCACGGTCACTCAGAAGAACACATGCAAGATTTCTGGCAGGCAGCAGCCGCGCAACTCGAGCGCGAACTGACGCCCCAACAATTCAAAACCTGGATCAAGCCGTTGGCGCCCGTCGCCTTCGACGAGGAAGCGCACGCGCTGCGGATTGCCGCGCCGAACCGCTTCAAGCTCGACTGGGTCAAGAGCCAGTTTTCGGGGCGGATCACCGCGCTTGCGTGCGAATACTGGGAAACGCAGGTTAGCGTTCACTTTGTCCTGGATCCCGCGGCCTCGGGCCGTGCGGCCACTTATACGCAACAGGCCATGCAGCAGGGCGGCCACGATGGCATGACGCCCGCTGCAATGGGTACGGGTGGCGCAGGCTACCCCGGCGCATCGGCGGGCATGCCGGCCGGCATGTCCGGCCAGGGGTATGGCCATGCCCCGGCACCGCATCCGCAATCGCTCCAGGCGGGCGGCTATCACGAGCATGCCGGCCAGCCGAACGGCGGACAACCGGGCTACGGCGCGCCGGCCAGCCAGGCGCCCTACCCGGCCGGCCCGGGTGCCATGCCGCATCGCGGCGCTGCGCCGACCGGCCATCCGCTCCAGGCAGGCGCCAATGTGCCGATGCATGACATGGGCGACATCGACGTGGCCCAGATGGATGCGACCGAAGCCAGCGCCCGTTCCTTCCGCGTGCCGGTCCAGCAGCCGGCCGTCGCCGGCGCGCAGCCGACCGACACGGTGCACGAGCGTTCGCGCCTGAACCCGATCCTGACGTTCGACAACTTCGTGACCGGCAAGGCCAACCAGCTGGCCCGCGCCGCGGCCATCCAGGTGGCGAACAATCCGGGCAAGTCGTACAACCCGCTGTACCTTTATGGCGGCGTCGGCCTGGGCAAGACCCACCTGATTCACGCCATCGGCAACTTCATGCTGATGGAGAACCCGCGCGCACGCATCCGCTACATCCATGCCGAACAATATGTGTCGGACGTGGTGAAGGCCTATCAGCGGAAGGCGTTCGACGAGTTCAAGCGGTACTACCATTCGCTGGACCTGCTGCTGATCGACGATATCCAGTTCTTCTCGGGCAAGAACCGCACGCAGGAAGAGTTCTTCTACGCGTTCGAGGCGCTGATCGCCAACCGCGCGCAGGTGATCATCACCAGCGATACCTATCCGAAGGAAATTACCGGGATCGACGACCGGCTGATCTCGCGCTTCGACTCCGGCCTGACCGTGGCGATCGAGCCGCCCGAGCTGGAAATGCGCGTCGCCATCCTGATGAAGAAGGCCGCGGCCGAAAACGTGAGCGTGCCGGAAGAGGTGGCGTTCTTCGTCGCGAAGCACCTGCGTTCCAACGTACGAGAGCTGGAAGGCGCGCTGCGCAAGATCCTGGCGTTCTCGAACTTCCATGGCAAGGACATCACGATCGAGGTTACGCGCGAGGCGCTCAAGGACCTGCTGACCGTGCAGAACCGCCAGATCTCCGTGGAGAACATCCAGAAGACCTGCGCCGATTTCTACAACATCAAGGTCGCGGACATGTATTCGAAGAAGCGGCCCGCCAACATCGCGCGGCCGCGCCAGATCGCGATGTACCTGGCAAAGGAACTGACGCAGAAGAGCCTGCCGGAAATCGGCGAGCTGTTCGGCGGACGCGACCACACCACGGTGCTGCACGCCGTGCGCAAGATCGCCGACGAGCGTGGCAAGGACGCGCAGCTGAACCACGAGCTGCACGTGCTGGAACAGACGCTCAAGGGCTGATTCGCGGGTTTTGAAGGGCGGCCTTGCCGGGCTGGCATACTACTGGGTGCGCGTCCGGCGGCAAGCGGGCGCCGAAGCAACGGTTGCATCGCGGGAAACCGGCCTCAGATAAGGCTTTGCGGTGAGTCGGGACGAATTGGCGGACGTAGACGCCCGGAGCGTGGCATTTTGTGCACAGTCCGGCGCCCCGCCGGATTCGCCCCGCTTCACCGCAGCGGCTTATCCTTGGTACAATCCGGCATTAACTCTTTGATTCCAAAGTGGAAATTGGATATCGGAGTTTTACCTGATTCCGCGGTCGCCGACGACAAACGACGAAGGATAAATTCAATGCAATTGGTCAAAACCTCGCGAGACAATCTGCTGCGTCCGCTGCAAATCGTGAGCGGCATCGTGGAGCGCCGCCACACCCTCCCGATCCTGGCCAACCTGCTGATTCGCAAGTCCGGCTCGAACGTATCCTTCCTCTCGACCGACATCGAGATCCAGATCACCACGCACGCCGAGTGCGGCGTGGGCAGCGACGACGTAGCCACCACCGTGGCCGCGCGCAAGCTGCTGGACATCCTGCGCGCGATGCCCGACGGCGACGTGGCGCTGTCGCTCAACGACAAGCGCATGACCGTGCAATCGGGCAAGAGCCGCTTTGCACTGCAGACGCTGGCCGCGGAGGAATTCCCGACCGTTGCCGAAGCCGCCGAATTCAACGCGAGCGTGAGCCTGCCGCAGAAGACGTTCAAGCATCTGCTGGCGATGGTGCATTTCGCGATGGCCCAGCAGGACATCCGCTACTACCTGAACGGCATGCTGCTGGTAGTGGACGGCAAGAAGGTCATGGCCGTCGCCACGGACGGCCACCGCCTGGCGTACTGCGGCGTGGAGCTGGAAAACGAAGCTGCCGGCGTGGGCTCGCGCCAGGAAGTGATCATCCCGCGCAAGACCATCCTGGAACTGCAGCGCCTGCTGGAAGACACCGACGATCCCGTCCAGGTGCAGCTGGCCGCGAACCAGGTCAAGTTCTCGTTTGCCAACGTGGAACTGATCAGCAAGCTGGTGGAGGGCAAGTTCCCGGACTTCCAGCGCGTGATCCCCAAGGGCTACAAGAACGCGTTCGCGATCGACCGCGTGCAGCTGCAACAGGCGCTGCAGCGTACCGCGATCCTGACCACCGACAAGTTCAAGGGCGTGCGCTGCATTCTGGATACGCACGTGCTGAAGATCAGCTCGACCAACGCCGACCAGGAAGAGGCGCAGGAAGAACTGGAACTCGACTATTCGGGCGACGCGCTCGATATCGGCTTTAACGTGACCTACCTGCTCGACGTACTCGGCAACCTCAAGAGCGAGCAGGTGCAGGTCAGCCTCGGCGACTCCAATTCGAGTGCGCTGATTACCGTGCCGGAAGACGACAACTTCAAGTACGTCGTGATGCCGATGCGCATTTGATGGCCAGCACCGAGTCGCCATCCATACACAATCGGGCACACATCGCAGCAGGGGCCGGGTCTACGGGATCCGCCCCTTTTGCCGTTTTTAAGTAACCCGCAACTGCGGACGTTCCGCACCCGCCGCCGCCCGGCGCAGGTTCGGATTTCTCCGCATTTGCCGTGAGTATCGTGAGTAGGAAAACATGACCGATCAGCAGAAACCGCAGCAGGAAAACACTTACGGCGCCTCTTCGATCCAGATCCTGGAAGGCCTGGAAGCGGTGCGCAAGCGTCCCGGCATGTATATCGGCGATACGTCGGACGGCACCGGCCTGCACCACCTGGTGTTCGAGGTGCTCGACAACTCGATCGACGAGGCCCTGGCCGGCTACTGCACCGAGATCCAGGTCACGATCCATACCGACAACTCGATCTCGATCGTCGACAACGGCCGTGGTATTCCGCCGGCCGTCAAGTTCGACGACAAGCACGAGCCGAAGCGCAGCGCGGCGGAAATCGCCATGACCGAACTGCACGCCGGCGGCAAGTTCAACCAGAACAGCTACAAGGTGTCTGGCGGCCTGCACGGCGTGGGCGTGTCGTGCGTGAACGCACTGTCGAAGTGGCTGCGCCTGACCGTGCGCCGTGACGGCCAGGTCAACCTGATCGAATTCGCCAAGGGCGAGGTGCAGAACCGCATCATCGAGACCGTGGCCGGCCCGGACGGCCAGCCCGTGGAAGTCTCGCCGATGAAGATCGTTGGCGCCACCGACAAGCGCGGCACCGAGGTGCACTTCCTGGCCGACGAGGAAATCTTCACGAACGTCGAGTTCCACTACGAGGTGCTGTCCAAGCGCATCCGCGAACTCTCGTTCCTGAACAACGGCGTGCATATCAAGCTGCTGGACCAGCGCACCGGCAAGGAAGAGGATTTCGCGTTCTCGGGCGGCGTGAAGGGCTTCGTGGAGTACATCAACCGCGCCAAGACCACGCTGCATCCGAACATCTTCTATGCGAACGCAGAGAAGGACGGCATTTCCGTGGAAGTGGCCATGCAGTGGAACGATGGCTACAACGAGCAGGTGCTCTGCTTCACGAACAACATTCCGCAGCGCGACGGCGGTACCCACCTGACGGGCCTGCGCGCGGCGATGACGCGTGTCATCAACAAGTACATCGAAGAAAACGAGATCGCCAAGAAGGCCAAGATCGAAACCAGCGGCGACGACATGCGCGAAGGCCTGGCCTGCGTGCTGTCGGTGAAGGTGCCCGAGCCGAAGTTCAGCTCGCAGACCAAGGACAAGCTGGTCTCGTCCGAAGTGCGCCTGCCCGTGGAAGAACTGGTCGGCAAGGCGCTGACGGACTTCCTGCTGGAAACGCCGAACGACGCCAAGATCATCTGCGGCAAGATCGTCGACGCCGCGCGTGCCCGTGAAGCTGCCCGCAAGGCGCGTGAAATGACGCGCCGCAAGGGTGTGATGGACGGCATGGGCCTGCCGGGCAAGCTGGCCGACTGCCAGGAGAAGGACCCGGCGCAGTCCGAACTGTTCCTGGTGGAGGGTGACTCCGCAGGCGGCTCGGCCAAGCAGGGCCGCGACCGCAAGTTCCAGGCAATCCTGCCGCTGAAGGGCAAGATCCTGAACGTGGAGCGTGCGCGTTTCGACAAGATGCTGTCCAGCCAGGAAGTGCTGACGCTGATCACCGCGCTGGGCACGGGCATCGGCAAGGAAGACTACAACCTCGAAAAGCTGCGCTACCACCGCATCATCATCATGACCGATGCTGACGTCGACGGCTCGCACATCCGCACGCTGCTGCTGACGTTCTTCTACCGCCAGATGCCGGACATCATCGAGCGCGGCTACGTCTACATCGCGCAGCCGCCGCTGTACAAGATCAAGCACGGCAAGGAAGAGCGCTACATCAAGGACGATACCGAGCTGAACGCGTACATGCTGAAGCTTGCGATGGAAAAGGCCGGCCTGGTGCGTCCGGACGGCAGCGAGATCAATGGCGACGCGCTGAGCGAACTGGCCCGCCAGTACCAGCTGGCCGAAGGCGTGATCGGCCGCTTGTCGCGCATCGTCGATGTCGAGGCACTGCGCGCGATCGCCGACGGCGTGGCGCTGGATCTCGACAGTGCTGCCGCTGCCGAGGCATCGGCCGTGGCGCTGAAGGCCAAGCTTGCCGAAATGCATGCCAAGACGCTGATCGGTGCCGCCGTGAACGATGACGGCACGGCCGACGTCTACGCGCAATTCGACGAGAAGACCGACAAGCACCGCCTGATGATTGCCCGTCGCCACCACGGCAACGTGCGCCTGTCGCACCTGGATGCGGACTTCGTGCACGGTGCCGACTACGCGGCGCTGTCGCGCGCGGCCACCACGTTCCAGGGCCTGATCCCGGACGGCACCAAGGTCAAGCGTGGCGAAGGCGAAAAGCAGCGCGAGCAGACCGTGGCGGACTTCCACCAGGCCATGCAGTGGCTGCTGACCGAAGCCGAACGCGGCGTTTCGCGCCAGCGCTACAAGGGTCTGGGCGAAATGAACCCCGAGCAGCTGTTCGAAACCACGCTCGACGTGACGCAACGCCGCCTGCTGAAGGTACAGATCGAAGACGCCATCGCGGCAGACCAGATCTTTACGACGCTGATGGGCGACGAAGTGGAACCGCGCCGCAACTTCATCGAGAGCAACGCGCTGGTCGCGCGAAATATCGACGTTTGAGTTGTTGGTGTAGATAGGCGCATAACCTGAGAATCTTGGACCCATAAGTTGAGAAACTTATGGGTCTTTTGCATTGATAGGTTGGATTTATTGATGATTCATCGTCGGGCCCCGCCCGTTCCCGAATCGCTGTCAGTACCTGCACAATCTGCGTCATCGCACAAACCATGCACAGGCCGTACAGTCCCATGCACTCTTGTCTGGGATAATGCGGCCAGCTTAACGACAATCTGTTGATTTGCACTGAGAACTGACCCACCTGACCCGGTAATTTGCATCGAATGTTGACCCACGTGTAGAACACTGTCCTGCTCGGCAACGGGCGGGAGTTCGGAGTGATCGACGTGGCCATTTTGAGCATCATTCGACGCTGGCACCTGCGCGACCAGATCCCGCTTCGCGAGATCGCCAGGCGCCTTGGTATTTCCCGCAACACTGTTAGGCGTTACCTGCGTGCAGACGTCACGGTGCCTGCCTATCCGACGCGACACAGCCCCAGCAAGCTCGACGGCTACGCCGCCAAGCTGTCGGCCTGGCTTAAGACCGAAGCCAACAAGCCGCGCAAGCAACGGCGTACTCTCAAGCAAATCCACGCTGACTTGTGTGCACTCGGATTCACCGGATCCTATGACCGCGTGGCGGCTTTCGCACGCCGCTGGCGCCAGGAGCTACAGCAGCAATCGAAGGCCGCGAGCAAAGGCACGTTCATTCCTTTGCGTTTTGCCGAGGGCGAAGCCTTTCAGTTCGACTGGAGCGAGGACTGGGCAGTCATTGCCGGCGAGCGTACAAAGCTGCAAGTCGCGCAATTCAAGCTCAGCCATAGCCGGGCATTTTTCCTACGCGCATATCTCCTGCAGACTCACGAGATGCTGTTCGATGCCCATCAGCACGCCTTTACTGCCTGGGGTGGCATCCCGCGGCGCGGCATCTACGACAACATGAAGACGGCGGTGGATCGGGTTCGGCGCGGCAAGCTGCGCGACGTGAACCTGCGCTTCAGCACCATGGTCAGCCATTACCTGTTCGATGCCGAGTTTTGCAATCCGGCCTCTGGCTGGGAGAAGGGGCAGATAGAGAAGAACGTCCAGGACAGCCGCCATCGCATCTGGCAGCGGATCCCGTCATTTGGCTCGCTCGACGCGCTCAACGACTGGTTGGCCGATCAGTGCGTGCTGCTTTGGCAACAGACCCGTCACCCCGAGCTCGACATGACGATATGGGAAGCGTGGTCTCAGGAACGCCCCCATCTCATGCCCGTAGGTCAGGCGTTTGATGGCTTCGTGGAGCACACCAAGCGCGTCTCGCCGACCTGCCTCGTACACTTTGATCGCAACCGTTACAGCGTGCCAGCCTCATATGCCAATCGGCCCATCAGCTTGCGTGTTTATGCCTCGCGCCTGGTGTTCGTTGCCGAAGGGCATGTCATTGCCGAGCACGTACGCTGCATCAGTCGAAGCCACGGCCATGGCAGCACGATCTATGACTGGCGTCACTATCTGGCCGTTCTGCAGCGCAAGCCCGGTGCACTACGCAACGGCGCGCCATTCGCCGAGCTTCCCGATGGATTCAAGCGTCTGCAGCGCATCTTGCTGAAGCGAACCGGTGGCGATCGCGAGATGGTGGAGGTGTTGGCGCTGGTCCTGTTGCACGATGAGCAGGCAGTGCTGATGGCCGTTGAGCTTGCGCTGGAGACCGGCGCGCCTTCCAAGCAGACAGTCCTCAATATTCTTAGCCGTCTGCTGCAGGGCGAGCCCATTTCGCCCATTACCGCCCCGCAGGCGCTGGCATTACGCGTCGAGCCCGAGGCCAATGTTGGCCGCTACGACACGCTGCGGGAGGTCAATCATGCAGCATGAGGTCATGGTGGAGATGCTCAAGGCGCTGAAGCTTCATGGCATGGCGCAGGCGCTTGGCGATCTGGCGGAACAGGACTCACCCGCTTACCAGGCTGCGGTGTCCATTCTGTCGCGGCTGCTCAAGGCCGAACTCTCGGAGCGCGAGGTCAGGTCCCTGGCCTACCAGATGAAGGTGGCCAAGTTTCCGGCGTATCGGGATCTGGTCGGCTTCGATTTCAGTTGCAGTGAAGTGAACGAGGCTCTTGTGCGGCAACTCCATCGATGCGAGTTCCTCGAGTCGGCCCACAACGTCGTCTTGGTAGGTGGACCGGGTACGGGCAAAACGCACATTGGGACCGCCATCGGCGTGCAAGCTGTGGAGCATCACCATCGCCGGGTCAGGTTCTTCTCGACGGTCGAACTGGTCAACCTGCTGGAGCTAGAGAAGTCGACCGGCAAACCAGGCCACATGGCCACGCGACTTATGTACACGGATCTGGTGATCCTGGACGAATTGGGCTATCTACCATTCAGCCAGGCTGGAGGCGCCATGCTGTTTCACCTTATCAGCAAGCTATACGAGCGCACCAGTGTGATCATCACGACAAACCTGAGCTTTGGCGAGTGGTCGGCCGTGTTCGGTGACGCCAAGATGACCACCGCCTTACTGGACCGCCTCACACATCACTGCCACATCGTGGAGACAGGCAACGACAGCTACCGCTTCAAGCACAGCACCACTCAACCCAAGAAGGAGAAACGGACCGCCAAGCAAACACCGCCTCAAGACGAAGCATGAACCCAGGGTGGGTCAATTTTCGATGCAAATGCTGGGTCCGTTTTCCGTGCAAATCAACAGCGCTGATTCTCGGTCGAATACTGCTGATGTTCGGTCGACATGCGGACATACTCCGCTGCCCGTCCTGCCAAGGAGTCGGCTACGACTGCTGCACCCGCGTTATTGGATGACATTTCTCACTCCGCAACTCAGACATAGACCGCGGAAGGCACCGAGCACAAGGAAGCCTCAAATGCGAGCACCACAGCTTCACATCAGGTGGTGGCGTTTGAAAGCGAACCTTGGTGAGGCAAGGTTAGCAGGCACGACGCCAGGGTGAATCACGTCATCTCTTTGCAATCATATGGGTGGCGCTGTGGGTGCAGACAGCACGGCGATGTGGACGGTCCACGCGTCCATTTTTGCAACGCCCGCCTCATCTGCATGGCGCAGCACGTAGAAGCCCGAACCCAGCTGGCGATGGCGCCCGAAGACGTTCATGTTTGCAATCGGCTTGAAAGTCCGCCGTGAATTGCGTAGCCGCTGCATGCTCCGGTTGCGCTCGCAATACACTGGATGTGCAGCTCGATATTCGCGCCAATAGCCTGAGTGGGTCGAGCGCCACTTCGCCTGGGCCCGCGCCTGGTTATCGCGATAATCGTTGTCGGTACGAAGCCGGCGGTTTTGCCAGTCACGTCGACGAGCGCGCTGGCAGGCTTTCGAGGAGCAATAACGCTGGTGGGGAACATGCAGCAGCGGCACGAACGCGTTGCCACAGGCGAGACATAGGCGGGTCGATTTCATGAATGCCCTCCAGGTCGGTTGCGACGGGCGCACGCAGACGTCTCGACCTGTCACGACGGACGCTGGAGCGCCAGAAACATACAATTTTCGGACAGTCTTCCAGACGAATCGCACATTTTTCGGACGAGTCACGACCGTCGATGCCCGAAGTCGCACATGTTTCGGTCAACCCGAAAGTCACTGGTCGATTTCATGGGCTCTCACCAGCTCGGTTGTTACGGGCGCGCGGCCGTCTCGCCCCGCCCCCGAAATCACCGGCCTGAGACTGGATAGAGGGTTTTTCGGTGCGCACGCAGCAGATTCCCATCACCCGCGAAAATCGCTAGAATTTGCTTACTTCAAGCGGACTTTTTGAAAAACTGCGTGCGAGCGCGAACGTCGTCCGCTGATGGGACAGGTTCAATCAGCCGCTCGCCCGGCACCAGGCTCGAGAAGGCCACAGGCGGAATTTCTCATTTTACGGGTTCCGTTTTCTCGCCTTATGGGTGCGCCCTCCCCGCAAATCCTTGCCCAGCAAGGCTCTCTTTCTTAGCTTTTGTATCCGTCTACAGTTGGCAGACGCAAAAAAATCCCGGCTCCAGGCCGGGATTTTTTTTGGTGCTTTTACGATGCCCTCCGGGGCTGCTCGCGCTGGTCAAACTATGTCGAGCTCGCGCACGGATTTTCGCTTGCGCCGGACGTCCACCAGATTGCGGATCTCTTCGCGCAACGCGTTTCCGTTGGGGATGGCCCGGATGACGATGGCAGGCGTCGAGGCGTCGAGGCTTGATCGCCGGCTGCCTTCACCACACCCCCGGTAACATCCGCCAGGTCCGCGCGCAATAGCGTGCGTATTCGTCTCCGAACTGCTCCCGTAGCAGAGTCTCCTCGGCCCGGATGCGCGCGAGCAGGGGCCATAGCGTCAGCGCTGTCAGCAGCACGCCGAGCACCGACCGGAACACCAGCACCCACCCCAGCGAACTGACCACAAGCCCCAGGTAGCTCGGATTCCGGATCACGCCGTAGATGCCGGTGGTCACCAGCGTGTGGCCGGGCTGGATGGCCACCAGACCGCTGAACCGCTTGCCGAGGACGAACACCGGCCAGAGCCGCAGCGTGCTGCCGACGACGAACAGGAACAGGCCGGTCCAGCGCACCGCTTCATCACCGATTGTCCAGAAGTTGAGCCGATCAGTCAGTGCCGGCACGTAGCCCGCCAGCAGTCCGAGCACGCCAAACGCGATCAGCACCCAGCGGTTGTCGCGATCCTCGCGCTCCCCGGCGCTGAGGTTGCCGCCGGAGAAGATCGCGATAACGGCCATGCCCATGGTGGCGGCTGCGGCGGCGGTGCGGACGGGGTTGGCGAAGTAGGCGCCGACGCCGCCCCAGCCGGCGATGGGCAGCGCCAGGTATGCGAGCGAACCCGCAATGGTGAAGAACGCCGGGCCGGGAGTGGGTCGCATAGGGCCTCCGTCTGCAGTGGGCTTCACCTGGCAGGGTATGCCTGCCGGCATGCCGGTGTCGAGTGCGTGACGCGGCGGCGATCAATGGGACAATGCCGCCTGAACCGAATTCGCACCAGACAGACCATGGCTCTTATCGATCTCAAGAACCTCCAGCAAGCCGCCCTTGCCTTTGGCGAGGCGCGCGGCTGGGGCAAGTATCACAGCCCGAAAAACCTGGCGATGGCGCTCAGCGTGGAAGTGGCCGAGCTGGTGGAAATCTTCCAGTGGCAGACCGAGGAAGAGTCGCGCGACATCATGTCGACGACCGAGCGTGCGCACGTGGAGCAGGAACTGGCCGATATCACGATCTACCTGACGCAGCTGGTGACGGCGCTTGGCGTTGACCTTGATGCGGCCGTGCGCGCCAAGATGGAGATGAACGCGCGCAAGTATCCGGCGCCGGACGAGGGAAAGTAGGCAGGGGCGCGATACAGCAGGTCGCGCGCGAATCACGTGTCCGCATCCTGACAGCCGCGTGCAGCAAATGCGGCTAGACTTGCTCCATCGTCTCTCGCGGAGATCGGAGCCATGGCAGTGCGCAAGCAGGGCAAGTCATCAGGCAATGTCCACATTGGTATCGGTGGCTGGAATTTTGCGCCATGGCGCGACAACTTCTACCCGGCGGGCCTGCCGCAGGCGCGCGAGCTGGAATATGCAAGCCGCCACCTGACCGCGATCGAGATCAACAGTACCTATCACGGCACGCAGAAGCGCACGTCGTTTGCGAACTGGCGCGATGCCACGCCCGATGACTTCGTGTTCGCCGTCAAGGCGTCGCGTTTTGCCACCAACCGGCGCATCCTGGCCGAGGGCGCCGATTCGATCCATCGCTTTATCGATAGCGGCATCGCCGAGTTGCGTCACAAGCTTGGCCCCATCGTCTGGCAGTTCGCGCCGACCAAGCAGTTCGTGGCCGACGATTTCGAGGCGTTCCTGAACCTGTTGCCGGACGCGGTGGAAGGCGTGTCGCTACGCCACGTGCTGGAGGTGCGCCACGCCAGTTTCATGTGCGACGAATACCTGAGGCTGGCGCGCAAGTTCAAGGCGGCCACGGTATTCACCGATTCGCCAAAATTCCCATCGTTTGCCGATCTGACCGCCGACTTCGTCTACGCGCGCCTGATGAATGCACAGGAAAAGCTGGCGACCGGCTACGCGCCGAAGGATCTGGATCAGTGGGCTGGGCGCGTGGCAAGCTGGGCCGAAGGCAAGGCACCCGACGACCTGCCCGCGGTGGAAGCCAAACCGGGGGCAAAGCTCAAGCCGAAGGCGGTCTATCTGTTCTTTATCAACGGTGCCAAGGAGCGTGCGCCTTCTGCGGCCGGAGCGTTGCTGGAGCGGCTGGGCTGGACACCGACCGAGGTGCTTCCCGTGAAGGTGGCGGTGTCGAAGGCGGCGGACGCTGAAACATCGGCGAAGGTACCGGCAAAGAAGGCCGCCGCAAAAAAGGCGCCCGCAAAGACTGCGCCGGCGAAGTCCGCATCGACGAAGGCAGCCACGGCCAAGAAGGCCACAGCAAAGACAGCCACGGCGAAAAAAGCCACCAAAAAGGCCACCACAGCCGCCACCACGCCAAAGCCTCCCGCGAAAACCGCCACCGCCAGGAAGGCAGCTGCGAAGAGACCCTCCAGTCGCGCCGCAGTGTGACGCCATGCGTGCCAGCCAGCCCTCATCCCCGGCGATAGCGCCTCGGCGCGACCCGTTTTCGGCGCTGCCACTGGAACCGATGTGGCTCGACGCGCTCGCGCAATCGGGCCACGTTGCGATGACGCCGTTGCAGTCCGCTGCCCTGCCCCTGGCGCTGGCCGGACACGACCTGATCGTGCAGGTTCGCCAGGGCGGTGGCAGTGCCACGACGCTGGCGATCGCCCTGCTGCACCGGCTCGATCCGCAGCGCTTCGACGTGCAGGCCCTGGTGCTGTGTCCCACGCGCGACCGCGCCGAGGTAGTGGCACGACGCATCCGCCAACTTGCGCGGGTGGCTGGGCAGGTCAAGGTGGCGCTGCTCTGCACCGGCATGCCGATTCGATCACAGATCGATAGCCTGATCCATGGCGCGCATATCGTTGTGGGCACACCGGGGCGCATGCTCGACCATATCGACGCGGCCAGCCTGGACCTGCGCGCGGTGAACACGGTTGTCTTCGAAGCCGCCGACACGATGCTGGACATGGGGTTTGCCGACGACATCGCCTTCGTGGCCAGCCGGTGTCCAAAATCGCGCCAGACGCTGCTGTTCCATGCGTCGCCCGATGCCGATCCGCCACCCGACATCGCGCGCCTGGCACGGCAATGGCAGCGCAAGCCGCGTGCCATCCGGTTGGCGGCAATTCATGGGCCCGTAGCCTGACGCCGTGCGGCCATGCCAACGCTGGCAACCAAGATTCGTGAAAGTCACCCTGTAAGGCGGCGCTTTCCTTTGCTAATCTGGTTAGACGCGGCCAGACCCCCGGGGGGCGCGGGCTTTTGCGCAGCACCGCATATCGATCGCGTCTGGGCAGCGACTGTTTCCAAAACGGCAACAAGGAGTCGGTGACATGAAGACCGCACGGCAGGTTCTGGAAAACAAGGCAAATCACGCCATCTTCAGCATTCCACCCACGGCGACGGTGTACGCGGCACTGCAGCTGATGGCCGACAAGGGCATCGGCGCGCTGCTGGTGATGGAGCACGACAAGATTGTCGGCATCCTGAGTGAACGGGATTACGCGCGCAAGGTGATCCTGATGCAACGCACATCGCGCGAAACGCTGGTCAAGGAGATCATGACCACGGCCGTGATCTATGTGCGCGCCGACCAGGGTACCGACGATTGCATGGCGCTGATGACCAGGCATCGCCTGCGTCACCTGCCCGTGATGGAAGGCGACGAGTTGCTGGGCATGTTGTCGATTGGCGACCTGGTCAACGACATCATCAGCGAGCAGCGCTTCACCATCGAACAGCTGGAACACTACATCACGGGCGGCTCCCGCTAGCCGGCGCATCCTCCGGCCCCGTATCCACCTTGCATCCCCCGGACATGTGAACGGACGTGTCCGGGGCGTCGCCTGGCCTGTCGTTTTTGTCCCATTGCCCCGATCCAGCGGGCAAACTGCTCCAGCGCAAAAATACTAAGCATGCATATAATTATGCGGTTACTGAATAAGGCCGCATCGATGTCATGCGGCCGGATTTTTTTGTGGTCTCCGCGGCACCCAAGGCGCCGCTCGTCCCTCGTCCGCACCCATTCGCATGTCATCGCCCTCACCTTCACAGTCCGCCGCGCTGGACGCTGCTCCGGTTATCCACGATCACGCCGCGATCATGCGCGTGATCGGCGGCATCGTGCTCTGTATCCTGCTGGCCGCCCTCGACCAGACCGTGGTGATTCCGGCAGTGCCGGCCATCGCCAATGATCTGAACGGCTTCGGCCACCTGTCGTGGATCGTCACCGCCTACCTGATCGTGTCGACGGTCACCACGCCGCTGTACGGCAAGCTGTCTGACAGTTTCGGTCGCCGGCGCCTGCTGATGCTGGCGATTTCCCTATTTATCGCCGCATCGGTGGCCTGTGCGCTGGCGCAGACGCTGACGCAGCTGATCCTGTTCCGCGCGCTGCAGGGCGTGGGCGGTGGTGGGCTGATGTCGCTGGCGCAGGCGGCCATCGCCGATGTGGTGGCACCGCGCCAGCGCGGCCGCTACCAGGGCTATCTGGCCACGGTGTGGGCCGTCTCGTCGATTGCGGGGCCGCTGGTGGGCGGCTGGGTGTCCGACCACATGTCGTGGCGCTGGCTGTTCTGGATCAACGTGCCGCTGGGGCTGCTGGCGATGGCGATGTGCTATCGCGGCCTGGCGCACCTGCGCGCGCGCGGCGGGCGCCCGCAGGTGGACTGGCTGGGCGCGAGCCTGCTGGCGGTTGCCATCGTCGCCTTCCTGCTGGCGATGAGCTGGGCGGGCGAGGCGTTCGACTGGATCTCGCTGGAAATGGGCGGCCTGCTGCTGCTGACGCTCCTGGCCGTGGCGCTGCTGGCCTGGCAGGAGCGCCGCGCCGCAGATCCGATGCTGCCGCCGCGCCTGTTCCGCAACCGCGCCTATGTGATGGGAGTGGGCGCGTCGGCGCTGGCCGCGCTCAATATCTTCCTGTGCATCTTCGCGCTGCCCCTGCAATTCCAGCTGGTACGCGATGCCGATGCATCGACATCGGGCCTGCTCGTGGTGCCGTTCCTGCTGTCCACGGTGGCCGGCAATTTCGTGGTGGCGTGGCTGGCCCCGCGTCTGGGCCGCATGCGCGAAATCCTGACCGGGGGCTATGTGGCCGCCGCCGTGGGGCTGGTGTCGATGGCAACGATCACCGCCGCCGTGCCCACCGCGCTGGTGCTGGTGGCGATGACGATTGCCGGTATCGGGCTGGGCATGTCGATGGTGGGTACGCTGATCTCCGTGCAGAACGCGCTGGAGCGCCGCGACATGGGTGCCGGCACCGGCGCGCTGCTGGTGATCCGCTCGCTGGGCAGCGCCCTGGGCGGCGCCCTGGCGGGCACGCTGCTGGCGATGGAATTCCGGGATGCGCTGGCGCGCTCGGGCGTCACCCAGGCGCTGGACCTGGGCTCGCTGCGCCATGGCAGCGAGGCCATGACCCATCTGTCGCCGGCCGTACGCCAGGTGCTGGCGGGCGGCGTGGAATCGGGTTTCCACCTGATCTACGCGGCGGGCGCGGTGGCGGCCATCATTGCGCTGGTCATCGTGCGGCGCATGCCGGACCTGGAACTGCGCAGCAGCGTGACCGAACACGCGGCCAAGATTCACATGGACTAAGGACATGCCGGGGCCAGGGGCGGCCGCCGCTGCCGCCCCGCGTCATGACGAGAAGCGCACGAGCGCGTAGACTTTGCTGCACCAACGGAAACCGGAGTCTGTACCCATGTCTCGCGAACGCACCCTGGCAACTGCAGTCCACGTGGATCGGATGCGGCAACACCTTCAGCGCACGGCCCTGCTGGGCGCGCTGGGCCTGGCCGCCGCGGCCGCCATGCTGCCGCATCCTGCCCGCGCCGCTGACAAGCCAGCCACGGTAGCGGCGCAGCCGGCGGGCAACTGCCCGGCTTCGCTGAATTTCCGGTTCCCGCGTCTGCAGGACGAATCGCCCCAGAACCTGTGCCAGTACGCCGGCAAGGTCGTGCTGGTGGTCAACACCGCCAGCTATTGCGGGTTCACGCCGCAGTACGAAGGCCTGGAGGCGCTTTACGCCAAGTACCGCGAGCGCGGTCTGGTGGTGCTGGGCTTCCCGTCGAACGACTTCTCGCAGGAGCCCGGCTCGGCCAAGGAAATCTCGGACTTCTGCTACAACACCTACGGCGTCAAGTTCCCGATGCTCGGCAAGTCCCATGTGCGTGGCGATGAAGCCAATCCGATGTACGTGATGCTGTCGAAGGAAACCGGCACCGCGCCGAAGTGGAATTTCTACAAGTACCTGATCGACCGCAAGGGCCAGGTCGTGGGCAGCTACAACAGCATGGTCAAGCCCGACGACAAGCAGTTTGTCGCCAAGATCGAAGAGTTGCTGTCCACGCGCTGAGGCGCGTTTGGCCGGGCTTGCGTCCGGCCAGTTCCAGGCGCTTTAAAGGATTCTTGATTCACATCAATTGAAAACACCGCGCAACTGAGTACTTTCGCCGCTTAAAAATAACCACAAGCGGAAGAGGGAGTCATGAGCAAGGTGCTTTACGAATCCAGCGGGCACGTCTGCCTGGCATTTACGGACCTGGTCGACGACACGCACGGAGAGGCGGTACAAAGCAACCAGTTTCTGGTGGTCGACCACGGGCATGCGGCCCTGATCGATCCGGGCGGGCAGATGACGTATAGCGAGCTATACATGACCATCAGCCGCTATTTCCCTCCCAAGCAGCTCGATTACGTGCTGGCGTCGCACGCCGATCCGGACATCGTGGCATCGGTGGGGCGCTGGCTGACGGCATCCGACAGCCGCGTGCTGATTTCCGAGGTCTGGGCCCGCTTCCTGCCGCATTTCTGCCAGACCGGGAAGACGGCCGGGCGCATCGTCCCAATTCCCGATACGGGCGTGGTGGTGCCGCTGGGCAAGTCGTCGATCATGGCGGCGCCGGCCCATTTCCTGCATTCCGAGGGCAACTTCCAGTTCTACGATCCGGTCAGCAAGATCCTGTTCTCGGGCGATCTGGGGGCGTCGATGACGTCTTCGGACGAAGCCGGCGGGGAGGTGACCGACTTCGACGCCCACGCGGCACGCATGCTGGGCTTCCACCGCCGCTACATGAGCGGAAACCGCGCGTGCCGGCTCTGGGCCGCCATGGCGCGCACGCTCGATATCCAGTGGATCGTGCCGCAGCACGGGCCGTCGTTCCGGGGGCGCGAGATGGTGGCGCGGTTCATCAACTGGGTCGACCAGCTCCAGTGCGGGCTGGACCTGATCGACGCCAGCCACTATCGCGTACCCACGCAGGTCCTGGGCTGACGGCCCCGGGGGGCGACCCGACCCGTCCTCAGTCGCGCACCAGGCCTTCGGCCCGCATCGCTGCCTGCACGGCCGGGCGGGCGGCCACGCGCGACAGGTATTCCTGCAGCCTGGGGTACGCGTCGAGCGACAGGTGCAGCAGCCGGGCCCATCCGACGATCGTGAAGCAGTACGCATCGGCCACGCTGAACTGGTTGCCCAGCAGGTAGTCGCGCGACGCCAGGTGGCCGTCCAGTTCGGCAAAGCGCTTGTGCAGCTTTGTCTTGCAGGCTTCGACGGTGCTGGCGTCGGTTTCCTTGTGCCACAGCCACGGGCTGAACACCTTGTGCAGTTCGGTCGAGATCAGTGTCAGCCAGCCCACGGCCTTGAGCCGGGCCTGTGTGCCGGGTGCCGGCAGCAGGTGGCGCTCGGGCACCTGGTCGGCGATGAACTGGAGCAGGGCGGATGCCTCGCTGTGGCGCGATCCGTCATCGAGCTGCAGCAGTGGCACGTAGCCGCGCGGGTGGATGGCGTAGTAGTCGTTGGTGCCGTTCTCGGGCTCGGCCAGCGTGTGATGGATCAGGTCGACGCGGGCCAGCGTGACGGGCAGGCCGGCTTCGCGCAAGGCGATATGGACAGCCATCGAGCAGGCGGCGGGCGAGTAGTAGAGCTTCATGGAATTCCTTGGGGAAGGGCACGGCGCGGGCTGCGGCGTGCTGTGAGGGCAGTCTAGGCAGCAGGCCGGCCCCCCACAATGCGTGGCGATGCACAGCGGGTATGCAAAGATGCATGACCTGCATGACGTGACCGGCGGATGCCGACGAGGGACGGGCGCGCCGAGGCCGCACGCCCGCCTCTGGCTTGCGATATGCTCGCGAGGCTGACCTGACCACCCGAGGAGAGGAGACAAGATGAAGCTAGTTCGCGTAGGAAACCCCGGTACCGAGCGTCCGGGCCTGGTTGATCGTGACGGCCGCGTGCGCGACCTGTCCGGCGTGATCGGCAATATCGGACCGGGCGAACTCGCGCCGGCGGCGCTGGCCCGGCTGGCGGCGATCGACCCGGCGACGTTGCCCGTGGTGGAGGGGCAACGCCATGGCGTGCCCTGGACTGGCATCGGCAAGATCATCGCCATCGGCCTGAACTACGCGGACCATGCCGCAGAAGCCGGCATGCCGCTGCCCGCCGAACCCATCGTGTTCCTGAAGGCGAATACGTCGCTGAACGGCCCGAACGACGCCGTGATGCTGCCGTTCGAGTCGCAGAAGTCGGACTGGGAGGTGGAGCTGGGCGTGGTCATCGGCACCACGGCGCGCAATGTGGCGAAGGCCCATGCGCTGGAGTATGTGGCGGGCTACTGTGTGGTGAACGATGTGTCCGAGCGCGAATTCCAGCTGGAGCGCGGTGGCACGTGGGACAAGGGCAAGGGCTGCGACACGTTCTGCCCGGTGGGGCCGTGGCTGGTTACCCGCGACGAGGTGCCCAATGCCCAGAAACTGGGCATGTGGCTGGACGTCAACGACGAGCGCATGCAGAAGGGCAGCACCGCGACGATGGTCTTCGATGTGGCTACCGTGGTCAGCTACGTGAGCCGCTTCATGACGCTGGAACCCGGCGACCTGATCGCCACCGGCACGCCGCCCGGCGTGGGCATGGGGTTCAAGCCGCCGCGCTACCTGAAGGCCGGGGATGTGATGCGCGTGGGCATCGAGGGCCTGGGCGAACAGCGCCAGGAAGTCGTGGCGTACGGCGAACGCTAGATTCTGCGATGTGAAAAATGCGGGGCGAACTCGTGGCTTCACGAGGTTCCCCGCTGAAACATCGTCTTGCAAAGCGTCGCGTTTTTAAACAAAGCGTCCGTTAAGGGCAACAGTTTTAAGGCCATTTGGGGCGCTTTCGCACGAAATCGGCATTCAGGGTTTTACCTCTGCGGGGTGCGTGAAATACTGTTCCTACATGATGTCTGCCAAATAAGAGCAATGCCATGTCTGAACACGCCCCCGAAATCGAGTCGATATTGAAGACCGTCTCGGTCAGCCTCGCCAGGAACGGTC
The DNA here is from genome assembly GCF_056097175.1 of Cupriavidus sp. HE11. Taxonomy (NCBI): domain Bacteria; kingdom Pseudomonadati; phylum Pseudomonadota; class Betaproteobacteria; order Burkholderiales; family Burkholderiaceae; genus Cupriavidus; species Cupriavidus sp. HE11. The sequence continues at coordinate 1,984,865 of NZ_CP184464.1, forward strand.
CCACCCGCACCTTCTGCACCCTGCATGACACGCTCGACTCGCGTGACGAACTGCAGGACATCCGCCGCAGCATCCACCAGCATCCCGAACTCGCCTTCAACGAAGTCCGCACCGCGGAGCTTGTCGCCAGCAAGCTCGAAGGGTGGGGCTACGCCGTGACGCGCGGCGTGGGCGGCACCGGTGTGGTGGCCACGCTGCGATCAGGCAGTGGCAAGCGCAGTGTCGGCATCCGTGCCGACATGGACGCACTGCCGATCCACGAACGCACGAACCTGCCGTACGCCAGCGTGCATGAAGGCAAGATGCACGCCTGCGGGCACGACGGCCACACCGCCGTGCTGCTGGGCGCGGCGCGCCAGCTTGCGCGCACGCGCCACTTCAACGGCACCGTCAACCTGATCTTCCAGCCTGCCGAGGAGATCGGCGCGGGCGGCGGAGCCGAGCGCATGCTGGCCGATGGCCTGTTCGAACGGTTTCCGTGCGACGCCATCTTTGGGCTGCATAACCACCCTGGCGTGGAAGCCGGCACCTTCATGTTCCGCGCGGGGCCGTTCATGGCCGCGTGCGACACGGTGACGATCACCATCCGGGGCAAGGGCGGCCACGCGGCGCGCCCGCACCAGTCGATCGACCCGATCCTGGTGGCCGGCAGCCTGGTGATGGCCCTGCAGTCGATCGTGGCGCGCAACGTCGATCCGAACGAGACCGCCGTGGTCACCATCGGCACGCTGCACGCGGGCCACGCACCAAACGTGATCCCGGACAGCGCCCGCATGGAAATCAGCGTGCGGTCGTTCAGCGCCGAGGTGCGCGCGTCGATGGAAGCGCGTATCCGCCAGCTGGTCACGGCGCATGCCGAAGGCTATGGCGCCACGGCCGAGATCGACTACGTGCGCGGCTATCCGGTGCTGGTCAACAGCGAGGCGGAGACCGAATTCGCGCGGCAGGTGGCCGAGGAACTGGTGGGCCCGGAGCGTGCGATCGGCAATTTCCATCGCATCGCGGGCAGCGAGGACTTCGCGTATTTCCTGCAGCAGCGTCCGGGCTGCTTCGTGCGGATGGGCAACGGCGCCAACCAGCCGCTGCTGCACAACGCCGGCTACGACTTCAACGACGACAACCTGACCGTGGGCGCGGCGTACTGGACGCGTCTGGTGGAACGATATCTGGCGGAATAATGATCGACTCGTGCGATCGACAAGCCGCCAGGGCAGGGCGAATCACTTGAAGAAGGCGCTCGGCGGCACGCCAAACTGCCGCCTGAACATCGTCGCAAACGCGCTCGGGCTGTCGTAGCCCATGTCCAGCGCCACATCCACCACCTTGTCGCCGGCCGCCAGGCGTTCCAGCGCGGCCAGCAGCCGCGCCTGCTGGCGCCACTGGCCGAACGTCATGCCTGTTTCGCGGGCAAAGCGCCGCTGGATCGTCTTGGGATCCACGCCCAGGCGCGTGCCCCAGTCGGCCAGGGTCAGGTCGGTATCGGGCTCGCCCACGATCTGGTCGCAGATCTTGCGCAGGTCCGCATCGGTGGGGCGCGGCAGGTGCAGCGGCAGCGTGGGCACCAGCTTCACCTCATCGAGCAGCAGCCGCATCAGGCGGCCATCCCGCGAATCCATGGTGTAGAGCGGCGGCACGTCGATGGCCGCCAGGATCAGTTCGCGCAGCAGCGGAGAAATGCCCAGAACGGTACATTGGGTGGGCAGGTCGGGTGCGGCATCGGGACGGATATAGGCGGTGCGCATCTGCACGCGGCCCACCATGCGGATCCAGTGCGTGGTGCCGCCCGGCATCCACATGCCACGCGTGGGCGGCACGGTCCATTGCCCCTCGGCCGTCGAGACCACCATCACACCATGCATGGCATGGATCAGTTGGGCATGCGGGTGCTGGTGGGGCTTTGTGACATGGCCGGGCACGTAGTCGGCGGCCATGGCCGCGACCGGCATCGGGCTGCGGTCGTACTGGATATAGGCGGGGCGCTCGGCATAGGTGTCGGCGCGGGCGTCCATGGCGGGGTCGCGCGGCGCGTCGGCGGGCAGGGGTTTGCTGCCCGGGGTATCGCGGTCGACCCAGGCGATGCGGGCGGCGGGGGACTTCGGTGATTCGGACGGCTTGCGGCGTTGCGGCGGTCGCTGGGTACCCGGCATGTCCTTTTCTCCAAGGTTGCGGCCTCATTCTCGCAGGACAGGCGCGGATTTGCCAATTAGCATCGTCACACTTCCTCAATCCCGTCGAAACGGGCACCGGGAAGATTCCAGAGAAGAGAACCGGCCAATGCGCCCCCGACCATGAGCACAACCGTCAATTCCGCCGCCGCTGCGGCGCCTCGCGAGGAGGGCACGCGCTTTCGCGTGCTGTACGCGATCAGTTTCGCGCACTTCCTCAACGACATGATCCAGTCGCTGATCCTTGCCATCTATCCGATGCTCAAGGGCGGCTTCAACCTGAGCTTCACCCAGATTGGCCTGCTGACGCTGACGTACCAGATCACCGCGTCGCTGCTCCAGCCGATCGTGGGCCTGTACACGGACAAGCATCCCAAGCCCCATTCGCTGGCGATCGGCATGGGCTTCACGCTGGGCGGGCTGCTGCTGCTGTCGGTGGCGCCAAGCTACGGCGTGCTGCTGGTGGCGGCGGCCCTGGTGGGTACCGGCTCGTCGATCTTCCATCCGGAGTCGTCGCGCGTGGCGCGCCTGGCGTCGGGCGGCCAGCACGGCCTGGCCCAGTCGATCTTCCAGGTGGGCGGTAATGGCGGAAGTGCCATGGGTCCGCTGCTGGCCGCGTGGATCGTCCATACGCAGGGCAGCGTGGCGTGGTTCTCGCTGGCGGCGCTGCTGGCCATTGCGGTGCTGTGGCAGATCGGCGGCTGGTACGGCCGGCATCTGGCCGAGCGCGCCGCGAAGAAGAAGGCCGCTCCCGGTGCGGTCAGCAAGCTGCCGGCGTCCACCGTCGTACGCGCCATGACGGTGCTGCTGCTGCTGATCTTTTCGAAGTATTTCTATATGGCGAGCCTGAACACGTACTACACGTTCTACCTGATGGAGAAGTTCGGGCTGACGCGCCAGACATCGCAGGTCTACCTGTTCCTGTTCCTGTTCGCGGTGGCGGCGGGCACCATCCTGGGCGGCCCGATCGGTGACCGCATCGGCCGCAAGCGCGTGATCTGGGCGTCGATCCTGGGCGTGGCGCCGTTCACGCTGATGCTGCCGCACGCCAACCTGTTCTGGACGGCCGTGCTGACGGTTGTCATCGGCTTTATCCTGGCGTCGGCGTTCTCGGCCATCCTGGTGTTCGCCCAGGAGCTGATTCCGGGCAAGGTGGGCATGGTATCGGGCCTGTTCTTCGGCTTTGCGTTCGGCATGGGCGGCATTGGCGCCGCCGTGCTGGGCAAGCTGGCCGACGCGCATGGCATCGAATCGGTCTACCAGTTCTGCGCCTACCTGCCGCTGCTGGGCCTGCTGGCGGTGTTCCTGCCTGACCTGCGGGCGCGGGCCAAGGCAGCCTGACTGCCCTGACTGTATTGCCCTCTCCCGCGCGGGAGAGGGGTGCAAAGCGCCGGGCGCTTCTTACTTCCCGGCCTTGTCCTGCGACACATCCATGATCATGCGCGTCAGCAGGTACAGGCGCGGCGTCACCGAGTTCAGGTCCACGTATTCGGCGTCGTTCGAATGCGCGCCGAAGCCACGCAGGCCGAAGCGCTCGATCACCGGGGCCTTGGTGGCTGCCGCGGCAAACGCGGCGTCGGTGCCACCGCCTTCGGCCGTGTCGTAGACCGCCAGCTTTTCACCGATTTCCGCATAGATGCCCTGGGCGTGTGCGGCCAGGGCACGGGCGGCCGGCGTGACCTCCAGCGGCGGCCGGCGGCGCTCGAACTTGACCGCGACCCTGGTGTCGGGGATCAGCGTCTTGCGAGTCCGCTCCTGCAGGGTCTTTTCCAGGCCGTCGTAGTCGGCGGTGCGCAGCACGCGCACGTCGGCCTGGGCGGTCGCCACGGCCGGAATCACGTTGCGGTTGGTGCCGGCCTGCGACAGCGTCCAGTTGACCTTCAGCCCGGTGTCCGGATTCGACAGGTCGCGCATCTGCAGGATCTGGTGCGACATCTCATACAGCGCGTTCCGGCCGAGTTCCGGCGAGCTGCCCGCGTGCGACGACTTGCCTTCCACCTTGAGCGCGATGGCGCCGATGCCGCTGGTTGCCAGCGACAGGCGGTCGCCGGTCACGCGCGTGGCCTCGCACGAGAACACCGCGTCCTGCTCCGAGCCCAGTTTGGTCAGCATCGCGCGGGCACCCGGCGAGCTGATTTCCTCGTCGCCGTTGATCAGCACGGTCAGCGTGCCGTAATCCTTGAAGTTCATCTTCTGCAGGATCGCCACGGTGTGCAGGATCACGGCCACGCCGTTCTTGTCGTCGGCAATGCCCAGGCCATAAGCCTTGTCGCCTTCGACGCGGAACGGCTGCTGCGCCAGCATGCCGCGCAGGTACACGGTGTCCATGTGGGCGATCAGCATGATCTTGCGCTTGCCCGTGCCCTTGAACGTGGCATGCACCATCTTGCCCACCTTCTCGGGCGTGTCCTCCATCCGGTAGACCTCGGTGGGCTCCACCAGCTTCGCGTCGCCACCCATGGCGGCCAGCCGGTCGCGGATCAGGTTGGCAATGCGGTCCAGGCCTTCGATGTCCTTGCTGCCGGACTCGATCGACACCAGGTCCTTCATGGTGTTGATCAGCGCGGGCTTTTCCTGCTGGGCAAGCTGATAGACGGGCTCGACCGGCGCGGCTGCCGCGGTACCCGCGAACAGCGCGGCGGCCAGCGCAACCGACGACAGGGTGACAAGACGATGACGAAACACGGGGTGGGGGGCAGACACGAAACGACTCCTCTTTTCTTTCTGGTGGTGTGAAGCCCACATGTTGCGCGCGCAACGCGCACCGGTCCAGTACCCTGGCATCGGTTTTGCGGCATCATCTCGGTCATGAAGTCCGCCGTGCCCCCGTCCTCCGCATCGCCCGCCATGTCTGCCCGCCCCGCCTGCGCCCACTGCCTTGCCCTGGCCGAAGATCCGCGCCGCCGCGAGCCGCATCCGTGCCTGACGCTGCGCAACACCGCGCCGCTGGTCAGCCAGAGCGCCGCCGGCGTGCCCTTCAGCATGATGTCGTTCACCTGCCGCGAATGCGGCACGGCGTGGCGGCTCTACGACCGGGCCAATGAGCTTTTCGTGTCGTGGGTGCCCGAGCACCCGCTGGTGCGATAGCCATTGCGGCACCCGCCGGTGCGATAGCCGCCCGCCCGGCATGGGCGACGTAGCCGATCAGCTAAAATAGCGGCTGGCTGGACTTCGCCGACGCATGCCGTCTGGCTGCCAGACGCTGTTCCCTACGCGCCGCACAGGCGCCCATCCCACGTATTTCCCGCTTCCGAAGCCCGATCATGGCCGTTTTCCGCCTTTTGCCGCTGCGCGCCGCTTACCTCGCTGTCACGCTGATGGCCTCCGCCGCTACCCCCGCCCTTGCCGCCGACAACTACCCGAGCCGGCCGATCCGCATGATCGTGGCCTATCCCACGGGCGGCATCAGCGATGCCGTGGCGCGCGCGCTGGGCGAGAAGCTCTCGGTGCAGATGGGTACGTCGGTGGTGGTGGAAAACAAGGCCGGCGCCGGTGGCAGCATTGGCATCGACGCCGTGGCCAAGGCCGCGCCCGATGGCTACACGCTCGGTTTCGCGTCGACCAGCCCGCTGACGCTCAACCCGCATGTGGGCCGCGTCAACTATGACCCGCAGCGCGATGTGGCACCGGTCATGAGCGTGATGTACTCGCCCGTGCTGGTGATCGCCACGCCGAGCTTTACTGGCAAGACGTTCCAGGACCTGATCGCGCAGTCGAAGACCAAGCCGGGTTCGGTGCGCTGGGCCACGTCTGGCCTGGGTACGGTGGGCCACGTGATGCTGGAGCAGGTCCGCTCGAAGTCCAAGGCCGATATCACGCTGATTCCGTACAAGGGCGCGGGCCAGCAGATGAACGACGCGCTGGGCGGCCAGTTCGAGGTGATGAGCACCAACGCCAGCCCGATGCTGACGCAGCATATGCAGGCTGGCCGCCTGCGGGCCATCGCCGTGGGCGCGCCCAAGCGGCTCGACAGCCTGCCCAATGTGCCAACCTTCGACGAACTGGGCTATCCGAAGGCCAACCTGACGTCGACGTTCGGCATCTTCGCGCCGGGCAAGACGCCGGCGGCCATCATCGACAAGCTCAACGCCGAACTGAACAAGGCACTGGCCGAGCCCGAGGTGCGGGACCGCCTGATGCGCGGTGGCGAGGTGCCCACCGGCGGCTCGGCAGCGCAGTTTGCCAAGGCCATCCACGCCGAATCGCAGGAGAACGCCCGCATCGTCAAGGAAGCCGGCATCAAGGCGGACTGAGCGGACTGAGTGGATTGACCGGGCTGGGGGCAGGGCGCACGTCCTGTCGCCTCCTTATCGTACCCTCCGCACCTTCATCATATTTTCTTCAAGCCACGTCGAGCCGGCTGCCCAGCCGGTAGACCGTGCGCAGCATCACGCCATTGAAGGGCCATAGCGCCAGCTTGGTCCGGATGCGCGACAGATGGCTGTCGATGGTGCGCGACTGTTCGTCCATGTTGGCACCGCGCCAGACCTTGTCGATCATCGTCCGGCGCGCCACCAGCGTGCCCAGATGCCGGAACAGCAGCAGCGCCAGCGCATATTCCTTGGGCGACAGCGTTACCGGCACGCCTTTCACCCAGACCTGCCGCTCGGACACGGCGAAGCGATATTCGCCGCAGACCAGCTGGTCGGGGCCGTTTTCCAGCACGCCGGCGGGCACAGTGGCCGGCCGCACCGGCTGCGCGGCGGCGCGCCGGGCCAGGGCCTCGATGCGCGCGAGCAGTTCGCCGTCACGCACGGGCTGTGGCACATAGGCATCGGCGCCGGCCATCAGGCAGCGCGCCACGTCCGATTCGGCATCGCTGGCGCCAAACATCATCACGGGCAGGCCGTGTCCGAGCGTGCGTCTTACCCAGTCCAGCAATTCCTCGGCATCGGCGTCCGCCACGTCGCGGTCCAGCAGCAGCATGTCGAAAGGCTCGGCATGGATGGCGTCCACCAGTGGCGGCCCGCAGCGAAAGCGTGCCAGATGGTGCCCGCCCCGATGCAGGGCGCGCTCCAGCACCATGATGCGGGCCGGATTGTCTTCAAGCGCGGCGATCTTCACGTTGGGTATTCCTTGCAGGTCCTTGCCGGTCATTTACTGCGGCCCATGGTAGGTCGCCGCCCGTTGCGGACGAAGTAAACATTTGTGGCGGACCCAAAAATGAGCATCGTCTTATAGGGTTTGTGCGCAACTCCGCATCTAATGGCCGTTGGAATCATTCAACGGCGCCCCGGAACGGGGGCGCGACGACGCATGACGAAGACAGGACTGAGGGTGGCCTCGCTGGAGAACGACAGCGCCCAGGCGGCGATGATCCGCGCCATTGTGAACGGCGCCGGCCATGAATGCGTGACCTTTACCGACGGTCGCCGCATGTTGCTGACCTTGCGCAAGGTGACGTTCGACCTGCTGCTGCTGGACTGGGATGTGCCGCACGTGTCCGGGCTCGAAGTGCTGCACTGGGTGCGCACGCACCTGGACCCGCGGCTGCCGGTGATGTTCGTGGCCCGGCGCCCGGCCGAGGCCGATATCGCAGCTGCGCTGGCCGCCGGCGCCGACGACTACATGGTCAAGCCGATCCGGTCGGTGGAACTGTCCGCACGCGTCCAGGCGCTGCTGCGGCGGGTCTATCCCGATACGCGCCAGCGCGACGACGACCGCCTGGCCTGGGGCTGCTACGCATTCGACATCGTCACGCACCAGGCCACGCGCGACGGTGCGGTGGTGCCGCTCACGCCCAAGGAATTCGAACTGGCGCTGCTGATGTTCCGCAATGCCAACCGCGTGGTGCCGCGCGACCACATGGTGACGGCGGTCTGGGGCCGCGAGTTCTCGCCGATGTCGCGCACCATCGACACGCATATCTCGCGCGTGCGCAACAAGCTCGGGCTGTGGGATGAAAACGGCGTGCGCGTGGTGCCGGTCTACACCTACGGCTACCGGCTGGAACTGCTGGACGGGCAGGCGGCGGGAGATGCCATGGCGCAACGGCGCAGGAGCGCCAGCCAGGCGCCGGACGAAAAAAAAGGCACCCGAAGGTGCCTTTCCCAAAACAGTTGACCGAGTGACCGATCAGAAAATGTGGCGCATGCCCACGCCGAAGCTGGTCTGGTTGCCACGACCCGGCAGTTCGGTTTCGGTAGCGCCCGAAACCTTGTTCCAGTCGGCGGCACCGTAGACCTGGGTGCGCTTCGACAGCGAGTACTCGGCGATGAACGCGGCGGTGTAGCGACGACCGTTGTTGTCGTTGATGCCGTTCTTGTTCTCGACGTAGTCGCCGTAGAAGGCGCCGGTCAGGGCCAGGGCCGGCGTGACGTTGTACGTCACACCTGCGTAACCCAGCGTGTCCTTGCGCGGGTTAGCCGGAGCCAGGCCAGCCAGTTGAGCGCCGGTCGGGTTGTTCCAGCGGGTGGTCGTCACGACCAGGGCGTTGTTCAGCGTGTTGTCGATCACGCCGGTCTTGTCCTTGCCACCGATGTAGCCCAGGAAGAACTTGGCCGGACCGAACGTGTACTTACCGGCAGCGCCCCACATTTGTTGCTTGTTGCCGTTGCTGTCACGGATTTCCTGGTACACACCGCCCACGCCCAGGGGACCCCAGTTGTAGGCCACACGTGCGCCGAAGTACGGCGAGTTCGTGCCGGCGCCCGAACCGCTGGCCTTCGTGAAGCTGCCCGGGGTTTCGCCGAAGCCGTAGCTCAGGCCAACGTCCAGACCGCTGAACGAGCCGCTGTAGCTGATCACGTTGTTACGGCGCAGCTGCGTGAGGCTGTAGTACATCCACGAGTTGCCGTTGTAGTTACCGATGGTCAGCGGATCGTAGTCGCCGAAGAAGTTAAACCCTTCGGTGTACTGACGGCCCAGCTTGACCGCGCCGAAGTCGCCGGCCAGGCCAACGTATGCTTGACGGTTGAAGATCTGGCCCGACGAGCTCATCGTGCCGTTGTCGAGGTTGAAGCCGTTTTCCAGCTGGAAGATGGCCTTCAGGTTGTTGCCCAGGGCTTCCGAGCCCTTCAGGCCCCAACGGCTCTGGGTGATCGCGCCGTTGTCCACTGCCACTTGGCTGTGGTTTTGAGCGTCGGCGTTGTTGGTGTAGTGAATGCTTGCGTCAACGATACCGTACAGCGTGACGGACGTTTGCGCGAATGCGCTGCTTGCGCACAGCGAACCAACGGCGAGGGCCAGTAGCGATTTCTTCATGGTGCTCCTTTTCTGTCTTGTGGTCGGATCGCCCCGGATCACGGCGCGTCCGTCTTTGTGGATAACGTTTGCACTAAACGCCGCGAAAATTTAACAAAAGGCGGATGTTTCGGACATAAAACCGAAGCGAAGGCCCGTTCCAAAGAGACATTTGGTGCAATTTCGTTGGTTTGCCGCTACACAATGTCGGAAGGCTCGCGAAATGGTGCAAGGCACCATGCGCCAGGGCGGTGCAAGGCAGGCGGGAAGCGGGAAAGCAGGCGGAAGGCAGCACGCGACACAACCGCCACGCGGGGCGGTTGCTGCGCTGCAATATCCCCAACGAACGTGGGGAAGGGTTATCCCTCGAAAGGGTCAGGCCCCGGCTCGCATCGACGAGCCGGCAAAGCTCAGGCCTGCGGAATCTCGATCTTGACCTCGAGCACTTCCAGGTTGTCCTGGCGCTCCAGGCTGACGCGCAGATCCTGGTCGCTGATCTTCACGTATTTCGAGATAACGGCCACCAGCTCGCGCTGCAGGGCCGGCAGGTAATCGGCCGGCGCCGAATGGCCGGACCGTTCGTGGGCGAGAATGATCTGCAGCCGCTCTTTCGCGACCGACGCGGACTTCTTCTTCTCCCCGAGCAGGAAGGACAGGATCGACATATGGATGAGCCCTCCTTTTACTTGTTGCCGAAGATGCGCGAGAGCAGGCCCGGCTTCTGGTAGTCAGTGAAACGCAGCGGCTTTTCCTTGCCCAGGAAGCGGTCCACCACGTCGCCATAGGCGTCGGCCACGTCGGTGCCTTCCAGATGGATGGCCGGCGTGCCCTGGTTGGAAGCATGCAGCACGGCTTCCGATTCCGGTACCACGCCGATCAACTTGATGCGCAGGATTTCCTGGATATCGGTCAGCGACAGCATTTCGCCGCCGTGCACGCGCTTGGGGTTGTAGCGCGTGATCAGCAGGTGTTCCTTGATCGTCTCGCCTTCGCTGGCGCGCTTGGTCTTCGAGGCCAGGATGCCGAGAATGCGGTCCGAGTCACGTACCGACGAGACTTCGGGGTTGGTCACGATCAGTGCCTCGTCGGCAAAGTACATGGCCATCAGCGCGCCGGTCTCGATGCCGGCCGGCGAATCGCAGACGATGAACTCGAAGTCCATGGCCTTCAGGTCGTTGATGACCTTTTCCACGCCTTCGCGCGTCAGCGCGTCCTTGTCGCGCGTCTGCGACGCCGGCAGGATGAACAGGTTCTCGCACTTCTTGTCCTTGATCAACGCCTGGTGCAGGTTGGCTTCGCCCTGCACCACGTTGATCAGGTCATACACCACGCGGCGCTCGCAACCCATGATCAGGTCGAGGTTGCGCAGGCCGACGTCGAAATCGATCACGACAGTCTTGTGGCCACGCAGGGCCAGGCCGGCGGCGAAGCTCGCGCTGGTGGTGGTCTTGCCGACGCCTCCCTTGCCGGAGGTCACTACGATGATTTTTGCCATGGCTCTTGGTCCGGTATGAAAGTTGTTCGTCGTGATGGGCGCGGCGGCGGTTATTTCATCCGCAGCGGTTCAAGAATCAGTTTTTCGTCGGCCAGCCGTACCTGGGCCGATTTGCCGAGCACATCGGCCGGGAGCGTCTGCTCGGCGGTCCGGTAGATGCCGGCGATGGAAATCAGTTCGGGCTCCAGGCACGTGCAGAAGATGCGTGCGTCCGGGTTGCCCTTGACGCCCGCCAGCGCACGGCCACGCAGCGGGGCGTAGATATGGATGTTGCCTTCGGCGATGACCTCGGCGCCGTAGCTGACCAGGTCCAGGATCACCACGTCGCCCTGCGCGTACACCTGCTGGCCCGAGCGCAGCGGCTTGTCGATCAGCAGCGTGGGGATGGCGCGCGGCGTGGCGGCTGCGGCGTTGGCCGCGGCCATGATTTCGGCGATTTCCGATGCCTTGCCGTTGGCCGTACCCGATTCGGCGCCAATTGTCGGAGTCGGGGCGGTGTTTGCGGGCGCGTCATCGGCGGCCTTGTCGGCACCTTTTTCCGTGTCCGGCTTGTCCCTGGCGGCATCGTCGCGGCCGCCGCGCCGGCCCTGGCTGTCCAGCAGCGGCAAGCCGAAGCCGCCCGCCCAGCTGCGCTGGTCGGGGCGCGCCACCACGCCGATGGCGCGGGCATTCAGGGTGGAAAGGGTGTCGATCACGCGGTCCAGCGCCAGCGCGCTGTCGCCGTCCAGGCGGCGCAGGTCCAGCGCCACCACATCGTCGGAGAAGAAATCGGGGGTTGATTCGAAGCGGGAGAGAAGGTCATCCCGCAGCGCGTCCATGTCCGCGGTCTGCAGGGCGAGAAGGAGGGCGTCGACATTGCCACTGCGCAGCTCGAAACGTGGCGATTTCTTCTGAGACATAGCCGGGTGACCGTGGAAATGGGACATTCTAACGTCGGATTTCTCGGGAACTGTAACAAATCTTGGCCCGCCTGCCGGGGGTGGACGATGCGGACCATATGCCCCGCACAGGGGCGCGCGCATGTGGCGGGCGGGGCGGTGCGGACATCGACCGCGCCCCGGATCGAAGGCGAATACGGGTACACCCTGATGTCAGCGCAACGCCTATCGCGCGCTTGTGCTGTGCTTGTTACGATTGCGCATCTCGAAAGCGGAGGAGCCATGGGCGCCATCGTCAACTGCGCGGCCTATCGCCATGGCAAGAAGCTTGGCAAGGTGGATTTCGCCGATATCGGCCAGGTGCTGACGGAACCGGGCACGTTCGTCTGGCTGGGCTTGCACGAGCCGGACCTGACGCTGCTGCGCCGGGTGCAGCAGGCCTTCGGGCTGCATGACCTGGCCGTGGAAGACGCGCTGGACGCCCATCAGCGGCCCAAGCTCGAAACGTATGGCGATTCGGTGTTCGTGGTGCTCAACACCGCGCAGCTGGCGGGCGAGGACGTGGTGGTGGGCGAAACCCACCTGTTCGTCGGCCCGAACTACGTGGTGTCGGTGCGCCACGGCGCCAGTTCCACCTATGCGCCGGTGCGCGAGCGATGCGAGGAAGATCCGCAGGGGCTGGCCAATGGCCCCGGCTACGTGCTGTACGCGCTGATGGATTTCGTGGTCGACCACTATCTGCCCATCGTCACGCGGCTGGAGGACGCCTTCGAGGAACTGGAGCGCGGCATTTTTCGCGACGAGTTCGACCGCGAGGCCATCCAGCGGCTGTACCACGTCAAGCACCAGGTACTACGGCTGCGCAATGCCGTGTATCCGGTGGAGGACATCTGCAGCCAGCTGATCAGGCTGCATGACGACCTGGTGCCCAAGGAACTGCGCGCCTACTTCCGCGATATCGAGGACCACTGCAGCCGCATCGTGCGGTCGCTCGACGTGGTGCGCGAGATGTTGACCACCGCTGTCCAGGTCAATCTGGCGCTGGTGACCGTGACCCAGAACGAGGTGGTGAAACGGCTGGCCGGCTGGGGCGCCATCCTGGCGGTGCCGACGGTGGTGTTCTCGCTGTACGGCATGAATTTCAGCTTCATGCCGGAACTGCAGTGGCACTACGCGTATCCGGTGGTGATCGGTTTTACCGTCACGGCGTGCGGGCTGCTCTGGCGCAAGCTGCACCGGGCGGGCTGGATCTGAGCCGAGGGCCGCCGTTATGGGCTCCCCGCTCCCATGAAGCGGGAGAGGGGTGGGGAGACGGCGGGAGTCTCAAGCCGGGACGAGCTGCAGATTGCACCGCTGCGCCTTCTCCCCCAACCCCTCGCGCGCGCGGGAGAGGGGAGTGTAGTGGTCCAATTTCCTCAGACAGGTCGATAGGTGGAAAATCACGATCGACGAGGAAAGACGACATGACAAAGCAACGCCGCAAGTTTGACGCTGCCTTCAAGCTGGAGGTAGTCCGGATGATCCGGGATCAGGGCCTATCGGTCGCCGAGGTTTGCCACACGATGGCGATTGGCGAGACCGCCTTACGGCGCTGGCTGGTCCAGTACGACCTTGAAGTGGCTGGCGGCAAGGGAGTGGGCAAGCCGCTGACGCCTGAGCAGCAGCGCATTCGCCAGCTCGAAGAGGAAAACCGCCGCCTGAAGGAGGACAACCTGATCCTAAAAAAGGCATCGGCCTTCTTCGCCCGCGAACTCAAGTGATCTATCGAGTGGTTAGCGGATTGCAGAAGGAGGCGATCGCCATCAGTCGGGCATGCCGGGTGCTGGGCGTGAGCCGGGCGGGGTATTACGCGGCCGGGCGAGAGCCTGCCACCAAGGAGAAGGCCTTGCGGCAGGCGGTGTATGTGCGGGCGGCGTTCGAGGCCAGCGGACGTACCTACGGCAGCCGGCGCGTGGCGCAGGATTTGGACAGGCAGGGGGTGAAGATCGGGCGCTATCGGGCCCGCACGCTGATGCGCCAGGAGAATCTGCACCCGGTGTGGAAGCGCAAGTTCGTGGCGACGACTGACAGCCGGCATGGCAGGCCGGTGGCGCCGAACGTGCTGAGCAGGCAGTTCAGGCCCGCACAGCCCAACCGGGCCTGGGTGTCGGACATCACGTATGTGCGCACGGGGGAAGGCTGGTTGTATCTGGCGGTGGTGTTGGACCTGTATTCGCGCAAGGTAGTGGGCTGGGCCAGCGCAGCGGCCATGCCCGCCGCGCTGGTGGCGTCGGCCTTGAAGATGGCCATCCTGCAGCGCAATCCGGCGCCCGGACTGATAGTGCATTCGGACCGGGGCAGCCAGTATGCAAGCGAGGAGTACCAGGGATTGCTGGCGCGCCACGGCCTGGTTTGCAGCATGAGCCGGGCCGGCGATTGCTGGGATAACGCTGTAGCAGAACGCTTCTTCCTGAACCTGAAGATGGAGCGCGTCTGGCAGAGGCGGTACGTCGACCGGGCCGAAGCCCGGCGCGACATCACGCAGTACATCGTGGGTTTCTACAACCCGGTGCGCTTGCATTCGACACTGGGCTACACGTCGCCAACAGACTACGAGGACAAGTTCCAACAGACCACCCTAATACCTGTCTGAAAAAACTTGACCACTACAGAGAAATCCGATCCACGCCGGGGGCATTCGGCCATTTTTATATTTCGTTTACACCCCCTCTGCGCCTCTCTACCCCGTTTTTACCCTCCGATCCCTAACCTCGTATCCGTGAATCACTCTGCAGGCGCATCGCCTGCACACACATCATGGACGGGATCTATTTCCTCATACTGCTGGCCTTTGGCGCGTTGACGGGCGCGCTGCTGGCCCTGTGCGCCGCGCTGGGCGCGAACCTGCCCACCGGGCGCGGCGGCGCCGACGACACCGTGGCGCTGCCCGGCCAACCGAAGCATTCGGCATCCGACCGGAGGCTGTGATGGACTGGACCGACCTGCTCAGCGGCGGCCTGGCCGTCGTCATCTTCATCTACCTGCTTGTTGCCCTGTTCCGGCCGGAGAAATTCTGATGCCCACGTCAACCTTCTCCCCGGGCTTTGCCCAGTTCCTGGGGTTGCTCGCCCTGTTCCTCGCCGTGCTCTTCGTGGTGGGCCCGTTCCTGGGACGCTACATGCGCCGCGCCATCGAAGAGGGCAACTATGGGCTGACGGCATGGGGCCGTCCGCTCGAACGCGTGCTGTACCGCGTGGCCGGCGTGCGCGCCGATGCCGAAATGGGCTGGAAGCAGTACGCCATCGCCGTGATCGTGTTCAACGTGATCGGCGTGATTGCCGTGTATGCCATCCAGCGCCTGCAAGGCATGCTGCCGCTGAACCCGCAGGGGTTTGGCGCCGTGTCGCCGGACTCGTCGTTCAACACCGCTGTCAGCTTCGTGACCAACACCAACTGGCAGGGGTATGCCGGCGAATCCACGATGAGCTACCTGACGCAGATGCTGGCGCTCACCGTACAGAACTTCGTCTCGGCGGCCACCGGCATTGCCGTGGTGTTCGCGCTGATTCGCGGCTTCGCCCGCCACAGCGCGCAGACCATCGGCAACTTCTGGGTCGATCTCGTGCGCACCTCGCTGTACGTGCTGCTGCCGCTGTCGATCGTCACCGCCGTGGCGCTGGTCGGCCAGGGCGTGATCCAGAACTTCGACAGCTACAAGGATGTGTCGCTGGTGTCGGCCGTCGAATACACGCAGCCGAAGGTCGACGCGGCCGGGCAGCCGCTGCTGGACAAGGACGGCAAGCCCGTGACGGAAGACGCAAGGACCGGCACGCAGACCCTTGCCATGGGGCCGGTGGCGTCGCAGGAAGCGATCAAGATGCTGGGCACCAATGGCGGTGGCTTCTTCAACGCCAACTCGGCCCATCCGTTCGAGAACCCTACGCCGCTTTCCAACCTGATCGAAATGCTGGCGATCTTCCTGATCCCGGCCGCGCTGTGCTTCACGTTTGGTGAGATGGTCCGGGACCGTCGCCAGGGCGTGGCCGTGCTGGCGTCGATGACCGTGATCTTCGTGGTCATGGCGCTGGCGGCCATGGCGTCCGAACAGCAGGTCAACGCGGCGCTGTCGGCGCTGCCGATCGATCATGCCGCATCGGCGCTGCAGGCCGGCGGCAACATGGAAGGCAAGGAAGTGCGCTTCGGCATCTCGGCCAGCGCGCTGTTCGCGACGATCACCACGGCGGCGTCGTGCGGTGCGGTGAACACCATGCATGACTCGTTCACGGCCATCGGCGGGCTGGTGCCGATGCTGCTGATGCAGCTGGGCGAAGTGGTCTTCGGCGGCGTGGGATCGGGCCTGTACGGCATGCTGGTCTACGCGGTGCTGGCGGTCTTTATCGCCGGCCTGATGATCGGCCGCACGCCCGAGTACCTGGGCAAGAAGATCGAGGCCTACGAGATGAAGATGACCGCCGTGGCGATCCTGGTCACGCCGTTGCTGGTGCTGGTCGGCACGGCTATCGCGGTAATGGCCGAACCGGGCCGTGCCGGGGTGTTCAACCCGGGCACGCACGGCTTCTCGGAAATCCTGTACGCGCTGTCGTCGGCCGCCAACAACAACGGCAGCGCCTTTGCCGGGTTGTCCGCCAACACGCCGTTCTACAACGTGCTGCTGGCTGCGGCGATGTGGTTCGGCCGTTTCTGGATCATCGTGCCGGTGCTGGCGATGGCCGGATCGCTGGCTGCCAAGCGCCGCACGCCGGCCACGTCCGGCACGATGCCCACGCATGGCCCGCTGTTCGTCGTGCTGCTGGTGGGCTCGGTCCTGCTGGTTGGCGCACTGACCTATGTGCCCGCGCTGGCGCTGGGCCCGGTCGCAGAGCAACTGCAGCCCGCCGCAGTCACGGCGGCTGCCAAGTAATTCGCGGAGATTCTCATGCAACAACAATCCCCGGCGACGCGTAACACCCCCGCCGCGCCGTCACGTTCCACGGGTCCGGCAGGCACCGCTGCCACCACGGCAGTCAGCGTGCCGCATCACCCGCGTCCCGCGCGAGGCATGTTCGCGCCGGAGCTGGTCAAGCCGGCCATCGTCGATGCGTTGCGCAAGCTCACGCCGCGTGCGCAGCTGCGCAACCCCGTGATGTTCGTCGTCTACGCGGGCAGCATCCTGACGACGATCCTGTTCCTGCGTGCGTGGCTCGCGCCCACGCAAGGTGGCGAGTCCGCCGGCTTCATCCTGGCCGTCGCGGTCTGGCTGTGGTTCACGGTGCTGTTCGCCAACTTCGCCGAAGCGCTGGCCGAAGGCCGCAGCAAGCAGCAGGCCGCCGCGCTGCGCGGGCTCAAGACCACCACCATGGCGCGCGTGGTGCGCCCCGGTCGCGGCGACGCGCGTGCCACAGGCGCCACCGAGCCGCGCGTCGCCACGGATTTGCGTCGCGGCGACATCGTGCTGGTGGAAGCCGGTGAGATGATCCCTGGCGACGGCGAGGTCATCGAAGGCGTGGCCTCGGTCGACGAGAGCGCCATCACGGGCGAATCTGCGCCGGTGATCCGCGAATCGGGCGGCGACTTCTCGTCGGTCACGGGCGGCACGCGCGTGCTGTCCGACTGGATCGTGGTGCGTGTCACCACCAATCCCGGCGAGAGCTTCATCGACCGCATGATCAGCATGGTCGAAGGCGCCAAGCGCCAGAAGACGCCGAACGAACTGGCGCTGACGATCCTGCTGGTGGGCCTGACGCTGGTGCTGCTGCTTGCCACGGCCACGCTGCAGCCGTACTCGCTTTACGCGGTGCTGGTGACCAAGGCTGGCGTGCCGGTATCGGTGACGGTGCTGGTGGCGCTGCTCGTGTGCCTGATCCCGACGACGATTGGCGGCCTGCTGTCGGCCATCGGCGTGGCTGGCATGAGCCGCATGATGGAGGCGAACGTGATCGCCACGTCGGGCCGCGCGGTGGAAGCCGCCGGCGACGTCGACGTGCTGCTGCTGGACAAGACCGGCACGATCACGCACGGCAATCGCCAGGCTGCGCGTTTTATCTGCGCCCCGGGCGTGAACGAACGGCAACTGGCCGAAGCCGCCTGGCTGTCGTCGCTGGCCGATGAAACGCCCGAAGGCCGCAGCATCGTCGCGCTGGCGCGCCAGCAGCCCGGCGTGGCCGCGCCGGAAATGGGTGCGCGCGGGCTGGCCGCCCCGGTCTTCGTGCCGTTCACGGCGCAGACGCGCATGAGCGGCGTCGATGTGGCGCAAGGCAATGTCGTGCGCAGCGTGCGCAAGGGCGCGGCCGACGCGGTGCGCCGCTACGTGACCGAGCGCGCCGGCAAGTTTCCCGAAGCGGTCATGCAGGCCGTCGACGACGTGGCGCGCGCCGGCAGCACGCCGCTGGTGGTGGCCGAGGCACTGGCCGAAGGCACCGAGGACAGCGTGCGCGTGCTGGGCGTGATCGAGCTGAAGGACATCGTCAAGGCCGGCATCCGCGAGCGCTTTGGCGAATTGCGCAAGATGGGCATCCGCACCGTGATGATCACCGGTGACAACCGCCTCACGGCGGCATCGATCGCGGCCGAGGCGGGCGTCGACGACTTCCTGGCCGAAGCCACGCCCGAGGCCAAGCTGGCGCTGATCCGCGAATACCAGGGGCAGGGCCGGCTGGTGGCGATGACCGGCGACGGCACCAACGACGCCCCCGCGCTGGCGCAGGCCGACGTGGCGGTGGCGATGAACAGCGGCACCCAGGCTGCGCGCGAGGCCGGCAACATGGTCGACCTGGACAGCAATCCGACCAAGCTGATCGAGATCGTCGAGATCGGCAAGCAGATGCTGATGACGCGCGGGTCGCTCACCACCTTCAGCGTCGCCAACGACGTGGCGAAATACTTCGCGATCATTCCGGCCGCGTTCGCCACCACGTATCCGCAGCTGAACCTGCTGAACGTGATGCACCTGTCCACGCCGGCGTCCGCCATCATGTCGGCCGTGATCTTCAACGCGCTGATCATCGTGGCGCTGATTCCGCTGGCGCTGCGCGGGGTGGTGTATCGCCCGCTGGGCGCCGCCATCCTGCTGCGCCGCAATCTGCTGATCTATGGGCTGGGCGGCATCCTGGTGCCGTTTGCCGGCATCAAGCTGATCGACATGTTCCTGACGATGTTTGGCTGGATCTGAGTACGGAGAACCGCAATGCCTTCGCAAGCCCATATCAATATGCCCGCCGAGCCGGCTCGCCAGACCGGCATGCTGCGCCCCGCGCTGACGGTGTTCGTCGGCCTGTCCATCGTCGCCGGCCTGCTCTACCCGGGCGTGGTCACCGGCATCGCACGTACGCTGTTCCCGCACCAGGCTGCCGGGTCGCTGATCGTACGGGACGGCAAGACAGTCGGCTCCGAACTGATCGGCCAGCCGTTCTCGGATCCGAAGTATTTCTGGGGCCGCCTGTCGGCCACGACGCCGATGCCGTACAACGGCGCGGCTTCGGTGGGATCGAACCTGGGGCCGACCAACCCTGCGCTGACGGACGCGGCGAAAGCACGTATCGATGCGCTGCGTGCAGCCGATCCCGATAACAAGGCGCCAGTGCCGGTGGACCTGGTCACGGCGTCGGCCAGCGGCCTCGATCCGCAGATCAGCCCGGCGGCGGCCCGCTACCAGGCGGCGCGTGTGGCGCGGGTGCGTGGCCTGCCGGTGGAGCGCGTCGAGTCGTTGATCGCGGCGAATACCGAAGCGCCCGCGCTGGGCGTGCTTGGCGAGCCGGGCGTCAATGTGCTGAAGCTGAATCTGGCGCTCGATGCCGCGAAGTAGGCTCGTGGTTGTTGATCCGCTTGCCCTCTCCCCCGCCCCTCTCCCGCAGGCGGGAGAGGGGAGCACACCGAGAGCATTGGAGCGCGCGCTGCCTGTCTCCGCTACGCCGCAGGCGGGAGAGGGGAGCACACCGAGGGCATTGGAAACCCCGCTGTCTGTCTCCGCTCCGCCGCAGGCGGGAGAGAGAAGCACACCGAGGACGTTGGAAACCCCGTTGTCTGTCTCCCCTCTCCCGCGCGCGGGAGAGGGGCCGGGGGAGAGGGCCGGCGTCTCCATCCACGAGACACGCCTGCGTGGCACAATCCCCGCACGATGACCGACACCGCCCGCCCGGACCCCGACGCCCTGCTGCAACGCATGCAGGCGGAGGGCGCGCGCGCCGCACGCGGCAAGCTGCGGGTCTACTTTGGTGCATCGGCCGGCGTGGGCAAGACCTTTGCCATGCTGGCGGCGGCGCGGGCCTTGCGCGGGCAGGGCGTGGACGTGGTGATCGGCGTGGTCGAAACCCACGGCCGTGCCGAAACCGAATCTCTGCTCGATGGCCTGGAACGGCTGCCGCTGCGTGATGTGCCCTATCGGGACCGCGTGCTGCAGGAGTTCGATCTCGATGGTGCGCTGGCGCGGCGTCCGGCGCTGGTGCTGGTCGACGAACTCGCGCATTCCAACGCGGCGGGTAGCCGCCACCCCAAACGCTGGCAGGACATCCAGGAACTGCAGGCCGCCGGCATCGATGTCTGGACCACGGTCAACGTCCAGCACCTGGACAGCCTGAACCAGGCCGTCGGCGGCATTACCGGTGTGCGTGTCTGGGAGACGGTGCCAGACGCGGTGTTCGATGGTGCCGACGATGTGGTGCTGGTCGACCTGCCCGCCGACGAACTGCTGCGCCGGCTGCGCGAGGGCAAGGTCTACCTGCCCGACCAGGCGCGCCACGCGGCCCGCCATTTCTTCCGCAAGGGCAACCTGATCGCGCTGCGCGAACTGGCGCTGCGGCGCACGGCTGATCGCGTCGATGACGACGTGCGCGCCTACCGCCATGCCGAGGCGATCCAGCCGGTCTGGCGCACGCGCGAGGCCGTGCTGGCGTGCATTGGTACCGGCGACGATGCCGAGCAGGTGGTGCGCAGCGCGCGGCGCCTGGCCAGCCAGCTCGATTGCGACTGGCATGTGGTCACCATCGCCACGCCACGGCTGATGCCGCTGGCCGACCCCGTGCGCGTGCGCGTACGCGGAGCCATGCAACTGGCCGAGGAACTGGGTGCCCGCACCGAGACACTGGCCGGGCATGACATGGTCAAGGCGGTGGCCGGCTACGTGCGCCGCCACAACCTGACCAAGGTGCTGGTGGGGCGCGCCCGTACCGACTGGCGTGCCGAGGGCACGCTGATCGACCAGGCGCGCATGTGGCTGGCGCGTGCCCTGTCGCCCGTGGTGGGGGCGGGCAACCGGCTGATCGGCAAGCAGACGTTTGCCGATGCGCTGGCGGCAGGGTGTCCCGAGATCGATGTGATCCGGGTGGCAGCCGACACCACGCGTGCCGACCTGCGGCCGCGCGCGCCGCAGATGGTTGAGCCGCGTCACGACGCCGACGCGCAGGCCGCGCTGGAGGCCAGGGCCGAACTGGCGCGCATGCGCCGGCGCGACTACGCGTTTGCCGTGGTGTGGTGCGCCGGTGCCACGGTGCTGTCGATGCTGGCCCGCCCGTGGTTCGACCTGGTCAATATTGCAATGCTGTTCCTGGCCGGTGTGGTTGGCGTGGCGCTGCGCCACGGGCGGGGGCCGGCGGCATTCGCATCGGTGCTGGCGGTGGCCGCGTTCGACTTCTTCTTCGTGCCGCCCCGCATGTCGTTCGCTGTCAGCGATGTGCAATACCTGCTGACGTTCTTCGTATTGCTGGCGGTTGGCCTTGTCATCGGGCAACTGACGGCCGGCCTGCGCGAGCAGGCGCAGGTGGCCGTGCGGCGCGAAACCGATGCGCGCACGTTGTACGAACTGGCGCGCGAACTGTCTGCCGCGCTGACCACCGAGCAGGTGGTCGAAATCGGCAGCCGCTTCATGCGTGCCGCGTTCGATGCGCACGTGACGTTCTTCCTGATGTCCGAACAGGGCCGGCTGGTGCCGGTGGCCGGCGGCACCCCGGGCGGGAAGACAGACAAGGGCGAAGCCATCGACACGGTGCTGGCGCAGTGGGTGTTCGACCACGGCCAGCCGGCCGGCACCGGCACCCATACCCTGCCCGGCAGCACCGTGCTGTACCTGCCGCTCAAGGCGCCGATGCAGACGCGTGGCGTGCTGGCTGTGGAGCCGCGCGCCTGGCATGCGCTGGCCGAGCCCGAACTGCGGCGCCAGGCCGATGTATTCGCCACGCTGATCGCCATCGGCATCGAGCGGCTGCATTACGTGGAAGTGGCGCAGCGCGCGCTGGTGTCGATCGAATCGGAACGGCTGCGCAGTTCGCTGCTGGCTGCCGTGTCGCACGACCTGCGCACGCCGCTGACCGGGCTGATCGGCATGGCCGAGACCTTGCAGCGTGCCACGCCCCCGCTGGCTGGCGACGTGGCGGAGACCGTGGACGCCATGCGCGGCCAGGCGCTGCGCATGCGCACCATGGTGGTGAACCTGCTCGACATGGCCCGGCTGCAGCAGCACGACGTGGCGCTGCAGCGCGGCTGGCAGTCGCTGGAGGAACTGGTGGGCGCGGCGCTGGCGTCGATGCGCGAGGCACTGAAGGCGCATCGCGTACAGGTGGACGACCTGTCCGCGCTGCCGCTGGTGGAATGCGACGGCGTGCTGATGGAGCGCGTGCTGTGCAACCTGCTGGAGAACGCGGCCAAGTACACCGCGCCCGGCACCGTCGTGCGTATTCGTGGCGAACTGCTCGACGACGAAGTGCATCTGATTGTCGAGGACGAAGGCCCCGGCGTGGCGCCGGGCCAGGAGCGCCACATCTTCGAGAAATTCACGCGCGGCCAGCGCGAATCGGCCACCGCCGGCGTGGGCCTGGGGCTGGCCGTGTGCGACGCCATCATGCAGGCCCACGGCGGCCGCATCTGGGTGGCGTCGGCCGGGCCCGGCGCGCGCTTCACGCTGGCGCTGCCGCGCGGCAATCCTCCCGCGATCGAGCCGGAACCGGTCGACGCCATCCTTCCCGATCCGAACTGAAATGCCATTCGATTATTCGCCGACCGTGCTGCTGGTCGAGGACGAGCCCCATATCCGCCGCTTCGTGCGCGAATCGCTGCAGGCCGAGGGCTGCACCGTGCACGAGGCCGATACGCTCAGGCGCGGCCTGATCGACGCCGGCACGCGCCAGCCGGACATCGTGATCCTGGACCTGGGCCTGCCCGATGGCGACGGCATGACGCTGATCCGCGAAATGCGCACGTGGACCGAAGTGCCGGTGCTGGTGCTGTCGGCGCGTACCGACGAGGCCGACAAGATTGCCGCGCTCGATGCCGGTGCCGACGACTACCTGACCAAGCCGTTCGGCGTGGGCGAACTGGTGGCGCGCGTGCGCGTGCTGCTGCGCCGCCATGCCAAGGCGAACCCGCAGGGCACGCCGCAGGTGGCGTTCGGCGATGTCCGTGTGGACCTGGCGAACCGGCTGGTCACGCGTGGCGACACGCAGGTGCATCTGACGCCCATCGAGTACCGGCTGCTGGCGGTGCTGATCGCTCATCGCGGCAAGGTCATGACCCACCGCGAACTGCTGCGCGAGGTCTGGGGCCCCGCCCACTCTGAAAGCAGCCACTACCTGCGCGTCTATATGGGCCATCTGCGCCACAAGCTCGAAACCGATCCGGCGCAGCCGGCGCACCTGCTGACCGAGGTGGGCGTCGGATACCGGTTCGCGGGATAGAGGGCGCGGACGCGCCATCACAGGTAGCAGGGGGGGGCGCCATGGATACGTCCTGGCCTACCTGCGCCGCGGCCGCATGGTCGACGGCGCTGGGCGCCCGGAGTGCCGCCACCGGCGACAACGGCACGGCGCTGGGCAGTTCCACCGTGGCTTCGGCGCTCAACGCGACGGCCGCGGGCTTCAAGGCCGCGGCTGCGGCCGAAAGTGCGTCGGCCTTCGGGCACCTGGCCAATGCATCGGCGCCCTATAGCGTTGCCATTGGCGCGGCCAGCGTCGGCGTCGGGCGGCAGATCGCTGCCCTGGCGACGCGCATCACGGCGCTGGAAAACGCTGGCTGATCCTTTCCTGCGTGCTGGCACCCCGGAGGGGCATCGGCTGGGTGCCAGCACGTTCGTGCAATGTATTCTTAAAAAGAATGTAGATTGCGTATGAATACATGTTGAAATCAATCATGAGAATAAACGCGTCGATGAATCGCCAGCTACACTGAATTCATCGCCCTCGCTATCCAGCCTGCCCTGCCGGCCTTCGGAGTTCACCATGCCTGCAACCGTCGCCTCGAAGATCCGTCTGGTCACGCTGGTTCTCGCGGCGGCGGCCGGGTTACACGCCCACGCGGCCACCGAGCCTCCCGCTCCCGCCCAATCCCAGACCCGCGAAGCCGTTGCCGCCTACGAAGCCGGCCATTTCGATGCCGCGATCAAGGGCTTTGCCGAGGCGGCCCAGAAGGGCAACCGGCTGGCCCAGTTCAACTACGCGATGATGCTGCTGCGTGGCGAAGGCACGACAGCCAGGCCGCAAGAGGCGCTGGTCTGGCTGCGGCGCGCCGCCGACAACCAGATGACACATGCGCAGTACACATTCGGGGATCTGTACGAGCGCGGCGAGCTGGTGCCGAAGTCTCTGGAGGAGGCCAACCGCTGGTATGAGCGGGCGGCGCAGGGTGGCCATATCCAGGCGCAGATGGCGCTGGCGACCAACTACTTCACGGGGCGCGGCGTGCCGCTGGACTACGGCCGCGCCTTCACCTGGTACTCGAAGGCCGCCGCCGCCGGAGACGGCGGGGCGCAGTACATCGTGGGCAGCTATTACGAGCGGGGCTATCCGGGCATTGTGGACAAGGACATCGAGCAGGCCAAGATCTGGTACGCCCGGGCGGCCTCGCACGGCGATCCCGGCGCGCTGGCAAAGCTGCGGTCGCTGCTCGAAGAAGGCCTGCGCGCAAAGAACCAGATGTAGGCCGGCGCGGTTGCCGGACGCCCCCCCGTCCGCAAGAACGGGCAGGCGGTACAACTCTTGCTAAGCCTGACGCTACACACAACCCCGGGGGTCGCCAGTGGTCACGCACGTCGCGCTGAGTCATGTCACACACTACCGCTATGACCGTCCGGTGCAGTTGTCGCCGCAAGTCGTACGCCTGCGGCCGGCTCCGCATTGCCGCACGCCGATCCTGTCCTATTCGCTGCGCATCGAACCGGTGCAGCATTTCGTCAACTGGCAGCAGGACCCATTCTCGAATTACCTGGCCCGCCTGGTGATTCCTGAGAAAACCACGGAATTCCGCGTCACGGTGGACCTGATCGCCGAGATGGCGGTCTACAACCCGTTCGATTTCTTCCTGGAGCCGTCCGCCGAGAAGATTCCGTTTGCGTACGATGCCGGGCTGGCGCATGACCTGGCGCCCTACCTGGCGAAAGACCCGCTGACGCCGCGCCTTGCCACCTTTGTCGACAGCATCGACCGCGCGCCGCGTGCCACGCTGGATTTCCTGGTGGACCTGAATCAGCGGCTGCAGCGCGAGATCCGCTACCTGATCCGCATGGAACCGGGCGTGCAGTCGCCCGAGACCACGCTGGAAAACGCGTCGGGATCGTGCCGCGACACCGGTTGGCTGCTTGTGCAGACGTTGCGGCATCTGGGGCTGGCCGCCCGCTTCGTGTCCGGATACCTGCTGCAACTGACGCCCGACGTGAAGGCCGTGGATGGCCCGGTGGGTGCCGAAGCCGATTTCACCGACCTGCATGCCTGGTGCGAGGTCTACCTGCCCGGCGCGGGCTGGATCGGGCTCGATCCCACATCGGGGCTGCTGGCCGGCGAGGGCCATATCCCGCTGGCCTGCACGCCCGAGCCCAGCAGCGCAGCACCGGTCAGCGGCGCGGTGGACGAATGCGAAGTGACGTTCAAGCACCATATGTCGATCTCGCGGATCTACGAATCGCCGCGCGTGACCAAGCCCTATACCGATGCGCAGTGGACAGCCATCGACGCCGCCGGCCTGGCCGTGGACCGCCAGCTCCAGACGCTCGACGTACGGCTGACGATGGGCGGCGAGCCCACCTTTGTCGCGGCGCGCGACCGCGACGGCGCGGAATGGAATACCGATGCGCTGGGCCCCACCAAGCGCGGGCTGGCTACCGAACTGGTGCACAAGCTGCGTGCGCGGTACGGCGAGGGCGGCTTCCTGCATTTCGGCCAGGGCAAGTGGTATCCCGGCGAACAGTTGCCGCGCTGGGCGCTGTCGATCTGCTGGCGCGCCGACGGGCAGCCTTGCTGGCAGGACCCGTCGCTGTTTGCCGACGAGCGCGAGCCCGACCACTATGCGTCGGCCGATGCCCAGCGCTTTCTCGACACCCTGACGCGCCGGCTCGGGCTTGACGCCGGCACCGTCACGCCCGGCTACGAGGATGTCTGGTACTACCTGTGGCGCGAGCGCCGGCTGCCCGTCAACGTCGATCCGTTCGAGACGAAGCTCGACGACGAACTGGAGCGTACGCGGCTGCGGCGGGTGTTCGACGCCGGCCTGTCCAGCGTCACCGGCTACGTGCTGCCGCTGGCGCGCGATGATCAGGGCGCCTGGCTGACCGGCCGCTGGTTCGTGCGCGACGAACGCATGTACCTGCTGCCCGGCGATTCGCCGATGGGCTACCGGCTGCCACTCGATTCGCTGCCATGGGTATCGAAGGCCGACTATCCGTGGCAGTTCGAACAGGACCCGTTCGCACCCCGCGCGCCGCTGCCGGCGGCGGTACCGCTGCGCGCGCAGTCGCCGGCCGCCGCCTACAGCCCGGCGGCAATGGCCGCACGCCGGGCCGAGGCACGGGGCCAGGCGCGCCCGGGTGGCAAGTCCGCCGCGCAGGCCGTGGCGCCGGCGCGCGGAGAATCGGCCAGCGACACCATCCGCACGGCGGTCTGCGTTGAAGTTCGCCACCCGAGCCGCGCGGCTGGCCCGGCTGTCGAGCTGAAATCGATGGAAGACAGGCGCGGCATTCTCTATGTGTTCATGCCGCCCCTGACCGTGCTGGAGGATTACCTGGCGCTGCTGTCCGAGGTGGAAGCCACCGCCGCCGAACTGGGCTTCAGGATCGTGCTCGAAGGCTATCCACCGCCGCGCGATCCGCGCCTGAAGCTGCTGCAGGTGACGCCCGACCCGGGCGTGATCGAGGTGAACATCCATCCCGCCGCCAACTGGCCGGAACTGGTGGACCACACCGACTACCTGTACCAGGCCGCGCACGAAACGCACCTGTCCACCGAGAAGTTCATGCTCGACGGGCGCCACACGGGCACCGGTGGCGGCAACCACTTCGTGCTGGGCGGTGCCACGGCGGCCGACAGCCCGTTCCTGCGCCGGCCCGACGTGCTGGCGAGCCTGATCGCGTACTGGCACAACCATCCGTCGCTGTCGTACCTGTTCTCGGGGCTGTTTATCGGCCCGACCAGCCAGGCGCCGCGCGTGGACGAGGCGCGCAACGATCAGGTCTACGAACTGGATATCGCGTTCGACGAACTGCGCCGCCAGCTTGACCTGTGCGAAGTGGTGGGCAATGGTCTGGTGCCGCCGTGGCTGATCGACCGCATCCTGCGCAACCTGCTGGTCGACGTGACGGGCAACACGCACCGCTCCGAGTTCTGCATCGACAAGCTCTATTCGCCCGATGGTCCCACGGGCCGGCTGGGCCTGCTGGAACTGCGCGCGTTCGAGATGCCGCCGCACGCGCGCATGAGTCTGGTGCAGCAACTGCTGCTGCGCGCGCTGGTGGCACGCTTCTGGCGCACGCCGTACACGGACAGGCTGACGCGCTGGGGCACGGCGCTGCACGACCGCTTCATGCTCGGCACCTTCGTGCAGATGGATTTCGACGATGTGCTGGCCGAAATGCGCGCTGCCGGCTTTGTGTTCGAGTCGAGCTGGTTCGCGCCGCACTTCGAGTTCCGCTTCCCGCGCGTGGGCGAAGTCGACGTGGCGGGGCTGTCGCTGACGCTGCGCACTGCGCTGGAGCCGTGGCATGTGATGGGCGAGGAGGGCGCGCCCGGCGGCACGGTGCGCTATGTGGATTCATCGGTGGAGCGCATCGAGGTCAGCGTGCTGGGCATGAACGACAACCGGCATGTGATCACGGTCAACGGCCAGACCATCCCGCTGCAGCCCACCGGGCGGGCCGGAGAATTCGTGGCCGGGGTGCGATATCGCGCCTGGGCGCAGCCGTCGTCGCTACACCCGACCATTCCGTCGCACGCGCCGCTGACATTCGACGTGGTGGATACGTGGATGGACCGCAGCCTGGGCGGCTGTCAGTATCATGTTTCGCACCCGGGCGGCCGTAATTACCAGACATTCCCGGTCAATGCGTACGAGGCGGAAAGCCGGCGCCTGGCGCGGTTTTTCGCGATCGGGCATACGCCTGGGCGGTCGGTGGCGCCGCCGCCACGCCGCAGCCTGGAATTTCCGTTCACGCTGGACCTGCGCGACATTGCCTAGCGCATCTCGCGTGTCCGGCATGCCCGGCGTGCCCACCCCACAGGAGAACCTTCAGCCGTGCCGTTGCAGTCGTCGCTGCCTTTCGATGGATCGGACCTTGCCGATGCGCCGGCCGCCCTGGCGGGCCGGTTGGCGCAGCCCGTCCCCGACGGCCATCGCGATGAACTGCGGCTGCCCGATGGCACGCTGCGAGAGCCGTGGGCGCGCTTCTTCCGCATCCTGGACGACCTTCGCCCTGCCGCGCTGAACGCCCATGCGGCGGCCGTCTCGCGCCGGATCCGCGACAACGGCGTGACGTACAACGTCTACGCCGACCAGGGCGGCGGCACGCGGGCCTGGCAGCTTGAGGTCTTTCCGTTCCTGGTGTCGGAAGCCGACTGGGCCGTGATCGAGGCCGGCGTGACCCAGCGCGCCACGCTGGCAAACGCCATCCTGGCCGATATCTACGGGCCGCAGACGCTGCTCAGGCGCGGGCTGCTGCCACCGGGGCTGGTCTACGGGCATCCCGGCTACCTGCGCCCGCTCAAGGGCTACCAGCCGCCGGGCGGCAGCTTCCTGCAGACCATGGCCGTGGACCTGGTGCATACCGACAATGGCTGGACGGTCATCGCGCATCGCACCGAAACGCCTTCGGGCATGGGCTACGCGCTGGAGAACCGGCTCATCATCTCGGGCCAGTATGCCGAGGCGTTTCGCGAACTGCGCGTGCGGCGCCTGCCGCCGGCTTTCGCGCAGCTGATCTCGACGCTTGCGCACGCGGCGCCGGCCGTGCCGGTGGGGGCGGCGGAAGAGGGCGCCGGCGCAGGCATGGGTTCGGGGGCAGGGACCGGCACGGGGCGGCAGATCGTGCTGCTGTCGCCGGGCCCGTTCAACGAGACGTATTTCGAGCACACGTTCCTGGCCCGCTATCTGGGTATCACGCTGGTCGAGGGCAAGGACCTGACCGTGCGCAACGATGTGGTGTACCTGAAGACGTTTGGCGGGCTGGAGCGCGTGGACGTGATCCTGCGCCGGCTCGACGATGTGTTCTGCGATCCGCTGGAACTGCGCAGCGATTCCATGCTTGGCGTGCCGGGGCTGCTCGAAGCGATGCGCGCGGGCAACGTGGTGGTGTCGAACGTGCCCGGATCGGGCTTCCTGGAGTCGCCGGCCATCCATGGCTTCCTGCCCGGCATCGCGCAGGCATTGCTTGACGAGCCACTGGTGCTGCCATCGGTCATGAGCTGGTGGTGCGGCGAGGCCGCCGCGCAGGAAGAAGCGCTGCGTCTGCTCGACGAAGCGTTCGTGATGCCCACCTATCCGCGCACCCCGGCCGATGGCTCGCTGGGCATGGAAAAGGGTTTGCAGCGACTGGACGCATGGCGCGACCGCATCGCCGAAACGCCAGATCGTTATACGCTGCAGGCACCGTTGCCGCTCTCGCATACGCCGTGCTGGGAGCCAGATACCAACGGTGGCGGGCGGATCGGTTCGCGGGCGGCCATGTTGCGCGTGTTTGCGGTGGCCGATGGCAATGGCGGCTGGCAGGTCATGCCGGGCGGCTTCACGCGACTGGCACCGCCTCATCTGGAAGCCGTATCGATGCAGCTTGGCGGCACCAGTGCCGATACCTGGGTGCTGTCGAACCAGCCCGCGCAGGGGCCGATGCCCACGCCGGCCAGCCATGCGCGCCCGGGGACGGGATCGCCCTCGCCGCGTACGGCGCTGCCGTCGCTGGGCACCGCGGCGGTGACGCGGCCGCTGGCCGTATCGAGCCGTGCGGCCGAGAACCTGTACTGGGCCGGCCGCTATGCCGAACGCGCGGAGAACGTGGTGCGCGTGTGCCGCCAGATCCTGGGCTCGATCGAATCGAACGACGAGACCGACGACGGCACGCTGAACATGCTGGGCCTGCTGGCGCAGTGGTTCGGGCTGGTGGCGCCGCACACGCCGTCGCCGCAGGCGTCGCTGCGCGTGTTCGAACGCAGCCTGGTCTCCACGCTGGCCGATCCAAACGCGGTGACGGGGCTGATGCCGACGCTTGCCAGCCACGCGCGCGCCGCCAACGAGATCCGCAACCGGCTGTCCAACGACCATTGGCGCACGATCCTGGCCGCGCGCAATGACTTCCAGGACGCCATGGCCGATGCCGCGTGCCCGGCCGGCACGGCGGGCCACGGCGAGGGCGCCTACGACCGTTCCAGGGTGCTGGCCGCGCTGGAGCATCTATCGATGCAGCTGGGCGCGATCAGCGGCGCGCAGGGCGACCGCATGACACGCGACGAAGCGTGGCGCCTGGTGTTTATCGGCCGCCATATCGAGCGGCTCGGCACGTTGGCGCTGTTCCTGGAACTGGCGGAGGGCAGCGGCGCGCTGGCGTCGCGCAGCGGCTTCGACATGCTGCTGCACCTGTTCGACAGCACGCTGACCTACCGGTCGCTGTTCCCGGGCCGCAGCGACGTGGCCGCGCTGGTCGACCTGCTGGTGCTGGAGCCGACCAACCCGCGCGGCCTCTATGGCGTGCTCGATCGCCTGCGCGACAAGCTCGCGCAACTGCCCACGGGCGCCACCGGCCATACGCGCGTGCCGCTGGCCGAACTGTTGCCGCCGGCCAGCGCGCTGCCGTCGCGCTCGCTGCTGTGCGAACGCGACAAGGATCGCCATCCGAAGCTGGCAGCGCTATGCGACCAGCTTGGCGCGCGCATGGCGAAGCTGTCCGACGAAATCGGCGGCCGCTACTTCAGCCATGCCGGCGTGGCACCGGAGACGGACCTGCCATGAGCACCCAGCCGGACGATCCACCGGCCGAAGCCCGGCCGCCGGCACTGCCCGGGCGGCCAGCGACAGTCACGCCGCCCGGCGCGCCCACCACGCTGGACGTGCACCATGTCACCACCTACCAGTACGTATGGCCGGTGGAGCACGCGCAGCAGCGTGCCGTGGTGACGCCGCCGCCATACCCGTGGCAGGCGGTTGGCGCGCACCGTACCGATGTGGAGCCGGCCCCGTCGCACCAGCACATGCGCACCGATGCGTTCGGCAACAATGTGCTGCACTTCATGCTCGACGTGCCGCACGAGACGATGCGCCTGGTCACCAGCAGCACGGTTACGCTGACGCCGCGCTGGGCCGCGTTCGATGCGGCGCGGAGCACGCCGTGGGAAGAGGCGGCGCAGCAGTTGCGCTACCGCGCCGGCCAGCCGTTTCATCCCGAGACGGAGTTCGTCTATGCCTCGCCGAACGTGGCGCTGCACGCCAACCTGCGCGACTACGCGCTGCAGAGCTTCACCCCGGGCGTGACCGTGGCCGCCGGCGCCATCGACCTGATGCACCGCATCCACGCCGATTTCGAGTATCACGGCGAGACCACAGAGGTGCATACGCCTGCGCTGGAGGCCTTTGCGCTGCGCAGCGGCGTGTGCCAGGACTTCGCGCAGGTGATGATCGGCTGCCTGCGCTCCATCGGCCTGGCCGCGCGCTATGTCAGCGGTTATCTATGCACCGACCCGCCGCCGGGCGAGCCGCGCCTGCTGGGCGCCGATGCCTCGCACGCTTGGGCCGGCGTATGGTGCCCCGCCAACGGCTGGATCGACCTCGATCCCACCAACGACGTACTGGCCGACACGCGCCACGTCACGCTTGCCATCGCGCGCGACTACAGCGACGTGCCGTTGCTGCACGGCGTGATCGTCGGCGGCGGCGAGCATACGGTGGAGGTGGAGGTCAGTGTCGTGCCGGTTGCCGGCGTGGTCTAGCGCGTCGTCGCACAACATTTGCAGCCCACTGATCGGGTCAAAAAAAACGGCCACGCGCGAACGTGGCCGTTTCTTTAAAGCGAGACCCGATCCAGCGATCTCAGCCCAGCTTCTTCTTCAGCAGTTCATTGACCTGGGCCGGGTTGGCCTTGCCCTTGGTGGCCTTCATTGCCTGGCCCACCAGTGCGTTGAACGCCTTTTCCTTGCCGGCGCGGAATTCCTCGACCGACTTGGCGTTGGCGGCCAGCACGTCGTCGATGATCTTTTCCAACTCGCCCGTGTCCGACATCTGCTTCAGGCCCTTGGCGGCGATGATCGCGTCGGCGTCGCCGTTCGACTCGCCGGCCCACATCGCCGGGAACACATCCTTCTTGGCCGTGTTGTTCGACACCGTGCCATCGGCAATGCGAGATAGCAGTTTCGCCAGTTGAGCCGGGCTCACCGGTGCGGCGTCGATCGTGATGCCGTCGCGGTTCAGTTGCGACGCCACGTCGCCCATCAGCCAGTTGGCGGCCGGCTTGGCGCTGGCGGTGCCCACTTCCTTGACCACGGCCTCGAAGTAGCTGGCCAGGGCCTTGGTTGCGGTGATGGTGCTCGCGTCATAGCCCGACAGGCCGTATTGCGAGACAAAGCGCGCCTGCATGGCGGCCGGCAGTTCGGGCAGCGCACCCTTCACGCGATCGATCCAGGCCGCGTCGATCTCCAGCGGCATCAGGTCCGGATCGGGGAAGTAGCGATAGTCATGCGCGTCTTCCTTGGTTCGCATGGCGCGCGTCTCGCCGGTGTCCGGGTCGAACAGCACCGTGGCCTGGACGATGTCGCGGCCATCCTCGATTTCGGCGATCTGCCATTGCACTTCGTAGTCGATGGCCTGCTGCAGGAAGCGGAACGAGTTCAGGTTCTTGATCTCGCGGCGCGTGCCGAACTTCTCCTGGCCTACCGGGCGCACGGACACGTTGGCGTCGCAACGGAAGCTGCCTTCCTGCATGTTGCCGTCGCAGATGCCCAGCCACACCACCAGCGAATGCAGCGCCTTGGCGTAGGCCACGGCCTCGGCGGAACTGCGCATGTCAGGCTCGGTCACGATTTCCAGCAGCGGCGTGCCGGCACGGTTCAGGTCGATGCCGGTCATGCCCGCGAAGTCCTCGTGCAGCGACTTGCCGGCGTCTTCTTCCAGGTGGGCGCGCGTCAGGTTGATGGTCTTCTCGTAGACGCCCTGCTTGCCTTCCACCTGCACGGTGATCTGGCCGCCCTGCACCACGGGGATCTCGTACTGGCTGATCTGGTAGCCCTTCGGCAGGTCGGGGTAGAAGTAATTCTTGCGCGCGAAGATGCTGCGCGGCGCGATCCTGGCGTCGATCGACAGGCCGAACTGGATGGCGCGCTCGACGGCGCCGCGGTTCAGCACCGGCAGCACGCCCGGCAGCGCCAGGTCCACGGGCGAAGCCTGCGTATTGGGTTCGGCCCCGAACGCGGTGGAGGTGCCGGAGAAAATCTTGGAGGCCGTGGAGAGCTGCGCGTGCGTCTCCAGGCCGATCACCACTTCCCATTGCATGGCGGTTTTCCTAATCTAAGTGCTTTTCTGAGTATGTTGGTTCGGTTGCCGGATTCCGGGCCCTGCGGTGTCTGTGTCGTCAGGGATCGGAACTCGCCAGCCATGAATCGAGTTGGGCCAGCGCGGCCACGCGCGCCACGGCGTCGCCGCCGACGGTGACCCCGGAGCCATGGCGTGCGGCGATGTCGCGCCGCACATGCAGCTCGCTGGTGCCGTCGAAGCCATGGTACGCGCCTGGATAGATCTCCAGGCGGAAGCGGGCCTTGGGCTGCCGGCTTTGCACCGCATTCTGCAGCATTGCGCAGCGCGTGGCGGGCGTCCAGTCGTCGGCGCCGCCGATCATCAGCAGCAATGGCGAACGCAGTCTGAAATCGTGCTGCTGCACGGCGCGCTTGCAGCCTGGATAAAACGCCACGGCACGGTCGACGCTCGGCGCATCGGTCGGCCAGGGGCGGCTGGCGTCGATGGTGGCCAGCACCGCCTGCGCCCCGTTGGACCAGCCCAGCAGCACGATGCGGCGGGTGTCCACGCCCGGTTGCTTCGCCACCCAGCGCAGTGCGGCGATGGCGTCGGCACGGCGCGTCTTGTCGTCGATGGACCGCGCGTCGAGCGATTCCGTGCAGATGCCTTGCGCCTTGCCGCGCGGGCTGAAGCTGTCGGGCATCAGCACCGCGTAGCCACGCTCGGTCAGCCAGTGCGCGTATTCGCGGTAGCGGCTTTGCAGGCCGGCAGCCGGGTCGATGACTTCCTCGATCGTGCCGGCACGTCTGGCCGCCACCTTCATGTCGATCAGGCCGCCACAGCCATGCAGCGCCACCACCACGGGCAGCAGCTGGCTGCGGGCCACGGTGCCTTCGCGCGGCATGAACCAGTAGGCGGTCAGCGCCGGCGAGCCGGGGTCGGCGGGCAGCCGCACCCGCGCCGTGGCGGGCTCGGTCCCGGTGGCCGGCGCTGCCACGGCGGCCGCGCTGGCCGGTGCCACCGGCGCTGTCAGGGGCGACGGCGGCGATAGCGGCGCCATCGACACCGCCGGCTGTGCCGGTGCGGCAGGCATCAGCGCCACCACCACGGCCACGCCGGCCAGGGCCCCGCGCAGCCAGCGTCCCACCGTGGTCGGAACCAGCGGCGAGTCGTTCGGCGGCGAGGTGGGCGGGGGCAGGCG
Source organism: Cupriavidus sp. HE11 (assembly GCF_056097175.1). Taxonomy (NCBI): domain Bacteria; kingdom Pseudomonadati; phylum Pseudomonadota; class Betaproteobacteria; order Burkholderiales; family Burkholderiaceae; genus Cupriavidus; species Cupriavidus sp. HE11. Next base: position 2,019,434 of record NZ_CP184464.1, read on the forward strand.
CGGCATGGTCGATCGACGAATTCAGCCGGGGGTCAGCGCGTGCGTGCGCATTCGCCGGTGCCCGGCTCGAACATCACGGGCCACGCCTCTTCATAGATGCCGGGCGTGCAGTGCGCCTGGCAGCTTGCGTGCGCCAGCGTGACGCGGCGCGGGTCCTGCCAGACCATCAGCTTGCAGGCGCTGCCGTCGTTGGCGCGCAGCTCGATGTGCGGCGTCTTGCGCACCTGGCGGAAATCGGCCAGGTTGAAGCTGCACGAGCCGCGCTTGCCCACCCACAGCTTCCACTGCAGCTGTTGCACGGTGTTGTCGGCCACGCGCAGCTGCGCGTCCTCGCGGAAGCCGTCTTCCTCGGTGCGCTGGCAGTTGCCGGCCAGGTCGATGTCGCGCGCCGCGATGGGCGTGGAGCGGCCAACGAACGGGATCTGGCAGCCGGCCAGCGTCACGGCCACCGCCAGGGCGGCGGCCAGTCTCAGCGGGATGCGGGGCAGGGCGTGCATGCGCATGGTGGCTCGGCGGTTGGCGTGCGGGCGGTCAGGCCGGGCGGCGCAGGTGCCAGTCGGTGGCCTGCTGGAAGGCATGGGCCACCTGCAGCAGGCGCGCTTCGTCGAAGTAGTTGCCGATGATCTGCAGGCCCACGGGCATGTTGCCGTCGCCAAAGCCCGCCGGCACGCTCATGCCGGGCAGGCCGGCCAGGCTGGTGGACAGCGTGAAGATGTCGGCCAGGTACATCTGCACCGGGTCGGCGGTCTTCTCGCCCAGCTTCCAGGCCACGCTCGGCGCCACCGGGCCCATGATCACGTCGCACCCGGCGAACGCGCGCTGGAAGTCGTCGGCGATGATGCGGCGGATCTTCTGCGCCTGCAGGTAGTACGCATCGTAGTAGCCGTGCGACAGCACGTACGTGCCCACCATGATGCGGCGCTTCACTTCCGTGCCGAAGCCTTCGGCACGGCTCTTCTTGTACATGTCGAGCAGGTCGCGGTACTCGGCGGCGCGGTGGCCGTAGCGCACGCCGTCGAAGCGCGACAGGTTCGACGAAGCCTCCGCCGGCGCGATGATGTAGTACACCGGGATCGACAGCTCGGTCTTGGGCAGCGACACGTCCACCAGCGTGGCGCCAAGCTTTTCATACTCGGCCAGCGCGGCGCGCACGGTCTTTTCCACGTCGGCGGCCAGGCCCTTGCCGAAGTACTCGCGCGGCAGGCCGATGCGCAGGCCGGCCAGCGGCTTGTCGGCGCTGGCGCCGGCGCGCGGCTGACCCAGCAGGCGCGTGAAGTCCTCGTCCACGCCGCCCAGTTCCGGGGTCAGGCTGGTGGAATCCTTCGGGTCGAAGCCGGCCATGCCGTTGAGCAGCATCGCGCAGTCTTCGGCCGTATGGGCCATCGGGCCGCCCTGGTCCAGCGACGACGCGAACGCGATCATGCCGTAGCGCGACACGCGGCCATACGTCGGCTTGATGCCGGTGATGCCCGAGAACGACGCCGGCTGGCGGATCGAGCCGCCGGTGTCGGTACCGGTGGCGGCCGGCGCCAGGCCAGCGGCCACGGCAGCGGCCGAACCGCCCGACGAGCCGCCCGGCACGCGGTTGGTGTCCCACGGGTTGCGCACGGCACCCTGGTACGAATTCTCGTTGGACGAACCCATCGCGAATTCGTCCATGTTGGTCTTGCCCAGCGTGACCATGCCGGCGGCGCCCAGGCGTTCCACCACGGTGGCGTCGAACGGGCTTTCGTAGCCGGCCAGCATCTTCGAGCCGGCGGTGGACTTCCAGCCGCGCGTCACGAAGACATCCTTGTGGGCGATCGGCACGCCGGTCAGCGGCGTGGCCTGGCCGTTGGCGCGGCGCTCGTCGGCGGCGCGGGCCTGGGCCAGCGTCAGGTCGGGGTTGACGTCCACAAAGGCGTTGAGGCCCTTGGCGGCGTCGATGCGGGCCAGGTAGTCGCGGGCGAGTTCCTCGGCGGACACGGAACGGGCGGCCAGCGCGTCGGCAATCTGGCGCAGCGAGGTCTGTTGATCAGCGGAAAAGGTCATATCGGGTCGGATGGCGTCTGGATGGGCGACAGGGCAGGGCGGCGCGCTGCCGTCACTCGATGACCTTGGGCACCAGGTACAGGCCGTTCTCGGTGGCCGGGGCAGGACGCTGGTAGTCCGTGCGGCGGTCGGACTCGGTCACGGCGTCGTCGCGCAGGCGCTGGGCGATGTCGCGCACGGCCGACAGCGGGTGGGCCAGCGGCTCGATGCCGGTGGTGTCCACCGCCTGCATCTGTTCCACCAGGGAGAAAAAGTTGTTCAGCTGCACAAGCGTTTGCTCGGCCTCGGCATCGCTGGTTTCGATGCGGGCCAGGTGCGCGATGCGCTTGACGTCGGAAAGTTCGAGAGCCATGGCGTGGTGCGGCGCTTCTCGCCGGATTCAGTCCTGCGGACTGGAGATGTTGCGGCCGGGGAAGACGGGGTGGAAGCCGGTTCGGAGCCGGCGTCCACCCAACCGTCGTCGGGTGGCCGTCGGGGTGCCTGGAAGGACGCCATGAGCCCGGCAACTGGCGGGGTGGCCAAGGCGTGCCGGACTGGTGCGCCCGGGGGGCACCCCAGGATCGTCGAAGTTACAAGTTTTTCAGGGTCCAAACGCCCCGAAACAGCGGGAATTATAAGGTATCATTACGCGCTGCAGTCTTCCCGCAACGCGCGCTCCACTTGGGTCGCGGCAAAGCGGGCAGGCGGTGATGCCGTCGGCACAGTTGCAACATCCAGATTCGGTAACCGGGTGGAATTGCCAGGTCGCCAATGTGCTGGATCGGGCGGCATACCGGGGCTGGCGTCGCAACCATGCAACAGTAATGTGCCAGCATCATGGCAATGCCGCGAATTAGCGGCCCGTTTTCATCGTATTTTCAGTCGTAAGAAACTGGTTCCTCCGATTAGGCTACTGCCATCGTCAGGCGTGTTCCCGTCCTGTCCCGCGCATCTGTCCGCGAACTTTCGCGCAGAGTCTAATCAAAGGTTCCCGTAGGTCCGGCGTGCAGGCATGCGCCGGCGAAGCGGATTCCCGCTGGCGCACCGGGGCTTGTCCGCGCCAGGGGTACCGGGCGAGCCGGCTGGTGCCGGCGTCAGCCGCACGCACCGGGGGAGCCGTGAACCATCACCCTTGCAAACGTATTCGTGGCCGGGCCGCTACAGGCACCGGCCGCTTCGCATACCCGCGAACCAACAGAAGACAGGATTCCTGATGTTCGGATTTCTCCGCAGCTATTTCTCCAACGACCTGGCCATCGACCTGGGCACCGCCAACACCCTGATCTACATGCGCGACAAGGGCATCGTCCTGGACGAGCCGTCGGTCGTGGCCATCCGTCAGGAAGGCGGTCCCAACGCCAAGAAAACGATTACAGCGGTGGGCAAGGAAGCCAAGCAGATGCTGGGCAAGGTGCCTGGCAACATCGAGGCCATCCGCCCGATGAAGGACGGCGTGATCGCCGACTTCACCGTGACCGAGCAGATGCTCAAGCAGTTCATCAAGATGGTGCATGACACCAAGCTGCTGCGTCCGAGCCCGCGCATCATCATCTGCGTGCCGTGCGGTTCCACCCAGGTGGAACGCCGCGCCATCCGTGAATCGGCGCTGGGCGCCGGCGCCAGCCAGGTGTACCTGATCGAGGAGCCGATGTCGGCCGCGATCGGCGCCGGCCTGCCGGTGTCGGAGCCGTCTGGCTCGATGGTCGTGGACATCGGCGGCGGCACCACCGAGGTGGGCATCATCTCGCTGGGCGGCATGGTCTACAAGGGTTCGGTGCGCGTGGGCGGCGACAAGTTCGACGAAGCCATCGTCAACTACATCCGCCGCAACTACGGCATGCTGATCGGCGAACAGACCGCCGAAGCGATCAAGAAGGAAATCGGCTCGGCCTTCCCGGGCTCCGAAGTCCGCGAAATGGAAGTGAAGGGCCGCAACCTGTCCGAAGGTATCCCGCGCGCCTTCACCGTGTCGTCCAACGAAATCCTCGAAGCCCTGACCGATCCGCTGAACCAGATCGTGTCGGCCGTGAAGATCGCGCTGGAACAGACGCCGCCCGAACTGGGCGCCGATATTGCCGAACGCGGCATGATGCTGACCGGCGGCGGCGCACTGCTGCGCGACCTGGACCGCCTGCTGGCCGAGGAAACCGGCCTGCCGGTGCTGGTGGCCGAAGATCCGCTGACCTGCGTGGTGCGCGGTTCGGGCATGGCGCTGGAGCGCATGGACAAGCTCGGCAGCATCTTCTCCTACGAGTAATACGAGGCAGGGACCGTGGTGACCCGAGTCGCCCCGTCCCCGCGCCCTTTGATGTCTTCCCCCGCCAGCCCGGACCGCCATACCCCCCAAGGGGCGTGCGGACGCGCTGGCGGAATGGTTTCGCCTGCGCACCGGTAAATGGATTACTCTCCACCGCCGCTCTTCAAGCAAGGCACGTCTGCCGTTGCACGCCTGGTCGTCTTCGTGGCGATCGCGCTGGCACTGCTGATTGTCGATGCGCGCTTCGACGCCATGCGCGTCGCGCGCCAGGTGGCCGCCACCGTCCTGATGCCCGTGGAACGCCTGGTGCTGGTGCCGCGCGACGCACTGCGCGGTGTCTTTGACTACGCCCAGTCGTCGGTCACGCTGGCCAATGAAAACCGCGAACTGCGCCACAGCGCCGTGGAGCAGGCCAACGCGTCCGTACGCCAGGCCCAGCTCGAGGCCGAGAACAACCAGCTGCGCAAGCTGCTGAACCTGCAGCAGCAGTCGGCCACGCCGGTCACGGCGGCCGAGATCCTCTACGACGCCCGCGACCCCTACAGCCAGCGCATCGTCATCGACCACGGCAGCGCGCAAGGCCTGCGCGCCGGCTATCCGGTGATCGACGAGCGCGGCGTGATCGGCCAGGTCACGCGCGTGTCGCCGTTCCAGTCCGAAGTGACGCTGCTGACCGACAAGGACCAGGCCATTCCCGTGCAGGTGGTGCGCAACGGCCTGCGCAGCGTGGCGTTTGGCGGCTCGCGCGCCGGGCTGCTGGATCTGCGCTTCATGGCCGCGTCGGCCGACCTGCAGCAGGGCGACCTGCTGGTGACGTCCGGCCTGGACGGCACCTATCCGCCGGGCCTGCCCGTGGCAAAGATCGTCCAGATCGAGCGCAAGGCCGACACCGCATTCTCGCGTGTGTACTGCGAACCCGTGGCCGGCGTGCGTTCGCATCGCCAGCTGCTGGTGGTGCGCTACGAGTCCGGACTTGGCCCGCGCCCGCAGGAAGAGACTGCCCCGACCAAGGCCGAGAGGGGCGCCCGTTCGGCGGCCGCACGTGCCGGTGCCGAGCAGAAGGCTGCTGACAAGGCAGGCGACAAGCCCGCCGAGAAGGCCACCGACAAGCCCGCCGACAAGCAGAAATCCCCGGAGCGTTCCCAGTGACGACATCCCAATACCTGCTGCGACCGGTCAATCCCGCGTTTATCGCGCTGACCTTCGTGCTGGCTTTCCTGTGGAACCTGATGCCCTGGGGCACCACGCTGTGGATCCCCGACATGGTGGCCCTGGTGCTGGTGTTCTGGAACATCCACCAGCCGCGCAAGGTGGGCATGGGCGTGGCGTTTCTGCTAGGTCTGCTGATGGATGTGCACGATGCGCGCCTGCTGGGCGAGCACGCGCTGGCCTACACGCTGCTGGCGTACTTCGCGATCACGATCCACCGCCGCGTGCTGTGGTTCTCGGTCTATACGCAGGCGCTGCATGTGATGCCGCTGCTGTTCATCACCCATGCCGTGCCGGTGGTGATCCGCCTGGCAATGGGTGCGCCGCTGCCCGGCTGGCAACTTCTGGTGGCGCCGGTGATCGAAGCCGTGCTCTGGCCGATGGCCACCGCATTGCTGCTGGCGCCGCAGCGCCGATCGGCCGACGTCGACGAGACGCGCCCGATCTAGCCCATCCCATTCCCTGACACCGCCACGCCGCCCGCAGTACCGCCATGACCGAAATCCGCAACGTCGAACTGGAAATCGGCCGCTTCCGCATCCGCGTGGCGGCGGCCGCCCTGTTCACGGTCATCTGCTTTGGCCTGCTGCTTTCCCGCTTCCTGTGGCTGCAGTGGTACAAGCACGACCAGTACTCGGCCAAGGCCGAGGACAACCGCATCTCCGTGGCGCCGATCGAGCCGAACCGCGGCATCATCATGGACCGCAACGGGGTGATCCTGGCGCGTAATTTTTCGGCGTACACGCTCGAAGTCACGCCGTCCAAGCTGACCGACACGCTCGACAACACCATCGACGAACTGGCCCGGCTGGTCGATATCCAGCCGCGTGACCGCCGCCGTTTCAAACGCCTGCTGGAAGAATCGCGCAGCTTCGAGAGCCTGCCGATCCGCAGCCAGCTGACCGACGAGGAAGTCGCCAAGTTTTCGGCGCAGCGCTTCCGCTTTCCCGGGGTGGACGTCCGTGCGCGCCTGTTCCGCCAGTACCCGCTGGGCGAATCGGCCAGCCACGTGGTGGGCTACCTGGGCCGCATCTCGCAGCGCGATCAGGAACGGATCGACGCGATGGACGAGGCCAACGACGCCGATCCCGCCAAGTACGACCCGCGCCGCGACGCCGACAACTACAAGGGCACCAGCTACATCGGCAAGATTGGCCTGGAGCAAAGCTACGAGACCGAACTGCACGGGCTGACCGGCTTCGAGGAAGTGGAAGTCAGCGCTGGCGGCCGTCCGATTCGTACTTTGTCCACGTCGCCGGCCACGCCGGGCAACAACCTGATCCTGTCGCTGGACATCCGGCTGCAGCAACTGGCCGAACAGCTATTTGGCGACCGCCGCGGCGCGCTGGTGGCGATCGAACCGGAAACCGGCGACATCCTGGCCTTCGTGTCGAAGCCGACCTTCGACCCGAACCTGTTTGTCGAAGGCATCGACTCCAAGACCTGGGACGAACTGAACGGATCGCCCGACAAGCCGCTGCTGAACCGCCCCCTGCGGGGCACCTATCCGCCGGGCTCCACGTACAAGCCGTTCATGGCGCTGGCCGCGCTGACCACGGGCAAGCGCACGGCTGCCTGGGGCATGCACGATCCGGGCTTCTTCACGCTGGGCAACCACACGTTCCGCGACGACAAGCCGGGCGGCCATGGCTGGGTGGACATGCAGGCGTCGATCGTGCAGTCGTGCGATACCTATTACTACGCGCTGGCGCGCGACATGGGTGTCAATGCAATCCACGATTTCATGAAGCCGCTGGGCTTTGGCCAGGTCACGGGCATCGACATCGAGGGCGAAAGCCGCGGCATCCTGCCGTCCACGGAATGGAAGCGCAAGGCCTACCGCAAGCCCGAGCAGCAGAAATGGTATGACGGCGAGACCATCTCGCTGGGCATCGGCCAGGGCTACAACAGCTTCACGATCCTGCAGCTTGCCAACGCGGTGTCGATCCTGGTCAACGACGGTGTGGCGATGAAGCCTCACCTGGTGAAGGCCGTCGAGGATTCGGTGTCGCGCAAGCGGTCGCTGACCGTGCCCAAGGAAAGCTACCGGCTGCCGTTCAAGCAGGCCGATATCGACGTGATCAAGCGCGCCATGGTGGCCGTGACGCACAACGGCACGGCGGCGCGGGTGTTCGCCGGCGCGGCGTACGAGTCGGCCGGCAAGACCGGCACGGCCCAGACCTACACGCTGGGCAAGAACGAGAAATACAACCACCACGCCATCGACGAACGCAAGCGCGACCACTCGCTGTACACGGCATTCGCGCCGGCCGACCATCCGAAGATCGCGCTGGCGCTGATCGTGGAGAACGCGGGCTTTGGTGCTGCCGTGGCCGCCCCCATCGCGCGCAAGGTGATGGACTACTACCTGCTGCGCAAGTGGCCCGAGGAACTGCAGGCCACCGCGCCGCCGCCCGAGGAAGCGCTGCGCGCCGGTAACCGGCCGCCCGTGGATACGCCGAGCGTGTTCACCACGGGCGATACCGCCAATGCGGCAACGGCGACGGTGATGCAGACCGCACCGGCCACCGTGGCGGCCGCCTCGGGCGCTGCCGCCGCTGCCAGCGCGCCAGGCGCCAGTGCCGTGGCTGCGGCATCCGTGCCGGTGCCGGCGGCCAGGGCGACCGGTGCGTCCGAGTCGATCGCCGCGCAGCTCGATCCGGCTGCCATCGCGCCAGCCTCCGCCGTGACCACGCTCGACGACCGCATGCTGCAAGCGCTGGGCCACAGCAAGCTGCCGGCATCGGCGCCCAAGGCACCGCCGCCGCGCGTCACGCCGGCGTCCGCCCCGGCCCCGGCGCCGCGTACGCGCCCGGCCAGGACCGCCAACCTTGCCCAGGCCGATGCGGCCGGCAAACAAGTTTCAGAGTAAAAGGAGACGCGCCATGGATAAACGCCGCGTCGCATCGACGATCAAGACGGCCCTGACCGGTTTCGACAAGCCGCTGGCCCTGATCGTCTTCCTGCTGTTCGCCACGGGCATCGTGGCGCTGTATTCGGCCGCCATCGACATGCCGGGCCGCGTGGAGGACCAGCTGCGCAACATCCTGCTGTCCTACGTCGTGATGATAGTGATTGCCTACATGCCAACCCAGCTGCTGATGCGGATCGCCGTCCCGCTCTACACAGTGGGGGTGGCACTGCTGATCGCCGTGGCGATGTTCGGCCTGATCCGCAAGGGCGCACGACGGTGGCTCAACGTGGGCATGGTGATCCAGCCATCGGAGATCATGAAGATCTCGATGCCGCTGATGCTGGCGTGGTACTTCCAGAAGCGGGAAGGGGTGATCAGATGGTTCGACTTCGTGGTGGCGCTGATCATCCTGGGCGTGCCCGTGGGCCTGATCGCCAAGCAACCCGACCTGGGCACCGGCCTGCTGGTGCTGGCCGCCGGCCTGTACGTGATCTATTTCGCCGGGCTGTCCTGGAAGATCATCCTGCCGCTGCTGGGCCTGGGCATCGTGGCGATCACGCTGCTGATCAGCTATGAAAGCCAGATCTGCGCGCCGGGCGTGAGCTGGCCGGTCCTGCACGATTACCAGCAGCACCGCGTGTGCACGCTGCTGGACCCCACCACCGACCCGCTGGGCAAGGGCTTCCACACGATCCAGTCGATCATCGCGATCGGCTCGGGCGGCGTGACCGGCAAGGGCTGGCTCAAGGGCACGCAGACCCACCTTGAGTTCATCCCCGAGAAGCACACCGACTTCATCTTTGCGGTGTTCTCGGAGGAATTCGGCCTGATCGGCAATGCCGTGCTGCTGGTGCTGTACCTGCTGCTGATCTTCCGCGGACTTTATATTGCGGCCAACGCGCCGACATTGTTCTCGCGGCTGCTGGCTGGCTCGATCACGCTGATCTTCTTCACCTATGCCTTTGTGAACATGGGCATGGTGAGCGGGATCCTGCCCGTGGTGGGCGTGCCGCTGCCGCTGTTGAGTTATGGTGGTACGGCATTGGTGACGCTGGGCATGGGGATTGGCATCCTGATGAGCATTTCGCGGCAGAAGCGGCTCATCCAGACCTGATCTGCTCGCGCCAACGTCACTTTGCTACACTGCCAACCGAAAAAATCTTATCGGTAGAAGCTTATGAACGCCCAGGACGTCGCAGCCTATCTGCAGAGCAACCCGCAGTTCTTTGAGGACCATGCCGAACTGCTGGCCACGGTGCAACTGACCAGCCCGCACAGCCACCGGGCCGTGTCGCTGCAGGAGCGCCAGATGGAAATCCTGCGCGAGAAGAACAAGGGTCTGGAACTGAAGCTGGCCGACCTGGTTCGCCACGGCCACGAGAACGACCGCACGCAGCAGCGCATGCATGCCTGGCAACTGCGCCTGCTGGCCGAAGCGGATTCGCACGCGCTGCCGTATGCGGTGCAGGACGGCCTGCAGCAGGTATTCGATGTGCCGGCCGTGGCGCTGCGCCTGTGGAATGTGGGCGAGGCGTTCGCGCATATCGAAGTGGCGCAGGGCGCCAGCGACGATCTGCGCCTGTTTGCCGAAGGCCTGCGCGTGCCGTACTGCGGTGCCAACAGCGGCTTCGAGGCCGCCAGCCTGCTGGAGCGCGACGACATCGCGTCGCTGGCCATGGTGACGCTGCGCGTGCCGGCCCGCCCCGGCGACGATGGCCCGGGTGCCGCGTTCGGCCTGCTGGTGCTTGGTTCGTCCGAACCGCGCCGCTTCCACGAAGGCATGGGCACCGCGTATCTGGCGCAGATCGGCGAAGTGGCCGGCGCCGCCCTGAACCGCCTGCGCGACTGAATCGCACCCTTCCGCCATGCGCAAGCGCCAGCCAGGCAAGGATGAGGCCGCAGCCACCACGGATACCGCCGTGGCGCCAAAGCCGGCTCCCGATCCGCTGGTGCTGCGCTACCTGGACTGGCTGGCGACCAACCGCAAGCTCGCCGACCACACCCTGACCAGCTACGCGCACGATCTGTCCGTGCTGCAGGAATCGGCCACGCGCTTTGCCGCGGGCGTGCCGCTGCTGTCGCTGGAAACCCGCCATATCCGATCCTTCGCCGCCCGCCTGCACGGCAGCGGCCTGTCGGCGCGCACCATCGCGCGTACGCTGTCCGGCTGGCGCGGCTTCTTTCTGTGGGCGGCGCGGCACGGCCATGGCGTGACCGCCAATCCGGTTGACGGGGTGCGGGCGCCCAAGCGCGGGCAGCCGCTGCCCAAGGCGTTATCGGTGGAACACGCCGTGGCGCTGGTGGCGCACAGGCGCGGCGACACGACCGAAGCGATCCGCGACCAGGCCGTATTCGAGCTGTTCTATTCCAGTGGATTGCGGCTGTCGGAGCTGATCCAGCTCGACGTGCGCTATACCGAGGACGGCGAGTACCGGTCGGCTGGCTGGCTCGACCTGAAGGGCGCCGAGGTGACCGTGATCGGCAAGGGATCGCGCCGCCGGACCGTGCCAGTGGGCAGCAAGGCGCTGGCGGCCCTGAAGGCGTGGCTGGCGGTGCGCGAGACGCTGCTGCGGCCCGGGGCACTGCCCGAGGACCTGCACGCGCTGTTTCTGGGCACGCGCGGCAAGCGGCTGTCGGGCAGCACGGTGCAGACGCGCATCAAGCAACAGGCGCTGGCCGCCGGCGTGCCGTCCAACGTGCATCCGCACATGCTGCGGCATTCATTCGCCACGCACGTGCTGCAATCGTCGGGCGACCTGCGCGCGGTGCAGGAGATGCTGGGCCACGTGAGTATCACCACCACGCAGGTCTATACGTCGCTCGACTTCCAGCACCTTGCCAAGGTCTACGATCAGGCCCATCCCCGCGCCGGGCGCTTGAAGAAAAGCGTACCCGGATCAGCGCCGGGGCGGCCCGATGGGGCCGATGAAGCCGATGCGACCGGCGCCGGAGAGGGCGGCAGCGCCGGCACCGAAGGCTAGGTCCACTGCGACAGGATGTTCCGGAAGCGCTCCATTTCCGGCAGCAGCCATTGCCGGAACGCCTGCACCTTCGGCGTGGCCAGGCTGGCGTGGGTGCAGACGAAATGCAGCAGCCACGGACACGGGATGCTGACTTCGAACAGCCGCACCACGCGGCCCGACAGCAGGTCGTTATAGGCCAGCGACGAGCGAATCAGCGCAATGCCCTGGCCTTCGGCCGCGGCCTGCAGCAGCAGCGACGAATCCTGCATCATCAGGCCCTTGGTCGGTTCCGGCCACGCCAGTCCGGCCGCCTCGAACCACGGTTTCCACGGATCGCCCTCTCCGCGCAGCAGCGGCATGCCGGCCATGTGCGCGGGCTGCTCGGGCAGGCGTCCGCCGTTGAAGCCGGGGCTGCAGACTGGGAAGAACACATCGTCCAGCAGGCGTTCGACATAGAGGCCCGGATACTGGCCGCCACCCATGCGCAGCGCCACGTCCACCTCCTCGCTGGCAAAGTCCACAAGCGAGTTCGACGACAGCAGTTCCACATCGAATTCCGGATGCTGCTCGATGAAGCTGCCGATGCGCGGCGTGAGCCAGCGCGCCGCAAACGACGGCATGGTGCTGATGGTCAGCCGCTTCTCGCGGTTGCCGGCCTGCAGGGCACGCGTGGCGTCGGCGATCTGCAGCAGTGCGTCGCGCACCCGTTCGGCATAGAGCCGGCCGTTTGCCGTCAGCATCACGCGCTTGCCGCGCCGCTCGAACAGCGGCTGGCCCAGTTCTTCCTCCAGGGCGCGGATCTGGTGGCTGACCGCGCCGTGGGTGACGAACAGCTCCGCCGCGGCACGCGAAAAGCTCTCGTGACGCGCGGCCGCCTCGAACGTGCGCAGGGCAGCCAGCGCCGGCAGGCGCGGAAATTCGCGTTTCCAGCTACGGGGATCGTCCGGGTTCCAGGTACCGCTCCAGACCATGATGGGCCTCGTCTATGTGAGATGAGCTAACAAGACACAAGAATATATATCGTTTTGCCAGCGCCGGGGTCATCACTAGAATTCACTCACCGGACCCCGCCAGACAACGCCCTCAACTGTTCTGGTCCAACGACCAAGCCAGTTTCGGCCACTCCGACAACACAGCGGGACCCCGGACTCACGGAGAAGCCATCATGAAAGCCCTACTCACAACGACCGTCTTTACGCTGAACCCCGGCGAAGTTGCGCCGCTGTCGGTGCATGCCGCCCAGCGCCTGTTTGTGGAAGATGCCAGGGGTGTCGATGTATGGGTGACCTGCGAGAATGATTCCGAGGATTACTGGCTGCGCTGCGGCGGCAGCCTGCTGTTGCGGCGCGGCGACGAGATCGTGCTCAGCGTCGACACGCGCGCCAGCGGTCCGGTGCGGCTGGCGCTGATCGCCGAGGCACGGCGCCCGGCCCTGACCCTGGCCGATCTGCCGCACCTGGTGTTCCGCGCCGCGCGCCGGTTGGTTCGAGGCACGGAATGGACGCCGGGGCAGGACAAGATCCACGCCTCATGATCCCGGGGCGCGGCGGCCGAGGCTTGTATGGCCGCCGCCCGACGGCAAATGACCCGGAATGACCCAGATCAGGGCCGGTCTGTCCCAGCGCAGACCGGCCCTTTTCGTTACACTCTCGGGCATGCATCCGATCCAAGTCATCGATCAGGGCCGCCAGCCGTACGAGCCCTGTTTCGACGCGATGCGGGCATTCACCGCCGCACGCACGCCCGAGACGCCCGACCAGATCTGGCTGGTCGAGCACCCGCCGGTCTATACGCTCGGGCAGGCCGGAGACCCCGCACACCTGCTGGCCCCCGACGACGCGATTCCGGTCGTGAAGATCGACCGTGGCGGTCAGATCACTTATCACGGACCCGGCCAGGTCGTGGCCTATCTGCTGCTCGATTTGCGGCGCCGGCACCTCATGGTGCGCGAGCTTGTGAACGACATCGAGCAGGCGGTACTGGACACGCTCGCGGCGTATAATCTCGCAGCCGAACGCAAGCCCGGCGCCCCCGGCATTTATCTGTCCGATGGTCCGCACCAGGGCGCCAAGATTGCCGCGCTCGGCCTCAAGATCCGCAACGGCTGCAGCTACCACGGTGTCAGCCTGAACGTGCAGATGGACCTGGACCCGTTCCTGCGCATCAACCCCTGCGGCTATGCCGGACTGGAAACGGTCGACATGGCCACCGCGGGCGCCACCTTCGTGGCGGCGCACGATGCCGGCCCGCTGCCCGTCACCGCGGCACAACAACCCGCAATCGCACAACGCCTGGCGGCGGCCCTGTGCGAGGTCCTGACCGCACGCGAGGCGAGCGCCCAGGCCCACGGGAATGCCGCTGCCGAGGCTGCCTGAACCCGTGGCACGCCCGGCCCCGAATCAACGCCAAACATGCACGCGGCTGCGCGTGCGGAGAACAGTATGAGCGACGCACTGATCGCCACGTCCAGCGAAGCCCCGCAAACGCCTGAATACGACGCTACCAAGAAGCAGAAGTCGGCCGAGAAGACCGCACGCATCCCCATCAAGATCGTGCCGGCCGAAAAGCTCAAGAAGCCGGACTGGATCCGCGTCAAGGCCGCCACCGGCAACTCGCGGTTCTACGAGATCAAGGACATCCTGCGCGCCAACAACCTGGTCACCGTGTGCGAGGAAGCCAGCTGCCCGAACATCGGCGAATGCTTCGGCAAGGGCACGGCCACGTTCATGATCATGGGCGACAAGTGCACGCGCCGCTGCCCGTTCTGCGACGTGGGCCACGGCCGTCCTGACCCGCTTGACGTCAACGAGCCCGGCAACCTGGCACGCACCATCGCCCAGCTCAAGCTGAACTACGTGGTGATCACCAGCGTGGATCGCGACGACCTGCGCGACGGCGGCGCCCAGCATTACGTGGACTGCATCTCGCAGACGCGCGAACTGTCGCCGAACACCCGCATCGAAGTGCTGGTGCCCGACTTCCGTGGCCGCCTGGACAAGGCGCTGGACATCCTGCTGACGGCACCGCCGGACGTGATGAACCACAACATGGAAACGGTGCCGCGCCTGTACAAGCAGGCTCGCCCGGGCGCGGACTACGCGCACTCGCTGAAGCTGCTGCAGGAATTCAAGCGCCGCAACCCGGACGTGGCGACCAAGTCGGGCCTGATGGTGGGCCTGGGCGAGACCGACGAGGAAATCCTGGAAGTCATGCGCGACATGCGCGCGCATGACATCGACATGCTGACGATCGGCCAGTACCTGGCCCCGTCGAACCACCACCTGCCGGTGATGCGCTACGTGCATCCGGACACCTTCAAGATGTTCGAGGAAGAGGCCTACAAGATGGGCTTCACCCACGCCGCCGTCGGCGCCATGGTCCGCAGCTCGTACCACGCCGACCAGCAGGCGCATCAGGCGGGGTTTGCGTAATCCCCCAGGACGTCTCTCTCTCACAAGAAACCGGCCAGGCATCCCCTGGCCGGTTTTTTTTGCGCCGGATGTCTGCAACGCGCCTTTCAGTTCCCTTTCGTGCGCAGTCTGGTAATCGCCACTTAATCACCCTTGTGGCGCCAACTTCCGCCAAATGGTGCATAACTACATAGGGTCTACCCCGAGTGCCGGGCGTTGCCATGTTTCGATATGATGAATTTATCGATAAATCGTTGATGAAATTCGATTGAGTCACATCGGGTTCATCGGCGAGACATGTCGCGGTCCCTGTGGCGCCTACACTGCATGGATCGAAGCCCCGCCCCCAACCAGCGAGCCCTCCATGCCCCAATGCACCGTTCACCGTCTGGCCGAGCAGGCGCTGCTCTATAGCGTCGCGCCGCCAGCCTCGCTGGATGTTCAGCGCCGCATCTGGGCCATGGCTGAACGTGCTGCCGACTGGCGTGGCGTGGTGGATGTGGTGCCGGGCATGAACAACCTCACGCTGACCTTTGACGACGCGGCCGACGTGGCGGCGCTGGAGCGCAACCTGAAGCTCGCGTGGGCGTCGGGCGAGACGCGCAACACCACGGGCAAGCTCGTGGAAATTCCGGTGCGCTACGGTGGCGAGTTCGGTCCCGATATTGCCGATGTGGCCGCGCATACCGGCCTGACTCTGCAGGAAGTGGTGCGCCGCCACGCCGCCGGCGAATACGTGGTCTATTTCCTGGGCTTCCAGCCTGGCTTTGCCTATATGGGCGGCCTGGCGCCCGAACTTGCCACGCCGCGGCGCCGCGAGCCGCGCCTGGCCGTGCCGGCCGGTGCCGTGGGCATTGGTGGCGAGCAGACCGGCATCTATCCGGCCGTGCTGCCCGGTGGCTGGCAACTGATCGGCCGCACCGAGGCACAGCTGTTCGTGGCTGACCGCGATCCGCCATCGCTGTTCGCGCCTGGCGACACCGTGCGTTTTGTTGCCGAGGAGGTGTTGCTGTGATCGAGATCCTTCGACCTGGCGCGCAGGCGTCGGTACAAGACCAGGGCCGTACGGGATTCCGCCGCTTCGGCGTGGGCCGCTCGGGCGCCGCCGACGGGCTGGCGCTGAAGGTGGGCAATCGCCTGCTGGGCAACGATCCGAATGCGGCCGCCATCGAATTTACGCTGGGCCGCGCGGCGCTGCGCTTCGAGGCCGACATGCGCGTGGCGCTGACCGGCGCCGAGTGCAGCGCGAACGTCGATGGCGTGCCGGTCTGGTCGTGGCATGCGTTCGACGTACGCCGTGGCGAAACGCTGACGCTGCCCGCGCCACGCGGTGGCTCGCGCACCTATCTCTGCGTGGCTGGCGGTATCGACGTGCCGCTGGTCATGCAATCCCGCAGCACCGATCTCAAGTCCGGCTTCGGCGGCTTCGAAGGCCGCGTGCTGAAGGAGGGCGACCACCTGCCCGTGGGCCGCCCCGGCATCGATGCCGAGCAGGACTGGGTTGGCGTGGCCGCGCCGGGCTGGGCGCTGCCGCTGCGGCGCGAGGGCAATGCGCTGGTGATCCGCATGCTGGCCGGCCCCGAATATCCCGATTTCGAGCCCGAATCGCAGGCGGCGTTGTGGTCGTCGGACTGGTCGATCACGCCGCAGAGCAACCGCATGGGCCTGCGCCTGCAGGGTCCTGCGCTGGCGCGCCGCGCCGACCGCTCGGGCGACCTGTTGTCGCATGGCGTGGTGCCGGGCGTGATGCAGGTGCCGCCCAACGGGCAGCCGATTGCCCTGATGAGCGACGCGCAGACCACGGGTGGCTATCCGAAGATCGGCACCGTGATCGGCGCCGACCTGTGGCGTCTGGCCCAGGTGCCGCTGGGCGCCACGGTGCGCTTCCAGCAGGTGTCGGTCGAAGAGGCCGCCGCCGCCCAGGCCGAGGTGGACCGCTACCTGCGCCAGATCGACCAGGCGCTGCGTTGGCAGGGCGCCGGCATGCTGATTGCCGCGCGCCGCCGCACGACAACTCGGTTCGTCGCATAACTCTTAAATCGCCCCACACATCCGGAGAACGTCCCCATGCAAATCGACCTGAATGCCGACCTTGGCGAAGGCTGCGGCAATGACGAAGCCCTGATCCAGTTGATCAGTTCCGCCAACGTGGCCTGCGGCTGGCACGCGGGCGATGCGGCGACGATGCTGCAGACCGTGAAGTGGGCACTGGACAACAACGTGGCCATCGGCGCGCATCCGAGCTTTCCGGATCGCGAGAACTTCGGCCGTACCGAAATGCAGCGCGACCCCGAAGCGGTCTACGCCGACGTGCTGTACCAGATTGGCGCGCTCGACGCCATGGTGCGCGCGCAGGGCGGCCAGCTGGCCCACGTGAAGCCGCACGGCGCGCTGTACAACATGGCGGTGCGCGATGCAAGGCTGTGCGACGCGATTATCCGCGCCGTGCGCGACTACGATTCCGACCTTGTCTTCTTCGGCCTGGCCAACAGCCAGATGATCACCATGGCGCGCGACGCGGGCCTGCGCGTCAAGGAAGAGGTGTTTGCCGACCGCGGCTACAACCCCGACGGCACGCTGGTCAAGCGTGGCACGCCCGGTGCGCTGCATGACGACGAAGACGTTGCCCTGAACCAGACGCTGTCGATGATCCGCGACAAGCAGGTGCGCGCGATCGACGGCACCTGGGTACCGATTCGCGCCGAAACCGTGTGTCTGCACGGCGATGGCGCCCACGCGCTTGCCTTTGCGCGCCGCATCCGGGAACGGCTCGGCGCGGAAGGCATCGCCATCCGGGCCGGCAACTGACGGGCACCCCCCGGCAGGCGCAGGCTTTGCTCCACTCGTAATCAGGTGTTTCCTATGGAATCGGCTGTCAATCTTTGGCCCCTGCTCGGGGTCGGCGTCATCATCCTTGGCTTCGTCCTGCG
Organism: Cupriavidus sp. HE11; assembly: GCF_056097175.1. Classification (NCBI taxonomy): domain Bacteria; kingdom Pseudomonadati; phylum Pseudomonadota; class Betaproteobacteria; order Burkholderiales; family Burkholderiaceae; genus Cupriavidus; species Cupriavidus sp. HE11. The sequence goes on from NZ_CP184464.1 coordinate 2,037,127, forward strand.
GTTCAATCCCATGATGGTGGTGGCGGCAGCCGCCATTGTCACGGGGCTGGCCGCGTCGATGCCGGTCGTGCAAATCTTTACTGCCATCGGCACGGCCTTCGTCAAGGCACGCAACCTGCCGCTGATCATCCTGCTGCCGCTGGCGGTGATCGGCCTGCTGGAACGCCACGGGCTGCGCGAGCATGCGCAGGCGTGGATTTCGCGCATCGCATCGGCCACGGTCGGCCGCCTGCTGATCGTCTACCTGGCCGTGCGCGAGCTGACCGCCGCCGTGGGCCTGACCAGCCTGGGCGGCCATCCGCAGATGGTGCGTCCGCTGCTGGCCCCGATGGCCGAAGGCGCGGCGGAAACGCGCTTCGGCCACCTGCCCGAGCCGGTGCGCCAGCGCGTGCTGGCATTCTGCGCGGCCACCGACAACGTGGGCCTGTTTTTCGGCGAGGACATCTTCGTGGCGTTCGGTGCCATCGCGCTGATGCACACGTTCCTGCTGTCGTCGAACATCGATGTCGAGCCGCTGCACATTGCCGTGTGGGGTATCCCCACCGCAATCTGCGCCTTCCTGATCCACGCCGTGCGCCTGAAGCGCCTGGATGGCTGGCTGGCCCGCGAGCTCGGCGGCAAGCAACCGGCCGGCACGCCGGCCACCGCCGCTGCTGCAGCCGCAGCCAAAGGGGAGTAAGCGATGATTATCTCGATCGAGTATCTCTACTGGCTGGCCGGCTTTGTCCTGCTGATTACCGCGCTGATGACGTTCGCGGACAAGACGCATCCGCGCCGGCTGACCACGGGCCTGTTCTGGCTGCTCTACGCCATCATCTTCCTGATCGGCGACAAGATCCCGCCGGCCATCGTCGGCGTGGGTGCCGTGGTAATGGCGCTGATCGCCGGGTTTGGCGGCGTGGGCCATGGCAAGCACGGCACGTTGTCCGAAGAGAAGCGCCGCGCCAGCGCCAGGCGCTTGGGCAACAAGCTGTTCATCCCTGCGCTGCTGATTCCGCTGATCACGGTGCTGGGCACGGTGCTGTTCAAGGACTTCAAGATTGCCGGGCTGCCGCTGCTGGATCCGAAGAACGTCACGTTCGTGTCGCTGGGCGTGGGCTGCCTGGTGTCGCTGTTCGTGGTCTGCTGGCTGACGCGCGACACGCCCGCGCAGAGCATGCGCGAATCGCGCCGCCTGATCGAGGCGCTGGGCTGGGCGCTGGTGCTGCCGCAGATGCTGGCGATGCTGGGCCTGGTGTTTGCCGATGCCGGCGTGGGCAAGGCCGTGGCGCACCTGACCACGTCGTATATCAACATGGACTTCAAGTTCGTGGCGGTGACGGTCTACTGCGTGGGCATGGCGCTGTTCACAGTCATCATGGGCAACGGCTTTGCCGCGTTCCCGGTGATGACGGGTGGCGTCGGCGTGCCGATCCTGGTGGGCGTGTTCCACGGGAACCCGGCCGTGATGGCGGCCATCGGCATGTTCTCGGGCTACTGCGGCACGCTGATGACGCCGATGGCGGCCAACTTCAATATCGTGCCGGCCGCGCTGCTGGAACTGGAAGACAAGAACGCCGTGATCCGCGCGCAGTTACCCACCGCGTTTGGCATCCTGATCGCCAACATCTTCCTGCTTTACTTCCTGATGTAAGGAAACTGCCATGTCCGTCCGTACCGTCCTGCTGACCGGCTTCGAGCCGTTTGAACAAGAGCCGATCAATCCCTCGTGGGAGGCGGTGCGGGCGCTCGATGGCGAGCGCGTGGGCGATGCGGTGATCGTCGCGCGCCAGTTGCCGTGCGTATTCGGCAATGCCATCGATGCGATGGCGGCACTCGTAGAAACACTAAAACCGGATGTGGTGATTGCCGTGGGCCAGGCCGGCGGCCGCACCGAGATGTCGATCGAGCGCGTGGCGATCAATGTGGACGATGCCCGCATTGCCGACAACGCCGGGGCCCAGCCCATCGACAACACCATCGCGCCGGATGGCCCCGCCGCGTACTTCTCGACGCTGCCGATCAAGGCCATCGTGCGCGACATGCGCGCCGCCGGCGTGCCGGCGATGGTGTCGCAGACTGCTGGCACCTTTGTCTGCAACCACGTGTTCTACGGGCTGATGCACGCGCTGGCGCAACGCCAGACCACGGCGGCCACGCGCGGTGGCTTCATCCACATTCCCTATCTGCCCGAGCAGGCCGCACGGCATCCCGGCGCGCCAAGCCTGGCGCTCGACACGCTGATCGCCGGCCTGCGCGTGGCCGTTGCCACATCGCTGGCGACCGATACCGATATCCGCGAGCAGGGCGGCCAGCTGCACTGATCGCTGCCGGCGGGCAGTCGATGACTGGCCGGCGGTGCTATTTCGATTCCTGCCGGTCTTGTGTCGCCGCTGCCACAGCCCGCGCCGTGGCGCGCCGCTGGGCGCGTTTCTGCAGGCGCCGCCGCAGCGTGATCTGCTCGAAGCGCCAGACCACATAGAAGAAGGCCAGGAACGGCCATAGCCAGCCCAGCCATTGCGCCAGGCTGTTGAAGTGGACGAAGCGGCCCATGCGCCAGCCTTGCTCCGAAATCCACGCGTAGGGGTTCGGCGGCAGGATATTGGTCAGCACCACGAGCCCGATCAGCGATACCACGGCCAGCACCGCGCGCAGCCAGCGCGGCAGGCGCAGCAGCAGGACCAGCACCAGCGAACTGGTCAGCAGGGCGAAGCGCCCGCCCTCGGACAGCCAGTTGAACGCGTTGTCGTCGGGAAACTGCAGCTCCGCGACGCTGGCCTTGATGATCAGTGCGGCGGTCAGCAGCCCGGCCAGGATGCGCAGCATCGGCGCGGTGCGCCGCATGGCGAGCGACGCAAACAGCCCGGTGCCGATCCAGCTCGATGCCGTCACCATGGTTTCCAGCAGCAACTGGTTCTGCAGGTCGTCGGGCCGCAGGTTGATGCTGTCCTGCCACGCAATCAGTGCCGGGAAATAGGCCTGCACCCACACCATCGGCCATGAGTCGGGATCGGTCAGCCATTCGCGCACGATGCCCCCCATGCCGAACAGGTGCTCCTGCGGAAACACCTGCGCGAACGGCCAGAGCACGATCAGCACGATCGCGAAGCTGGCATGTGGCTCGAACCACGCCATGCGCAGGCGGGTCAGGTTGCCCCGGTCGATCAGCGCGCTCGTGAACGGCGCCACCACGGCGGCGCCCAGCAGCGCGCCCAGCGCGTTGGTGATCAGGTCGATGTTCGACGATATCCGGGTAGGCAGCCACGTCTGCAGCGCTTCCATGACCGACGACAGCAGCGCGCCGGCCACCAGCGCGATCAGCGTGGCGCGCGCGCCCGATACGTGCGGATGCAGCGACAGCACCACGAGCGCGCCGAACGGGCAGTAGCCCAGCACATTGGTGAGCAGGTCGAATTCGGTGATGTAGCGCGGCTTGGGGGCGGTCAGGAACGCGAACGGCGAGATGCCGTTGCTTATCCAGCCCGAGAACGGATACAGGCTGGCGTAGACCACCAGCAGCGTGAAGCAGATCAGCCCCACACGCGCCAGGGGCGAATGTCGGGGCATCCAGCCCTCCAGTTCCTGTTGCGGCGGAGCCAGCGGGGGCGTCGGGGGCGAAGGAGGCAGGGGCGTATCCGGTGCCATTGACTGCGTAAAACCTTACGGCCTGATTCGCACTATAGGCGCTTCGTGTCTCATTGGCGTGGTGGCGTGGGCTTGGGTGTCTCGTCGGGCGGCAGCGGCACCGCGTTGCGCCCGGGCGGGTTCACGCGCGGCAACTGCGCCGGGCCGGCTGCGGTGGCGGCCTCCAGGGGCAGCTTGGCGGTCCAGTCGAGGATGGCGGCGATGACCGCGTCGCTGCTGGCCGACAGCGCCTTCACGCCGCCCGCGCCGTCGGCGCTGGGCGCCGGCTGCTCGGCCACGAAGGTCTTTTGTCCGATCAGTCCCTTGTGGAAGACCGTGGCCCGCGCGCGCACCACGCCGCGGCTGCTGGTGGGCGAGTCGAAGACCTGTTCGAAGCCGAGCAGGTCCACCTTGATCGCCGGTACGGTGGTGTCGCCGTACCACGTCAGTTCGCCGCGCGCGGACACGGCGTCGCGCAGGCGGTCGTCGAAGAGCCGCGTCGGGGCGTCTACCCAGCGCTGCGTGGCGTATGCCTGCAGCCGTTGGGCCTGGGTGTACTGCAGCCGGTAATAGATGCCCCGGCCGTCCATCCATGTCGGGCCATCGGTCTCGGCCACCCGCAGCTTGGGCAGGCGGGCAGGCGGCTGGGACGGCGCGGCGGCCAGGGGGCCAAGGTCGTAGGTGGTGCTGGGCTTGGCGGGCGACAGCACGCTGCAGCCGGACAGGGCGGTCAGCGCCGTCAGCATGACCAGCGAGGCAAGGGCGGAAGCGGTTCTCATGGTGGATTCCCGACGGTGGATCTGACGCATGGCGCGGCGACGGTTCAGGGGGCGTGGAAGCCCGGCTCGCCGGGTCCGGGCGCCACGGACGAGCCGCCGAACAGCACGCTGCTGGGCTGGTCGTTGAACTGGCCGGCTGCGCGGTCGATGCTGCGCGTGGCCTGGCGGGCATCGCGCGCCAGCCCGTTGATCTGCGGCAGCGTTTCCTGGGTGAAGATGCCGGCCGCCTGCTGCACCGAATCGGCGGCGCCCTGCATGTTTTCGCCCACGCGGTTCACGGTGCTCATCACCGTGCCATGCGGGTTGGCCAGGTCATCGGCCAGCCGGCGCGTGGAGGCCAGCGTGGCGTTCAGGTTGTCCACGGCCTGCGGCAGGCGGGCGGCCGCGGGCTGCAGCGACGCGGCCAGCTTCGAATAGTCGTCGGCGGTCTTGTGTACCGACCTGATTGCGGCCATCAGTTCGTCGCGATTGGTGGTCTGGAACATCTCGTTGAGCGATGACATCAGCGTCTCGGTCTGGGTCAGCAGCGAGTCGCCGCGCTTTTCCAGTTCCTCGAAGAAGCCGGGGCGCATCACGATGCGTGCGGGCTCGCGTGCCGACGTGTGCAGCGGCGGCGAACTGGAGCTGGCGCCGTCCTCGCGCGCGGTGTCGTCCAGCTGCACATAGGCGATGCCGGTCACGCCCTGGAAGCCCAGCGTGGCGTAGGTGGTGCGCGTGATCGGCGTGTCCTGGTTGACGCTGATGCGCACGATGATCTGGCCCGGCACCTGCGGATCGAACTTGATCGACAACACCTTGCCGACATCGAGGCCACGATACTTCACGTCGGCCTGGGGGCCCAGCCCGTTGACCGTCGACCGGGTGATCAGGTCGTACGGCACGCGCACGGCGTGGTCGCTGCTGAACCAGAACAGCGAGAACAGCACCAGGATCGCCAGTCCGATGGTGAACACGCCTGCCAGGAAGGCGTTTGACTTGTTTTCCATCAGGTGTCTCCAGTATTTCCAGTTGGCGCGGCCGGGCTGCCAGGGCCCTTGAGGGCGGGCAGCGCCTGCAGCGCGCGCTGGGCGCGGTCGCCCAGAAAGTATTCGCGAATGAACGGATGATCGACCTTGATCACCTCGGGAATGGGCGCGGCGGCCAGCACCCTGCGGTCGGCCAGCACGGCCACGCGGTCGGACAGCGCCACGAGCGTGTCCAGGTCGTGCGTGATCATGACCACCGTCAGGCCCAGCTCGCGGCGCAGTTCGCGGATCAGGGCCACGTAGTCGTCGGACGCCATCGGATCCAGGCCCGCAGTAGGTTCGTCCAGAAAAACCAGCTCGGGTTCCAGCGCCAGTGCGCGCGCCAGCGCCACACGCTTGATCATGCCGCCCGACAGGTCCGACGGCATCTTGTCGGCGTCCTTGGCCGACAGGCCCACCAGCTGCAGTTTCAGCAGCGATGCCTGGCAGATCAGGTTGTCGGGCAGCGCGCGCATTTCGCGCAGCGGCAGCGCGATATTGTCGATGACCGACAGCGCCGAAAACAGCGCGCCGCGCTGGAACTGCAGGCCCCAGCGGTTGCGCAGCGTTTGCAGCTGCGCGGGGCTCAGGCTGGCGGGGTTCTCGCCGAAGACCTTGATCGTGCCCGATGTCGGCCGCTCCAGCCCCACGATCTGGCGCAGCAGCACGGTCTTGCCCGTGCCCGAGCCGCCTACGATCGACAGCACCTCGCCGCGATAGACGTCGAGGTTCAGGCCGTCATGCACGACATTGTCGCCGTAGCGCTTGACGAGGTTGTGCACCTCGATGATCTTCTCGCGCGGGGTGTCGGGGCCGACTTCCGGCGTGGCGATGGTATTCATAGGCCCACGTTCTTGAACAGGATGGCGAAGACCGCGTCGGCCAGGATGACCACGGTGATCGACGTCACCACCGATGCCGTGGTGCCCTGGCCCAGGCTCTGTGTATTGGGCTTGATGCGCAGCCCGAAGTGGCAGGCGGTCAGCGCGATCAGCATGCCGAACGCCACGCCCTTGCCCAGGCCCAGCCACAGGTTGGCCACCGGCACCGCGTCGGGCAACTGGCGCAGGAAGAACGCGTAGCTGATGTCGAGCTGGTAGCGCGCGGCCACCATGCCGCCGGCCAGTGCCATCACGTCGGTCCACGCCACCAGCAGCGGCATCGAGATGGCCAGCGCGATCACGCGCGGCATGATCAGCCGGAAGCCGTGCGAGATGCCCATCACGCTCATCGCGTCGAGTTCCTCGGTCACGCGCATCACGCCGATCTGGGCGGTGATGGCCGAGCCGGAGCGGCCGGCAATCAGGATGGCGGCCAGCACGGGCCCCAGCTCGCGGATCACGGCCATGCCCAGGATGTTGACGATAAAGGTGCTGGCGCCGAACGTGCGCAGCTGGTTGGCCGACAGGTAGGACAGCACGATTCCGATCAGGAACCCGACCAGCGCCGTGATCCCCAGTGCCTTGTAGCCAACGTTGTAGACGTTGGCGGAGATCTCGCGCCACGGGCCGCGATGCGGCGCGCGCGCAAAACGCAGCAGGTCGAACGCAAGCTGGCCCAGCATGGTGATGCCGACGCCCAGCTGGGCGAAGAACGACAGCAGCCGGGTGCCCAGCAGGGTCACCGGATTGAAACGGTCGACCATGGTCTTGCGCCAGCCGTCGGTGCGCAGGTTCTGGATACGCTCGAACACCCTGCGCTGGCCGTCGTTCAGTTCCACGCGCTCGGGCATGCGGCCGTTCCAGGCCTGCCAGATCAGCTGCGCGCCGATATGGTCGAGCCGGGTCACGCCGGCCAGCGACCATTCGGCGTGCTGGGGCGCCTCGGTCAGTTCGTGCAGCTGGGCGCGCAGGCCGCGTGCCTCATGGCAGCCGGCAAGCGCAAGAGCAGTCCAGTCCCCTTGCAGTTGTATGCTGCAGGCTCCGTCCTGGCGCGAGATATCAATGGCGGGCGTCGGCTGGCGATCCAAAAGCGATGATCATGTGATGGCGGAGTCTCGATTCTATGCTACCAACCGGGGTCACGCGACCGGACATCCGCTGACACGGCCACGGCTACAATCTCGCCAGACTCCGCGCCATATGCCGCCCCGCCGGATTGATTCCTGATTCTTGCCGTCCCCATGCCAGACATTTCCGATTCCTCTGCCGCCCACCGTGCTGTCGATGCCGCTGCCCTGCCGGCATGGCGGATCGACACCGACACCCTGCGCCAGGCGCTCGACGGCGGCCCCGCGCGGTCCTGGCAGGTCGAGGTCGTGGAGGAAACGGGCTCGACCAATGCAGACCTGACGCAGGCCAGCCGCACGGCACCCTGGGCCGATGACGCTGCCCGCGTGCGCGTGGCCTACCGCCAGACTGCCGGGCGTGGCCGGCAGGGGCGCCCCTGGCAAGGAGCCGGGCTGATGTTCTCGGTGGCGATGCCGCTGGCGCTGGCGCCGGCACGCCTTAGCGGCCTGAGCCTGGCCGTCGGACTGGCCGTGGCCCAGGCGCTGGAAGACTGCGATGCCGCTTGCGGGACGCGCGTGGGCCTGAAGTGGCCCAATGACCTGCAGATCGACGGCCGCAAGCTGGCCGGCATCCTGATCGAATCGGTACCGGCCGGGCCGCAGCGGCTGTGGGCGGTGATCGGCATCGGGCTGAACCTGATGCGCGATCCGGATATGGAAGCGGCGCTGGGCCGCGAACTGGCGGGCGTGGCCGAGGCCATGGCGTCGTTCGACGCGCAGCGCGACCCTACGCGCATCCTGGCGGCGGTGCTGAACCGGCTGGCGGCCATGCGTGCGACGTTCCTGGCGCAGGGCTTTGCGCCGCTGGCCCCGGCGTGGTCGGCCCGCGATGCCTTCCGCAATGAACCGGTGCGGCTGCTGCATGACGGCCAGGTGCTGGCCGAAGGGCTGGCGCGGGGCGTCGATAGCGACGGCCACCTGCTGCTGGAAACGGCCGAAGGCCTGCAACGGATTGCCAGCGGCGAGGTGTCGCTGCGCGGAGCCAGCGCATGAGCACGCTGCTGATCGATATCGGCAATACGCGGCTCAAATGGGCCTGGTGCGACGATGACGCTGCCGCGCAGGCACCTTTGGCGGGCGCGCTCCCCACGCCCTGGCAGCACGCCGGCGCGGCCACGCACACCGTGCCCGCCGAGCGGGCCGCGCTGCTGGGCACGTGGCAGCGGCTGGCCGGCGGCCGCGCACCGGCGGTGTGGATCGCGAACGTGGCCGGGCCAACGCTGGCCGGCAAGGTCGATGCGTTGCTGGTGGACGCCTTTGGCAGCAGTGCCGCGCTGACATGGGTACGCACCACGGCGGTGTGTGGCGGGCTGGTCAACGGCTATCGCGAGCCGACGCAGCTGGGGGTGGATCGCTGGGTCGGCAGTATCGGTGCGCATCGCTGGCTGCCGGGCCAGACGTTGCTGATCGTCACGGCAGGCACGGCCACGACGCTCGACATCGTGACCCCCACGCCCGACGGCGCGCGATTCGAGGGCGGCCTGATCCTGCCCGGCCTGCAGTTGATGCTGGGCACGCTGGCGCGCAATACCGCGCAGTTGCCGGAACTGGACGTGCTCGATACCGGCGCCGGTGCCATGCGCGCGGTGCGGGCGTTGGGCGCAGACAACACTCACGATGCCATTGCCGCCGGCTGCCTGGCCGCGCAGGCCGGTGCCATCGAGCGCACATGGCGTACGCTGGCCGAACGCGGTGCAGTGCGCTGCCTGCTGTCCGGCGGCGCGCGTCACGCGGTGGCCGGGGCGCTCGCGATGCCGTTCGAGATGCACGATAATCTTGTGCTGCTTGGGTTGCATGCGATGGCGCTGCCCGCCTGAGCCCATTGCCATCATCGTCGGCTATCTTTTGCCGTTCACACTCATTCGACTGATTCGCGCCAAATGTCCCGGAGAGGCCTGACCGTCCTGCTGCTGATCCTGCTGATCGCCAATCTGCTGATGCTGGCCGCCGTGCTGGGCGTGTTCGGGCCGCATCCGCTTGGCGGCACGCTGGAGAGCCCGCGCGAGCCGCAACGCGTGGATCAGCAGGTGCGCCGCGAACGCCTGGAAGTGCTGCCCCAGCCGGCCGAAGCATCGGCGCCCGTACCACGCAGCGAGATTCCGGGTGGCGCCGCACCCGCTGGCAAGGTGGCGCCCGGCAGCGTGACGCTGACCGCTGCCGCGCCGGCCGATACCTGCATGGAGATGGGCGGCTTCACGACGCAGGCCGTGCAACGCGCCAGGGAAGACCTGGGCGCCATCGCAGCCGGTTCGCCGCTGGTTGTGGAGCAGTTCGAACGCAGCGAACAGGTGCGGTGGTGGGTGCACCTGCCGGCCCAGCCCTCGCGCGAGAATGCCGACCGCAAGCTGGCCGAACTGCGCCGCCGCAAGGTGACCGATGTGTCGGTGGTGAGCGCCGATGACCCCGAGTCGTACACGGTGTCGCTGGGCCTGTTCCGCGAGCGCGAAAGGGCCGACAAATTCCTGGAAACGCTGCGGGGAATGGGAGTGCGCACCGCGCTGGTCAGCGACGCGCCGCGCGCCATCTCGCGCCAGTGGCTGCGCGTGGCGCATGCCGACGAGGCAGTGCGGACCCGCATGGATGAAGTGCGCCTGCGTTATGGCGCCGAGCTGCTGCAGTCCTGCAAGGGGATGACGCAGGCGCGCGGCGAGGGCAGTGCCGCGCGGGCCGGGTAGGGGCAGATTTTTCCCCCTCACGCCTGCGGGAGAGGGGGGAGCCAGATGTCAGCCGTGCTGGCGCACCTTCGTCAGCAGCTTGGTGGTGGAGCGGTCGTGCAGGAACGGGATGGCGTAGGCCTGGCCGCCCCAGCTGCGCACCAGGCGGGTTTCCTCCAGCGTGTCGATATCGTAGTCGCCGCCCTTCACGTAGATGTCCGGACGCACCAGGCGGATCAGCTCCACCGGCGTCTGCTCGCGGAACATCGCCACCAGGTCCACCGATCCCAGTGCGGCCAGCAGGGCCATGCGGTCGGCTTCATGATTGAGCGGGCGGTCGTCGCCCTTGCCCAGCATCTTCACTGACGCATCGCTGTTCACGCCCACCACCATGCTGGCGCCCAGTTCGCGCGCCTGCGCCAGGTACGTGGCGTGGCCGCGATGGAGGATGTCGAACACGCCATTGGTAAAGACCAGCGGGCGCGGCAGCGCAGCGACGGCGGCGTGCAGCGCGGCGATGTCGTCGGCGGGTACCAGCTTGGATTCGAAGGCGGGTGCGGTCATGAGTCGGGTCTGGAGAGGGCGGCGGAGCCCCAAATGAAAAACCCCATCGTAGCCGATGGGGTCTCGTCGCAGCGGCTGGAACCGGAAATCCTCAGGCCTGGGCGGCCTGCAGGTTCGCGTTCAGTTCCTTGCGGTAGCGGTTCAGGTCCTGCACCGATTCGAACGTGCGCTCGAACAGCAGCGACATATTGTGCAGGATCCGCTCGATCACCTTCTTTTCCCAGACCTCGTCGAAACGGATCTGCTCGTCGAGCCAGTGCTCGAGCCAGTCGGGATCCGGCAGGCGCGACTGCACGGTGTCGTTCGGGAACAGTGCCTTGTTCACGTGCAGGTTGGTCGGGTGCAGCGGCTTTTCCGTGCGACGGGCCGATGCCATCAGCACGCCGATCTTGGCGAACGCGGCGCGCGCCGAATCGCCAAACTGGGCCAGGTACTTCTTCATGTAGCGCAGGTAGGCGCCGCCGTGGCGGGCTTCGTCCTGCGACAGCGTGCGGTAGATGTGCTTGATGACCGGTTCCGAGTGCCATTCGGCGGCACGGCGGTACCAGTGGTTCAGGCGGATCTCGCCGCAGAAGTGCAGCATCAGCGTTTCCAGCGGCGGGGCCGGGTCGAACTCGAAGCGCACGGCGTGCAGTTCTTCCTCGGTCGGCACCAGGTCCGGGCGGAAGCGGCGCAGGTACTCCATCAGCACCAGCGAATGCTTCTGCTCTTCGAAGAACCAGATGCTCATGAAGGCCGAAAAGTCGGAATCGTGGCGGTTGTCGCGCAGGAACATCTCCGTGGCGGGCAGGGCCGACCACTCGGTGATCGCATTCATGCGGATGGTCTTCGCCTGGTCGTCGGTGAGCAGGCTCGGGTCGAAGGTATCCCAGGGGATGTCCTTGTCCATGTGCCAGCGGACCGCTTCCAACGATTTGAACAGTTCGGGGTAGAGCATGCTAAGCCTTTGAAATTACGGGCGGATTCTACCAGACAAGAATCATTCTCGAATGTTTTCTCTACTCCGTTTTAGCCCTGATGCGATGGATTGCAACAGGTGGAGTGCCTGGCAGGCGTTGAAAGTGGCGTCACTACGACACTTCTGACATTTCTTGTGCCGTGGGCTTGGTTTCCGGTACTACGCCGTACAGGAAGGCGGCGATCTCGTCGGCCTGGGCGGCGGCATCCCGTTCGCCCAGCGCCAGCAGCGCCTGCGTGAACTCGGGTTCGAACAGCAGGTAGCTGGCAAATGCGGCGCCGCGCGCCTCGGTGCCGCCCAGCGGCGACAGCAGCGCGCGCACGGTGCGCGGCAGCCGGTGCAGGTGCTCGGCGGCAATGGCTTCGATGGGCTCGCTGGGCGAGATCGTCATCACCTGCACGGGGCGCCAGCCTTCGGCATCGTTGGCCATCTCGGGCATGCGCGACAGCAGCCGGTTGATGTGCATGAGCCGTTCGATGTCGGCCTGCAGGCCGTCCAGGAAGATGCTTGCCAGGGCCTGGCCGCCCACCTGTGCCAGCGACGGATAGCCGCCCGAAGGCACCGTGTCGAACCAGCCCGCGCGCTGGCGCGAGGCCGCGCCGATCGCCAGGATGCGCGAGGCGCCCAGGTGGATGGCTGGCGACAGCGGCGACATCTGGCGCATGGTGCCGTCGCCGAACCACTCGTGATGGCCCTCGATCTCAAGCGGCATGGCCGGGAACAGGAACGGGATCGACGACGACGCCAGCAGGTGGTCCACGCCGATGGCGGCCTCCACGGCAAGGCGCTGGCTGCGCTGCCACGGATGGATACGCCGGTGCGACTGGTAGAACGTGATGTGGCGCCCGGTGCTGTACGACAGCGCCGTCACGGCGAATGCGTGCAGCGCGCCGCTGTCCAGGCTGGCCTGCACGCGCCCGGGCTCGAACAGTTCGGTCAGGAAGCTGCCCAGCGGCGCGTTGTCGAACAGCGCGCGCGGCGCACGGCGCGTGATCCAGCCGAAGGCCAGCGACGACAGCCAGCGCGCGCCCGACACGCCCATCTGGACCACGTCGGTCCGGTAGACATCGTCGGCATGCAGGCTGTGCCAGAGCGCCGCCAGCGTATCGGCAGCGGTGCGGAAATCGGCAGCCCCGGTGGCGAGGCCGGCGCCATTGATGGCCCCTGCCGAGGTGCCGGCGATGATGCCGAACGGCAGGGGGCAATGGCCCAGCCCGTGGCGCGCAGCGATCCTGGCGATGCCGGACAGCACGCCGGCCTGGTACGCGGCGCGGGCGCCGCCACCCATCATCACCAGCGCCGTGCTCTGGCGCTGGCTGGCACGCGCGAAGGCGGTGGCGGGCGTGGCCGTGGTCACTCGAAGCTGTCCTCGGGCGTGCCCGGTGCGGGCGGCGTGCCGGGTTCCGGCCTGGCGGCAGCCTTGGCCGGGACCTTTCCGGCGGCGCCCTTCGCCGTACCTGTTGCAGCGGTTTTCTTCGCGGCGGCTTTCGTTGCAGGCTTCCTTGCCGCCGGTTTCTTCGCGGCGGCCTTGCGCGCCGCAGGCTTGGCGCTGCCATTGGTGGCCGGCTTGCGCTGCGCCGGCGGATCACCCTTCACGCCCGGCTCCACGCCTTCGGCCCCGGGGGCTCCTGCCGCGCCGAAGCCGGTCATGCCGCCAAACGGCGAGGCACCGGCTGCCGCCGCACTGGCCGCCGCGGCGCTGCTGGCGATCTGCGAGAACTGCTGCTGCAGCAGGTTCCACCACAGCGACGCATTGGGCGGCAGCGGCGCCGCGCCGGGCTGGGCCGATGCGGGATCGGCGCCGCCGTCGGCCTGGGCTGCGGCTTCGGTGCCGTCAGGTGGCGCGTCATCGTCCTCGGGCTCGTCGTTCTCGGCGTCGGCCTGTGCTTCGGAAACGGTCTGGCTGGTGCCGAACGGCTGGTGATGCTGGGGCGGATGGGCGCTGGGCGAGTTGGCCGCCCGCGCGACGTTTTCCATCGCGTTCTGCATGGCCTCCGGAGACAGCGCGTTGCCGAACGTCTGCAGCGCCACCAGCGTGGCGCGCTGCACCTCCAGGCCCTGGATCGTGGTGCGCAGCAGGTTGGTGTTCAGCTGCAGCCAGCTTTCCACGGCCTTGAGGTCGTGGATGCGCTTGTCCACCTCATCGAGATCCATGGGTGGCGTCATCGCGCCCAGGCCTGGCATCAGGCCGCTGGGCATGCCGCTGCCGGTGGCCCAGAGTTTGCGCAAGAATTCGAAGCTGTTGGAGAAATCGGGGATCTGTCCGAACATGGTCGCGGCACTCCATCTGTCGGGGCCGCCCGATGCCAGGCGTGGCGGCCGGTTACTGGAATTCGGGCGGCCGCTTCTGACGCAGGCTCGCCATGCCTTCGTGCACGTCGGGGCCGGCAAAGCCCATGAATTCGAGCGCCAGCGAGGTATCGAACGCGGGACCGGCCATGCGCAGCCAGTTGTTCAGCGCGTACTTGGTCCAGCGGATGGCGGTCTGCGATCCTGCGGCGAGCCGGTTGGCCACCTCGAACGCCTTGGCCACCAGTTCGTCTTCCTCCACCGCCAGCGATACCAGGCCGATCCGCTCGGCTTCCTCGCCGCTGACCGACTCGCACAGCATCAGATAGTACTTGGCCTTTGCCATTCCGCACAGCAGGGGCCACACGATGGCGGCATGATCGCCGGCCGCCACGCCCAGCCGGGTATGGCCATCGACAATGCGCGCGGTCTTCGACGCGATCGAGATATCGGCCAGCAGCCCGGCCACCAGCCCCGCGCCCACGGCCGGGCCGTGCATGGCCGAGACAATCGGCTTGTCGCAGTTGATGACGTTGTAGACCAGGTCGCGCGCCTCGTGCCAGACACGCGTGCGGGTTTCGAAATCGTTGGCCATGTCCTCGACCAGCGCCAGGTCGCCGCCGGCCGAGAAGCCCTTGCCTTCGCCCCGGATCAGGGCCACCCGGATGTCCGGGTCGGCCGAGATGTCGCGCCAGATCTCGGCCAGCTCGCGGTGCATGCTGGCGTCGGCCGTGGCCAGCTTCTGGTTGGCCGACTGCGCGGCGCCCATGATGACTTCGAGCACCGGGCCATGGCGGCGCAGCGTCAGGGCCTGGTAGCGGGCCAGGCGTGGGGAGAGCGTGTTGGCGTCGGCGGTCATGGGGCGGATTCCGGCAGTTGGCGCGCGGTGGCGCCAGGCAAGGCAATGGTCCGGCCGATTTCCCGACCGGGTGGTCGGGAAATTATAGGCGCAACTGCCCGGTGGGCCGCAAGCCGGGGTTTGGCCCGATGCGGCCGCATGGCGTAGCGGAACGCCGCACCGGTCAGCGGGCGGCCACCACCTGGTCGATGGCGCCGAAGATCGACTTGCCGTCGGCATCGAACATCTCGATGCGCACGGCATCGCCGAACTTCATGAAGTCGGTCTCGGGCTTGCCCTTTTCGATGGTCTCGATCATGCGCTTTTCGGCGATGCAGGCGTAGCCCTTGCTGCGGTCGACGTTCGAGATGGTGCCCGAGCCCACGATGCTGCCGGCGCGCACGTTGCGGGTCTTGCAGATGTGGGCGATCAGCTGGCCGAAGTCGAACACCATGTCGGTGCCGCAGTCGGGCGAGCCCACCTTGCGGCTGTTCCAGTGGACCACCATCGGACGATGCACCTTGCGGTCCTGCCAGGCGTCGCCCAGTTCGTCGGGCGTGACCGCCACGGGCGAGAACGCGGTGGCCGGCTTGCTCTGGAAGAAGCCGAAGCCCTTGCCCAGTTCGGCCGGAATCAGGTTGCGCAGCGACACGTCATTGGCCAGCACCACCAGGCGGATGGCGTCGGCGGCCTGCTCGGGCGTGGCGCCCATGCGCACGTCGCCGGTAATCACGGCCACCTCGGCCTCGAAGTCGATGCCGAATGCCTCGTTCGGGCAGACGATGTCGTCCTGCGGGCCGATGAAGTCATCGGATCCGCCCTGGTACATCAGCGGGTCGGTCCAGAACTCGGGCGGCATCTCGGCGCCGCGGGCGCGGCGTACCAGTTCCACGTGATTCACATAGGCGGAGCCGTCGGCCCACTGGTAGGCGCGCGGCAGCGGGGCCATGCAGTCCTGCGGCTGGAACGGGAACGGATGGCGCGCGCGGCCGGCGTTCAGCGCGTCGTACAGGTCCTGCAGCTGGGGCGCGTAGAAGTGCCAGTCGTCCAGCGCGGTCTGCAGCTTGCCGGCGATATCGGTGGCAAAGTGCGCGGTCTTCAGATCACGCGAGACAACGACGAGCTGGCCGTCACGCGAACCGTCCTTCAGGGTGGCGAGTTTCATGCGAAATCGAACATTGGCAGGAATGAATGGCCGGTAGTCTACCGGAGCGGCCCGGGTCGCCGGCCGGCCGCGTATAGAATGGCCGGCATCACATTCCTGTTTCCCGACTCACGCATGACCGCTGTGGACGACGACGACTCCCGGGAAGACCAGGCACACGACGACGCCCGTGACGACGCCCGCGAGGACGCCAAACGCGCCGGCATCCAGTCCATCGAGGTGGGATTCCGGCTGCTGCAGGCGCTGGCCGCGTCGTCGCGCGCGATGATGCTGCGCGACCTGGCCGCGGCCGCCGACATGAGCCCGGCCAAGGCCCACCGCTACCTGGTCAGTTTCCAGCGCCTGGGCGCCGTGACGCAGGACGCCGTGAGCCAGCGCTACGACCTCGGCCCGTTCGCGCTGCAGCTTGGCCTGGCGGGCCTGAACCGGCTGGACCCGGTGCGCAAGGCCCGGCCGATCCTGTCGCAACTGCGCGACGAGATCGACCAGACCGCGGGCATCGCCGTGTGGGGCAACCACGGGCCCACCATCGTCCACTGGGAAGAATCCAGCCATCCGGTCAGCGTAAGCCTGCGGCTGGGCGATGTGATGCCGCTTCTCAACTCCGCCACCGGCCGGCTTTATGGGGCGTATCTGTCGCGGCGCCAGACGTTGCCGCTGATCGAGCGCGAACTGTCCACCCGCGGCGATGTCGCATTGCCTGACATGCCCGCATCGCTGGCCGAATACGACGCGATCTGCGCCGACGTGCGCAAGCGCGGCGCGGCGCGCACGCGCGGCGGCGTGCTGCCGGGCATCAACGCGATCTCGACGCCGGTATTCGACGCCAACGGGCATTTGTCGATGGCGCTGATCGTGCTGGGCGCCCAGAGCGTATTCGATGCAGAATGGGGCGGAGCAGTAGACCGCCGTGTGCGCGATATCGCGCGACAGATTTCGTCGGAACTTGGTTATCTTGGCGACAGCCAGCCGTCCGGAAGGGACGGACACCCCTCGTAAGCGTCCCCGGCGTCTGCGCCGATGGATGGTGGTGATCGCACTGGTGGCGGTCGCGCACGCGCTGTTGCTGTTCGGCCTGGTGCGCGTGCCGATCCCGGCATTGCCCGACCCGGGCGAGACGCCGGCCATCGAGGCGGTGCTGCTGCCCCCGCCCGAGCCACCCGCGCCGCCAGCACGGCCCCACCCCGCGCCCAGGCCGGCGCCGCAGACTCAAACACCCGTTCCAGCCCCCGAGCCCGCTGAAGAGCCATCCGCACCCGCGCTGGCAACGGCCGAGAGCGGCGACACGACCGCCGCCACCGGCGCCGGCGGAACCGGCACGGGCGCTGCCAGCGCGCCATCGCCGCCGGCCGAGACAGCCGCGCCACCCACGCCACCCGGGCCACGTTATGCGGCCCCCCCTTCGGTCACGCTGCGCTACGCGAGCTTCGTCAATGGCGTGCAGAACCCCGACGGCATCATCCGATGGGAGCAGGACGGCCGGCACTACCGGCTCGCTGTTGAAACACGCGTGCTTTGGTTCCGCTTTGCGTTCCAGAGCTCTGGCGACATTTCCGATCGCGGGCTGGCGCCCACGCGCTACGAGGAAGCCCGGCGCAGCAAGGTGGAGGTGGCACGCTTCGATCGCGCAGCGAATACCGTCGTGTTTGAAACGCGTGGCGGCCAGGTGCCGATGCCCACCGCCTTCCAGGACCGCTTCAGCATCTTCCTGCAACTGGTGGGCTGGGTGCGCGGCGACCCGCAGCGCTATGCCACGCCCGGCGTGGTCGAGTCGTTCAACGTGGCCGACACCCGCGAGGTAGAGCCGATGCAGATCCAGTACGTGGGCGACGAGGATATCGATATCGGCACCGACGTGGTGCGGGCGCGACACTTCGTGCGGCTTCCACGTCACCCAAACGACAAGCGCCGCGTGGAAATCTGGCTCGCGCCCGCGCTGAACTGGATGCCCGCACGCCTTCGTCAGACGGAGCCCGATGGCACTCAGATCGATCTGGTCTATCGTAGTAGTGAAGGGCGGTAATGCCGATGCCGCGGTGACACGTGTTGACCACGCGGGAGACTGAAACATGCCTGACACATTGGCGCAGCGAATACGGGCTGGCGACGTCCAGCTGCAGGCTCGCATCGATGGCCGCGAAGGGCCATGGGTGGTCCTGATCCATGCGCTCGGTGCGAATCTGACGCTGTGGGACGACACCGCGCGTCACCTGTCCAGTCGCTATCGCGTTTTGCGTTTCGACCTGCGTGGGCACGGCGGTAGCGATGCCCCGGTGGGTGCCTATACGATGGCCCGGCTGGCCGACGATGCCGTGGCGCTGATGGACGCCTTCGACATCGGGCAGGCCCACGTATGCGGCGTCTCGGTGGGCGGCATGGTGGCCCAGACCCTGGGCGTGCGTCACGCCGACCGGCTGCTGTCGCTGACCCTGATGGACACCATCGACCACACGCCGATGGAAGCCCATCCGATGTGGGCCAACCGGATCGGACAGGCCGAGGCGCACGGCATGGCGGGCATGGTGCCGACGACGATGGAACGCTGGCTGACGCCGCCGTTCCGCGCGCAGCATCCCGACGTGGTCGAACGAATCAGCCGCATGCTGCTGGCCACGCCGGTGCAGGGCTACGTGGGGGTGGCGCAGGCCATCGTGGCCTTCGACCTGGCGGACGCGATCGGCCGTATCCATTGTCCTGCCCTGGTTGTGACGGGCGACAAGGACGAAGGCGCGCCAGTATCGATGGCCCAATCCATTGCGCAAAAAATCCACGGTGCGAAGCTGGAGGTGCTGCCCGATGCAGCGCACCTGTCGTTTATCGAACAACCGGAACGCTTCCATGCGATCTTCGACGCGTTCCTGGGGCATGCGGCATGTGGCGGGCAGTGTGATATTCCGTAACGCCATTGGGAAGATCGCAACACAGTAGTGCTCGGCGCTCAAGAAACTTGTAGCAGGCGCCGATGCCCAAAGGTAAGAGGGCAGAAGTGGCACGCAAAGGCTCGTCCGGGTAGTACAACTTGAATTCCGGACGACTACCCTCAGCTTGGAGAGGAAATCGCGTCATCCCGGCAGGTTTGGGACCGGCGCCAACCATACGCCAGGAGGTAGTGCGATGCAAATGATCTACAACAGCGACAATTACTGCATTGTCGAGTTTGGAGCAGATGTCGAGCATGCGACCCTTGCCTCGGGCGGCTACGAAATCGTCGACAAGAACCTGAAACGCGAAATTTTCCTCGGCGGTCATATGGCCGAGACCTTCCGCGCCGACGTGACGCGTCTGATTGAAAGCGAGCCATCCGTGGAGGAAGTTGACGAGTTTCTCGGCAAGTTCGACACCGTCATGAACAATCCGCTGGTGATGCACTGAGCATTGCCGGCACGGCCCAGACGAAAACGCCCGCTTTCGAGCGGGCGTTTTTCATTGGCGCTGCCGGGGCGTCAGTACTGCTCCCAGGGCAGCCCTTCGTGCCGCCAGCCATTGACGGTATTGCGATGGCGGTGGGCGTCAAGGTCGCCCTCGAAGCCATGCAGCACGTTGTAGACCGTGGTGAATCCGGCGCCCTCCAGCGCCCGCGCGGCGGCCGACGACCGGTTGCCGCTGCGGCAGATCAGCACCACGGGCCGGGCGGAGACCTGTCCGGCCAGCTTCTTCACTGCCTGGACGAAGTGTGGGTTGACTTCCCAGTCCGGGCCGTCGTTCCAGGGCACGTTGTGCGCGCCTTGCGGATGGCCCACGAACAGGTATTCCATCTCGCTGCGGCAGTCGATGAAGAGCGCGTCGGGCTCGGTGCCGAGCAGCGCCAGGGCGTCGTTGGGGCTCAAGTGTTGCATGGAAACTGACGAAAACTGGACGAAAGCGAACGATAGCGCACGAAGGCGAACGCCCGTTCGTGGCGAATACGTCTCCCAGTGTAGGCGCGGCGTCTGCCGCTGACAACCGTGCCGGACGCGGCGGGCCGGAGCCAGGTGCCCGCCCGCAATCCCTTGATCTACCTGATAAAATCGCTCTCTTGCCCAAATTTGCGCATTCGGCCTGCCGGCCGGGCGCGCGCATCACATCCAGGCCCCACCATGAGCGCTGTCCAATCCGCCCCCCGCCCCTATACCCGGGCCGCCAGCCTGCCCCGGCTGCTGCGTGAACGTATCCTGATTCTCGACGGCGCGATGGGCACGATGATCCAGCGCTACAAGCTGGGCGAGGCCGAGTACCGCGGCACGCGTTTCGCCGACCATCCGATCGACGTGAAGGGCAACAACGAACTGCTGCTGCTGACGCGTCCGCAGGTCATCAGCGAGATCCACGAGCAATACCTGGCCGCTGGCGCCGACCTGATCGAGACCAACACGTTCGGTGCCACGGGCGTGGCGCAGGAAGACTACAAGATGGCCAGCCTGGCCTACGAGATGAACGTCGAGGCCGCCCGCCTGGCGCGCGCCGCCTGCGACAAGTACAGCACGCCCGGGAAGCCGCGCTTCGTGGCCGGCGCCTTCGGCCCGACGCCGAAGACGGCCAGCATCAGCCCCGACGTCAACGACCCCGGCGCGCGCAACGTCACCTTCGAGGAACTACGCGATTCGTACTACGAACAGGGCAAGGGTCTGCTCGAAGGCGGCGCCGACGTGTTCCTGGTCGAGACGATCTTCGACACGCTGAACGCCAAGGCCGCGCTGTTCGCCATCGACCAGTTGTTCGAGGACACCGGCGAGCGCGTGCCCGTGATGATCTCGGGCACCGTGACCGACGCATCGGGCCGCATCCTGTCGGGCCAGACCGTGGAAGCGTTCTGGAACAGCCTGCGCCATGCCAAGCCGGTCACGTTCGGGCTGAACTGCGCGCTGGGCGCCACGCTGATGCGCCCGTATATCGCCGAACTGGCAAAGGTGTGCGACGCCGCGGTGTCGTGCTACCCCAACGCCGGGCTGCCGAATCCGATGAGCGATACGGGCTTCGACGAAACGCCCGAGGTCACGTCGGCGCTGGTGGAGGAATTCGCCGCGTCGGGCCTGGTGAACCTGGTGGGCGGCTGCTGCGGCACCACGCCCGACCACATCGCCGCCATCGCCAAGCGCGTGGCCGACAAGACGCCGCGTGCCTGGCCGGGCCAGTACCGTGAAGACGCCGAACAGGCCGCCTGAAACATCGCACGCACCGAGCATTAGAGAAGAGACATCATGAGCCAGAGTAAGCTGCCCCCGCGTCCGATGCGCCTGTCCGGCCTGGAACCGTTCCTGATCGACGACGACACGCTGTTCGTCAACGTTGGCGAACGCACCAACGTCACCGGTTCCAAGGCCTTCGCCCGCATGATCCTGAACGGCCAGTTCGACGAGGCGCTGGCCGTGGCCCGCCAGCAGGTGGAGAACGGCGCGCAGATCATCGACATCAACATGGACGAGGCAATGCTCGATTCCAGGGCGGCGATGGTGCGCTTCCTGAATCTGATTGCATCGGAGCCGGATATCGCGCGCGTGCCGATCATGATCGACTCGTCGAAGTGGGACGTCATCGAGGCCGGCCTGCAGTGCGTGCAGGGCAAGGCCGTGGTGAACTCGATCTCGCTCAAGGAAGGCGAGGAGCAGTTCCGCCACCACGCCACGCTGATCCGCCGCTATGGTGCCGCCAGCGTGGTGATGGCCTTCGACGAGAAGGGCCAGGCCGACACGTTCGAGCGCAAGACCGAGATCTGCAAGCGCAGCTACGACGTGCTGGTCAACGAGGTGGGATTCCCGCCCGAGGACATCATCTTCGACCCGAACATCTTCGCGGTGGCCACGGGCATCGAGGAGCACAACAACTACGCGGTGGACTTCATCGAGGCCACGCGCTGGATCAAGCAGAACCTGCCGTACGCGAAGGTGAGCGGCGGGGTGTCGAACGTGTCGTTCTCGTTCCGTGGCAATGACACGGTGCGCGAGGCCATCCACACCGTGTTCCTGTACCACGCCATCGAGGCGGGCATGGACATGGGCATCGTCAACGCCGGCCAGCTCGGCGTGTACGACCAGCTCGACGCCGAACTGCGCGAGCGCGTGGAAGACGTGGTGCTGAATCGCCGTGACGACGCCACCGACCGTCTGCTGGAGATTGCCGACCGCTTCAAGGGCGGCGGCCAGAAGAAGGAAGAAAACCTGGCCTGGCGTGGCACGCCCGAGGCACCGGTTCCGGTGGGCGAGCGACTGGCCCACGCGCTGGTGCATGGCATCACCACGTTCATCGTCGAGGACACCGAGGAAGTGCGCCAGCAGGTGGAGGCGCGCGGCGGCCGTCCGATCGAGGTGATCGAAGGCCCGCTGATGGACGGCATGAACATCGTCGGCGACCTGTTCGGGGCGGGCAAGATGTTCTTGCCGCAGGTGGTCAAGAGCGCCCGCGTGATGAAGCAGGCCGTGGCGCATCTGCTGCCGTACATCGAGGAAGAAAAGCGCCTGCTGGCCGAAGCCGGCGGCGACGTGCGCGCACGCGGCAAGATCGTGATCGCCACCGTGAAGGGCGACGTGCACGACATCGGCAAGAACATCGTGTCGGTGGTGCTCCAGTGCAACAACTTCGAAGTCGTGAACATGGGCGTGATGGTGCCGTGCAACGAGATCCTGGCGCGCGCCAAGGTCGAGGGCGCCGACATCGTGGGCCTGTCGGGCCTGATCACGCCGTCGCTCGAGGAAATGGCCTACGTGGCATCGGAGATGCAGCGCGACGACTACTTCCGCGTGAAGAAGATCCCCCTGCTGATCGGCGGCGCCACCACGTCGCGCGTGCACACGGCGGTCAAGATCGCGCCGAACTACGAAGGCCCGGTGGTCTACGTGCCCGATGCCTCGCGCTCGGTCAGCGTGGCGTCGAGCCTGCTGTCCGACGAGGGCGCCGCGAAGTACCTGGACGACCTGAAGACCGACTACGATCGCATCCGCGCCCAGCACGCCAACAAGAAGGCCACGCCGATGGTGTCGCTGGCCGAGGCGCGTGCCAACAAGACGCCGCTGGACTGGGGCCAGTACGTGCCGCCGAAGCCGAAGTTCATCGGCCGGCGCGTGTTCCGCAACTACGACCTGTCGGAGCTGGCGAATTTCATCGACTGGGGCCCGTTCTTCCAGACCTGGGACCTGGCAGGCAAATTCCCGGACATCCTCAACGACGAGATCGTGGGGGAGTCGGCGCGCCGCGTGTATTCCGACGGCAAGAGCATGCTGGCCCGCCTGATCCAGGGCCGCTGGCTGACCGCCAACGGCGTGATGGCGCTGCTGCCGGCCAACACGGTCAACGACGACGATATCGAGATCTACACGGACGAGTCGCGCAGCAAGGTGGCGCTGACCTGGCACAACCTGCGCCAGCAGAGCGAGCGTCCGGTGGTTGACGGCGTGAAGCGTCCGAACCGCTGCCTGGCCGATTTCGTCGCGCCGAAGGCGAGCGGCGTGGCCGACTATATCGGCGTGTTCGCGGTCACGGCCGGCATTGGCGTGGACAAGAAGGAAGCGCAGTTCGAAGCCGATCACGACGACTACAGCGCGATCATGCTCAAGGCGCTGGCCGACCGCCTGGCCGAGGCCTTTGCCGAATGCCTGCACCAGCGCGTGCGGACCGACCTGTGGGGCTATGACGCCGCCGAGACGCTGGACAACGACCAGCTGATCGCCGAGGCGTACCGCGGCATCCGTCCGGCGCCGGGATATCCGGCCTGCCCGGAGCACACCGTCAAGGGACCGATGTTCGAATTCCTGGACGCCGCCGAAATCGGCATGGGCATTACCGAGGCGCTGGCGATGACGCCGGCCGCGTCGGTGAGCGGCTTCTACCTGTCGCATCCGGACTCCACGTACTTCAGCGTGGGCAAGATCGGCCAGGACCAGCTTGACGACATGGTGACGCGTCGCGGTGAAGACCGCACGGCGCTGGAGCGCGCTCTGGCGCCGAACCTGTAAGCGGCTTCGCTGCAGCTGTAAGCAGTTGCAATGAACGGGGCGCCGCGTGACAGCGGCGCCCCGTTTTTTTCATGGCCCGCCCGCTGCCGTGGCCGTTGCAACCGCCGTTGAAACGTAAGGGAAATACGACGAATCCGTTATCCGGCACGGCCTGTGGGGCGCCGGTCGACAATGTTCGCAATGTCTTCATGACTGCTTACAGAACCTGACAAGTGCTCACAGACCGGCACGGAGCGGCTCCATAGACTGGAACCCAGTTCACGTGACACCGCGTGAATGCCGCAGCGAATGTTTCGCTGCGGAGCATTCAGTAAAGGAGTCTCTCCCATGAAGAAGCTGCTGATCTCCCTGTCCGCCCTGTCGATTGCCGCCGCCTCGTCCTTTGCGATGGCCCAAGGCACCGGTGCCACGGTTGGCACCCAAGCGGGCGTCGGCGCCTCCGTGAACGCACCCTCGCAGAATGCCAGCCCGAATGCCGGTGTGAACGCCGGCGGCGCGGCCGGTGGCGCGGTGACCCCGGCCAGCCCGAGTTCGGCGGATCCGGGCAGCAAGGCCAGCCTGGGCGGAAAGGCGGGCGCCGACACCTCGATGTCGTCGACGCCCACCGAGAAGGAAAGCAAGGGCAAGCACACCGGCCATGCCAAGGCCAAGTCCAAGAAGGGTGACCTGGGCGCCAACGCCGGGGCCGGCGCCGATGCCGGTACCAGGATCCAGTAGCCGCAGGACGGGATGCCGGGGCGGGCCCCTCCAGACCGTCCCCATCCCCGCTGAAAGCAAATGGACGGACGGACGCCTTCGGGCGTCCGTCTTGCGTTTGGGCGCGCCGTTCCCGGGATGCGCCGCACTGCAGCATTTTCCATTTGCCTGCGCCCGCCCCGCAGCGCGCTTCGACCCGTCTTGCGGGTGTCGCCGTGGCGCGTCATGTCAGCCTGACACCGACATATTCGGCGTCGCGCCGGCACTACAATGCAGGAAACCGGCCCGGGCCGTGCTTCGGCAGGCGGGCCACCCCCCTTCACCGTGGAGACACCGATGATCCGCGTCTTGATCGCCGACGATCATGAGATCGTGCGCGCCGGTCTGCGCCAGTTCATTTCCGAGGAACCCGACATCAAGGTGACGGGCGAAGCCGCCAGCGGCGACGAAGTGATGGCGCAGTTGCGCGACAGCGAGTTCGACGTACTCGTACTCGATATTTCCATGCCGGATCGCAACGGCATCGATGTGCTGAAGCTGATCCGGCAGCGTTTGCCCAACCTGCCGGTGCTGATCCTGTCCACCTATCCCGAAGACCAGTACGCGATCAACCTGATCCGTGCCGGCGCCTCGGGCTACCTGACCAAGGAGTCCGCGCCGGACGACCTGGTCAAGGCCATCCGCACGGTGGCCCAGGGCCGCCGCTATGTAAGCCCCACCGTGGCAGACCTGCTGATCGGTGGGCTCGACAAGCCGACCGAACAACCGGTACACCAGACCCTTTCCGAGCGCGAGTTCCAGATCTTCTGCAAGCTGTCGCGCGGGCAGTCGGTGTCGGTGATTGCCGACGAACTATTCCTGAGCGTGAAGACCGTGAGCACCTACCGCTCCCGCATCCTGGAGAAGATGGGCATGAAGACCAATGCCGACCTGACCTACTACGCCATCAAGAATGGGCTCGTGGAATAGGCCGGACTTCGGATTCCTCGTGCCAGAACCGTTAATCGTCTATCTCTTCGCCTGACAGTTGCCAAGCGCCATGCCGGAGCAAGCCGCGGCCTCCTCGAACCGTTCGCTACGGGTCCTCCTGATCGAGGACTCCGAAGTATTGCGGGGCATGCTGCTGGAATACCTGACGGCCTTCCCGTTCGTCGAGTCGGTGGACTGGGCCGATACCGAAAGCGGCGCGGTGAAGCTGGCCACCCACGGCCAGTACGATGTGTCGATCGTCGACCTGCAGCTGCGCCAGGGCAACGGCATCAACGTGCTGCGTGAAATGCAGAAGGCCGGGCTGTCAGGCATCCGCATCGTCTACACCAACCATGCGCAGGTATCGATGTACCGGCGCCAGTGCGCCGAGGCCGGCGCCGACTATTTCTTCGACAAGTCGCTCGAACTGGAACAGGTGTTCCGCGTGATCGAGGACTACGCCACCTCCGCCTCCTGATAGCCGTTTGACGAAGCCTGGACGTTGCCTTGCCGTTGCCGCCGGCCCCGGATGGCAACGGCCGGGCGTTCAGACTTCGGTGGTTTCCTCGGGCGGCGCCAGCACCGATGTGGTCAGCGGCACCTCGACGCGGATCGATACGCCGTGGCCGGGCACCGAATCCACGTGCATCGTTCCACCCAGCGCCAGCACCCGCTGTTCCATGCCCAGCAGGCCATGATGGCCGGCGATGCTGCCGGCGTCGAAATCGGGCGGCAGGCCGCGGCCGTCGTCCCGGATCGCCAGCGTGAGCTGTTGCGTGGTGCAGGCCAGCGATACGGAAATGTGCTGCGCCTCGGCGTACTTGCTGGCGTTGTTCAGCGATTCCTGCACGATCCGGTACAACGCGATGGCCGCGTTGTCGCGCAGCGGCGGCAGCGATTCGGGCAGGTCGACCTGGGTTTCCCACTGGTTGCGGGCGCCCACGTCTTCCACCTGCTGCACGATGGCCTCGCGCAGCCCCAGGTTCAGCAGCACCGTGGGGCGCAGGTCCTCGATCAGCCGGCGCTTGATCTGGATGGCCTGGTCGGCATGCTGCATCACGCGCGTGATCTTGTCGCGCGCCTCGGGGTGCGTCTGTTGCACCCGCATCTTTACCCAGTGCAGGTCGAGCTTGATGGCGGTCAGGATGGCGCCCAGTTCGTCGTGCAGTTCGCGCGACAGGCGCGTCTTCTCGTCCTCGGTCACGCGCTGCAGGTGGGCTGCCAATGCCGACAACTGGCGCGTGCGCGCGCGCACCTTGCGGTCCAGCCGGGCGCTTTCCTCTTCGAGCTGTTCGCGCGCCGCCTCGGCCATCGTCATGCGTCGCTGATGGCCCATGCCCACGGCCACCAGCAGCAGGATGTTGATCGCGGTCAGCAGCCCGATGCCGTAGCGGGACAGCTGCAGGTCGTGCTCGGCCGCCTCCAGGTTGTGGGTGACCGTGCCCGATTCGCGCACCTGCAGGTGTTCCAGTCCGCGCCGGGCGCTTTCCATGGTCTGCTTGCCGAAGTCGGTGCGGATCATGTCCAGCGCCACGTCGACGTCGCGCTTGCCGTAGACCAGCGTCAGCGCCATCTCGTTGAGCTTGCGCGTGACGAACTGCGAGGCCTCGCCGAACTGGCGCAGCCCTTCGGGATCATTGGCGTAGTGCTGGCGGATGCGCGACATCAGCTCGCTGATATGGGGCAGCGCCTTGTAGTACGGGTCCAGGTAGCTTTCCTTGCCGGTCAGCAGGAAACCGCGCTGGCCGGCTTCGGCGTTGACCAGCTCGGCGATCAGCTCGCCCAGGTCGCTTTGCAGCTGCTGCGAACGGATGGCTTCGGTGTAGCCCTCGCGCAGGCGCAGGTTTCCGGTCTCCGATGCGATCAGCACGGCCAGTGTCAGCACGATGCCGCCGGCGAGCAGCAGGGTGTTTCTCAGGAGTAGGGAATGCTTGGCCATCGGAAGTCACTGGTTGATGCGCTGCCGCGGCGGGGCGGAAGAGCGGCCATGGAATCACATCGTCATGTAGTGGTCAATCGTACCGGCACGCCACGCGTATCGCATCCGGCGCGAAGCGGCGCCCGCTGTAGGACTTGGCTGACATCTGAATCGGTCTGGTTTCGGTGTGCGGTCAAAGGGTGGAACCCTACGATGAGGCTATGAGCTTGCGCACCGTGGCGCAAGCCGAACGCACCACCAGCCGCCAGGCCGGTTGCGCTCGCTAACCTCGGGAGACTGGTCATGCTGTACTACGCACTCGTCTTTTTCATTGTCGCCCTGGTGGCGGCCATCTTCGGCTTCGGTGGTATTGCAGCCGGCGCGGTGGAAATCGCGAAGATCCTGTTCTTTATCTTCCTGGTCGTGGCGCTGGTAGCGGCCGTGATGGGGCTGGTGCGCCGACGGTAAGCGCAGCAGCACGCGTTGCCTGACCGGGGGACCGGCGGGCAACTCCGCCAGGGACTGGACAAAGGAGTATCCATGCTCACGCAGAATCCAAAGATCCGCAAGGAAATCAACCATCTGCAAGACAGCGCCGATTCGGCCGTACGCCAACTCCGGCATGCCGCCCGCGATACCCGCGATGCGGTGGGGCCGGTGTCGGACGAGGTGAAGGCGCTGATCACGCAACTCCAGCAAACCATCGACGTACTGGCGCACGAAGGCTCCGCCGAAGGCATGGCCGCCGGCCGCCGCCTGCGGGCCCGGGCCCACGAATTGTCCGACCGCATGCGCGAGCGTGGCCGCGACGGCGTGCACTGGGCGCGCGACCAGATGGACGTGGCCGTCGACAATGGCCGCCAGCGCGTGGTGGAGTCGCCGCTCAAGGCGGTAGGCGTGGCCGCGCTGATCGGTGCGTGTATCGGGCTGATGCTGGCCGGCCGGCGCAACGGCGACTAGCGCGGTTCGGGGCGATCCAGGGCGCACGTGGCGGCCAGGTCGCCGGCGCCACGGGATGCACACAGACACGCAGGTTGGCAGTACGAATTCAAGGGTCTCTCCCCTTACCCCTGCAGCAACCCCCTTTCCGGATATATCCCTGATCCGGGACGCCCGGGCACCAAGCGGTGTCCGGGTTCTTTTTTGCGCGCCACGCATGCATGGCGCGCAACCTTACAATTGGCTTTCTGCGGTTGGGCGAATCGGGGCTGGCGGCCCGGGCAGGCCGCCGTTCAGAGGCGGGCACCGGCGCTGTTACGGGGCGCGCCGGTGGGTAACGATCAGGCCCGGGGGGCGATGCAGGCTCAGACGCCCCACATCACGTCGGTGCCTTCCTTCTGCGACAGGCGCAACATGTCCAGGAACGGGTAGGCGCGCTGTCCCAGGTGCAGCGGCTCGTCTTCCCGGTCGTCGTCCGGGCCAGGGTGTACCGTGGTGTCGGCGGGATGGACCTTCTTGGCGTCCTGCACGGCGGCTTCCAGCTTGCGGATTGCCGCCGGCATTTCCTCGGTCGTGATCACCCCGCGTTCGCCCAGATGCTTGCCGATGATGCCAAGCAGCGTGATGGCAAGATCCTTCATCATGATCAGGTCCTGCGCCGCGTGGGATTTGAAGGTGATCAGCATGATGTTTCCTTTCACGAGTGGCGACATGACTGGCGCTGGGCGCACAGGTCGTCGCATGATGTCAGCATAGCACCTGATAAAATTCCGCGTTTCCCGATTTCCACTGCCGGTGCACGCGGCGGGGCCTTCACTTTCCAGCCCCTCCGAGCCCGGACGCATTCCAGCTTTCCAAGGCCCAGATATCCATGCTGCCTGTTCAGACCTCCCAACTCGCCGCCGCGTTCACCGATGCCGTGCGCGCGCTCGCCCCGGCCGACGCCGCCCTGCCCGCGGTCACGTTCGAGCGCCCCAAGCAGGCCGCTCACGGCGATCTGGCGTGCAACATCGCCATGCAGGTGGCAAAGGCGCTGAAGACCAACCCGCGCGAACTGGCGCAGAAGGTGGTGGACGCGGTCACGGCCGATCCGCGCGCATCGGCGCTGGTGGCGGCCCTGGAGATCGCCGGCCCCGGCTTCATCAACCTGCGCCTGAGCCCGGCCGCCCGCGCCGAGGTGCTGCGCGCGGTGCTGGGTGACGGCGACCGCTACGGCGCGCGCCCGGCCGGCGAGCACGGCCAGGTGCTGGTGGAGTTCGTGTCGGCCAACCCGACCGGCCCGCTGCACGTCGGCCACGGCCGCCAGGCCGCGCTGGGCGACGCGCTGGCGAACCTGCTGGCCTGGCAAGGCTGGGCCGTGCATCGCGAGTTCTACTACAACGACGCCGGGGTGCAGATCCACACGCTGGCCGTGTCGGTCCAGGCACGCGCACGCGGCCTGAAGCCGGGCGACGCCGGCTGGCCCGAATCGGCCTACAACGGCGACTACATTGCCGATATCGCCGCCGACTTCCTGGCCGGCAAGACGGTCTCGGCCTCGGACGGCGAGCCGGTGACGGCCTCGGGCAACGTCGAGGACCTGGAGTCGATCCGCAAGTTCGCCGTGACCTACCTGCGCAACGAGCAGGACATCGATTTGCAGGCGTTTGGCGTGAAGTTCGACCGCTACTACCTGGAATCGTCGTTGTATAGCGACGGCCGTGTGGAAGCCGCCGTGCAGTCGCTGATCGGCAAGGGCAAGACCTACGAGAGCGAAGGCGCGCTGTGGCTGCGCACCACTGACGACGGCGACGACAAGGACCGCGTCATGAAGAAGAGCGACGGCACGTACACGTACTTCGTACCGGACGTGGCCTACCACACCACCAAGTGGGAGCGCGGCTTCGCCAAGGTCATCAACGTGCAGGGCAGCGACCACCACGGCACCATCGCCCGCGTGCGCGCCGGCCTGCAGGGCCTGGACATCGGCATTCCGCAGGGTTACCCCGACTACGTGCTGCACAAGATGGTCACCGTGATGAAGAACGGGGAGGAGGTGAAGATCTCCAAGCGCGCCGGCTCGTACGTGACCGTGCGCGACCTGATCGAATGGAGCAACGGCGGCGACGAGACCATCCGCGGCTGCCTGGAAGCCGGCGTGGCCGACTGGCCGGCGCACTTCACGCGCGGCCGCGACGCGGTGCGCTTCTTCCTGCTGTCGCGCAAGGCCGACACCGAGTTCGTGTTCGACGTGGACCTGGCGCTGAAGCAGAACGACGAGAACCCGGTGTATTACGTGCAGTACGCCCACGCGCGCATCTGCTCGATCTTCGAAGCCTGGGGCGGCGCCGACTGGCAGGCACGCCTGCCTGAGCTGGCAAGCGTGGACCTGGCGGCCGTGACCGCCGCCGACGTGAGCCCGCAGGCCATCGCGCTGGGCCGCCGCCTGGCCGAGTTCCCGGACATGCTGGCCGCCGCCGCCGGCGAACTGGCGCCGCACGCCGTGGCGTTCTACCTGCGCGACCTGGCCGGCGACTTCCATGCGTTCTACAACGCCGACCGCGTGCTGGTGGACGACGAGACGGTCAAGCGGGCCCGCCTGGCGCTGCTGGCCGCCACCCGGCAGGTGCTCAAGAACGGCCTGGCGGTAATCGGCGTCTCGGCGCCGCAACGGATGGACCGTGCTCCGGAGCAGGAAACGCCTGCGGCCTGAACTTCGCGTCATCGGACTGGCTCTATAATCCCCGGCAACACCGAAGAGGACTACATGCAACACAATGCAAAGCGCGCCTTGCGCGCCGTCCGCCATCGCCAGACGCAGCGTGGCGGCACGTTCCTGGGCCTGGTGCTCGGGCTGATCGTCGGCCTGGCCATTGCCGTGGTCATCGCGCTGTACATCACCAAGTCGCCGGCGCCGTTCAAGGGCAATGGCAACAACGGCCCGGCGCCGCGTCCGACCGAGCCGGGCAACGTCGCCAGCGCGCTGCCCAACCCGACCCAGCAGGCGCAGCAGGCCCAGCCGGGCGCCGAGCCGGCCGATCCGAACAAGCCGCTGTGGAGCAAGACGCCCGCCAAGCCGGTGGGCCAGCCCGAACAGCCGGCCGCGCAGCCGCCCGTGGCGACCAGCCGTCCGGCCGAGGCGCCGGCCAGCACCGGCGCGGTGGCCAGCAAGCCGGCCGAAAAACCGGCGGAAAAGCCGGCCGCGCGTCCTGCCGAGAAGCCGGTGGCCGATCCCATCGCCGAGATTGCCCAGGCCGACGCCAACAAGGTGGGCTACCTGCTGCAGGTCGGCGCGTTCCGCTCGCAGGACGACGCCGACCGCCAGAAGGCCAACCTGGCGATGCAGGGCTTCGAGGCCAAGGTGACCGATCGCGACGTCAACGGCGTGAAGATGTACCGCGTCCGCCTGGGGCCGTTCAACCGGATCGAGGACATGAACCGTGCGCGCGACCGCCTGCAGTCGGCCGGTTTCGATGCCTCGGTGATCCGTTTCACGAAACAGTAATCCAGCGAAATATTCTGACCGGGGGTGCGGGTGCGAACCATGTGCCGCCGTCCCGGTCTTAGACGCTATCCAATCGCTCGTCGAGCACGTTCAACCCGTAAGGCCCTTCTGACATGAAGAAAATCGCCGCACTGATCGCCACCGCTGCCGCCGTAGGCGGCCTGCTGATGTCCGCGCCCGCCGCCATGGCCGCGCCGACGGAAGGCAAGGACTACACGGTTCTGAAAGCCCCGCAGCCGGTGCCGGCCGGCAAGATCGAGGTGACCGAGTTCTTCTGGTACGGCTGCCCGCACTGCTACGACTTCGAGCCCGAGCTCGAAGCGTGGATCAA
This sequence comes from Cupriavidus sp. HE11, assembly GCF_056097175.1. Taxonomy (NCBI): domain Bacteria; kingdom Pseudomonadati; phylum Pseudomonadota; class Betaproteobacteria; order Burkholderiales; family Burkholderiaceae; genus Cupriavidus; species Cupriavidus sp. HE11. The sequence goes on from NZ_CP184464.1 coordinate 2,069,251, forward strand.
GAAGCAGGGCAAGGACGTGGTGTTCAAGCGCGTGCCGGTGGCTTTCCGTGACGACCTGCTGCCGCATACGAAGATCTTCTACGCGCTGGAATCGCTGGGCAAGGTCGACGCCATGCACACCAAGGTGTTCGACGCCATCCACAAGCAGCGCAAGCGCATGGTCGACACCAACGAGATCGCCGATTTCATGGCCGCCAACGGTATCGACCGCAAGCAGTGGCTGGACACCTACAACTCGTTCTCGGTGACCACCAACGCGCAGCGCGCCAACAAGATCGCCGACGCCTACAAGATCGATGGCGTGCCGACCGTGGTGGTGCAAGGCAAGTACGAGACCTCGCCGTCGATCGCCGGCACCAAGTCCGCTGCCATCCAGGCAATGGACTTCCTGGTCACGGGTGTGCGCGACAAGAAGCTCTGATCGACCGCCGTCCCGGCCGGATCGACACCAACAGCCCGGTGCAGCCGATGCACCGGGCTGTTTTGCTTTTGGCGCGTGTGCCAATCTGCGACAGATTGCCGCGCCAGTCCCTGCCCTTGCACCCAGCCCGGGCGGCCACCCGCGCTATATTCCCACCCATGAATCCCCAGAAAATCTTCCTGACCGGCGCGTCCAGCGGCATTGGACAGGCCCTGGCCCGAGCCTATGCCGCGCAGGGCGCAATACTTGGCCTGGTGGGCCGACGTGAGGACGCGCTTCGCGCCTTTGCCGCCAGCCTGCCCAATCCCGCCACCGTACGGGTCTACGCCGTCGATGTCCGCGACGCCGACGCCATGAACGTGGCGGCGGCCGACTTTCTGGCGAATGTGGGATGTCCCGATGTGGTCGTCGCCAATGCGGGCGTATCGGTGGGTACCGTCGCAAGCGAGCGCGAGGACCTGGAAGTCTTCCGCACGGTGATGGATACCAACTGGTTCGGCACGCTGACCACATTCCAGCCATTTCTGGAGCCCATGCGCGCGCAGCCGCCCGGGCCGGACGGCTGGCGCGGCACGCTGGTCGGTATCGCCAGTGTGGCAGGGGTGCGCGGGCTGCCCGGTGGCGGGGCGTACAGCGCGTCGAAGTCGGCCGTGATCAAGCTGCTGGAGAGCCTGCGGCTGGAGCAGTCGCACGAGCGGATTCGCGTGGTGACGATCGCGCCGGGCTATATCCGTACGCCGATGACCGCGCACAATCCGTACAGGATGCCGTTCCTGATGGACGCCGATGTGTTCGCCCGCAAGGCTGTGCGCAAGATCGGCGCGGGCGCGCGTTTTGCGGTGATTCCGTGGCAGATGGGTGTTGTGGCGTCGGTGCTGCACGTGATGCCGCGCTGGCTCTACGACGCGCTGTTCCGGCGCGCGCCGCGCAAGCCGCGCCAGTCGCGGAGCGCATGATGTGGACCGATGCGGTGGGACAGGTGCATGGTCCGGCCGATGGCACGGTGCGCATCGCGTCGCTGGTGCCGTCGATCACCGAACTGCTGTTCGACCTGGGGCTGGCTGACTGGATCGTGGCGCGCACCGGCTTCTGCATCCATCCGGAGCCGGCTGTACGCGCCGTGGCGAAGGTGGGCGGCACCAAGGACGTCAAGCTCGACCGCCTGCGCGCGCTGGCGCCGACGCATGTGATCGTCAATATCGACGAGAACCGGCGCGAGACCGTGGAGGAAATCCGAAGCTTCGTGCCGCACGTGATCGTCACGCATCCATGCCGGCCAGAGGACAATTTCGCGCTTTATGCGCTGCTGGGCGGCATCTTCGGGCGGCAGGCCGAGTCGGAACGCCTGGCGGCCGAACTGCGGGCCGCGCTCGACGCGTTGCGCGCAAGGCCATGGCCGGCACGCCGCGTGCTCTATGCGATCTGGCAGGATCCATGGATGACGGTGTCGCGCGACACCTATATCAGCCAGATGCTGGCGCTGGTGAACTGGGCTACGTGGCCCGATGCGGCGCCGCAGGCGTGCGTCGATGGCGATTGCAGCCGCCCGAACGCGGCCGGCGAGCGCTATCCGACCTTCCGCTGGAGCGATGCCCTGGTGCGTGACCTGGATGCCGTGCTGCTGTCCACCGAGCCGTACCGCTTCACCGAGGACCATGCCGACGCGCTGGAGCGGCAGATCGGCAAGCCGGTGCTGCTGGTGGATGGCGAAATGCTGTCGTGGTACGGCAGCCGCGCCGTGGCCGGCGCGCGCTACCTCAAGACGCTGGCTGAGGGCTTCTAGCGCTCAGCCAGCCAAGGCCGCTCAGGCCTTGGTAAAGCGGACGACGCCGTCGTCGCCCACCTGCCGCACCAGTTCGCCGCGATGCCACAGCGCGTGCAAGTGCGCCAGCGCTTCGCCCATCGCGAACGTCAGCTGGTGGATGTCGAACTGGCGGCGGAAGATCACCCCGACGATATCGTGCGCGTTGCACGGCTTTTCGGCGCACGCGGCCAGCGTTTCGGCCAGGCGGTCGACGTGGTGCTCGCGCAGCTGCAGGATCCGCGTATGAAGATTGCGGAACGGCCGGCCGTGCGACGGCAGGATCAGCACGTCGTCGGGCAGGTCGTCGTACTTGCCCAGCGAATCGAGATAGAGCTGCAGCGGGTTGGCTTCGGGCTCCATGTCGAACACGCTCACATTCGTCGAAATACGAGGCAGCACCATGTCGCCCGAGATCAGCACGTTGGTGGCTGCGTTGTACAGCGCCACGTGCTCGGGGGCGTGGCCGTAGCCGGTGATGACGCGCCACGACGCGGTGGCCGGGTCGGCGCCGATCTGCACGGTGTCGCCGTCCATCAGGCGGCGGTACTGGGTGGGCAGGTCGGGCACCAGCGACGGGTAGTAGCTCTTGCGGGCGCGCAGCTTTTCGAGATTGTCGGGGTCGGTCAGGCCATGGCGCGCGAAGTGGCTGGCCGCGAAGTCGCCGCCGGCATTGGAGCCGACGCCCGAGCCGCCGGCCATTACGCGGGCCGACATGTAGTCGCCCAGGCTCATCCACAGCCGTACGTCCCAGCGCTTGCAGATCCAGTGCGCCAGGCCCACGTGGTCGGGGTGGCAATGCGTGACCAGCACGCGCAGCACGGGCAGGCCTTCCAGCTCGTTGGCGAAAACGGTCTCCCAGTGGGCCTGGATGGTGTCGTTGGTGATGCCGCAATCGACGATGGTCCAGCCATCGCGGCCGTCGATACGGTCGCGCAGCAGCCACAGGTTGATGTGGTCCAGCGCAAAGGGCAGCGGCATGCGCAGCCAGTACACGCCCGGCGCCACTTCCTGACGCGTGCCCGGTTCGGGCATGGTGTCGCCAAACGGATATTGGAGCTGATGTTCGAGTGCGTTCATGGGGTTTGTCTCGTCAATAACGGCGTGCTCGACGGGCACGCTCTTGTCCGGATTGTCATGCGCAGCAGTTGACGCTAACGTTAACGTCAATTCGCAAATCATGCACGGTCATCTTAGACGAAAAAGTTGATCATGCAACGAATCCGCGAACGATCGTTCATTTTTTAGCAGGACGCCATATGTCGGCCCAGCCAACTTCCGCCACCTACACGATTACCGATCTTGCACGCGAATTCGAAGTAACGCCGCGCGCGATCCGCTTCTACGAGGACCAGGGCCTGCTGTCGCCTGACCGGGAAGGGCCCAGCGGCCGCAAGCGCGTCTACAACGGCCGCGAACGCACGCGGCTGAAGCTTACGCTGCGCGGTAAGAGGTTAGGGCTCACTCTCAATGAAATCCGCGAAATTCTGGATCTCTACGAATCGCCACGCGATACGGCGCCTCAGCTCGAACGCTTCCTGCACCTACTGGCCCAGCACCGCGGCACGCTGGAGCGGCAACTGGACGACCTGCAAGCCCAGCTGGCCGAAATCGACCAGCATGAACGCCAGTGCAAGGCGCTGCTGGCGGCACACCATGACGCCGGCCACACCCGCACGGCCTGATCCTGCCGCGAAGTCGACGCTTCGTGGCAACTCCAATTGACGTTTACGTAAACGTCAATAAAATAGCTCCGACATACCCATACCGAACCCTGCGCGATCCACGGCAGATCCAGCGACAGAACCAGGAGACAACACCATGACCGAACTTCCGGGCCTCAAATTCGACCTTGGCGAAGACATCGAGATGCTGCGCGAATCGGTGCGCAGCTGGGCCCAGGCCGAACTGGCGCCGCGCGCCGGCGAGATCGATCGCACCGACCAGTTCCCAATGGACGCCTGGAAGAAGATGGGCGACCTGGGCGTGCTGGGCATCACCGTGGCCGAGGAGTACGGCGGTGCCAACATGGGATACCTGGCCCACATGATCGCGATGGAGGAAATCAGCCGCGCGTCGGCGTCGGTGGGCCTGTCGTACGGCGCCCATTCGAACCTGTGCGTGAACCAGATCCACCGCAATGGCACGGCCGCGCAGAAGGCGAAGTACCTGCCGAAGCTGGTATCTGGCGAATGGATTGGCGCGCTGGCCATGAGCGAGCCGAACGCCGGGTCCGATGTGGTCAGCATGAAGCTGCGTGCCGATTTCAAGGGCGACCGCTTCGTGTTGAACGGCACCAAGATGTGGATCACCAACGGCCCCGACTGCGACGTGCTGGTGGTCTACGCCAAGACCGAGCCCGACCTGGGCGCGCGCGGCATGACTGCCTTTATCGTCGAAAAGGGCATGAAGGGGTTCTCGGTGGCGCAGAAGCTGGACAAGCTCGGCATGCGCGGCTCGCACACGGGCGAACTGGTGTTCCAGGACGTCGAGGTGCCGGTGGAGAACATCCTCGGGGCCGAAAACGGCGGCGCCAAGGTGCTGATGAGCGGGCTGGACTACGAACGCGCGGTGCTCTCCGGCGGCCCGGTCGGCATCATGCAGGCGTGCATGGACGTGGTCACGCCGTATATCCACGACCGCAAGCAGTTCGGCCAGAGCATCGGCGAATTCCAGCTGATCCAGGGCAAGGTGGCCGACATGTACACGACGCTGCAGGCGGCCCGCAGCTACCTGTACACAGTGGGCAAGAACCTGGACGCGCTGGGCACCGACCACGTGCGCCAGGTGCGCAAGGACTGCGCCGCGGTGATCCTGTACACCGCCGAAAAGGCAACGTGGATGGCCGGCGAGTCGGTGCAGATCCTGGGCGGCAACGGCTATATCAACGAATACCCGGTGGGGCGCCTGTGGCGTGATGCCAAGCTGTACGAGATCGGTGCGGGCACCTCGGAAATCCGCCGCATGCTGATTGGCCGCGAGTTGTTCGCGGAGACGATGTAAGCCCGAAAAGTGATCCCGGAGGCGTTCTGGGATTACCCGAGGGTAAGTACCGAACGCCATTACAATTTCGACTGCCAGCCGTTCTCCCGTTCGTCCGGAACTTTCGAGTCATGTCCCCCTTTCCCAAGCTGCTCGCTTCGCAGATTGCCTACGATGTGGCGCGGACCATGCTGGACGGATTCGACAAGCACTACCGCCTGTTCCGCGAGGCCGGCGTCACGGCCAAGGCTCGCTTCGAGGCCTGCGACTGGCATGGCCTGCAGGCGCTGCAGCGCGACCGCATCGCGTTCTACAACGACCGGGTGCGCGAGGCCGTGGAGACGCTGCAGGACGAGTACGACGCCGAGCGTATCGACGACGATATCTGGCAGCAGATCAAGCTCCACTACATCGGCCTGCTGACCAACCACCACCAGCCCGAACTGGCCGAGACCTTCTTCAACTCGGTCTGTACGCGCATCCTGCATCGCTCGTACTTCAACAACGACTTCATCTTCGTGCGCCCGGCCGTCTCGACCGAGTACATCGAGAACGAGGAATCGCCCACCCGGCCCACCTATCGGGCCTATTACCCGGGCAGCCGCGAGGGCATGGCCGCCTGCTTCGAGCGGATCGTCCACAACTTCCAGCTCGACGTGCCGTTCGAGGACCTGAAGCGCGACGTCGGCTACGTGCTGCGCGCGCTCGACGAGCACGCCGGGGAATTCCGCGTGGCCGCGAATTTCCAGGTGCATACGCTGTCCTCGCTGTTCTTCCGCAACAAGACGGCGTTCATCATCGGCCGGGTGCTGAACGGCGACCAGACGTATCCGATGGCGATTCCGGTGGTGCACGGGCCGTCCGGCAAGCTGGTGCTCGACTCGGTGCTGCTGCGCCCCGAACAGCTGCTGGTGCTGTTCTCGTTCGCACATGCCTATTTCCTGGTCGACATGGAGATCCCGTCGGCGTACGTGACCTTTCTGCGCGACCTGCTGCCGCGCAAGTCGCGGGCGGAGATCTACACCTCGCTGGGGCTGCAGAAGCAGGGCAAGAACCTGTTCTACCGCGACTTCCTGCACCATCTGCAGCATTCGTCGGACAAGTTCGTGGTGGCGCCCGGCATCAAGGGGCTGGTGATGCTGGTGTTCACGCTGCCGTCGTTCCCCTATGTATTCAAGGTGATCCGCGACGAATTCCCGGCGCCCAAGGAAACCACGCGCGCCCTGGTGAAATCGAAGTACCAGCTCGTGAAGCAACACGACCGCGTGGGCCGCATGGCCGATACGCTGGAATATTCGGATGTGGCCTTCCCGCTGTCGCGCTTCGACGACGCGCTGCTGCGCGAGCTGACCCGGCATGTGCCGTCGATGCTCGAATACCAGCGCAGCAGCGACGGCAGCGACGAGATCGTGGTGCGCCACCTGTATATCGAACGGCGCATGACCCCGCTGAACATCTGGCTGCAGGAAGGCACCGACGCCCAGGTGGACCACGGCATCCAGGAATATGGCGATGCCATCAAGGAGCTGATTGCCGCGAACATTTTCCCCGGCGACATGCTCTACAAGAATTTCGGCGTCACCCGGCACGGCCGGGTGGTGTTCTACGACTACGACGAAATCGAGTACCTGACCGACTGCAATATCCGGCGGGTACCTGAGCCGCGCAACGAGGAAGAGGAAATGTCCGGCGAGGTGTGGTACACCGTACATCCGCACGACATCTTCCCGGAGACCTATCGCACGTTCCTGCTCGGGGATCCGCGCGTGCGGGCCGCGTTCCTGCGGCACCATTCCGATTTCTTTGACGCTGCCATGTGGCAGCAACACAAGGACCGGCTGCTGGCCGGCCATGTACATGACTTCTTTGCCTATCCACAACAAGAACGCTTCATTCACCGCTACGGCGCAGCAACAATCGACAACGCAAGGAGGGCAGCATGAGTGATGCCATCGCCCAACTGTTCCGCAACAATCGCGAGTGGGTAGATCGCGTCAACGCGGAAGACCCGACATTCTTCACCCGCCTGGCCAACCAGCAGGCGCCCGAATACCTGTGGATCGGCTGCTCCGATTCGCGCGTGCCTGCCAACCAGATCCTGGGCCTGGCACCGGGCGAGGTGTTCGTCCATCGGAATATCGCCAATGTGATCTCGCACAGCGACCTCAACGCGCTGTCGGTGATCCAGTTCGCCGTGGAAGTGCTGAAGGTGCGCCACATCACCGTGGTGGGCCACTATGGCTGCGGCGGCGTCAAGGTGGCGCTCAAGCGCGAGCGCGTGGGCCTGTGCGACAACTGGCTGCGCCACGTGCAGGACGTGGCCGACAAGCATTCGGCCTACCTGGGCACCGTGCTGCGCGAGGACGACGCCCACACGCGCCTGTGCGAGCTGAACGTGATCGAGCAGGTCAACAACATCTGCCAGACCACCGTGCTGCAGGACGCCTGGGACCGTGGGCAGCAGGTGACCGTGCATGGCTGGATCTACGGCGTGTCCGACGGACTGCTGCGCGACCTGGGCATGGCCGCCAGCAACAATGACGAATTGCAGGCGCAGATTGCGGCCGCCCTGCAGCAATACGGCGATCCGCCACAAGCATCGATTCGCTGATCGACTACGACTGAAGCCTACCTGCTTCGAGGAGACACAGACATGCAAAACCCGAACGACCCGATCGTCATCGTTTCCGCCGCGCGCACCCCGATGGGTGCGTTCCAGAGCGAACTGAGCAGTCTGACGGCACCCCAGCTTGGCGCCGCGGCCATCCGCGCCGCCGTGGAGCGTGCCGGTATCAAGCCGGAGCAGGTGCAGGAAGTGGTATTCGGCTGCGTGCTGCCGGCCGGGCAGGGCCAGGCGCCAGCGCGGCAGGCCGCGCTGGGCGCGGGGCTGCCGCTGGACGTGGCCTGTACCACGGTCAACAAGATGTGCGGCTCGGGCATGCGGGCGGCCATGTCGGTCTACGACGGCCTGCTGGCCGGCTCGTTCGATATCGCCGTGGCGGGTGGCATGGAAAGCATGACCAACGCGCCGTACCTGATTCCGAAGGGCCGTGGCGGCTACCGTATCGGCCACGGCATGATTTACGACCACATGATGCTGGACGGCCTGGAGGATGCCTACGACAAGGGCCGCGCCATGGGCACGTTCGGCGAGGACTGTGCCGCCAAATACCAGTTCACGCGCGAGCAGCAGGATGCCTTTGCGATGGAATCGGTGCGCCGCGCCCAGCGCGCCACCGAGGCTGGCGATTTCCGCTGGGAGATCACGCCGGTCACGGTGTCGGGCAAGGGTGGCGACACGGTCATCGACACCGACGAAGGTCCGCGCCGCATCAAGGTGGACAAGATTCCGTCGCTGAAGCCGGCCTTTGCCCGGGACGGCACGATCACCGCCGCATCGTCTTCGTCGATCAACGACGGCGCCGCCGCGCTGGTGATGATGCGCGAGTCCACCGCGAAGCAACTGGGCCTGCTGCCGATCGCGCGCATGCTGGGCCATACGTCGCACGCACAGGCGCCGGGCTGGTTCACGACCGCGCCGGTCGAGGCCATCGCCAGGCTGTACCGCAAGCTGGACTGGACCACCGACAGCGTGGACCTGTTCGAGATCAACGAAGCGTTCGCCGTCGTACCGATGGCCGCCATGCACGACCTCAAGATTCCGCATGACAAGGTCAACATCCATGGCGGGGCCTGCGCGCTGGGACATCCGATCGGGGCGTCGGGCGCGCGCATCATGACCACGCTGATCGGCGCGCTGCGCAAGACCGGCGGCAAGCGTGGCGTGGCCAGCCTCTGCATCGGCGGGGGCGAAGCCACCGCTGTCGGGATCGAACTCGTCTGATCGGCACTGACCACCACACACTACAACAAGCAGGAGTTTCGCCATGCCTACCGCGCTCGTTCTTGGTGCTTCCCGAGGTCTTGGCCTTGAATTCGTCCGGCAGTACCGCGCCGATGGCTGGCGCGTGGTAGCTGCCGCGCGCAGCGCCGAAGGCGTGGAAGCGCTCAAGGCGCTGGGCGCCGAAGCCCACCAGATCGACCTGACCGACGCCGGTGCGGTGGCGGGCCTGGGCTGGAAGCTCGATGGCGAGTCGTTCGACGTGGCGATCTACAACGCCGGCGTGATCGGCCCGCGCACCGAAGGCGCGCAGCCCATCGCGCAGCAGGAGTTCGACGCCGTGATGCACACCAATGTGCTGGGGCCGATGATGGCCCTGCCACTGGTGCTGCCGTTCGTCGAGACCGGCAATCACGGCCGGGGCGGCGTGCTGGCCGTACTGTCATCGAAGATGGGCAGTATCGGCGGGATGGACAGCAACGGCGCATGGATGTACCGCATCAGCAAGGCGGCGGCCAACGCGGTGCTCAAGAGCGTGTCGCTGGACGCGCGCCATGCGATCTGCGTGGCGCTGCATCCGGGCTGGGTGCAGACCGACATGGGCGGCCCGAACGCCGACCTGACGCCGCAGCAGAGCGTGACCGGCATGCGTCGCACGCTGGCCGGCCTGACGCACAACGACAACGGCAGCTTCCACAACTACGATGGCACGGCTATCCCCTGGTAAGGACCGACGCTCATGCTGCTGACCCCCGAGCAGGAAATGATTCGTGACGCCGTGCGCCAGTTTGCGCAGGACGTCATTGCGCCGCAGGCCGCGCAGTGGGATCGCGACAAGACCTTCCCCAAGGACGTGCACAAGGAACTGGCGCGCCTGGGCGCCTACGGCGTGGCCGTGCCCGAGGAACTGGGCGGGGCCGGGCTCGACTACCTGTCGCTGGCATTGATCCTGGAAGAGATTGCGGCCGGAGACGGCGGCACGTCCACCGTCATCAGCGTCAACAACTGCCCCGTCTGCAGCATGCTGATGGCCTTTGCCAACGATGCGCAGAAGCAGCGCTGGCTGGTGCCGCTGGCCCGTGGGGAGATGCTTGGCGCGTTCTGCCTGACCGAGCCGCATGTCGGCTCCGACGCCTCAGCGCTGCGCACCACGGCCACGCGCGATGGCGACCACTACGTGCTGAACGGTGTGAAGCAGTTCATCACCAGCGGCAAGCATGCCGATGTGGCGATCGTGATGGCCGTGACCGACAAGGCGGCCGGCAAGCGCGGCATCAGCGCCTTCGTGGTGCCGACGTCCACGCCCGGCTATATCGTGGCCCGCCTGGAAGACAAGCTCGGGCAGCATTCGTCGGACACCGCCCAGATCGTGTTCGAGGACTGCCGCATCCCCGCCGACTGCCTGCTGGGCGAGGAAGGGGCGGGCTACAAGATGGCGCTGTCGGGGCTCGAAGGGGGCCGTATCGGCATTGCGTCGCAGAGTATCGGCATGGCGCGCGCCGCATTCGACGCCGCGCTGGCCTATGCCAAGGAGCGCGAGAGCTTCGGCCAGCCGCTGTTCCAGCACCAGGCCGTGCAGTTCCGCCTGGCCGACATGGCGACCCAGATCGACGTGGCGCGGCAGATGGTCTGGCACGCCGCCTCGCTCAAGGACGCCGGCCGGCCCTGCCTCAAAGAAGCCGCCATGGCCAAGCTGTTCGCCAGCGAAATGGCCGAGCGCGTATGCTCGGACGCGATCCAGGTGTTCGGCGGCTACGGCTATGTGAACGATTTCCCGGTCGAACGGATCTATCGGGATGTGCGCGTGTGCCAGATCTACGAAGGTACCAGCGACATCCAGAAGATCCTGATCGCCCGCGCGCTTGGCTGACATACCAGACGTTCCCCTGAAACCGTCGCACCCAAACCGGAGCCCCTCGCGATGACCGCACCGATCGATTTCTACTTCGACTTCTCCTCGCCCTACGGCTACTTTGCCAGCACCCGCATCGACGAGCTGGCCCAGAAGTACGGCCGCGGCGTGATGTGGCATCCGGTGCTGCTGGGGGTGGTGTTCAAGACCACCGGCTCGTCGCCGCTGCCGTCGATCCCGCTCAAGGGCGAGTATTGCTGGCGCGATTTCGAGCGCACCGCGCAGTTCCACGGCATCGACTACAAGCGCCCGACGCACTTCCCGCTGCCGACGCAGCACGCCGCCCGCGCCATGCTGTGGCTGCAGAACCATCACGGCGCCGACCTGGCCGCCGCGTTCGCCAAGGCCGTGTACCGCGCGCTGTTCGTCGACGACCTGAACATCGCCGAGCCGGCCGAGCTGGCGAAGCTGGCCGAGGCACTGGGCGTCGACCCGGTGGCAATGAACGAGGGCGCCACGAGCTACGAGATCAAGGACCAGCTGAAGGCCGAGATCGACGTGGCGATGGCCAAGGGCGTCTTTGGCTCGCCGTTCGTGATCATCGACGGCGAACCGTTCTGGGGCTTCGACCGCTTCGAGCAGATCGAGGCCCACCTGAAGAGCCGGCGGCAGACCGAACTGCGCGCCGTCGGCGGCAACGAACTCAACAAGGAAAAGAAACCCGCATGACCGCAGCAAACCAGGCCGCACGCTTCGATTGCGTGATCTTCGACTGTGACGGTGTTCTCGTCGACAGCGAACCGATCGTCCATCGCGTGCTGAACCGCGTGCTCAACGAGCTTGGCATCGAGATCACGCTCGAGGAATCCATGAAGTGGTTCCTGGGCCGTGCGGTGCGCGACGAGCTGGGCAATATCGAGGCCCGTCTCGGCAAGCCGCTGCCGCGCAATTTCCTGTCCGAATGGTTCGTGCGGCGCGACGCCGCGCTGATCGAGGAACTGGAAGCCGTGCCGCATATCCGCCAGACCATCGAGTCGATCAAGGCGCGTGGCCTGCCGGTGTGCGTGGCATCGGGCGCGGACCGTATCAAGGTCAAGCTGCAGCTGACGCATACCGACCTGCTGGAGCTGTTCGTCGACCCGCAGGACCAGCGCGAGCATATCTTCTCGGCCACCGAGGTCGATCACAGCAAGCCCGCACCGGACGTCTACCTGCTGGCCGCGCGCACGATGGGCGTGGAGCCGTCGCGCTGCGCCGTGGTGGAAGACAGTCCCACCGGCGCCACCGCCGGCGTGGCCGCGGGCATGACCGTGTTCGGCTATGCCGCGCGCACCGATGCCGACGAACTGCGGGCGGTGGGCGTGAAGACCATCTTCACCGACATGCGCGACCTGCCGGAGCTGATCGGATGACCACAAAGCGCCAGTCCGGTGCCAGCGCGGAACCTTGCCCCTGCGGCAATGGCGCCTATGCCACGTGCTGCGGCCGCTTTCACCGTGGCGAGGCGGTGCCGCCCACGGCCGAGGCGCTGATGCGCTCGCGCTATAGCGCCTATGTGCTGGGCGACGAAAGCTGGCTGCGGCAGACCTGGCATGTATCGACGTGTCCGCAGGACCTGTCGGCCGATGCCGGTACGCGCTGGCTCGGGCTGACGGTGAAGTCCCACGTGCAGCAGGACGACACGCACGCCACGGTGGCCTTCGTGGCGCGCTACAAGGTGGGCGGGCGCGCCCACCGGCTGGAAGAGCTGAGCCGCTTTGTCTTCGAGCCGCGCGAGTCCGGCACGCCGGCCCGCTGGCTCTACGTGGATGGCGACCTGAAGGAACAGGAAGGAAAGGAATGACGTGCGGCGCCCGCGCGGCGCACGTTACCGGCTGAACTGGCACGACAAGCAAGAGAACACAGGAAGAGACATGCCCACGCTGGAAACCAAACTGAACGCACGCTCGGAATCGTTCAAGGCCAATGCCGAGACCATGCAGGCGCTGGTGGCCGACCTCAGGCAGAAGGTCGCGAAGCTGGCCGAAGGCGGCGGCGAGGATGCCCGTGCCAAGCACCTGGGCCGCGGCAAGCTGCTGCCGCGCGACCGCGTGCAGCAGCTGCTTGATCCGGGCACGCCGTTCCTGGAGCTGTCGCAACTGGCCGCGTACGACATGTACGACAATGCAGCCCCCGGCGCGGGCGTCATCACCGGCATCGGGCGTGTAGCCGGGCAAGAGTGCGTGATCGTCTGCAACGACGCCACGGTCAAGGGCGGCACGTACTACCCGATGACGGTCAAGAAGCATGTGCGCGCACAGGAAATCGCCGAGCAGAACAACCTGCCGTGCATCTATCTGGTGGATTCGGGCGGCGCCAACCTGCCGAACCAGGACGACGTGTTCCCGGACCGTGACCACTTCGGCCGCATCTTCTACAACCAGGCGAACCTGTCGGCCAAGGGCATTCCGCAGATCGCCGTGGTGATGGGCTCGTGCACGGCCGGTGGCGCCTATGTGCCGGCGATGAGCGACGAGTCGATCATCGTCAAGAACCAGGGCACCATCTTCCTGGGCGGCCCGCCGCTGGTGAAGGCGGCCACGGGCGAGGAAGTCAGCGCCGAAGACCTGGGTGGCGCCGATGTGCATACCCGGCTGTCGGGCGTGGCCGACTACTTCGCGCAGAACGACCATCACGCGTTGTCGCTGGCCCGCAATATCGTGCAGCACCTGAATCGCCGCAAGCCGGACCAGATCCGCCTGCACGAACCGCAGGAACCGCTGTACCCGGTGGAAGAACTGTATGGCGTGATCCCCACCGACACGCGCAAGCCGTACGACGTGCGCGAGGTCATCGCCCGCATCGTCGATGGCTCGGAATTCGACGAATTCAAGGCGCGCTACGGCACCACGCTGGTCTGCGGCTTTGCGCGGATCTGGGGCTACCCGGTGGGCATCATCGCCAACAACGGCATCCTGTTCTCGGAGTCGGCGCTCAAGGGCGCGCACTTTATCGAGCTGTGCTGCCAGCGCAAGATTCCGCTGGTGTTCCTGCAGAACATCACCGGCTTCATGGTGGGCCGCAAGTACGAGAACGAAGGCATCGCGCGCAACGGCGCCAAGATGGTGACGGCCGTGGCCACGGCCCAGGTGCCCAAGTTCACGGTGATCATCGGTGGCTCGTTCGGTGCCGGCAACTACGGCATGTGCGGCCGCGCCTATTCGCCGCGCTTCCTGTGGATGTGGCCGAACGCGCGCATCTCGGTGATGGGTGGCGAACAGGCGGCCAGCGTGCTGGCCACGGTGCGCCGTGACGGCATCGAGGCGAAAGGCGGCCAGTGGGGCGCCGACGAGGAAGAAGCATTCAAGGCCCCGATCCGCGACCAGTACGAGCGCCAGGGCCATCCGTACTACGCCAGCGCGCGGCTTTGGGACGATGGCGTCATCGACCCCGCGCAGACGCGTACCGTGCTGGGCCTCGGCCTTTCCGCCAGCCTCAATGCGCCCATCGGCGACATGAAGTTCGGCGTGTTCCGCATGTAGTTTTTTTGTAGTTTGATTGGTTTTTTCTGGAAGGTTGGTTGTTGTCATGTCCCGTGTTGTTCCCTCCACCTGCCGCGCAGTGGTTGCGCTGGCCGCGTTGTCCTGCATCGTGTGGTGCGGGCCGGCCATCGCGCAGGTGGCGATGCCGGCGCAGTCGGTCGAGCAGGTGGTAATGGTGCCGAAGGTGGGAATGGAAGCCACCGTCGACCTGGAGACCACGATCTTCCGGCCGGCCGGCGAAGGGCCGTTCCCGATGGTGGTGATCAACCACGGCAAGTCGCCGGGCAAGCCCGCGTTCCAGGGCCGCGCGCGATTTGCCGCGCAGACGGCCGAGTTCGTGCGGCGCGGCTATGTGGTGGCGCTGCCGATGCGGCAGGGGTTTTCCAAATCGGGTGGGCAGTACGTGGGCGGCAGCTGCGACGTGCGCGGCAACGGCATGATGCAGGCCGAGGACGTGGTGGCGGCGCTGGATTACCTGGTGCAGCAGCCCTATGTCGATGCCACGCGCATCGTCGTCATCGGCCAGTCGCATGGCGGCCTGTCGACCATGGCGCTGTCGGCCATGGGCTACCCCGGCGTGGTGGGCGTGGTCAATTTCGCGGGCGGCCTGCGCAACGATAACTGCGTGGGCTGGGAGAACAACCTGATCGACGCATTTGGCGACTACGGGCGCGGGGCGCGCTATCCGTCGCTGTGGATCTACGGCGACAACGACAGCTACTGGCCGTGGCCGCTGCCCGAGCGCATGTTCAACAGCTACAAGGCCAGCGCCAGCGGAGCGGCAAAGGATGCGCGCTTCGTCGACGTGGGCGAGTTCGACGGCGATTCGCACCGCCTGTTCAGCAACCATGCCGGCGTGGCCGTGTGGCTGCCAGAGGTGGACGCGTTCTTCCGGCACCTGGGCTTGCCGTTCGACGAGATCCCCGAACGGACCCAGCCCGCCAGAACGAAGACCGCCGGCCAGACATCCTGACAATCCAGGCACCAGGAGGAGACATGCAATTCACGACGCTTTCAGTGACCGCCGAGCGCCATATCGCCACGGTCACGTTGAACCGGCCCGATGTGCGCAATGCGTTCAACGAGACGGTCATTGCCGAGCTGACGGGCGCCTTCCGGGCGCTGGGCGACACGCCCGAGGTGCGGGCCATCGTGCTGACCGGCAATGGCCCCGCGTTCTGCGCGGGCGCCGACCTGAACTGGATGAAGAAGATGGCCGGCTACTCGGACGACGAGAACCGTGCCGATGCGCTGACGCTGGCGCAGATGCTCCACACGGTCTGGGTCTGCCCCAAGCCCGTGATCGCGCGAGTCCAGGGCGACACCTACGCCGGCGGCATGGGCCTGGTGGCGGCCTGCGATATCGCGGTGGCGTCGGCCACGGCCAACTTCTGCCTGTCCGAGGCAAAGCTGGGCCTGCTGCCCGCCACGATCAGCCCCTATGTGATCCGTGCGATGGGCGAGCAGGCGGCGCGCCGCTATTTCATTACCGCCGAGCGGTTCGATGCCGCCGAGGCGCTGCGCCTGGGATTCCTGCACGCGGTGGTGCCGCCGCAGGACCTGGACGAAAAGGTGGCCGAGATCGCCGCCACGCTGGCGGGCAACAGCCCCAATGCCGTGCGCGAGAGCAAGCGGCTGGTGCAGGATGTGGCCGGCCGCGAGATCGACAGCGACCTGCTGGCCGATACCGCCAACCGGATCGCGGCGATCCGGGCGTCCGAGGAAGGGCGCGAGGGCGTGCGGTCGTTCCTGGAAAAGCGCGCGCCATCGTGGAAACCGCAGTAGGGCTGGCCGCAGGTGTTCGCCCCTCTCCCACCATTGGGAAAGGGGAGCAACCAGAAGCTTGCAAAGACGGTAGCCACAACAGAATTTTTTAGCAGACATTTGCCAGACGTTACCCGCGAGAAGCGCGATTCCAGGTGCCATGCACGGCACGGCGGCCGGCAACATCGCGCTATTTCGCTCAACCTGATGCTAACGCGCTGACTGCGCCCGGTTTGCCAAGACAAGACCGACCTTCCTAACATGAGCTTCCCCAATCCGCCCGCAGCCCCAGCGCGTCCCGGCCTTGCCGTGACTGGCGCCGGCATGGGCGGACCTGGCAATCAAAGGAGGGTCCCCTTGACACATCCTGTCCCCAATACCGCCGGCGCCGCCGTCGATGACATGACGCTTGCGGCACGCAGCCAGCAGGCCGTCTGGCATCCGTGCACGCGCCTGCGCCCTGACGCGGCCGACAACGAGCCGCCGCTGGCTATCGCCCGTGGCGAAGGGCCGTGGCTGATCGATACCGATGGCCGCCGCTATTTCGACGCCATCAGCTCGTGGTGGGTCAACCTGTTCGGCCATGCCAACCCGGCGATCAACGCCGCACTGGTCGCGCAACTGAACACGCTTGAGCACGTGATGCTGGCCGGCTGCACCCACGCACCGGCCGTGGAACTGGCCGAGCGGCTCGAAGCGCTGACCGGCGGCGTACTGGGCAATGCGTTCTATGCGTCTGACGGCGCGTCGGCCGTGGAAATCGCGCTCAAGATGAGCTTCCACTACTGGCGCAACACGGGCCTGTCGGCCAAGCGCGAATTCGTGTGCCTGCGCCACGGCTACCACGGCGAAACCATGGGCGCGCTGGCCGTGACCGACGTGGAGATCTTCCGCGACGCCTACGACCCGCTCACGCGCCGCGCCCATGTGGTGATGTCGCCCGATGCGCGCCAGGCCGGCCGCAGCGAGTCTGCCGCCGATGTGGCAGCACGCGCGCTGGCCGAGCTGGAAGCGCTGCTGCGCGAGCGCGCCGGCCAGATCGCCGCGCTGATCGTCGAGCCGCTGGTGCAGGGCGCCGCCGGCATGGCGATGTACGACCCGTCCTATCTGGAAGGTGCCCGTGCGCTGTGCGACCGCTATCGCGTGCACCTGATCGCCGACGAGATCGCCGTAGGCTGCGGCCGCACCGGCACATTCTTCGCGTGGGAACAGGCGCGCGGCGGCGAGGCTGTGCCGGCGCATGCCTGGCCCGATTTCCTGTGCCTGTCGAAGGGCATCACGGGCGGCTACCTGCCGCTGTCGCTGGTGCTGTCGCGCCCGGAAATCCAGCGCGCCTTCGTGGCCGACGACATCGCGCGCAGCTTCCTGCATTCGCATTCGTACACGGGCAACCCGCTGGCCTGCCGTGCGGCACTGGCTACGCTGGACCTGTTCGCGTCCGACGACGTGCTGGCCCGCAACCGCGAGCGTGCGCAATGGCTGGCCCAAGCGATGGCCGGCATTGCCGCAGACCCCCGCGTGAGCCACGTGCGCCAGCGCGGCATGATCTGGGCTGCCGATATCGACCCCGAGGCGGCCGGCCCCGACTTTGCCGCGCGCTTCCACCTGGCCGCACGCGAGCGCGGCGTGCTGGCGCGGCCGATCGGCAACACGCTGTATGTGATGCCGCCCTATGTATTCGACGCCGCGCTGGCCAACTGGCTCGGCGAGCAATTGCTGGTCACGCTGCAGGCAGTACTGGCACCTGACGAGGAGGCACGCCATGCTGCTTGACCACCTGAAACGCGCCGCTGCGGAACGTGAAGCCAAGGCGCTGACGCGCCGCCGGCGCATCGCCCATACCG
The DNA here is from genome assembly GCF_056097175.1 of Cupriavidus sp. HE11. Taxonomy (NCBI): domain Bacteria; kingdom Pseudomonadati; phylum Pseudomonadota; class Betaproteobacteria; order Burkholderiales; family Burkholderiaceae; genus Cupriavidus; species Cupriavidus sp. HE11. The sequence continues at coordinate 2,087,277 of NZ_CP184464.1, forward strand.
CTTGCGCACCGCACCAGTCGGTCGGCGCTGTCGATGCCACGCCCACGCCGCTGCTGACCTTCTGCAGCAACGACTACCTGGGGCTTGCCAATCACGCGTCGATCGCCCATGCACTGGCCGACGGCGCGCACCGCTACGGCGCCGGCAGCGGCGCCTCGCACCTGGTCAGCGGCCACTCGCTGGCCCATGCCCAGCTGGAGCACGAACTGGCGCGCTGGATGGCGCCATATATCCCGCAGGCGCAGGCGCTGTACTTCTGCACCGGCTACATGGCGAACCTGGCGGTGCTGACATCGCTGGGCACGGCCGATGCCACGCTGTTCTGCGAGACGCTCAACCATGCGTCGCTGATCGATGGCGCGCGTCTGGCCAAGGCCGACGTGCAGCGCTACCCGCACGGCGACACGCAGGCGCTCGATGCGCTGCTGCAGGCCAGCCAGGGCAAGCTGAAGCTGATCGTCACCGACAGCGTGTTCAGCATGGATGGCGACCTGGCACCGCTGGCCGCGCTGCTGGCGCTGGCCGAGCGCCACGACGCATGGATCATCGTCGACGACGCACACGGCTTTGGCGTGCTGGGCGACAACGGCCATGGCGTGCTGGAGCACCTGAGCCTGCGCTCCGAACGGCTGATCTATATCGGCACGCTGGGCAAGGCCGCCGGCGTCGCCGGTGCCTTCGTGGCGGCGCACGAGACGGTCATCGAACACCTGGTCAACACGGCGCGTCCGTATATCTATACGACGGCCGCGCCGCCGGCCGTGGCGCACGCGTTGCTGACCAGCCTGGAAATCATCGCTGGCGAGGAAGGGCACAGCCGGCGCGCGCACCTCGCCGACCTGATCGCGCAATTGCGCCAGGGCCTGGCGGCGCTGGCCGCGCAGGCGGGCTGGACGCTGGGCGACAGCGATACCGCGATCCAGCCGCTGATCGTGGGCGACAACGCGGCATCGCTGGCGCTGTCGGCGGCGCTGGAGGCCGACGGCATCCGCGTGGGTGCGATTCGTCCGCCCACGGTGCCGGCCGGCACGGCGCGGCTGCGCATCACGCTGTCGGCCTCGCATACGGCCGCCGACGTGGCGCGCCTGCTCGACGCCATCGCACGCGCCATGCCGCGCCGGCACAAGGAGGCCGCATGATTGCCAACAAGCCGGAGCGCTTTGCCTGCTTCGTCACGGGAACCGACACCGGCGTGGGCAAGACCCACGCCACCGCCACGCTGCTGCACGCCCTGCACGGGGCCGGCTACAGCACGGTGGGCATGAAGCCCGTGGCAGCCGGCGGCGAGTGGCTCGATGACCGCTGGCAGAACGACGATGTCGACCAGCTGCGTGCGGCGGGCTCGGTGATCGTGCCGCAGGAAGAGATGTGCCCGTTCTTCTTCCGCACGCCGGCGTCGCCGCACCTGGCCGCCGCGCTGGAAGGCGAGCGCATCACGCGCGGGCCGATCCGTGCCGCGTTCGACTCGCTGTGCACCAAGGCCGATGCCGTGGTGGTGGAGGGCGTGGGCGGCTTTGTCGTGCCGCTGGACGTGGGCGCGGTGCGGTGGAATACCGCCGACCTGGCCGTGATGCTGGACCTGCCCGTGATCATGGTGGTGGGCGTGCGGCTGGGCTGCCTGAGCCACGCGATGCTGACCGCCGAGGCGGTGCGCGCACGCGGCCTGAGGCTGGCCGGCTGGATTGCCAACCGCATCGACCCCGACATGCTGCTGCCCACCGAGAACATCGTCACGCTGCAGGACGCGCTGGACGCACCGATGCTGGGCGAACTGCCCTGGCAAGTGGCGCCGGCCGTTGCCGCCCAGCACCTGGACCTTGCGCCGCTGCTGGCCAGCATGCCGCCGGTTGCAGCCTCCAACTTCGCCGCGCCGCGTCACGCCTGACCCGCGCATCGTGAAACCGAATACGTATTCCCCGAACATGACTCAAATCGCTGAAACCCAAACCGTCGCCACCATCTCCGCCGAATCGCTGCGCCAGTCGGCCCGCAACATTGCCGCCGCCGCGCCCAAGGAAGGTGACGCCTGGCGTGTGGACGACGTGGCCGCGCTGTTCGCGCTGCCGTTCAACGACCTGCTGTTCCGTGCGCAGCAGGTGCATCGCGAGAATTTCGACGCCAACACCGTGCAGCTGTCGACGCTGCTGTCGATCAAGACCGGCGGTTGCGAGGAAGATTGCGGCTACTGCCCGCAGAGCGCGCACCATGACGCCGGCGTGACGGCCGAGAAGCTGATGGACCTGGAAGCCGTGCTCGACGCCGCCAAGTCCGCCAAGGCCAACGGCGCCACGCGCTTCTGCATGGGCGCTGCCTGGCGCAGCCCGAAGGACCGCCACCTGGAGCCCGTGATCGACATGGTGCGCGAGGTGAAGGCAATGGGCCTGGAAACCTGCGTGACGCTGGGCATGCTCAAGGCCGAACAGGCACAGCGCCTGAAGGACGCGGGCCTGGACTACTACAACCACAACCTCGATACGTCGCCCGAGTTCTACGGCAAGATCATCACCACGCGCACGTACCAGGACCGCCTGGACACCATCGGTCATGTGCGCGATGCCGGCATCAATGTCTGCTGCGGCGGCATCGTGGGCATGGGCGAGGCGCGCGAGGCGCGTGCCGGCCTGATCGCGCAGCTGGCCAACATGGACCCGTACCCCGAGTCGGTGCCCATCAACAACCTGGTGCAGGTGGAGGGCACGCCGCTGGCGGGCACCGAAGCGCTGGACCCGTTCGAGTTCGTACGCACGATCGCCGTGGCACGCATCACGATGCCGCGCGCGATGGTGCGCCTGTCCGCCGGCCGCGAGGCCATGGACGAAGCGTTGCAGGCGCTGTGCTTCATGGCCGGCGCCAATTCCATTTTCTATGGCGAGAAGCTGCTGACGACCGGCAATCCGCAAGCCGAGCGCGACCGCGCCCTGCTGGCACGTCTCGATATCCGCGCCGAAGGTTACGCGGGGTAAGCGACGTACAACCTGCCGATCTGAAGGAGCCTGGCTCGCCTTGACCCGGAGACAAAGGGAGGAGCCATGTTCAACAAGATCCTGATCGCCAACCGTGGCGAGATTGCCTGCCGTGTGGCGGCCACGTGCCGCCGGCTCGGCATCCGCACGGTGGCCGTCTATTCCGACGCCGATGCCGACGCGCGGCACGTCGCGTTCTGCGACGAAGCCGTGCATATCGGCGGTGCGGCGGCGCGCGACAGCTATCTGCGCGCGGACCACATCATCGAGATGGCAAAGGAAACCGGCGCCCAGGCCATCCACCCGGGCTACGGCTTCCTGTCCGAGAACGAGGATTTCGCGCGCGCCTGCGCCGAGGCTGGCCTCGTCTTTATTGGCCCGCCAGCCTCCGCCATCCACGCGATGGGCAGCAAGAGCGCGGCCAAGCAGCTGATGGAAAAGGCCGCGGTGCCGCTGGTGCCCGGCTATCACGGCGAGGATCAGGATGCGGCGCTGCTGCGCCGCGAGGCCGACCGCATCGGCTATCCGGTGCTGCTCAAGGCCAGCGCCGGCGGCGGCGGCAAGGGCATGCGCGTGGTGGAGGCCGGCGACGGCTTCGAGGCCGCGCTGGCATCGGTCAAGCGCGAGGCGTCGGCCAGCTTCGGCGACGACAAGGTGCTGGTCGAGAAGTACCTGACGCGTCCCCGCCATATCGAAATCCAGGTGTTTGCCGACACGCACGGCAACTGCGTCTACCTGTTCGAGCGCGACTGCTCGGTGCAGCGCCGCCATCAGAAGGTGCTCGAAGAAGCGCCGGCGCCGGGCATGACCGAGGAACGCCGTCGCGCGATGGGCGACGCCGCCGTGGCCGCCGCCCGGGCCGTGGGCTACGTCGGCGCCGGTACCGTGGAGTTCATCGCCAACCAGGACGGTTCGTTCTACTTCATGGAGATGAACACGCGCCTGCAGGTGGAGCATCCGGTCACCGAGATGATCACCGGCCAGGACCTGGTCGAATGGCAACTGCGCGTGGCCGCCGGCGAGCCGCTGCCGCTGATGCAGGACCAGCTCAAGATCGACGGCCATGCGCTGGAGGCGCGCATCTACGCCGAGAATCCGGACAAGGGCTTCCTGCCGTCGACCGGCACGCTGCGCTTCCTGCGCACGCCGCCGGCTGTGCAGTTCATGCGCGGCGGAGACGCCCACGGCCCGGCCGGCGTGCGGATCGACGCCGGCGTGCGCGAGGGCGACACCATCAGCCCGTTCTATGACCCGATGATCGCCAAGCTGATCGTCTGGGGGCGTGATCGCGACGAAGCGCTGTCGCGCATGGCGCAGGCGCTGGCCCATTATCACGTGGTGGGCCTGTCGACGAACGTGGCGTTCCTGCAGCGGCTGGTGAAGTCCGAGGCATTCCGCACGGCGGATCTCGACACGGGCCTGATCGAGCGCAACCAGGCCGTGCTGTTCCCGCCGCAGAAGTCGGTCGGTATCGAGGCCATCGCGCTGGCTGTGGCAGCGCTGCTCGAACGCGAGACGCGCGAGCGCCGCGTGGACGAGGCCGACCGCCATTCGCCGTGGACCCACGCGGGCGGCTGGCGCCTGAACGCGCGCGACGTGCGCAAGCTGTACTTCGAGGGCGCCGGCCACAAGCTGGAGGTGGTGCTCAAGGGCGATGCACGCGCAATACCGGATCAGCGTCGCAGCACGCTGATCTACGCCGACCAGGCCGCGCCATTCGCCTACACCTTCAACGCCGACGATATCCGCGTGGACCTGGGCACGCGCCGCACCCACGGCCAGGTGCATCTGGAGGGCGACACCTTCCACGTGTTCCACGCCGGCCGCCATACGGTGCTGGAGTGGCTCGACCCGCTGTCCCACGCCGGGGAAGCCGAGGGCGAGGGCGGCAAGCTGACCGCGCCGATGCCGGGCAAGGTGATCGCCGTGATGGTCGAGCCGGGAACCCGCGTCACGCGCGGCACGCCGCTGCTGGTCATGGAGGCCATGAAGATGGAGCACACCATCGCGGCCCCGGCCGACGGCGTGGTCAGCGAGGTGCTCTACGGCGTGGGCGAGCAGGTGACCGAAGGCGCCCAGCTGCTGGCGTTTGCGCAGGCGGAAGAAGCTACTGCCTGACGGTTTGCTCCCCTCTCCCGCCTGGCGGTAGAGGGGCTGGGGGAGAGGGCGCGGCGGTGCGAACGGAACGTCAACAAGTCGGCAAGCAGCGCCTCGATGCCCTCTCCCCCCACCCCTCTCCCATTGCATGGGGGAGGGAGCCAAACCGCCGGTCTGGTGCGCATCGGAGAGGCGGGCAAAGCCGGGCCGCGCATCCTCCTGCCGGTAATCGCACAGCCGGGCAACGGCGCCCGGGAAAGCGCGCATAATCGTTGGCCTAACCCGTATAAGAATGGAGTCGAGATGAAGTTGCAGCTGTACGTGCCGGATGGCCGCTACGCGCCGTGGATCGAGGGCTTTGCCGAAGTGTTGCCCGAAGCGCAATGCCTGACCTGGGAAGAGAGCCAGGGCCAGAGCGTGGACTACGCCGTGGTGTGGCGTCCGCCCCTGGAAATGCTGCGTGGCCGCACGGACCTGAAGGCCGTCTTCAATCTCGGCGCCGGGGTGGACGGCATCCTGCGCCTGCGCGACAACGACCCCGAGGCGCTGCCGGCCGGCGTGCCGATCGTACGCCTGGACGACGCCGGCATGGCCGCCCAGATGAGCGAGTACGTGACCGCCGCCGCGCTGCGTTACTTCCGCAAGCTCGACGCCTATGACGTGCAGGAAAAGGCCGGCACGTGGAAATTCCTGAAGCCGCATCGCCGCGCCGATTTCACGATCGGCGTGATGGGCATCGGCACGCTCGGGTCGCACATCGCGCGAACGCTGGCGAGCTTCGGCTTTCCGGTGCGCGGCTGGAGCCGTTCGGCCAGGACGGTCGAAGGCGTGCAGTCGTTCCACGGCGCGGATGGCCAGGAAGCCTTCCTGAACGGCCTGAAGGTGCTGGTCAACGTGCTGCCGCTGACGCCCGACACCGAGGACATCATCGATACCAGCCTGCTCTACAAGCTGGGCAAGGGCGCCTACGTGATCAACGTGGCGCGCGGCCAGCACCTGGTGGAAGCCGACCTGCTGGCAGCCGTGCAGGACGGGCAGATTGCCGGTGCCACGCTGGACGTGTTCCGTACGGAACCGCTGCCGGCCGATCATCCGTACTGGCAGGAGCCGCGCATCACGATCACGCCGCATATTTCCGCACTGACGCTGCGCGAGGACAGCATCGCCCAGATCGCCGGCAAGATCCGCCTGCTGGCGGAAGGCAAGCCGATCGCGGGCGTGGTGGACCTGCAGCGCGGCTACTAGGCCACGACAGGCCAGCATGGCCACGGCGCGGCCCGCACCAGGCTGACGAGAGGATCGAGGAGACAAGCATGACCATCCCCCAATACGTGAAGATCGTCGAAGTGGGGCCGCGCGACGGCCTGCAGAACGAGAAAGCGATGGTGCCGGCCGACGTGAAGGTCGCGCTGATCAACAAGCTGACCGACGCCGGCTTCGTCAATATCGAGGCCGCGTCGTTCGTGTCGCCCAAGTGGGTGCCGCAGATGGCCGACGGCGCCGAGGTGATGGCCCGCATCGAACGCCGGCCCGGCACGCTGTACTCGGTGCTGACGCCGAACATGAAGGGCTTCGAGGGCGCCGTGGCGGCCAGTGCCGACGAAGTGGTGATCTTCGGCGCGGCCAGCGAGGCGTTCTCGCAGAAGAACATCAACTGCTCGATTGCCGAGTCGATCGCGCGCTTCGAGCCGGTGGCGGCGGCCGCCAAGGAAAAGGGTATCCGCCTGCGCGGCAGCATTTCGTGCGCGCTGGGCTGCCCGTACCAGGGCGAGGTGTCGGTGCATGCCGTGGTGGACGTGGTGCGCCGCATGCGCGAACTGGGCTGCGACGAGATCGACATCGCCGATACCATCGGCGTGGGCACGCCGCTCAAGGTACAGGAGGTGATGCGTGCCGCGTCGGCCGAATTTGCCATCGACCGGCTGTCGGGGCACTTCCACGACACCTATGGGCAGGCGCTGTCGAACATCCTGGCGAGCCTGGAAGTGGGCATCGCCATCTTCCACGCGTCGGTGGCGGGCCTGGGCGGCTGCCCCTATGCGAAGGGTGCCACCGGCAACGTGGCTACCGAAGACGTGCTGTACATGCTGCACGGCATGGGCCTGCACACCGGCATCGATCTGGAAGCCGTGGTACGGGCCGGCGACTATATCTCGCAGGCCATCGGCCGGGCCAACAGCTCGCGCGTGGGCAAGGCTTTGCTGACCAAGTGGGCGGCGGCGGCCGATGCCACGGTCTGTGTCTGAATCAGGAGAACAACAAGCATGAGCGAAAACCCGACGCTCCCCGAATCCGCGCAACGCGTGGCCGACCTGCTGGCCGGCATCGGCCATGACCGGCCGGTGGTGATGCTGCCGGCCACCGGCAAGACTTCGGCCGAAGCGGCCGCCGGCCTGGGATGCACCGTGGCCGAGATCGCCAAGTCGATCATCTTCCGCCGCGTGGAGGACGATGTGCCGGTGCTGGTCATTGCCAGCGGCAGCAATCGCGTGGACGAGTCGAAGGTGGCCGCCCGCGTGGGCAAGCTGGGCAAGGCCGACGCGAAGTTCGTGCGCGAGAAGACCGGTTATGCGATTGGCGGCGTGTGCCCGATCGGCCATGCGGTGAAGCCGGTGATGTTGCTGGACGCGGACCTGTTCCAGTACGACAGCGTATGGGCGGCCGCCGGCCATCCCCACGCGGTGTTCAACCTGACGCCGCAACAGCTGCAGGCCATGACCGGCGCCGAAGTGGCCGACGTGGCGCAGGCGCAGCAGCAGGCCCAGGCATGACGCCCGCCCGCCGCCGGCTGCTGGCCGATCTGGTGCGCGGTGCGGCCGCGGCGCAGATCGTGTCGCCGGTGCCGTCGCCGTGCCGCAGCATCTGCAAGATGGACAGCGACAGCGGCTTCTGCGAGGGCTGCCTGCGGACCATCGCGGAAATCGCGGCGTGGTCGGGTGCCGACGACGCAGAGCGCCGGCGCGTCTGGGCGCTGTTGCCGGCGCGCGTGCCCCGGCTTTGCGAAGGCAGCGCGACATGAGCGCCATGAGCGGAACCGGCGCGCTGGCGCTGCCCGCCACCATGCGCGTGTTCGAGCGCGGCTGGCTGTCCGCGAACAACGTGCTGTTTATCGACGATGCCACGCAGGACACCACGCTGGTCGACACCGGCTATGTCACGCATGCCGCCCAGACCGTGGCGCTGGTGGAAGCCGCGCTCGACGGGCGTCCGCTGCGGCGTGTCATCAATACCCACCTGCATTCCGACCACTGCGGCGGCAACGCGGCGCTGCAGCAGCGCTGGCAGCCGCGCACGGCCATCCCCGCAGCGGAGGCTGCGGCGGTATCGGCCTGGGATACCGATGCCCTGACCTTCGACGCCACGGGCCAGCAATGCGCGCGATTCACGTTCGCCGACGTGCTGCGCGACGGCGACGCGCTGCGGCTTGGCGGTATCGACTGGCGGGTCATCGCCGCGCCGGGCCACGACCCGCACGCGGTGATGCTGTTCGCGCCCGCGCAGCGCATCCTGATTTCCGGCGATGCGCTGTGGGAGAACGGCTTTGGCGTGATCTTTCCCGAGCTTGATGGCGAAAGCGGCTTTGCCGAGCAGGGCGCCATCCTGGCGCTGATCGACAAGCTCGACGTCCGGCTGGTGATTCCCGGCCATGGCCGCCTGTTCGACGATGTGGCCGGCGCCGTGGCGCGTGCGCGCAGCCGGCTCGACTACCTGCAGGCCGATCCGCTGCGCAACGCCACGCACGCGATGCGCGTGCTTGCCAAGTTCAAGTTGCTGGAGGTCCAGGCGCTGCCGCGCGACGACCTGTTCGCGTGGTTCGCTGCCACGCCGCTGATGCAGCGTATGCATGCGCGCTTCACGCCCGGTCAGGCGCTGGATGTGGTGTTCGACCAGACCCTGCAGGCGCTGGAGAAAGTGGGCGCCCTGCAGCGCGACGGCAACCTGGTTGCCAACCGGGACTGACCATGCAGCCGCTGCGCAGCCAGGCATTCCAGCTCAGGCCGTTCCGCGCCAGCGACGAGGCCCAGTTTGTGATGGCCGTGCGCGAGTCGATGCCGACGGTGGGGTTGTGGATGCCGTGGGCGCGGCCCGACTACAGCATCTATGACGCGCGCGAGTGGTTCGAGCGATGCGCGACGATGATGGACGAGGGCGCGGCGTACGACATCGGCGTGTTTTCGTCCGATGGCCGCGAACTCTATGGCGGCGTTGCCATCAACCAGATCCGCCGCGAGGACAACACCGGCAACCTGGGGTACTGGATCCGGCAGAGCCAGCAGCACAAGGGCCTGGCGTCGGGCGCGGCGACGATGATGGCCTGCTACGGTTTTCACACGCTGGGGCTTACCCGGCTGGAGATCGTGGCAGTCGAGACCAACCTCGCAAGCCGCGCCGTCGCCGAGAAGATCGGTGCCGGCTTTGAGTGCATCGCCCGTAACCGCCTGATCCTGCGCGGGCGGCCCGTGCCGGCGGCGGTGTATTCGCTGGTGCCCGAGTCATTTTCGATGGGTCGGTAGCGCTTCAGGTTACGGCCTTCGCTGTCCCGCGGCACGGGCTTGCTCCCCTCTCCCGTGGCACGGGTTTGCTCCCTTCTTCCGCGGCACGGGTTTGCTCCCCTCTCCCGCAAGGCGGGAGAGGGGCCGGGGGAGAGGGCGCGGCGCTTCAAATGTCGACAAGTCGGCAGGCAGAGCCTCTATGCCCTCTCCTCCAACCCCTCTCCCACTGCGTGGGAGAGGGGAGCCAACCAACGGGCAGCCCGCTCAGAACTGCGTGCGCATCCCGATCCGCACACTGCGGCCCGGCAGCGGCGCGATATCGCGCAGGATCGACGTGGCGCTGCGTGCCTCGGTGTTGGTCAGGTTGTCGCCGCGGAGGTAGAACAGCGTCTGGGTGCCCGACAGCTTCATCTTGTAGGTCAGGGCCACGCCCAGCATCGTGTAGGCGTCGGACGGCGTATCGCCGGTCGGCACGCGGGTCTGGCGCGCGTTCCAGTCCACGTTGACGCGTGCGCCCCACGGGCCGGCGGCGTAGACCAGCGATCCGCCCAGGCGCAGCGGCGACAGGCGCGGCAGCGGCTGGCCGTTGCTGCGGTTCTCGCCGTGGACATAGTCGGCACGTGCTTCGAAGTCCAGCGAGTCGCTGGTGGTCAGCATCTTCTGCAGCAGGCGCGTCTTGCCTTCGGCCTCGAAGCCGTACAGCGTGGCCGGCACCCCCATGTACTGAAGCTCGGGCAGCGCGCCGTCGCTGCCGGCAGCCACCACATTGCCTTCGGCGTCGCGATAGCCGCCCGTGTTCAGCAGCGCCAGGTAGTTCTGGAAGCGGCTGTAGTAACCCGACACGCTGCCGCTATGGTTGCCCTGCTTGAAGCGCATGCCAAGATCGATCGACGTGGCGCGTTCCTTGGCCGCGTTCGGGTCGCCCACTTCGAACGATCCCGTCGCCAGGTGCGGGCCGTTGGCATACAGCTCGTAGAACGTGGGTGCGCGCTCGGTGTACGACAGGTTCGACGTCACCGTCCACACCGGGTTGAGCTTGTAGAGCAGGCCGGCCGATGCGCTGCCGGCATTGAAGCTGCGCTCGGCATCGCTGAAGCGGTCGTTGCCGTTGGCGCTGGCCTTCACCTTGCTGTGGTCCAGGCGGCCGCCGAAATTCAGCTTCAGGTCGCCCGACGAGATCAGCGGCAGTTCCTCGAACACGAACAACGCGGCGTTGTCGGTGGCCGTGCTCGGCACGAACGCTTCTTCGCCCAGCGCAGAGAAATCGGTATGGCCGAACTGCGTGCCGATCACGCCGGTCATGTTGCCGATCTTGCCGTGCGTGGCTTCCAGGCGGGCGTCCCAGCCGTGGTTCTTGAAGGTCGTGCCGGTCTCGCCGCCCTCGATCTCGCGGTGCTCGTAGTCGGTGTAGCTGAACTTGCCCTTGACCGATTCGAAGATGCCGTTGGTGGCGCCGGCCAGGTTGCGCGATTCGCCCTCCAGCGCAAAGCGGTCCTGGCGCATCTTGATGCGCGCGTCTGCCTCGGCCGGCGTGCCGTAGTCATTGCGGTAGGTCGACCAGTTGGCGCCCACGAAGCCGTCGGCCCACGTGTACGAGCCGCCCATCGACCCGCCTTCCTGGTGGGCGTTGGTGTTCGGGATCTTGCCGTAGGCCTCGCTCTCGCCTTCGGGCAGCGGCTGGGTGGCGCGCTGGGTGCCGCTACGGGCGTAGCCCGGAATGCGCAGGTCGCTGGTCTGGCGTACGAATGCATCGGCGTGCACCGCGAACTTGCCGTTGCCGGCTTCCAGCATGCCGCTGGCATTGCGGCCCTTGTCGCCGCCAATCGTGCCGCTGACATCGGCCGCGCCGCTCACGCCGGTAATCGGGTCGCGCGGAATACGGTTGTCGATGACGTTGACCACGCCGCCCACGGCATTGCCGCCGTACATCAGCGCGGCCGGGCCACGGACCACTTCGATCTTCTCGGCGACGAGCGGGTCGATGGGCACCGCATGGTCATAGGACAGGGTGGACGCATCGAGGGTCGAGCCGCCGTTCTGCAGCACCTTGATGCGGTCGCCGTCCAGGCCGCGGATGGCCGGCCGGCTGGCATTCGGGCCGAAGTAGCTCGATGTGACGCCCGGCATGCTGTTCAGCGTTTCGCCAAGCGTGCTGGCCTGGCGCACGGCCAGTGCGTCGCCGCCCAGCGTGGAGACCGGGGCCACCATGTCGTTCAGGTCGCTGCCGAGCGGGTTGGCCGTGACCACCACCTCCTTCAGCGTCGGTGCGGTGACCTGTGCTGCGGGCTGTGCAGCGGCGGCCGGAGCAGCGGCTGGGGCGGCCGGTGCGGTTTCGGGGGCGGCCGGCGTGGCTGCCTGGGCGATGGCGTGCGAGGACAGGCCTGCGGTGATCAATGCGGCAAGCGCCGCCAGCGGGGTGCGACGCACCACCAGAGTACGGTTGGAGTTCGAGTACATGGCTCGCGATTCGAATTCGGTATGGGCGAGCGCGGCCACGGCAATGCGCGGCGCGCCCGGTCAGGCGTGCGCGGGCGCGGGGTATTACCCCGCACGCGCGGCTGCAAGTCAGGCGAATGCGAATGCGGCTGGAGGGGCGCGGGAATGGAAGGCGCGTGCTGCCGGCAGGTCGGGCCAGCGCCAGGCCAGGTTGGCCGGCTTGACTGGCTTGCCGAAGGCGAGAGACGGCAGCACGAAGCTGCCGAAGTGGGTGTCGGCCAGCGTGGCGCCATCGAACAGCACGCACGAGTGCAGGCCAAGCTTCAGGGTAAACGGTTCGGTATGGCCGGTGTCGGCGCCGGCGGTGTCCTCCGCAACATCGGCGGCATTGTCGACGTTGACGGACGCGATCGCGGCGGCGGCCTGCGGAGCGTTCAGCAGTCCACCGTGCACCACGCGGTGCACCAGGCCCACGTGCTGCGCCAGCAGCAGGCAGCAGATCAGGCACAGCGCCGGCCAGAAGCCGATGCCGCGCGCGCGCCAGCGGGAGAGGAGCGGGAAATCAGTGCGCATGCCCGCAGTCGCACGGCCCGTCGCCGTGATCGTGATCATGGCCGTGATGGTGGTCATGGTCATGGTCATGGTTGTCGTCGAACGCATCGCCCCAGTCCGGGAATGGATCGGGATACGCCGCCCAGGCCTCGGGGCCGGCCGCCATTTCGTCGTCGGTCAGCAGGCAGGTGTCGAGCCGGGCCTCCAGCGCGGGCACGTCAAGGTCGGCGCCGATCAGCACCAGTTCCTGGCGGCGGTCGCCATAGGCTGCGGGCAGCCCGTCTTCGAGCAGGTCGGCCTCGATGGCGGCACGGGCCAGGCCCTCGGCGGGCCATTCCCCGGCGTCGATCGCGGCCCACCAGGCACCTGCCGCGCCGGGGCGGCATACACCGCCGGCCTGGCTCCAGTCGCCGGCAATATCCATGCGGCTGGCCAGCCAGAACAGGCCCTTGGAACGCAGCACGTCGCCATGCTCGCGCATCCATTCGGTGTGGATCAGGTCGGCAAACCGCTGCGGGTGGAACGGGCGGCGACGGCGATAGACCAGCGTGGCGATGCCGGCGGCATCGGGCACGGCATCGTTCTGCAGCGCCGCCTGCCATCCGGCCGCGTTGGGCGTGGCTTCCATGTCGAAGCGGCCGGTGCCCAGCAACTGCGCGGCCGGCACGTTGCCATGGCTGGCATCGACGATGCTGGCGCGCGGGTTCAGCGCGCGCAGCACCACGTGCAGGCGGCCTAGCTGGCCGGCGTCGACGAGGTCGATCTTGTTGATGACGATGACGTCGCAGACTTCGACCTGGTCGATCAGTACATCCACCACGGTGCGGTCGTCGTCATCGTGCGCGGCCAGGCCGCGCGCCGACAGGAAATCGGCGTCGTGATAGTCCGTCAGGAAGCGGCTGGCATCGACCACGGTGACCAATGTATCCAGGTGCGCCACGCCGGGCGCCTGCTCGCCGTGCGCGTCCTCGAATGCGAAGCCTTCGGCGATACCCAGCGGTTCGTCGGTCGGATCGGCCTCGATCACTGCAAAGTCGTACTGGCCGGTCTGGGCCAGACGGTCCACTTCGGCCAGCAGGTCGGCACGGCTGTCGACCACGGCCAGGCGTACCCCCGCCTGCGACATCAGCTGATGCAGCACGGTGGTCTTGCCGGCGCCGGTGAATCCGGACAACACAGTGACGGGCAGGCGAGCGGCCATGACGGAAGGACGTTGTTATTGCAACAAAGTTGCGACTGTAACAGAAAGCCGGCTGCGGCAACAGGCTGGCGGTATTCCGCAATGGTAGTGCCGTAGCCGTGACGCCACAAAGGCAATCGCAAACGGGGCGATGCCGGTGCGCAAAGCAAAACGGCCCGGAAGACCGGGCCGTTGGGCGTCGGAGCAGGTCAGCCGCGCGGGTGACCGCCGAAGACGATCAGTCGCCGAACAGCTTCTGGCGCAGTTCGCGGCGCTGCTGGGCTTCCAGCGACAGCGTGGCGGTCGGGCGGGCCAGCAGGCGCGGCACGCCGATCGGCTCGCCGGTTTCCTCGCACCAGCCGTAGTCGCCGGACTCGATGCGCTGCAGCGACTGTTCCACCTTCTTCAGCAGCTTGCGCTCGCGGTCGCGCGTGCGCAGTTCCAGCGCGTGCTCTTCCTCGATCGTCGCGCGGTCTGCCGGATCCGGCACGATGACCGTCTCGCGCAGGTGTTCCGTGGTCTGGTCCGCATTCTTGAGGATCTCGTCGCGAAGCTGCTCAAGGCGATTCTTGAAGAAGGCGAGCTGCGCCTCGTTCATGTAATCCTTGTCGCTCATCTTCAGGATTTCAGCTTCAGTCAGAAGTTTGTTGCTGCTCATGGTTCCTGCTGATTCTCTTGTTGATGCGACCGGCGGCGTCTTCGTCCGCTCGGGTGCAGTGGCCGTCCGCTTGCGCGGGGCGGCTGTTTCACTCTGGCTGGCTGCAGTCTTGCTGCTTCGCGTGCCTCCCTTGGCCTCGCCCGCATCGGCGTGCGCCGTACTGCCGCGGGGAGCTGGCGTCGCCTTTTCGGGCTGTGCCTTGAGCGTCTCCGCCGCAGCGGTACCTGTCTTGCTGCGGCTTTCCTTGGTTTTTGTTGCGGCTGTCATGGGGACACCTCTCTCAACGCGTCGAAGAGTGACGGCGCACCGATCGTTGGTCCCCAGGCGGAGGGCGGTCTCCGCACGAAGCCAACGACCGCGCCTGCTGGCGGCTGTGCCTCATGCTGACGACGACCGCCGCCCTGCAGATACCGGCCGCGCCCAGAGGTGCGCCGCCCGTATCAAATCCGGCCTATTGTACTTGAACAAATTTTTCGGAGATATGGGAGAAAGACCGACAAGAGACAGGAGTTTTCCCGATATTCCCACCCAAGGGGAGGGTAGCGGGCGCTGCCGGGGGTGGCTCCGCGCCCAGGCCGCCAAGCGGCGGCGGGCGCACCTGGCGGTGCGCCCGGAACAAAATCAGGCCAGGCAGGCGGCCAGGCCCTTCAGGATGGCGTCGCGCGGCAGGTCCACGCCGATGAACACCATCTTGGTGCCCGGGGTTTCGTCGTCCCACTTGGCACCCACGTCGCTTCCCATCAGCTGGTGCACGCCCTGGAACACCACCTTGCGGTCCACACCTTCCATATAGAGCACGCCCTTGTAGCGCAGCAGCTTCTCGCCGTAGACCGACAGGATGCCCGACAGGAATTCCTCCAGCTTGCCGTAGTGGAACGGCTTGTCGCTGCGGAAGACGAACGACGCGATGCGGTCGGTGTGGTGGTGGTGATGATGGTGGTCGTGCGCGTGGCCGTGGCCGTGATCGTGACCATGGTCGTGATCGTGGTCGTGGTCGTGGTCGTGGTCGTGGTCGTGGCCGCAGTCGGTGCCGCAGTGTTCGCCATGCTCGTGCGCATGTTCGTGCTCGTCGGCGCGCAGGAAGTCGGGGTCGATCTCCAGCTTCTCGTTCAGGTTGAAGCCGCGCAGGTCGAAAATCGTGTCGATCGGCGTCTCGCCGAAATTGGCGGTGCGGATCGGCGCGCGGGCGTTCATGTGCTGCAGGCGGTGGCGCAGGTCATCGACTTCGGGTGCCCCGACCAGGTCGGACTTGGTGATGAAGATCGCGTCGGCAAAGCCCACCTGGCGCTGCGCTTCTTCCTGCTTGTCCAGCTGCAGGTTGCCGTGCTTGGCGTCGACCAGCGTGATCACCGCGTCCAGCAGGTAGCGCGAGGCAATTTCCTCGTCCATGAAGAAGGTTTGCGCCACCGGGCCAGGGTTTGCCACGCCGGTGGTCTCGATCACCACGCGGTCGAAGTCGAACTTGCCTTCGTCGCGCTGGGTGACCAGGTCGGACAGCGCCTGCACCAGGTCGCCCCGGATCGTGCAGCAGATGCAGCCGTTGCTCATCTGCACGATCTGCTCGCGGCCGTCCTGCACCAGGATCTCGTTGTCGATGTTCTCCTCGCCGAACTCGTTTTCGATCACGGCGATCTTCATGCCGTGCTGTTCGTGGAGGATGCGCTTGAGCAGCGTGGTCTTGCCGCTGCCGAGGAAGCCGGTCAGGATCGTGACCGGAATCAGTTTGGACATATTGTTCTGCTCCGAGGAAAGCCGGGATAGAGAGATCGCCCGTGTCTATTCAATGATCGGCGTGGCCGGCGGTCTGGCTGCCGGGCTCCGTGCGCACCTTGCCGCATTCCGCGCAGACCCCGTTGACCGTCAGTTCCACGTGCTCGACCGCGAATCCGCTTGGCACCTTGGGCGCCACGGACTTGCCGGCCGATTCCAGGCAGAACGTGCGGTCGCAGCGCGTGCAATGGAAGTGGCTGTGCTGGCGATGCACTTCGGCCCGTGCGGCCTCATGTTCCAGCAGCGTGAAACGGAAAACGCGGTCGTTGCCGGCACGCTTCTGCGCCAGGCCCTGATCCACCAGCCAGTCCAGCACCCGATACACGGTCACGCGGTCCACGTCGCCATCGGCCGGCAGGCGGTCGATGACTTCCTGATGCGTCAGCGGCGCTTGGGCGTCGATCAGGCACGCCAGGATGGCCACGCGCGGCTGCGTCACACGCGCGCCAAGCTGGCGCAGGCGCGCCTGCGCCGCGTCAAGGCTGTCGGCGGCCGCGTCATCTGGAGCCGGCGAGGCATGCGAATGGGGGGTGGGGCGGTTCATGCCGATGATTTAACCATAGGCCCCGGCGAGTTGCAATTCAGTTGCACAAACAGGGTTTTTGCGATGGCGTGCGGCGCGTGGCGGTGTCTGGGCGGTGGGAAAAGCGCCTATGATCGGCAGGCAAGCCAGACGAAAACCGGAGACTTTGTCATGCAGAACGACGCCAGCGCGCTGCTGTTCCCCAACTTCGAGTGGTTTCGCCTGAAGGTGGGCGAGGTCGAGATTGGCGGCGTCCGGGGCGACTCGGGGCCGCCGCTGTTGCTGCTGCACGGCTTCCCGCAGAGCCACCTGATCTGGCACAAGGTGGCGCCGGCTCTGGCGGATCGCTTCACCGTCATCGCCACCGACCTGCGCGGCTACGGCAGCAGCAGCGCGCCGCCGGGCAGCGCCACGCATGATGTCTACAGCAAGCGCGCGATGGCGCAGGACCAGGTCGAGGTGATGCGCCAGCTTGGCTACCGGCAATTCGCGCTGTGCGCTCATGACCGCGGCGCCCGCGTGGCGCACCGGCTCGCCATGGACCATCCCGATGCGGTCAGCCAGTTGATGCTGCTCGATATCGCACCGACGCTGGCCATGTACGAAGCCACCGACATGGCGTTTGCCGCTGCCTACTGGCACTGGTTCTTCCTGATCCAGCCGGCGCCGTTCCCCGAGACGCTGATCAACGCCGAACCCAAATTCCTGATCGAAAGGCTGCTGGGCCTGCGCCACCCGGGCACGGGTCCAAGCCCGTTCGTGCCCGATGCCATGGCGGCCTATGTGGCCGCAATGCGCGAACCGGCGCGCGTGCATGCGATGTGCGAGGACTATCGCGCCGCCGTCACCATCGACCTCGACCACGATCGCGCCGACCGCGAAGCCGGCCGCAAGCTGCAGATGCCGGTGCGCGTGCTGTGGGGCGAGCACGGCGTCGTGGCGCGTTGCTTCGAGCCACTGCAGCTCTGGCAGGAAGTGGGCACGAACGTCACGGGCGGCACGCTGCCGTGCGGTCACTACCTGCCTGAAGAAGCCCCCGACCCGCTTCTCGAAGAAATCCTCAGTTTCATTACATTCTCGTAAGAAACGCCACTTTCTCACGGGTTAGCCCCTATATCTGGTGCTTGTTCGCGATTGCTAACATCCACCTCCGGCTCCGCCTGTCGGCGGGGTTTGACGCTGTCTGGAATCCATACATCGTGCCGATGGTCACCGCGTTTTTCCGATATGGATCGACGCGATCGGGGTCGTGAACAACGACGAAACCCGGCGGCACCCACAGCGTTGGAACGGGAATCCAAGAGGGAACAGGAGAGACGTAATGAAACGAGTTGCATTGAATATTGCAGCCGCGCTGGCCGTTGCCGGCGTGGGTGCCTTCACGGGAGCGCAAGCGCAGGAATACCCGGGCAGCAAGCCGGTGCAGGCGGTGGTGCCGTTTGCCGCAGGCGGCCCGACCGACAAGGTGGCGCGCGAACTGACGATGATCATGTCCAAGCATCTGGGCACGACCATCGTGATCGAAAACCTGGGCGGTGCCGGCGGCACCATCGGTGCCAAGAAGGTGGCGCAGTCCAAGGGCGACGGCTACACGATCCTGATCCACCATATCGGCATGTCCACGGCCCCGGCGCTGTACCGCAACCTGGGCTTCGATCCGCTCAAGGACTTCGAGATGGTCGGTGAAGTGGCCGACGTGCCGATGGTGATGGTTGGCAACAAGCAACTGCCGCCTGCCACCTTCAAGGACCTGATCCCCTACATCAAGGCCAACGCCGGCAAGCTGTCGCTGGCCAACGCCGGTATCGGCTCGGCCTCGCACCTGTGCGGCCTGCTGTTCCAGAGCGCGATCCAGACCGAACTGACCACCGTGCCGTACAAGGGTACCGCCCCGGCGCTGACCGATATCCTCGGCGGCCAGGTCAACCTGATGTGCGACCAGACCACGAACATCGCCGGCCAGCTCAAGGCAGGCGCGCTGAAGCCGTACGCCGCGATGCAGTCGCGCCGCGTGGAAGCGTTCAAGGACATCCCGACCGCCGCCGAACAAGGCCTGCCGGGCGTGGAAGTGAAGATCTGGCACGCCATGTACGCGCCGAAGGGCACGCCGAAGCCGATCATCGACAAGCTGTCGGCTGCGCTGCAGAAGTCTGTGCAGGACCCGACCTTCCGCGCCAAGATGGCCGAACTGGGTGCCGAAGCCGTACCGGCCCAGCGCGCCACGCCGGATTCGCTGCGCACGTTCCTGACGTCGGAAATCAACAAGTGGACGCCGGTGATCAAGAAGGCCGGCGTGTACGCTGACTGATAACCCCATCTGATGGGTTGCCGGGTAGCCCCGGTGCCGGAAAGGCCACGCCATGCGTGGCCTTTTTCCATTTGCGGTGGACCTGTCGCCGCGTGGAGTGATGCCGGGGCCAGTCGGACATGTTCCGACGCCCGATTCGGCGATTTCCTATATTGGAAGACCGTGGCCGACATAGCCGCCTCTTGAAAGCCGGTCATGTGGCGCCACCTACGCCGCTGAACACCTCTCACGCAAAGGCACCATGGAACAGTATCACGGCACCACCATCGTCAGCGTCCGCCGCGGCAATCAGGTCGCACTGGGCGGTGACGGCCAGGTCACGCTTGGCAATATCGTGATGAAGGGGACGGCCCGCAAGGTCCGGCGCATTTACAACGGCAAGGTGCTGGTCGGGTTTGCCGGCAGCACGGCCGACGCCTTCTCGCTGCTCGACCGCTTCGAGGCGAAACTGGAAAAGTACCAGGGCAACCTGACCCGCGCGGCAGTGGACCTGGCCAAGGACTGGCGTTCGGACCGCGCGCTGCGCCGCCTGGAAGCCATGCTGATCACGGCGGACAAGGACACCACGCTGGTCATCACCGGCAACGGCGACGTGCTCGACCCCGAGGGCGGCATCGCGGCCATTGGCTCGGGCGGCGCGTACGCGCAGTCGGCGGCCAAGGCGCTGGTCGAGAACACCGAGTTGTCGCCGAAGGACGTGGTCGAGAAGGCCCTGACCATCGCCGGCGAACTCTGCATCTACACGAACACCAACTTCGTCATCGAGACCATCGACTGACGCGCCCCAACGGATTCCCATGTCGCAAACCATGACCCCGTCGGAAATCGTTTCCGAACTCGACAAGCACATCATCGGCCAGAACAAGGCCAAGAAAGCCGTGGCCGTGGCGCTGCGCAACCGCTGGCGCCGCCAGCAGGTGGAAGAGCCGCTGCGCCAGGAAATCACGCCCAAGAACATCCTGATGATCGGACCCACGGGCGTGGGCAAGACCGAGATCGCGCGCCGCCTGGCAAAGCTGGCCGATGCGCCGTTCATCAAGATCGAGGCCACCAAGTTCACCGAAGTGGGCTATGTGGGCCGCGACGTCGACACGATCGTGCGCGACCTGGCCGAGATGGCCGTCAAGCAGACGCGCGAATCGGAAATGAAGAAGGTGCGCACCAAGGCCGAGGACGCCGCCGAGGACCGCCTGCTCGACGTGCTGCTGCCGCCGCCGCGCGATATCGGCTTCCAGCAGCACGAGGACAAGGACTCGAACACGCGCCAGGTGTTCCGCAAGAAGCTGCGCCAGGGCGAGCTCGACGACAAGGACATCGAGCTTGAAGTGGCCGCCGGCATGCCGAACATGGACATCATGGGCCCGCCGGGCATGGAAGACATGACCGAACAGATCCGCACGATGTTCGCGGGCCTGGGCCAGGGCAAGAAGGCGCGCCGCAAGATGAAGGTCAAGGAAGCGTTCAAGCTGCTGATCGACGAAGAGGCCGCCAAGCTGCTGAACGAGGAAGAGCTCAAGCACAAGGCCATCGCCAACGTCGAGCAGAACGGCATCGTGTTCCTGGACGAGATCGACAAGATCGCCAGCCGCAGCGATGTGGGCGGCGGCGAGGTGTCGCGCCAGGGCGTGCAGCGCGACCTGCTGCCGCTGGTGGAAGGCACCACCGTCAACACGAAGTACGGGATGATCAAGACCGACCACATCCTGTTCATCGCGTCGGGCGCGTTCCACCTGTCCAAGCCGAGCGACCTGATCCCGGAACTGCAGGGCCGCTTCCCGATCCGCGTGGAACTGGAATCGCTGTCGGTGCAGGATTTCGAGGCCATCCTGACGCAGACCGACGCCAGCCTGACCAAGCAGTACCAGGCGTTGCTGAAGACCGAGGAGGTCGACCTGCAGTTCGCGCCGGACGGCATCCGCCGCCTGGCCGAGATCGCATTCTCGGTCAACGAGAAGGTCGAGAACATCGGTGCGCGCCGTCTCTACACGGTGATGGAGCGCCTGCTCGAAGACCTGTCGTTCCACGCGACGAAGTCGTCGGGCAATACCGTGACGATCGATGCCGCGTACGTGGACGAACGCCTGGGCGACCTGGCGGGCAACGAGGACCTGTCGCGCTACGTGCTGTAACGGCGACGGTGTCGCGGGCACATCCCGCCCAGACGCCAAAACGCTAAAGCAAAAGAGCCGGACAGCTGTCCGGCTCTTTTTTTGCCTGCGCGGGGGACGTCGCCCCGCCCGGTTCAGTGCGCGTGGCCCGCGTGGCCGGCGTGGGCATCCGCCGGGATGACCTCAAGCGCCGGCGCCGGCGACTTCAGTTCGCGCGGGTTCTGGCCTTCGGCCGGAATCTGGGTCCATTCCGACTTGCCGTTCTCGCACTCCTGCACCACCGGGAAGTACAGCTTGCCACCCTGTTCGGGCAGCTTCATCAGCAGGCGGAATTCGTCGAAATGCTGGTCGGCCAGCGTGTTGCCATACCAGCGGATCGTGCGCACGTCTTCCTCGACCGTCTTGCCATGCGAGGCATAGGGCTTGGCCAGCTTCGCGCGCTGCACGTCGAGCTGCCAGCCCGGTTTCGGTTGCGGATGCGCGCCCTGCACGCCATCGGGGATGGTTACCGTCACCGACTTCGTCGCGCTGCCATTGCAGCCGTGGCCCACCATCAGCACGCCCTTGAAGTAGCTGCCGGCGGGCGCCTGCTTCTGTTCGAAGACGATATGGGCAGAGGCCAGCGGCGTTGCGGCCAGCAGGGCAACGGACAAGGCCGCGGGCAGGGCGGCACGAAGGAAGCGCGGGATCATGGAGCGGGAGTCGTCTGACTGTGTGACAAAGTGCATCAGTCTAACTTTGCGCACACGGCGCGGACGTGCGACGTGGTGCCGCAGCGCCGCGGCCGGCGGCAACTCCAACGCCACTACAAGTCAGCGGTGTTTCAAATGCGGCCGGCCCGTTGTCGCACCCGTAACCCTCGTAAGCATTGGTAAGCACACTGGCGCCGATCCTCAAGTAAATGCGACCCTTGCGCACCTTGTTGGTCACCTTGCTGGTCGATGGGACCGATGCGGGAGCCACCGCATCCTGCATAACCACCTAAACCCAAAGGGAGTCAGCCATGCGTACAACCTTCTTCAAGCGCAACCGGGTGCGCAAGCGCCGGGTGGCGATGGCCACCACCAGCGTCGTGGCCGCCATTACCGCCGCCACCGTGTTCCTTTGCATCCGCCCCGGCGTGATGCCCAACGCCCACGCGGCGGCCGTGCCGTCCGGCAACGTGGCGAAGACCGCGGACCAGACCGAGCGCCGCGCCGTCGTGGCCGCCACGGCCATGGCCTCGGGCGCGCTCGTGACGCTGGCCGACCGCCATGCCAGCGATGCCGTGCGCATGGCCGATGCGTCGGACGACGACCTCGGCTGGGATTACGTGCAACTGCGCCTGTAACGCAGCCGGCCAGGCCGGAAAGTCAGGATCAGCGCGATACCGGACGCTTGCCCAGCTTGCGCTGCAGCGTGCGGCGATGCATGTTCAGCGCCCGTGCGGTGGCGGAGATATTGCCGCCGTGTTCGGTGAGCACCCGCTGGATATGCTCCCACTCAAGCCGGGCCACCGATAGCGGCACCGGTTCTTCCAGCGCGGCCTCGGCCGCCTCTTCCGAAACGCCTGCCATCAGCGCGGTCAGGATCGAATCGACGTTGGCTGGCTTTGCCAGGTATTCGTCGGCCCCCTGTTTCACCGCCGCCACGGCCGTGGCGATACTGGCATAGCCGGTCAGCACCAGGATTCGCGCATCGGGCAGCGCCTGGCGCAGCGGCGCCACCAGATGCAGCCCCGATTCCGCCGGCGCGGTGCCGCTGGCCTCGGGTGGCGGCCCCAGGTGCAGATCCAGCGTGACATAGGCAAACGGTGTTTTCGCGGCCAGGGCCAGCGCGCTGCCGCCGTTGTGTGCCACCTGCACGGCGTAGCCGCGGCGCGTCAGCGCGCGGGCCAGCGTGCCGGAGAACACTTCATCGTCGTCGATCACGAGAAAGGGCGTGGCTTCGGGGGCGCCGGTTGCGGCGGATGCCGCGGCTACGTCGGCAGGTACGTCGGCAGGTGCGTCGGTCATTACGGTTGGAAATCGGATTGCAGTGAGATGGGTTGCGCGGCCGTGCCGGCCAGCGGCAGGCGCAGCTCGGTCACCGTGCCGCCGGCAGGGTTGTCGAGCCATGCCAGTCCGCCCCCGAGCTGGCGGGCGGCGCTTTGCGCCAGGTACAGCCCGATGCCCTGGCCGCCGTGCCCGCTGGCTACCGGTGCTTCGCCAAGCTGCGCGCGCAGCGCGGGCGCAATGCCGCTGCCGTGGTCGGTCACGCGCCAGACCAGCGCGCTGGCATCCACGGACACGGTCAGCGACAGCGGCGGGGCCTGTCGGGTGGCGCTGCCCTCGCCGTACTGGCTGCGCGCGGCATTGTCCAGCACGATGGTCAGGATCTGGCTGACGCGCGCCGTGTCCACGGCTTGCGCGGCGGCATCGGGCAGCACGTCGGCCTGCAGGCTGGCCTGCGGATGGCGCAACTGCCAGCGTTCCACGAACGAAGCGATCCATGCGTCGATGCGCTGCGGGGCCAGCGTCTCGTGGTCTTCGCGCAGCCGCGCCAGGATCGAGCGGCACAGCTCCAGCTGCTGCTCCATCGTGCGCAGGTCGGGCAGGTAGCCGGCCACGGTGGTGGCGCCGCGCTGGGCGTCTTCGGCATCGGCGCGCAGTTCGCCGGCGATCACGGCCAGCGTTGCCAGCGGCGTGCCGATTTCATGCGCCACGGCGGCGGCCTGGTCGTTAAGCGCCTCGACACGCGCCTCGCGCAGCAGCAGTTCGCGCGCATGGTTGAGCTGGGCGTCGCGCTGGCGCAGCACGTTCGACAGCCGCGCCACGAAGAACGCGATCATCACGGCGCTGGCCACGAAGTTGAGCCACATCCCGGCCAGGTGGTAGTTCACCGCGTTGTCGGGGTTGTGCAGGTGCAACGGCAGGTATTCGAGCAGCAGCAGCGAGTAGCAGGACAGCGCGTAGACCGCCAGCACCATTACCAGCCGCCAGGGCAGGATGGCCGCCGCGATCGCCAGCCCGGGCAGGTAGAACGACACGAACGGGTTGGTGGCACCCCCCGTATAGAACAGGATGGCCGACAGCGCGGTCAGGTCTACCATCATCTGCACCATCAGTTCGCCGTCGCCGGGCATGGTGCCCCGCGTGGCATGCCAGCGCAGCCGTGCCACCGAATACAGGTTGAACGTGGTCTGGATCGTGAAGAGGAACAGCAGCGGCTTGTAGGGCAGCATGATGCCGGCGACCGACTCGCACGACACCAGCAGCATGGCCTGGCCGGCCAGCAGCGCCCAGCGCAGCCAGCACAGGCGGCGCAGGCTGACCAGGCTATGGCGTTGCGCCGGCATGCCGAAAATGGCCGGCAGCGGGGTGGGGGACAGGTCGATCGAGGCGTGCATGGCGCGAGTGTAGCAATGCTGCAGCAGGTTGCCCGTCATGCGACACCGTGCCGCATTCTGGGGCGGGCGCGGGGCTGCCAGACTGTCTGGCTACCGGGAGACGGACGGGCGGCGGACCGGGCGACGGGCAGTGTCCGGCCAGCCATGGTCTAATGATCGCCCTCAATCCTGTCGCCTTCGATCCGAATCGTGGAGATGTTCCCAATGCAAGCCAAAGTCCGCGCGGCACGCGCCGCTTCCATCGTCACCCTTGGCCTGGCTGGCCTGCTGGTCAGCGCCCAGGCCATGGCGCAGGTCGACGTCAGCGACGCCTGGGTGCGCGGCACGGTGCCGGCCCAGACCGCGTCCGGCGCGTTCATGACGCTGCACGCGCACGAAGCGGCGAAGCTGGTGGGCGTGTCGTCCCCGGTCGCCACGGCCGAACTGCATGAAATGAAGATGGACAACAACGTGATGCGGATGCGCCAGATCCCGTCGCTGGACCTGCCGAAGATGCAGGACGTGCAGCTCAAGCCGGGCGGCTACCACGTGATGCTGATGGGCCTGAAGCAGCAGCTAAAGGCCGGCGATACGGTACCCATCACGCTGAAGATCGAGCAGAACGGCAAGGTGACGGAGCAGACCGTCAAGGCCGAGGTGCGCGACGTGACCGCGCCGGCCCAGTCCGGCGCCGGCCATATGGACCACAAGCACTGATCCGGCCCGGTCTGGCCTGGCAGGCCCGGCCAGGGTGGCCGGGGGGCGGTGATGCCTAGCCGCGCAGGCTGATGGCGGCGGCTTCGGCGTCCGCGTCGGCTGCCGTGGCGGCCTCGCGCACGCGTTCGCGCAGCCAGGTATGGCCGGGATCGGCATCGGCCTTTTCGGGCCAGATCATGCTGTAGCTGAAGCCGGGAATCGTAAAAGGCGCCTCGAAGACGGCCAGACGGCCGTCGGCCAGCGCTTCCAGGCTGCGCCGTGCCGTGGTCAGGACCATGTTGGTGCCGACGATCAGCCCCGGCGCCACGCTCCAGTGCGGCACCGAGCAGGCAATCTTGCGTCGCCCGCCCAGCCGCGTCACGGCGGCGTCGATGGCCTCGGCACGCTCGGTGGCTGCCGTAACCAGCACATGCGAGCGCGCCAGGTAGGCCACGTGGTCGAGCCGGCCGGTGTCGCGCACCGTGGCTGCGTCCACCGCGCAGGCGAAATCGTCATCGAACAGCACCGCCGTGCGCACGCCCTCGGGTTCGAACGAGAAGGCGGCCAGCGCCACGTCCAGTTCGCCATCGGCGATCTGGGCGGTCATCGTCTCGCGGCTGGACTGCGTCACCACCAGGTCGATATTGGGCGCCGCACGGCGCAGGGCGCGCAGCAGCCGGGGCAGCACCACCAGCGCCCCGTAGTCGGACATCGCCAGGCGGAACGTGCGCCGCGCCGTGGCCGGCTGGAAGCCGCCCGGGCCCAGCAGGATGCGCACCTGCGCCAGCGCCTCGGCCAGCGGGCCGGTCAGCTCATGGGCGCGCGGCGTCAGCACCAGCCCGCCCTGGCCCCGCACCAGCAACGGGTCGTCCAGCAACTGCCGCAGCCGCGCCAGCGAATGGCTCACGGCCGGCTGACTCAGCTGCAGCCGCAGCGCGGCGCGCGAGATATGGCGTTCGGCCAGCAGTGCTTCCAGCACCACCAGCAGGTTGAGGTCGATTCCGCGTAGGCTATTCATGTCGCGAATGTTAAACCGGACTGCGTCCGTTTTGTCATTCGCCGAACGCAGGAGCGAAAATTTTCACGGCGAATTGAGAGGTGTCTCAGCCTGACGACGTTTCAGGCAGTCGGGACACAGGCAATGCCGGCCCGGCACGATCTGCCGCGCCGGCAGCAGCGGCAGGCTGGCGCACCAGCACTCGGGCAGGCCGGCCGCATACCCGCAGACGAACGCGGCCCCGCAGGTGCTGCAACGCTCCACGGGGCGCAGCCGGCCGGTCTGGATCGTCGAGGGGTCGGTCATGGCGTGTATCCTTGTTGCATTGCCGCGATTGCAATGCCGCCGCCGGTTTCTTGTAGAATCGGCGCCTGCCCGCAATGCCGGCTCGCCCCGTACCGCCTTATCAGGCGGACGGTTCGTCATGATACCTGCTCCAGATCACACGGAATGTCCGAAGCCATGAACGCTGACAATCCTGGGCCTGCCACCACGTCGGTAGCGGCCATCGCCCCCTCCCTCAAGGCTGAAATCCTTGCGGAGGCACTCCCCTACATCCGCAAGTTCCACGGCAAGACCATTGTGGTCAAGTACGGCGGCAATGCGATGACCGAGGAAAAGCTCAAGCACGGCTTTGCGCGCGACGTGATCCTGCTGAAGCTCGTGGGCATGAACCCGGTGGTGGTCCACGGCGGCGGTCCGCAGATCGACGAGGCGCTGAAGAAGGTCGGCAAGGTCGGCACGTTCATCCAGGGCATGCGCGTCACCGACGAGGAAACCATGGAAGTGGTGGAATGGGTGCTCGGCGGCGAAGTCCAGCAGGACATCGTCATGCTGATCAACCAGTACGGCGGCCAGGCCGTGGGCCTGACCGGCAAGGACGGCGGCCTGATCCGCGCCAAGCGCCTGCAGATGCCGGATCGCGAGAACCCCGGCACGTTCATCGATATCGGCTACGTGGGCGATATCGAGGCCATCAACCCGGCCGTGGTGAAGGCGTTGCAGGATGACGCGTTCATCCCGGTGATCTCGCCGATCGGCTTCTCCGACGACGGCCAGGCGTACAACATCAACGCCGACGTCGTGGCCGGCAAGATGGCCGAGATCCTGAAGGCCGAGAAGCTCGTCATGATGACGAACATCCCGGGCGTGATGGACAAGAAGGGCAACCTGCTGACCGACCTGTCGGCGCGCGAGATCGAGGAACTGTTCGCCGACGGCACGATTTCCGGCGGCATGCTGCCGAAGATCTCGTCGGCGCTGGACGCCGCCAAGAGCGGCGTGCATTCGGTCCACATCATCGACGGCCGCATCGAGCACTCGCTGCTGCTGGAAATCCTGACCGAACAGGCCTTCGGCACGATGATCCGCTCGCACTGAGCGCGCTTGTCAGGGAGCCCGCCCGGCGCGGGTTCCCGGTCTTACTCTCCATTCAGGTTCACAATCCAGGCGTGTTTATCCGTCAGCCCACCCAGCGTCGCGGCAGGGATCGCGCACGCCGTCTTTCGTCCGGACAGGCATCCGCCCACCGTCCGCGCCGGCACCTGCTGCGAGGCGCGGTGGGGGATACGTCCGGCGATACGGTGTGGCTGTTCGACCTCGACAACACCCTGCACGATGCCTCGCACGCGATCTTTCCGGCCATCAACCGGCTGATGACCGCCTACGTGGCTCGGGTGCTGGGCAGCGACGAGGCCACCGCCAGCCGCGTGCGCGTGGACTACTGGCAGCGTTACGGCGCCACCCTGCTGGGCATGATCCGCCATCACCAGGTGGATCCGGCGGACTTCCTGCGCGCCGCGCACGACTTCCCCGAACTGGCCGACATGGTGCGCGTGCGCCGCGGACTGGTGGCCGGGCTGAGCCGGTTGCCGGGCCGCAAGATCCTGGTGACCAATGCGCCGCGCGACTACGCGCTGGCGGTGATGGCCGTGGCGGGCATCGACCGCTGTTTCGAGCGTGTGGTGGCCATCGAGGACATGTGGGTGCATGGTCACCTGCGGCCCAAGCCGGACCGGCGCATGCTGCGCCGCCTGCTGGCGCAGATCGGTGTGGCGCCACACCGCGTGGTGCTGGTGGAGGACACTGTGTCGCACCTGAAGCACTATGCGGCCATGGGTATCCGTACCGCCTGGGTCACCGGCTTCCTGCGCACGCTGGCGCCGTCGCGGCCCCATGTGGTGCCGGCGCAGGCCGGTGCGGCGCGCGATGCGGCCACGCGGTCGATGCTGGCGGCCGAAGATCGCCAGCATGTGGGCCATACGGCCCAGGAGCGCTCGGTGACGCTGGTCGCCGCCGAGAGCCAGGACCCCTCGGCGGGCCCGGCCAATGATGGGGCGGGCGGCGAGTCAAGCACCCAGACTGCGGCAACGGCGCCACAGATGCAGCCCGATCACGCCCCAAGAATGCGGGCGCGCGTGGTGAATCGCCCGGGATATGTGGACATAAAAGTACAATTGATGCATCAACTCCTACGACAAAAGCGGAGAATCGGGTCATGACGCAAACCATCGCTCGCGAGGCAGAG
This sequence comes from Cupriavidus sp. HE11, assembly GCF_056097175.1. Classification (NCBI taxonomy): domain Bacteria; kingdom Pseudomonadati; phylum Pseudomonadota; class Betaproteobacteria; order Burkholderiales; family Burkholderiaceae; genus Cupriavidus; species Cupriavidus sp. HE11. Next base: position 2,115,931 of record NZ_CP184464.1, read on the forward strand.
GCTTTCATGCCAGTTGCCGCATCGGCCATCGAGCCGGAGACCCCGGCACGCAAGCGCCCGCGCCCGGGCGAACGCCGCATCCAGATCCTGCAGACGCTGGCCGGCATGCTCGAGCATCCGCGCGGGGAAAAGATCACCACGGCCGCGCTGGCCGCGAAGCTGTCGGTGTCCGAGGCGGCGCTGTACCGCCACTTCGCCAGCAAGGCGCAGATGTTCGAAGGCCTGATCGGCTTTATCGAGCAGACGGTATTCGGCCTGATCAACCAGATCACCACGCAGGAAGAACATGGCCTGCGCCAGGTGCAGGCCATCGTGCGCATGCTGCTGACGTTTGCCGAGAAGAACCCCGGCATGACGCGCGTGCTGACCGGCGAGGCGCTGGTGGGCGAGCACGAACGCCTGCAGGAACGCATGAACCAGATGGTGGACCGCATCGAGGCATCGCTGCGCCAGTGCCTGAAGGTGGCGGTCACGCAGGCCGCGTTTCCGGCCGATGCCGATATTCCGGCGCGCGTGGCGCTGATTACCGCCACGGTGCAGGGCCACTGGCACCGCTACGCCCGCAGCGGCTTCCGCAAGCTGCCAAGCGACAATATCGACGCGCAGCTGCGCGTGCTGCTGGGGTAAATACCCCGCGCCGGCAAGCGGTCATGCGTGCGGCCGGCGCTTTGCACTATAATGTGCGGGTCGCGCCGATTTGATGACTGGCTTGCGGGCGCGCGGCACCTGGGGAAGATTCTCCGGTTGCCAATATAAATGCGGCTAAAGAGGTTGGGTCGGTGCCTCGCGGATGGATCATCCACGCTCCAGCACCGACACGCGGGATCCCCCGCGAAAAGCCCGACTTGGCTGCGAAACCTACGCATTGGCCGGTCGGGTTTTTTTTCGCCTGCTGATTTGACGCGGGCCTGCTCCATGACCGATGTCGCTCCTCCCGCTGGCGTACTCGACGTGCCGACCGATTCCGTCGGCGTCGTCACGCCCCAGCGCCTGCATTTCACCGAGCCGCTGAAGCTGCGCAATGGCAGCCAGATCGCCGGCTACGACCTGATGGTCGAGACCTACGGCACGCTCAACGCCTCGCGCAGCAATGCCGTGCTGGTGTGCCACGCCCTGAACGCCTCGCACCACGTGGCCGGCATCGCTGCCGACAATCCGCGCGATATCGGCTGGTGGGACAACATGGTTGGCCCCGGCAAGCCGCTCGATACCAACCGGTTCTTCGTCATCGGCGTGAACAACCTGGGATCGTGCTTCGGCTCCACGGGGCCGATGAGCGCCAACCCGGCCACGGGCACGCCCTACGGCGCGCTGTTCCCGGTGGTGACCGTGGAAGACTGGGTCAACGCGCAGGCGCGCGTGGCCGACCACTTCGGCATCGAGCAATTCGCGGCGGTGATGGGCGGCAGCCTGGGCGGCATGCAGGCGCTGGCCTGGAGCCTGATGTACCCGGACCGCCTGCGTCACTGTATCGTGGTGGCCTCCACGCCGAAGCTGTCGGCGCAGAACATCGCGTTCAACGAGGTGGCACGCAGCGCCATCCTGTCCGACCCCGACTTCCACGGCGGCAATTACTACGCGCACAACGTCAAGCCCAAGCGCGGGCTGCGCGTGGCGCGCATGATCGGCCATATCACGTACCTGTCCGACGAGGACATGGCCGAGAAATTCGGCCGTACGCTGAAGGCCGAGGACATCCAGTTCTCGTTCGACGTCGAGTTCCAGGTGGAAAGCTACCTGCGCTACCAGGGCGACAAGTTTGCCGAGTACTTCGACGCCAACACGTACCTGCTGATCACGCGCGCGCTGGACTATTTCGACCCGGCGCTGGCCTTCCAGGGCGACCTGACCAAGACGATGGCGCAGACGCACTCGAAATTCCTGGTGGTGAGTTTCAGCACCGACTGGCGTTTCGCGCCGAACCGCAGCCGCGAGATCGTCAAGGCGCTGCTCGACAACAAGCGGCAGGTGTCGTACGCCGAGATCGACGCGCCGCACGGTCACGACGCCTTCCTGCTGGAAGACCCGCGCTATCACAACCTGATGCGCGCCTACTACGAGCGCATTGCCGAGGAGATCGGTGCATGAACGCCGCCGCCAATCCCAATATCCTCGCCCTGCGTCCGGACTTCCGCGCGATTGCCCGCTGGGTGGAGCCGAATTCCACCGTGCTCGACGCCGGCTGTGGCGATGGCAGCCTGCTGCGCGTGCTGCAGGACGAGCTGGAGGTGAAGGCCTACGGCATCGAAATCCGTGACGAAGAGGTGCTGGCCTGCGCCCAGAAGGGGGTCAACGTCATCCAGCAGAACCTGGAAGGCGGCCTCGCGCTGTTCGAGGACCAGAGCTTCGACACGGTGATCCTGTCGCAGACGCTGCAGACCATCCACAACACCGCCCAGGTGCTGCGCGACACGCTGCGCGTGGGGCGCGAGTGCATCGTCTCGTTCCCGAACTTCGGCTACTGGCCGCACCGGCTGTCGGTGTTCCAGGGCCGCATGCCGGTGTCGGAATCGCTGCCGTACCAGTGGTACAACACCCCGAACGTGCGTGTGCTGACGATTCGTGACTTCGAGGAACTGGCGCCCAAGGTGGGCCTGCGCGTGCTGGACCGCGTGGTGATGCACGAAGGCGTGACCGTGAACTGGGGCGTCAACTGGCGCGGCAGCCTGGCGGTGTACCGGGTGACGTCGACCTGACTTCGGCACCCCGGATTTCGCCCCGGCGCGCTGCAGGGCGGAATCCGAATGTCCCTAGCTTGACGCAAGCCTCTAGCGGGCATACCGTACGCAAGTTACCGAACGACCGTACTTTTTTCCGCATCCAACGCCATGACGCAAGCGCCCCTGCATCCGCTCGATCACGCCCTGCAACTGGAACCGGCCGGCGAACACCGCTTCCGGGGACACACCAGCCAGGCCTACTGGAACATGATCGGGCCGTTCGGCGGCGCCACGGCGGCGGCCATGCTGCAGGCGGCGCTGATCCACCCCGAGCGGCTGGGCGATCCCAGCGCGCTGACCGTCAACTTTGCCGGCCCGATTGCGGAAGGCGCTTTCGAGATCGTCGCGCGGCCGTCGCGCACCAACCGGTCGACCCAGCACTGGCATCTGGAAGTTCTGCAGAACGGCGAAGTCACCACCACCGGTAGTGCCGTGTTCGCGGTGCGTCGCGAAACGTGGAATTGTGGCGAAGCGACGATGCCCCAGGTGCCCGCCGCCGGATCGCTGCCGAAAATGGGCGGATTTGCGCCGGTGAAATGGATTGACAGCTACGACATGCGCGCGGTGCGGGGCGCCAAGCCCACGGCCGCGCCGGGCACCGAGAATCCGGACAGCCTGACGCAGTTCTGGATTCGCGACGAACCGGCGCGCACGCCCGACTATGCGGCCATTGCGGCCTGGTGCGATGCGTTCTATCCGCGCATCTTCCTCAAGCGCGCGGGCTTCGTGCCGGCCGGCACGGTATCGCTGACCACGTATTTCCACGCCGATGCGGCCACGCTGGCCGCGCTGGGCGACCGCCATGTGCTGGGCAGCGCCCAGGCGCGTGTGTTCCGGCAGGGCTTCTTCGATCAGACCGCCGAGATCTGGAGCCCCGACGGCGTGCTGCTGGCTACCTCGCACCAGATCGTTTACTACAAGGAATAGGGCGAGGGACCTGCTCGGTCCGGCCCCAGCCTGCCTTACGCCGGCCGGGCCGCCCCGGCTTCCGCCGGCTCGCGTGCCTGCGCTTCGTAGCGATGGACCGTGTTGCGCATCGCCCAGAGCAGCGCCACGCCGGGCACGGCCGCGATGACGGTGCCCAGGTAGAACGGCGCCCAGCCCCACGCCTCGACCATGTAGCCCGATGTCGGGCCCACGTAGACGCGGCCAATCGACGCCAGCGCCGACAGCAGCGCGTACTGCGTGGCCGAGAACGAGCGGTTGCACAGCGTCATCAGCAGCGCCACGAAGGCCGCGGTGCCCATGCCGCCGCAGATGTTCTCCACCGCGATGGTGGCAGCCATGGTCCACAGGTGCGGCGGCGTCACCGACAGGACCCAGTAGCCCAGGTTCGACACCCCCTGCAGGATGCCGAACAGCATCAGCGACCGGTACAGCCCTAGCCGCACCATCAGCGATCCGCCAAACAGCGCGCCGATGATCGTGGCGGCCAGCCCCAGCGTCTTGTTGACGATGCCGACCTCGCCTGGATCGAACCCCAGGCCGCGAATCAGGAAGGTGGTCGACAGGCTGCCCGCAAAGGCATCGCCAAGCTTGTACAGCACGATCAGCAGCAGCAGCCACCAGGCGCCCTGGCGGCCGAAGAAGTCGCGCAGCGGGCCAAGCACGGCCTCTTCCAGCGATCGGGGCGCGCGCGCCGGGGTGTCCGGCTCGGGCGCCCACATCAGCGTGAGCAGGCCCACGCTCATCAGCGCGGCCATCAGCAGGTACATGTTCGACCAGCCCAGCACCCGGTCGGCAAGGTAAAGCGCCAGGCCCCCCGACACCAGCATCGCCAGCCGGTAGCCCAGCACCTTGACCGCGGCGCCGGCACCGCGCTCGGCGGGGCGCAGCACGTCGGTACTGTAGGCATCGAACACGATGTCCTGCGATGCGGACAGGAAGGCTACCAGCGTCGCCAGCGCCGCCAGCGCCCACAGGGCCTGGTGCGGCGGGCAGAACGCCATCGCCGCGATGCCGCCCACCAGCGCGAGCTGCGTCACCAGCAGCCATCCGCGTCGCCGGCCCAGCATCGGGGGCGTGTAGCGGTCCATCAGCGGGGCCCACAGGAACTTGAAGATATAGGCCTGGCCCACCAGCGAGAAGAAGCCGATCGTCTTGATGTCGAGCCCTTCCACGGTCATCCAGGCTTGCAACGTGCCGGAAGTCAGCGCCAGCGGCAGGCCGGAGGCAAAACCGAGCGTCAGCATGGCGCCGATACGGCGGTTGCGGAAGATATCGAGATAGGTCTGGAAATTCATGATGGGGTGGCGCCAAGGCTGGCGTGTATTATTGCATCACCGTTCGTGCTGCCCGCGAACCTGTCACGACAAATTACGCATCGAGCCCCGCCGTGAATCCCATCGTGCCCGAGACCATGCGTCAGTCCGGCCTGCGCTTCGCGCTGGCTGCTGCGGCCTTCGCGCTGGCACTGCCCGTGCTGGCGCAGGATGTGGCATTGGTGGCGGCCCCCGACGACGGCGTGCGCGTGGAGCGGCGCTACTCGAAGGTGCGCGAGATCGTGCCGATGGAAGTCATCGACCAGCAGGCCGCCCGCGAGTACGAACAGGTCAAGCAGGAAGCCATCGCCAAACATACGCTGCTGGACGATGACGATCCGCAGGTGCAGCGCCTGCGCGAGATCGGCATCCGGCTGCTACCGCAGACCGTGCTCTGGAACCCGCGCGCCGGCCGCTGGCCTTGGGAAATCAACGTCATCCGGGCCAAACAGATCAATGCGTTCTGCATGCCGGGCGGCAAGATGGCCGTCTACACCGGGCTGCTCGACGAACTGAAGCTCACCGACGACGAAGTGGCCGTGGTGATGGGGCACGAGATCGCCCACGCGCTGGAAGAGCACGCGCGCCAGCGCGCCGCGCAGGCCGAAATCTCGAATCTGGGTGCCAACGTGGTGTCGCAGCTGACCGGCTTCGGCAACCTCGGCAACATGGATATCGGCTCCAACGCGAAGATGCTGTCGCTGCGGTTTTCCCGGCAGGAGGAAACCGAGGCCGACCTGATCGGCATGGATATCGCCGCCCGCGCCGGCTACGACCCGCGCGCCGCGATCACGCTGTGGCAGAAGATGGGCAAGTTCCTGCAGGCGGGCGACGAATTCTCGTCGACCCATCCGTCGGGCCGCAGCCGCATCGCGGTGCTGGAGGCGCACATGAACGAAGTGCTGCCGATCTACGCCAGAACCATGAACATGCCGATGGACAAGCTGGCGCCTCACCAGGCCAACATGGCCGGACTGGGCGGTGCGCCGGTGGATGCGGGCGACGAAGACCAGCGGCGTCCGCTGAAGTAGCCGCGAAGCCGCACCATTGCTGGCTGGCGGCCAATAAAAAACCGGCTCCAAGGAGCCGGTTTTTTTTACGTCCGGGGCAGGACTGCCCCAGTCATCACGCTTTCGAGCGCTCAGGCCTTCAGACCCGTGGCTTCGTCCGCGCCGATGCGCACGTTCATGCACTGCACAGCCGCGCCGGCCGCACCCTTGCCCAGGTTGTCCAGGCGGGCCACCAGGTTCAGGCGCTCTTCGTTGCCGAACACGAACAGGTCCACGCGGTTGGTGTCGTTGCTGGCCTGGACGTCGAAGAAGCCGTGGTCCAGGTTGTCGTCGCTGTTGTACGGATGCACGCGGACGAACTGCTCGCCCTCGTAGTGCTTGCGGTAGATGTCGAGGATGGCCTCGGCATCGGCCTGCGCGCCCAGCAGCGACGGATACACCGGCACCGTCACCGACAGGCCCTTCAGGAAGTTGCCGACGATCGGGTTGAAGATCGGCGCCTGCGCCAGGCCGGCCTGCACGCGCATTTCCGGCAGGTGCTTGTGCGCCAGGGCCAGCGCGTACGGGCGCGGGCTGTTCAGCTTCGGGTTACCGCCGGCTTCGAACTCGGCAATCATCGACTTGCCGCCACCGCTGTAGCCGGTCAGCGAGAACGCCGTCACCGGGTAGTTGGCCGGCATCAGGCCTGCTTCCACCAGCGGACGCACGGCCAGCAAGAAGGCGCTGGCGTGGCAGCCCGGCACGGCGATGCGGTTGCTGGCGCGAATCTTCTCGCGCTGGCCACGGGTCAGTTCGGGCAGGCCATAGGCCCAGCTGTCGGTGGTGCGGAACGCCGTGCTGGCGTCGATCACGCAGGTATTCGGGTTCGTCACCAGCGACACGGCTTCGCGCGAGGCCACATCGGGCAGGCACAGGAAAGAGACGTCCGAGGCATTCAGGAAGCGTGCTCGCTCCTGCGGGTCCTTGCGCTTGTCATCGGCAATGCGCAACAGCTCCACATCGGAGCGACCCGAGAGATAGTCAAGCAACCGGAGACCGGTGGTGCCTTCCTGACCATCGACGAACACTTTGAAAACCATGGCGGACTCACTTTTAAAAATGCGAAGAGTCTCCTGTCCTTGGGGGCGGAGAACCTGCATTGTAGCGAGATTGGATGCCGGACGCAGGGTTTACGCCAAAAGGAGGCCGTCGAAATCCGGCCGCACCAAGCCCCCGCTGGCCCTCGCCAAGCTGTTGAAGCGGCTCGACCGCCACCCGAACCTGCTCGACGAGATCCATACGATCTGAAACCGGAATCGGTCGGCAACCCCGGCATTGCGCCGGGGCCCGGAAATCACAGCGGAAAGTCGTAGTCGATCGACAACGGGGCGTGGTCGCTGAACTTTTCGTCCTTGTAGATCGCGCAGGCCTTGGCCGTGGCGGCGATCTTCGCGGTGCTCAGGTGGTAATCGATACGCCACCCGACGTTCTTGGCGTAAGCCTGGCCGCGGTTGCTCCACCAGGTGTACTGCTCGGGGCGCGGATCGAGCTGGCGGAACACGTCGACGTAGCCATGCGTATCGAACAGGGCGCCAATCCACGCGCGTTCCTCGGGCAGGAAACCGGAGTTCTTGAGGTTGCCCTTCCAGTTCTTAATGTCGATTTCCTTGTGCGCGATGTTGACGTCACCGCACAGCACGACTTCCCGTCCGCTGGCTTTCAACTGCAGCAGGTGGGGCAGGAAGGTTTCCATGAAGCGGAACTTGGCGGCCTGGCGCTCTTCGCCGCTCGATCCGGACGGCACATAGACCGAAATCACCGCAAGGTGCGGATACTGCACTTCAACATAGCGGCCTTCAGCGTCGAATTCGGCACAGCCGAACCCCGTGACCACGCGCTCGGGCTGGTGACGGGTGTACAGGCCGACGCCGCTGTAGCCCTTCTTTTCGGCATAGTGGAAAAAGCCGTGATAACCATGTGGCGCCAGGAACGCCTCGGTCATGTCGGCTTCCTGCGCCTTGAGTTCCTGAACGCAGACCATGTCGGCGTTCTGCTTGCCCATCCACTCGAAGAAGCCCTTCTTGTGGGCCGAACGGATGCCGTTGAGGTTGGCGCTGATAATCCGTAACATCTCGGGAAATTTTGAATTCAGAGAGAAAAGATGACGCAGCAGACGACGCCGGCCGACCTGAGCCAGACCTTTATCCGCTTTGCACTGGATGCAGGCGTGCTGTCTTTTGGCGAGTTCGTGACCAAGGCTGGCCGCAAGTCGCCGTATTTCTTCAACGCAGGCCTGTTCAACCAGGGTGCGATGCTGGGCCAGGTGGCGCAATTCTACGCGAAGACCCTGATCAACTCGGGACTGCAGTTCGACGTGCTGTTCGGGCCGGCCTACAAAGGCATCACGCTGGCTTCGGCCACGGCCGTCGCGCTGGCCGGCATGGGCCGCGATGTCGGGTTTGCCTACAACCGCAAGGAAGCCAAGGACCACGGCGAAGGCGGCACGCTGGTGGGCGCCAAGCTGCAAGGCAAGGTGGTGATCGTCGACGACGTGATCTCGGCCGGCACCTCGGTGCGTGAATCGATGCAGATGATCCGCGCTGCGGGCGCCGAGCCTGCGGCCGTTCTGATCGCACTGGACCGCATGGAAAAGAGCGGCACCGCCGACAATATCGGCACGCATTCGGCCGTGCAGGACGTGCAGCGCGAATACGGCGTGCCGGTGATCGCCATCGCGTCGCTGAAAGACCTGCTGGCGTATCTGGATGCCTCGCAGGACCCGGCGCTCGGGAACTCTCGCGACGCTGTCGCTGCCTATCGTCAGAGGTACGGCGTCTGACAGTTGTGTTGCACACGGCCCCGCATGGGGCCGTTTTCATTTTCAGGGGAGCATGGGCGTGGCGGAAAAGCGGCGGCAGAACCAGGATGCGATCAAGCGCGAGATTGGCGAGCAGGGCGCGCCGCCCCAGGATTCGGCGGCCGACGCTGCCACACCGGCCAAGGCCAAACGGCCCGCAGGCCGGCGCAAGGCCCCGCCGCTCGAACATTGCGCGCCCGACGCGCCGCCACACGAAGGCCCGCCCCATGAAGCCTACGCGATCCGCGCCCTGGTGCTGCAGGGCGGCGGAGCGCTCGGTTCCTACCAGGCCGGCGTGTACCAGGGCCTGGCCGAAGGCGGCATCCATCCGAACTGGATTGCCGGGATCTCGATCGGCGCGCTGAACGCGGCGGTCATCGCCGGCAATCCGCCCGAAACGCGTGTCGCGCAGTTGCGGGCGTTCTGGGAATACATCTGCGCCCAGCCGTGGCTGCCCGGCCTGCCGCTGGACCTGCTCACCGAAGCCGCGCCGATGTGGCCGGAGCCCATGCGGATCTGGTTCGACGGCATCAACGCCACGCGCGCGCTGCTGGAAGGCCAGCGTGGCTTCTTCTCGCCGCGCAACATCGCCGACCTGTGGTCGCGTTTCGACGATCCGGGCAGCGCCAGCTACTACGACACCGCGCCGCTGAAGGCCACGCTGGAGCGTTTTGTTGATTTCGACCGGATCAACCGGCCCAGGGAAATGCGCGTGTCGGTGGGCGCCGTCAATGTTCGCACCGGCAATTTCGCGTACTTCGACAATACCCGCATGACGCTGCGCGCCGAGCATTTCATGGCCTCGGGCGCGCTGCCGCCGGGCTTTCCGGCCATCGAGATCGATGGCGAATACTACTGGGATGGCGGCCTGGTATCGAACACGCCGCTGCAGGAAGTGCTGTCCGCCCAGCCGCGGCGCGACGCGCTGATCTTCCAGGTGGACCTGTGGAGTGCACGCGGCAAGCTGCCGCACAACCTGCTGGATGTGGCCGAGCGCCAGAAGGACATCCAGTTCTCCAGCCGCACGCGAGCCATCACGGACGTCATGCGCGAACAGCAGAACTATCGCCGCATGCTGAGCGAGCTGATGGCGCTGGTGCCGCCGTCAAGGCGCGACGACCCGTGGTACAAGCGCGCCGCCGACCACGCCTGCGACGCCCGCCGCAATGTGATCCAGCTGATCTATCGCGACAAGAGCTTCGAAGGCAGCGCCAAGGACTACCAGTTTGGCGTTTTGACGATGCACGAGCACTGGTCCAGCGGGCTTGAGGATATCCGCGACACGCTCAAGCATCCGCACTGGCTGGCGATGCCCGGCCCCGAACGGCCGTTTGTCACGCATGACGTGCATCGCGGCAACGGCGACTGAGGGCGCGGCCCGGCCTGACGCGGGCCTCCACCCTTATTCGACCACCACCTTCGCCAGTTCGGGCTTCGGGGGCGGGTAGTCGGGGCGCAGCTTGTCGAAGGTGACTTGCAGGATTTCCGCCACCATCAGGTTGCGGTGGCTTTTCGAATCGGCCGGCACGATGTACCACGGGGCCTCGGGCGTGGCCGTGGCCGCAATGGCGTCCTCGTAGGCGTCCTGGTATTCCTTCCAGAACTTGCGTTCGGCCAGGTCCTGCATGTCGAACTTCCAGTGCTTCTGCGGATCGGCAATCCGTTCCTCCAGCCGCTGCTTCTGCTCGCCTTTCGATATATGCAGGAAGCACTTGACGATGGTGGTGCCGGTTTCCACCAGCATCTGCTCGAACTCGCGGATCTGCCGGTAGCGACGCTTGCATTCGGCGTCGTCGATCCAGCCATGCACGCGCGTGATCAGCACGTCTTCGTAGTGGCTGCGGTTGAAGATCACGATCTCGCCCTTGCGCGGCACCTGGGCATGCACGCGCCACAGGTAGTCGCGCGCCAGTTCCTCGGGCGTGGGCGCCTTGAAGCTGGCGACGCGAACGCCTAACGGATCGAAGCTGCGGAAGACGGAACGCACGGTGCCGTCCTTGCCGCTGGTGTCCATGCCCTGCAGCACGATCAGCAGCTTGTGCTTGTGTTCGGCGTAGAAGATGTCCTGCACGGCGTCGAGCTGGGTGCTCAACTCGGCAAGGTGGGCGGTGTCGGACGCCTTGTTGCCCGTGGACAGCGGTTTGCTGCCGGCGTCGAAGTTGGCAAGCTTGAACTGCTTGCCCGAGGTGATACCGAAATCGTCCAGGCTCATGGGCTCTCCGGTGGCGGGGCCGGTGTTGCCCCGCGTTCCACACGGTCCCCGCCAAGTGCGGGGGCGAGCCCTAATGGTCAGGCAGGGAGCGTCGCCAGGTCAATAGACCCTTCGAACACGGTCGTGGCCGGGCCGGTCATCTGCACCGGCTGGCCCACGCCCTGCCAGGCGATGCTGAGGTCACCGCCATGCGTATGCACTCTGACCGGCGAATCGAGCAGGCCACGGCGGATGCCGGCAACCACGGCGGCGCACGCGCCGGTGCCGCAGGCCAGCGTTTCGCCCGCGCCACGTTCGAACACGCGCAGGTTGATCGTGTGGCGATCGACGATGGCCATGAAGCCGGCGTTGACGCGGTTCGGGAATGACTTGTGGTGCTCGATCACGGGGCCGTCCTGCAGCACGGGGAACTGCTCGACGTCATCCACCACCTGCACGGCGTGCGGGTTGCCCATCGACACGGCGGAAATCCATTCGGTGCGGCCGTTGACTTCGAGGCCGTACAGCGTGTCGTCGCCCTCGGTGCGGGTCGGCAGGCCGTCGGCTACGAACGGCACACGCGCCGGCGTCAGCTCGGGCGCGCCCATGTCCACGGTGACCTGGCCGTCGTCCTGCAGCGTCAGCGTGATCACGCCGTTCATGACTTCCACGCGCACGGACCGCTTGTCGGTCATGCCCTTGTCGGTGACAAAGCGGACGAAACAGCGGGCGCCGTTGCCGCAGTGCTCCACCTCGCCGCCGTCGGCGTTGAAAATGCGGTAGCGGAAGTCCACGTCATCGCGCGCGGATTTCTCGACGATCAGGATCTGGTCTGCACCGATGCCGAAATGGCGGCTTGCCAGCGCGCGCCACTGCGCATCGGTCAGGTCGAGCTTCTGGTGGATGCCGTCCAGCACGATGAAATCGTTGCCGGCGCCGTGCATCTTGGTGAACTGGAGTTTCATGGTGCCGATTGTAATCAGTAGATGTCCGGTTCGCCGGGCGGCCGGTGCTTGAAGCGCTTGTGTACCCAGTAATAGTCGGCGATGCGCGGACGGATCGCCTCTTCGAAGAACGCATTCATGCGCCGGGTGTCGTCCGTGACACTTTCGCCGGGATAGTCGTCCCAGGGCGGCAGCAGGTGCAGCACGTAGCCCTGGTAGTCGGGCAACTGCTCGGTATAGATCGGTACCACCCGGGCGCCGGCCAGACGCGCCAGGCGCGAGACCGACGTCAGCGTCAGCGCCTGCACACCGAAGAATGGTACGAATTCCGAGTCGCGCTCGCCGAAGTCCATGTCGGAAATCAGTTGCAGTGCCTCGCCCTTCTTCAGCACCCGCAGGATGTTACGCACGCTGTCGTTGCGCGAGATCATGTTGGCGCCGAAGCGGCCGCGCGCCACCTTCAGGAAATCGTCGAACAGCCGGTTCTTCTGCACCGTGTACAGCGATGCGCCGGAGCGGCCGACGTTGTCGCGCAGGTGCATGGTCAGGCGGATGGCGCCCGCTTCCAGGCCCGACAGGTGCAGCGTCACCAGGATATGCGGTGTGCCGTCGAGGGCCGGCAGGTTGCCGTGGTCCTTGATCTGCACCAGGCGGCGCATCTTGGCTTCGCCGCAGGTCCAGAAGATGCCGCCTTCGGCAAAGCTGCGGAACACCTTGCGGTAGGTTTCGCGCGCCATGGCCTCGATCTCGGCGTCGCTGCGCTCCGGAAAACACAGGCGCAGGTTGGCGCGTACCACGTCGCGGCGCGGATTCGGCACCAGGTACAGGACGCTGCCCAGCGCCTCGCCAAAGCGGGCCACAAAGGCGTACGGGAGTTTGCCCAGCACCGTCAGCAGGCCGATGCCGAGCCAGGTAAAGATGCGGCTCATTGATTCTCGTTGTTGGTGACCGCCGGTGTGGCGTGGTCCATTTCAGGCGGCAGCACGGCCCCGGCCGGATGCTTGTAGCGGTTATATCCCCACAAATATTGCGTCGGGTCGATCACGATCAACTCTTCGATCGTTGCATTGATGACGGCGGACGCTGCAGCCGGGTCATCCGGCAGCATGCCGCCGTCGCACAGGATGCGCATATGCCCGCGGTACCCGGCGCCGCGCGGCAGGCGCTCGGCGTAGATCATAGCCACGGGGGCTCGCGTCAGTTGCTGCAGCCGATGCACCAGTGTCATCGAATAGGCCGGCTTGCCGTAGAACGGCGCCCAGGTGCCCTCACCGCCGCTCGGTACCTGATCTGGCAGGATGCCGACGTTCTCGCCGCGTTTGAGCGCCTTGACCAGCATGCGCACGCCGCGCGGCGTGGCCGGTGCCATCGCCATATTGGGCCGGGTGCGCATTTTTTCGACAAAGGCGCGCAGCCACGGCTGGTGCGGCGGCTTGAACAGGCACGTCACGCGGCCCATTTGCGAGAAGTGCCGCGGAAGTACCTCGAAACAACCCAGGTGCGGCGTCAGCACGATCAGGCCGTTGCCGGCCGCGCCGAGCCGGATCACTTCCGCCCACATGGCATCGAAATTGTCCGTGCGCACGGTGATGGCCTTGCGGCTCCAGAAGTACGGCATCTCCATGATCAGCCGGCCCGTGTGGCGTGCCGACTCCGCAATCATGGCCTCGGTGGCGTGCGGGAAGGCATGGCGAAAATTCGCCACCAGGCGCTGCCCGTAGCGGCCAGGCAGACGCGCCACCAGCAGCCCCAATGCACCGCCGATGGCGTGCAGAACGCGCAGTGGCAGGCGGGAGATAAGCCAGAACAGAAAGGTCATGTCGGTGCGGGCAAGACGAAGCCGGAAAAAGCGGAAAAAACCGCAGAAGCAGTCAGGGATTTCTGAGAAACGCCCGTTTCCTGCCGTTATTTGACGGATTAGCGGCCTGCAACGGAAGCAGCAGGGCGGTATAATACCTGCCATCGCCGAGTTAACTGACAACTTGCGGGGCGATGCTGCTCTTACGGGAGTGGCCTAAATACCGCTAAAGCGTCGCCGCACCGTTTCCGAGGGTGGCGCGCAATAGCCAACCTGGAGAAACTAGATCGTGTCGAACGATTTCCTTTTTACTTCGGAATCTGTTTCCGAAGGCCATCCCGACAAAGTCGCCGACCAGATTTCGGACGCCGTCCTGGACGCCATCCTTGCCCAGGACAAGTACGCCCGCGTGGCGGCCGAAACGCTTTGCAACACCGGTCTGGTGGTGCTGGCAGGTGAAATCACCACGACCGCCAACGTCGACTACATCCAGGTCGCACGCGACACCATCAAGCGCATCGGCTACGACAACACCGACTACGGCATCGACTACAAGGGTTGCGCCGTGCTGGTGGCGTACGACAAGCAGTCGCCGGACATCGCCCAGGGCGTGGACCGCGCATCGGACGACTACCTGAACCAGGGCGCTGGCGACCAGGGCCTGATGTTCGGCTACGCCTGCGACGAGACGCCGGAACTGATGCCGTTCCCGATCTACTACTCGCACCGCCTGGTCGAGCGCCAGTCGCAACTGCGCCGTGATGGCCGCCTGCCCTGGCTGCGTCCCGATGCGAAGTCGCAGGTGACCGTGCGCTACGTGGACGGCCGTCCGCACAGCGTGGACACCGTGGTGCTGTCGACCCAGCATTCGCCGGACATTTCGCAGGCGCAGATTCGCGAGGCCGTGATCGAGGAGATCATCAAGCCAGTGCTGCCGGCCGACATGCTGAAGGAAACCAAGTACCTGGTGAACCCGACCGGCCGTTTCGTGATCGGTGGTCCGCAGGGCGACTGCGGCTTGACCGGCCGCAAGATCATCGTCGACACCTACGGCGGTGCTTCGCCGCACGGTGGTGGCGCCTTCTCGGGCAAGGACCCGTCGAAGGTTGACCGCTCGGCTGCCTACGCTGCCCGCTACGTGGCCAAGAACGTGGTGGCCGCCGGCCTGGCGCGCCAGTGCCAGGTGCAGGTCAGCTACGCCATCGGCGTGGCCCGCCCGATCAACGTGACCGTGTACACCGAAGGCACCGGCAAGATCTCCGACGAGAAGATCGCCCAGCTGGTGCAGGAACACTTCGACCTGCGTCCGAAGGGTATCGTGGCGATGCTGGACCTGCTGCGCCCGATCTACGAAAAGACTGCCGCCTACGGCCACTTTGGCCGCGAGGAGCCGGAATTCTCGTGGGAAGCCACCGACAAGGCCGCCGCACTGCGCGCCGCCGCCGGCCTGTAAGCGCGCCACGCGCCTGCAAGGCTGCATGACCCCGCCGGTCCCCACGGGCCCGCGGGGTTTTTTGTTGCGCCGGCGTCACCGGGTCGGGCATCCGCATGGGGGTAGAATCCGGTCAACCTGAATTTATCGGAATTGCCATGTCCCTGGACCTGATCCGCACCCAGCCCTACACCGACTGGTCGCCCGAGGTAACGCCCGAGACGCGCGCCACGCTGCGCCGCGAACTGGAGCAGGGCGCCGTGCTGTACTTTCCGGACCTGGCCTTCCGCTTCCAGCCGGGTGAGGAACGCTTCCTGGACCCGCGCTATTCCGATGGCAAGTCGAAGAACATCAACCTGCGTGCCAATGACAACGCCGTGCGCGGCGCGGCCGGCACCGGGCAGGACCTGACCGATCTCTACAACCTGATCCATCGCTATGCCACGTCGAGCGAGCTGCTGATCCGTACGCTGTTCCCCGAGTATGTGGGCCACATGACGCGTGTCGGGACGTCGCTGCGCCCGAGCGAGATCGCGGGCCGCCCGGTGAGCTGGCGCAAGGACGATACGCGCCTGCATGTGGATTCGTTCCCGTCGAACCCGATGCTGGGCAAGCGCCTGCTGCGCGTGTTCCACAACATCGACCCCGAAGCGCCGCGCGTGTGGCGCGTGGGCGAGCCGTTTGGCGATTTTGCTACGCGATTCGTGCCGAAGACGCATGGCATGTGGCCGGGGCAAGCCTGGCTGATGAAGACGCTGCACATCACCAAGCGCGAGCGCAGCGAATACGATCACCGCATGCTGCAATTGCACGACCTGGCCAAGGCCGACCTGGACTACCAGAAGACCGTGCCGCAGCAGGAATTCCAGTTCCCGCCGGGCGCCACCTGGATCGTGTTCAGCGACCAGCTGCTGCACGCCGCCATGCGCGGCAAGGCGATGATGGAGCAGACGATCTACCTGGACCCGGCCGCGATTGGCGACCGCACCCATTCGCCCGAAGCCGTGCTGTCGCGCATGCTGGGCAAGCCGATGCTGGCCGCCTGAAGCAACCGGGCCGCCTGGACCGGCGGCGCCACGGTCACCGCAGCAACATCTTCAGCATCGACTCGAAGCGCTTGCCATAGGGCGGCTTGAGCAGCCCGGCGCCGTTCAGGCCGGCCTGGTAGAACACGGGCTTGAGCTTCGAGAACGTTTCGAAGCCGGCCTCGCCGTGATAGTTGCCCATCCCGCTGGGGCCCACGCCGCCGAATGGCAAATCGTCCTGGGCGATGTGGAACAGCGTGTCGTTGACGGTCACGCCACCGGCCACGGTCTGGCGCATCACGCGGTCCACCACGTCGCCCCCCTTGTCGAACACATAGAGCGCCAGCGGCCGCGGACGCGCGTTGACGAAGCCGATCGCGTCGTCGAGGCTGCGGTAGGCCACCACGGGCAGCACCGGCCCGAAAATCTCCTCCTGCATCGCGCGCACATCGTCGGGTACGTCGGTCAGCAGTACGGGCGGCAACTGGCGTACGGCGGCATTGGGGCCGGCATCGGTCAGCGGCACCACGCGTGCGCCAGCGGCCTGCGCAGCGTCGATCAGCGATACCAGGCGGTCGAAATGGCGCGGGCTGATGATGCTGGTGTAGTCGGGGTTGCGCGCGATATCGGGATAAAGCCGGCTCACCACGCGCCGCGCGGTTTCCACCAGACGGTCGCGCTGGTCGGCCGGCACCAGCACATAGTCTGGCGCAATGCACGTCTGGCCCGCATTGAGCAGCTTGCCCACCAGGATGCGCTCCACGGCGCGTTCGAAATCGGCACCCGGGCCGATGATGGCCGGCGACTTGCCGCCCAGTTCCAGCGTCACCGGCGTCAGGTTCGCGGCGGCGGCCTTCATCACGTGATGACCGACGCTGGTGGAGCCGGTGAACAGCAGATGGTCGAACGGCAGCGTGCTGAAGGCGGCGGCCACCTCGGCGTCGCCGTTGACAACCGCTATTTCGTCCGGCGCGAACGTGGCCTGTACCAGCCGCGCGAACAGTTCGGAAAACCGGGGCGTGTATTCGGACAGCTTGACCATGGCCCGGTTGCCGGCCGCCAGGGCGCCGGCCAGTGGCCCGATGGTCAGGTAGAGCGGATAGTTCCAGGGCACCACGATGCCGATCACGCCCAGCGGCTGCGGCACCAGGCGCGATTTGCCCGGCTTGAACCAGAGCCCGGTCTTCACCCGCCGCACGCGCATCCAGCGCTTGCCATGCCGCAGTGCGTCATCGATGCCGGAAATGCCTGGGAACACCTCCAGCAGCGCCGTCTCCTGGCGCGGCCGGTTCGTGAAATCGGCGCTGATGGCCGCCGCGATGGCGTCGTGGTTGTCGCGCACCAGTGCCTTGAGACGCCGCAGCCGGTCGGCCCGGATCGCCCAGGCCGGCGATTGGTCGTGCCGCGACGCGGCATGCATGGCGTTGAACACCGTGGACATGGCGGGCACTTCTCTCATCGGCGGTCTCCTTGGCGGGATCTGTTTTCCGTGGGCCATCGCGCACCATAAGGCAGAGCGCCCGTTATCGCAATGGAGGACACCTCCCAAACGCGGGGCGTGCGGCGGCGCGCGCTGGCCGGGCGGTTTCGGGGCCTGCCCCGCTTCACCACCCCGGCGGCAGCGCCTACACTGGACTTTCGCGGCGGGACGTCCGCCGGGGAATGGACCGGCACCGGACACGCGAGGAGACAGATGGAAACCACCTTTGACTATCTCGTCGTGGGCGCGGGCTCGGCAGGCTGTGCGCTGGCGGGGCGGCTGGCCGACAGCGGCAACGACACCATTGCGCTGCTGGAAACCGGCGCCCATGACCATCATGTGCTGGTACGCACACCTGCCGGCTGCGCGGCCATGCTGCCGCGTGCCGGCGCGCGCAACTACGGCTACCTGACCGCGCCCCAGCCCGGACTGGACGGCAGGCGCGGATATCAGCCACGCGGGCGCGGCCTGGGCGGGTCGTCGTCGATCAACGCCATGATCTATATGCGCGGACGGCCTGCCGACTACGATGGCTGGGCCGTCGCCGGCTGCGACGGCTGGTCGTGGGACGATGTGCTGCCGTACTTCCGCCGCGCCGAGTGCAATGAACGCGTGGCCGGCCATGACGACGATCCGCTGCACGGCGGCACCGGCCCCCTGCACGTCAGCGACCTGCGTTCGCCGAACCCGTTCGGCCAGCATTTCATCGATGCCGCGCAGCATGCGGGCATCGTGCGCAACGACGATTTCAACGGCGAGGAGCAGGAAGGCGTGGGCTGGTATCAGGTCACGCAGCACAATGGCGAGCGCTGGAACGCCGCGCGCGCCTACCTGCACGGCGGCAATGCCCGGGACCGCAACTGCAATGGCGGCCGCGGCCATCTGCATGTGATGACCGGCACGCAGGTATTGCGCATCGTGTTCGAAAAGCGCCGCGCCGTGGGCGTGCTGGCCTGGCGCGATGGCCAGGAAATCATGCTGCGGGCGCGCCGCGAAGTGATCGTGTCGGCCGGGGCGTTCGGATCGCCCCAGTTGCTGATGGCGTCAGGCGTTGGCCCGGCCGGCCATCTGCGCGAGCACGGTATCGATGTGGTGCATGACCTGCCCGGCGTCGGCGGCAACCTCCAGGATCATCTCGACATCATCCTCCACAAGCGCGTGGCGGCGTCCGACCTGTTCGGCATTTCGCTGGGAGGGGCAAGGCGCATCGTGGCCGAGTACCTGCGCTACCGGCGCGAGCGGACCGGCATGATGACGTCGAATTTTGCCGAGGCGGGCGCGTTCGTGCGCAGCCGTCCGGACCTGGCCGAACCCGACCTGCAACTGCACTTCGTGGTCGGGATGGCGGACAACCATATGCGGCGCATCAATCTTGGGCATGGCTATTCGTGCCATGTCTGCGTGCTGCGCCCGCGCAGCCGTGGCGAGGTCAGGCTGGCATCGGCCGACATGCGGGAAGCGCCGCGCATCGATCCGCGCTACCTGTCCGATCCGCAAGACATGGAATCGATGCTGGAAGGCCTGCGCATCGTGCGGCGGATCTTCATGCAGGCGCCGCTGGCGGTCTTCGGCGGGCGCGAACTGTACTCGGAGGCCTTGCGGCTCGACGGCAGCGACGATGACGCGGCGCGCGCGCTGATTCGCCGGCATGCGGACACGATCTATCACCCGGTGGGCACGTGCCGCATGGGCATGGATGCGCTGGCCGTGGTGGACCCGCAACTGCGGGTGCGTGGCGTGGAGGGGCTGCGGGTGGTGGATGCATCGATCATGCCGACGCTGGTTGGCGGCAATACCAATGCGCCGGCGATCATGATCGGGGAGCGCGCCCACGACCTGATCCGCTACGCGCCGCATGTGACGCTGCGGATCCGGGAGGCGGCGGTGGCGGACTGAGTCTGGCGCGACCCGCGTATTGCTGGCTCCCGTCTCCCGCGTGGCGGAAGACGGGAGCCAGGCACCACTTACGCCCAGGCTTAACCGCGCATCTGGAACTGGCCCACCATGTCGCGCAGGCGGCCGGCCTGTTCGTCCAGCGACTGGGCGGCGGCAGCGGCTTCTTCCACCAGCGCGGCGTTCTGCTGCGTGACCTGGTCCATCTGGCCCACGGCGTGACCCACCTGCTCGATGCCGGCGCTCTGCTCCTGCGAGGCCGCCGAGATTTCGGCGATGATGTCCGACACGCGCTTCACGGCCTGGCGGATATCGGTCATCGTCTTGCCTACTTCCTCGGCCTGGCCGGAGCCGGTGCGCACCGTGTCGACCGATGCCTCGATCAGTTCCTTGATTTCCTTGGCCGCGCTCGACGAACGTTGCGCCAGGCTGCGCACCTCGCCGGCCACCACCGCAAAGCCGCGGCCCTGCTCGCCGGCACGCGCCGCTTCCACGGCCGCGTTCAGCGCCAGGATGTTGGTCTGGAAGGCGATGCCTTCGATCAGGTTGGTGATCTCGGCGATACGCTCGGAGCTGCTGCTGATGGCACCCATCGTGCCCACCATCTGCTGCACCGACTGGTTGCCTTCATCGGCCACCAGCGCGGCGTTCGATGCCAGCGTCGATGCCTGGCGGGCGTTCTCGGCGTTCTGGCGCACGGTGGCGGTGAGCTGTTCCATGCTCGACGCCGTTTCTTCCAGCGATGCGGCCTGCTCTTCGGTGCGCGACGACAGGTCGACGTTGCCGGCGGCAATCTGCGCCGCGGCCACGCTCACCGAATCGGTGGAGCGGCGCACTTCGCGCAGCGTGCCTGCCACGCGGTCGATCAGCGCGTTGAACGACTGGGCGGTCAGGCCGATCTCGTCGAGACGATCAACCGGCGCGCGGTGATCGAGGTCGAGCGTCTTGCTGACGTGCTCCAGCGTGCCCTGGATCTCGTCCAGGCTGGTGCGGATGCGCTGGTACAGGCCGAAAGCCAGGAAGCCGGTCAGCCCGATGGCTACCAGGATGACGATGATGAATACGCGCACGGACGTGTGGTACTGCGCCTTGTTGAAGGCCACGGCCTGCTCGCCAAGCTTCGTGTTGTAGTCCAGGTGCTCGTCCAGGGACTTGCGCACGATGCTGGAGACCTTGTTCAGGTCGCCCGACGACAGCATTTGCAGCGTGGCGGCCCGGTCATCGGCGCGCGAACGCTCCAGGAATGCCGGAATCAGGCCACGAAACTGCTGGGCCGCCGCGCGATCGGCTTCGAGCAGCTTGCGATCCGAATCGTCGGAGATGTCCTCGCGCTCGTATTTCGCCATCAGGTCATCGAAACGCTTGAGCGACTTTTCCAGCGCCGCATCGGCTTCGGCCTGGGCGGCCTTGTCTTCGGCCAGCGCGTGGCGGTACAGGGCCACGCGTGTCATGGCGAACGCATTGCTGGCGGTGTTCAGGTCACGCACGCTGGCAAGCGTGTTGTCGTTGAAATACTCGAAACGGTCCTCGGCCTTGGACAGTTGCCATATACCGCCGAGGCCAACGAAAAGTAGCGCGAGTAATGCGAGGGACAGCGTAAGAAGCAGACGTTTGCTGATATTCATGGGGGTGGCATGGCGGCCACGTTACTTGGCGTGGACCGTCCGTTGTGACGACTTGGGAGGTTTTCGCAGGCGAGCCGGAGCCCGTCGCCACAACGTTTACGGCACATGCCATATCCCCTGAAGGTGGGGGATATGCCTCGCAACACGCAATGTGCGATGTCCGCACACTATAAGTATCAGGTGGGCCAGGCGCGCCCCGTGATACGGCCCAGGGTGACGATATCGGCATCCAGCGTGCCAAACACGCGGCCATGCTGGCGACCCAGGCGGCTTGCCACGAACTGTTCGGCCGATTCCGGATGCGCATGGGCGATCATCAGCGCGGCCTGCGCGGTCAGCACCAGGCCCTGCGCAAAGCGGCGCGCACTGGCTTCGAGCGTATCGGCCGGGCCATGCAGCATCGCCTGAAGTGATGCAAGCTCCGCACGCACGGCGGCATGGCCGTTCGAGAGCCGCGCCAGGTCCTGCAGGATGCGCGCGCCATCGTCGGGATTGCGTTGCAGCGCGCGCAGCACGTCCAGGCACATGATGTTGCCCGAGCCCTCCCAGATCGAATTGACGGGTGCCTCGCGATACAGCCGCGCCATCGGGCCTTCCTCGACATAGCCGTTGCCGCCCCAGACCTCCATCGCCTCGCCAGTGGCTTCCAGCGCACGTTTGCAGATCCAGAACTTGGCGGCGGGGGTCATCACGCGCTTCCAGGCGGCGGCCTGGGGGTCGTGGTCGGATTGCTCGAATGCGTGCGCCAGCGCCATCATCATCTGCGTGGCTGCCTCGGATTCCAATGCCAGATCGGCCAGCACATTGCGCATCAGCGGCTGGTCGGCCAGCAGCCGGCCGAATGCCATGCGGTGTCGCGCGTGATGCAGCGCCTGCACCAGCGCCGCGCGCAGCAGTGCGGCGCTGCCGATCACGCAGTCGAGCCGGGTATTGGTGGCCATCTCGATGATGGTGGGAATGCCGCGTCCTTCGTCGCCGATCAGGATGCCGGTGGCGCCCCGGAACTCCACCTCGCTGCTGGAATTGGACTTGTTGCCCAGCTTGTCCTTGAGCCGCTGGATCTGGATCGGATTCTTGCTGCCGTCGTCGCGGAAGCGCGGCACGAAAAAGCACGACAGGGGACCATCGGCCGCGCCCATGCGCGCCACCACCAGGTGGGCATCGCACATCGGCGCCGAGAAAAACCATTTGTGTCCGGTCAGCGCGTACTCGGCGCCACGGCCTTCGCCGCGCACCGGGAAGGCCACCGTGGTGTTGGCGCGGACGTCGGAGCCGCCCTGTTTCTCTGTCATGCCCATGCCGATCATCACGGCGGTCTTGTCGCGCCACGGCAGGTCGCGCGGATCGTGCTCGGTCGAGAACAGCCGCGCCTGCAGATCGCGATAGAGCGCCAGCTCCTTGCTCAGCACCGGGATGCTGGCGAACGTCATGGTGGTGGGGCACAGCGAACCGGACTCCACCTGGGCCTGCAGGAAATAGCCGGCCGTGCGCGCCACCCACGCGCCGGGGCGCGGTTGCGCAAAGGGCAGGGCCTGCAGCTGCTGGCTGCGCAGCAGGGCCAGCAGGTGGTGCCAGGCGGGGTGGAACTGCACCTGGTCGATCCGTTCGCCGGTGCGGCTGTGCGTGTGCAGCTCCGGCGTCAGGCGGTTCGCATCGGCGGCCCAGGCCTGTACCTCGGGGTCGCCAAGCCGGGCGCCGTAGCCCGACAGCGCATCGGCGTGCCAGGTGCCGCCCAGCCGGTCCAGCGCGGTACGCAGGCCGGGGTCGGTGTCGAACAGGTTGTAGTGGGCAAGGTCGGGCACCTGGTTGAACACGCCATGGGTTTGTGCGGCTTGCGCAATTTGCGCGTGATCAACGTCGGCGGCGGGTGTGGCGGTCATGGCATCTCCTGGGGCGGCAATGCTTCTCGGCACTTCGGCGGGCTGCGGCCATGGTACGGCAACTTCTCCGTTCGCAATGCTGCAAGGCACCATGATTCCGATACCGTGAGGCACGACACCTCGAACCGAATTTCGGGTGGCGCGGGGCTTGGGCTTGTGCTTAAATTCACCCCGTTGGATGAAACAGGGGTGCCGTCCGGATGGGCCGGGCGCGCTGAGAGAGTCCCTTCGAACCCGATCCGGCTAGTACCGGCGTGGGAAGTTTCACAAAAACCGATTTGCCTCTTGTCCCGCGGGAAAACCGCTTTTTTCCGCAACGGGACGCCGCCGCCGGCCATGCCGGGCAGGCCGGCTCACAGGGCTCCTGGTTTCGTCCATCCCCGCAAGAGAGAGGACGACACCCATGGCCCGTACTGCCCCCGCCGCATCGTTTGAGTCGCTGGAAAGCGATCTCGACCAGAAATTCGCCTATCCGGCTTCCAGCAAGACCTACCTGACCGGCAGCCGCCCCGATATCCGTGTGCCGCTGCGCACGATCCTGCAGACCGCCACGCGTACCGAAAAGGGCGAGATGGCGAATCCGCCGATCCCCGTCTACGACACCTCGGGCCCGTACAGCGACCCCGACGTGCATATCGACCTGAAGGCCGGCTTGCCGCCCGTGCGCGCCAAGTGGATCGAAGAGCGCAACGACACCGAAATGCTGTCGGGCCTGTCGTCCGAGTACGGACTGGCACGCGCCAACGACCCCGCCACGGCACACCTGCGTTTTGCCCAGCTGACCAACCCGCGCCGTGCCAGGGCCGGTGCCAACGTGTCGCAGATGCACTACGCACGCAAGGGCATCATCACGCCCGAGATGGAATACGTGGCGCTGCGCGAATCGCTGAACCTGCAGGCGCTGTACGACAAGCCCGAGTACAAGGCGCTGCTGCGCCAGCACCCGGGCAACGCGCTGGGTGCCGCGCTGCCGCTGCGTCCGGAAGACATGACGCCGGAATTCGTGCGTCGCGAAGTGGCCGCCGGCCGCGCGATCATCCCCGCCAACATCAACCACACGGAACTGGAGCCGATGGCCATCGGCCGCAACTTCCGCGTGAAGATCAACGGCAACCTGGGCAATTCGGCGGTGACGTCGTCGCTGGCCGAGGAAGTGGAAAAGATGGTCTGGTCGATCCGCTGGGGCGCCGACACCATCATGGACCTGTCCACCGGCAAGCACATCCACGAAACCCGTGAATGGATCCTGCGCAACTCGCCGGTACCTATCGGCACGGTGCCGATCTACCAGGCGCTGGACAAGACCGGCGGCATCGCCGAGGACCTGACCTGGGAAATGTTCCGCGACACGCTGATCGAGCAGGCCGAGCAGGGCGTGGACTACTTCACGATCCACGCCGGCGTGCTGCTGCGCTACGTGCCGATGACGGCAGACCGCGTGACCGGCATCGTGTCGCGCGGCGGCTCGATCATGGCCAAGTGGTGCCTGGCGCACCACAAGGAAAACTTCCTGTACACGCACTTCGACGAGATCTGCGAAATCATGAAGGCGTACGACGTGTCGTTCAGCCTTGGTGACGGCCTGCGTCCGGGTTGCATCGCCGATTCGAACGACGATGCCCAGTTCGGCGAACTGCGCACGCTGGGCGAGCTGACCGCCAAGGCGTGGGAGCACGACGTGCAGGTGATGATCGAAGGCCCGGGCCACGTGCCGCTGCAGCGCATCCAGGCCAACATGGACGAGGAACTGAAGCACTGCTACGAAGCCCCGTTCTACACGCTGGGACCGCTGGTCACCGACATCGCGCCGGGCTACGACCACATCACCAGCGGCATCGGTGCCGCCAATATCGGCTGGATGGGTACGGCCATGCTGTGCTACGTCACGCCGAAGGAACACCTGGGCCTGCCGGACAAGGAAGACGTGCGCGAAGGCATCATCACGTACAAGATCGCCGCCCATGCCGCCGACCTGGCAAAGGGCTGGCCCGGCGCGCAGTTGCGCGATAATGCGCTGTCCAAGGCACGTTTCGAGTTCCGCTGGGAAGACCAGTTCAACCTGGGCCTCGATCCGGAGCGCGCGCGTTCGTTCCACGATGCCACGCTGCCGGCCGAAGGCGCCAAGATCGCCCACTTCTGCTCGATGTGCGGGCCGAAGTTCTGCTCGATGAAGATCACGCAGGAAGTGCGCGACTACGCGGCATCGCTGCCGGCGGCCCAGAAGGGGATGGAAGAGAAGTCGATCGAGTTCGTGAAGTCGGGCTCGAAGATCTACTCGTAAGCGTTGTCTTGCAGGACGGGCGGCCGCCCACGCGGCGCCGCCCGGCAGTACCCGTAGCACCCAGAGTCCCGCGCGCGGCGCCCCCACGCGGCGCGGCGGTATTCACCGAACAGGAGGCCGGTCGGCGCCACTCACTTGGCCAATGCCGCCGGCATACAAGCCCATGACAGCAGTACAGTCCTTCGATGTCGCCATTCTTGGCGCCGGCCTGGCCGGGCGTTTGTCCGCCTGGCAGCTGGTGCGCGCAGGCGCCCGCGTGGCCCTGGTGGAGCGTGGCGGCCCCGATGGCAGCGGCTCGGCCGCGCACGTGGCCGCGGCCATGCTGGCGCCGCTGGCCGAATCGGCCATTGCTGAACGGCGAATCGTCGACCTTGGCATCGCCAGCGTCGACCTGTGGCGCACCTGGATCCAGGAGTTGCCCGAGCCTGTGTTCTTCCAGGAAGATGGCACGCTGGTGGTGTGGCATGCGCGGGACCGCAGCGAGGTGTCGCTGTTCACCGGACGCATGCGCGCCGTGGCGCCGCCCGACCTGGTGCAGGCGCGCCTGCGCGCGCTGGACGGCAATGGCGTGGGCCAGATCGAGCCCGCGCTGGCCGGGCGTTTCCCGCAAGGCCTGCTGCTGCAGGGCGAAGGCCAGCTCGACAACCGTGGCGCGATGCGCGCGCTGCTGTCGTGCTCCATCGAGGAAGGCCTGCACTGCGTGTGGGAAGCGGGCGAGATCGACGCCGAAGCGCTGCCCGCGCTGGGTATCCAGGCCGGTGTCGTGCTCGATTGCCGCGGCCTTGGCGCCCGTGCGGCGTGGACCGACGCCGCCGGCCCGCAAGGCCGGGCGCTGCCGGGCCTGCGCGGCCTGCGTGGCGAAGTGGTGCGCGTGCATGCGCCTGACGTGAAGCTGCACCGGCCGGTGCGCCTGCTGCATCCGCGCTACCCGATCTATATCGCGCCGAAGCCGAACGACCTCTACGTGATCGGCGCCACCGAAATCGAAAGCGAGGATGATTCGCCGATGAGCGTGCGCTCCGCGCTGGAGCTGCTCTCGGCGGCGCACTCGCTGCATCCCGCCTTTGGCGAGGCGCGCGTGCTGGAACTGAACGTACAGCGTCGCCCGACGCGCCCCGACCACCTGCCCGCGATCCGCGTGGACCAGCAGTCGCGCGTGGTGCGCGTGAACGGCCTGTACCGCCATGGCTGGCTGATCGCGCCGGCGGTGACCGAGGCCGCGTGCCACGTCGTCCGCGCGATGCTCGACGGCGACCCTGCCGCCCATGCCGTGCCGGCCGCGCTGCGCTGGCCCGGCATGATCGCGCCCATGAGCGAGTCCGCCCAGATCGCGCCGAACGTGCTGGCCGATGCCGGTGGCACGCTGCACTAACCGATATTCATCATGCAAATCCTGCTCAATGGCCAACCGCTGGAGTTGTCGGACGCCGCCACGCTGGCGGATGCCGTGACCGCCGCGGCCATCGTGCCGCCGTTCGCGGCTGCGGTGAACGGCCAGTTCGTCCCGCGCGCCGCGCATGCGGCCACGTCGCTCAATGCGGGCGACCAGATTGACCTCGTGCAACCCGTAACGGGAGGCTAAGCACAGCCATGACATTCGAACCTGCTGAAACCCTGCGCGACCCGTTCGTGCTGTACGGCGAATCCTTCGATTCGCGCCTGTTGCTGGGCACCGCGCGCTATCCGTCGCCGGCCACGCTGCAGGCGGCCGTGGAGGCCTCGCACCCGGCCATGATCACCGTGGCGCTGCGCCGCCAGACCGCCGTGGGCCAGGGCGACGGCCAGACGCTGGGCGGCGACACCTTCTGGCAGATGCTGCGCACGCTGGGCGTGCCGGTGCTGCCCAATACCGCCGGCTGCTTCACCGCGCAGGAAGTCATCACCACCGCGATGATGGCGCGCGAGGTCTTCGAGACCGACTGGATCAAGCTGGAACTGATCGGCGACGACTACACGCTGCAGCCCGATACGCTGAACCTGCCCGCCGTGGCGGAGACGCTGATCAAGGAAGGCTTCAAGGTGCTGCCGTACTGCACCGAGGACCTGGTGCTGTGCCGCCGCCTGCTTGACGTAGGCTGCCAGGCGCTGATGCCCTGGGCGGCACCGATCGGCACCGGCCGTGGCGCGGTGAATCCGCACGCCATGCGCACGCTGCGCGACCGCCTGCCCGATACGCCGTTGATCGTCGATGCCGGCCTGGGCCTGCCGTCGCATGCGGCGCAGGTGCTGGAATGGGGCTACGACGGCGTGTTGCTGAACACTGCCGTGGCACAGGCCGCGTATCCGGTGAACATGGCGCGCGCGTTTGCGCTGGCCGTGGACGCCGGCCGTACCGCGTACCTGGCCGGCCCGATGCCCGAGCGCGAGGTGGCGCAGGCCAGCACGCCGGTAGTGGGCATGCCGTTCTGGCACGCCGAAGGCGCGGAGGACCGCGCATGACGCGCCAGGGTGTTGCCGCGGCCATCGACGTCGCACTGTTCGAAGACCTGATGCGGCGCTTTGCCGCGATGTTTGGCCGCGACGAGACGCCGTGGCAGGTATGGCCGCTGGCGAACGCGCCGGCCACGCTGGGCCGGCACGACGTGGTGCTGTCGGATGGCGAAGCCGCCGCCGACGTCATCGATTGCGTGGCGGCCGCCAATGCCGTGCTGATCGTGTCGGAGCGCGAAGGCGGCCGCTGGATCGACACCGTGCGCTCGCCGATGGGCACCTGGGTGCTCGATTCGCAGGCCGACGACGAATCCGCGCACTCGCCCGGCTTCGTGGCGGTGCTGGCGGCGGCGCTGTCGCTGCATTTCCCCGCGCACGACGCGCTGTGCATCGCCCGTGCCTGGGCGGCGGGCAGCACCGCCTGGCCTGGCGATTTCGCGCGCTTTCCACGCGTGCGCCATGCCGCGCTGGTCTCGCCTGACCAGCCGGCGCCGGCCTTCGCGCCGTGCCCGCCCGATCTGGGCCTGTATGCGGTCATGCCCAGCGCCGACTGGATCGAGCAGCTGGTGCCACTGCAGGTGCCAACCGTGCAGCTGCGCTTCAAGTCCGACGATGCCGCCGAGGTGAAGGCCGAAGTGGTGCGGGCGGCCAACGCGGCCAAGGGCTCGAAGTCGCGCCTGTTCATCAACGACCACTGGCGCGTGGCGGTCGACCATCACGCGGCTTGTGGCGGCGACAGCGGTATCTATGGCATCCACCTGGGTCAGGAAGACCTGGACGAAGCCGACCTCGATGCCATCCGCGCATCGGGCCTGCGCCTGGGCGTGTCCACGCACGGCTACGCCGAAATGCTGCGTGTGGCGGCGATCCGGCCGAGCTACCTGGCGCTGGGCGCGATTTTCCCGACCACGACCAAGATCATGCCGACCCAGCCGCAGGGCATGGGCCGCTTCCAGTCGTATGTGACGCTGATGAAACCGGTGATTCCGTCGCTGGTGGGCATTGGCGGCGTGAACGCCGGCAATATGCGCGAAGTGCTCGATGTCGGCGTGGGCAGCGCCGCCGTGGTGCGGGCCATTACCGAGGCTGGCGACGTGCCGACGGCGGTGGCCGGCCTCAACGCGCTGTTTGCCTGACCGTCGCCGGTTGCACGGCCCGCCCTCTCCCCCGCCCCTCTCCCGCCAGCGGGAGAGGGGAGAACCCCCAGGGCATCGCAAAGGCTGCTGGTTTGCTCCCCTCTCTCGCCAGCGGGAGAGGGAAGTGTAGTGGTCCAATTTCCTCAGACAGGTCGATAGGTGGAAAATCACGATCGACGAGGAAAGACGACATGACAAAGCAACGCCGCAAGTTTGACGCTGCCTTCAAGCTGGAGGTAGTCCGGATGATCCGGGATCAGGGCCTATCGGTCGCCGAGGTTTGCCACACGATGGCGATTGGCGAGACCGCCTTACGGCGCTGGCTGGTCCAGTACGACCTTGAAGTGGCTGGCGGCAAGGGAGTGGGCAAGCCGCTGACGCCTGAGCAGCAGCGCATTCGCCAGCTCGAAGAGGAAAACCGCCGCCTGAAGGAGGACAACCTGATCCTAAAAAAGGCATCGGCCTTCTTCGCCCGCGAACTCAAGTGATCTATCGAGTGGTTAGCGGATTGCAGAAGGAGGCGATCGCCATCAGTCGGGCATGCCGGGTGCTGGGCGTGAGCCGGGCGGGGTATTACGCGGCCGGGCGAGAGCCTGCCACCAAGGAGAAGGCCTTGCGGCAGGCGGTGTATGTGCGGGCGGCGTTCGAGGCCAGCGGACGTACCTACGGCAGCCGGCGCGTGGCGCAGGATTTGGACAGGCAGGGGGTGAAGATCGGGCGCTATCGGGCCCGCACGCTGATGCGCCAGGAGAATCTGCACCCGGTGTGGAAGCGCAAGTTCGTGGCGACGACTGACAGCCGGCA
The DNA here is from genome assembly GCF_056097175.1 of Cupriavidus sp. HE11. Taxonomy (NCBI): domain Bacteria; kingdom Pseudomonadati; phylum Pseudomonadota; class Betaproteobacteria; order Burkholderiales; family Burkholderiaceae; genus Cupriavidus; species Cupriavidus sp. HE11. The sequence goes on from NZ_CP184464.1 coordinate 2,145,677, forward strand.
TGGCAGGCCGGTGGCGCCGAACGTGCTGAGCAGGCAGTTCAGGCCCGCACAGCCCAACCGGGCCTGGGTGTCGGACATCACGTATGTGCGCACGGGGGAAGGCTGGTTGTATCTGGCGGTGGTGTTGGACCTGTATTCGCGCAAGGTAGTGGGCTGGGCCAGCGCAGCGGCCATGCCCGCCGCGCTGGTGGCGTCGGCCTTGAAGATGGCCATCCTGCAGCGCAATCCGGCGCCCGGACTGATAGTGCATTCGGACCGGGGCAGCCAGTATGCAAGCGAGGAGTACCAGGGATTGCTGGCGCGCCACGGCCTGGTTTGCAGCATGAGCCGGGCCGGCGATTGCTGGGATAACGCTGTAGCAGAACGCTTCTTCCTGAACCTGAAGATGGAGCGCGTCTGGCAGAGGCGGTACGTCGACCGGGCCGAAGCCCGGCGCGACATCACGCAGTACATCGTGGGTTTCTACAACCCGGTGCGCTTGCATTCGACACTGGGCTACACGTCGCCAACAGACTACGAGGACAAGTTCCAACAGACCACCCTAATACCTGTCTGAAAAAACTTGACCACTACAAGAACCCCCGGGGCAGCGCAAAGGCTGCTGGTTGGCTCCCCTCTCCCGCCATGCGGGAGAGGGGCCGGGGGAGAGGGCCGGGCGTCTCAAACGCTCACAGTTTGGGCGCTGACCGGCCACTCTGGCTGGTCGTATCCCGCCAATCCGCATATCCTCTCCATCCAGTCACCAATGGATAGAGGTTCCGCACTACGGAACGGAACCCGCAGAGAGGAAACAGCAGTGAACGAGATCATCCCCGCCGCCCCGGGCACCCCCGACAAGCCCTATTTCGGTATCGAGATTCCGCTGATGCGCCTGCTGGGCCTGCAGCCGGTGCATATGGAGGAAGGGCTATGCCGTACGCGTCTGCCGGCCAGCCCGAACGTGGTGAACAGCCGTGGTGACGTGCATGGCGGCACGCTGATGGCCGTGCTCGACTTCACCCTGAGCGGTGCGGCGCGCTCGCATGCCCCGCTGGATGTGGGTGTGATCACGATCGACATGTCCACGCATTTCCTGGCCGCCGCGCGCGGCGAGCTGACGTTCGAGGCGCGCGTCCTGCGCCGGGGCGCCAAGATTGCCTTCTGCGAAGGCGAGGCCCGCGACGCGTCGGGTACCGTCTGCTGCGTGGCCCGCGCGTCGTTCAAGCTGGTGCAGCTGGCCGGCGGGAACTAAGCCGGCGGGAATCAAGCTGCCGGATCGTCCGCAGGGTCCGCCGGGCCTTGGGTCGGACGATAGACCGCCTCGAACCTTGCGCGCTCGGTGATGCCATAGTCGCCGGGCGCGTATTGCATCAGCCAGTCGCCGGGCTTGCCGGTCAGCACATCGCCCCCGGCCGAGCGTTCGATCGCAAAGGCGGCCGGCATCTCCTTGACCAGCACCGGCACCGGCTTGTTGCGATACGGGCCGGCTTCACCGTGCGTGTTCGGACCCACGGCCACGTATCGCGCATCGAAGCGCTCGCGCGACACCACCCAGCGGTCGCCGGTGGCGCCGGTCACGACGGCATCGGCACGCAGGTAGCGGTTCGGCCCTTCGCGGCTGATCAGTTCGCCGGGCTCGGCGGCAAATGCCACCTGCACGGTTTCGTCCTTCACGTACCAGCGCGCGGCGGGGTCATCGCGCAGGTCGATGTCTTTCAGGGTTTCCATGTCGAATCCGATTCCGGGTCAGCCCAGCTGGCGCGGGGCGAAGCTGTGGTTAAGCGGGCCATTGCCGGCCCCCAGGCGCAGTTGCGCGCCGGCCGCGATGGCTCGGGCCACGTAGTCCAGCGCGGTGCCCACGGCATCGGGCAGGGCGTCGCCGCGCGCCAGTTGTGACGCGATGGCCGCCGCCAGCGTGCAGCCGGTGCCATGCAGGTTGGGGGTATCGATGCGCGGATGCGTGTAGACGCGCGTGGTGCCATCGGCCAGCATCAGCAGGTCGTCCAGGCCGGTGGCGCCGGGGCCGTCGTCTTCCAGGTGGCCGCCCTTGAGCAGCACGGCCTGACAGCCCATGGCAAGCAGGTCGGCCGCCGCGGCCTCCATCTCGGCCCGGCGCGCGATGCGGCGCCCCAGCAGGTACGAGGCTTCCGGCAGGTTCGGCGTGACCAGCATGGCGCGCGGAAACAGCAGCTTCACCATGGCCTGGCTGGTGGCGTCGTCGGACAGCGTGGCGCCAGAGGTGGAGATCATGACCGGGTCGACCACCAGCTTGCGGATGCCGTGCCGGTCCACCGCGCCGGCCACGGCCTCGACGATGGCTGCCGTGCCGAGCATGCCGGTCTTGGCGGCATCCACGCCGATGTCGCTGGCGACGGCGTCGATCTGCGCGGCCACCATGTCGGCCGGAATGGCGTGCACGCCGGTGACGCCCAGCGTGTTCTGGGCCGTGATGGCGGTGATCGCGCTCATGCCGAAGCAGCCGAGCGCGGCAAATGTCTTCAGGTCCGCCTGGATGCCGGCGCCGCCGCCGGAGTCGGAACCGGCGATGGTCAGGGTGCGAGGTGGCGTGGGGAGCATGTGCAAGGCAGGAACGGGACGGGAACAGTCGGAAACAAAAAAGCGGGAAAAATTCTGGTATTTCTGCCCGCTCGGCGCGGACAGGCACGCTACAATACCGCCACTCCGAGGAGCGTTGCAACGGATGCCCTGCCATCCGCCAGGCTCGGAATGTCTCAACGGCGCTCGCTGTTCCGTGGTTCGCACGGGGCGCGAGTCGACCTGTCTGCCCGTCATGGCCTCACTGGAGGCAACCCGTGACGTGGCCCCAGGCCCCAAAGTCATGGGCCTGAACCGTCTCCCGTCCCGCGTATGCGCCACTCTTACATCGGAGTGAACATGAACGCTGTGACTGACCTGAAGCAAGACTACCTGATCGCCGATATCGGCCTGGCCGGCTGGGGCCGCAAGGAAATCGCCATCGCCGAGACCGAAATGCCGGGTCTGATGGCCATTCGTGACGAATTCGCCGCCGCGCAGCCGCTCAAGGGCGCCCGCATCGCCGGTTCGCTGCACATGACGATCCAGACCGCCGTGCTGATCGAGACGCTCAAGGCACTGGGCGCCGATGTGCGCTGGGCCTCGTGCAACATCTTCTCGACCCAGGACCACGCCGCCGCCGCCATCGCCGCATCGGGCACGCCGGTGTTCGCGTTCAAGGGCGAGTCGCTGAAGGAATACTGGGACTTCACCCACCGCATCTTCGACTGGGCCGACGGCGGCACGCCGAACATGATCCTGGACGACGGCGGCGACGCCACGCTGCTGCTGCACCTGGGCGCCCGCGCCGAGAAGGATGCTTCGCTGATCAGCAAGCCGACCAGCGAGGAAGAAACCTACCTGTTCGCCGCCATCAAGGAAAAGCTGGCCAAGGACGCCACCTGGTACAGCCGCAACCTGGAAGCCATCCGCGGCGTGACCGAGGAAACCACCACGGGCGTGCACCGCCTGTACCAGATGGCCCAGCGCGGCGAACTGAAGTTCCCGGCCATCAACGTGAACGACTCGGTGACCAAGAGCAAGTTCGACAACCTGTACGGCTGCCGCGAATCGCTGGTGGACGGCATCAAGCGCGCCACCGACGTGATGATCGCCGGCAAGGTTGCCATCGTGGCGGGCTACGGCGACGTGGGCAAGGGCAGCGCCCAGGCCCTGCGCGCGCTGTCGGCCCAGGTGTGGGTCACCGAAATCGACCCGATCTGCGCACTGCAGGCTGCCATGGAAGGTTACCGCGTGGTGACGATGGACTACGCCGCCGAGCACGGCGACATCTTCGTGACCTGCACGGGCAACTACCACGTGATCACGCATGACCACATGGCCAGGATGAAGGACCAGGCCATCGTCTGCAACATCGGTCACTTCGACAACGAGATCGACATCGCCTCGGTCGAGAAGTACGAATGGGACGAGATCAAGCCGCAGGTGGACCACGTCAAGTTCCCGGACGGCAAGAAGATCATCATCCTGGCAAAGGGCCGCCTGGTGAACCTGGGCTGTGCCACGGGCCACCCGTCGTACGTGATGAGCAGTTCGTTCGCCAACCAGACGATCGCCCAGATCGAACTGTGGGCCGAGCGCGACAGCGGCAAGTACCCGGTGGGCGTGTACACGCTGCCGAAGCACCTGGACGAGAAGGTGGCGCGCCTGCAACTGAAGAAGCTGAACGCGCAGCTGACCGAACTGACCGAGCAGCAGGCGGCCTACATCGGCGTGCAGAAGCAAGGCCCGTACAAGGCCGACCACTACCGCTACTGATCGGCCCGGGTTTCTCCCCATGGTTTTCTCCCCTCTCCCGCCTGGCGGGAGAGGGGCCGGGGAGCGGGCGTTGAGCCAACTGCGTGGCGGGCTTCGGCAGGTCGCGCAGTTCCCATGTCATCCAATATCAAGGAGTCCCAATGAGACTGTTGGCCGTCTGGATCATCAACGCCGCTTCGCTGTTCCTGGTGAGCTACCTGATCAGCGGTATCGAACTGCGCGGGTTTGGCGCGGCGATGGTTGCCGCACTGGTGCTGGGCCTGGTCAATACGCTGATCCGGCCGATCCTGGTCATCCTGACCCTGCCGGTGACGCTGGTGACGCTGGGGCTGTTCATCTTCGTCATCAACGCGCTGCTGTTCCTGTTTGTCGGCAACCTGCTGCAGGGGTTTGTCGTGGCAGGGTTTGGCTCCGCGCTGCTTGGCTCGATTCTCTATAGCGTGATCTCGACGATTCTCGCCAGCGTATTGCTTGGCGGCCGGGACTAAGCGCGACTGAAATTCTTCGGGGCGCCGCGCGTGCGGCGTGCCAACCATGACTGATCGCTACTACAGCTTCGAATTCTTCCCGCCCAAGACGGCGGAGGGCGCCGAGAAACTGCGCAACACGCGCGCCCAGCTGGCTCCGCTGCAGCCGAAGTACATCTCGGTAACGTTCGGCGCCGGCGGCACCACGCAGCAGGGCACGCTCGACGCCGTGCTGGAAATCCAGCGCGAGGGCATCGAGGCGGCGCCGCACCTGTCGTGCGTGGGATCGTCGCGCGAGAGCATCCGCGACATCCTCAAGACCTATCGCGACGGCGGCATCCGCCATATCGTGGCGCTGCGCGGCGACATGCCGTCGGGCATGGGCGAGATCGGCGAATTCCGCTACGCCAACGAACTGGTGGAGTTCATCCGCGCGGAGACAGGCGACTGGTTCAACATCGAGGTGGCCGCCTATCCCGAGTACCACCCGCAGGCCCGCTCGCCGCGCCACGACCTGGACAACTTCGTGCGCAAGGTGAAGGCTGGCGCCAATTCGGCCATCACGCAGTATTTCTTCAACGCCGACGCCTACTTCCGCTTTGTCGACGACGTGCGCGCGATGGGCGTGGAAGTGCCGATCGTGCCGGGCATCATGCCGATCACCAACTACTCGCAGCTGATGCGCTTTTCCGAGATGTGCGGCGCCGAAGTGCCGCGCTGGGTGGCAAAGCGGCTCGAATCGTTCGGCGACGACAAGGAGTCGATCCGCGCGTTCGGCCTGGACGTGGTGACGGCGCTGTGCGAACGCCTGCTGGCATCGGACGTGCCCGGCCTGCACTTCTACACGCTGAATACGGCTGGCGCCACCAAGGCCATCTGGCAACGGCTGAAGCTCTGAGCGCATGCCCGCCGCGCGCCGCCCGGACCCGTTCATCGAGCATCTGCTGGAGCTGATGGCACCGCTGGCGGCCAGCATCGGGCCGGTCACGGCCAGGCGGATGTTCGGCGGCCACGGCCTGTTCTACGACGGGCTGATGTTCGCGCTGGTCAGCGGCGGCCAGTGCTTCCTGAAGGCGGACGACGCCACGCTGCCCCGGTTCGAAGCCGAGGGCAGCGAGCCGTTCCGCTATCGGTCGGCCCGGCGCGAAGTGACGATGCGTCACTACCTGAGCCTGCCGGCAGCGTGCCTGGAGTCGCCAGCGGCCATGACGCCGTGGGCGCGCATGGCGGTGGAGGCGGCGCTGCGGCTCGGCAATGCCAGATAGGCGGACCGGCATAGCCCAATCGCCAGCGATCGGCAGCCCCCGGGCGATGGTGGCATACTCGCCGCCATGGTCACCGCCATCTTCCGTTTCTACGAGGAACTGAACGACTTTCTGGCGCCATCGCAGCGCCGCCGGGACCTGTCGTGCCCCTGTGCGCGCGCCGCCACGGTCAAGCACATGATCGAGGCGCTGGGCGTGCCGCATACCGAGGTGGAACTGATCCTCGTGAATGGCGAATCGGCGCTGTTCGAGCGCCTTGTCGAAGACGGCGACCGCGTAGCCGTCTATCCAAAATTCGAATCGCTCGATGTCACGCCATTGCTGCGCGTGCGCGAGCATCCGCTGCGCAGCATCCGTTTCATCGCCGATGCCCACCTGGGCGGCCTGGCGCACCTGCTGCGCATGAGCGGCTTCGACACCCTCTACGACAACCACTTCGAAGACAGCGAGATTGCCCGCATCGCGGCCGACGAGCAGCGTATCGTGCTGACGCGCGACCGCGAACTGCTCAAGCGCCGCGAGATCACGCACGGCTGCTACGTGCGGGCGATCAAGTCGACGCTGCAGGCGCAGGAGATCTTCGCGCGGCTCGACCTGGCGCGCAGCGCCCGGCCGTTCTCGCTATGCCTGACCTGCAACGTGCCGCTGCGGCGAATCGACAAGCCAGACGCACAGGGCCGCGTGCCGGACGGCGTTTTCGAGCGCCATGACCGCTTTGTCACGTGCCCGCAATGCCGCAGGGTGTTCTGGGAAGGCTCGCACTGGAAACGGATGCGCGAACTGGTGGACGGGCTGACCCGCGACCGGGCGCCAGCCCCGGACGCCGCGCCAGGCTGACCGCCAGGCGACGACCAGGCGACGACCAGGTGGCCGCGCGAGCTACCGCACCCCCGCTTCGGTGACCAGCCAGTCCATCGGCAGGTCGTGCGCCTGCGCCACGAGCGGGATCTCGCAGGCGCCGAAGCCGATGCCAATGGCGATGGGGGTGGCGCCCAGGCCGGCCAGGGCTGCCAGCGTGCGGTCGTAGAAGCCGCCGCCGTAACCGAGGCGGAACTTGTTGGCGCTGAAACCGACACAGGGAATGAGCAGCGCGTCGGGCGTCACGGCCTCGGTGCCATCGGGTACCGGGATGCCGTAGTGGCCGGCGCGCATCGTCGTGTCAGGAGTCCAGAGATGGAAATCGAGCGGCGTGCCCGGGGCCGAGACCACGGGCAGGGCGGCCACGCGGCCGGGCATCGCGCCCAGCCAGCGGGTCACCGTGCCGCGCGCGTCGAATTCCTGCTGGATCGGCCAGTAGAACCCCAGTTTCCGTACGCCCAGGCGTTCCAGCAGAGGCCCCAGCGCATGGTCGATGGCGGCATCGGACGCGGCGCGATCGGGCAGCGCGGCACGCCGCGCCAGCAGGTCGCGGCGCAGGGCGCGGCGGTCATGGGCAGGGTCTGCGGGCAGGTCGGCAGGCTGGTCCGTGCCAGCGCGGAATTGACGGGCGTCAGGCCCGTTGTCCGGGGCTTGGGATGGGGGCATGGCGTGCAATAATGACCGCGATCAGACAATCAGAAACAAATGAAGGATGCGTGCCTGTCTTCGTGAATGGGCACGTGCCACCACATAAGGGATAGCCAAGAATGTCGAAGGGAGTATATCTGCGCCGGGCCGGCCGCATCGCCTGGCTCGCGTTCGCAGGCGCGGTGCTGGCGATGCCGGCATACGCGCAGAAAAAGCCGGCACCGTCGCGTCCGGCCCCGCAGCAGCCGGCTGCGCCGACGATGATTCCGTCCAACCCGGACGACGCCTTCGTGGCGCTGCGCGAAGCCGCCCGCAAGAATGACGTGGACCGCGCCGCCGCCATTTCGGCCACGCTGGTCGACTACCCGATCCCCTCGTACGTCGAGTACTTCCGCATCAAGCCGCAGATGTTCGACGCCGGCGGCCAGGCGCGCATCGACGCCCCCGACGCCGAAGTGGCGGCCTTCCTGCAGCGCTACCAGGGCGAGGCGATTGCCGACCGCATGCGCAACGACTGGCTGCTGGTGCTGGGCAAGAAGCGCGACTGGGCCAACTTCGACATCCAGTACCCGCAGTTCGTGCTCAAGGACGACACGCAGGTGGAGTGCTACGCGCTGCTGTCGAAGGCGCTCAAGGGCCAGAACGTGGCCGCCGAGGCGCGCGCCACGCTGGTGGATCCGCGCTACTACGGCGACGGCTGCGTGGACCTGGTGAGCTACCTGGCGCAGAGCCAGCAGATCCAGCGCAGCGACGTGGCGTTCCAGGCACGCCAGGCGCTGGAGCAGAACTACACGACGCTGGCGGCCAAGATTGCGGCCGCCGTGCCCGATGCGCGCGTGGACAGCGATTCGCTGGCCACCGTGGTCAAGATGGCCCGCAACGACCCGTCGCAGGCCGCGTCCTACCTGAATACCATTGCCGGTGGCCTGTCGCGTGACGAACAGGGCGCCGCATGGGGTGTGGTCGGCCAGTTCGCGGCCAAGAAGCTGATGCCGGAAGCGGCCAGCTACTACCGCCGCCAGATGGACCTGGGCGGCAACCAGTGGCTGTCTGACGAATCCCAGGAATGGCGCGTACGCGCCGCATTGCGCCAGGGCGACTGGAAGCAGGTGCGCCAGTCGGTCGAACTGATGCGTTCCGAGCTGCGTGCCAAGGACCCGGCCTGGACATACTGGTACGGCCGCGCGCTCAAGGCCGACGGCCGCACCGCCGATGCACAGGCGCAATTCCAGTCGATTGCCGGCCAGTTCAACTTCTACGGCCAGCTGGCCAGCGAGGAACTGGGCAACCGGATCACGCTGCCGGCCCGCACCACGGTCAGCGACGCCGAGGCCATGGCAATGCGCACGCGCCCGGGCTTTGTCCGCGCGCAGAAGTTCTATGACCTGAACCTGCGCTTCGAGGGCAACCGCGAGTGGAACTGGGAACTGCGCGGCATGAGCGACCGCGAGCTGATCGCCGCCGCCGAGTACGCGCGCAAGATCGAGTTGCTGGATCGCACGGTCAACACGTCGGATCGTACGAAGGCCGAACATGATTTCGCCCAGCGTTTCCCGATGCCGTATCGCGACATCATGCAGCGCGCCACCGACGACGTGGGCCTGGACATGGCGTGGGCGTACGGCCTGATCCGCCAGGAATCGCGCTTCATCATGAACGCGCGGTCGTCGGCGGGTGCGCACGGCCTGATGCAGGTGATGCCGGCCACGGCCAAATACGTGGCGAAGAAGATCGGCATGGCCGACTTCTCGCCGTCGATGATGGGCGATCCGAACATCAATATCCTGCTCGGTACAAATTACATGAGCATGGTACTGACGGACCTCGACAGTTCATGGACGCTGGCGTCGGCCGGCTACAACGCCGGCCCGGGACGCCCGAAATCGTGGCGTTCGAGCCTGTCGCGGCCCGTGGAAGGCGCGATCTTTGCAGAGACGATCCCGTTCACGGAAACGCGAACGTATGTCAAGAATGTGCTTTCCAACGCTACGTACTATGCTGCATTGATGAGTGGCCGTCCCCAGTCGCTGAAAGACCGGCTCGGGGTGGTCGCGCCGTCCTCGGTCACGACGACCAGCCTGCCCTGACCCTGCGTTACCCTGCATCGGGACGGGGTGCTGGCTCCGTGACCTTCGGGACGCGTGCATCACGCAAGCGTCACACGAAACGTCACGGAGCCCAGAATGAAGACCAGCAACGTCCTTGTTGTCGGGGGTGCCGGTTTCATCGGCAGCCACCTCGTGTCCCGCCTGGCCGGCGCGGCGTCCGCCTCCGGCGCGCCGCTCGATCCGGCCACCAATCCCGATAGTCCCATTGCCCCCGACCGCATCGTGGTCGGGGCGCGCAGCATCGAACACGCGCAGCACCTGCTGTTGCTGCCGCGCGTGGAAGTGGCCGAACTGGGCCTGTCCGACGCGGCCTCGCTCGATGACGCCATCGGCCCGCTTGGCGTCGATGGCATCGTCGTCAACCTGGTGGGCATCCTGCACGGCGACCGCGCCGACCCATACGGGCCGCAGTTTGCCGCCGCGCATGTCGACCTGCCGCGTCAGCTGGTGGAGGCCTGCAACCGCACCGGCGTTCGCCGCCTGATCCACATGAGCGCGCTTGGCGCCGACACGCAGGGGCCGTCGATGTACCTGCGCAGCAAGGGCGAAGGCGAGCGCATCGTGCGCGAGAGCGGGCTGGACTGGACCATCTTCCGGCCGTCGGTCGTGTTCGGTCCCGACGATCATTTCCTGAACCTGTTCGCCCAGCTGCAGCAGATGGCACCGGTGGTGCCGCTGGCGTGCGCCCACGCGCGCTTCCAGCCCGTGTTCGTGATGGACGTGGTGCAGGCCTTCGTCAACGCGATGGCCAATGGGACGACGGTCGGGCAAACCTACGAACTGGGCGGCCCGCAGGTGTACACGCTGGAGGAACTGGTCAAGTTCGCGGGCCGGGCGTCGGGCCATCCGCGACCGATCATCGCGCTGCCCGACGCGCTGGCGCGCATGCAGGCCGCGGTGCTCGAACACATGCCGGGCGGCGCGGTGCTGTCGCGCGACAACCTCGATTCGATGCGCCTGGACAACGTGCTCGGCGAGCCCATGGCGGAGGAACTCGGCGTGCACCCCGTGAGCCTGGAGGTGGTGATGACCGACGTGCTGGCCGGGCGCAGCCGCGACACGTTCTTCCAGTCCATGCGCGGCAGCGTGCATCGCTGAAGCGCCATCGTCCGGGGGCACGGAACTTGCGCCGATGTGATTGGCGCTCACAGCCCTTGCGAGCGCATTTCATTTGGAGGCCGTGCGCCGGGCCGATAGAATGTGTGGCTCGGGACGCCCGGCCGCATGCCGGCGCCCGCGTCATCCGCTTTCGCCTTTCGCCTTTCGTTTGCCTCTGTTTTCGCCCCCAAGGATTTCACGATGAAGCTCGTCATCGGCAACAAGAACTATTCGTCCTGGTCGCTGCGGCCGTGGCTGCTGCTGCGCCACGCCGGCATCGAATTCGAGGAAATTCCGCTGCGCCTGTTCACGAAGGATTTCGGCGCCGAGATCGCCCGCTATTCGCCCGCCGGCAAGGTTCCGGCACTGATTGACGGCGATGTGACCGTGTGGGATTCGCTGTCGATCTCCGAATATGTGGCCGAACGGTTTCCGCAAAAGACGCTGTGGCCGGCCGACGTGGCCGCACGCGCCACGGCGCGGTCGGTCTGCGCCGAGATGCACTCGGGCTTCGGCAACCTGCGCAGCCAGATGCCGATGAACGCTACCGCCGTGTTGCCGGGCCTGGGCTGGAACGTGGCCGTGCAGCAGGATGTGGATCGCATCGCCGCGATCTGGACAGACCTGCGTGCGCGCTACGGCGCCGGCGGGCCGTTCCTGTTTGGCGAATTTACGATTGCCGACGCGTTCTACGCGCCCGTGGTCAGCCGCTTTGCCACCTATGGCGTGCATCTGCCCGAGGCCGCCAAGGCGTACGCCGACTTCATCCTCGCCTTGCCGGCCATGCAGGAATGGGTGGCGGGCGCCCGCGAGGAGCGCGATTTCGTGCCGGCCGACGAACCCTACCGCACGCAGCCTGAACGGGCCGACGCGATCATCGTCACGGGCTGACCATGCAGGTGTACGCCGTCGGCGGGGCCATCCGCGACCAACTGCTGGGCCTGCCGAGCCAGGATCGCGACTACGTGGTGGTGGGTGCCACGCCGGAGCAGATGGAGGCCGCCGGCTACAAGCCGGTGGGCAAGGATTTTCCGGTCTTCCTCCATCCGCAGACCAGGGCCGAGTACGCGCTGGCGCGAACCGAGCGCAAGACGGCCGTCGGCTACAAGGGGTTTGCGTTCTACACCGGGCCCGATGTCACGCTTGAAGATGACCTGGTGCGCCGCGACCTGACCATCAACGCGATGGCGCAGGCCGTGGACGACCACGACAACCTGGTGGGCCCGATCGTCGATCCGTACGGCGGCCGGCAGGACCTGCAGGCGCGTTTGTTCCGCCATGTGTCCGATGCATTTGCCGAAGACCCGGTGCGCATCCTGCGCGCGGCACGCTTTGCGGCGCGCTTCCATGATTTCTCGGTGGCGCCCGAAACGGTTGCGCTGATGCGCCGGATGGTGGAAATGGGCGAGGTCGATGCGCTGGTGCCCGAGCGCGTCTGGCAGGAACTGGCGCGCGGCCTGATGGAAGCCCGGCCATCGCGCATGTTCGACGTGCTGCGCGAATGCGGCGCGCTGGCGCGGCTGCTGCCCGAGCTGGACCGGCTCTGGGGCGTGCCGCAGCGCGCCGACTACCACCCCGAGGTGGATACCGGCGTGCACGTGATGATGGTGGTCGACTACGCCGCCGCGCAGGGTGCGTCGCTGCCGGTGCGCTTTGCGGCGCTGACCCATGACCTGGGCAAGGGCACCACGCCGGAAGACGTATTGCCGCGCCATATCGGCCACGAGCAGCGCAGCGTGGACCTGCTGGAAGCGGTCTGCAAGCGCCTGCGCGTGCCGAACGACTGCCGCGAACTGGCACTGCTGGTGGCGCGCGAGCACGGCAACATTCATCGCTCGGTCGAATTCGGTGCGGCGGCGCTGACGCGGCTGGTGGAGCGTAGCGACGCGCTGCGCAAGCCCGACCGGTTTGCCGAAGCGCTGCAGGCATGCGAGGCCGATGCCCGTGGCAGGCTGGGATTCGAGGATCGGGACTATCCGCAGACCGCGCGGCTGCTGGCGGCCCGGGAGGCGGCGGCATCGGTCGATGCCGGGGCGATCGCGAAAGCGTGCGCGGATCGTGTCGACCTGATCAAGGACAAGGTGCACAAGGCGCGCGTGGCGGCGGTGGCGGAAAAACTGGGGTTGTCGGACTAGATCCGCTTGCCCTCTCCCCCGGCCCCTCTCCCGCAGGCGGGCGAGGGGAGCAAACCGCGGGTTACGCAGATTGCCGAGGGGACTGCCCTCTCCCGCAGGCGGGCCGAGGGGAGCAAAACGCAGGTTACGCAAATTGCCAAGGGCACTGCTCTCTCCCGCAGGCGGCCGAGGGAGCAAGCCGCAGGTTACGCAAATTGCCGGGGGCACTGCTCTCTCCCGCCAGCGGGCGAGGGGAGCAAACCGCAGGTTACGCAGATTGCCGGGGGCGCGTCCCCTCTCCCGCTGGCGGGAGAGGGTTAGGGAGAGGGCGGGCGTTTCAAGCCGTGCAGCGCTATAGGATCTTCCCGATCACCAGCGCCACCAGCGACAGCAGGATCGTCGACGCGAACGGCAATACATATTCCTTGCCGAACAGCCGGAAGCGCAAGTCGCCGGGCAGGCGTCCGAGGCCGATCTTCTGCAGCCACGGCAACGCCGACGACAGCACGATCACGCACAGGAAGATGGTGAAGGTCCAGCGCAACATGGTGATGGCCCGTTGATCGGTCAGAGTGCGTAGCTGCGGTCGCCGCGGGCGAATCCGGCCAGCGGCACGGCGTCGTCGAGATCGCGTGTCAGCGCGATGACCTTGAACAGCTCGCCCATTTCGGCCTCGCTGAGCAGCTTCTGGACGGCGTTGGCCTGCGGCAGGAAGTTGCGTGCATCGGATGGGTCCAGCGACATCATCAGGTCGGTAATGCCGGCATTCATCAGGAATCGCGCCTGCGAGGCAAAGCCCGCCACGGCCAGCCCGGCGTCGGTCGCCGCCTCGGCGATACCGCTGAAATTGACGTGGGCCGTGATGTCCTGCAGCCCCGGGTACAGGAACGGATCGGGGTGCGAATGATGGCGGTAGTGGCACATCAGCGTGCCGCCCACGCGCTGCGCGTGGTAGTACTCCGATGCCGGAAAGCCATAGTCGATGAAGAATGCCGCGCCACGCCTGAGCAGGGCGCCCACGGCACGCGTGAAGCCCTCGCCTTCGGCATGGGTCTCGGTGACCACGTCGTGGTCGCCGGGAATCTCGTGGAGTTGCGCCGGCACGGCGGCGGCGTCGAGCAGCCGGTCTTCGTACGCGAACGTATCGCCCTGACGCACCACGCCGCGCTCGTGCCACTGGCCGCCGATACGGGCGAACAGCCGTACGGGCATGGCGTCGAGCACCTCGTTGCCGACGATGACGCCCTCGAAGCTGTCGGGCAGGGCGTCCAGCCATTGCACGCGGCCGGCCAGGTGGGGCGCGCGCCGGGCCAGCGTGTCCTGCTGGCGTGCGCGCAGTTCGCCGGACAGTTCGACGATGCTGTACGACTCGGGCAGCGCGCCATCGGACTCCAGCGCCAGCAGCAGGTCGGCGGCCAGCCGTCCGGTGCCGGCTCCGAATTCCATCACGCGCGGCAGGGACATGCCGATCAGCGGCGCGAACTGGCGGGCCAGCGTGCGGGCGAAGAACGGGGTCAGTTCGGGGGCGGTGATGAAGTCGCTGCCGTCGTCGGCGCCGCGCCCGAACTTGGCCGCGCCGCCGCTGTAATAGCCCAGCCGGGGGGCGTAGAGCGCCAGCGACATGTAGCGGTCAAAGCCGATCCAGCCGCCCGAGGCCGCGATGGCGTCGCCGATAACGATGGAGAGGGCCTTGGACGCGTCAAGCGCATCGGCGGAGGGAAGGGGTAGACTAGCGACTTTCTGCATACCGCGAATTGTAGCAATGCCAGATTCGAACACTCAGGGCGCCGCTGGCGTCCAATCGCGCGGCGTGGCGCTGGTGACCGGCGCGGCGCGCCGGCTGGGCCGCGCCATCGCGCTGGAGCTTGCCGCGCAGGGCTGGGACGTGGCCGTCCACTGCAACCGGTCGCGCGACGAAGCCGAGGCGCTGGCCGCGCAGATCCGCGGGCTGGGCCGCCGCGCCGCCGTGCTGCAGGCCGACCTGTCCGACGAAGCCGCCACGGGCAAGCTGGTAGCCGCCTGCGTGGATGTGCTGGGCGCGCCGACCTGCCTGGTCAACAATGCATCGCTGTTCCAGTACGACGTGGCCACGAGCTTCTCGTACGGATCGCTCGATACCCATATGCGCACGAACGTGGCAGCCCCGCTGCTGCTGGCGCGTGAGATGCACAAGGCGCTTGGCGCCGACGGCAACGACACCGAGCAGCGCGGCGTGGTGATCAACCTGCTGGACCAGAAGCTCAACAACCTGAACCCCGATTTCCTGTCGTACACGCTGTCGAAGTCTGCGCTGCAGACCGCCACGGTGCAGCTGGCGCAGGCGCTGGCCCCGCGCCTGCGCGTGGTGGGCGTGGCGCCGGGCATCACGCTGGTGTCCGGCGACCAGTCCGACCCGGGCTTCGTGCGGGCCCACGGCATGACGCCGCTGGGCAAGTCGAGCACGCCCGACGATATCGCCCAGGCCGTGGCCTACCTGGCCGTGGCCCGCGCCGTGACCGGCACCACGCTGTACGTCGACGGAGGCCAGCACCTGATGCCGCTGGCCCGCGACGTGATGTTCCTGACTGAATGAAGCCGTACCTTGATTGACCCTGCCATGACCTTTGCCGCCCTTTCCCATCCCAGCCTGCAAGACTGCCGTCGCATGTTCCTGCGCAACTACGAAGTGCAGATCAACATCGGCGTGCATGAATTCGAGAAAAAGGGCGAACAGCGCGTGCTGGTGAACATCGACCTGTTCGTGTCGCTGTCCGAAACCACCCCCCAGGCCGACCGGCTGGAGGAAGTGGTCGACTACGATTTCATGCGCAACACGGTGGCGGCCCGCATGGCCCAGGGCCATATCCACCTGCAGGAGACGCTGTGCGACGACGTGGCGCGCGCCATGCTGCAGCATCCCAAGGTGCGCGCCGTACGCGTTTCGACCGAGAAGCCCGACGTCTACCCCGACTGCGATTCGGTTGGCGTAGAGGTGTTCCACATCAAGCCGGCCTGACGAAGACCGGGGCGACTCGGGACGCGCACAGCGCCGGACGGGCCGGTCCAGTAGAATATCGCCCCGTCAATTCCGGCATTTCTATCGGGGACGTGGCCATTATTCAGCGCCCACCCCGTTACAGGTACGTCTTATGAGTCACTCGGCTAACTTCTATCGGCTTGAAACCCGTCTGCAGTCGCAGACCGGCAAGGCCATCGGCGACTTCGGCATGATCGAGGACGGCGACACCGTCATGGTCTGCATGAGCGGCGGCAAGGACTCGTACACGATGCTGTCGGTCCTGATGGCGCTGCAGAAGCGGGCGCCGATCCAGTTCAAGCTGATCGCGATGAACCTGGACCAGAAGCAGCCGGGCTTTCCCGAGCACATCCTGCCCGAGTACCTGAAGTCGACGGGCGTGGAATATGTGATCGTCGAGGCCGATACGTACTCGATCGTCAAGGAGAAGGTGCCCGAGGGCAAGACCACCTGCTCGCTGTGCTCGCGCCTGCGCCGGGGCGTGATCTACCGCACGGCCAAGGAACTGGGCGCGAACAAGATCGCGCTGGGCCACCACCGTGACGACATCGTCAACACGTTCTTCCTGAACATGTTCTTCGGCGGCAAGATGAAGGCGATGCCGCCCAAGCTGGCCACCGATGACGGCCAGCACATCGTCATTCGTCCATTGGCCTATTGCGCGGAAAAGGACATCGCGTCGTACGCGCGTGCCATGGAATTCCCGATCATCCCGTGCAACCTGTGCGGCTCGCAGGAAAACCTGCAGCGCAAGAAGGTGAGCGAGATGGTGCAGCAGTGGGAGCGCGAGCACCCGGGCCGCATCGACAACATCTTCTCGGCGCTGCGCAACGTGGTGCCGTCGCATCTGGCCGATACCGAGCTGTTCCCGTTCACGGGCCTGGCCACCGGCCTGGCCAAGGTCGACGAGGCATCGCTGTTCGGCGAGACCACCTTCAGCCAGCAGGCGCTTCAGTTCACCGGGAACGTCGAGCCGAATCGCATGGAATTCGTGCGCTTCGACAAGATCCAGAAGGCGGGAGAGGCAGCCTCGGAGCCTGTTGCCGCACCCGTTTCGGAGCCGGCGGGCCAGCCTGCGGCCTGATTGGCGCCGCTGCGCCATAGAAGAAAGCCCCGTGGCATGGCCCCGGGGCTTTTTCGTTGATGGAGTCAGGCTGGCTGGCGTTACCTGGCGGCCTGGGGTGTCTGGGGTGCCTGGGGCGACACGCCGCTTTCGGCCACCAGTGAACGCGTATCGTTGATCCAGCCGTCAAAGCGCTTGACGGCATGCGCCTTCTGGTCCGGCGTGGTCATATTGGCGATCCTGACGGTCAGGTCCACGCCGGCCGAGGTACTGCGCTGCTCGCCGCTGCCAGGCCGTTGCCAGTCGTCGGCGTACTTGCGCAGCATGGCTTCGGCCTGGGGCTTGGGCGGGCGGGTCGTGGACAGTTGTCGGGCCAGGGCCACCCATTCCTGCTGGCGCTTGACGCGCTCGGCGTAGCGCGCGTCGGCGCTCTGCATATAGGGCGCCATCGCGTCCCGGATGGCCCGTTCCTGGTCATTGGAGAACGACCCGTAGATCAGCTTGGCGTAGCTCATGATCTTGTCGAAGCGGGCATCGGTGCGGGCCGCAGGGTCGGATTTCAGGAATTCCTTGCGGTATTTGGCGTTGCTTTCGGCGAATTTGCTTTCCATCCGCTGGATCTGGTCGGGCGTCAGCGTCAGCATCAGGTCGGCCAGGTCGGGTACCGCATTGTCGAAGGCCTGGCGACCCAGGCGCTGGGAGTCCTGCTGGACCTGCCGCACCATGGCCGGACTGACCTCGCCACCGACTTCGCCCCGTACGCGGGTCAGCACCGTGGCGATTTCGGGCAACTGGGCGCGCCGGTGCCAGGCAAAGAAGCGTGCGATGGCTTCCTTGGTGGGCGGCTCCTGGGCGTCGGAAACATCGACGTAGCGATCCACCCACCAGTAGGCCAGGCGGTCGCCCTGCTGGTAGCCGAGCTTCATCGCGTTGCATCCAGCCAACGCCAGAATCACGGTAAATGCTGCAAACCATGCAAAAACGCCGCGTGACCAAATGTGAACAACGGTAACGCGAGGTGATCGACCCGATGCGGCACAGGCCCGCGTGCTAGAATCGGCGCGCATGTTTCCGGGGCCGGCGAATCGCCCGCCAGCCCAGTCGTGGCAACGGTTCAGCCACATCGGCCACAGTGCTCCCAGGCTCGGATTCTTCAGCTTTTTCTCAGACACACTCACTTAGGAACCTCCTTGTGAATATCGTCATTCTTGCCGCGGGCATGGGCAAGCGCATGAACTCAGCGCTGCCCAAGGTGCTGCACCCGGTAGCCGGCCAACCGATGCTGGCTCACGTGCTCGACACGGCCCGCACGCTGTCGCCGTCCCGGCTGGTCGTCGTGGTCGGCCACGGGGCCGAGCATGTGCGCCAGGCGGTGGGCGCCGACGATGTTGCATTTGCCGAGCAGGCCCAGCAACTGGGTACCGGCCACGCTGTCATGCAGGCGCTGCCGCTGCTCGATGACGCCCAGCCCACGCTGGTGCTCTACGGCGATGTTCCGCTGACGTCGACCGCCACGCTCAGTCACCTGGTGCAGGCCGCCGGCAACGAACGCATGGGTGTGCTGACCGTCGAACTGGCCGATCCGTCCGGCTATGGCCGTATTGTGCGCGATGCTGCCGGCAATGTCGTACGCATCGTCGAACAGAAGGATGCCAGCGACGAAGAACGCGCCATCCGCGAGATCAACACCGGCATCATCGTCTGCCCGACCGCCCACCTGCGCCGCTGGCTGTCCACGCTGCGCAACGACAACGCGCAAGGCGAGTACTACCTGACCGACACCATCGAGCGCGCCGCCGCCGACGGCGTGGAGATCGTGTCGTCCCAGCCCGCCGAAGTGTGGGAAACGCTGGGCATCAACAGCAAGGTCCAGCTGGCCGAGATCGAACGCATCCACCAGCGCAATATCGCCCAACGCCTGCTTGAAGCGGGCGTGACGCTGCTGGATCCGGCGCGCATCGACGTGCGGGGCCAGCTTACCTGCGGCCGCGACGTGACCATCGACGTAGGCTGCGTGTTCGAAGGCCGCGTGCACCTGGAAGATGGCGTGCATATCGGTGCGCACTGCGTGATCCGCAACACCACCGTCGGCGCTGGCGCACGCGTGCAACCGTTCTGCCATTTCGAGGAAGCAAAGATCGGGCCGGATGGCCGTATCGGCCCTTACGCCCGCCTGCGCCCCGGCACCGAGCTGGGCCAGGATGTGCATATCGGCAACTTCGTCGAAGTCAAGAACAGCCAGATCGCCAGCCACAGCAAGGCCAACCACCTGGCCTACGTGGGCGATTCGACCGTCGGCCAGCGCGTGAACATCGGCGCGGGTACGATTACCTGCAACTACGATGGCGTGAACAAGCACCGCACCGTGATCGAGGACGATGTCTTCATCGGGTCCGATACGCAGCTGGTGGCGCCCGTCACCGTGCGCCGTGGCGCCACGATTGGCGCGGGCACCACGCTGACCAAGGAAGCACCGGCCGACAAGCTCACGCTGTCGCGCGCAAAACAGATGACGATCGACGCCTGGCAGCGTCCGGTCAAGCAACCGAAAAAATAAAGGGGTTCAGTTATGTGTGGCATCGTCGGCGCGGTTTCGCACCGCAATATCGTTCCCGTCCTGGTCGAAGGGCTGCGTCGCCTGGAATACCGTGGCTACGACTCCTGCGGCGTGGCAGTGGTGCGCGACGCGATCCTGGAGCGTGCGCGTACCGTGTCGCGCGTGGCCGACCTCGACACCCAGACCCAGTCGTCGGGCCTGGGCGGCCATCTGGGCATTGCCCACACGCGCTGGGCCACGCACGGCAAGCCCGATACCGTCAACGCACACCCGCACTTCTCGGACGAGACCATTGCGCTGGTGCATAACGGCATCATCGAGAACTACGAGCCGCTGCGCGAGGAACTGCGCGCCGTGGGCTATGGCTTCGAGTCGCAGACCGATACCGAAGTGGTGGCCCACCTGATCCACCAGGCCTACACGTACCCCAGCAGCGCCACGCGTGGCGACCTGTTCGGCTCGGTGCGCGCGGTGACCAAGCGCCTGCATGGCGCCTACGCGATTGCCGTGGTGGCGAAGGACCAGCCCGACGTGGTGGTCGGCGCGCGCGCCGGCTCGCCGCTGGTGGTGGCGCTGGGCACCGACGAGTCGTTCCTGGCGTCGGATGCGCTGGCCGTGGCCGGCACCGCCAACCGCATCATCTATCTGGAAGAGGGCGACGTGGTCGAGCTGACCCGCGCCGGCGCCACGATCCGCGACGTGCATGACGCCGAGGTGCAGCGCGAGGAGCGCGTGGTGGAAGCGCATGCCGCCGCCGTGGAGCTGGGCCCGTTCCGCCACTTCATGCAGAAGGAAATCTTCGAGCAGCCGCGTGCGCTGGGCGATACCCTGGAAGGCATTGCCGCCATCACGCCGGAACTGTTCGGCGAGAACGCCGCGCAGGTGTTTGCCGATATCGACAGCATCCTGATCCTGGCCTGCGGCACCAGCTACTACTCGGGCTGCACGGCCAAGTACTGGCTGGAATCGATCGCCCGGATCCCGACCCAGGTGGAAGTGGCAAGCGAATACCGCTACCGCGACACCGTGCCGAACCCGCGCGCGCTGGTGGTGGTGATCTCGCAATCGGGCGAGACCGCCGACACGATGGCCGCGCTGCGCCACGCCCGCTCGCTGGGCCACACGCATACGCTGGCCGTCTGCAACGTGGCGACGAGCGCGATGGTGCGCGAGACGGAACTGCGCTTCCTGACGCGCGCCGGCACCGAAATCGGCGTGGCATCGACCAAGGCGTTTACCACGCAGCTGGCCGCGCTGTACATGCTGACGCTGGCACTCGCCAAGGTGCGCGGCCACCTGACCGAGCAGCAGGAAGCCGACGCGCTGACCAACCTGCGCCACCTGCCCGCCGCGCTGCATGGCGTGCTGGCGCTGGAGCCGCAGATCATCGCCTGGTCGGAGGACTTTGCCCGTCGCGAGAACGCGCTGTTCCTGGGCCGTGGCCTGCACTATCCGATTGCCCTGGAAGGCGCGCTCAAGCTCAAGGAAATCTCGTACATCCATGCCGAAGCGTATCCGGCAGGCGAGCTGAAGCACGGCCCGCTGGCGCTGGTGACGGAAGCCATGCCGGTGGTGACGGTGGCCCCGAACGACGCGCTGCTGGAAAAGCTGAAGTCGAACATCCAGGAAGTGCGCGCACGCGGCGGCCGCCTGTACGTGTTTGCCGACTCTGACACGCATATCCAGTCGTCGGACGGCATCCAGGTGATCCGCATGCCCGAGCACTACGGCGCGCTGTCGCCGATCCTGCACGTTGTGCCGCTGCAACTGCTGGCGTACCACACGGCCTGCGCGCGCGGTACCGACGTGGACAAGCCGCGCAACCTGGCGAAATCGGTGACGGTGGAGTAATTCCCGCCGTCCGGCTCGCCATCGCGCCTCCGGGCCAGCGAGCCATCGCCGGAAAGGCCGCCTTCGGGCGGCCTTTGTCTTTGCCCTGCCACGTCGTCATACCAGATTCCGGCCGGCGATTATTCGCTGGCAACGCACTCATTACTGCCATTGCGGCACATGATCGGCGGTGCCCCCCGCAGGTAAGCTGGCGGAACCTCTCCCGCTTCCGCTCCCGGCTGTCATGACTTCCCCTGCTTCCACCACCCTGCACGGCGTGCTGCTGATGACGGCCGCCGTGGCGCGCTTTGCCACGCTCGACACGATGACGCAGATCATCAGTGGCACGGTGCCGGTGGTCATGGCGCTCTGGGCGCGCTACGCGGTGCAGATGATGCTGACGGGAGCGGTATTGCTGCCCCGGCGCGGCCGGACGCTGCTGCGCACCCATCGGCTGGTGCTGCAGGTGCTGCGCGCGGCCACGCTGCTGCTGTCGAGCGTGTGCGTCTATTTCAGCCTGCGTTACCTGCCCGTGGGCGAGGTGACGGCCGTAGCCATGCTGACGCCGATGGTGATTGCCGTCGTGGCTGCGGTGCTGCTGGGCGAGTATGTGTCGGTGCTGCGCTGGGCCTTCCTGCTGCTCGGATTCGCCGGGGCCATCATGGTGGTGCGGCCAGGCGCGGCGGGGTTCGAACCCGCCATGCTGCTGCCGCTGGGCATCGTCGTGACCAGCGCCGCCTATCAGCTGATTACCAGCGTGCTGACGCGCGCCGACGGCGCGGGCACCACCCACTTCCTGACCGGCCTGATTGCCACGGGGGCGCTGACGCTGGCCTTGCCGCTGGGCTGGGCCGGTCATCTCGATGGCATCCACTGGCTGCTGCTGGGCGCGATGGGCCTGGCCGGCACGGTGGGCCACCTGTTCCTGATCCTGGCCTATTCGCGCGCGCCGGTGGCCGTGCTGACGCCGTTCCTCTACCTGCAGATCGCGTTCGCCATGATCGGCGGCTGGTTGATCTTCGGCTACGTGCCCGACGGCTGGGCACTGCTGGGCGTGGCCGCGATTGCCGTCAGCGGACTGGGCGGCACGGCGGCGATGTTCTACGAGCGCAGGGTGGCGGTGGTGGCGGCCTGATCCCCGGCAGCCTGCTCTTCGATCCACTGCAGCGACCGCAGGCCGTCGCGTGCCACTGGCAGCGGCGGGGTCACGCGGAACACGTCGTTGAAGATCTCCAGCGATAGCGGGCCGCGATAGCCGGTTCCCTGCACTGCCCGGCAGAAGGCCGCTACGTCCAGTTCGCCCTGGCCGGGGAAATTGCGGTGGTGCCGGCTCCAGGACAGCACGTCCAGCGCCATGCGGGGCGCATCGGCCAGTTGCACGAAGAACAGGCGCTCGGCCGGGATGGCGTCGATGCCACGCAGCGCTTCGGCCACCGGTTCGTTCTGCGACGCGGCCAGCGCCAGTGTGTGGAAGCTGTCCAGGATCAGGCCCAGCGCCGGGTGGCTGGCACGCTGGACGATATCCCAGGCCTGGCGCCAGTGGCGCACGTGACGGCCCCAGGCCAACGCTTCGTAGCCGATGCGCAGGCCGCGCCGCCCGGCGGCCTCGGCCAGTTGCCACAGGTCGGCCGCCGCGCGTTCCGGATCGTCGCTGGCGGCTTCCTGCACGTTGCTGCACACCAGCAGCAGATCCGTGCCCAGTGCCTCCATGGCATCGAACGCCTGTGCCGCCCGCGCCATATTGCCGTCGAACTGGCTGGCCGGCATGCCCTCGAAATCGCGAAACGGCTGGTACATCAGGATGTCGAGATGCAGACCCGCCGCGTAACGGCGAAGGTCCGCGGCGGTGCCAGAGAAATCCTGCAAGTCCTTGGCGAAGATCTCGACGCCGTCGAACCCGGCGGCTGCGGCGGCTTCAAGCTTTTCCGGCAGGGTGCCGGACAGGGAGATGGTAGCGATGGACGTGGCGTGAGGGCGAAGGTGGCGCATGGCAATCGGATGGAAAACGGCGGCTGCAAGGCTGCGATAGAGGCAGGGTAGGTGCCGCCCGTGGACCAAACAACCACTATTCGCGCCACTGCGTGCGACAATCGCGCCATCATGATCGACTGCCGCGCAGACTGCGGGTTTACACCATGAGCGAAGAACCGCTGAACCGGCGCGATTGGATCGCCGGGCTGGAAAAGGGGCTGGCCATCCTGGAGGCCTTCGACAACGACCATCCCCGGCTGACGCCAACGCAGGCCGCGCAGCTGACGGGTCTGACGCGCACGGCGGCACGGCGCTACCTGCTGACGCTGGAGCACCTGGGCTACACCACCAGCGAGGGCACGCTGTTCAGCCTGACGCCGCGCGTGCTCAAGGTGGGCTGGTCCTATTTCGATTCGGCGCGGCTGCCGCGTGCGGTGCAGCCGTTCCTGCAGCAGATCACGGCCGCCGTGGGCGAGGCGGCCTATCTGAGCGTGCTCGATGACTGGGAACTGGTCTTCATCTCGCGTACCAGCACCAGCCGCGTGATGAGCACGGGCTTCGTGCTGGGGGCGCGCGTGCCCGCGCCGCTGGCGTCGGCCGGCGTGATGATGCTGGCGTCGCTGCCCGAGGAGAACGTGCGGAACTGGCTGGAAACCGTGGTGCTGACGCCCTATACGCCGTACACGATCCTGCAGCACGACCGCCTGCTGCAGGACATCCGCAAGGCCGGCGCGCAGGGTTACGCGGTGGTGGAGCAGCAGTTGCAGATCGGCGTGCGCGGCGTGGCCGTGCCGCTGCGCGACCGCCACGGACGCGTCATCGCCGCGTTGTCGGTCAACATGCAGATTGGCGACGAGACAGCCGAGCAGGCGCTGGGCCGCGTGCTGAACGTGCTGCAGGACACGGCGCTGTCGATCATGCGCGTGCTGTAGGGCTGCCAGTCGGATTCAGGCGCCGTCAGCCTTCGTCAGCCGCCGTCAGGCATCGCCCGGCGTGTTGCGCAGCGAATAGGGGCCTTCGGTCAGGTGCGTGCGCAGGAAGTCCAGGCAGACCCGCATGCGCGGCGACACCGATGCCCGTGCGCTCGTCACCGCCCAGATATCAGCTGGCAGATGCCAGTCGGGCAGTACGCGCACCAGTTCGCCGGCGCGCAGGCTGTCGGCGACGTCCCAGGCCGAGGCCATGATGATGCCAAAGCCGTCGTGCGCCCACTGGCGCGTGACGTCGCTGTGGTTCGAGGCCATCGGCCCCGTGACCTTGACCGTGGCGCTGCGGCCCTCTGCCTGCAGGCGCCAGACGCCGAACGCCTGGTCGCGTTCGCGCAGCAGCAGGCAGTCGTGCTGGGCCAGGTCGGCCGGTTCGGCAGGAAGTCCGCGCTGGGCCACATAGGCCGGCGCGGCGCACAGGATGCGTTGGCCGGGGGCGATGCGCGTGGCGATCAGGTGGGGTTCCTCCACCTCGCCGATGCGGATGTCGATACGCTGACGCGCCGCGTGGTGCGGTGGAACAGCCGGGCGCCGAGCATGGCTTCGAGCATGGCGATGCGCTTGCTGACGTGGGCCGGCGACAGGCCCATGTCGTTGGCGGCGGCGATAAAGCTGGCACGCCGCGCGACGGTGCAGAACAGGCGGAGATCCCTCAGGAACGGATCGTTGTTCGCGTTCGGCGCGTTCGGCGCGTTCGGCGCATTCGGCGCGGTCGGGGTATCCATGATGGCGGCGGGTGGGCGGGGCAGGCCGGGTGGCAGGCGCAAGTGGGCAACGATACGCCAGGGCCGGCCAGCGCGCCAGCCACCGGCGAGGAGGGGCACTGCGGCCGCGCGGCAGTCTGTGCGCCCGGCCCGGTCAGAACTTGTGCCGCACGCCGGCCATCACACCCAGCCGCGTGGCATTGCCGTAGGTATTGCCGCTATTGGCGAAGTTCGGCGAGCTGTTCAGGGCGATCCACTGTCCCTGCAGGTGGGTATAGTCCACCTCGACATAGACGTCGGTGCGCTTGCTGAATGCGTAGTCGAGCATGCCAGCCGTGGTCAGCCGCTTGCCGCCCTGGCCAGCGTGCCGGAGCCAGTCATACTGCAGCGTGCCGATGAAGCTCAGCGCATCGGTGATCGAATACCGGGTGCCGATGTAGCCGACGTTGTTGCGATAGTCGGCCACGTCGAGCCGGTTGTTCGTATAGCCCAGGTAATACTGCGCGCGGGTGCCCTTGTACGTCCCACCCAGGCCCCAGACGGTCTGCTTGCTGGCCTGTGCCGCCAGCACCGCGCCGAAGAATGCCGATGTCACGTTCTGCGTCTGCTGGTAGACCGTGCCCACCTCCCACGGGCCGTAGCTGTAGACCAGCGACCCTGCCGCGGCCGAGCTGTTCTTGATGCTGCCCGGCACCTCGCCGAACGTGTACGCGGCGGCCACCTGCAGCCCCCCAAAGCTCTTGATGTACTTGAGCGTGTTGTCGTAGCGCAGGCCGGTGTAGTTGCCGCCCTGGTAGCCGACGATGGAGTTGTTGGCAAAGGCCATGGCCTCGTAGGACGACAGCACTTCGTGCGCCAGCGTGTACTGGCGGCCCAGCGCCAGCTTGCCGTAGTCGCCGTCGAAGCCCACCACGGCCGTGCGGCCGAACAGCCGGCCGCCCTGCTGGCTGGTGCCCACATCCGGGTTGAAGCCCGACTCCAGGATGAACCAGGCCTTGAGATTGTTGCCAAGGTCCTCGGTGCCGCGAATGCCCCAGCGGCTGCCGGTCAGCACGCCATCGGTCATCTGTACCTTGCCGCGGCCGGCGGCGTCCTCGTTCGTGCTGTAGCGGATGGTGGTGTCGAGCAGGCCGTACAGCGTCACACCGCCGGTGGTCTGGGCGAACGCCCCCGCACTGCCCGCGCCACACGCGAGCAGCGTCATCAGTTGCTTCTTCATGGAGATTCCCTGAGGGTAGGTTCCCGTGCGTTGAAGGGGCGGTTATTCCGTGGGCACCTGGCGGGGAGCCATCAGGAACATCCAGGCCAGCGCGATGAAGTACGCGCAGGGAATCATCGTGAACAGCACGGCGTAGTTGTTGTGGGTGGCGGTGAGCACATAGCCAACCAGCTGCGTCATGAACATGCCGCCGATGGCCCCGATCATGCCGCCAAAGCCGAACACCGAGCTGATGACGTGCTTGGGCGTGTAGTCCATCACCATGCTCCAGATATTGGCCGTCCACGCCTGGTGGGCGCCGATGGCGACCGAGATGGCGGCCACCGCCATCCACAGGCTGCTGGCGCCGGCCGCGAAGACGATCGATGCGATGCACACCGCGAAGATCAGCATCGACAGCAGCCGGGCCTTGACGGCCGGCATGCCGTGGCTGATCAGCCACGACGACAGCGCACCGCCGCCGACGCTGCCGATATCTGCCGACAGATAGATCACGATCAACGGAATGCCCATCTGCGTGACGCTGATGCCAAGCTGGTACTGCTGGTTCAGGAACGGCGGCAACCAGTAGAGATAGAACCAGAACACCGGTGCGGTGATGGCGTAGGCCAGTGCAAAGGCCCAGGTGCCGCGCATGCGCAGGATGCGCGAGTACGGAATGCGTTGCGGAGCGGGCTCGGTGTCGCGGGTGACATAGGCCAGCTCTGCGGCGCTGACCGTGGGATGCTGGTCCGGGTTGGCGTACCTGAGCCACCAGAACACCAGCCAGATGGCACCCAGCGTACCCACCGCCAGGAACGCCGCCTGCCAGCCCCAGGCCTGCAGGATCAGCGGCAGCATGACCGGCGTGAGCATCGCGCCGACATTGGTGCCGGCATTGAAGATGCCCGTGGCCATGGCCCGTTCGCCAGCGGGAAACCACATGCGCGTGGTCTTGACGCAGGCCGGGTAGTTGGCGGCCTCGGTCAGCCCCAGGAAGAAGCGGCAGATCATGAAGCCGACCGCACTGGCCGCGAACGCGTGCGCGCCGCAGGCGATGCTCCACAGCAGTACCGCCAGTGCAAAGGCGCGCTTGACGCCGACCATGTCGATCAAACGGCCCTGCAGCGCGAAGCCGATCGCATAGCCCACCTGGAACCAGAAATTGATGTTTGCGTAGTCCTGTGCCGTCCAGGACATGGCCTTGGCAAGTACCGGCTGCAGCACGCCCAGCGCCGCGCGGTCGATGTAGTTGAGCGTGGTGGCGAAGAACACCAGGGCCAGCATGCCCCAGCGCACCTTGCCGATCGCCATGCTTGCGCGGATCTTGCCCAGCATCGAGCCGTCGATGGCGGGGGGCGCGGCCAGCGGCTTGTGAATGGTTGTCATCTGTCTGTCTCCACCGTGGATGGGTGATGTTTGTGTAGTGGGTTGGCGCGGCGCCATCAGTAGCGGATGGTGGCGACCTCGCGCAGGGCATCGGGCGTGGCGGTGCCGAAGCCGAAGAATTCCAGATAGGCCGGGATCATCTCGAACAGCATGTCGGTACCGACCTGGACCTTGCAGCCGCGTGCCGAGGCGGCCTCCAGGAACGGCGTGTATTCGGACTTCATCACGACTTCGCCGACGGTTGCGCCCGGCGCGATGCGCGACACGTCGAACGGCAGCGGGTCGCCGGGGTTCATGCCGAGCGGCGTGGCGTTGACCACCACGTCGTAGCCATGCGGGTCGTTGTGTCCCGTGACCACGCGCAAGGCCGGATAGTGGGCGGACAGACGTTGGCGCAGCGCGTCTGCCGATGCCTCGCGGGTGTCGAACAGCGCCAGTTCGGCCACGCCGGCGGCCGCCAGCGATGCGGCGATGGCCGAGCCGACCCCGCCGCATCCGGACACCATCGCGCGGGCGCCCGGCAGCTGGCAGCCCTTGCGGCGGATGCCGTTGACGAAGCCGGCGCCGTCGAACTGGTCGCCCACGAGCTTGCCGTCATCGCGCAGCAGCACGGCATTGCATGCGCCGGCGATGAGCGCGGTGGGCGTGAGTTCGTCCACCAGTTCCACGGTGGTCACCTTGTGCGGCATGGTGACCAGCGCCCCCCGGATGTTCGTGAGGCGGAACAGTGCGCGGAAGAAGGCGGGATAGTCGTCGGGCCGGACGCCCATCGGCACCACCACGGCGTTGATCCCCTGGCTGGCGAACCAGGGGTTGTAGATCATCGGCGCCTTGAACGACTCGGTCGGATAGCCGAGGTGCGCGATGAGAAGTGTCTTGCCATTGATCATGGGAGGTCGGGGGCGAAGGTGGTCGTCAGGGGATCGTCGTGCGATCTGTCTATGCGTGGCCGCCGGGGGGCCTTGTCATGACGTAACAGTAGTTGCGCGGGGCCCCCGGGGCCAAGCGTACTGAAGCCGACTTCGCGCGATTAATGAACGCTGATGGGCGATCAATGACCGGAGCTGGGGTTTCTACGGAGGGGTGCCTGCAAGCCGCAGCAGGCATGATCGGCATGCCCATATTCGTACAGGAAAGACCCATGACAGACGCCGCCTCCAACGTGTTCGCGCCCAGCGTGGATGGCTTCGAGACCTGGGACAATCCGCTGGGCGTCCAGGGCTACGAATTCATCGAATTCGCGTCGCCCGACCCCGTCCAGCTTGGCCGGACCTTCGAACGTTTTGGCTTTTCTGCGATTGCGCAGCATCGGCACAAGAACGTGCGGCTATACCGGCAGGGCGAGATGAATTTCATCGTCGATGCCGAGCCCGACTCGTTCGCGGTGCGCTACGCATCGGAATACGGCCTGTCGATCTGCGCGCTGGGACTGCGCGTGCAGGACGCCGCCGCCGCCTACGCGCGTGCGGTGGAGGCGGGCGCGTGGCCGTTCGAGGGCGGTACCGTGGGGCCCATGGAACTCAATATCCCGGCGATCCAGGGCATCGGCCAGTCCCTGATCTACTTTGTGGACCGCTGGCGCGGCAAGGAGGGCCGGCCCGGCGACGTTGGCGATATCTCGATCTACGACGTCGACTTCCGCCCCTTGCCACCCGCTTCGCCGCATGCCGATGCGGGCTTGCTACGTGTGGACCATCTGGCCCAGGCGGTGGATGCCGGGCATCTCGATGAATGGATGGATTTCTATCGACGTGTGCTCGGGTTCCGCGAGATCCATGAGGTCAATCCGCAATGGCAACTGGCCAGCGACGCGCGCGTGCTGCTGTCGCCGTGCGGCCAGATCCGCATCCCGTTGTACGAGAAGGGCACCCCGCGCCATGACCAGATGCGTCACTACCTGTCTGATGCCCATGGCGAGGGCATCCAGCACATCGCGCTGGCGACGGATGACCTGGTAGCCAGCGCAGGCATTCTGGCGCGCAATGGCGTGTCGTTCGTGGAGCCTCCTGCGTCCTACTACGACACGCTGGACGCCCGGCTGCCGGGGCATCGGCTTGACGTCGACGCGCTGCGCCGCCATGGCATCCTGGCCGACGGCGTCGTGCGACCCGACAACGGCGCCGAGCAATTCCTGCAGGCATTCGCGAAGCGCGAGGCAGGCGAGTTCTACTTCGAGATCGTCCAGCGCGACGGCCACCATGGATTTGGCGAGGGCAACCTGCCTGTTCTTGAGGCGCTGTATCGAGGGTGATCTTCCGGCGGATCTGACGGTGGGGCGATGTCCACGCAAATCCATTTGCGATTGCGCCGTTGTCTCATAGTCGCGGCATTTCCGGCGCGCTACAAAGCAAAAGGCCTCCCGATTGGGAGGCCTTTTACTCCTTACGCCGGGGCGCCCTTGCGGGGTATGCCGATCGACGTCTCAGGCGCAATCCTATGGAACCGTCCGGACACTGTCAATTGCCATGCGAACATCATCTAACGAGAATTTCGAGCGCGTCGTTTCGTCGCGACGCCTGAGCAGCTACCGAAGATACTTCAAGACAAAAACGATGGACGAAGCCATCGGTTTGTATTTGTGGAATGGTGAGGTCTCATCATGCTTCGCGTCGCACCTCGCATACTTCGAGATCGTGCTGCGCAACAGCATCCATCGCGCGATGTCATTGTTTTACACAAGAGGCCGAAGCACGAGCACGCACTGGTATGACCAGATCTGGAAGACGCTGAGCCCGACGACACAACGGCGCATCGAAGAGGTGCGCCAGCGCCGATCCAGGGGGGCACTTGACGCGGATGAGATGGTGGCAAGCCTTTCGCTGGGTTTCTGGCCCGCTGTCCTTCGCAATATCGATCACGCGCACGCGAATCTGATCCTGCCGGCCATATTTCCGTTTCATCCGCTTAGTGCCCCGGTGGCGCAATGGCGTGACGCGAAGATCCGTCGTCGAGCGCTGGCGTTCGTCTTCGAACTGCACGCATTCAGGAACCGTCTTGCGCATCACGAGCCATTGTGGAAATTTGGCGCAGTTCAGGATGCGTCCGAGAACCCGGACACCGCGAACATGCTCCCTTCCACAAGTCCGGCTGACAGTATTGCCCGCCTGCGCCGGCTGCTTGAACTGATCGAAGCGGCGACAGGCTTCACCGATCGCTCGATGCGGGACGACCTCCAGGCATCCTCCTGGCGCCAACGCCTGGATTTCCTCCTGACCGAGCGGGGCATCCAGCGCTATCGTTGCCGCAGGCATGTGCCCGATACGGCAGTCCTGACGCCGGCCGAGTTCAGATATCGCTTTACCCTGATTGGCCGGAACAACCAGCCGGTTCGCGTCCGGCGCGCGCGTTCGAGCGGGCTATTTGTCCCCGATTGACCCCGCCCCGGCCCATGTGCGGCCTACCGCCCGGTAACCCCTCGGCGGATGGCGGAATGCATTTCGCGGTATCCTTGCCGGCATGCCGCGTCGGCGCCTCTCCCAATCGGCGCTCCGTGGCGCGCCTGCCCCGCGCCTGCATCATGCCCCGCGGGCCCCATGGCGCCTCCAGCGAACATCAATATGAAAGACCTAGAAAGTGAGCTGATCGGCTCCGCCCGTCTGCCGACCCGCTATGGCCAATTCACCGCCCATGCCTTCCAGGGCGTGGACACCGGCACCGAACATCTTGCGCTCTCGATGGGCGACATCTCGGGCGAGAACGTGCTGTTGCGCCTGCATTCCGAGTGCCTGACCGGCGATGTGTTCGGCTCGTGCCGCTGCGACTGTGGCGAGCAGCTTGACCTCGCCATGAAGAAGATTGCTGAGGAAGGCCGCGGCGTGCTGCTGTACCTGCGCGGCCACGAAGGCCGCGGCATCGGCCTGTCGAACAAGATCCGCGCCTATGCGCTGCAGGACACCGGCCTGGATACCGTCGATGCCAACCTGGCACTGGGCCAGGCGATCGATTCGCGGACCTATGCATTTGCCGCCGATTTCCTGCGCCAGTGGGGCGTCACGTCGGTGCGGCTGATGAGCAACAATCCCATCAAGATCAAGGCGCTGGAAGACGCGGGCATCCGGGTGACGGAGCAGATGCGTCACATCGTGCCGGCCAACTCCGAAAACGAGAAGTACCTGGCGACCAAGCGGTCGCGCATGGGGCACTTGCTGGACTGACCTGGCAGGCGCCCGGCACGTTGCCGGCCTGTAGGCATAGGCCGACAACGCCTTGCGAGGCCCCCCGACAGCCCGGCCGGGGCCACTCCTCTATCGTGGAACAAAGGGCCGCGCCGCGTCATGCGCCGCGCGGGATGTTCCATGCGCGTCGCGCGGTGCGCGCGCGTTGTGATGAGAGGAGTCCGTTATGGCTGACAACAATGTCTCTGTGCTTAACGACCTGATCGAAGTTTCGCGCGATGGCGAGGAGGGGTTTCGCAAGGCTGCCGACGATGCCAGGAATCCGGAACTGAAGACTCTGTTTTCCAGTCGGGCCACCGAGATCGGCGCGGCAGTGCGCGAACTCCAGGGCCAGGTTGCCGCTCTGGGCGGCAAGCCTGAAGATCACGGCAGCATGGCCGGTGCGCTGCATCGCGGCTGGATCAGCCTGCGCACCGCAGTAACTGATCGCTCCGATCTGGCCATTCTGGAAGAGACCGAGAAGGGCGAGGACGTTGCCAAGAAGAAGTATGCCGATGCGCTGCAGGAAACCGATCTCACGTTCGATATTCGCGCGCTGATCGAGCGGCAATACCAGGGCGTGCTGCGTAATCACGACCTGATTCGGGATTTGCGCAATCGCTATCGCGCGAGCGGTGAATGAATGATCCGGTCAATATGACGCAAGGCGCCTCCATCGAGAGGCGCCTTTTTATTTCGTCGAAATCGGAATCAGTATCACTCGCATAATCGTCATTGCGAGGAATTTCGCCATTCCGTCATTGATGGCTGGCCGGAAAGCCGCGCCGGGCTTGAAGTTCCGGATCAGGGGATTACCATGAAAATCGTCGCCGGGACGTATTGGGGATCAAGGTCATGAAAGCAGACAAAAAGGTAATTCAGTTGCTCAACGGTCAGCTCAAGCACGAACTGACGGCAATCAACCAGTATTTTCTGCATGCCCGCATGTATCGCCATTGGGGGCTTCAGGCGCTGGGCAAACATGAGTATGAAGAGTCGATCGAGGAAATGAAGCATGCCGATCGTCTGATCGAACGTATTCTCATGCTCGACGGCCTTCCCAATCTGCAGGACCTGGACAAGCTGATGATCGGCGAGAACACCGAGGAAATGCTCGGCTGCGATCTCAAGCTCGAACTGGTGTCGCAGGCCAGCCTGAAGGAAGCGATCAAGTATTTCGAATCGGTGGGCGACTATGTCTCGCGCGAAATCGTGACTGACATCCTGGATGACACCGAAGACCATATCGACTGGCTGCAGACCCAGATCGAACTGGTCGGAAAGGTTGGCGTGCAGAACTACCTGCAGTCGGCCATGGGTAGCCCGGAGGAGTAGCCGGGCCGCCGTGCCGTGATGCCACCGCCGCCGCCAGGCAAAACCGCAGCAGGCAGGACGGACCCACGCCCTGCAGACTTTTCCC
Source organism: Cupriavidus sp. HE11 (assembly GCF_056097175.1). Classification (NCBI taxonomy): domain Bacteria; kingdom Pseudomonadati; phylum Pseudomonadota; class Betaproteobacteria; order Burkholderiales; family Burkholderiaceae; genus Cupriavidus; species Cupriavidus sp. HE11. The sequence continues at coordinate 2,178,816 of NZ_CP184464.1, forward strand.
AGTTCGGCTACACTGCGCCCCGCACCACAGATCGGCCCGTTCGGGCCGGCATCCCGGGGCGGGGTGGCAGAGTGGTTATGCGACGGCCTGCAAAGCCGTTTACGACGGTTCGATTCCGTATCCCCGCCTCCACTCCCTGATTTTCCTTCCGTTTCCCTCCCGTTTCCGCTGACGCCGCATCGCTTGCGACGGTTTCTTCGCCCACGCATTTTCTTCACGAAACGCGCCGATACTGTCCAGCCGGCCTGGCGCATTTCATGCTCGTTTTTCGACTGTGCATGGCACGCGTCGCATCCGGTGATTTCCCTCTGGAAACTCGGACGCGATTGCGATACTGTGAGGCGCGCATGCACCAATCGTCAGCAATTCACCGCTCTCTTTGGTGCCGTTGTCGTACGACTACCGGTCGTTGGCGCACGGCAGTTGGCGCACCAGGTTTCACCATGCAGGGCTTCCATGGCGTATCCGTCGCAACGTGATGAGAGAAACAGAGGCTCCAAATGATTAAAGACATGCGAATCCGTATGGCTCAGCCTTCGGATACGCTCGCCATCGGCACCGTTCTTGAGCGGTGCGGCTTGCCGGTGGACGACCTGCCGCGACTCGTCGGCGAATTTCATGTGGCCGTGCTCGATGCGCAACTGGTGGGTTGCGCTTGTGCCGAGCTTTTTGGCGATACGGCGATTATCCGGTCGGTGGCCGTGCTGCGCGAATGGCGCGACCAGGGTGTCGCCAGCCATCTGGTACACGCCGTGATGATGCGGGCGCGCGCCAATGGCAGCCGACGCGCCGTCTTGCTCACGTCCACGTGCCCGAGTTACTTCGCGCGCTACGGTTTCTCGCTGATTCACGCGTCCAAGCTGCCGACCGAGGTGTTGGAGAGCCAGGAGTTCAGGCGGCTGCGCGACACCAGCGCGCTGTGCATGAGCGCCGAACTGGCGTGAGCGCCGGCAAGGTTTCGCAAAAGCGTCAATAATCGGGCCTTCACTTTCTGCCAGCGCATCGAGGAGACCCCATGCCGACGACCGTCCGCGCCATCCGCCTTCACGAATTTGGTTTGCCGCAAGTCATGCGGCTGGAATCGGTAGAACTGCCGGAGCCGGGCCCCGGCGAGGCGCGCGTGCGGCATACGGCCATTGGCTTCAATTTCATCGATATCTACCAGCGCCGTGGCACCTATCCGCTGCCGGCCGGTACCGGGCTCGGCTTCGAGGCTGCCGGCGTGGTCGAGGCCGTTGGCCAGGGCGTGACCGATGTGGCCGTGGGTGACCGCGTGGCCTACATGAACGCCGGCCTGGGCGCCTATTCGGAGGGGCGCAACGTGGCCGCCGACAAGCTCGTCAAGCTGCCCGACAACATCAGCGACGAACAGGCCGCGGCCACCATCTTCAAGGGCATGACCGCGCAGTACCTGGTACGCCACACCCACGCGGTGAAGCCCGGCGATACGGTGCTGGTGCATGCGGCGGCCGGCGGCGTAGGCCAGATTCTCAGCGGCTGGGCCAAGGCGCTCGGTGCGCGCGTGATCGGCACGGCCGGCTCGGCGGCCAAGTGCGAGCGCGCGCGGGCGGCCGGTTGCGATATCGCCATCGACTACAGCCATGGCGACTGGGTCAAGCAGGTGCGCGATGCCACGGATGGGCGCGGCGTGACCGTGGTCTACGATGCCGTGGGCAAGGACACCTTCCTGGGTTCGCTCGACTGCGCGCAGACCTTCGGCATGGTGGTGCTGTACGGCGCGGCGTCTGGGCCGGCACCGGCCATCGAGCCCGAACTGCTCAACAAGAAGGGCTGCCTGTTCCTGACCCGGCCGTCGGTGTTCCCGCACAACGCCGATGCGTCGCGCTTCCGCGCCAATGCCAAAGACCTGTTCGATGCCATCGCCGCCGGCCATGTGAAGGTTGATATCGGCGCACGCTTCCCGCTGGCCGATGTGGCGCACGCCCATGAAGCCGCGGAGCGCCGCGAGACGACCGGCGCGATCCTGCTGCAGCCCTGAGGCGGTCAGCGACTAGTGGCGATGCGGGGCACGGCCCGGTGCCGGGCCATCGCCGCACTGGTTGATCTCGACACTCACGTGCACCAGTTCCTCGTGGATTGACAGGGCCTGCCGCACCCTTTGCGGCGTCAGCGTGGCGTCGTGCGTGACCAGGCTGGCGATGCAGGCAAACTGCTCGCGCCCCACGCGCCAGACGTGCAGGTCTGCCACGCGCGTGTGGCCTTCGCCATGGGCGAACCCGTCCAGCACTTCGCGGACCTCTTCCACCACGGGGTGGTCCATCTCGCGGTCCAGCAGCACCGTGCCACTCTGGCGCAGCAGGCCAATGGCCCAGCGGCCCACCAGCACGGCGCCCACCAGGCCCATCACCGGATCGAGCCAGTTCCAGCCCAGCCACCAGCCGCCGGCCAGCGCCACGATCGCCAGCACCGACGTGGCGGCGTCGGCAATCACGTGCAGGTAGGCAGAACGCAGGTTGATGTCGTGATGCTGGTGGCCGTGGTCGTGACTGTGGTCATGGTGGTGATCGTGCCCGTGGTCATGTCCGTGCCCATGATGGGCGCCGCCCAGGATCAACGCGCAGCCCAGGTTGACCAGCAGGCCGATGGCGGTCACGGCCATGGCCTCGCGGTAGTGGATCGGTGCCGGGCTGAACAGCCGCTCGACCGACCCGAAGGCCATCAGGCCGGCCACGCCCAGCAGGAACACGGCGCTGGCAAAGGCGGCCAGCACCTCGATCTTCCACGTGCCGAAGGTGAAGCGCGCGTCCAGCGCCAGCCGCCGGGCGGCGGCATAGGCAAACGCCGACAGGCCGATGGCGACCGCGTGCGAGCTCATATGCCAGCCGTCGGCCAGCAACGCCATCGAATTGAAGCCCAGGCCGGCGGCGATCTCGATCGCCATCATCGCCAGCGTGATCCACATCACCAGGCGCGTGCCGCGTTCGGCGGCCTGGTTGCCGGTGTCGAAGACGTGGGAATGGGTCCACGACGAGAAATTGTGCGTGTGCATGGCGAAGTCCGTAGTGCGGGGAGGAAGGCAATGGCTAGGGTAGCAGCCGCACGCCGACAGTCATCTGACAACCATGGCGGCCAGAAGGTTGTTGTTACCCGCACAGGGCCGGCTACCAGCCGTGATAGTCGGCCGTCGTGTCGTAGCCGCCAAAATGCTCGGCCATGAAATCGACGAATGCGCGCACGCGGGCGGACAGTTTGTCGCGCGAGAGGTACACCGCGTAGATATCGGCCGGCGGCGCGGACCATTCGGGCAGCACCTGCCTGAGTCGCCCGGAGCGCAGCAGCGGGGCCACCTCCCATTCGGATCGGAGCAGGATGCCGTGTCCCTGCAGCGCCCAGTTCACGGCCACCTCGCCGTCGTTGGTGGCTGCGGGCCCGCGCACCTTGACCGTCTCCTGGCGTCCGGCCGCCTGCAGGTGCCAGGTGCCATACGCGGTTTCGCTCTCGCGGATCACGATGCAGCGGTGCTGCTGCAGCGCGCGCGGCGATGCCGGTTCGCCATGGCGCGCCAGGTAGGCCGGCGCGGCGCACAGCAGCCGGCTGTTCGGCGCGAGCTTGCGCGCGTTGAGCCGGGCGTCGGGCAGGTCGCCCACCAGGATGCCGACGTCGAATCCTTCCTCGGCCAGGTTCAGCGCGCGATCGGTCAGTTGCAACTGGACTTCGACGTCCGGATACGCCTGCAGGAAGTTACCCACGGCCGGCGCGATATGCCGGCGGCCGAAGCCCAGCGTGGCATTCACCCGCAGCAGCCCGCGCGGCGCCACGCGGCTGCCGCCCAGGCCCTGCTCCAGTTCCTCCAGTTCGGCCAGGATGCGCCCGCCCTGATCCAGATAGGCCTCGCCCTCGGGCGTCACCGACAGCCGCCGCGTGGTGCGGTTCAGCAGCCGCACGCCCAGCCGGGCCTCCAGCGCGGCCAGGCGCTTGCTGGCTGCCGAAGGCGTCAGGCCCAGTTGCTGCGCGGCACCGGCCAGGCTGCCGCGCTTGACCAGCAGGATGAAGAAGGCGAGATCGGAAAAGGTGTCCATGGCGGGATCGTGCGGAATCCGGTCTGGATGACTAATGAATTCACGGCACGAATGAAATGCAGTTCGCGAAATTATAGCTATGGATTCCGCGATTAGACTGCCTGTCATTCCATCCCCCACAACAGGCAGGCAAGCAACATGGCCGGACGCACGCTGTATCGCAAGCTCGTGGAGTCGCACACCGTGGTCACGCTCGACGCTGACAACGTGCTGCTCTACGCCGATCTGCACATCATGAACGAGTACACCAGCCCGCAGGCATTCGCGGGGCTGGCGGAGCATGGCCGCAAGGTGCCGGCGCCGGGCCAGCAACTGGCCGTGGTCGATCACATCATCCCCACGCACGCGGAGTCGCCGCGCGTGATCCAGGACCCGGCGTCGGCCCTGCAGGCACGCAACCTCAAGCGCAACTGCGACCTGCACGGCATTCCGCTGTTCGATACCAATGACCCGCTGCAGGGAATCGAACACGTGATCACGCCGGAGCACGGCATGATCCGCCCGGGCATGGTCGTGCTGTGCGGTGACAGCCACACCACCACGTATGGCGCCTTTGGCGCGCTGGGGTTTGGCATTGGCACGTCGGAAGTGGAACACGTGCTGGCCACGCAGACGCTGGTCTACCGGCTGGCGCGGGACATGCGCATCCGCGTGGAAGGCCTGCTGCCGCCTGGCACCACGTCGAAGGACCTGATTCTCCACATCATCTCGCGCATCAGCGCCCAGGGTGCGCGCGGCTACGTGGTGGAATTCACCGGCAGCGCCATCCACGCGCTGTCGATGGAAGCACGCATGACCCTGTGCAACATGACGGTCGAAGCCGGGGCGCGCGGCGCGCTGATTGCCCCCGACACCACGTCGGTGGGCTATGTGCTCGAACGCGCCGCCGATATCGATGCGTCGATGGCGCAGGCCGCGCGCAGCGCGTGGGCGCAACTGGCGACCGACGCCGACGCGCCATTCGATGCCGAACTGGTGTTCGATGCCTCGGTGGTGGAGCCCTACGTGACCTGGGGCACCAGCCCCGACCAGGCGATTCCCGTCAGCGCCGCCGTGCCGTATCCGGCCGACGCCGTCGATGCCATCGCGCGGGCGTCGGCCGAACGCGCGCTGGACTATATCGGCCTGGCTCCCGGCAGCCATCTGCAGGGCCTGCCGGTGCAGCGCGTGTTCATCGGCTCCTGTACCAACGGCCGCATCGAAGACCTGCGTGCCGTGGCCGACGTGGTGCGCGGCCACAAGGTGGCGGACGGCGTGCGCGCGATGGTGGTGCCGGGGTCCGGCGCCGTGCGCGAGCAGGCCGAGGCCGAGGGCATTGCCGCACTGCTGCTGGAAGCCGGTTTCGAATGGCGCAAGCCTGGCTGCTCGATGTGCCTGGCGATGAACGATGACATGCTGGCGCCGGGCGAGCGCTGCGCGTCCACCACCAACCGCAATTTCGAAGGCCGCCAGGGCCGGGCGGGGCGCACCCACCTGATGAGCCCCGCCATGGCCGCCGCGGCTGCCATCACGGGCTGCATCACCGATGTGCGCCAGCTTGGCCAATCCCGCTGACCGGAGACCCACAATGTCCGCATTCACCCTGATCGAAGGCACGGGCGCACCGCTGCCGTTGCCGAACCTGGACACCGACCAGGTCATGCCCAAGCAGTTCCTGCGGGGCATCGACAAGGCCGGGCTGGACCGTGGCCTGCTCTACGACATGCGTTTCGACGAGCATGGCGAGCCGCGCCCGGACTTCGTACTGAACCAGCCTGCCTGGCGCGATACCCGCGTGCTGGTGGCCGGCCCCAACTTCGGCTGCGGCTCCAGCCGCGAGCATGCCGTCTGGGGCCTGCAGCAGTACGGCATCCGCGCGGTCATCGCGCCGAGCTTCGGCGAGATCTTCTATTCGAACGCGATGAACAACCGGCTGCTGCTGGTGATGCTGCCACAGGCCCAGGTGGATGTGCTGATGGGCGCGGCGGGCAACCCGGCGGCACCGGCATCGATCCGCATCGACCTGGACACGATGACCGTGGCGGCCGGAGACTTCACGGCACCGTTCACGATGTCGGCCCGGCACCTGGACATGTTCCGGCGTGGCCTGGACATCATCGGCATGTCGCTGATCCACGCCGATGCCATCGCGGCTTTCGCCGGCCGGCATCACGCGGCCAACCCCTGGCTTCGCGATGTGGCTGCCACTACCATGGCCCGATTGGCCGGCTGAGGAGACAACACGATGTTCGAAGGTTTCGCAACGCACCGCATCGACCATGATGGCGTGCCCATCCACGCCGTGGTGGGCGGCGAGGGGCCGCCGCTGCTGCTGCTGCACGGTCATCCGCAGACCCACGTGATCTGGCACAAGGTGGCGGGCGAGCTGGCGCGCCATTTCACGGTGGTAGCCACCGACCTGCGCGGCTATGGCGACAGCGGCAAGCCGGCGGGTTTGCCCGATCACAGCAACTACAGCAAGCGCGTGATGGCGGCCGACCAGCTGGCCGTCATGCGCAAGCTTGGCTTCGAGCGGTTCCGGGTGCTGGCGCACGACCGGGGCGCACGCGTGGCCCACCGGCTGGCGGTCGATCATCCGCAGGCCGTGGAAAAACTGGTCACGCTGGACATTGCCCCGACGCTGGCCATGTACTCGCAGACGACCGAGGCGTTCGCGCGCGCCTATTACCACTGGTTCTTCCTGATCCGGCCTGCGCCATTCCCGGAAACGCTGATCGAGGCCGATCCGGCGCTGTATCTGCGCCAGACCATGGGCGGCCGCAGCGCGGGCATGACGCCGTTCACCGACGCGGCGCTGGCCGAATACCTGCGTTGTCTGAAGCTGCCCGGTGCGGCACATGGGCTGTGCGAAGACTACCGGGCCAGCGCGGGCATCGACCTGGAGCACGATCGCGCCGATATCGAGGCCGGCCGAAAGGTTGAATGCGACATGCTGGCGTTGTGGGGAGCCAACGGTGCCGTGGAACAGTGTTTTTCACCTTTGGAAGAATGGTGCAAGGTCGCGCACAAAGTGACAGGCCATGCCATGCCCTGCGGGCACTACATTGCCGAGGAAGTCCCCGAGCAATTGCTGGCCGAAGTGCTGCCGTTCCTGCGCGGCTGATTATCGACAACTATCTGATTCATCAGAGATTTCTTTCCCCGCCGCAGCCACCCGGCTGTGCGCGGCGGCCACCCAGGGGCTGGTCCCGACGGCTCGATGCTCCACACATTGTGGTATCGCAAACGCCACATTGCGTCGATCTGTGCCTTTCGTTTCCTTGATACGACTGTTTAACCTTCCGTCTGCACAGTTCTCCGGGGGCTGGCATCATCGCGGACTGGAGGAATTCTGATGGACGCGGGGTGGTCAATCCATCGACTGCCGCGACACGATTTACATGCATTCGTGAATGTATGTATAATTCGTCGCAAAAATTCCATTAAAAATTTCTCCTCAGCTGTTAATTCCCACAATGACGTACCGATTTATTGCAAGCTGCCTCGCCATCTGGCTCGGGATCTGTGTTGCCGCGAGTTGGGTGGTAGAGAGGCTCTGGGCCTGACCCCTCCCGAGCGCCAAGGTGCTTCGGCGGGGCCGGCAGTCGATTTCGTCTAGTTGCCGAGTCACTCTCTCTTCGATGCCTTCATTCATGAAGACAGAACAACAAGAACGCCGCATGCATCTCGCCAAGTCACCCCGATCCCTGTTCGCCATCCGTACCCTGGCCGTCGCCGCAGCATTGGCGGGGGCCAGTTCGGCAGCCAGTGCCGAAGAACTGGTGGGTTGGGCCCATCCGGCCGTGCACGTGGCCGTTGCCCGCGACACCAGCCACGATGTCAACAAGTACGAACTTGGCGTCAATTTCAACACGCCGATCCAGTACGGCAACCCGCAAGGCTGGCTGTTCCGCCTGCAGGCCGAGTTCAACGTGGCCGGCTGGGACGCCCGCGGAGGCACCAACCAGCAGAACCTGTTCGAATTCGGTATTTCGCCGATCCTGCGCGTCGAAAAGCGCGGCAGCTATTTCGTGCCGTTCGCCGAAGCGTCGGTCGGCGTGCGCATGCTGACGCACACCGGCACGTCCGACCAGCACCGCATGGGCAGTGCCTTCCAGTTCTCCGACATGCTTGGCGTGGGCGTGGGCTTTGGCAAGAACGCCAACACCGAAGTGGGCTTCCGGTTCCAGCACATCTCCAACGCCGGCATCAAGGAACCGAACCCGGGCAGCAACTTCTACACGGGCTACGTGCGCTATCGCTTCTGATTGCGCAAGCCTGCGTCAGGCGGCTCGGGCCTGGGCCCGGCCGCTGCGCAGGGCATCGAAGAATGCCCATAGCTGGGGCGCGTCCCCGGTAGCCACATTGAAGCGGATCCACGGCGAATCGGTTTCATCGGGCTCGAAGTACGAGCCGGGCGCCAGCCAGATGCCGTGCTCCAGCGCCAGCGTTGCCAGCTGGTTGCCTGTCAGTGCCAACTCGCCGCCGGCCTGCGCCAGGCGGGCCCAGGCGAACATGCCGCCGTCGGGCCGCAGCATGATCTCCAGTCCATGCGCTTCCATCTTTTCCGCCACGCGATCCTGTTGCGCGCGTAGCCGTTCGGCCAGCGCGGCCACGTGCCGTCCATAGTGGCCGCTGGTCAGCACCGAATACACGAGCCGTTCGGTGACCTCTGACGAGGTCAGTCCCACTGCCATCTTGGTCTGCGCGAAGGCCTTGGCAAGGTCCGGGCTGGCCGCCAGGTAGCCCACGCGCAGCGACGGGGTGATCGTCTTCGAGAATCCGTTGACGTACACCACCTGCGACAGGCCGTCCATGGCCGCCAGCATCGGCGACCCGGCTGGCGCCAGTTCGCGGTAGATATCGTCTTCCACCACCAGCAGACGGTGCTGCTCGGCCAGTTGCAGTACGCGGAACGCGTTCATGCTGGTCAGGCTGGCGCCGGTCGGATTCTGCAGCACCGTGTTGACGAACAGCGCCCGGGGCGCGTGCTGCCGGATGGCGTCTTCCAGCGCATCGGTGTCCAGGCCCGCATCGGTGCGATTGACGCCAATCGCCCGCAGGCCGGCCAGCCGCAAAATCTGCAACAGATTGCAATAGCAGGGCGATTCCACAAGCACGGTGTCACCGGGGCGCAGCAGCGTGCGCACCACCAGGTCCAGCGCCTGCGTGGCGCCCTGGGTCAGCACCACCTGTTGCGCCTGCACGGGAATGCCGTACTGGCTCAGGTGCGTGGCGATGTGCTCGCGCAACGCGCCGAAGCCATACGGATGGCCGTAGCCCGAAACCTGCGCCGCCGGCACGCGCGCCGCACTGCGCATGGCCTGGTGCAGGCCTTCCTCGTTGAGCCAGTCACCGGGCAGCCATCCGGCGCCAGCCTTGATCGGCACGGAATGGTCGGCGAAGACATCGGACAGCAGCCAGGCGGCATTGAGCGCCGGAGCCTCCCACTGCGAAGTGCGTGCCTGGCCAGCCGGCGTATGCCGGTGGGCCACGGTGTAGCCGGAGCCCGGCCGGGCCGTCAGGTAGCCCAGCGCGGTCAGGCGGCCATAGGCCTCGGCCACGGTGAACGTGCTGACGCTGTGCTGCTGCGCAAAGCGGCGTACAGATGGCAGCAGGGCGCCCGCGCGCAGGGCGCGCTGGTCCACCAGCGCGGCAATGCCGGCCACGATCTGCTCGGTCAGGGTCTCTCCGCCACGGCGGCTACGTGCGAGGTTCAGGTTCAGCATGGGGCGGCTGCAAGGTGCGAAACCTGTACAGTGTACTGGCTACGTCGGCCGGGTGCCCGAATTGGTGCGTCGCAGCGTGAATCCCGCGTGCCTGATCGGTTTCAGCGCTGCAACAGCGTATCGCCGGAGGCCTTGCAACGCCCGCCACGGCGCACTGACCTGTACGGTTTTCGATGACTAAACTGTACGGTAAGGCGACGATCTCGTTACCGTATATTCTTTACGCCAGACCCCGCCGGTAGAGTTGCCGGAAACCTCGGCGTCGCATTCCGCGCGCCACCCTGCACACCGCACCAGGAGAACGTATGGACGCCGCCAAGACCGTGATTCCCGATCTCGAAGCCCTGTGGATGCCGTTTACGGCCAATCGCCAGTACAAGGCCGCCCCGCGCCTGCTGGCATCGGCCAGCGGCATGTACTACACGACCCACGATGGCCGCAAGGTGCTCGATGGTTGCGCCGGTCTCTGGTGCGTGGCAGCCGGCCATTCGCGCAAGGAGATCGTCGAGGCGATCGCGCAGCAGGCGGCCACGCTGGACTATGCGCCGCCGTTCCAGATGGGCCATCCGCTGGAATTCGAGGCCGCCACCAAGGTGGCTGCGCTGATGCCCAAGGGTCTGGATCGTATTTTCTTTACGAACTCGGGTTCGGAATCGGTCGACACGGCGCTGAAGATTGCCCTGGCCTACCACCGGGCGCGCGGCGAAGGCCAGCGCACGCGCATCATCGGCCGCGAGCGTGGCTACCACGGCGTGGGCTTCGGCGGCCTGGGCGTGGGCGGTATCGGACCGAACCGCAAGATGTGGTCGGCCAACGTGATGCCGGGCACCGACCACCTGCCCGCCACGCTGAACATTGCCGAGGCGGCGTTCTCGAAGGGCCAGCCGCAATGGGGCGCCCACCTGGCCGACGACCTGGAACGGCTGATCGCGCTGCACGACGCATCGAACATCGCCGCCGTGATTGTCGAACCGATGGCGGGCTCCGCCGGCGTGCTGATCCCGCCGGTCGGCTATCTGGAGAAGCTGCGCGAGATCACCAGCAAGCACGGCATCCTGCTGATCTTCGACGAAGTGATTACCGCTTTCGGCCGCCTGGGCGCCGCCACCGCGGCAGAGCGCCTGAAGGTCACGCCTGACCTGATCACGATGGCAAAGGCCATCAACAACGCCGCCGTGCCGATGGGCGCCGTGGCCGTGCGCCGCGAGGTGCATGACGCCGTGATCAACGCCACGCCGCAGGGCGGTATCGAGCTGCCGCACGGCTACACGTACTCGGGCCATCCGCTGGCGATGGCGGCCTGTATCGCCACGCTGGACCTGTACAAGAGCGACAGGCTGTTCGAGCGCGCGGCCGAGTTGTCGCCGAAATTCGAAGCGGCCGTGCATGGGCTGCGGGGCGCGCCGTATGTGAAGGACATCCGCAACCTGGGCATGGTGGCGGGCGTGGAACTGGAATCGCGCCCCGGCGCGCCGGGCGCGCGTGCCTACGAGGCGTTCCTGAAATGCCTGGAGCTGGGGGTGCTGGTACGCTACACCGGCGATATCCTGGCGTTCTCGCCGCCGCTGATCATTTCCGAGGCCGAGATCGACCAGTTGTTCGATACCTTGAAGCAGGCCCTGCAGAGCGTGAAGTAAGACCTGCCCCGAGACATAGAGGAAGACCGCAGTGAACATCGCAGAAAACCGGCAGATTGCCGAGATCCATCACTACATCGGCGGCACCGTGCAACGCGCGGGCATGGACCGCTTTGCCGATGTGTTCAACCCGGCCACGGGCGCGGTTGCGGCCCGCGTGGCGATGGGTACCACCGATGACGTGGCCGCCGCCGTGGCCGCCGCCAAGGCGGCCTGGCCGGCCTGGGCCGAGATGCCGCCGCTGCGCCGCGCGCGCATCCTGTTCAAGTTCAAGGAACTGCTGGATCGCCACCACGACGACCTGGCCGCGCTGATCACGCGCGAGCACGGCAAGGTGTTTTCCGATGCCAAGGGCGAAGTCACGCGCGGCATCGAGGTGGTGGAGTTCGCCTGCGGCATCCCCAACCTGCTGAAGACCGACTTCACCGACAACATCGGCGGCGGCATCGACAACTGGAACCTGCGCCAGCCGCTGGGCGTGGTGGCCGGCATCACGCCGTTCAACTTCCCGGTGATGGTGCCGATGTGGATGTTCCCGGTAGCGCTGGCGTGCGGCAACACGTTCGTGCTGAAGCCGTCGGAGCGCGACCCGTCGCCGAGCCTGCTGATCGCCGACCTGCTCAAGCAGGCCGGCCTGCCCGATGGCGTGTTCAACGTGGTGCAGGGCGACAAGGTGGCCGTGGACGCACTGCTGGCGCACCCCGACGTGCAGGCGCTGTCGTTCGTCGGGTCCACGCCGATCGCCGAGTACATCTACACGGAAGGCACGAAGCACGGCAAGCGCGTGCAGGCACTGGGCGGCGCCAAGAACCACCTGGTGGTGATGCCCGATGCCGACCTGGACCAGGCCGTCGACGCGCTGATTGGCGCGGCCTACGGCTCGGCCGGCGAGCGCTGCATGGCGATCTCGGTGGCCGTGGCGGTTGGCGATGTTGCCGACAAGCTGGTGCCGCGCCTGGCCGAGCGCGCCGCGTCGCTGAAGATCCGCAACGGCATGGAAGGCGACGCCGAGATGGGCCCGCTGGTCACGGCCGCGCACAAGGCCAAGGTCGAGGGCTATATCGCCAAGGGTGTGGCCGAGGGTGCCAGGCTGGTGACCGATGGCCGAGGCCACAAGGTGGACGGTCACGAGAACGGCTTTTTCGTCGGCGGCACGCTGTTCGACAACGTCAAGCCGGACATGACGATCTACAAGGAAGAGATCTTCGGCCCGGTGCTGTCGGTGGTGCGTGTGCACGACTTTGCCGAGGCGGTGGACCTGATCAATCGCCACGAATTCGGCAATGGCGTGTCGTGCTACACCAGCGACGGCGGCATCGCCCGCGCGTTTGCGCGCCAGATCCAGGTGGGCATGGTCGGCATCAATGTGCCGATTCCGGTGCCGATGGCCTGGCATTCGTTCGGCGGCTGGAAGCGCTCGCTGTTCGGCGACCACCACGCCTACGGCGAGGAAGGCGTGCGCTTCTACACGCGCTACAAGAGCGTGATGCAGCGCTGGCCCGACAGCATCGCCAAGGGCGCGGAGTTCACGATGCCGGTGGCGAAGTAATCGCCGCCCTGATTTCCCCGATGCCGGATGGCATCGTCGTCTTGAAGGCGCGCCTGACCGGGGCGCCTTTTTTTCGCCCCATGTTCATGCCAATTCGTTGCACTCGTATGAGTTTGCGACATTCTTGCGCGCGTTGACGGTCCTCAATTCCTGACTGCGAAGCGACCGATACGCTTTCGCGACCCGTCACGGCCCGGACCGTGTCGGCAAGGGGATCTCATTCCCGTTTGCGCGGCGATGGCCGTTACCGCAGGTCCCTCGGTCACGACAGGGCCGTTGCTTGGCGCGCGAGGGGAACTGTACTGGGAATAATCAGATGAAGCTGGAGCAAGCAAAGTTGCTGCGCATGGGCGCAGTCGCCATGTGCGCGTTCGCGCTGGCTGCGTGTGGCGGTGGCGACGACAACAATGGCGGCAAGGCGGGTGGGACAGCCGTTGGCGCGTCCGGTGGTACGGGCGGTGGTACGGGCGGTGGTACGGGCGGTGGTACGGGCGGTGGCGGCGGCACGGCGCCGCAGGCCACGATCGTTGCCGGGAAGGTGGATGCGCCGTTCGTGCCCGGCAGCGATGCCCGGTATGCGTCGATGGGTCTCGGCACGCTGCAGGGCGGCCTCGATGGCGTGCTGCAGGAATCAAACGGCGCATATCGCACGATTGGCGCATATCGCGTGGCCGATGGATCGCGCGTCGGCGGCATGGCAGGTAACGCCGCATTTGCGATGGGTAGCTGGGCCGGCTCGATCGTCAATGCCACCACCGGCAAGGAAGTGACGGCGCCAAGCGGACTGTCCTACGTGGTATTCAACCGGACGGAAACAGTGGCGTCGGACGGCGTGCTCGCCTGCACGCCATACCTGACATCGCCCCGCATCGCGACCGGCAACGGTGAAACGCTGGGCGGCAACGCGACGATGACCATTGCAGGGGGTGTCGTTTCGGTCAGTGCCGACCTCAAGCTCAAGCAGGCCAATGGCAACGAGACCGCGCTGAATTTTGCCACCACGTTTACGAACGGCATTCGTTCGACCTCGTACATGGGCCTGTTGGGCGCTACGTCCAGGGAACTGGAATACAGCATCAGCGTGGGAGCCGGCAGCAACGACAGTCACATCGTCGTTGTGCCGTGGAAGCTGAATCTTGCAACCGGGGCGCAGTACGGCGCGGCGGTGCTGGACTGCAAGCGGCCAAGCTGACACGTGCGACGGCGCCGCCACGCGCGGTGCCATGACAACCGCGGCTCCGGCGCGTATCATCGCGCCCTTTCCGCCGGCGCCCCCCCGCCATCCAAAAGATGTGCGGCCCTGGACGCCGGTGCGACTTGTACAACCTATAGTCAATGCACGGACTGTCGCCCGGAGCCGCCCATGAGTCTCTTCCGCACCAAGAACATCGAATCCATGCTGGATGTCAGCGAGCATGACGGATTGCGCAAGGTGCTTGGGCCGGTGGATCTGGTGCTGATGGGCATCGGGGCCATCATCGGCACCGGCATCTTCGTGCTGACCGGCACCGGCGCGCTGACCGCCGGCCCGGCGCTGACCGTGTCGTTCGTGATCGCGGCCATGGCCTGCGGCTTTGCAGCGTTGTGCTACGCGGAGTTTGCGTCGGCGATTCCTGTTTCCGGATCGATCTATACCTACAGCTACGCCACGCTGGGCGAGATCATCGCGTGGATGATCGGCTGGGACCTGCTGCTTGAATACGGGCTGGCGACCTCGGCGGTGTCGGTGGGCTGGTCGGGCTACTTCCAGTCGCTGATCGCCGGCTTCGGCCTGCATCTGCCTGCCGCGATCACGGCCGCGCCGGGCTCGGTGCCGGGCGTTCATACGCTGGTGAACCTGCCCGCCATCCTGATCATGCTGGCGATTACCTGGGTGGTGTCGTACGGCGTGCGCGAGTCGGCGCGGCTCAACAACGTGATGGTGGCCATCAAGATCACCGTGGTGCTGCTGTTCATCGCGGTGGGCGTCTGGCATGTGAAGCCGGTCAACTGGCAGCCGTTCGCGCCGTTCGGCTTCACCGGCATCTTCAACGCGGCAGCGCTGGTGTTCTTCGCGTTCATCGGTTTCGATGCCGTGACGTCGGCGGCCGAGGAGGTGCGCAATCCGGGCCGCGACCTGCCCATTGGCATCATCGGTTCGCTGGCGGTCTGCACCATCCTCTATGTAGCCGTGGCGGCCATCATGACCGGCATCGTGCCGTTCATGAAGTTCGAGGGCGTGGATCATCCGGTGTCGCTGGCGCTACAGTATGCGGGGCAGAACTGGGTGGCCGGGTTTGTGGACCTTGGCGCCATCCTGGGCATGACCACGGTGATCCTGGTGATGACCTACGGCCAGACGCGCATCATCTTTGCGATGTCGCGCGATGGCCTGCTGCCCGAGGCGCTGTCGGCCGTTCATCCGGTCCACGCAACGCCGTTCACGGCCACGTGGACGGTGGGCATCGTGTTCGCGACCATCGCCGGGTTCGTGCCGCTGAACGTGCTGGCCGAGCTGATCAACATTGGCACGCTGTCGGCCTTCACGCTGATCTCGATTGCCACGCTGGTGCTGCGCCGTACGCATCCGCACCTGCCCCGTACGTTCCGCTGCCCCGGCGTGCCGGTGGTGCCGCTGTTGTCCGTGGCGTTCTGTGTGTTCCTGATGGCGCATCTGCAGAAGCTGACGTGGATCGCGTTCCTGTGCTGGCTGGCGCTGGGGCTGGTGATCTACTTCGCGTACTCGCGCCGCAACGCCGTGCTGCACAACCACGGCGGCGACGCCCGGGGCTGATCAGCGCGCGCCGGCCTGCTCGAAGAAGGCGCGCGAGCGCGGCTCGCCCGCGTAGGCCGAATTGATGCGCACCCATGCCGATGTCTCGCCGCCGGGGCGGAAGAAGTGCCCCGGCGCCAGCGAGATGCCCTGGGTCTCGGCCATCGCCACCAGCTCGCGCGAATCGTCGATGCCTGGCGCGCGGGCCCACAGGAAGTTGCCTCCGGCAGGCTCGCAGAACACCTCCCAGCCGTACTGGCCAAGGATCTTCACGGCATCGGCCGTTACCTCGCGCGTGCGCACGCGCAGCCGCTCCACGTACTTGCGATAGGCGCCGCGCTCCAGCATCGTCGCCGTCACGGCTTCGGCAAAGTGCGATCCCGCCACGCTGGTCAATACCTTCACGTCGATCAGGTCCTTGATCAGCGCCTTGTCGGCGACGATATAGCCCACGCGCAGCGCGGCCGACACCGTTTTGGAGAATCCGCCGATATAGATCACGTGCTCGAGCTGGTCCAGCGTGGCCAGGCGGTCGGTGAAATTGAGCTGGAAGTCCGAGAAGATGTCGTCTTCGACAAAACGGAAGTTGTGCCGGCGCGCCAGTTCGAGCAGGCGGAACGCCACCGGCGGCGCCAGCGTGGAGCCGGTGGGGTTCTGCAGCACGCTGTTGGTAAAGAACAGCTTGGGCTTGTGGTCGCGCAGCAGGCGCTCGCATGCCTCGGGGTCAGGGCCGTTAGGCGTGTGCGGCACGCCCACCAGCTGCACGCCATGCATGCGCAGCAGCCCGAACAGGTTGTAGTAGCCGGGGTCTTCCACGAAGACCGTGTCGCCGGGCTTCAGCAGATGGCGCACGATCAGGTCCAGCGCCTGGCTGGCGCCTGAGGTGATCAGCACCTGAGACAGTTCGGCCTCGATCCCCACCTGCCGCGTGCGCGTCAGCACATGCTTGCGCAGCGCCGGGTGGCCCAGCGGCGTGGCGTAGTGGATCACGCTGTCGATGTCGTGCCGGGTGATATGGCGAATCGCCTGCGTCAGCCCCTCCACATCGCGCCATTCCTCGGGCACGAAGCCGCCCGCAAGCTTCAGCGTGCCGCTGGGATGGTGGAACTGGTCGATGATATGCAGCGACAGGTCTTCGGCCAGGCTCGGGTCCGACCACCCGCGCCCGCGACGCCCGGTCAGCGCGCTCTCGGCCACGTAGAAGCCCGAACCCTGGCGCGAATCGACCAGGCCCTGCGACACCAGGCGGTCATACGCCTCGATGACCGGAAAGCGGCTGATGCCGTGTTCGGCGGCCAGCGCGCGGATCGACGGCAGGCGGGCGCCCGGCGTGGCCTCGCGCGAACGGATCCAGTCCTTCACGCCCAGCACGATCTGTTCGGTCAGGGGGACGCCGGTGGAAGGGTCGATGACGAGTTTCATGGGTGACGGGGGCGGCAACTGTCAGTCAAAACTACTGAACAGTTCAACGAAAACTGTTCGGAACTGTGCATGGGATTGTAGTCCCCGCCATGAATAATGGAAGCGTGGCGCAGCGCCCCCTTTTTGCCTCCGATCCATGGATCCAGAGCGGCTGTGTCGGCAAGACAAGGAGACACCCATGCGTGAACTCAGGACTTTCGAACTCGACGAACCGGGCCACCCCGTGAGCTGGCGCGCGCGCCACGGCCAGAGCGTGACCGCGCTGGAAGGCACCCTGTGGCTGACCCTGGAAGGGCATCTGGCCGATATCTGGCTGCGTCCCGGCGATGCGTATGCGCTGACCGAAGGCGAACGCGTCTGGCTGTCCGGCGAGGCCCCGGCCACCCGCTTCCTGCTGACCGAAACCCCCGCGCCATGGTCGCTGCGCCGCGCCGCGTTTATTGCGCGCCAGCTCGGGCGCCGCTGGGACGCCCGCAAGACCGACGCCTTCGGCGACTGCCCGCAAATCCACGCCTGACCGGGCGCCGGACGCACTTTCTCCTGGGATCCGGAGCCGCCATCGTCACCTTCGCCGACCTCCCGCGGCGAAGGGGGCGGCTTCCGGGCCCTTCTTCCTGCTTCTTTCCCGCTTCTCTCCCCTTTTTCCGTCCCCGCCGCTGTGCGACGATGCCAGCCATGGTCCTTGGTGCTTTCCCGCGCCCCTGGACTTACGTTAACGTAAACGTCATATAATCGTCCGGCCCCTGTCAGCGCGGTCGCAGAACCGCCGGCGCATCGCCAGCATGGGCAGCCAGCCACATAACAGAGCGGTGGAGACAATGACTGATCTTTCTGATGTGAGCAGGACGGCGGCCGCCCGGCCCCAGGCGGCTCAAGGCAATGGCCCGGCCAACAAGGTGCGCTTTGTCACCGCAGCGTCGCTGTTCGACGGCCATGACGCATCGATCAACATCATGCGGCGCATCCTGCAGTCGCATGGCTGCGAAGTGATCCATCTGGGACACAACCGCTCCGTCCACGAGGTGGTGACCGCCGCCTTGCAGGAAGACGTGCAGGGCATTGCCATCTCCAGCTACCAGGGCGGGCACGTCGAATACTTCAAGTACATGATCGACCTGCTGCGCCAGCACGGCGGCGAGCACATCCAGGTGTTCGGCGGCGGCGGCGGGGTGATCGTGCCCGACGAGATCCGCGAGCTGCAGGCCTACGGCGTGGCGCGCATCTACAGCCCGGAAGACGGCCAGCGCATGGGCCTGGCCGGCATGATCGCCGACATGGTGCAGCGCTGCGATATCGACCTGACGCGCTACGCGCCATCCACGCTCGATGCCGTGGCCGGCGGCGACCGCCGCGTGCTGGCGCAACTGATTACCGCACTGGAAAACGACAAGGCCGCACCGGCGCTGGTCGATGCGCTGCAGGAGCGCGCCAGGGCGTCCACCACGCCAGTGCTGGGCATCACCGGCACGGGCGGCGCGGGCAAGTCGTCGCTGACCGATGAACTGATCCGCCGCTTCCGCCTGGACCAGCAGGACGCGCTGTCCATCGCCGTGATCTCGATCGATCCGTCGCGGCGCAAGTCCGGCGGCGCGCTGCTGGGCGACCGCATTCGCATGAATGCGATCAACCATCCGAACATCTTCATGCGCTCGCTGGCCACCCGCGATGCCGGCTCGGAGATCTCGCAGGCGCTGCCCGACGTGATCGCCGCGTGCAAGGCCGCGTCCTTCAACCTGGTGATCGTGGAGACGTCGGGCATCGGCCAGGGCGACGCGGCCATCGTGCCGCATGTGGACCTGTCTTTGTACGTGATGACGCCCGAGTTCGGCGCGGCGAGCCAGCTTGAGAAGATCGACATGCTCGACTTTGCCGATTTCGTGGCGATCAACAAGTTCGACCGCAAGGGCGCGCAGGATGCCTGGCGCGACGTGGCAAAGCAGGTGCAACGCAACCGCGAGCAATGGCATGCGAAGGCCGACGAGATGCCGGTCTACGGTACGCAGGCATCGCGTTTCAACGACGACGGCGTGACCATGCTCTACCAGGGGCTGGTGGCGTCGCTGGCCGAGCGTGGCCTGGAATTCAAGCCGGGGGCATTGCCGAAGCTGGCCGGCCGAATCTCCACGGGCCAGAACGTGATCGTGCCGCCTGCGCGCAACCGCTATCTGGCCGAACTGGCCGATACCGTGCGCGCCTATCACCGTCGCGTGGCCGGGCAGAGCCGCCTGGCGCGCGAGCGTCAGCAGCTGCGCGCGGCCGGGGCGATGTTGAAATCGTCGAACAGCGATGCCGACGGACAGGCACTCGAAGCGCTCGCCACCGAGCGCGACACGTCGCTGGGCAGCGTGGAGCGCAAGCTGCTGGCAATGTGGCCGCAGATGCAGGCCGCCTATAGCGGCGACGAGTACGTCGTAAAAATCCGAGACAAGGAAATCCGTACCGGCCTGATTACCACGACGCTGTCGGGCACCAGGATCCGCAAGGTGGTGCTGCCGCGTTTCGAGGACGAAGGCGAGATCCTGAAATGGCTGATGCGCGAGAACGTGCCGGGCAGCTTTCCGTACACGGCCGGCGTCTTCGCCTTCAAGCGCGAGGGTGAAGATCCCACCCGCATGTTCGCGGGCGAGGGCGATGCGTTCCGCACCAATCGCCGCTTCAAGCTGGTGTCCGAAGGGATGGACGCCAAGCGCCTGTCCACTGCGTTCGACTCGGTCACGCTCTATGGCGAAGATCCGCACGAGCGGCCGGACATCTACGGCAAGGTGGGCAACTCGGGCGTGTCGATTGCCACGCTCGACGACATGAAGGTGCTGTATGACGGCTTCGACCTGACCAGCCCGGGCACGTCGGTGTCGATGACGATCAATGGGCCTGCGCCGACTATCCTGGCGATGTTCATGAACACGGCCATCGACCAGAATCTGGACAGATTCCGAGCCGATAACAAGCGCGAGCCGACTGCCGACGAAGAGGCGAAGATCCGCGCCTGGGTGCTGCAGAACGTGCGCGGCACCGTGCAGGCGGACATTCTCAAGGAAGACCAGGGCCAGAACACGTGCATCTTCAGTACCGAGTTCTCGCTGAAGGTGATGGGCGATATCCAGGAATATTTTGTCCATCACCAGGTACGGAATTTCTACTCGGTGTCGATCTCGGGCTATCACATCGCCGAAGCCGGCGCGAATCCGATCTCGCAGCTGGCGTTCACGCTTGCCAATGGCTTCACGTACGTCGAGGCCTATCTGGCGCGCGGCATGCATATCGACGACTTCGCGCCGAACCTGTCGTTCTTCTTCTCGAACGGCATGGATCCCGAATACAGTGTGCTGGGCCGCGTGGCGCGCCGCATCTGGGCCGTGACGATGCGCGACAAGTACGGCGCCAACGAGCGCAGCCAGAAGCTGAAGTACCACATCCAGACGTCGGGGCGGTCGCTGCATGCGCAGGAGATCGACTTCAACGACATCCGCACCACGCTGCAGGCGCTGATTGCCATCTACGACAACTGCAACTCGCTGCACACCAATGCCTATGACGAAGCCATCACCACGCCCACGGCCGAGTCGGTGCGCCGGGCGCTGGCGATCCAGCTGATCATCAACCGCGAATGGGGCGTGGCGAAGTGCGAGAACCCCAACCAGGGCAGTTTCCTGACCGAGGAACTGACCGATCTGGTAGAGGAGGCGGTGCTGCAGGAATTCGAGCGCATCGCCGAACGCGGCGGCGTGCTGGGCGCGATGGAAACCGGCTACCAGCGCGGCAAGATCCAGGAGGAGTCGCTGTATTACGAGCAGCTCAAGCATGACGGCACGCTGCCCATCATCGGCGTGAATACCTTCCGGAATCCGAATGGCGACCCGACGCCACAAACGCTGGAACTGGCGCGGTCGAGCGAGGCGGAAAAGCAGGGCCAGCTGGCCCGCCTGGCGGAATTCCACGGCAGCCATGGCGGCGAAGCGCGAGCCATGCTGGAGCGGCTGCGCCAGGCCGTGATCGACAACGGCAATGTATTCGCGGTGTTGATGGATGCGGTGCGCGTGTGCTCGCTGGGGCAGATCACGCACGCGTTGTTCGAGGTGGGCGGGCAGTATCGTCGCAACATGTAAAAACCGGGCCTGAAAATCGGGGGGATTGGTTCACGGCACGGAGCGCTGGGGCTACACTCTTTGCTCCGTCGCCGTCAGGCCATCCATTCCCGAGATACCCATGCAAGCCGAGTACGACAGCAACAATATCTTCGCCCGCATCCTGCGCGGCGAGCTCCCGTGCTTCAAGATCTACGAGGACGCCGACGCGATCGCGTTCATGGACATCATGCCGCAGTCCGACGGCCACGCGCTCGTGGTGCCGAAGGAAGCAGCGGTGGACCTGTTCGGGCTGTCCGAGAAGGGTGCCGCCGCGGCCATCCGCGCGACCCAGATCGTCGCACGCGGCGTGCGCGAGGCGTTCCAGCCGGACGGCGTGGTCATCAGCCAGTTCAACGGCGCAGCGGCCGGCCAGACCGTGCCGCACGTGCATTTCCACATCGTGCCGCGCTATACCGACCAGGCCCTGCGCGGCCATGCACGCCAGCAGCAGGACATGGAAGTGCTCAAGCAGCACGCTGCGCGCGTGGTGGCTGCCCTGGCGAAGCTGCAGGGCTGAGCGGACGGACGCGCCGCATCGCCCCCAATTTATCGAATCAAGCAAATCACTGACAAGCAAGGAAGCGAGACATGGCAATCAAGACAGTGGGCATCGTGGGTGCCGGCACGATGGGCAACGGCATTGCGCAGGCATGCGCGGTGGTGGGCCTGGACGTGGTGATGGTCGATATCAGCGACGCGGCGGTGCAGAAGGGCATCGCCACGGTGGCCGGCAGCATGGACCGCCTGATCAAGAAGGAAAAGGCCACCGAGGCCGACAAGGCAGCCGCGCTGGCGCGCATCCATGGCAGCACGTCGTATGACGATCTGAAGCGCACCGACATCGTGATCGAAGCCGCTACGGAAAACTACGATCTCAAGGTCAAGATCCTGAAGCAGATCGACAGCATCGTCGGCCCGGACGTGATCATCGCGTCGAACACGTCGTCGATCTCGATCACGAAGCTGGCCGCCGTGACGTCGCGCGCCGACCGCTTTATCGGCATGCACTTCTTCAACCCGGTGCCGATGATGGCGCTGGTGGAACTGATTCGCGGCCTGCAGACCAGCGACGCCGCGCACGCCGATGTGGAGACGCTGGCAAAGCAGCTGGGCAAGTACCCGATCACGGTCAAGAACAGCCCGGGCTTCGTGGTCAACCGCATCCTCTGCCCGATGATCAACGAGGCGTTCTGCGTGCTGGGCGAGGGCCTGGCATCGCCGGAGGAAATCGATGAGGGCATGAAGCTGGGCTGCAACCATCCGATCGGCCCGCTGGCCCTGGCCGACATGATTGGCCTGGATACGATGCTGGCGGTGATGGAGGTGCTCTATACCGAGTTCGCCGATCCGAAGTACCGTCCGGCAATGCTGATGCGCGAGATGGTGGCCGCGGGCTACCTGGGCCGCAAGACGGGCCGCGGCGTGTACGTGTACAGCAAGTAAGCCTGGATCCCACTGCTTGTTTGCTCCCCTCTCCCGCAAGTGGGAGAGCGGTGGCACGGGACACTTCCGATCACCGATGGTTTGCTCCCCTCTCCCGCAACGCGGGAGAGGGGCCGGGGGAGAGGGCGCGGCGTTCAGATTGCCACAGGACGGCAAGCAGCACCTCGATGCCCTCTCCCCCAACCCCTCTCCCACAAGTGGGAGAGCGGCGGCACGGGACACTTCCGGTCACCGATGGTTTGCTCCCCTCTCCCGCAACGCGGGAGAGGGGTCGGGGGAGAGGGCGCGGCGTTCAGATTGCCACAGGTCGGCAAGCAGCACCTCGATGCCCTCTCCCCCAACCCCTCTCCCACAAGTGGGAGAGGGGAGAGCGGCGGCACGGGGCACTTCCGATCACCGATGGTTTGCTCCCCTCTCCCGCAAGTGGGAGAGGGGAGCGGCATCGCAGCCCCGCAGCACCACAGCAGCGATATCACTCCCCGTACTGCCGCAATCCCTCCAGATCGAGCACGTCGATCACGCCGTAGTCCACCCGCACCAGGCCCTGCTGTTCCAGCACCTTGAGCGCCTGGTTGGCGCGCTGGCGCGAGATGCCGGCCAGCAGTCCGATCTCTTCCTGCGAAATCTCCAGCGTCGAGCCGATGCCCGGATACAGGTGTTCGTTGAACAGCGATGACACCGCGCGGGCCACGCGCGAATCGATATCGAGCAGCCGTTCGTATTCCACCGCCGCGATGAACTGTCCAAGACGCTCGTTGAACTGCATCAGCAGAAAGCGCGTGAACGGCAGGCTGGTATCCAGCAACCACTGAAAAGATTCGCGTGGGACGAAAGCGATACGCGAGCGCCGCAGCGCCATGACGTCGTACTTGCGGATTTCCTGCTTGAGCACGGCGCCTTCGCCGAACCAGCCGCCGGTGGGCACGCCTGTGAAGGTGACCGACTTGCCCGATGGCGAGACGGTGGTGATCTTGACGATGCCCTCGACCACGCCCAGCCAGTGCTCGGCCATTTCACCTTTGTGACAGACGTAGTCACCTTGTGCGTACTCGCGCACGGTCATCACGCGTTTGACACGGTCGCGCTGCTCGGGGCTCAGGTCGGCGGCCCAGGCGCAGCGGTCGATGAACGAGAAGGAGTCAGCGGCAGGCATTGCACTCCCGTAGGGATTAACCCGGAATTGTCGCCGGCGCGACAACCCGGCGGAAAGGCATCGGCTATCTTACGATCACCCGGAACCGCCCCTGCCAGCATTCCTCACCCAACAAGGCAAGGCGGGCGTGATGCGGTGCGGCAATCGTCGCACCGGACAAGGCGCCCAGTATAGCGACCGGTCTGGCGGCTTGATACCCGGCATGGTCCCTAGGCCATCCGAAGGGGAGAGGAGACAGCGATGCAGGAATCGTCGGCAACGACCTTCCCGCGATGGCTGCTGGCGCATGCCCAGCAGCGGCCCGACCATCCGGCCTATCGCGAGAAGGATCTCGGTATCTGGCAGACCTACAGCTGGCAGCAGGCAGCGGCCGAGGTGCGGGCGCTGGCCTGCGGGCTGGCCGCGCTGGGCTTCCGCCGCGGCATGAACCTGGCCGTGGTGGGCGACAACCGTCCGCGCCTGTACTGGGCCATGACCGCCGCGCAGGCGCTGGGCGGCGTGCCCGTGCCGCTCTATCAGGACGCCATCGCGGGCGAGATGGTCTACGTGCTCGACGATGCGGAGATCGAGTTCGCCATCGTCGAAGACCAGGAGCAGGTGGACAAGCTGCTCGAAGTGGAATCGCAACTGGCGTCGCGTGGCCGCGCGGTGCGCCATGTCATCTACGAAGACCCGCGCGGACTGCGCGACTACGATCATCCGTCGCTGCTGTCGTACGCCCGCGTGCAGGAAATCGGCCGCGAATTCGATCAGGCAAATCCAGGTTTTTACGATGCGCAGGTGCAGGCGGGCGCGCCCGACGACACCGCGATCATCCTCTATACATCCGGCACCACCGGCAAGCCGAAAGGCGTCTGCCATGCGCACGCGGGCCTGATCGGTGCGGCGCGCAATGGCTGCCAGTTCGATGGCCTGAGCGCCGATGACGACGTGCTGTCGTACCTGCCGATGGCATGGGTGGGCGACAACCTGTTTTCCTATGCACAGGCGATGGTGGCCGGCTTCACCGTGAACTGTCCGGAATCGCGCGAAACCGTGATGACCGACCTGCGCGAGATCGGCCCCACCTACTACTTCGCCCCGCCGCGCATCTATGAAGGGCTGCTGACGCAGGTGATGATCCGCATGGAAGACGCGGGCTGGCTCAAACGAAGATTGTTCCACTGGGCGATGGGGGTGGCGCGCCGCTGCGGCGCGGACATCCTCGACAAGCGTCCGGTGTCGGTGCTGGAACGCCTACGCTACGGAATTGGCGAAATCCTGATCTACGGCCCGCTGCGCAACGTGCTG
Organism: Cupriavidus sp. HE11; assembly: GCF_056097175.1. Taxonomy (NCBI): domain Bacteria; kingdom Pseudomonadati; phylum Pseudomonadota; class Betaproteobacteria; order Burkholderiales; family Burkholderiaceae; genus Cupriavidus; species Cupriavidus sp. HE11. The sequence goes on from NZ_CP184464.1 coordinate 2,203,937, forward strand.
GGCATGAGCCGCATCCGCGTGGGCTACACGGCGGGCGAGGCCATCGGGCCGGACCTGTTCCGCTTCTACCGCTCGATCGGCATCAACCTGAAGCAGTTCTACGGCCAGACCGAGACCTGCGCCTATGTGTGCCTGCAGCCCGATGGCCAGGTCAAGTTCGACTCGGTGGGGCCGGCAGCGCCGGGCATGGAAATCCGCATTGCCGACAACGGCGAGGTGCTGGTGCGCGGCGTGGGGCTGCTCAAGGCCTACTACAAGCGCGACGACGCCACGCGCGAGGCCATCAACGACGATGGCTATTTCATGACCGGCGACGCTGGCGTGATCGATGCCGACGGGCACCTGAAGATCATCGACCGCGCCAAGGACGTGGGCAAGCTGGCCGACGGTTCGATGTTCGCGCCCAAGTACATCGAGAACAAGCTGAAGTTCTTTCCGTATATCAAGGAGGCGGTGGCGTTCGGCACCGACCGCGACCGCGTCTGCGCATTCATCAATATCGATTTCGATGCGGTGGGCAACTGGGCCGAGCGCCGGCACCTGCCGTATGCCGGCTATGTGGACCTGGCCGGCCAGCCCGACGTGATCGCCATGATCGCCGAATGCGTGGAGCAGGTGAACGCCGACCTGGCCGGCGACGCAATGCTGACCGGCTCGCAGGTGGCGCGCTTCCTGATCCTGCACAAGGAACTGGACCCCGATGACGACGAACTGACACGCACGCGCAAGGTGCGGCGCGGCTTTATCGCCGAGAAATACGCGGTGCTGGTGGACGCGCTGTATGCGGACAAGCCGGAGCAGTTCATCGACACGCGCGTGAAGTTCGAGGATGGCCGCGAGGGTAGTGTGTCGGCCACGCTGAAGCTGGTGGACGTCAAGCGCTTTCCGCCCGTGGGCGGGGTGCGCGCGGCGTGAGACAGGGAGACGCACAGATGACGGCAACCCAGACAGCGTGGCAGGGCGGCGGAAGTGGTGGCGGAAGTGGCAGCATGGCGCGCGTCGATGCCACGGGCTCCATGGCTTCGCCCGGCACCATCGTTCCGCCGGGCCATGCGGACACCGTGCATGGCGACACCCTGCGCACCGGCGACGCCCATCGGCCCGACGCCCCGGCCCGCACCAGCACGCGCGGCGACGTGATCCTGGACCTGCAGAACATCTCGCTGTCGTTTGGCGGCGTGAAGGCGCTGACCGATATCTCGTTCGACGTCTGCGAGCACGAGATACGCGCCATCATTGGCCCCAACGGCGCCGGCAAGAGTTCGATGCTGAACGTGATCAACGGCGTGTATCACCCGCAGCAGGGCCGCATCGTGTTTCGCGGCCAGGAGCGCCGCAAGATGCATCCGACGGCGGCTGCCCGCCAGGGCATCGCGCGCACGTTCCAGAACATCGCGCTGTTCAAGGGCATGACCGTGCTCGACAACATCATGACAGGCCGCAACACGCAGTTCCGCACCGGGCTGCTCGCGCACGCGATGTGGTGGGGGCCAGCGCGTGCCGAGGAAATGCGCCATCGCCGCAAGGTGGAGGAAGTGATCGACTTCCTGGAAATCCAGGCCATCCGCAAGACCCCGGTAGGGCGCCTGCCGTACGGGCTGCAGAAGCGCGTGGAGCTGGCGCGCGCGCTGGCGGCCGAGCCGTCGATGCTGCTGCTGGACGAGCCGATGGCTGGCATGAACGTCGAGGAAAAGCAGGACATGTGCCGTTTCATCCTGGACGTGAACCACCAGTTCGGCACCACCATCGTGCTGATCGAGCACGACATGGGCGTGGTCATGGACATCTCGGATCGCGTGGTGGTGCTCGACTACGGCAAGAAGATCGGCGACGGCACGCCGGCCGAGGTCAAGGCGAATCCGGATGTGATCAAGGCCTACCTTGGCACCTCGCACTGAAGAAATCAGGAAACTACGATGACATTCTTCTTCGAAATCCTGATCGGCGGACTGCTCTCGGGGCTGATGTACTCGCTGGTGGCGCTGGGCTTCGTGCTGATCTACAAGGCGTCGGGTGTGTTCAATTTTGCGCAGGGCGCGATGGTCTACTTTGCCGCGCTGGCCGTGGTGGGGCTGATGGACAAGGGCATGCCGATGTGGGCGGCCGTGATCGGCGCCTTTATCGTCATGATCATCGTGGGCATGAGCACCGAGCGCCTCGTGCTGCGCAAGCTGGTGAACCAGCCGCCGATCACGCTGTTCATGGCGACCATCGGCCTGTCGTTCTTCCTGGAAGGCCTGGGGCCGCTGCTGTTCGGCAACGAGGTACGGCCGATCGAGCTGGGCATCGTCGACGAGCCCATCGAATCGATCCTGACCCACTTCAATATCGTGGTGTCGAAGTTCGACCTGGCCGCCGCGCTGATTGCCGCCGTGCTGGTGGCCGTGCTGGCGCTGTTCTTCCAGTACACCAAGGTGGGCCGTGCACTGCGCGCGGTGGCCGACGATCACCAGGCTGCGCTGTCGCTGGGCATTCCGCTACAGAACATCTGGGCCATCGTCTGGGGTGTGGCCGGCTTTGTGGCGCTGGTGGCGGGCATGCTCTGGGGATCGCGCAACGGGGTGCAGTTTGCGCTGACGCTGACTGCGCTCAAGGCGCTGCCGGTGCTGATCCTGGGCGGCTTTACATCGGTGCCCGGCGCCATCGTCGGCGGGTTGATCATCGGCGCATCCGAGAAGCTGGCCGAGATCTATATCCCGCCGGTGTTCCAGTCGATGTTCGGCGGCAACTTCGGGGGGATCGAAGGGTGGTTCCCCTACGTGTTTGCCTTGTTGTTTCTCCTGGTTCGGCCCGAGGGGCTGTTCGGAGAGAAACACATCGACCGCGTTTGACGGAGAACAACCATGCTCTACCGCGAATCCGGACAGTTCAAGACCAGCTACGTCGCCGACAGCCAGATTTTCCCGATCCGGCAAGATCGTATTTTCTTTGCTTTGCTGATGGCCGTGGCGTTTGTCGTCATCCCGTTCACGGGCAGCGAGTACTGGTTCAACGCCATCCTGACGCCGTTCCTGATCTTTTCGCTGGCGGCGCTGGGCCTGAACATCCTGACGGGCTATGCCGGCCAGCTGTCGCTGGGCACGGCCGCCTTCATGGCCGTGGGCGCGTACGCGGCCTATAACTTCCAGCTGCGGATCGAAGGCATCCCGGTACTGCTGACCTTCATCCTGGCCGGACTGTCGGCGGCGCTGGTGGGCGTGGCTTTCGGGCTGCCGTCGCTGCGCATCAAAGGCTTCTACCTGGCCGTGGCTACGCTGGCGGCGCAGTTCTTCGTGGTGTGGGCGCTGACCAAGTTTCCCTGGTTCTCGAACAATAGTTCGTCGGGCGTGATCACGGCGCAGCGGCTGGACCTGTTCGCCGTGGCGATCGATACCCCGGTAAAGAAATACCTGTTCGTGCTTGCCATCGTCACGGTGCTGGCGTTGCTGGCCAAGAACCTGGTGCGCTCGGCCACGGGGCGTGCCTGGATGGCCGTGCGCGACATGGACGTGGCCGCCGAAGTGATCGGCATCCCGCTGATGCGCACCAAGCTGCTGGCCTTTGCCGTCAGCTCGTTCTATTGCGGCGTGGCCGGGGCGCTGTACGCGTTCTGCTACCTGGGTTCGGTGGAACCGGACGGCTTCTCGCTGGACCTGTCGTTCCGCATCCTGTTCATGATCATCATCGGCGGCGTGGGCAGCATCCTGGGGTCGTTCCTGGGCGCGGCGTTCATCCTGCTGCTGCCGATCTTTCTCGATAACGTACTGCCGGCGCTGGCTGCGCTGCTGCACCTGCCGTTCACGAACGCCACGGTGTCGCACATCCAGCTCATGGTGTTCGGCGCGCTGATCATTTTCTTCCTGATCGTCGAGCCACATGGCCTGGCCCGACTCTGGCAGATTGCCAAGGAGAAGCTGCGCCTCTGGCCATTTCCGCACTAGGTATCGCTGCGTCATTTCTATAACAACGCCCGTTCGAGGTGAAGGAGACTGTGATGACAACCGTATTCCGCAATGTGCAGCGCGCCGCCCTGGTGGTCAGCGTCGCGACTGCCCTGCTGGCGCCAGCCCTGCCGGCGCTGGCGCAGGCCAATGACCAGTTCGTGGCGCTGCCCAGCTATCGCGTCGGCCCCTATGGCTCCAACGGACAATCGTTCTATGGCGGCTTTGTCGATTACCTGAACTACGTCAACCTCAAGGAGGGCGGCGTCAACGGCGTGAAGCTGTCGTGGGAAGAGTGCGAGACCGAGTACAACAACGCCAAGGGCGTGGAATGCTACGAGCGCCTGAAGGCCAAGAACGGCCAGAGCAAGGGCACCGCGTATCACACGATGTCCACCGGTATCTCGTACGCGCTGGTCGACAAGACCGCCGCCGACAAGGTGCCGCTGGTGATGATGGGCTACGGCCGCACCGACGCCGTCGATGGCTCGGTGTTCCCGTACGCGTTCCCGCTGGTCACCACCTACCAGATGCAGGTGTCGGCCATCGTGAAGTACCTGGCGACGAAGAACGGCGGGTCGCTGGCCGGCAAGAAGATCGTCTACCTGTATCACGACTCGGCCTACGGCAAGGAGCCGATCGTCGCGCTGGAGGCCGAGGCCAAGCTCGGCAAGTTCAACCTGGTGGAGATTCCGGTGGCGCACCCGGGCAACGAGCAGGGCGCGCAGTGGCTGAAGATCCGCCAGGAAAATCCTGACTACGTGATCTTCTGGGGCTGGGGCGTGATGAACCAGACCGCGCTGAAGGCAGCCCAGAAGGTGGGCTTCCCGCGCGACAAGATGATCGGGTCTTGGTGGGCAGGGTCCGAGGAAGACACCACGCCGGCCGGCGACGCCGCCAAGGGCTACATGAGCGCGACGTGGAACGTGGCCGGCAAGGGCGTGCCGCTGATCGCCGATATCGAGAAGGTGGTGTACGGCGCCAACAAGGGCAATATGCAGGACCGCAACAAGGTGGGCTCGGTGCTCTATAACCGCGGCGTGTCGGCGGCGGTGGTGACGGTGGAAGCCATCCGCGTGGCGCAGGGCAAGTTCGGCAAGGGCAAGGTGATGACCGGCGACGAGATGCGCTGGGCGTTCGAGAACCTCAACCTGACCAGCGCCCGCCTGCAGCAACTGGGCGCCACCGGCCTGCTGCCGGAGATCAAGACCAGCTGCGACAACCACGAGGGATCGGGCAAGGTGAAGATCCAGCAGTGGGACGGCACCAAGTGGGTGGTGGTGTCGGACTGGATCGAGGGCAACAAGAACCTGATCCACCCGCTGTTCAAGGCCACGGCCGCGCAGTACGCGAAGGAAAAGGGCATCACGCCGGCTTGCATGAAGTCGTAAGACTTCAGTGTGCCGGTGGTTGTCTCCCCTCTCCCACAAGGCGGGAGAGGGGAGCAAAACACTCAGGGATGCGGACATGACTCTTCTATCCGTCAACAACATCGAAGTCATCTACGACCACGTGATCCTGGTGCTCAAGGGCGTGTCGCTCGATGTGCCCGAGGGCCGCATCGTGGCGCTGCTTGGCGCCAACGGCGCGGGCAAGACCACCACGCTCAAGGCGATCTCGAACCTGCTTCACGCCGAGCGTGGCGACGTCACCAAGGGATCGATCGAATACCGCGGCCAGCGCGTGGACCAGTTGACGCCAAACGACCTGGTCAAGCGCGGCGTGATCCAGGTGATGGAAGGGCGCCATTGCTTTGCCCACCTGACCATCGAGGAAAACCTGCTGACCGGGGCCTACACGCGCGGCCTGTCGCGCGGCGAAACGCGCGACGAGCTGGAGAAGATCTACGCCTACTTCCCGCGCCTGAAGACGCGCCGCAAGTCGCAGGCCGGCTACACATCGGGCGGCGAGCAGCAGATGTGTGCGATCGGGCGCGCGATGATGGCCAAGCCGTCGATGATCCTGCTGGACGAGCCGTCGATGGGCCTGGCGCCGCAGATCGTTGAGGAAATCTTCGAGATCGTGCGCGACCTCAACGCGCGCGAGCGCGTGAGCTTCCTGCTGGCCGAGCAGAACACGATGGTAGCGCTGCGCTATGCCGACTACGGCTACATCCTCGAAAACGGCCGGGTCGTGATGGACGGCGAAGCCGAATCGCTGCGCACCAACGAGGACGTCAAGGAGTTCTACCTGGGCGTGGCCGCCAACGATGCCGAAGGCGGCGCGCGCACATCGTTCCGAGACGTGAAAAGCTATCGCCGCCGCAAACGCTGGCTGGCCTGAATCTGCCCTGGACACCGATATGGCTGAGTACTTCGATTCGCTGGAGACGCGCGCGCCTGCGGAACGCGAGGCCGCGCTGATTGCCGCCGTGGCGCGCCAGGTCGCGCATGCACAATCACATTCACCGTATTTTGCCGAGATCCTGTGTGATTTCGACGCGCACGAGATCACCTCGCGCGATGCGCTGGCGCTGCTGCCCGTCACGCGCAAGTCCGAACTGAGCGCGCGCCAGCGCATGGCTCCGCCACTGGGCGGGCTCAATGCCACGCCGCTGGCCGGCCTGCGCCATGTGTTCCAGTCGCCGGGGCCGATCCACGAGCCCGATGGCTTTGCCGCCGACTGGTGGCGTACGGCACGCGCGATGTTCGCGGCCGGCTTCCGGGCCGGCGAGCTGGTCTACAACACGTTCTCGTATCACTTCACGCCCGCCGGCATGATGATGGAATCGGGCGCCCACAAGCTGGGCTGCTGCGTGTTTCCGGCTGGAGTCGGGCAGACCGAATCGCAGGTGCAGGCGCTGGCGAGCCTGCAGCCGTCGGCCTACGCGGGCACGCCGTCATTCCTGAAACTGCTGATCGAGAAGGGCGACGAGATGGGGTTGCCGTGCGCAAGCCTGTCCAAGGCGCTGGTGTCGGGCGAGGCCTGCCCGCCCGCGCTGCGCACCTGGCTGCAGGACCACGGCGTCACCGCGCGCCAGATGTACGGCACGGCCGATGTCGGACTGATCGCGTTCGAGACCGAAGGCGGCGACGGCTGGGTGGTCGACGAGGGCGTGCTGGTCGAGATCGTCGAGCCGGGCGGCACGAAGCCGATGCCCGAAGGCGAGGTCGGCGAGGTGGTGGTCACCGTGCTTGGCAATGGCGACTACCCGCTGATCCGCTTCGGTACCGGCGACCTGTCGGCCATCGTGGCCGAATCGCCGCACCGGGCCAGTCCGTGCGGCCGCACCAACATCCGCCTGAAGGGCTGGCTTGGGCGTGCCGACCAGACCACCAAGGTCAAGGGCATGTTCGTGCATCCGGGGCAGGTGGCCGAGGTGGTGCGGCGCCATCCCGAAATCCGTGCTGCGCGGCTGGTGGTGAGCGGCGCGATCGGCTCGGACGTGATGACGCTTCACTGCGATGCCACCCGGGTCGACGAAAGCCTGGCGCGTGCCGTGGCCGATTCGATGCGGGAGGTGATGCGGCTGCGTGGAGAGGTGCGCTTTGCCGCGCCAGGATCGCTGCCCCAGGATGGCAAATCGATCGAGGACGCACGCAGCTACGACTGACTGCCGCCGGGCGACGGCTGCGGGCCGGTGGCGCTATGCCTGCGATGAAGGACCGTCGCTGGCTTCGGGATAGCCGCCGGGCGGCCGCGTGGGCAGCCGTACCATCCAGACGGTGACGGCGATGCCAATGGCGATCAGCGTCAGCGACGACACCGGCCGCGCGCGCAGCAGCCACGCCGTGATGCTCATCGACGTCCACATCATCGACAGCGCCAGGCACTTGGCGCGAAACGGAATGCTGCGGTGGGCCTGCCAGTCACGCACCAGCGGCCCGAAGCGCTCGTGCGTGATCAGCCAGTGGTGGAATTTTTCCGAACCCCGCGCAAAGCAGGCTGCCGCCAGCAGCACAAACGGCGTGGTCGGCAGCAGCGGCAGGAAGATGCCGATAAAGCCCAGCACCAGGCTGATGACGCCGAGCGTCACCCAGAACGCGCGGATCACGCGTTCCCGATGCGTGAGCGTTCCGGGCAGGTCGGCCGGGTCGATGGGTGTTTCGGGGTCGGGAGCAGGCAACGGTTCAGGGCAAGGGGCGCAAAAACGCCCTTATGCTACCAGCCCCAGCCGGGCACGCGCCGCGTCGTACTCGGCCTTCATGCGCGCCACGATCTCGCCGGCGGTCGGGATGTCGTGGATCTGGCCCACGCCCTGGCCGGCACCCCAGATGTCCTTCCAGGCCTTGGTCTTCGAGCTGCCGCTCGAAAAATCCATCTTGCTCTTGTCTGCCACGGGCAGGTCGTCGGGGTTCAGGCCCGAATTGACGATGCTCTCGCGGATGTAGTTGCCGTGCACGCCCGTGAACAGGTTCGTGTAGATGATGTCCGACGCGGCCGAGCTGGTGATCGACTGCTTGTACTCCGCGCTGGCATGGCCTTCCTGCGATGCGATAAAGCGCGTGCCCACATAGGCAAAGTCGGCGCCCATGGCCTGCGCGGCCAGCACCGCGTCGCCGGTGGCGATCGATCCGGACAGCGCAATCGGACCATCGAAGATCTTGCGCACTTCGCCCACCAGCGCAAACGGCGAGAGCATGCCGGCATGGCCGCCGGCGCCGGCCGCCACCAGGATCAGGCCGTCCACGCCGGCCTCGATGGCCTTTTCGGCGTGGCGGATGTTGATGACGTCATGCAGCACGATGCCGCCGTAGCTGTGCACAGCGTCGATCATTTCCTTGGGGGGCGCGCGCAGCGACGTGATGAAGATCGGCACCTTGTGTTCCACGCAGACCTTCACATCGTGTTCCAGCCGCGCGTTGGAAGCGTGCACGATCTGGTTCACGGCGAGCGGGCCGACGGGCTTGCCGGGATTGGCGGCCTGGAACGACGCCAGTTCTTCCTGGATCTGCGTCAGCCATTCATCGAGCAGCTCGGCCGGGCGTGCGTTGAGCGCCGGGAACGACCCCACGATGCCGGCCTTGCACTGCGCCAGCACCAGTTCCGGATAGCTGACGATAAACATCGGCGACGCGATGACGGGCAGGGCCAGGTTCTGCAGGACTGGCGGAATATGTTTGGCGGCAGGCATGGAACAGTCTCCTCGGATCCGTCTGATGAAATGACGCGGACAAGCGGTGCAAAATGCACGGTCGTTCGATTATAGGGAGTTTCGCCTGCCGTGGTGCCACGGTAGAGCGCGGCCTCGGTGCCGCCCGTCAGGGGTTCGGCCGGGGGTGTGGCACCTGTGGCATCGCTGGCTCGCGCGGCGCACACGGCATGCGATGGCGAAAAAAAAGCCCCGCTGGGTTAGCGGGGCGATTACCACGAAGACTGATAAGAAGAGACGGTTCGACACCTGCCAATGCCTTACCGTGAGACGAATCTTAGGGGGCGAATATGACCACCAGAAGACAGTTCCGAGGCAATTCCGGAAAACCCGTAATCTGACGAATTTTCCGGCCCTGCCTAGACCTTTTCCAGCAGCAGGCCCTTCAGGTATTCGCCTTCGGGGAAGGCGGCCGACATCGGGTGATCGGTCCCTGCCGACAGGCGGCGCAGGATGCGTGCATCGGCGCGCGCATCGGTCGCGGCGCCGGCCACGATCTTCTGGAACAGCTCCATGCTGATGGCACCCGAGCACGAGTACGTGAACAGCAGGCCGCCCGGGCGCAGCAGCTGCATGCCCACCAGGTTGATTTCCTTGTAGGCGCGCGCGGCACGGTCGATATGCTGGGCCGACGGGGCGAACTTGGGTGGGTCCAGCACGATCAGGTCGAACTGGCGGCCCTCGGCGCGGAATTCGCGCAGCATCTTGAACACGTCGGCGTCGAGCCAGGTGGCGCGTTCGGGGTCGAAGCCGTTCAGCGTCACGTTGCTGGCTGCGATCTTGAGCGCCTCGCCCGACGAATCGATCGACGTCACCGATTTCGCACCGCCACGCAGCGCGGCCAGCGAGAAGCCGCCCGTGTAGCAGAAGCAGTTCAGCACGTCGCGCCCCTCGGCCAGGTCGCCCACGAGCTTGCGGTTGTCGCGCTGGTCTACGTAGAAGCCAGTCTTGTGGCCGTTGCGCACGTCCACGTAGTAGCGCACGCCGTGTTCGGTCACCGACAGTTGCGGATCGGGCTCGGCGCCGGCCAGCACGCCGGTGACCAGTTCCAGGCCTTCGCGCTGGCGCACGGCCGCGTCAGACCGCTCGTACACGTTCGGGCAGCCGGTTTCCTTGACCAGCGCCTGTACCAGTGCGTCTTTCCATTGCTCCACGCCCGCGGCGTTGAACTGGCACACCAGCTGGCCGGTCTCGCCCTGGCCGTAGTAATCGACGATCAGCCCAGGCAGGCGGTCGGATTCGCCAAAGATCAGGCGCACCGCGCTGGTGTCGCTGACCCAGCGCTTGCGGTGTGCCAGCGCGGCCGACACGCGGCGCTTGAACATGGCATGGTCGACCGGCTCGTTTTCGTCGAACGTCCATACGCGCGCCCGGATCTGCGACTCGGGGCTATAGGCGCCGCGCGCCAGGAAGCGGCCGTCCGCACTGCGGATGACCACGGTCGAGCCCGCCTCGCAGCGGCCTTCGGTGGAGGCAATGCCCGTGGCGTAGACCCACGGGTGGCGCCGCAGCAGGGATTTTTCCTTGCCGGGCTTCAGGGTGATGACATTCATGTGGCTACAGCACCACCTTGACCATCGGGTGCGACGTCAGCGCACGGTACACGTTGTCCAGGTGCTCGCGGCTCGTGACATACACGGTCACGGTCAGCCCCAGGTAGTTGCCGTTGCGCGACGGACGCATCTCCATCTTGCCGGCGTGGAAGTTGGGATCGAACTCCTGGATCAGCGTCACGATGGCCTCGGCAAAGCCGTCCTGCATGGCGCCCATGACCTTGATCGGGAATTCGCTCGGGTACTCGATCAGCGACTGCTCGGGCGGGATATCGCCCGGGATCAGCGGACCGTTGCTGGAATCTGTCGTCATCTTGCGTAACCTTGTGCGCGCTTGATTGCGCTTACTTGCGCTTGAACCAGAGGCGGATCGTATCCCACAGGCGGCCGAAGAAGCCGGCCTCCGGCACTTCCTCCAGTGCCACCACCGGGAACTCGCCCACCTTGTTGTTGCCGTCCATCAGCTTGACCGTGCCCACCTGCTGGCCCGCGGCGATCGGGGCGATCAGCAGTTCCTGGCGCTCCAGCACCGGCTTCAGGCGGCCGCCCGTGCCCTTGGGCACCGTCACGAACGTCTCGTTGGCGACGCCGATCTTCACGGTGCTGGCCTTGCCCTTGTAGATGTCGGGCGTCGCCAGGACCTGGCCCTTGTCGTACAGGCGCAGCGTGTCGAAGAACTGGAAGCCGTAGTTCAGGATCTTCAGGCTTTCCTGGGTGCGGATCTGCTCGGTGGCCGTGCCGATCACGATCGACACCAGGCGGCGCGAGCCATTCGGCACATTGGCCAGCGGGCGCTGGGCCGACGAGATCAGGCAGTAGCCGGCGGACTTCGTGTGGCCGGTCTTCAGGCCGTCCACGGTCGGGTCGATGTACAGCAGGCGGTTGCGGTTGGGCTGCCTGATCTTGTTATAGGTGAACTCCTTCTGCGAGTACATTCCGTAGTACTCGGGGAAGTCCTTGATCAGGCGCGTGGACAGCGTGGCCAGGTCGACAGCCGTGGTGTAGTGATTCGGATCGGGTACGCCATCGGTGTTCGTGAAGTGCGTGCCCTTCATGCCCATGCGCTGGGCCTCGCGGTTCATCATCGCGACGAAGCCGTCTTCGGAGCCGCCCACGGCCTCGGCCAGCGCCAGCGAGGCGTCGTTGCCCGACTGCACGATCAGGCCCATCAGCAGGTCGTTCACGCTGACCGGCTTGCCGGCCTCGATGAACATGCGCGACTCATCGCTTTTGACCTTGCGCACGATCTCGGTCGGCGTGATGGTCTGGTCAAGCGTCAGGCGCTTTTCCTTGAGCGCCTCGAATACCAGGTAGGCGGTCATCAGCTTGGTCAGCGACGCGGGCTCGATGCGCAGGTCGGCATTTTGCGACGCCAGGGCCTGGCCACTGGTCACGTCGTACAGCATCCACGACTTGGCGGCCACCTGCGGCATCGGCACGCCCTGTGCCAGGACGGCGGCGGGGGCGGCGGCAAGCACGGTGGCAAGCGTCGCGGCTACGGCGACAGGAGCAAGGGCGGATGCGAAATGCGGCGTGGCTCTGTTCAGCATGGGTAGTGTTCCAACAATAAAGGGATGGCGCGGACGGGACGGTTCACCGTTCCCACGCGTTGACGACAAGCTGCTTGATCAGGTGCAGCTTGCGGTGAAAAAAGTGGTCGGCGCCAGGAATGACGATGACTGGCAGTTCCTGCGGACGGGCCCAGTCCAGCACGCTGGACAGCGGCACGGTGTCGTCCTGTTCGCCGTGGATCACGATCGTGTCGGCCGGCACGGCAGCCACTTCCCAGCGGCTGGTGGCCGTGCCCACCAGCACCAGCCGCTGCGCGGGCGTGCCCGCTTCGGCCAGGCGGCGCGCCACGTGCGTCTGCACGAAGCTGCCGAACGAGAAGCCGCCCAGCGCCAGCGGCAGCGCGGCCACCTCGGGCGACCACGCGGCCTGCGTGCGCATCCAGTCGATCACGGCCAGCAGGTCGTCCTGCTCGCCGATGCCTTGGTCATGCTCGCCGGCCGTGCCGCCCACGCCACGGAAATTCGGCCGCACCGTGGCGTAGCCCAGCGCGACGAACGTGCGCGCCAGCGTTTGCGCCACCTTGTTGTCCTTGGTGCCGGCAAACAGGGGGTGGGGATGCGCCACCAGCGCCAGGCCACGCACCGGCTCGTTCTGCGGCAGATCGATCGAGATGTCGATGGCGCCGACGGGGCCGGCGATGGTGGTGACCTGGGTATGCGCGTTCATGGCGAGGGAGCAGGAAAATACGGCGACAAAAACAGCACGTCAAAAGCAGCACAACAAAAAACCGGGCATCAGGCCCGGCGCGGCCCGGCGGGTACCGGATCAGCGATCGACCATCAGGCGTTCAACGGGTTTGCCGTGAATCAGATGGCTGTCGATGATCTCGTCGATGTCCTGCTCGTCGACGAAGGTGTACCAGACGGCCTCGGGGTAGACCACCAGCACCGGCCCGAGTTCACAACGGTTCAGGCAGCCGGCCTTGTTGATGCGCACGCGGCCTTCGGCGCCGGAGATGCCCAGCTCCTTGCAGCGCTTCTTGGCGTATTCCTGCATCGCCTTGGCATTGTGGTCGGCGCAGCAGGCCTTGCCGTCGTCGCGCTGGTTCAGGCAGAAGAAAACGTGGTGTTTGTAGAAGCTGCTCATGGCGGCGAACTGGACTGCGTGGCGCCAGACCCGGTAATGCGGGCGGCTGGCGCGGCATGAATCTAGGAAGCTCGGAATTATACGTGGTCGCGCCCCCCGTTCCGCGCGGCGGCGCTGCCCGGAATTCCGGAAATCCCGATGCGCCGGGCCGGCCGGTGCCCTGGCCGCCGGAAATGGTCCTCCGGATGGCGATCGCGGCACTTTTCGGGCCGAAATTCGCCGGCAGGCGTCCGAATTCCCGGAGGCACCGATTCCGGATTTCCGGAATCCCGGAGCCATCCGCAGGCCTTCCGCAGAGACTTTCCTTGCAAATCAATGACTTGGCGTCGCCATGGCCCGTGGCACGGCTGTTGCAAATAGTTACTTCCAGACGCGCCGCCCGTGGTTTCGGGCCAGGCGTGCAACGTGGGCGCCTACCGAGCGCCCGGCACCGGTCAAAACACCGAGGAAGACATCATGAGGAAACCCTTTTACAAGATCCTGTACGTGCAGGTCCTGTTCGCGATTGCCGTGGGCATCCTGCTGGGTCATTTCGCGCCGGCTACCGGCGTGGAAATGAAGCCGCTGGGCGACGCGTTCATCAAGCTGATCAAGATGATCATCGGCCCGATCATCTTCTGTACCGTGGTGTCCGGCATTGCCGGCATGCGCGACATGAAGAAGGTTGGCCGCGTGGGCGGCAAGGCGCTGCTCTACTTCGAGATCGTGTCCACGTTCGCGCTGCTGATCGGCCTGCTGGCGTCGCACGCGCTGAAACCCGGCGTGGGCTTCAACATCGATCCGGCCACGCTGGACACCAAGACGATCTCGCAGTACGTGTCGAAGGCCCACGGCCAGAGCACGGTCGAGTTCTTCATGCACATCATCCCGGACACGATCTTCAGCGCGTTCGCCAATGGCGACATCCTGCAGATCCTGCTGGTATCGCTGTTCTTCGGCTCGGCCCTGGCCATCATCGGCGACCGCGCACAGATCATCCACGACATGGTTGACCAGGTGTCGAAGGTGTTCTTCCACATCGTGCACGTGATCACCAAGGTGGCCCCGATCGGCGCGTTCGGCGCCATGGCCTTCACGATCGGCAAGTACGGCCTGGGCTCGCTGATTCCGCTGCTGAAGCTGATCGGCACGTTCTACTTCACCGCCATCGTGTTCGTGCTGGTGGTGCTGGGTACCGTGGCGCGCCTGACCGGTTTCTCGATCATCCGCTTCGTCGCGTACATCAAGGAAGAGCTGCTGATCGTGCTGGGCACCAGTTCGTCGGAAGCCGCGCTGCCGCACCTGATGGAGAAGATGGAAAAGCTGGGCTGCTCGAAGTCGGTGGTTGGCCTGGTGGTGCCTACCGGTTACTCGTTCAACCTGGACGGCACCAACATCTACATGACGATGGCCGTGATCTTCATCGCGCAGGCGACGAACATCGAACTGACGCTGATGCAGCAGCTGACCATCCTGGCCGTGGCAATGGTGACGTCCAAGGGCGCCAGCGGCGTGACCGGTTCGGGCTTCATCACGCTGGCGGCCACGCTGGCCGTGGTGCCGACCATCCCCGTGGCCGGCATGGTGCTGATCCTCGGTATCGACCGCTTCATGAGCGAATGCCGCGCGCTGACCAACATCGTCGGCAACGGCGTGGCCACCGTGGTGGTGTCGGCCTGGGAACGCGAGCTTGACCGCGCCCGCCTGAACCGCGTACTGCGTGGTGGTGGCGATGACAACGTCGAACTCGCCGACGCCAGCGTCTGACATGGCTGGCCAGGTGCCCGGCGACCCGCTGGACGGCGTCGCGGGCACCGCTCCGTATTCCCCCGCTGGCACCGCAGCCCCCCAGGGCGGCCAGCGGGTATCATCGGCGCCAGAGCTTTCGCGCGCGCCGATGCCCCATTCCGACGATTTCCTTGCCGTGCATGACCCCGCACCGCCTGACTCCGTGCATGCGCCGGAGAACAGTTCGCGCTGGTGGGGCTTCGCCATTGCGCTGCTGGCCGGGCTGCTGGTGCTGTGTACGCTGACCTGGCTGCTGTCGGTGCAGCGCGGCATCGTCGCGTTGCAGCAATCCACCGCCATGCGTGCCGACCGGTACGCGGGCACGCTCGAATCCACGCTCGACCGCTACGAATTCCTGCCTGCGCTGGTGTCGCTGCACCCGTCCGTGCGTGCGTTGCTGGCGTCGCCGCAAGACCCGGCACGCATTGCCGCCGTCAATGACTACCTGGTGGAGGTCAACCGGCGCGCACGGGCATCCGCCACCTACGTGATCGCGGCGAACGGCCTGGCGCTGGCCGCCAGCAACCATGGCGAGCCGGGCAGCTTCGTGGGCACCGACTACCGCTTCCGTCCGTACTTCCAGATGGCCTCGCGTGGCGAGGTGGGCCGCTTCTATGCCATTGGCGTCACCAGCGACGAGCCGGGCTATTACATCGCCCAGCCGATCGAGGCCGGCGGCAAGGTGATCGGCGTGACGGTGGTGAAGCTGAACCTGGAATGGTTCCAGCGCGCCGGCTCGGGCCGGGGCGAGCCGCTGATGGTGTCCGACGACCATGGCGTGATCTTCCTGTCGTCGGTGCCGGGCTGGCAGTACCGCACGCTGCGGCCATTGCCGCCCGACCTGCAGGCCGAGCTGCACCGCACGCGCCAATACCATGATGTGGACGTCACGCCGCTGCCGATGCAGTCGCTGACATCGCCCGTCATGCGCTGGCTGGCCGACAACACGCTGTCCGACGGCCAGCGGCTGGTGCGGGTGGGGCCGACCGACCGGCGCGACGGCGACGGTGCGCCAGACGGCGTGGATGGCGCCGGACTTCACTTCGGGCTGGCCGACGCCAGTGGCGACCGCTACCTGGAGATCAATCGCTCCGTCGGGCCGGCGGGCTGGAACATGCAGGTGATGGCGCCGCTCGACCCGGTGCTGGCCAATGCCCGCAGCGCGACCATCGGCGCCGCGCTGGCATATGCCTGCATCTGCCTGCTGCTGGTGAACCTGCGCCAGCGCCGCCAGCGCGCCCGCGACATGCTGTACAGCCGCCGCCTGCTGGAAGCCGCCTACGACGAACTGGAGCGCCGCGTCGAAGCGCGCACTGCCGACCTGATGGCGATCAACGAACAGCTGGAAGGCGAGGTGGCCGAGCGCACGCGCGCCGAGGGCGAACTGCGCGCGACCCAGGACGAACTGGTGCAGGCCAGCAAGCTGGCCGCGCTGGGCCAGATGGCGGCGGGCATCACCCACGAACTGAACCAGCCGCTGGCTGCGCTGCGCACGTTCTCCGACAACACCCGCGTGCTGCTGGAGCGCGGCCAGCTCGATGCGGCTACGGGCAACCTGTCGGCCATCGCCGACCTGACCGAGCGCATGGGCAAGATCACGGGCCAGCTCAAGCTGTTCGCCGGCAAGGCGCGCCAGCGGCGCAACGCCGTGCGCGTGCGGGCGGCGATCGACCACGTGCTCCAGCTGATCGCCCCGCGCCTGGGCCAGGTGATGCTGCGCGTGCGCGGGCTGGACGGCGAGGCCGCCGACCTGGCGGTCTGGGCCGACGAACTGAAGCTCGAGCAGGTGCTGCTGAACCTGGTGGGCAACGCGCTGGACGCCATCGCCGCCGAAGGCAAGGCCGATGGCCGGGTGGAAATCGGCGTCGCCGCCACCGAGGAGCAGGTGCGCATCGCGGTGCGCGACAATGGCACCGGCATTGCGCCGGATGCATTGCCGCGTCTGTTCGAGCCGTTCTATACGACCAAGGAAATCGGCCAGGGCCTGGGGCTCGGGCTGGCTATCTCGTCGTCGATCGTGCGCGAATTCGGCGGCCAGCTCGTGGCTGGCAATGCCGAAGGTGGCGGCGCGGAGTTTGTGGTGACGTTGCGGCGGGCGCGCCAGCCCGTGGCGGCGTGAAGAGGAAAAGCGAAATGATTGCGATGCAAGACGGACTGCGCGTGCTGTTTGTCGAGGACGAACCGCTGGTGCGCCAGGCCACCGCGCAGAGCCTGGAACTGGCCGGCTTCGCGGTGCTGGCGCTGCCATCGGCCGAGGCCGCGATGCCGCACCTGAGCGCCGACTTTCCGGGCGTGCTGGTGACCGATGTGCGCCTGGGCGGCGCGTCGGGCCTGGACCTGCTGCACCATTGCCGCAACGTGGCGCCGGGGCTGCCGGTGATCCTGGTGACCGGGCATGGCGATATTACGATGGCGGTGCAGGCGATGCGCGAGGGCGCCTACGACTTCATCGAGAAGCCGTTCGGCGCAGATCGCCTGACCGACACCGTGCGCCGGGCGCTGGAACGCCGCGCGCTGGAACTGGAAAACGTGGCGCTGCGCCGCGAATTGGCTGGCCCGGCAGCGGGCACGCGCATCATCGGACGCTCGCCCGCCATGGCACAGGTGCGCGACCTGATCGCCAACGTGGCCGAGACCGACGTGCCGGTGATGATCAACGGCGAGACCGGCACCGGCAAGGAACTGGTGGCGCGCAGCCTGCACGCGCTGTCCACGCGCCGCGACGCGCCGTTTATCGCGCTGAACTGCGGCGCGGTGCCGGAATCGATCTTCGAGAGCGAGATGTTCGGCCACGAGGCCGGCGCGTTCACCGGTGCGGGCAAGCGCCGCATCGGCAAGCTCGAACATGCGTCGGGCGGCACGCTGTTCCTGGACGAGATCGAGAGCATGCCGCTGGCGCTGCAGGTGAAGCTGCTGCGCGTGCTGCAGGAAGGCACGCTGGAGCGGCTGGGCTCGAACGCGTCGCTGCCGATCGACGTGCGGATCGTCGCCGCCGCCAAGGGTGACATGGAGTCGCTGGTGGCGCAGGGCACGTTCCGGCAGGATCTGCTGTACCGGCTCAACGTGGTGACGATTCCGCTGCCGCCGTTGCGCGAGCGCCGCGAGGACATCGTGCCGCTGTTCGAGCACTTCATGCTGGTGGCCGCCGTGCGCTACCAGCGGCCCGCGCCGATCCTGTCCGAGATGCAGCGTCAGCAACTGATGCAGCGCCCGTGGCCCGGCAACGTGCGCGAACTGCGCAACGCGGCAGACCGGCTGGTGCTGGGCGTGCCCGAAGGGGGCCATGCCGGCAAGGCCGAAGGCGGCGACGAATCGATCCCGCTGCGCGAGCGGATGGAGCGCTACGAGCGCGCCGTGATCGCCGATACGCTTGCGCGCACCGGCGGCGCCGTGAGCCAGGCCGCCGACCTGCTGCAGGTGGGCAAGGCGACGCTCTACGACAAGATCAAACGCTACGGACTGTAACGGCTGCAGCGGGACGAATCGGGGCTCGGTACACTCAGGCCCGGCCCTGTCCCCCAGCCCCTCTCCCGCCATGCGGGAGAGGGGAGAGCCCAAGTGCATATCAGATGCTGGCGGTTTGCCCCCTCTCCCGCGCGGGAGAGCGGCGGGGGAGAGGGCAAGCGCCTCCATTGCTACCGTCCCGACCTATGCCCCACGCCGCACATCCCGCCCACATCGATGGCTATCGCCTGCGCCCCGATGCCGTTGCCGCCATCGCCCAAGGCAAGTTGACCGCGCAAGTGCCGGCCGACGTGCTCGACAAGGTGCGCGATGCCCGCGCCCGGTTCGAGCAGGTGGCCGCCACCAACGTGCCGATCTACGGCGTGTCCACCGGGTTTGGCGAACTTGTCCACAACTGGGTGGATATCGAGCATGGGCGTGCCCTGCAGGAAAACCTGCTGCGCAGCCATTGCGCCGGGGTGGGGCCGTTGTTCTCGCGCGATGAAGTGCGGGCGATGATGGTGGCGCGCGCCAACGCGCTGTCGCGTGGCTATTCGGCGGTGCGTCCCGTGGTGATCGAGCAACTGCTCAAGTATCTGGCGGCCGGCATCACGCCGGCCGTGCCGCAGGTGGGGTCGCTCGGCGCCAGTGGCGACCTTGCGCCGCTGTCGCACGTTGCCATCACGCTGATCGGTGAAGGCAAGGTGCTGACTGCCGACGGCGGCACGGCACCCACCGCGGAGGTGCTGCAGGCGCATGGCATTGCGCCGGTCACACTGGCGTACAAGGAGGGGCTGGCGCTGATCAATGGCACATCGGCCATGACCGGAGTGTCGTGCCTGCTGCTGGAGACGTTGCGTGCGCAGGTCCGGCAGGCCGAAGCCATCGCGGCGCTGGCGCTCGAAGGCCTGTCGGCATCGGCCGATGCCTTCATGGCGCACGGCCACGACATCGCCAAGCCGCACCCGGGGCAGGTCAGTTCCGCCGCCAACCTGCGCGCGCTGCTGGCCGGCTCGACGCGGCTGGCCGGCCACGACACGCTCAGCGCCGAGATGAAGCAGCGCGCCGGCGACGAAAAGAACACCGGCACTGGCGTATTCATCCAGAAGGCCTACACGCTGCGCTGCATTCCGCAGGTGCTGGGCGCCGTGCGCGATACGCTGGACCACTGCGCCACCGTGGTGACGCGCGAACTCAATTCATCGAACGACAATCCGCTGTTCTTTGACGATGACTCGCTGTTCCATGGCGGCAATTTCCATGGCCAGCAGGTGGCATTCGCGATGGACTTCCTGGCTATCGCCGCCACGCAACTGGGCGTGATGGCCGAGCGCCGCCTGAACCGGCTGCTGAGCCCGCACCTGAACAACCGCCTGCCGGCGTTCCTGGCCGCCGCCAATGAAGGGCTGTCGTGCGGCTTTGCCGGGGCCCAGTACCCGGCCACGGCGCTGGTGGCCGAGAACCGCACCATCTGCAGCCCGGCCAGCATCCAGAGCGTGCCGTCGAACGGTGACAACCAGGACGTGGTCAGCATGGGCCTGATCTCGGCCCGCAACGCGCGCCGCATCCTCGACAACAACCAGTACATCCTGGCGCTGGAACTGCTGGCCGCCTGCCAGGCCGCCGAACTGGCGGGCGCCGTCGAGCACCTGTCGCCAGCCGGCCGCGCCGTGTTCGACTTCGTGCGCGAGCACGTGCCGTTCCTGGATATGGACCGCTACATGACCGACGAGATCGAACGCGTGGCCGCGCTGCTGCGCGATGGGGCGCTGGTGGACGTGGTGCGCCAGGCGGGGGTGGAACTGGTCTAGTTCAGACGCCGATCTCGCTCCCGGATCTGGAGTCCGGTCTCCTACTTCCACATGTTGCGCATGCGGGAGGCGAGATCAACCTGCGGCAGCGCCGGCCTGGCCTGCTGCCCTTCGCCCGGCATCGGCGGGGGCGGCCACGACCGGCTGTAGAAATTCGGCATCACGCGGTTCGGCAGGAAGCGCGTGCGCGACGCGTAGACGTGGCGGTCGCCAAAGCCCACCTGGTTGTGGACGTAGAACCGCTGCGGGACGATCACGTCGAGATGGTCGCGCGCACGCGTCATCGCCACGTAGAGCAGGCGGCGCTCCTCCTCGATTTCCTCGGTGGTGCCAGTCGCCAGGTCTGACGGCATGCAGCCGTCCACGGCATTGAGCACGTACACGGCCTTCCATTCCTGGCCCTTGGCCGAATGGATGGTCGACAGGATCAGGTAGTCCTCGTCGCGCGACGGCACGCCGGATTCGTCGCTCGATGCGCTCGGCGGGTCGAGCGTCAGTTCAGTCAGGAAGCGCTCGCGCGACGCATAAGTGGCGGCAATACGCTCGATCTGCTGCAGATCGGCCTGACGCGCGGCGGCGTCGTCGTGCATGCGCTCCAGATGCGGCACGTACCACGCCACCACCTGTTCGAACTCGGAAGGCCACGGCGACGTGGGCGCCATCAGCGCGCGGGCCAGCGCCAGCAGGTCGTCCCATGCGGGGGCGGCGGCGGGCGGGGCTTCGAACGCTTCCAGCGCCACCAGCGGCTCGGTGGCGGCTTCCAGCCCTTCGAGTACGCGGGCGGCGGTTTTCGGGCCGATGCCTGGCAGTAACTGCAGCGTGCGGAATCCGGCCATGCGGTCGCGCGGGTTTTCCAGCCAGCGCACCACG
This sequence comes from Cupriavidus sp. HE11, assembly GCF_056097175.1. NCBI lineage: Bacteria > Pseudomonadati > Pseudomonadota > Betaproteobacteria > Burkholderiales > Burkholderiaceae > Cupriavidus > Cupriavidus sp. HE11. Next base: position 2,225,052 of record NZ_CP184464.1, read on the forward strand.
GCCATCACGTCCTTCACGTGCGTCGATTCCAGGAATTTCAGACCGCCGAACTTCACGAACGGGATATTGCGCCGGGCCAGTTCGATCTCGACCTGCGCGCTATGGTCGGCCGCGCGGAACAGCACCGCCTGATGCATCAGCGCCAGGCCCGATTCGCGCCGCGCCAGCACCTGTTCCACGACAAAGCGCGCCTGGTCGGCTTCGTCGTTGACCACCACCACGCCGGGCTTTTCGGCCGACTCGCGCAGCGACCAGAGGTCCTTGGTGAACCGCTCGGCCGCCAGGCCGATCACCGCGTTGGCGGCCTGCAGGATCGGCTGCGTGGAACGGTAGTTCTGCGACAGCGTGACCTGTTCGGCCGCCGGCGTGAACTGCGTCGGAAAATCGAGGATGTTGCGCACGGTGGCGCCACGGAAGGCGTAGATCGACTGCGCGTCGTCGCCCACCACGGTCAGGCCGCGCCCCTGCGGCTTCAGCGCCAGCAGGATCGACGCCTGCAGCGCGTTGGTGTCCTGGTACTCGTCGACCAGCACGTGGTCGAAGCGCGCACCCATGTCCTGCGCCAGCGCCGGTTCGGTCATCGCCTGCGCCCAGTAGAGCAGCAGGTCGTCGTAATCGAGCACCTGCTGCTTCTGCTTGGCCTCCACATAGCCGGCGAACAGCGCCCTGAGCGCATCGGCCCACATCGCGTAGCGTGGGAACTGCGTCTTGAGCACCACCTCGATCGGCAACTGGGTGTTGACCACCCGCGAATAGATGGACAGGCAGGTTTCCTTGCGCGGAAAGCGCGATGCCTGCTCGGACAGCCCCAGGTCATGCCGCACCACGTGCATCAGGTCGGCCGAATCGCCCCGGTCGCTGATCGTGAAGCTCGGAGCCAGGCCCAGCGTCTCGGCATACTCGCGCAGCAGGCGGGCGCCAATGGCGTGGAACGTGCCCGACCACTGCAGCGCCGCGCGCCCCGCGCCGGACTGTATGCCCAGCGCCTGGTCGACGATGCGTTCGACGCGGCGGCCCATCTCGGATGCCGCGCGGCGCGAGAACGTCAGCAGCAGGATGCGGCGCGGATCGGCGCCGCCCACCACCAGGTGCGCGACGCGATGCGCCAGTGTATTGGTCTTGCCCGAGCCCGCGCCGGCAATGATCAGCAGCGGCGCCTCGCCCGCGTACTCCACGGCGGCGCGCTGCTCCGGATTCAGCTTGGACAGGTAGGCGGCCGCGTCGTCCGTGTCCTGGGTGAGGTCGGCGGGCACGTCGGCTTCAGGGGCGAGATCCGGTAGCACAGCGGGAATGGCAGAGGGCAGGGATTGAGAAAAATCTGGCGCCCACTGTATATCCATACAGCTTCGACTGGCAAGCCGGACGTTTCCGCGCGGCGTTCGGGCAACAAAAAAGGTGCCGCATGGGCACCTTTTCGTCGGGTTCCGGCTGGAACGGGCGTGGAATCAGGCTGCGCTTGCCAGGGCACCGTCCAGCAGCTTGTGCAGCGCATCCCATTCGGGCTCGCCCACGTAGCGCTTCAGGATCTTGCCGTTCTTGTCGACCACGAAGGTCGTCGGCGTGAGCTGGACATCCCCAAACGCCTTGGCGGCCGTGCCGTCCGAATCCATCGCCACCTTGAACGGCAGTTCGCGCGTCTTGGCGTAGTTCGCCACGTACATCGGCGGGTCATAGTTCATGGCTACGGCCACGAATTCCAGGCCCTTGTCCTTGAACTGCTTGTAGGTGTCGATCATCTGCGGCATTTCCTTGACGCAGGTGGCGCAGCTGGTGGCCCAGAAGTTGACCAGGTAGACCTTGCCCTTCAGGTCGGCCGTGCTGACCTTCTGGCCCGACAGCAGCGTAAAGGTGGCGTCGGGCACCTTGCTGGCCGGCGACATGGCGCGATAGCCGAAGAAGCCGAGCAGGGCGACGATCACGACCGCAACGGCGATCGGCCAGAGCTTGCGCGGGGAAGTGGCGGAAATAGCAGTGTTGGACATGGGATTACGGTACCGGGACAGCCATCGGACAACGGCTATTCTACTGCGGGCGCCGGAGGCCGGCACCCGTGCTGGACAAGCGCGCCGCCGCTGCGGCAATTCGTCGCAATTTGTTCAATATTGGGTCGGATGCTTCGCTTACCGGGATGTGCCTGATCGGGCGGCCACCTTGGCGCGGGCCTCGTCGATGGCCTGTTCCAGATAGGCGCCATAGAAATCGGGCTGCATGCCGCGCAGCGGCTTTGCCAGGTTGCGGCCGAGGGGGTCCAGGAACAGCACGGTCGGCGCCACCGAGATGTTGTGGGCCTGCGCCCAGCGTTTGGCGGTGGTCATGGTGCCGTCGACATCACGAATCGGGGTGTCGGCCGTCATGTCGATTTCCCGCGCTGTAATGTCGCCGGACGCCACCTGGGGCCCCAGGTAGTTGCGGCGCACGGTCTCGCAGTACGTGCAGCCGGGCAGGCTGACCAGCACCACCAGCGGCTCGCCCTGTTTGGCCGCGGCGGCCGACTGGGCGCCGACATCGGTTACAGGCGGCAGGTGCGCGGTGGCCGCCGCGGCGCCGAAGCTGGCGAGTACGGCCAGGCTGGCAAGCCATGGCGCGGCAAGGCGGGGCAGGGAACGGAAGGGCATGGTCACCTCACGGGAAACGGCCGGCGCATGGGGGCAAGGCAGCCACGGGAGCCAAAGCGGCGATGAAAGTCACCCTTGGGGCATGCGTGGGGGCGCGGCTTCCCGGATAATACCGGCTTGCGCACGAATGCGCCCCCATTCCGATGCCCCCGACCACGCTCCGCCCCCGTTCGTCCAGTTCGCCCAGTTCGTCCCGTCTCGGACTGTTTCGCCCCGGTCATTGCCTGCTGCCGCTGCTTGCCATGTTGTGGCTGTCGCTTGCGGGCTGCTCGCCGCGCTATGACTGGCGAACCATTGTGTCGAGCGATGGCAAGTACGCTGCACTGTATCCGGCCAAGCCGACCAGCGCCGCGCGCGATGTATCGATTGCCGGCCACAAGCTGCCGATGACCATGGAGGCCGCGAACATCGACGGTACGCTATTCGCGGTGGGCGTGGTCACGCTGCCTAGCGACGATGCCGCGCTGCGCCGCGAGGCCATGGACGCCATGCAGGCGGGGCTGATTGCCAACCTTGGCGCGCACCCCGACGCGCCGGCCCGGTCGCGACAGATCACGGTGATGTCGGCGGCCCAGCCGCCCGTGCCGCTTGACGGCGTGGAACTGTCGGTGGCCGGCGTGTCGCCGCAGGACAAGGCCCCCCGCCGACTGACCGCGCGGCTGGTGGCGTCGGGCGCCCACGTGTACCAGGCGGTGGTGCTGGAAGCCGGCGACGCCGCCCGCGATACGCGCCAGGCCGAGCAGGTCGAGCAATTCCTGACCGGGTTCCACCCGTTCTGATTTCGTGTTTCTGCCGTGACTGACTTGATGGATCGATCGCTCCAAACAGCTTTGATCCGCTTTGAACCGTTGTTACCTCCAGGAGTGAAGTGATGCGTTGGGAAGTGTGGCTGGCCTATTTTGCCGCGTGCTGGGTGATCGCCGTTTCGCCAGGCTCGGGTGCGGTGCTGTCGATGAGCCATGGCCTGTCTTATGGCCTGAAGAAGACGTCGACCACGATCCTGGGCCTGCAGACCGGCCTGGTCATCATCCTGCTGGTGGCCGGAGGCGGCCTGGGCGCGCTGCTGCTGGCGTCCGAGGAAGCGTTCCTGGTCGTCAAGACGATTGGCGCGATGTACCTGATCTACCTGGGTGTCCAGCAATGGCGCGCCAAGGTCGAGACCGGTCCGCAGGACGGCGCCAACGGCCCGTCCGGCGCGGTACGCGTGTCCACCATGAGCCGTCGGCGACGCTTTGCCACGGGCCTGCTGACCAATGTCACCAATCCCAAGGGCATCATCTTCATGGTGGCGGTGCTGCCGCAGTTCATCGACCCGGGCCATCCGCTGGGCGTGCAACTGGCGATCCTGGCCGCCACGATGTGCTTTGTCGACCTGATCGTGATGCACGGCTACGCGCTGCTGGCGTCGCGCATGCAGGGCCTGTTCCGCAACGCACGCGCAGTGCGCTGGCAAAACCGGTTCTTCGGCGGCGTGCTGGTCGCGGTGGGCACGGCGCTGTTTTTTGTGCGCCGGCATCACACCTGAATCGACGATGGCGGCCTGAACGGCTGGCGTAGTGCGGCAGCGTTTGCTTCAATGGGGAGTGACCCGGCGTATATGGAGCCCCAGATGCACGATGTCGACCTGACTGCCCACCGCGAACCGCCTCCCGACGAGCCGCCCCCGCCCGGCTTTCCGGCGGACCAGCCTCCCATCGAGGAGCCGCCCCCGCCGCCGCTGGAACCACCGGTGTGAAATGAATGACAAAGGCCCATGGCGGGCCTTTTGTTTTTTTTCAGTGGATTGCCGGGATCGGCGCCGATGACGAAATCGGCCTCTGCCAATGCGTCGACATAAGCCTCCTGCTCCACGGATGGCGTTGCGCGCATCTGTACGAAGCGCGCCAGTCCGCCACCGATGCCGGAAAGGAGGATGGTGGCGAATACCGTCCACCACCAGGGGTTTCCAACGAGGTTCCACAGATCCTGCATATCCGAATTCCAAGCGTTCATTTGTCTCACCCCGTCCGCAACACCCGCCGATACTGGATTGCCTCCGCCACATGCGCGGCGTTCAGCACCTCGGTGCCTTCCAGGTCCGCGATGGTGCGGGCCACTTTCAGCACCCTGAAGTACGCACGTGCCGACCAGCCCAGCTTGTCCATCGCGCCGCGCAGCAGGGTTTGCGCGGCGTTGTCGAGCGGGCACCGGGTGTCGATGGCGCGGCCCGCCAGTTCGCTGTTGGGCACGCCCTGGCGCGCCAGCTGGCGATCGCGGGCGGCCACCGCGCGGGCGCGGACGGCTTCGCTCGGTTCGCCGGGCGGGCCGTCCAGGATTTCGCGCTGACCCTGGGCCGGCACCTCGATCTGCAGGTCCACGCGGTCGAGCAGCGGGCCTGAAATGCGCGACTGATAGCGCTGCACCTGGTCGGGCGTACAGCGGCACATGCGGGTGGGATGGCCCAGGTAGCCGCACGGGCACGGGTTCATCGCCGCGATGAACTGGAAGCGCGCCGGGAAGTCGATCTGCGCCGCGGCGCGTGAAATCGTGATGTGGCCGGTTTCCAGCGGCTCGCGCAGGACTTCCAGCACCCGGCGTTCGAACTCTGGCAATTCGTCCAGAAACAGAACGCCATGGTGGGCCAGCGAGATTTCCCCGGGGCGCGGATTGCCGCCGCCGCCCACCATGGCGGGCGCGCTCGCGGTGTGATGGGGGCTGCGGAACGGCCGCCGGCCCCATTGCGATGGCTGGAAGCCGCCCGGCGTCAGGCTCAGCACGGCGGCGGCATCGAGCGCCTCGGCCTCGGTCATCGGCGGCAGCAGCCCCGGAAACCGCTGTGCGAGCATCGACTTGCCGGTGCCCGGTGGGCCCACCAGCAGCACGGAATGCTGGCCGGCCGCGGCCACTTCCATGGCGCGCCGTGCCTGAAGTTGCCCGCGCACGTCGCCCATGTCCGGCGCATTGCCTGCGTCTGCCCCCCGCTCTGGCGGCCGGGCGCGCCGCAGCGCCTGCTCCGGCAGCAGTCCCACGTGATGGCACACCTCGCGCAGCGTGGCGCCGGCGTGCACCGCCAGATCTTCCACCAGCGCGGCCTCCGGGCCGTTTTCCAGCGCCACGATGAACGCGCGCGCAGGCTGGCCGGCGGCCATCCTTGCGCGGTTGTCGCGCGCCAGGCCCATCGCCATCGCCAGGGCGCCGCGCACTGGCCGCAGGTCGCCGGCCAGGGACAGCTCGCCGGCAAATTCGAACGCATCGAGCCCGTCGACCGGCAACTGGCCGCCGGCCGCCAGGATGCCCAGCGCGATGGCCAGGTCGAAGCGCCCAGATTCCTTCGGCAGGTCGGCGGGGGCCAGGTTGACGGTTTTGTGGACTCCGCAATGCCGTTGTCAAAATTGGCCTCTTATCCTCCAGATGCTGCGTGCCCGACCTAACAAAGCGAAAGCAAGCGCACTTCGGTATCGGCCAGGCCGACGATATTGAACGCCGGCAGGCCGTTGGCAAGATGGATCTCCACCGACACGGGCGGCGCGTCGATGCCGTTCAGGGCACGGCTGCGCAAGACAGCAAGGCTCATACGTTTGCGGATTTGTTAAAGAAAAAGGCCACCGGGATACGGTGGCCTTTGTGGCGATGCGGGTAGGCGGCTGGCGCCTGCGGGTCATACCCCGGTCGATGGCGGCGGATTGACGCCGGCACGGGCTTCGAGAGCCGCCACGCGGGCTTCCAGTTCCTCCAGCCGTGCGCGGGTACGCGCCAGCACCTGCGATTGCACGTCGAATTCCTCGCGCGTGACCAGATCCAGGCGCGCAAAGCCCTGGGTCATCATGCTGCGCACGTTTTTCTCGATGTCCTTGGCCGGCGAATTGCGCAGCGCCTCGCTGACCTTCTGCTGCAGGTCGTTGAAGAGATCGGTCGGTTTCATGGTGAAGCTCCTGTTGTGACCAATTTGGATCGTTCGGGTCAGGCCGCGCCGGGCAGGCACCCGCCAGGCGTCCGGCTTGTGGCGATCTGGCCAGTCATGCACCGCGTTGGGGCGATGACTTGTGGCGTCCGGCACACCGGCCCGGCAGGGCAATGCACCTGACTGGGGCGTATCGCGCCACGCCATCTCCGGACGGGCCGGCGCGCTCCCCCTGTACGCCAAGCACGCAGCACTTGACCCTTCATGACGCGGATTATGGCGCTTCGGCGCCCGCCATGAAAGCTCTGACAAGGGCTGGTCACATCTTTTAACGCTTTTCGGGGGTGCCGGCGGGTACCGCCCGACATCCCGTCGTGTGGTTCCGGAGTCTCGCCACGCCCGATGCCGGCATGCGCCGGGACAGGGCGGGGATAGCTGGCACGGCAGTTGCAGTACTGGTTGCCAGGAGCGTCAAGACCACAAAGCAATAGAGCAGATCCCTCAAAACGAGCCCGCGAAGATTTCAAGGAAAAGGAGAGAACCAGATGAAGACGTCGAGCCTCGCAGTCAGCGCCGCTGCGGTCCTGTTCAGCCTGGCAGCCCCGGTGGCGTTCGCGCAGACCGCCCCGGACGCCGCCGCGCCTGCAGCAGCCGCACCCGCCGCCGAGCCGGCATCGCCCCACACGTTCAGCGCCAACGTGTCGCTGGTGTCTGACTACCGCTATCGCGGTATCAGTCAGACCAACCTGCGTCCGGCCATCCAGGGCGGGTTCGACTATTCGCACGAGAGCGGGTTCTACGTCGGCAACTGGAACTCGAGCATCAGCTGGCTCGAGGATTCGGACTCGTCGGTTTCGGCACCGGTGGAAATGGACTTCTACGGCGGCTACAAGAACAAGTTCGCGGTGGGCGGCGAGGAATTCAACTACGACGTCGGCGTGCTGCAGTACTACTACCCGGGCGGCTACACGACCACCCGCCCGTACACCACCGAACTCTATGCCGGCATCGGCTGGGGCCCGGTGTTCCTGAAGTATTCGCACGCGGTGACCAACCTGTTCGGCATCGACGACAGCAAGAACAGCTACTACGTCGACCTGTCCGCCAACGTGCCGCTGAACTTCTGGGACCTGACGCTGAACGCGCACGTGGGCTACCAGGGCGTGACGCATCACAGCGACGCGTCGTACACCGACTGGAAGATCGGCCTGACCAAGGACCTGGGCAAGGGCTTTGCGCTGTCGGTGGCCTATGTGGACACCAACGCCAAGGAGTCGTTCTACACCAGCGCCAACCGTGGCCGCTACCTGGGCAAGGCAGCAGCCTGGGCATCGATCACCAAGACTTTCTAACTCAAACAGCACACATCCCAGCCGGGCGGCCTGAACCCATCGGGCTGTCTCAAGGAGAACCCCAATGAAACTGATCATTGCAGTCATCAAGCCGTTCAAGCTCGACGAGGTGCGCGAAGCGCTCTCGGACGTGGGCGTGTCGGGCATCACGGTAACCGAGGTCAAGGGCTTTGGCCGCCAGAAGGGCCATACGGAGCTCTATCGCGGCGCCGAATACATCGTCGACTTCCTGCCCAAGGTGAAGATCGAGGTGGCGGTGCCGGACGACGTGGTGGAACGCGCCATCGAGGCCATCGAGAAGTCGGCCCGCACCGGCAAGATCGGCGACGGCAAGATCTTCGTCGCCCCGGTTGAACAGGTCATCCGCATCCGCACCGGCGAGACCGGCGGCGACGCGCTGTGACAACAGAACTACGAGAGACAGAGGTTAGACCCATGAAAACCTGGTTCAAGCGATTCCTGACGGCCGGCGCGATGACGCTGGCGCTCGGCACGGCCGGCCTCGGCCTGTCCACCCATGCCGTGGCGCAGGACAAGCCCGCCGCCGAGGCCTCGGCCCCGGCAGCGGCCACCGCCCCCGCAGCGGCCCCGGCTGCAGCGGCCGCCGCTCCGGCAGCTGCCGCGCCGGCCGAAGCCGCGCCCGCCGCCGCCCCGGCCCCCGTGCCCAACAAGGGCGATACCGCCTGGCTGCTGGTGGCTACGGCGTTCGTGATCCTGATGACGCTGCCTGGCCTGGCGTTGTTCTACGGCGGCCTGGTCCGCTCGAAGAACATGCTGTCGGTGCTGATGCAGTGCCTGGTGATCTTCTCGCTGGTGGCGATCCTGTGGGCCATCTATGGCTACAGCTTCGCGTTCACCGAAGGCAACGCATTCTTCGGCGGCACAGACCGGCTCTTCATGAAGGGCCTGAACGTCGACGCCGTGACGGCCACCTTCAGCAAGGGCGTGGTGATCCCGGAACTGGTGTTCTTCGCGTTCCAGTGCGCATTTGCCTGCATCACTTGCGGCCTGATCATCGGCGCCTTCGCCGAGCGTGCCAAGTTCTCGGCCGTGCTGGTGTTCGTGGTGATCTGGTTCACGTTCGCCTATATCCCGATGGCCCACATGGTCTGGTTCTGGCCGGGTCCGGACGCCTACACCGACGCCGCTGCCGCAACCGCAGCCACGGCCAAGGCTGGCTGGCTGTTCCAGAAGGGCGCGCTTGACTACGCCGGCGGTACGGTGGTGCACATCAACGCCGCCGTGGCGGGCCTGGTGGGTGCCTTCATGTTCGGCAAGCGCATCGGCTTCGGCCGCGAGGCGATTCGTCCGCACAGCCTGACGTTCACGATGGTGGGCGCCTCGCTGCTGTGGTTCGGCTGGTTCGGCTTCAACGCCGGTTCGGGCCTGGAAGCCAACGGCGGTGCCGCGCTGGCCTTCGTCAATACGCTGCTCGCCACTTGCGCCGCCGTGCTGGCCTGGACCTTCGGTGAGTGGATCGGCAAGGGCAAGCCGTCGATGCTGGGCGGTGCCTCGGGTGCCGTGGCTGGCCTGGTGGCGATCACCCCGGCCGCCGGCTTCGTCGGCCCGATGGGCTCGATCGTGATGGGCCTGATCGCTGGCCTGCTGTGCCTGTGGGGCGTTACCGTCCTGAAGCGCATGCTGGGCATGGACGATTCGCTGGACGTGTTCGGCGTGCACGGCGTGGGCGGTATCGTCGGCGCGCTGCTGACCGGCGTGTTCGCGGCTCCGAGCCTGGGCGGCGTGGGCATCTACGACTACGTGGCCAACAAGGTTGCCGACGACTATTCGATCGCCGGCCAACTGTGGATCCAGTTTGAAGGCGTGCTGACCACGGTGGTGTGGTCGGGCGTGGTGGCCCTGGTGGCCTACAAGCTGGTGGACATGCTGATTGGCCTGCGCGTGCCGGAAGAGGAAGAGCGCGAAGGCCTGGATATCACCTCGCACGGCGAAACGGCCTATGAAGGTTGATATCCACGACAGAGTTGTGCTGGAGAGCTGATTGGGAATCTTCTCTCAGGAGTTTTGCCCCGGCCTTGCGCCGGGGCTTTTTTCTTGTCGGTGGGGTGAAATGCGTGTGTGATTGCTGACCAACATTCCGCGCTGCGGAACCGCCCGGAAGGCGCGCCCACGGTGGGACAAGGGCTCCCGGGCAAATTCGCAGGGTGCTTAAATCGGATCTTAAAAAGTCTCAATTGTATTTAATGGGGTGGACGCATAGAGTGCCACTGAGGCAGTTTCCTCCACCTGCAGAACGCTCCCCGTATCTGTCAGGCCATTTGAAAGCGCGGCACCATGCCGCGCTTTTTTTTGCCTCTCTGCCCTTGGCCGGCCCTGGCCCCGCCCGTTGGCGCCGCGTGCCGCCGCCGGGGTTTGAAAACCGCCGATCAGCCCCATATCCCCATCCCCGGCCAGGCTCCGTATAAGGTTATACAAGGCGAGCCTGCAGCCCGATAGCCGTTCCCTTACAATCGGGGCGGACAATAAAGCTGATTCCTTAGGATGGATATGGTCCCGCATCTCATCACCGCGCTGAACGGTCCGCTGCTCGAACTGGAAAAGAAGATCCTGGACGCCACGCCGTCCATCGAGCGCTGGTTCAGGCTGGAATGGCAGGAACATACCCCGCCGTTCTACTGTTCCGTCGACCTGCGCAATGCCGGCTTCAAGCTGGCCCCGGTCGACACGAACCTGTTCCCGGGCGGCTTCAACAACCTGGCGCCCGAGATGCTGCCGCTGGCCGTGCAGGCCGCGATGGCCGCGATCGAGAAGATCTGCCCGGACGCCAAGAACCTGCTGCTGATCCCCGAACGCCACACACGCAACATGTTCTACCTGCAGAACGTGGCGCGGCTGTCGCTGATCATGCGCCAGGCGGGCCTGAACGTGCGGCTGGGCTCGCTGTCCGAGGAAATCACCGAACCGACCCCGATCGAGCTGCCCGACGGCCAGACGCTGGTGGTCGAGCCGCTGGCGCGGCTGGGCACCAAGGGCCGCCGCCTGGGGCTCAAGGACTTCGATCCCTGCTCGATCCTGCTCAACAACGACCTCTCGGCCGGCATTCCGCCGATCCTGGAGAACATCAACGAGCAGTACCTGCTGCCGCCGCTGCACGCGGGCTGGTCCACGCGCCGCAAGAGCAGCCACTTTGCCGCCTATGACGAAGTGGCGAAGAAGTTCGCCAAGCTGATCGATATCGATCCGTGGATGGTGAACCCGTACTTCGCGCGCCAGTCGGGCGTGAACTTCCACGAGCGCATCGGCGAGGAAGAACTGGCCGATTCCGTGGAAGGCGTGCTCAAGAAGATCGCCAAGAAGTACCGCGAATACGGCATCAAGGAAACGCCGTACGTGGTGGTCAAGGCCGATGCCGGCACCTACGGCATGGGCATCATGACCGTGCGCGATCCGTCCGAGGTCAAGGGCCTGAACCGCAAGGAACGCAACAAGATGAGCGTCGTGAAGGAAGGCCTGGAGGTCTCCGACGTCATCATCCAGGAAGGCGTGCACACGTTCGAGAAGGTCAACGAGGCCGTGGCCGAGCCGGTGGTCTACATGATCGACCGCTATGTGGTGGGCGGTTTCTACCGCGTGCATACGGGCCGCGGCAACGACGAGAACCTGAATGCGCCGGGCATGCATTTCGTGCCGCTGGCGTTCGCCCCGAACGGCATCCCGGACAGCCACGCCAAGCCCGGCGCGGCCGTGCCGAACCGCTTCTACATGTATGGCGTGGTGGCCCGCCTGGCGCTGCTGGCGGCCTCGGTGGAGCTTGAGAAGACCGATCCCAACCCGATCCTCTGACCCGCGGCGCCTGCCGCCTGTCACGCACGCCCCCGGTCCGGCAGGGTTGATCGAAACCCGCCGGACGCTTTTCACCTGACGCCAACGCGACGAGCCATCATGCGTATCCTTTTCATCACCGACCCGCTGGAAACCTTCAAGACGTACAAGGATTCCACCTACGCCATGATGACCGAGGCGGCGGCGCGTGGGCACGAGCTGTTCTTCTGCCTGCAGTCGCAGGTGTCGCTGTCGGCCGGCGTGGTCGAGGCCGTGGCGCGCCCGCTGGCGCTGCTGGACGATGCGCACGACTGGTTCCGCCTGGGCGAAGCCGCGCTGCTGCCGCTGACGACGTTCGATGCGGTGCTGATGCGCAAGGATCCGCCGTTCGACATGGAATACGTCACCAGCACCTGGCTGCTGGAACTGGCCGAGAAGCAGGGCGCGCGGGTGTTCAACAAGCCGCAGGCCATCCGGGACCATTCCGAGAAGCTGGCGATTGCCCAGTTTCCGCAGTTCGTCACGCCGACGCTGGTCACGCGCGACGCGGGCCGTATCCGCGCCTTCCACGCCGAACACAAGGACATCATCGTCAAGCCGCTGGACGGCATGGGCGGGATGGGCATCTTCCGCGTGGGCGCCGATGGCATGAACCTGGGTTCGATCGTCGAGACGCTGAGCGACAACGGCGCCCGCACGCTGATGGTCCAGCGCTACATCCCCGAAATCAAGGCGGGGGACAAGCGCATCCTGCTGATCGGCGGCAAGCCGGTGCCGTACTCGCTGGCGCGTATTCCGCAAGGCAGCGAGATCCGCGGCAACCTGGCCGCCGGCGGCGTGGGCAAGGCTCAGGAGCTGAGCGCGCGCGACCGCGAGATCGCCGAGACACTGGCGCCGGGGCTGTCGAAGCAGGGGCTGCTGCTGGTGGGGCTGGACGTGATCGGTGACTACCTGACCGAGGTAAATGTGACGAGTCCGACCTGTTTCCAGGAAATCACGCAACAGACCGGCTTCAACGTGGGTGCGATGTTCATCGACGCACTGGAAGAGGCCGTAGCCAGCGACCGCCGTTGAGGCCGCAGGCAGGGAAGGGCACGCCGGGCTGATGCGAAGGCGCCACAGTCCCGGGGGTGCGCGCAAACACGGGGAGAGGCCGTAAGGCTGCCTGCTACAATTTGGGCAGTCCAACGGATTCACCATCATGGCAGGAATTCTGATCATCGCGCATGCGCCGCTGGCTTCGGCACTGCGTGATTGCGCTGCCCACGTCTACTGTGGCCAGCCCCCCCGGCTGGCAGCCATCGACGTTGTCGCAGACGCCGATCCGGCCGCGGTACTGGCGGAGGCACAACGCAGCCTGGCCGCGGTATGCGAAGACAACGGTGCCCTGGTGCTGACCGATATCTTTGGCGCCACGCCCGCCAACATTGCCGCGCGCCTGGCCGAGCCGGGCCGGGTGAAGGTGCTGGCAGGCGTGAACCTGCCGATGCTCGTGCGTGCCATCTGCTATCGCGCCGAAAAACTCGACCAGCTGGCTACCAAGGCATTGGCCGGCGGCTCGCAAGGTGTGCTGCAGATTGGTACGACCGCTGTCCAGAATCAAACCGCAAATCATCCCGACAAATATGCTGCAGAGGGACACCACCATCATCAATAAGCTCGGGCTCCATGCCCGCGCATCCGCCAAGCTGACGCAGCTGGCGGGCAATTTCAAAAGCCAGGTCAAGATGTCCCGGAACGGCCGCCAGGTCGATGCCAAGAGCATCATGGGTGTCATGATGCTGGCCGCCGGCATTGGCTCGACGGTCACGATCGAGATCGACGGCCCCGACGAGCAGGAGGCGATGGACGCGCTGCTGGCGCTGATCGCCAACCGCTTCGGCGAAGGCGAGTGAGGCCCGGCGCCACAACCAGAATTCCTTAACGTTCCTGACGGAGCGGGTCATGCCCTTTGCCTTGCACGGCATTCCGGTTTCTCGTGGGGTCGCCATCGGGCGGGCCCATATCCTCGCGCCGGCGGCGCTGGATGTTTCGCACTATCTGGTCGACGAAGACCGTCTCGACGCCGAGGTGGAGCGATTACGCTCGGCGCGCGCAGCCGTGCGGGCGGAACTGGTGACCCTGAAGCGCGACCTGCCGCGCGACGCGCCCGAGGAAATGGGCGCGTTCCTGGATGTGCACGCGATGATCCTCGATGACGAGGCGTTGTCGCGCGAGCCCGAGGAACTGATCCGGCAGCGCCGCTACAACGCCGAGTGGGCACTGACCACGCGGCTCGAAGAGCTGATGCGCCAGTTCGACGAGATCGAGGACGAATACCTGCGCGAGCGCAAGGCCGATATCCAGCAGGTGGTGGAGCGGATCCTGAAGGTGCTGGCCGGCGCGCCAGTGCTGGCACCGGCGCCGGTGCCGGCACTGGCCCCCGATGGGGAGGCCGCGCCCGGCGTGATCGTGGTGGCCCACGACATCGGCCCGGCCGACATGCTGCAGTTCAAGCACACGGTATTCCACGGGTTCGTGACCGACCTGGGCGGCCGCACGTCGCATACGGCGATCGTGGCGCGTAGCCTGGACATCCCGGCCGCCGTGGGCGTCAAGAGCGCCAGCGAACTGATCCGCCAGGACGACTGGATCATCATCGACGGCGATGCCGGCCTGGTGATCGTCGATCCGTCGGCCATCATCCTCGAGGAATATCGCCACCGGCAGAGCGAGCGCGCGCTGGAGAAAAAGCGCCTGCAGCGGCTGCGGCACATGCCCGCCGTCACGCTGGACGGGCTGGAGATCGAACTGCTGGCCAATATCGAACTGGCCGAGGATGCCGGCGCCGCGCTGGCCGCCGGTGCGGTCGGCGTGGGCCTGTTCCGCTCGGAATTCCTGTTCATGAACCGCCGGGAAGAAATGCCCGATGAGGACGAGCAGTTCCTGGCCTACCGCAACGCGGTGGAGGCCATGCACGGCCTGCCCGTGACGATCCGCACGATCGACGTGGGCGCCGACAAGCCGCTGGACGGCCTGGGCGAAGACTTCGAGACCGCGCTGAATCCGGCGCTGGGACTACGGGCCATCCGCTGGTCGCTGTCGGAGCCGGCCATGTTCCTGACCCAGTTGCGCGCGCTGCTGCGGGCGTCGGCGTTCGGGCCGGTACGGCTGCTGATTCCGATGCTGGCCCATGCGAGCGAGATCGACCAGACCCTGGACCTGATCGAGCAGGCCAAGCGCCAGCTTGACGAGCGCGGCCAGCCGTACGACCCGGGCATCAAGATCGGGGCCATGATCGAGATTCCGGCGGCCGTGCTGCTGCTGCCGCTGTTTCTCAAGCGGATGGACTTCCTGTCGATCGGCACCAACGACCTGATCCAGTACACGCTGGCGATCGATCGTGCCGACAACGCCGTGGCCCATCTGTACGACCCCCTGCATCCGGCCGTGCTGCAGCTGATTGCACGCACGATCCGTGACGCCAACCACGCTGGCGTGCCGGTGGCGGTCTGCGGCGAAATGGCTGGCGATCCGGCGATGACCCGACTGCTGCTGGGCATGGGCCTGCGCGAGTTCTCGATGCATCCGGCCCAGTTGTTGCGGGTGAAGCAGGAGGTCATCCACGCCGACTGCGAGCGCCTGTGCAAGGTGGTGGACCAGATCCTGACCTGCTACGAGCCCGACGAGCAGGCGGCGGCCCTGAAACTGTTGTCGGCATAGCACAACCCTTGATTCATTAGGGTTTTTGTCTGCGTTGTCAGCGGTCCAGACGCCACTTTCCTGCGCGGAAAGTGGCGTTCCAGAAGCCTTTTTCCATCATTTTGCAGAGACTGTGCGCGACCCTTCCCATGTGCATTAATGGGAATTGTTATCATTTTCGATCTCTGTTATTCTGCCTCTCATCGCGTGCGGCATGCCGGTGCCGCCAGCCCCCAGGAGGCAAGTTGTGTACGTCTGCATCTGCAATCAGGTTACCGACCATGAGATCCATGGTGCCGCTCATCTTGGCGTGACCACGCTCGACGAGCTGGCCGAAACGCTAGGCGTGGGAACCTGCTGCGGCCGTTGCCGCGACTGTGCAAAGCAGGTGCTTTGCGAAGGCGTTGCTGCCGTGCAGACCATCAAGGCCTCCACCATCTCGACCATCCGGGTCGTCGAAATTTCAGCCTGTTCGCCGGCTGCGTCACATGCCATAATGGACGCTCGTGACCCGGCAGTCGCGAACGATCAGCGTACCGCGCTGGTTGCCTGATTCAGGAAGCGTTCTCACCGAACAACGCGTGGATTGAAAAGCGCGCCCACGGATTCGTCCGCGGCGCGTTTTGTCGTTCCCGACCGTTGTATCTCGTTGCGTTCCTTCGCCTTTGTCCATTCGCCGGGTCCGTTTGTTGTCGGTAACAGGAGCCCCGAATGAAAGGTGACAAGAAGGTCATCCAGCATCTGAACGCCCAGCTCAGGAACGAGCTGACCGCGATCAACCAGTATTTCCTCCACGCACGCATGTACCGCCACTGGGGCCTGAAGAAGCTCGGTGATGTCGAGTACAAGGAGTCGATCGGCGAAATGAAGCACGCCGATCGCCTGATCGACCGCATCCTGATGCTTGACGGGCTGCCCAACCTGCAGGACCTGCACAAGCTGCTGATCGGCGAAGACACGCCCGAAATGCTCAAGTGCGACCTGAAGCTGGAGCAGACCGCGCACGCCACGGTCAAGGAAGGCATTGCGTACTGCGAATCCGTTGGCGACTACGTCAGCCGCGAACTCCTGGTCGATATCCTCACGGACACCGAAGAGCATATCGAGTACCTGGAGACGCAGCTGGACCTGATTGACAAGGTTGGCCTGCAGAACTACCTGCAGTCGCAACTGGAGCCGGGCGAGCAATAAGCGCGCTGGCTTCCGACCCAGCCGCGGCCTGACCGATCAACTGGCAGGCGCGGCCGGGCAAGCGCGTGGCGCAGGATGGCGCCGCGCCCCGGTGCGAGGCAGGTTGGTAACCCTTCTCATTCGGATTCTTGTCTTCATCCAGTCACATCGCGCCAAAAAAATGGCGATCCGGCGGGGAGGGGGCTCCACCGCGGGTCGCCAGGTTTCCGGGCGTTATCCCAAGCTGGTTTCAGGGCAATTCCAGACCGCCTTCAGGCCGATTCCAGGCCGGTTCCAGTCTTCTTCCCTCTGCCTGATCCCCGCCTTTTGCTTCCATGCACGCGCTGTCAATGCGCCTGCCCGCAGACCTCGCAGCCGGGCGTGCGCGCCAGGCGCATCGTGGTCCATTCCATCGTCATCGCATTGACCATCAGCAGCCGGCCGGCCAGCGTCTCGCCCATACCGGTCAGCAGCTTCAGCGCCTCGGCGGCCTGTACCGTGCCGACCATGCCGACCAGCGGCGCGAACACGCCCATCGTGGCGCAGGCCGCTTCCGGGGCCGGCTCCGACGGCGGGAACAGGCAGCCGTAGCACGGGGCTTCGGGGTTGCGCAGGTCGTACACGCTGACCTGGCCGTCGAAGCGCAGCGCGGCGCCCGAGACCAGCGGCCGGCGATGCTTCAGGCAGGCCCGGTTGACGGCCTGGCGCGTACCGAAGTTGTCGCAGCAATCGAGCACGACGTCGGCCTGCGCCACCAGCGCATCAAGTTCGGCATCGCCCACGCGCTGCGCCACCAGCCGGACATCGACATCGGGGTTGATGCGCAGCAGCCCTTCCCGTGCCGATTCCACCTTGGGGCGCCCCACGTTGGCGGTGGTGTGCAGGATCTGGCGCTGCAGGTTGGTCAGGTCGACATCGTCGTCGTCGACGATGGTGATGCGCCCCACGCCAGCCGATGCCAGGTAGGGCAGCGCGGCCGCGCCGAGCCCGCCGGCACCAATCACCAGCGCATGCCCGGCCAGCAGGCGTTCCTGGCCCTCGATGCCCAGTTCATCCAGCAGGATATGGCGCGAATAGCGCAGCAGCTGATCGTCATTCATGGTTCGGCGACAAATGAAAACGGCCCGACGGTGGCATGCCGCGGGCCGCAGGATTTCGGGGATAGCGCCGCACGCCAGGGGCGGCGGCGCGGATCCGTTACTTCTGACCGGTCGGCGTGCCCAGCGGCTGGCCGATCGGCGCGCTCGCGGGCGGCTGGCTGGCTGGCGCAGGCTTGGCCGGTGCCGGAGCCGGCTTGGCGGCAGGCTTCGCCGGGGCCTTGCCGGTCTTTTCTTCCTTGGTGTCGGGCTTGCCGGCCGTGCCGGTGGCCTCCAGGCGCGACTTCGACTTCTGCACCGGCTTGCCGTCGAGCTGGGCGATGGCCTGCTGCAGCATGAAGTCTTCGGCCGAACCGAATTCCACAGGCTTCTTCTTGCGATCCTTCTCGCGCTCTTCCGGCGTCTTCTTCGCGTTTTCCTCTTCCAGACGGCGAAGTTCCTCAACGCGGCGCTGTTCGCGCTCGTTCATTTCCGGCTCTTCCGACTCCTGCTTGTTGTGCAGGTGACGCTCGGTGTCGATTTCGCGAGTGATTAGTGCGTCATCCGGATCGCCTTCCGGGTTCTGGTCGACCGGGATGTCCGGGCGAATGCCCTTGGCCTGGATCGACTTGCCCGACGGCGTGTAGTAGTACGCAATCGTCAGCTTGATGCCGGTGTCGTTGGTCAGCGGACGCACGGTCTGCACCGAACCCTTGCCGAACGTGGTCTTGCCCATGATCAGTGCGCGCTTGTGATCCTGCAGCGCGCCGGCAACGATTTCCGAGGCCGATGCCGAGTAGGCGTTGGTCAGCACGATCATCGGCAGCTTCTTGAACTGCGCGGGCAGGTCCTTGAGCGGATCGTCCTCGACCGACGACAGGCGGTAGTTGTTGAACGTGGCCTTGTAGACGCGCTTGGCATCGGGCACCTGGCCATTGGTCGACACCACGGTGGCGTCGTCCGGCAGGAACGCTGCCGCCACGCCCACTGCGCCCTGCAGCACGCCGCCGCCGTTGTTGCGCAGGTCCAGGATGATGCCCTTCAGGTTCGGGTTCTTGTCCGCCATGTCCTTCAGGCGGCGGCCCAGGTCGGCCACGGTGCGTTCCTGGAAGCTCGTCAGGCGCACCCAGCCGATGGTGTTGTTGTCGAGCATCTTGGTCTTGACCGACTGCACGCGGATCTCGGCGCGCGTGATCGAGACCGGGAACGTGCGTTCCTCGCTCTTGCGGTAGATGGTCAGCGTGACCTTGGTGCCCGGCTCGCCGCGCATGCGCTTGACCGCCTGCTCCAGCGGCAGGCCGCGTACGGGCTTGTCGTCGATACGGGTGATCAGGTCGCCCGGCTGGATACCGGCGCGGAAGGCGGGGGTGTCCTCGATCGGGTTGATGACCTTGACCAGGCCTTCTTCCTGCGAAATCTCGATGCCCAGGCCGGCAAAGCGGCCGCGGGTGCCTTCCTGCAGTTCCTTGAAGTCCTTCTCGTCCAGATAGGCCGAGTGCGGGTCGAGGCTGGCGACCATGCCCTTGATGGCTTCGGTCAGCAGCTTCTTGTCGTCGACCGGCTCCACGTACTCGCGCTTGATCTGCCCGAAGATGTCGGACATCAGCCGCAGCTGGTCGAGCGGCAGCGGCCCCGAGCTGTTCTGCGCGGTGGCCGAGATTTGCAGCGTGGCCAGCACGCCGGCGACGACGCCGACTGAGACGAGGCTAATGTTCTTGAGCGTCTTACGCATGAGGGCAGCCTGAACTTTTGTGGATGATGCGAAAGGGAAATTCCTGGCCGGACGGGTTACGTCCGGCGCGGATTGACCGACAGTATAAGAGGGTGCGCAGAAAAAGACCTGCGGGCCACCACACCATGGTGGGGGCGGCCACACAAGCCCGTGGCGCGCCTACCCGGATGCCGCCCGGGCCGGCGCGTGGGCGCACCGGCGGCGGTCAGCGGGACTTGCCCTGGTTGGCCACGGCGGCCAGCGAAGCGGCGATCGCTTCCTGGTCGCCCAGGTAATAGTGGCGCAGGGGGCGCAGGTCGGCGTCCAGCTCGTAGACGAGCGGGGTGCCGTTGGGGATGTTGAGGCCGACGATATCGTCATCCGAAATCTGATCCAGATACTTCACGAGCGCGCGGATGCTGTTGCCGTGGGCGGCAATCACGACGCGCTTGCCGGATTTGATGTCGGGAGCGATGGATTCGTTCCACAGCGGCATGACGCGGGCCACCGTATCCTTCAGGCATTCGGTCAGCGGCACCTGCTCGCGCGGCACATTGGCGTAGCGCGGGTCGTTGAACGAGGCGCGTTCGTCGGTCGGTTCCAGCGCGGGCGGCGGGGTGTCGTAGCTGCGGCGCCACACCAGCACCTGGTCGTCGCCGTACTTCCTGGCCGTCTCCGCCTTGTTCAGGCCGGCCAGGGCGCCGTAGTGGCGCTCGTTCAGGCGCCATTCGTTGCGAACCGGAATCCACATCAGGTCCATTTCGTCCTGGACGTGCCAGAGGGTGCGGATGGCGCGCTTGAGCACCGACGTGTAGGCCACATCGAACGTGAAGCCGGCTTCCTTCAGCAGTTGGCCGCCCTGCCTGGCCTGGGCCACGCCGGTATCGGTCAGGTCGACGTCAACCCAGCCGGTGAAGCGGTTTTCGAGATTCCACGTGGATTCGCCGTGGCGGATGAGGACGAGCTTGTACATTGCAGCTTCCAGGGTAGTGAGTAACCTGCGGCGCGCGGCGCCTGCGTCACGCCCGGGCGTGGCAGGCGCCACCCGAAATAATCGGCGCTGGCGCGAAACCGCGTATTTTATAATGCCGCCGACCCAACCCAACGGAATGCCAACGTGAATTTCTTCGCCGATTACAACAACCTGGCCCTGATCGCGATCGCCGTGGTCTCGGGCGGCCTGCTGGCCTGGCCGCAAATCAAGGCCGGCACGGGCGGCAAGCGCGTCAATACGGCTGCCGCCACGCAGCTCATCAACAAGCGCAATGCCGTGGTGGTAGACATCCGCGACGCCGCCGAATTTGCCAAGGGCCACCTGCCTCAGGCCAAGAGCGCGCCACTTGCCGATATCGGCAACCGCGCCGCCGGCCTTGCAAAGGACAAGGCGGTCCCCATCATCGTGGTGTGCCAGAACGGCCAGCGCTCGAGCAAGGCCCAAGCAGCGCTGAAGGAAGCCGGTTACAGTGAGGTGTATGCGCTGGAAGGCGGCATGGCTGCCTGGCAGCAGGCCGGCCTGCCGGTCATCAAGTAAATCAGCCCCATTCAACATGCAGCACGCGGCGCGGTACTGCCCTGGGCGGTCCGCGCCGCTGTTTTTTCAGTCAAGGAGATTCCGCATGGCCCGCGTCGTCATGTACAGCACGGTAGTTTGCCCCTATTGCCAGATGGCCGAGCGCCTGCTCAAGCAGCGTGGCGTGGAAACGATCGAGAAGATCCTGATCGACCGCGAGCCTGGCCGGCGTGAGGAAATGATGACCCGTACGGGCCGTCGCACCGTGCCGCAGATCTATATCGACGAGACACATGTGGGCGGCTTCGACGACCTTTCCGCACTGGATCGCCAGGGCGGCCTGGTACCGCTGCTGGCGGCCTGAGGCCACTCCGGGCACCTGGTGCGCCGGGTTTCGCTGCGCTGCAGCAGATCAGGCGACGATTCTGATAATGCCGCGGCACGGTGAATTCGACATCGGCGTCATGTACCATATGCGCTTTCCAAACAGCCGCCGGGGCTTCGGCACCCGGCTGCGCATGGCGCAGCGCGCCCAAACCGATCCATCCGGAAGCCTTTCATGAGCGACCAGCAACAAGCCACCCAGCAGGACGATCAGCCCTTCTTCAACATCCAGCGCGTGTACCTGAAGGACATGTCGCTCGAGCAGCCGAACTCGCCGGCCATCTTCCTCGAATCGGAAGCCCCGTCGGTCGAAGTGCAGGTCAACGTGGGCGCGGCCCAGCTGCAGGAAGGCATTTTCGAAGTGGTGGTGACGGGCACCGTGACGACCAAGGTGCAGGACAAGGTCGCGTTCCTGGTGGAAGCCCACCAGGCCGGTATCTTCGACATCCGCAACGTGCCGGCCGAACAGCTGGACCCGCTGCTGGGCATCGCCTGCCCGACCATCCTGTACCCGTACCTGCGCGGCAACATTGCCGACGTGATCACGCGTGCCGGCTTCCAGGCCATTCACCTGTCGGAAATCAACTTCCAGGCGCTGTACGAGCAACGCCTGCAGGCTGCCATGGAAGAAGCGCAAGCCCAGGGCGGCGACTCGGGCATCGTGCTGCCGGACGGCAGCCAGGCTCGCCACTGATCCGCGCCACGGCCGGATTAGACGAAAAACGGGGCTTCGGCCCCGTTTGCGCTTTCTGACAGCTCACGGTCCCGCGACATCCTGCCGTGACATCCATACTGGCTGCATGACCGCGCAACCGTGCGGCCCGATCTTCGATCTGCCATGAAACTGACCATCCTCGGCGCCGGTGCATGGGGCACCGCACTGGCCAGCCACGCTGCCGCCGACACCCGCCACGACGTGGTGCTCTGGGGACGCGATGCGGACCAGCTGGCCGCCATTGCCGCGACCGGTACCAACGCCACCTATCTGTCTGGCGTGACGCTGTCGCCCCGGCTGGCCTGCGAGGCCGATTTCGACCGTGCCGTCGACCATGCGCTGGCCGATGCACAGGGCCTGCTGGTGGTGGCAACGCCGGTATCGGGCCTGCGCGAGATGACGCGCAGGCTGGCGGCGCGCCGGCGCGGCCCGCTGGCCATGCTGTGGCTGTGCAAGGGTTTCGAGGCCGGGACCCACGCGCTGCCGCACCAGATGGTGCGCGAGGAACTCGACGCGCTGGGCGTGGCGCCGGGCGAGATCGAATATGGTGTGCTGACCGGGCCGAGCTTCGCCAGGGAAGTTGCGCAGGGCTTGCCGTGCGCGCTGACCGTGGCCGGCTCCACGCACGTGCTGACCGACCTCGCCCAGGCGGCATTCCATCATCACGCGATGCGCATCTATGGCAGCGACGACCTGATCGGCGTCGAGGTCGGCGGTGCGGTCAAGAACGTGCTGGCGATCGCCACGGGCGCCAGTGACGGACTGGGGCTGGGTCTCAACGCGCGCGCCGCGCTGGTGACGCGCGGCCTGGCCGAAATGACGCGCCTGGGGTTGGCGCTGGGTGGCCGCATGGAAACCTTCATGGGCCTGGCGGGCATGGGCGACCTGATCCTGACCGCCACGGGCGACCTGTCGCGCAATCGCAAGGTGGGCCAGCAACTGGCCAGCGGCAAGACACTGGAGCAGATCCTGCATGACCTGGGTCATGTGGCCGAAGGCGTGCGCTGCGCGCAGGCGGTGGCCGACCTGGCCGCACGCAAGGGCGTGGAAATGCCGATCACGCGCGCCGTGTGCGCGGTGCTGTTCGAGGGCTTGCCGGCGGCCGATGCCGTGGAGCGGCTGCTGCAGCGCGATGCCCGCGACGAGTAAGCACAATAACAAGTACACGAACAAGCACCATGGTCTCCCGACGCCGCGCCCTTGAGGCGCTGGCTGCCTGCGCAGCCGCTGGGGCGCTGCCCCGCATCGCGATGGCCGACGCCTGGCCGTCCAAGCCGATCCGCATGGTCGTGCCGTTTCCGGCTGGATCGTCGCCGGACCTGATCGCCCGCATCGTTACCGAAAAACTGGCTGCGGTGCTGGGCCAGCCCGTGGTGGTCGAAAACCGGCCGGGCGCGGGCGGCAACATTGGCACGGGGCTGGTCGCCAAGGCGGCGCCCGATGGCTACACGCTGCTGTTCACGATCAACGGCCCGCTGGTGACGGCGCCGTCGCTGTATCGCCATTTGAACTATGACCCGATGAAGCAGCTGGCGCCGGTGACGCTGGTGGCTACGTCGCCGAACGTGCTGGTCATCGATGCCCGCCTGCCGGTGCATAGCCTGCGCGAATTCGTGGCGCTGGCGAAGTCGAAGCCGGGCGTGCTGAACTATGGATCGGTGGGTAACGGTAGTGCGGCACACCTGGCGATGGAGCAGCTCAAGGCCATGGCCGGCATCGACCTGCAGCACGTGCCCTATGCGGGCTTTCCTCAGATCACGACGGCGATCGTCGGCGGACAGGTGCAGGCGGGGTTCATGGTGCCGGCGATTGCCATGCCGCTGGTAACGGCCGGCAAGCTGCGGCTGCTGGCGGTGACGTCGTCGGGGCGTACCGGCGTGCTGCCGTCGGTGCCGACGGTGGCGGAATCTGGCTATCCCGGCTTCGAGGCGATTTCGTGGCAGGCGATCCTGGCGCCGGCAGGCACGCCCGCGCCAGTGGTGGACCGGCTCTATCGCGAACTGGTCACGATCATCGGCAGCGCCGACGTGCGCGACAAGATGCGTGCGCAGTATTTCGTGCCGGCCGGTACGGCGCCGGCATCGCTGCGGCAGACGATGATCAGCGAGAAGGCGCGCTGGGACAAGGTGATCCGCGCCGCCAACGTGCAGCCCGAGGACTGAGGGCGGGCAGGGCGGCGGGGCAGGCCCGGGCGGGGGAAGCGCCCGGATGGTGACAACGGCTCAGGCGCCGCCTGCAAAACCGTTCTGGCGCCAGGCCTCGAACACCACCACGGCCACCGTATTCGACAGGTTGAGGCTGCGGTTGTTGGGGCGCATGGGCAGGCGGATGCGCTGCGCGGCCGGAAACCATTCGCGCCGCTCGGGCGCCAGGCCACGCGTTTCCGATCCGAACACGAACCAGTCGCCCGGCTGGAAACTTACCTGGCCGAACGGCGTGGAGCCGTGCGTGGTCAGCGCGAACATGCGTGCCGGGTCGGGCTGTTCAGCCGCCATCAGCGCGTCCCAGCTTTCGTGTACGCGCATCGTCGCGTACTCGTGGTAGTCCAGCCCCGCGCGGCGCATGCGCGCGTCTTCCAGCGGAAATCCCAGCGGTTTGACCAGATGCAGCTGCGCGCCCGTATTGGCGCACAGGCGGATCACATTGCCGGTGTTCGGCGGAATTTCGGGTTCGACAAGGACGACGTTGAACATGGGATGGCAGCCAAAAAACGGAGCGCAGCTTACCGCGAGCGCTCCATCGTGTCACGGAGTGCGCAGGGCCACCAGCGCGGTAACCCGGGCCGCGCCATGCGCTTTCAGCACGCGGGCGGCCTCGCGCAGCGTGGCGCCAGTGGTCATTACATCGTCGATCAGGCCGACATGCAGCCCCTTTAGCTCGTGCGGCGCCACGGCGTCGCTGACCGCAAACGCCTGTCGCTGATTGGCTAGCCGCGCGGGCAGGTCCAGGGTGCGCTGGCTGGCGGTGTCGCGGTGGCGCGACAACAACGTGGCCGATGCACGCACGCCCAGGTGACGCGCCAGTGGCCGCGCAATTTCCCACGCCTGGTTGAAGCCTCGTTCCGCCAGGCGGGCCGGTGACAGTGGAATCGGCACCAGCAGGTCGGGAAGATTGCCCTGCGTGTGGCTGGCGCGCGACACTTGCGCCAGGCGCGCGGCAATCCATCCGGCAGCGGGCAGCCGGGCGCCGAACTTGAGCCGCAGCACCAGCTTGTCGAAGGGGGCGGCATAGTCGCCGAGCGTCAGCGTGGCATCTAGCGGATCGCCTACCGGATCATCAACGGGATCGACATTGGCACACCGCCCGCAGCACCCGTGGCTGCCCGGCGTGGCGCACCGGGGGCGGCGCGCTACAGGCCGCATCAGCGTGCCGGCGCAGTCGGCGCACACCACATCGCGCTGCACCGCCGCGCAGACCAGGCAGCCCGATGGCAGCGCCGCGTGCCACAGACGCGCGGCCTGCCGGGCAAAGGCCCTTCCGGCACGCATGGCCCCCGGCGCGTATACTTCCGGCGGCCCGCCCCGTGCGGTCTCCGATGGTGCGACACTTTGCCGCACCTGCCGATCCGACCCTTGCTGCCCCGTCTGTCCGTGTCCCTGCATGCCTCCGACTCCCCAGATGCCTGGTTGCCGCCCGCGCGGCTGACCCGGCTTGCCTTCGACCGCCGTAGCCCGCGCTTCGGCCAGCTCGATTTCCTGCTTGGCGAGATAGGCCAGCGCATGCAGGAGCGGATGGAAGTGGTCAAGCTGTCGCCTGGCCGCGCGCTCGATATCGGTTGCGGCCATGGTCAGGGGCTGGCGGGTTTGCGCGCCCGGTTTCCCGATGCGCAGATTGCCGGGATCGATATCTCCGGCGCGATGCTGCAGCAGGCCGGCGAGCGCGATCCGCAGCGCCGGCCCGGCTGGGTCGGCCGCCTGCTGGGCAAGCGCCCGATGTTCGACCTGGTGCAGGGCGATCTTGCCACACTGCCCTTTGGCGCCGCCAGTTTCGACCTGCTGTGGTCGAACCTGGCGCTGCACTGGCATCCCGAGCCGCACCACGTATTTCCGGAATGGCATCGGGTCACGGCCGACGACGGGCTTGTCATGTTCTCGTTGTTCGGCCCCGATACGCTGAAGGAACTGCGCGCCGCGTTCGCCGAGGTGGACCTGGACGCGCACACGCTGCGCTTTGTCGATATGCACGACATTGGCGACATGCTCGTGCATAGCGGCTGGTCCACGCCCGTGATGGACATGGAGACGTTGACCGTCACCTACGAATCGCCCGAGAAGCTGCTGGACGAGGTGCGCGCCTTCGGCGGCATGCGCCGTCCGGGCCCGGTGGGGCTGCGTGGCCGCAAATGGCATCGCGCCGTGATTGCCGCCCTGCATCGCATGCGCAACCAGGATGGAGTGATCCCGTTGACGTTCGAGATTGTCTACGGCCATGCATGGAAAATCCCGGCGCGTGGCAAACAGGCAACTGACGATCAGGGCCGCGCGATCATCCCCATCGACAAGATCGGCCGCGCGCAAACGCGCCGCTGAAGCGCGCCAGCAGTACGGTTGCCCGACAATCGGGGTTTATCGTTTGTGTTGCCTATCGGGGCTAAAAAGCTCATGCACAAATTTGTGCGGATGGCAAGCACTTCGGTCAAATCCTATGTTGTTCAGGTATGCGAAGCGCCATATAATGGGCCGGTTTGTCGCAGTGGTCCCCTGGCACAAGAACGTTCCTGGAAGGCACTCCGCACGTGCGCTCCTGGGGACGGATTTCGTCCCGGGCGTGCATCCGATGCAGAGTGGTTGGCGATGCAAGACTTGGGTATCGCATTCCAGACGGCAGTAGGTGACTCCGGCGGAAATCTCGACGGACGCACCCCCTTGCCGGTCAACGACTGGCTGATGAAGCGGAATTGTTCTCTCTCTCCGCGCCAGGTCGGCTGGTTCTACTTCTCCATCGCATGTTTTTCCATTGCCATCGCGGCGTTTCTGACCGTGTGGCATGGGGCCTGGCTCGTGCTGCCGTTTGCTGGCCTGGAACTGACCGGGCTGGGGATTGCCCTGCTGGCGTATGCGCGCCATGCGACGGATCATGAACGCGTGAGTGTGACCGACGGCATGCTGGTCGTGGAGACAGCCAGCGCCAGTCGGGTCACGCGGGAAGTATTCAATCCACAGTGGGTGCGGATTGAACTGGGTGAATCGTTCCGGGCGCTCGTGATTCTGCGGTCGGGCAAGCGCACCGTGCGGGTGGGGTCGTATCTGGACCCGCACCGGCGGCGCAAGTTCGCGCAGGAGCTCGCGGCGGCCCTGCATGGCGTCCAGACCGGACGCGGTGCGGGGCAGGGCGGGGACAGATTTGAATCTGTAAATTGGGTAGATAAACAATGAAAATGTGGAAGAAGGCATCCGCAGCATGTCTTGCAGGCACGTCCCTGCTTGTCAGCCAGGCGGCCTCCGCGGTCAGTGACATGCCGGGTGGCCCCGCCGTCCGACAGCTGAACCTGGCCGAACCCGTTACAAAAATCGCCGAACAGATTCACTGGCTGAACTGGATGATGCTGATCATCTGCACGGTGATCTTCATCGCCGTGTTCGGCGTGATGTTCTATTCCATCTTCAAGCACCGGAAGAGCAAGGGCGCGAAGTCGGCCTCGTTCCACGAGAGCATCACCGTGGAAGTGGTCTGGACCATCGTGCCGTTCCTGATCGTGATCGCCATGGCGCTGCCGGCGACCAAGACCGTGGTGGCGATGAAGGACACCACGAACTCCGACATCACGATCAAGGCCACCGGCTACCAGTGGAAGTGGGGGTACGACTACCTCAAGGGCCAGGGCGAGGGCATCTCGTTCGTGTCCACGCTGACCACGCCGCGCGAGCAGATCAACAACCAGCAGGAAAAGTCGAACACCTACCTGATGGAGGTGGACAACGAGCTGGTGGTACCCGTCAACAAGAAGATCCGTATCGTCACGACCGCCAATGACGTGATCCACGCCTGGATGATCCCGGCGTTCGGCGTCAAGCAGGATGCGATCCCGGGCTTCGTGCGCGACACGTGGTTCCGTGCCGAGAAGACCGGCATCTACCGTGGCCAGTGCGCGGAACTGTGCGGCAAGGAACACGCGTTCATGCCGATCGTGGTGCGCGTGGTGTCCGATGGCGAATACGCCAAGTGGGTCGACGACAAGAAGAAGCTGATGGCCGCGGCTGCCGACGATCCCAACAAGACCTGGACACTGGACGAGATCAAGGTCCGCGGCGAGAAGGTCTATGCGTCGAACTGCGCGGTCTGCCACCAGCCGACCGGCAAGGGCGCGGGCGCGTTCCCGGCGCTGGACGGCTCGAAGATCGTGAACGGCCCGAAGGCTGGCCAGATGCACATCCTGCTGGAAGGCAAGGGCGGCATGCCGTCGTGGAAGCAGCTCTCGGACACCGAGCTGGCCGCGGTCATGACGTACACGCGCAACAGCTGGAGCAACAAGACCGGTGAAGTGATCCAGCCGGCGGACTTCGCGCAAGCCCGTGCTGGCAAGTTCCCGGAAGGCGGCGGTGCACAAGCCGCAGCCGGCGACACGGCCCCCAAGAAGGCCGCCACGCCGACCAACGACAAGCAGGCCAGCCTCGCGGGCAACCGCGTCGCAGGCTGACCCGCGGCAGCCCCGCATTCAGGAATTGATGGAGTCATTGCGATGAGTACCGCTACCCCGGAGACACTGGGCCATCCGCACGACCACGCGCACGATCACGACCATGGTCACGGCCATGACGATCACGCGCACGATCATCCGCATGGCTGGCGCCGCTGGCTGTTCGCGACCAACCACAAGGACATCGGCACGCTGTACCTGCTGTTCTCGTTCACGATGCTGCTGTCGGGCGGCGTGCTGGCACTGCTGATCCGCCTGGAGCTGTTCGAGCCGGGCCTGCAGTTCTTCCGCCCCGAACTGTTCAACCAGTTCACCACGATGCACGGCCTGATCATGGTGTTCGGCGCGATCATGCCCGCGTTCGTGGGCTTCGCGAACTGGATGATCCCGCTGCAGATCGGCGCGTCCGACATGGCGTTCGCGCGCATGAACAACTTCAGCTTCTGGCTGATGCCGCCGGCCGCGCTGCTGCTGGTGGGCTCGTTCTTTGCACCGGGCGGCGCCACCGCCGCCGGCTGGACGCTCTACGCGCCGCTGTCGGTGCAGATGGGCCCGGGCATGGACATGGCGATCTTCGCCATGCACATCATGGGCGCGTCGTCGATCATGGGCTCGATCAACATCATCGTGACCATCCTCAACATGCGCGCCCCCGGCATGACGCTGATGAAGATGCCGATGTTCTGCTGGACGTGGCTGATCACCGCCTACCTGCTGATCGCCGTGATGCCGGTGCTGGCTGGCGCCATCACGATGGTGCTGACCGACCGCCACTTCGGCACGAGCTTCTTCTCGGCCGCCGGCGGCGGTGACCCGGTGATGTACCAGCACATCTTCTGGTTCTTCGGGCACCCCGAGGTGTACATCATGATCCTGCCCGCGTTCGGCATCGTCTCGCACGTGGTGCCGGCCTTCGCGCGCAAGCGCCTGTTCGGCTACAGCTCGATGGTGTACGCCACGGCCTCGATCGCCATCCTGTCGTTCATCGTGTGGGCGCACCACATGTTCACGACCGGCATGCCGGTGACGGGCCAGTTGTTCTTCATGTACGCGACGATGCTGATCGCGGTGCCCACGGCCGTGAAGATCTTCAACTGGATTGCCACGATGTGGCGCGGCTCGATGACGTTCGAGACCCCGATGCTGTTCGCGATCGGCTTCATCTTCGTGTTCACGATCGGCGGCTTCACGGGCCTGATGCCGGCTGTCGCCCCGATCGACATCCAGCTGCAGGACACGTACTTCATCGTGGCGCACTTCCACTACGTGCTGGTGGCGGGCTCGCTGTTCGCGCTGTTCGCGGGCTTCTACTACTGGGGTCCGAAGTGGAGCGGGTTCATGTACGACGAGATGCGCGGCAAGATCCATTTCTGGGGCTCGCTGATCTTCTTCAACGTGACCTTCTTCCCGATGCACTTCCTGGGCCTGGCCGGCATGCCGCGCCGCTATGCCGACTATCCGACCCAGTTCACGGACTTCAACGCCGTGGCGTCGCTGGGCGCGCTGGGCTTCGGCCTGATGCAGGTGTACTTCTTCTTCGCCGTGGTGCTGCCGTCGTACCGTGGCGGCCAGGCCGCCGGCGACAAGCCGTGGGATGGCGCCGAAGGCCTGGAGTGGACCGTGCCGTCGCCGGCTCCGTTCCATACCTTCGAGGAACCGCCGGTTGTGAAGTAAGCGCAGTGTTGTCGTAATTTTACGAATTGGCCGGATGCCCCGAAGGCGTCCGGCCAGCGAGATCCCAAACATGCAGCCCTCAGCAAAAAGCCCGTCGCAACTGGAACGCCAAGCCACTCAGAAAGCCGCCAACCGGCGCCTGGGATGGATCCTGTTGTCGATCGTGGCGGTCTTTTTCCTGGGGTTTGTTGCCAAGATGGTGTTTCTTGGCGGCTGACCAAAGCAGGAAAACGAGTTAGCGGGAATTTGCGGAAGTCGCGGAAATCAGCGGAACCAGCAGGAGACAAGGCGTGGATGCGCAGGACAAGGCCCTGGAAAAGCGTTTCAACCGCGGCATGATGATGCGGCTGCTGGTGGTGGTGACGCTGATGTTCGGCTTTGGCTACGCGCTGGTGCCGCTGTACAAGGCGATCTGTGACATCACCGGCCTGAATGTGGTGACCACGCGCGACCTGTATGGCGCCGGCGCGGCGGTCAAGAACACGCAGGTCGACACGTCCCGCACGATTACCGTGGAGTTCGATTCGAATACGCGCGGCCCGTTTGCATTCCGGCCCGTCAAGCATTCGATGGAAGTGCACCCGGGCGAGCTGACGACGATCGTCTACGAAGTGGCCAACGGCCAGTCGCGCGACATCTCGGCGCAGGCGATCCCGAGCTACGCGCCCAAGCAGGCCACGGAGTATTTCAAGAAGGTGGAGTGCTTCTGCTTCAAGCAGCAGACGCTCAAGGCGAACGAGGCGCGCGAGATGCCGGTGGTCTTCGTGATCGATCCGAAGCTGCCGAAGGATGTGAAGAACATCACGCTGTCGTACACGTTCTTCGAGATCGGCGCGCCGGTGGCGCAGGCCCCGGAAGCCGGGGTGACGGCAACGCAGAAGGGCAGTTGAGGAGGCTGGGCATGGCGACGGACGATCCGGTGCATCGCAAGGCGTCATTCGTGCAGACGGTGCGCGCGGTGTTGTGGTCGTTCATCGGGCTGCGCAAGGGGTCGGAGCACGAATCCGACATGGCGCGCCTGAACCCGGTGCATGTGATCATCGCCGGGCTGATTGCGGCGGCAGCGTTCGTGGCGGTGTTGATCGCCATCGTGCGCGTCGTGGTCAGCCAGGCATAGCAGGGCAGCAGATACAAAGCGAGCACGCCGCCGGCCAGATGTCGGGGCCGGACGGGCGGATAACATGAATCGAGACTTTGAGCTGGAGATAGAAGAATGAGTGCGAATCGCGCAAACGCCCCGTACTACTTCGTGCCGGGCCCGTCGCGCCATCCGATCACGGCGGCGTTCGGCCTGCTGATGACCGGCGCGGGAGCCGCCGGTTGGGTCAACGGGCAGCCGTGGGCGCCGTACCTGTGCGGCTTCGGCCTGGTGTGGTTCCTGTTCGTGCTCAAGAGCTGGTTCGGCGATGCCATCGGCGAATCCGAGGGCGGGCTGTATGGCAAGAACATCGACACGTCGTTCCGCTGGTCGATGGGCTGGTTCATCTTCTCGGAGGTGATGTTCTTCGCGGCATTCTTCGGCGCGCTGTTCTACGCACGCACCATCGCCATGCCGTGGCTGGGCGACCTGAACAACAAGATCATCTGGCCGGACTTCTCGGCCGTGTGGCCGAACACGGGCCCGGCGGGCACCGTGGAGAGCTTCCAGACCATGGGTCCGTGGCCGATCCCCACGATCAACACGGCGCTGCTGCTGACCTCGGGCGTGACGCTGACCTGGGCGCACCACGCACTGCTGGCCGGCAAGCGCAACCAGCTGATCCAGGGCCTGGCGCTGACCATCCTGCTGGGCGCGATCTTCATGTGCCTGCAGGTCTACGAATACATGCACGCCTATCACGAACTGAACCTGAAGCTCACGTCGGGTGTCTATGGTTCGACGTTCTTCCTGCTGACGGGCTTCCACGGCTTCCACGTGACGATGGGCGCGATCATGCTGGCGGTGGTGCTGGGCCGCGTGCTCAAGGGCCACTTCACCCCGGACCATCACTTCGCGTTCGAAGGCGCCGCCTGGTACTGGCACTTCGTGGACGTGGTCTGGCTGGGCCTGTACGTGGTCGTGTACTGGTTGTAGGAACGGGTGGTTTCCTCCCCTCTCCCACGTGTGGGCGAGGGGCCGGGTGAGAGGGCGCAGCGGTGCAAGTTGCGACGGTGGCATCCTGGGACGCCCACCCTCTCTTGCCGGCCACAAACAAAAAGCGCCGCGTGAGGTCAGTCTCAGCGGCGCTTTTTGCTTGGTATCCGGACGGCTCAGGGCGACATATGGATGCCGGTGCTCTGAATCCAGCCCATCCAGTGCGAGAACAGGATGAACAGGAACAGGGCGATCGAGAAGCCGACGCGCAGCATCAGCGAGCGCATCATGTTGGGCGTGCGGCCACGGTCGCGCATCATGAAGAACAGCGCGGAAGACAGGCTGCCAATGATCAGGATGAAGGCGACGATGATGACAAAGCGCATGTGGGGGCTCTTTTCGGCAAGCGCCCATTATGGCACCGCCGCCGCCGGAGGAAACCCGTGACGACCCGCAGGCGCTGGCGTGCGCCAGGCCCGGTGCCGATGATTGCCGCGCTGGTGGTGATCGCGGTGACCTGCGCGCTGGGCAACTGGCAACTGGGCCGCGCCCACGAGAAGACCGACCGCGCCGCCCGCCTGGCCGCGTTGGGGGCCCAGGCGCCGGTGGACCTGGCAGCAGGCCAGGCCGACCCCGCAGCGCTGGTGGACCGCCGCGTGCGTGCACGCGGCAGTTTTGACGATGGCCGGACCGTGCTGCTGGATAACCGGCCGCACGGCAACGGTACCGACAGCCGTGCCGGCTTTCTGGTGCTGACGCCGCTGAAGCTGGGCGATGGCGGCCAGGTGCTGGTGCTGCGCGGCTGGCTGCCGCGCGACGCGCAGGACCGCACGCGCATCGCACCATTCCCGACGCCGGCCGGCGAAGTCACCATCGAAGGTACCGCGCTGGCCGCCGTGCCGCGCGTGTACAGCCTGGGCCAGGACCCCGCCGCGGAGGCCGGCCGCAAGATACGTCAGAATATCGACCTTGCCGCGTACGCGCGTGAGATCGGTGCGCCACTCCTGCCTGTGGTGCTGGAACAGTCGACCAACAATGGCGACGGACTAGCGCGCGACTGGGCGCCCGCCGATTTCGGCGCCGACCGCCACTATGGCTACGCCGCGCAGTGGTTCGGCCTGGCCGCGCTGACCGTGGTACTGGTGGCCGTGATGGGCTGGCGCCGCGCCCGGCGCGATGCCGGGCAGGCCACGGCAACCGAATGATCGACAGTGATCAGATTGATCGAACGATGAACGTACAGACATCCTCCATGCCGCAGCAAGACCCCTCGGCCACCCCCGACCCCCGCATCGACGCCCGCACGCGCCGTGGCCGTCTGCAAATGCTGATGCTGCTGCTGGTGTGCGCATCGCCGGTGCTGTTCTCGTATTTCACCTACTACGTGATCAAGCCGACGGGCGGCAGCACCAACTATGGTTCGCTGGTGGACCCGCAGCGCCCGATGCCGGCGGCGGAACTGGTGAACGAGCGCGGCGAGGCGGTGCCGCTGACGTCGATGCGCGGCAAGTGGCTGATGCTGATGACCGATCCTTCCGCCTGTGACGAGGCCTGCGCGCGCAAGCTGTTCACCATGCGCCAGATCCGCGCGGGGCAGGGCGAGGACCGCGAGCGGATCGTGCCGGTCTGGCTGATCCAGGATGCCGGTAAAGTGGACGATCGGCTATCTACCGCCTACAACGAACCGTATGCAGGCGTGCGCTTCCTGCGCATGGACCATGCGGCCATCGCGCAATGGCTGCCGGCCCAGGAAGGCAGCCGCGTCGAGGACACGATTTTCCTGGTCGACCCGCTCGGCAACCTGATGATGCGCTGGCCGAAGGATCCCGACCCCAAGAAGGTGAGCAGCGACCTCAAGAAGCTGCTCAAGTATTCCCGCATCGGCTGACGCGCCTGACGTACCTGATGCGCCAACCGATCTGACCTGATCGTTTTTCATTGAATTACCGGCTGTACCGAAATGCTGCTTCAGCTCGCCATCATCGGCATCCTGATCGCCCTGCTGCCACTGTCCTATGTGATGGTGCGCGGCAGCCGTGACAAATATCGCAAGCTCGTGTGGATCACGGCGTTCCTGACGCTGGACCTGATCATGTTCGGCAGCTTCACGCGGCTGACCGACTCTGGCCTGGGCTGCCCGGACTGGCCCGGTTGCTATGGACATTCGAACCCGCACGCGGCGATGGAGCCGATCCGCGCCGCCGAGACGGCACTGCCAAGCGGCCCGGTAACGCTGGTCAAGGCCTGGATCGAGATGATCCATCGCTATTTCGCCATGGCGGTGGGCGTGCTGATCATCTCGCTGATGGTGCTGGCGTGGGTAAAGCGGCGTGAACTGAGGCAGTCGCCCTGGTTTGCCACGGGGGTGTTCGTGCTGGTCTGCGTGCAGGGCGCCTTCGGCATGCTCACGGTCACCATGAAGCTGCAGCCGATCATCGTGGTCACGCACCTGATGCTCGCCATGCTGCTGCTGGCGTCGCTGATCTGGCTGGGCTCGCGCAACGACCGCCCGCATGGCGTGGCACCGCAGGCCGCATCGCTGCGCTGGGCGGGGTTGCTGGCGATCGTGCTGCTGGTGATCCAGATTTTCCTGGGCGGCTGGGTCAGCACCAACTACGCGGTGCTGGCCTGTACCGATTTCCCGCTCTGCAACGGCCAGCTGGTGCCCGAGATGGACTTCCGCCACGGCTTCACGCTGTGGCGCCAGCTGGGCATGACGGCCGATGGCGACTACATCCCGCACGCCGCGCTGGTGGCCATCCACTGGGTGCATCGCGGCTTTGCGTTCGTGGTGCTGGGCTACCTGCTGTGGTTCGGGCTGCGGGCGCGCAGGCTGGAAGGGCTGGCGCGCCACGGCAAGTGGCTGCTGGCCGTGCTGGCGCTACAACTTGCCACCGGCATGTCCAACATCGTGTTCGACTGGCCGCTGGTGGCGGCGGTGGCACATAACGGCGGAGCAGCCCTGTTGCTGATGCTGTTGCTCCGTCTCAACTACAATATCGGCCTCGCGACCCGCTCCGCAGGCGCCGCCGCCCAATCCGCAATTGCGGCGCGCGCCACATGAAGGACAAGATGCCCCCCGTGGTTACCGCTACCCACCCCCACTCTTCCGTGGGCCGGATTCGTCACCTGGCCCGTCAATATGCCGCCCTGACCAAGCCGCGCGTGACGCAGCTGGCCGTGTTCTGCTCCGTCATCGGCATGTTCCTGGCTACGCCGGACATGGTGCCCTGGTCAGTGCTGATCGGCGGTGCCGCCGGTATCTGGCTGCTGGCCGGCGCGGCCTTTGCCATCAACTGCCTGGTGGAACAGAAGATCGACGCGCTGATGCGCCGCACGGCCTGGCGCCCGTCGGCCACCGGCGAGATCACCACCACGCAGACGCTGATCTTCTCGGCCATCCTGGGCGGCGCCGGCATGTGGCTGCTGCACGTATTTGCCAACGACCTGACGATGTGGCTGACCTTCGCCACGTTCCTGGGCTACGCAGTGGTCTACACGATCCTGCTGAAGCCGGCCACGCCGCAGAACATCGTGATCGGCGGGCTGTCGGGCGCCATGCCGCCCGCGCTGGGCTGGGCCGCCGTGGCGGGTACCGTGCCGGCCGAGGCCTGGTTTCTGGTGCTGATCATCTTCACGTGGACGCCGCCGCACTTCTGGGCGCTGGCGCTGTATCGCCGGGCCGACTATGCCAAGTCCGGCCTGCCGATGCTGCCAATCACCCACGGCGAGCGCTATACGCTGCTGCATATCCTGCTGTACACGCTGGTGATGATCGCGGCCACGCTGCTGCCGTTCGTCTATGGCATGAGTGGCGTCATCTACCTGGCCGCCGCGCTGGGTCTGGGCCTGGTGTTCCTGGGCTACGCCTGGAAGCTGTTCCGCAACTACTCGGACCAGCTCGCGCAACGCACCTTCCGCTATTCGATCCTGTACCTGTCGCTGCTGTTTGCGGCGCTGCTGGTGGATCACTACTTCAAGTTCGTGCCGCAGGTCTGATCGGTCTGCCTGCGGCATCTTGCCGCGCCCGGAGGTCACGGCCGGCGTGATCGGCGATACTTCCGGGCGTATCTTGCTTCCCATCGCTCCGACGCATGCCGAATCTCGCACCTGGCTTTTTCGCCACATTCCGTCGCCTTTGCCTGCTCGCCCTTTGCACCGCGCTCCTGGCCGCCTGCGGGCAGCCGAAGCCGTCGTTCAAGAACGTCGATATCTCGGGCGCCAGTGATTTCGGCAAGGACTTTGCCCTGCAGGACCCCACGGGCAAGACCCGCACGCTGGGCGACTTCAAGGGCAAGGTGGTGCTGATGTTCTTCGGCTACACGCATTGCCCGGACGTCTGCCCGACCACGATGGTCGAGCTCAAGCAGGTGATGGAGCAGCTGGGCCCCGATGCCGACAAGGTGCAGGTGCTGTTCGTGACGGTGGATCCGGATCGCGATACCGGTGCGCTGCTGGGCCAGTATGTGCCGGCGTTCGACGCACGCTTCCTGGGCCTGCGCCCGGCCGACGAGGCTGCGCTCAAGCAGGTGACCAAGGACTTCAAGGTGTACTACGCCAAGGTGCCGGGTTCGTCGCCAAACAACTACACGATGGACCACTCGGCCGGCAGCTATGTGTTCGACCAGAACGGCCAGCTGCGGCTGTTTATCCGCCACGGCCAGGGCCCGGAGCCGATTGCCCACGACCTGAAGGCACTGATGTCCTGACGGACGCCGGCGGGCGGCTGGCGGTGATGCCGGGCGTCTCTGGCAAACAAAAAGGCCGGTCAATCGACCGGCCTTTTGCATTTCGCGTTGCCGCGGGAACGTGGATCAGGCAAATGCCGCCAGCGCACCCTTCATCTTCTTCATCGCGGCCGCCTCGATCTGGCGGATGCGCTCGGCCGACACGCCGAATTCGTCGGCCAGCTCATGCAGCGTGGAGCCGCCCGAGCCGTCGTCGTTGACATCCAGCCAGCGCGCTTCGATGATGCGGCGGCTGCGCGGGTCGAGCTTGCCCAGCGCCTCTTCCAGGCCTTCGACCTGCAGGCGGTCGTTGTGCTTGGCCTCGATGACCTTGGTCGGCTCGTTGTGGTTGTCCGCAAGGTAGGCGATGGGGGCGAATTCTTCCTCGCCATCGTCGACCTGGCCTTCCAGCGCCAGATCGCCACCCGACATGCGGGTTTCCATTTCCATCACTTCCTCGGGCTTCACGTTCAGTTCGCGCGCAACGGCCGCGATCTGCTCGGGCGTGAAGGTATGCGCACCCTGCTTGTGGCTGCGCAGGTTGAAGAACAGCTTGCGCTGGGCCTTGGTGGTGGCCACCTTGACCATGCGCCAGTTCTTCAGCACGTATTCGTGGATCTCGGCCTTGATCCAGTGCATCGCGTACGACACCAGTCGCACGCCCTGCTCGGGGTCGAAGCGCTTCACGGCCTTCATCAGGCCGATATTGCCTTCCTGGATCAGGTCGGCGTGCGGCAGGCCGTAGCCAAGGTACTGGCGGGCAATCGACACGACCAGGCGCAGGTGCGACATCACCATGCGGCGGGCGGCATCGACGGATTCGTTGTCGCGCAGGTCGCGGGCCAGGCTCAGCTCTTCCTCGGGGGTGAGCATCGGAATGCGATGGACCGCCTGGATATAGCTTTCCAGATTGCCCAGCGTGCCCGGAAACGTCAGCGCAAGGCTGTTCGCGGCGGCACTCTGGGGCGCCGTCGGCAGACGGCGAGAAACTTGGGTTTGATCGGCAGACAGGACTGCGTTCACTATGACTCCTTTCGCATCCGGCGGTGGGTTGCCGGTGTGTCCTGGAAGGACACCGCATTGCAACGCATATTAGCACTCGAACCGGACGAGTGCTAAGTTAGAGGGTCTATGGGGTTGATAGTTCCGTCACATCGCTATCGATCTTCCGATAGTGTTGAGCGGTGGGCGTGTCCGGCCCGGTCCCAGGATCCACAAGGCCTGGCGGGCCAGCGTTCTCCCGACAGGGATATTAGAGAAGGCGCTGGTCAATCGGTTTCCGATGAATTCACTGCAATTTCGGGATGGTGAATTGCGGGATTCGCTACACTGAAGTTGTTTTCCAGCCGCATTGCACCATTCATTGGAGAGGTTTCCATGTCTGCTATCGAACACTTGCTGAAGCCGCATGTGCGGGACATCGGCGAGTTCACCGTACGCCGCCTGCTGCCCGCCGCCACGACCCAGACCGTGGGGCCGTTCATTTTCTTCGATCACATGGGCCCGGTGGAGATGGCGCCGGGGCAGGGTATGGATGTGCGCCAACATCCACATATCGGCCTGGCTACCGTAACGTACCTCTTCGAGGGCGAGATCATGCACCGCGACAGCCTGGGCAGCGAGCAGGTGATCCGGCCGGGTGACGTGAACTGGATGACGGCCGGTACAGGCATCGTCCATTCGGAACGCTCGCCGGACGCCGCCCGCGAGGCTGGCCCGCGCCTGCACGGCATCCAGACCTGGGTGGCCCTGCCGCTGGCCCATGAGAACGATCCGCCATCGTTCCACCACCATCCGGGCGCCACGCTGCCCAAGCTGGAACTGCCCGGCGTGCGGATGACGGTGATTGCCGGCGATGCGTTCGGCGCCGAATCGCCGGTGCGCGTGTACAGCCGCACGCTCTACGTGGCAATCGAGATGGATGCTGGCGCCAGCCTGGTGATCCCGGCGGAACATGTGCAGCGCGGCGTCTATCCCGTGGACGGCAACCTGGAAATGGATGGCGAGACCCTGCCGGCCGAGCACCTGGTGGTGCTGACGCCGGGCGAGCCGGTGACGATCACCGCCACCATGCCGTCGCGCGTGATGCTGCTGGGCGGCGACCCGGCCGACGGCCGCCGCTTCATCTTCTGGAACTTCGTGGCCAGCAGCAAGGAAGCCATCGAGGAAGCCAGCCAGCGCTGGCAGGACGACAAGTTCCCGCACGTGCCCGGCGAAACCGAGCGCATCCCGTTGCCGGTACGGCGCTAGGCAGCCCGGCGGGGCCGACGCATGCCGGCCGCCCCACACCGGCAGCCGGTCAGACCGGGCTGGCCCAGGCCACGCGCGTGGCCTGCTGCAGGCAATCCTTGATCGTGGCGATCTGGGTGGCGATGGGCGCAGGCACCGGCTCCGCGCCGTCGAGCACCTTGCGGATCCAGGCCGCGGTGTCGGCCACGTCGGTACCGGCCGGCAGCGCCGGCACTTCGGCGATGGAACCGCCCACCGGGTCTACCATCGTGCGCTGATGGCCGTCGTGCAGCCAGTCGATGCGCGTGCTGCGGCGGGCATCGGCCACGACCTCGCCCTCGGTGCCCCGGCCCAGCAGCACGTTGGCCGGTTCATGCGAGAAATAGTCGGTCAGCGTTTCGCGGTACTCGGGGTGGGTGTAGCTGTACAGGCGCAAAGCATCGGCCGGCGTGTGCGCGCCCACCGGCTGCAGCATCTTCACGATCGTGTGCGACGAATTGCGCAGGCCGATGATGGCGCGCTTGTCGAGCAGCGCGGACAGCGCGGGCGAAAGCACGTCGATGGGCAGCACGGCCAGCGGGTTCGATGCCGCGCGCAGCTGGTCCTGGGCCGCCTGGGTGGTGGCGCACAGCGGCACGCCCAGGGCGTCGAACAGGGCCAGGCTGGTGACGCGGCCCTGGAATGCGCGCACGCCATGCACCAGCGTCGGCACGCCATCGCGCGCCAGCAGCATCGCCAGCAACGGCACCAGGTTGGGCTGCTTGCGCGCGCCGTTGTAGCTGGGGATGACCACCACGGGCCGGTCGGGCGGCGCGGCCAGCGGCTGGCAATGCTGGTGCGCGGCCTCCAGCATGCCCGCCAGTTCGTGCGGGGCCTCGCCCTTGATGCGGTACGCCATCAGCACGGCGCCCAGTTCGATATCGGAAACGCGGCCCGCCAGCATGGCGTCGAACAGCGCCTGGGCGTCTTCACGCGGCAGCGCGCGGGCGCCGTTGACGCCGCGGCCGATTTCCTTGATGTACTTTGCCGCCGAAAATGGCGAATCTGCTGCAGTGGTCATGATGACTGCCGGAATCGTGGGGTTGGGGTTCATGATAGCCCACGATTCCGTCGGCGAAACGTCCCGCGGAGGCTCAAGCCGCCTCCTGCAGCGCGGGGTTGCGCTGCTTGCGGTACAGGAAGTCCAGCACGGCCGTCCGGCAGGCGTGGTAGGTCCTGTCGTCGGCCAGCGCCACGCGGTCGCGCGGGCGCGGGATATCGACGTTCAGGATCTCGCCGATGGTGGCCGCGGGGCCGTTGGTCATCATGACGATGCGGTCGGCCAGCAGCACGGCCTCGTCCACGTCGTGCGTGACCATGACCACGGTGCTCTTCGTGCGCGCCACGATCTTGATCAGCTCGTCCTGCAGATGGGCACGGGTCAGCGCATCGAGCGCACCGAACGGCTCGTCCATCAGCAGCACCTTGGGCTGCATCGCCAGTGCCCGGGCAATGCCCACGCGCTGCTTCATGCCACCCGAGATCTCGTGCGGATACCTGGCTTCCGCGTGGGTCAGGCCCACCAGCGCCAGCGTGTCGTGCGTGCGGGCCTTCAGTTGCGCCTTGGTCTCCGTGGCGCCGAACACGCGCTCGACGCCCAGGTGGACGTTCTCGAAGCACGTCAGCCACGGCAGCAGCGAATGGTTCTGGAAGACCACCGCGCGCTCGGGCCCCGGCCCGGCGATCTCGCGCCCGGCGCAGATCAGCGCGCCGGCGGTGGGCGTGGTCAGGCCGGCGATCAGGTTCAGCAGCGTGGACTTGCCGCAGCCCGAATGCCCGATCAGCGTGATGAACTCGCCTTCGGCAATCGACAGGTTGATATCGCGTAGCGCCACGAACGGGCCCTTGCGCGTCTTGAACGTCTGGCCGACGTTTTCGATGCTGACGAATTTTTCCATGACAGGGGCTCCGTTCAGGCGTTGCCGTAGCTGAAGCGGCGCGCCAGGGCCAGCAGCAGGTGCTCCAGCACCAGGCCCACCACGCCGATGATGAAGATGGCGATGACGATGTGCTCGACCTTGAGGTTGTTCCACTCGTCCCACAGCCAGAAGCCGATGCCGGTGCCGCCGGTCAGCATCTCGGCGGCCACGATCACCAGCCACGCGGTGCCGATCGACAGTCGCACGCCGGTCAGCATGTACGGCAGCACGGCCGGGAACAGCACGCTGCGGAAGATCTTCCATTCGGACAGATCGAGCACGCGCGCCACGTTCAGGTAGTCCTGCGGCACGCGCGTCACGCCCACGGCCGTATTGATGACCATCGGCCAGATCGAACAGATGAAGATGGCCCAGATCGCGGCCGGGTTGGCGGCCTTGAACAGCAGCAGGCCGATGGGCAGCCACGCCAGCGGCGACACCGGACGCAGCAGGCTGATCACCGGCGCGGCCATCGCGTTCAGGAACGCGAAGCGCCCCAGCAGGAAGCCGGCCGGGATGCCGATCACGGCGGCCAGGCCAAAGCCGGCCGCCACGCGCGCCAGCGACGCCAGCACGTTCCATCCGATGCCCTGGTCGTTCGGGCCGTTGCGATAGAACGGATCGGCAAACAGCGGCACGGCGGCATTCCATGTGGCCCCGGGCGTGGGCAGCGCCGGGATCAGCGTGGCGACGCCGTGCCAGACCAGCAGGAACAGCACGAAACCGGCCAGCGGCGGCACG
The DNA here is from genome assembly GCF_056097175.1 of Cupriavidus sp. HE11. Classification (NCBI taxonomy): domain Bacteria; kingdom Pseudomonadati; phylum Pseudomonadota; class Betaproteobacteria; order Burkholderiales; family Burkholderiaceae; genus Cupriavidus; species Cupriavidus sp. HE11. The sequence goes on from NZ_CP184464.1 coordinate 2,266,969, forward strand.
CACTTGAGCACGAAGCCGGCAACGGCCTCACGCCGCGCGGCCTGCCTGGCCTGGACGGCAAGCTCCTGGGCGCGGCGGCGCGTCTGTTCCTTGGCTTCCGTATCGAGGACATCGGCATCCATGGCGGCTCCTTGCGGAGAAGTGGGGGTAACGGCAGGGGCGATGGCATTCACGGCAGGCTCCTTTCCAAAGGGCGATCAGGTCGCGAACAACGCGTATGGGATCAGAGGGCGCCTGCCTTGATCTTGAAGCCGTCGGCGTAGGCCTTCGGGTCCTTGGTGGCGTCCCAGGTCACGCCGTCGATCAGCTTCGCGGTGCGGAAATCGCTCTTGGGCAGCGGCACCTGCGCGGCGGCGGCGGCCTGCTTGAACACGTCGATGCGGTTCACCTGCCTTGCCACGGCCAGGTAGTCGGGGTGATCCTTCAGCAGGCCCCAGCGCTTGTGCTGCGTCAGGAACCACATGCCGTCGGACAGGAACGGGTAGTTGGCAAGGCCGTCCTGGTAGAACTTCATCGAATCGGGGTCGTCCCAGGTCTTGCCCAGGCCATTGCTGTAGCGGCCCAGCATGCGGTCCAGGATGATGTCCATGTCGGTGTTGACGTAGGACTTGGCCGCGATGGTCTCGGCGGTCTTGCGACGGTTCGAGGCCGAGGCGTCGATGAACTTCGATGCTTCCAGGATCGCCGCCACCATTGCACGGGCCGTATTCGGATTTTTCTGGACGAAATCCGATGTGGTGCCGAGCACCTTCTCGGGGTGGTCCTTCCAGATGGCCTGCGTGGTTTCGGCCGTGAAGCCGATCTTGTCGGCGATGGCGCGCGCGCCCCATGGTTCGCCCACGCAGAAGCCGTCCATGTTGCCCACGCGCATGTTCGCCACCATCTGCGGCGGCGGCACGGTGATGGCCTTCGCGTCCTGCATCGGATTGATGCCGTTGGCGGCCAGCCAATAGTAGAGCCACATGGCGTGCGTGCCCGTGGGGAAGGTCTGCGCGAACACGTACTCGCGCTTCTCTCGGGTCATCAGCGCCTTCAGGGTGGCGCCATCCTTGACACCCTTTTCAGCCAGCTTCTGCGACAGCGTGATGGCCTGGCCGTTGTGGTTCAGGTTCATCAGCGCCGCCATGTCCTTCTTCGGGCCGCCGATGCCGAGCTGCACGCCGTAGATCAGGCCGTAGAGCACGTGCGCGGCGTCCAGTTCGCCATTGACCAGCTTGTCGCGCACCGCGGCCCACGATGCTTCCTTGCTCGGGGTGATCTTGATGCCGTATTTCTTGTCGAGGCCCAGTGTCGACGCCATGACCACCGATGCGCAGTCCGTCAGCGGGATAAAGCCGATCTTGACCTCGGACTTCTCGGGCGCGTCGGAGCCGGCTGCCCAGGCACCGCTGCGCACCAGCGGGTCGACCAGCGTCATCACGCTGGCGCCGGCAATGGTGGCCAGCGCGCGGCGGCGGCCGTGGCTGGCGGGCGCATGGTCGGCGGCGGCGTTGTCGGCGACGTTGGGCTTGGCAATCTTGAGGCGAGAGGGCATTGCGATGGCTCCGAGAAGAAAAAAGGCGTCCTGACCGCAGCCCCAGGATTCGCCAGAAGCCGGGAGGTGCGGTGCAGGACGCCGTTGTCCGCTGCCGCGCGTGCCGTCGTTGGCACGCGTGCAAACATGTTGTGGTGATGCCGGGTACAGGGTGATGCCGGCCGTCGTTGGCCTTGCCAGCGACTACGCAAGCGCCATGCCATGCACATTGCGGTGCACAAATCCGTGCGGCTGGCGTCGCTTTTCACCAGGCAGAGGCGCCAGGCATGCGGGCGGTGCATGCAAGGGCCCCTCGCTACCGCCTGGAAGCGGAGCGACCGTTCGAAATCGTGCGGGAAGGGGGGCGAGCCTGCGGGTAGTGGTGCAGCGCCTGGCCCGTGCATGCACCGGGCTGGCGTGGGGGCGGGTGCGGAAGGGAGGGCGGAACGAACGGTGCAGACCGAACGGTGCGGATGGGCGTCAGCCCATCACGTCGATCACGCGCTGGGCGGCTTCCACGAGCTTGATGCCGCGTTCCATCGCCATCGAGCGCAGTCGCTTGTAGGCCTCGTCCTCGGTGATGCCGCGCGACTCCATCAGCAGGCCCTTGGCGCGTTCCACGGTCTTGCGTTCGGCCAGCTTGAGCCTGGTGGCGTCCAGTTCCGCGCGCAACTGCTGGTCGAGTTCGAACCGGGCATAGGCCACGTCCAGCACGGTCTTGACGCGTTCGGCGCGCAATCCGTCGACGATATAGGCGGTAATGCCCGCCGACAGCGCGGCCTTGATGCGCTGGGAATCGTCGTTGTCGGTAAAGAGCACGATCGGGCGCGGCGCGTGCTGGGTGGAGACGCAGACATGCTCGATGGTGTCGCGGGCGGCCGATTCGGACGCGATGATGACCAGGTCGGGCAGCGTGGCCGCGATCACGTCGGGCAGCCGCAAGTCGGCATCCACGGTCTGCACCGTCGTGAAGCCGGCCTGCGCCAATCCGGCGCGGATGGTCTCCACGTTGAGCGGATCGACGTCATGCGGATCCCGCACCAGCAGGATGCTCAGGGTGCGGGGGCCTGCGGCCGGCGGTGGACTGGCAGGTGGGGGCGAGGTGCGGCGGTTCATGGCGGTCGCTTGGTTGCACTGCAATATGCAAGATTCGCGCCGGGTTTGCTTTCACTGTATGCCACCGTACGCCGGGTGTATGCTTTGCCCCTGCCGCGCCCCCGATTTTCGATCGGGGCACGCCGAATGCACCGGCGCGGCATTCCATCAAAAAAGAGAAAGCAGGAGAGTTTGGATGACCGAGTTCGTATTTGCCCCCCAGGCCCCCGTCGGGGTCCCGGTCCGTGGCAGCAGCGCAAGCTTCCCCGTGCGCCGGGTGTATTGCGTGGGCCGCAATTATGCCGCGCATGCGCGTGAAATGGGCTCGGATCCCGACCGCGAACCGCCGTTCTTCTTCTGCAAGCCGTCCGACGCGGTCAGCTACGTGGCCGATAACACCGAAGGCACGTTCCCGTACCCGCCGGGCACCGGCAACTGCCACTACGAGGTGGAACTGGTCGTGGCCATCGGCAAGGGTGGCAAGGACATCCCCGTTGAGCAGGCTGCCAGCCACGTCTACGGCTACGCCATCGGCCTGGACATGACGCGCCGCGACCTGCAGAACGAGTCGAAGAAGACCGGCCGCCCCTGGGAAACGGGCAAGGCGTTCGACAAGTCGGCGCCGATCGGCCCGATCGTGCCGGTGTCCGCCATCGGCCACCCCGAAAAGGGCGCCGTGACGCTGGCCGTGAACGGCGTGGAAAAGCAGCGCGGCGACCTGTCGGACCTGATCTGGTCGGTACCGGAGATGGTGTCGTACCTGTCGAAGCTGTTCGACCTGCAGCCGGGCGACCTGATCTACAGCGGCACGCCCGAAGGCGTGGGCCCGGTGGTCAAGGGCGACGTCATGCAGTGCCACGTGGCCGGTGTGGGCGACCTGACCGTCAAGGTGGTCTGACGCCATGCTCGCGCTCCACAGCTACTTCCGCAGTTCGGCCTCGTTTCGCGTACGCATCGCCCTGAACCTGAAGGGCCTGCCGTACGACTACAAGGGCGTGCATCTGCTCAAGGAAGGCGGCATGCAGCTGAAGCCCGAGTACCGCGCGCTGAATGCCGACGGCGTGGTGCCGACGCTGGTGGTCGACGGCCGTCCGCTGATCCAGTCGATGGCGATCATCGAATACCTCGACGAGACCCATCCCGAGCCGGCGCTGCTGCCGAAAGACCCGTTCGACCGCGCCGTGGTGCGTGGCCTGGCCCAGGAAATCGCCTGCGAGATCCATCCGCTGAACAACCTGCGCGTGCTCAAGTACCTGAAGCACGAGCTGAAGGTGTCGGAGGAAGCCAAGGACGCCTGGTACCGGCACTGGATCGAGCAGGGCTTCGCGTCGCTGGAGGTGAACCTGCAGCAACTGGGCCGTGTGGGCCGCTACGCGTTTGGCGATACGCCGACGCTGGTGGACCTGTGCCTGGTGCCGCAGGTCTTCAACTCACAGCGCTTCAACGTGGACCTGACCCCGTTCCCGACCATCGCGAAGATCCACGCGAACTGCATGGAACTGGACGCGTTCAAGAAGGCGGCACCGGGGGTGCAGCCGGATAGCGAATAGGCGTTTGGCCAGTTTGGAATAGTCCGATCTGCTTGATCCAGGAAGCCCGGCAAGGATGCCGGGCTTTTTTTGTTCTACACGCTGATGTAGTTGCACCAGACAGTGACAAAAGCAGGATTTCTGATGCCTGCCTCGCTATGATTTACGCCGTTATTGAAAGAGATCAACGGCAACCGGCATTTTTCGGTGCTGCGAAGAGTAGTGTCTACGCTGGCGTAGTGTTCGGATTTTTCGCGCCGCGCCATGTGTTTATCCGATTCCTGCGCGAGGATCGCTACGCCACTGCGGCATTTGCCGCGATAGGAATGTACGCAGCCAATGTGGCGATATCCATTCTGGGATTTCAGCGTGAATGGAAATTGGCTTTGGCGACTGCGTATTCAGGACCGCTGGTGGCGCTCTGGATCTCACTGTTCGTATGCGGCCTCCAGCGCCAAGAAGTCGCCCGTGAGGGCGGCGGCTAGCGTAATTCGGACAAGGCCTTGTTCGATTAGGGCGAGACGCTATCAACAAAAGCAAAGCCCCGCGTCAGCGGGGCTTTGCCTTTGCAGGGTCGGATTACTGCCTGGGAATCACCCCAGCAACGCCTCCGCAAACTCCTCGGCCTTGAACGGCTGCAGGTCTTCCACCTTCTCGCCCACGCCGATGAAATACACCGGCACCGGGCGCTGGCGGGCGATGGCGGCCAGGATGCCGCCCTTGGCCGTGCCGTCGAGCTTGGTCACGATCAGGCCGGTCAGGCCCAGCGCGTCGTCGAAGGCGCGCGTTTGTGCCAGGGCGTTCTGGCCGGTGTTGGCGTCGATCACCAGCAGGCACTCGTGCGGGGCCGTGGGCATGGCCTTGCCGATCACGCGCTTGACCTTCTTGAGTTCTTCCATCAGGTGCAACTGCGTGGGCAGGCGGCCGGCGGTGTCGGCCATCACGATGTCGATCTTGCGGGCGCGCGCGGCGTTCACGGCGTCGAAGATCACGGCGGCCGGGTCGCCGCTTTCCTGGGCCACCACGGTCACGTTGTTGCGTTCGCCCCAGATGGTCAGCTGTTCGCGCGCGGCGGCACGGAACGTGTCGCCGGCGGCCAGCAGCACCGACTGGTGGTAGCTCTGGAAGTGCTTGCAGAGCTTGCCGATGCTGGTGGTCTTGCCCGCGCCATTCACGCCGGCGATCATCATTACCAGCGGCTGCTCGCGGCCCAGTTCCATGGTCTTTTCCAGCGGCTTGAGCAGCTGGACCAGCAGGTCTTTCAGCGCGGCCTTGACGCCGTCGGCCGTCTCGATCCGGTCGCTCTTCACGCGGCGGCGCAGTTCGCCAAGCAGGTATTCGGTGGCCTCGACGCCGGCATCCGACATCAGCAGCGCGGTTTCCAGTTCTTCGAACAGGGCCTCGTCAACCTTCACGCCGACAAACAGCACACCGATATTGCGGCTGGTCTTGGACAGGCCGGCCTTCAGGCGCGACATCCAGCCGCGCTTGGCCTCGGCCGTCTGCACGGGCGGCGGCACCAGTTCCATTTCCTCGACCACAGGCGGCTCGTAGGCGACCGGGGCGGGCGGGGGCGGCGGCACCTGGGCTGGCACGGGCACTGGGACCGGAACCGGAACGGGCGCCGGGGTGGGGGCTGGAGCCGGAGCCGGCGCGGGGGCGGGCATCGGCGCCGGGACTGGCACGGGAACCGGCACCGGCGCCGGGACCGGGACGGGAACTGGCACCGGCACGGGGGCCGGAGCAGGTGTCGGGGCGGGAAGCGGTGCGGGCGCGGGGACAGGCGCGGGGACAGGCGCAGGGGCCGGCGAGGGGACCGGCGCCAGGGTCGGCGCAGGGGCTGGTGCCGGCGAGGGTGCGGGCGAAGGCGCAGCGGCCGGCGGCTCGACGGGCGCGGGAGCCGGCTCGGCCTTGCGCTTCTTCCAGAAACTAAACATTGGGAAAGGGGTCAATACCCCGGTAGAATCAATCGCCAAAATTCTAGCAGACGGGGTCGCATGAACCATTGCGCTGACTTGTCCGGATCGGGCGCCGCCCGCATCGTATCGCCGTCCACCGGCGCCGCCAGATTCTCGCGGCGCCTTCTTTCCACCCTGATCGTCGCCTCGCTTGCCGGCCCGCTGGCGGGCACCGCCTGGGCGCAGGCCAAGGGGGAAACCGCCCGGGCGACCACCCCGCAGGGGCCACCGTCAGGCATGGCCACGGCCGGCCAGGTGGGGCAGACAGAGGCCGGCACGACCGAATTCCGCCTGTCCAACGGCATGCGCGTGATCGTCAAGGAAGACCATCGCGCGCCCACGGTGGCGCACCAGATCTACTACCGGGCCGGCGGCAGCGACGAAGTCAGCGGTACCACGGGCGTGGCCCACATGCTCGAGCACATGATGTTCAAGGGTACGCCCAAGGTGCCGATCGGCGAGTTCTCGCGCCAGATCGCCCTGCTGGGCGGGCGCGAGAATGCGCTGACCAACCGCGACTTCACGCTTTACTACCAGCAGATCGCCAAGCAGTACCTGCCCCGGATGATGGAGCTGGAGGCCGACCGCATGGCCAACCTCATCATCAAGAAGGAAGAGTTCGACCGCGAGATGAAGGTGGTGATGGAAGAACGCCGCCTGCGGACCGACGATTCCTCACGCGGCAAGGTCTACGAGCAGCTGCTGGCCACCGTGTATACGGCCATGCCGTACCGGCATCCGGTGATCGGCTGGATGGACGACCTGGTCAACATGCGCGTGGAAGACGTGCAGGACTGGTACAAGACCTGGTACGTGCCGAACAACGCGCTGCTGGTGGTGACCGGCGACGTCAAGGCCGACGAGGTGCGGGCAATGGCCGAACGCTACTACGGCAAGCTGAAGCCACGCCCGCTGCCGCTGCGCAAGACGCAGCTCGAGGCGCCGCAGCAGGGCATCAAGCGGATCTGGGTCAAGGCGCCGGCCGAGAACCCGTACATCGTGCTGGCCTACAAGGTACCGCGTCTGCACGACGTGGAAAAGGACGTCGATCCGTATGCGCTGGAGGTGCTGTCGGCCGTGCTCAACGGCTACGACAACGCCCGTCTGACGCGCGAACTGGTGCGTCAGCAGCGCCTGGGGGACGACGTGAACGTGGGCTACGACAGCATCAACCGCAACGAATCGCTGTTCGTGCTCGACGGCACGCCGGCCAGCGGCCACACCACCGAGGAAATCGAGAAGGCGCTGCGCGAGGAACTGCAGCGCATCGCAAAGAACGGCGTGTCCGAGGAAGAACTCAAGCGCGTCAAGGCGCAGGTCGTGGCCGGGCAGATCTACAAGCGCGACTCGGTGTTCGGGCAGGGCATGGAGATCGGCGTGGCCGAGATCTCGAATATCTCGTGGCGCCAGATCGACCGCATGCTCGACAAGGTCAAGGAAGTCACGCCGGCCCAGGTGCAGGCGGTTGCCGCCAAGTATTTCAGCGACGACAACCTGACCGTGGCAACGCTGCTGCCGCAGCCGATCGACCCCAACAAGCCGAAGGCCGCAGCCCCCGAAGGCCTGCGCCACTGAGGACAGAGTCCAAGGAGAAAGAATGTCCCTGTCCGTCATGACCATTGCGTCTCCGCGTCTGTTGCGCCGCCTGGCTGGCGCCGCCTGCGGGGCCGCCGCGCTGCTGGCCGGCACCGTTGCCCAGGCCGCCATTCCCATTGAAAGCTGGACGGCATCCACCGGCGCCAAGGTGTTTTTCGTGCCGAGTCCGTCGATCCCGATGCTCGACGTCAATATCGACTTCGACGCCGGCAGCCGCTATGACCCGCCCGGCAAGTCCGGCCTGGCCACGCTGACCGCGGCGCTGCTCGACAAGGGCGCGAACGCGCAGGACGGGCAACCCGCCCGCAACGAGGCCCAGATTGCCGACGCCTTTGCCGATACCGGCGCCGATTTTGGCGGCGCCGCCGGAGGTGACCGGGGTGGCATTGGCCTCCGTACGCTGACGGCTTCGTCGGAACGTGAGCAGTCACTGCGCCTGGCGGGGCAGCTGATCAAGGCGCCGGCCTATCCCGACGCGGTGGTGGCGCGCGAGAAGCAGCGCCTGATCACGGCCATTCGCGAGGGCGATACGCGCCCCGGTGTGATCGCCGACAAGACGCTGTCGAAGGCGATCTATCCTACCCATCCGTATGGCGTTTCCGCCACGCCGGAATCGGTGGGGGCGATCACGCGCGATGACCTGCTGAAGTTCTGGCGCGACAACTACACGGCCAAACGCGCCGTGGTGACCCTTATCGGCGCCATCGACCGCAAGCAGGCCGAGCAGATTGCCGAGGACATGACGCGTGGCCTGCCCGATGGCACGGCGGCACCGAAACTGCCCGACGTGCAGATGACGATCCCGGCCAGCGAGAAGCGTATTCCGCACCCGGCGCAGCAGGCCAGCGTGGCGATCGGCGCGCCGGCCATCGCCCGTGGCGATCCCGACTACTTTCCGCTGCTGGTGGGTAACTACGTGCTGGGCGGCGGCGGCTTCAGCTCGCGCCTGACCGACCAGGTGCGCGAAAAGCGGGGCCTGACCTACGGCGTGGACAGCTACTTCGCGCCTTCCAAGCAGCCGGGGCCGTTCAGCATCACGCTGCAGACCAAGAAGGAAAACACCAACGAGGCGCTCGGCCTGGTGCGTCAGATCCTGGCCCAGTACGTGGCGCAGGGCCCGACCGACGCCGAGCTGAAGGCGGCGAAGGACAACCTGGTCAATGGCTTCCCGCTGCGTATCGACAGCAACCGCAAGCTGCTGACCAACGTCGCCAACATCGGCTGGTACGGCCTGCCGCTCGACTACCTGGACACGTGGACCGCCCAGATCAACAAGGTGACGCGCGATCAGGTGCGTGCGGCCTTCCAGCGCCATGTGCATCCGGACGCCATGGCGACGGTCATCGTCGGTGGCCCGGAAAAGTGATCTTCCTGCCTGATCGTGGGGCAGGGCACGTCGCGGCGCTGTGCCGGGGCGAGGCAGGCTCTACAATCACGGCATGAATCCGCAATCCCGACCTTCGCCCGCACCGCGCGGGCGAACTTCTCTGTCCCGCCAGACACCGGCCCAGGTGCGCATCATCGGCGGCCGCTGGAAACGTTCGTTGCTGCCGGTGCTTGAAGCCGAAGGACTGCGTCCCACGCCTGACCGTGTCCGGGAAACGTTGTTCAACTGGCTGGGTCAGGACCTGGCCGGCCTGACATGCCTGGACCTGTTCGCGGGTTCGGGGGCGCTGGGATTCGAGGCCGCCTCGCGTGGCGCGGCGGCGGTGACGATGGTCGAGGCCAACCCGCGCGTGGCGAAGCAGCTGCGCGACAACCAGTACAAGCTCGACGCCTCGCAGGTACGGATCGTCCAGGCCGACGCATTCGCCGCAGCCGCGCAGATGCCGGCCGCCGGCTTTGACGTGGTGTTCCTGGATCCGCCGTTTGCCGAAGACTGGATCGGGCCCGCGCTGGAACACGCGGCGCGCCTGACCCGGCCGGGCGGCGTGGTCTACGTCGAATCGGACAAGGCACTGATCGGCGCCGACGCGCCGGTGCCGGCGTCGCTGGAGATCATTCGCCAGGCGCGCGCCGGCGCCGTGCATTTCCACCTGCTGCAGCATCGCGCCGGCAACGGGGCGGACTAGGAACGGGTACCTTCGGATAACGCTGGTCATATGACGACTGCCAGGCGGTTTGCCGCGCCGGGCAAGCGTTTGCGGCCCTGCTGCAATGCGGCAAAAAGGCGGCCGGGCGGACTTCCAAAAGCTGCGTTTGGGGTTACACTACGCCGCTGTTGTTTGTCCAACGCCCGTCACGCAGGCAGTATTCGAGAGCGGCCCCGGCATCGCGGGCCGGCAACGGGCAGCCCCAAAGGAGGAAACATGGTCGTCGCCGTCTATCCCGGTACTTTTGATCCCATGACCCGGGGACACGAGGATCTCGTCCGTCGTGCGTCGAATATCTTCGACGAACTCGTGGTCGGCGTGGCGCACAGCCCGAACAAGCGCCCGTTCTTCTCGCTCGAAGAGCGCATCGGCATTGCCCGCGAAGTGCTGGGCCACTACCCGAACGTCAGGGTGGAAGGCTTTTCGGGCCTGCTCAAGGATTTCGTACGCAAGAACAATGCGCGCGTGATCGTAAGGGGGCTGCGCGCGGTCTCGGACTTCGAATACGAATTCCAGATGGCCGGCATGAACCGCTACCTGCTGCCCGATGTCGAGACGATGTTCCTGACGCCGTCCGACCAGTACCAGTTCATCTCCGGCACGTTCGTGCGCGAGATCGCCGTGCTTGGTGGCGATGTCAGCAAGTTTGTCTTCCCCTCCGTGGAGCGCTGGCTTCAGGAGAAGATTGGCAAACCGGAATAAAATACGGGCTTCGATTCCGCCGACGTGGCCAGTCCGGGCGCGGGCGGGTCGCTGGAAGGAACCATCATGGCGCTACTGATCACCGACGACTGCATCAATTGCGACGTTTGTGAACCCGAGTGCCCGAACGAAGCCATCTCGATGGGGCCCGAGATCTATGAGATCGACCCCAACAAGTGCACCGAGTGCGTCGGCCACTTCGATGAACCGCAATGCCAGCAGGTCTGTCCTGTGGCCTGCATTCCGAAGGATCCGAACCGCATCGAAACGCACGAGGTGCTGATGCAACGCTACCGGCTGCTCACGGCGGCCAAGCACGCGGCCTGAAGCCGGAGGCACATCCGGCCACTTCGTTCCGGCCCCACAAAGCAGACAAGCAGAAACGAAAAACCCCGCACGACCGCAAGGCCGGCGGGGTTTTTTCATGGCGCGACACCGCGTGGCGGATCAGCGGCCCGTGTGCAATTCCATCATCGCGCGCTCGCTCTCGCCGCGCGCCAGGATACCCAGTGGGCCCATGCAGCGGTCGATGGCTTCGTCGATGGCTTCCTGTTCTTCCTTGCGTGGCGGCTTCAGCACAAAATTGACCACATCGTCACGTCCGCCGGCGGAACCGCCCGGCGCATTGCGCGGATGGCCTACGCCCAGGCGCAGACGCCAGTAATCCTGGGTGGTCAGGTGGGCCGAGATGTCCTTCAGGCCGTTGTGGCCGCCCGAGCCGCCACCGCGCTTGAGCTTGACCGAGCCGGCCGGCAGGTCCATCTCGTCATGTGCCACAACGATCTCGTCAGGCAGGATCTTGTAGAAGCGCGCCAGCGACACCACGGACAGGCCCGAGCGGTTCATGAACGTGGACGGCTTGAGCAGCCAGATGTCCTGGTCCCACAGGCGCGCACGGCCGGCCAGGCCGTGGAAGCGGCCTTCCACACGCAGCGTGGTGCCGCCCGCGCGGGAGAGCTGGTCGACCAGCCAGAAACCGGCGTTGTGACGGGTGGCCTCGTATTCCGCCCCGGGATTGCCGAGGCCGACGATGAGCTTGATCATGGGCTGAAGAAAGCGAAAAAGCAGGCGTGAAAGGATACGCGAAAACGGCGTACGAAAAAAAACCGCCGGCGAACCGGCGGTCTTTTCGTGAAGCGCAGGCAGCTTAGGCAGCCGGCGTTTCGCCTTCGCCTTCAGCAGCTTCGGACGACTGGGCACCAGCCGGCAGCGAGATGCTGGCCACGGCCGGGTTGTCGTCGCCGTGGGTGATGGCGGTCACGCCCTTCGGCAGCTTCAGGTCCGACAGGTGGATGGTCTGGTTCAGCTCGGCTGCGGCCAGGTCCACTTCGATGAACTCGGGCAGGTCGGCCGGCAGGCACGACACTTCCAGGTCGTTCAGGATGTGGTTCACGATGCCGTGGCCCAGCTTCACGCCAGGAGCGGTTTCCTGGTTCATGAAGTGCAGGGGCACCTTCACGTGGATCTTTTCCGTGGCCGACACGCGCTGGAAGTCAACGTGCAGCACCATCGGCTTGAACGGGTGCATCTGGAATGCGCGCAGCAGGGCCTTTTCAGCCTTGCCAGCCACTTCCAGGTCCAGGATCGACGAGTGGAACGCTTCCTTCTTCAGGGCGTGCCACAGGGCGTTGTGATCCAGTTCGATCATCTTCGGCTCGGCGGCGCCGCCGTAGATGATGCCGGGGGTCTTGCCCGAATTGCGCAGGCGGCGGCTCGCACCCGTTCCCTGTACGCTACGCTCGAAAGCGACTACTTTCATGTTCAACTCCAGATGTGAAGAAGGCCGTCCGCGACCAGACAGCCTCGACTGACGATACGACAATCAAACCGTACCGCATGAATCACATTGGCCACCCTGAGGTGGCCAATGCGGTAAACCCAAAATTCTAGCAGGCTTTTGCAAGCCCTGCGCTTGTTTACCGCTCAGTGGTCGGCAAACAGCGACATGATCGAGTCGCCCTTGACGATCCGGGTGAAGGTCTCGGCCAGCAGCGGGGCGGTCGAAACCTGGCGGATCTTGCCGGACTGGCGGGCTTCGTCGGACAGCGGGATCGTGTCGCAGACCACCACTTCGTCCAGTTCCGAAGCCGCGATGCGGGCAGCGGCACCGCCCGACAGCACCGGGTGCGTACAGTACGCAAACACCTTCAGCGCGCCGCGTTCCTTCAGCACCTGGGCAGCCTTGCACAGCGTGCCGCCGGTATCGATCATGTCGTCCATGATCACGCAGTTGCGGCCAGCCACTTCACCGATGATGTTCATCACCTCGGACACGTTGGCCTTGGGACGACGCTTGTCGATGATGGCCAGGTCGCAGTCGAGCTGCTTGGCCAGCGCACGGGCACGCACCACGCCGCCGACGTCCGGCGAAACCACCAGCAGGTCGCCGTAGCTCTTCTCGCGCAGGTCACCCAGCAGTACCGGCGAAGCGTAGATGTTGTCGACGGGGATATCGAAGAAGCCCTGGATCTGGTCGGCGTGCAGGTCCATCGTCAGGACGCGGTCCACACCGGCAACTTCGAGCATGTTGGCCACGATCTTGGCCGAGATGGCCACGCGGGCGGAACGCGGACGGCGATCCTGGCGCGCATAGCCAAAGTAAGGCATGGCGGCGGTGATGCTGCGTGCCGAGGCGCGCTTGAGCGCATCGACCATCACCATCAGTTCCATCAGGTTGTCGTTGGTCGGCGCGCAGGTGGACTGCAGCACGATGACGTGCTTGCCGCGAACGTTTTCCTGGATTTCGACCTGAACTTCACCGTCGGAGAAACGGCCAACCAGGGCCTTGCCCAGCGGAATGCCGAGGTGCTGTACGACAGCCTCCGCGAGTTTAGGGTTGGCGTTGCCGGTAAATACCATCAAGCCTTCGACGCTCATTCGGGGCACCTGTCTTGCTGCTGGGGGAGCTTTGCGCCACCGGCCAGCGCCGGTAGCGATATCTGCATGTCCGTTCAGGACACTATAGGAAGTAATGGCAGGGGAAGAAGGATTCGAACCTTCGAATGCCGGAATCAAAATCCGGTGCCTTGACCAACTTGGCGACTCCCCTACACAACCTTTAACGTCTGTCGCCGAACCGAACTTTACTTCAGTACTTCGCCAAACGAAAACCTGCTATGCGAATGTTGCGAGCGGGTGGTGAGACAAGCTTTTCACACACCTGCCATCCCAATCGGACGGCAACCTTTCCATCACCTTCTGCGCATCGTGCTCGTCTTCGAAACGGGCAAATACGCAGGCTCCGGAACCGGTCATCCTTGCATGCGGACTGTATTGTCTCAGCCATTCAAGGGCTCGGGCAACTTCGCCGAATTTCGCTGTTGCTATCGCTTGCAAGTCGTTGCGACCGAAAGCGAATTTGTTTGTGCAAGCAGCGAAGTCCGCAACTATAGAGATCGGGGAATCCCTTGTCAAGCGCTCATCCGAAAAAATTGCAGCAGTCGGTACATGCTGGCGCGGATGGATAACTACGAACCAGCTGTCGGGCAGGTCCACGGGCGTCAGTTCCTCGCCCACGCCTTCGGCAAAGGCGTTCTGGCCGAACACGAAAACGGGCACGTCGGCGCCCAGCGCCAGGCCGATGCGCATCAGTTCTTCACGCGGCACGCCCGCGCCCCAGAGATGGTTCAGCGCCAGCAGCGTGGTGGCTGCGTCGGACGATCCGCCGCCGATGCCGCCGCCCATCGGCAGGATCTTGTCGATGGCGATGTCGGCACCGAACCGCGTGCCGCAGGCCAGCTGCAGCGCGCGCGCCGCACGCACCACCAGGTCGGTGTCGGCCGGCACGCCCGGGATGTCGGTGACACGCGCGATCACGCCGTCGTCGCGGCGGCGGAAGTGCAGGGTGTCCGACCAGTCGATCAACTGGAACACCGTTTGCAGCGTGTGGTAGCCGTCAGGGCGGCGGCCCGTCACGTGCAGGAACAGGTTGAGCTTGGCCGGCGCGGGGCAGTTGCGCAGTTCGGCGGGCGGCAGGGTGGTGCCTGCGGTCATGGCTTGCGTCATTGTTCGGATTTCGGGTCAATCACCAGCCGCACGGACAGCGGCGCTTCGTTGCCGTCGCGCGCCATGTCGATGCGGCGCGGCTGGGTCGATGGGGTGGAGGCGCCTTCGGGGGTGTCCTGCCAGGCCAGGTAGCGCACGGTCCAGCCATTCTGCTTCAGCGTGTCGGGGCGTCCGTTCGTGTCGCGCGTGACGCTGGCCGGCGCGCCCGGTGCGGGGCGCGCGTGCAGCCAGTCGCGCATGCCGGCGACCGGCAGCGAGAAGCCCAGCGCCTGCTCCATCAGGCTGTCCACCTCGGGTGCATTGCGCGGCTTTTCGTTGGGCAGGTCGAGCGTGGCGCCGGACGGGGTGCTGGTGACCACGGCCAGCGTCTGTCCCAGCGGCGAGATCAGGTCGAGTCGCACGTTGCGCCCTTGTTCCTGCCAGCGGAAGCTCCCCTGCACGCCCTCGCTGCGGCCGTAGCGCGTGTAGTTGGCGGCAAAGCGACCGGTGTAGTGCTCGCTGCGCGCCGCCTCGCCGGCGTCGAAACTGCGGGATGGCGTGATGGTGCTGCACGCGGCAAGCCAGAGCGGGGCGGCCACGCAGAGCAGGGCCAGTCGTCGGGATCGGAGCATGTGCAAGTTGGCGGAAGTTGAACGGCGTTGGATATTTGCTGGCGACACAAGGCGGCGATTGCGGCGTCGACCAAGGCGCTGGCAGGGCCGGTCGTTCCATGCCGCGACGCACGGTCAGTCGTCAGAAAGCAGCGCCCGGGCGCGGGGCCCGGGCGGCTAGGCATGGTACGCCATGCAGGCTACTTGGACAGCGATACGCTCTGGTTGTAGCGGCGCAGCGTGTCGATCAGCGTGGGATTCTCGGGTTCCACCTTGGCGGCCTCGGTCCACGTCTTGCGGGCTTCCTCGTGCTGGCCAAGCTGCCAGAGCACCTCGCCCAGGTGCGCGCCGATCTCGGCTTCGGGCGCCTTGCTGTAGGCGGTCTTCAGCAGGTCGGCGGCGGGCTGCAGTTCACCCTGGCGATACTTTACCCACGCGAGGCTGTCCATGATGTACGGATCGTCGGGGCCCAGCTCCGATGCGCGTTCCAGCAGCTTGCGCGCTTCGGGCAGGCGCTCGTTGCGGTCGGCCAGCGAATAGCCAAGCGCGTTGTAGCCCTGCTTCTGCTCCGGCTGAAGGGCGATGACCTTGCGCAGGCCCGTTTCCATGCTGTCGTAGCGCTTCTCGCGCTCGTCGAGCATCGCCAGTTCATAGAGCCAGTCCGCATTGTCGGGCTCGACCTTCACGCGTTCGTTCAGCACCTTGCGGGCGCGATCGTAGGCCTTGACGTCGAGCAGCGCGCCCACTTCGGCCTGGCGGATCGCGGTCATGCGCTGGGCGCGCTGCACCGGATCGGAAATATCCTCGGCATCGGCCAGCAGGTCGCCGAACACGGCCTGGGCATCGTCGAGCTTGCCCATGCGCGCCAGCAACTGCCCGCGCTTGGCCTGCGCCGCGGTGGCGAGGCGGCTGTCCTCGATCTTGTCGAGCCAGCCGATGGCCGCCGCGTAGTCCTTCTTCTCCTCGGCGATCTGGGCCAGGTACTGGTACGCGATGTCGGGGCTGGCGGCCGGCGACTTCTCGGCCATCTGCAGGTATTCCTTCAGATAGCGTTCGGCTTCGTCATAGCTGCGGGCCTGCAGGCTGGTCAGCCCCAGTGCCAGCGGCACGCGCGGATCGTTCGGGGCCACCTTGCGCAGCACCTCGAATTCGGCGCGCGCGGCCTCCATGTCGTTCTTCTGCAGGTACAGGCGCGCCAGCGTGATGTGACCATTGACCGACGACGGCGACTTGGCCAGGAACCGCTTGAGCACCTCGATCGACTTGTCGGTGGCCGATTCGGCCTGGAGTTCGGCCGCCATCAGCGCGGCGGGTTCCAGGTCGGGCTTGATGCGCAGCGCCTGGTCCAGCTCGGCCAGTGCGCCGGCATTGTCGCCGGCGGCCTCGCGCGCACGCGCCAGGGCCAAGTGCGTTTCCGCCAGCTTTGCGTCGTTGGCCGTGATGCGCTGGAGCACGCCGACCGCACCGGCCGGATCGCTGGTGCGCGCCATCTGCTGCTGCAGCAGCAGGATCGCTTCGCCGCGATGGTTGGCCGGGGCCGCCGCCAGTTGCTGCACCAGCAGCGGTTCAGCGTCCTCCCAGCGTCCGTTCAGGACCAGCAGCGTCGACAGGACCTGCCGTGCCGCGGGCGATTTCGGTGCCAGGTCGGCCCAGAGGCGCGCCCCGTCGAGTGCCTGCTGCGCAACGCGCGCATTGAAGGCGATTTCCGTGGCCCGTTGCGCCAGGCGCGGATCGCGGGTTTCGCGGGCCAGATCCATGTAGGTGCGGTAGGCCGGTCCCACCAGCCCGCGCTGCATCGAAATTTCGGCTGCCAGCACGCGGTACAGGATGTCCGGCGTCAGCGCGACATCCGGCAGCGGCGTACGTGCTGCCTTGGCATTTGACGGCGCAGGCACTTCGATGACTTCGTCATCGTCCTGCGCGGCCGTTGCCGGGGCGGCGTGGGCCAGCGAAGCAAACGCCAGGCACGCGGCCACGCCCAGGGCGCGCGCATGGCGACGGAAACGGAATGTATTCATGGGGATGGCTTCCGGGCGCATGGCTTGAGAGGGCAAGATTTGGTCCGGCATGAAATCAAAGCTCCGGCGCACGGGGCGTGGGAATGGATGGGGCCATTGTAGCCTGCCGCTACAATGCGCTGCTTGCCTCGCAGGGCGCTTACGTATGGGAACCCGCACAATGCTGGCCTGGCGGCAGGGATTCCCTGCGTCATTGGAGCGCAAAAGCTGCCCATAGGTTCTGCGAGGTTGAGAAAGCTGGGCCGGATGCCGGCCGGGAGACACGGGGCGCATGCCAGAACTACCGGAAGTCGAAGTCACGCGGCGCGGATTGCTGCCGCATGTGGTGGGTCGCCGCATCGTTCACGTGACCGTGCGTCATCGCGGGCTGCGCTGGCCTGTGGAGCCCGAGCTCGAGGCGCGCCTGACCGGCCGGGTGATCGGCCGTATCGAACGGCGCGGCAAATACCTGCTGCTCGAATGCCTGCCGGCGGCGCCCGCTGGCGAGAGGAGCCTTGCCCCCGGGGACGACGCCCCGGGCTGGCTGCTTGTCCACCTGGGCATGACCGGCACGCTGCGCGTGTATCCCGATGCACCGCCGGCCGGGGCCCACGATCACCTCGATATCGCACTGGCACCGGCCGACGCGCCGGGCGAGGCGCAGGACGGTGCCACCATGGTGCTGCGATTCCGCGACCCGCGCCGCTTCGGCGCCATCATCTGGACGCCGCTGGCCGAAGCGGCACTCTCCGAACACCCGCTGCTGCGCCGGCTCGGCATCGAGCCATTCGACCCGCGTTTCGACGGCGCCTGGTTCCATCGGCTCACGCGTGGCCGGTCGGTGGCGATCAAGCAGGCGCTGCTGGCCGGGGAGATTGTCGTCGGGGTGGGCAATATCTACTGCTCCGAAAGCCTGTTCCGGGCGGGCATCCGTCCCACCACGCCGGCCGGCAAGATCAGTCTGGCGCGCTGCGACAAGCTGGCCGCCGCCGTGCGCGAAACGCTGACCGAAGCCATCGCGCGGGGCGGCAGCACGCTGCGCGACTTTGTGGGCAGCGACGGCAGCAGCGGCTACTTCCAGCTGGACTGCCTGGTCTATGACCGCGCCGGCGAGCCATGTCGCGTTTGCGGCACTCCGATCCGGCAGATCGTCCAGGGCCAGCGTTCGACCTTCTACTGCCCGCACTGCCAGCACTGAGGCCAGCACGGGGGCAGCACTGAGGCCAGCACGGGGGCCGGCCCCAGGCGGGGTTGAGGAAGCAACCGCAGGGTCCGGCCGGCACGAAGCCGACGATGGCAATCCGATGCGGAAATATTGTTGCAATACATTGCCGATGGGTCGGCGCAACACTCCGGGCACAGAACCGCAACAAGGGACGCGAATTCCACAAAATGTGTCCGGAAACCTGTATCGTGTGCGCAGTCATAAAAAGTTACAAAAACTGCCGGATTCGCCCATATGACAAGGGCATCTGGCGGGACGACTGGCTTCGGGTCCGCGGGTCAACGGACAAGCCCGGCGCCAGTCGTGCGATACGCGCCCAAAACCATAAATCCGAGCCGACACAGCGAATCACTCATGACGAGCCTCGCCCATCAATTCGAACAATATGGCGCCTGGAGAACCGGGGTCCTTCAGTCACTCGCCGAATTCCAGTCCTGGCTGCAACAGTACGACCTGCATGACGCTACCGCGGACGACCGCGCCCAGCGCATCCAGAGCGTGCTCAAGAGCGACCGCCTCAAGGTGGCGTTCATTGCCGAGTTTTCGCGCGGCAAGAGCGAGCTGATCAACGCCATCTTCTTTGCCGACTACGGTCGCCGCATCCTGCCTTCGTCCGCCGGACGGACGACGATGTGTCCGACCGAGCTGCGCTACGACGAAAACGAGCAGCCATGCATCCGGCTGCTGCCGATCGAAACGCGCCTGCAGGACGCCTCGACGGCCGACTTCATGGAGCCCGGCTCGTCCAACTCGCACTGGACCACGGTGCCGCTGGATCCGTCGTCGCCCGAGGGCATGCTGGCCGCCTTCCAGCACGTGGTGGAAACCACGCGCGTGACGCCGGCCATGGCCGAATCGCTGGGCCTGTACAACGAGAACGATCCCGATGCCGCGTATTCGGTAGACGCCGACGGCATGGTAGAAATCTCGCGCTGGCGCCATGCGGTGATCAACTTCCCGCACCCGCTGCTTCGCCAGGGGCTGGTGATCCTGGACACGCCGGGCCTGAACGCGATCGGTACCGAGCCGGAACTGACGCTGCGGCTGATTCCCGACGCGCACGTGGTGGTGTTCGTGCTGGCCGCCGACGCTGGCGTGACCAAGAGCGACCTCGCACTCTGGCGCAGCCATGTGGGCGCCGGCCATCGCCGCGGCTGCCTGGCCGTGCTGAACAAGATCGACGGCCTGTGGGACCCGCTGAAGTCGTCGCCCCAGATTGCCGGCGAAATCTCGCGCCAGGTTCGCACCACGGCGCAGACGCTGGGTATCGAGGAGCGCCGCGTCTATCCGGTGTCGGCGCAGAAGGGCCTGGTGGCCAAGGTCACGCACGATCAGGCCATGCTGGTTCGCAGCAACCTGATGCAGTTCGAGCACGTGCTGTCCGACCAGCTGATTCCGCAGCGGCGCGAGATCGTGTCCGACCAGGTGCATCGCCTGGTGCAGGACATGTCGCGCGGCGCGCAGCAACTGCTGCAGAGCCGCAGGCGCGATATCGTCGAGCAGCTGTTCGAACTGCGCGGTCTGCGCGGCAAGAACCACGCGATGGTCAAGCACATGCTGATGCGCGTGCAGAGCGAGAAGGAAGAGTTCGAGCAGAGCATCGCCAAGTTCCAGGCGCTGCGCCTGGTGTTCGGCCGCCACAGCGCCGACATCATCAAGAGCCTGCAGCTGCGCGACGTGCGCCGCACGATGCGCGACAAGCGCGAGCAGATGAAGGAACGCTTCTTCTCGCGCGGCCTGCGCGAAGACATGGAGGCGCTGTTCGGCCAGCTGACCGGCCTGATCCAGGATGCAGACCAGAAGATCGCCGGCCTGCACCAGCTGGTGGACAGCATGTACCGCCGCTTCAATGCCGAGCATGGCTTCACGCTGCCGTCGCCGATGCAGTTCGTGACGTCGCGCTACACGGCCGAGCTGCAGGAGACGCTGGCGCTGGTCAACGCGCACTTCGGCACCGTGAACATGCTGACGCGGTCGCGTCCGCAGCTGGTGCAGAACGCCTTCGCGACCATGGCCAGCCGCGTGCTGGAGAACTTCCGCGACCTGAACCGCGATATCGAGATCTGGCTCAAGTCGGTGATGACGCCGCTGGAAGCGCAGGTGCGCGAGCACCAGAAGCAGTTGCGCCGCCGCGTGGATTCGATCGAACGCATCCACGAAGCCACCGACACGCTGGAAAGCCGCATCGCCGAGCTGGAGGATGTACTGAACGGGCTGGACGACCGCAGCACCAGGATCGAGTCCTTCACGCGCAAGCTGCTCGATGTGCCGGTGGAGGCCGCGGTGCGCGCGGCATAGCCGTTCCGTCATCGTTGGTATCATGTGGCGCCGCCTTCGAGCGGCGCTTTTTCTTTTCCAGACACCCCGCAATGCCCCGCAAGCCTGCCGCCGCTCCCGTGCTCCTTGATGAAACCGCCGTGCCTGCCGATTTCGGCATGCGTGTGGTCACCTGGCAGCGCCAGCATGGCCGGCATGACCTGCCGTGGCAGAACACGCGCGACCCATACCGCATCTGGCTCTCGGAGATCATGCTCCAGCAGACCCAGGTGGCGGCCGTGATCGAGTACTTCCAGCGCTTTGTCTCGGCACTGCCCACCGTGGCCGCGCTGGCTGCTGCGCCGGCCGACGAGGTGATGGCATTGTGGGCCGGCCTGGGCTACTACTCGCGTGCGCGCAACCTGCATCGGTGCGCGAAGGTGGTCATGGAAGACCACGGCGGCGTGTTTCCGACCGATCCGGCCGTGCTGGTCACCTTGCCGGGTATCGGGCGCTCGACGGCGGCGGCCGTTGCCGCCTTCAGCGCAGGCGTGCGTTCGCCCATCCTCGACGGCAACGTCAAGCGCGTCTTTGCGCGGGTGTTCGGTATCCATGGCTATCCCGGCGAGCGCGCCATCGAGACGCGCATGTGGGCGCTGGCCGAACAGGCGCTGCCGCCCGCCGGCCAGAATCAGGCCGAAGACATGGTGGCCTATACGCAGGGATTGATGGATCTGGGCGCGACGATCTGCTCGCGTGGCAAGCCGGCGTGCCTGGGCGATGCGGATAGCTGTCCGCTTGCCGTGGATTGCGTGGCCCGCCGGGACGGCCTGACGGCGCTGCTGCCGACACCCAAGCCGCGTGCCGCGATTCCCGAACGCAGCACCGTGATGCTGATCGTGCGCCATGGGCGCGATGTACTCGTCAATCTGCGACCTGGCAGCGGCATCTGGGGTGGCTTGTGGAGCCTGCCCGAGATGGCGGTGGACAGCCTGCCGTTCGACGCCGAAGCCGCCGAGGATGCCGCGCTGGAGACGGCGCGGCAATTCGGCCAGCCCGTCCGCGCGCATCTGACGGGCGAACTCACACACGTCTTCACGCATTTCCGCCTGCTGATCCGTGCGATCCGCGTGGACCTGGACGCGGCAACGCTGCGTGCCAATGGCGAGACGCGCTGGCTGTCGCTGGACGACCTGGACGCGCTGGGCACGCCCGCACCTGTGCGGCGCCTGCTCGAAGACCAGGCGCGCATCGGACTTTTCTGAATCCCTGTGTTTCTGAAGGGTTTGACGATCTGACGGCCTTGATGGCCACGATGCGCTTGGAGCGCTCGAACGGCAATCAGACGATGTGATGCTGCCGCATGTAGCGATGCACGATCTCGATGCGCATGCCGGCATCGGGCAGTGCCATCAGCATCTGCTTGGCCTTGAGCGGCACCGGCAGCAGCTCGCAGAGCCGGTTGGCAACCCAGCTGGGGTTGTCCCAGAGATAGGGCTCGGCAAACGGCAGCCTGGACTTGTCGGGCTGTTCGCTATGCACCGATGCCACGATGCGGCGCAGCGCCTCCAGGCATTCGCTCAGCAGTTCGAGCTTGCAGTCGATGACATCCCCGGGCAGCACTTCGGCCTGGGCCACCAGCAGGCCATCGTCGCGCGTGGCGTGCGACAGGACGCGGAAGCGGTGCCGTCCGCGCGTCTCGATCAGCAGCACGCCCAGTTGTTCCATGTTGCAGTCGACGATCTGCGCCAGGCAGCCGATTTCCTCGGGTACCGTGTCCTGGCCCGGGCGCGCCACCTCGTCGCCACTGGAAATCAGGCAGACGCCGAACGGCGTGCCATCGCGCATGCAGTTGCGCACCATGTCGACGTAGCGCTTCTCGAACACACGCAGCGGTAGGCGTCCGTCGGGGAACAGTACCGTATTGAGGGGAAACAGCGGCAGCGCCTCGATGATGGCGCCGGGGGATGCGGTGTCGGGGGAAAGTGTCGACATGCGATGGGCCGCTCCAGTGGCGGGACGGCGCCGGGGCCGTCCCTCAAGCCCGCGTGTCAGCCGGCCGGGGCCAATTCGCGGTGTCTGACCAGCACATTACCATGGGCCCGGAAATAGTTGGCGAGTCGTTCGGCAATGAACACCGAGCGATGCTGGCCGCCCGTGCAGCCGATGGCCACGGTCAGGTAGCTGCGGTTGTCGGCAATGAAACTCGGCAGCCACTTCTCGACATAGGCGCGGATGTCCTCGGCCATCGCCAGCACCATTGGCTGGCCCTGCAGGAAGTCCATCACCGGGGCGTCGCGGCCGGTCAGCGGCCGCAGGGCCAGGTCGTAGTACGGGTTTGGCAGCGAGCGCACATCGAACACCATGTCGGCATCGCTAGGCACGCCGTGCTTGAAGCCGAACGATTCGAACAGCAGCGTCAGCGACTGGCCGCTGGCGCTGTCGTTGCGGATCAGCTCCTTGACCCAGCTGCGCAGCGTGTTGGTGCGCACATTGCTGGTATCGATGCGATGGGCCGACTCGGACAACGGGCTGAGCAACTCGCGTTCCATTTCGATGGCCTCGATCAGCGACGTGCTGACCGTTGCGCCGGGGCTGGCTGCGTTGGCGCCTTCCTGGACAGCCCCCGGCCCGTCGCCGACGCGCGTCGACAGCGGGTGGCGGCGGCGCGTCTCCGAATAGCGCTGCACCAGCGCATCGGTATTCGCCGTCAGGAACAGCACCTGCACCTGGTGATGGGCGGAAAGCTCGCGGACGGTGTCCGGCAGCCGCGCCAGCGACTCGCGGCTGCGAATGTCGGTGGCCACGCCAAGATGGGAGTACCCCTGGTCGGCCAGATAGGCCGTAAGCTCGGGGATGAACTGGGCCGGCAGATTGTCGACGCAGTAGTAGCCTGCATCTTCCAGGACGTTCAGGGCGACAGACTTGCCGGAGCCGGAAATTCCGGTGATGAGAATGATCCGCATAGCGACGCAAGGATAGCACCGCAAGGTAACCGCGTCATGACAGGTTGTCCCAGACAAAAATGGCGAATCGCAGAGGATTCGCCATTTTCGCGGGGGAAATCGCCGTAAGCGGGTCGCCTATCGGGCTGCCATGGGCCGATCAGGTTGCCGGCTTGGCCGACAGGCACTCGCTCTGCGCCTTCTTGTATTCGTCGCCCTTCTTGCCCTTGTTGGCCTTGGAACAGGCGGCCATCTTTTCCTGCTGGGTCTTCGGCTCGGCGGCGGCTGCCGGTGCGGGGCCGCTACCCGACAGGCACTCGCTCTGTGCCTTCTTGTATTCGTCGCCCTTCTTGCCCTTGTTGGCCTTGGAGCAGGCGGCCATCTTTTCCTGCTGCGCGGTCTTGCCGGACTTCTCGGCAGCGGCCGGGGCCGAAGCGCCCTGGGCAAACGCGCCCGTGGCGAACAGGGGGGTAACCAGCACACACATCGCGATCAGCTTCTTCATGCTTCTCTCCTGGCTGTGGAAACACATCGTGGCCGCGCGCCATGCCGGCGTCTGGCGGAACATGGGCTCGGCGCCCATTACAGCACAAAACGGCGTCCACCAGCAGTTCGTTGACGAGGGGTCGCGCCAGGCTTGTAAGCAAATGAAAAACGCCCGCGTGAAGCGGGCGTTTGCACGGTTTGGGTGCGGCGATGGCTCAGAGCAGGCGACCCTGGCCCCGCGACACCACGTCGGCCTGCATGGCAGCACGCTGGCGGTCCATGAAGTCGCGCAGCGTGTCGATGCCGCGCAGGCGCAGGATCGTGTTGCGCACGGCGGCTTCCACCAGAACGGCCAGGTTGCGGCCGGCTGCCACCTGGATCTTCACCATGTGGATCGGCAGCCCCAGCACATCGAGGTACTGGGAATCGAGCGGCAGCCGCTCGAACTCGCCGTCGTTGCGGCGCACCAGTTGCACCACGAGCTTGAGCTTCATCTTCCGGCGCACCGCCGTTTCGCCAAAGATCGTCTTGATATCGAGCAGGCCCAGGCCGCGCACTTCCAGCAGGTTCTGCAGCAGGGGCGGGCAGCGGCCTTCGATGAAATCAGGGCCCAGCCGGACAAAATCGACGGCATCGTCGGCCACCAGGCCATGGCCGCGCGAGATCAGTTCCAGACCCAGTTCGCTCTTGCCCAGGCCCGATTCGCCCATGATCAGCACGCCCATGCCCAGGATGTCGAGGAACACCCCGTGCATCGTCACGCGCGGTGCCGAGATGCGCGACAGGTACAGGCGCAGGTGATCGATCACGGCCGCCGAGGACACCGGCGTCGTGAACAGCGGGGTCGACGAGCGCGTGCAACGCAATTCCAGGTCGGGCGGGGGCTCCATGCCATCGGCCACCACCAGGAACGGAGGCTCCAGCAGGATCAGCTCGCCCATCTGGCGCTTGCGCGGTTCGTCGTCCAGTCGCTGGTAATACTGGATCTCGGGCTTGCCCAGTACCTGGATCCGGTTCGGGTGGATCAGGTTCAGGTGGCCCACCAGGTCGGCGGCCGAAGTGGCTTCGCGAGCGAATTCGACATCGAAGGCACGGTCGGCCCCTTCCAGACCGGCGACCCACGACAGTTTGATGTCGGCTGCGTTGTCGTCGAAGATCGACTGCGAGGTGACGCCGGTGAGTTCCATGCGGGATGACTTTCTACGAGGGGGCGGGGTATGGCTTCAGCCGGCCAGCCAGGCCAGCCGGCGGATCGTCACGGATGCCATTCGGTCAGCAACTGGTGGACGGCTTCGGGCGTGGGCAGCGTGGCCAGGCCTTCGCGCATCTCGCGATCCGACAGCAATTGTGCGATTTCCGAGAGAATTTCGAGGTGCTGCTGCGTGGCCTGTTCGGGCACCAGCAGGAAAATCAATAGCGAGACCGGCTTGCCGTCGGGCGATTCGAACGGAATCGGTTCGGCCAGGCGCATGAAGCCGGCCAGCGGCTGCTTCAGGCCCTTGATGCGGCCGTGCGGAATGGCCACGCCGGCACCCAGGCCAGTCGAGCCAAGCGATTCGCGCGCGAAAAGGTTGTCCGTGACGGTGGCCCGGGCCACACCATGGTTGTTCTCGAACAGGAGCCCGGCTTGCTCGAAGACCCGCTTCTTGCTGGTGACGGTGACGTCGAGGTGGATGTTGCCGGGTGGCAGCAATTTGGCCAAACGATTCATGGGCGATGCACGAGAAGTCAGGTTGGCGATACGGCGCACAAATGCCGTCCCGCCGGATGGGGCAATTCAGGATATCGAGTGCTTGGTGGACGCACGCATTGGAGCGTCCGGCTCATTATAGAGCAGGGCTACAGCGCGCTTGTGCGCTGCAGCGCCGGCGCCGCGGGTGGTGCCGCGGTTGGCCGGCCGGATTGCCCACCCGGGTATTGCCGCCAGCGCCTGCATGATCTTCCGTCATGCGGTATGCCGTGCGGGTCACCGGGACCGTTCTGCCTGTCGTTATTGTATGGCGCAGCATACACCGAGCCGCGCAAGATGCGAACACCCCCGGTGAATCAAATGGTTTCTGCCGTGGCGCGAAGGTAACGGAGAGTTTCGGCCTGCCGGGAGCGTGCACCCATCAAAAAAGCCGCGCATCTGCGCGGCTTTGCTCTCTTCCTATCAGTCCTTTCGGGGGATGTTCAAGTCCACCTGGAGGGGCAGTTCACGGGTTGCCAGCCTATTGTTGCTGTAGTTGGGCTTCAGCCATCTGGTACTTGACCGCTTCCCGGTCATGGCCTTGCACGCGGTCCTTGTAGCGGATCACCTGCCGGTCGAGCTTGTCGACCAGACAGTCGATCGCGGCGTACAGGTCTTCATGGTGCGCTTCGACGAAGATGTCCTTGCCCTTGAGATGAAGATTGATTTCCGCGTACTGACGCTTGTCCTTTTCCTTGTGGTTGTCGACAGATAGCAGCACGCTCACGCCAATGACCTGATCGAAATGTCTGACAATTCGCTCCAGTTTCGTTTCCACATACTCACGCAGCGGCGGCGTGATGTCGAGGTGGTGTCCACTGATCTTGAAGTTCATAGCGCTTCTCCTTCTGAAAGAGCCGCACCAGGCAGGCGGTTGCGGCTCGGCTACAAAGACTTGCGGAGATTCACTGCGGGGATCTTCAGCGCTTCGCGGTATTTGGCCACCGTGCGGCGTGCGACCACAAAGCCCTGTTCGCCCAGCAATTCGGCGATGCGGCTGTCGGAAAGAGGATTCCTGGGGTCTTCGGCTCCTATCAGTTGCTTGATCAGCGCGCGGATCGCCGTGGATGAGGCCGCGCCGCCCGTCTCCGTGGAGACGTGGCTACCAAAGAAGTACTTCAACTCGAAAGTACCCATTGGCGTGGCCATGTATTTGTTCGTAGTCACCCGGGAAATGGTCGACTCATGTAAACCGAGTGTATCGGCTATTTCCCGCAAAACCAAGGGGCGCATTGCTATTTCGCCGTGCGAAAAGAAGTTCTTCTGACGCTCCACAATTGCCTGCGCCACACGCAGGATCGTGTCGAATCTCTGCTGAATGTTCTTGATGAGCCACCGGGCTTCCTGCAGCTTCTGCTGCAGGCCCGCCGCACCCGCTTCTCCTTTTGCACCGCGCAAAATCTGCGCGTACATGTCGTTGATGCGCAGGCGCGGCATGACGTCCGGATTCAGCTGTGCAATCCAGCTGCTGCCGCTCTTGCGCACGAACACGTCGGGCACCACGAAATCCGCTTCGGGGCGGCTGTACGCATGCCCCGGGTACGGTGCCAGCGAGCGGATCAGATCGTGCGCCGCCTTTAGTGCAATTTCGTCAACCTGCAGCGCTTTCTTGAGACGCGTGTAATCCCTTACGGCCAGCAGTTCAAGATGATGGTTGACGATGGACAGGGCCAGTTCGCGTTGCGGATGCTGCAGCCGCTTCAGTTGCAGGCTCAGGCACTCGGCGGCATTGCGCGCGCCCACGCCCGGCGGATCGAAGCTCTGCAGCAGCGTCAGCATGGCCTGCACTTCCTCGATCTCGAATTCCAGCTCTTCGGGCAGTTCGGTGCAGATTTCCTCGAGTGACGCACTCAGGTATCCGTCGTCGTCGAGCGATTCGATCAGAAAAATGGCCAGGCCCTTGTCGCGCGCCGAAATCTTCAGCGGCGTCAGCTGTTCCATCAGGTATTCGCGCAGCGTGGGGTCCGCATCGCGTAACTGCATCGGCGTCTTTTCGTCTTCGTCGTTCTGCGGACGGCGAGCGAAGTCGTCCAGGCTCCAGTCGCTGCCATAGTCTTCGCTCGCGGAATCGCTAAAACCTTCTTCGTCGCCGCCAGCCGCGTGCTCGGCGCGGTCGTCACCGTTGGCCTGCGGCTCGGCCGGGGCCGGCGCCGGGGCGCTCTGCAGGTTGACGGAGCCGTCCGCCGCCACGCGCAGCGGGCTTTCGATCCAGTCGTTCTCGCGTTCAAGCAGCGGGTTTTCCGTCAGCGCCTGTTCCACTTCCTGTTGCAGTTCGAGCGTGGAAAGCTGCAGCAGCCGGATGGACTGTTGCAGTTGCGGCGTCAGGGCCAGATGCTGGGAGAGGCGGAGCTGAAGCGAAGGTTTCATGCGACCTATTCTATGCGCATCTTTCCGTTGTTGGAACGGAATTTGCTACAACCTATCGCTTCGGCTTCCTGATCGGAAACGGCTTTGGAAAAACCGTTGGCAAGTGCGGTAGAAATGACCTGCCGATGACGTGCCGGATGGCCCGTCGGAAGAGCGGCCGCAAGGGCGGCCGGGGGCTTACATGCGGAAGTTTTCGCCCAGGTAGACGCGTCGCACCGACTCGTTGGCGATGATTTCCTCGGGCTGGCCGGCGGCCAGCACGGTGCCTTCGCTGATGATGTACGCGTGGTCGCAGATGCCCAGCGTTTCGCGCACATTGTGGTCGGTGATCAGCACGCCGATATTGCGCGCCTTCAGGAAGCTCACGATCCGCTGGATTTCGCCTACGGCGATCGGGTCCACGCCTGCAAACGGCTCGTCGAGCAGGATGAAGCGCGGCGACGACGCCAGCGCACGGGCGATTTCCACGCGGCGGCGCTCGCCGCCCGACAGCGACAGCGCGGGGTTGTTGCGCAGGTGGGCAATCTGCAGGTCGTCCAGCAGCGAATCCAGGCGGCGTTCGATCTCGGCCTTCGGCAGCGGCTTGCCGTTCTCCAGCTGCAGCTCCAGCACCGCGCGGATATTCTCTTCCACGTTGAGCTTGCGGAAGACCGACGCTTCCTGCGGCAGGTAGGACAGGCCCATGCGGGCGCGTTCGTGAATGGCCAGGCCGCTGATGTGCTCGTCGTCGAGGACGATGTCGCCCTCGTCCAGCGCCACCAGGCCCACGATCATGTAGAACGACGTGGTCTTGCCCGCGCCATTGGGGCCAAGCAGCCCCACCACCTCGCCGCTTTTCACATCGAGCGATACGTCCTTGACCACCGTGCGCGTGCCGTAGCGCTTCTTCAGGTGACGCACGACCAGTGTGCTGCTGTCGGTGCGGACGGCGGATGCGTTGGACGGGGCAGAGGCGGCGAGCGTGGCGGTATCGTTCATCAGGACTGGCTGGAGGTAAAACGTTAAGGCTTGGGCGCGGTGGACGGCTTCAGGTCCAGCGGCGCGCTGGACGCGGCCGGGGCGCTGGCGTCCGCGCGGGGCGACAGCACCGCGCGCACGCGGCCCGACGTATTGCCGGCCGTGGTGTTGGCGTCGCCACCGGTGGCGGTGTAATACTCGTTGCGGCTGTCGTAGGTAATTACCGCGCCACGGATTTCGTCGATGATCTTCGCGCCGACGCCGGACACGCGCGCCGCGCGGGCATGGCCGATCAGCTTGTTGATCTCGGACTTGCCGTCGTATTCGATGCGGTCGCCCCAGCCATCGATGTACTCGTCCACGCCATCCCGCTTCTGGCGGATATACGCCTGATGGCCGGGCTTGGCCGTGGCGATGGCGTACTGGTAGCCCTCGGGGTCGGTGCGCAATTCGGCCGCGTCGGACTTCAGCACCATCGTGCCCTTGGTCAGCACCACGTTGCCCGTGAGGGTGTAGATCTGCTTGACGTCATCGTAGCTGGCGTTGTCGGCCTCCAGCACCAGCGGCTTGCCCTGGTCGGCGCGTTCGGCAAAGGCCGGCGCGGCCAGCGTCAGGCCGAGAGCGGCGATGGCAGCCAGCAGGGCGGGCGCGAGGCGGCGACAGGGCGATGTCGTCAGGGATGCAGTCATGTTTGGCGAGTGGTGAGATAAAGACGGCGGCCAGGATGCGCCGGAGCGTTTGCGTCCCCCGGGGTCACTGGGTCCTGGCCTGCCCCTGCGGCGAGTTCATGATGATCGTGCCGCGTACGTTACCCAGCAATTGTACTTCGCGGGTGACGTTGTTGAAGATCATGCCGTTTGCATTCATGACCGACGGGCCGCGCGTCAGCTGTACCGCCTTGTCGGTCTTGACGATGTCGTCATTGACCAGCAACTGGAAGTATTGCGATGCCGCGGTCATGCGCGGGTCCTTGGACGGGTCGACGCCGGCCTGACGGACCACGAACGCATTGCCGTAGAGATCGATGATCGAGCCCTCGGCGTTCATGGTGCCGCGGTCGGAGTTGGCCGTAACGGGCGGGCGGTCCGGCTCGTACGAGCGCATGGCCGGCGTGGTCACCTCGTAGGTCTGGTCGTCCTCGAAGTGCACCATCTTCACGCCCGTGAAGCGCAGCTTGGTGGTGCCGTCCTCGGCCAGCTCGGTGGACGAGAAGCGCTCCATCCAGTAGTCGGGCTCATGGCGCTTGGCGCGCGACTGCTCGCTGGCCTCGCGCGGCGAGTTCAGCTGCACCAGCCAGAACGTGCTGCCGGCGACGATGGCCATCAGCAGCAGCGGCAGCAGCCGCATGATCAGGCCGGTGAGTCTGGACAGGAAGTCCGGCATCGTTCAGATGACCTTGGCGCGCGTCAGGTCATGGATATGGAGCGCGCCCACCAGGCGGCCGTCGCCATCGACGACCAGCAGCTGGTTGATGCGGTTCGTTTCCATGATCTGCACGGCTTCCACGGCAAGCTGGTCCAGATGGACCGTGCGCGGATTGTGGTGCATGACCTCGCCGATCGGCACGGTCTTCCAGTCGCGCGGGGTTTCCAGCAGGCGGCGCAGGTCGCCGTCGGTGAACACGCCCACGGCGCGGCCGTCGGGATCCACCACGGCGGTCATGGCCATGCCCTTGCGCGTGATTTCCATCAGGGCCTGGGCCAGCGGCGTATTTTCGCGCACCTCCGGCACCGCGTTGCCACTGCGCATGACGTCGCGCACGTGGGTCAGCAGCTTGCGGCCCAGCGCGCCGCCCGGGTGCGAGCGGGCGAAGTCTTCCTCGCCAAAGCCGCGCGCATCGAGCACGGCCACGGCCAGCGCATCGCCCAGGGCCAGCGCGGCCGTGGTGCTTGCGGTGGGGGCCAGGTTCAGCGGGCAGGCTTCCTGCGCCACGGCGCCGTCCAGATGGGCATCCGACAGCTTGGCCAGGTTCGATTCGGGGTTGCCGGTGATCGAGATCAGGCCGGCGCCGATGCGCTTGACGATCGGGACGATCGACAGCAGTTCGGCCGTTTCACCGGAATTCGAGAAGGCGATCAGCACGTCGTCGCGCGTGATCATGCCGAGGTCGCCATGGCTGGCCTCGGCCGGATGGACGAAGAACGACGGCGTGCCGGTGGACGCCAGCGTGGCGGCCACCTTGCGGCCGATATGGCCGGATTTGCCGATGCCCGAGACCACCACGCGGCCCGTGCAGCCGAGAATCATCTCGACGGCCCGGGTAAAGGCGGGGGTCAGGCGGCCGGCCAGCGCCGAAACGGCGTCGGCCTCGATCTGGAGGGTGTGGCGAGCGAGCTCGAGTGCTCGATTCGCATCGAAATTGGCTATCATGGCGCTGGAGTATACCAACGAATGCGATGGCGTCTGGCCCGGCAATCCGCCCGGCAGCCGTGACGACCGCCGCGCTTGCCGTCTTTTGCCGGCGGGGTGCAGATGCCGGCTCAGGCGCGTGCCCGGCCGGCGTTTTTGAAGCCTGCCGAATGCATTCTCCGCTGGAACTGACCCTTGTGCTGCTGGCCGCCGCCGTTTTTGGCGTGGTGGCCTTCCGCATGCTGCAACTGCCGCCCATGCTGGGCTACCTGGCGGTTGGCATCCTGATCGGCCCCCATGCGCTGGGGCTGGCCAGCGATACGGGCCAGACCAAGTACCTGGCGGAATTCGGCGTGGTCTTCCTGATGTTCTCGATCGGCCTGGAGTTCAGCCTGAGCAAGCTGCGCGCCATGAAGCGGCTGGTGTTCGGGCTGGGCGGGTCGCAGGTGGTGCTCTCGCTGCTGGCCGTGCTGCCGGCCAGCTGGCTGTTCAGCTGGGCGTTTCCGCTGACCTGGCAGGCGTCGGTGGCGCTGGGCGGCGCACTGGCCATGTCGTCGACGGCCATCGTCGTGAAGATGCTGTCCGAGCGCATGGAACTGGAAAGCGAGCACGGCCGCAACATCATCAGCGTGCTGCTGTTCCAGGATCTGGCCGTGGTGCCGCTGCTGATCATCATCCCCGCGCTGTCGCGCGACCCGGGCGACCTGGCCTGGGCGCTGGGGCTGGCCACGGTCAAGATCGTGGTGGCCCTGGGCCTGATTTTCTTTGTCGGGCAGCAGCTGATGAGCCGCTGGTTCCACATTGTGGCGGCGCGCCGGTCGCAGGAACTGTTCATGCTGAACCTGCTGCTGGTCACGCTGGGCATGGCCGCGCTGACCGAGCGGCTGGGCCTGTCGATGGCGCTGGGCGCGTTCATGGCCGGCATGCTGATCTCCGAGACCCCGTACCGCCACCAGGTGGAAGAAGACATCAAGCCGTTCCGCGACGTGCTGCTGGGGCTGTTCTTCGTCACCATCGGCATGTTGCTGAACGTGCGCGTGGTGTTCGACCATATCTGGCTGGTGCTGGGCCTGCTGGTGGTGCCGATCCTGTTCAAGCTGGTGCTGATCACCGGGCTGGCGCGGCTGTTCGGGTCGCGCCAGGGCGTGGCCATCCGTACCGGCCTGGGGCTGGCGCAGGCAGGCGAATTCGGCTTCGTGCTGCTGAACCAGATCGACGGCATGGGGCTGGTGGACCCGGTGTTGATCCAGGTGATCCTGGCGTCGATGCTGCTGTCGATGCTGGCCGCGCCGTTCCTGATCCAGTACAGCGACGCCATCGTGCTGCGCTTTGCCGCCAACGAATGGCTGATGCAGTCGCTGAACATGACCCGTATCGCCGCCCAGAGCCTGCAGACCGAAAAGCACGCCATCATCTGTGGCTATGGCCGCAGCGGGCAGAACCTGGCGCATATGCTGGAGCGCGAGGGCATTACCTATGTGGCGCTCGATCTGGACCCCGACCGGGTACGCGAGGCCGCAGCGGCCGGCGATACCGTGGTCTATGGCGACGCCGGGCGGCGCGAATCGCTGATCGCCGCCGGTATCCACCGGGCCGCGCTGGTGGTGATTACCTACGCCAATACGCCGTCGGCGGTGAAGGTGCTGCACCACGTGCAGGAACTGGCGCCCGCCATGCCGGTGATCGTGCGGACGGTGGACGATTCGGAGCTTGATACGCTGCAGAAGGCCGGGGCCACCGAGGTGGTGCCGGAGATCATCGAGGGCAGCCTGATGCTGGCGTCGCACGCGCTGGTGCTGCTGGGCGTGCCGATGCGGCGCGTGGTGCGCGGCGTGCAGCAGGCGCGCGATGCGCGTTACAGCCTGCTGCGCGGCTACTTCCATGGCCGCGACGACGAGGACGACATGGTCGAGCGCGATACGGTGCGGCTGCATTCGGTATCGCTCGGGCCCGAACATACGGCGGTGGGGCGGCGCCTGGGCACGCTGGGGCTGGAGCGCATCGGCGTGGAAGTCACCGCTGTGCGCCGGCGTGGCATCCGGGCCTTCGATCCCCAGCCCGAGACCGTGCTGGAACCGGGCGACATCGTCGTGCTGCGCGGCACGCCGGAGGCGCTGGAATCGGCGGAAGAGCGGCTGGTGCGGCAGTAATCGCCCGAATTTCCCGGGCGGAGCCGGTCAGGCGGTGCGGGTTTGCCGTCCGTCCTGGGCTGCCGGACGGCGCGGGCCGCCACCATCGACCCACGAGGCGGGCAGGTCACTCAGCACCGCGCGCGCATCCAGTGACCGGATCGGCACATTGGTATCGGCGGGGATGCGGCCCTCGTTCTGCAGCAATAAGTAACGCATGCAGCACACTCGCAGGAACGAGGCGAAGTTGGCGGACAGCGACGCCTCGCCGCGATGCTCGGCCAGTTCGTCGTGCAGCCGCGCCAGCAACTGGTTGACGCTCATGCCGTCGCGCTGCGCCAGCTCTTCCAGCACTTCCCAGAACAGCGTTTCCAGCCGGATGCTGGTCGCCACGCCGTGCAGGCGCAGCGACCGCGACTGGGTCTGGTACGAATCCGGATTGGCCCGGATGAAGATTTCACACATGCGAACTCCCGTGAGCCGCGGCCGGGTGGCCGCGTTCGGAAGCCTCTACTCTACGATCCGCGTTCCCAGCACGGCAAGGAACTGTGCCAGCCAGGCCGGATGTGCCGGCCACGCCGGGGCCGTCACCAGGTTGCCGTCCGTATGGGCCTGGTCCACCGGGATATCGGCGTACTTGCCGCCGGCCAGCCGCACTTCGGGGGCGCAGGCCGGGTAGGCGGAACAGGTGCGGCCTTCCAGCACATCGGCGGCGGCCAGCAGCTGGGCGCCGTGGCAGACCGCCGCGATCGGCTTGTTGGCCTGGGCGAAGTGGCGCACGATCTCGATCACCCGGTCGTTCAGGCGCAGGTATTCGGGCGCGCGGCCGCCCGGGATCACCAGCGCGTCGTAGCTGGCCGGGTTGACGTCGGCAAAGGTGGCATTGAGCGTGAAATTGTGGCCGCGCTTCTCGGTATAGGTCTGGTCGCCCTCGAAGTCGTGGATGGCGGTGGCGCAGGCGTCACCGGCCTTCTTGTCGGGGCAGACCGCGTGGACCGTGTGGCCCACCATCTGCAGTGCCTGGAACGGCACCATGGTCTCGTAGTCCTCGGCAAAATCGCCGACCAGCATCAGAATCTTCTTTGCCATAGCTGTCTCCTGTATGGTTACGGGTTGCGGACGCCCAAGCAGCCGGGCCATTGTGCGGCGGCAAGGCGGGGCGCGGGTGGTAGCCCGTTACCGCATGAACTCATTCCAGACAGATTCCCATGGCAGATCCCATCATTCAGTCCCCCGATCTCGGCGATGTCACCGGCTACCTGCGTGACCGCATCCGCACCGTGCCGGACTGGCCCCAGCCCGGCGTCCAGTTTCGCGATATCACGCCGCTGCTGCAGGACCCCAAGACGCTGCGCGTGCTGATCGACGTGTTCGTTCATCGCTACATGGACCAGCAACTGGACCTGGTGGCCGGCATCGACGCGCGCGGCTTCATCCTGGGCTCGATCATCGCGTACGAGCTGAACCTGGGCTTCGTGCCGATCCGCAAGAAGGGCAAGCTGCCGTTCCAGACCGTGGCAGAGGAATACGAACTCGAATACGGCAGCGCCACCGTGGAAATCCATGCCGACGCCTGCAAGGCCGGCGACCGCGTGCTGCTGATCGACGACCTGATCGCCACGGGCGGCACCATGATGGCCGGCCGCAAGCTGCTGGAACGCCTGGGCGCCACCGTGGTGGAGGGTGCGGCAATCGTCGACCTGCCCGAGCTGGGCGGATCGAAATTGCTGCATGGCAGCGGCCTGCCGCTGTTCACGGTCTGCAAGTTCGAAGGGCACTGACGCCGACGCAACGCTTCAGCGGGCGTCAGACCCCGTCCAATTGCCCCGTGTGACAGCGGGGCGCATAATGCCCCCTTGATAACAACGCGATGACCGGGCGGCACGCCTCCTGCCACCCGCCGGCACCGGTCACAAGGGACGCACAATGGGCGTACTGCTTCATCTTCTCTCCGGCGTGGCGCTCCTGGTCTGGGGCACCAACATCGTCAAGGTCGGCATCCTGCGCGTGTACGGCGCCAATCTGCGCCACGTGCTCTCCGCCAGCGTGTCGAACCGTTTCAAGGCATTTGTCGCCGGCCTGGGCGTGACCGGGCTCGTGCAGAGCAGCAATGCCACCGCCGTCATCGTCAGTTCGTTCGTGGGCCAGGGCCTGATCGCCGTGGCCCCGGCGCTGGCCATCATGCTGGGCGCCAACGTGGGCACGGCCGTGATGGTGCAGGTGTTCTCGCTCGACCTGTCATGGCTGTCGCCGCTGCTGATCTTCGTCGGTGTGATCCTGCATCTGAGCTGGAAGGGCAACAAGGCCGGACATGTGGGCCGGGTGCTGATCGGGCTGGGCCTGATCACGCTGGCGCTGGAGCTGATCTCGATCGCCACGCGCCCGGTGGTGCAGGCTGCCGGCGTCAAGGTGCTGTTCAGCACCCTGACCGGCGATGCCGCGCTGGACATGCTGATCGGCGCCTTCCTGACCATCCTCTGCTATTCGAGCCTGGCCGTGGTGCTGTTCTGCGGCGCGCTGGCGTCGGCCGGCGTGGTGTCGATCCACGTGGCGATGGCGCTGGTGCTGGGCGCCAACCTGGGATCGGGCATCTCGGCCTTGCTGACCACGTCGGGCAACAACCAGCCCGGCAAGCGCGTGACGCTGGGCAACCTGCTGTCGCGGCTGCTTGGCTGCGTGATCGCGCTGCCGCTGCTGACCCAGGCCGAGGACCTGCTGGCCCATTTCGATGCCGACCCGCAGCGGCTGATCGTCAATTTCCACCTGCTGTTCAACGTGGCGCTGGCCGTGGTCTTGCTGGGCGCCACGGCACCGCTGGCCCGCCTGTGCGAAGCCATCCTGCCCGGCCGCAACACGGGCGACAGCCAGGTGACGCCGCGCCACCTGGACCCCGCCGCGCTGTCCACGCCCACGCTGGCGCTGTCCAACGCCGCCCGCGAGGTGCTGCGCATCGGCGACCGCGTGGAGCTGATGCTGGACAACCTGCTACGCGTGCTGCGCACCAACGATCTGAAGCTGGCCAACGCCACGTGCCGGATCGACAACGAGGTGGACGACCTGTACACCGCGATCAAGCTCTACCTGACCCAGATCAGCACCGAGGCGCTGGACGAGCGCGACGGGCAGCGCTGGACCGAGATCATCTCGCTGACCATCAACCTGGAGCATGCGGGGGATCTGATCGAGCGAGTCATCGTCGATGCCCGCGAGAGGAAGATCGCGCACAACCTGTCGTTCTCGGAGGCCGGCATGCACGAAATTGCCGAGATGCACGCGCGCGTGGTGGGCAACCTGCGGCTGGGTCTGTCGGTGTTCCTGACCGGCGATATCCGCAGCGCGCAGCAGCTGATGGCCGAGAAGGCCAACTTCCGCGACCTGGAGCGCAAGTACGCGCGCTCGCACCTGCAGCGCGTGGCCGTGCAGACCGTCGAAAGCATTGAAACGAGTTCGCTGCACCTGGACGTGATCAGCGAAATGAAGCGGCTCAACTCGCTGTTCTGCGCCACCGCCTATCCGGTGCTGGAGCAGGCCGGGCTGATGAACCGCAGCCGCATGAAGGAAGACACGCCGGACAAGATTGGCGATGTGGCGGAGGCACGCTAGCGGTACCTGCCGTGCCCGCCGCGCCGTCCGCCTGGACGGCCGCGGCCCTGTCTTTCCTTATTTCTGCTTGAGCAGCGGTGCCAGGTACTTGCCGGTAAAGCTCGCCTTGCTGGCCGCCACGGTCTCGGGTGTGCCCTTGGCGATCACCTGGCCGCCGCCCGCGCCGCCTTCCGGTCCCATGTCGATCAGCCAGTCGGCCGTCTTGATGACGTCGAGGTTGTGCTCGATGATGACTACCGTATTGCCATGGTCGCGCAGCTTCTGGATGACGGCCAGCAGCAGTTCGATGTCATGGAAATGCAGCCCCGTGGTCGGCTCGTCGAGGATGTAAAGCGTACGGCCCGTGTCGCGCTTGGACAGCTCCAGCGACAGCTTCACCCGCTGCGCCTCGCCGCCCGATAGCGTCGTAGCCGATTGTCCAAGCCGGATATAGCCCAGGCCCACGTCCAGCAGCGTCTGCAGCTTGCGGCGCACCACGGGCACGGCGCTGAAGAATTCGTGCGCCTGCTCCACGGTCAGGTCCAGTACCTCGGAGATGTTCTTGCCCTTGTACAGCACTTCGAGCGTCTCGCGGTTGTAGCGCTGGCCGTGGCAGACATCGCACGGCACGTAGACGTCGGGCAGGAAGTGCATCTCCACCTTGATCACGCCGTCGCCCTGGCACGACTCGCAGCGGCCGCCCTTGACGTTGAACGAGAACCGGCCCGGATCGTAGCCGCGCTCCTTGGCCGCCGGCACGCCGGCAAACAGTTCGCGGATCGGCGTGAACAGGCCCGTGTAGGTGGCCGGGTTCGAGCGCGGCGTGCGGCCGATGGGGCTCTGGTCGACGTTGATGACCTTGTCGAAGTTCTCCAGCCCCTCGATCTGGTCGTGCGGCGCCGGTTCGGCCGTCGAGCCGTACAGGTGGCGCGCGACGGCGTTGTAGAGCGTGTCGTTGATCAGCGTGGACTTGCCCGAGCCCGACACGCCGGTCACGCAGGTCAGCAGGCCCACCGGGATCTCGGCCGACACGTTGCGCAGGTTGTTGCCCGTGGCGTTGACGATGCGCAGCAGCCGCTCTTCGTCGGGCGCGGCGCGCTTTTTCGGCACCTCGATGCTGCGCTGGCCCGACAGGTACTGGCCGGTCAGCGATGCCGGCGACTGCTCGATCTGCGCGGGCGTGCCTTCGGCCACGATCATCCCGCCATGCACGCCGGCCCCGGGGCCGATGTCCACCACGTAGTCGCAGGCGCGGATCATGTCCTCGTCGTGCTCCACCACCAGCACGGAATTGCCGATGTCGCGCAGGTGCTTGAGCGTGCCGATCAGGCGGTCGTTGTCGCGCTGGTGCAGGCCGATCGACGGCTCGTCCAGCACGTACATCACGCCGGTCAGGCCCGAGCCGATCTGCGAGGCCAGCCGGATGCGCTGCGCCTCGCCGCCCGACAGCGTGTCGGCGCTGCGCTCCAGCGACAGGTAGTCGAGCCCCACGTTGTTCAGGAAGTTCAGCCGTGCCGAGATCTCCTTGACGATCTTGTCGGCAATCTCGCGCTTGGCGCCGTGCAGGTTCAGCGTCAGGAACCACGTCAGCGCGTCGCGCAGCGGCAGGCCGTTGATCTCGTAGATCGCGCGCGCCTGTTCGTCCTCGCCGATCTTCACATGGCGGGCCTCGGTGCGCAGGCGCGTGCCGTGGCAGGCCGGGCAGGCCTGGTTGTTCTGGTACTTGGCCAGTTCCTCGCGCACGGCCACCGAATCGGTTTCGCGATAGCGGCGCTCCAGGTTCGGGATGATCCCCTCGAACGCATGCGAGCGCACCGTGGTGCGGCCGCGCTCGTTGATGTACGTGAACGGGATTTCCTGCTCGCCGGAGCCGTGCAGTACCACCTGCTGCACTTCGGCAGGCAGGTCTTCGAACGCGGTCTCGGTGTCGAATTCGTAGAACGCCGCCAGGCTCTGCAGCATCTGGAAGTAGAACTGGTTGCGGCGGTCCCAGCCCTTGATGGCGCCCGACGCCAGCGACAGGTTCGGAAAGGCCACCACGCGCTTCGGATCGAAGAACGTGATCTGGCCCAGGCCGTCGCAGTGCGGGCAGGCACCCATCGGGTTGTTGAACGAGAACAGGCGCGGTTCCAGTTCCTGCAGCGAATACGAGCAGATCGGGCACGCAAAGCGCGAGCTGAACACGTGCTCGTGGCCGGTATCCATCTCCAGCGCAATGGCGCGGCCATCGGCCAGGCGCAGCGCGGTTTCGAACGATTCGGCCAGGCGCTGCTTGATGTCGGCGCGCACCTTCACGCGGTCCACCACCACGTCGATCGAGTGCTTCTCGGTCTTCTTGAGCTTCGGCAGGCTGTCCACCTCGTAGACCCTGGTCTCGGCCTCGTGGGCCGTGCCACCGCCCGAGCGGATGCGGAAGCGCACGAAGCCTTGCGCCTGCATCGAGTCGAACAGGTCGGAATGCTCGCCCTTGCGGTCGGACACCACGGGCGCCAGGATCATCAGCTTCGTGTCTTCGGGCAGCGCCAGTGCGGCATCCACCATCTGCGACACGCTCTGGGCCTGCAGCGCGATATTGTGGTCGGGGCAGTAGGGCGTGCCGGCGCGGGCGTAGAGCAGGCGCAGGTAGTCGTGGATCTCGGTGACCGTGCCGACCGTGGAACGCGGGTTGTGGCTCGTGGCCTTCTGCTCGATCGAGATCGCGGGCGAGAGCCCTTCGATCAGGTCGACATCGGGCTTTTCCATCAGTTGCAGGAACTGGCGGGCGTAGGCGGACAGCGATTCGACGTACCGGCGCTGGCCCTCGGCGTAGAGCGTGTCGAACGCCAGCGAGGACTTGCCGGAGCCGGACAGGCCCGTGATCACCACGAGCTTGTTGCGCGGCAGGTCCAGGTTGATGTTCTTCAGGTTGTGGGTACGCGCCCCACGGATCTTGATTTCTTCCATATACCGTTCATTCGCCCGGTGGGCGGCCTGCGGTGGGGCAGGTCGGTCCCGCGGAAATTCGATGTGCCTGGCCAGATGCCCGGGGCGCCCCGCAAAAGGGCGCCAACCTGCCGCTTCGCGCACATTTCGCGCCAGGCCGAAGCCGGACGTGATGGAACAAGCGCGAGAAGCAAACCTGCTAATATACCGAACTTCGGTTTCCGGGGTTGCCCGGCGCCAAACGGGCTTTAGACGGCGAGGTGCCGGCGGGGTCGCGGGCATCGCGGCAACGTCTGTTGCATGGATGTCTGCGATGCCAGACAAGGCAATGTCCGGGCAACTTGCGGGCGCCATTGCGTGTCGAAGCTGCCAGGCTGACCGAGCCAGCGACCGAGCCAGAATTCCACATACGACCGCAATGCCGTCGAACCCCCCTTCCACACCAAGTCTTTCCAACGAGTCCACCCGCGCCGAACCCGTGCGCGACCGCATGACCCGGGGCGAATTGCGCGCCAGCCTGTCGCTGGCCAGCATCTTCGCCCTGCGCATGCTGGGACTGTTTCTGATCCTGCCCGTCTTTGCCGAATACGCGCGGACGCTGCCCGACGGGTACGACGCCCAGCGCGTGGGCCTGGCGATGGGCATCTATGGCCTCATGCAGGCCTTCCTGCATATCCCGCTGGGCTGGCTGTCCGACCGCGTGGGCCGCAAGCCCGTGATGGTGGCCGGCCTGTTGCTGTTCGTGGCCGGTGCGCTGATCGCCGCCTATGCCGACACGCTGACCGGCATCACCGTCGGCCGTGCGCTGCAGGGCATGGGCGCGATCTCGGCGGCCATTACGGCCTGCATCGCCGACCTGACGCGCGAGCGGCATCGAACAAAAGCCATGGCGATGGTTGGCGGCAGCATCGGCCTGACGTTCGCGCTGTCGCTGGTGATTGCCTCGCCGCTGCTGCACAGCATCGGCATGTCCGGCATCTTCGGGCTGATGGGCGTGCTGGGCGTGCTGGCCATCGGCGTGACGCTGTTCCTGGTGCCGACACCGCCGCCGCCGCATCCAGTGCAACTGCCGTTCCGCAAGGTGCTGCTCAATGCCGACCTGATCCGCCTGAACGTGGGCGTGCTGGCGCTTCATGCCAGCCAGGTGGCGATGTTCATGGTGGTGCCGGCGATGCTCAGCGACGCCGGCATGCCGCTGGACCAGCACTGGAAGGTGTATCTGCCCGTGGTGCTGGTGTCGTTCCTGCTGATGCTGGCGCCGATGATGGCCGCCGAGCGCTACGGCAAGGTGCGCCCGGTGCTGCTGGCGTCGGTGGCGCTGATGACTGCCGTGCAGCTGATGTTCGCCACCGTTCACGGGCTGTGGCCGATCGTCGGCGTGCTGCTGCTGTTCTTCGTGGCGTTCAACGTACTGGAAGCCATGCAGCCGTCGCTGGTGTCGCGCTACGCGGCCGCCAGCCGGGGCGCGGCACTCGGCGTCTACAACACCACGCAGGCGATGGGCCTGTTCCTGGGCGGCGTGGTGGGCGGCTGGCTGCTCAAGCACGAAGGCCGCCCGGCGGTGTTCGTGGGCTGCGCGGCGGTGCTGTTGGTCTGGCTTATAATCGCCTGGAGCATGAAGGCGCCGCCGGCCCGCAGCAAGGATGGCGCCCCGGCAGTGGCGGCTTAGACACACTTTTTCACCTATCCGCAAAAGCCCGACACGCTTTTTCCCCGTATCAGCGGTAGCATTCGACACGCGCCCGACGGAGCCTCCGAACGGCGCGTGATGTCGTTTACGGTGGGGACGCGGGTCGCCGGCCCGTCGGTCTCAACTCACAATTTCGCGAATCTCGCACTACGTTTAACGCCGCGCTGAAAGGGCGCGGTCCTTGGAGAACTTCTATATGGCATCGGTCAACAAAGTCATTCTCGTCGGCAACCTGGGTGCCGACCCCGAAACCCGCTACATGCCCAGCGGCGACGCCGTGACCAATATCCGGCTCGCAACGACCGACCGCTACAAGGACAAGCAGAGTGGCGAGTTCAAGGAAGCGACCGAATGGCACCGCATCGCCTTCTTTGGCAAGCTGGCCGAGATCGCCGGCCAGTACCTGCGCAAGGGTTCGTCGGTCTATATCGAAGGCCGCATCCGCACCCGCAAGTGGCAGGACCAGTCGGGCCAGGACAAGTACAGCACCGAAATCGTGGCTGACCAGATGCAGATGCTGGGCGCTCGCCAGGGTGGCGGCGGTGGCGATGAAGGCGGCTACGGCGGTGCTGGCGGCGGCGGTGGTGGTTACAGCCGCGAATCGCAAGGCGGCGCCGGTGGCGGTGGCTACGGCGGCGGCCGCGCCCAGGGCGGTGGCGGCGGTGGTGCCGGCCAGCAAGGCGGCCAGCGCCGTCAGCAGCAGGCCCCGTCGAACGGCTTCGAGGACATGGACGACGATATTCCGTTCTAGGTCTTACCTATCGCTTTTTCTGTTGATTGAAGCCCGCTTTCTGTTCAGAGGCGGGCTTTTTTTCTTACCCACACTCGGCTTTATGACCTAGGCTGGATCGGATCTAAACCCGCACTATGAGCAAGAGGTGGGTAAATGGCCGAATATGTCGCTCAGCGCATCCGTTTCGAGAACGGCGAGCGCCACTCCGTCCTGCAGGTGCCCTTTGGGCTGCCGGTTCATGAGGTCACCGTGTACCTCGACAGGTACCGGAGAAAGGGCCGTTCAGCTAACACGATACATCTCGTTTGCTGCGCTCTTGCCCTTTTGTACCGGCAGATGGACGCCACTAATGTAGGGCTCTTGGCTCGACTGAAGGAAGGACAATTTCTCACCCTCGCAGAACTCGATCAGTTAGTGTCGGCAGCGCAGTACCGAATTGGTGATCTGGATGATGAAGCGTGTAAGACTGGGGCAGTTTCCAACGTCGTTAACATCAACCGCATCACCATGCGCAAGAAAAGGGGGCAAGATGAACGTCGGCCTGTCGACCTGCAGACTCATGCTTCCCGTTTGAGGTACATAGCTGACTACCTCGATTTCATATCAAACTACGTTGCAGTCACGCTTAATCGGGACGAGCGTTGCGAACTTGAGGCCGAAACACGCAGAACCCTTACCGCTTTCCGAAAACATATTCCCATGGTGTCGAGGCGGGCCAAGTTGGGTGCCCGCGCCGGGCTTAGCAAGCAGGAGCAATCCCGCGTTTTAGCTGTTGCGCACCCGGAATCCCCCGGAAATCCGTGGAAGCGAGAGTTCGTCCGCCAACGAAACTGGCAGATTGTTGTTCTCCTTTTCGCGACAGGCATGCGAGCTGGCGAGTTGCTGGGGTTGCAGATCAGGGACATCCATTCACACCAGCCAAAGCTACGCATCGTACGCCGGGCCGATGCGAAAGAAGATGCGCGCACAACTCAACCAAACGCAAAAACCTACGACAGAGAAGTTGAACTTCTGCCGGCCCTAATGCGAGCGTTGCAGGCTCATCTCGTAGAGCGCAGAAAAATAAAAAGGGCTCGTGCCGTACCTCAGATTTTCGTCTCGGAAGATGGCAATGCGCTATCGACTCAAAGCCTTGACAAGCTTTTCAGGAAATTGAGGGAAGCTTGTCCCGGCTTGTCGGTTCACCTGACAGCTCACGTGGCCCGGCATACATGGAATGAGCGATTTTCCGAGATGGCTGATGAGATGCGGATTCCAGAGGTGGCGGAGGAGCGCGCTCGCAACAATCAACAGGGCTGGATGTTAGCGCCGATGTAAAACTGCCCCCCCTGCGCCGAAGTAAATCTGACCCACTTGGGTGACGATGGCGGCTTTTTCAGGGCTGCCGATGCTGACCCAGGAGCAAGCAGTGGAGATTCGAGTCATGGCCCGAAGGGGCGAGAGCGTCAG
Source organism: Cupriavidus sp. HE11 (assembly GCF_056097175.1). Classification (NCBI taxonomy): domain Bacteria; kingdom Pseudomonadati; phylum Pseudomonadota; class Betaproteobacteria; order Burkholderiales; family Burkholderiaceae; genus Cupriavidus; species Cupriavidus sp. HE11. The sequence continues at coordinate 2,310,866 of NZ_CP184464.1, forward strand.
AGCGATCGCCAGGCAGTTGGAGTGTTCTCGCAACACGGTACGCCGGTACCTGCGAGATCAGACAGCACAACGGTATGGTCCGCGGGAGCCGCGCGCCTGCAAACTGGACGAATACAAGGCGTATCTGCAGGAGCGGATCGCGCAGGCACGGCCCCGATGGATTCCGGCAACAGTGCTGCTGCGTGAGATACGCGAGCGGGGATACGACGGTGGCATTAGCCAGCTCAAGGCATGGTTGGCACCCCTCAAGACGAGTGAACCCGAGCCGTTGATCCGGTTCGAGACGGCGCCGGGCAAGCAGATGCAGGCCGACTTCACATACGTTCGCCGGGGCCGCGACCCGCTGCTGGCGCTGGTCGCAACGATGGGCTACAGCCGAGCGAGCTTCGTCAAGTTCGTCGCCACGGCCGGCGAGGATGCGCGTACGCTGTGCGCCGGCTTGCGCGAGGCATTCGACTACTTCGGTGGCGTCCCGGAACACGTGCTTTTCGATAACACCAAGGCGGTGGTCATTGAGCGCGACGCATACGGCGAAGGCCTGCACCGATGGAACAGCGAACTGATGGAACTGGCCGAGGCCTGCGGCTTCACGCCCCGGCTCTGCAGGCCATATCGTGCCAAGACCAAGGGGAAGGTGGAGCGCTTTAACGCCTACCTCAAGGGCAGCTTCGTGGTGCCGTTGGCGGCGACGCTGGAAGCCAGCGGACTTCGCCTGGACGCGAACGTGGCCAATATGCACGTACGCCGCTGGCTCGACGAGGTCGCAAACGCCCGAATCCACGCCACCACGAGGGCTGTGCCGGCCGTGCGGCTTGCTGAGGAGAGAGCGGTCATGCTGGCGGCGCCAGCACTCAACGCACCTCTACAGAAGGCTCAGCGTGTGGCCATGCCCATAGAGAGCCTGCAGCACCCGCTAGCCGTGTACGACGCGTTGCTGGAGGTTGCGCAATGAGCCTGCAGCACGATCGTATCGTCGCGCTATGCGACCAGCTCAAGTTAGTCCGGTTGGCTAGCGATTGGCCGGCGCTGGCGCAGGACGCCGCGCGTCATGAGAAGAGCTTCGCGGACTTCCTCGAGGCCGTGCTGACCGGTGAGCACCAGGCCCGGGAGGAACGCAAGCGCACGACTTTGGGCCGGCTGGCGACGATGCCTACCATCAAGACGCTGGAGCAGTTCGACTGGGCTCAGGCCGCCGGCGCACCCAAAGCGCAGATTGTGGAGTTGGGCCATCTGACCTTCGTCGAGCGTGCGGAGAACGTGGTGTTGTTAGGTCCTAGCGGCGTGGGCAAGACGCATATTGCGCTGGCGCTGTGCCAGCGTGCGGTGATGGCCGGCCACAAGGCCCGCTTCATCACCGCAGCCGACCTGATGATGCAGTTGGCAGCAGCCAAGTCGCAGGGCCGACTCAAGGAATACTTTAACCGGGCGGTGCTGGGTCCGAAGCTGCTGGTGATCGACGAAATCGGCTACCTGCCGTTTGGGCGGGACGAGGCCAATCTGTTCTTCAACGTCGTCGCCAAGCGCTATGAGCGCGGGTCGATGGTCCTCACGAGCAACCTGCCGTTCACACAGTGGGCAGGCGCGTTCGCTGACGATCAAACGCTGACTGCGGCGATGCTGGATCGCCTGCTGCATCACGCCCACATCGTACAGATCATGGGCGAGAGCTTCCGGCTCAAGGACAAACGCAAGGCCGGCCAGGCGGTCAGGAAGGCGATGCAGGTGTAATTGACGGGGTCGCACCACCAGATATTGGCGTGCGGCCAGAGAGGCCCGGGTGGGTCAGATTTACTTCGGCGATCACGCCAAAAGTGGGTCAGTTTTAAATCGGCGTTGACAGCTGGAGCGATAACTCGAAGACGGCAGCTACTTACACCCAGCGGTATCACAATCGAAGGGGGCAGGAACTCTCGTTAAGGTTACAGGAGAATCTCGATGCCACTCTCAAGCGCGACAAGTAAGAGTGCGCCGCCCGTTCACATTCTTCCCGAAACGGCACTGACAAGGAGTGGTATCACTTTCTCACCGAAGAACGAGGTCTGGTCGTGGATCGATGGTCCTTTTCGAGTGCATCTGGATTTTCGCAGGGTCGCTTACCTTGGGCATACCATCCACCACTCTATCAAGTACACCTTCTTCGTGTTTGCCAAACAGAGTGCCACAAGCTCTTTGGCGACTCTCTTCAGCGCGCTTCTGCACTTTCTTGCCTTCCGCAGAGGCGGGTCGGAACTCAAGTCTATCTCAATCGCGAACGTGTCAGATTATGCCGCTAGCCTCGACGAGGCTAACAAATGGCGCGTCGGGACATTGAGAGTCGTACTCAGAACATGGCAAGCACTTGGCGCTGCCGGCGTCGACGCCGATTGTGCGGAGTATCTCCGGGAGCAACGCATACCAGGTAACGAAAAAGGGGCTGCGGTTCGGAGGCACGACCCGGTGAAAGGTCCCTTTAGCGAAACCGAGTACAAGGCGCTCTACAAAGCGGTCGACGCAGCTTACGGCGCTGGTGATATCCCACTTTGGGTCGTTGCGCTCACGCGGCTACTCGTCGCAAGCGGCGGGCGGATTTCTCAATATGCATCCCTGAAGGTTGGAGACCTACATGAGCCGGATGGGAGATTTGTATTGATGCTTCCGCAGGTTAAGACGCGGGAGAAAAACCCTCGTAAGTCTTTCATAGAGGTGGTGCTTAGCCCGCAAACGGGACGTCTAATCAAGGAATACATCGCAAGCTTGCCCTTACAGGAGAAACAAGCGCCGATGTTCCCTCAATGCATTGTAAGCAGTGAACTGTCCTGGGAGAACTATCGCCCAGAAGGGGGTCTGTTCTTCGGACACTGTCTGGCGGGAACTCTTTCCCGAGCCTTTTCCCGGAACATCGCCCGTATTTCTCCGCAGACTGAGCGACTCGACTTCTCCCCCCTTCCCGTGAACACGAAGAGATTTCGATACACACTCGGTACCCGTCTTGTAGAGGAAGGTGCCAGCCGGGCAGTAGTTGCCTCGAGACTTGGGCACATAGACACGCGGAACGTAGATTGTTATTTCGAAGCGTCCCCTGCCATTGTTGAGAACATTGACAAGGCAATAGGGCGTCAGTTGGCGCCACTGGCAATGGCATTTAGGGGGCGGTTGATTCAGGACGAGGAGCATTCCACGCACAAAGGTGCTCTGGGCAGCCGAATCATCGACTTTCGGGTCTCCAGCCAGCCTATCGCAAGCTGCGCGGGTCTCGGTGCCCATTGCGCGTTCAACAAGCCAGTGGCCTGCTACACGTGTTTCAGATTCGAGCCGTGGCTCGACGGACCTCACGAGCAAGTGCTGAAGCGACTCCAGGGCGAGCGCAGTAAGTGGGCTGATGACGAGCGCATGGCGGCCATAAACGATGATGCAATCGAGGCCGTAAAGGAAGTTTTGGCAGAGTGCTCCAAGGCTCGCACTTTTCGAGCAAACGGTGGCTCGACGTGAGCTCCAAGGTTCTCCACTTCACACCCAGAAGCGAAGCTAGTGCCAGCGTCAACTTGGCGGAATTCGTCCAAATGTGCCGTAAGTCCAAAGTTCTGAACGCCGATCGACAGTTCGACGAGAATGTATGGGACATTGGTTATTTCAAGGGTACAAATTCCGTTCATCGAGCGGTGTTTACCACCTTGGAGGCGGCACGCACGCGCGCCAACGAACCACCGCTGCCGGAGCCCTTCCTAGCATTTGCCAAAGCCACGCTCGTTTATCTCCAAGCCCGTCGCCCGGTAAAGTCGCAGAACCATAGAGTCGCCGCACTGCGACATCTGGAAGCAGCGTTGCGCGAATGGAACAAGGGCGCGCATCCCACCGCCGTGAACTGCGAAGTTCTGGATACAGCTGTCGAACTCGCGACGAAACATCTTTCGAAAAGCGTCGCAATCCAAGTTGGTTGCCAGCTTGAACGTATTGCACAAATGATGCATGCAACGGAGATCATTTCTCTCCGGCAACGATGGATGCATGGGATAGGTTACCCCAGAAGTTTTTGGTCAAGAATCTCACAAGAGGCCATCGAAGCCAGGCAAAAGAAACTACCATCAGCGGCGGCCCTGCGTGCACTGGCCGCGATTTTCCAGGAGGCTGTGACACCTATCGATGTCCTGGTCTCAAGCAATGCCGCGCTTATGCTTTGTGCGCCGGAACGCATCAATGAGGTATTGAGACTGGATCGGAATTGCATCGAAAGGGGGGATGGAGACTACGCGGGAAAGCTAGGAATTCGATGGCCGGGATCGAAGGGGACACGGGACACTATCAAATGGTTTCCTACCAATATGGCTCCGGTGGCCCTACAAGCCGTGGAAAATTTGCTCAGAATTTCGTCGGCCGCCCAAGAAATTGCCGCTTGGTACACAACTAACCCCAAGGAAGTCTATCTGCACGAAGGTGCCGCCCATCTTCGTGGTCAGGAGATACTGCGTCTCGCCGACATTGCGATCATACTGTATGGAGAGCGCGAGGCCACTGACGGCGCAAGGATGTGGACCAATCATCATCAGCTGAAAAGCGTAAGCCGAGAGGGTAGGCATATCTGTTATCGATTTGAGGATGTGGAGCAGAAGATCATATCCATGCTCCCAGCTACCATGCCGTATGTGCCCGGTGCACCAACTCTCCTATGCAAAGATTCAATTGCAATTTGCCGATGTCGCGAACTGCATGCTAGGCGTAATCCTTACCAATGTATGTTTTCATGTATCGGCTATGGGGCGATCGCGCGGATGCTTTTCCGGCATGACGGTAGAGCGAGCATATTTGATCGTTTCAACTACGTGGAAGACGATGGATCGCCGATTGAAATTACCACTCACATGTTGCGTCACTACCTTGTTGATTTGCACGGAAAACGGACCCAGCATTTGCATCGAAAATTGACCCACCCTGGGTTCATGCTTCGTCTTGAGGCGGTGTTTGCTTGGCGGTCCGTTTCTCCTTCTTGGGTTGAGTGGTGCTGTGCTTGAAGCGGTAGCTGTCGTTGCCTGTCTCCACGATGTGGCAGTGATGTGTGAGGCGGTCCAGTAAGGCGGTGGTCATCTTGGCGTCACCGAACACGGCCGACCACTCGCCAAAGCTCAGGTTTGTCGTGATGATCACACTGGTGCGCTCGTATAGCTTGCTGATAAGGTGAAACAGCATGGCGCCTCCAGCCTGGCTGAATGGTAGATAGCCCAATTCGTCCAGGATCACCAGATCCGTGTACATAAGTCGCGTGGCCATGTGGCCTGGTTTGCCGGTCGACTTCTCTAGCTCCAGCAGGTTGACCAGTTCGACCGTCGAGAAGAACCTGACCCGGCGATGGTGATGCTCCACAGCTTGCACGCCGATGGCGGTCCCAATGTGCGTTTTGCCCGTACCCGGTCCACCTACCAAGACGACGTTGTGGGCCGACTCGAGGAACTCGCATCGATGGAGTTGCCGCACAAGAGCCTCGTTCACTTCACTGCAACTGAAATCGAAGCCGACCAGATCCCGATACGCCGGAAACTTGGCCACCTTCATCTGGTAGGCCAGGGACCTGACCTCGCGCTCCGAGAGTTCGGCCTTGAGCAGCCGCGACAGAATGGACACCGCAGCCTGGTAAGCGGGTGAGTCCTGTTCCGCCAGATCGCCAAGCGCCTGCGCCATGCCATGAAGCTTCAGCGCCTTGAGCATCTCCACCATGACCTCATGCTGCATGATTGACCTCCCGCAGCGTGTCGTAGCGGCCAACATTGGCCTCGGGCTCGACGCGTAATGCCAGCGCCTGCGGGGCGGTAATGGGCGAAATGGGCTCGCCCTGCAGCAGACGGCTAAGAATATTGAGGACTGTCTGCTTGGAAGGCGCGCCGGTCTCCAGCGCAAGCTCAACGGCCATCAGCACTGCCTGCTCATCGTGCAACAGGACCAGCGCCAACACCTCCACCATCTCGCGATCGCCACCGGTTCGCTTCAGCAAGATGCGCTGCAGACGCTTGAATCCATCGGGAAGCTCGGCGAATGGCGCGCCGTTGCGTAGTGCACCGGGCTTGCGCTGCAGAACGGCCAGATAGTGACGCCAGTCATAGATCGTGCTGCCATGGCCGTGGCTTCGACTGATGCAGCGTACGTGCTCGGCAATGACATGCCCTTCGGCAACGAACACCAGGCGCGAGGCATAAACACGCAAGCTGATGGGCCGATTGGCATATGAGGCTGGCACGCTGTAACGGTTGCGATCAAAGTGTACGAGGCAGGTCGGCGAGACGCGCTTGGTGTGCTCCACGAAGCCATCAAACGCCTGACCTACGGGCATGAGATGGGGGCGTTCCTGAGACCACGCTTCCCATATCGTCATGTCGAGCTCGGGGTGACGGGTCTGTTGCCAAAGCAGCACGCACTGATCGGCCAACCAGTCGTTGAGCGCGTCGAGCGAGCCAAATGACGGGATCCGCTGCCAGATGCGATGGCGGCTGTCCTGGACGTTCTTCTCTATCTGCCCCTTCTCCCAGCCAGAGGCCGGATTGCAAAACTCGGCATCGAACAGGTAATGGCTGACCATGGTGCTGAAGCGCAGGTTCACGTCGCGCAGCTTGCCGCGCCGAACCCGATCCACCGCCGTCTTCATGTTGTCGTAGATGCCGCGCCGCGGGATGCCACCCCAGGCAGTAAAGGCGTGCTGATGGGCATCGAACAGCATCTCGTGAGTCTGCAGGAGATATGCGCGTAGGAAAAATGCCCGGCTATGGCTGAGCTTGAATTGCGCGACTTGCAGCTTTGTACGCTCGCCGGCAATGACTGCCCAGTCCTCGCTCCAGTCGAACTGAAAGGCTTCGCCCTCGGCAAAACGCAAAGGAATGAACGTGCCTTTGCTCGCGGCCTTCGATTGCTGCTGTAGCTCCTGGCGCCAGCGGCGTGCGAAAGCCGCCACGCGGTCATAGGATCCGGTGAATCCGAGTGCACACAAGTCAGCGTGGATTTGCTTGAGAGTACGCCGTTGCTTGCGCGGCTTGTTGGCTTCGGTCTTAAGCCAGGCCGACAGCTTGGCGGCGTAGCCGTCGAGCTTGCTGGGGCTGTGTCGCGTCGGATAGGCAGGCACCGTGACGTCTGCACGCAGGTAACGCCTAACGGTGTTGCGGGAAATACCAAGGCGCCTGGCGATCTCGCGAAGCGGGATCTGGTCGCGCAGGTGCCAGCGTCGAATGATGCTCAAAATGGCCACGTCGATCACTCCGAACTCCCGCCCGTTGCCGAGCAGGACAGTGTTCTACACGTGGGTCAACATTCGATGCAAATTACCGGGTCAGGTGGGTCAGTTCTCAGTGCAAATCAACAGGGAGCACGACCGGCAAGGTCAGCAACGAGGCGCTGGTCAACTCGGCGGTGATCGGCAGCTACGCGCCGCTGATCATCCCAGATTGCGGTGGTGTGTCCTGTTCGGGAAACACGACGACAGGGCTGCCGACCAACGTCACGTTGGGTGACCTGGCGCGCAACGCTGACGGCAAGACCATCTCGCCGGTTCTTGGCTACATCCCCCACTATGGCGATGGAGAAAGCGGCTCGACCTACTACTTGCCGCAATGGCACCTGGGTACCGATCCGGGCTCAGGTGACTCCGTCAGTAATATCCCTGTGCCGGTCCTGGCGCTGCCGACCGTCGACCGCACCATCGTCAGTCAGAAGGATGGGACTGCGGGCCAGATCGTCAGTGGCGGCGATCTGAGCATCACGGCTGGCGCGCTGTCGAACAAGGGTGGCATTGTTTCGGGCGCGAAGGACGTCACGCTCAACGTTGGGAATCTCGATAACGGCCGCTCCGCCACCCTGCTGAACAGCGTCACGGATACCGTGAATCAGGCCGACCTGAATGCCTTCATGGCGCAACTGAAGGCTATGGCGCAGCCTGGCAGCAGTTCCATGTCCGGCTTCGATCAACTCATGTATGGCAAATTGCCGCCATCATGCTCGGGTGATAGTTGTGGTGCCCCGCGGTACACGGCGGTGCCGATGGCGATCGGCATCGATGCTAACGGTGCACAAGTCGCTACACCCAGCCAATCGTCGGTGACTTCCCAACTGGGCAAGGCGGGCCAAATCACGTCGGGCAGCAACTTGGCCCTGAACGGCACCGGCGACCTTACCAACGCGGGCGATATCGCCGCGGCCGGTAATGTCAAGATCACCACCCCTGGCACCTTCACCAACAAGGGCGTATACGAAGTCAGCGTTTCAACGAAGCTGGGCTGTGTGCCCGGTGGCGATTGCCCGGATGACAGCTACCAGACCGTGCAGTCGGTCGACTGGAAGCAGACGCCGTCCACTATCGCCGCGGGCAACACGCTGACAATCAATGCTGGTGGCGTGCAGAACCTCAATGCCACGCTCGCGGCTCAGGGCAATGTCGACATCACGACCGGCGGCACCGTGACCAACCGGGCCGGTGCGATCCAGTCTATCTCCGCCGATGTCTCGATCACGGCGGCGGCGCTGGTCAACCAGTCGCTCGATCCGATCAAGCTGAACAAGAGCTATGGCGGTCAGAACCCGGCATATGCGGGCGGCTGCAATCCTGGCGGCACCTATGGCAACAGCCAGTGCCGCGCCACCGAGGACGCCGCCGCCGGTCCGGCCGCGGTAATTTCCGGCGCGCGCGACGTGACGATCCAGACCGGATCGCTCAGCAACAATGGGGCCCTGATCAGCGGCGGCCGCAATGTCAACGTGCAGGCCAGCGGCGGGGTAGACAATACCGCCATCGCGCTCAATGCCGACTGGATTGGGCGCTGGCAGGAAGATCGCAGTGGCGGAGATCGCTGGCACGATACCGGCGGCCGTTCGGTGCTCGGCAGCATCGCGTCCGGCATCCAGGCGGGCGATGCGTTGACCGTCAATTCCGGCGGTCAGATCGTGAATACTGGCAATCTGTTGGGCGAAGCCGTCGACCTGACCGGTGGGTCAATGGTCAACGGCATCACCAGTCCGAACCAGCCGACGCCGCCGACCGCGCCTCCACAGCAGGTCATCCCGCTCGGCCCGGCGCCCGTGCCGGCCGGTTCGCTACCGCCCACGACGCCGGTCACGTCGGACCCGACCGCTCCGTGGCAATTCACGCCGGTGGTGGTGGCCACGCCGACCGCACCGACGGCCACGACACCTCCTGCCGTCGACTGGCATTTCAATGCCAAGCCGGATGGTACGCCGATAACCACACCCACGACGTCGAGCGACCGTGCGCAGTACGTCAACCCGAAACCGGCTACTGGCGTGCTGGCTGGCGTGACGCCAGACAGCCTGTTGGGCCAACTGCCTCCGGAACTGCGTCCGGGCAACGTGACGTTCTACTACGACCCGTATACCGAGGCGCAACAGCTGCGGCAGGCCGCGTTGGCGCAGACGGGGCAGGAGAGCTTTATCAGCGGCTTGTCCTGGGACAGCCAGAATAACCTGTCGGTCTCCGACCAGGAAAAGCTGGTGCTCTACAAGAACGCTGCCGATTACGCGAAGGAACATAACCTGGCGCTGGGCCAGGCCCTGAGCGTTGATCAGGTAAAGGCGCTGGACGCGCCGATGCTGTGGTACGTCGAACAGGCGGTGCCCGATCCCCGATGCATGCTGGCCAGCACGGTCTGCCAGAGCGTCAATGCGCTCGTGCCGCAGGTTTATCTGCCTGAGGGCTATGCACAGGCGCTGGCGATGCCTACGGGTGGCACGATCAGCGGCGAGAACATCAAGCTGACCGTTGAAGGTCAGCTTCGCAACACCGGCCAGGTCGTCGCGCGCGACACGCTGACGGTCAAGGCCGAAAGCATCGACCTGAGCCCGAACGTGGTGTCGATTGGCACCAACGCCTACAAGGCGCAGGGCGGCTGGAACGTGGTGACCGGTACCGTGGTGCAACCCGGTGGTTTCCTGTCGGCGATGCACATGGACATCGAAGCCGACAGCATCCGCGCCATCAATGACGCGTTCCGCGTGACTCGCGCAGACGGGTCGGTCGACGCGGACGCCAGCGCCGCACTGGTGGCGCAGCTCAAGGAAAGCCTGGGCTTGAACTACACCGAAGGCACGGTCGCCGACGACATTCATACGCAGTTCATCAAGGAAAAGAAGGGCGGCTTTGGCATCATCGCCATGGTCGTTGCGGCGATTGCAGCAGTGGCTCTGTCAATTGTGCTCGGGCCCGAAATTCTTGCTGCATTCGATGCGTTGATTGATCCGATCGCTTTCGCGGCGATCAGCCCGGCGCTGATGGAGGTCGCTAGCGCTGTTTCGTATGGGCTGGCGGCGGGTGTTACAGGCTTCGCGGCCAATGCGGCAACTCAGTTGATCGGCACTGGCAAGTACGATATTGATTCGGGCCTGAAGACGGCAGCAACTGCAGGTATCACGGCAGGGTTGATCGCTGGCTTCGTCGGCAACAGCGGAATCAACACGTTCGGTACTGCAACGCAAGCTTCGCCAGAAACGACACTGGCAAACTACGGTAGTACGGCATTGAACGTTGGCGAACGTGGCTTGATCACTGCGACCGTCAACACTGCCTTCAACGGCGGGAGTTTTGGGCAAGCGCTCTTGAAAAGCGTGACGACCGATATCGCCGCATTAGGGGCAAATCAAATCGGCACGTCTACCGTAGCTGGGTCTTGGCAAAGCGTGATCGCCCATGCCGCATTAGGGTGCGCCGCCGGAGCGGCGGCCGGCAGTAATTGCGAATCGGGTGCCATTGGCGGCGCAACGGGGGCATTGCTGTCACCGGTGTACGCGGGCTTGATAAGCGGCGGCGATCCAAATTTGACCGATGTGCAGAAAGCAGCCATTACAAGCCTTTCGATGCTGTCAGGGGCCGGCGTGGCGGCAGCACTTGGGCAAGACGCCGTGGCGGCTGCGGGCGCAGCTCAGAATGAAACGTTGAACAATTGCCTTGGTCACCCTGATAGCTGTACCCAGCTTGTGAAGAACTGGGTAGCAAGCTGGTCTACCGATCCAGGCATGCTGACAGCGTTCCAGTTGATGGAAATGTACAGCGTCATGCCGGCCAACATTGGGCCGATTGGTCAGACTGAAGGTGCGCTGGCCAGAGCCGGTAGTGTTACAGCGGCGGATGGTCTAGCTGCAGCGGGCAGTGCGGCTGGCTTTGAAACATCCAATCTCGAGAGTAAGCTGAGCGGCTATCTCCTTAACTCAACGCACCCGCAGAACCAAACAAAGGCGAACTGGTTCAGCCAAGCCTTGGGCTTTGATCAAAGTAATTGGCAGGATCTGGCGTCGCAACTGCGATTCGATCCTGCCACGGCAGTGCCGACGAAAACCGGTCAGTTCGGTCAGACCTATGAGCAAGTCATCCCAATTACTGGAGCCAATGGAAAGACCATCAATACCACGTTTGTCTTCATGAAGGACAACTCAGGTACTGTTCGATTCGTAACGGGGATACCTGCAAAGAAATGAAAATATTGAGAGAAAACGATACATTTCGCCTGCCTAGGGCAGTGGAAGGCACCGTAATAGGCGCACACGAGGTCGTTATCTTGCCAATGGGGCAACTAGTCACAGTCGTTCTCGTGCACGGTGACGCTCTCGCGCCAATAGCATACGAAGTGGAAGCGTTCTTGGACGAGAGCAGCCGGTATGTACTGGCTACCGTTGAGGCTAGCGACTTTCAGTAATACATGACCCGGCTTCGGCCGGGTTCGTCGTCTCTGCGGCCTGCGTAGTTGGTGCCATTGGGGGAGCATCTTCTGCTGCCCTTACACCATTCATCGGTGCTGCGGTGGTGGGCAGCGGTGCAGCATCGCCGGAACAAACGGCGGTGATTACGGCGCTGTCAATGCTGGCTGGTGGTGGAATCGCATCAGCACTGGGGCGTGATCCGCTGGCGGCAGCCAATGCGGCGCAGAACGAGACGCTGAACAACTGCTCCATGCACGAGTGCTGGAGCGGGGTGAAGGAAAAACTGACGAGCTTGGGATCGGCATTCATGGACTGGATGGCCTCGCCAGAAGGTCAGTTGACCACCACGATGATGGCCATCCAGGGCGACATGGGCGGCGGCCTCGGCGGCCTCGGTGGCACCGGCGGCGCAGTGCGGAATGCTGCAACTGAGGCACTTGAAACTGGGGTCGCTGGAGCGGCGGCAGGAACTGCAAATGCGCTTGCGAAGTATGGAAACTCAGCGACGAAGCTTACCCATATTTTTGACGACCCCACTCATGAACTCGGATCTTTGGTTACGCAGTACGGCAGCAATGAAGCTGCGTTTGCGGCCGTAGATGTCGCTGCGCAGCAATTGGCGGGACAGCCTGGCGTAGTGACCAAGTGGATCAACGTGGGTGGGACACCGGTTTGGGTACGCGGGGTTACAGTCAATGGTGCTTTCAGAATTGGTACATTCTCAGGTAATACAGCCAACCCGAAGTACCCGTTACCGTGAAAAAAGATATGGGAATCAAGCCAGAAGAGTTCGAACTGAAAGTGATGAAGCTTGCTCTGCGCGGAAAGGCGGCTTGGGTTCGGGAGATGCGAAATCAGCTGCCGTATCTGACAGTTGTAGGACGTAGATCAACCGGAAGTGGCTTCACCACTGATTTCTACTGTGCCAACGATGCTCATCCAGTTGTCGTCCCTAGGGCCTTAGATGGACTTCCCGTAAGGGAATATCCACCTGTGGTCAACGCTCGACGTCGTAATCCCACAGAGGGTCTGGTTAGCTTCATTGTGTGGCTGGGCCCGGATGGAAGGATTCGGCAATTGGAGGCGTGCCCATTGACAGACGATCAGTGGCCAGATGCCTTGTTTGAAGGTTTCTACGCGTTTCAAGACGATTCGGGAAGCATCATCGAAGAATAGGTTGCGACGTCACGGGCAAGGGCGGGTCAGCTGCTGTTGACTCTAGCAGTTGTTACTAGCTCGGTCGAATAGCGCGTCTGGGGCAAAAACTCCCACCCGTACCCGCGTCGGGGCAATCGTCGCCCGCAAAGCCAGGCTGCATCTAGGTTTGCGGGCCGTCGCGAACGTGGGACACGTCGGGTGCTGGATATAGGGCGATAATCGACCCTGAGCGGACGGTGGGCTCGCCGACTCTTACTTGGCAACTGCCGGGATACAACGGTCGTTCATGCGTTGAGTCGCCCTGCGTTGAGCATGTAGGCACAGCGGTCCTCGCGGTCCGGGTGCAGCGATTCAGGCTTCGAGTGGTGCCGTCGAATGGACGGCGGATTGCGCCATCAAAGTTCCTTAGCGCCGAAAGTTCCATACGTCTCACCAATACGCGACCATGGGAGCGCGGCTCTCGCCAGCGACGCGCACGAAGTCCAGGAGAAATTTCCCTGCTCCCGAGTAGCCCGGCCAGCCTTCAAGAGCTGTCCTTCGCTATCGAAGTTCAGCTTGTCTGATATACCGAAACGAGAAATATCGCGATCCGATCAGGCAGTGCGATCGTCAGAATCCAGTTTCGTCAGTCGTGCGTGAGTGATGCGGTGTTGTAGACCTTGGGTATCGTGTTCGAGAAGCAGAACGTCGCGTTCATGGTGTCGCTGGCATTTGCCGTGGCGGCGTCGGCCAACTTCCCGGTGCTGTTCCTGTCGGTGCTGTGGAAGGGCTGCACCACGCGTGGCGCGATGGTGGGTGGCTTCCTGGGGCTGCTGTCGTGGTGCTGACGGTGCTGTCGCAGGCCGTCTGGGTGGACGTGTTCCACTTCAAGACCGCGCCGTTCCCCTACACGTCGCCGGCGCTGTTCTCGATGACGGTCGGCTTCTTCGGTATCTGGCTGTTCTCGGTGACCGACAAGTCGGCGCGAGCCCGTGTGGACAAGGCGGTTCGAGGCGCAGGAACTGCGTTCGGAGACGGGCATCCGGTGCCGGACAGGCCGAAGCACACTAGCTATATGTAGGCGGCCAATTGCGGGTGGGAGCGAGCAGACGCACGCGAGTTGCGCCTAGTTCGTGCGCTCGGGTTCCCGGGGCGTGACCTTGTCGTTGAGGTCTGTCTGCCCCGCAACCAACAAACGGCCCACCTTGATATGCATAAGTGAAGTATAAGGCGTAAAATGAGTGTGCTATCAACAATCCGCTCGCGAGGCACATGCAAGCGGCAAGAATTGTCTCGGTCTTGCTCACTACCAACGATTTTTGGTACGGGTAAGTGCTTTGATCGCCCATAGGCAGGTGTCGCAAGAAGGAAAAACCCCGCATGAAAGCGGGGTTTTTCTTTTGGATCGGGCAATTTTGGGCCTGCTGGCCCGCGCAGGACGCCAATCAGGGCCGTTTCGTCCCGGTCATTCCACTTCGCCGCTATCGGTGTCGCCGGTTTGGGCGTCGCTCTCGTGGCGCATCGCCGCTGCTGCCAGCGCCGTGGCGTTGGCAGCAGCGGCTTCCTTGCGTTCGCTGTAGCGGTCGGTCAGATAGTCGCTGCGGTCGCGCACCAGCAGCGTGAACTTGTAGAGTTCTTCCATGACGTCAACCACGCGGTCGTAGTAGGACGACGGCTTCATGCGGCCGTTGGCGTCGAATTCCTGATAAGCCTTGGCAACAGACGACTGGTTCGGAATGGTCACCATGCGCATCCAGCGTCCCAGCACGCGTAGCGCGTTGACGGCGTTGAACGATTGCGAGCCTCCGCTGACCTGCATCACCGCCAGCGTACGGCCCTGGGTCGGGCGAATCCCGCCGATTTCCAGCGGCAGCCAGTCGATCTGGTTCTTGAAGACAGCCGTCATCGTGCCGTGGCGCTCGGGGCTGCACCAGACCTGGCCCTCGGACCATTCGGACAGCTTGCGCAGTTCGACCACCTTAGGGTGATCGGCCGGCACGCTGTCCGCCATCGGCAGGTCGCGCGCATCGAAGACACGCGTCTCCGCCCCAAAGTGCTGCAGGATCCGTTCGGCTTCCTGCACCAGCAGCCGGCTGTACGACGTCTCGCGCAGCGAGCCGTAAAGCAGCAGGATTCGTGGCGGGTGGGTGCTGACGCGTGCGGGCTCCAGCTTGCGGAGGTCGGGCGTATCGAACACCGCAGGGACGATATTTGGCAGATCCGGGGTCATCGCATTCTCCGGCCTTGCGTGTCGACCACAGCCTCGCCGTCTTCCTTGGTGAAGGCGCCTTGCTGCGGCGCCGGCAGGATGTCCAGCACCAGCTCCGACGGCCGGCACAGCCGCACGCCCAACTCGGTGACGACGAAGGGCCGGTTGATCAGGATCGGATGGGTCAGCATGGCATCGAGCAACTGGTCGTCGGTGAGTGCTGGATCACCAAGGCCAAGCTCGGCATAGGGCGTGCCCTTCTCGCGGATCGCTTCGCGCACGGTGAGCCCGGCATCGCGGATCATCGCCTGCAAGGTCTGCCGGTCGGGTGGCGTGTTCACGTACTGGATGACGGTGGGCTCGATGCCCGCATTGCGGATCATGGCCAGCGTGTTGCGCGACGTACCGCACGCCGGGTTGTGATAGATGGTGACGGTCATGGGGATGCCTCAGTGCGATTCGTACCAGTGCTGCGAGCGGTTGACGACGCCAACGACAAACAGCATCACCGGCACTTCGATCAGTACGCCGACGACGGTGGCGAGCGCCGCGCCGGATTGGAAGCCGAACAGGCTGATGGCGGTGGCCACGGCCAGCTCGAAGAAGTTGCTCGCGCCAATCAGCGCCGACGGCCCGGCCACGCAATGGGCCACGCCGAGCTTGCGGTTGAGCAGATAGGCCAGGCCGGAGTTCAGCAAGACCTGAATCAGGATCGGTACGGCCAGCAGCAGGATGATCAATGGCTGTTCGACGATGGCATTGCCCTGGAAGCCAAACAGCAACACCAGCGTCGCGAGCAGGGCGGTGATCGAGTAAGGGCCCAGCGCGCCAACTACACGCTTGTAGGTGGCTTCGCCCCGCGGATGACCTGCGCGATCAGCACCGGCACCACAATGTAGAGCGCGACCGACGTAATGAGCGTGTCCCACGGCACGGTGATCGACGACAGCCCCAGCAACAATGCGACCACTGGCGCGAAGGCCACGACCATGATGGCGTCGTTGAGCGCCACTTGCGATAGCGTGAAGTACGGATCGCCCTTGCAGAGCTGCGACCAGACGAACACCATCGCCGTGCAGGGTGCCGCCGCCAGCAGGATCAGGCCGGCGATATAGCTGTCGAGTTGATCCACTGGCAGCCAGCCCGCGAACAGGTGACGGATGAAGATCCAGCCCAGCAGCGCCATGGAGAACGGCTTGACCAGCCAGTTCACGAAGAGCGTCACGCCGATGCCGCGCCAGTGTCCCGCGACCTGGCCCATGGCGCCGAAATCGATCTTGATCAGCATCGGGATGATCATGATCCAGATCAGCACACCTACCGGCAGGTTCACCTGTGCGATCTCCATGGCGCCAATGGCCTGAAAGACTGGCGGCAGCCATTGGCCGAGCAGGATGCCGGCGACGATGCAAAGCGCCACCCAGACGGTCAGATAGCGCTCGAAGAAGCCGATTGCGGGGCGATGCCCAGTGTCGGCCGATGCGATATCGAGTTGTTCAGACATGATGTGTGATGCGGACGGGCACGTGCCGCCTCATTCGGGGGCCGGCATTGGCGCGCCGCAAAAAACTCAGCAGCAGCCGGATTCCGGCGCGCAGCAGGCGGTCCTGGCGGATGGCGTTGGCACGGCGTTCAACTGGACGGGCACGCAGCAGGCTGCTGCTTCGGCGCTACGATCGCGCGACTCGCCATAGGTCGGGGCACCACCGAGCGTGTGGAACGACTCCCAGGCAATGCCGGTGGGGTCTACCGACCAATGCTTGTTCGACGTCGCGTAGCAGCAGTTCGTTTCGGACTGTGACTGTGTGGGCAACTCGGCGCTGGTCAGTCGTGCCTGCATTTCTGCAAGCTCCGCGTCCGTCTCCGCCTGGATGCCCAGGTGGTCCACGCCGAGCTTCCCGGTGCGATTGGAGATCGCGAAGTTCACGCGCGGGTCGTCCAGTGCCCACTTGGCGTAGTCGTCCCGGATGACGGTCGGTTCGGCGGCGAAGAGGGCAGAGTAGTAGCGGATGCTTGCCGGCAGGTCGGCCACGCTCACGTGGACGTGGAAGCGTTTCATGGTTCAGGAATCCGTGGCGGCGCAACAGGCGGGAGCCGGCGAACATGGCACACCGCCGCAGCAGTTCTCGGTGAGGTAGCCCAGCAGGGCGTTCATGGTCTCGAAGCGAGCCATATAGATGATCGAGCGGCCCTCCTGGCGGCTTCCCAGTAGTCCCGCGCGGTGCAATTCCTTGAGGTGGAAGGACAGCGAGGACGCTGGCATTTCCATCAGTTCGGCAATGCGGCCGGCTGGCAGGCCTTGGGGGCCCACCTGTACGAGCAGACGGAAGACGGCCAGGCGGACGGCGTGGGCCAGCGCAGCAAGCGCTTCCAGGGCGTTATCTGTTTCCATTATTCGAATATAGTCGAATGATGAAAATATCGCAACTCATGTTGCTGTCTAGGAGTGGTATCCGTCAATTCAATTATTTTGAATAACTATGACGACGATAGCCCACTTTCTCTGGGGTGGCGGTCGCTATAGTTCTGCACATGGACAGCGCAGCAACGCAGCGAAACAAACGAAGCGAAGCCAGCGCCGCCCGATAAACCTCAAACTTATTGAATCATCCTTTATTCCGGAGCACACCATGTCGAACGCCAAGCTGCAAGTCCTGACCCCGCGCAACAGCCAGCTGATCATCATCGACCACCAGCCCCAGATGGCCTTCGGCGTGCAGTCGATGGACCGCCAGACCATGAAGAACAACGTGGTGGGCCTGGCCAAGGCAGCCAGGATCTTCGACGTGCCGACCACCATCACCACCGTGGAAAGCGAATCGTTCTCCGGCTACACCTATCCCGAACTGCTCGACGTCTTCCCGGGCAAGGAAACGCTTGAACGCACCTCGATGAATTCGTGGGACGACCAGAAGGTGCGCGACTCCCTGGCGGCCAACGGCCGCAAGAAGATCGTGGTGGCGGGCCTGTGGACCGAAGTCTGCAACACCACGTTCGCCCTGAGCGCGATGCTCGAAGGCGACTACGAGATCTACATGGTGGCCGATGCGTCGGGCGGTACCAGCAAGGAAGCGCACGACTACGCCATGCAGCGGATGATCCAGGCCGGCGTGGTGCCGGTGACGTGGCAGCAGGTGCTGCTGGAATGGCAGCGTGACTGGAAGAACAAGGAAACGTACGACGCCGTGACGGGCCTGGCGAAGGAACACTCGGGCGCCTACGGCATGGGCATCGACTACGCCTACACGATGGTCCACAAGGCCGCGCAGCGCACGCAGACCGCGCACCCGTCGATTGCCCCGGTGCATGCACCGGTGATCGAGTACTGATATCCAGGGTTGGTGGCGCGGCATCGAGAGCCGGGCCACCCTGAACAAGCGCAGACGAACAGGCGAACAGGCGGCAACCGCTATGACATCCCATCACAAAATTGGTCGTAAGCTGGAAATGGCCGCCGTCGCCTTTGCGACTGGATTTTCATCCCACGGGCACACCTCGTCGTCCCTGGGCGTATTGGCTGGAACGCTGGCGGTTTGCGCCCTGGTCGCACGCAGCGCCTTCAACAAGCGCCCGCAGACGGCGGGCCTGGCGCTGATCGCCCAGGCCTGATGACCAACGAGGCCGTGTGCGTACAAAAGAGAATCGAAAAATGACCCAGCAGTTTCCGACCTTCGCCGACCTGTTCGCCCAACTCGGGCTGCCCGCCGACGAAGCCGCCATCGCCGATTTCATCGCCGCACATTCGCCTGTGCCACGCAGCGTCGAGCTGTGCGAGGCGCCATTCTGGACGCCGTCTCAAGCCGCCTTGCTGCGGGACGAGTTCACCGACGACGCCGACTGGGCATCCGTCGTCGACCAACTGAATCTTGCGTTGCGCGGTGCTGCCTGACCGTTCGATGTCGATATCGGGATTGCATTGCACGTAGACGGCAATGTTCCACTGCGGCAAGCGGTTGTGCTCGCTGGGCCTGTCGAAAACCCTCGCCGACGACCATGACATGCTGCGGCAGGTGCCTTTCAGGTATCAATATGGCGGGGGGTGACATCGGGCGCGGCGGCATTCACGGCCTGCCGCGCTGTGCGTCCCTGTAGAATGACGGCCTGTTGGCTGGTCACCCGGCATTACCCATCGGACAAGCCGGTGGTCGGCATGCCAAGTGACCGATTGCTCACGCGTTCAGCGACCTCTGCGGATCGCCTTGCCGATTCCGCGCCCAATTCCCGCTTTCCCGACCATGCCGGCTGACAACCCGGCGCGGTGGGGCAATCGTGCGCGGCGCGGCGGGGCGCGGACCGGGCGTGCGCGGCCAATTGCGCCGATGGGCGCCAATGGGCGCCGATGGCGGCGATCCTGCCATCGGTGCGGCGGCACATGTTGCCGCGCCCTTAATCTCTCCTCGACATCATGAAAAAAATAGCAGCCGTTCTCCTGATTTCCGGTCTTTCGTTGCTGGCCGCCTGTGGCAAGAGCGATCCGACGCCGGCGGCAAAGCCCGCCAGCGCCAGCACCAGCACCAGCATCGTGGTGGGCCTGGACGACAACTTCCCGCCGATGGGCTTTCGCGATGCCAGCAACCAGCTGGTTGGCTTCGACATCGACATGGCAAAGGAAGCGGCGCAGCGGCTTGGCATGACGGTGGAATTCAAGCCGATCGACTGGAGCGCCAAGGAAGCGGAACTGAACGGCAAGCGCGTTGACGTGCTGTGGAACGGCCTGACGATCACCGAGGACCGCAAGAAGAACATCAGCTTTACGGCACCGTACATGACGAACCACCAGATCGTCATCGTGACCGAAAAGTCGCCGATCCAGACCAAGGCCGACCTGGCCGGCCGCATCGTCGGCGCGCAGGACGGCAGCAGCGCCGTGGACGCCATCAAGAAAGAGGCGACCGTGGCCGCCAGCCTGAAGGAACTGAAGTCGTTTGGCGATAACGTGACGGCGCTGATGGACCTGTCGGCCGGCCGGCTCGACGCCGTGGTGGTCGACGAAGTGGTGGGCCGCTACCTCGCCAGCAAGCGCGCCGGCGAATACCGCATCCTGACCGAGAACTTCGGTACCGAAGACTACGGCGTGGGCGTGCGCAAGGACGACGCCGAACTGCTGGACAAGCTGAACAAGACGCTGGCCTCGATGAAGCAGGACGGCACGGCCGCACGCATCGCCACCCAGTGGTTCGGCGCGGACATCACGAAGTAAGGACAGCCAACTCGCAGGCAGCGCAGGGTTCGGGAAACGCAGCAATTTGCACCGGCCCTGTTGCACTTGCGGCGTAACGTTTCAGCATGGACTACGTTCTTTCTCTCCTGCCTCCGATGGTGGAAGGGGCCAAGGTCACCTTGACCCTGTTCGCCATCACGCTGGGCCTGTCGGTGCCGCTGGGCCTGGCACTGGCCCTGCTGCGAATCTCGGCGTGGGCGCCGGTCAGTGGCCTTGTGAATGGCTATATCTGGCTGATGCGCGGCACGCCGCTGATGCTGCAGATGCTCTTCATCTACTTCGCGCTGCCGTTCGTGCCCTATGTCGGCATCCGGCTACCCGATTTCCCCGCTGCCGTGGTTGCGTTCGCGTTGAACTACGCGGCGTACTTCGCCGAGATCTTCCGCGCCGGCATCCAGTCGGTGGAGCGCGGCCAGTACGAGGCCAGCAAGACGCTGGGCCTGAGCTATTTCCAGACCATGCGCCGGATCGTGCTGCCCCAGATGATCGGCCGCGTGCTGCCGCCGGTGAGCAACGAGACCATCACGCTGGTCAAGGACACCTCGCTGATCTACGTGCTGGCGCTCAACGACATCCTGCGCACCGCGCGCAGCATCGTGCAGCGTGATTTCACGACAACCCCGTTCCTGGTCGCCGCCCTGTTTTACCTGGTGATGACGCTGGTTCTGACGTGGCTCTTCCAACGCCTGGAAAAACGCTATGCACGATACGATCAATAAGACCGCCGGCGTGAGCGGGCGACCGTTGATGGTGTCGGCCCAGGACATCCACAAGTCATTTGGCCCGCTCGAAGTGCTGAAGGGCGTGTCGCTGTCGCTGCGCAAGGGCGACGTGACCGCCGTGATCGGTCCGTCGGGGTCGGGCAAGAGCACGCTGCTGCGGTGCCTGAACCATCTGGAAGTCATCGACCGCGGCACGCTGGAAATCGAAGGCGAAGTGCTGGCGGCCACCGACGGCGACGGCGTGCGCTATGCCAAGGGTGCCGACCTGCGTCGTATTTGCGCCAAAATGGGCATGGTCTTCCAGTCGTTCAACCTGTTCCCGCATCTGACCGTGCTGCAGAACCTGACCGAGGCACCGATGACGGTCAAGGGCATGTCGCGCGACCGCATCATCCCGCTGGCCGAAGACCTGTTGCGCAAGGTGGGTCTGTTCGACAAGCGCGACAGCTATCCGTCGCGCCTGTCGGGCGGCCAGAAGCAGCGCGTGGCGATTGCCCGTGCATTGGCGATGGAACCGGACATCATGCTGTTCGACGAGCCCACCTCGGCGCTCGACCCCGAACTGACCGGCGAAGTCCTGCGGACCATGCGCCAACTGGCGGACGAGCATATGACGATGCTGGTGGTCACGCACGAAATGGGTTTCGCGCGCGAAGTGGCTAACCATGTGGTCTTCATGGATGGCGGCAAGGTGGTCGAGGAAGGCGCGCCGGAACAGTTGTTCGGAGCGCCCGTCCACGCGCGGACGCGGGAATTCCTGACGCGCGTGTTCTGACGCCGCGCACGGAGGGCACGCGTGGGGGCACCCCCAGCGCGTGTCCTTTTGTCGCGTTTGTATCAAAGCTGTTGCATGTAGAATGCGCACCGCGGCACACGGCCCTCGTGTGCCGTCCGTGACTGCAGGTGCCGGCGATCCCATCGCCGGTTAAACGGGAAACAGGTGCGTCGCCGCTCGTCCAGATTTCGACGAGAACCGGCAATGCCTGTGCTGCCCCCGCAACGGTAAGCAGGTTGGGAACCGTCAGGCCGATCCCTGGGATCGGCAGCCACTGCGCCAGCTTCAGGCGGCGCGGGAAGGCGATGGCATCCCCGGCGCGCAAAGCGCCGCCCTGCAAGCCCGGATACCGGCCTGTTGTCATCATCGATTTCCATTGCCCGGGCGGGGTCGTCCGGCTTCACGATGAAATACAACTTGTCCGCGCATACCGCTGGCCGCTCGCGCTCGGCCCAACTTCGCACACGCCCGGCGCGTGGGCACCGGCCGCGTCTGCTGGCCGCTTCGCTCGGCACTGTCGCCAGCCTCAATTTCCCTTGCGCATTCGCCCAGGACGCCACTTCCGAACGGAAGGACGGCACCCTGCCGGCCGTGACCGTCAGCGAGACCGCCCAGATCGACCAGCCCGGCCTGGCCCTGTCGAAGCCCGAATACACCGGCAGCCGCCTGGGCCTGACGCCGCTGGAAACCCCCGCCAGCGTCGAAATACTCAGCGGCGAGACCATCCGTGCGCGCGGCGACCAATCCGTGCGCGAGGCCGTGACGCGCGCCACCGGCATCACCGGCAATCCGGCGCCCGGCAACGGCGGCACGTCGCTGACGGCGCGCGGCTTCTCGGGTCAGGGTTCGGTCATGCAGTTGCTCGACGGCACGCGCATGTACGTGGCGTCGGGCACGGTCACCTTCCCGTTCGATACCTGGTCGGTGGACCGTATCGAAGTGCTGCGCGGGCCGGCATCGGTGATGTATGGCGAAGGCGCCATCGGCGGCGTGGTCAACGTCGTGCAGAAGAAGCCGATTCGTGGCCCCATCGAGAACGAACTGCAGATCACCGGCGGCACCGAGAAGACCGCCCGCGTGGCGTTCGACAGCGGCGGCCGCGTCAACGACAACCTGTCGTACCGCTTCGCCACGGCCTACAACCGCTCGGCCGGCTGGGTCGACCGGGGCGATTCGAACAACCTGATGGTGTCGGCGTCGGTACGGCTGGACATCAACCCGGAATTCAACCTGACGCTGTCCTATGACGACGGCACCCAGCATCCACAGCAGTACTTCGGCGTGCCGCTGGTCAATGGCAGCCTGGACACCTCGCTGCGCAAGAAAAACTACAACGTCGGCGATGCCCAGATCAGCTATCGCGACCGCTGGACGCGCCTGAATGCCGAATGGACGCCCAACGACCGCGTCACGGTGCGCAACCAGTTCTATTACCTGACCAGCCATCGGCACTGGCGCGACAGCGAGACCTACACGTTCCTGCCGGCGACCTCTCAGGTGCGCCGCACCGATTACCTGGAAATCCTGCATGACCAGGAACAGGTGGGTAACCGCGCCGACATGACGGTCAAGAGCCGCCTGTTCGGAATGGACAACGCCACGACGGTCGGGTTCGACATCAACAAGATCAACTTCACGCATTCGAACAACTCGCCGTACGGCGGAGCGTCGACGGTCAACGCGTACGACTTCAATCCGGGGATGTTCTTCAGCCCGCCGGGCGTGGTCACGTCGCCGCGCCTGCGCACCAACACCACGCAGTACGCACTGTTCGGCGAGCACCGCATTGCCTTCACGCCGAAGTGGTCGGTCATTGGCGGCGTGCGTTTCGATCACGCCACGCTGTACCGTACCGATCTGGTCGCCAACACGGGCTGGGAGAAGACCTTCGCCAACACCACGTGGCGCGTGGGCACGGTGTATCAGTTCACGCCGAGCCTGTCGGTCTATGCGCAGTACGCCACGGCCACCGATCCGCTGGGTGCGCTGATCACCACATCCGACGCGCAGCGCAACTTCGACCTGGCCACCGGCAAGCAGCTCGAAGTGGGCGTGAAGCAGGCGTTCTGGGGCAATCGCGGCGAATGGACGTTTGCGGCCTACGAGATCCGCAAGAAAAACCTGCTGTCGCGCGACCCGGTCAATCCGACGATCACCCAGCAGGTGGGCGAGCAGTCGTCGCGCGGGCTGGAGGCATCGGCCAGCGTGGAAGTGGTGCGCGGCCTGCGCCTGGACGTGAACGGCACCGTGCTGCGGGCGCGCTATGACGACTTCAACGAGTCGGTGGGCGGCGTGGCGGTGTCGCGCGCGGGCAATGTGCCGACCAGCGTGCCGCAGCAGGCCGCCAACGCTTGGCTGAGCTGGAACTTCATGCCGCAGTGGACCTTTGCCACGGGCCTGCGCTACGTGGGCGGCCGCTATGCCGACACGGCCAACAAGGTGCGCGTGCCGAGCTACACGACGGTCGACACCGCGCTGTCGTGGCGTGTGTCGAAGCAGGCGGCGCTGACGCTGCGCGTGTACAACCTGTTCAACCGCGATTACGCCGAATCGTTCTCGAACGGCGGCCAGCAGTGGTTGCTGGGGCGTCCGCGCTCGGCGGAGCTGTCGGCCAACTTCTACTTCTGAGGTCGCAACCGTGTGGCGCAAGCTCAGGCTGAAGCGCTGGCTGTACCTGATCCATCGCTGGATGGGTATCGCCGGCTGCCTGCTGATCGCGATGTGGTTTGGCTCCGGGCTGGTCATGATGTATGTGGGATTTCCCGCGCTGACCGATGCCGAGCGGCTGGCCAGCCTGCCGCGCATCGAGTTGTCGCGCGTGGCCGTTACGCCCGATGCGGCGATGGCGGCGGCGGGGCTCGATGCCTTCCCGCGCAGCCTGCGGGTCGAGATGGCCGGCGACATGCCTGTCTATCGCATGGTCGATGGCAAGGGCCGGCCGCATACGGTGTCGGCCGTCGACGGTCAGGTGATCGAGCAGGTCGATGCCGCCACGGCGCGGGCCACCGCGCAGAGGTTTGCCGGCAAGCCCGCGCAATGGCTGGAGACAGCCGAGCGCGACCAGTGGACCGTGCCCAACGGCCTCAATGCCTGGCGGCCGCTGCACCGGATCGCCATTGATGATGGCCGGGGCACCGAGCTTTACGTCTCCGCAAAAACCGGCGAGGTCATGCGCGATACCCACCGAGCCGAGCGTTTCTGGAACTGGCTGGGCTCCGTGCCGCACTGGCTCTACTTCACGCCGATCCGGCAAGACCCGCCACTATGGCGCCAGGTGGTGCTGTGGACGTCGGGGCCATGCGTGGCGGTGGCCATCACGGGGATCTGGATCGGCTGGCTGCGCCTGCGCGTGCGGCGCCGCTTTGCTCACGGCAGCATGGGCGGTACGTCGCCGTATCACGGCTGGATGGCCTGGCACCACGTGGCGGGGCTGGCCGGCGCGCTGTTCCTGCTGTGCTGGTTGATATCAGGGTGGCTGTCGGTCAATCCGAATCAATGGTTCAACGGGCGCGGGTTCGATGGGGCGGCACTGCAGCGCTACGCCGGGCATACCGCTGCGTCTTTCCCGATGCCAGCCTGGCAGGCGCTGGGCGACGGCGTGCGCGAGGTCCGCATGACGTGGACGGGCGGCAAGCCGGTGTTGCTGGCGTCGTCGCAAGACGGTGCGGTCCGGGCCGTCGATCCACAGGATGGCACGGCCATGCAGTGGGATCACGATGCACTGGTGCGCGCGTCGGCAACCTTGCTGCCGGACGCCCGGATCGCATCGCAAATCGTCCAGACCGACCCCGATGCCTACTGGTACAGCCATCACCATGCGCGTAGGTTCCCGGTGCTGCGGATTGGCTTCGACGATCCGGACGGCACCTGGGCCTATCTTGATCCGGCGACCGGGCAGGTCATCGGCCGCAGCGACGACAGCCGGCGCCTGTACCGCTGGCTGTTCAATGCCGTCCACAGTTATGACCTTGTCACGTTGACGCGGCATCGTCCGCTGTGGGACGCCGTGGTCTGGGCGCTGTCCGTCGTCGGCCTGGTGATGTCGGTCAGCGGCGTGGTGGTTGGCTGGCGGCGCTTGCGGCGCTAGGGCGGCGCGGGTGCCCCTCGCGCGGAGGGGGAAGCTGTCACGGAAGCGTCATATCGCGCGCTTACATTTTCGTTCGAACATGCAAAGTGAGCGAACGAGCGTCGATGAGTCTGACCCCGCGGCAACGTGAAATCTTTGGCTGGCTGAATGATGCCGGCTACCTCAGTACCGAACAACTGGCGAGCCGATTTGGCGTCAGCAGCCAGACCATCCGGCGCGATATCAATGAACTGAGCGTGCAGGGGCTGGCGCGCCGGATGCACGGCGGGCTGAGCCTGCCGGCCAGCCAGCACAACATCAGCTATCTGCAACGCAGCACCGCGCATGTCGAGCGCAAGCGGCGCATTGCCGAGGTGGCGATCGGCATGGTCGAGGCCGACGCCACGGTCTTCCTGGGCTATGGCACCACCGTGGCCGACTTTGCCCGAGCCCTGCCGGACGACCTGCCGCTGCGCGTGATCACCAACAACCTGGGCGCCGTGCATGCGCTGGCCGACAAGCCGCGCATCGAAACCTGGGTGGCCGGCGGCCGGCTGCGTGCCGGTGATTTCGATGTGATGGGCAGTGCCACATTGGACTTTGTACGACGTTTTCGGGCGCATGTGGCGATCTGCAGCGCGGCCGGCATCGACGCGGATGGCACGTTCTACGAATTCCAGCCCGAGGAGGCCGAGTTGAGCCAGGTGCTGCTGTCGCACAGCCATTTGCGCGTGCTGCTGGCTGACAGCAGCAAGTGCCTGCGCAATGCGCCATGCCGGGTGGCCGGCCTGGACCAGATCGATCACCTGTTCACTGACTCCGAGGCCACCGACGCGCTGCCGGCGTTGCCGGGCCTGTGCGAGCGCGCTGGCGTGGCGTTGCACCTGTGCTGAGCCCCCGTCACTGCCGCCGCGCCGAGCGCCTTCCTTCCTGAACCCATGGCCTATCTGCGACTCGACCAGCTCCAGCAGCGCTTCGGCGACCACGAGGTGCTGCGCGGCATCGATCTCGACATCGAACGCGGCGAGTTCATCGCGCTGCTGGGCGCGTCGGGCTGTGGCAAGACCACGCTTCTGCGCCTGATTGCCGGGCTGGACCTGCCCAGCGCCGGCCGCATCCATCTGGACGGGCGCGATGTCACCGCGCTGGAGCCCGCGCAGCGCATGCTGAGCATGGTGTTCCAGTCGTACGCGCTGTTTCCGCACCTGAGCGTGGCCGACAACATCCTGTTCGGCCTGCGCGCCCGCAAGGTGGCGCGCGACGAGCAGACGCGCCGGCTGCGGCACGCCGCCGACCTGCTGGGGCTGGGCGCGCTGCTGGCGCGCAAGCCCGCGGCGCTGTCGGGCGGGCAGAAGCAGCGCGTGGCGCTGGCGCGCGCCATCGTGTCGCAGCATCCGCTTTGCCTGATGGACGAGCCGCTGTCGAACCTCGACGCGCAGCTGCGCGCGGAAATGCGTGCGGAACTGCGCAAGCTCCAGCAGCAGCTTGGCCTGACGGTGGTCTATGTCACGCATGACCAGGTCGAGGCGATGAGCATGGCCGACCGCATCGTGCTGATGCACCAGGGGCAGATCGCCCAGACCGGCACGCCCACGGAACTGTACGAGCAACCGGCCACGCCGGTGGTGGCGCGCTTTATCGGCCAGCCGCCGATGAACCTGATCCGGCTGCCGGGCGCCGATCACTGGCTGGGCGTGCGGCCCGAGCACATCGAACTGGGCGGCGGACATGCGGCAGAGGTGGTCCGCTCCGAATACCACGGCGCCGACACGCTGATCGAAGTGCGGCTGCATGACCAGCCGCTGCTGGTGCGCCACGCGGGGCGCGTGGCCCCGGCACCCGGCGCCAGCCTGATGCTGCAGTGGCCGGCGGCGCGCGAGCATCGTTTTGCGCTGGACACGGCGCCGGCGGCCTCCAACGTTTTGTCCACCGCTTTACCCTGACTTTCTACTAGGAGCGTTCATGTCGTTCAAGACCCGATGCCTGGCCGTCGCGCTCGGCACCCTCAGTTGCTTCGCGTCGCTGGCGGCCAGTGCGGCGCCCACGCAGGTCACGATGTACTACCCGGTCTCGGTTGGCGGCCCGCTGACGCAGGTCGTGGACAAGCTGGTCGGCGAGTTCGAGCAGGCCAACCCGGACGTCAAGGTCAACGCCATCTACGCGGGCAACTACGACGATGCGCGCACCAAGGCGCTGGCTGCGCTGAAGGCCGGCACGCCGGTGCAGACGTCGGTGCTGTTCTCGATCGACCTGCACGAGCTGAAGGACCTGGGCGTGATCCGCCCGTTCGACGACTTCGCCACCACGGCCGAGGACAAGGCCTGGCTGAAGAGCTTCTATCCGGGCCTGATGGACAACGGCCGCGCCGACGGCAAGACCTGGGGCATCCCGTTCCAGCGCTCGACCATCGTGATGTTCTACAACAAGGACGCATTCCGCCAGGCCGGCCTGAACGCGGATCAGCCGCCCCGTTCGTGGACCGAGATGCGCGAGGCCGCTGCCAGGCTGGTGAAGCGCGACGGCGGCAACACCAGCCGCTGGGGCGTGATGATCCCGTCCACCGGCTACGCCTACTGGATGTTCGGCGCGCTGGCGAAGCAGAACGGCCAGACGCTGATGAACCCGGCCGGCACGCACACCACGTTCGATGCACCCAAGGCGGTGCAGGCGCTGGAGTACTGGACGTCGCTGTCGAAGGACGGCGTCAGCCCCAAGGGCCTGATCGAATGGGGCACGCTGCGCCAGAACTTCGTCGAAGGCAAGACCGCGATGATGTGGCACTCCACCGGCAACCTGACGGCCGTGCTGAAGGAAGCCAGGTTTGACGTCGGCGTGGCGCCGCTGCCCGGCAACACCGAGCCGGGCTCGCCCACCGGCGGCGGCAACTTCTACCTGTTCAAGAGCGGCAGCGATGCCGAGCAGCGCGCCGCGTTCCGCCTGGTCAAGTTCCTGACCGCGCCAGAGCGTTCGGCGCAGTGGAGCGTGGCAACCGGCTACATGGGCGTGAGCCCGGCCAGCTACGAGACGCCGACGCTGAAGGACTACGCCGCGAAGGTGCCGCAGTCGCTGGTGGCGCGTGACCAGCTGTCGGTGGCTACCGCCGAGCTGTCGACCCACCAGGCCGGCCGCGTGCGCAAGCTGCTGGAAGACGCGCTGCAGTCGGCCATCGCCGGCCAGCAGGAGCCCAAGGCCGCTCTGGCCGGCGCGCAGGCGCAGGCCGACCGCGTGCTGAAGCCCTACCAGCGTTGATGACCGGGGAGCCGGCCCCGGCCGGCTCTACCGTTACCCGATCTTCCGCACGATTTCCTGCTGCCGGTGCCCATCCCCTGGGGACAGGCCCGGCGCCGACATCATGAAAGCCAGAACCCCTTCCTCCGGCCATGCCGCGCAAGCCTGGCTGATGCTATTGCCGGCACTGGCGCTGCTGGCCGCGTTCACCTACTGGCCGATCGTGGGCAGTCTCTGGCATAGCGTGCAGATGCAGGCCCCCGGCATCCCGCCCGCGTTTGCGGGCTTCGACAATTTCGCGGCGCTGATGGACGACCCCGTGTTCCGTCAGGCCGTGCGCAACAATCTCTGGTATGCGCTGGTGACCGTGCCCGTGTCGGTGGTGCTGGCGCTGGCGATGGCGCTGTGGGTCAACCAGCGCTACGCAGGGCGCGGCCTGCTGCGGCTGGCGTTCTTCACCCCGACCATGCTGCCGATGGTGGCCGCCGCCAATGTCTGGCTGTTCTTCTACGCGCCCGATATCGGCCTGCTGAACCGGCTGCTGGCGTGGGTGGGCATTGCCGGGCGCAACTGGCTGGGCGATGTCGATACGGTGCTGCCCGCGCTGATGGTGGTCACCATCTGGAAAGAAGCGGGCTTCTTCATGATCTTCTACCTGGCCGCGCTGCAGTCCATTTCCACCGAGCAGCTCGATGCCGCGCGGCTGGAGGCCCCGTCGGCCTGGTACCGGCTGCGCCATGTGGTGCTGCCGCTGCTGGCACCGACCACGCTGTTCGTGGTGGTCAATGCGCTTATCAATGCGTTCAAGCTGGTTGACCACCTGTTCGTGCTGACACGCGGCGGCCCCAACAACGCCAGCACGCTCCTGCTGTACTACCTGTACGAGATCGCGTTCAAGTTCCAGGACGCGAACTATGCCGCTGCGCTGACCATCGTGCTGCTGGCGCTTCTGGCGCTGTGCTCGGCGATCCAGTTCTGGCTGTCCCGCAATCGCGTCCACTACCGATGAACATCCTTCGCGCAGCCTTGCTACCCGTTGCCGGCGCCGTGGCCGGCCTGTTGTGGATCTCGCCGTTGCTGCTGCTGTGCTGGGGCGCCTTTCACCCTGGCGGCGAGGCCATGCGGCTGAGCCTGCAGACGCCGTGGGGCCTGGGCAACTTTCCGCAAGCCTGGAGCGTGGCGCCGTTCGCGCGCTACCTGGTCAACACGGTCTGCATCGTCACGCTGCTGCTGGTGCTGCAGCTGACGGTCTGTACCCTGGCCGGCTACGCGCTGGCGCGGATGCGGTTTGCCGGCCGTGGCGTGGTGTTCGGCCTGGTGCTGCTGCAACTGATGGTGATGCCCGAGGTGCTGATCACCGAGAACTACCTGACCATCGCCCGTGCGGGCCAGGTAGACACCTGGCTGGGCGTGGCGCTGCCCTATATCGCCAGCGCCTTTGGCATCTTCCTGCTGCGCCAGACCTTCATGACAGTGCCGCAGGAACTGGAGGATGCCGCGCGCATCGAGGGCGTAGGGCGGCTGGGCATCCTGCTGAAGGTCTACGTGCCGCTGGCTCGGCCGACTTACCTGGCCTACGCGCTGGTGTCGGTCAGCTATCACTGGAACAACTTCCTGTGGCCGCTGGTGGTCACGCAGACCGAAGCCAGCCGGCCGGTCACGGTGGGCATGGCGCTGTTCGCCGCGCCCGAAACCGGTGTCGACTGGGGCGTGCTGTCGGCCGGCACGCTGCTGTGCGTGGGGCCGCTGGTGCTGGCCTTCCTGCTGTTCCAGCGGCAGTTCATGCAGTCGTTCATGCAGGCTGGCGTCAAGTGACAAGCCCCGGCCGGGTAGGCCAGCAGGGAGGGACGTCATCGATCGCCTGCGCCCGCCGGGTCAGTGGTCGCGCCAGTGCTGCACCATCCATTTTTGTGCAGTGCACACCGATTGCGCGATTGCCCGCACTGGCCGTCGCCGCCGCCATGGGCGTGGCCTTGCTTTGGCGCACCCGGGACCTATGCTGAATCACACCGATCTCCGGCGTGTCATTTCCACAAAAAGGGTCCCATGGCATCCACCGCGCCTACTCCCACCCCTGTCCAAGCACCGGCCCCGCATTGGCTGCGCTGGTTGCCCGGACTGGCGATGCTGCGCACCTACGAGGCCGCCTGGCTGCCCCGCGACCTGGCTGCCGGGCTGGTGCTGACGACCATGCTGGTGCCGGTGGGCATCGCGTATGCCGAGGCGTCGGGCGTGCCTGGCGTCTACGGGCTCTACGCGACGATCATCCCGCTGCTGGCCTACGCGCTGTTCGGGCCGAGCCGGATCCTGGTGCTGGGGCCGGATTCGGCGCTGGCGGCGCCGATCCTGGCTGTGGTGCTGGGCATGTCCGGCGGCGACCCCATGCGCGCCGTTGCCACCGCCAGCCTGATGGCTATCGTCGCGGGCCTGTTCTGCATCGTGCTGGGCCTGCTGCGGCTGGGGTTCATTACCGAGCTGCTGTCCAAGCCGATCCGCTACGGCTATATGAATGGCATCGCGCTGACAGTGCTGGTCAGCCAGTTGCCGAAGCTTTTCGCGATCAAGATCGACGATGCCGGGCCGCTGCGCGAGCTGTGGTGGCTGGCGCAGGCCATTGCCGACGGCAAGACCAACTGGTACAGCTTCGCGGTGGGCGCGGTCAGCCTGGTGGTGATTCTGTTTCTCAAGCGCTTCGAGCGCGTGCCGGGCATCCTGATCGCCGTGGTACTGGCGACCCTGGCGGTCAGCGTGTTCCGGCTGGATACCCAGGGGGTGAAGGTGCTGGGCGAGATCCCGCAAGGGCTGCCGATGTTCGCGCTGCCATGGTTCAGCGGCGTCGACATCGTCCGGATCGTGCTGGGCGGCTGCGCCGTGGCGCTGATTGCGTTTGCCGACACGAGCGTGCTGTCGCGCACCTATGCGGCGCGCACCCACACGCGGGTGGATCCGAACCAGGAGATGGTGGGGCTGGGCGTAGCCAACCTGGCGGCCGGGCTGTTCCAGGGATTTCCGATCAGCAGCAGCGCGTCGCGCACGCCGGTGGCCGAGGCGGCCGGCGCCCGCACGCAGCTGACCGGCGTGGTGGGCGCCATTGCCGTGGCGGCCTTGCTGCTGGTGGCGCCCAACCTGCTGCGCTACCTGCCCAACAGTGCGCTGGCCGCCGTGGTGATCGCCGCGGCCATTGGCCTGTTCGAGTTCAAGGACCTGCAGCGCATCTTCCGCATCCAGCAGTGGGAGTTCTGGCTGTCGATGCTGTGCTTTGCGGCGGTGGCCGTGTTCGGCACGATTCCGGGGATTTGCCTGGCCGTGGTCCTTGCCGTGATCGAGTTCCTGTGGGACGGCTGGCGGCCGCATTTCGCGGTGCTGGGTCGCGTGCCGGGCCTGCGCGGCTATCACGACCTGAAGCGCTATCCGCATGCGGCGCTGATCGACGGGCTGGTGCTGTTCCGCTGGGACGCGCCGCTGTTCTTTGCCAATGCCGAACTGTTCCAGCAGCGGCTGACGGAAGCCGTGGACGCTGCGCCGAAGCCGGTGCGCTGGGTGGTGGTGGCGGCCGAGCCGGTGACCAGCGTCGACGTCACGTCGGCCGACATGCTGCGCGAACTGAGCCAGAACCTGGCCGAGGACGGCGTGGCGCTGCATTTCGCGGAAATGAAGGACCCGGTTCGCGACAAGCTGCGGCGCTTCGAGCTGACCGAGATTTTCCCCAACGATTGCTTCCATCCCACGGTGGGTAGCGCCGTGGACGACTATATGACCAGCATCGGCGCCCGGAAGCTGGGGGAATGACGATCGGGCGATGTCGCCCCGGGATCTGGCGTGATGCGCGCCGTTGATGCGGCGCTTGCATCAATCCAAAGCAACTTTGCAATTCACAGCGGGCCCGGTTCCCGCGATGATGCCTGTCCAGATCCCGCCCCGGAGACAGACATGGCAGCCCGCCCACGCATCACGGTCCTTGGCGACTACGAACGCGCGCTTGCGCGCCTGGCCGACTGGTCGGCCATCCAGGCCCAGGCCGAGGTCAGCTTCCATCACGATCCGCTGCGCGGCGATGCGCTGGCGGCGGTGCTGCAGGACACCGATGTCCTGGTGCTGGTGCGCGACCGCACCCCGCTCGACGCCGCCACGCTGGCCACCGCCAGCCGGCTGCGGCTGGTGGTCTATACGGGCACGCGCAACAACACGCTGGACACCGATGCGCTGCGGACACGCGGTATTCCGGTCGCCAACACGCACTGGGGGCCGTCGAAGGAAAGCACGTGCGAGATGACCTGGACGCTGATCCTGGCGGCCGTGCGGCAGCTTGAGGCGCAGATGGCGACGATGCGCGCCGGGGGCTGGCGATCCACCGACAGCCTGGCGCTGCCCGGCGTGCTGCATGGCCAGCGGCTGGGCCTGGTGGGGCTGGGCGAAATCGGCAAGCGGGTGGCGCGGGTGGGCCAGGCCTTCGGCATGGAAGTGGTGACGTGGAGCCCGCACATGACGCCCGAGCGGGCGGCAGCGGAAGGCGCCACGGCCGTCAGCCTGGACGAACTGCTGCAAACCTCGCGCGTGGTCAGCCTGCATCTGGTGCCGGCCGGCGAGACGCGCCAGCTGATCAACGCCGAACGGATGGCGCGGATGCGGCCCGACGCGATCCTGGTCAACACGTCGCGCGCCGCGCTGATCGACATGGATGCCTTGCCCGACGCCCTGGACCAGGGGCGCCCGGCGCTGGCCGCGCTCGACGTTTTCGATACGGAGCCCGTGCCGCCCGATCACCCGCTGCGCCGCCGCCGCGACGTGGTGGTTACGCCGCACATGGGCTTTGTCTGCGAGCCGGTGTTTGCCACGTTTGCCCAGGGCGTGACCGAAGCACTGACGGGCTGGCTGGCCGGGCAGCCGTAGGCGGTAGACATTTGGTGGGGCGTCAGCCGCCCGTGGCGCCCATCGCTCCGAATCGCCACGACAGCCGTCGGGCCGCCTGCCTGACCAGCTGGGCCACATCGCTGTCCAGTGCGCTGTCGAAGCTGCCGCTGCTGCCCATCACGGCGATGACCAGAGCCAGCGCGCCGGTGTGATCGAACACCGGGGCGGCCAGTGTGTCGATGCCGGGCACGGGACGGCTGACCGCGTTGTCGATCCCGTCGTCGTGAATCTTGCGCCAGCGCGGCGTGGCGGCCTGGCGTGTTGCCGCATCCACCGGCACCCCGGCCATGCGGATCGCATCCTGCGCCAGCGCCTGCGTCAGTACGTCGTCGGGCAGGTGGGCGGCGAAAGTGCGGCCGATGGCCGTGTTCACCATCGACAGCACAGTGCCCACGCGCAAGCTGACGTGCTGCGGGCGCGACGCTTCTTCCAGCCGGATCACCGTGGGCCCCAGCGGGCCGAACACCGCCATCGCCACCGACAGACCGGTGGCGTGG
The DNA here is from genome assembly GCF_056097175.1 of Cupriavidus sp. HE11. Taxonomy (NCBI): domain Bacteria; kingdom Pseudomonadati; phylum Pseudomonadota; class Betaproteobacteria; order Burkholderiales; family Burkholderiaceae; genus Cupriavidus; species Cupriavidus sp. HE11. Next base: position 2,345,284 of record NZ_CP184464.1, read on the forward strand.
GCCAACGCGACCACCTCGGGCTCGGCCTCGCGCGTGGGCGACAGGCGCTGCAGCGCTACCAGTCCCATCTCCAGCGCCAGCATGCCGGCCTCGAAATCGCCATCGGCATTGCGCGCCAGCAGTCCGATCTTCTGCAGGCTCACCAGATGCGGGAACGCCTTGGCTGGCGCCATGCCGGCCGCGCGTGCCAGTTCGCCCAGCGAGAGCGGGCGGCCGGCGTCGGCCAGCGCATTGAGCAACTGCCCGGTGTTGTCCAGCGACTGGATGCCGCGCTGGGGTTTGTTGTCTTCCGCGTCGGTCATGTGGGTTCCATTGCCCGTGCGATGTCATCGACGGCCGCGCGCAGCGCGTGCGCCACCGGGCCCTGCCAGTCGACGTCGATGGCACCGGTGGACCCGATGGCCGTCAGCACCAGGCGCAGCGCGCCATCGGCGCCGACCAGCGGCAGCGCCAGGCTGCTGACGGCCGGGCTGGGCGAATCGATGCTGCGTTCCATGCCGCGCTGGCGCACGGCGGCAAGCTCTTCCGCAAACGCGGGCAAGGCATCCGCAGATGCGCCGGCCTGCTGCTGGCGCCAGATCGGCTGCCAGTGCTGTGCGGGCTGGAAGGCGCAATACGCACGGCCGGTGGCCGTGGTAGCCAGCGCCATCACCGTGCCCACATGCAGGTTGACGTGCAGCGGCGATCCGGCCGATGCGTAGTGGACGATGGTTGGCCCCTGCGGCGTGGACAGGCTGACGGCCACGTTCCAGCCGATGGCCGAGGCCAGCGCCTGCACGCGCGGCACGGCCGCGCGATAGGCGGGCGTGTGATCCAGATGCAGCATGCCCAGGCGCAATGCCAGCGGCCCGGGTTCGTAGCTGCCGTCGAGATGATCGCGCTTGATCAGACCGAGCCGCGTCAGGCTGACCAGATAGGTGTGGGCCTGCGCTGGCGCCAGTTGCGCGGCGGCGGCCAGCTCGGCCAGGGCCAGCGGGCGGCGTGCATCGGCCAGCGCCTGCAGCAGGCGGCCGCCCACTTCCACGCTCTGGATGCCGCGCTGGGTCTTGCCGGCGGGTTCGCCTGGGGGTCGTGCCATGCCTGCCTGATGCCCTGTCTGTCGAAAGAGCCCAATGGTACGCGATGCATCGCCTTCGGGCGGCCTGTCAGGCGCATGGCGCGGCGCCGGCGGATCGGGGTTTTCCCGGGTCGCCCACGCAGTCACAAGGCCTGGCGGCTTGTTTAGCAAATAGCAATTGCATTTGCCATTGACTAAAAATAGTCGTCTTCCTAAGATTCTTCTACACCGATCCCCCCGATCCCATTCCTACACAGAAGACAACGAGGCAGACATGGCAAAAGCATTCGCATCCCAGGCCGACCTGGAAGCCAAGCAGATCACCTTCACCCAGCTCTCCGAAAATGCCTGGGCCTACACGGCCGAGGGCGACCCCAATTCGGGCGTGATCATTGGCGACGACGGCGTGATGATTGTCGACACCACCGCCACGCCGGCCATGGCGCAGGACCTGATCGCCCGCATCCGCGAGATCACCGACAAGCCGATCAAGTACGTGGTGCTGTCGCACTACCACGCGGTGCGCGTGCTGGGCGCATCGGCCTACTTTGCCGAAGGTGCGCAGCAGGTCATCGCCAGCCGCGGTACCTACGAGATGATCGTCGAGCGCGGCGAGGCCGACATGAAGTCCGAGATCGAACGCTTTCCGCGCCTGTTCGCCGGCGTGGAGACCGTGCCGGGCCTGACCTGGCCGACGCTGGTGTTCGAGCGCGAGATCACGCTGTTCATGGGCAAGCTGGAAGTGCGCATTGCCCACCTGGGCGCGGGACACACCAAGGGCGACACCGTGGTGTGGCTGCCGCAGCAGAAGGTGCTGTTCTCGGGCGACCTGGTGGAGTACGACGCCGCGTGCTACTGCGGCGATGCCCAGCTCGAACAATGGCCCGCCACGCTCGACGCGCTGGCCGCGCTGCAGCCTGAAAAGCTCGTACCGGGCCGCGGCCCCGCGCTGACCACCCCGGCCGAGGTGACCAAGGGCCTGGCTTATACCAAGGACTTCGTGTCCACGCTGCTGCAGGCCGGCCGCGAAGCCGTGGCCGACAAGCTCGACCTGAAGGCCGCCATGGCCCACACCCGCAAGTCGATGGATCCCAAGTTCGGCCATGTGTTCATCTACGAGCACTGCCTGCCGTTCGACGTGTCGCGGGCGTACGACGAGGCGTCGGGCATCACGCATCCACGTATCTGGACCGCACAGCGCGATCAGGAAATGTGGGCCGCGCTGCAGGTGTGAGCCGGGAGAAAAAAGAACACAACCACACAAGTGGACGGAGACACCATGAGCAGTACCGAAGTCGACATCGACTACCAGAAGCAGACGTATGCCTACGCGCCCTGTGCCGAACAGCAGGGCGGCCACAGGGCCGATGGCCCGCATCCCGTGATCGTGGTGGGAGCGGGGCCGGTGGGGCTGGCCACCGCGATCGACCTGGCGCGCCACGACGTGCCCGTGGTGCTGGTCGATGACGACTGCACGCTGTCCACCGGGTCGCGCGCGATCTGCTTTGCCAAGCGCACGCTGGACATCTTCGACCGGCTGGGCTGCGGCGACCGCATGGTCGACAAGGGCGTGCGCTGGCACGTGGGCAAGGTGTTCCTGCAGGACCGCCAGATCTACGCGTTCGACCTGCTGCCCGAGGCCGGCCACCAGCGGCCGGCGTTCATCAACCTGCAGCAGTACTACGTCGAGGGCTACCTGCTCGACTGCGCGCGGGCGATGCCGAATATCGACATCCGCTGGAAGAGCCGCGCCGTGGCCGTGGAGCAGCACCCCGACCATGTGGCGCTGACCATCGAGACGCCCGACGGCTGCTACACGCTGTGCGGCCGCTACGTGGTGGCGGCCGATGGCTCGCGCAGTCCGCTGCGCAGGATGCTGGGCCAGGAAAGCCACGGACACACGTTCCGCGACCGCTTCCTGATTGCCGATGTAAAGATGGAAGCGCCGTTCCCGGCCGAGCGCTGGTTCTGGTTCGATCCGCCGTTCCATCCGAACCAGTCGGTGCTGCTGCACCGCCAGCCCGACAACGTCTGGCGCATCGACTTCCAGCTGGGCTGGGATGCCGATCCCGTGGCCGAGCGTGCGCCCGAGCGCGTGATTCCGCGCGTGCAGGCGCTGCTGGGTCCCGACGCCAGGTTCGAGCTGGAATGGGTCAGCGTCTACACGTTTGCCTGCGTGCGCATGGACAGCTTCCGCCATGGACGCGTGCTGTTCACCGGCGATGCCGCGCATGGTGTGTCGCCGTTCGGTGCGCGTGGCGCCAACAGCGGCGTGCAGGACGCCGAGAACCTTGCCTGGAAGCTGGCCTACGTGCTGCAGGGCAAGGCGCCCGACAGCCTGCTGGACACCTACGCCAGCGAGCGTGAGTACGCAGCCGACGAGAACATCCGCAATTCCACGCGCTCCACCGATTTCATCACGCCGAAGAGCGCGGTCAGCCGCGTGTTCCGCGATGCCGTGCTGACGCTGGCCCGCGATCACGCGTTCGCGCGGCAACTGGTCAACAGCGGCCGCCTGTCGTTGCCGGCCGTGCTGCGCGATTCGGTGCTGAACACGGCCGATGCCGATGCATTTGGCGGAGCCATGGCGCCGGGCGCTGCGTGTGTCGATGCCCCTGTTGCCGATGCGGCTGGCAAGCCGTGGCTGCTGCAGCATCTGGGCAACGAGTTCGTGGCGCTGGTGTTCGGCCCGCCCGCCGGGCTCGATGCCGCGCAGGCCGACGCGCTGCGCATGCTGCAGCAGGGCGGCGTTCCGCTGCGCGTGGTGTTTGTGACCGACGCGGCCATCTCGGCATCGGCGCAGGCCTGGCCCGGCGCCACGGTGCTGCGCGATGCCGAGGGCCTGGCCGCCAACCGTTTCGACGCCCGCGCCGGCACCTGCTACCTGATCCGGCCGGACCAGCACGTATGCGCGCGCTGGCGCGGTGTCGATGTGGCCGGTATCGGCGCCGCGCTGGCCCGTGCCACCGGCAATGCACCGGCATCGACGTACCTGGCGCCATCCGCCCCGGTGCAGGCACCGGCCCTGGCCTGAAGCCCGAAACGCAGCCATCCGAAGGAGACAGGCCCGATGCCGCTCAATACCGCCCCCAACCTCGTGCGCCCCGATGACTTCTACGAGGCCCTGATCGACATGCACCGCGACCTCGACGATGCCGCCAGCCAGGCCGTCAACGCGCGGCTGATCCTGCTGCTGTCCAACCACATCGGCGATCAGGACACGCTGGCCGAAGCCATGCGCCTGGCCCGTGCGGCCGCCGAAGCGCCAGCACCAGCCTAGCGCGCCCAGCTACCACCCAACCCGCGATCGACCTCCGCAGGGGCGCAACCCGACGCCCCGGGGGCGACTCGCGCCTGCTGCCCCCCCCCCGAATCCGGAGACAACCATGCACACCCAGAGCCTGGGCGCCGCCCACGCCTTGCCCGAAGTTCTGCCACACAGCCTGCCCCTGCCGCAGGAAGACGCGCTGTACCGCAAGGTCTGGCTGCGCATCATCCCGTTCCTGTTCGTCTGCTACGTGGTGTCGTTCCTGGACCGCATCAACATTGGCTTCGCCCAGCTGCAGATGAAGCAGGACCTGGGCTTCAGCGACGCGATGTACGGACTGGGCGCCGCCGTGTTCTACATCGGCTACGTGCTTTGCGAGGTGCCCAGCAACATGCTGCTGGCCCGCTTCGGGGCGCGGCGCACGTTCACGCGCATCATGGTGCTGTGGGGCGTGGCCTCGGTCGGGATGATGATGGTGTCGAAACCGTCGCACTTCTACCTGCTGCGCTTTCTGCTGGGCGTGTTCGAGGCGGGCTTCTTCCCGGGCATCGTGCTGTACCTGACCTACTGGTTCCCGGCACGCCGCCGCGCGGCCGTGATGGCCATCTTCTTTGCCGGCGTGGCAGTGGCCGGGGTGCTCGGCGGGCTGGTATCGGGCTGGATCATGCGCGACATGGCCGGGGTGCTGGGCATGTACGGCTGGCAATGGATGTTCGCCATCGAAGGCGCGCCGGCCGTGCTGCTGGGGGTGGTGGCGGCGTTCTGCCTGGTCGATGGCCCGCGCCAGGCGCGCTGGCTGACCCCGGACGAACAGGACTACCTGGTGGCGCAGCACGCGGGCGAGGCCCGGGGCAAGGGCGGCCACGCCCATTCGCTGCAGGCGCTGGGCCAGGCGCTGCGCAATCCACGCCTGTACCTGTTCGCGTTCATCTATTTCGCGCTGACCTGCGGCTCGCTGACGCTGTCGTTCTGGATGCCGCTGATGATCCGCGACTTCGGCATCCGCGACGTGATGGCGATCAGCCTGTATTCGGTAATCCCGAACGCGATCGGCGCCGTGGGGCTGATCCTGATCGCGCGCCGGTCCGACCGGCTGGGCGAGCGCCACGGGCACTTCCTGTGCTGCACCGCAGGCGGCGCACTGGCGCTGGCGGCACTGACGCTGCACGTGCCGAGCCTGGGGGTATCGCTGGCGATCCTGTCGGTGGCGGCCGTGTTGATCTTTGCCGCCCTGCCGATCTTCTGGTCGCTGCCGCCCAGCCATCTGCCGGCCCAGACGGCCGCCACGGGCATCGCGTTCATTTCCAGCATCGGCATCACCAGCGGCATCGTCAGCCCATGGGTAATCGGGCAGATCAAGACGCACACCGGCAGCATGGACAACGCGCTGTACCTGCTGGCGGGCCTGCTGCTGGCTAGTGGACTGGCGATGTGGAAGGGCATTCCGCGCACCCCGGCGGCGCATTGACCCCTTCGCCGCACCGCCGCATTCCCCAAAGCCGGGCGTTGCATGCCCGACTCCGGGGAAAATCCATTTGTTTCATGGTAATCCATGATGGAACACTTGTTGCTGGGTGACTAGCATTGCAACAGCTGACGCTTTCATTCAACAGGAGTGTTTCCATGACCCAGTCCTTCCCGATCCGTGCCGCCGTGCTGCTGGCAACGTTGAGCGGCGCCGGTTCGGCGCTGGCTGCCGACGCGGCCGCAGTGGCTGCCAGCCCCACGCTCGGCAAGATCAAGTCGTCCAACACGATCTCGATCGGGCACCGCACGTCGTCGATTCCGTTCTCGTACTACGACGGCAACCAGAAGGTGATCGGGTTTGCCCAGGACATCTGCGACCGCGTGGTCGACGCGGTCAAGAAGGAAACCGGCTCGCCGAACCTGCAGGTGCGCATGGTCCCGGTGACATCACAAAATCGCCAATCGCTGGTGCAGAACGGCACGGTGGACCTGGAATGCGGCGTCACGACCAACCTGAAATCGCGCCAGCAACAGGTGGCGTTCTCGACCACGTACTTTGTGGCCGGCACCCGGCTGCTGGTCAAGAAGGGCAGCCCGATCCACGACTTCCCGGACCTGGCCGGCAAGACGGTGGTGACGAATGCGGGCACGACGTCGGAGCGCATCCTGCGCAGGCTCAACGACGAGAAGGGCGCCAACATGACAATCCAGAGTGCCAAGGACTACGGCGAATCGTTCCTGATCCTGCAGTCTGGCCGCGTGGCGGCATTCATGATGGACGATGTGCTGCTGTCCGGCGCCCGCACGCTGGCACCGAAGCCCGACGACTGGGCCGTGGTGGGCACGCCGCAATCGTTCGAGGCCTACGGCTTCATGATGCGCCGCGACGACCCGGGCTTCAAGCAGGTGGTGGATAACGCCATGACCGGCCTGATGCGCAGCGGCGAGATCAACACGCTCTACGCCAAGTGGTTCCAGAAGCCGGTGCCGCCCAAGAACATCTCGTTCGACCTGCCGCAGAGCGAACAGATCAGGAAGGCCTATGCCAACCCCAATGACGAGGCGTTCGAGTAAGGTGGTTCAGCGGCCCTTTTCCGGCAGGTAGGCGCCGGTGCGATGGAGTTGCCCCTCCGTCTGCTCCAGCGCCCGGATTGCCCCCTTGCCCTTGCGGGCCAGCAACTGCTCGACCAGTGCTTCCACCATCGTCACACCCGACGTGATCGACGGGAAGAACGATGGGCTGTCGATGGCGAACAGCAGCGTGCAGTCGGCTTCCAGGGCGATCGGGGCCACCGTGCTGTCGGTCAGGGCGATGACCTTGCAGCCGGCCTCGCGCGCGGCCTGGGCCACGCGCAGGCTTTCCTGCGAGTAGGGCGCGAAGCCGGCCACCAGCACGGCGTCCTTGGCGTTGAGCGCGCGCAGTTCCATCTCCAGGGTGCCGGCGTCGCCGCGGATCAGCCGCACCGAGCTGCGGAACAACCCGTAGATGTAGTGGAACGTGAACGCAATCGGAAAGCAGGAGCGGAAGCCGGCCACATGCACGATGGGCGCGGCGGCCAGCAGGTCGGCGGCGCGGGGCAGGGTGTCGGCATTGTTGGCAAGCAGCGCGTCGAGGTTGTGGTGCTGGACCTCGATCATCTCGGTCAGCATCTTGCCTGAACCGCTGGTCTTGTCCGAATCCTTGACCACCTTGCGTGCCCGGCGCGCATACGGCTGGTTGCCGCCTTCGCGCACGGCCGTCACGAACAGTTCACGCAGACCCTGCCAGCCCTCGAATCCGAGCGATTGCGACAGCCGCACCAGCGTTGCCGGCTGCACCCCGGCATTGGCGGCCACCTTGCGCATCGACTGGATGGCGATGTCGCGCGGATGGTCCAGCAGATAGCGCGCGCCACCCTGGAACTGGGCGCTGAGGTTCGGAAATTCCGTGCGCAGTTGTTCGAGCAGGGCGTCGAGCGATTCGGGAGGGGTGGGCTGGTTGGCGGACATCGGTGTGATGAAAAAGCGGGATTTGCAACGATTGTTGCATAGGTCGCCGCCCGGTGTTGGCGGAAGTGCGGGAACCGTATGTTTCTTTCGCAGCAATCAATGAAACAGTTGTTGCGCGTGCGGTTGGTTGTTCCTATACTGGCTACCTGTTTCGCGCCCCATGCGCTTTCTCGCACGCCCACCATGACGCACGTCTTCCATCGCAATCCCAAGCAAACCTTGCCTGTCGCCGTTGGCGGCAAGGGTATCGAGCTGTTCGACAGCAACGGCCGCGCCTATCTGGACGCCTCGGGCGGCGCGGCGGTGTCGTGCCTGGGGCACGGCCATCCGCGCGTGATCGAGGCCATCAAGCAGCAGGTGGATACGCTGGCCTATGCCCACACGTCGTTCTTCACGACCGAAGTGTCGGAAACGCTGGCGCAGACGCTGGCCGATGCCGCGCCGGGCGACCTGAACCACGTGTATTTCGTTTCGGGCGGCTCCGAGGCCGTGGAAGCCGCACTGAAGCTGGCGCGGCAGTATTTCGTCGAGACCGGGCAGACGCAGCGCCGTCATTTCATTGCGCGCCGCCAGAGCTATCACGGCAACACGCTGGGCGCGCTGGCGATTGGCGGCAACGCGTGGCGCCGCGAGCCGTTCCTGCCGCTGCTGGTACCCGCGCACCATGTGTCGCCGTGCTATGCCTATCGCGACCAGGCTGCGGGCGAGACCGACGTGCAGTACGCGCAGCGCCTGGCCGACGAGCTGGAGGCCAAGATCCTGGAACTGGGGCCCGATTCGGTGGCTGGCTTCGTGGCCGAGACCGTGGTGGGCGCCACGGCCGGCGCGGTGCCGCCGGTAGCGGATTACCTCAAGCGCATCCGCGCCGTGTGCGACAAGTACGGCGTGCTGCTGATCCTGGACGAAGTGATGTCCGGCATGGGCCGCACCGGCTACCTGTTTGCCTGCGAGGAAGACGGCGTGGTACCCGACATCGTGACCATCGCCAAGGGCCTGGGCGCGGGCTACCAGCCGATCGGCGCGATGCTGTCCACGGCGCGCATCTACGACGCCATTGTCGGCGGCAGCGGCTTCTTCCAGCACGGTCATACGTATATCGGGCACGCCACCGCGTGTGCCGCCGCGCTGGCCGTGCAACGCACGATTGCCGAGGACAGGCTGCTCGACAACGTGCTGGCGCGCGGCGAGCAACTGCGCGCACGGCTGCGCGAGGCGCTGGGCAGCCATCCGAACCTGGGCGACGTGCGTGGCCGCGGCCTGTTCGTCGGCGTGGAGTTCGTGGCCGACCGCGCTACCAAGGCCACGCTCGATCCGGCGAAGAAGACCCACGCCGTGCTCAAGCGCACCTGCATGGAGAATGGCCTGCTGGTCTACCCGATGGGTGGCACGGTCGATGGCATCCATGGCGACCACGTGCTGTTCGCGCCGCCGTTCATCTGCACGCCGGCCGATATCGACAATATCGTCGACCGCTTCGCGCAGTCGGTGAACAAGGTCCTGCCGGCCTGAGGAACGACGCATGACGACCGATACCCTGCGCCGCCCCTTTGCCCTGGCCGTGGCGCCCAATGGCGCGCGCAAGACCCACACCGACCACGCCCGCCTGCCCATCACCCCCGACGAACTGGCCCAGTGCGCCCGCGAGTGCGTGGAAGCCGGCGCGGCGATGATCCACCTGCATGTGCGCAAGGCCGATGCCACGCACAGCCTTGAAGTGGCCGACTACGAGCCGGCCATCGCGGCCGTGCGCAAGGCCGTCGGCCAGAACCTGGTGCTGCAACTGACCACCGAGGCGGTCGGCATCTACCAGCCGGCCCAGCAGATCGCCATGGTGCAGGCACTGCGTCCCGAAGCCGCGTCGGTGGCGGTGCGCGAACTGGTGCCCGACGATGCCGCGCTGCCGGCCGCTGAAGCCTTTTTCCAGTGGATGCATCGCGAGCATGTGGTGGCACAGTACATCCTCTACGACGCCAACGATGTGCGCCGCTACGCCGCATTGCGCGGTAGCGGAGCGATTCCCGAAGGCCGCCACTGGGTGCTGTTCGTGCTGGGCCGCTACTCGGCCGGCCAGAAGTCGTCGCCGACGGACCTGCTGCCGTTCCTGGCCACGTGGCACGAGATGGGTCTGGACCAGAGCGGCATCGAATGGGCGGTCTGCGCATTCGGCAAGCAGGAGGCCGACTGCGCGGCGACGGCCGTGATGCTGGGCGGACATGCACGCATCGGATTCGAAAACAACATGACGCTGCCCGATGGCGCCACGGCACCCGACAACGCCGGCCTGCTGCGTGCCGTACGCACGCCGCTGAACAGCCTTGGCTATGCGGCGATGACGGCCGACGATCTGCGCGCGCGCTTCGCGTAATCCCGCAGTCATTCGTCCCGGCAGGGCCGGCGGGATTCCGGTACGCTAGGCGCTTCATCCATTTCCGCTTCAGGAGTGCCGATGTCCGCCAGTCCGTCTCGCCTGTCTTCTCCCCCTGAAGCCGTGCCGCTGGCGCGGGACATCGTCCATGGCCTGCGGGCCTCGCGCATCCGCGAGGTGGCCAACGCCGGCATCGGCCTGCCCGATGTCATGCCGTTCTGGTTCGGGGAGTCGGATCAGGTCACCCCGGCCTTTATCCGCGATGCCGCCGCCCAGGCGCTGGCCGGCGGCGCCACGTTCTACACCCACAACCTTGGTATCGCGCCGCTGCGCGCCGCGCTGTCCGACTATGTCACGCGGCTGCACGGCGCCACGGCGGTCGAGAACATCGCGGTGACCAGCGCCGGCGTCAACGCGCTGATGCTGGCCGCGCAGCTGGTGGCCGGCCCCGGCGACCGCGTGGTCTGCGTCACGCCGCTCTGGCCCAACCTGGTGGAAATTCCGCGCATCCTCGGCGCCACCGTGGAAACCGTCGCGCTCGATTTTGGCGACAACGGCTGGACACTCGACATCGACAAGCTGTTGCGCGCCCTGACCCCCGGCACGCGCGCGGTGATGATCAACTCGCCGAACAATCCCACGGGCTGGGTCATGCCGCGCAGCCAGCAGCAGGCCGTTCTGGACCACTGCCGCCGCCACGGCATCTGGATCATCGCCGACGAAGTCTACGAACGGCTCTACTACGGCAACGAAGGCGGCAACGCGCCGTCGTTCCTCGACATCGCCGACCGCGACGAACGCGTGATCGCGGTGAACTCGTTCTCCAAGGCGTGGCTGATGACCGGCTGGCGGCTCGGCTGGATGGTGCTGCCCGCGTCGCTGATGGACGACCTGGGCAAGCTGATCGAATACAACACGTCGTGCGCACCGTCGTTCGTGCAGGAAGCTGGCATCGTGGCCGTGCAGCAGGGCGAGGCGTTCACGCAAGACCTGGTACAGCGGCTGCGCACATCGCGCGACCACCTGGTCGGCGCGCTTTCCGGCCTGCCAGGCGTGGAAGCGCATGCCCCGGACGGCGCGATGTACGTCTTCTTCAGGCTGGCAGGCGCCACCGACAGCCTGGCGCTCTGCAAACGCCTGGTGCGCGAGGCACACCTGGGACTGGCCCCCGGCAGCGCCTTCGGCGAAGAGGGCGAAGGTTTCGTCAGATGGTGCTACGCGTGCGACGTGCAGCGGCTGGACGAGGGAGTGAGGCGGTTGCGGGGGTTTTTGGAGGCATGACCGACAGCGTGGGTGGATACCCATGTCGCACAAAAGCGAGAAAAGGCCCCGAGGGGCCTTTCTTTATTCCATGACATCAAGAATATACGGCAGCATCGCGGTGGTTGTAGCCGGTGGTTCGAGCGGCGGCGGTGGGGGCGGGTTCGGATGTCCATAGAACGTCTGCACGGTCAGGACATCCGTGCCGCTGAGTCTGCCGTCGTTGCTCCACCTGGGATTGCAGTAGTTCATGATCGATTCGATATCCCATGCCCCAATTGGCAAATCGCCATTCGTGCCCTGGGATTCGCCGTAGCAGGATGACGGAGTGTCCGTCCGGTTTTGTTCATGGGCAAAGCCTAGTGCGTGTCCGAATTCATGAACGGCCATATGATTGATGCATTCGGCTCGAGTTTGCGCACTTGCCTGGCAATAGGCCGACGAGAAGTTATCAAATGTGAAGTTGAGTACGAGACCAGCGGGCAAGTGGTTCAGGCCACTGCCCAGTCGGCGTACGTGAGGGACAGTGTCCTGAACGTTGATGCGAATCAACTGGACAGGTGCCGCGCCTCGGTCACAAATTCCCCACCCGCGGAAACGTAGCAGCGATGCAGCCTGCCACGACCCACTGGCAGCGTTCCTGACAATCGTCCGCTCGTCGATGGTGTCCTCGAAGCTGAGGTCGTCCATCTCCCAGCACACATCAATGTCCCTGCCGGGCCAGATCGCGCTGCGAAGCGCGAAACCCCGGTCGCCGCCTTCCAGAGCCGATATCGCGGGAACGCCCTCGATCCGGTTTCGGGGGGCTGGCCAGCCGGGAGGCACGTTTTCCGGTGTGATCGGATGCAGGATGCTGGGGGGCTCCGTGGTCGGACCGGGGGCACGTTTGATGATTTCACATCCGGCACATGGAATGTCCGGCGCATCGTCATCGCCACCCCCGCACGCCGCGGCGGCGAGCGCGGTACCAAGGAGGAGTCCACGCACCGGCAGCCAGACGACCATCTGACGTTTCGTCATCATGCTTCTCCCCTTAGTGCAGGATGACGTGCATGACGTCTTCCCCATCCGGCCATTTGGTGCATTGCCCCGTTCCTTCAACGGTGACCATGCGACCGGTTGCTTTGGCGGTCATCAGGAGGGCAAGCTGCTGCTTGCCTGCGTCGGATGATTCATCCGGGATCATCCAGTACGCGTGGTTGGATGCGCACGATGGCCTGCCAATATTCGTGCCATGCACGAAGAAATAGGTCAGTCCCGGACGAGCAATGATGGAGGAGACGGTGCCGCTGACATTGCCAGCCACTGCCGATGTGGCGGCGGTCATGGCCAGGATGCCGCCAAACAGATGATGACGGATGGATCGAGCCTTCATGATTGAATCCCCTTCTTTAACGTTTTAGGTGTCAGGTAACCTATTTCGGCCGCCTGAGGGGTTCAATCGAATAACTACGAAAAGTGAGGTCGACTTGAGATAGCTGCGCCAGGCAGATCGAATTCGCTCACTGGTCCCGCGCCGCCACCTCCTCGCCCCACCACCCGCCGCCCAGCGCCTGCATCAGCGCCGCCGAATCCGCCAGTCTCGTCGCGCGGGCCTGGGACAGGTCCAGCGTGGCTTGCCGGGCCTGGCGTTCGGCGTCGATGACGGTGAACTGGCTGACGCCACCCAGCCGGTATTGCTCGTTGACGATTGCCAGTGTGTCGCGGGTCTGCCGGGCGTTGTCGGCGCGGGCCTGGAGCGTGCCGGCGTCGGCGTCGAGCGCGCGCAGCGTGTCGGCCACGTTCTGCAGCCCCTGCAGCACGGCCTGCTGGTAGGCGCCCAGCGATTGCTCGTACGCCGCTTCCTTGGCACGTTTCTGCGCGCGCAGTTCGCCGCCGTGGAACACGGGCTGTACCACGCCGGCGGCCAGGCTCCAGACGTTCATGCTGCTGAACAGGTCGCGGGCGCGCATCTGCTGGGTGCCGCCGCTGGCGGTCAGCGTGATCTGCGGATAGAGGTTGGCCGTGGCGACGCCGATGTCGGCGGATGCCTGGTGCAGCAGTGCCTCGGCGGCACGGATATCGGGCCGGCGGCGTGCCAGTTCGGCGGGCAGGCTGACCGGCAGGGTCTCGGGCAGGTGCAGGTCCTCGAGCCGAAACTCGGGCAGTTGTGCGCTGGCCGGCGTCTGGCCGGTGTAGACCGCCAGCTGGTGGCGCGCGGCATCGAGCTGCTGCGACAGCCCGGGCACCAGTGCCTGCGTTTGCGCCAGTTCGGATTGCTGGCGCTGCACGTCCACGCGCGCCACGCCGCCCACCTTCAGCCGCTGCTGCATGATGCCCAGCTGGCGCTGCTGTGCTTCGGCGATGGCTACCGTATCGGCCAGTTGCGCGCGCAGTCCGGCTTCGCGGATCGCAGTAGTCGCCACATTCGCGGCCAGCGACAGGCGGGCCGCCTCAAGCTCGTAACGCTGGTAGTCGACGGCGGCGCGCAGGCCTTCCAGCTCGCGCCGTTGTCCGCCGAACATGTCCAGCGCGTACGACACCTGCACGCTGGCGTTGTAGAGCGTAAATGGCCCCGGGCTCGGAAACTGCGTGATGCCGACGGAGTTCAGGTCCACCTGCTGGCGCGTGGCGTTGAGCTTGGCATCGACCTGCGGGAATTGCGTGGCGCCGGTGCGCGCGGCCAGGTTTTCCTGGGCCTCGCGCAGGCGGGCGCGCGCCTGGATCAGCGTGGGGCTGCTGGCGAGCGCGACACGTATGGTTTCGTCGAGTTGCGCATTGCCGAACAGCGTCCACCATTGCACGGGCACGTCGCCGGGCTGCAGCGTTTGCGTGGGGAAGCCCTCGGCCGGCATCTGCAAGGGTTGCGGGCCGGCGGTGTAGCGCGCGTCGGTGGGGGCGTCGGGGCTGTGGAAGTCGGGGCCTACCGTGCAACCGGTGACCAGCAGCGCGGCAAGCGCGGCGAGCGAGGCGGGCAGGATCGGGAACGTACGCATGGCGGGGCTCCGCGTGTTCAGTCGAGCGTGCGCTTGTAGAAGCGCACGGCGATACCCATGACGATGACCGTGAACAGTGCCACGGGCCATACGTTGGGCCAGAGTTCGGTCCAGCCACTGCCCTTGAGCATGATGCTGCGGACCATCCGGTTGAAATACGTCATCGGCAGCACGTTGCCGATCCACTGCGCCCACGTCGGCATGCCGGCAAACGGGAACATGAAGCCGGACAGCAGGATGTTCGGCAGGAAGTAGAAGAACGTCAGCTGCACCGCCTGAAGCTGGTTGCTCGCCAACGACGACAGCGTGATGCCCACCGTCAGGTTGGCGGCGATAAACAGCAGCGTGGCAAGGTACACCGCCAGCACCGAGCCCAGGAATGGCACCGCGAACGCGTAGTGCGCGGCCAGCACGATGATGGTGGCCTGGATCAGGCCGATAAAGATATACGGCACGATCTTGCCGGAGATCACCTCGATGGGCTGCACCGGCGTGGCCAGCAGGTTTTCCATCGTGCCGCGCTCGCGTTCGCGCGTCATGGCGAGGCCCGTCATCATCACCATCGTCATGGTCAGGATGGTGCCCATCAGGCCCGGCACGATGTTGTACTGGGTGATGCCTTCGGGGTTGTACAGCCGATGCACGTTCACGTCGAAGGCAGACTTGCCGCCGGCCAGCGGAGCCAGCGCGCCCTTGAGGTCGATGCGTGCGACGGTTTCCGGCAACTGCGACAGTGCCGCGATGGCCTGACCCGTGGCCGATGGGTCGGTGGCATCGGCTTCCACCAGGATCTGGGGACGGTCGCCATGCAGCAGCCGCCGCGAAAAGTCGTGCGGTATGTTGACCACGAACTGCACATCGCCCCGCAACAGCGCCTCGCGGCCCGAGGCCTCGTCAGGCATCGTGCGCACGATCCGGAAGTACGTGGTGTTTTCCATCGCTGCGATAAACGTGCGCGAGAAATCGCTGTGCTCGGCAACGATCACCGCCGTGGGCATATGGCGGGGGTCGCTGTTGATGGCGAAGCCGAACAGCAGCAACTGCACGATGGGCAGGGCGACGATCATGCCGAACGTGATGCGGTCGCGGCGCAGCTGCAGGAATTCCTTCAGCACGATGCTCCACCAGCGCTGCAGCGAGAACGACGTGCGGGTCGGACGCCGGGACTGGCGCGAAGGGTGGGGCGGTGGGGTGGACGACTGATTTGGCGACGGCGGGGGCGTGGCGCTCATGACGCCTCCTTGCGGCTGGGCGCGGCCTTCTTCTGGGGCGGCGCGGCCATATTGTCCTGCGCCCCGCCCATCATGTGGATGAACACGTCCTCCAGGCTGGTGTCGGTCTGCACGATGCGATGGCCGGCGCCCGCGTATTGCCGCAGCGTCTGCTCCAGCTGGCCGGCGTCCTTGCCGGTCACGTGCAGCGCGGTGCCGAACGCCACGGTCTGGTCCACGCCGGGCTTGCCCTGCAGTTGCGCGGACAGCTCGGCCAGGTTGTCGCCCTCGACGCTCCAGGTGCTCAGGTGCTGGCTGGCGACGACTTCATCCGACGTGCCCTGCGCCAGCAGCGTGCCGTAGGCGATATAGGCGAGCTTGTGGCAGCGTTCGGCCTCGTCCATGTAGTGCGTGCTGACCAGCACCGAGATGCCGCGTGCCGCCAGCTGGTGCAGCTGCTCCCAGAAGTCGCGGCGCGCCTTGGGATCGACGCCTGCGGTCGGTTCGTCGAGCAGCAGCAGTTGCGGCTCATGCAGCAGGCACGCGGCCAGCGCCAGCCGCTGCTTCCAGCCGCCGGACAGCGAGCCGGCCAGCTGTTCGGCGCGCGACTGCAGGCCCAGTTCTTCCAGCGCACGCTCCACCACATCCTTGCGGTTGGGCATGTCGTAGACGCGCGCGACGAAGTCGAGGTTCTCGCGGATCGACAGGTCTTCCCAGTACGAGAAGCGCTGCGTCATGTAGCCGACGTTGCGCTTGATGTCGGCGGCCTGCTTGAGAATGTCGTAGCCCAGGCAGGTGCCGGAGCCTGAGTCGGGCGTCAGCAGGCCGCACATCATGCGGATCGAGGTGGTCTTGCCGCTGCCGTTCGGCCCCAGGAAACCGAAGATCTCGCCGCGCGCCACCTGCATGGTCAGGTTGTTGACCACGTGCTTGTCGCCGAAATGCTTGTTCAGGTCGTGCACGTCGATCACCAGCTCGCCGTTGCGGTGGTTCTTGCCGCTGTCATTGCCGTGGTCGTTGCCGTTGCCGCTGGTGTACTGCGTGGTCATGATTGCGTCACCTCCACGGGCTGGCCCGGGCGCAGCTTCGGGGCGTCGGCGGCGCTGGGGCGGGCCTCGATCAGGAACACGAGCTTGCGGCGGGTTTCGTTGCTGTAGATGACGGGCGGCGTGTACTCGGCCTCGTTCGACACATAGGTGACCTTGGCGGCCACGGGCGCCGCGCAGCCATCGCAATGGATGGTGATGGCCTGGCCGTTCTTCAGCGATCCCACCACGGCCTCGGGCACGTAGAAGCGCACCTTGACGTTGCCGGGCGGCAGCATGCGCACCACGGCGCTGCCCGCCGGCACCCATTCGCCGGGGCGGAACGGCACGTCGTAGACCAGTCCGGCCACCGTGGCATTGACCGACTTGCGCGACAGCTTCCACTCGGCCTGCGCCAGTGCGGCGCGTGCGGCATCTACCTGGGCGCCTTGCGCGGCCAGCTGGTCCTTGCGGCCGGGCAGGCGGGCCACGTCGATATCGCGCTGCAGTTCGCGCACGCGGGCGGCGTCGGCATCGGCCGTGGCGCGGCTTTCGTCGAGCTGTGCCTTCGAGATGCCGCCGATCTCGAACTGCGCTTCGTCGCGCCTGCGCTGGGCGGCGCTGCGTCCGGCCTGGGCCTGGGCCTGCACCAGCTGCGCCTGGTTGACGGCCACTTCCACGGGGCGCTTGCCGGTCTGGATGTCGGCCAGCTGGGCCTCGGCCACGCGCACCTGTTCGGCGGCCTGCTGGCGCGCGGCGCGCTCGTCGTCGGATTCCAGCACGAACAACGGCGCGCCGGTGCCGACCTGCTGGCCGCGATCGACCGACAGCGTTTCGAGCCGGCCCGCGAACGGCGATGCCACGGCAACGAATTCGCCTTCCACATAGCCCTGCCAGGTGGTGGGCTTGTCGTTGCTGCAGGCGGCAAGCATCGGCACGGACACGGCGGCGAGCAGCAGGGGCCAGGTGCGGTTCGGGACGGGAAGCATCATGCGGGCTCCGGATATCGGGTTCAGGCAGGGTTCCTGGGCGGCACGGACAGCCCGTGACCCAGCAGGGCGGTGACGTGGCGCACCAGCGTGTCGGTGTCGATGTCGGCGGCGCCTGGCAGGGCCCGCCAGATATGCGTGGTGGCCAGTGGCAGCAGCGTCAGGCCGATCAGCGACACCATCACCAGCGCGGGCGCCAGGCCGGGATTGAGCTGGCCCTGCGCGTGGGCGGCGGCCAGCGGGCTGGCGATCAGATGCGCGCGCTGCAGGGCCACGCGCTGCAGCAGCCGCTCGCGCAACTGGCCTTCGGTGCCGACGATCTCGCGAATCCACAGGCCCGGAAACCACGGTGTGGCCGACGCGGTGCGGATCAACTGCTCGGCCAGCGCCTGGATGCGGGCGATTGGGTCTGGCGGCCCGGCCTGCAGCGCACCGAACACGTGTTCGATCAGGGGCTGGAGCCGCTCTTCGAAGATCGCGTCGAGCAGCGTGTCGCGGTCGCGAAAGTAGTAATGCACCAGGGCTGGCGTGACCCCGGCGGCGGCGGCGATGGCCTTGGTCGAAGTCGCCGCCACGCCGTGGCTGGCGAACAGTGTGACGGCGGCGTCGATCAGGCGGTCGCGCTGGCCGGCGTCGGCTGCCTGCGCGGCAGGGCGGCCGGGACGGCGCGGGGGATCGGTCGGTGGGCGGTTGGGCATCGGAACCAGTCCGGGAGACCTTCGGGGTCGGGATTGGATGGCATTCCGATGAATATTAATTTTCGAATTAATTAATACAAGGACGGTTACAACGTCGGCTTTGCGTCACCGCAAAACGTTGATAGAACAAGCGTTGGCGGAATGCTGCTGTGCAGCAAACCGAGGTAGACATGTCATGTCGGCTTGGCTATGCTCGCGCCAGTCAAGAAGGGTGCCCGTGGGTGGTGCATCCGCATCCCGGGTTTTCCTATGCAGCATTTCCGTTTCCTGGCCGCCTTGCTGCGGCCGCGCCCGCGCTTTGTCCGTCAACTTGCCGCCTGGATGGTGGCGGGTACGGCATTGCCGTGGACGGCGGCGCACGCGCAGGAAACGACGCCTGGGAACGTGGCTGCCGTGAATACGCCGGCCGCAAACGTGCCGCTGGTGAACGATATGGAAAGCCCGTTCGCATTCCACGGCCAGACCACCTATGTCTGGCAGCGCAAGCCGGCGTTCAGCGCCCCTTATTCGGGCGACAACAGCCTGACGCCGGACCGCGCCAAGAGCTACTCCTTCACCGCCACGCTCGACCTCGGCCTGCGGCTGTGGAAGGGCGCCGAATTCCACCTCAACCCCGAAGTGGCGCAGGGCGTGCCGTTCTCCGAGCTGCACGGCATGGGCGGCCTGACCAACGGCGAGCTTGCCAAGACCGCCAGCACAAGCCCGAAGGTCTATCGGGCCCGCGCCTTTATCCGGCAGTACTGGGGCATGGGCGGCGGCGAAGAGACACTGGACGCCGATTTCAACCAGTTCGCGCGTACGGTGGACAAGCAGCGCCTGATGCTGACCGCCGGCAACTTCGGCGTGATCGACGTGTTCGACCAGAATCCGTATGGGTCCGACCCGCGCACGCAGTTCATGAACTGGTCGTTCATGACGCACGGCTCGTGGGACTATCCCGCCGACTCGCGCGGCTATAACTGGGGCGCGGCGCTCGAATACATCGGCGATGGCTGGTCGGCCCGCGTCGGCCATTTCCTGCAGCCGGTGGAATCGAACGGGCGCGAGCTGGACACCCGCCTGTTCGAGCACTACGGCCAGATGCTGGAGCTGGAAAAGCGCTACACCATCGCGGAACGGCCCGGTCAGGCGCGCCTGCTGCTATGGCGCAACAAGGCGCGCATGGGCGCGTTCAACGACGCCATCGCGTTCGGCCAGGCCAACGGCGTGACGCCCGATGTGGCCGACGTGCGCCGCGAGCACAGCAAGTGGGGCGTCGGGCTGGCCTTCCTGCAGGAAGTGGCGGACGACGCCGGCGTGTTCCTGCGTGCCAACTGGTCCGATGACAAGACCGAGACCTATGCCTTTACCGAAATCGGCCGGCAGGTATCGGCAGGCGGCACGATGAAGGGCGCGCGCTGGGGCCGCCCCAAGGACGAGGTGGGCCTGGCCGTGGCCGTGAACATGCTGGGATCGGGTCACCGCAACTACCTGGCCGCTGGCGGCCTGGGGGCCTTCCTGGGCGATGGCGCGCTGCGCTACGGGCCGGAGCAGATCGTCGAGATCTACTACAGCGTGGCGGTATGGAAGACGCTGACGCTGAGCCCGGACTTCCAGTACGTGCGAAATCCGGGCTACAACCGCGACCGTGGTCCGGCCCGGTTCTACGGCATCCGCGCGCACGCGGAGTTTTGAGCAGGGCCTGTGTTCTCCCGCTCTCCCGCCATGCGGAGGCGGGGAGCAAGGCGGCGCAGGCGCAAATTACTGCCGTGCGTTGCGCCGGTTGTCCGGCCACGGCGTGTTGAAGTTGGTGCGGAACGGGTTGATGTCCAGTCCGCCGCGGCGCGTATAGCGTGCGTAGATGGCCAGCTTCACCGGCTTGCACATGCGCATCACGTCGGTAAAGATCCGCTCCACGCACTGCTCGTGGAATTCGTTGTGGTTGCGGAACGAGATCAGGTACTTGAGCAGCCCTTCCTGGTCGATCGGTGCACCCACATAGCGGATCTGCACGCTGCCCCAGTCCGGCTGCCCGGTCACCAGGCAGTTCGACTTCAGCAGGTGCGACACCAGCGATTCCTCCACCGGCGATTCGTCCTGGTCGGCCTTGAGCAGCGTCGGATCGGGTTCGTAGACGTCGGTCTCGATGTCCAGGCGGTCCAGCAGCAGGCCGTCCAGCTCGCCCATCTTCTGCGTGCCCAGATCCGATTCGGTCACCAGCCGCACCTGCACCGTGCCGCCCGTGGCTTCGGACAGGTCGTGGTGCAGCAGTTGCTGCAGCGCCTCGGCAGACGCGAGCTTGCTCTGGTTGAACGAGTTCAGGTACAGCTTGAACGACTTCGACTCGACGATGTTCGGCGTGTCGGCCGGGATGATGAACGAGGCCAGCGCCACCTGCGGCTTGCCCTTGAGGTTCAGCCACGACACCTCGTAGGCATTCCAGATATCGACGCCGAAGAACGGCAGTGCCTTGCCTTCCGGCAGGCCGATCTCGGTGCGCTTGGGCTGGCGCGGAATCGGGAACAGCAGCGTCGGGTCGTATTCGGTCTTGTAGGCCGAGGGCTTGCCCAGCGGCGAGTGCTCAGGAAGCGTCATGGTCGGTCTCAGGACAGGAACAGCTTGTAGACGGGGTTGTCGGTCTCATCCCAGTGTACGTAGCCAAGCGTGGAAAGGAAGTTGCGGAACTCGCGCTTTTCGTTCTTCGGCACCTGGATGCCGACCAGGATGTTCGACGTGTCCGCGCCCTGGTTCCGGTAGTGGAACAGGCTGATGTTCCAGTTCGGGCTCATGCTCGACAGGAACTTCATCAGCGCGCCCGGACGCTCGGGGAATTCGAAGCGGTACAGCAGTTCGTCATGCGCCAGCGGCGAGTGACCGCCCACCATGTAGCGGATATGCTGCTTGGCCAGTTCGTCGTTGGACAGGTCCAGCGTGTCGAAGCCATGGCGGCGGAAGTTGGCGGCGATCTTGTCGCTTTCGGCGCGGCTGGCGATCTGCACGCCCACGAAGATGTGCGCCACGCCGGTGTCCGCAATGCGGTAGTTGAACTCGGTCACGCTGCGGGTGCCAACCTGTTCGCAGAAGCGCTTGAAGCTGCCGCGTTCCTCGGGGATTGTCACCGCGAAGACGGCTTCGCGGGCCTCGCCCACCTCGGCACGCTCGGCCACGAAGCGCAGGCGGTCGAAGTTCATGTTGGCGCCGCAGGCAATCGCTACCAGGTGCTGGCCCTTGAGCTTCTCGCGCTCGGCGTAGGCCTTCAGGCCCGCCACGGCCAGCGCGCCGGCCGGCTCCAGGATGCTGCGGGTGTCCTGGAACACGTCCTTCAGGCCCGCGCAGATCGCATCGGTATCCACCAGGATGATGTCGTCCACCAGCTCGCGCGTGATGCGGAAGGTTTCCTTGCCCACCAGCTTGACGGCGGTGCCGTCCGAGAACAGGCCCACGTCCTTCAGTTCCACGCGCTTGCCGGCGTCCACCGACCGCTTCATCGCGTCGGAATCGAACGTCTGCACGCCGATCACCTTGATCTCCGGGCGCACGGCCTTCACGTAGGCGGCAATGCCCGAAATCAGGCCGCCGCCGCCGATGGCGACGAAGATCGCGTGGATCGGGCCCGGGTGCTGGCGCAGGATCTCCATGGCGATGGTGCCCTGGCCGGCGATCACCTCGGGGTCGTCGAACGGGTGGATGAACGTGAGCTTGTGCTTCTTTTCCAGCTCGGCGGCATGGACGTACGCGTCGCTGTACGACTCGCCATGCAGCACGATCTGCACCCATTCGCCGCCGCGCTCGCGCACGGCATCGATCTTCACCTGCGGCGTGGTGGTGGGCATGCAGATGATGGCCTTGCACTGCAGCCGGGCGGCGGACAGCGCCACGCCCTGGGCATGGTTGCCGGCCGACGCGGCGATCACGCCGCGCTTGAGTTCCTCGGGCCGCAGCGACGCCATCTTGTTGTAAGCCCCACGCAACTTGAACGAGAACACCGGCTGGGTGTCCTCGCGCTTGAACCAGACCGCGTTGTTCGTGCGCGCCGACAGGGCGGGGGCGTAGGTCAGTTCGGTCTCCTGGGCCACGTCGTAGACCTTGGCGGTCAGGATCTTCTTCAAATAGTCGGGCTTGGCGGGGGTGCGGGTCATGGTCTGCGGGCGCCACGCTGGCCGTGGCAAAAAAAGCCGGAAAAATCGGCGGAAACCGCCAATGATAATGGATGACGCACATGTGGGCCCCAGCTTCGCATGATGGCGCCCCAGGTGCCGCAAGGGCCACTGTTGTAGGACAGCGCCCGGTGGACGCTCGTCAAATCGGCGTGCTACGGTTTCACGCGATGCCTCCCCTACCTCTCATCGAACCCAACACCGCGCTGTTCCTGGACTTCGACGGGACGCTGGCCGACCTTGCGCCACGCCCCGACCTGGTGCAGGTGGAGCCCGAGCTGGTTGGCACGCTGCGTGCGCTGCACACCTGCCTGGACGGCGCGCTTGCCATCGTCTCGGGACGTCCTGTGGACGAACTCGACTATTTCCTGCAACCGCTGCGTTTGCCGGCCGCCGGCGTGCATGGCGCGGAATTCCGTCATGGCGCCGAAAGCATCGTCCGGCCGCCCGCGCCAGGCATCGGCCCGCTGCTGCCCAGACTGGAAGCGCTGGTGCTCCGGCATCCGGGGCTGCAGCTGGAGCGCAAGTCGGTGGCCGTCGCCATCCACTATCGCCAGGTGCCGGAGCTGGAGCCGCTGGTGCGTGCTGCCGTGGCCGATGTGCTGCGCGATGCGGTCGGGCTCGACGCGCTGCCCGGCAAGATGGTCATCGAGATCAAGCCGGCCGGCGTGGACAAGGGCGGGGCGATTGCCACATTCATGCGCTCGGCGCCGTTTGCCGGCCGCATGCCGCTGTTTGCCGGCGACGACGTGACCGACGAAGCCGGCTTCACGGTGGTGCGCGAACTGGGCGGCGTCGGCCTGCTGGTGGGCCAGCGCGCCACGGCTGCCTCGGTCAGCGTGGCGGGGCCCGCCGTCCTGCGCGACTGGCTGCATCGCTCCGCGCACGCGCTCACCCATCTGATGGCGCGCCGCGAAGACCCGGCCGATCCCCTCTCACCCCCATCGTCTGCAAGGGAGGAACCGTTGTGAGTGACCCTGCCAACCTCAACCCCGCCATTGCCACCGAGGCGCCGGCGGTCAACACGGATTCGGACAGCTCCTGCCGCCAGGCCGATCCGTCGCTGTCGCTCGGCATGATCGGCAACTGCGCGTTCTCGGCGCTGGTCGACGGCCGTGGCCGTATCGTCTGGTGCTGCATGCCGCGCTTCGACGGCGATCCCGTCTTCAATGCGCTGCTCGATACCAGCGAGAACGCCGGCCACTTCAATATCGAGATCGAGGACTTCCAGGAAGCCACACAGTGGTACGAGCCGAACACGGCCATCCTGCGCACGCGGCTGATCGACCAGCACGGCAGCTGCCTGGAGATCACCGATTTCTGCCCGCGCTTCTTCCGGCTGGGCCGCTACTTCCGCCCGCTGACGCTGGTGCGACGCATCCGCCCGATCCGGGGCGCGCCGCGCGTGCGTGTGACGGTGGCGCCCCGCTTCAACTGGGGCCGCATCAAGCCGCAGGTGACGCGCGGCAGCAGCCATGCGCGCTTTGTCGGCGACGACATGACGCTGCGCCTGACCACCGACGCGCCGCTGGCCTACGTGCTGTCGAACACGCCGTTCCTGGTCACGCGCGGCTACAACTTCATACTCGGTCCCGACGAGACGCTCACGCATGGGGTGGACGACATCGCCCGCGACTTCGAACAGGAAACCACCTTGTACTGGCGGCTCTGGAGCCGCCGGCTGGCCGTGCCGCGCGAATGGCAGGATGCCGTGATCCGCGCAGCCATCACGCTGAAGATGTCGCTCTACGAGGAAACCGGCGCGATCGTGGCCGCGATGACCACCAGCATCCCCGAGGCACCGGGCAGCGGCCGCAACTGGGACTACCGCTTCTGCTGGCTGCGCGACGCGTTTTTCGTGGTGCGTGCGCTGAACAGCCTGTCGGAAGTCGGCACCATGGAGGACTATCTGCGCTGGCTGTCCAACGTGGTGATGCAGTCGCAGGACGGGCATATCCAGCCGCTCTACGGCATCGGGCTCGAACGCGAGCTGCCGGAAAGCATGCTCGATCACCTGGGCGGCTATCGCGGCATGGGGCCCGTGCGCGTGGGCAACCAGGCGCAGGAGCACTTCCAGCACGACGTCTACGGCAACGTGGTGCTGGCCGCCGCGCAGGCCTTTCACGATCACCGGCTGCTCTATCGCGGCGGCCCCGCCGAGTTCCGCCGGCTGGAGGACGTGGGCGAGCAGGCCGTGCGCGTGTTCGGCACGCCCGACGCGGGCATGTGGGAGTTGCGTACGCGGGCACGTATCCACACGTCCTCGGCGCTGATGAGCTGGGTGGCGTGCGACCGCCTGGCGAAGATCGCCGAAAAGCTCGAACATCCCGCGCGCGCCGCCTACTGGCACGACCATGCCGACCACATGAAGCAGCGCATCCTGGACGAATCGTGGAACGAGAAGCGCCAGGCGTTTGCCGAGAGCTTTGGCGGCAAGGAGCTCGACGCCAGCGTGCTGCTGATGGCCGAGGTCAATTTCATTGACCCGAAGGACCCGCGTTTCGTGTCCACGGTGAAGGCGCTGGAAGAGTCGTTGTGCGACGGCCCGTACATGCGGCGCTACGAGGCGCCCGATGATTTCGGCAAGCCCGAAACGGCATTCAATATCTGCACCTTCTGGCGCATCGACGCGCTGGCGCGCATCGGGCGGCGCGAGGAGGCGCGCGAGATTTTCGAGGCCATGCTGGCCGCGCGCAATCCGCTGGGATTGCTGTCGGAAGACACTCACCCGGTCACCGGAGAGATGTGGGGAAACTTCCCGCAGACCTATTCGATGGTCGGCCTGATCAACGGTGCCATGCGGTTGTCGGCACCCTGGGACACCGTGATCTGAAGAAAGGACTTGCAACAACAACAAGCGATATATGGGCAGACTAGTAGCGGTATCGAACCGGGTCGCGGACCCCCGCAACCACGCGGCGGGCGGGCTGGCCGTGGCGCTTTCCGAAGCGCTCAACAAGACGGGCGGCCTCTGGTTCGGCTGGAGCGGCAAGGTGCTGGAAACCGCGCAGGGCGGCACGCCCGGCGAGGGCGAGATGCACCAGGTGCAGGCGGGCAACGTGACGCTGGCCACCGTGGACCTGTGCCGGGAGGATCATGACGCGTACTACCTGGGCTACAGCAACGGCGTGCTCTGGCCGGTGCTGCACTACCGCGTGGACCTGGCGGACTTCGATGCCGGTGGCAATCTCAACGCCTACCGCCGCGTGAACCAGCTGTTCGCGCGCAAGCTGGCGCCGCTGCTGAAGCCAGACGACGTGATCTGGATCCACGACTACCACCTGATCCCGCTGGCGGCTGAACTCCGTGCCATCGGCTGCGGCCAGCGCATCGGGTTCTTCCTGCACGTGCCGCTGCCACCGCCGTTGATCCTGGCAGCCATCCCGCAGCACGAATGGCTGATGCGCGCGCTGTTTGCCTACGACCTGCTCGGCTTCCAGAGCCAGGCCGACCTGGACCATTTCTCGCGCTATGTGCAGGGCGAGGCCGGCGCGGAGCCGATGGGCGAGTACCGCTTCCGCGCATTCCACCGGACGGTGCGCGCGCAGGCGTTCCCGATCGGCATCGATGTCGACGAATTTGCCGAACTCGGACGCGGCGACGAGGCGGTGGAAACCTACGAGATGATGCGCGGCCAGTACGCGCGCCGCCGGCTGTTGCTGGGTATCGACCGGCTCGACTATTCGAAGGGCCTGCCGCAACGGCTCAAGGCGTACCAGACGTTGCTGGCCGAGTACCCCGAAAACCGGTCGAGTGCCACGCTGATCCAGATTGCCGCGCCGTCGCGCGAATCGGTGGATGCCTACGCCGACCTGCGCCGCGAGATGGAAGGCATTACCGGGGCCATCAACGGGGAATACGGCGAGCTCGACTGGATGCCGGTGCGGTATATCCATCGGTCCACATCGCGCCGGCGGCTGCCGGGCCTGTGCCGCGCGAGTTGCGTGGCGCTGGTCACGCCGTTGCGCGACGGCATGAACCTGGTGGCCAAGGAATACATTGCCGCGCAGGACCCCGACGATCCGGGCGTGCTGGTACTGTCGCGTTTCGCCGGCGCCGCCGAGCAGCTGAAGGAAGCGTTGCTGGTGAACCCGTACGACACCCGCGCCACCGCGCAGGCCATCCAGCAGGCGCTGCACATGCCGCTGTCCGAACGCCGCGCCCGCCACCAGAAGCTGCTGGAACGTATCCGGCTGCAGGACGTGCACTGGTGGAGCAGCGAGTACCTGCGGGCGCTGATGGAGACGGAGGGGGGCTGATGGCGTAGTTACCCCGATTGATGTTGCTCTGTAGTGGTCAAGTTTTTTCAGACAGGTATTAGGGTGGTCTGTTGGAACTTGTCCTCGTAGTCTGTTGGCGACGTGTAGCCCAGTGTCGAATGCAAGCGCACCGGGTTGTAGAAACCCACGATGTACTGCGTGATGTCGCGCCGGGCTTCGGCCCGGTCGACGTACCGCCTCTGCCAGACGCGCTCCATCTTCAGGTTCAGGAAGAAGCGTTCTGCTACAGCGTTATCCCAGCAATCGCCGGCCCGGCTCATGCTGCAAACCAGGCCGTGGCGCGCCAGCAATCCCTGGTACTCCTCGCTTGCATACTGGCTGCCCCGGTCCGAATGCACTATCAGTCCGGGCGCCGGATTGCGCTGCAGGATGGCCATCTTCAAGGCCGACGCCACCAGCGCGGCGGGCATGGCCGCTGCGCTGGCCCAGCCCACTACCTTGCGCGAATACAGGTCCAACACCACCGCCAGATACAACCAGCCTTCCCCCGTGCGCACATACGTGATGTCCGACACCCAGGCCCGGTTGGGCTGTGCGGGCCTGAACTGCCTGCTCAGCACGTTCGGCGCCACCGGCCTGCCATGCCGGCTGTCAGTCGTCGCCACGAACTTGCGCTTCCACACCGGGTGCAGATTCTCCTGGCGCATCAGCGTGCGGGCCCGATAGCGCCCGATCTTCACCCCCTGCCTGTCCAAATCCTGCGCCACGCGCCGGCTGCCGTAGGTACGTCCGCTGGCCTCGAACGCCGCCCGCACATACACCGCCTGCCGCAAGGCCTTCTCCTTGGTGGCAGGCTCTCGCCCGGCCGCGTAATACCCCGCCCGGCTCACGCCCAGCACCCGGCATGCCCGACTGATGGCGATCGCCTCCTTCTGCAATCCGCTAACCACTCGATAGATCACTTGAGTTCGCGGGCGAAGAAGGCCGATGCCTTTTTTAGGATCAGGTTGTCCTCCTTCAGGCGGCGGTTTTCCTCTTCGAGCTGGCGAATGCGCTGCTGCTCAGGCGTCAGCGGCTTGCCCACTCCCTTGCCGCCAGCCACTTCAAGGTCGTACTGGACCAGCCAGCGCCGTAAGGCGGTCTCGCCAATCGCCATCGTGTGGCAAACCTCGGCGACCGATAGGCCCTGATCCCGGATCATCCGGACTACCTCCAGCTTGAAGGCAGCGTCAAACTTGCGGCGTT
The DNA here is from genome assembly GCF_056097175.1 of Cupriavidus sp. HE11. Classification (NCBI taxonomy): domain Bacteria; kingdom Pseudomonadati; phylum Pseudomonadota; class Betaproteobacteria; order Burkholderiales; family Burkholderiaceae; genus Cupriavidus; species Cupriavidus sp. HE11. Next base: position 2,373,189 of record NZ_CP184464.1, read on the forward strand.
GCTTTGTCATGTCGTCTTTCCTCGTCGATCGTGATTTTCCACCTATCGACCTGTCTGAGGAAATTGGACCACTACACTCCCCTCTCCCATGCAATGGGAGAGGGGTTGGGGGAGAGGGCGTTGAGGTTCTGCTTGCCGACCCGTCGCATTTGGAGCGGCCCGCCCTCTCTCCCGCCCCTCTCCCGCAGGCGGGAGAGGGGCGAAGACTGCCAGTCAGTGAAGATCCTTTGGCAGGTCGATATCCCGGAACGCGCCGTCGTCCTCGGTCAGGATGCGCGTGACCGGCTGTGACTTCAGCAGGGCCCGCGCGCCCTCGTCGCCGTCGAGCTTCAGCAGTTCGTCTTTCCACGCCGCACCGAATCCCACCGGGTGGCCGCGCTGGCCGTCGCGCCACGGCGCGGCAATGGTGTCGCGCGAGGTGATCGTCAGGGCCACCGCGCGCACCAGTTCCATCGACAGCCACGGCATGTCGGCCAGTGCCACCACCCAGCCGCGCGCATCGGCACAGGCCGCCACGCCCGCGCGCAGTGCCGCGCCCATGCCGGCCTCGGCCTCCGGGGCTTCCACTACCTTGCAGCCGCCGCGACGCAGTTCCTCGGCCAGCTCCGGCATGCCGGGACGCACCACGGCAATCGAGTTGGGCAACCCGGCCGCCAGCGTGCGCGCGCTGCGCCAGGCCACGGTGCGGCCATCGGGCAGCGTTTCGAGCAGCTTGTTGCGCAGGCCGGCGGGGTCGAAGCGCCGGCCGAAGCCGGCGGCCAGCAGGATGCCGGTGGGCAGGTCGCTCAGGATCAGCGGGGCGCGGGTGGACTTGCTCATGACTGGGCGGCGGGGACACCGCCGGGCAGAATCGGACACTCGGCTTCGCCGGCCGCGATTTCGCGGGCGGCCTTGGCGCCTTCCACCTGCAGGATGTCGGGCAGCGATACGTGGTTCTTGGCGGCCACCACCTCGGCCAGGATCGAGATCGCGATCTCGGGCGGCGTGCGGCTGCCGATGTAGATGCCTACCGGGCCGTGCAGCCGGGCAAGCTGCAGGTCGGTCAGGTCGAACTCCTTGAGCCGCTCGCGCCGCGCCTGGTTGTTGCGGCGCGACCCCAGCGCACCCACGTAGAACGCGGGCGTGCGCAGCGCTTCCATCAGCGCCAGGTCGTCCAGCTTGGGGTCGTGCGTGAGCGCGATCACCGCGCAGCGCTCGTCGAGCTTCATCGCCTCGACCGTGTCGTCGGGCATCGTGCGCACCATTGTCACGCCGGGGATATCCCACGTCTCGGTGTATTCCTCGCGCGGATCGCAGACGGTGACCTGGAAGCCCAGGCCCACGGCAATCTGGCACAGGTACTTCGACAACTGGCCCGCGCCGATCACCAGCATGCGATAGCGCGGCCCGTGGATGGTCAGCAGCGTCTGGCCGTCGAACGTCAGGCCGTCGGTTGCCACGGCATGGCCAAGCGTGGCCCGGCCGCTGGCCATGTCCAGCGAGCGTGCCACGAGCCGGCCGCCTTCCACGGCCTGCAGCAGCTCGGCAATGCCGCTGTGCGGCGCCAGCGGCTCGGCCACCAGTTCGATGGTGCCGCCGCAAGGCAGGCCAAAGCGATGCGCCTCCTCGGCGCTGATGCCGTACTTCATGGCTTCGGGGCGTGTCGCCTTGATGCCTTCCTTGTGTACGCGATAAATGATGTCGTCCTCGATGCATCCGCCCGAGACCGAGCCGACCACAAGGCCGTCGTCGCGCACCGCCAGCATCGCGCCTTCAGGCCGGGGCGACGAGCCCCATGTCCTGACCACCGTCACCAGCAATACGTTGTGTCCTTCGTGCTGCCACTTCACGCTGCTCTTCAGGACTTCGAGATCCACGCTGTCCATGATCTTTTCCGCTTCTTCGTCTGATCCTCGCCACCGCCTTCGTCGCCGTCTCCGGTGGCCCCGTTGCTCTGGGTGTTGTCGTTGTTGTCACTGTCCGGCGCTTGCGCATCGCCAGGGCTGCCGCCCACGGCCTCTGTGAAGCGCGCGAAAAATGCATCGGCCATCTTGCGCGCGGCGGCATCCACCAGGCGCGAGCCGATCTGCGCGATCTTGCCGCCCACATGCGCCTGCACCACGTACGTGAGCAGCGTCTCGTCGCCTTCGGGGGCCAGCGTGACCTTGGCGGACCCCTTGCCGAAGCCGGCCGCGCCACCCTGTCCGTCGAACTGGATCGTGTAGCTTTGCGGCGCCTGGATGTCCTGCAGGGCCATGCGTCCCTTGAAGCGCGCCTTGACCGGCCCCACGGCGGCGGTCAGCGCAAGCTGGTAGGCATTTTCGCCATCGGGCTCGATGCTCTCACATCCGGGAATACATTGCTTGAGCAGGGCGATGTCGTTCAGCGCCTCCCATGCCACCTCTTGCGGCACGGGCAGGCGCTGGGTCTGGTTCATTTCCATGGCGGATTTCCTTGTCGGGGGGCGGTTGGTCTGTCCGGTGGCATGGGCGGCGGCCGGCCGGTGTCCGCCAGCAGGGTTTCCAGCGCCAGCAGGCTGTCGAGGTTGTGTGCCGGGCGCAGCGCGTCCACATGCGGCAGGATGGCCTGGATGCCCCGGGCCTGCGGCGCGAAGCCCGCGTAGCGCAGCAGCGGGTTGAGCCACACGATGCGGTGCGCGAAGCGGCGCAGCCGGGCCATCTCCCGTTCCAGCAGGTCGATGTGCTCCAGGTCGATGCCATCGCTGACGAACAGCACGGTGGCGCGGCCAGATAGCGTGCGGCGCGCCCACTGCCGGTTGAAGGCCGCCAGCGCCGCGCCAATGCGGGTGCCGCCGGCCCAGTCGCGCACCTGTTCGGTGATCAGGGTCACGGCATCGTCGGGGTCGCGTTCGCGCAGCGCCCGGGTGACGTTGGTCAGCCGCGTGCCAAACAGGAACACGTGCATGCGCTCGCGCGACTGCATCAGCGCGTGGCAGAAGTACAGCACGGCGCGCGAGTACTGGCTCATCGAGCCCGAGATGTCGAGCAGCAGCACCACGGGCGGCTTGCGCTCGGCGTGCTTGCGGTACTTCCAGCGCAGCCATTCGCCATGCTGGCGCACGGCCAGCCGTGCGCTGGCGCGCAGGTCGGCACGGGTGCCGCACATGGCAGGCCGCAGCCGGCGCGTGCGCTGCAGCGCCAGGTGGGCGCGGCGCGTGCGCACCAGATGCTGCAGGGCGCGCCACTCGTCGGCCGAGAGCGTCTCGAAGTCGCGGCTCGCGAGTCGCTCGCGGTCCGAGAACGTCAGCGGCGCCGTGAAGCGCTCCTCGCGCATCGGCTGGTCTGGTCTTGCCGCGGCCGGCTGGCGGGCCGCCAGCGCATCGGCCAGGCGATTGCTGCGCCTGGGCGGGGGCGCCCCGGCATCCACGCGCGGCAGCAGCATCGCGCGCAGCTTGCCTTCCCAGTCGGGGTCGCGCCAGAACAGGTCGAAAGCGGCATCGAACAGCGGCCGCTGGTCGGGGCCGGACAGCATCAGCGCGGCCAGCGCGGCACGCACTTCGCTGCGCGCGCCGATATCGACATGGCGCAGTGCCTCCAGCGCGTCGACGGCATGGGCGGGCGACAGGCCAAAACCGGCATCGCGCAACAGCCGCGTGAAGTGGGTGACGTTGCGCGCCAGCATCGGCAATGCGATGGGGCGGGGCGGCACGTCCTGCAGCATGTCCGGCTTCATGTCAGCCCGCCGGCGCGGCGCCGGCCAGCAGTTCCGCGATGGTGGGGCCATCGGCCCGCGCCAGGTCGTCCTGGTACTTGAGCAGCACGCCCAGCGTGTTGCGCACCGATTGCGGATCGAGTTCGGTCACGCCCAGTGCGGCCAGCGCCCGGCACCAGTCGATGGCCTCGGCGATGCCCGGCGCCTTGAACAGGTCGATGCCGCGCAGCCGGTGAATGAAGTCCACCGCCTGCTGCTGCAGCGCCACCGCGGCCTCGGGTGCGCGGGCGGCCACGATCTGCAGCTCCCGGTCGCGGCCAGGGTAGCCCATCCACTGGTACAGGCAGCGGCGCTTGAGCGCGTCATGAACCTCGCGGGTGCGGTTCGACGTGATGACGATCAGCGGCGGCCGCTCGGCGCGGATCACGCCGATTTCGGGAATCGACACCTGGTACTCGGACAGCACTTCGAGCAGGAAGGCCTCGAACGGCTCGTCGGCGCGGTCGATCTCGTCGATCAGCAGCACGCGCGGCACATCGGGACTGGCGGGGTCCGGCAGCAGCGCTTCGAGCAGCGGCCGCTTGAGCAGGTAGTCGTCGTGATAGAGCGATTGCTGTTCGGGCCGCTCGCCGCGCGCTTCGGCCAGCCGCAGCGCCATGATCTGGCGCGGGTAGTCCCACTCGTAGAGCGCGCTGGCGGCATCGAGCCCCTCATAGCACTGCAGGCGCAGCAGGCGCGTGCCGAGCATGCCGGCCATGGCCTGCGCCAGCGCCGTCTTGCCCACGCCGGGCTCACCTTCCAGGAACAACGGCCGCTGCATGCGCAGGGCCAGGTACAGCACGGTGGCGGTCTCGCGATCGGCAAAGTACTGCTGGGCTTCGAGCCGGGCAAGGGTCTGGTCGATGGAAGTCGGGAGCATTGTCACAGCAGCAAGCAAATTAACGAAGCTCGTGGTTGTTTAACGGCCACCGCCGCCAACTGCGCCCAGATGAACGCAGACAGTAGTGTCTCGGCTCCCTCTCCCCTCATGGGGAGAGGGGAGCAAACCAAAGCGGCAGACGAAGCCGTCGGTGTGATCCGGCACGGTGGCGCCCGACAGGCCGTGCCCTCTCCCCCGGCCCCTCTCCCGCCTTGCGGGAGAGGGGAGCAAACCAAAGCGGCGGACGAAGCCGTCGGTGTGATCCGGCACGGCGGCGCCTGACAGGCCGTGCCCTCTCCCCCGGCCCCTCTCCCGCCTTGCGGGAGAGGGGAGCAAACCAAAGCGGCGGACGCAGCCGTCGGTGTGATCCGGCACGGCGGCGCCTGACAGGTCGAGCTCTCTCGCCTGGCCCCACTCCCGCAGGCAGGAGAGGGGGGCAAACCAAAGCGGCGGACGCAGCCGTCGGTGTGATCCGGCACGGTGGCGCCTGACAGGTCGAGCTCTCGCCTGGCCCCACTCCCGCAGGCAGGAGAGGGGCGCAGGCACGTAGCAATGCCTATCCCTTCAGTGCCTGTTCCACCGCCCTGGCCGTCAGCACCGGGATCAGGTGCGCACGGTACTCGGGCGAAGCGTGCAGGTCGCCATTGAGGCCCGACGGATCGACCTTCACCGCACGTGCCGCCGCCACGGTGAAGCTGGCCGTCAGCGCCTGCTCCAGCGCCGGGGCGCGGAACACGCTGTCGGCCGCGCCGGTCACCGCCACCCGTACCGACTGGCCGGTGCGCGCCACCATCACGCCAACCAGCGCGAAGCGCGATGCCGGGTTGCGGAACTTGATGTAGGCGGCCCGCTCGGGCACCGGGAACCGCACGGCCGTGATCAGTTCGTCAGGGGCCAGCGCGGTTTCGTAAAGGCCCTTGAAGAAGTTGTCGGCGGCGATGCTGCGGCGGTCGGTGACGACGGTGGCGTTCAGGCCGAGCACGGCCGCCGGATAGTCGGCGGCCGGATCGTCGTTGGCCAGCGATCCGCCAATCGTGCCCATCGCGCGCACCTGCCGGTCGCCGATGCCGAACGCCAGCGCCGCCAGCGCCGGAATGCGGCGCATGACCTCGGCGTTGGCGGCCACGTCGGCGTGGCGCGCGGCGGCGCCGATCACCAGCTCGTCGCCCTGCACCGTGATATCGGCGATGCCCGGAATGCGCGCGATGTCGACCAGGGTCGACGGCGCCGAGAGGCGCAGCTTCATGGCAGCGAGCAGGCTCTGGCCGCCAGCCAGGAACTTGGCGTCGCCATCGGCCTTCAGCTTTGCCACGGCGGAAGCGGCGTCCGTGGCGCGTTCGTACTGGAATGCGTACATGGTCGTCTCCTTCCGTTATGCGGCGCTGCCCTGGGCAGCCTGGATGGCCTGCCACACGCGGTGCGGCGTGGCGGGCATCTGCACATCGCGCACGCCCAGCGGCGACAGCGCGTCCACCAGCGCGTTGATGAACGCCGGGGGCGATCCGATGGCGCCGGCCTCGCCGCAGCCTTTGACGCCCAGCGGGTTATGCGTGCAGGGCGTGCCGCTGGCGGTCTCCACCGTGAAGTCCGGCAGGTCGCCGGCGCGCGGCATGGCGTAGTCCATATAGGAGCCGGTCAGCAACTGGCCGCTGTCGGGGTCGTAGATGCACTGCTCCAGCATCGCCTGGCCCAGGCCCTGGCCGATGCCGCCGTGGACCTGGCCCTCGACGATCATCGGGTTGATCACGTTGCCGAAGTCGTCCACCGCCGTGAACTTGACGACGTGCGACTCGCCCGTGTCGGGGTCGACCTCGACCTCGCAGATATAGGCGCCGGACGGATAGGTGAAGTTGGTGGGATCGTAGAACGCGTTCTCGTTCAGGCCCGGTTCGAGCTTGTCGAGCGGATAGTTGTGCGGCACGTAGGCGGTCAGCGCCACCTCGCCGAACGTCTTGGTGCGATCGGTGCCGGCCACGCGGAACACGCCGTCCTGGAACTCGATGTCCGCATCGGACGCTTCCAGCAGGTGAGCGGCAATCTTCTTGGCCTTGGCCTCGATCTTGTCCAGCGCCTTCATGATGGCCGATCCGCCCACGGCCAGCGAGCGCGAGCCGTAGGTGCCCATGCCGAACGGCACGCGCCCGGTGTCGCCATGCACGATTTCCACGGCGTCCATGGCAATGCCGAGCCGGTCGGCCACGATCTGCGCGAACGTGGTCTCGTGGCCTTGTCCGTGGCTGTGCGATCCGGTGAAGACGGTCACGGTGCCGGTGGGATGCACGCGGATCTCGCCCACTTCGAACAGGCCCGCGCGGGCGCCCAGCGCCCCGGCGATGTTCGACGGGGCCAGGCCGCAGGCCTCGATGTAGCACGAGTAGCCAAGCCCGCGCAGCTTGCCGCGCTGCTTTGCGGCGTCGCGGCGCGCCGGGAAGCCGGCCACGTCGGCCAGTTCCTCGGCCCGCGCCAGGCAGGGCTCGTAGTCGCCGGTGTCGTAGGTCAGGCCCACGGGCGTGGCGTACGGGAAGCTGCGGATGAAGTTCTTGCGGCGCAGCGTGGCGGGGTCGGTGCCGGTTTCGTGCGCGGCCGCCTCGACCAGGCGTTCCACCACATAGGTGGCCTCGGGCCGGCCCGCGCCGCGATAGGCATCGACGGGCGACGTGTTCGTGAACACGGCCTGGACTTCGGCGTAGATGGCCGGGGTGGCGTACTGGCCGGCGAGCAGCGTGGCGTAGAGGATCGTCGGCACGCTGCTGGCGAAGGTGGACAGGTACGCGCCCATGTTGGCGACCGTGTGCACGCGCATTGCCAGGAATTTGCCGTCGGCATCGAGCGCCAGTTCGGCCTTGGTCACGTGGTCGCGGCCGTGCGCGTCGGTCAGGAACGACTCCGACCGTTCGGCCGTCCACTTGACCGGGCGGCCGATCTTCTTCGATGCCCAGGTCAGCGCCACGTCCTCCGGGTAGAGGAAGATCTTCGAGCCGAAGCCGCCGCCCACGTCCGGCGCGATGATGCGCAGGCGCGATTCGGGCAGCCCCAGCACGAAGGCGCCCATCAGCAGGCGTTCCACGTGCGGGTTCTGGTTTGCCACGTAGACCGTGTAGCTGTCGTCCTGGCGGGTATAGCTGGCGTTGACGGCGCGCGGCTCGATGGCGTTCGGGATCAGCCGGTTGTTGACGATCTCCAGCGTGGTCACGTGGGCGGCCTTTGCGAATGCCGCGTCGGTGGCGGCCTTGTCGCCGTGGCCCCAGGTGTAGCAGGTATTGGCCGGCACGTCGTCGTGGACCAGCGTGGAGGCAGCCGCGGCATCGGCCGGGCTGACCACGGCGGGCAGTTCGTCGTAGTCGACCACGACCTTCTCAGCCGCATCGCGTGCCTGCTGCAGCGTTTCGGCGATGACCAGTGCCACCTGGTCGCCCACATGGCGGACCTTGCCGTGGGCCAGGGCGGGGTGGGGCGGCTCCTTCATCGGCGAGCCGTCGATGCTGTGGATCAGCCAGCCGCAGGGCAGGCCGCCCACCTTGTCGCCGGCCATGTCGTCGCCGGTCAGCACGGCGATCACGCCGGGCGAGCCCAGTGCTTCGGCCGTATCGATGGTGCGGATGTGGGCATGCGCGTGCGGCGAGCGCACGAAGTAGCCGTAGCTCTGGTGCGGCAGCGTGACGTCGTCGGTGTACTGGCCATTGCCGGTCAGGAAGCGGTAATCCTCCTTGCGGCGCACGGGCGTGCCGATGAACGGGTGCTTTTCGGGTGCGTTCATGACGGGCCTCCCTTATTCGGCGCTGACCGTGGTGCGGTCGCCCTGCATGGCGGCCTGCCCCTGCTGCACCGCACGCACGATGTTGTGGTAGCCGGTACAGCGGCACAGGTTGCCTTCGAGCTGCTGGCGGATGGCCTGGGCGTCGGCGTGGGGCTGCTGCTCGAGCAGCGAGGTGGCTGCCATCACCATGCCCGGCGTGCAGAAGCCGCACTGCAGCCCATGGCATTCGCGGAACGCCTGCTGCATCGGATGCATCTCGCCGTTGGCCGCCAGGCCCTCGATGGTGGTCACGCTGGCCCCGTCCGCCTGGACTGCCAGCATGTTGCAGGACTTCACGGCGCGGCCGTCCAGATGGACGGTGCAGGCCCCGCACTGGGCGGTGTCGCAGCCCACGTGGGTGCCGGTCAGGCGAAGCTGCTCGCGCAGGAACTGGACCAGAAGGGTATTGGGTTCGACCTGCGCGTCAACGGGCTTGCCGTTGACCGTCAGGCGGATCGGAATCGCCATGCTTGTCTCCATGTGGGGTGGTGCGCGCATGGCCAGCTCCGCCGATCCCCGAATGTAGACTGCGCGGGACGGGCCACGACGCGGTACTGCCGCTTGGTTGAGACGGCTATTTCGTGATATTGGTGCTGCCGGGTTTGCCCGGTCTTGCGGCGGAATGAACGATCCGCCGCCTCAGGCTCTAAAAGTAAATCACAAAACCTTCGGTGCTGCCATGCGGGTTCCCCTGCCCTGAGCGGCCTGTCCAACGTCCCCACGCATGGAAGCCTTCATTGACTGGCTGTTCGAGACCGTAGCCCTGCCCAAGGTAGGGCTGCCGGCCATTTTCGTGGTCAGCCTGGTGTCGGCCACGCTGCTGCCGCTGGGTTCGGAGCCGGCCGTGTTCGGCTATATCAAGCTCAATCCGCACATGTTCTGGCCGGCGATCCTGGTGGCGACGGTCGGGAACACGCTGGGCGGCGCCATCGACTGGTGGCTCGGATACGCTGCCAAGCTGGCGGTGGTGCGCTACCGCCAACGGCGCCAGGAGCACGAGCACGAGCGCGAACACGCCGAGCACCGCACGCACCCGCGCAAGCGGCACAAGCCCCGGCTGGACGCCAGGTACTTCCGGTGGATGCGCCGTTATGGCCCGCCCACGATGCTGTTTTCGTGGTTGCCTGGCATTGGTGATCCACTGTGCACTTTGGCCGGCTGGCTGCGGATGCCGTTCTGGCAAAGCCTGTTCTATATGGCGATCGGCAAGTTCCTGCGCTACCTGGCGATGACCGCCAGCCTGCTCTGGATCCCCGATTCCTTCTGGCATGGCGTGGGCGAGGCGATCCGGCAGTGGTTCTGACCGGCCTTCCGGCGACAGCCCGGAAATGCCCGAAATGCGTGAAATTGCATGCAATCCATGCTGATCCCGGACATTTTCAGGGGTTATTCCCCAAATCGGCCTTGCTGCGGTGCGGCGAAACTGGGCGTTGAAGTACAATCGCCCTTTAATGACGAAAATCGCGCACCGTCCCCGTGCGCAGCTTCGAAGCGGTCCCGCCCATGAACGCCCCACTCGTGCTCGATGCCAAGCTCGCCACGCAGGACGCCCCTCCGCGCCTGCGTGAGATCCCCTATAACTACACGTCGTTTTCGGATCGCGAGATTGTCATCCGTCTGCTGGGCGAAGAAGCCTGGCGCATTCTCGACGAACTGCGCGGCGAACGCCGTACCGGCCGTTCGGCCCGCATGCTCTACGAGGTGCTGGGCGATATCTGGGTGGTCCGCCGCAATCCCTACCTGCAGGACGACCTGCTCGAGAACCCCAAGCGCCGCCAGATGCTGGTCAGCGCGCTGCACCACCGCCTGAGCGAAATCGAGAAGCGCCGCGCCGCCGACCGTGCCGAGCACGCCGAGCCCGCCGCCGAAGACCGTTCGCACCGTGTGGAGCAGCTGGTCGCGTTCGCCAAGCAGGCGATCGAATCGTTCAAGCAGGAATTTGCCGATGCCTATGCGCTGCGCAAGCGCACCCAGCGCGTGCTGGGCAAGGTGACGCAGAAGGACAACATCAAGTTCGACGGCCTGTCGCGCGTGTCGCACGTGACCGACGCCACCGACTGGCGCGTGGAATACCCGTTCGTGGTGCTGACCCCGGACACCGAGGACGAGATCGCCGGGCTGGTCAAGGGCTGCTTCGAGCTGGGCCTGACCATCATCCCGCGTGGGGGCGGCACCGGCTACACCGGCGGCGCCGTGCCGCTGACGCCGTTCTCGGCCGTCATCAACACCGAGAAGCTGGAGCAGCTGGATGCGGTCGAGATGACCGACCTGCCCAACGTGCCGCACAAGGTGGCGACGATCTTCTCGGGCGCCGGCGTGGTGACGCGCCGCGTGGCCGACGCCGCCGACAAGGCCGGCCTGGTGTTCGCGGTGGACCCGACGTCGATCGATGCATCGTGCATCGGCGGCAACGTGGCGATGAACGCGGGCGGCAAGAAGGCCGTGCTGTGGGGCACGGCGCTGGACAACCTGGCGTGGTGGCGCATGGTCGATCCCGAGGGCAACTGGCTCGAGATCACCCGCATGGACCACAACCTGGGCAAGATCCATGACGTGCCCGTGGCCACGTTCGAACTGAAGTGGTCGGACGGCAACCGCCGCCCGGGCGAGAAGGTACTGCGCACCGAGACGCTCGCCATCGAGGGCCGCAAGTTCCGCAAGGAAGGCCTGGGCAAGGACGTCACCGACAAGTTCCTGGCCGGCCTGCCCGGCGTGCAGAAGGAAGGCTGCGACGGCATCATCACCAGCGCGCGCTGGATCCTGCACCGCATGCCGAAGCACATCCGCACGGTGTGCCTGGAGTTCTTCGGCCAGCCGCGCGACGCCATCCCCAGCATCGTCGAGATCAAGGATTTCCTCGATGCGGAGTCGAAGCGCGAGGGCGGCGCCATCCTGGCCGGCCTGGAGCATCTGGACGAACGCTACCTGCGCGCGGTGGGCTACGCCACCAAGAGCAAGCGCAACGCCTTCCCGAAGATGGTGCTGATTGGCGATATCGTCGGTGACGACGAAGACGCCGTGGCGCGCGCCACCTCGGAAGTGATCCGCATGGCCAACGGCAAGAGCGGCGAAGGCTTTATCGCCGTGAGCCCCGAGGCCCGCAAGAAGTTCTGGCTCGACCGCTCGCGCACGGCCGCCATCGCGCGCCACACCAACGCCTTCAAGATCAACGAGGACGTGGTGATTCCGCTGCCCCGCATGGGCGAGTACACGGACGGCATCGAGCGCATCAACATCGAACTGTCGACCAAGAACAAGCTCAAGCTGCTGGACGAGCTGGAAGCGTTCTTCGCGCGCGGCAACCTGCCGCTGGGCCGCAGCGACGATGCCAACGAGATTCCGAGCGCCGAGCTGCTGGAAGACCGCGTGCAGCATGCGCTGACGCTGATGCGCGAGATCCGCGCGCGCTGGCGCTACCTGCAGGACCATCTCGATACGCCGCTGCAGTCGGCCCGTGCGTCGCTGATCGGCCACGGCCTGGGCCTGCTGGGTCCGGCCTTCGAGCAGCGCCTGCAGAGCCAGCCTGACGCCACGGTATTCCACCTGATGCAGGATCGCACGATCCGCGTGAGCTGGAAGAACGAAATCCGCGCCGAACTGCGCAAGATCTTCAACGGCGGCGAGTTCAAGCCGATCCTGGACGAGGCCCAGAAGATCCACAAGCAGGTGCTGCGCGGCCGCGTGTTCGTGGCGCTGCACATGCACGCCGGCGACGGCAACGTCCACACGAACCTGCCCGTCAACTCGGACGACTACGACATGCTGCAGGACGCGCACCGCGCGGTGGCCCGCATCATGGACCTGGCGCGTTCGCTGGACGGCGTGATTTCGGGCGAGCACGGCATCGGCATCACCAAGCTCGAATTCCTGACCGAGGACGAGATCGGCGAATTCCGCGAGTACAAGCAGCGCGTGGACCCGCAGGGCCGCTTCAACAAGGGCAAGCTGCTGCCGGGCGCCGACCTGCGCAACGCGTACACGCCGTCGTTCGGCCTGATGGGGCACGAGTCCATCATCATGCAGCAGAGCGACATCGGCGCCATTGCCGACAGCGTCAAGGACTGCCTGCGCTGCGGCAAGTGCAAGCCCGTGTGCGCCACGCACGTGCCGCGCGCCAACCTGCTGTACAGCCCGCGCAACAAGATCCTGGCGACGTCACTGCTGGTGGAGGCGTTCCTGTACGAGGAACAGACGCGCCGCGGCGTGTCGATCAAGCACTGGGACGAGTTCTCGGACGTGGCCGACCACTGCACGGTCTGCCACAAGTGCGTGACGCCGTGCCCGGTCAAGATCGACTTCGGCGACGTGTCGATGAACATGCGCAACCTGCTGCGGAAGATGGGCCAGAAGAAGTTCAACCCGGGCACCGCCGCGTCGATGTTCTTCCTGAACGCGACCAACCCGCAGACGATCAACATGACCCGCGCGGCCATGATCGGCTGGGGCTACAAGGCGCAGCGCCTGGGCAACGAGGTGCTCAAGAAGTTCGCGAAGAAGCAGACCCAGCATCCGCCCGCCACGGTCGGCAAGCCGCCGGTGCAGGAGCAGGTGATCCACTTCATCAACAAGAAGATGCCGGGCAACCTGCCCAAGAAGACGGCGCGCGCGCTGCTCGATATCGAAGACAACGAGATCGTGCCGATCATCCGCAACCCGAAGACGACCACGGCCGAGACCGAAGCCGTGTTCTACTTCCCGGGCTGCGGGTCCGAACGCCTGTTCTCGCAGGTGGGGCTGGCCACGCAGGCCATGCTCTGGCACGTGGGCGTGCAGACGGTGCTGCCGCCGGGCTACCTGTGCTGCGGCTATCCGCAGCGCGGCGCCGGCCAGTACGACCGCGCCGAGAAGATGGTCAGCGACAACCGCGTGCTGTTCCATCGCGTGGCGAATACGCTGAACTACCTCGACATCAAGACCGTGGTGGTCAGCTGTGGCACCTGCTACGACCAGCTGGCCGGGTATGAATTCGACAAGATCTTCCCGGGCTGCCGCATCATCGACATCCACGAGTACCTGCTCGAAAAGGGTGTGAAGCTGGAAGGCGTGACCGGTACGCGCTACATGTACCACGATCCCTGCCACACCCCGATCAAGACGATGGATCCGACCAAACTGGTGAACGACCTGATGGGCGGCAACCAGGGCGGCGGCAAGATCGAGAAGAACGAGCGCTGCTGCGGGGAATCTGGCACGCTGGCCGTGACGCGTCCGGACGTGTCGACGCAGATCCGTTTCCGCAAGGAAGAGGAAATGCGCAAGGGCGCCGACAAGCTGCGCACCGACGACTTCAACGGCGACGTCAAGATCCTGACCAGCTGCCCGTCGTGCCTGCAGGGGCTGTCGCGCTACAACGAGGATGCGTCGGTCACGGCCGACTACATCGTCGTGGAAATGGCGAAGCACCTGCTGGGCGAGAACTGGATGCCCGAGTACGTGGCCCGCGCCAACGCCGGTGGCATCGAGCGCGTGCTGGTGTAAGCCATCGCCATGCCCCGGGTTGCCAACTGCCCCCTCTGCGAAGCCGACGGCGGCGAACTGCTCTGGATGGGCGACCGCGCGCGCGTGATCCTGGTCGAGCATGACCGGTTTCCGGGATTCTGCCGCGTGGTCTGGAACGACCATGCGGCAGAGCTGACCGATCTGGACGACGCCGACCAGGCCTGGCTGATGCGGCTGGTGGCGCGCGTCGAGCGTGTGGTGCGCGAGGTCATGGCGCCGGACAAGGTCAACCTGGCCGCGTTCGGCAACATGGTGCCGCACCTGCACTGGCACATCATTCCGCGCTACCGCTGGGATACCCATTTCCCGGAAGCCGTCTGGGCCGCGCCGCAACGGGCCGCCGACGCGGCGCGCATCGCCGAACTGGGCAGCCGGTTGCCGGCGTTGCGCACGGCACTTTCGGTGCTGGCCGATTCGGACTGAGCAGACGAAGGCTGGCCGGCAACCGGCCGGCCGACCGTCATCCATCGCATCCGCTGCAATTCTTCCCGTCCCCTTGTAAAGTGCCGTAGCAGTCTGGTACGGAACCCGCCCGCATGGCGGTGCGTCTGACTCCGGTCGAACAACAACATGCCCGCCGGCCATTCGCGGCGGGCCAACCGCTGGCGCCATGTCTTCCACACCGTCGTCCGTTATCGTGCCCGGTCCTGCCGTACCCGCCGAGGCCCTCAAGAACCAGAGCCGGCTGCGCCTGGCGGCCACCTGGGCCCTGATCAAGCCGTACTGGGGTTCGGAAGACCGCAAGGCCGGCCTGGGGCTGCTGACGCTGGTCGTGGCGCTGAACCTCGGCATCGTCTATATCAACGTGCTGCTCAACGAGTGGAACCGCGTGTTCTACAACGCCATCGAGCAGCGCGATTTCGTCTCGTTCAAGGCCCTGCTGCTGCGTTTTTCGTGGATCGCCGCCTGCTTCATCGTGCTGGCGATCTCGCGCCAGTACTACCAGATGATGCTGCAGATGCGCTGGCGCACGTGGATGACCGGCACCTTCATGCAGCGCTGGCTTGGGCACCAGGCGTACTACCGCATCGAGCAGACCCATTCGACCGACAACCCCGACCAGCGGCTGGCCGATGACCTGCGCCAGTTCACCGACGGCGCGCTGACGCTGTCGATGGGCCTGCTCAATTCGGCGGTGACGCTGGTGTCGTTCATCGGCATCCTGTGGGTGGTGTCCGGTCCGATCACGCTGGCATTGGGCGGTACCGACCTGACGATCCCCGGCTATATGGTCTGGTTTGCCATCGGCTATGCGGTGGTGGGCTCGCTGATTGCCCACTTCGTGGGGCGGCCGCTGATCGGCCTGTCGTTCCAGCAGGAACAGTACGAGGCAAACTTCCGTTTCATGCTGGTGCGACTGCGCGAAAACAGCGAACCGGTGGCGCTGTATCGCGGCGAGCCGACCGAGCAGGCCGGCCTGCGGGCGCGTTTCGAGCGGATCCGGGCGAACTGGAACCAGCTCATGCGCTACACGCGGCGCCTGACCTTCGTGAACTCCGGCTACGGCCAGTTCGCGATCATCTTCCCGTTGCTGGTGGCCGCGCCGCGCTACTTCTCGGGCAAGCTCACGCTGGGCGGCCTGATGCAGATCAATTCGGCGTTCGGCCAGGTGCAGGGCGCGCTGTCGTGGTTTGTCGACAGCTATTCGACGCTGGTGGGCTGGAAGGCCGCCGCCAACCGTCTGATCGATTTCCAGGACGCCATGCGCGTGGCCGAGCGCCAGGACCTGACGCATGAAGGCCCGGGCGATATCGAGGTGGTGCAGTCCGCCAACCCGTCCGAGGGCGATATCTCGGTCAGCGGGCTGGCTCTGGCGCTGCCGGTGCGCGGCGGGCTCGATGTGGACGCGGAAGGGGTCGATCCCGACAGCCATCCGGGCCAGCGTCCGCTGGTGGCGCCGTTCTCGCTGTCGATCGCGCCGGGCGAACGCTGGCTGGTACATGGCCCGTCAGGCTGCGGCAAGAGCGTGCTGTTCCGCGCGCTGGCCGGCATCTGGCCGTATGGCAGCGGGCGCATCACGGTGCCGCACCGCCGCATGCTGTTCCTGCCGCAGCGCAGCTACCTGCCGATCGGCACGCTGGCCGACGCGCTGTCGTACCCCGACGCCGGTAACAGCCATTCGCGCGAAACACTGGCGGCCGTGCTGCGCAAGGCGCGGCTGGGCATGCTGACCAGGCACCTGGACGTATTCGACAACTGGTCGCTGCGGCTGTCGCCCGGCGAGCAGCAGCGCCTGGCCTTTGCCCGGGCCTTGCTGCAGAAGCCCGACTACCTGTTCCTGGACGAGGCCACCAGCGCGCTGGACGAGGAAACCGAGCGCGCGATGTACCAGCTGATGGTGGACGAACTGCCCGGCGCCGCCATCGTCAGCATCGCGCACCGCAGCACCGTGGCCGCCTTCCACGGCCGGCGCCTGCGCTACGTGCCGGTGGCCCGGGGCGGCGACGAGAGCGGCGGCGGCCCGCGGGATGGGCAAGGCGAGGGGGGTGGAGTAAGCTATCGGGTCGTACAAGACGCATGACGGCGCCGCTGTAACGGCCCACCGGGCCGGTGCGGGCGCCGCGACCTTACATCATGGCTGGCCTGGACAAAGACACTCCCCACCCCACCGCGCTGACGGTCCACACGCAGTCGCGTGTGCTGGAAATCGGCTTCGACAACGGCCGAACCTGGCGGCTGCCGTTCGAGCTGCTGCGCGTATACTCGCCTTCCGCCGAAGTCCAGGGCCACGGCCCTGGCCAGGAAACGCTGCAGACCGGCAAGCGCCATGTGGGCATCGCCGCAGTGGAGCCGGTTGGCAACTACGCGATCCAGATCCGTTTCGACGATGGTCACGACACGGGCATCTACACGTGGGAACTGCTGTATCGCCTGGGCGACCAGCAGGACACGCTGTGGGACGGCTACCTGAAGCGGCTGGAAGCCGCCGGGCTGGACCGCGATGCGCCGATGCCGGCGGCCGGCGGCCACGCATGCGGCCATCATCACTGAATCAAGTACCTGGAGTCTGAGAATGAGCGAAACCCACTTCGGGTTCGACAAGGTCGACGAATCGGAAAAGGCCGGCAAGGTTGCCGGCGTGTTCCACTCGGTGGCCAGCAAATACGATGTGATGAACGACCTGATGTCCGGTGGCATGCACCGCGTCTGGAAGATGTTCACGATCGCCCAGGCCAATGTGCGGCCGGGCCACAAGGTGCTGGACATCGCCGGCGGCACGGGCGACCTTTCCAAGGCCTTCGCGAAACAGGCCGGCCCGAAGGGCGAAGTCTGGCTGACCGATATCAACGAGTCGATGCTGCGCGTGGGCCGCGACCGCCTGCTGGACAAGGGCATCGTCACGCCGGTGGCGCTGTGCGACGCCGAGAAGATCCCGTTCCCGGACAATTACTTCGACCTGGTGACGGTGGCCTTCGGCCTGCGCAACATGACGCACAAGGACCGCGCCCTGGCCGAGATGCGCCGCGTGGTCAAGCCGGGCGGCAAGGTGATGGTGCTGGAGTTCTCCAAGGTCTGGAAGCCGCTCGAGAAAATGTACGACGTCTATTCTTTCAAGGTGCTCCCCTGGCTGGGCGAACGCGTGGCTGGGGATGCCCCGAGCTATCGCTATCTCGCAGAATCGATCAGAATGCATCCAGACCAGGGTTCACTTGTACGCTTGATGGAACAAGTTGGGCTCGAACAAGTCGAATACTTCAACCTGACGGCCGGAGTCGTGGCGCTCCACGTCGGGAGAAAGTACTAATTCGCCATGTTCGGCCGCTAATGGCCGAAAATGACAGGGGAAAAGCTCAAATGTCTTCTTTTCGTGGAAAATTCCTGGCGGCCGCGCTGATGGTGACGGTAGCCATGGGGGCAGCGCTCGACGCCAACGCAAAACGCCTCGGCGGTTCGCGCAGCGTGGGCAAACAATCGTCCAGCGTGACGCAGCAACGTCAGGCCACGCCGCCGCAACAGAATGCGCCGGCCCAGCAACAGCCCGCGCAGCAGCAGGCAGCCCCGGCAACGGCCGGCGCTGCAGGTGGCGCAGCGGCTGCGGCGCCGAAGCGTAACTGGGGTGGCATGCTCGGCGGCCTGGCGGCCGGTCTGGGCCTGGGCTACCTGCTGTCGCACTTCGGCCTTGGTGGCGCGGCGGCCAGCTTCCTGGCCAACGTGATCATGATCGCCGTGATCGCGATGATCGCCCTGTGGCTGTTCCGGAAGTTCCGTGGCGGTTCGGCCCGTTCGCAGACGCCGGCTTACGCCGGCATGGGCGGCAACGGCAACAGCTCGCCGTTCGGCGGCGCGGCCCGCAACGCCGAGCCGACGCTGCGCCAGGCCGAACCGGTGCAGCCGGCCAGCTACAACGGCGCGGCAGCCAATCCGGTCATGGGCGGCGCGGCTGCCGGTGCAGCCGCTGCGGCAGTGCAGCAGCCGTGGGGCGTGCCGGCCGACTTCGACACCGAAGCCTTCCTGCGCAACGCCAAGGTCCACTACGTGCGCCTGCAGGCCGCGTGGGACGCCGGCAACCTGGACGACATCCGCGAATTCACCACGCCGGAAATGTTCGCCGAGATCAAGATGGACCTGTCCGAGCGCGGCGAGTCGGTCAACAAGACCGACGTGGTTACGCTGGATGCCCAGCTGCTCGGCATCGAGAACACGCCGGCCCAGCACATTGCCAGCGTGCGCTTCTCGGGCATGATCCGCGAGAACACCGGCGACGCGGCGCAGCCGTTCGGCGAGGTCTGGAACCTGGCCAAGTCGACGTCCGGCGGCGGCTGGCTGCTGGCCGGTATCCAGCAGGAATCCTGAGCGCCGTGTCCGCCGCCGCATGGATGACATGAAGCGGCGGCCGAGTAGCTTAGAATAGAGGCCCACGTACGCGTGGGCCTTTTTTTGTTGGGCAGACCTGCCCGGAACCGGACGCCATGAACGCCTTGCCGACACCCCTGGCCGCGCCGATCGTCGCCGCACTGAATCACCTGATCGAACAGGAGCCCTGGGCCTGCGGCCTGCTGGCGCCGTTTGCCAGCCGCGTCATCCGGTTCGACGCCGCGGCGTTCGCGCTGTCCCTGCGGATCACGGAGCAGGGCGGTATCGAGCAGGCGGCCGAAGCCGATACGCCCGCCGTGACGCTGCTTGTGCCGTTGCAGCAATGGCCGCTGGTGGTGGCCGACGTGGCCGAGGGCGGCCAGGCCGCCGCCATGCGCCATGTGCGGATCGATGGCGATGCGGAACTGGCCAATGCGGTGTCGACGCTGGCGCGCAACCTGCGCTGGGATGCGGCCGAAGACCTGTCGCGTGCCCTGCGTGGCGTGATGGGTGGCCCGGTCAGCGACAGCGTGGCCCAGCGCATGGTGGACGGTGCGCGCCAGGTGCATGAAAGCGCCACGCGCGTGGGCCGGGCGCTGCTCGACAATGTGACCGAATACCTGCTCGACGAACAGCCGACCCTGGTGCGCCATGCCGCGCTGGAGGGGTTTGGCACCGACGTGGCGCGTGTGCGGGATGACCTGGCGCGGCTGGAAAAGCGCCTGGAACGCCTGGAACGCTCGGGTCGACAGGGGGAGGGGGCTTCGGGCCAGCTTCCGTCGGCCCATCGTTGATCGCCATGTCACTCTCCGCTGCCGCATCGCGCGGCGCAGTCTTCTGAAAATCCCCGCATGACCCGCCTGCTGCGTCTCTGCAAGATTGTCTTCGTCATCCTGTATTACGGGCTCGACGAGCTAGTGCTGTCCGGCTTCAAGAGCCGGCGCATCAAGTTCCTGGTGCGCGTGATCACCATTGGCCGCAAGCTGGAACAGCCCCGCGGCGAACGGCTGCGCCTGGCGCTGACGGCCCTGGGGCCGATCTTCGTCAAGTTTGGCCAGGTGCTGTCCACCCGCCGCGACCTGATGCCGCCCGATATCGCCGACGAACTGGCGAAGCTGCAGGACCAGGTGCCCCCGTTTGACTCCGCAGTGGCGGTGAAGATCGTCGAGAAATCGCTGGGCCGGCCGCTGACGACGCTGTTCGAGAACTTCGAGCACCAGCCTGTAGCCAGTGCGTCGATTGCGCAGGTGCACTTCGCCACGCTGCGCGGCGGCCCGAACCATGGCCGCGAGGTGGCCGTGAAGGTGCTGCGCCCGGGCATGCTGCCCGTGATCGACAGCGACCTGGCGCTGATGCGCGACATGGCCACATGGCTGGAGCGCGTGTGGGTCGATGGCCGCCGCCTGAAGCCGCGCGAGGTGGTGGCCGAGTTCGACAAGTACCTGCATGACGAACTGGACCTGATGATCGAGGCGGCCAATGCCAGCCAGCTGCGCCGCAACTTTGCCGACAGCGACCTGCTCTGCGTGCCGGAGGTGTTCTGGGACTGGTGTACCAGCAGCGTCTTCACGATGGAGCGCATGCACGGCATCCCGATCTCGCGTACCGAATCGCTGAAGGCCGCCGGCGTCGACATGCACAAGCTGGCCGAGGAAGGCGTGGAAATCTTCTTCACGCAGGTGTTCCGCGACGGCTTCTTCCATGCCGACATGCACCCGGGCAACATCCTGGTGTCGGTGCAGCCCGAGACGTTTGGCCGGTATATCGCGCTGGACTTCGGCATCGTCGGCGCGCTGTCCGAGTTCGACAAGAACTACCTGGCGCAGAACTTCATTGCCTTCTTCCGCCGCGACTACCACCGCGTGGCGCTGCTGCACGTGGAATCGGGCTGGGTGCCGCCCGAGACACGTGTCGAGGAGCTGGAATCGGCCGTGCGCGCGTGCTGCGAGCCCTATTTCGACAAGCCGCTGCGCGAAATCTCGCTGGGCATGGTGCTGATGCGCCTGTTCCAGACGTCGCGCCGGTTCAACGTCGAAATCCAGCCGCAACTGGTGCTGCTGCAGAAGACCCTGCTCAATATCGAAGGCCTGGGCCGCCAGCTCGACCCCGATCTGGACCTCTGGAAGACCGCCAAGCCGTTCCTGGAGCGCTGGATGTACGAGCAGGTCGGCTGGCAGGGTGCCTGGGAGCGCGTCAAGGTCGAAGCCCCGCTATGGGCCAAGATGCTGCCCGACTTCCCGCGCCTGGCGCATCAGTTCCTGGAGCGCCGCGCGCTGCTGAACAACGGCGAGCAGGAGCGCCTGCTGACCCAACTGGTGCACGAACAGCGCCGTACCAACCGCCGGCTCTCCACCGCGCTGATGCTGATGGGCGGCTTCCTGGCGGGCATCGTGATCGTCCAGGCGCTGGCCTGGGCGGGCTACTGGTAACCCTGCGCCAGGAACCGTGCGCCCCACGCTGCACCGTGCCGGTGCGAGTGTGGGGATTTGACCGCGCCCCGGGGAATTTTTTTCGTCCCGGGGAGTCTGCGTCGCTATAATCCGCGGTTTGATTCGGCTACGACCGCCTATGCCCGTCCCGGGCGCCCGCGGCCCCGACCGATGAATTGGACTCCGGGCGGAGTCAGCCTGGCGCTCCAGGCATCCGGCCGGCATTCGGTTTTTCGCCACCAGGGCATTTCTGGCTATTTGGGATAGGGCAGCGGCATGCTGATCTGGTTCGTCATCATCTATTGGGTTATCTCGGTCGGCATCGGCCTGTGGGCGGCACTGCGCGTCAAGGGCACCGCCGACTTCGCCGTCGCGGGCCGCAGCCTGCCGTTCTACATCGTCACCGCCACGGTTTTCGCCACATGGTTCGGCTCCGAAACCGTGCTCGGCATCCCCGCCGTGTTCCTCAAGGAAGGCCTGTCGGGCGTGGTGTCCGATCCCTTCGGTTCGTCGCTCTGCCTGATCCTCGTAGGCCTGTTTTTCGCCCGGCCGCTGTACCGGATGAACCTGCTGACGATCGGCGACTACTACCACAACCGCTACGGCCGGCTGGCCGAAGTGCTGACCACGCTGTGCATCGTCGTGTCGTACCTGGGCTGGGTGGCGGCGCAGATCAAGGCGCTGGGCCTGGTGTTCTATACGGTGTCGGACGGCGCGCTGTCGCAGGAGGCCGGCATGATGATCGGCGCGGCCAGCGTGCTGGTCTATACGCTGTTCGGCGGCATGTGGTCGGTGGCCGTGACCGACTTCATCCAGATGATCATCATCGTGATCGGCATGCTCTATATCGGCTACGAGGTCAGCGGCCAGGCTGGCGGCGTGACCGCCGTGGTGTCGCATGCCGCGGCGGCCGGCAAGTTCGAGTTCCTGCCGTCGCTGGACTTCGTGCAGATCATCGGGTTTGCGGCGGCGCTGTTTACGATGATGCTTGGCTCGATTCCGCAGCAGGACGTGTTCCAGCGCGTGACGTCGTCCAGGACCGAACAGATCGCCGGCCGCGCGTCGGTGCTGGGCGGCGTGCTGTACTTCTTCTTCGCGTTCATCCCGATGTTCCTGGCCTACTCGGCCACGCTGATCGATCCGCAGATGGTCGAGAAGTACATCAATTCGGATTCGCAACTGATCCTGCCGCAACTGATCCTGAACCACGCGCCGATGTTCGCGCAGGTGATGTTCTTCGGCGCGCTGCTGTCGGCCATCAAGAGCTGCGCATCGGCCACGCTGCTGGCGCCGTCGGTGACCTTCGCGGAGAACATCCTGCGTCCGTATTTCCGCCATTTGAGCGACAAGCAGTTCCTGCGCGTGATGCAGGCCGTGGTGCTGGTCTTCACCACGCTGGTGACCCTGTTCGCGCTGAATTCGCACCTGTCGATCTTCCATATGGTGGAAAACGCCTACAAGGTGACGCTGGTGTCGGCGTTCGTGCCGCTGGCCTTCGGCCTGTTCTGGAAGCCGGCCACGCGCCAGGGCGGCCTGCTGGCCATCGTGCTTGGCCTGGCCTCGTGGCTGACCTGCGAGGTAGCCTTTGCCGGGGCCACCGTGCCGCCACAGATGGTGGGTCTGATGTTCTCGATCAGTGGCATGGTGTTCGGGTCGCTGCTGCCGCAATGGATCAGCGACCGGCCGCCTGTCCGTGAAGTGCATATTGCTTAACTTTTGAGCGCCAGGGCGAAATCGTGACGATTACGCCCCCGAAAGCCCCCATTTCCCGCCGGTAGACGCCTCGCCGACGGTTTATAATCCAAGGCTTTGCATCGCCGCGCGGGTATATTTTCGTGCGCCGGCCCTTGTCGATCGGACGGGGCGCTGCCATCTACCCGCTTTACGTTTCAGATTCCACAAAAGAACCATGCCGATCTATGCCTACCGTTGCGACGCCTGCGGCCACGGGCGCGATGTGCTGCAGAAGATGAGCGACGCCCCGCTCACGGACTGCCCATCCTGCGGCACCGCCGGAACCTTCAAGAAGCAGCTGACCGCAGCCGGCTTCCAGCTCAAGGGTTCGGGCTGGTACGTGACCGATTTCCGTGGTGGCAGCGGCGGCACCAGCGCGCCGGCCTCTTCGGCTGCATCGGCTGCCCCGGCAGGCGATAGCGCCCCGGCTGCTCCGGCCGCCGCGCCGGCGGCACCGGCCACGCCGGCCGCCAGCAGCAACTGAGCGCCAGGCAAGCCGTGGCTACCAAGAAAACGTCCGCCATCAAGACCTGGTTCCTGACCGGTCTGCTTGTGCTCGTGCCGCTGGGCATCACGCTGTGGGTGCTCAACCTGATCATCGGCACGATGGACCAGAGCATGGCGCTGCTGCCGCTGGCGTGGCAGCCCGAGAACATCTTCGGGCGCCGCATCCCGGGGCTGGGCGCCATCCTGACCCTGTTGTTCATCCTGCTGGTGGGCGTGCTGACGCACAACTTCATCGGCCAGCGCCTGGTGCGCTGGTGGGAAGCGCTGCTGGGCCATATCCCGGTGGTGGGCCCGATCTATACCAGCGTCAAGCAGGTGTCGGACACGCTGCTGTCGTCGTCGGGCAACGCGTTCCGCAAGGCGCTGCTGGTGCAGTATCCGCGTGAAGGGTCGTGGACGATCGCGTTTCTGACCGGGCGTCCGGGCGGAGACGTGCAGAATCACCTGCAAGGCGAATACGTGAGCGTGTACGTGCCGACGACGCCGAACCCGACTTCCGGCTTCTTCCTGATGATGCCGAAGGCGGACACCATCGAGCTCGACATGACTGTCGACGCGGCGCTGAAGTACATCGTGTCGATGGGCGTGGTGGCGCCGACCGACCTGCCGCGCCGCGCCCACGGCGATGCCCGCGCGGACGAAGCCGTGCTGGTTGCCGACGAAGTCGCCGACACCCATACCAACTGATTTGCGCGCGGCTGCCTGGCGGCCGCGCATTACAGGGACTCTCTCCTATGTCTTCCATGCGTACACATTACTGCGGTCTGGTGACCGAACAACTGATCGGCCAGGAAGTGGCCCTGACGGGCTGGGTGCAGCGCCGTCGCGACCATGGCGGCGTGATCTTCGTCGACCTGCGCGACCGTGAAGGCCTGGTGCAGGTGGTGTGCGATCCGGATCGCCCGGAGATGTTCAAGGCGGCGGAAGAGATCCGCAACGAATTCTGCATCCGCGTGGTGGGCAAGGTGCGCCCGCGTCCGGCCGGCACCGAGAACAGCAACCTGACCTCGGGCAAGATCGAGGTGCTGTGCCATGAGCTGACCGTGCTGAACCCGTCGGTCACGCCTCCGTTCCAGCTGGACGACGACAACCTGTCGGAAACCACGCGCCTCACGCACCGCGTGCTGGACCTGCGCCGTCCGCAGATGCAATACAACCTGCGCCTGCGCTACAAGGTGGCCATGGAAGTGCGCAAGTACCTGGACGCACAGGGCTTCATCGACATCGAGACCCCGATGCTGGGCAAGAGCACGCCGGAAGGCGCACGCGACTACCTGGTGCCGTCGCGCGTGAACCCGGGCCACTTCTTCGCGCTGCCGCAGTCGCCGCAGATCTTCAAGCAGATGCTGATGGTGTCGGGCTTCGACCGCTACTACCAGATCACCAAGTGCTTCCGTGACGAGGACCTGCGCGCCGACCGCCAGCCCGAATTCACCCAGATCGACTGCGAAACGTCGTTCCTGACCGAACAGGAGATCCGTGACCTGTTCGAGGACATGATGCGCACCGTGTTCAAGAACGCGATCGACGTGGACCTGGTCTCCAAGTTCCCGGTGATGGAATTCCGCGAAGCCATGGCCCGCTTTGGCTCGGACAAGCCCGACCTGCGCGTCAAGCTGGAATTCACCGAACTGACCGACGTCATGAAGGACGTCGACTTCAAGGTGTTCTCGGGTCCGGCCAACAGCGACAACGGTCGTGTGGTGGGCCTGCGCGTACCGGGCGGCAGCGCCATCTCGCGCGGCGAAATCGATGCCTACACGCAGTTCGTGGCGATCTACGGCGCCAAGGGCCTGGCCTGGATCAAGGTCAACGAAGTGGCAAAGGGCCGTGACGGCCTGCAGTCGCCGATCGTGAAGAACCTGCACGACGCCTCGATTGCCGAGATCCTGAAGCGCACCGAAGCCAAGGACGGCGACATCATCTTCTTTGGCGCCGACAAGGCCAAGGTGGTGAACGACGCCATCGGCGCGCTGCGCCTGAAGATCGGCCATTCGGAATTCGGCAAGAGCACCGGCCTGTTCGAGGACACCTGGAAGCCGCTGTGGGTGATCGACTTCCCGATGTTCGAGTACGACGAGGAAGATGCCCGCTGGGTCGCCATGCACCACCCGTTCACGAGCCCGAAGGACGAGCACCTGCAGTATCTGGAAACGGATCCGGGCAAGTGCATCGCCAAGGCCTACGACATGGTGCTGAACGGCTGGGAAATGGGTGGCGGCTCGGTCCGTATCTACCGCGAGGATGTGCAGAGCAAGGTGTTCCGCGCGCTGAAGATCGGCGACGAGGAGGCACGCGCCAAGTTCGGTTACCTGCTCGACGCACTGCAATATGGTGCGCCGCCGCACGGTGGCCTGGCCTTCGGTCTGGACCGTATCGTGACGATGATGGCCGGTGCCGATTCGATCCGCGACGTGATCGCGTTCCCGAAGACCCAGCGTGCCCAGGATCTGCTGACCCAGGCTCCGAGCTCGGTCGACGAGAAGCAACTGCGCGAACTGCATATCCGCCTGCGCGCGCAAGAGCCGAAGACCACGGCCTGATCGCCCCGACCTGCCGCCGGATCATTCCGGTTACGGCACAAAAAGCCGCGCGCAAGCGCGGCTTTTTTGTTTCCGGCGCAAGGATGCGTTTCCATTTGTTACCACCCGGAACGAAGGCACCCCGGACGCTGTCTTTCTGCCTGATGCGCGCGAAGCTGGCCCACCCGAAAGGCCGGTCGTGACGTGGGAGGACAACACCAGATGCTGCAACTCGATACGGAAACAATCCGGGCCTTCGTACTGGCCCACGCGGAAACCATCCTGACCTGGCTGGTGGCCGGGCTGCTCATGATGCTGCTGGCGCGCTTCGAACTGCGCCGCGCGGTGCGCAAGTCGGCCCAGGCCATGTCGGAATCGGTGGCGACCACGGTGGCTGCCTGCGTGCCCGATATCGCCCATGCCGTGCAGAACGCGCAGCCGCTGTCGGACTACTCCCAGCCCGTCCAGGGCGAGGGCCCCGTGGCAGCGCAGCGTGCCGAGGCCCTGCGCAAGCTGGCGCTCGATACCGTGGCAACCGTCATGGCCCGCGGCCGCTGGCTTGAGGACCTTGGCAACCTGCGGCTGGCCGAAGATGCGCTGCTTTCTGGCCGGCGCGCCGGTGGCGCCGACCCGCTGCTCGTGGTGGCGCCCCAGCCCGTGGTGCAGGCCTACCTGACCGCCCAGCGCACGTTTGACGACGAGGCAACACGCCTGCAGACCCATCGGCGCGAGGCGCTCCGGCTGCAGGAAGCGTTGCAGCAGGTGACCGCCGAGGCAGCCCATGTCGAGCAGGAAACGGCCAGCATCGTGCTGCGCTTCGAACAGGTCAATGCGCAGGCCGCGCAGGGTGTGGAGGCGGGCGACTACCAGCGCTTCCTGATCCAGAAATACAACCAGCTTGGCATGCGCGAGAAGGAAATCGGCCAGGAACGCGCGCAACTGGCCGCACAGGTGCGTGAAAGCACCGATGCGCTGGCCGAACACGCCCATGTGGCAGCGCAGCGCTACACCCAGGCGCTGGCGCCGCTGATGCAGCAACTGCGCGCCGCCTGGGGCCATGGCGATTCGCCCGAGGTTTTCGATACATGGCTGGGCGGCATGCCCGGCACGGGGCCGGACGGCGTTGCCAGCCCGGTTCCCGGCGGGCACTACCTGACGCCTCGCGGGCAGGGCGAGCAGACTGCCGCCTGATTCCACATCGCGGTATTCAGACAGCGGAGGACGCCGAAGCTGGCGCCGCTGCGCTATGCTTGGGGTCTGTTGCTTCCACCGCCCCATGCGCTACAAGATTCCCGAATCGGTGCTGGTCGTCATTCATACGCCAGACCTGCAAGTCCTGTTGATCGAGCGCGCCGACCGGCCAGGTTTCTGGCAATCGGTGACGGGCAGCCTCGATGCCGAAGACGAGCCGCTGGCGGCCACCGCCGCCCGCGAGGTCGCCGAGGAAACCGGCATCGTTGCCAGCCGCTACCAGTTGACCGACTGGCGGCATACGATCGACTACGAAATCTACCCCCAGTGGCGTCATCGCTATGCCCCCGGCATCACCCGGAACACCGAGCACTGGTTCGGCCTGTGCGTGCCCGAGCCCTTGCCGGTGACGCTGGCGCCGCGTGAACACCTGCAGTTCGAATGGCTGCCCTGGCAGGCGGCTGCCGAGAGCTGCTTTTCGAGCAGCAATGCCGAGGCGGTGCGCCAGCTGGCGTGGCGCATGGCCGGCGCGCAGCGCGTGGAGGCCGGGGCCGCACGGGGAGAGGCGCGATGAGGCTGCGCGTCGTGACCTACAACATCCACAAGGGCGTGAAGGGTTTCACGGGCAAGCCGCGTATCCAGAGCGTGCGCACGGGCCTGCAGTCGATGGATGCCGATATCGTGTTCCTGCAGGAAGTGCAGGACCGCAACGACCGCCTGATCGCCGCCGAGCTGTTCGACCCCGATCACACCCAGCTCAACTACCTGGCCACCGACGCCTATCCGCATTCGGTCTACGGGCGCAACGCGGTGTATGAGCACGGGCACCATGGCAATGCGATCCTGTCGCGGCATCCAATCCTGATGTCGGAAAATCTTGATATTTCGGATCACCGCTTCGAGCAGCGCGGCCTGCTGCATGCGGTGGCGGATATCAACGGCGTTGAGGCGCACCTGATCTGCGTGCATTTCGGGCTGTTCGCGCGCAGCCGGGTGCGGCAGGCCAGCGCGCTGGTGGAGCGCGTGCGGTCGGTGGTGCCCGACCATGCGCCGCTGGTCATCGCCGGCGACTTCAACGACTGGAACCACAAGCTCGATACCCGCATCTGCAACACGCTCAATGCCGTGGAATCGGCGCACGCCAAGAACGGGCGCATCCATACCTTTCCGAGCCATATGCCGTGGTGGCAGCTCGACCGCATTTATGTGCGCGGCTTCGATATCGAACGGACGCAGGCGCTGACCGGCCGCGAGTGGGCCCAGCGCTCGGATCACGTGCCGCTGATGGCCGAACTGGCCCATCGCGTGGCAATTCCGGAAGCGTAAGGCGGCAAGGGGAAAGGCGGCGAAGGGCCCGCCCGGGGCCCTCCGGGTCTGGTGTCAGTGCGACGCCAGATAGTCGCGGATCCAGCGGTAGATCGCGTCCGCGTCGGCCAGGTCGATCACAGGCAGCGTGGTCTGCCCGGCCACCTCGCCCATCGCATCGGTGGCTACGGCCACCACGCCCGGCACTTCGGTCCAGAGCGGCGCCTTGCCGTTGGCGGGCCGGTAGATTTCCAGCTTGGGGAAATCGCTCCATTTGTAGCCCTCGACCATCACCAGATCGGTGTCGGGCGGCAGTACGGCCAGGGCTTCGCCAATTTCCGGAGACGGCTTGTCTTCCGGGTAATGACGCATCAGCGTCAGATGCCGGGCGCCCACCAGCACCACGTTTTCGCAACCGCCCTGGCGCATGCGCCACGAATCCTTGCCAGGTGTATCCGGATCGAAACCGTGGTGCGTGTGCTTGATGCCGGCGACGCGCAGGCCGTCGGCCACGAAGCGGGGGATCAACTGGTCCAGCAACGTCGTCTTGCCGCTGCCCGAAGAACCGGCGATACCGAATACCTTCACAATGCTTTCCCTGTTGGGCGTCACAATGTCCCGACAATAGCAGAGTTCGGCCGGGCCATGTGCAGGAGCCGCCCGTTGGTCGATAATCGAGCCATGTCACGGATCTACGATCGCGCCGAACCCGAATTGCCACGCACCCCCGATGCGCCCGATGCCGGCCCGGCCGATGCCGCGCCATCGGCACCGTCCGCGCCGCAGGCGTCTGCGCCCGGCCTGCCCGGGTCCGTCCATGAATTGCGCACCGCCGGGGCCCAGGCAAAGGCCAGGCTGATGCACTGGGTGCGCCGGCGCGGCAGTCCGGTACCCGGCAACCTCGTCGACCTGCTGCGCAACGGCCAGGAGTTCTTTCCGGCGCTGATCTCGGCCATCGACGCGGCGCAGGGGCACGTGGTGGTCGAGACCTATATCTACGCCGACGATGACGTGGGCGCGCGGGTTGGCGATGCGCTCGTCGCCGCCGCCCGGCGCGGTGTCGATGTCCGGATGGTGGTCGACGGGTTTGGTGCCGGCGACATGCCCGCAGCGCTGCTGGACCGCCTGCGTGCCGGTGGCGTCAATGTGGAGATCTACCGGCCGCTGCGCGGCTTCAAGTTTGCGCGGCGCCACCTGCGGCGGCTCCATCGCAAGATTGCCGTGGTCGACGGCAAGGTGGCCTTCGTGGGCGGCATCAATATCATCGACGACCACAATCACGGCCCGATGGACCTGCCGGAACTGGGGCCGCGCTACGACTTCGCGGTGCGCGTGCGCGGGCCGCTGGTGGCGCAGATTGCGCTGGCGTCGGCCCGGCTCTGGTTCCGCATCGCACAACGGCGCGGCCTGCGCGAAACCGCGAATGCGTTTGCCGAGGTGGAACTGCTGACGCGTGGCGCACGGCAGGCACGTGGCGACGTCCAGCCCCACGGTGTGCCCGCCGCCTTGCTGCTGCGCGACAACCTGCGCAATCGCCGCACCATCGAACGGGAATACCTCTACGCGCTGGGCTCCGCCCGCCGCGACGTGATCCTGGCGAACGCCTACTTCCTGCCCGGCCACAAGATGCGCCGGGCCCTGCTGGCCTGCCGCGAGCGCGGCGTACGCGTGCGGCTGCTGCTACAGGGCATGGTGGAATACCGGCTTCAGCATTACGCCACCCACGCCCTCTACGCGCGGCTGCTGGAGGCGGGCGTGGAGATCTACGAGTACGAGGAAAGCTTCCTGCATGCCAAGGTGGCGGTGGTCGACGATACGTGGGCCACGGTGGGGTCCAGCAACATGGACCCCTTCAGCCTGCTGCTGGCGCGCGAGGCCAACGTGGCGGTCTATGACGCCACATTTACCGATACGCTGCGCGCCCGGCTGGAGCGGGCCATGGACCACCGCAGCGCACGTGTGATGCCGGAGGTGCACGCCCGGCTGCCGCGTTTGCGGCGCTTTGCCAATTGGGCCGCCTACTACGTGTTGCGTCTCGGCGTCGTCATCGCCGGGGTGACGGGACGCTACTGAGGCGCCGCCAGGGCGTCACACGGTAACATGGTGCCTTGCCGCAGGACGACCCCAGCCGGTTGCGCGCATCCGGCGATCCGATGCGGTTTTTAAGCCGTTGCTGCAATGCGCTGCAACGCGCCCCCATGCCGGCCCCACCGGCACCGCGTGTTTAGAAACACGGGTCTAATTAAATACTTGATGCCAGTCGGCCTCGCCAGAATAATCTGAACGACCGTTCTTTTTTGGCTTAGACTTCGTGCATTTGCGATGGCAGTCAGCTGTCGCGGCGCCTGCCGAAAGCAGCGTCAAGCCAGGAAACAGCATCCGCGGGATGCTGCAGAGAACGGAGAGAAAACCATGCGACACCAGTCAGTTCGTCTTGAATCCGCCGCCGCGCCCACGCCCTTGCGAAAGGGTGAGATGACGCGCGTGGCGATTCTCGATGCCGCACTGGAACTGTCGTCCCGCGACGGGCTGGAAGGGCTGACCATCGGCCTGCTCGCGGAACGCATGCAGATGAGCAAGAGCGGCGTGTTCGCGCATTTTGGTTCGCGCGAAGACCTGCAGGTGGAAGTGGTGCGCGAGTATCACCGGCGGTTCGAGCAGGAGGTGTTCTACCCCTCGCTGCAGGAGCCGCGCGGTCTGCCTCGCCTGTGGTCGATGGTGCGACGCTGGATGGAAAAGCGCATCCAGGAAGTGACCACGGGCTGCATCTACATCAGCGGGGCAGTCGAGTACGACGACCGCGCGGAAAGCCCGGTGCGTGACGAGCTGGTAAAGAGCGTCACGATCTGGCGGGCCGCGCTGTTGCGCGCGATCGACCAGGCCAGGGAAGAGGGGCACCTGCGCGCGGATTGCGATCCGCGCCTGATGCTGTTCGAAATGTACAGCCTTGAACTAGGCTTGCATCACGACGCCCGATTTCTGCGCCTGCCGGACAGTGCCGAACTTGCCATGGTCGCGCTCAACAAACTGATTCAGTCTTACCGTACCTGAGCCGCCCCCGGGCAACGGTCGCACGCGTCCCCTCCAGGGCGTGCGGCATGCGCGTGTGGCGGCACTAAGCAAACCTCCAAGGAGTCTTTGATGGGCCAGT
The DNA here is from genome assembly GCF_056097175.1 of Cupriavidus sp. HE11. NCBI lineage: Bacteria > Pseudomonadati > Pseudomonadota > Betaproteobacteria > Burkholderiales > Burkholderiaceae > Cupriavidus > Cupriavidus sp. HE11. Next base: position 2,404,687 of record NZ_CP184464.1, read on the forward strand.
ACACCGCACCGTTGCGCGACATGCAGTTCGTGCTCCATGAACTGCTCGGCGCAGAAGCCGAACTCAAGGCGATGCCGCAACACGCGGACATCGACGCGGACACCATCAACCAGGTTATCGAAGAAGCCGGCAAGTTCTGCGCGGACGTGGTGTTCCCGCTGAACCAGCCCGGCGACCGCGAAGGCTGCACCTACGTCGGCGACGGCGTGGTGCGCGCCCCGAAGGGCTTCAAGGAAGCCTACCAGCAGTACGTCGAGGCCGGCTGGCCTGCGCTGGCGTGTGATCCCGAATTCGGCGGCCAAGGCCTGCCCATCATCGTCAACAACGCGCTGTACGAGATGCTGAACTCGGCCGGCCAGGCCTGGACGATGTACCCGGGCCTGTCGCACGGTGCCTACGAGGCGCTGCACGCGCACGGCACGCCGGAACTGAAGCAGGCCTACCTGCCCAAGCTGGTGTCGGGCGTGTGGACCGGCACGATGTGCCTGACCGAGCCTCACTGCGGCACCGACCTGGGCATCCTGCGCTCGAAGGCCGAACCGCAGGCCGACGGCTCGTACGCCATCACCGGCACCAAGATCTTCATCTCGGCGGGCGAACACGACCTGGCCGAGAACATCATCCACCTGGTACTGGCACGCCTGCCGGACGCCCCGCAAGGCACCAAGGGCATCTCGCTGTTCGTCGTACCGAAGTTCATTCCCGATGCCAGTGGCAACCCGGGCGAGCGCAACGGCATCAAGTGCGGCTCGATCGAGCACAAGATGGGCATCCACGGCAACGCTACCTGCGTGATGAACCTGGACGGCGCCCGTGGCTGGCTGGTGGGCGAGGCCAACAAGGGCCTGAACGCGATGTTCGTGATGATGAACGCGGCCCGCCTGGGCGTGGGCGCGCAGGGCCTGGGCCTGACCGAAGTGGCCTACCAGAACTCGCTGGCCTACGCCAAGGACCGCCTGCAGATGCGCGCGCTGACCGGCCCCAAGGCGCCCGAGAAGGCAGCCGACCCGATCATCGTGCATCCGGACGTGCGCCGTATGCTGCTGACGCAGAAGGCCTACGTCGAAGGCGGCCGCGCATTCAGCTACTGGACCGCGCTGCAGATCGACCGCGAACTGTCGCACCCGGACGAGTCCGTGCGCAAGGAGGCTGCCGACCTGGTGGCCCTGCTGACTCCGGTGATCAAGGCTTTCCTGACCGACAACGCGTTCACGTCGACCAACGAAGGCATGCAGGTGTTTGGCGGCCACGGCTACATCTCTGAATGGGGCATGGAGCAGTACGTGCGCGACGCCCGCATCAACATGATCTACGAAGGCACCAACACGATCCAGTCGCTGGACCTGCTGGGCCGCAAGATCCTGGGCGACATGGGTGCCAAGCTGAAGGCATTCGGCAAGATCGTGCAGCAGTTCGTCGAGGAAGAGGGTACCAACGAAGCCATGCAGGAGTTCGTGAACCCGCTGGCCGACATCGGCGACAAGGTGCAGAAGCTCACGATGGAAATCGGCATGAAGGCGATGGGCAACCCCGACGAGGTGGGTGCCGCCGCCGTGCCGTACCTGCGCGTGGTGGGTCACCTGGTGTTCTCGTACTTCTGGGCCCGCATGGCGAAGATCGCGCTCGAGAAGCAGGACAGCGGCGACAAGTTCTACGTCAGCAAGCTGGCCACGGCGCGTTTCTACTTCGCCAAGCTGCTGCCGGAAACCGCTGCCGAGATCCGCAAGGCTCGTGCTGGTTCGGCCACGCTGATGGCGCTGGACGCCGACCTGTTCTGATCGTCAGGTAATGCGGAGGCGGTCGTCTGACCGCCTCCGGCCTCTCAGACTCTCTTCTCAAACGCTCACGACTCTAGGAGCGCGCATGTCCAATTTCATCGTCAAGAAGGTCGCCGTGCTGGGTGCCGGCGTCATGGGCGCGCAGATTGCCGCCCACCTGGTCAACGCCCGCGTGCCCGTGGTGCTGTTCGACCTGCCGGCCAAGGAAGGCCTCAAGAACGGCATCGCCACGCGTGCCATCGAAAACCTCAAGAAGCTGTCGCCGGCGCCGCTGGGCATCAAGGACGAAGCGGGCCTGATCCGCGCGGCCAACTACGAGGACGACATCGAACTGCTCAAGGAATGCGACGTGGTGATCGAGGCGATCGCCGAACGCATGGACTGGAAGCACGACCTCTACAAGAAGGTGGCGCCGCACCTGGCGCCCAACGCGATCTTCGCGACCAACACCTCGGGCCTGTCGATCACGTCACTGTCCGACGGCTTCGACGCCGACCTGAAGGCGCGCTTCTGCGGCGTGCACTTCTTCAATCCGCCGCGCTACATGCACCTGGTGGAGCTGATCCCGACCGCCACGACGAAGCCGGAGATCCTGGATCGCCTGGAAGCCTTCCTGACCACCACGCTCGGCAAGGGCGTGGTGCGTGCCAAGGACACGCCGAACTTCATCGCCAACCGCGTTGGCATCTTCTCGATCCTGGCCGTGTTCGCCGAGGCCGAGAAGTTCGGCATTCCGTTCGATATCGTCGACGACCTGACCGGCACCAGGCTGGGTCGCGCCAAGTCGGCCACGTTCCGCACCGCCGACGTGGTGGGCCTGGACACGATGGCGCATGTGATCAAGACCATGCAGGACGGCCTGGGCGGCGACCCGTTCGCGGCGGTCTACAAGACGCCGGCCGTGCTGAAGGGGCTGGTGGATGCGGGCGCGCTGGGCCAGAAGACCGGCGCCGGCTTCTACAGGAAGGAAGGCAAGGTCATCAAGGTGCTGGATGCCAAGACCGGCCAGTACGTGGATTCGGGCAAGAAGGCCGACGAGATCGTCGTGCGCATGCTCAAGAAGGACCCGGCCGAGCGCATCAAGTTGCTGCGTGAATCGACCAACCCGCAGGCACAGTTCCTGTGGGCCGTGTTCCGCGACGTGTTCCAGTACATCGCCGTGTACCTGGAGCAGATCGCCGGCTCGGCTGCCGATATCGACCTGGCGATCCGCTGGGGCTTTGGCTGGAACTCGGGCCCGTTCGAGGACTGGCAGGCCGCCGGCTGGACGCAGGTGGCGCAGTGGGTCAAGGAAGATATCGAGGCGGGCAAGACGCTGGCCAACGTGCCGCTGCCGGCCTGGGTGCTGCAGGGCCCCGTGGCCGACAACGGTGGCGTGCATTCGGCGCAAGGCTCCTGGTCGCCCGCGACCAGCAGCTTCGTCAGGCGTGCCGCGTTGCCGGTGTACGGGCGCCAGGTGTTCCGGGCCGCCATCAAGGGCACCGATGCCGCCGATCCGCGCCGCGCAGGCAAGACCATCGAAGAAAACGACGGTGCGCGCATCTGGACCAGCGAAGGCGCCGACGATGTGCTGGTCATCTCGTTCAAGAGCAAGATGAACACCATCGGCCCGGATGTGCTCGACACCATCGTGCGCGCCGTGGACCTGGCCGAAGCCGGATACAAGGGCCTGGTGGTATGGCAGCCGACTTCGCTGCAACTGGGTGCGCCGGGTGGTCCGTTCTCGGCCGGTGCCAACCTGGAAGCCGCCATGCCGGCCTTCATGATGGGCGGTGCCAAGGGCATCGAGCCGTTCGTGAAGAAGTTCCAGGACACCATGATGCGCGTGAAGTACGCGGCGGTGCCGGTGGTGCCGGCCGTGTCGGGTATCGCACTGGGCGGTGGCTGCGAGCTGATGCTGCATTCGGCGAAGCGCGTGGTGGCAATGGAAAGCTACGTGGGCCTGGTCGAAGTGGGTGTGGGCCTGGTGCCGGCCGGCGGCGGGCTGAAGGAAGCCGCGATTGCCGCGGCCAGGGCCGCGCAGGCTGCCGGCAGCACGAACTACCTGAACTTCGTCACCAACCGCTTCCAGGCGGCAGCCATGGCGAAGGTGTCGACGTCCGCGCTGGATGCGCAGAAGATCGGCTACGTGCAGCCGACCGACACCATCGTCTACAACGTCCACGAACTGCTGTACGTGGCGCAGAGCGAAGTGCGCGCGCTGGCTAACGCCGGCTATCGTGCGCCGCTGCCGGGCCAGCTGATTCCGGTGGCTGGCCGCTCGGGCATCGCCACGATCAAGGCGTCGCTGGTGAACATGCGCGACGGCAACTTCATCTCGGCGCACGACTTCCTGATCGCGTCGCGCATTGCCGAGGTAGTGTGCGGCGGCGACGTGGAGGCGGGCTCGCTGGTCAGCGAAGACTGGCTGCTGGCGCTGGAACGCAAGGCGTTCATCGACCTGCTGGGCAACGGCAAGACGCAGGAGCGCATCATGGGCATGCTGCAGTCGGGCAAGCCGGTGCGCAACTAATCCGCCAACGAGGAACCGACATCATGAAACAACTGCAAGACGCCTACATCGTTGCGGCTACCCGTTCGCCGATTGGCAAGGCCCCCAAGGGCGCGTTCAAGAACACCCGTCCCGACGACCTGCTGGCGTCGATCCTGAAGGCCGCCGTGGCCCAGGTGCCGGGCCTGGACCCGGCGCTGATCGAGGATGCGATCGTTGGCTGTGCGATTCCCGAAGCCCAGCAGGGCCTGAACGTGGCGCGTATCGGCGCGCTGCTGGCCGGCCTGCCCAATACCGTGGGCGGCATCACGGTGAACCGTTTCTGCGCCTCGGGCCTGTCGGCCGTGGCCATGGCGGCGGACCGCATCCGCGTGGGCGAGTCCGACGTGATGATTGCCGCCGGCGTGGAATCGATGAGCATGGTGCCGATGATGGGCAACTCGCCGTCGATGTCGCCGTCGATCTTCGAGCGCGACGAGAACGTGGGCATTGCGTACGGCATGGGCCTGACCGCCGAGAAGGTTGCCACGCAATGGAAGGTGAGCCGCGAAGACCAGGACGCTTTCTCGCTGGCTTCGCACCAGAAGGCCATCGCCGCGCAGCAGGCCGGCGAGTTCAACGACGAGATTACCCCGATTGAGGTAGTCGAGAAGTTTCCGGATCTCGCTACTGGTCAGGTCAGCGTCAAGACGCGTACTATCTCGCTGGACGAAGGTCCGCGCCCGGACACCTCGGTGGAAGGCCTGGGCAAGCTGCGCCCGGTGTTCGCCAACAAGGGCAGCGTGACGGCCGGCAACAGCTCGCAGACGTCGGATGGCGCCGGCGCGCTGATCCTGGTTTCCGAAAAGATCCTCAAGCAGTTCAACCTGGTGCCGCTGGCCCGCTTCGTATCGTTCGCGGTGCGTGGCGTGCCGCCGGAGATCATGGGGATCGGCCCGAAGGCCGCGATTCCGGCCGCGCTGAAGGCCGGTGGCCTGACGCAGGACCAGATCGAGTGGATCGAGCTGAACGAGGCGTTTGCCGCGCAGTCGCTGGCGGTGATGCGTGACCTGGAACTCGATCCGGCCCGCGTGAACCGCATGGGCGGCGCGATTGCACTGGGCCACCCGCTCGGTGCGACCGGTGCGATCCGTTCGGCCACGGTGGTGCACGCGCTGCGTCGCCACAACCTGAAGTACGGCATGGTCACCATGTGCGTGGGCACGGGCATGGGCGCCGCCGGAATCTTCGAGCGCGTCTGAACGCGCCGCAGGGACAGCCCGGGGGAGGGCTGTCCCAACCTTCGATCAGATGAAGAAATGTATGGACACGAAGATGCCAACACGTTGACGCACTGACCCGGAGGAGAACAACAATATGCAGGAGACCGCCATTCTGGCCGACGCGGCATGCGACATGCCGCGTTCGATGATGGACGCGCTGGGCGTCCGCACCATCCCGTTCCGCATCCGCGCCGGCGACCGCTTCGTGGTCGACACGCGCGACGAGGATGCGCTGCCGGACCTCTACCACCAGTACCTGGTGGGCAAGCAGGACCACTACGCCGAATCCATCCCGCTGCTCGAACGCGAGCTGGAAGACCATTTTCTGAAGAACGTGGTGGCCGGTTGCGACCGGGCCATCCTGCTGACCATTGCCAGCAGCCGCAGCAAGCTCTACGCGAATGCCACCGGCGCCGTGGTCGGCACGGTCGCGCGCAGCTTCAAGCTGCGCAAGGACGCCGGCCGCAGTGGCCTGTTCGACCTGACCGTGATCGATACGGGCGCGATCGGGCCTGGCCAGGCGCTGATCGTGCGCGAGGCCGCCCGCATGCTGGCCGATGGCGCCAGGGCCGCCGAGGTGGTCGACGCGGTGGAGAACCGCCTGCGCGATGCCGCGCACATGTTCCTGATCCCGGACGAACTGCTGTACATGTACACGCGCGCAAAGCACAAGGGCGAGAACAGCATCACGTGGAGCCGCTACATGCTGGGCAGCGCGTTCAATATCCGCCCGGTGATTCGCATGCACCGGGGCGAGACCGAGGCGATTGCCAAGGTGCGCGGCGCCGAGGACGGCGTGCGCCGCCTGCTGGGCCATGTGGAAGCCTGTATCCGGGCCAGGTGCCTGCTGACGCCTGCGGTGGCCGCCGCCTATGCAGGCGATCTGGACGAGGTGGAATCGTGGCCGGCGTGGCAGTCGCTGACCAGGACCGCCGCCAAGCATGGCGTGGAGCTGATGCTCGCGCCGATGAGCCTGACCGTCGCGCTCAACGTGGGCGCGGGCGCGTTCGGGCTCAGTTATCTTTCCGACATGCCGCCACCGTTCGTGTGAGCGGCAGTCTGCATCACGACCGAGACGAGGAAGACATGAGCATTGCCACCCGCATCGACCAGGGCATCCTGACCATTGGTTTCGATCGCATCGACAAGAAGAACGCCATCACCGCCGCCATGTACCAGACCATGGCCGACGCGCTGCGTGCCGCCGAGTCCGACAAGGCCGTGCGCGTGATCGTGATCGAGGGCAAGCCCGAGATCTTCACGGCCGGCAACGACCTGGAAGATTTCATGAAGCGCCCGCCGACGCAGGGCAACGACGGCGCCCAGCCGCCGGTGTTCCAGTTCCTGCACGCCATCAGCCATGCCAGCAAGCCCGTGGTGGCGTCGGTCAGCGGCGCGGCCGTGGGGATCGGCACCACGCTGCTGCTGCATTGCGACCTGGTCTACGCGTCGGAAACCGCCAGGCTGTCGCTGCCGTTCGCGCAGTTGGGCCTGTGCCCCGAGGCCGCATCGAGCCTGCTGCTGCCGCGCATGGTGGGCTACCAGCGCGCAGCCGAAAAGCTGCTGCTGGGCGAGGCGTTCAGCGCGCAGGAGGCCTTTGATATCGGGCTGGTGACGAAGGTGCTGCCGTTGGCCGAACTGTCGGACTACGTGCGCAAGCAGGCGGCCAGGCTGGCGGCGCTGCCGGCGTCGTCGCTGCGCGAGACCAAGCGGCTGATGAAGGGTGACGATGTGGCGGCCGTCGAGAAGAAAATGGCCGAGGAGGGCGAGGTGTTCCGCCGCATGCTGGTGGCGCCGGAAGCCAAGGAGGCATTTACGGCATTCTTCGAGAAGCGCAAGCCGGATTTCTCGAAGTTCGACTGAGATTTGCTGTCTCTCGGGTTTTTCCCCTCTCCCGCAGGCGCGAGAGGGGAATGAACCCAATCAGGCCGGCAACACCCGCGGTTGCCGGCTTTCGTCCGTCGCCACGTACGTCAGCGTGGCTTCCGTCACCTTGACGATCTCGTGGCTGTGGCGCATGCGTTGCGCGTAGACCTCGACGGACACCGTGATCGACGTGCGTCCCGTCTTGACGATATCCGCATAGAAGCTGACCAGGTCGCCCACGAACACCGGGTGCTTGAACAGGAACGAATTCACCGCCACCGTCGCCACGCGGCCCTGGGCGCGCTCCACGGCCGGGATCGAGCCGGCGATGTCGACCTGCGCCATGATCCAGCCGCCGAACACGTCGCCGTGCACGTTGGCGTCGGCGGGCATCGGTACCACGCGCAGGGCCGGGTTCTTGCCGGCCGGCAGTTCGGAGATGGGGGCGGAAGTGGACATGTCGGCGATCGATGAGAGCGGGAAATACGGGGAATTCATAGGGCATCAAGGCGGTAGTCTGCCGGACCTGGCGATCTCTGCGACAATCGCGGCATTGGCACGAATTCTAACGTATGCGCCGCTATTCCACGACCGCCGAGCCCGCCCCCACGGAGCCGGCCAATGCATTGTTCAAGGGCGCCGGTGCGCCCCGCAGCGACTGGCAGACCGTCCGCAACCTGCTGCCCTACGTCTGGCACTACAAGTGGCGCGTGATGCTGGCGCTGACCTGCCTGGTGGCCGCCAAGGTGGCCAACCTGGGCGTGCCGGTGCTGATGAAGAAGCTTGTCGACGCCATGAACATCAAGCCCGGCGACGCCACGGCGCTGCTGGTGGTGCCGGTGGGCCTGATCGTCGCCTACGGGGTGCTGCGGCTGTCGGGCTCGCTGTTCACCGAGTTGCGTGAGATCCTCTTTTCGAAGGTGACGCAGAGCGCGGTGCGGGAGATCGCCCTGCAGGTCTTCCGTCACCTGCATGCGCTGTCGCTGCGGTTCCACCTGGAGCGGCAGACTGGCGGCATGAGCCGCGACATCGAGCGCGGCACCCGTGGCATCCAGTCGCTGATCTCGTACTCGCTGTACAGCATCCTGCCGACCCTGGTGGAGATGTCGCTGGTCATCGGCTTCTTCTTCCTGCATTACGACATCTGGTTCGCGGCCATCACGCTGTGTGCGCTGGTGGGCTACATCACGTTCACGATCGTCGTGACCGAGTGGCGCACGCACTTCCGGCGCAAGATGAACGAGCTGGATTCGCGCGCCAACCAGAAGGCTATCGACTCGCTGCTGAACTTCGAGACGGTCAAGTACTTCGGCAACGAGGAATACGAGGCGCGCCGCTACGACGAGAACCTGCGCACCTACCGCACCGCCGCCATCCGCTCGCAGAACTCGCTGTCGTTCCTGAACTTCGGCCAGCAGGCGATCATCGCCACGGGCCTGATCCTGATCCTGTGGCGCGCCACCGTGGGCGTGGCGGCGGGCAAGCTTACGCTGGGCGACCTGGTGCTGGTCAACACGCTGATGATCCAGCTCTACATCCCGCTCAATTTCCTGGGCGTGATCTACCGCGAGATCAAGCAGGCCACCACCGACATGGATCGCATGTTCGTGCTGCTGGGCACCAACCAGGAGGTGGCCGACAACCCCGACGCCCCGGCGCTGCGCGTCAACGGCGCCGAGGTGCGGTTCCGCCACGTCGGCTTTGGCTACGAGTCGAATCGCGTGATCCTGCAAGATGTGGATTTCACGATTGCCGCCGGTACTACCACGGCCGTGGTCGGCCACAGCGGATCGGGCAAGTCCACGCTGGCCCGGCTGCTGTTCCGTTTCTACGATGTGACACAGGGCGACATCGAGGTGGACGGCCAGGATATCCGCCGCGTCCGCCAGTCGACGCTGCGCGCATCGATCGGCATCGTGCCGCAGGACACGGTGCTGTTCAACGACAGCATCTACTACAACATCGCCTACGGGCGGCCCGAGGCCTCGCGCGAAGAAGTCATCGCCGCCGCGCAAGCCGCCCAGATCGACCATTTCATCCGCGAGCTGCCGCAGGGCTACGACACGCCGGTGGGTGAGCGGGGGCTGAAGCTGTCGGGCGGCGAAAAGCAGCGCGTGGCCATTGCCCGCACGCTGCTGAAGAATCCGCCGATCCTGGTGTTCGACGAGGCCACCTCGGCGCTGGACTCGCGCACCGAGCAGGCCATCCAGGCCGAACTGATGCGGCTGGCCCAGAACCGCACCACGCTGCTGATCGCACACCGGCTGTCCACGGTCGTCCACGCGGACCAGATCCTGGTGATGGACCACGGCCGCATCGTCGAGCGCGGCACCCATGCCGACCTGATGCGCGCAAACGGCCGCTATGCCGAGATGTGGCAGATCCAGGCCCGCAATGCCGCGCAGGGCACGCCCGATGCCGATACCCGCGATATCGAGGTCGGCGACGCCACGCAGGACGCCTGACGATTGTCGACAATGGCTGTCGGCAACGCATGCCGACAGCGCGCCGCGCACAATCATGGTTCGTCAATGCACCGCGCGCAGGCGTCGTGCCGGTGCATGACGGTGCCGTGAAAAGCTGGCACGTCCCTTGCGAAAAGCCCACTCCAGAGAGATCAACTACTGGAGAAGGTTCATGCCGCAATCCCCTGTGCGCCGTCATTTGCTGAAGCTGTGCACCGCATTGGGCACCACGATGGTGCTGTCGACACTCTGCGCAGGCACCGTGCAGGCGCAGACCGCCACGAAGATCCGCTTCCAGCTCGACTGGCGTTTCGAAGGCCCGTCCGCCCTGTTCCTGCTCGGCGAGCAGAAGGGCTACTACAAGGCCGAGAAGCTCGACGTGGCGATCGACGCCGGCAACGGGTCGGGCAACGTGGTCAACCGCGTGGCCTCGGGCACGTATGACATGGGCTTTGCCGACCTGGCGTCGGTGATGGAGTTCTACGGCAACAATCCCGACGCGAAGAACCGGCCCGTGGCCGTGATGATGGTCTACAACAACACGCCGGCCGCCGTGCTGGCGCTGAAAAAGTCGGGCATCAAGTCGCCGAAGGACCTGGCCGGCAAGAAGCTTGGCGCCCCGGTGTTCGACGCCGGCCGCCGCGCCTTCCCGATCTTTGCCAAGGCCAACGGCCTGCAGGCCGGGGCGTTCAACTGGCAGGCGATGGATCCCACGCTGCGCGAGACCATGCTGGCGCGCGGCGACCTCGACGCCATCACGGGCTTCTCGTTCACGTCGATCCTGAACCTGAACGCCCGTGGCGTGAAGGATGAGGACATCGTGGTGCTGCCATACCCGCAGTACGGTGTGAAGCTCTACGGCAACGCGATCATCGCGTCGGAGCAGTTCCTGAAGAGCAACCCCGAGGCCGTGAAGGCCTTCCTGCGCGCGTTTGCGAAGTCGGCCAGGGATGTGATCGCGCGGCCGGAGGACGGCATCAAGGCCGTCAAGGCGCGCGACGGGATCATCGACGAGAAGCTCGAAGTCCGTCGCCTGAAGATCGCGCTGGACAGCGTGGTGAAGTCTCCCGACGCCAAGGCCGAAGGCTTCGGCCGCGTCAGCAAGCCGCGCCTGTCGCTGATGGCCTCGCAGGTGGCCGACGCCTTTGCCACCAAGGGCCGCATCAACCCCGATGCGCTCTGGACCGATGCCTACCTGCCGTCGGCCGCCGAACTGGACGTATTGCGATGATGGCGCGTGAAGCTCTGATGCCCGCCTCGGGCGGCGCGCCTGCGGGTGAGAAGACGGCGCAACCGTTCGTCGATTTCAACCGCGTCTGGCTGGCTTACGACGACGAACTGGCACGCCGCGGCGAATTCGCGGTCGAGGATATCTCGCTGCAGGCGCGCGAGGGCGAGTTCATCGCCATCGTCGGGCCGTCTGGCTGCGGCAAGTCCACATTCATGAAGCTGGCAACGGGGTTGCGCCCGGCCACGCGTGGCGTGGTCAGCATCAACGGCGCCAAGGTCACGGGGCCGCTCAAGCAGGTGGGCATGGCCTTCCAGGCGCCGACGCTGCTGCCGTGGCGCACCACGCTCGACAACGTGATGCTGCCGCTGGAGATCGTCGAGCCGTACCGGTCGACCATGCGCAAGAAGCGTGGCGAGTATGTGGAACGCGCCCGCGCGCTGCTGAAGACCGTGGGCCTGTCGGGCTACGAGGACAAGTATCCGTGGCAGCTGTCGGGCGGTATGCAACAGCGGGCGTCGATCTGCCGCGCGCTGATCCACGAGCCGCGCATGCTGCTGCTGGACGAGCCGTTCGGCGCGCTCGACGCGTTCACGCGCGAGGAACTCTGGTGCGTGCTGCGCGACCTCTGGCAGGCACAACGCTTCAACGTGATCCTGGTCACGCACGACCTGCGCGAGGCGGTGTTCCTGGCCGATACCGTCTACGTGATGAGCGCGCGCCCGGGGCGGATCGTGCTGCGTCGCGAGATCGACCTGCCACGCCCGCGCCCGCTCGATATCACCTATACCGAACCGTTTGCCGAACGCGTACACGAGCTGCGCGAGAAGATCGGCCACAAGCCCGGCAATCCGCCGGGCACCCAAACTGACAACACGGGACGGCACTGAACATGACGACGATGTCCTCTCTCCAGGCGAAGCGCGTGCAGCGCGTCGCCCCCTGGGTCCTGCTTGGCGCGTGCCTGCTGTTGTGGCAGGGCGCGTGCCTGGTTTTCGACGTGTCCGACTTCATCCTGCCCAGCCCGTCATCGATCGTGGCGTCGATGGTGGAGTACGGCGGCGTCATCGCCGGGCATGCGTGGCGCACGTTCTGGACCACCATGGTCGGCTTTGGCGTGGCGATCGTGGTGGGCGTGGTGCTGGGCATGCTGATGGGGTCGTCGCGGCTTGCCTACGCGGCCACCTATCCGCTGATGACGGCGTTCAACGCGCTGCCCAAGGCGGCCTTCGTGCCGATCCTGGTGGTGTGGTTCGGCCTGGGCGCCGGCCCGGCCATCCTGACCGCGTTCCTGATCTCGTTCTTCCCGATCATGGTCAACATTGCCACGGGACTGGCTACGCTGGAACCCGAATTGGAGGATGTACTACGTGTGCTGGGCGCCAAGCGTCGCGACGTGCTGCTCAAGGTGGGCCTGCCGCGTGCGCTGCCGTTCTTCTTCGCGTCGCTGAAGGTGGCCATCACGCTGGCGTTCGTGGGCACCACGGTGTCCGAGATGAACGCCGCCAATGAAGGCATCGGCTATCTGCTGGTATCGGCCGGCTCGGCCATGAAGATGCCGCTGGCGTTTGCCGGCCTGGTGGTGATCGCGGTGATGGCGATGGTCATGTACGAACTGTTCGCCGTGCTGGAAAAGCGGATGACGGGCTGGGCGCATCGGGGCTGAACGCATTTCGGCGGACCGGGATGCCTGCCTTCGCTCCCCGGTGACGGTCATGGCACCACCGACTTTGGACGAATGGCGATTGTTGGCGCATGGACCGATACCTAGAGTTCTGGACGCCAGGGTGACCTGCCCTGGCTGTCCATCAACTCAAGACTCAAGGTGGTTCACCCATGCTAAGGAAAGGCCTGACTTCAAGACGCGCGACAGCGTTGTCTGCAGCGCTGGTGCTGCTCCTGCCGTCCGCGACGAATGCCATGGCAGGCACGCCGGAGAAACCCGGGGATTGCAGCGCCATGGAGCGGTGGCTGCCGAACAGCGAATACCCGGTGGGAAGCTGTGTGTACTACGGCAAGTACATCTGGGCCAACGACGTTCATGCCGAATCAGGGCAGCGCCCCGGGAACGATGACCGGCGGTGGTACAAGATCGGCGACAACACCCTGGACGATCTGAACGTGGTCGTTGCCGCCAACGCGGCCGCGCAGCCCACGGTCTTCACCTACACCGCCGAGGCACCGTGGCGAGACACGCGCGTGCAGTTCGTCGCGAAGGGAACGCAGCGCAGGCAGGTTGTCGCATTCCCGCAGGATGGTTACACCTCGCTCAAGGTGCTGGCGAGCGTAGAGGGCAATGCAAATGGGGGGCGTGTCTTTCCGTTGTGGCTGCGTGCGCAACGCAATGTCACAGGCTCGGGGGGCAGGGGGGCGACCTGGGGCCGCTGGAGGCTGGCGGCGGGCATGTCGGTCGCGGCACGCTGGTGGTGTGGTACGACCCGGCGGACAATCCCGGGCTCAAGTCCGGCGCGCGATACCGGACCAAGCCAGGCACGCGCCTGGTGATCGATGCAATGGGCACCGATCTGCCGAAGCAGCCAAAGATCGGCACGTTCCGGCTCGGTGTCGACATCGTGCACCAGGCGAATCAGCCGACTCAGCCGAGTCAGCAGTAACGCAAGGCAACGCTAGGCATAGTCCAGCGGCAGCGCCGTCGTGTACTTGATCTGCTCCATGGCGAAGCTGGAACTGACATCGGCCAGTTCCGCGCCCTGGATCAGCTTCTTGTACACGGCGTCGTAGGCGGCGATATCGGGCACCACCACACGCAGCAGGTAGTCGATGTCGCCGGCCATGCGGTAGAACTCGGTGACTTCCGGAATCGACGCCACGAGGTCGTGGAATGTCTTCAGCCATTTCGCGTTGTGCTGGCTGGTGCGGACGGAAACGAAGACGGTTACGCCCACATTGAGCTTCGCGGCGTCGAGTAGCGCCACGCGCTTGCGGATCACGCCGGATTCTTCCAGCTTCTGCACGCGGCGCCAGCAGGGCGTGGAGGTCAGGCCGACGCGCTCGCCGATGTCGGCAACGGGTACGGAGGCATCTTCCTGCAGGATGCCCAGGATCTGGCGGTCATAACGGTCCATCGGTGTCAGGTCCGGAAAGGGTGGTTGGCGCCAGCCGCCGGCCACCCTGGCAGGGCGGATGTCAGCTGACGATGGTATCCACCAGCAGGTTCACGCCGGTGGCAATGCGGTCCTGGTCCACGCCGTAGATATGCAGCGACACGGCCACTGCATTGCTGTCGTTGCCCAGCGCATGGATATGCAGCAGACCGGCGGGCACGCTGAACGTGTCGCCCGCCTCGCGCGTCACGGCGCCCGTCTGGGTGGCCGTGCGATTGTCCGGGTTCCAGCGGTAATGCCGTTCGGACAGCGTGCCGTGCAACACCCGGTAGGCGCACCATGTGCGATGCCCGTGCACCGGGCTGTGCTGGCCCGGCCGCCAGACCAGCACCATCACCGAAAATCGCTCGTACGGATCGGCGTAGACCAGATGACGCGTGTAGTTGTCGGGGCTGCCTTCCAGCGCGCCAGGCGGCAGGCTGGCCAGCAGGGTTTCGGCGTCGGGCAGGCTGGCCTCCACATGGGCGGCCACCATTCGGGCGTTCTGCGACAGCGTGGCTTCCATGCCCGATGCCAGCGACGACAGCGGGGACGGCGTGGAGCGGGTAGTGGATGCGGCTTCCATGGCGGGCTCGTTCTTCTTGATGTGCGATATGTGCAATAGCATTCATCTTAAAAGCGCGACTGGAGCACCAGCATGCGAAATATCGTCCAGGGTTGCCTTTAATTGTAAGTGCATTCCAGTAAATAACAACTTTGGAGAATTTTTTTGCCGGTTGTGCCGGCATTGCTTCGGCAGGCGATAATCCGCGCCATGGAAATCAAATGGCTTGAAGACTTCGTCAGCCTGGCCGAGACGCACAGCTTCTCGCGCTCGGCGGAACTGCGGCATGTCACTCAACCGGCGTTCTCGCGGCGCATCCAGTCGCTGGAGGCCTGGGTGGGCACCGAGCTGATCGATCGGTCGAGCTATCCCACCAGCCTGACCGAGGCCGGCAAGGTGTTCTACGAACAGGCGCTGGCGATGCTGGCGCAGGTCAGCGAAACGCGGGCGCTGATGCGCGGCCAGCGCTCGGCCAATGCCCAGGTGCTGGAATTCGCGGTACCCCACACGCTGTCGCTGACGTTCTTCCCGGAATGGCTCAAGGGCGTGGAGCGCAAGCTGGGCACCCTGCCATGCCGGTTGCGCGCGCTGAACGTCCACGATGCGGTGCTGATGCTGGTGGAAGGCGGTTGCGACCTGGTCATGGTCTACCACCACCCGCGCCAGGCCATCCAGCTCGATCCGGCGCACTACGACATGCTCGTGCTTGGCACGGAGCGGCTGTCGCCATACAGCGTGCCCGATGCCACGGGGCGCCCGCTGTTCCGGCTGCCAGGCACCGACAAGAAGCCGGTGCCATTCCTCAGTTACACGCCCAATGCGTTCCTGGGCCGCATGGTGGATATGCTGCTGGCCGAGTCCACCGACGCCCTCAAGCTCGACAAATGCTACGAGACCGATATGGCAGAGGCGCTCAAGGTCATGGCGCTGGCAGGCCACGGCATGGCCTTTTTGCCGGAGAGCACGGTGCGCGAGGACGTGGCGGCCGGCCGCCTGGTACGGGCGGAGGCCGCGCGCGGCCTGCCGCAATCGATCGATATGGAAATCCGCCTCTACCGCGAGCGGCCGGCGGACAGCGGCGAACGGCGCGGCAGCCAGATCAGGCGCAAGCGCCAGCTGGTGGACAAGGTCTGGGCGGCGCTGGTTGCCCCGTCAACGGCCGATTGAAACGGGGCAGGGTGGCGTGTGAACGTTATGCGCGTCTTGCATAACCGTGCTGACGAGGATGACCAAACGGCATTGGATTCGGGAAAGGGGGCGCCGATATGCTCCGTGTCACCTTCACTCGGAAACCAACGATGTCTTCCGCAGCACCGACGCAAAACGTCTCCAATGCTCACGCCCTGCCTTCGTACCTGAACGCCGACAATCTCGGCCCGTGGGGCATCTACCTGCAGCAAGTCGACCGTGTCACGCCCTACCTGGGTTCGCTGGCACGCTGGGTTGAAACCCTGAAGCGCCCGAAGCGTGCGCTGATCGTCGACGTACCCATCGAACTGGACAACGGCACCATCGCCCATTTCGAGGGCTACCGGGTGCAGCACAACCTGTCGCGCGGCCCGGGCAAGGGCGGCGTGCGCTTTCACCAGGACGTGACGCTGTCCGAGGTGATGGCCCTGTCTGCGTGGATGTCGGTGAAGAACGCGGCCGTGAACGTGCCGTACGGCGGCGCCAAGGGCGGCATCCGCGTGGACCCGCGCACGCTGTCGCACGGCGAGCTGGAGCGCCTGACGCGCCGTTACACCAGCGAAATCAACCTCATCATCGGCCCGACCAAGGACATTCCGGCGCCGGACGTGAATACCAACGCCCAGGTCATGGCCTGGATGATGGATACCTACTCGATGAATTCGGGCAGCACGGCCACCGGCGTGGTGACCGGCAAGCCGATCTCGCTGGGCGGCTCGCTGGGCCGTCACGAGGCCACCGGCCGCGGCGTGTTCGTGGTCGGTTCGGAAGCCGCCCGCAACCTGGGCATGGACGTCAAGGGTGCGCGCGTGGCCGTGCAGGGCTTCGGCAATGTGGGTGCCGTGGCCGCCAAGCTGTTCCATGAGGCCGGCGCGAAGGTGGTGGCCGTGCAGGATCACCGCACGACGCTGTTCGACCCGGCCGGCCTGGACGTGCCCGCAATGATGGAATACGCATCGCACAGCGGCACGATCGAGGGCTACCGCGCCGAAGTCATCAAGGGCGACCAGTTCTGGGAAGTCGACTGCGACATCCTGATCCCGGCCGCGCTGGAAGGCCAGATCACGGCCGAGAACGCGCCGAAGATCACGGCGAAGCTGGTGATCGAGGGCGCCAACGGCCCGACCACGCCGCAGGCCGACGATATCTTGCGCGAGCGCAATATCCTGGTCTGCCCGGACGTGATCGCCAACGCCGGCGGCGTGACCGTGTCCTACTTCGAATGGGTGCAGGACTTCTCGAGCTTCTTCTGGACCGAAGAGGAAATCAACGAGCGCCTGGTACGAATCATGCAAGAGGCCTTCCGGGCGATCTGGCAGGTTGCCCAGGACAACAAGGTCACGCTGCGTACGGCCGCGTTCATCGTCGCCTGCTCGCGGATCCTGCAGGCGCGCGAGATGCGCGGTCTGTATCCCTGATGCAGACGGGTCAAGGAACGGGTAGCCGGTGCTGCTGCGACGCAGCAAGTACGACCTCTTTCCTGATTCACTGATAAACGGCGACCGGACTTGTTCCGGTCGCCGTTTTTCTATTGGCGCCGCTTCCCGAAACTTGCAATACGACGTTCGCAGTTGTGTCTCATTTTGGCGCATTGCCGCGAAACGCTGCCTGAAATGGCACCAGTTAGGGGAAAAACCCGTTGTCTTGGGTGACGAGCTAAGCAATACTGTTTCGCCGGCGTGACTGTCTGTTACAGTCGCGCCTTTCTCTCTTCATGGTCAAGGAGATGTTATGAATGTTGCCAAGTTGGCTGGCCTGATGATTGCGGCAGGCATGCTGTGCGCGAGCGCACAGGCAGCCGAGCCGCTGACGGGTACGCTGCAGAAGATCAAGGATACGGGTGTCATCACGCTGGGTGTGCGGGACTCTTCGATTCCGTTCAACTACAACCTGGGCGGTGTGCGCCAGGTAGGCTATTCCTACGATATCAATATGAAGATCGTGGAAGCCATCAAGGACCAGCTGAAGCTGCCGAACCTGCAGGTCAAGGAAATCCCGATCACCTCGCAGAACCGCATCACGCTGCTGCAGAACGGCACGATCGACATCGAGTGCGGCTCGACGACGAACAACCTCGAGCGCCAGAAGCAGGCATCGTTCACCACCAGCATCTTCATCATCGGCACGCGCATCATGGTGAAGAAGGACGGCGGCATCAAGGACTGGGCCGACCTGAAGGGCAAGAACGTGGTGACCACGGCCGGTACGACGTCCGAGCGCCTGCTGCGCAAGATGAACGACGACCAGAAGCTGGGCATGAACATCATCAGCACCAAGGACCATGGCCAGTCGTTCCTGACGCTGGAATCGGGCCGTGCCGTGGCGTTCATGATGGACGACGCACTGCTGTACGGCGAGCGCGCCAAGGCCAAGAACCCGAACGACTGGATCGTGGTGGGCAAGCCGCAATCGCGTGAATCGTATGGCTGCATGATCCGCAAGGACGACGTGCCGTTCAAGAAGCTGTCCGACCACGTGATCACCGGCCTGATGAAGGACGGTTCGATCAACACGATGTACACGAAGTGGTTCCAGCAACCGGTGCCGCCGAAGGGCCTGAACCTGGACTTCCCGCTGTCCGAAGACATGAAGGCGCTCTTCAAGAACCCGAACGACAAGGCACTCGACTGATCTGCGCGATTGGAGCAGTGCGAAACGGAAGGAGCAGTCCTTCCGTTTCTTTTTGAGGACGCACTATGGATTACGTTTTTCACTGGGGAGTCTTCCTCGAGCAGGCCGCCTCCAACGAGACGTACCTGGACTGGATGATTTCCGGTCTCAAGGTCACGATCGCGCTGGGCCTGTCGTCGTGGGTGATCGCCCTCGTCATCGGCTCCGTGCTGGGTGTGCTGCGCACCGTGCCGAACAAGTGGCTGTCGGGGTTCGCGGCCACCTACGTTGAAATCTTCCGGAATATTCCGCTGCTGGTGCAGTTGTTCATCTGGTACTTCGTCGGCCCCGAGCTGCTGCCCGGCGGCGAGACCATCAAGCAGATGAACCCGTTCACCCAGCAGTTCCTGGCCGCCATGCTGTGCCTGGGCACGTTTACCGCCGCCCGGGTTTGCGAGCAGGTGCGCTCGGGTATCAATTCGCTGCCGCGCGGTCAGAAGAACGCCGGCCTGGCCATGGGTTTCACGCTGTCGCAGACGTACCGCCACGTGCTGCTGCCGATGGCGTTCCGCGTCATCGTCCCGCCGATCACGTCCGAATTCCTGAACATCTTCAAGAACTCGGCCGTGGCGTCGACGATCGGCCTGCTGGAACTGGCTGCCCAGGGCCGCCAGCTGGTGGACTACACCGCGCGCCCGTATGAATCGTTCATCGCGGTCACGGTGCTGTACGCCCTCATCAACTTCACGGTGATGTTCCTGATGCGCTGGGTGGAACGCCGTACCCGCGTGCCGGGCTTTATCGGCGGCAAGTAAGGAGCTGGAACATGGCATACGAATTCGATTTCAGCTCGATCAACGCGTCGACCATCCACGTGCTCGGCGAGGGCATGATGGTGTCGCTGAAGATCACCGTGACCGCGGTGATCGTGGGCATCGTCTGGGGCACCATCCTGGCGATGATGCGCCTGTCGTCGAGCAAGCCGCTGAACTGGTTTGCGCAGGCGTACGTGACACTGTTCCGGTCCATCCCGCTGGTGATGGTGCTGTTGTGGTTCTTCCTGATCATCCCGCAGCTGCTGCAGAAGGTGTTCAACCTGAACGCGGCATCGGACCTGCGCATGACGTCCGCGCTGATCGCGTTTTCGCTGTTCGAGGCTGCGTATTACTCGGAAATCATCCGCGCCGGTATCCAGAGCGTGTCGCGCGGGCAGATGTTTGCTGCGCAGGCGCTGGGCATGACCTACGGCCAGACCATGCGCCTGGTGGTGCTGCCGCAGGCGTTCCGCAACATGGTGCCGCTGCTGCTGACGCAGGGCATCATCCTGTTCCAGGATACGTCGCTGGTCTACGTGAGCGCGCTGGCAGACTTCTTCGGCCAGGCCTACGGCATTGGCGAGCGTGATGGCCGCATCGTGGAGATGCTGCTGTTCGCCGGTCTCGTGTACTTCATCATTTGTTTCTCCGCTTCGCTGCTGGTCAAGCGTTATCAGAAAAAGGTGGCCGTATGATCGAAATTAATAACGTTTCCAAGTGGTACGGCGCTTTCCAGGTGCTGACCGATTGCACGACCCAGGTTGCCAAGGGTGAAGTGGTGGTGGTGTGCGGCCCGTCGGGTTCGGGCAAGTCGACGCTGATCAAGACTGTGAATGCGCTGGAGCCGTTCCAGAAGGGCGACATCCTGGTGGACGGCACGTCGGTGGGCAATCCGAAGACCAACCTGCCCAAGCTGCGTTCGCGCGTGGGCATGGTGTTCCAGAACTTCGAACTGTTCCCGCACCTGTCGATCACCGAGAACCTGACCATCGCGCAGATGAAGGTGCTGGGCCGCTCGAAGGAAGAGGCGACCGCCAAGGGCCTGAAGTACCTGGAGCGCGTGGGCCTGAAGAGCCAGGCATCGAAATACCCGGGCCAGTTGTCGGGCGGCCAGCAGCAGCGCGTGGCGATCGCCCGTGCACTGTCGATGGATCCGATCTGCATGCTGTTCGACGAGCCGACCTCGGCGCTTGACCCGGAAATGGTCAACGAAGTGCTGGACGTGATGGTGCAGCTGGCGCAGGAAGGCATGACCATGATGTGCGTGACCCACGAAATGGGCTTCGCCCGCAAGGTGGCCAACCGCGTGATCTTCATGGACGCCGGCAAGATCGTCGAGGACTGCGCGAAGGAAGAGTTCTTCGGCAACATCGAAGCCCGCTCGGAACGCGCCCGCCAGTTCCTGTCGAAGATCCTGCATCACTGAAAGCAGACCACTGGTTTGCTCCCCTCTCCCGCTGCGCGGGAGACGGGTTGGGGGAGAGGGCGGGGGCGTGCAAAACCAACAGCCTTTTCTGGGGCTTGGATGCTGGATCAAACCGGCAGCTTCGCTTCAGGTGGCTCGTTGCTCGCCCACCCCTCTCCCCCTGAAAGGAGAGGGACCCAAGACCTCGCCATCCGTCCACTCTTGGGCGTGTTCAGCGGCACGGGCCGTCAAACCACCGCCAGCCTCCCGACCGCCGCTGAGCCTATGCCATGGGCTCCAGGCCTACCACCACTCCCTCAAGTACACGCCGTATTCGCCGCGTTCTTCGCCTGCACCTCGGGCGGAATCGGTACCGTCCACGTCATGGTGGGCCGGCCGTCCTCGAACATGATCAGCTCGCCCGGGGCAAACTGGGTCCAGGTCTCGTTGTCGGTCAGCGGCGCCGTGGCAATCACGGCCACGCGGTCGTCCGGCGTGGTGACCTGCGAGAAATCGATCGAAAGGTCGGCGTCGATCAGGTGTGCCTTGGAGAATGGCCACTGCCGCATGATGTAATACAGCCGCGTGGAGCAGTGCGCGAACAGCGCCTGACCGTTACATAGCAAAAAGTTGAAAACGCCATGTAGCGTGATGTCGCGGGTGATGTCGGCCAGCGCATGGCCCAGCTCGTTGAGCGGCGGTTGCGATCCCGGAAAGCGCTTGCGGAGTCCCTGCATCAGCGTGCAGAAGGCCAGTTCGCTGTCGGTATCGCCCACGGGCTGGTAGACCCCGGACAGGAATGGCGTGAAGCCCTTCAGGTCGCCGTTGTGGGCAAAGATCCAGTGCCGGCCCCACAGTTCCCGCATGAACGGATGGCAGTTCTCCAGCAGCACCGTGCCCTGCGTGGCCTTGCGGATGTGGGAGATCACGTTCTTCGACTTGATCGGGTAGCGCTTGATCAGGTCGGCCACCGGCGATGTGCCGGCCGACTGGTTGTCGATGAACAGCCGGCAGGCCTTGTCCTCGAAGAACGCCACACCGAACCCGTCGGCATGATGGTCTGTCACGCCGCCGCGGGCGGCGAAGCCGGTAAAGGAAAACGTCACGTCGGTGGGCGTGGCGCAGTTCATGCCTAGCAGCTGGCACATGGCGAGGGCACCGTGCGGCAGGGGGGCTGCCGCTTTGCAATAGAATGCGGACATTATCATGCGCGTGCCCGATGCTGCCAAGCCGGGCGCCCGTGCCCCCGCCACCTCGCCCTTCCCAGCCATGAGCCAATACAAGATCGCTGTCATTCCCGGAGACGGAATCGGAACGGAAGTGATGCCGGAAGGCATCCGTGTCATGGACGCCGCAGCGCGGCGCTTCGGCATCGATTTCCAGTGGGACCACTTCGACTTTTCCAGCTACGAATACTACGAGCGCCACGGCAAGATGCTGCCGGACGACTGGTTCGACACGCTGGTCAAGTACGACGCCATCTACTTTGGCGCGGTGGGCTGGCCGGCGAAGATTGCCGATCACGTGTCGCTCTGGGGCTCGCTGCTGCAGTTCCGGCGCTCGTTCGACCAGTACGTGAACCTGCGGCCCGTGCGCCTCATGCCGGGGATCAAGAGCCCGCTGGCCGACCGCAAGCCCGGCGACATCGATTTCTACGTGGTGCGCGAGAACACCGAGGGCGAATATTCCAGCATCGGCGGCCGCATGTATCCGAATACCGACCGCGAGATCGTGGTTCAGGAAACGGTGATGAGCCGGCACGGCGTGGACCGCATCCTGAAATTCGCATTCGAACTGGCGCAAAAACGGCCGAAGAAGCATCTTACGTCGGCTACCAAGTCCAACGGCATCTCGATCACGATGCCGTACTGGGACGAGCGCGTGGAAGCCATGGCCGCCAATTACCCCGGCCTGAAGGTCGACAAGTACCACATCGACATCCTGACTGCGCACTTCGTGCAGCACCCGGACTGGTTCGACGTGGTGGTTGCCAGCAACCTGTTCGGCGACATCCTGTCCGACCTGGGCCCGGCCTGCACGGGCACCATCGGCGTGGCGCCGTCGGGCAACATCAATCCTGACAAGGTCTACCCGAGCCTGTTCGAGCCGGTGCACGGCTCGGCGCCCGATATCGCCGGCAAGGGCATCGCCAACCCGATTGGCCAGATCTGGTGCGGTGCGATGATGCTGGAACACCTG
Organism: Cupriavidus sp. HE11; assembly: GCF_056097175.1. NCBI lineage: Bacteria > Pseudomonadati > Pseudomonadota > Betaproteobacteria > Burkholderiales > Burkholderiaceae > Cupriavidus > Cupriavidus sp. HE11. The sequence goes on from NZ_CP184464.1 coordinate 2,427,663, forward strand.
GGCCATGCCGACGCGGGCGCCGCAGTGCTGCAGGCCATCGAGAAGGTGCTGGCTGCCGGCCCGGGCCATGCGCCGCTGACGCGCGATATTGGCGGAACCGCCTCCACGGCCGATCTGGGCCAGGCCATCGCGGAGGCACTGTGAACTTCCAGGGCTGCCCCCGTACCTTGTTGCTGGAAAGCTTCCGCGCCGCCGTGGCGGCCGCCGATCCGCTCGAAGTCGTCGCCAGCCACCTGCCGCCGCCCCATGCCGGCGGACGCACGCTGGTGGTGGGCGCCGGCAAGGCCGCGGCGTCGATGGCGCTGGCCGTCGAGCGCGCCTACCAGGGCAAAGCCACGCTCGAAGGCGTGGTCGTCACGCGCTACGCGCATGGCCTGCCGACCGAACATATCCGCGTGATCGAGGCCGGCCATCCGGTGCCCGATGAAGCCGGCGAGCAGGCCGCTGCCGATATCCTGGCCCAGGTGCAGTCGCTGGGCCCTGATGACCGGCTGATCGTGCTGGTGTCGGGCGGCGGATCGAGCCTGCTGTCGCTGCCGGCCGAAGGCATTCCGATGGCCGACCTGAAGGCCACCACGCGCGAATTGCTGCGCTGCGGCGCGCCGATCACCGACATGAACATCGTGCGCAAGCATGTTTCGCGCATCCAGGGCGGCCGTCTGGCGCAGGCCAGCCGTGCCCCGGTTACGACGCTGATCGTGTCCGACGTGGCGGGCGATGACCCCAGCGCCATTGCGTCGGGACCGACCGTGCCCGACCCCAGCACCTATGCCGATGCACTGGCCATCCTCAAGCGCTACGGCGCGACGGTGCCCGCGACCGTCCAGGCACACCTGGAACGTGGCGCCCGTGGCGAGATCGCCGAAACGCCAAAGCCGGGCGATGCATTGTTCGCGCGCGTAGACAATCGCATGATTGCAACGGCCCATGGCAGTCTGGAAGCCGCAGCCGCGCTGTTCCGCCGCCAGGGCATCCAGCCGGTGCTGCTTGGCGATACCGTGACCGGCGAAGCGCAGGAAGTAGCGCGCGTCTATGCGGCACTGGTGCGCGAGATTCGCAAGTACAATGCGCCGTTCTCCGCGCCGGTGGTGCTGGTTTCGGGCGGTGAATGCACGGTCACATTGCCCAGCGGTGCGTCGGATCGGGCACGCGGCGGTCGCTGTTCGGAATTCCTGCTGTCGCTGGCGATCGAACTGGACGGCGCGGCGCAGATCCACGCGATTGCGGCCGATACCGACGGTATCGACGGGTCCGAGGACAATGCCGGGGCGCTCCTGGCGCCCGATTCCCTGGCCCGCGCCGGAGCAGCCGGTGTCTCGGCACGGCAGAAGCTCGATACGCACGATGCGTGGGGCTTCTTCGACGCCGTGGGCGACCTGGTGGTGACCGGCCCCACGCGCACCAATGTGAACGATTACCGCGCCATCCTGATTCTCTAAGTTGTGCTTGTCCCCATGACCCAGAAGCTTACGATTACCCGCCCCGACGACTGGCACCTGCACGTCCGCGACGGCGCCGCGCTGTCGGCGGTGCTGCCCGACACGGCGCGCCAGTTCGCGCGCGCCATCATCATGCCGAACCTGAAGCCGCCCGTGACCACGGTCGAGCTGGCCCGCGCCTACCGCGAGCGCATCCTGGCCGCGCTGCCGGCCGGAGTGGCGTTCGAGCCGCTGATGACGCTGTACCTGACCGACAACCTGCCGCCCGAGGAAATCGTCGCGGCCAAGGCCAGCGGCTTCGTGCATGCGCTGAAGCTGTACCCGGCAGGCGCCACCACCAACAGCGACGCCGGCGTGACCGATATCCGCCGCTGCTACCCGACGCTGGAGGCCATGCAGCGCGAAGGCATTCCGCTGCTGGTACATGGCGAGGTGACCGATGGCGATATCGACATCTTCGACCGCGAGGCCGTGTTTATCGACCGTGTGATGAAGCCGCTGCGCCGCGACATGCCCGAGCTGAAGGTGGTGTTCGAGCACATCACCACGCGTGACGCGGCCCAGTATGTGGCCGAAGCCGAGGGCCCGATTGGCGCGACCATCACCGCGCACCATCTGCTCTACAACCGCAACGCGATCTTCACCGGCGGCATTCGTCCCCATTACTACTGCCTGCCGGTGCTCAAGCGCGAAATCCACCGCGACGCGCTGGTCAAGGCGGCCACGTCGGGCAGCGAGCGCTTCTTCCTGGGCACCGACAGCGCCCCGCATGCACGCGGCCTGAAAGAGCACGCCTGCGGTTGCGCCGGCTGCTACACGGCGCTGCATGCGATGGAGCTTTATGCCGAGGCGTTCGATACGGCGGGCGCGCTGGACAAGCTGGAAGCCTTTGCCAGCTTCAATGGCCCGGCGTTCTACGGCCTGCCGCGCAATACCGGCACGCTGACGCTGACACGCGAAGATTGGGAGCTGCCGGCCGAACTGCCGTACGGCGATACCACGCTGGTGCCGCTGCGCGCCGGTGAAACGCTGCGCTGGAAGGCGAGCTGAGCGGCTTGCTGTCCGCCATCGACTGGACGCGGCCGTGGTTCCGGCCATTTGCCGCGTCGGCCTCTGCCTTGACTGGCGCAGACCTGCGCCAGGCGCTCAACGCGAGCGCCGCGCGATTGCCGCATCAGCAGCTGCATCGGCCGCACCGGCCGTATCTGCCTCGTTTGCGCAATGCCCAGGGCTTGCCGCTGCGGTTCGTGCCGCAGGCCGACCTGCCCGAGGGCGTCGCCTACGAAGCCCATATCCACGCCACTGGCCAAGTGCCGACGCGCGACAACCTCCACGATGCGTTCAACGCACTCGTCTGGCTGCATTTTCCCGAAACCAAGCGTCTGCTGAACCGGCTGCAGGCGCAGGCCATTGCGCGCGACGGCGTAGGCCGGGTGCGGGGTGGGCTGCGTGATGCGGCAACGCTGTTCGACGAGAACGCCGTGATCTTCGTCAGCCAGGACGCCTCGCTGTTCGACGCGCTGCGCGGGTTTGCGTGGCGCGAGCTGTTTGTCTCGCATCGCGATGCCTGGCCTGCCCGCTGTACCGTGATGCCGTTCGGCCATGCGCTGCTGGAAAAGCTGGTGCAGCCGTACAAGTCGGTCACGGCCCACGCCTGGTGGATTGCGGCCGCGCCCGACACCCCTCTCGATCAACTCGATCTGCTGCTGGCAGGCTCGCTCGACGCCGCCGCGGAGGCCGGGCGCCTGGCAGGCGGCCGCAGCTTCGCGCCGTTGCCCGTGCTGGGCATTCCGGGCTGGTGCGATGACAATGCCGATCCGGCGTTCTATACCGATACCGGTGTGTTCCGGCCTGGACGCCGGGCGGATGTTGCTGCCACAGAGGGCTGACCGTCGCCGACTTCGGTGTTAGACTGCGGCCCGCAAAGCAGGCCAGACAATCGCTGCTTGCCCTCGCAAGGGGGTGAGGGGAGGAAAGTCCGGACTCCACAGGGCAGGGTGTTGGCTAACAGCCATCCACGGCAACGTGCGGAATAGGGCCACAGAGACGAGTCTTGCCGCCGGCTTCGGCTGGCGGGAAGGGTGAAACGCGGTAACCTCCACCTGGAGCAATCCCAAATAGGCAGACGATGAAGCGGCCCGCCGAGTCTGCGGGTAGGGAGCTGGAGCCGTCCGGTAACGGGCGGCCTAGAGGAATGGTTGTCACATGTCGTGCGCCTGCAAAGGCACGCGGCGTGCACAGAATCCGGCTTATCGGCCTGCTTTGCTCTTTCGGATACAAAAACGCCCGGCGCAGGGAATCTGCGCCGGGCGTTTTGCTTGATGGGGTGGCGGGCCAGCAATGCAGGCCTGGCCACAACCCGTTCAGGCTTCGACGATTTCGGTCGTGTGGGTGATCTCTGCCGTCTTCGCCAGCATGATCGACGCCGAGCAGTACTTTTCGTGCGACAGCTCGATGGCGCGTTCCACCTTGGCCGGGTCCAGGTTCTTGCCGGTCACCGTGAAGTGGAAATTGATCTTCGTGAAGACCTTCGGGTCGGTGTCGGCGCGTTCGGCCTCCAGCTTGACCGAGCAGCCACGCACGTCCTGGCGGCCGCGCTTCAGGATCAGCACCACGTCATAGGCGGTGCAGCCGCCAGTGCCCAGCAGCACCATTTCCATCGGACGCGGCGCCAGGTTGTTGCCACCGCCGTCCGGCGCGCCGTCCATAGCCACAAGGTGTCCGCTGCCGGTCTGGGCAATAAAGCTCATGCCCTCGGGGCCGGACCATGTCACTTTGCATTCCATTTTTTTCGTTCCTCGTTTCCTGATGGTGTTATTCCGCTCACGCCGGCGCGCGTCGTGCTGCTTGCATTCTGCGAGTATAGGGCAATCGCCACGTGGGCTTCGGGTGCGGGATTACCCCTAATAATCCGAAGGTTTCCTCTAGTGTGGCGTCCATGCACTATGCCAGATTTCGCCTTAAGTTATTGATTTATATATGTAATGACGCTTGCTTGGCAACGTTTCATGCATTTCGTATTGTGGTATCACATTTCGTAGTGCAAATTTTCTTGCATCCGAGAAGCGCGTATGTATAATTCAATCCATCGAACGACGGCGCTGATGAGCGCGCCAGAGTGCGAAAGCGAAAGCCGGTAACGTACCCGAATCGCTCGCCGCACCGCCTGCCATGACCGGCTCCGTCGATCGCCCGGTGTCTCCTCCACCCTCCTCCTTTGGTGGATTCAAACCCAAGTCCAATACGACTTGGGTTTTTTTTCGCCGATTGCAAGGGTGGCTGCAAGGGCGGCCTGATCCCGCGCATGCCGCGCGCGGCACTTTCGTGGTCGATATCGGCTCCGGCTTGACGAAAAGCCACATCTTTGCTTGTGCGATGGCGCGAACGCCCAGTATAATCGTCGGCTTTCCGGTCATTGCCCCCGGAAAAAGATTCAGGGAGAGCCTGCAAATACAAGCAGGAAGGCCAGGTCCAAAGGGCCGGCCGCTGACAGGACGCTAAAACGGCGACCGTCAACCTCGGGCATTTTTCAAAATCAGGAAAAAATCATGAAGACCTTTTCCGCCAAGCCTGCAGAGGTAAAGCGCGACTGGTACGTGATTGACGCGACGGACAAGGTCCTCGGCCGTGTTGCCAGCGAAGTGGCACGCCGACTGCGCGGCAAGCACAAGCCGGAATTCACTCCTCACGTCGACACCGGTGATTTCATCATCATCGTCAATGCAGCCAAACTGCGCGTGACGGGTACCAAGGAACAGGACAAGAAGTACTACCGTCACTCGGGCTACCCGGGCGGTATCTACGAAACCACGTTCGGCAAGATGCAGCAGCGTTTCCCGGGCCGTGCCCTGGAAAAGGCCGTCAAGGGCATGCTGCCGAAGGGTCCGCTGGGCTACGCGATGATCAAGAAGCTGAAGGTTTATGCCGAAGGCGAGCATCCGCATAGCGCACAGCAGCCCAAGGTGCTGGAAATCTAAAGGGGCCAATATCCATGATCGGTAACTGGAATTACGGTACTGGCCGCCGCAAGAGCGCTGTGGCTCGTGTCTTCATCAAGTCGGGCAAGGGCGACATCATCGTCAACGGCAAGCCCATCAAAGAGTATTTCGCTCGCGAAACCTCGCTGATGATCGTGCGCCAGCCGCTGGAACTGACCGCTCACGCCGAAACGTTCGACATCAAGGTCAACGTGACCGGTGGTGGTGAAACCGGCCAGGCCGGTGCTGTTCGCCACGGCATCACCCGCGCCCTGATCGACTACGATGCAACGCTGAAGTCGGCCCTGTCGAAGGCTGGCTACGTTACGCGTGACGCTCGTGAAGTCGAACGTAAGAAGGTCGGTCTGCACAAGGCACGTCGCCGCAAGCAGTTCTCGAAGCGTTAATTCGCTGTTGCCTGGATCTGGCCTCGCCAGGTCTGGCAGCCCAAAAAAACCGCACGATTCGTCGTGCGGTTTTTTTTCGCCTGTTGCCTGCGTAACCCGCGCGCACGACTGTCGCATCCCTGGTGCACGCTTGCCATTTCTTACACTTTTCATTCGCGCAATGTTCACCCGGCGATACAATCACGGGCCTGCGGATTGGGGGGATAGACGATGGGTCACAGCATTTCGGGGTGGATGCCGCGATGGGGGTGAAGTACCGGCCGCTGCGGCCGCGCGGCAAGATGCGTGCGGGGCGAGCCATTGTCCGGACGCACCGCCCCTGGCGGAACTGGCTGTTCGTGGCCGTACTCGTGGCGGTTGTCGGGGCCGTGGCGGGGGTGTTGGCGTACGAGTCCGGGCACCGTTCCGCGCCGCCACGTGGGATCGACGCCGATCTGGTGGCGGCTCACGACCAGTTGCGCCAGCAGTTTGCCGAAGTATCCACCGAGCGCGACAGCCTGCGGCAAAGTGCCAACACCGCCGAGGCGCAGTTGCAGATGGCCCGCACCGCGCAGCAGCGCATGGCCGAACAGGTCAAGGCGGCCGAGGCCGAAGTGGCGCAGTTGAAGGAAGACCTGGGATTTTTCGAATCGTTGCTGCCGGCGTCGGGAGATACCTCCGGCATCCATGTGCGCAGCTTCCGTGTGGCTCTGGACGAAACCCAACCCCGCGCCTTGCACTACCGGTTGCTGGTCATGCAGGGCGGGTCGAAGGCGTTTGTCGAGCAGCCCGAATTCAAGGGTGATGTGCAGTTCACAATTTCGGGGAATCGGCACGGCAAGCCGTTAACCTTGATGTTGCCGCAGCCGGGCGATGCGCCGCTGCCGGCCATCCGGCTGACGCATTATCAACGTATCGAAGGCGACCTGGCGATTCCGCAGGATGCCGAAGTCCGCGCCGTATCGGTTCGCATTGTCCAGAACGGTCAGGTCCGGACGATGCAGACCGCGACGCCGTAGTACGCGCAAAAAGGGAGTACAACATGCTGTTTTCGAAGAAGAAGGGTCTGTCCATCGACACGCTGGTAGGGCAGGATGCCGCCATCGAAGGCGATGTGACCTTTTCCGGGGGCTTGCGTCTGGACGGTCGCGTGCGTGGCAATGTCGTGGCGGCCGAAGGCAAATCGAGCATGCTCGTGATCAGCGAGAAAGGTGTGGTCGAGGGCGAAGTGCGCGTGGATCACCTGATCTTGAACGGCACCGTCACCGGCCCGGTGCACGCGGCCGAGTTGCTCGAACTGCAACCACACGCACGCGTCTATGGCGAAGTGCGTTATGCGGCTCTTGAAATGCATCAAGGCGCCATCGTGGAAGGCCGGCTGGTGCCACTGGTGCAAGCTGAAATTCGCGCCCTGCCGAACCATGTGCTGCCTGCCGAGGTCAAGGCAGAGCAGGCCAAGGATGCGGAAGTGCAGCCTGAAGCCGATATCGTGGAAGACAAGGCGCCCGATGGCGCCAGCGTGCCGGCCTGAGGTGACGCACCCGCCCAGAGCCCCTTGAAAACAAAGGGCTTCGGCACGATTTGTGAGTAGCGCTTAGAATACGGGCGTATCTAACCAGGAGAATTCCCCATGAACGCAGTCGCAGAGGCACCTGTTACCGAGGAAATGCCGGCACCGTTCGTCTTTACCGACAGCGCCGCCGACAAGGTCAAGCAGCTGATCGAGGAAGAGGGCAATGCCGAGCTGAAGCTGCGCGTGTTCGTGCAGGGCGGCGGTTGCTCCGGCTTCCAGTACGGCTTCACGTTCGATGAAGACGTCAATGAAGACGACACGACGCTGGTCAAGAACGGCGTCACCCTGTTGATCGACTCGATGAGCTACCAGTACCTGGTGGGCGCCGAGATCGACTACAAGGAAGACATCAACGGCGCACAGTTCGTGATCAAGAACCCGAATGCCTCGACCACCTGCGGTTGCGGCTCGTCGTTCTCGGTCTGAGCGTTCCAGCCTCGCCAGCAAAAAAAAGCGCACTTCGGTGCGCTTTTTTATTTTCCCCAACGGATAGACCCGGCAGTCAGCGCGGATAGATCGCGCCCAGCACGCGCGGCCCCGCTGCGCCCGTGACCGTCGGCACGTTCCCCGGTGCCCGGCGTACGCACTGACGCGCCAGCCACGCAAAGGCGATGGCTTCCACCTGCGAAACCGGCACGCCGAAATCCTCGCTGGTCTGCACCGTGATCCCCGGCAGCAACTGGCCCAGCGTCGCCATCAGGTAGTCGTTACGCGCCCCGCCACCGCAGACGATCAGGCGCTGGGCGTTACCGGCATGCGTCCGGACGTCCTGGGCAATGGCCGTGGCGGTCAGCGTGGCCAGAGTCGCCTGCACGTCCGCCGCCGCAATCTGCCGGGGCAGGCTGTCCAGCACGGCCTGCAGCCACTCCGGATGGAACAGGTCGCGTCCTGTGCTCTTGGGCGGCGGGGCGCGGAAGTAGGGCTCGGCCAGCAGGCGCGCCAGCAGGTCGGTGTCGATGCTGCCGCTGGCACCCCAGGCGCCGCGATCGTCGAATGGCTGGCCGTGATGGTGCTGTACCCAGTGGTCCAGCAGCGCATTGCCGGGGCCGCAGTCGAACCCGGTCACCGGTCGGCCCGAATGAGCGGCCGGCAGGATGCTGATATTGGAGATACCGCCGATATTGCAGACCACGCGCGTTTCGTCGCGTGCACCAAACAGCGCCGCATGCACCGCCGGCACCAGCGGCGCGCCCTGGCCGCCCGCAGCGATATCGCGGCTGCGGAAGTCGGCCACCACATCGATATCGGTCAGCTCGGCCAGCAGGGCCGGATGCTGGGTCTGGCGCGTATAGCCGGTCCCGTCATACTGCCCGGGACGATGGCGGATGGTCTGTCCGTGCGCGCCAATGGCGGTGACATGCCCGGTCCCGACATCGGCCAGGTGCAACAGCTCGGCCACGCACTCGGCATAGACGCGCGCCAGCCCGTTGGCGGCCATGGCTTCGCGATGGATCTCGTCTTCACCGGGCTGCTGCAGCGCGCCGAACGCCTCGCGCAATGCTGGCGGGAATGGCGCATGCGCGGCGGCCAGCACCGCGGGATGCGCGCCGGAAAAATCCACCAGCACGCCGTCGGCGCCGTCCATGCTGGTGCCCGACATCAGGCCGATATAGCAGTCGCTGGGCACCGGAGACTTGGACATGGATCAGTTGCTGGCGGTCAGAACGTTGTAGGTGCGCAGCAAGTTGATGCGGCTCAGCATGGCGCTCGTGTAGGTCAGGAATTCCGCGCGCGATTTGCCGGTAAGCGTCGGCGCTTCCATCAGCGTCGTGGTCAGCGGGTTCTGCGGCACGTCGTTATAACGGAATTCGTAGTGCAGGTGCGGCCCGGTGGCCCAGCCCGTGGAGCCCACATAGCCGATCACCTGGCCCTGGCTCACATGCTGCCCCTCGCGGATGCCCGCAAAGCCGGACAGGTGGGCGTAGTACGTCGAATACCCGCCCGCGTGCTGCAGCACGATGATGTTGCCATAGCCGTTCTGCTGGCCGACGAAGTCGACCGTGCCTTCGCCCGACGCCAGCACCTTGGTGCCCTGCGGCGCGGCGAAGTCCACGCCCTTGTGCTGCGCCCACTTGTGGTGCAGCGGATGATCGCGGCCGCCGAAACCCGACGACACGCGCGAGAATTCCACCGGCGAACGCAGGAACGGGCGCTTCATGCTGCGGCCGTCGAACGTGTAGTAGGCACCCGGCTCACCATCGTCCGGCGAGTACCAGAGCGCCTGGTACAGCGTGTTGCGGTTGATCAGCTCGATCGCCACCACGCGGCCGTTGCGCACGAATGCGCCGTCGCGGAAGCCGGCTTCGTAGACGATGCGGAAGCGGTCGCCGCGTGCAATGTCGTGATGGAAATCGATCACGCCCGAGAAGATCGAGATCATCTGGCTGACCACTTCGTCGGGCACGTTGGCGGCGTCCATCGACTTGAAGAAGCCGTTGGCGTCGATGGCGCCCGACGCCATTTCGTAGTGCAGGTCGTTGTCTACCGTGGCGATGCGGGCCTTGTACGAATAGTCGCCACCTTCCTTGGCCGGCGCCACGCGCTCGACCACCAGTTCGCGCGACGCGCCGGCGTCGCCGCCAAGGTTGGCCTGCAGCGACACCAGCAGGTTGCTGTCGTCGATCTCGGCCTGCACGGTCTGCCCGGGGTTCAGGTTGAACAGGCCGCGGGCGGTGGGATTCTTCAGGATGAAGGACTGCGCGTCGGGATCTTCCACGCCAAGACGGCGCAGCAGCGTGGCGATAGTGTCGCCGCGCTGCATGCGTTCCTGGCGCACGTAGACGCTGTTCCCGTCGACCTCGGTCAACTGTTCGAGCTGTTCGCGCACGTCGGGCATGCGCAGCGGCTGCAGCACGCGCGGGGCGAGCGGATCATCGTAGGCGTTGCGGGGGGCAACGCCCATCGCAGCCGCCATGCCAAGCGTAAAGACCGTGCCGACGGCAACGGTCAACTGCTTGCGGCGGCGCGTATGCTGGGGATTCGTAGGGTCAACAAGGACCACCAGCTCGCGCGCGAAAACTTCGCGGAGACTAGACCACATCACGTAGAATTCAAGCTTTCGGTATTGCCAAGGCCGCCGCCGCGACGATATCTCTCGTCTGCCTTCCTCCCCCGAGGTGCGGTGCGGGCATTGTCTGATTGCCGCCTGGAGTGGCGGTTTGCCGACGGAAGACCCGTCAGGCACGAAGCGCGGATTATACCAGAACGGCTCCGGTCGTCCGTCGCAGTTTCCTTATAGATTTCAAAGACTTACGTCATGAGTGAAGTGTCCTCGGCCGCTGCGCCCAATTATCCACTTACGCCGTCGGTGATGCGCGCCCTGGAGATCACCAAGCGCGGCTGCGACGAGCTGCTGGTTGAATCCGAGTGGCTCCAGAAGCTCGCGCGCAGCGAAGCGACCGGTGTGCCGCTGCGCATCAAGCTGGGCCTGGATCCCACGGCGCCCGACATCCATCTCGGGCACACCGTGGTGCTGAACAAGCTGCGTCAGCTCCAGGACCTGGGCCACCAGGTGATCTTCCTGATCGGCGATTTCACGTCGACGATCGGCGATCCGTCCGGCCGCAACTCGACCCGCCCGCCGCTCACCCGCGAGCAGATCGAGGCCAACGCCCAGACCTACTACAAGCAGGCGAGCCTGGTGCTCGATCCGGCGAAGACCGAAATCCGCTACAACAGCGAGTGGTGCGATCCGCTCGGCGCGCGCGGCATGATCCAGCTGGCAGCCAAATACACGGTGGCCCGCATGATGGAGCGCGACGACTTCACCAAACGGTTCCGGTCTGGGATTCCGATTTCGGTCCATGAGTTCCTTTATCCACTCATGCAGGGCTACGATTCGGTGGCGCTGAAGTCCGATCTCGAGCTGGGCGGCACCGACCAGAAGTTCAACCTGCTGGTGGGACGCGAACTGCAGAAGGAGTATGGCCAGGAGTCGCAGTGCATCCTGACCATGCCGCTGCTGGTGGGGCTGGACGGCGTCGAGAAGATGTCGAAGTCCAAGAACAACTACATCGGCGTGACCGAGGCCCCGAACGATATGTTCGGCAAGCTGATGAGCATCTCGGACGACCTGATGTGGCAGTACTTCACGCTGCTGTCGTTCCGCCCGATGAGCGAGATCGATCTGATGAAGGAAGAAATCGCCGCGGGCCGTAATCCGCGCGACTGCAAGGTGGTGCTGGCGCAGGAAATTGTCGCGCGCTTCCACAGCCAGGCGGCCGCCGAGGCCGCGCTCGAAGCTTTCAACCACCGCGCCAAGGGCGGCATTCCCGACGACATCCCCGCCGTGACGCTGGAAGGCGCGCCGCTGGGCATCGGCCAGCTGCTCAAGCAGGCCAACCTGGTGCCGTCGACGTCGGAGGCCAACCGCAATATCGAGCAGGGTGGCGTGAAGATCGATGGCGAGACCGTCGGCGACAAGGCGGTCAAGGTGGCAGCCGGCACTTACGTCGTGCAGGTGGGCAAGCGCCGCTTTGCGCGCGTGACGCTGATCTGAAGCGGCGATGATCGCCCTGATCCAGCGTGTATCGCAGGCGCGCGTGACCGTGGACGGCCGCACTACCGGCGAGATCGGCGCGGGCCTGCTGGCGCTGGTCTGCGCCGAGCGCGGCGACACCGAGGCACAAGCCGAGCGCTTGCTGGCCAAGCTGTTGTCGTACCGGGTGTTTTCCGATGCCGAGGGCAAGATGAACCTGCCCGTGCAGAACATCGACGGCCAGGGCACGGCGGGCGGCCTGCTGGTGGTGTCCCAGTTCACCCTGGCTGCCGATACCAACAGTGGCACGCGCCCCAGCTTCACCCCAGCGGCGGCGCCCGAGGACGGTCGCCGCCTCTATGATCATTTCGTGACCCGCGCGCGCGCCGCGCATCCGGCGGTCCAGACCGGCGAGTTCGGCGCCATGATGCAGGTCAGCCTGACCAACGATGGTCCCGTGACGTTCTGGCTGCGCGTGCCGCCGGCCGGAACTGCCTGACATATCGAAGGAGATCTTCATGAAACTCTGGAGCAAGGCTTTTGCCGACAACGCGCCGATTCCCGGCGAGTTTGCCTTCTGCGTGCCCGATGCCGCCAGCCACGTGGCGCTATCGTCGAACCGCAACCCCGACCTGCACTGGGAAGACTTCCCGGCTGGCACCCGGTCGTTTGCGCTGATCGTCCATGATCCCGACGTGCCCAGCAAGGGCGACGACGTGAACCAGGAAGGCCGCGAGGTACCGGCGTCGCTGCCGCGCGTGGATTTCTTCCACTGGGTTCTGGTGGATATCCCGCCGGGCCTGAATACGATCTCGGCCGGCACGCATAGCGATGGCGTGATCGCACGCGGCAAGCCGGGCCCCGAGGCGCTGGTGGGTACCGCCACGGCCGGCGGCCTGCGCCATGGCCTGAACGACTACACGGGCTGGTTTGCCAACGACCCGGACATGAAGGGCGACTACTTCGGCTACGACGGCCCATGCCCGCCGTGGAACGACGCCATCGTGCACCGCTACGTGTTCACCGTCTACGCGCTCGACGTCGACCGCGTGCCGGTCGAGGGCAAGTTCACCGGTGCCGATGTGCGCCGCGCCATCGAGGGCCATGTGCTGGCACAGGCCAGCTATACCGGCACCTATACGCTGAACCCGAAGCTCGTGAAGTAAGCCGGCGAGCGCCACGCCAGGCTTCGCCAAAATCCGTCGCCCCCCAAGGAACCGGCATGTTGCAAAGTAACGGCCCGCAGTCGCTGGCCTTCACCCACCTGATCGTGATCCGCCATGGCGAGACGGCCTGGAACCGCGAACGGCGGCTCCAGGGCCAGATCGACATTCCGCTCAATGACACGGGCAGGGCCCAGGCGCGCGCGCTGGCCGAAGCCCTGACCGGCGAGCCGATCGATGCGGTGTACTCCAGCGACCTGGGTCGTGCCTTCGAGACGGCCACGCCGCTGTCGCAGGCGCTGGGTTTGACGGTGCGTGCCGAGCCGCGGCTGCGCGAACGTTGCTATGGCGAGCTGGAAGGCATGACCTATGCGGAAGTGGCGGAAAAGCGGCCGGACGACTTTGCGCGCTGGCAGGCGCGCGTGCCCGACTACGCGCCGCCTGCGGGGGAATCGCTGCGCGAATTCCACGAGCGGGCGGTGGAGGTGGCACTGTCGCTGTCGCGCCGTCACCCCGGCGAACGGATCGCGCTGGTGGCCCACGGCGGCGTGCTGGACTGCCTCTATCGCGAGGCCACGGGCATGACGCTGGAGGCGCCGCGCTCGCATGAACTGCTCAACGCCAGCGTCAACCGGCTGCGTTGCGACAGCGCCAACCTGACCCTGCTGCAATGGGCCGATGTCAGCCACCTGGAAGCGCTGACGCTCGACGAGGTGGACCGCCGCGTGCCGTAACGCGCGGCCAGGCCCCGGGCGCTTACACGCGCAGCCGGAACGGCGTGAAGTTGGTGTTCCGGTCGTACCAGTCCTCGTTTTCCGCCCGCTTCAGGAATCCCACCACCTTGTAGGTCACGGGGGTCATCACGACCTCCCAGCCGGTCTTGAGGATGTACTGCGCGATGGCCACCTGGATGACTTTTTCCAGCGGCCAGATGCCGTAGAACGCAATCACGTAGAACAGCGATGAATCGACAAGCTCGCCTGCCAGGGTCGAGCCGATCGTACGCGTCCAGAGCCAGCGGCCGCCAGTCCACAGCTTCATCTTGGCGAGGGTGTAGCTATTGGCGAAACTGCCACAGCAGAACGCGATCAGGGACCCCAGCGCAATGCGCCAGGTATTGCCGAACACATCTTCCAGGCTCTTCTGGTAGTCGATCATGAACGGCGCCACGGGCATGCGCAGCACCACGAAGGCCATGAACGTGGCAAACGCCAGGGCGGCAAAGCCGGCCCACACCACGCGGCGGTCACGGCCGTAGCCGTAGACCTCGGTGAGCACGTCGCCAAAAATGTACGAGACCGGGAAGAACAGCACGCCCGCGCCGAACGTGACCGGCCCGATCACGGGCAGCGTCATCTGCGCCGCCTTGGCGGCTCCGATCAGGTTCGAGCACAGCAGCACCGTGACGAAGGCCACCATCACGAGATCGTAGTAGCGATAGACGCGCCCGGTGTGGCCGGAGGCGGCGGTGGCGGCAAGCGGTTCGTGCATGGGTGGCATCCGGGGGCGCGGGCGACGGGCGTGATTCGCGCGATTATGCCAGTGGCAGGCCATGCGCGTGGCGCGCTCATGAAAAAGCCCGGCCGGAGCCGGGCGTTTCCGTCTTGCCGCGGTGCCGCCCCGGCAGGCCGGGCGGCGCCAACGCAAGGGCTAGATCTCGAGCTTGCTGATCTTGGCGCCGTTCAGTGACACGTCGACCATCAGGCCGGCATTGGTCTGCACGAAGGCAATGACCGGCTGCTGGCCGGTAATGGTGTCGATGGTGCCGTTGGCGCCCACCTTGGCCAGCGCCACGCTGGCATCGGCGCCCACCGTCCAGCCCTTCGACTGCACGAACTTGCTGTAGGCCTCGGGCGTCATGAACATGATGATGATCGAGCGTGACTGTCCGCCGGCGGTCAGGCCGAAGGTGCCCGCGATGGTGCGGTAGTAGCCCTGCGTGGTGCCCTTGCTGCGCAACGCGCCGTCGCCATACTCGCCGCCCACGACCAGCCCGCCGGCCAGCACGCGCGGGAACACCAGAATGCCCTGCGACCGGTTGGCAAGTTCCTGCGAGCCCTTTACCGACGAAAAGAGCCGGTTGAGCGCGCCATCGGCGCCGGCGTCGATTTCCTGCCGTTTGGCCGCGGCATCGGTGCCCGCGCTGCTGCCCGTCGTCGTGCAACCGGCAGCAAAGGCGGCCGTGGCGACAAGCAGGCCCGACCCGGCAACCCGGGTGACAAACTGACGTCGATCCATTTGTTGTTCTCCTGAAGGGGAAAGGTACTGCGTCAGAGGCGATGCGGCAGGGGTTGCCGAACCGGTCAGCCAGCGGTTGGTGCCTTGACCGTGATCGCCACCACTTCCTTGATCACGAACTTGGCCATCTGGCCCTTCTTGATATTGGCAAGATCGATATTCGGATCCTGGACCTTCACGGTGCGCAAAGTCTCACGTGGGCCCCGGAACGTGACTGTGCGCTTGGCAACATCCACATTGGTGACCTGTGCGGTAATGGTGGTGGTGATTTCACGCATCACGCCGGGCTTGCCGCCCTCGGGCGCGTGCGAAACGCGCTCGACCTGCTCCATCAGCGCGGTGTCCTTGCTGCCGATCGGCTCCAGGCCGGCCACCACGGCCGCACCGCGCGTCAGTGTGACGATGTCGCCCTTTTTGACGTTGCCGATGTTCTTGGCTTCGTCGCCCGCGATGATCTCGACCAGATTGCCGCCCGGGCCCTTGACCAGTACGGCCTTTGACTCCGGATCGACATTGACGACGCGGCCGCTGACCACCGCTTCCTCGGCCACGCCGATCGGCGCGGGTGTCGACGGTTTCTGCGCATGCGCGGCACCGGCCCAGGCGAACATGAGGCAGGCGGCAATGGAAAGGGAGTGCTGGGCTCTGATTTTCATGACTGTCCTTGTTGGCGCAGGTGCGCATTTTGTAAAAAGGATGCAGCCATTGTGGACAACTGGGCATAGGCCAGCAATCCACTTCGAAAAAATTTGCAGGGGTCGCGAAAACGTTTAATTGACGCCCGGCCGCCCGCGCAAAGGCGCTGGGCCGGGGTCAGAGGCCGTGCGGATGGCCTGTGCGGACGGCCGTTGCACCTGCCGGTGCAACCCCGTCTGCGGCGCCCCTCAGGGTGCGTCGAAGCCTTCGCCCCGGCGCTCGCTTTGCGGCGAGGCCAGCCCGAAATGGCGATAGGCGGCGGCGGTGGCCACCCGGCCGCGTGGTGTGCGCTGCAGATAACCCTGCTGGATCATGTAAGGCTCCAGCACGTCCTCGATCGTGTCGCGGGCCTCGCCGATGGCGGCGGCCAGATTGTCCACGCCCACCGGGCCGCCGTCGAACTTGTGCAGCACGGCCTCCAGCAGCTTGCGGTCCATCAGGTCGAAGCCGACGCTGTCCACGTCGAGCATTGCCAGCGCCGCGTCGGCCAGTTCGCGCGTGATCGTGCCATCGCTCTTGACCTCGGCGAAGTCGCGCACGCGGCGCAGCAGCCTGTTGGCGATACGGGGCGTGCCGCGCGCGCGGCGTGCAATCTCGAGCGCGCCGGCCGGATCGATTACCGCGTTGAGCAGTTGCGCCGACCGCGTCACGATGCGCGCCAGCTCTTCGGCCGAATAGAACTCCAGCCGCGCCACGATGCCGAAGCGGTCGCGCAGCGGGTTGGTCAGCATGCCGGCGCGCGTGGTGGCGCCCACCAGCGTGAACGGCTGCAGGTCGAGCTTGACCGAGCGCGCGGCCGGACCCTCGCCGATCATGATGTCGATCTGGTAGTCCTCCAGCGCCGGGTACAGGATTTCTTCCACCACGGGCGACAGGCGGTGGATTTCGTCGATGAACAGGACGTCGTGAGCTTCGAGGTTGGTCAGCAGCGCGGCCAGGTCGCCCGGGCGCTCCAGCACGGGCCCCGACGTCTGGCGCAGGTTCACGCCCATCTCGCGCGCGATGATGTGTGCCAGCGTGGTCTTGCCCAGGCCCGGCGGGCCGAACAGCAGCACGTGGTCCAGCGCCTCGCGGCGCTTGCGGGCCGCGTGCATGAAGATGTCCAGCTGGCCCCGCACCTTTTCCTGGCCGACGTATTCGTCGAGCAGCTTGGGGCGCAGCGCACGCTCGAAGGCTTCTTCCTGGGTGGATGCCGGGGTGGCGGAGATCACGCGCTCCGGCGGGCGGTCACCGGTCAGCTTGTCGGTTTCGATCATGGCAATGGAAAGCAGTATGACGCCATTCTACGCTGCCGGTGCGCGTGGACCGGCGCAATCGGACGCGTTCCGGCGCATTCCGGCGCAGGCTGCGTTATCCCTTCGACAGCGCCTTGAGCGCAAGCTTGATGCCCTCGGACACGCCCGTTCCGGCCGGCACCTGCTTGATGGCCTGCGCGGCCTCCTTCTCGGAATAGCCCAGCGCCAGCAGCGCGTTGAGTACGTCGACGGCGCTGTCGGGCACCTGTGCGGCGCCGGGCACGTGGCCCAGGTCGGCGCCAAGCTTGCCCTTGAGTTCCAGCAGCAGCCGTTCGGCGGTCTTCTTGCCGATGCCGGGGATCTTGGTCAGCCGGCCGGCTTCCTGCATCGTCACGGCCTGCGCAAGTTCGGGCACGGACAGGCCGGACAGCACGGCCAGCGCCATGCGCGCCCCGATGCCGGTGATCTTGATCAGTTCGCGGAAGGTGTTGCGCTCGGTGGCGGTACCAAAGCCGAACAGCAGGTGCGCGTCCTCGCGGATGATCTGCTGCGTGAGCAGCGTCACGGGCTGGCCCACGGCCGGCAGGTTGTAGAACGTGCTCATCGGCACATCGATCTCGTAGCCGACGCCGTGGCAGTCGACCAGCAGATGCGGGGGATTCTTTTCAAGCAGGGTGCCGGCGATGCGTCCGATCATGGTGAAAGCGTAAGAAGAAGTGGCCGCAAGTGTAGCGCGGCCCGTGGGGTTACTGGCCGGCCGGCGTGGCCACGGCGCGACGGCCCAGTGCCGGATCGTCCGTGAAGAAGCCATCGATGCCGGCTGCGAGGAAGGCCTGGACTTCGCGCACCATGCCGTCCGGGTTGCGCGTGGCATCGTCGCCGGGTGCGCGCAGCGGCTTCGGCAGGAAGCTGTTCTCGGGGCGGAACGTATACGGGTGCACCACCAGGCCGGCGGCATGCGCGTTGGCGACCAGCGGCGTGGGTGTCGCCAGGCCGCCCTGGGCGTCGCGCGGAATCACCAGGCTTTTCTCGGGCCCGATGCCGTTGGCATAGGTGGCTACCTCGCGCAGGCCCAGCGGCGTCAGCATCGACGCATAGGTGCGGTTGTCGCCCGCCAGGCGCCAGTCGGCAGGGCGCTGCCTGGTGTTGCCGATCAGTTGCACGATCTTCACGTTCGGCATGGCGGTGCCCAGCAACCGCTTCATGGTGCGCAGCGGGCCCACTTCGAACGACTGCACGTACACCGGTGCGGTCCTTGCGAAGTCATTGCCCTGCAGTGCGGCGGCGAGCTTTTCTTCGAGCGGCAGGCCGATGCCACGGAAATAGCTCGGGTGCTTCAGTTCGGGATAGATGCCCACCGGGCTGCCGCGGCGGCCTGACGCTTGCGCCGCCAGCTTCAGGATTTCGTCGAAGGTGGGAATTTCGAACTGGTCATTGAGCTTGGCGTTGTAGGGCCGCAGCTTCGGAATGCGCTCGCGGGCGCGCAGCGTCTTGAGTTCGGCCAGCGTGAAGTCCTCGGTGAACCAGCCGTCGATGCGCTCGCCGTCGATGACCTTGATGCGGCGGCGGCCGGCAAACTCGGGCACTTCGGCCACGTTGGTGGTGCCGGTGATGTCGTTCTCGTGGCGGGCCACCAGCACGCCGTCCCTGGTGGACACGAGGTCTGGCTCGATGATGTCGGCGCCATCGTCGATCGCCTTCTGGTACGAAGCCAGCGTGTGCTCGGGCCGCAGCGCGCTGGCGCCTCGATGGCCGATGACCAGTGCCGGGGGGGCGGGCGCGGGGGGCGGGGCGGCCGGTGCCGGCGCCGGGGCAGGGGGTGATGCGGAGACCGGTGCGCGCGGCGCCGTTACGCAGCCGGCGACCAGCGTGGCCGTGGCGGCGGCCAATGAAAAACGGTAGACGAGGGATTGCGGCATCTGGGGCGTTCCTGGGCGGGCTCTCGAACGCCGATTCTAAGCGACGCAGGCGCCGGGCCTGTCGCCAGGCCGAAGGTTAGCCGATCAGCCGGCCGCGCCGCACACGCAGCCCCTTGCGCGCCAGTTCCGGCGCCATCG
Organism: Cupriavidus sp. HE11; assembly: GCF_056097175.1. NCBI lineage: Bacteria > Pseudomonadati > Pseudomonadota > Betaproteobacteria > Burkholderiales > Burkholderiaceae > Cupriavidus > Cupriavidus sp. HE11. The sequence goes on from NZ_CP184464.1 coordinate 2,446,904, forward strand.
TCGCCAGCGTGCCCAGGGTATCGCCACCGTTGGCATGGCAGATCGCCACGCCGAGCGCGTCGGCGGCATCGCTGCTGGGACGGCCGGACAGCGCCAGCAGACGCATCACCATCTCCTGCACCTGTTCCTTGTTGGCGCGCCCGTAACCGACCACGGCCACCTTCAGCTGCAGCGCGGTGTACTCGAACACCGGCAGCCCCTGGCCCACCAGACCGCAGATGGCGGCGCCGCGCGCCTGGCCCAGCAGCAGTGTCGATTGCGGATTGACGTTGACGAAGACCTTTTCGATGGCCGCGCAGTCGGGTGCATAGGTGCGCGCGACTTCGGCAATCCCGTCATAGAGTGTCTTCAGGCGCAGGGGCAGGCTTTCGTCGCCATTGCTGCGGATCGTGCCGGAGGCCACATAGGCGAGCTTGTTGCCGTGCTTTTCGAGCACGCCGAAGCCGGTGGTCCGCAGACCGGGATCGATGCCGAGAATGCGCATGAAGCGGGGGAGGGAAGACAGATGGGCGTAGTGTAGTGGATTACGCCGCGGGGGAGGGGATGCGCACCGTGGTGAGTTTGCGCCCTCTCACCTTCACACGGGGGGACGAGAACCCCTGCAAGGCTGTTGGTTGTTTGGCGGCTAACGCCGTCAGCCACGTCCAGATGCGGCCAGATGGCGAGGTCTTGGTGCTCTCTCCCCTCAGGGGGAGAGAGCGGGAGAGAGGGGTGGCTTAGCCAGGCACCACATCGAGCAAAGCCGTCGGTTTTATCCGGCACGGCAGCGCTCGACAAGGTCTCCGCCTTAGTGACGGAAGTGGCGCGTGCCGGTCAGCACCATGGCGATACCGCGCTCGTCGGCGGCGGCGATCACTTCGTCATCGCGCATCGAGCCGCCCGGCTGGATCACCACCGTGGCGCCAGCGTCCACCACTACGTCCAGGCCGTCGCGGAACGGGAAGAACGCGTCCGATGCCACGGCCGAACCGGCCAGCGTCAGGCCGGCGTTCTGCGCCTTGATGCTGGCGATGCGGGCCGAATCCACGCGGCTCATCTGGCCGGCGCCGACACCCAGCGTCATGCCGTTGCCGCAGAACACGATGGCATTCGACTTCACGAACTTCGCCACGCGCCAGGCGAACATCAGGTCGTCCATTTCCTTCGGGGTCGGATGACGGCGCGTCACCACGCGCAGTTCGCTCGGCTGCACGTTGCGGGCGTCCGGGCCCTGCACCAGCAGGCCGCCACCCACGCGCTTCAGGTCAAACTGGTTCACGCCCTTGCCCAGCGGGATTTCCAGCAGGCGCACGTTCTGCTTGGCGGCAAACACGTTGCGCGCGGCGGTGCTGAACGACGGGGCGATCAGCACTTCCACGAACTGCTTTGCCACGGCCTGGGCGGCAGCCTCGTCCAGTTCCACGTTGAAGGCGATGATGCCGCCGAAGGCCGAGGTCGAATCGGTCTTGAAGGCCTTGTCGTAGGCTTCCAGCGCGTTGGCGCCAATCGCCACGCCGCACGGGTTGGCGTGCTTGATGATGACGCAGGCGGCGCCGTTGGCGGCGTCGAACGACTTCACGCATTCCCACGCGGCATCGGCGTCGGCGATGTTGTTGTACGACAGTTCCTTGCCCTGCAGCTGCACGTAGTTGGCGAGCGCGCCGTCCACGGCCTTCAGGTCGCGGTAGAACGCGGCCGACTGGTGCGGGTTTTCGCCGTAGCGCATTTCCTGCACCTTCTCGAAGGCCAGGTTCAGCGTCTGCGGGTAGCTGCTGCGCGCCTGGTGCGACTTGTCGGCGCCAAGGCTGGTCAGGTAGTTCGTGATCGCGCCGTCGTACTGGGCCGTGTGGGCAAACACCTTGGTCGCCAGGCGGAAGTTGGTGTCGTAGCCCACGCTGTTGGCGTTGGCACGCATTTCGTCGAGCACCACGGCGTAGTCGGCCGGGTCCACGATCACGGTCACGTCGCGGTGGTTCTTGGCCGCCGAGCGCAGCATGGTCGGGCCGCCGATGTCGATATTCTCGATGGCGTCCGGCAGCGTGCAGTCATCCTTGGCAACGGTCTGCTGGAACGGGTACAGGTTCACCACCAGCAGGTCGATCGTCGGGATGTTGTGCTCGGCCAGGGCAGCCATGTGCTCGGGCAGGTCGCGACGGGCCAGGATGCCGCCATGCACCTTCGGGTGCAGCGTCTTCACGCGGCCGTCGAGCATTTCGGGGAAGCCGGTGTAGTCGGCAACTTCCGTCACGGGCAGGCCGGCATCGGCCAGCAGCTTGGCGGTACCGCCGGTGGACAGCAGCGTGACGCCGAGCGCGTTCAGGTCGCGGGCGAAATCGACGATGCCGGTCTTGTCGGAAACAGAGAGAAGGGCTTGCTTGATCATGGCTTGGGGGAACGCTTCAAAGTAATCCGTGTTGCTGCAGCTTCTTGCGAAGGGTATTGCGGTTGATGCCGAGATACGCGGCCGCCAGCGACTGGTTGCGCTCCGCGCGCAACATCACGGCTTCCAGCAGCGGCCGTTCAACGGCCTCCAGCACCATGTTGTACATATTGGACGGCTCTTCGCCGTCCAGGTCACGAAAATAGGTATCCAGGCTGTCCCGGATACATTGGTCGATAGCGTTGCGGCTCATGCGGCAAGCAGTTCCCGTTTCTTTTTGTTGTGGATGTTTTCTTCTTCGTCCGTGGCGGTGGCGGTGTCGTCGACATAGACCAGGCGATCCGAAATGGCTGCCTGCTCGTCGAAGAACGCGTTGACCGCTTCCAGCTGCGCGCCCGTGGTTTCCAGCGTGTTCATGCGGTGGCGGAACAGGTTCGCGCCCTTCAGCCCGCGCGTGTACCAGGCAATATGCTTGCGCGCGGTGCGCACACCGGTGAACTCGCCGTAGAACGCGTAGTGATCCGCCAGGTGATGGTTCATGATCGCGCGGATCTCGGCCACTTCAGGTGCCGGCAGCAATTCGCCAGTCTTCAGGAAGTGTTCGATCTCGCGGAACAGCCACGGACGCCCCTGGGCGGCACGGCCGATCATGATGGCGTCGGCGCCGGTCGCTTCCAGCACCAGCCTGGCCTTCTGCGGCGACGTGATGTCGCCATTCGCCACCACCGGAATGCGCAGCGCGGCCTTGACCGCGGCGATGGTCTCGTACTCGGCCTCGCCGTGGTACAGGTCGGCGCGGGTGCGGCCATGGATCGTCAGCATGCTGATGCCGGCGTCTTCGGCCATGCGCGCCACGCGCAGTGCATTCTTGTGTTCGCGGTCCCAGCCCGTGCGGATCTTCAGCGTGACCGGCACGCGGTCACCCACGGCGCCCACCACGGCCTCGACGATGCGCACCACCAGCGGTTCGTTCTGCAGCAGCGCCGATCCGGCGGCCACATTGCAGACCTTCTTGGCCGGGCAGCCCATGTTGATGTCGATGATCTGCGCGCCACGGTCGACGTTGTAGCGGGCCGCCTCGGCCATCATCGACGGCTCCGCGCCGGCAATCTGCACCGAAATCGGCTCGACCTCGCCGGCGTGATTGGCGCGGCGCATGGTTTTCTCGCTTTTCCACAGCTGCGCGTTCGACGCCACCATCTCGGACACCGCGTAACCGGCGCCCAGCTGCTTGCACAGCTGCCGGAACGGCCGGTCCGTCACCCCGGCCATCGGGGCGACAAAGAGGTTGTTGCGGAGTTGGTGGGGACCGATCTGCACGGTGGGGACGCTGGAATCTGGCTGGAACTGGCAAAAACATGCCCCTGCCGGAACAGCTGTCGGCGTGGTCGGGGTCATGGGCGAGGCCGGGATTTTACCGCCAAACCGGCGCGGTTGCCCAATAAATGAGCAAATATCATGCGGCGGGAGGGTGTCGCGCCCCTGCCAGGGGCGTGACCGGCGCGGCTGGCGGCGGTGCTTGGGGACGGTCTGACCGCCCCCGGGCGCTACTGACGTGCGCCGAACATCATCTGCCGGGCCAGTGCGTGCTTGAGCGGTGCCACGCACGCCAGAGCCGCCAGCGATGCGCCGCGTGCATGAGCCGCCAGCGGCCCGCCGATGCCAAACACGCGCGGCAGCAGATCGGTGATGCCGATCGTCATGGCGCGGTCCAGGCGATGGCGGCTGGCAAATGTCTGCAATGCCTGCGGCGTGCAGCCAGTCCGCAGCGAATCGGCCAGCGCAAAGGCATCGCGCAATCCCAGGTTCAGACCCTGCCCAGCCACGGGATGCAGCGTTTGCGCCGCATTTCCCACGGCCGCCACGCGGCCGCTGACGGTGACCGGCGCGGCATTCAGGCCCAGCGGAAACGCGTGACGCTTGCCCACCAGCGTGAAGCGGCCCAGGCGCGTACCGAATGCCCGGCCCAGTTCGTCGGCGAACTCGGCATCGGACAAGGCCAGGCGCCGCTGCGCCTGTTCCGGCGCGCAGCACCAGACCAGCGCGTAGCCGGGCACGCCATGATCCTCGTGCGGCAGCAGCGCCAGCGGCCCTTCGTCCGTAAAGCGTTCCCAGGCCCAGCCAGGCTGCGGCTGCGAGCAGGTGACATGGCCGATGATGGCCGTCTGGCCGTAGTCGCGTCGCCGTGTGACTTCAGCGCCGCGTGACAGGCGCTGCACCTGCTGGTGGAACAAGCCGCCCTCCGCCTGCACTGCGATAAGTGCTGCATACGCCACTGGCAGGCCATCGTGATCGACGTGGGTGGTGCCGGTCAGCCGCACCACGGCGGTGTCGGGCCGGTCGCCACGGTCGGCGTCCTGCTCGATATTGTCGATGCGGGTCTCGAACACGCGTTCAAGACGGCCCGGCGCCGCATCGGCGGCCCGGGCAAGCGCCCGTTCCAGTGTCTGGCACAAGTCGCCGTACTTGACCACGTGGCCTAGCGCGGGCACGCCATAGTCGTCGCAATGCAGCTTCACATGGCCGAAGCGGCCGCGCTGCGAGACGTGAATGTGCTCGATCGGTTGCGCCGGCACCGGCCAGGCGCCGATCTGCTCCAGCAACTGGCGGCTGCCGTGCGACAGGGCGATGGCGCGCGGGTCGCGCGCAGCGCGGGCTGGCGTGGCCGCGTCGATCAGCGTCATGCGCCAGCGCGTGGTGCGCAGCAGCTGGCACGCCAGCGCCAGGCCCACCGGGCCACCGCCGACGATGGCGATGTCGCTCGGCTCGGCGTCAGTCACGGATGCCAGACCGGCAGTGTCAGGGCTGCCCGCTTGCGTCATGGCTGGCTTCCTCCTGCACGGGCGTTGCCTCGACCGCGCCGCGCTTCCACAGGTTCGCATCGGTGCGCGCCTTGCCGGCAGCCGCGTCGCGCATCGCGTTATCCAGCTTCTGCTGGCTGAAGCCGGGCAGCTGCTGCAGGCGTTCGACCAGCGCATCGTGGTTGGCAGCGGTCATCGGCACCACGCAGCCCTGCTGGCTGCTGGCGTCGCCGGCCAGGATCAGCCATGGCGTGCCGGCCCAGGGCCCGCGGTCCGAAACACGCACCACCACGCGTTCCAGTGCGTCCCACGCCAGCTCTTCGCGCTGGCCGTCCGGGCGATGCACGACCAGGCGGTCGTCATACAGGTTCACCACGAACGGCTGGTTCGGGTCTACCGGGTGGACGGTGCTCCGGTGCTTCGGTACGCCCACGCCAAACAGTTTGCTCAACAACGCCTTCATCGCGACGATCCTCCGTTGCCGCGCATAAGTGCCTCGATCTCGTCGGCCTTTACAGGCACGCCGCGCGTGATCAGTTCACATTCACCCGAGGTCACCACGGCGTCATCCTCGATGCGGATGCCGATATGCCAGTAGCGTTCGGGCACGTCTTCGGCCGGGCGCACATAGATGCCCGGCTCGATGGTCAGCACCATGCCCGGTTCCAGCGGGCGCCATGGGCGCTCGCCTTCCTGGCCGGCCGGCAGCGGACCGGGCACGCGATACTCGCCCACGTCGTGCACGTCCATGCCGAGCCAGTGGCCCGTGCGGTGCATGTAGAAGCGGCGATAGCTGCCGCTGGCCAGCACGTCATCGAGCGTGCCTTCCTTGTTGCGGTCGAGCAGGCCCGTGTCGAGCATGCCCTGCGCCAGTACCTTCACGGCCGCGTCGTGCGGCACGTTGTAGGGCACCCCGGCGCGCGTTTCGGCGATGGCGGCTTCCTGCGCGGCGAGCACCAGGTCATACAGCTCGCGCTGGGCCGGCGTGAAGCGGCCCGAGACCGGGAAGGTGCGCGTGATGTCGGACGCATAGCCGTCCAGCTCGCAGCCTGCGTCGATCAGGCACAGGTCGCCGTCGCGCAGTTCCGCCGGACCGGCGCGGTAATGCAGCACGCACGCATTGGGGCCGGCAGCCACGATCGAGTTGTAGGCCACGCTCTGCGCACCATGCCGGCGGAATTCATAGAGCAGCTCGGCTTCGAGGTGGAATTCGCGCAGCCCGGCACGCGATGTGCGCATGGCGCGTACATGGGCCTGGGCGGAAATCTCGGCCGCGCGGCGCATCGTCGCCAGTTCGCCGGCATCCTTGAAGAGGCGCATTTCGTCGAGCAGCGTACGCACGTCCACGGCCACCGACGGCGACGATACGCCGGCGCGGCCCTGCATGCGCACGGCGTCGAGCCAGCGGCGCACGTTCACGTCGATGTCGGTGGTGGCGGCCAGCGGATAGGCCAGTTGGGCGCGGTTGGCCAGCAGCGGCGGCAGCAGCTTGTCGATGTCCTCGACCGAATGGGCCTCGTCGAAGCCGAACGTCGCGCGGGCGCCTTCCGGGCCGAAGCGGAAGCCGTCCCAGATCTCGCGCTCCTCATGCTTGGGGCGGCAGAACAGGATGCTCCTGTCGCCTTCGCCGGCCGCGCCAGCCACGAGCACAAGCACCGCCTCGGGTTCGGTGAAGCCGGTCAGGTAATAGAAATAGCTGTCGTGCCGGTACGGATAGTCGCTGTCGCGGTTGCGCATGGCCTCCGGCGCGGTCGGCACGATGGCCACGCCGCCGCCCTGGGCGCGCAGGTGTTGCAGCACACGGGCGCGGCGGTCGCGGCACGCGCCAAGAAGAGCGGATTCGGGTGCGGACATGGAGTGAAGCCGGTGAGGGGAATGTGCCGATTCTAAACCCGCCGGCGCGCGATGCGGGCGTGACATGCGCCCTGAAAGGCGCTTGAAAGGCCGCGCGCCGTGCGGATCCGGACGTTCAGCCGCGCAGTGCGCGGTCCAGGGCGGCCAGTTGCGCGGGGGTGCCGACGTTTTCCCAGCGGCCGTCGAAGCGCTCGCCGGTCGCCGTACCCTGGCGGATCGCCTCGCGGTAGTACGGCGACATCGGCACTTTCTGTCCCGGCGCGATATCGCGGAACAGGCGGGTGTCGTAGAGCCCGATATTGCCGAAGGTCAGCGCGTGGCCGCCGGCGCCGTCGGCGGGCATGCGCAGGTGGCCGTCATCGCCAAGCACGAAATCGCCGTGCGGATGGAAGGGCGGGTTCGGCACCATGACCAGATGCATCTGGGGGCGCGCGGCGGCGGCCATGGCACGGGTGCGCGGCAGCAACTGCCGGTAGTCGAAGTCGCAGAAGATGTCGCCCGACACGGCCAGGAAGACGCCGTCGCCGCCATCGGCGGTCAGCAACGGCAGCGCATGGGCGATGCCGCCCGCTGTTTCCAGCGCGCTGCCCTCCGCCGACCAGTGGATGCGTACGCCGAACTGCCGGCCGTCGCCAAGCGCCGCTTCGAGCCTGTCACCCAGCCATGCATGGTTGATGACGATGTCGCTGAAACCGGCGCGCGCCAGCGCCTCGATCTGCCAGACGATCAGCGGCTTGCCGGCCACGGCCAGCAGGGGCTTGGGCGTGGTATCGGTCAGCGGGCGCATGCGGTCGCCGCGCCCGGCGGCAAAGATCATCGCTTTCAAAACAGGGTCTCCAGGCCGATCAGGGTGGCCATGCCGCTGGCAATGGTCCAGCCCACACTGCGCGTGCGGGCCGCGACGACGATGGCCACCAGGCCAGCCACCAGGCGCGTGTTGTAGGGGCTCAGATACACCGCGCCGTCGTGCATCAGCAGGTCTGGCGCGATCAGCGCGGACAGCATGGCGGCGGGCACGAACTGCAGGGCGGTGCGGAACCATGGCGGCAGGCGCACCCGGCCTTCCACGGCGATGAACGAAAGGCGGATCAGGTATGTGGCAAGGCCCGCGCCCAGGAATACCCACAGCAGGGTCAGCGAGCTCATGCCACATGCTCCTTGCTGTCGGACGCGCCGGCGGCAGGCTGCCCGCCGCGCCGATTGCGTTCCAGCAGCAGCATTCCCGCGGCAATACCGCCCAGCGCGGCCACCATGATGCCGAGCTTGTGCGGCATCGCGTAGCAGGCTACCGCCAGCGCGGTGGCGACCAGCGCGGCCGCCACCTGGGCGCGGTGCTTGAGATTCGGCACGATGATCGCGATAAAGGTCAGCGGCAGGAAGAAATCGAGCGGCCAGTCGCGCGGCACCTGGGCGCCCACCAGCACGCCAGCCAGCGTCGACAGTTGCCAGCTCGACCACAGCGCGATGCCGGCGCCAAAATAGAACCAGTGGCGGTAGCGGGCCCGTGGGCCGGTATCGCCAAGGCGGCGCGTCATCGCGGCAAAGGCCTCGTCGGTCAGCAGATAGGCCACCAGCGCCTTCCAGCGGCGCGGCAAGGGCGCGAGCGACGGCGCGATGGTGGCGGAATACAGCGCGTGGCGCAGGTTGACCATGGCGACCGTGAACGCAATGACCAGCGCCGGGGTGCCGGCGGACCAGAGCTGGGTCAGGATCATCTGCGATGCACCGCCGAAGACGATCGCGCTCATCGCGCAGGCCAGCCACGCCGGCATGCCGGCATTGACGGCCAGCACGCCGTAGATCAGCCCGAACGGCACCACGCCGAGCAGCATCGGCGCCAGGGCGCATACCCCGGCCCACCACTCGCCGCGGCGCGTGATGGTGGGGTCTGCGGGCGTTTCAAGGGGGGCGGCCACGGTCAGAATGTCAGGCCGGTGGGGCGCTCGGTGCCTTCCAGGGCGTCCAGCAGCCGCACCAGCTTGCGCATTTCCGAGTAGCGGCCCGCCACATTGCGCGTGTACTTGAGCACCAGCGGCATGTCGGCCAGGTAGCCGTCCTTGCCGTCACGATGGTACAGGCGCGCGAAGATGCCCAGCACCTTCAGGTGGCGCTGCAGCCCCATCCATTCGAAATCGCGGTAGAAATCGCCAAAATCGCCAGCCACCGGCAGGCCCGCCTTGCGTGCCTGTTCCCAGTAGCGGATCAGCCAGTCGAGCTGCTGCTCCTCTTCCCATTCGATATAGGCGTCGCGCCACAGCGACACGGCGTCGTAGGTGATCGGGCCGATCACGGCGTCCTGGAAGTCCAGGATGCCCGGATTGGCGCCCACCGTGGCGCCTTCGGGCAGCACCATCAGGTTGCGCGAATGGTAGTCGCGATGGACGTAGACCTGCGGCTGGGCCAGGTTGTTGGCCAGGATCGTGTCGAACACCTCGCGCAGATCGGCCTGCTGGCGGTCGTCGAGCGTGACCCCGAGATGCCTGGCGACATACCACTGCGGAAACAGGTCCAGCTCGCGCTGCAGCAGCGGGCGGTCGTAGGCCGGCAGTTCGCCAGGGCGGGTAGCCAGCTGGATCTGCACCAGCGCGGAGGCGGCGTCACCATACAGCGGGCGGGCCGAGGCCGCGTCCAGGCGCGACAGGTAGGTCTGGCTGCCCAGGTCGGCCAGCAGCAGGAAACCCTGCGCCAGGTCCTGTTCCAGCACGGTGGGCACCGTCACGCCGGCATCGCCGAACAGCTTCGCCACGTGGATGAAAGGCCGGCAGTCCTCATGGGACGGGGGGGCATCCATCACGATGGCGGTCGGGTGGCGCGGGTGGCCGGTCCGCACGCGGAAGTAGCGGCGGAAGCTCGCGTCGGCCGATGCCGGGGCACACGAAGCGGGGTCGATCGACCAAGTTGTGCCGAGTCCGGCAACCCACGATTTCAGTTGTTCGATACGCGGGTCGTGGCCCGGGTCGTCAATAAGTGCTGCCATGCCGGAAAGGGAGAATACGATGCCCCGTATAATACCCGACCAGACCCGGGCGCCGGGTGGCCCTCGGGAGGGGCCTTTGTCGCCCCGCAGCCCGCTCCGGCATTGGGCTGGGGGGCGCGGGAAGCCGCATTGCGAGCCCCCGCGCAGCGCCCGCCGCCGAGCCGACCGATAACCGTTTGCATGACCGAACAACGACAACCGCATCATCCGGCCACCCGACCGCCTGCGCTCCAGGGCAAGCCCCGGCGCGCCCGCGTGCCCGCCAGCGCCCTGCGACCGCTCGTGCTGGCCATGGCTGGCCTTTCGGTCAACGCGCATGCACAGTACGGCGCCGCCTCTACCATTCCCAATATCGATATGGTCGAGCCGGCTGTCACGCAGGCCGCCGAGCCGGAACCGCCGCCGCCCGAGGCAGGCGAACTGGTGCCGCGCCTGACCGAGCCGCCGCGCAAGCCCGCCAATGCGGGCAGCAGCGCGCTGGGGGCGGCCCCCGCGTCGACCCCGTCGAATCCGAATGCGCCAGCCTATGCATCGGGCGACCGCATGACCGGATACAACGAGAAGGGTGTCGAGCTTGAGGGCAACGCCGAGCTGCGCCGCGACGGCGGCGTGGTCAAGGGCGACAAGCTGACCTACGACCAGGACACCGACGAAGCCCATGCGACGGGCAACGTGCGCCTGTCGAAGAACGGTACGCTGGCCGTGGGCCCCGAGGCGAAGCTGCGCGTACAGGCCAACGAAGGCTACATGCTGTCGCCGGACTACTATTTCGACCAGACCGGGGGATCGGGCAGCGCCGAGCGGATCGATTTTCTCGATCCGGACCGCAGTACGCTCAAGAAGGCCACCTACACGACCTGTTCGCCCGACAACGCCGACTGGTATTTCAGCGCGCGCAAGCTGGACCTGGATAGCGACCGCGAAGTGGGCGTGGCATATGGCGGCGTGCTGAATTTCTTCGGTGTGCCCGTGGCGGCTGCACCGGCGTTCTCGTTCCCGCTCAACAACGACCGCCGCAGCGGTGTGCTGCCGCCGTTGTTCGGCTACAGCTCGAAGTCGGGGGCGGACCTGACCGTCCCGTATTACTTCAACCTGGCACCGAACCGCGACCTGACCGTGTATCCGCGTATCCTGTCGGAGCGCGGGGTGCAACTGGGTGGTGACTTCCGCTACCTGGGCGATGGCTACAACGGCCGCATCCGCGCCGAGTTCCTGCCGGACGACAAGAAGGCTGGTCGCAACCGCTGGGCTTATTCGATCCAGCACTTCCAGACGATCATGCCTGGCATGCTGGCGTACGCGAACGTCAGCAAGGTCTCGGATGACCAGTATCCGGACGACCTGACCCGTAGCGTGTCGCAATCCACCCTGCGGCAATACACGCAGGAAGGCGGCGTGATCTACAACTGGCAGAACTGGACGTTCATGGCGCGCGTGCAGAAGTTCCAGACGCTGCTTCCGAGCGGGCCGTCCTACGAACGAGAGCCGCAGATCAATGCCAAGTACACGCGCTATGACCTCGGTGGCTTCGATATTGCGCTGGACACCGACTACACGCGCTTCAAGATTCCGCTGACGTCAACCGGCGTTCAGCAGCCCGAAGGCAGCCGTGCCTACTTCAACCCGTCGATCAGCTATCCGATCATCCGGCCAGGCTGGTACGTGACGCCGAAGGTGATCTTCAACGCGGCGCAGTACAACATGGATGTCGGCACCAACACGACCGGGGCATCCAACACGCTGAGCCGCGCGATCCCGACCGTCAGCGTCGATTCGGGCATGACGTTCGACCGCGATGCGCCGGGCATCAGCCGGCTGTTCGGCGTGAATTACACGCAGACGCTGGAACCGCGCCTGTTCTACGTCTACACGCCGTTCCGCGACCAGAGCCAGTTCCCGCTGTTCGACACGGTGCAGTCGGATTTCAGCTATGGCCAGATCTTTACCGAGAATCCGTTCAGCGGTAACGACCGGATTGCCGACAACAACAAGCTGACCGCTGGCCTGACCACACGCTTGATCGAGTCCGATACCGGGGTAGAGCGGTTCCGTGGCACGATTGCGCAACGGATCGACTTCACCGGGCAGCGCGTGCAGATTGGCGGCACGCTGACGGACACCAAGCCGACATACTCGGACCTGCTGGCCGCGACGACGATCCAGCTGTTCCGCGGCTACTATCTCGACGCGGGCATCCAGTGGAACCCGGATGAAAACCGCGTCAACTACTCGAACGTGGCATTCCAATGGCGCCCGGAGTCGCGCAAGCTGCTCAACGTGGGCTACCGCTATCGCCGGCCGACGTCGGTGACCGACAATACCGCGATCGACCAGTTCGAGGTGTCGGGCCAGTGGCCGGTCACGCAGCGCGTCTACGGCATTGGCCGTGTGGCGTATGACCAGTCGGCCAACCAGCTGGTGGATGCGCTGGCGGGCTTCGAGTACACGGCCGACTGCTGGGTTGGCCGTTTCGTGTACCAGCGTTTCCGCAACACCACGAACGGATACACCGGCCGGGTCTTCCTGCAGGTGGAATTCCGCGGATTGTCGAAAGTTGGCTCCAATCCGCTGGACATGCTGCGCCTGAACGTGCCGGGCTACGAGCCCGTGACCGCGCGACCGGTGCCCACGTCCCCGTACGATCACTATGAATGACGGACCAAGATGAAACGTCAAACCTTTTCGGTTATGTCCCGCCTGAATCCCTGGCAGCAGCTGCTGCTCTCCGCGGTGCTCGTCACGCTGGCCGCGCCGGCCGCCGCGCAACTGCGCGCGCCGGGAGCGCGTACCCAGGGCATCTTCGTGCCGCAGCAGGGCGGCAGCCAGACGAGTACGGTGGCGCCAAGCCAGCCGCAGATGGGCATTCCGCAGCCGGCGCAGAAGCGCTCGCAACTGGTGGACGAGGTTGTTGCCATCGTCAACAACAGCGTGATCACGCGCCGCGAGCTGCTTGACCGGGCCGACGAGATCGAGAACCAGCTGCGCGCCGCCAATCGTCCGATTCCCGAACGTCCCGACCTGCTGGGCGAGGTGCTGGAACGGCTGGTGATGGAACGCGTGCAGACGCAGGCCGCGCAGGACGCGGGCATCAAGGTGACCGACCAGGAAGTGGACCGTGCGATCGAATCGGTCGCGCAGCAGAACAAGATGTCCGCGACGGATCTGCGCACACGCGTGGAAGCCAGCGGCATGACCTGGACCAAGTACCGCGACGAACTGCGCAAGCAGGTGCAGGTGATTCGCCTGCGCGAACGCGAAGTGGACTCGAAGGTGCAGGTCTACGACGGCGAGATCGACAACTTCCTGGCGGCGCGCAGCGGACAGCCTGCCGCCGTGGGCCCGGCCGAATACAACGTGCAGCAGATCCTGGTGCGCGTGCCGGATGACGCATCCGAAGCCCAGAAGGCGCAACTCAAGGCCAAGGCCGAAGGCCTGCTCAAGCAGGCCCAGGGCGGGGCTGACTTTGCCGAGCTGGCCAAGGCCAATTCGGAGGCGCCCGAAGCGTCGCAGGGCGGTGCGCTTGGCTTCCGCGAAATCGGTCGCCTGCCGGCACTGTTCGCCAATGCCGTGGTCGACCTGCAGCCTGGCAAGGTGGTGCCGGAAGTGGTGGAATCGGCTAACGGCTTCCATGTGCTCAAGCTGGCTGCCAAGCGTACGGCCGCACCGGCACAGCAGGCTGCTGCCGATCACATCACGCAGACCCAGGTGCGCCACATCCTGATCCGTACCGGTCCGAACATGCCGGAGGCCGAAGCGAAGCGCCAGATGTCGACGCTGCGCGACCGCCTCACGCACGGCGCCGATTTTGCCGATGCGGCGCGGCGCTACTCGCAGGATGGGTCCGCCCAGCAGGGCGGCGAGCTGGGCTGGGTATCGCCGGGCGAACTGGTGCCCGAGTTCGAGCAGGCCATGAACCGCCTGCGTCCGGGTGAAATCTCGGAGCCCGTGGTCACGCAGTTCGGGGTTCACCTGATCCAGGTGGAAAACCGCCGCGAGACCGAGGTGTCGGCCGAGAAGCAGCGGGACTTCGCCCGTCAGGAAGTGCGGGAACAGAAGCTGCGCGCCGCCTATGATGACTGGGTGCGCCAGCTCCGCAGCGCGGCGTACGTCGAATACCGGATCAACCGACAGCGCTGAGGCGCACCGCTCCTGCCATGCCCGACCCTGCACCCGCGCCACTGGCGCTTGCCATCACCACCGGAGAACCCGCCGGCATCGGTCCCGACATCACGATCGGCGCCCTGCTGCAGCTTGGCGGCGCGGCCAATGGCATGGGCCATGGCGCGTACCGGTTTCATGTGATCGGCGACGCGCGCCTGCTGGCGCGGCGCGCCGAGTCGCTGGGCGTGGCGCATGCGTGGCAGCGGCGGCTGGCCGATGGCGACGTGGTGGTCGAGGATGTCGCGCTGGGCGTGGCCTGCGAGCCCGGCCAGCTCGATGCCCGCAACGGCCGCTACGTGCTGGAGTTGCTCGATACCGCCATCGACGGTCTGCAGGACGGACGTTTTGCGGCCATGATCACCGCCCCGGTGCAGAAAAGCACGATCAACGACGCGGGCGTACCGTTCACGGGCCATACCGAATACCTGGCCGAACGCGCCGCCGTGCCGCGCGTGGTGATGATGCTGGCTGGCCCGCAGCCCGCGCATGACAACGCCATGCTGCGCGTGGCGCTGGCCACCACGCACCTGCCGCTGCGGGCCGTGCCCGACGCGCTGACGATCCCGATGCTGCAGGAAACGCTGAAGATCGTCGACCACGATCTGCGGCGCCACTTCGGCATTGCCCGCCCCCGTATCCTGGTGACCGGGCTCAATCCGCATGCCGGGGAATCGGGGCATATGGGTCGCGAGGAGATCGATGTCATCGGGCCGGCGCTGGCGCTGGCCTGCGATGCCGATATCGACGCGCGCGGGCCGTATCCTGCCGACACGCTGTTCCAGCCGCGCCACCTGCGCGATGCCGACTGCGTGCTGGCGATGTACCATGACCAGGGCCTGGCGCCGCTCAAGTACGGCACCTTTGGTCACGGCGTCAATATCACGCTGGGCCTGCCCTTTATCCGCACATCGGTGGATCATGGCACCGCGCTCGACCTGGCCGGCACCGGCCGGGCCGAGCACGGCAGCATGATCGAAGCCATCCGGTGTGCCATTACCATGGCCGGCCATGCCAGCGGACGCCACGGCGCGTCCGCCAGCGGCCGGCACTGACTTATGCGTCCAAACGTGCATCAGGGCCATGTGGCCCGCAAACGATTCGGCCAGAACTTCCTGGTCGATGACGGCATCATCTACGGCATCGTCAACGCCATCGATCCGCAACCGGACGACGTTATCGTCGAAATCGGACCGGGCCTGGGCGCGCTGACGAACCCGCTGCTCGAACGCCTGCCCAGCATGCAGGTGGTGGAACTCGACCGCGATCTCGTGGAGCGCCTGCGCAACCGCTACAACGACCGTCTGACCGTGCATGCCGGCGACGCGCTTGCGTTCGACTTCGGCAAGCTCAAGGAGCCGGGCCGCGCGCTGCGTATCGTGGGCAACCTGCCGTACAACATTTCGAGCCCGCTGCTGTTCCATCTGATGGATTTCGCCGATCACGTGCGAGACCAGCATTTCATGCTGCAGAAGGAAGTGGTCGAGCGCATGGTGGCCGAACCCGGCAGCAAGGCGTTTGGCCGGCTGTCGATCATGCTGCAGGTGCGCTACCACATGGAACACGTGCTCGACGTGCCGCCCGCCTCGTTCAACCCGCCGCCCAAGGTCGATTCGGCCGTGGTGCGCATGATTCCCTGGCCGCGTGCCGAAGACGGTACGCTGCGTTCGCCGTATCCGGCGTGCGACCCCGGTGTGCTCGGTGATGTGGTGACCGCCGCGTTCTCGCAGCGCCGCAAGGTGCTGCGCAACACGCTGTCGTTCCTGCGCGACCAGGTGGACTTCGATGCGCTTGGCTTCGACCTGGGCCGCCGTGCCGAGGAAGTGCCGGTGGCCGAGTATGTCGAGCTGGCCCGCATCGTCGGCAACAGCGCCGTGCCGCCGACGCGCGGTGCGGCCTGACGCCACAGCGCGACATCGCCGCCGACACCGATTTCGAATTTTCCGCTGAACTACCCGAACATCCTGAAGCTATCGCGACGCTCATGACCGAACAGACCAAGACCGATCCGCGTCCCGTCATCCTGACTGGCGACCGTCCCACCGGCCCGCTGCATCTGGGCCACTATGTTGGCTCGCTGAAGAGCCGCGTGGCCCTGCAGGAAACGCACAAGCAGTACGTGCTGCTGGCCGATACGCAGGCGATGACCGACAACGCGCACGACCCGGACAAGGTCCGCCGCAATGTGCTGGAAGTGGCGCTGGACTACCTGGCGGTGGGCATCGACCCCGCCAAGACCACGATCACGGTGCAATCGCACCTGCCGGCGCTGGCCGAACTGACGCTGATGTACCTGAATTTCGTCACGGTGTCGCGCCTGGAGCGCAACCCGACGATCAAGGAAGAAATCCAGGCGCGTGGCTTTGGTCGCGACATCCCGGCTGGCTTCCTGTGCTACCCGGCGTCGCAGGCCGCCGACATCACCGGCTTCAAGGCCGTGCTGGTGCCGGTGGGCGAGGACCAGGCGCCGCTGATCGAGCAGACCAACGAGATCGTGCGCCGTATCAACCATCAGGTGGGCCGCGATATCCTGCCCGAAGCCGCCGCGCTGATTCCGAAGCATGGCCGGCTGCCGGGCGTCGATGGCAAGGCCAAGATGAGCAAGTCGCAGGGCAACGCGATTCCGCTCGGCGCATCGCCGGAGCAGATCCGCGAGGCCGTGCACAAGATGTACACCGATCCGAACCACCTCAAGGTGTCGGACCCGGGCCAGGTCGAGGGGAACGTCGTGTTCACGTACCTGGATGCGTTCGATCCGAACGTGGAGGAAGTGCAGGCGCTGAAGGACCACTACCAGCGCGGCGGCCTGGGCGACATGGTGCTCAAGCGCCGTGTGGAAGGCATCCTTCAGGAAATGCTGCGCCCGATCCGCGAGCGCCGCGAGCAACTGGCGCAGGACCCGGGCTACGTGTTCGACATCCTGAAGAAGGGTACCGAAACCGCCCGCGAGCTGACCCAGCAGACGCTGGACGAAGTGCGCAGCGCCGTGGGCATGTTCTCGTTCCCGAAGTAATCGGCGCTTGCCGCGTCACGCGTCCCTCCCGCCCGCCGGGAGGGACGAACACCGAAGGCCGCTCAGGCCTTCCGGTTCACCAGCACGATCCCCCCCAATACCATCACCGCCGCCAGCGCGAATCGCATGCCAACGTGGTCGTGCATCAGCAGCACGCCGAAGGCGACCCCGAACAGCGGGGTCAAAAACGAGAACACGGACAGGTGCGATGCCAGATACTGGCGCAGCAGCCAGAACCAGATCAGGTAGCTGGCAAAGGCGATCAGCACCGACTGGTAGAACAGGCTGGCGACCACGAACCCGGTGACTTCCACGCGATGGACCTGACCGGCGGCCAGGGCCATGACCAGCAGCAGCACGGCCGATACGGTCAACTGGTAGAGCAGCGTTTTGCTGGCGGGGGCGTGCGACAGCTTGCTGCCGCGTACCACGATGGTTGTTGCGGCCCATAGGGCGCCGGCCAGTACGCCCAGCGAGTCGCCCAGCAGCGTGCTCGACTGCGTGGACGCTGCGACGATGCCGTCCGCGAATGCCAGCACCATGCCCAGGAACGCCAGTGCCACGCCGGCCCACTGGCCGCGCTGCAGGTGTTCGCCCGGCACGAACAGGTGCAGGCCCAGCGCGGTGAAGATCGGCGCCGTGTAGAGGAACACGGCCATGCGCGATGCCGTGGTGTGGCCCAGCCCGACGAAGATGCAGAAGAACTCGGCGCCGAACAGCAGTCCGGCGACGAGCCCGGCGCGCAGCGTGCCGTCGCGTTCCCAGAGCGGCGTGCCACGCCACGCAGCGAACGCGAACACCAGCAGCGCGGCGATAGCGGAGCGGACGCCGGCCTGCAGCACGGCGCCCATCAACGGAGCGGTGACCTTGATGATCACCTGCTGGAGTCCCCATGCGGCGCACAGCAATACCATCAGTCCGATGGCCGTGCCGTCCAGCGGGCGCCTTGTTATAAGTTGTGTGGACATCGCCGCGTCGCTTACGGACGGGCAGCGTCGCGGGTGGAGTTGCGTTCGATCAGTTCGATCTTGTAGCCGTCGGGGTCTTCCACGAAAGCGATCACCGTGGTGCCGCCCTTGACCGGACCGGCCTCGCGCGTGACCTTGCCGCCAGCGGCACGAATGCGGTCGCAGGCTTCGGCGGCGTTCGGGGTTTCCAGCGCGATATGGCCGTAGGCGGTGCCCAGGTCATATTGGTCCACGCCGTAGTTGTAGGTCAGTTCGAGCACAGCCGTTTCGCTTTCCGGGCCGTAGCCGACAAAGGCCAGGCGGTACTTGTACTCGGGGTTGTCGCTCTCGCGCAGCAGTTGCATGCCCAGCACGCGCGTATAGAAGTCGATCGAGCGCTGGTAGTCGCCAACGCGCAGCATGGTGTGGAGGAGTCGCATAGGGGGGACCTTCTGTGGGTTGTTGAGACAACAGAGTCCGCCATTTTAGTCCTGCCCGCGCCATCGTGCCTGATTGCCCTGCGGGGCATCGCTAAACACGCAGCAAAGAAAATTTCACATCGACGGCGCCCATGTGGACGCCGGGCAGTTGCTAGAGTCTTCAATGCTTCGACAGCTGCATGAATGCCTACGCCGGTCAAACACGGCGCGGCAGCGCCGAAGGTCGCGCGACAGGCTTTCCCTGACAGAGAGGAAACTGTATGACGCGATGCTTCCGGGGCAGTACCTGCGGCACCCTGGCGTGTGCGTCGGCAATGGCGCTCGGTGCGTCCGCCGGCCACGCTGCGGACTGCGTGCCACCGTCGCCGACCGCGACGTTCTATATGGCAGACAACTGCAGCGGCACCGTTGCCGGGGGCACGTTCGACACCGGCACCGCCGGCTATGCGTCGGTCTTTCATGCCGCCAACGGCGGCTCGATCACGGTCATCGGGCCGGTATCGCTGCATTCCGAGGGCGGCAACTCGACCGGCGCGTATGCGGAATCCAATGGTGCCATCCATTTCGAGGCACCGGGCAGCACGCTGACGATGCGCGGCGCGCACTCGAATGGCGTACACGCATTCGGGCTGGCCAGCATCTCCGGGCAAGTCAACATCGTGACGTCCGGCGAGCGCGCCCATGCCGTGTTTGCCGACTTTGGCGGCGTGGTGATGCTGCACGATACGTCCATCGTCACGCATGGGGCCGAGGCGGCCGGGCTGGGCCTGGCGGCTGGCATGATCACGCTGCTGGGCCATAGCACCATTCTCACCACCGGAGACGTTGCGCCCGGCGTGGCGCTCACGTCGGGAGTGTCGAATGTCGTCGTGGATGGGCAGGGAAGCCGGATCTCCATTCGTACGACGGGTCAGGCGTCGTTCGGCTCCGGGTCGGCGGAGGGCCGGGGCACGGTTGTGCTGCGTAACGTCGATATCGCCACGCAGGGCACGGCGTCGTTCGGCATCTTTGCGCAAGGCACGACGAGCGTTCAGGCGGACAATACGAACATCGAAACGACAGGGCAGGCGGCCATCGGTGTCCGCGCGCTCGACGGCGGCACCATCGCGCTGCGCGGCGGCAGGGTAACGACGTCGCAAGCCCGGTCTGCCGGACTGTCGGTGCAGGGGCTGGGCAGCACGATCAAGGCGGACGGGACGGCGGTGGTGGCCGCAGGCGCTGGAACATCCGCGTTGCAGGTCGAGCAGGGCGGACACCTTGCATTTGCCAACGGCAGTGCGACCGGCACGGGCGTCGACGGCAGCGGGCTGGCCTTGTCCGACGAGGGAACGGGCGCACTGCAAACTACCACCGTGACCGCGAGCACGCTCTCGGCGCCCCAGGGGGCCGCCATCCGGGTTGCCAGCGGCCCCGCAAGCATTGGGCTTGCCAGCAGCAGGGTCACCGGGCCATTGCTGCTGGCAATCGACAGCGGCGCCACTGCTTTTCGCGTGGATGTCGATGCAAGCGCCACCTACCTGCGAGGTGCCGTGCGTGCGGCACCGGCCGCCGACGGCAGCGCGGCCGCAGCAACGCTGACGCTCCGTGATGGCTCGGCATGGTGGATCACCGGCGACTCGAATCTGATGCGGCTGGACAACCTTGGCAGCACGGTTTCATTCATGGTGCCCACCGACAGGGTCTTTCATACACTGACGCTGCAGCGCTATCACAGCGAGGGCGGAACATTGACGATGACCGCAGCGCTGAACGGCGACGGCTCGCCGTCGGATCGCCTCGTGATCGATACCGGAAGCGTGACCGGCACCACGGCACTGCGCATCGTCAATGCGGGCGGGAAAGGCGCCCTGACGGACCAGGGCATTCCGGTGATCGTGATGACCGGCGGCGGCAGCGCGCCGGATGGTACCTTCGTGCTGGCTGGGCGTGCGGTGGCGGGGCCGTACGAGTACAAGCTCTATCGCGGTAGCCTGCACGATGCCGCTGACGGCAATTGGTACCTGAGGTCCCGGCAACTGCCTGGGCCGCCCGTTCCCCCGACCCCCTCCAGGCCGATGTACCGGCCCGAAGTGCCCGCCTACATCGCCAACGAGCAAGCGGCGGCCAGCCTGTTCCTGCATAGCTTGCATGACCGCATGGGCGAGTTGCCGTTTTCGTCGGCACCTGCCGGATGGTTGCGGCTGGTGGGCAAGACCGCCGAAAGCGGCAGCCGCAGCAACGACTACAGCGCCCGTGGCGATACGGTGATCCTGCACGGCGGTGGCGACTTCGCGCGCGGGTCGCTGTTTGGCACGGCCGACCGCCTGCATCTGGGCGCGATGTTCGGCTACGGCAACGTGCGGAACGATGGCCTGGCTGCGGGCAACACGGCCCGGGCCCAGGGCGAGGTGAACGGCTATGGCGCGGGCATGTACGCCACCTGGTTCGGCCAGGCGGCTTCGGACCTCGGGCCTTATGTCGACACCTGGTTCCAGTACGCCTGGTTCGACAGCAATGTGCGTGGCGACCAGTTGCCCAAGGTCGGCTATCACGGCCAGGCGTGGAATGTGTCGCTCGAAAGTGGCTGGGCCCTGCCGCTGGCCGCGTCGTCATGGCGCGTCGAGCCGCAGGCGCAGGTGGCATGGTTGCGGCATCGCGGGGTCAGCCTGACCGAGCCCGGCGGCACGCAGATCGGTGGTGGCGACACCAATGGTGTGGTGACCCGGTTCGGCATACGGATCTTCCAAACGCTGGACCGCGACGATGGCGGGCGGATGCAGCCCTACGCCACGCTGAACTGGTGGCATGACCAGGCCAGTACATCGGTAAAGTTCGGCGAGACCGTGCTCGGGCAGCTGTTCCCGCGCGACCGCTACGAGCTCAAGCTTGGGATCGATGCCAGGCTGGCACGCGGCTGGAGCAGTTGGGGGAATGTGGGCGGGCAGTGGGGCAGCCAGGGGTACCGGCAATACGCGCTGCGGCTGGGTGCGCACTATGCCTGGTGAGCCGGGGCCACGGTGGGCCGCCGGTGCGTCAGAACGTTGGCAGCAGTTCGGGCGGATGCGCGCGCAACCGGGCGCGTGCGTCGCGGAACTCGGGGAAGATCGATTCCACGGTTTCCCAGAAACGCGGGCTGTGGTTCATTTCCTTCAGGTGCGCCAGCTCGTGTGCGGCCACGTAGTCGATCATCGACAGCGGGAAGTGCATCAGGCGCCAGTTGAGCCGGATCTTGCCGTCGGCGGTGCAGCTGCCCCAGCGCGTGGCGGCCGAGGTCAGCGCAAATCCGGTATGGCGCACGCCGAGCTTGGACGCGTAGACATCGAGCCGTTCGGCCAGCAGCCGGCGGGCCTGGTTCTGCAGCCAGCCCTGCACGCGGTCCTTGATCTGCTGCTCTTCGGCGTGGCCCGGCAGCGCCAGATGCAGCACGCGGGTATCGGCATCGAAACACAGCACGCCGGCCGGGGATTCCAGCCGCAGCGTGACCGGCTGGCCCAGGAATGGCAACTCGGCACCGTCACGCCACTGCACCGTGGGCAGTACGCGGCGCGACTCGCGGTGGCGCCATTCGCCAAGCTTGGTGAAGATCCAGCGCTGTTTTTCCAGGATGGCCGACTCGATATCGACCAGCGTCACCCAGCGCGGCGCCGTGATCGACAGCCCGCGGTCATCCACCGTGAACCCGATGGTCCGGCGCGACGAGCGCTTGAGCGAATAGTGCAGCGTCCGTTCGCCCACCTGCAGCACGCGGCCGTTCGGCAGCACCGGCGGCCATACGTCACCGGCTCGGTCCACGGCCCGCTCGGTCCCCGGCTGCGCGTCGGGCGCCGGCGCGAGCAGGTTATGCTGCAGCGACTGGACGGGCGGCGTGAAGTCGGCCAGCGGCAGCTCCAGTTGCGCGTTGGGGTCGGCGGTGGGACGCAGCAGCTTCATGCGGTGGCCTGGCTCCTTGCGCGGCGGTAGCTTTCCGGATCGATACGGCGCATCTCGGCCTCGATCCAGGTTTCCACTTCCTGGTTCAGCACGTCGGCGGTCTTGTTGGCCGACGGAATCGCGTCGCCGATCGAGATCGTGATCATGCCCGGATATTTCATGAACGAATTGCGCGGCCAGACGCGGCCCGAGTTGACCGCCATCGGAAAGACCCAGGCACCGGTCTCCACGGCCAGGCGGGCGCCGCCGCTCTTGTAGCGCGGGTTTTCCTTGCCGGACGGGGTGCGCGTACCTTCGGGGAACATGATGATCCAGGCGCCCTCGTTGAGCCGCTCCCGGCCCTGTCTCGCGGCCGAGGCAAACGCCCGGGTGCCGTCCTTGCGGTTGATGTGGACCATCTTGAGCATGCCCAGCGCCCAGCCGAAGAACGGCACGAACAGCAGTTCACGCTTGAAGACGAAGCACAGCGGCTTGGGCATCAGCGCCACATAGGCCACGGTTTCCCAGGCCGACTGGTGCTTGGACAGCAGCACCACGGGCTTGTCCAGCATCGCCAGCATCTTCTCCATGCCTTCGATGCGGTACTGGATGCCGCAGATCAGGCGCGCGGCCCAGATCACCAGGAGCGGCCAGCCGCGCACGAAGCGGAAGCGGTTTTCCGCGTTCATGAACGGGAAGACGATGAAACACATGCACGCGTAGGGCGGGGTCAGCACCACCAGGTACAGCGCGAACAGCAAGGAGCGGATAAAGGTCATCGATGGGGGCGAGATTCAGGGGGCGGACGGTGCCTCAGGGAGCGGGCTGCGCCGCGTGGGCCGCCGGGGCAGGGGTCTTGTGCGCCCCTTCGGCAACCAGCCAGCGCGCGAACGCGGCCAGGTCGTCATGGACACGCGTGCCGGCGGGCAGGCCGCCCTTGTCCAGCGTGCGCAGGCCCTTGCCGGAGCGCACCAGGTGCGGCACGCAGCCCACGGCCACGCCGGCTTCGAGGTCGCGCAGCGAATCGCCCACGGTGGGCACGTTGCGCAGTTCCACGCCAAAGCGCTCGCCGATCTGCTCGTACAGGCCCGACTTCGGCTTGCGGCAGTCGCAGTTGTCGGCGGCGGTATGCGGACAGAAGAACACGGCCTCCACGCGGCCGCCCAGCGCAGCCAGCGCCTTGTACATCTTCTCGTGCATCGCGTTGAGCGCGCTCATCTCGAACAGCCCCCGGCCGATGCCCGACTGGTTGCTGGCAATGACGACGCGATAGCCAGCCTGGTTCAGCATGGCGATGGCCTCGAGGCTGCCGGCGATCGGCACCCACTCGTCGGGGGTCTTGATGAAGTGGTCGCTGTCCAGGTTGACCACGCCATCGCGGTCGAGGATGACGAACTTCGGCAGGGACTGTGGCATGGCGGCTCCGGGGCGGCTTGTAGACAGCTTAGGCGGCCAGCTTCGAAATGTCTGCCACGCGATTGGCCAGGCCGTGCAGCGTGGACAGCAGCGCCAGGCGGTTGGCGCGCAGCTTCGCGTCGTCGGCCATCACCATCACGTCGTTGAAGAAGCGGTCGACGGCGTCGCGCAGCTGGGCCAGGTCGCGCAGCGCGGCGGTGAAATCGCCACCCGCAAAGGCGGCTTCCACGCCCGGGCGCACGCGTTCGATGGCTTCGAACAGCGCGCCTTCGGCAGCTTCCTGGAACAGCGCCGTGTCGACGGAGCCGATGGCCTCGTCGGTTTTCTTCAGGATGTTCGTGATGCGCTTGTTCGCGGCGGCCAGCGCCTCGGCCTCGGGCAGCGCGGCAAACGTACGCACGGCTTCCATGCGGGCCAGGATGTCGTGCAGGCTTTGCGGACGCAGGCTCACCACGGCTTCCACCTCGTTCGTGGTGTAGCCCTTGTCCTTCAGGTAGCCGCGCACGCGGTCGTACAGGAAGTCGGAGATCGCCTCGCGGGCCGGCTTCACGGTGGCAATGCCCGCGAACGCCTGTTCGGTCAGGCCCAGCAGCGTGTCGATCGACACCGCCAGCGGCTTTTCGATCAGCATGCGCAGGATGCCCAGCGCGTGGCGGCGCAGCGCGAACGGGTCCTTCTCGCCCGTGGGCTGCAGGCCGATGCCCCAGATGCCCACCAGCGTTTCGAGCTTGTCGGCCAGCGCCACGGCGGTGCTGACGTTGCCTTCGGGCAGCGCGTCGCCGGCAAAGCGCGGGCGGTAGTGCTCGGAGCAGGCCAGCGCCACGTCTTCGGCCTCGTCGTCATGGCGCGCGTAGTACGTGCCCATGGTGCCCTGCAGCTCGGGGAACTCGCCCACCATGTCGGTCAGCAGGTCGGCCTTTGCCAGCTCGGCGCCGCGCATCGCGGCAGCCTTGTCGGCCGGCGCGCCGGCGGCATTCATCGCGTCGGCAATGTGGCCGGCAATCTGCTGCAGACGCTGCACGCGGTCCAGCTGGCTGCCGATCTTGTTGTGATAGACCACGTTGGCAAGCTGCGGCACGCGCGATGCCAGCGTCTTCTTGCGGTCCTGGTCGAAGAAGAACTTGGCATCGGCCAGGCGCGGGCGCACCACGCGCTCGTTGCCCGAGATGATCGACTGCGGCGTGTCGGTGGCCAGGTTCGAGACGATCAGGAAGCGGTTGCGCAGGTGGCCGGCGGCGTCGGTCAGCGCAAAGTACTTCTGGTTGGTCTGCATCGTCAGGATCAGGCATTCCTGCGGCACGGCGAGGAAGGCTTCCTCGAAGTGGCACGGATAGACCACGGGCCACTCGACCAGCGAATTCACCTCGTCCAGCAGCGACTCGGGCATGATCACCTGGTCGGCGCCGGCTTCCTTGAGCAGGGTGGTGCGGATGCGCTCGCGGCGGTCGGCATAGCTGGCGATCACGCGGCCGCGCGATTCCAGCAGGCCCGCGTATTCGCCAGCGTGCGGAATCTCGATGGTGCCCTGCGACAGGAAGCGGTGGCCCTGTGTGATGTTGCTGGCAGGCAGGCCGAGCACGGACACCGGCACGATTTCTGCGCCGTAAAGCGCGATCAGGCTGTGCGCCGGGCGCACGAAATGCACCGTGGTGCCGTCCGGGCGCTGGTAGCTCATCAGCTTCGGAATCGGCAGCTTGCCCAGGGTGTCGTCCAGCGCGGCCTGCAGGCCGTCGGCCAGCGCGGCGCCCTTGGCCGTGTAGCGGTAGAAGAACGCATCGGCCTTGCCATCCGAGGCACGCTCCAACGTTTGCCAGTCGATCTCGGCCACGCCTACCGACTTTGCCAGGGCGGCCAGCTTCTTGGACAGCGGGGCGGTCGGGGCGCCGTTGGCGTCAAGCGCCACGGTCAGCGGCAGCACCTTTTCGCGCTGTTCGCGATCCGGCGCGGTGCGGCGCACGCCGGTTACCAGGGCGGCCAGGCGGCGCGGCGTGGCAAAGGGCGTCACGGCGGCGCCGGCTTCGAGCAGATCGCGTGCGCCGAGGCCATCGAACAGCCCCTGTGCGAAGGCTTCGCCCAGGCGGGCCAGCGCCTTCGGCGGCAGTTCTTCGGTGAACAGTTCGATCAGCAGCGAATCGGTCATGGGTTGCGACATGAATCTATCCAACAGGTATGGGCGCGCGCATCAGCAGCGCGGCGCGAGATTGGGTTCCACGCCAGACAGCAGCCACAGGCCGTTCTGCTGGCGGAATTGCAGCGTGGTGTAGGCGCATTGCACGGCCACGCCGGAAGCGCCGCGGGTGCCTGCGGCCGGGAAACGCGCGTCGATGCGATGGGCCCGACGGTCGTAGCGGATCTCGTCGATGCGCCCGCCCACCCAGAAATCGATCTTCGCGGGCAGTTGCGCGGCGGAATAGTAGGTCCGCACCGTGCGACGCGAACGCCCGCCGTTTTCCTCCCATTCGACCCACTGCAGCGGGTAGCGGATGGCGCTCTCGTAGGCGCGCAGCGGCACGCGGTGCCAGCCGAGGTCGCGCGACCCGGACAGGTCGCACGAGAACGAACGCACCAGCTGCGTCCACTGGTCGATCGACGACAGCGACGGGCGCCAGTGCCGCGTGATGGCCTGCTGCAGCGTCTGGGTATCCGCCTCGCAGATATTGGTCAGGTCGGACGGCAGGTACAGCGCCTGGGGCGACGGCACGGGTGACGTCCGCGCGGCGGCAAACGCGCTGCCGGCAGGCGACAGCACAACCGGCACGGCAAACGCCATCAGTGCCAGCGCGCCGCGCACGCGGGCCGTCATGCGCGGGCCCCGTTGTTGCACATCGGGAAGCCCAGCGCCTCGCGCGAATCGTAGTAGGCCTGCGCGACCATGCGCGACAGGTTGCGGATACGGCCGATATAGGCGGCGCGCTCGGTCACCGAAATGGCACCGCGCGCATCCAGCAGGTTGAACGTATGTGCGGCCTTCAGCACCTGTTCGTACGCCGGCAGCGCCAGGCGGGTGTCGGTCAGCTTCGGCGTGCCGTCTTCGTTTTTCTCGCCGGCATCGCCCATGAGGCGGCGGGCCTCGCCCTCGTGCTCGGCAAAGTGGCGGAACAGGATGTCGGTGTTGCTGTGCTCGAAGTTGTAGGTGGACTGCTCCACCTCGTTCTGGTGGTAGACGTCACCGTAGGTCAGGCGTCGCGTCTCGCCGTTCTCTTCCCACTCGGTCCAGACCAGGTCGTAGACGTTTTCCACCTTCTGCAGGTACATCGCCAGGCGTTCGATGCCGTAGGTGATTTCGCCGGTAATCGGCTTGCAGTCGATGCCGCCCACCTGCTGGAAGTACGTGAACTGCGTGACTTCCATGCCGTTGAGCCAGACTTCCCAGCCCAGGCCCCAGGCGCCGAGCGTCGGATTTTCCCAGTCGTCCTCGACGAAGCGGATGTCGTTCTGCTTCAGGTCCAGGCCCAGCGCTTCCAGCGAGCCCAGATACAGCTCCAGGATGTTCTCGGGCGCCGGCTTCAGTACCACCTGGTACTGGTAGTAGTGCTGCAGGCGGTTCGGGTTCTCGCCGTAGCGGCCGTCCTTGGGCCGGCGCGACGGCTGCACGTAGGCGGCGCGCCACGGCTCGGGGCCGATCGCGCGCAGGAACGTGTGCACGTGGGACGTACCGGCGCCGACCTCCAGATCGATCGGTTGCAGCAATGCGCAACCCTGCCGGTCCCAGTAGGCCTGCAGGGTCAGAATCATTTGTTGGAAGGTCAGCATAGGAAGACGAAATGGAAAGCTGGCGGGCAAGTGCGCGAACCGTCTCGCGCCGGGTTTGCCAAACCTTGGATTCTATCGGGTTTTTGGCCTGTCTCAGCCGGGAACCGGCAGGAAAACGGTATCGCAGGGCACGAATCGTGCATGCAGCGGGTGTCGGGCCGGCGCAACGGGTCGGGTAAATCCTGACACGGGTTTCAGAACTGTCCGATAGGTGCCGATACCGTTTTTGTATACAGTAAAAGCACGCGGTCACCGAATCACAAACCAGATGGCCGCCAGGCCGGATTGCGGGCCTGCCGGGGCCGGAAGCGTCAGCTTTCAGCCCGGCGGACCGATAACGCGATGCGGGCTCGAAATAACAACTTCAAGGGGATTGGTCATGTCGCTGCTGTCTCGCAAACCTTATATCGTCGCCATCGCCGTGATGGTGGCCGCCGCCGCCGTCTCGATGGCGACCTCGCTGGTCGGTTAATCCAGCAAGCGGCGCCGCCCCCGCAGCGCCAGCAACAACACGAGCACGCTGCCGGCCAGTGCCGGCACGTTGCCCCAGCGGATATACGGCGTCAGGCCCTGCATGCCCTGCACGTCCGCCGTCAGCGTACCCACCTCGAACGTCGGCAGCTTCGCCTGCACCGTGCCGTCCGGCCGGACCACGGCGGTCATGCCGGTATTGGTCGCGCGCAGCATGGGCCGGCGCATTTCCAGCGCCCGCATGCGCGAGATCTGCAGGTGCTGGTCCAGCGCGATGGTGTCTCCGAACCAGGCCAGGTTTGTGACGTTCGCCAGCAGATTGGCGGGCGTGGCCTGCTGCCGCAGCGTGGCGGCGATTTCCTCGCCGAACAGATCCTCGTAGCAGATATTGGGCGCCACATGGATGCCTCGCACCGGCACTGCCGGCTGGTCCAGCGTGCCGCGCCGGAAGTCGCCCAGCGGCATCTTCATCATGTTGACGAACCAGTGGAAGCCGAACGGGATGAATTCGCCGAACGGCACCAGATGGTGCTTGTTGTAGCGGTAGAGCGCCTCCAGCTCGGGCCCGATCGCAAACACGCTGTTGGTGAAGTCCACCGGCGAATCGGCGCCCGCCGCACCAAAGACGACCGTCGTGCCGGTCTTCTCCATATAGGTGCGCACATCCCTGGCGATATCCAGCGGCAGGTCCTGCAGAATCACCGGGAACGCGGTTTCTGGCGTGACGACGAGGTCGGCCGGCGCCGCCGTGATCATGTCGCGGTACAGTTGCAGCGAGCGCTGGATGCCTACCGGCTCGAACTTGATGTCCTGCGCCACGTTGCCCTGCAGCAGGCGCACGCTGACGGGCTTGCCGATCGGGGTGGTGTACGCAACTGGCGCCAGCGCCATCCCGCCGCCGAGCGTGACGGCCACCAGCCCGGCCGACCAGGCGGCGACACGTGCAGCCCCCGGCGCGGCGCGGCGCAGTGCGGCGCGCACGGCAACGACCAGCAATGCCGCCGATGCCGCTGCCAGGAACGTAATGCCATAAACACCGATGAGCGGCGCGAAGCCCGACAGCGGGCCGTCGGTATGGGGATAGCCGCTGCCCAGCCACGGGAAACCGGTGAACACCACGCCGCGCAGCCATTCCGACAGGGCCCACGCGGCGGCGAACGCCAGCGCGGACAGGATGCCGCCTTGGCCGCGCCGGGTCAGCCAGTGCCAGACGCCGGCGGCCAGCGCCGGCCATAGCGACAGGTACGCCCCGAACAGCACTACGGCCAGCGCGGCCATCCACGCCGGCATCTCGCCGTAGACGTGCATGCTGATATAGAGCCACCAGATGCCGGACAGGAACCAGCCCATGCCGAAGGCGTAGGCCGTGGCGGCCGCCGCACGCGGGCGCGCGGTATCGGCGACCAGCGCCACCAGCCCGGCCAGCGACAGGATCTGCAGCCACCACCAGTCATGCGGCGCAAACGCCTGCGTATGGGCCACGCCCAGCGCTGCGGCGATCAGCAGCCGGAACAGCACACCCTGGCGCGATGCGCGCTGGGCGCCAGCCGGTGCGGAAGAGGGGGAGGTTGGACCGGCGCCGATCAGCGGATCGGCGCGGCGGGTACCCACGGCGTCGGGCGTGCCGGCGCGCTTCATGCGTCGGCCACGCCGTTGGTGTCGGCCGGAGCCTCGCGGTGTACCTGCAGCAGATGCACCTGGCGCGCGTCGGCGCGCAGCACTTCGAAACGGATCGGCGGCAAGGTGATGATCTCGCCGCGATGCGGGACATGGCCCACGTGGTTGGTCAGCAGGCCGCCCACCGTATCGACGTCATCGTTCGGGAATGCCGTGCCGAACGCCTCGTTGAACTGCTCGATCTCGGTCAGGCCGCGCACGCGCCAGGCGCCGTCCGTGGTGGGCAGGATCATGTCCTGGTCTTCGTCCAGGTCGAACTCGTCCTCGATGTCGCCAACGATCTGTTCCAGCACGTCCTCGATCGTGACCAGCCCGGCTACGCCGCCGTACTCGTCGACAACGATCGCAATATGGTTGCGATTGATACGAAATTCGCGCAGCAGGATGTTCAGCCGCTTCGACTCCGGAATGAACACGGCCGGGCGCAATGTCTCGCGCAGGTCGAAGCTCTCGTCGGTGTAGTAGCGCAGCAGATCCTTGGCCAGCAGGATGCCGATGATGTTGTCGCGATTGCCCTCATACACCGGAAAGCGCGAGTGCGCGGTCTGCTGCATGTAGGGGATGAACGCTTCTGGCGTATCCGCGATGTTGACCGCATCCATCTGGGCGCGGGGCACCATGATGTCGCGCGCCGTCAGTTCCGACACCTGGAACACACCCTCGATCATCGAGAGCGAATCGGCGTCGATCAGGTTGCGCTCATGCGCGTCCTGCAGCACTTCCAGCAGTTCGGCGCGGGTGTCCGGCTCGGGGGAAATGAAATCCGAAAGACGTTCGAGAAGGGATCGGGGCCGATCCTGCTGCCTGAAGCTGGCAGGCTTCGAACTGGGATAGGGGTCGTTCATGTCGCGGCTAGCGCGTGGTGGAGATCGTCTGAAGCATACACTAAAAGGCTTGCAGCCCCCGTGACGCCAGCATTGCAATGGCGCCGGCATCACGGGTGTCAGCCTTTTGTGCTTATTCGCGCACAGGCTGGTACGGGTCGCTGAAGCCCAGCGCCTGCAGCGTTTCGGTCTCGATGGCCTCCATTTCCTCGGCCTCGGCGTCGTCCTCGTGCTCGTAGCCTTGCGCGTGCAGCACACCGTGGACGATCAGGTGCGCATAGTGCGCCTCCAGCGGCTTCTTCTGCTGCTTTGCCTCGGCTTCCACCACCGGGCAGCACAGCACGATGTCGCCGCTGACCGGGTCGTCGGCCGTCTCGGCGTAGGCAAATGTCAGGACATTGGTCGCGTAGTCCTTGCCGCGATAGGTGCGGTTCAGCGCGCGGCCTTCTTCCTCGTCGACAAAACGGATGGTCAGCGCGGCATCGTCATACAGGGCCGACTTCACGCATTTTTCGATCTGCCTGCGGGTCGGTACGCCCTTGCGCTTGCGCGTGCCGTCGCCGAACTGGATGTCGAGTTCCACCTCGGCCGGCGTGGCCGGCGTGCCCGTGGTGGTGACGATCGGCGTGGCGGTCACGGCCACCGACAGCGCGTCGCCGTTGTCGGGGCGCACCAGCAGGCCGGCCTGCTGGCGCGGGTCGGTGTGTTCGGCCAGCAGCGCCACTACGCCGTCGTTGGCCTGCGACAGGTCCAGCGTCAGGCTGCGGCCGTCGGCCAGCTGGATGCGCAGCGCGTGGGCCGACGCCTTGCGGGCGCGGCCGTCGGCATCGAACAGGACAACGCGCGTGGCGTCGGGCGTCTTTGTTGCGGGAGACTTCTTGGTCAAGATCAGGCGTCCTTGTGCTGGGCGTGATATTCGTCGTAGGCATCGACGATGCGTGCCACCAGCGGATGGCGCACCACGTCGATGCTGGAAAAGCGTGTGAAAGCGACGCCGCGCACCTCGCGCAGCACGTGCTGCGCCTCCACCAGGCCGCTCTTCTGGCCGCGCGGCAGGTCGATCTGCGTGGTGTCGCCGGTGATCACGGCCTTCGAGCCGAAGCCGATCCGCGTCAGGAACATCTTCATCTGTTCCGGCGTGGTGTTCTGGGCTTCGTCCAGGATGATGAAGGCGTGGTTCAGCGTGCGGCCGCGCATGTAGGCCAGCGGCGCGATCTCGATCATCTGGCGCTCGAACATCTTCTGCGTGCGATCGAAGCCCAGCAGGTCGTACAGCGCGTCGTACAACGGACGCAGGTACGGGTCTACCTTCTGGGCCAGGTCGCCCGGCAGGAAGCCGAGCCGCTCGCCGGCTTCCACGGCCGGGCGCGTCAGTACGATGCGCTTGACGGCATCGCGCTCCAGCGCGTCCACGGCGCAGGCCACCGCCAGATAGGTCTTGCCGGTACCGGCTGGCCCGACACCAAGCGTCAGGTCGTGCGACAGGATGTGCCGCAGGTACTCGCGCTGCGTGGCCGTACGGCCCTGCAGGCCGGCACGGCGCGTGTGCAGCACCGGCGAATCGTCGTCAGGATCGGGTGACCCGGCGTCGTTTTCGTTGCCGGGCAGGTAGGCGCCGTGCGCGGCGATCTGGCGCGATTCCACCAGCCCAAGCTGCACGTCGTCGATCGACAGCGTGACCCTGGCGTTGTTGTAGAAGCGCTCCAGCGCCAGCGCTGCGTCCTGCGCGCGCTCGCCACGCACCGTCATGCGATGGCCGCGGCGCTGGATCGTCACGTCCAGCGCCTGTTCGATCTGGCGCAGGTTTTCATCCAGCGGCCCGCACAGGTTCTGCAGGCGCGTGTTGTCGTCCTTGGGGGCGACAAATTCTGCTGTCGGAATCTTCATAAAGGCTTATTGGCGCACGACGATTTCACCGCGCAGCGAGTGCGGGAACGCCTGCGTGATGTTCACGTCGACCATCTGGCCGACCATGCGGTCGCGCTGGGCCTGGGGGATGCCCGGCAGCGCAAAGTTGACCACCCGGTTGTTCTCGGTGCGGCCGTGCAGTTCGTTCGGGTCCTTGCGGGCCGGGCCTTCCACCAGGATGCGCTGCACCGTGCCAACCATGCCCTGGCTGATCCGCACCACATTTTCTTCAATTGCGGCCTGCAGGATCTGCAGGCGGCGCAGCTTCACGTCATGCGGCGTGTCGTCGTGCAGGTTCGCGGCCGGCGTGCCGGGGCGCGGGCTGAAGATGAACGAGAACGACGTGTCGTAGCCGATCTCGTGGACCATCGCCATCAGCTTGTCGAAGTCGGCGTCGGTCTCGCCAGGGAAGCCGATGATGAAGTCCGACGACATCGACATGTCCGGGCGGATGGTGCGCAGGCGCCGGATGATGCTCTTGTACTCCAGCACGCTGTAGCCGCGCTTCATCGCCATCAGCACGCGATCCGACGCATGCTGCACGGGCAGGTGCAGGTGGTTCACGAGCTTGTCGCAGCGTTCGTACAGTTCCACCAGGCGCGAGGTGAATTCCTTCGGATGGCTGGTGGTGTAGCGGATACGCTCGATGCCGGGAATCTCGGCCACATATTCGATCAGCAGCGCGAAGTCGGCGATCTCGCTGGTGCCGCCCATCGTGCCGCGGTAGGCGTTCACGTTCTGGCCCAGCAGCGTCACCTCGCGCACGCCCTGCTCGGCCAGGCCGGCCACTTCGGCCAGCACGTCCTCGAACGGACGCGATACTTCCTCGCCGCGCGTGTAGGGCACCACGCAGTAGCTGCAGTACTTGGAGCAGCCTTCCATGATCGACACGAAGGCGCTCGGGCCATCCACGCGCGCCGGCGGCAGGTGGTCGAACTTTTCGATTTCCGGGAACGAGATGTCGACCTGCGACAGGCCGGTGGACTGGCGGCGGTTGATCAGGTCGGGCAGGCGGTGCAGCGTCTGCGGGCCGAACACGACGTCGACGTACGGGGCGCGCGACACGATGGCCGCGCCTTCCTGGCTGGCAACGCAACCGCCCACGCCGATCACCAGGTCGGGCTTGGCGGCCTTGAGCGCCTTCATGCGGCCCAGTTCGGAGAACACCTTCTCCTGGGCCTTCTCGCGGATCGAGCAGGTGTTGAACAGGATCACGTCGGCGTCCTCGACGTTGTCCGTGGGCTCCATGCCCTGCGTGGCGTTCAGCACGTCCACCATCTTGTCCGAGTCGTACTCGTTCATCTGGCAGCCGTACGTTTTGACAAATACCTTCTTCATGGTGCCGGTCTCAGTGGTTTACCTGGGGGCATCAGGGCACAACAGGTTGATTCGGAAAGGGTCAGTGCGCGGCCTTCCATGCCTTCACTTCCGCGTCGGTCAGTACCCACGCGGTCAGCAACTGGCCATAGAGGTCGAGCTTGTATCGCACGTTGAGCTTCTTGCCTGCCACCGTGTTCGGGTTCATCAGCACGGTGTCGGTGCTGAAGAGCCGCAGTCCGGGGGCCACGCCGTGGGCCTTGCCGTCGAGCTTTGCCTGCAGCGGGTCGGTGGCCGTCGGACGCGCCAGTTCCAGGCGTGCCATCGGGGCATCGTCCGGAATGACCCGTACCGGGGTGCCGGCCATCGCCAGGTTTGTCACCTGGGTCGTGACCTGCCCGGTGGTCTGGGTCGTGGTCTGGACGGTCTGCGCCATGGCAGGGGCGGCGGACAACAGCAACACTGCGGCGCACGCGATGTGCGACGAACGCGACAACGGCTTCAGCATGAAGGCTCCCGACAAGAAATACAGCGATCGTTCTTGGAATACCGCCGGCGCCGGACGCCATCACGCTTGCAGCCATTGCGCAGGCAGGGTAACCCGCAATTTTACCCGTTTGCGCCGTGGGCGGGGGAACGTCGCGCCGGGCATTTGTGGCGTAGCCGCCTCAGAACAGGCAGGATGCCTCCTGCAGCACGCGCTGCTTGGAGACGGTGCCCATCAGTTCGCGGCTGGCGGCGTCGCGCACCAGCGGAATGCGGTTGATGCCGTGCTCGGAGAAGATCGCCAGGGCATCGCGCAAGCGCGAGTCGGGTGTCAGGGAGGGGAATGCCAGGTCGCCCAGGCTGAGCAGCGTGGCGTCGGGCGCCTCGCGCTGCGCGCGCTGGACAGCATGGATCGAGATCGCGCCCAGCAGCGTGCCGGCCGTGTCCACCAGGTACAGGTATCGGGTGCCGGTTTCGGCAAACTTGTCGGCCGCCTGGGCCACCGTGGCAGTGGGGTCGATCACCGTGGTGGTCGGATCGCACAGCCCGGCCAGGCGCAGGCCGCGAGCCCGCTCCACGGCCGCCGACGCCTGCGCGCGCTCGACCACCACGCTGTAGAGCGACAGGGTCTGACAGCGTGACGCCGTGTAGTACGCCGCCACCGCGCCGATCATCAGCGGCAGCAGCAGCGTGGGCGCCAGCGTCATTTCGAAGACCATCAGGATCGACATCAGCGGCGCCTGGCTGGTTGCCGCCAGGAAGGCCGTCATGCCCACCAGCGGCAGCACGGGTGTGGCCGTGCCGCCCGGAATGCCCAGCGCCACCAGCTGGCCCAGTGCCGCGCCCACGAACATCGATGGCGTGAACACGCCGCCCACGGCCCCCGAGCCCATGCTGACCACGGTAGCCACCAGCTTGGCAAGCAGCACGCCCCAGACCGCAACCGAAAGCGGTTCGTTGCGCAGGATCGTCTGGATCGTGTAGTAGCCGTTGCCCACCACTTCCGGCACCACGATAGCCAGCAGTCCCACCAGCAGGCCTCCCAGCGCCAGGCGCGCCACGGGGCCGCCGGGCACGTGCCGGAATCCGGCGCGGGCCAGCGTATTGGCGCGCATGAATACCGCCCCCGACACCCCGGCAATCAGGCCGATGCCGGCGGCGGCCAGCAGCAGGTGCGGCTGCTGGAGCAGGTCGGGGCCGATATGCAGCCCCGAGTAGAGCGGTTCCAGGCCGCCGTGCCACTGGCTGACCATGGTGCCGGCCACCGAGGCCAGCAACAGCGGCATCAGGCGCTGCACGGCCAGTGCGCCAAACACGACTTCGGCCACGAATACCGCGGCCGACAAAGGGGTGTGATAGGCCGTAGCCAGACCGGCCGCAGCGCCGCAGGCCGTCAGCATGCGGCGCATGTTGCTGTCGCCGGAGGCCTGGTCGGCGCGCCCGGACGGAAAGATCGACCCGGTCAGCGCGGCCAGCTGGATCATCGCGCCTTCCTTGCCCACCGAGCTGCCCGAGACGATCGAGCAGAACGACGACAGCGCGCGTAGCAGCGTGATGCGCACCGGCAGGCGGCCCGTGCCGCGCGCCACGGCTTCCATGTATTCGCTGGGCAGGGTCTCGGTGCGGGCATAACGCTGTGCCGCCACCAGCAGCGCGCCGGCCAGGGCGCCGCCCACCATCGGGATCACGACCCGCCAGGCCAGCGCCAGGCCCGCGAAGATCATCACGATATCGGCGTCCTTGCCGAACATGACCAGGCCGCTGGCTTCCAGCGCTTCCTTGAACATCGTGGTCACGATGCCGGCCAGCAGGCCCACGGGGATGGCCGCAAAGAGCGTGACTTCCTGGTCTTCGACGAAACGGAACCGCATGGCGATGGGGGAAGGGCGATGGGAGGGGGCTGGCGCGCGCCGGCGCCGGGTGGCCGTCATGATAGCGCAGCGCCACCTGGGGTCGACAAGCGGCGCGCGGGTTTCCACAGACTGGTACACTACGGGCCTTTCCAGCCCGGGAACGGGGGCAATCGACCCATCCCGCCGGCCCTGACCCTCAGGTACGGTTATCTACCCGAGCTGCCCCACGATTGGCGCACATCTGCTGCGCAACGGGCAGCCGAAGCGTCAATTCATGTCTTTTTCCGAACTCGGCTTGTCCGACAAGCTGGTGCGTGCCGTGGCCGAACAGGGCTACACCACGCCGACCCCGATTCAGGCGCAAGCCATTCCCGCAATTCTGAAAGGTGGCGATCTCCTCGCCGGTGCCCAGACCGGCACTGGCAAGACCGCCGGCTTCACCCTGCCCATGCTGCAGTTGCTGGGCGATGCCGCGGCGCGCAACCCGGCGCCGCGCGGCACCCGTCCGCAGGTACGCGCCCTGGTGCTGACCCCCACGCGCGAACTCGCCGCACAGGTCGAGGAAAGCGTGCGCAACTATGGCAAGTACCTCAAGCTGCGCTCGATGGTGATGTTCGGCGGCGTCGGCATCAATCCGCAGATCGAAGCGCTCAAGCGCGGCGTGGACATCGTGGTAGCCACCCCGGGCCGCCTGCTCGATCACGTGTCCCAGCGCACCATCGACCTGTCACACGTGGAACTGCTGGTGCTCGATGAAGCCGACCGCATGCTCGACATGGGCTTCATCCACGACATCCGCAAGATCCTGAACGTGCTGCCGGCCAAGCGGCAGAACCTGCTGTTCTCGGCCACGTTCTCGGACGATATCCGTGCGCTGGCCGACCGCCTGCTGAACAACCCGGCCTCGATCGAGGTGGCCCGCCGCAATACCACGGCCGAAACCGTGGCGCAGCGCGTGTTCCCCGTGGACCGTGAACGCAAGCGCGAACTGCTGGCCCACCTGGTGCGCCAGCACGACTGGCACCAGGTGCTGGTGTTCACGCGTACCAAGCACGGCGCCAACCGCCTGGCGGAACAGCTGACCAAGGATGGCCTGTCCGCGCTGGCGATCCACGGCAACAAGAGCCAGTCGGCCCGCACCCGCGCGCTGACCGAGTTCAAGGCCGGCACGCTGCGTCTGCTGGTGGCGACCGACATTGCCGCACGCGGCATCGACATCGACCAGCTGCCGCACGTGGTGAACTTCGACCTGCCCAACGTGCCCGAGGACTACGTCCACCGTATCGGCCGCACGGGCCGCGCGGGCGCCGAAGGCGAGGCGATCTCGCTGGTCTGCGTCGACGAGCACGGCCTGCTGCGCGATATCGAGCGCCTGATCAAGCGCCAGATCGAACAGGTGGTGCTGCCCGGGTTTGAAGTGGACCCGAACATCGCGGCCGAGCCGATCCAGAAGGGCCGCCAGCAACGCGGCGGCCCGCAGCAGGGCCGTGGCGGCCAGCCGCGCGGCAACGGCGGTGGCAATGCCAATGGCGGCGAGCGCCGCGCGCCGCGTGCTCCGCAAGGGCAGCGCCAGGAATCGGGCGGCCAGTCGGCCGGTCAGCCGGGCCAGTCGCGCCAGCCGCGTCCCGCACAGGGCGCGCAGCCCGCACGCGGCGAAGGCCGCAACGGCAATGGCAATGGCAACGGTTCGGGCAATGGCGCCGCCAAGC
Organism: Cupriavidus sp. HE11; assembly: GCF_056097175.1. NCBI lineage: Bacteria > Pseudomonadati > Pseudomonadota > Betaproteobacteria > Burkholderiales > Burkholderiaceae > Cupriavidus > Cupriavidus sp. HE11. The sequence continues at coordinate 2,484,755 of NZ_CP184464.1, forward strand.
CGGCGGGCCAGCGTCCGCAACAGGCCCGTTCGCAGCAGCAGCCGCGCCCGCAACAGGCTCGTCCCCAGCAGCCGCGTCCGGCACAGGATGCAGCGGCTTCGGCACCGGCCCGCAATCGTCGTCCGGCGCCGCAAGCCGCGCTGCTCGGCGGCAGCCGCAAGCCGGCACCCTGACCGGACCTGCCCATGACCAACCCGGATAGCCCCCTGTCAGACGCCGATGTCCCCTATGCGGGACTGACGCCCGAGTGCATCCTGGATGCGCTGGAGGCAGCGGGTTTCTATCCGGACGGCCGTCTGCTGGCCCTGAACAGCTACGAGAATCGCGTCTGGCAGGCCGGCATCGAGGATGCCTCGCCCGTGGTGGTCAAGTTCTACCGGCCAGGCCGGTGGAGCGACGCGGCCATCCTTGAAGAGCATGCGTTCGTGCAGCAGCTGGCCGATGCGGAGATTCCCGCCGTGCCGGCGCTGCCCCTGCGCACGGGCGAAGCGCCGGCCAGCACGCTGCTTGCGCACGCGGGTTTCCGCTTCGCCGTATTTCCGCGCTGCGGCGGCCGCGAGCCGGCACTGGACCAGGCCGCCACGCGCACGTGGCTGGGCCGTTTCATCGGCCGCATTCACGCCTGTGGCGCAGCCACGGCGTACCAGGCACGGCCGGCGCTCGATATCGAGACATTCGGCGTGGCCCCGCGCGACTACCTGCTCGGCCACGACTGCATTCCGGCCGATCTGCTGGCGCCCTGGCGCGCGGCCGTGGACCTGGCGCTCGATGCCGTACGCCGCTGCTACGAGCGGGCCGGTGACGTGCGCCTGCTGCGCCTGCATGGCGACTGCCATCGCGGCAACGTGCTATGGATCGATGAAGAGGATGCGCGCGGCCGGGGCACGCCAGGCCCACACTTCGTCGACTTCGACGACAGCCGCATGGGCCCGGCGGTGCAGGACATCTGGATGCTGCTGGAAGGCGATCGTGCAGCAATGCAGGACCAGTTGGCCGACATCGTGGCAGGCTACGAGGACTTTGCCGATTTCGATACGCGCGAGCTGTGGCTGGTAGAGGCGCTGCGCACGCTGCGGCTGCTGCATTACAGCGCCTGGCTGGCAAGCCGCTGGCGCGATCCCGCGTTCCCGGCCGCGTTCCCGTGGTTCGGTACCGCGCGCTACTGGCAGGATCGCATCCTGGAACTGCGCGAACAGATTGCGCTGATGGACGAGCCGCCGCTCTGGGCGGCTTGATCCCTCCGTATTCGCCGGACCAGGCCGGCAGATGCGTCAAGCCTGCGGCTTGACCTTTCCTTCCGCCTTCACCATCACCACCGGACAATCGGCCTGCGCCAGTACGCGGCCGGCCACCGACCCGAGCACGGCGTCGAAGAACGATCCGCGTCCGTGCGTGCCCATGACGATGGCGCTGGCATTCACCGATTTTGCGTGGCCCAGGATTTTCTCGGGCGGGTAGCCATGCAGCGCGTGGCGTTCGAACGGAATCTTCGCGCCTTCAAGGATGGCGCAGACCGATGTCATGGCCTTTTCGCTGGCCTCGTTGTGCCAGGCGTCGATGGTTTCCTTGCTGACGAAGGCGCGCACCTGGCCCGTGACGTCGGGTGACACGTGTACCACATGCACTGTGAAACCGCTCTGCAGCAGCTTGCCATCGGCCAGGAAGCGTGCGGCGGCGTCGCTGAAAGCAGAACCGTCGGTGGCGAGCACGATATTGGACATCGGGGGCATGGCGCTATCTCCTTGGTTGAAATGCTACGGCGCGTGGCTGGCGCGACGTGATCATCATGGCACGCAGAGAAGGCTCACACCGTAACCTAGATCAAATCTGCGCGCAATTTTTAAGGATTTCACGATTGTTATCTGCGCGGCGATATGCTTGATCGGCGCGCCGAAACGCGTTCTTCCGCGAACTGGCGGACGCAACGGCTCAACGTCTGAAATTTCCGTAAGAAAGCCCGGAAGTTTCAGCACGCATTTTCAGCCCGTTCTGCCGCTGGCAAGGCGCTGAACAGCCTAAGCTGCCCGCTGTTCTTGTTCACGGAGACCTGGCATGCCCAACGCAATCGTTATCGATCCGCATATCGCTGTTCGCAAGACCGTCTGCAAGATCCTGGAGACCGCTTCCGGCTTTGACGAAGTCCGTGTTGCGACAGGCGGCGCCGCCGGCCTGCTGGCACTGCGCGACCGCCCGGCCGACCTGGTGGTGATGGATCTGCAACTCGACGACCTGCCCGGCGACGCCGTGCTTGAGGAGGTGGTGTCGACCTGGCCGCTCACATGCGTGCTGGTGCTGTCGGCGCAGCGGCGCGCGGCGGAGCGTGCATTGCTGGGCGGTGCCCACGGCTATATCGACAAGGCCGCGGGGCTGGACGCGCTGGCCGACGCCGTGCGGGCGCTGATGAGCGGCTATGCGGCATTCCCGCTGAAGTCGCTGCCCACCTTCCGCCGCGCCGCCGCCAATCCGGCCGACCCCAAGGCCCTGCTGAGCCGCCGGGAACTGACCGTGCTGCGGCTGCTGGCGGTTGGTCATTCCAACAAGGCGATTTCGGATGTGCTGGAGATCAGCAACAAGACCGTCAGTTCGCACAAGGCCAGCATCATGGACAAGCTGGGGCTGGGCTCGCTGATCGACCTCGCGGAATTTGCGCGTGTGCATCGGCTGCTGCCAATGGAAGGCGAGCCGGCTCCCCGGGTGATGAAGCCGCGCGCCAGGCGGCCCGATGCCGCCGCACTCTAGGCGTTGCCGGCGTGTGCTAGTCCGCCGTCCAGGCGGCATCCGCGCGAGACGCTGACGCACATCGGCGAACTGGGCCGCACGCAGGCCGCGGCGGCGTCCGGCTCCGTCCGTTCCTATTCGTCCTTGCGCGTCCTTGCGCGTCCTTATCCGGCATAATCCCAGCCAAACCGCGCCGCATCCGGCGCGGCACGGTATTGACTGGGCTTTGCAAATGAACGCGCCGAAGACGGAGACGTCAGACAACTCGCACGACCACCAACTGGACGACGACTGTCCGCTGCACTGGTTCGACGCGGACCGGGGCGCGTTCGAAGACCTTGAACGGCGCATCGCCGAGCATCCCGCCGATTTCTTCGCCGGCGCCGATTTCGATCCGGTGGGCGCCTGTGCCACGCGCGAGGCGCAGTTCACCTCGGTGGACCTGCCCGAAGATCCGACCGCGCCGCAGGCGCATGCCGATCACCTGCTGCACGACGTATTTCGCCACGTGATGCCCGTGGCCTCGCCGACCTTCGTCGGTCATATGACGTCGTCGCTGCCGTCGTTCATGCCGTCGCTTGCCAAGATCGTGGCGGCGCTGAACCAGAACGTGGTCAAGCTGGAAACCTCGGGCGCGCTGACGGGCCTGGAGCGCCAGGTCATCGGCATGCTGCACAAGCTGGTCTTTGCGCGCGATGGCGGCTTCTATGCGCAGTGGCTGCACAACCCTGAACATTCCCTTGGCGCGTTCTGCGCGGGCGGCACCACGGCCAACCTGGCGGCGCTCTGGGCCAGCCGCAACAACGTTCTGCGTGCACGCGACGGCTTCCCGGGCCTCCACAATGCCGGCCTGATGGCGGCGTTACGTCACTACGGCTACGACGGCCTGGCAATCGTGGTGTCGGAGCGCGGCCATTATTCGCTGCGCAAGGCCGCCGACGTGCTGGGCATTGGCCGCGACAACCTTGTGCCGGTGGCGGTCGACGGCGACGGCCGCATGCGGATCGACAAGCTACGTGAAACGCTCGCAGACCTGAAGGCGCGCAATATCCGGCCGATGGCCATCGTCGGCATCGCTGGATCGACCGAGACCGGCGCGGTCGATCCGCTGGACGCGATGGCCGACGTGGCCCAGGAAGCCGGGTGCCATTTCCATGTCGACGCGGCCTGGGGTGGCGCGACATTGCTGTCCGAACGCGAACGCTGGCGTTTCGCAGGCATCGAGCGCGCCGACTCTGTGGTGATCGATGCTCACAAGCAGTTCTATGTGCCGATGGGCGCCGGCATGGTGCTGTTCCGCGATCCGGCCTGGACGCAGGAGATCATCCAGCACGCCAACTACATCGTGCGTAAGGGCTCGGTCGATTTGGGCCGCCACACACTGGAAGGCTCGCGCGGCGCGGCGGCAGTGATGCTCTATGCCAACCTGCACCTGCTGGGGCGCAAGGGCCTGGCGCGATTGATCGACACCGGCATCGACAACGCAAAGTACTTTGCCTCGCTGATCGAGCAGCAGCCCGACTTTGAGCTCGATAGCCGGCCGCAGCTTTGCATCCTGACTTACCGTCATGTGCCCGAGGCTGTGCGCGCCGCGCTGTTGTCGGCGTCGACCCCGGCGGAGAAGCGCGAGCAGATCCAGCAGGCGCTGGACGCGCTGACGATCAGTATCCAGGAGTTGCAGCGCGACGCCGGGCGGTCGTTCGTGTCGCGCACGCAGCTGACGTCGTCGCAGTGGGGCGGCCGGGCCATCGCGGTGTTCCGCGTGGTGCTGGCCAACCCTGACACGACGCATGACATCCTGCAGGGCGTGCTGGCCGAACAGCGCGCGCTGGCCGCGCGGAGCCCGATGCTGGCGCCGTTGATGGCGCTGGTCTGACGCTTCCGGCGGCCTGCGTCCGCTACCTACGGCTGGCGCAGATACGCCGCCATCGCCCGGAATCGGCGGCGGGTTTCCAGCGCGAAAATGCGGGCCATCAGCGGATCGAACAGCAGGCCCAGCCAGCGCGGCCGCATCTTGATATTGAAGGTGTAGATCAGTTGCGACGTGCCGTGCGGCAGGTCGCGATGCCGCATCGAAGCGCCCCACGAATGAAACAGCCCCGTGGGCGCCACCATCACGGCCGCCGCCGCACGCGCGGGCTCGTAGCTGACGAAGCGCGTCTGCATCCCGAGCAGGCGCTTCCACCCCTTGCCCTTGTTCACGGTGATCGCACCAACGTACGGATGGCTGCCGCCGCCTTCGACATAGGCTTCGGAAAGCAGCGTGTCCCACGACAGTCGCACCGCATGGTTGTGAAACGCCTCGAACGCCGCCGCAGCCGGGGCGGGCATGATCAGTTCAATGCGGCCTTGGGCGATGATGGGCTCCTGGGGTGTGGGGCGATGGGGGCAGGCGGTGATGACAGTCTACGGTAGCCCCGGTGCGCACGGGCAACCCGTTTCGGGGGGTATGCGGGGGCGCATGCAGCCTCGGCACCCATGGCCGTCCACTGCGGCCCAAAGCAAAAAGCCGCAATCCCGTGAAGGATTGCGGCTTTTCAAATAGATGGTGGCGAATCAGGGATTCGAACCCCGGACCTGCGGATTATGATTCCGTCGCTCTAACCGACTGAGCTAATTCGCCAACGAAGATCGAAATTATACCTTCGGTTTTCGGCCTGTCAACACCTTCGTGACAATTTTCTGCAAGCTTCGGCGTCTGCCTAAAAAAATGGCAGACCCGAGGGTCTGCCTGGAAGGAGCGGCTGGCCGGTAGGCCAGCCATCCTGAGCGAGGGTTACCGGTTGTATCCCTCCGGCGAATGCCTGATGGCCTGTTGTTCGTGTGGCCGCTTAGTCGTTGGCGTAGATGTCCACGTCCTTGGTTTCGCGTACGAACAGCGCGCCAAGCACGAAGGTCATGGCAGCGATGATGATCGGGTACCAGAGGCCGTAGTAGATGTTGCCGTTCTGGGCCACCAGCGCGAACGAGATGGTCGGAAGCAGGCCGCCGAACCAGCCGTTGCCGATGTGATACGGCAGCGACATCGACGAGTAGCGGATGCGGGTCGGGAACATTTCGACCAGCATGGCCGCGATCGGGCCGTACACCATCGTCACGTAGATCACCAGGATGACCAGGACCACCAGCACCATGATCGTGTTCATCTGGGCCGGGTCTGCCTTGGTCGGGTAGCCGTGCGCCGTCATCTCGCCGCTGACTGCCTTCTTGAAGTCGGCGATCTGCTTCTTGCTGGCGTCGTCGAACGCACCGTTGCCCACGGTGGCGTCAAAGGCCTTGATCTCTTTGTCGCCGATCTTCACCGAAGCCACGGTGCCGGCCGGAGCGGCCACCACTTCATAGCTGGCCGATGCCTGGGCCAGCGTACGCTTGACGATGTCGCACGAGCTGCGGAAGTCGATCTCGCGGGCGATCGGGCTGCCCTGGAACGAGCAGGTGGCCGGATCGGCCGTCACCACGATCTGGGCCGACTGCTGGGCACGCTCCAGCGCCGGGTTGGCGTAGTGGGTCATTGCCTTGAACAGCGGGAAGTAGGTCAGCACGGCCAGGGCGCAGCCCAGCATGATGATCCACTTGCGGCCGATCTTGTCCGACAGCGAGCCGAAGAAGATGAAGAACGGCGTGCCGATCACCAGTGCGCCGGCGATCAGCAGGTTGGCCGTCTTGGCATCGACCTTCAGCACCTGGGTCAGGAAGAACAGCGAGTAGAACTGGCCCGTGTACCAGACCACGGCCTGGCCGGCGGTCAGGCCCACCAGTGCCAGGATCACGATCTTCAGGTTGCGCCATTGGCCGAAGGCCTCGGTCAGCGGTGCCTTCGACGTCTTGCCCTCGGCCTTCATCTTCTGGAAGGCCGGCGACTCGCTCATCGACAGGCGGATGTACACCGACATGGCCAGCAGCAGGATCGAGACCAGGAACGGGATACGCCAGCCCCATACTTCGAAGTTTGCGCCCGTGGCTTCGCGGACCAGCAGGATCACGATCAGCGACAGGAACAGGCCCAGCGTGGCCGTGGTCTGGATCCATGCCGTGTAGGCGCCGCGCTTGCCGTGCGGTGCGTGCTCGGCCACGTAGGTAGCCGCGCCGCCGTACTCGCCGCCCAGTGCCAGGCCCTGCAGCATGCGCAGCAGGATCAGGATGATCGGGGCCGCCCAGCCGATGGTGGCATAGCTGGGCAGCAGGCCGACGATAAACGTCGACAGGCCCATGATCAGGATGGTCACCAGGAAGGTGTACTTGCGGCCGATCATGTCGCCGAGGCGGCCGAACACCAGTGCGCCGAAGGGTCGCACGATGAAGCCCGCGGCAAAGGCCAGCAGCGCGAAGATGAATGCCGAGGTCGGGTCAAGGCCGGCGAAGAACTGCTTGGCGATGACCGCCGCCAGCGAACCGTACAGGTAAAAGTCGTACCACTCGAACACCGTGCCGAGGGAAGAGGCCAGAATGACCTTTTTCTCTTCCTTCGTCATCGGCGCATTGTGGGCCGCAGGTACGGCCCCCACGTTTTGCGCGTTTGCCATTTGTTGTCTCCTCCGTTTCCGTTCTTCCGTCGAAAATCTTCAAGGGGTCCTCGCCGTCGGGGGCGTGCACGTGTGCGCGTACCGGCCCACTGCGGCAAGGTTGCAACGATTGTGGGAGGCGAAACTTACTGAGTTCTGACAGATTCAGGACAAAGGGGGCTGAATCCGTCGGGGTATACGCTAGGAAAATCGGGCCGGTTCAGGACGCTGGCGTGCTGCATTGCGACGCATCCGGGCCGGGGGCGGCCTGCTGCCGCGCCGGGCGCCGTTCTTGCGCCGCAGCAATGCGCACGGCCCCAGAGGAAACCCTTAGATCGTGTCGTGACGGCGTTCGCCGCTGCCACTGTCAGGTTGGACGGGTGGCGCCGGGTGGGCTTCGGTGCCGGCGCCGGCCAGCTCGTTTTCGCGGGCGTGCATGTCGTCATCGGCGCGGTTCATGCGCCAGGCATACAGCGCGGCCATCAGCACGTAAAGAATCAGCGATCCCTGCGCGGCCATCCAGAACGAAAAGGGCCAGCCCAGGAAGTCAAAGCGCAGTTCGCGCGCAAACCAGCTTACGCCGAACGTGATCACGAACCACGCGGCCAGCAGTGCCAGGATCCATCGCACGTTGTGATGCCAGGCGTGCCGTTCCAGCGGCGTCATGCGGTCGCGGGGCTTTTTCCGGATCATGCCGCGCTCTCTTCCGGTGTGGTGCGGCGCAGGGTAATGCGCAGGCGCGCGCCGGCCAGCCGTGGCGACGTCTGGTAGACGTTGTCGTCGATGGTTACCTCGCCGCCATGCTGCTGCACGATTTCGCGCACGATGGCCAGCCCCAGGCCACTGCCTTCGGTGTTGGTGCCCAGCACACGGTAGAAGCGCTCCATCACCCGTTCGCGCTCGGTGGGCGCGATGCCCGGCCCCGTGTCTTCCACATCCAGGTAGGCGAACGGCTCGAACGCATCGCTGGTCACGCGCACCGTGGCGTGGCCGCCGGTGGGTGTGTAGCGGATGGCGTTGTCCACGAGGTTGTTGAGCATTTCGGTCAGCATCAGCCGGTTGCCGGTGATCATCACGGGATGGTCGTCGGCTTCCAGCCCCAGGTCGATGTTGCGCGCCCATGCCTGCGGCAGCCAGTCCTTGACCACATCGCGCGCCAGTGCGGCAAGATCCAGCGGCGCCATGCCGCCGGCGCCGGCCAGGTTTTCCATGCGCGCCAGCGACAGCAGCTGCGTTACCAGGTGTGCCGTGCGCTCGGAGCTGCCGGCAATCTGCGCCAGCGACCGGCGCAGTTCCTCGGGCGACTGCTCGCGCTGCGCCAGTTCGGCCTGCATGCGCAGCCCCGCCAGCGGTGTCTTCATCTGGTGCGCGGCATCGGCAATGAAACGCTTCTGTGTCTGCACGGACTGGTCCAGCTGGGCCAGCAGGTCGTTGAACGATGCCACCAGCGGCGTGATTTCCTGCGGCGCGGCGCGCTCGTCGATGGGGCTGGTATCGCCAGGATTGCGCGAGCGGATGCGCTGCTGGATGGCCGTCAGCGGGGCCAGCCCGCGCGTGAGCCCGAACCACACCAGCACCACGGCCAGCGGCAGGATCACGAACTGCGGCAGGATCACGCCCTTGATGATCTCGTTGGCCAGCCGGGCGCGCTTGTCCAGCGTCTCGGCCACCTGCACCAGCACCGGCTGGTTGCCGCCGACATTTTTCAGGTCGACATAGGTATAAGCCACGCGCACATCGTTACCGGCCACGCGGTCGTCACGCATCGACACCAGCCCGGCATGGCCCTGTTCCTCTTCGGGCGGCAGCGGCAGGTCGTGGTCGCCAGCCACGTACTCGCCGCGCTTGCCCACCACCTGGTAATAGATGTTGTCGGTCTCGTCGGCGCGCAGGATCTCGCGGGCCGACAGCGGCAACTGCAGCGTCACGCGCCCGTTCACTTCGCGCACCTGCTGCGACAGCACGATGGCGCTGGCCTCCAGCGCACGATCGAACGGCCCGTTGGCAATCGACTTTGCGACCAGGTACGTGACCGCGATGCTCATCGGCCAGAGCAGCAGCAGCGGCGCCAGCATCCAGTCCAGGATTTCGCCGAACAGCGAGCGCGGCGCGGGATGGGCCGACGATTCTTCCAGGTGAGGCAGGGCGTCGGCCAGCGCCGAGTCCTCGGCGGCGGCATCGGCCAGCGTGGGGCGCGCGGGTTCAGGCAGGGGGGCGGTGCCTGCGGCGGGATGGCGTCGCCAGGGCAGGCGCAGCAGGCTCATGGGCGGTTCGCGTCAGCCGTGGGTGGCCATGGCCGGCTGGAATTTCTCCAGGCAGTAGCCCAGGCCGCGCACGGTGGCAATGCGGATGCCACCCACCTCGATCTTCTTGCGCAGGCGATGCACGTAGACTTCGATGGCGTTGTTGCTGACTTCCTCGCCCCATTCGCACAGGTGGTCGACGAGTTGTTCCTTCGACACCAGCCGGCCGCTGCGCGTGAGCAGGATTTCCAGCAGGCCGATCTCGCGCGCCGACAGGTCCAGCATCTGGTCGTTGAGGAAGGCGATGCGGCCGACCTGGTCGAAGGCCAGCGGGCCGTGGCGCATCAGCGTGGCCCCGCCGCCGGCGCCGCGCCGCACCAGCGCGCGCACGCGCGCCTCCAGTTCGGACAGCGCGAACGGCTTTGCCATGTAGTCGTCGGCGCCCAGGTCGAGCCCCTTGACGCGTTCGTCCACGCCGTCGGCCGCGGTCAGGATCATCACCGGCAGCATCGCGCCGCGCGCGCGCAGCCGCTTGAGCACCTCCAGGCCTGGCATGCGGGGCAGGCCAAGGTCCAGGATCAGCAGGTCGAAATTCTGCGTGGAAAGGGCCGAGTCGGCTTCCACGCCATTGGCGACGTGGTCGACGGCATAGCCGGATTGGCGCAACGACCGTGTCAGGCCGTCCGCCAGCACGTCGTCATCTTCGGCGATCAGAATCCGCATGGTTTGTCTCCACCCTTGACACCTTTTTCGGGCCGGCATCGCCGGCCTCCGGTTTGCGGTGCCGGTGGGGCTTGCCAAGCATACTGTTTTTTTATACAGTACCCGACATTCCGCGAGAGTGGTCCCGGAAGGGACCGGCGCAGGGCCGGGACTGGCGAGTCACGGCGCCGAAAGGCTTCGGAAAGCCTCCGAAATTGATCGGAAAAGGCTTGAAAAGCAGGCGCCACGCCGCATGCGGCCTATTTATACACCAATTGACCACCCATTGACTGAAGGACGACCATGGACGACAAGAAGGCCGGCGCCGGCGTAAGCGCTGAGAAGCAGAAGGCGCTTGCCGCCGCGCTCTCCCAGATCGAGAAGCAGTTCGGCAAGGGCTCGATCATGCGCCTGGGCGATGGCGACGTCGAACAGGATATCCAGGTGGTGTCCACCGGATCGCTGGGCCTGGACATCGCGCTGGGCGTCGGCGGCCTGCCGCGCGGCCGCGTGGTCGAGATCTACGGCCCGGAATCGTCGGGCAAGACCACGCTGACGCTGCAGGTTGTTGCCGAAATGCAGAAGCTGGGCGGCACCTGCGCGTTCATCGACGCGGAACACGCGCTGGACGTGCAGTACGCCGGCAAGCTCGGCGTGGATGTGGGCAACCTGCTGATCTCCCAGCCGGACACCGGAGAGCAGGCACTGGAAATCACCGACGCGCTGGTGCGCTCGGGCTCGATCGACCTGATCGTGATCGACTCGGTGGCAGCGCTGGTGCCGAAGGCCGAAATCGAAGGCGAGATGGGTGATTCGCTGCCGGGTCTGCAGGCCCGCCTGATGAGCCAGGCGCTGCGCAAGCTGACCGGCACCATCAAGCGCACCAACTGCCTGGTCATCTTCATCAACCAGATCCGCATGAAGATCGGTGTGATGTTTGGTTCGCCTGAAACCACGACCGGCGGTAACGCGCTGAAGTTCTACGCCTCGGTACGCCTGGACATTCGCCGTATCGGCTCGATCAAGAAGGGCGACGAAGTGGTGGGCAACGAGACCAAGGTCAAGGTGGTCAAGAACAAGGTCTCGCCGCCGTTCCGCGAGGCGTTCTTCGACATCCTCTACGGCCAGGGTATTTCGCGTCAGGGCGAGATCATCGACCTGGGCGTGGATGCCAAGATCGTCGAGAAGTCGGGTGCGTGGTACAGCTACAACGGCGACAAGATCGGTCAGGGCAAGGACAACGCGCGTGAATACCTGCGCGAGAATCCGGACATCGCCGCCGAGATCGAAAACAAGGTGCGTGCGGCACTGGGTGTGGCCCCGACGAACACCACGCTGGGCGCGCCGGCCGAACTCGAAGGCTGAGGTTGACGCCTGCCGGCAACGAAAGCCGTCGCATGACAGTGCGGCGGCTTTTTTGTTTTCTGCCCCTTCCTTTTCCCGAAACGCTTCCCTGATTCCTGATGGCCGGAACCCGTCCTCCGCTTTCCCTCAAGGCCCGCGCCGTTGGCTATCTGTCGCGCCGCGAGCACAGCCGTGCCGAGCTGGCGCGCAAGCTGGCGCCCCATGCCGAATCGGCGGAGGAAGTGGAAGCCTTGCTCGACGCGCTGGAGCGTGAAAACTGGCTGTCGAATGATCGCTTCGTCGACAGCCTGGTCAACCGGCGCGCCAGCCGATATGGCGCGGCGCGGGTGATGCAGGAGGCCAAGACGCACCAGCTGGGCAACGATCAACTGCGCGACCTCCAGGACCGGTTGCGCGATACCGAACTGGAGCGGGCCGCCGAAGTCTGGCGCAAGCGCTTCGGTGTGCCGCCCGATTCACCTGAGGCGAAGGCCAAGCAGATCCGGTTCATGATGGCTCGCGGGTTCTCGCGTGCGGTGATCGGCAAGATCATCCGGGGCGCCGAAGACGAGTACGACGGCGAGTAGCAACACCGGGTGGCCATCTGCATACCTGCGTACGCATAAGGGGTATTCGTGCGGACGTCAAGCCAGTTGTCGTACCACTGATGCAACGCAGCGCCACTTCGCGCCGCAGGCCGGAAACCCTGATGTGGAGCGGGTTTGACGTCTTTGTCATTGCAACAATCCGGGCCGGACAGACTGTCGCGCAGGATGTTCCCGGTCAAAGCAGCGCGGCATGTTAAACTCCACGAGTTCCCCGGCCCAGGCGGCCGTCCGGCGTGCGCCGGGCTGCCCGGACGGAAGCAAGCCGCGAAGTTCGCCGTAGCGAACCCCGCGTAAGTACCGCCCCCGAATTCCGCCACGTTCAGCCTGCCGCTTCAGCCCCGCTGTCATGCCGCTTTCCCCACCCGTCAACCGTGCCTTGCGTCATCGCCGTGCCATCACGGCCGAAGCGTATTTGCGGGATGACGGCCTGTGGGACATCGAGGCCCGGCTGACCGATACGAAGCCGCGCGATATCGAATTGGCCGCCAACCGCATCCGTCCCGAAGGCCAGCCGCTGCACGATCTGTGGCTGCGCGTGACGATCGATCTGCGCCTGAATATCGTGGACGCCGAGGCATGCTCTGACTGGGTGCCTTATCCGACGCATTGCGACACGATCGGCCCGGCTTACCGCAAGCTGATCGGCCTGAACCTGATGAAGGGGTTCCGCAAGGCCGTGCGCGACCGGCTGGGCCATGTGGCCGGCTGCACCCATCTCACCGAACTGGCCGGCGTGCTGCCGACCGCAGCCATCCAGGCCTTCGCGGGCGACGTGTTCAAGATTCGCGACGGCGCCGACGATCCCAATCCCGAACCACCGATGCAACTCCATGGATGCCACGCGCTCCATTTCGAGGGCGAGGTGGTTCGCCAGTTTTACCCGCGCTGGTATGGTCACCAGCCGAAACCGAAAGCCGGCGCTGCGGCGTCGTCCCCCCAGACCGCGTCACGCGCCGATGCCCCCGCATCAGGTGGCGAAGACACCCTGGCCCACCGGCCCAACGGTACGTCGGGCTGACCGTCACGGTCGGCTCTAGGAAACAGGCGCAAGCCCTTCGTCTCCAACTATTTTTCCAATCCCTTTACGCCTACCCGAAAGGAAACACGCATGAATATCCATGAGTATCAAGGCAAGGAAATCCTGCGCAAATACAATGTGCCGGTTCCGCGCGGCATCCCGGCTTTCTCGGTCGAAGAGGCCCTGAAGGCGGCTGAACAGCTCGGCGGCCCGGTGTGGGTTGTCAAGGCACAGATCCACGCAGGCGGCCGCGGCAAGGGCGGCGGCGTGAAGGTGGCCAAGAGCATCGACGAGGTGAAGACCTACGCCAGCAACATTCTCGGCATGACGCTGGTGACGCACCAGACCGGCCCGGAAGGCAAGAAGGTCAACCGCCTGCTGATCGAAGAAGGCGCCGACATCAAGAAGGAACTGTACGTTTCGCTGGTGGTGGACCGCGTGTCGCAGAAGGTGGCCCTGATGGCATCGAGCGAAGGCGGCATGGACATCGAGGAAGTCGCTGCCCACACCCCGGAAAAGATCCACACGCTGATCGTTGATCCGGCCGAAGGCCTGAAGGACGCTGACGCCGACGACATCGCCCGCAAGATCGGCGTGCCCGACGCCAGCATCGCCCAGGCTCGCCAGGCACTGCAAGGCCTGTACAAGGCGTTCTGGGAAACCGACGCTTCGCTGGCCGAAATCAACCCGCTGATCCTGACCGGCGACGGCAAGGTCATCGCCCTGGACGCCAAGTTCAACTTCGACTCGAACGCACTGTTCCGTCACCCGGAAATCGTTGCGTACCGTGATCTGGACGAAGAAGACGCCAACGAAATCGAAGCCTCGAAGTTCGACCTGGCCTACATCTCGCTGGACGGCAACATCGGCTGCCTGGTGAACGGCGCCGGCCTGGCCATGGCCACCATGGACACCATCAAGCTGTTCGGCGGCGAGCCGGCCAACTTCCTGGACGTTGGCGGCGGTGCCACCACCGAGAAGGTGACCGAAGCCTTCAAGCTGATGCTGAAGAACCCGAACGTGCAGGCCATCCTGGTCAACATCTTCGGCGGCATCATGCGCTGCGACGTGATCGCCGAAGGCGTGATCACCGCGTCGAAGGCCGTGCAGCTGGGCGTGCCGCTGGTCGTCCGCATGAAGGGCACCAACGAAGAACTGGGTCGCAAGATGCTGGCCGATTCCGGTCTGCCGATCATCTCGGCTGACACGATGGAAGAAGCCGCCCAGAAGGTCGTGGCCGCTGTCGCTGGCAAGTAAGGACAACTTTCGTTGCCGCCCGGCCGCAGCCGGGCGGGGCGACTAAAAGGACTAGCAAATGAGCATTCTGATCAACAAGGACACGAAGGTCATCACCCAGGGCATCACCGGCAAGACCGGCCAGTTCCACACCCGTGGCTGCCGTGACTATGCCAACGGCAAGAACGCGTTCGTTGCCGGCGTGAACCCGAAGAAGGCCGGCGAAGACTTCGAAGGCATTCCTATCTACGCCAGCGTGAAGGACGCCAAGGAACAGACCGGCGCCACCGTGTCGGTGATCTACGTGCCGCCCGCCGGCGCTGCTGCTGCCATCTGGGAAGCCGTCGACGCCGACCTGGACCTGGTGGTCTGCATTACCGAAGGCATCCCCGTCCGTGACATGATGGAAGTCAAGGACAAGATGCGTAAGCAGAACAAGAAGACCCTGCTGCTGGGACCGAACTGCCCGGGCCTGATCACGCCGGACGAAATCAAGATCGGCATCATGCCGGGTCACATCCACCGCAAGGGCCGTATCGGCGTGGTGTCGCGCTCGGGCACGCTGACGTACGAAGCCGTGGGCCAGCTGACCGCGCTGGGCCTGGGCCAGTCGTCGGCTGTCGGCATTGGTGGCGACCCCATCAACGGCCTGAAGCACATCGACGTGATGAAGATGTTCAACGACGATCCGGATACGGACGCCGTGGTCATGATCGGTGAGATCGGTGGTCCGGACGAAGCCAACGCGGCTTACTGGATCAAGGAAAACATGAAGAAGCCGGTGGTTGGCTTCATCGCTGGCGTGACCGCGCCTCCGGGCAAGCGCATGGGCCACGCCGGCGCGCTGATCTCGGGTGGTGCCGACACCGCCCAGGCCAAGCTGGAAATCATGGAAGCCTGCGGTATCAAGGTCACCAAGAACCCGTCGGAAATGGGCCGTCTGCTGAAGGCAATGCTGTAAGCAGCCAGGTCGATGCCGTGCCGTGTGGCCTGTCTGGCACATCGCACGGCGCGCCGTACCTGCGGGGCGCGGGGTCGAGATGACGCCGCACGCACCGCAATACATTGCCCCCGTCCCTGTGGCGGGGGCAATGTCGTTCTGGCGTGGCAGATGTCCTAGGGTATATCCCGAGACATGAACCACCCCCGTTGAAACCGAATCGAAAGGTTCGTACGATAAATCTTCATGTCTGGTAGTTCAGACATCCGAAAGTCCGCAGTTGGCCGAATCCGGCAGCTTCCGCGGGCACGGAACATAACTTTGGAATTTCGAGGAGTCTAGCCGTGGAATTGTTGTCCAGCAGCACGTTCTGGATTGCGCTGGGGTCGATCATCCTGACCAATATCGTCCTGTCGGGCGATAACGCAGTGGTGATCGCGCTCGCATCGCGCAACCTGCCCCCTGCCCAGCAGAAGAAGGCCATTTTCTGGGGTAGCGCCGCCGCCATCATCATGCGGGTGGTGCTGACCGTGGCAGCCGTCAAGCTGCTGAGCCTGCCGTACCTGAAGATCGTGGGCGCCGTCCTGCTGGTCTATATCGGCGTGCAACTGCTGACCGGCGATGACGACGAAGACGGTCATGACGCCAAGGACAACATCTGGGCCGCGATCCGCACGATCCTGATCGCCGACCTGGTCATGTCGCTGGACAACGTGGTGGCGGTGGCCGCTGCCGCGCAGAAGGGCCCCGAAGGTAGCCAGCTGATGCTGCTGATCATCGGCCTGGGCCTGTCGATTCCGCTGATCGTCTTCGGCAGCACGCTGCTGCTCAAGGTGATGGAGCGCTTCCCGATCATCATCGTGCTGGGCGCCGCGCTGCTGGGCTACCTGGCTGGCGAAATGCTGGTCAGCGATCCGGTGGATGCCGAGTGGTTCCAGGTTCATGTGCCGCACGCACACCTGGTGTTCGGCGTGATTGGCGCCGTGCTGGTCGTGCTGATCGGCAAGCTGATGCGCCGCCGTAGCGCACAGACCGCCTGACGACAGTATCGGGCAATACAGAAGTAGCATCGCGAGCCTGAAACGGGCGACCCACCATGGGTCGCCCGTTTTGTTTTTACAACACTGGAACTGCAGCGTCCGCGCCACGGACTCCTGCGGATTTCCAAACAATTCCCACATTTCTGTGGGAATTGTCCGAGGTCATTGGAGCCTCGCCAGTGTTCTCCCGATCATGACCCCAGCCACGCGCGGCTGAACTTCCAATTCAACACGTCAATTTCACGACGACAACGAAAGGGTCAATATGCAAGGCAAACTGAACGCCATCCATCGCGGTGCCCACTGCGCCGCCAGCCGTACGCAACACGGCTTCACGCTGATCGAACTGATGATCGTGGTGGCCATCATCGGCATCCTGGCGGGCATCGCCGTTCCGCAGTACCAGGACTACGTGGCGCGCTCGCAGTTCTCTGAAGGGGTCAACCTGGCGTCGGGGCAGAAGGCGCCGGTGACGGAGGCTTTCTCCAACTCGGGCAGCTGTCCCAGCAACGCCAGTGGGGTGGCCGGCGGCATCCCGGCTTCGACCGACATATCCGGCAGCTACATCGGCAGCGTGCTGGTCGGCGGCACCGCCACCGAAGCTGGCGGCTGCACGATCACGGCGAACTTCAAGGATAGTGGTATCGCCAAGGGCCTGACCGGCAAATCCGTGACGCTGACCATGGGCAACGCGGACAAGGGCTCGGTGACGTGGAAGTGCGAATCGTCGGCCGACAAGAAGTACTTGCCGCAGGCCTGCATCCAACTGACGAAGGCCTCGGCCGAATGAGCGCCAGGCCAGGCAGGTGAGGGTGTGGCTGGCGGTGGCTGGCTGTGCCAGCCCCGGGCGCGGTTCGGAGTGTTCCGAGCCGCGTCCGGGAAACGACTGAGCGCGATAATTCGTATCGAATCGACTGCATCTGCCTGCGATTGCAACGATGTTTGCCGCCTTGCCCTGAATCAATCCGGAGGCGACGCGACTCCCCCGAAGATGGCCGTGCCGATGGCCCTGGAGGCTGCCGGCGCAATGCCATTCCAACAACTTCAGAAGGGGTCAACATGCATTACCAAAAGGGTCGCCACGCCGGCTTCACGCTGATCGAACTGATGATCGTCGTCGCGATCATCGGCATCCTGGCGGCGATTGCCATTCCGCAGTACCAGGACTACATCGCACGGGCGCAGATATCCGAGGGGCTGACACTGGCGTCGGGGCAGAAGGTGTCGGTAACGGAAACGTTCTCGCAATCCGGCAATTGCCCGAACAACGCCAATGAGATGTCAGACGGCATCCCGGCTGCGGCCGATATCAACGGCAAGTACGTGGAGCGCGTAAACGTTGGCGGCACCGCCAATGACAAGGGCAACTGCACGATCATCGCGACATTCAGGCAGTCTGGCGTGTCCAAGGAGCTGAAAGGCAAGACCATGACGCTGACGATGGACAACGCGGACAAGGGCTCAATCAAGTGGAAGTGCGATTCAGACAAGATCGCGCAGCGTTTCCTGCCGCAGGCATGCAAGGGGGCAGCCAAAAAGGCTTGATACGGGACGTAGTCGCCCAGCATCGCGGGCCGGCCGATCCAGGTCGGTCCGTGCGTCCTCGATAGGGTGACCGACGCGTGCAGGAGCGGTTCTGCCCCATCGGCGCTGGCCGCCACGCTATCATGGCGCCTTTGTCTCCTTGAGCCCCCTGCGCGCATGCCGCTGCACCGAGCCACGCTTCCCGCGACGGCAATTGTCGTTGCCTTCACCCTCCCGTTTCTGGTCTCGCGGCATACGTTGCCGCTGGCGACGTTCTTTGGCGAATGGACGGCTGCGCTGCTTGGCGTGGCGCTGGTGGCCGTGCTGGCGCTGGTGCGCGTCGATGTGTCGGGCTCCCGGCCTCGCAAGGCGTTTCCCTGGGTGGCGGCTTTCCCGCTCTGGCTGATTGCAACCACGCTGCTGCAGGCGGCGTCGGGCATGGCCGATGTCTCCGGCAGCCGCCTGACCACGCAAATGGTGCTGGCGCTGGGCGCGGCCGTGATGCTGGGCGCCTGGCGCATGGGGCAGGCATCGTCGGTGGATCGTCGGGCCAGCATCGTCGATGCGCTGGCCATCGCCTTTCTGGTGGCGGGGCTGCTAGGCACCTTGGCGCAGTGGGTGCAGGTCTTCCACATGGAAGACCAGGCGTTCGGGCTGGTGTCGGAGTATTTCTACGACACCAACCGGCGGCTATGGGGCAACCTGAACCAGCCTAACCATCAGGCGACGCTCAATGGCCTGGCGCTGGCGGCTGCCATCTGGCTGGCAACGCGCAGCTGGCTGCAGTTTCCGACCTGGCTGGTGGCAACGGCGCTGCTGGAAAGCGGCATCGTGCTGTCCGGGTCGCGGACCGGCCTTGTGCATGTCGGGCTGACGGCCATATACGCGTTGCTGGCGGCCGCCATGGCACGCGGTACGCCGCGTGGGGTCAGCCCGATGCATCGGGCCCCCGGCCTGGTCGCTGCTGCCGTGCTGCTGGTCGTGGGCATCGTGGTGCTGCAGCCGGCCATCAAGATGGCGGGGCAGGCGTTCGACTGGCGGTTGTTCGATACCGTTTCGCAGTTGCAGTCGGGCAACCAGATTTCCTATCGTGGCGCACTGTGGTCTCAGGCGCTGGCAATGTTCCATGCGCATCCATGGCTGGGCGTCGGCTACGGCGAGTTTGGATGGGCGCAGTTCCAGGTGGCGTCGCAAGTGCAGGTGGTAGCGGAAATGTCGCTGCATGCCCATAACGCGATGCTCGATCTTCTGGCGAAGACGGGCGCGGTTGGCACCGCTGGTGTCGTGCTCGTGCTGGCGGCATGGTTCTGGCGCGTGATCCGTGACCGCATCTGGCGTGGCAACGCGGCCGAGCGAAGCATGGCGGTGCCGGTGCTGGTCTGGCTGGCCATGCTCGTGGCGCACTCGATGCTGGAGTACCCGTTGCACTACCTGTATTTCTTCCTGCCGTTCTGCTTCCTGCTGGCCTGGCTGGAGCCATCGGGCTTCGGCCGGCCGTGGCCACGTGGCGGCGCGATGGTGGCGAGCCTGGTGTTCGTGGCAGTGTCGGCGGTGGCGCTCGTCACACTGTGGCAGGACTACAAGCGCGTGGAGGCGCGGGAATATGCGAGCGATGCGCATCGCGACGCCTTGCCGATGCCCCGTTACTGGTTCCGCCAGCACGCAGCATCGGACGTCGCCGAGCATATGACCATCACGCCCGATAGTGCAGCCGCTTTGCTGCCGGGCCATGTCGATGCGCTGCACCTGCTGCCCACCCCCAACCTGATCCGCCGCAGCGCGTGGCTGCTTGCGCTGACTGGCGAGCAGGCGCGCGCCCGGCTCTGGATGGAACGCCTGCGCTATTACTACCAGGGGGATGAGGTGGCCCAGTTCGCCGCGCTATCGCGCGATTGCGATGCGCTGGGCGCCGATCGCCGGCCGCGCGAGTTCTGCGCGTGGGTACACCTGCGCGTCCAGCGCGGTCAACACCGCGCGTCTCAGGACAACTAGGGCTGGATCAGCGTACGTAGCCCGGCGGAGGCGGGGGCGGATAGTACGGCTGGTAGTTGGGTGGTGGCATTGCCGCACGTGCCGGCGGTTGCGCTGTCACCATCTGCCCATAGACGGGCACGCGGTTGCCGCTGGCGTACATGCACTGGACATAGGCGGCGTCATACGCATGCTGCGAGCCATAGCCGGCGTTGTAGGAATTGCCGGCTCCGATCGCCGACCCGGTCAGCAGGCCGACACCGGCGCCCACGGCGGCACCCTGGCCGCCGCCGAACGCGGCGCCCGCCGCCGCACCCAGCGCGGTGCCTACCACGGCGCTGCCCACGGCCGCCGCGTTGGCGTTTTGCTGCGGCGTGGTCCCGCCTACTTGCCCGAAGGCGAATTGCCGGCAGTTGTAGTCGTCACCGCGGAACTGGTCGAACGTCTTGTTGGTGCCCGGCAGCGCCATCACGCTCGGCCCCGAAGGCATCACCGCGCAGGCACCCAGGCCCAGCGATGCCGCGATCAGCAGACTCAACGAACGCAATCTCATGACGTGACTCCAGGGGCAGCGGGAACGGGTGCGGACGAAGAGGGTGCATGGGGCTGCTCGCGCTGCCAGCCACCAGGGCAGTCCTTCACATAAGGGAAATAGCCTTCGGGCCGGGCGCAGTGATACCACCAGGCGTTGGGCGACGACCCATCGGACACGGCCGGATTGCCGTCGCTGCCCTGTTCGATATATTGCGGCGGCTCCGCCGGCGGCGCTGCCACGACGGCGGGTGACGGATAGTAGCCCGGATAGTAGCCGGGAGCGTAGTACGGACCATACGGATACCAGCCGGGGCCCCATCCCGGACCCCAACCCCAGCCCGGCCCCACGTAGACACCTACACCCACGTGGGCATGCCCACCGTGGTAATACCCATGGGCCAGCGTTGTCGTGCTGTACCCCGCCGCGCCCATCGCGGCCATTGCCAGAACGATCTGGCAGAGCTTGCGCCCGTTCATGATGTGTACCTCGAGTTCCTGCCTGTGCTTAACGTCCGAACCTTGCGGCCGGACGACTGACGGCAACCGTCATGTCTTGCATTGAATATCAATTTGCCGCCGACAGGGGCATTTCGGGACATCCGGAAATGTGGCGTTACCTTTATTACGGGCGGGACGAACAAGGCGCATGTGCCGGCACGGGCGCGTGACGGGAGCGCGACAAGGAGCTTCTGAATCGGAACATGCTGTTTCGGGACTGGCTTATGCCGCCACCCAATCCCCCGACTTCCCCCCGTGCTTTTCCAGCAGCTTCACGTTGCCCATGACCATGCCCCGGTCCACGGCCTTGCACATGTCGTAGATTGTCAGTAGCGCCACCTGCACGCCGGTCAACGCTTCCATCTCCACGCCGGTCTGGCCGTGGGTTTCGGTGCGCACCACGCAGGCGATGGTCGAGCTGGGTTCGTCGAGCGCGAAGTCCACTGCCACGCGGGTCAGGCCGATGGGGTGGCATAGCGGAATCAGGTCGGCCGTGCGCTTGGTGGCCATGATGGCTGCCACGCGGGCAATGCCGAGCACGTCGCCCTTCTTGGCGGTGCCGTCGCGGACCAGTGCGAAGGTTTCGGGCAGCATCGTGATCGTGCCGGTGGCTATGGCCACGCGATGGGTGCTGGTCTTGTTGCCGACGTCGACCATGTGGGCCTGGCCGGCGGTGTCGAAATGGGTGAGCTGACTCATGGGCGGCAAAGGTAGGGCAGGGGGAAGGGGTGAATGGGGCGGTCGCAACGGGGCCGGGAACGTGGCGCAAGACAACGGCGGCCGGCGCTGGGGCTTGCCCGATGTGAACGGCATCCAGAGGCCGCTATCATAGCAACATGCCCAAGACATCTTGGCCTCGCCGCCTGCCCGTCCGGTCGAGTGCCCGCGCCCAGGAGCCCGCCGTGCCTGCCGTCCGTGCGTCACATCTGACGCGCGCCGTCGCGGCTGTGCTCGTGCTGACCATGGCGGCGCCCGCATGGCCGCAGGGCGCGTCCGCCACGACCCCTGCCACGACCGCGGCGCAGCCGGGCCGGACCAGTGCCGCCGCGGCTGCCAATGCGAAGCTGGCCGCCACGTCGGGGGGATCGGGATCGCAAACCTCGGCATCGCAAACCTCGTCGGTTTCGGCCCCAGTGCCCACCCTGAACAGCACGGTCAGCGACCAGGTCTACGACAACCTCAACCGCAGCGTCCGCGCGGGCCAGAAATCGGAATTCGGCCTGCGCAGCGGCAATACGGTGGTGGAAAGCGCCGGCATCCAGTTGCCGGATCTGGGCGATCCGTCCACGGCGTCGCTGTCGCCGGACATGGAAAAGCGGCTCGGCGACCGCATCATGCGCAGCATCCGGCGCGATCCGGACTACGTGTCGGACGCCTTGCTGAACGACTACCTGAACGCGCTCGGCTACCGTCTGGTGCAGGCGGCCCGGCGCATGAACATTTCCGGTTCCAACGGGTCGGGCACCTTCGCTACCGGCTTCGAGCTGTTCGGCGTGCGCGACCGTTCGATCAACGCATTCGCGATGCCGGGCGGCTATATCGGCGTGCATACGGGCCTGCTGGTCCAGTCCGATACGGAATCCGAACTGGCATCGGTGCTGGGCCACGAAATCGGCCACGTCATGCAGCGGCATATCGCGCGTGGCATCACCAGCCAGGACCAGTCGATGTGGATTGCGCTGGCGTCGATGGTGCTGGCCGGCCTGGCCGCCACCAAGAGCGGCGATGCGGCGGCGGCCCTGGCGATGGGCGGGCAGGGCGCGGCCATCGCCAACCAGTTGTCGTTCTCGCGCGGCGCCGAACGCGAGGCGGATCGCGTGGGCTTCCAGATCATGACCGCCGCGGGCTTCGATCCGCAGGGCATGCCCGATTTCTTCCAGCGGCTGCAACGGGTGATGGGTATCTCGGACAATTCCGTGCCCGCCTACGTGCGCACCCACCCGCTGACGTCCGAACGTATCGCCGACATGCAGGATCGTGTGCGCCACGTGGCCGCGCACAAGGTTGGCAATACGCCCGACTATGAATTCGCCCGGGTGCGCGCGGCGGTGCTGCAGTCGCCCACGCCGAACGACCTGCGCAACCTGCTGGCCTCGTTCCAGGCGCAGCTGTCCAAGGCCCCGCCCATACGGCTGCCGGCGGTGTATTACGGCATTGCATTCGCCAACCAGCAGCTGGGCCGGTTCGTCGATGCCGAAAAGGCCCTGGCCGAGGCGCGGCGTCTGTACGGCACGATCCCGGGCGCCACGTCGGGTACGCCGATGCTGGATGTGATGGCCGTGGAACTGGCACGCAGCGAGGGCCGCTCGCAGGATGCGCTCACGCAGGCGGCCGCCACGCTGAAGGCTTTCCCGCTATCGCACGCGGCCGCGCTGACCTATGCCGACACGCTGCTCGCCACCAACCGGCTGGACGATGCTGTGACCTTCCTGCGCTCGCGCACGCGCGAGGAGACGGGCCGTTCGGAGTGGTGGGAATTGCTGGCGCGTGCCTATGCCGCGCAGGGCAAGCGGCTGCAGCAGCATCAGGCGCTGGCCGAGAAGTATGCGATGGACGGCTCGTACCAGGCGGCCATCGAACAGCTCCAGATCGCGCGCAAGGCCGGCGATGGCGATTTCTATACGCTCTCGGAAGTCGACGCGCGCCTGCACCAGCTGCAGCTTCAGTTCAAGGAAGACCGGCAGGACAACAAGGGCATGCCGAACTAACGCCCCCGGTGCGGAGTTACTCCGCCACTGGCGCCCGCACGAAGCCGAAGCGCTTCGGCACTTCCGCCTCCAGGATGGGCTCGATGTCGAGATCGCGCCCGGCATGGTGAAAGACGCCCAGCACTGCGCCGCATGCCTCGCCGTGCCAGTCGCTGGCCGTGCTGAAGGCGTCGAGATCGTGATCATGCAGCAGCGCCGCCTGCTCGCCATCCACTCCTTCCACGGTGCCGGACAGCAAGACGTTGCCGTGTTCGTCGGCAAAGCACGCCGCCGGCGTGAATGCGCGGCCGGTGGACGTGGTCAGCGCGCCGTTGTGCAGGCGCGCAATCCAGGGCGCGTACGCCAGCGATACGAACACCCGCTGCGGGCCGTTCTGGAAATACCAGGCGCCGTGCCCATCGTGCGTGTAGTTGCGCTCGATAAAGCCGATCAGCGCCTCATGGCGGATCGGATCGCCAGACAGGCCGTGTTGCTGCGCGAACTCGTTGCGCATGCGCCATTGGCCGCGACGGTCGAGCGCCAGCCAGCCGAAGCAGTTCGGCACGTTCGGCCACCTCGCCATGGCTTGCTTGACCACTTCATCCATGGTGTCTCCTTTATTTGCCGATGCTGTCGAAGAAGCCCAGGATCCGCGTGGGCAGCCATTCGATATGCCCGGCCAGCGGCAGCAGCGGCAGTTGTCCCAGCAGGCCGCCACGCGGCGTCATGAAGCCGACGTGGCCGCCGTAAGCGGGCTGTTCCAGCAGCACGTCTGCGCTGACATCGGCGGGGCCGGGCAGATGCGGGGCGGGCAGGAACGGGTCGTTGCGGGCATTGAGCACCAGCGTCGGAATGCGAATCTCGCCCAGGATGGGTTTGCTGGAGGCACGCGCCCAGTAGTCATCGGTATCGCGAAAGCCGTGCAGCGGCGCCGTCACCACGTTGTCGAACGCGTACAGGTCGCGGCTGCGCAGCATGACCTCGCGGTCGAACAGGCCCGGAAACTGGTCGAGCTTGGCCAGCGACTTGCGCTTAAGCGTCTGCAGGAACATGCGCGTGTAGAGCATGTTGAAGCCGCTCGACAGCGCTGCACCGCCGGCCGCCAGGTCGAGCGGTGCCGAGATGGCGGCCGCGCCGCGCAGGAAGCTGGCATCCCGGCCGTCCTCGCCCAGGAAACGCAGCAGCGCATTGCCGCCCAGCGAGATGCCCACGGCCAGCATCGGCCGGCCGGGCTCGGTGGCATGCAACTGGTCGCGCATCCGGTGCAGTACCCAGCGGATCTCCGTGGAATCGCCCGAGTGGTAGAAGCGCGGCGCCTGGTTCAGTTCGCCCGAGCAACCACGGAAATGCGGGATGACCCCCGCCCAGCCGCGGTCGCGCAGCGCCGCCATCAGCGCCTGTGCGTAGTGGCTGCTGGAATCGCCCTCCAGGCCGTGGAACATCACAACCAGCGGCGAACCGGGCGTTGTCGGGTGCGTGGTCCAGTCGAGGTCGATGAAGTCGCCGTCCGGCGTGGTCCAGCGTTCGCGGCGAAACGCGATGCGGCGATGCCGCGTGAAGCGGGCCGGCAGGATGGTCTGGGCATGGCCGCCGCGCAGCCACCACGGCGTCTGGAACGTGTCGCCGAACAACGGCATGGCCGGTACGGCCGTCAATGCAGGGCCTGCCCCGGTGCGGCGGCCACGGCGGCCACCTGCACGGCGTTGGCCGGGCTGCAGTGGATATGGGCCAGGCGCCAGCCCTCGTGGTTTTGCATCAGCACGTAGGTGGTGTGCACGAACAGGTCGGCTTCCACACGGCCTTCGCCAAAGCGCAGCGCTTCGGTGACGTCGAAGATCGACACGCCCAGCGATGAATGGCTGCTGGTCTCGATGGCGTCGATCAGCACCGGCTGCTCTTCCAGCAGCTGCGCAAAGGCCTGGCGCAGGTTCTCATGGCCGATCAGACGCTGGCCGTCGGGCATCACGCAGGTGACCGAGTCCTCGTCCAGCCAGAGGCGCAGCGCGCCATCGGCATCGCGCAACTTCATGGCTTCACGGAAGGCCTCGACGATGTCTTCGGCGGAATCGAACAGGCGGGCGAAACGGGGCATGTTGGTTGGGTCAGGGACGGTGCAGGAGCTTGCGCAACTCGACGAACACCATTTCGGGTTCGATTTCCTTCAGGCAGCGCAGGTGGCCCAGCGGGCACTCGCGCTTGAAGCAGGGGCTGCACTCGAGTTGAAGCCACATGATACTCGCTGCCTGTGACAGCGGGGGCGTGTGGCGCGGGTCGCTGGAACCATAGACGGCCACCTGGGGCCGGTTCAGCGCGGCGGTCACGTGCATCAGGCCGGAGTCGTTGCAGACCGCGGCTTCGGACAGCGCCAGCAGGTCCACGGCATCGTCCAGCGATGTCTGACCGCACAGGTTTCGCACGAACGGCGCACCCTGCACGATCTCCTCGGCGATCTCGGCGTCCTTGCCAGACCCCAGCGTCACAATCTGCGCGTAAGGATACGACCGGCGCAGCATCTGCGCCAGCGCCGCAAAGTGCGCGGCGGGCCAGCGCTTGGCCGGGCCGTATTCGGCACCCGGGCAGAACGCGATCACGCGCGTGCCGGGAGCGATGCCGAAGCGCTCGGCCGTGGCGGCCATGCGCGCCGGGTCAACCTTGAGACGCGGGTCGGGAATCGACTCGGGCAGCCGCGCGCCGGGCTTGAGCGCCAGGCGGGCGTAGTGCTCCACCATCGGCGGACGCTTGTCGCGCGGCGGATTGGCGTGGCGCACGTTCAGCATGCCGAAGCGCGCTTCGCCACGATAGCCGATGCGCAGCGGGATGCCGGCCAGGAACGGGATCAGCGACGATTTCAGCGAATTCGGCAGCACATAGGCCACGTCGTAGCCTTCGTGCTTGAGCTGCTGCGCGAACATCAGCCGCGCGCTGAGCTGCAGCTTGCCGTGTGCCAGGTCGCTCGGGAACACCTTGCCGATCTCGGGCATGCGCGCCAGAACCGGGGCCACCCATTTGGGCGCCAGGGCATCGATGACCAGGCGCGGATGGCGAGCCTTGAGCAGCGCGAACAGCGGCTGCGCCATCAGCGCGTCGCCAATCCAGTTAGGGGCGATAACGAGGGCTTTTCTCATGAAAGTGGGTATTGCTTGGCCCTTTGGTGCGTGGCCCTGTTTTGCTTGCCCGGGCATGTCAACGCCCCGGGGCGCTGGGCGGCCCGGGGCGTCAGGTCGAAACGGCAGGAAGAGGCGTGGGCCGCGCGGGTCAGTGGTGACCCTTCAGCACGGTGCCCGGCTTGAGCTTGTACACGGTGCCGCAGTACGGGCACTTCACTTCGCCCGTGTCCACCACGTCCAGGAAGACGCGGGGGTGGTAGTTCCAGGCCGGAGTGTTGCCGGTGGGGCAATGCAGCGGAATGTCTTCTGCGCCGATTTCGACGACGGTTGCGGTTTGCGTCATGGTCTTGCGGTTGTCTTGCAGGGATGGATTGGTGTTCTGCGGATGGCGCCGGATCAGACCCGCGTCAGCCGCTTCCTGTACTTCTCGTCGGTGCCGCCAACGGCCGCGAAGAACGCTTCGTCCGCGCGGTACATCTGGCCGCGCCCGATGCGCTTCCCGCGTATCTTGCCGTCGCGATCTGCCATCGTCATGGCCTGTCCCGACGCACCAACAAAAGGCGTAAAGGCGCCATTGTAAGCCGGGGGGCCTTGCGTGCCAACGCGGCGCGGCACACACACCGTTCTACAATCGCACCTTCTTTCCCGACCTGCGCGCCCTTCGTTCCCAGTGTCCCAGTCCGCTCCCACCCCTCTCGACCCTGACGAACCCGCCGGTGGCGACCGCTGGCAGGACGCGCTGGGGGCGCTTGAGGCACTGGCTGGCGGCGAGCCGGCCCCGGACGCCACCGGCGCGGGCCGCCGCCTGCTGTGGGCCCTGACGCTCGATGTGGACGGCGAGATCGGCACCATCGAGCCGATGGAGCAAAGCTGGGGCACGCGTGGCTGGACGCGCCCGCGCCCCGTGACGCTGGCCCGCGTGGCCGACGACGATACCCTCCCGCCGTGGGATGCCCGTGTGGCGCGCACGATCCGGCGCGACAGCTCGCGCAACCGGCGCCTGGTGCTGGACCGCGCCGCCGCCATCATGGCGCTGGTCGGACACCCGGCCGTGGTGCTGGCCCACGCGCCTACCGTACCGATGGAGGTGCTTGAGGCTGCACCTTCGCTGGAGGCTGTGCGCGAAGGCGACCGCTTCCAGTTGCGCATCGTGCCGCCGATGCGGGCGCCGAAGTCGATGGAGGACTTCCTGCCGGCCGCCGCGAAGCAGGAAGCCGAAGCCTTGCGCCAGGTCACGGTGCTGCAGGACGGCGCGCGCCGCCTGCGCGTGATCCGCTTCACGCCTGCCCAGCAAGAGGCCGCCAAGCTGATTGCCGGCGGCCTGACCGTGCCGGCCACGGCACAGGCGCGCCTGGACAGCACGCTGCGCGTGCTGGCGGGCCATTTTCAGATCCACGCCGACAGTTCGGGCGAAGCGCGCGAGCGCGACCCCGAATCGCGGCTGCGGGCCGAAGTGGCGCCCGTGGGACGCGGCATCAGCCTGCGCCTGGTGGTGACGCCGCTTGGGGCGCCTGGCCCCCGGCTGGCTCCGGCTCATGGCCGCGCGCAACTGATGGCGACGATCGGGGGCGATACGCTGGTCACCTATCGCGATCTCGCTGCCGAGCAGGCCCACGTGGCCGAGGTGTTCGATGCGCTGCCGTTCCTGGTCCAGCAGGCGCCGGCCAGCGGCGAGCACAGCTGGACGCTGGACGATCCCGAAGACGCGCTGACCGTGATCGAGACCTTGCCGGGCCTGGCAGGCGTGATCGACCTCGAATGGCCGCGCGGCCGGGAGTTGCGCGTGCTGTCGGCCGATCTGCCGCAACTGGCGGTCAGCGTCGAAACCGGCAGCGAGTGGTTCAAGCTGGTGGGCGAATTGCACGTGGCGGAAGGCCTGGTGCTGTCGCTGGAAAAGCTGGTGGCCTGGGCGCATGGGCACGCAGGCCGCTTTATCGCGATGGAGCACGGCGTGTACGTGGCCCTGACCCGCCAACTGCGCGAGCGCCTGCGCGACCTGGCCGCCGTGGGCGACGGCGTGCGCGATGGCATCCGCGTGCCGCTGGTGGCCACGCCCTGGCTCGACGACGTACTGGCCGGCGTGGGCATCGATCCCGATGCGCATTTCCGTACACGCGTTAAGCGGCTGCGCAGCGCGCGCGAGGCCGATGCCCCGGTGCCGGCCACGCTGGCCGCCGACCTGCGCGCGTACCAGGTGGAGGGGTATCGCTGGATGATGTCGCTGGCCGAGGCAGGTTTCGGCGCCTGCCTGGCTGACGACATGGGCCTGGGCAAGACGCTGCAGTCGCTGGCCGTACTGCTGGCGCGCGCGGCCGGCGGCCCGGCGCTGGTGGTGGCGCCCACGTCGGTATGCGGCAACTGGGCGGCCGAGGCGCGACGCTTCGCGCCGGCGCTGCAGGTGCATGTGTACGCCGAAGGCGACCGCACGGCCATCGTCGAACAGGCCGGCGCGCACGATCTGGTGATCGTCTCGTACAACCTGCTGCAACAGGCGCGCCGTGCATTCTGCGACCGATCCTGGCACACGGTGGTGGCGGACGAGGCGCAGTCGTTCAAGAACCCGTCGTCGCGGCGCGCGCAGGCCATGTTCGCGCTGCAGGCCGACTGCCGTATCGCGCTGTCCGGCACCCCGGTGGAAAACCGCTTGGCGGAACTGTGGGCCGTGATGCGTTTCTGCAATCCGGGCCTGCTGGGGTCGCTGGCGCGCTTCAACGAGCATTTTGCGAATCCGATCGAACGCAACGGGGCACGTGACCCGCGCGCCCGCTTGCGCCGCATGATCGCGCCATTCGTGCTGCGCCGGACCAAGGCGCAAGTTCTGGACGAATTGCCATCCCGCACGGAACTGGTGATCCGCGTGGCCCCCGAGCCGGCCGAGGCCGCGCATTACGAGGCGCTGCGGCGCCAGGCGCTGTCCGAGGCCGAACGCGCGCTGTTGCGACCTCGGAAGGACCGCAAGGCACGCGCGACGCTGCCCGAGCCTCAGGCGCGTATCCACGTGCTGGCGCAACTGATGCGCATGCGCCGCGCGGCCTGCGATCCAAGGCTGGTGACGCCCGAGACAGGCCATCCCGGTGCCAAGGTGCGTGCCTTTGCCGAACTGGCAGCCACGCTGGCAGCCAACGGCCACAAGACGCTGGTCTTCAGCCAGTTTGTCGATTTCCTGCAGTTGCTGCGCCAGCCGCTGGACGAGGCGGGCCTGGCGTGCCAGTACCTGGACGGCGCCACGCCCGCCGCCGAACGCACCAAACGCGTGGCGGCCTTCCAGGCCGGCGAGGGCGATGTGTTCCTGATCAGCCTGAAGGCCGGTGGCTTCGGCCTGAACCTGACCGCGGCCGACTACGTCGTGATCGCAGACCCGTGGTGGAACCCGGCTGCGGAAGACCAGGCGATGGGCCGCGCGCACCGCATCGGCCAGCAGCGGCCGGTGACGGTCTACCGGCTGATCACGGCCGGCACGATCGAGGAGCGCATCGTCGACCTGCACCAGGGCAAGCGGGCGCTGGCCGAAGGGGTGCTCGACGCGTCTGCCGACGAGGCCACGGGCCGCGACGTGCCGCTGCCCGATATCGACGAACTGGTGGGGTTGCTGCGGCGCTGAGCTTGCCTCCCCGGCAGGTGGCTTCCCGCTCCCGCATCGCGGGAGCGGGACCGGTGGATGGGGCAGGTCGGGCCAAATCTGACGCGCCTGCACCAAACGGTATACAAATTCATCCCAGCTTTGGTGCGAACGCACATTTGCAGGTCTTTCTTGCGAGGGCCGTTTTTGCTGCGTGGCAAGGGTACGGTACGCCTGCCCTCTCGCCCAACCCTTATCCCACAGGCGGAGGATGGGGGGCAGCTGCGTGTCTGCACGTACTGTTGCGGTGCATCCAGCCTTGGCACAAATACTGCCTTGAGATTCTTTGGATTCGGAATATAGTATACCGAGTCGTTTGATCCCGACGCGTTGCTTCCAACATGCCCCCACAGGTTCGGCCAGATGTCGTGCGCCGCGCCCATGACAACAACGGAGCCACTGTGACCCTGCCCGACCCCGTGCCGGCCGATCCGTCCCGGCCAGATGTCCGCTGGATGCCTGCCCACATTGCCGCCGCGCAACTGGCGCGTGGAGAAACCACGGCGCTGGCGCTGGTCGAATCGTGCCAGGCGGCCTGGGATGCCCATCACGGTCAGGTCAATGCGATCGTGCTGGCCGATTTCGAGGCGGCCCGCGAGGCGGCCATGCAGAGCGATGCGCGCCGTCAGGCCGGGCGCTCGCGCGGGCCGCTCGATGGCGTGCCGTTCTCGATCAAGGAATCGTTCGATGTGGCCGGCTGGCCTACCACATGCGGCGTGCCGGCGCGGGCCGATCATCGCGCCGGGGCCGATGCAGTGGTGGTGGAGCGCCTGCGTGCGCACGGCGCCGTGCTGCTGGGCAAGACCAACGTGCCGCTGGGCCTGCGCGACTGGCAAAGCTACAACGCGGTCTATGGCACCACGCGCAATCCGCACGATCTGTCGCGCACCCCGGGCGGGTCGTCCGGCGGCAGCGCGGCGGCCGTCTGCGCCGGCATGAGCTATTTCGATATCGGCTCGGATATCGGCTCGTCGCTGCGCAACCCGGCGCATTACTGCGGCGTGTTCTCGCACAAGAGCAGCCACGGCATCGTGCCGCTGCGCGGCCATGGCAATGCGCGGACCGGGTTTGCCGAACAGGACATCAATGTGGCCGGCCCCGTGGCCCGCAGCGCGCGCGACCTGGAACTGGTGCTGCGCGCCATCGTCGGACCCGATGCCGCCGACGCGCCCGCGTGGCAGCTCGACCTGCCGCCATGCGACCACACGCGCCTGGCCGATTTCCGCGTGGCCGTGCTGCCCAGCCATCCGCTGGCCGAAGTCGACGCGACGGTCAGTAGCGCCATCGAGCAGCTCGGACACCAGCTGGAGGCGGCGGGGGTAGCGGTTGCCTGGAACGTCCGTCCCGACTTCGACGCCGCGCAGTTGTGGCGCATCTACGTGCTGCTGCTGCGCGCGACGACGTCGTTCCATATGGATGACGCCGCATTTGCCGATGCGCTGGCGCGTGCCGGCGACCCCAACGGCGACGACGCCGACTATGCGTCGCTGCAGTTCACCGGGGCCGCGTTGAGCCACCGGCACTGGCTGCTGATGCAACCGGCCCGCGAAGCCTTCGCGCGTGCCTGGAACCGGTTCTTTGGCGACTTTGACGTGTTGCTGTGCCCGGCGGCATCCACCACGGCCTTTGCGCTCGACGAACAGGGCGAGCCGTGGCAACGCACGATCACGGTCAACGGCCAGCCGTGGCCGCTGACGTCGCAACTGTTCTGGGCCGGCCATTCGGGGCTGTGCGGCCTGCCATCGACGGTGGCGCCGATCGGCCCCGCGCGCGATGGCCTGCCGGTGGGCGTGCAGATCGTGGCCCGCCGCTACGGCGACCTCACGTCGCTGCGCTTTGCCCAGTTGCTGGAAGACGCCGGCCATGGCTTCCGGCCACCGCGTATCGCTTCATCGCCGAATCGTTAATTCACGACATCGCTGCATCGCAAAATCGCTAAAAGGGGAGGGCGATCATGCTGGACTGGTTCAAGGAGTTGTCGCGCGCCGAGCGCAAGGGGTTCTACGGGGCGTTTCTGGGGCATGCGGTCGACGTGTTCGACTTCATGATCTATTCGTTCCTGATTTCGACGCTGCTGGCGCAGTGGGGCATGAGCAAGTCGATGGCGGGGGCCATCGTCACGTGGACGCTGGTGTCGTCGCTGGTCGGCGCCGTTGGCGCGGGCCTGCTGGCCGACCGCTTTGGCCGCGTGCGCGTGCTGCGCTGGACCATCCTGGTATTCGCGGTGTCCTGCTTCCTGTGTGGCATCGCCAATTCGCCAGAACAGCTGATGGTGTTCCGCATGCTGCAGGGCCTGGGCTTCGGCGGGGAATCGTCGCTGTGCATGGTGCTGGTGACCGAGCTGATCCGCAATCCGGCGCATCGCGGCAAGTACTCGGGCTTTACGGCCAGCAGCTATTCGTTTGGCTGGGGCGGCGCGGCCATCGCCTATGCCATCACGTTCAACCTGTTCGAACCCGAAGTGGCGTGGCGTGTCTGCTTCTTCCTGGGCATCCTGCCGGCGCTTGTGGTGGTCTACCTGCGCCGCAACCTGGAGGAGCCCGAAGTCTTCCTGAAAAGCCGCGCCGAACGCGGCAAGGTCTCGGCCTCTGCCGACCTGGCGCGCGTGTTCCGCAAGCCGCTGCTGAAGAAGACGCTGCTCTGCAGCCTGCTGTCGGGCGGCATGCTGGGCGCCTACTACGCCATTGCCACCTGGCTGCCGACGTTCCTGAAGACCGAGCGCGGGCTGTCCGTATTCGGCACCAGTTCCTACCTGGCCGTGACGATCCTGGGCTCGCTGGTCGGCTATGTGGCCGGCGCCTATGCCACCGACCGCTGGGGCCGGCGCCTGACCTATATCGCGTTTGCGGCTGGCGCTTTCGTGATGGCGATGATCTACATGGTGATTCCGGTCTCGAATACGTCGATGCTGTTCCTGGGCTTTCCGCTCGGGGTGCTGATGCAGGGCGTGTTCTCGGGCATCGGTGCCACCATTTCCGAGTCGTACCCGAGCGGCGTGCGGGCCACTGGCTACGGCGTGGCGTACAACCTGGGCCGCGTGATCGGGTCGTTCTTCCCGCTGGCCGTGGGCTGGCTCAACAGCGGGCGCACGTCGCTGGCGCTTGCCATCGCCATGGTGGCCGGGGTGGGCTACGCGCTGGTGATGGTGTCCGCGGCGCTGCTGCCCGAGACCTCGGGCATCGACCTTGGCCAGGCCGGTGGCGGCGACGACCATGACGAGGCCACCGAGCCGGCCGGCGTCACGGCCGCAACGACGCTGGCGCCGGCTGCGCCGGCCGGCAAGCCCGCATGAGTTGATTCGGGCGGGTCTGGGCCGGGCTGGATCTGCCTGGCCCTGGGCAGTCGGGATGCTGGCCGGATTGCCATGTGACGGCGGCGCTTTGACCTCGAAACAACAGTCGCGCCGCCCGCAATTAAGCCACCGCTTACCAGTGGCACCAGCGGCCCTATAATGGCTGCTCCGCCATCGGCCACGCATCCTGCGTGGCCGATGGCCCTTCCTGACGGCAATGCCGCACACAAGACGGCCTGCCGTACCGTCTCTTCTCATCTCGCCATGACACCCCGACAGTCGTCCCCGGTGTGGTTGCGCCTCTGGCATCGCTTTGCCGAGGTGGAGCGCAACGCCTTTCTCGACGGCGCGCGATTTTTCGCGCCCTCGCTGCCCGCGGTATTTTCCTGGGGCCTGGTCACCGGGGTGGCGATGAGCAAGTCGGCGCTGACCGTGCCGGAGGCCATCGGCATGTCGCTGCTGGTCTATGCGGGGTCTGCCCAGCTTGCCGTGCTGCCGCTGTTCGCGGCGGGCATGCCGATCTGGACGGTCTGGCTCACGGCGGCCGTGGTCAACCTGCGCTTCGTGATCTTCAGCGCCGCGCTGCAGCCTCACTTCAACTACCTGCCGGGCTGGCGCCGCACGCTGCTGGGCTTCTTCAACGGCGACCTGCACTTTGTCTATTTCATGCAGCGCTACGCCGAGCCGGGTTACGCGCCGGGCAAGGAGGGGTACTTCTGGGGCATGGCGTTGATCAACGGCGCCACGTGGCAGGTGTCGTCGATTATTGGCATCTTGCTGGCCAGCCTGTTCCCGGACAGCTGGGGCCTGGCGCTGGCAGGCACGCTGGCGCTGATTCCGGTGATGATCGCGACTATCAATTCGCGCTCGACGCTGATGGCCGTGGTGGTGTCGGCCGTGGTGGCGCTGCTGTGCTTCGACCTGCCGTACCGGCTGGCGCTGGTGATTGCCGTGGTGGCCGCGATTGCCGCCGGCATGGCCAGCGACGAGATGGCCGCGCGCGCCACGCTGAAGGGCATCCGCGCCCGCAAGGGCCGCCAGCCAACCGGAGACCAGGCATGAGCCATCTCGATACCTGGATTGCCATCCTTGGCATGACCGTGGTGACCGTGTTCTCGCGTGCGCTGTTCCTGATGGCGGGCGAGCGCGTGACGGTGCCGGACCGCATCCAGCGCGCGCTGCGCTATGCGCCGGCTGCGGCGCTGGCGGCCATCATCCTGCCCGACCTGCTGACCTTCGAAGGGCACTTCACGATCGCGCCGGGCAACGACAAGCTCATGGCGGGCATTGCCGCCACGGTTTGCTATGTGCTGACCAGACGCATGGTCGGGATGATCGTGGTGGGTATGGCGGTGTACACCGCGCTGCGGCTGCTGGGCTAGAAGGTCTGCAGCTCGTTGTCGGCCGGCTCGGCCAGGATGCCGCTCAGGCGCGTCAGCAGGTGGGCGAGCTGCGCCTGGGTGCTGGTGCTGGTCTTGGTGAATATCGCCTTCAGTTGCGAACGCGCGGTCTCGCGCTTGATCCCCAGCTGCGTGCAGGCGTCGGGCAGACCCATGCCGGTGGTCAGCAGCATGGCAAGCCGGATTTCGGCGGGCGTCATGCCGTAGAGGTCGCGCAGCACGGCCGGCACCGCGCGCGGCGGCCCGCGGTTCTCGTGGATGGAAACCAGTACCGGCTGCCCTTCCCATTCCGAAGACTGAAAGAGCGCGGGCGTCAGCGCCACGGCCACGATCTGTGCTGCGCGGCCATCGGCGCCAATGGCCTGGATGGCCTGGGCCGGCTGCAGCGAGTTCGGGTCGCACAGCGATCGCACGACATCTTCGAAAGGCCGCGACAGGTGCCATCCGTTGCCATTGGTGCTGCCCTTGCTGTCGGTGGCGTCTCCGGGCAGCAGCCGGCGCGGCCACGGCGAGCCGGCCGCGTTAGCCAGCAGAACCTTGCCCGATTCCGAAAACACGACCACGCCGAATGGCAGGCGATTCAGCAGGTCTGCCGAGACACGGCCCTGTGCCGCCACTGC
This sequence comes from Cupriavidus sp. HE11, assembly GCF_056097175.1. NCBI lineage: Bacteria > Pseudomonadati > Pseudomonadota > Betaproteobacteria > Burkholderiales > Burkholderiaceae > Cupriavidus > Cupriavidus sp. HE11. The sequence goes on from NZ_CP184464.1 coordinate 2,520,358, forward strand.
GTGCGTGCGGTCGCGCAGGGCCATGGCCTCGCGCAGATGCGGAATGGCCCAGTCCAGCGCGCGTGCGTCGGTCTCCGAATAGCCGTCCTCGCTGGCCGGGCGCTGGAGGGCCAGATAGATCTCGTGCTCCGGACGGCGGTCCACCAGGCAGGCCATGACCGATGTCAGTGCGACGTCGTCCAACGACTCCACAAGAAAGGCCTGGTTGGGCGCCCTGGCGCCGGCGGTGTCGCGCTGGTCGATATGCCAGCCGCCCACGGGCATTGATCCGGATACCGGCATGCCACTGTGCAGCCGGTAGGGCGGCGGCAGAATGGCGAGGTTATCGGGCGCACGGTTGACCATATGGCGTACCTGCACGGTCTGCAGCCGGGTATCCAGGACCAGCAACGATGCCTGGATGCTGCCGCTTTGTTCGCACAGCGCGTAGAGACTGCGCTGCCACGCAAGGGGCTCGAACACGCCCAGATATAGGCCACGAATGGTCTCATGCATGTCAGCTGCGTTCATTACGTTACTTCCTTTGTTCTTCTTGGCGGCGGGCACGCGAGCGAAGGGTGCCGCCGTGCATCGCGACTTGCCGACGGTCGATATGGTCGAGGCGTGCCAGGGGCCGCAGCGCGGATTCGCGTGCAGGGGACGGCAGGGCAGGCGTCAGCCTCCGTCCAGCGTGGCCGCCAGCTTCGTCAGCAGGTGGGTGAATTGCGCCTGGCTCGTGCAGCCGGTCTTCAGGAAGACGGCCTTGAGCTGGGTGCGCGCGGTCTCGTGGCGAATGCGCATGTGACGGGCCGCCTCGGGCAAGCCTTCGCCCGTTGCCAGGCGCGCCGCGAGACGCGTTTCGGCCGGCGTCAGCCCGTAGAGATTGCGCAGCACGGTGTCCAGCAGTACCGATGGCGCACCGGCCTCGTGCACTACAACCAGCGCTGCCGGCTGCTGCCACTGCGAGGCAAACGCATGCGTGGGCGGCAGCGGCAGGACCAGGACTTCGGCATGGTTGCCGTGATCGTCGCTGGCGCGCGCCGCTTGCGCGCCAAGCGGATTGCCGGGATCGCAAGCCGCCTGCACCATGTCGGCAAAGGGCCGCGACAGATGCCAGGCCGTGGTCTTGCCCGAAGGTTCCAGGCGGCGCGCCCAGCGTTCTCCGGCCATGTTCGCCAGCAGCAGGTGCCGGTCGGGCGCGTAGACGCCCACGGCAAAGGCCAGCCGTTCCAGCAGGCGGGCCGAGATCGAGGCCATGGTCGACAGTGCCAGCGTGCGGTCGCGCATGGCAATGGCGCTGCGCATGTGCGGGACGACCCAGTCGAGCCGGCGCGTGTCCTCGCCCGAGAAGGCGTCCTGTGACAGCGCACGCTGCATCGAGAAATACACCTCGTAGTGCGGCTGGCGTTCCACTAGGCAGGCGACGTACGAACGCAGGTCGAACCGATTGAAGAAATCGCGATAGAACGGATGTCGCGCCATGGCCTGGGGACCCAGGTCGCGCGCGTCGATGTACCAGGCGCCGGGCACCAGCCGGGGCGCGAAGGCCTTGGCCGGGTCGATGGCCTGGAAATCGTTTTCATAGGCGGTGAACAACTCCGCCACGGGATTGACTACTTCGTTGACTGTTACCTGGTCGCGCACCGTGTCCCAAACCATCATCGATGCATGCGCCGTGTCGGCGATCTCGGTCAGCGTGCGCAGGCTCTGCTGCCATGCGGCGGGATCGAGGATGCCTTCATACAACCCACGGATAGCACCGTGGATGGCGGCTTGTTCCATCTGACTACCCCCTTGCATTCACCACGTCTGTTCCTTCCCGCGTGTCCGTCGCGCACGTCCGCGGAAATGGTGGCGCCAGTCTGTGCCGGCTGTTGTCTCACGTCATGATGTACTAAAACTACCAAAAGTAGTTCGAGTGTCTGACTAAGCGTACGTTTAGTACATTAAGGCGTACATTACCGCATGCGGCCGCGATGTTGTTAAGACAATGATCCCTACTAAAGTAGGGGTATGACGGGGCGGCCGTGTGATGCGCGGATGGTCGGGGGCCGGAAGGCGTAAATCCGTAACGGCGATCAGGTAAAATGGCGGTTTTCCCGACTTCTGTGGACGGCTGTATGCCGTCCCCGTCCCCGCTCTTATCGCCATGACCTCTGTCCTGCGTCTTACCGATCTCATTTCCCAAGGCAAACTCTCCGGCAAGCGTGTGTTTATCCGCGCCGACCTGAACGTGCCGCAAGACGACGCAGGCAACATCACCGAGGACACGCGTATCCGCGCGTCGGTGCCAGCCATCCAGGCCTGCCTGGAAGCTGGCGCGGCCGTGATGGTGACGTCACATCTGGGTCGCCCGACCGAGGGCGAGTTCAAGCCCGAAGATTCGCTGGCCCCGATCGCCACGCGCCTGTCGGAACTGCTCGGCAAGCCGGTAAAGCTGGTGCAGAACTGGGTCGACGGCGTGGAAGTGGCGCCCGGCCAGGTGGTGCTGCTGGAAAACTGCCGCGTCAACAAGGGCGAGAAGAAGAACAGCGACGAGCTGGCCCAGAAGATGGCCAGGCTCTGCGACGTCTACGTCAATGACGCCTTCGGCACCGCGCACCGCGCCGAAGCCACCACCCACGGTATCGCCAAGTTCGCGCCGATCGCCTGCGCCGGCCCGCTGCTGGCCGCCGAGATCGACGCGCTGGGCCGCGCGCTGGGCCAGCCGGCGCGTCCGCTGGTAGCCATCGTGGCCGGCTCGAAGGTTTCGACCAAGCTGACCATCCTGAAGGCGCTGGCCGACAAGGTGGACGGTCTCGTGGTCGGTGGCGGCATCGCCAACACGTTCATGCTGGCCGCCGGCCTGAAGATCGGCAAGTCGCTGGCCGAGGCCGACCTGGTGGGCGACGCCCGCGCCATCATCGACATCATGGCCGCCCGCGGCGCATCGGTGCCGATTCCGGTGGACGTGGTCTGCGCCAAGGAATTCAGCGCAACGGCTGCCGCCACGGTCAAGGACGTCAAGGATGTGGCCGACGACGACATGATCCTGGATATCGGCCCGAAGACCACCACCATGCTGGCCGACCAGCTCAAGGCCGCCGGCACCATCGTCTGGAACGGCCCGGTCGGCGTGTTCGAATTCGACCAGTTCGGCAACGGCACCAAGGTGCTGGCCGAAGCCGTCGCCACGTCGAAGGCGTTCTCGATCGCCGGTGGCGGCGACACGCTGGCCGCCATCGCCAAGTATGGTATCGCCGACCGTATCGGCTACATCTCCACCGGCGGCGGCGCCTTCCTGGAGTTCCTGGAAGGCAAGAAGCTGCCGGCGTTCGAAGTGCTGGAACAACGCGCTGCCGGCTGAAGCCCGCGCGGGCTGGCGGCGCGAGCCGGCCGGCCCGAAACCAGTTGCCCCTGAAGCCCGCAAGCCCATAAGCAGCCAACCCCAGGAAACCGCCCGCATGACCCGTTCCACCAAGATCGTTGCCACGATTGGCCCCGCGTCCAGCTCGCTGGAAGTGCTGACCCGCATGATCGGGGCCGGTGTCGACGTGGTGCGCCTGAACTTCTCGCACGGCACCGCGCAGGACCATATCGACCGCGCCGCGCTGGTGCGCGAGGCCGCCACGGCCTGCGGCCGCGAGGTGGCGATCATGGCCGACCTGCAGGGGCCCAAGATCCGCGTGGGCAAGTTCGAGAACGGCAAGGTCACGCTGAAGGCCGGCGATGCGTTCGTGCTGGACTCCACCTGCGAGACCGGCAACCAGGAGCGCGTGGGGCTGGACTACAAGGACCTGCCGCGCGACGTGGGCCCGGGCGATGTGCTGCTGCTCAATGACGGCCTGATCGTGCTGGTGGTGGACCGCGTGATCGGCAGCGAGATCTTCACCACGGTGCGCGTGGGCGGCGACCTGTCGAACAACAAGGGTATCAACCGCCAGGGTGGCGGGCTGTCGGCGCCGGCGCTGACCGCCAAGGACATGGAGGACATCAAGACCGCCATGGCCCTGCACGCCGACTACGTGGCCGTCAGCTTCCCGAAGAACGCCACCGACATGGAAATGGCGCGCCAGCTGGCCAACGTGGCCGGCCAGCCGCACAACCACAAGGCGCGCATGATCGCCAAGATCGAACGCGCCGAGGCCATCCGCCCCGGCGTGCTCGAGGAAATCCTGAACGCATCGGACGGCATCATGGTGGCCCGTGGCGACCTGGCCGTGGAAGTGGGCAACGCGGCCGTGCCGGCGCTGCAGAAGCGCATGATCCGCCTGGCCCGCGAGGCCAACAAGCTGACGATCACGGCCACCCAGATGATGGAAAGCATGATCGTCAACCCGGTGCCGACGCGCGCCGAGGTGTCGGACGTGGCAAACGCCGTGCTGGATGGCACCGACGCCGTGATGACGTCGGCCGAGACCGCCGCCGGCCGCTATCCGGTGGAAACGGTCGAGGCCATGGCCGCGATCTGCCTGGAAGCCGAGAAGTCCGAGGTGGTGCAGCTCGACACCGATTTCCTGAACCAGACGTTCTCGCGCATCGACCAGTCGATTGCCATGGGTGCGCTGTTCACGGCCTATCATCTAGGCGTGAAGGCAATTGCCGCGCTGACCGATTCGGGCGCCACCGCTTTGTGGATGAGCCGTCACCGCATCCATGTGCCGATCTATGCCATGACGCCGAACCTGGCGTCGCAGCGCAAGATGCAGCTCTACCGCAATGTGGTGCCGCTGCCGCTGCAATCGAGCACCGACCGGGACGAGGCGCTGGAACAGGCCGAGGAACTGCTGCTGGCACAGGGTGCCGTGCAGCATGGCGATTTCATTGTGCTGACGATTGGCGAGCCGATGGGCCAGGCCGGCGGCACGAACACGCTGAAGATCGTGAGGGTCGGCAGCAAGTTCAAGTAAAGAGATGACGTCCGATGTGGTGCGCTGCACGGACGGCGCACCGCGGATGCGCGAACCTGCCCGGCGCAGCATCGAAAAAATACTAGATACCGTTTTTTTATTCAGGAGTTTGACATGCCACTCGTATCCATGCGCCAGCTGCTGGACCATGCCGCCGAGAACAACTACGGTCTGCCGGCCTTCAACGTGAACAACCTCGAACAGGTCCAGGCCATCATGCAGGCCGCCGACGAGGTTAACGCCCCGGTGATCATGCAAGCCTCGGCAGGTGCGCGCAAATACGCTGGCGAGCACTTCCTGCGTCACCTGATCGAAGCCGCAGTGGAAGCCTACCCGCACATCCCCGTGGTGATGCACCAGGATCACGGCCAGTCGCCGGCGATCTGCCAGGCCGCCATCGACCTGAACTTCTCGTCGGTGATGATGGACGGTTCGCTCAAGGAAGACGGCAAGACCCCGTCGGACTACGAATACAACGTCGACGTGACCCGCAAGGTGGTGCAGATGGCCCACGCGCTGGGCGTGACCGTGGAAGGCGAACTGGGTTGCCTGGGCTCGCTGGAAACCGGTGAAGCCGGCGAGGAAGACGGCATCGGCGCCGAAGGCAAGCTCGATCACTCGATGCTGCTGACCGATCCGGAGCAGGCCGCCGACTTCGTCAAGGCCACGCAGCTGGACGCACTGGCCATCGCCATCGGCACGTCGCACGGCGCGTACAAGTTCACGCGCAAGCCCACGGGCGACATCCTGGCCATCGGCCGTATCAAGGAAATCCACGCCCGCATCCCGAACACGCACCTGGTGATGCACGGTTCGTCGTCGGTGCCGCAGGAACTGCTGGCCGAGATCCGCCAGTTCGGTGGCGACATGAAGGAAACGTACGGCGTGCCGGTGGAAGAAATCCAGGAAGCCATCAAGTTCGGCGTGCGCAAGATCAACATCGACACCGACATCCGCCTGGCGATGACCGGCGCGATCCGCCGCTTCTTCGTGGAAAACCCGAGCAAGTTCGACCCCCGCGAATACCTGAAGCCGGCCCGCGAAGCCGCCAAGCAGGTTTGCAAGGCCCGCTACATCGCCTTCGGTTGCGAAGGCCAGGCCAGCAAGATCAAGGCCGTGTCGCTGGTCGACATCGCCGGCCAGTACAAGTCGGGCAAGCTCGCCCAGGTCGTGCAGTAAATCGTTTCGCCGCCCCGCCCGCCCAGCGCGCGGGGCGTTCGTACTTCATGGGGCTTCGCCAACCGCACGAAGCCCCGCTTGTTTTCAGCCGCAGCCGCTTTCACACCATGTCTGACGCCCTCTACGAATCCTCCATCCAGTCCCTGCCGCTGCTCGGCAAGGGCAAGGTCCGCGACAACTACGCCGTCGGCGACGACAAGCTGCTGATCGTGACCACCGATCGCCTGTCGGCCTTCGACGTGATCATGGGCGAGCCGATTCCGGCCAAGGGCCGCGTGCTGAACCAGATGGCCAACTTCTGGTTCCGCAAGCTCGCGCACATCGTGCCGAACCACGAGACGGACGTGACGGCGGAAAGCGTGGTGGCCGCTGACGAAGTGGCGCAGGTCAAGGGCCGCGCCGTGGTGGTCAAGCGCCTGAAGCCGATCCTGGTGGAAGCGGTGGTGCGCGGCTACCTGGCCGGCAGTGGCTGGAAGGACTACCAGGCCACGGGCAAGGTCTGCGGCATCGAACTGCCGGCCGGCCTGCAGAACGCGCAGAAGCTGCCCGAGCCGATTTTCACGCCGGCGGCCAAGGCCGAGATGGGCGAGCACGACGAGAACATCTCGTTCGACGAGGTGGTGCAGCGCATCGGCCGCGAGCTGGCCGACAAGATGCGTGACATCTCGATCCGCCTGTACAAGGAAGCGTCCGAGTACGCAGCCACGCGCGGCATCATCATCGCCGACACCAAGTTCGAATTCGGCCTGGACGAAGACGGCACGCTGACCCTGATGGACGAGGTGCTGACCGCCGATTCGTCGCGCTTCTGGCCGGCCGACTCGTACCAGGTGGGCACCAACCCGCCGTCGTTCGACAAGCAGTTCGTGCGCGACTGGCTCGAAGCCGTGCGCATCGACGGCAAGCCGTGGCCGAAGACCGCGCCGGCACCGAAGCTGCCCGAAGACGTGGTGCAGAAGACCGCCGACAAGTACAAGGAAGCGCTGACCCGCCTGACCGGCGAGCAGCTGCAATAAGGCGGAAGGAACCAGAACATGAGCAACGCAGCAAAGCCGGTGGTGGGCGTGGTGATGGGCAGCAGTTCCGACTGGGACGTGATGCAGCACGCCGTGGCCATGCTCAAGGATTTCAACGTGGCGTTCGAGGCGCAGGTGGTATCGGCGCACCGCATGGCCGACGACATGTTCCGCTATGCCGAGTCGGCCCGCAGCCGCGGCATCCGCGCGATCATCGCCGGTGCCGGCGGCGCCGCGCACCTGCCGGGCATGATCGCCGCCAAGACGATCGTGCCGGTGTTCGGCGTGCCCGTGCCGTCGAAGTACCTGCGCGGCGAGGATTCGCTGCTGTCGATCGTGCAGATGCCCAAGGGCGTGCCCGTGGCGACGTTCGCCATTGGTGAAGCCGGTGCCGCCAACGCGGCGCTGCACGCCATCGCCACGCTGGCCACCACCGACGACGCGCTGGCCAGCGCGCTGGAAGCGTTCCGCGCGAAGCAGACCGAAGCTGCCCGCGCGATGACCCTGCCCGTTTAAGACCTTGTAGTGACCGAAGCCTGAGCCATGCCGACCGATATCCATCCCTACCTGTCCGAAGCCCATACGCCGGAGTCGCGCGCCGAGTTTGGCGTCGACGCCCCAGGCGCGCCGATCCTGCCCGGTGCCTGGCTTGGCATGCTCGGCGGCGGCCAGCTGGGCCGCATGTTCACGCATGCGGCGCAGTCGATGGGCTATCGCGTCTGCGTGCTCGACCCGGACCAGGACAGCCCTGCCGGCAACGTGGCCGATCGCCATATCTGCGCCACCTATACCGATGAGGCCGCGCTGGCCGAAGTGGCGCGGCTGTGCGAGGCCGTGAGCACCGAATTCGAGAACGTGCCGTCGATCTCGCTGGACCGCCTGGAGCAGGCCGGCGTGTTCGTGGCGCCGCGCGGCTACTGCGTGTCGATTGCACAGAACCGTATCGGCGAGAAGAAGTTCTTCGCCTCGTGCGCCGAGCGTACCGGCGTGCCACCGGCCCCGCACTGGGTGATCCAGCATGATGCCGACGTGGACAACGTGCCCGACAACGTGCTGCCCGGCATCCTGAAGACCGCGCGCATGGGCTACGACGGCAAGGGCCAGGCCCGCGTGAAGACGCGCGAGGACGTGCGCGCCGCATGGAAGGCCATGCAGCACGTGCCGTGCGTGCTGGAGCAGATGCTGCCGCTGGCCTACGAGGTGTCGGTGCTGGCCGCGCGTGCCGCCGACGGCAGCACCGCCACCTGGCCGCTGGCCGAGAACGTGCATCGCGACGGCATCCTGTTTTCCACCACGATGCCGTCGACGAGTGTGTCCGACGACATCGCCACGCGGGCCCGTGCCGCCGCCGCCACGATTACCTCGGAAATGGGTTACGTCGGCGTGCTGTGCATCGAGTTCTTCGTGCTGACCGACGGCACGCTGGTGGCCAACGAAATGGCCCCGCGCCCGCACAATTCCGGCCATATCACGATGGATGCCTGCGAGACGAGCCAGTTCGAGCAGCAGGTGCGCGCGATGGCCCGCCTGCCCTTGGGCAGCACGCGCCAGCATTCGGCCGGCAAGATGCTGAACCTGCTGGGCGACTGCTGGTTCGAGTTCGGCCTGGAGCGCACGCCCGCGTGGGGCGAGGTGCTGGGCCAGCCCGGTGCCAAGCTGCATCTCTATGGCAAGAACGATGCGCGCCCGTCGCGCAAGATGGGCCACGTGAACTGCGTGGGCGAGCACGAGGAGGCTGCTGCCGCGGCGTTCGACGCTGCCGCCACGGCCCTGCATATCCCGCTCTGAGATTCGATGTCTTCACGCATGCCAACGGCCGCCGAGCTTGACGAGGCGGTTCGTCTGCTCGAAGCCGGCCAGCTCGTGGCCTTTCCGACCGAGACCGTCTACGGACTGGGCGCCGACGCCGAGAACCCCGAGGCCGTCGCGCGCATCTTTGCCGCCAAGGGCCGCCCGTCCAATCATCCGGTGATCGTGCATGTGGTGGACGGCGGCGATGTCAGCTACTGGACCGATGACGTCCCGGAAGCCGCGCAGAAGCTGATCGACGCCTTCTGGCCCGGCCCGCTGACGATCATCCTGAAGCGTGCCGCCCATATTCCGGCGGCCGTGGCGGGCGGACAGGACAGCATCGGCCTGCGCTGCCCGTCGCACCCGGTGGCCCAGGCGCTGCTGTCGCGTTTCAGGCGCGGCCGGGGCGGCATTGCCGCGCCGTCGGCCAACAAGTTCGGCCAGGTCAGCCCGACCACGGCCGAACACGTGCGCGACGAGTTCGGCGGCACCGTCTATGTGCTGGAAGGCGATGGCGTGGATGTCGGCATCGAATCGTCGATCGTTGACCTGTCGCGCCTCGATACGCTTGGCCCGGTATTGCTGCGCCCCGGCGCGATTACCGCGGCGATGATGGCTGACGTGCTGGGCACGCTGCCGCTGCCGCCCGATGCCGCCGCGCCGCGTGCGTCGGGAACGCTCAAGGCCCACTATGCGCCGCGCACCACGCTGACGCTGGCGCAAGCCGACGCATTGCCGCAGCTCCTGCATGGGTTGTCCGAAGGTGGACGGCTGGCGTTTGTCGGCAAGGCATCGGCCAGTGCGGACCCGCGCTGCGTGTTCGTGGAAGCGCCGGCCACGCCCGACGCCTTTGCCCAGGCGCTGTACGGCCTGCTGCGCAAGCTCGACAAGGAAGGTTACCAGCGGCTGGTGTTCGAGCCGGTGCCCGACTCGCACGAGTGGGACGGTGTGCGCGACCGGCTGGGCCGCGCGGCGGCTGCGTTCGAGAACAGCTGAAGCTCAAGCGCCTGCCCTCTCCCCCGGCCCCTCTCCCGCCATGCGGGAGAGGGGAGCACCCCGAGAGCTTCGGACCTGCCCCCGGTTTTCTCCCTTCTTTAGCACTCCGAGAGCTTCGGACCTGCCCCCGGGTTTCTCCCTTCTCTAGCACCCCGAGAGCTTTGGACATGCCCCCGGTTTTCTCCCTTCTCTAGCACCCCGAGAGCTTCGGACCTGCCCCCGGTTTTCTCCCTTCTCTAGCACCCCGAGAGTTTCGGACCTGCCCCCGGGTTTCTCCCCTATCCCGGGAGCAGGGCGCGCCCCGAGAACTTCGGACATGCCCCTGGTTTTCTCCCCTCTCCCGCGCGCGGGAGAGGGGCGGGGGAGAGGGCAAGCGCATCAAATCCCCACCACGCCCCTATCCAGGCTCAAGGCGCGCCCTTGTAGACCCACTGCATCAACGCATCGTGCGCTTCCTGCGCACCCGAAGCATTGGGGTGGTTGATATAGGCCACCACCACATAGCGTTCGCCGTTGAGCGCGTCGACATAGCCGGCCAGCGCCCGCACATCGGCCAGCGTACCGGTCTTCAGGTAGGCATTGCCGGCGGCATTGGCGCGCGTCAATCGGTTGCGCAGCGTGCCGTCGACGCCGAGGATCGGCAGGGAGTCGAGCAGCACCGGCCCCACGTTGCTGGCGAGTGCCTGTTGCAGCAGGCGGGCCATGTCGTAGGCGCTGATGCGCTCGTCGCGCGACAGCCCGGAGCCGTTCTCCAGCACCAGGTTCGGCATGTCCAGGCCCTGTTTGGCCAGCCACTGATGGATCACGCGTGACGACTTGTCGGTGCTGGCCGGCCCCTTGCGATCCATCTCCGCCCCGATCGTCAGGAACAGCTGGCGGGCCATCACGTTGTTCGAGAACTTGTTGATGTCGCGCACGATGTCGCCCAGCGGCTGACCATAGTGGCGCGCCAGCAGGAAGGCGTTGCGCGGCACCGCGCCGCTGCGCAGGCCGGGCGGACGTGCAAAGCGGCCGCCGGCGTTCTGCCATTCGGCAACGAAGCCACCCCAGATGAAATCGCTATGGCTCAGTGTGGCAAGGTTGACGATGTGCTCGCCGCAGTCTGCCGAATAGCTGCCATCGAACGATGCCACGACGGTACCGTCCGGCTGCGGCATGATGCTGGGCGTGGCGCGCGACTTCCAGTCGCCGCATCGGCCATTGGCCAGCGTCATCCGGTTGTCCACGCGCAGTTGCGCCAGCGCGGGCGTGACGGCCACGTCCACAGTGCGGTTGGTGGCGTCAGGGGTGATCGTGAACGACAGCGTCTTGAACGCGTAGAGCAGTGCGTCCGGGTTCACGTTGTAGGCGCGCTGGGTCTCGCCATCGATCGTGTAGCTGCCGTCCATGCCATCGGCAAAGAAGCTGCGGTCCAGCACCACGTCGCCGTTGATGGTGGTGGCGCCGGCGGATCGGGCCGTGGCGACCAGCTTTGCCATTTCCTCGGGCACGAGCTTGGGGTCGCCCCGGCCGCGCAGATAGACGTTGCCGTTGATCGTGCCATCGGGGCCCGGCTGGTTGTCGGCATAGAGCGACGTCAGCCAGCGGAACTCGGGCCCCAGCAACTGCAGGCCGGCGAAGGTGGTGACCACCTTCATCGTCGACGCCGGATTCATCGGCGTTTCGGCGTTCCAGCTTACGCGCGCCTGCGGGGCGCCAACCTTGACCACGTAGAAGCTCGCGGCGGACAGCGGCACATGGGCGCGGCGCAGCGCGGCGGTCACGCTGGCGGGCAGGCCGCTGCGCGCGGCGGCGGGATCGGCGGGTTCGGCCTTGGCGCGGGTGGCGCCGGCCGTTGCGGCGACCGCAGTGGCAGCGGTGGCGGCGCGGGTGGCCTTGGTGTTCTTGACGGGTTTGGCCTGGGCTCCGGACAGACCGAGGGCGAGCAGCGTGGCCGCGACGATGGCGGGCGACAGGCTGCGGCGGAGCAGGGGCGGGCAGATGGGCATGGCGAGCATGTTAACGCATGGTCCATGCACGCCGGATGACGTCATGCGGCCGTTTCCGGCCGCATTTCATGATCGAGGTCGACTACGCGGCGCTCGGTCCGCTTAGTTGGCCGACTGGCAGTCCGTTGCCGACGGGGACGCCGACGGCGTGGCGTTCGGGATCGGGAAGATGACGTCGTAGGCCCAGTTGTAGAAGAACGCGTAGACCATGTAGTAGCCGGCCACGGCAATGTCCATGATGAACGCTTCGACCAGGCCGATCTTCAGGTACCAGGCCACCGACGGCAGGAACACGATCAGCAGGCCGCCCTCGAACAGGATGGCGTGCAGCACGCGGATCGCCGTCGATTTCCTGAGCTGGCCAGTGAAGCGCAGCATCGCGCGGTCGAACAGGATGTTGTAGATGTAGTTCCAAGTGGCCGCGATCAGGGCCGCCACGGCGCCCACGATGCCCATCTGGTGCAACTCGTAGCCGAACACCCAGCTCGCCAGCGGCGCGAACGCGATCAGACCGATCACCTCGAATCCGACGGTGTGACGAATACGGTCCGCAGTGGTGCGCATGAGACTCTCCAATTCAGCAAATTTCAGCGATGGGAGGCATTCTATCGGCGCGACAGCTGATCGCAAGTTGGATACCATCTAAAAATCCGATAGATCGTGCTGCAGATCGCGCGCATACCCATCGCACACCATGTCTCCTTCCCTCGACCAGCTCCAGGCGTTTGCGGCCGCCGCCGAAACCGGCTCGTTCTCGGCCGCCGCCCGCCAGCTTGGCAAGGCGCAGTCGGTCATCAGCGCCGCCGTGGCAAATCTGGAAGTCGACCTGGACACCACGTTGTTCGATCGCAGCGCCCGATACCCGGTACTGACGCCCGCCGGCGAAAGGCTGCTGCTGGAAGCACGCGTGATCCTTGAGCGCTGCGAGCATTTCCGGGGCGTGGCGAAAAGCCTGGGCGAAGGGGTCGAGTCGCGCCTGACGCTGGCCGTCGACGAGCTGTATCCCGAGGAAACGCTGGGCGAACTGCTGACCGAGTTCTCCGAGCGATTTCCGTCAGTGGAGCTGGAAATCCTGTTCCCGCTGATGGAGGACGTCAGCCGCCTGGTGCTGAGCCAGTGCGCGGACCTGGGCATCATGTGGCGCCAGGAGATCCTGCCGCCGGAACTGGGATTCCACGCGCTGGGCTGGGTGCCCATGCCGATCATCTGCGCGCCCGACCACCCGCTGGCCGCGCAACCGCGCGTGGACTTCGAGGAACTGAAACGCTACCGCCAGCTGATGGTGGCCACGCGAAGCGACAGCGAGGAAAAGAAGCGCCTGCGCGTGGCCGCCGAAGTCTGGTGGGTGGAAAGCCAGTGGGTCATCGTCGAACTGGTCAAGCGCCGCCTGGGCTGGGCCTTTGTCCCCTGGCACGTCGCCGCCAACTCACCGGCCGCAGCGGGTCTGGTATCGCCGCAACTGACCTTCCAGGACCAGGACTGGCCCGTGGCGATGGAAATCGTCTGGCACAAGCAGCGTCCGCTGGGCAAGGCCGCCACATGGCTGAAGGAGCGCGTCAGCCAGCAACCGCTGCCGGTGCCGGACGGGCGGTAGGCGTTACTGCGGCGAAGTTACCGTACTCCCTGTACTCCCCTCCGCCTTCCCCACCTCCACGTCATATCCATGCCACCCTCCGCCCAGCGCCTTGATCAGCGTGATGGCCGCCGTGTACTGGCGATCCATGATGCGCAGCGTGGTGGTCTCGGCGGTATAGGCCGCGGTCTGGGCGGTCAGCACGTCGAGCAGGCCCGCGGTGCCGGCCTTGTAGCGGTTGTTGACCAGCGATAGTGCCTCGCGGGCGGAGCGCAGGGCGTCGCCCTGGACCACGGCTTCCTGTTCCAGCACGCGTGCCGATGCGAGGTTGTCCTCGACTTCCTGGAAGGCCGTCAGCACGGTCTGGCGATAGTTGGCGACGTTCTGGTCGTAGGCGGCCACGGCCTGGGCCTTGGCGGCGCTGCGCAGGCCGCCATCGAACACCGTACCGGCCAGGCCGGCGCCGACCGACCACACGCGGTCGGGCAGCGACAGCCAGCGCGCCAGCGTGCTGGCCGTGAGGCCGCCCGTGGCCGACAGCGACAGCGTCGGGTAGTAGGCGGCCTGGGCCACGCCGATCTCGGCATTGGCCGATGCCATGCGCCGTTCGGCGGCGGAGATGTCGGGCCGGCGTTCCAGCATTTGCGAGGGCACGGCCACCGGCACCACGGGCACCTGAGTCTGTATATCGGCCGGTGCGATGTTCAGCTCCGACGGCGGCCTGCCGACCAGGATGGCGATGGCGTGCTCCAGCTGTGCGCGGCTGATCTGGATATCGAGCTGTTGCGCCTGGGCAGACTTGAGCTGCGTTTCCGATTGCAGCACATCCGAGCGCTGCGCGGTGCCGGCCTTGTACTGGTTCTGCACGAGTTGCAGCGACTTGGCATAGTCGGCCACGGTGCGGTCGAGCAGCGCGCGCTGGGCATCGGCCACGCGCAGCGAGAAGTAGCTCTGCGCCAGCGTGGACTGGGTGGACAGCAGCGTCGATGCCAGGTCGGCCTGGCTGGCCTGTGCGCCGGCCTCGGCGCTTTCCACCTGGCGGCGGATGCGGCCCCAGATGTCGATTTCCCAGCTGGCCGACAACGTGGCGTTCTGGCCGTCGATCACCCGGCCGCCAGAACTCGACTTGCCGCGCGACACGCCCACATTGGCGCCGACGGTCGGGAAGTAGCCGGCGCGCGCCGCCGCCAGCGATGCGGTGGCCTGGCGATAGATCGCCTCGGCCGCCTTGATGTTCTGGTTCGACACCTGCACCTGGGATATCAGGTCGTCCAGCGTGGGGTCGTTGAACACGCGCCACCAGTCCGGGCGGCCCGCGGCATCCTGCGGTTCGGCGGTCTTCCAGTCGCCGGTCCATGCGGGCATGGCCTCGCTGGCTTCCTTGAAGGCCTTGGGCACGGGCGCGTCGGGGCGCTTGTAGTCGGGGCCGACCGCGCAGCCGGCCAGCAGGGCACAGGCCAGGGCCACCACCGAAAGAGAATAGGAGTGTCGGAACATGGCGGATGCCTTCTTCAGTGTTCGAGTTGCGGCGCAGCGCCGCGTTGCTGCCGGCGCGCGCGCCAGGCGCCGACCTTCAGGCGCAAGCGGTCGAGCGTCAGGTAGACCACGGGCGTCGTGTACAGCGTCAGCAGCTGGCTGACCACCAGGCCGCCGACGATCGAGATACCCAGCGGCGCGCGCAGTTCGGCGCCATCGCCGCGGCCCAGCGCCAGCGGCACCGCGCCCAGCAGCGCGGCGGCCGTGGTCATCATGATCGGCCGGAAACGCAGCAGGCAGGCGCGGTAGATGGCGTCGCGCGGGCTCAGGCCGTCGCGCCGCTCGGCGTCGATGGCAAAGTCGATCATCATGATCGCGTTCTTCTTGACGATGCCGATCAGCAGGATCACGCCGATCAGCGCGATGATGCTGAACTCGGTCTTGAACAGCAGCAGCGCCAGCAGCGCGCCCACGCCCGCCGACGGCAGCGTCGACAGGATCGTCAGCGGATGGACATAGCTCTCGTAGAGAATGCCCAGCACGATATAGATCGTGATGATGGCGGCCAGGATCAGCAGCGGCTGGCTCTTGAGCGAATCCTGGAACGCCTTGGCGCCGCCGGCAAAGTTGGCCTGCAGCGTCTCGGGCGCGCCGATCTGCGCCATTGCCAGCTTGATGGCGTCGGTGGCCTGCGACAGCGAGTAGCCTTCGGCCAGGTTGAACGAGATGGTCGACGCGGCAAACTGGCCCTGGTGATTCACACCCAGTGGCGTGCTGGTGGGCGTCACGTGCGCGAAAGCCGACAGCGGCACACGCTTGCCGCCGCCCGTGACCACGTAGATATCCTGCAGTGCATGTGGACCCTGCAGGTACTCCTGGCTCAGTTCCATCACCACGCGGTACTGGTTCAGCGGGTGATAGATCGTCGACACCAGCCGCTGGCCGAACGCGTCGTTCAGGATCGCATCGATCTGCTGGGCCGTGACGCCGAGCTTCGACGCCGTGTCGCGGTCGATGATGACCGACGTCTGCAAGCCCTTGTCGTTGGTATCGGTATCCACGTCCTCCAGGCCCTTGATGTTCGAGATCGCCGCGCGCACCTTGGGCTCCCACGCGCGGAGCACGTCGAGGTCATCGGACTGCAGCGTGAACTGGTAGGCCGAACTGCTCTGGCGCCCGCCGATGCGGATATCCTGCACGGGCGTCAGGAACAGGCTCGCCCCGGGCTCCTTCGCCAGCTTGCCGCGCAGCCGCGCCACGATCTGGTCGGCCGTTTCCTTGCGCTCGGACAGCGGCTTGAGCGTGACGAACATCTGCCCGGTGTTGCGCTGCGAGCCGCCCGTGAAGCCCGTCACGTTGACCACGGCCGGGTCGGACTGCACGATCTTGATGAAGTTGTCGAGCTTGGTGCGCATCAGCTGGAACGACGTGGCCTGGTCCGCGCGGATAAAGCCGATCAGCCGCCCGGTGTCCTGCTGCGGGAAGAAGCCCTTGGGCACGATCACGTACAGGTAGACGTTCAGCGCGATGGTAAGCAGCAGCACGAGCCAGATCACCGGGCCGTGGCGCAGTGCCACGCCCAGCGTGCGCCCATAGCCGTTCTGCAGGCGCACGAACAGGTGCTCGGTGGCCCGGTGGAAGCGGCCCTGCTTTTCTTCATGCACGGGGCGCAGCAGCCGCGCGCACATCATCGGCGTGGTGGTCAGCGAGACCACCAGCGACACCAGGATGGCTACCGAAAGCGTGATTGCGAATTCCTGGAACAGCCGGCCCACGATGCCGCCCATCAGCAGCAGCGGGATGAACACCGCGATCAGCGACAGGCTCATCGACAGCACCGTGAACCCCACCTCGCGCGCACCACGTAGTGCGGCGGCCATCGGCTTCATGCCTTCCTCGATGTGGCGCGAGATATTCTCCAGGACCACGATGGCGTCGTCGACCACGAAGCCCGTGGCGATGGTCAGCGCCATCAGCGACAGGTTGTTCAGCGAGAACCCGGCCAGGTACATGATCGTGAACGTGCCCACCAGCGACACCGGCACGGCCACGCTGGGGATCAGCGTGGCCCGCACGTTGCGCAGGAACACGAACACCACCATGATCACCAGCGCCACCGAGATCATCAGCGTGTGCTCCACCTCGCGCAGCGACGCGCGGATGGTGGGCGTGCGGTCCATCATCACGTCCAGCGAGATCGTGGCCGGGATCATCTTGCGCAGCTGCGGCAGCATGTCGTTGACGCGGTCGACGGTCTCGATGATGTTGGCGCCCGGCGACCGGTTCAGCACCAGCAGCACCGACGGCTTGCCGTTTGCCGAGCCCGCATTGCGGATGTCCTGCACGGAATCCACCACATTGGCAACGTCCTGCAGCCGCACCGGCACCGCAAACGAGTTCGGGCCACCGCTGTTGACGTTGCCGCCCGTGGCGCCGGTGCTGATGGTGGTGGTGCCACTGCTGGTGGTGATCGTGGTGGTGGTGACGCCGTTGACGGTCTTGGTGCTGACATTGCCGCCCGCTGCCGCGTTGGCCGTGCTGGCGATCAGCGCGCCGGCCGATGTGGACGAGTAGGTGCCCGGCGTGGCGTAACGGATGATCAGCGGCATGTAGTCCCTGGCCGCCATCGCCTGGTCATTGGCATAGACCTGCCACGCCGTGTTGGGGTTGTCCAGGATGCCGAGCGGCCGGTTCGCATTGGTGGCGCTGATGGTGTTGCGCACGTCCTCCAGCGAAATGCCGTATTGATTCAGCGCGGTCGGATTCAACTCCACCCGTACGGCCGGCAGCGACGACCCGCCGATGGTGACCTGGCCCACGCCTTCCACCTGCGACAGCTTCTGGGCCAGGATCGTCGACGCCGCGTCGTAGAGCTGGCCGCGCGTCATCGTCGGCGACGTCAGCGCGATGATCATGATCGGCGCGTCGGCCGGGTTCACCTTGCGGTAGGTGGGGTTGTTCGGCAGGCTGGTGGGCAGCGTGGCGCGCGACGCATTGATGGCCGCCTGCACGTCGCGGGCGGCGCCGTCGATGTCGCGCGACAGGTCGAACTGCAGCGTCACCCGCGTGGAACCCAGCGAACTGCTCGACGTGATCTCGGTCACGCCCGCGATGGCGCCCAGCGCGCGCTCCAGCGGCGTTGCCACGGTGGCCGCCATGGTCTCGGGGCTGGCGCCGGGCAGCGACGCCGAGACCGAGATCGTCGGAAAGTCCACCTGTGGCAGCGGCGACACCGGCAGCAGCCGGAACGCGGCAATGCCCGCCAGCAGGATGCCGATGGTCAGCAGCGCGGTGGCTACCGGGCGATGGATGAAGGTGGCCGAGAGGTTCATCAGGCGTTCGGCTCCTGCGGACGCGGCGTCACGCGATGGCCGCCATCGTCTCCGCCGTCGCCGTCGTCACCGCCCTCGTCGGGGCTGCCGAACCTGCGGGTGCGCCAGTCCCTCAGGCGGTACGCCACGCGGTCGAACGCCAGGTAGATCACCGGCGTGGTGAACAGCGTCAGCACCTGGCTGACCAGCAGGCCGCCAACCATCGTGATACCCAGCGGGCGGCGCAGTTCCGAGCCGATGCCCGAGCCCAGCATCATCGGCAGCGCGGCCAGCAGTGCGGCCATGGTGGTCATCAGGATGGGCCGGAAGCGCAGCAGGCAGGCCTGGAAGATGGCGTCGTACGGTTTCATGCCGTGCTCGCGTTCGGCTTCGAGCGCGAAGTCGATCATCATGATCGCGTTCTTCTTGACGATGCCGATCAGCAGGATGATGCCGATGATCGCGATGATGCCCAGGTCCTGCTGGAAGACCAGCAGTGCCAGCAGCGCGCCCACGCCCGCCGACGGCAGCGTGGAGAGGATCGTCACCGGGTGGATGGTGCTCTCGTACAGCACGCCCAGCACGATATACATCGTAACCACGGCGGCCAGGATCAGCCAGAGCGTGTTCGACAGCGACGCCCGGAAGGCCAGCGCGGCGCCCTGGAATTCCGTCGCCATCGAGATCGGCAGCCCGATTTCCTGCTCCACCTTGGTGATCTTGTCGACGGCGGCGCCCAGCGATTCGCCCGGCGCCAGGTTGAACGAGATCGTGGCGGCCGGGAACTGCCCCTGGTGATTGATCACGAGCGGGCCGGTGCGCTCGGAGATCCGGGCGATGGAGCCCAGCGGCACCTGGCCGCCCGACGACGACGGCAGCCGCAGTTCAGCCAGCGATGCCGGGCTGGTACGGAACTCGGGCATCGTCTCCAGCACCACGCGGTACTGGCTGGCCTGGGTGAAGATGGTCGAGATCAGGCGCTGGCCGAACGCGCTGTAAAGCGCGCTGTCGATCACGGCCGTGGTGATGCCGAAGCGCGCGGCGGCGTCGCGGTCGATCTCCACGAAGGCGCGCAGCCCGTTGTTCTGCTGGTCGCTGGCAATGTCGCGCAGCTCGGGTTCCTGCCGCAACCGTTCGACGAGCTTTGGCACCCATTCGGCCAGCACGGCCGGGTCGGGATCTTCCACCGTGAACTGGTACTGGGTACGTGCCACGCGGTCTTCGATGGTCAGGTCCTGCACGGGCTGCATGTAGAGCGACACGCCGCCGAGCTTGTGCACCGATTCCTGCAGGCGGTCGGTCACCACGGCCATCGAGTCGCGCTCGCCCTTGGGCTTCAGGTTGATCAGCATGCGCCCGGCGTTGATGGTCTGGTTGGTGCCATCCACGCCGATGAACGATGACACGCTGGCGACCGCCGGATCTTCCAGGATCACCTTCTGCACGGCTTCCTGCTTGCGGCCCATCGACTGGAACGAACTGGTCTGCGCGGCCTCGGTGATGGCCTGGATCACGCCGGTGTCCTGCACCGGGAAGAAGCCCTTGGGCACCAGCAGGTACAGCAGGCCGGTCAGCACCAGCGTGCCGACGGCCACGGCCAGCGTGGCGGTCTGGCGTGCCAGCACCCATTCCAGCGCCCGGCCGTACTTTTCGATCACGTTGTCGAAGAAGCGCCCCGTGGCGAGGTGGAAGCGCGACTGTTCGCTTTCCGGCACATGGCGCAGCAGGCGCGCGCACATCATCGGCGTCAGGGTCAGCGACACCACGGCCGAGATCAGGATCGACACCGCCAGCGTGATCGCGAATTCACGGAACAGCCGCCCGACCACATCGCCCATGAACAGCAGCGGAATCAGCACGGCCACCAGCGAGAACGTCAGCGAGATGATGGTGAAGCCGATCTGCTTCGAGCCCTTCAGTGCGGCCTCCATCGGGGAATCGCCTTCCTCGATGTAGCGCATGATGTTCTCGATCATCACGATGGCGTCGTCCACCACGAAGCCCGTGGCAATGGTCAGCGCCATCAGCGTGAGGTTGTTGATCGAGAAGCCGGCCAGGTACATCACCCCGAACGTGCCCACCAGCGACAGCGGCACGGCCACGCCCGGGATGATCGTGGCCGACAGGTTGCGCAGGAAGATGAAGATCACCATCACCACCAGCGCGATAGCCAGCAGCAGTTCGAACTCCACGTCCTTGACCGAGGCACGGATCGTGGTGGTGCGGTCGGTCAGCAGCTGCACGTGGACCGATGCCGGCAACGCCGACTGCAATTGCGGCAGCAGCGTCTTGATACGGTCTACCACCTCGATCACGTTGGCGCCCGGCTGCCGCTGGATGTTGACCACGATGGCCGGCCTGGCGTTGGCCCACGCGGCCAGGCGGCTGTTCTCGGGGCCGTCGATGATCTCGGCCACGTCGGTAATGCGGATCGGCGCACCGTTCTGGTAGCCGATGATGATCTGCTTGTACTCGTCGGCAGACTTGAGCTGGTCGTTGGCGTCGATGGTGGAGGCGCGCGAGGGGCCGTCGAAGCTGCCCTTGGCGCCGTTGACGTTGGCGCTGCCGATGGCGGTGCGCAGGTCGTCGATCGACATGCCCAGGTTGGCCAGTGCGGTCGGGTTGGCCTGGATGCGTACGGCCGGACGCTGGCCGCCGCTGATCGTGACCAGGCCCACGCCCTGGATCTGCGAGATCTTGGCCGCCACGCGCGTGTCGACCATGTCCTGCAGCTTGGGCAGCGGCAGGGTGTCGGACGTCATCGCCAGCGTCATGATCGGCGCATCGGCCGGGTTCACCTTGCTGTAGACCGGCGGCATCGGCAGGTCGGCCGGCAGCAGGTTGCCGCCTGCGTTGATGGCCGCCTGGACTTCCTGCTCGGCCACGTCCAGCGACAGCGTCAGTTCGAACTGCAGCGTGATGACCGACGCGCCACCCGATGACGACGACGACATCTGCTTGAGGCCCGGCATCTGGCCGAACTGGCGCTCCAGCGGCGCCGTGACCGACGAGGTCATCACGTCGGGGCTGGCGCCGGGGTACAGCGTGGTGACCTGGATGGTCGGGTAGTCGACCTCGGGCAGGGCGGAGAGCGGCAGCAGCTTGAATGCGACCAGCCCCGACAGCAGGATGGCGACCATCAGCAGGGCCGTGGCAACCGGCCGCTCGATAAAGATGCGTGAAGGATTCATGCCGCTTCCCTGTCCTCTTCCTTACTGCTGCGGCCGCTGGCCCACGCTGGCGCCCGGATTGGCAGGCGTGTTGGTGGCCGGATTCGGGCTGGCGTCGGCGTCGCGCATGCGGCGGCGTTCGCCCGGCGCGCCCGCTGCTGCCGAGGCCCCGTTGCCATCGCTGGCGGCGCCTGGTGCCCCCGGCGCCCCCGATGCGCCATGTGCGGCGCTGGCGCCACCATGTGCGCCACGGCGGCCACGCGCACGCGGCGCGCTCGACGGCTGCAGCTGCGCGGCGCGTGCGGCCGGGTCCACCGCTTCCACGACCATGCCTTCCTTGAGCCGGTCGGCGCCGTCCACCACCACGCGCTGGCCGGGCTCCACGCCCTTGAGCACGGCGGTGCGGGCGCCATCGCTCGGGCCCAGCGTCACCACCTGAACCTTCACAGTATTGTCGTCGCCTACCACGTAGACAAAGGTGCCTTGCTGGCCACGCTGGATGGCGGCCACCGGAATCACCGTGGCGTCTTCCATGGTATCCACCCGGGTGCGCACATTCACGAACTGGTTCGGGAACAGCATCCCGTCGGTGTTCTGGAAGATGGCCTTGAGCTTGACCGTGCCGGTGGTGGTGTCGATCTGGTTGTCAGTGGTCAGCAGCGAGCCCTCGGCCAGCTGGTTGCGCATCTGGCGGTCCCACGCCTGCACCTGGAGCTTCTCGCCGGCGTTGAGCTTCTTGAGCACGGCGGGCAGGTTGTCCTCTGGGATCGTGTACAGCACGGTGATCGGCTGGATCTGCGTGATCAGGGCGATGCCGTTCGTGTCGCCGGTGCTGACGATATTGCCCGGATCCACCTGGCGCAGGCCGATCCGGCCAGAGGTAGGCGCAACGATCCGGGTGTAGCCCAGGTTCAGCCGCGCGTTGTCGACATTGCCCTGGTCGGTCTTGACCACGCCTTCGTACTGGCGCACCAGCGCGTCCTGCGTGTCCACCTGCTGCTTCGAGATCGAATCCTGCGACAGCAGCGTCTTGTAGCGCTGCTGGTCCAGCCGGGCGTTCTGCAGCAGCGCCTGGTCACGGGCCAGCTGGCCCACGGCCTGGTCCAGCGCGGCCTGGAAGGGGCGCGGGTCGATCTCGGCCAGCACGTCGCCGGCCTTGACCATCTGGCCTTCCTTGAACAGCACCTTCAGCAGCGGACCCGAAACCTGCGCGCGCACGGTGACATTTGCCACCGGCGTCACGTTGCCCAGACCATTGAGCACAACGTCCATGTTGCGCTTGCTGACCGTATTGACCACCACCGGCGAGCGCGGCATGGCGTTCGGGCCCCCCGGGCCTCCTGGACCACCGGGCCCGCCCGGCCCGCGCCGGCCGGCACCCATGCCCGCCGCGCCGCTGGCCGCCCCCGGTGCGGCGGCACCGGCTTCCTGGGCCGCCTTGCGGTGGCTGTGCCAGTACCAGCCGGCACCCGCAAGCACGACAATGACGGCGACGGCAATCCAGGTGCGGCGGCGCGAACGGCCCGGACCGCGCGGCGGAGTGGGAGGAATAGATTGACCTTGTTCTGGGTGGGACATGAACGGAATCCTGGGAACCGGCACGACATGAAAGGGGCGCGTGCCAAACGGTATTCTCACCGCGACTGTGACGGCGAAGTGGCAGCAGTATGCCGCATCGCGAGGGCAGGGCGACCCGCCGTCAGGTGGGATGGCGCCCGGCAGGGCGCGTCATGGATGGAAGCATAATGTGCAGCCGTGGTCCCACGTATTTCGCGGCCTCCCGCTTTTATTACAGCGGGTTACGGGCGGCGTGGGTGTAACCTCCAGAAACAAAACCGTCCCGGGCATTTGCAAAGTTGGATGCCCGTCCTGACTATCATGTGCCTATGCGTACAAACCAGCCCACACAGATTCTCGTTGTCGACGACGATCCCGAACTGCGCGACCTGCTGCGCGAATACCTGACATCGCAGGGCTTTGCCGTGTCGGTGCTGCACGATGGTGATGGCCTGCAAGCCAGGCTGGAGCGCGAGCGCCCGGCGCTCATCGTGCTCGACCTGATGATGCCCAAGGTCGACGGCCTGACCGCCCTGCGCAATCTGCGTGCCAAGAACGACGACATCCCGGTGATCCTGCTGACCGCGCGCAGCGACGAGATCGACCGCATCGTCGGGCTGGAAATCGGCGCCGACGACTACCTTGGCAAGCCTTTCTCGCCGCGCGAGCTGCTGGCGCGCATCAACGCCGTGCTGCGCCGCAAGCTGGCACGCCCGGCCGCCGCCCCCGAAGACCGTGAATCGATCGCCTTTGGCCCGTTCCGCGTGAACTTCCGCCAGCGGTCGCTGGAACGCAGCGGCCAGGCTGTGTCGATCAGCGATACCGAATTCGCGCTGCTGAAGTTGCTGCTGATGCATCCGCTGGAAGTGCTGTCGCGCGAGCGCATTGTCGAACTGATGTATGGCACCGCCAACGGCATCAGCGACCGTGGCATCGACGTGCAGATCTGGCGCCTGCGCCGACTGTTGGACGAAGACGCACAGCGCCCGCGCTATATCCAGACCGTACGTGGCCGAGGCTACACCTTCGTGCCCGACGAAGCCGAGGACAGCGTTCCGCAATAAAGCTCCCGCATGAAGCTAAGAATCGACACCCTGTTCGGCCGCATGGCGCTGCTGATCGCCGCCGTGCTGGTGATCAGCCATTTCTCGTGGCTTGCCATCCTGCGCATGGACCGGCGCCAGCAGCAGATCGACTATTCGGTCGAGCAGATGCTGTTCCAGCTGGACAGCATCCAGCGCGCGCTGGACGCCCGGCCGCCCGTGCCGTTGCCGAGCCTGGTGGAGGTGGCCGATACGGCCGTGGCCGACGAGCACGCGAAGCCACCGCAGGGAGGGCGCCCGCGCCGCCTGGTGGACCAGTTCACGCGCCGCCTGCCGCCCGGCGCGGAGGTGAGGCTGGAAGACGAACTGTCCACGCCGCGGCTCTGGATCAAGCTGCCCAACCGCAACCGATGGATCGCCATGCCGATCCTGTTCGTCCACAACCCGCCGCCGGACAACCGCCTGATTCCTGGGGTGGTGCTGGTGGTAGGCGTGGCGATCGTGTTCGCGCTGTTCGTGGCGTGGCAGATCCAGCGCCCGGTGCGTGACATGGCGGAGGCGGCCGAAAAGCTGTCGCGCCAGCAGGCGGTGCCGCCGCTGCGCGAGCGCGGGCCGCACGAGCTGCGCCAGCTGATCGTGCGTTTCAATCGCATGGTGGCCGACCTGTTCCGCATCGACCAGGAACGCAACACGATGCTGGCCGGCATTGCGCATGACCTGAAGACACCGCTGGCGCGCCTGCGCCTGCGGGCCGAGATGCTGTCGGACCCCAAGGCGGCCGCAGGGGTGACGCGCGACGTGGACTCGATGTCGGCCATCGTCGAGCAGTTCCTGACCTTTGCGCAGAGCAGCGAGCCCACGGCCCGGCCGGTGCCGGTGGACAAGCGTATCGGGGAACTGGCGGCATCGCTGCACGAGCAGGACAGGCTGGTGGTGCTGGAACTGACCGCTGGCGATGGTTTCCGGATGATCGCCACGCAGCTGGACCGCATCATCGGCAACCTGGTGGACAACGCATATGCGTACGGGGCGCCGCCGGTCTATGTGGCAACGGCGCGCACCAGCGAGGGCTGGTGCCTGACCGTGGAAGACCAGGGCCCGGGCATCCCGGCCGATGCCATCGAGCGCGTGACCATGCCCTTCGTGCGGCTGGACCCGGCGCGCGGCGGCAATGCACATTCGGGGCTGGGCCTTGCCATTGTCGACCGTCTGGTCAGGCAGGGCGGCGGCAGGCTGACGATCAGCAACCGCGATGAAGGCGGCCTGCGCGTGGAGATGGTCTTCCCATTCACGGCGCTGGCACAGGCGGCCTGATTGCGCGTTGTTTTGCTCTGTAGTGGTCAAGTTTTTTCAGACAGGTATTAGGGTGGTCTGTTGGAACTTGTCCTCGTAGTCTGTTGGCGACGTGTAGCCCAGTGTCGAATGCAAGCGCACCGGGTTGTAGAAACCCACGATGTACTGCGTGATGTCGCGCCGGGCTTCGGCCCGGTCGACGTACCGCCTCTGCCAGACGCGCTCCATCTTCAGGTTCAGGAAGAAGCGTTCTGCTACAGCGTTATCCCAGCAATCGCCGGCCCGGCTCATGCTGCAAACCAGGCCGTGGCGCGCCAGCAATCCCTGGTACTCCTCGCTTGCATACTGGCTGCCCCGGTCCGAATGCACTATCAGTCCGGGCGCCGGATTGCGCTGCAGGATGGCCATCTTCAAGGCCGACGCCACCAGCGCGGCGGGCATGGCCGCTGCGCTGGCCCAGCCCACTACCTTGCGCGAATACAGGTCCAACACCACCGCCAGATACAACCAGCCTTCCCCCGTGCGCACATACGTGATGTCCGACACCCAGGCCCGGTTGGGCTGTGCGGGCCTGAACTGCCTGCTCAGCACGTTCGGCGCCACCGGCCTGCCATGCCGGCTGTCAGTCGTCGCCACGAACTTGCGCTTCCACACCGGGTGCAGATTCTCCTGGCGCATCAGCGTGCGGGCCCGATAGCGCCCGATCTTCACCCCCTGCCTGTCCAAATCCTGCGCCACGCGCCGGCTGCCGTAGGTACGTCCGCTGGCCTCGAACGCCGCCCGCACATACACCGCCTGCCGCAAGGCCTTCTCCTTGGTGGCAGGCTCTCGCCCGGCCGCGTAATACCCCGCCCGGCTCACGCCCAGCACCCGGCATGCCCGACTGATGGCGATCGCCTCCTTCTGCAATCCGCTAACCACTCGATAGATCACTTGAGTTCGCGGGCGAAGAAGGCCGATGCCTTTTTTAGGATCAGGTTGTCCTCCTTCAGGCGGCGGTTTTCCTCTTCGAGCTGGCGAATGCGCTGCTGCTCAGGCGTCAGCGGCTTGCCCACTCCCTTGCCGCCAGCCACTTCAAGGTCGTACTGGACCAGCCAGCGCCGTAAGGCGGTCTCGCCAATCGCCATCGTGTGGCAAACCTCGGCGACCGATAGGCCCTGATCCCGGATCATCCGGACTACCTCCAGCTTGAAGGCAGCGTCAAACTTGCGGCGTTGCTTTGTCATGTCGTCTTTCCTCGTCGATCGTGATTTTCCACCTATCGACCTGTCTGAGGAAATTGGACCACTACACTCCCCTCTCCCGCAGCGCGGGAGAGGGGTCGGGGGAGAGGGCGCGGCAATACAAAATGCGACCGTCGCATCTTGAGCCGCCTGCCCTCTCCCCCGCCCCTCTCCCACCAGTGGGAGAGGGGAGACCACCCTCGGTGGCTCAACCTCAAACCTTCTTCTTTTCCCCGATCCGGCTTTCCTTGCCGGCCAGCAGCTTGGCGATATTGCTACGGTGACGCGCGATCAGCAGTACGCTGATGACCAGCACGGCGCCGGCGATGATATCCACGCCGAACATCAGCACGTAGAAGAACGGCGCAAAGATCGCGGCCACCAGCGCGGCCAGCGACGAATAGCGGAAGAAGAACGCGATGATGAGCCAGCTGGCCAGCGTGCCGGCCCCCAGCAGCGGGTGGATGGCGAACAGGATGCCGGCCGCGGTTGCCACGCCCTTGCCGCCCGCGAAGCGGTGGAATACCGGGTACAGGTGGCCCAGGAACACGGCCAGCGCGGCCAGCGCGATGCCGGTATCGTCCACGCCGTAGCCCGGGCCCAGGTGCTTGACCAGCATGACCGCCACATAGCCCTTCAGGCCATCGCCGATCAGCGTCATGATGGCGGCCTTCTTGTTGCCGGTGCGCAGCACGTTGGTGGCGCCGGGGTTGCCGGAGCCGTAGCTGTGCGGATCGGGCAGGCCCATGACCTTGCTGACCACGACGGCGAACGACACCGATCCGATCAGGTAGGCGATGACGGCAAATATCAGGTTGACCATTGTGTGGGAATAAAGACAAGGAATTTCAGGCTGGCGCGATTGTAGCGCGGCACGGCGGCAGCGGACTCCGTGGTTTCCCCGGCTTCCCGCAATCTGGCGGCCGGCCTGGTCGGCATCAGTCGGGCAGCGCGCAAGTCACCGCCTTGGCGTCCAGCAGGTCGGTCAGCACGCCCGGGGCGATGCTGACCAGGTAGCCGCGCCGCCCGCCGTTGATATAGATGGTGTCCAGCGCCAGCACGGTGCCTTCCACATAGACCGGCATGCGTTTCCTGGTGCCGAAAGGCGACGTGCCGCCCACCATGTAGCCGCTGTGGCGCTGGGCCACCTCGGGCTTGCACGGCTGCACGCTCTTGCAGCCAATCTGACGCGCCAGGTTCTTGGTCGATACCGAGCAGTCGCCGTGCATCAGCACGATCAGCGGCCTGGCGGCCTCGTCTTCCATCACCAGCGTCTTCACCACGTTGTGCTCGGGCACGCCAAGCTGGCGCGACGATTCGCCGGTGCCGCCGTGGTCGACATAGTCATAGGCATGCTCGCCGAATGCCACGCCCTGCTTGCGCAGCATCTGCGTGGCCGGTGTTTCGGAGATGTGTTTCTGCTTGCTCATGGAAAGGATGGTCCGCGCCGGCTCAGCCGCGCGGATGGTGATGCAGGTGCAGCTCGCGCAGGCGCTCGCGCGCCACGTGCGTGTAGATCTGCGTGGTGG
The DNA here is from genome assembly GCF_056097175.1 of Cupriavidus sp. HE11. Taxonomy (NCBI): domain Bacteria; kingdom Pseudomonadati; phylum Pseudomonadota; class Betaproteobacteria; order Burkholderiales; family Burkholderiaceae; genus Cupriavidus; species Cupriavidus sp. HE11. Next base: position 2,548,371 of record NZ_CP184464.1, read on the forward strand.
AGATGTCGGCATGGCCCAGCAGCAGCTGCACCACGCGCAGGTCGGCGCCGTGGTTCAGCAGGTGCGTGGCAAACGCATGCCGCAGCGTATGCGGCGACAGCGGGGCGTGGACGCCAGCCTGGCGCGCATGCTTCTTGATCAGGTGCCAGAACGTCTGGCGCGTCATGCCTTCGCCGCGCTGGGTGACAAACAGTTCGTCGCAGGCGCGGCCGGCCAGCAGCGCGGGCCGGCTTTCGGCCAGATAGCGGCGCAGCCAGTCGCCGGCCTGGGCGCCAAACGGCACCAGCCGTTCCTTGTTGCCCTTGCCCCCGACCACGCGCGCCACGCCCTCGTTGAGCCCGATTTCGATCGTCTTCATGTTCGTCAGCTCGGACACGCGCAGCCCGCTTGCGTACATCAGTTCGAGCATGGTGCGGTCGCGCAGGCCCAGCGGCGTGTCCTCGTCGGGGGCTTCGAGCAGCGCCTCGACCTGGCCTTCGGACAGCGTCTTCGGAAAGCGCGGCGGCTGCTTGGCCGGACGCAGCAGCAGGCAGGGGTCGGCCTCGATCATGTGCTCGCGCAGCGCCCACTGGTAGAAGCGGCGGAAGACCGTCAGGCGCCGGTTGGCCGATGATGCGCGGGTATCCATGTGGCGTGCAGCAAAGTAGCCGGACAGCGCCGTGTCGTCGACGGCCAGCAGCGCGCAGGTGTCGGTCTCGTGCAGCCAGCGCGTCAGCAGCGCCAGGTCGCGCCGATAGGCATCGATGGTGTTCTTCGACAGCCCGTCTTCGAGCCACAGCGCATCGCAGAAGCGGTCGACCAGCGCCAGGTCGTCGGCCAGCACCGCGCTCATAGGAGCATTGCCCCCTCATGGCGCAGCAGCCAGCGCTTGACGCCCAGGTGAAAGCCTTCCTCGCCGTGATGGGCGAAGCCGCCGAGGCCGTTGGCGGCCACCACGCGATGGCACGGGATCACGATCGGAAACCAGTTCTGTCCGCAGGCCTGGCCCACCGCGCGCGGCATGCTCTGCAGCGATTTGGCGATAGTGCCGTATGTGGTCAGCCCGCCGCGCGGCACGGCGCAGATCGCATTCCAGACCTTGCGCTGGAAATCGGTGCCGCGCGCCGCCAGCGGCAGGTCGAAGACCATGTCCGGGTTGCCGTAGTAGGCCGCGAGCTGCTCGGCCACGCGCCGTGTCAGCGCATCGGCCGGCGCGATGTCGGCAAACGAATCGGGCAGGTAGACGATCTCGTGGATCTGCGCGCCATCGACGCGCACGCCGACCTTGCCGAATGGCGCGGGCAGGACGGCATCGAAGGGACGTTGCATGGTGGGTGGCTGGATGAAATGACCAGGTCCGGATTTTATGCCTTTTTGCCGAACTCACCCTTGGTTTTCTCCCTTCTCCGGTCTGCGGGAGAGGGGCGGGAGTGAGGCGGGCGGGTCAATATCCGGCAGCGCATGCCCGCCAGCCGCAGAAAACAAAAAGGACCACCAGTGTGGTGGTCCCTGGCGGAAGGCGTCAGCGGGATCAGGCGCCTGCCTTCTCCCCCGACCCCTCTCCCGCACAGGCGCGAGAGGGGAAAACACCTTTGCGCAGCTCGACTGGCTTACTGCTCCAGCTTGATGTTCTGAACCTTCACCAGGTTCTTCATCTTGTCGAATTCCTTCTTGATCTCGGCGGCGTGCTGGGCCGGCGTGTTGCCCGACGGCTCGGCGCCGGCGGCTTGCAGGCGGTCCACGAAGCCCTTGTCCTGCAGCGCCTTGACCACCGCGCCGTTCAGCTTGGCGATGATGTCGTCAGGCGTGCCGGCCGGGGCCACCAGGCCGTACCAGGCCGGATCGTTCGGCTCCTTCAGGCCCATTTCGCCGAAGGTCGGCACGTTTGCCAGGCCATCCACGCGCTTGTTCCAGGCCACCACGATCGGGCGCAGCTTGCCGGCCTTGATGTAGGGCATCGACGACGGCAGGTTGTCCACCATGATCGGCACCTGGCCGGCCAGCACGTCGTTCAGTGCCGGGCCTGCGCCACGGTACGGAATGTGAACCATGAACGTCTTGGTCGACACCTTGAACTGCTCGCCCAGCATGTGGCCGAAGCCGCAGGTGCCCGACGACGCGTACGAATACTTGCCCGGGTTGGCCTTCAGCACGGCCAGGAATTCCTTGTAGTCCTTGGCCGGGAAGTTCGGATTCACCGCGATCACGTTCGCCACGTTCGCCACGTTGGCGATGGGCTTGAAGTCCTTGATCGGGTCGTACGACAGCTTCGGGTTGCAGGCCGGGTTCACGGCCATCGTCGACACCGTGGAGATGCCGATGGTGTAGCCGTCCGGGGCCGACTTGGCGATGGCGTCGGCGCCGATCGAGCCGCCGCCACCGGCGCGGTTTTCCACCACCACCGGCTGACCCAGGATACGGCTCATCTGGTCGGCCACGCCGCGGCCGACGATGTCGGTCGTGCCGCCCGGCGCGAACGGAATGATCAGGCGGATCGGCTTGGTCGGATAGTTGCTCTGTGCTTGTGCTACGGATGCCACGGAGGCGGCGGCCATGAAGACCGTCGAAGCCAGGATCAGGGCTTTCTTGTGAGCTTGCATTGAGGAGAGTCTCCCGTCGTTGAAGCCGGGCGGATCGCGCCCGGGGAGGTCATGAAACACCGGTGCGCCGCTGCGGTTGCAGCGGTGCGCCGGCGTGCTTCGGAATCAGCCGCCCAGCAGGCCGCGCTTCAGGTTGCGGTCCACCGGGTGTTCGCCCAGGAAGATGCGCAGCACCGCCTGGTAGAAATCCTCGCCCGGAATGGCCTGGCCGCGCGGAATGCCGTTCAGCGTCACGGCGGTTCCGCCTTCGGGCGTAAAGTCGAAATTGATGATGTCGCCGCGCTGGGCCGTGCCCAGCTGGGTCATCGTGCGTTCCAGCAGCGTCACGCGGTCGGACAGCAGCTGCATCTGCAATTCGGAATGGTTCTCGCGCAGCCCGTCGTTGAGGGCCTTCACGAACTGCGCCGATTCCACCTCGCGCAGCGGGCGGATCTGCAGCCGCTTCGGGCCCGGCGAGCCCAGTACCACGGTGGCATTGCGGGCCCGCTCAGGCAGGTACAGCCCTGCCGCGTAGCCCTTGATCACGAATACCTGCCGCAGCCCGGTGCCGTTGAGCGGCAACTGCCGGCCGCCCAGGCGCGCCATGTCGTCGAAGCGCACGCCGCCAATCTCCATCGCGGATACCGACGGCAACAGCAGGCCGAGCGCCAGCGTCGCGCACAGCGAAACGGCAAGGCGGCGGGCAAGCGTGAATCGGCGGGGCGAAGACTGCGTGGACTTCATGGTGCGACAGGTGGCGGCAAAGCCGCGGGCAAGGCGAAATTCAGCGTGCCATGTTGTCGGAATTCTGAAAAAATACCCATCCGGATCTGCCCTAGTCTTCACTTTTCACGAAGCCTGCCGTCGGGCGCCACGATAACTACAAAGCATTCGAGACATGTCTGCCGCCCTGCTGCTGGTGCCGGATTTCAGCCTGATCCTTATCGGCTGGCTGCTGGTTCGATTCACCTCGTTCGACCGCGCCTTCTGGGCCGGCGTGGAACGCCTGGTCTACTTCGTCCTGTTTCCGGCGCTGCTGTTGCAATCCACCAACAGCGCGAAATTCGACTTCTCTTCGACCTCGGCCATGCTCGGCCTGGCGCTTGCCACGATGGCTTTCGGCATGGCCACCGGCTATCTGGTGCGCTACGTGCTGCGGCCCGACCCGATCGACTTTGCCTCGGGTTTCCAGACCGCTTTCCGCTTCAATTCCTATATCGGGCTGGCCCTGGCGGCGCGGCTTGGCGGCGGCGAGGGGCTGGCGATGATGGCGCTGGTCGTCGGCGTGACCGTGCCGCTGTGCAATGTGGCGGCGGTGTGGGCCCTGGCGCAGCATGGCGAATCGAAGCTGCTGCGCGAGCTGGCACGCAATCCGCTGATCCTGGCTACGGCCATCGGCCTGGCAACGAACCTGCTGGGCCTGCATCCACCCGAGGTGATCGGCATGACGCTGGGCCGCCTGGGCTCGGCATCGACCGCGCTGGGCCTGATGACCGTGGGCGCCGGCCTGCAGATGAGCGGGGCCACCGGTGCGGCGGGCCCGATGGCCTGGTGGAGCGGCGTGAAGCTGCTGGCGATGCCGTGCTTTGCGTGGCTGGTCGGGAAGTATCTGCCGCTGACCACGCTGCAGTACCAGATCGTGGTCATCTATGCGTCGCTGCCCACGGCGTCCAGCGCGTACATCCTGGCCGTGCGCATGGGTGGCAACGGGCCGATGGTGGCGGCCACCATTTCGGCCATGACGGTGGCGGCCGTGGTGACCACGCCGGTCTGGCTGTCGCTGGTCAGCTAGCCGATCGGCCCGGTTCGGGGCCGTTCAGCCAGCGGTGTCCTGGGCCAGCGCCCAGTCGATGTGCTCGCGCACGAGCGGCGTGGCGGTATCGCGCCGGGCCAGCAGGGCCGCGCGGATGCGCCGGGCCAGGGCCGGGTCGCCGGCCGACGCCGCGCGCAGGCTGTTGCCCAGCCCCACCGCCAGGTTGCGCAGCCAGCGCTCGTGACCAATCCGGCGGATCGGGCTGCCTTCGAGCCGCTGGTTGAATTCCGCTTCGGTCCAGCCGAAAAGTTCGGCCATGTCGGGGGCGTCAAAGCCGTTGCGCACGTCGAAATCGGGCAGCGTGGCGCGGTGCGCGAACTTGTTCCACGGACAGGCCAGCTGGCAGTCGTCGCAGCCATAGACGCGGTTGCCCATCGGTGCGCGCAATGCCTCGGGAATCGCGCCCTTGTGCTCGATCGTCAGGTAGGAAATACAACGGCGCGCGTCCAGCCGGTACGGCTCCAGGATGGCGCCGGTGGGGCAGATGTCGATGCAGCGGCGGCAGTTGCCGCAATGGGGCGCCTCCGCCGGATCGGCCGGCAGCGGGATATCGACCAGTATTTCTCCGAGGAAGAACATCGACCCGCCGGCACGGTCCAGCAGCAACGTGTGCTTGCCGCGCCAGCCCAGGCCGCCCTGGCTTGCCAGCGCCACTTCCATGACCGGGGCCGAGTCGGTGAACACGCGATAGCCAAATTTTCCGATTTCCGTCTCGATGCGCGCCGCCAGCTGCTGCAGCCGGTTGCGCAGCACCTTGTGATAGTCGCGTCCGCGCGCATAGAGCGAGATCACGGCGGTAGCGGGGTCGTCGAGCCGCGCCAGTTCGTGGCGGCGCCAGTCGTCGGGGCCCTGCGCGGGCAGGTATGGCATGCGGGCAACGATGGCGCGCACCGTGCCGGGCACCAGTTCATGCGGCCGGGCGCGCTTTGCGCCGTGGTTGGCCATATAATCCATGTCGCCGTGGTAGCCCGCCTGCAACCACGCCAGCAGGCCCGCTTCGGCGTGCCGCAGATCGACATCGGCAATGCGGATTTCATCGAATCCGAGCGCGCGGCCCCAGCCGCGCAGGGATGCCGCCAGCGATGCCAGGTCCACGTCCGTGGTGACGGAGGCGGAATCTGGGCGCGCCGGAGCGGAATCTTCTGCGGGATGCGCGGTTTGCGCGGGGGTAGGGGCGGGCACTGCACGGTCGATCATCCCTGAATTGTACGCAATGCCCTTGCTCGAAGAACGCATCCTGCCGCTGCCCGACGAAATCGCCACCGAACGGTTTGGCGCGGCGCTGGCCGGCGCGGTGCGCAACATGCCGCCGCGCACGGTGCATGTCCAGCTGTCCGGAGACCTTGGCGCGGGCAAGACCACGCTGTCGCGCGCCGTGCTGCGCGCGCTGGGCCATGCCGGCAAGGTCCGCAGCCCTACCTACACGCTGTGCGAGCCCTACGACGTGCAGCGCGCCGATGGCTCGCCGCTGACCGTCTACCACTTCGATCTCTACCGTTTTGCCGATCCCGAAGAATGGATCGACGCCGGTTTTCGCGACTGTTTCGCCGAGCCCGCGTTCAATCTGGTGGAGTGGCCGGAGAAGGCCGGGCGCCTGCTTGGGGAACCCGATCTGCACGTGTTGCTCCAATCGGACAACCGCGTGCCACAAATTGCCGTTAATGGGGATGAAGATGGCGCGGATCGCCGCATGGCGACGTTGCGCGCCTATACTCCCACTGGACTTATCCTGCTGAACGCATGCTGATCAAGCGACTTGCCACCGACCGACCCGATGGACCCGACGGACTGCTTCAGGCCCGCCGCAAATGGATGGCGCAGGCCCTGAAGGCTGGTGCCGGGACGGTGGTGCTGTCGCTGGCTGGCCCGCAGATCGCGTTCGGCGCCGGCATCGTGGCCGTGCGCGTCTGGCCCGCCGAGGACTACACCCGCGTCACGATCGAATCCGACGAGAAGCTCGTGGCCGTCCACCAGATGATCCGCAATCCCGACCGCCTGGTCGTGGACATCGACGGCCTGGACCTGTCGCCCACGCTGCGCGAGCTGGTGGCGAAGATCACCCCGAATGACCCGTATATCCAGTCGGTGCGCGTGGGCCAGAACCGGCCGCGCGTGGTACGGATGGTGTTCGACCTGAAGGAGGACGTGTCTCCGCAGGTGTTCACGCTGCTGCCGATTGCCGAATACAAGAACCGGCTCGTGTTCGACCTGTATCCGGTCAATCCGCCCGATCCGCTCTGGAAGCTTGTGCGCGACACCGAGGACAAGCAGCGCCGCTTTGCCGCGACCCCGCCACCTGCCGGCAGCGATGCCACGGTGGCCGGCGCGCCTGCCGGGGCCGAGGAAGATGCCATCGGCGCCATCGTGCGCAAGTTCGAGGACCGCGGCCAACTGCCGCCCGCCACCACTGCGCCGCCGCCCGCCATCGCCGCCGTGAAGCCGAAGCCGTCGACGCCGTCGGCGGCCGACAGGCCGGCCGCACCGCCCGTGCCGCCCCCGATCGCGCAGACCAACGTCCCGCCGCCGAGCCAGTTCAAGATGCGCCGGCTGCTGACCGTGGCGCTGGACCCGGGCCATGGCGGCGAAGATCCGGGCGCCATTGGCGCGGCGGGATCGCGCGAGAAGGACGTGGTGCTGCAGATCGCCACGCGCCTGCGCAAGAAGATCGATTCGGAGCCCAATATGCGCGCCATGATGACGCGCGATTCGGACTTCTTCGTGCCCCTGAACGTGCGCGTGCAGAAGGCGCGGCGCGTGCAGGCCGACCTGTTCGTGTCGATCCACGCCGATGCCTTTGTTTCGCCGGAAGCGCGCGGGGCGTCGGTGTTTGCGCTGTCCGAGCGCGGCGCGTCGAGTTCGGCCGCGCGCTGGCTGGCCAACAAGGAAAACAACGCCGACCTGATCGGCGGCACCAACATGGGCAACAAGGACGCCCAGGTGTCGCGCGTACTGCTGGACCTGTCCACCACGGCGCAGATCAACGACAGCATGCAGGTGGGCAAGTCGGTGCTGCAGGAAATCGGCGGCATCAACCGGTTGCACAAGGGCAGCGTCGAGCAGGCCGGGTTTGCCGTGCTGAAGGCGCCCGATATCCCGTCGATCCTGATCGAGACCGCGTTCATTTCCAATCCGGAAGAGGAACGCAAGCTCAACGACGACGCGCACCAGGAGCAGCTGGCAAACGCGATCCTGCGCGGTATCAAGGCTTACTTCGCCAAGAATCCGCCGCTGTCGAAGAACCCGTCGGTGTAAGACACCGCACGCATGAAAAAACGGCGCCGAGGCGCCGTTTTTTATTGGACTGGACGAATGACGATCAGGCGCGCACCGCGTTGCGCGCTTCCTTGATGTCGTCGCGGGTGGCGTAGCGGGCGGCGATCACCGAGCACACGATCAGTTGCAGCTGGTGGTAGACCATCAGCGGCAGCACCAGCAGGCCCAGTGCCGGGTGGCCGGCGAACAGGATCTTTGCCATCGGGATGCCGTTGGCAAGGCTCTTCTTCGAGCCGCAGAAGACGGCGGTGATTTCGTCCTCGACCGAGAAGCCCAGGCGCCGCGCCGTGAACGTGGTGGTGCCCAGGATCACGAACAGCATCACGGCGGCAATGCCCATCACTGCGCCGATGGTCTGCCACGAGTACTGGTGCCACAGGCCGGCGGCGGTAGCATCGCAAAACGACGAATATACGATCAGCACGATCACGCCACGGTCGATCTTGTTGGTGATCTGCTTCTTCTTGGCAAGCCAGTTGCCGATCAGCGGGCGGAATGCCTGGCCCAGCGCAAACGGCAGCAGCAGTTGCAGCGCCACGCCAGTCAGCGCGCGGCCCAGCGGCATCGAGGCGCCGCTGGCGCTGATCACCAGGCCCATCAGCAGCGGGGTCAGCGCCATGCCGATCAGGCCCGAAATGGTGGCGTTGAAGATGGCGCCCGGCACGTTGCCGCGCGCCATCGACGTCATGGCGACCGACGACGATACCGTGGACGGCAGCGCACACAGGTAGAACACGCCAAGCAGCAGTTCGGCCGGCAGCGTGTTGCGCAGCGACAGCATCAGCAGTACACCGACGATCGGAAACACGACGTAGGTGAACGACTGCACGAAGACGTGCAGGCGCCAGTGCTTGGCCCCGGCCACGAGCTTGTCGCGCGACAATGCGGCGCCGTGCAGGAAAAACACGAGCGCGACACCAAGGCTGGTCACGATGCCGAGATGCAGCGGACCATCGCCGGCGCCAATTTCCGGCGCGACCAGCGCGATGCCGATGGCGCACAGCATGATGAGAACGAACCCGTCGATCAGGTCGTAAATCTTCTTGAAGGGGGCGAGAAGGGTAGACATTGGGGATAGTGCGTAAGGGTTTCCGCTTGGTATTGGACGCTTGTCTTGCTTAGAATGCAAATTCATTTATTTCATTTATTCATTTTTTAGTTGCATGAATTACACACTGCGGCAGTTGCGGGTCTTTCTTGCGGTGGCGGCGCACGGCAGTTTCAGCCGGGCGGCGGACGCCGTTGGCCTCACCCAGCCCGCCGTCAGCCGCGGTGTGGCCGAGCTGGAAGAGGCGCTTGGCGTGCGTCTGCTGGACCGCACCACGCGTGAAGTGGTGCTGACGGATGCCGGCACCGCGCTGGTCCCGGCACTGGAGCGACTGTTGGGCCAGCTCGATGACACGCTCGAAGAAACCCGGCAGCTGGGCGAGCGCTATCGCGGAAGGGTAGTGATAGCCAGCGCCCCGACCATCTCGGCGCGGCTGATGCCGATGTACGTGGCGGCGTGCGCCAGCCAGTACCCCGAGATCCGGTTGTTTGTGCGCGACAACGTCCAGGCCGACGGGCTGGAGCAGATTCGCGCCGGCGCCGTGGATTTCGGCGTGCTGATCGATCCGCTGGCACGGGAAGGGTTGACCATCGCCCCGTTGGCGACTGATCCGTTCTGTTTTGTGTGTCGAAGAGACCACCCGCTTGCCGGCGCCGAGTCGGTGCCCTGGAGCGCGTTGCATGGCGAGCGCCTGGTGCTGCTGGACTTTGCGTCGGGCAGCCGGCCTCTGATCGACCGCATCATGGCGCGTCACGGCGTGGCGCCGCAGGTGGTGCAGGAGCTGGGCCACTCGGCCAGCGTGTTCGGGATGGTGGAGGCAGGGATCGGCGCGTCGGTGCTGCCTTCGTTCTCGCTGCCGTTGCCGGCGGCGTCGCCGCTGGTGTCGAAACCGCTGACGCCGCGCGAGGAACGCAGCATCGTCATGGTGCGGCGCGAAGACCGGTCGCTGTCGCCGGCCGCCGCCGCGGTCTGGGAAATGGTCCAGACCATGCCGATTCCGGCCGAAGTGGTGACTGACTAAGTCACCACGGCCGTCAAGCTGCCGGGCATCAGCCCGCCGGCACCGCCGTCACCAATGCGGCTTCCAGCGCAAAGCTGCCGTCGGCCTGCACGCGGTAGCGGTCGCGTACTTCGGCGGGTGCCTTGTCCCACAGATGACGGATTGCCGCCTGGGCCACCTCCGGCGTGCGCATGCGCGTCACCCAGCTCTGGAATTCGATCTCGATCCGCCAGACCGGCGACACCTCCACCTCGAATCCCGCCTGCCCGAACATCCGCGCCCAGGCCACCGGCGTGTAGTCGCGGATATGCGATGGATCGCGCAGCAGTTCGACCGACTGCAACCATGTGTCGCAGAGCGGGTCTTCCGCGCCGACGATGTCGATCAGCACCACTTTGCCGTTGGGCTTCAGCACGCGGCGGATTTCGCGCAGGGCGGCCGGTACGTCGCGCCAGTGATGGGCGCTCATGCGGGAAACGACGGCGCAGAAGCTGGCATCGTCAAAGGGCAGGCGTTCGGCCGCGCCCTGCCGGGTGGAGATATTGGACAGGCCGCGGTCCCTGGACGCACCGGCCACGACATCGAGCATTTCGGCCGACAGGTCGTAAGCCACCACTTCGTTGGCAACCGTTGCGGCGGCAAAGCTGGCATGGCCGGCGCCGCAGCCCAGGTCGAGCACGCGGCTGTGCGCCACCGGCTTCAGGTGCGCCAGTGCCTGCCTGAGCTGTTCCAGGTCAGCGCCCTGTGCGTGGACGGCGCTGGTGAGATATGCGTTGGCGGTGGCGCCGAACTGGGCGGCGACGAGTTCCTGCTGTTGCATGAGGGGTGCCTCGTTCATTTTAGACGGGTGAAAAGAGAAGGGGGATTGCCCGGGCCCGGGGGTTCACGTACTGTAGACGCCGTGTTTTCCCGGTACAAGTCACTCTTTTATCCTGGTATAAGCGCCACCAGTCATGTCCGTCGAGCCACTTCCTCCTGCATCGCGCGAATCCGAACTTGGGGCGTTCCTGCGTAATCATCGCGAGCGGCTCAGTCCGGCCGATGTCGGCCTGCCGCCGGGCCGGCGGCGTCGCACGCCCGGGCTGCGGCGCGAGGAAGTGGCCCAACTGGCCGGACTTAGCGCAACCTGGGTAACGTGGCTGGAGCAAGGGCGCCCCGTGGCGATGTCGGTGCGCGCGCTGGCGAGCCTGGCGCAGGCCCTGCGCCTGTCGCGTGCCGAACGGGCCTATCTGTTCGCGCTTGCCGGCAAGCCGGAGCCCAGGGCGGATGCGGAACCGGACGTGCCACAGGCCTTGCTTGCCAGCGTGCAGGCGATTGCGGCGCCTGCTTACCTGCTGGATCGCCAGTGGACGGCGCTGGCCTGGAACGCGGCGGCGGCCGATCTGTTCGTGGGATGGCTCGACGACGCCAGCACCGAGCGCAACCTGCTGCGGGCCATGTTCCTGTCGCCCGGCCTGCAGGCGCTGGTGGAAGACTGGCCGCACAGGGCGGCGCGGCTGGTGGCGGAGTTTCGCGTACACAGCCTGCGCCATGCGGAAGATCCGCCCACGCGCGCCCTGGTCGAGCAGTTGATGGCGGACAGCCCGGCATTTGCCAATGCCTGGCGGTCGCAGGATGTGGAGGAACGGCAGGGTGGCCGGCGCGGCTTTCATCATCCAACGCACGGCTTGGTCTATCTGGAGCAACTGACGCTGGTGCCGCCGGCCGTGCCAGGCCTGATGCTGGCAATGCTGCTGCCGGCGGCGTAGGCCAGCGGCAGGTTATTTCGGCTGCATGCGGATCGCGCCATCCAGGCGGATCACTTCGCCGTTCATCATCGTGTTGCCGATAATGGCCTGCGCCAGCTTCGCGAATTCGGTCGGGCGGCCCAGGCGCGGCGGGAACGGCACCATCTTGCCCAGCGCGTCCTGCACTTCGGGCGGCATGCCCAGCAGCATCGGCGTCTCGAACAGGCCCGGCGCGATGGTCATGCAGCGCACGCCGTCGCGCGCCAGGTCGCGGGCGATCGCCAGTGTCATGCCGACCACACCGCCCTTGGACGCCGCATAGGCGGCCTGGCCGATCTGGCCGTCGAAGGCCGCCACCGACGCCGTATTGATGATCACCCCGCGCTCGCCTTCGGCATCGGGCGTGTTTTCCACCATGGCCGCCGCCGCCAGCCGGATCATGTTGAACGTGCCGATCAGGTTCACCCGGATGGTCTTCTCGAAGGCATCGAGCGGATGCGGGCCGTTCTTGCCCACGGTCTTGGCGGCCACGGCAATGCCGGCACAGTTGACCAGGCCCGACAGTCGGCCGAGCTTCCGGGCGGCATCGACCACGGCCTGACCATCGGCCTCGGCGGTGACGTCGCACTTCACGTACTGGCCGCCCAGTTCCTGGGCCAGCGCGGTGCCGGCCGCCTCGTTGAGGTCGGCGATCACGACCTTGCCGCCCGCCTGCGCCAGCATGCGCGCGGTGCCTGCGCCCAACCCCGACGCGCCGCCGGTGACGATGAATACGTTGCCCTGGATGTCCATCGGTCTGTCTCCTTTGTATTTGCGTGCCGCGGATCTGGATGCCGCGCTTGGTCTGCCGCGATTGGCCTGCCGTTTACGTTAACGTAAATCATTGCCCCGCGTAAGCCTGGGTCAGCCCCAAAAACAAAAACGGCCCAGGGGAACCTGGGCCGTTTCCGGTGTACTGCTGGGCAGCGCCGATTACTTCAGCGCTTCAAAGACGCTGGCCGTGATCTTGTCCACGTCGCCTACGCCCGAGATCTTGCGATATTGCGGCGGTGCCACCTTGGCCGACGCGTCGCCCTTGCTGGCCCAGTCGGAGTAGTAGTCCACCAGCGGACGCGTCTGCTGCGAGTACACGTCCAGGCGCTTGCGCACCGTGTCTTCCTTGTCGTCGTCGCGCTGGATGAGCGCTTCGCCGGTTTCGTCGTCGGTGTTTTCCACCTTCGGCGGGTTGTAGCGCACGTGGTACGTACGACCCGATGCCACGTGGACACGGCGACCGCTCATGCGCTCGATGATGGCGTCGAACGGCACGTCGATTTCCAGCACGTAGTCGATGGCCACGCCGGCTTCCTTCATGGCCTCGGCCTGCGGAATCGTGCGCGGGAAACCGTCGAACAGATAGCCCTTTTCGCAGTCAGGCTGCTTAAGGCGGTCCTTCACCAGGCCGATAATGATGTCATCCGACACCAGTCCGCCCGCGTCCATCACTTTCTTGGCTTCGATGCCCAGCGGCGTACCGGCCTTCACCGCGGCGCGCAGCATGTCGCCCGTGGAGATTTGCGGAATGCCGAACTTCTCGCAGATGAACTTGGCTTGCGTGCCTTTGCCGGCGCCAGGCGCGCCCAACAGGATCAAACGCATTTACGGGTCCTCAAGGTATTTGAATTCGGTCTGGCGGGATCTATGGAAGGAGGGTACCGCTGCAACTTGACGCGGGACTTACGCCCGGCCATGCCTCTACGTCCCCACGTGAAGGGCAAGGCATATGCCGGCGTCCGCTCATGCGCGGCGCCCGAAGCGCGGCGTCGCCTGGCGGTCGTGCGAAGGTCCTGCATTCGCGGCGACGGGCCAGCGGCGCGCATCCGGGCGGCTCGATCTCTATCTCCCCACCGAGCCTTTGCAGACGTGCAGTACACGCATGCGGGCTCTGTATCGGCAGGCATTATGCCATGGGCAATGCCGGTTCGGCCTTCGTCCAGGTTGCAGCAGTATGAACTCCAGCGGGAAACTGGGGTCTACGTCGCCCCGCCGTGCGGATTCTCAGGGGCCGTCTTGCGCCATGCCCTGTGCCCAGAGTGCGCGCACGCGCTCCAGATCGGCCGGCGTGTCCACGCCCGGTGCCGGCGCCGCCGCCGTCACCATCACCCCAATGCGCTCGCCATGCCACATGGCGCGCAGTTGTTCCAGCGCTTCGACCTGTTCGACCGGCGAGATCGCCAGCGTCGGGAATCGCCGCAGAAAGCCGGCGCGATAGGCGTAGATGCCGATATGGCGCAGCACGGGCATGGCCGGCATCGGCACCTGTGCGGTAGCTGCCGGCTGCGTGGGCACGGCGGCCCATGCGTCGCGAGCCCAGGGAATCGGTGCGCGCGAGAAATACAGCGCGCGCCCCGCGTTGTCGCACACCACCTTCACCACATTGGGATTGAAGACTTCGGCCGGATCGTCCAGCGGATGAGCGGCCGTGGCGATGGCGCAATCGGGATGCGCGGCCAGGTGCAGCGCCACCTCGTCGATCAGGTTCGGATCGATCAGCGGCTCGTCGCCCTGCACGTTGACCACGATGGCGTCGTCAGCCAGGCCAAGCTGGGCGGCCACTTCCGACAGGCGGTCGGTGCCCGAAGGGTGGTCGGCACGCGTGATCACGGCCTCCACGCCGCGCGCGGCGCAGGCGGCTGCCACTTCGGGCGCATCGGTGGCTACCACGGTGCGCTGCGCGGACGACGCATGCGCGCGTTCGGCCACGCGCACGATCATCGGGTGGCCGCCGATATCGGCCAGCGGCTTGTTCGGCAGCCGGGTCGAGGCCAGGCGCGCCGGAATGACGACGGTAAATGCGGGAATGCTCATGATGATTGCCTGACTGCGCCGACGCCGGCGGCGCGGGCGTCCGATCAGTTGTCGGACGGTTCCACGGGCACCACGCGGCCGGGCACCGACTGGCGCGCTTCATCGGCCAGCATGACCGGGATGCCGTCGCGAATCGGGTACGCCAGCTTGTCGGCGTGGCAGATCAGTTCCTGGGCGGCGCGGTCGTATTCCAGCTTGCCCTTGCACAGCGGGCAGACGAGGATTTCAAGCAGCCGGTTGTCCATCCTGGTGTTCCTTGTCGAGACCGGTCGCCGCGCCCGTGGCGGAGGATTGCCCCGTGGTGACGGGTGTGGCGACGGCCGGGTTGCGCGCCAGTACGACGCGGCGGATTTTGTCGATCAGGCCCGCGTCGATCACGGGCGTGGTGGGGACGACCCAGATCCTCGGGTCGTCGAAGCGCTCGCATTTTACGGCATCCTTCTCGGTGATCAGGATCACGTCCGCATTGAGTGCATCGTCATTGCCGGCGAACGGGTCGTCGGCGAAGTCGTAATGGTCCGGCAGCGGCATCGTTGCCGTGGGTGCCAGGCCGGCGCGGCGCAGGCTGGCAAAGAATCGTTCCGGGTTGCCGATACCGGCGGCGGCCAGCACGCGCTTGCCGGCGAACTGCGCCACCGGGCGTGCCATGGTCGGGTCGTTGAGCTGCCAGGCGTCGTCGAGCTCCAGGCGCATGCCGTAGACATTGGGTTTGTCGGGCGTGGCCTTGAAGTTCGGATCGTTGATCAGCGTGGCATCGCGCGGCCGGCTCAGCGGCTCGCGCAGCGGTCCGGCCGGCAGCAGCATGCCGTTGCCGCCCATGCGGGTGTCGAACATGACGATCTCGAAATCGCGCTGCAGGCGGTAATGCTGCAGGCCGTCGTCGAGCAGCAGCACATTGACGCCCGGATGCGATACCAGCATCGTCTGCGCGCACAGCGCGCGGTCGGGGAACACCCATACCGGTACGTCGGTGGCACGCGCAATCAGCAGCGGCTCGTCGCCAACGTCCGAGGCTTTCGAGGTCGGCTTGACCCGGCGCGGATGCTTCAGTGTCACACCGTAGCCACGCGATACCACGCCCGGACGCAGTCCGGCCTCGCACAGCGCCTGGGCCAGCGCGATCACGGCCGGCGTCTTGCCGGTGCCGCCCACGGTGACGTTGCCGACCACGATCACCGGCATGGGCAGGCGGGTCGACTTGAACCAGCCCTGGCGGTAGCCGTGGCGACGGATGCGTGCGATCAGGCCGAACAGCAGCGACAGCGGCCACATCAGCCAGGCGAACCAGCCGCGGCGTTGCCACTGGGCGGTGACGAAGTCGGCAAGGGCGTGTCGGGGAGCGGGCATGAGCGGGATGGATGGAAAAGGGCGATGCCACCCGGAGGTGGCATCGGCCCGATGCAGACATTATGGGCATTGCGCAGCGCATGCGGCAAGTTTGCCGCCCATCCGGCCCTGCGCGCCCGGTGCGGGCGTCAGCGCTGCTGCGTGCTTTGCGTGGCGAAGGTCAGGCGCGACAGGCCGGCCACGCGGGCCGCTTCCATCACGTTGATCACAGCCTGGTGCGTGGCCTGGGCGTCGGCATTGACGATCACCACGGGCTGCGGGCCGCTGCCGGCCGGTCCGGCGGCGCTGCGCAGCTGGTCGGCCAGGCTGGTCACGTCCTTCTGCTCCAGCACCTGCTTGTTGACGGAATAGACCCCGCGTGCCGACACCGATACGACGATTTCGGTCGGATGTTGCTGCGCGCGATCGGCATCGGCGGTGGGCAGCTGGATCTGCAGTTCGGTAAAGCGCGAGTACGTGGTCGTGATCATCAGGAAGATCAGGATCACGAGCAGCACGTCGATGAGCGGGATCAGGTTGATCTCTGGCTCCTCGCGCCGCTGGCGGGAACGGAAACGCATGGCGTGCTCCCGGCCGCGTCAGGCCCTGCGCTGCGGCAGGATGGCGTCCAGGAACGCGGTGGCGCGGAATTCCAGCTCGGCCACGTAGTCGTCCACCAGGCGGCGGAAGTAGCGCCAGAAGATCAGCGCCGGAATCGCCACGATCAGGCCGAAGGCCGTGTTGTACAGCGCCACCGAGATGCCGTGCGCCAGCTGCTCGGGGTTGGCGCCGGTGCCGCCCTGGTGCCCGAAGATCTCGATCATGCCGATCACGGTGCCCAGCAGGCCCATCAGCGGCGCCACCGAGGCAATCGTGCCAAGCGCGTTCAGGTAGCGCTCCAGGTCGTGCGCCACCGCACGGCCGGCTTCTTCCACCACGTCCTTGGCGGCATCGCGCGACGTCTGCGGCTGCAGCACCACGTGGCGCAGGCCGGCGGCCAGCACGCGGCCGAGCGGGGAATTCTTCTCGAGATTGTTGACAACCTCAGGCGTGGCCTTGCGCTGCTGGGCGGCGGAGAGCGCCTCCTCGTACAGCTTCGGCGGCAGGATCTTGCTGCGCTTGAGGGAAACGAAACGTTCGACGATCAGCGCAAGCGCAATGACCGAGGCGAGCAGCAGCGGCCAGATCGGCCAGCCGGCCGCTTGAATGATGGAAAACACGTGGACCCCCGAATTTCTACGAAGCGACAGACCCGAAATGGAACAGCCTGAATGACAACTGCGCGGCAGCCTTTGATGCGCGCGCTGGTTTTCGCGTGCGCACCGGCGATGCTCGAAAAATTGCAGGCGCCACTCTAACCCGCCCCCGGCCAGCGCGGCAAGCCACGCACGTTGGCGCTGTCTGCGGCTTTCCACACTGAAGCGGGACAGGATTGTGGACCAGTTGTGGAAAGCCTTCGGAAAAACACCCTAAGTCATTGATTGGCAAGGACTGTCCACCAATTGCCTGTTTCTTGTGCAAGACGGGGAAAGCACACCGGATAGACGGGTTTGGCCGGTGCGCCAGCGGTCAGCGGAGCCGCTCCGGCTGCTTCAGGCAGGACTTTCCACATTCTGGCGGGACAGTGTTGTGGATCGGCTGTGGAAAGTTGTCGAAGACTTTCGCCAAGTTGTTGATTTAAAAGGAAAAGTATTCTTCTGCTTAAAAAATGGGCAATGCGGTGGCGCTGCAGGGGCCACTTGCCGGCTTGACCAGGTCGTCCGCTTTCCACATCGGCACAGGACAGGATTGTGGACCGGTTGTGGATAAGCCCGGGAGAAGACGGCTAACCCCTTGATCCTTATGGAGGTATACGTATCTGCCTAAAAATTGGGCAATCGGGGCGTTGGAGCGTGCCGTGCGGCGCGGTCGACTTCGACAGGGCGCGAGTGTTGCCACAGCGGGGATCGATGCGCAAGGTATACGTTGTCCACAGCCCAGGCCCTTGACAAATCCATTATCCAAAGCTTCTGTGGATAACTTTGTGAACAAGCGCCGGGACGTTTTGGTAAGTCGTTGACGCGTAAGGTTTTCTCTTACATTGCCTGTTTTTTGGTCCGGTCAGAAAAATCAAATGAATCAATAGCTTGTACCGACTCATGCGGATTGCGGGCGAATGCGTGTGCGCTGCCCAACGCCTCTTGACATAGCGGTTATGCTGTGGACATGTCCATCTCACGCCGCCTGCGCGGTCGTGCACCATGCCAGAGAACGAGAACCTTTCGCGTTTTGCGCCGTCTCAGCCGCCTTCGCGCACGCGCGAGGTGATTCCGGTCAGCGAACTCAACCACGCCATTGCCGGCGTCCTGGAACGCAGCTTTCCGCTGGCCTGGGTCAGGGGCGAAATTTCGAATTTCACCCGCGCGGCCAGCGGCCACTGGTATTTCTCGCTCAAGGACGCACGCGCGCAGATCCGCTGCGTGATGTTTCGCGGACGCAACCAGCACGTGGATTTCACGCCGCGCGAAGGCGAGGCGGTGGAAGTACGTGCCGTGGTGTCGATGTACGAAGCGCGCGGCGAGCTGCAACTTGGCGTGGAAGCCATGCGGCGCGCGGGCCTGGGCAATCTCTACGAAGCGTTCCTGCGCCTCAAGGAAAAACTTGCACAGGCGGGTCTGTTCGATCCCGCACGCAAGCGTCCCATCCCGGCGCATCCGCGCACGATTGGCGTGATCACCTCGCTGCAGGCTGCGGCGATGCGCGACGTGCTGACCACGCTGCAACGGCGTGCACCGCACGTCAACGTGGTCGTATACCCGGTACCCGTGCAGGGGGCAGGCGCTGCGGAGAAGATTGCGGCGATGCTGGAGACGGCCAGCGCACGCGATGAATGCGATGTGCTGATCCTGTGCCGTGGTGGCGGCAGCATCGAAGACCTGTGGTCGTTCAACGAAGAAGTGGTAGCCCAGGCCATTGCGCGCAGCCGCGTGCCGGTGGTGTCCGGCGTGGGCCATGAAACCGATTTCACGATTGCCGATTTCGTGGCCGATGTACGGGCTCCCACGCCAACCGGCGCGGCCGAACTGGTCAGTCCCGATCGGGCGCATCTGCTGCAGGCCGCCCGCCGGGCGCGCGAATCGCTGACGCAATGCATGGATCGCCAGCTCGAACGGCGCGGGCAGCATCTGCAGTGGCTGGCGCGGCAGTTGCGCAGTCCGCAGGCGCAACTGCAGGAACGGCGTGCGCAAGTCGACAATCTGGCCCGACACTTGCGTGCGGCACTGCGGGATACGGT
Source organism: Cupriavidus sp. HE11 (assembly GCF_056097175.1). Taxonomy (NCBI): domain Bacteria; kingdom Pseudomonadati; phylum Pseudomonadota; class Betaproteobacteria; order Burkholderiales; family Burkholderiaceae; genus Cupriavidus; species Cupriavidus sp. HE11. The sequence continues at coordinate 2,567,237 of NZ_CP184464.1, forward strand.
GTCTGCCCAGCGGCATCGGCATGACGTGCTGACCATGCGCTGGCGGGCCTGCCAGCCCGATACCGGCGCGGCGCAGGCGACGCTGGACCGCATGGCCGCGCGCATGGATGCCGCGCTTGACCGACGTCACGAACGTGAAACACAACGGCTGGCCCGCGCGGCGGGGGCACTGGAACTGCTGGCCCCGCAGCGCACGCTGGAACGCGGTTACGCCGTGCTGCTCGACAATCGCGGACGGGCCCTGCGGTCGCCCAGTGACTTGCGCGCCGGCAGCATTGTCGAGGCGCATCTGGCGGACGGCACGGCGGACATCGAAATTGCCGGCGTACAGTCGAAACTGGCCACTTTCTGAGACATTCCAGGGCGCTGGCGCCGGCCTGGTTGCGACTGATTCTCAGTCGATGGAAATGCTCCCCTGAGCGGCCGCAGGGGAAACTAACATGAGGTCAGGGGGCTTTCCAGAGCCGTTTGCGCGGGTCTGGCAAGTCACCTACAATCGGCCATTCTCCCCACCAAAACCGTAGAGACAGAACAATGGAACACACGCTCCCTCCTCTCCCGTACGCGCATGACGCCCTGGCTCCGCACATCTCCAAGGAGACCCTGGAGTTCCATCATGACAAGCATCACCAGACCTACGTCACGAACCTGAACAACCTGATCAAGGGCACCGAGTTCGAGAACGCTTCGCTGGAAGATATCGTCAAGAAGTCGTCGGGCGGCATCTTCAACAACGCTGCCCAGGTTTGGAACCACACGTTCTACTGGGAATCGATGAAGCCGAACGGCGGCGGCCAGCCGACCGGTGCCCTGGCTGACGCGATCAACGCCAAGTTCGGTTCGTTCGACAAGTTCAAGGAAGAATTCACGAAGACGGCCGTTGGCACCTTCGGTTCGGGCTGGGCCTGGCTGGTCAAGAAGACCGACGGCTCGCTGGACCTGGTGTCCACCTCGAACGCCGCCACGCCGCTGACCACCGACGCCAAGCCGCTGCTGACCTGCGACGTGTGGGAACACGCCTACTACATCGACTACCGCAATGCCCGTCCGAAGTACGTCGAGGCATTCTGGAACGTCGTGAACTGGGACTTCGCTTCGAAGAACTTCGCCTGAGCGAATACGTTCGGCGCATAAGGCCCCAGCAAGAAGCCCCGGAAATTCCGGGGCTTTTTCTTTTTGGGCCGTTCTCTTGCGGACCGCAGGCAGCGCTACGGCTTGCGCGCCCAGCCCGCCCGCCGCCACAACAATGGCCCCATCGACGCCAGCGCCACGCCGGCCACGATCAACGTGCAGGCCAGGAAGATCATCGACCAGTCGCGTCCGGTGACCTTGCCCGCCAGTGCCAGGCACAGCATCGACAGGACGGGCGTGCTGTAGCCGAGTATGCCGATCTGCGCGGCATTGCCATGCCGCATGGCGTAGTCCCACAGCACGAACGAAATGCCCAGTGGCCCCAGGCCGATCGCTGCCACCCACGCCAGGTCGCTGCCCGACGGCACGAAGCGCGGCTCGATCGCAAGGTGGCTGGCAATGGCCAGCAGCCCGGCCCCCAGGCAGAAGCCGCCGACGGCCCATGACGAGAACGGTGGCAGCCAGCGCGCGCCGACCGAGTAGATGGCCCAGACGATGGCGGCCAGCAGCGCCAGGGCGTAGCCGGCCATATGCCTGCCTGCGGAAATGCCGCCGGGAAGGCCACCAGCATCGGCGCCAGGGTCGGCGCCAAATGCCACCGCCCCCGATCCTGCGGTAATGGCGACGATGCAGCCGCCAAAGCCCAGCAGCGCGCCGGCGACCTTGGCCGTGCATTCGATACCGCGCCAGACCGTGGTGCCCAGCAGCACCAGGATCAGGGGCCACAGGTAGTTGATCAGGTTGGCTTCGGCAATCGGTGCGAGCCGGAATGCCAGGACCAGGCCGGCGTTGTACACGAACAGGCACGTCACGCCGAATGCCAGCACGCGCGGCGGGACGCGCCACTCGCGCACGCGGTGCAGGCAGGTTGCGCTGCCAATGCACAGCGCCATGCCGGTCAGCAGCAGCGGCGGCACGTCGGGCGCATGGGATACCAGCGTCGCGAACGATGCCCAGAGCACGATGGCCCCAGCGGCGGCGAGCCATGCGGTCAGCCTCATGCCGGCACCTCCAGGGCGCCCTCGCAATCGTTGGCCGCGTTGAAGTCCGTCATGCAGTTCAGGTCCATGGCCCGGATCTGCTCGGTCATGAAATCGATGAAGACGCGGATGCGCGTGGGCAGATGCTGGCGGCTCAGGTAGCAGATGTAATGGCCGCGATCGTCGGGCGCATGCCGCGCCAGGGCCACCACCAGCTCGCCGCTGGCGAGGTGGTTGCAGATCTGGTAGCCGGACATCTGCGCAATGCCCCAGCCCTCCAGCACGGCGTGCAGCACCAGGTCGGCGTCGTTGAATGTCATGCGGGCGCGGGGCTGGAACTTGCGCACCACGCCATCGGCCTTGAACTCCCATTCGAAAATGCGCCCGCTGGCGAAGCGGAAGTTGATGCATTCGTGCTGCGGCAGATCGTCCAGCGTCTGCGGCAGCCCGAGCCTTGCCACATACGACGGCGCGGCGCACAGCGCCATCTGCATCGGAATGAGCTGCTTGGCGATGATGCTGGAGTCCTCGATCCGCCCGTTGCGGAATGCGACGTCGATCTGTTCCGATGCAAAGTCGGTCGGGCGATCGTCCAGCAGCAGGTCGATGGCGATATCCGGGTAGGCCTTGACGAACCTGTCGAGCAGCGGTGCCACGATCTTGCGGCCAAAGCCCACCGTGGCGCTGATACGCACCAGGCCGCGCGGCGGGCCCTGGCGCAGTTCCAGCATGTCGTTCATCGCTTCGACGATATGCGTCACGCCCTGATGGCAGTTGTCGAAGAAGCGCTGGCCTTCGCGCGTCAGTTGCGTGGTACGCGTGGTGCGCAGGAACAGTCGCGTGCTGAGCTGGGCCTCCAGCTTCTGCACGTTGCGGCTCACGGCCGAGCGGCCGATGCCCAGACGCTCGCCGGCCTTGGCGAAGCTGCCTTCGCTGGCAACGGCCATGAACGCCATGATGCCGGCGTAGCTTGCGGCAAAGCTTGTCGACAGCGCGTCGGCGCGGTTCGGCAGGCTGAGCCTGAAATTGCGATCGGACGGATCGCCCGTTTGTGTCGATTCCATTCTTTCCCCCAAGGCGCCCGCGCTATCTGGCCGTGGCGCGGGATGCCGCTTGATCCTGCCGGGGCAGGCGTACTTCGAAACGTGCGCCGCCGTCGCGCCGGTTTTCCGCGCGGATGCTGCCGGCGTGGTCTGTCACGATGCGGTGGCAGATCGCGAGCCCGACACCTACTCCGTCGACCTTTGTGGTGTGGAACGCGTCGAACAGGCGGGGCAGGGCGTCGGCGGCGATACCGCAGCCACGGTCGCTGATGGCCACCACGGCGTCGGCGCCCTCGGCCGACAGGTGCACGATCAGACGCCGCGCCTGCGATGGCGTGTCGGCCATTGCCTCCATCGCATTGACGATCAGGTTCGCAACAAGCTGCCGCAGCGCAGCAGGCTCGGCCAGGACCACGATGTCTTCCCGGCGCAGGTCTGCGTTCACGTCGACGCTGTGGCGCCGCAGGTCGTCGTCGAGCCAGTGCAGCGTGTCGCGCAGCACGGCGCCGAGCGGCACCGGCTGCCGTGGCCGCGGCACGGGCGACGCCAGCACCCTGATGTCGGCCAGCAGCGCGCCCGCGCGTTGTGCGTCGGCCACCAGTCGTTCAAGCGATGCGATGGCCGCACCGACATCGGGCGGGTCGTGCCGCAGCCAGCGCAGCGCCGACTGGCCGCGCGTCGCCACCGAGGCCACAGGCTGCGCGGCGTCGTGGACGATCATGGTCACGCAACGGCCCAGCAGGGCCAGCCGGTTGGCGTGCATCGGGTCGGGATGCCCGGGCCCGCTTTCGGCATCAATCATTGTCTTCTCGCTGTCGATTTGACCGCCGGCACTGCTGCCCACCCCCTGGCCGACCTCGCGTTGATGTTAATAACCGCTTAATAGACCGTAAATGACAGCGTTCCCGTTTTTTCTGCCAGACTGCCAGCCGATCCCGGCACGTCACGAGAACGTCATCCGCGATTGGTGCAAAAGTGGAAACAGCACTGCCCGCAGCGCTGACTTGTGACGGGCCAGGCCAGTCACTAGACTCGCGGCCAACCTGCCTTGTCGCCACGACACCCACCGGCCCGATCCGCTGCGCGGATGCCGCCTGTGCCCGACGTCGTGCGACGCCACAAGACGTGACACCGGACCCCGTGACACCCGGCGTGTGACACCGGACACGTGACCTACGGGAGCCGAACGATGACCGCCTTGCCAACGCCCGTGCGCCGCCTGCGGGGTGTGCCGGCCGTGCAACCCTGGTGCCACCCGCGCGCCGCGCTGCGTCCGGGGCACAAGCTTGCAAGGGATCGCCTCATTGGCATAGCATCGCTCGTCCACAGCCATACCGTTCATGAGTCAGAATCAGCCGCCCCCCGCCCCTGGAAACATTGAAGACATGCCGCGCAACATCCTGTTCGTGGCGTATCCCGATGTGAGCCTGCTCGATCTTGCCGGGCCCCAGACCGTGTTCTGGGCCGCCTCCAACTACGCGCGTGCGCGCGGGTTGGCGGGGTATCGCTGCCATACCACCAGCTTCACCGGCGGGATGGTCGCGACGGTGGAGGGCACCACGATGGATTCGGTGTCGCTGGCGTCGTTCGACCTGCGGATCATCGATACGGTGATCGTGCCCGGGTCGCCCACCATCCTTGAGGTGGCGAAGACCGAGACCGCGTTGCTCGACTGGCTGACCAACGCGTCGGGCAAGGTCCGCCGCATGGCATCGGTGTGCAGCGGCGCGTTCCTGCTGGCGTTCGCGGGCCTGCTCGACGGCAAGCGCGCGACCACGCACTGGGCCATGCTCGATCGCTTCCGGGAACTGTTTCCCACGGTGGACCTGGACCCCGACGCGATCTTCGTCCGGCAGCAGAATCTCTGGACGTCGGCCGGCGTCACCACCGGCATCGACCTGGCGCTTGCCATGGTGGAAGCCGACTATGGTCACGAGGTGGCCCTCAATGCCGCCAAGGAACTGGCGGTCTACATGAAGCGGCCCGGCGCGCAGCCGCAGTTGAGCGAAATCCTGATTTCCCAGAGCCGGCAGGTGCCGGTCTTCGAATCGCTGCACCTGTGGATCGTGCAGAACCTGGCGACACAGGAACTGTCGGTCGAAAAGCTGGCCGAGTATGTCGGCATGAGCCCGCGCAACTTCGCGCGCGTCTACAAGGAAAAGACCGGCCGCACGCCCGCCAAGGGCGTGGAGCACTTCAGGCTTGAAGCGGCGCGGCGGCAGTTGCAGGACCCGGGGCGGCCCATCGACGTGATCGCCCACGAATGTGGTTTCGGCAGCGAGGAACGGATGCGCGTGACGTTCCAGCGCCATTTCGGGCTCTCGCCCAGCGAGTACCGGCTCAAGGTCAATCGCTAGGGTGCCACGCGGTTCCGTAGTTCTGTTGTCGATCCGATTGGTGCAAATCAGGAAACACCGTGCGCCTGGCGCCGGTCTGGTGCGCGGTCCGGGCCGCACCTAGCATGCAGGGCAAGTGGAACGTTCGTTCCACTCCCAAGCATGGAGATGCGTCATGAAGATCGTTGTCGTAGGTGGTACCGGCCTGATTGGCAAGAAGGTGGTAGCGCGGCTGGCTGCGCAGGGGCATGAGGTCCTGGCGGCGTCGCCGGCCACGGGCGTCAATGCGTTGACGGGCGAAGGCCTGGCGCAGGCGCTGGCCGGTGCACATGTGGTGGTGGACGTCGCCAATTCGCCTTCGTTCGAGGATCAGGCTGTGCTGCACTTCTTCGAGACCTCGGGCCGCAACCTGGCGCAGGCCGAAAAGGACGCCGGCGTGGCGCACCACGTGGCGCTGTCGGTGGTGGGCACCGACAAGCTTGCGCAAAGCGGCTACTTCCGCGCCAAGATCGCGCAGGAAGCGCTGATCCGCCAGGCCGGCATTCCCTACACGATCGTGCGCTCGACCCAGTTCCTGGAATTCCTGGGCGGCATCGCCCAATCGGCCGGGCAGGCGGACACGATCCGCATCACCCCGGCGCTGATCCAGCCCATCGCCTCGGACGACGTGGCGCATGCGGTGGCCGACGCCGCGCTGGCCGCCCCCATCAACGGCATGACCGACATTGCCGGCCCCGAACGCTTCCGCATGAGCGACCTCGTGCAACGCTACCTGCAGGCCACCGGCGATGCGCGCACCGTCGTGGCCGATCCGGCCGCAAGCTACTTTGGCGCCGATCTGCAGGAAGGCACGCTCGTGCCCGAAGGCGAAGCGCGCCTGGGACACATTCATTTCGAAGACTGGATTCGTCAACAGCTGAAAGGATGATCCAGGAGACGACATGGATAACGAGAGGCTGCTGCCTCCGCCATTGACACTGCTCGACCGATACCGGGGCCAGGGATTCACCGCGCTATACACGACAACCGTTACGGTGACCGGTGGGCAGGCTGGGCACGGCCGCGCGTCCGGCGTCGCCAGATCGGACGATGGCAACCTGATCCTCGACCTGCGGCTGCCTGCGGCCATGGGCGGTCCTGGCCGTGGCACCAATCCCGAGCAATTGTTCGCCGCAGGCTTTGCCGCCTGCTTTCATGGCGCCCTGAGCCTTATGGCCCGGCGTGCACAGGTGGACATGGCGCAGGCCACCGTCGCGGCCGAAGTATCGTTCGGCCGCGATCCCGTTGACGGCGGTTACGCGCTGATTGCCGATGTCCGCATCCGCATGCCCGGTGTGGCGCGGCACGTGGTCGAGGAACTGGTGCGCAACACCGAACGGCTGTGCCCGTACGCAAAGATGGCCCGCGACGGCATTCACAGCGTGGTGAGGGTGATCGACTGATCGCGTTCATGACGCTCATGAGTCGATGTGCCGATGCACTGCAGCCGCCGAGCCGGCCTGCACGATTGGTGCTGGCGCGACAACAGTATGGACACCTTGGCGGTACTACCGGCGCGGCGGGCCGCCTCCTACGATGAATACCAAGCCGCTCCCGTGGCGCGACGCAATGCAGCGGGGCCGGCGAACGTACCCCCTTGGATCGCAGGAGAGACACATGTCACAACGTTTGAACTACTTTCAGCAATCGCCCGAACTGACCAAGAAGCTCGTCGAACTCGGTGCGCTGTTCCAGAAGACCACGATCGAGCAGCACATCCGCGAGCTGGTCGAGGTCCGCGCCTCGCAGCTCAACGGCTGCGCGTTCTGCGTCGACATGCATGTCAAGCAGGCCAGGATCCACGGCGAGCGCGAGCTGCGCCTGCATCACGTGGCGATCTGGCGCGAGTCGACGCTGTTCTCGCCGCGAGAGCGCGCCGCACTGGCCTGGACCGAGGTGCTGACCCAACTGCCGGCCCATGGCGTGCCCGACGATGTGTTCGAACGCGTGCGCACCCAGTTTTCCGAGAAGGAACTGTCTGACCTGACCTTCCAGGTTGGGGCCATCAATGCGTGGAACCGGCTCAACGTGGCATTCCAGATGGTGCCCGGATCAGCCGACAAGATGTTCGGCCTCGACAAGGCCGGGCTGGAGTAAGGCCATGAGACGTGTCCTCTCCATCGCGGCCATGCTGGCCGTTTCTTGCGCCCTGCTGGCACCGCCTGCCTTTGCCGCGGCGCCCGAGGCAAAGGTCACGCCGCTGACCACCGAGCCACTGCCCGAGTATCCAGGCAAGGAAGTGCAGATGATCATGGTGGAGTACCCGCCGGGTGGCTACGACCCCGTGCATCGCCACGATGCGCACGGTTTCATCTACGTGCTCGAGGGCACCATCATCATGGGTGTGAAGGGTGGCAAGGAAGTCACGCTCAAGCCGGGGGAGACCTTTCATGAAGGCCCCAACGACATTCATACCGTCGGGCGCAACGCCAGCAGTACCAAACCGGCGCGGTTCATCGTGTTCCTGCTCAAGAACCAGGGTGCGCCGATCCTGACGCCCGTGAAGTAGCCCGTTCCGTCGGGCCGGCAGGCGCCTTGAAATGGCGGGCGACCTGCACGTGACCGGCGCGACGCAACGCAAGGGTCCAGATCCACACCGGGTGGATCTGTCCACCGCATCTGCGTGCCCAGGCACTGGCCGCCGGCGATCCCCAGATCAGCGACATGTAGCGCGTATCGATCGTTGTTCGGTCCCGTTTGCCGATGCCTTCCACCTCCGGAGGCGTCGGCTTTTTTGTTGCCTTCATGGACTGTAGATTGGTGCGTGCGCGGAAACGGGGCTTCCACCGTTGGCGTCTTGTTGCGCCTTGCCAGTCTGTCTAGACTTCCGGCCATACCGTCGCACCGGCCCGGCGCGCGGTGCCGCCAGGCCATTCCTGCAGAGTTACCGGAGTCCATCGTGAACGCCATGACATCGAAGCCCAGCCACGGCCGGGAGGCCGTCGAACCCGTGGTCTACATCGTCGATGATGATGTGGACATGAACGACGCGCTGGCCGACCTGCTGGGTTCGGTGGGCTTGCAGGCGCGTTCGTTCCTGTCCGCCGATGCGTTTCTGGCGACACCTGTCGAGCCGGCGCCCGGCTGCGTGGTGATGGACGTGCGGCTGCGTGGCGCCAATGGCCTGGAAGTCCAGCGCGAGATGATCCGGCGCGGCCTCTGCCTGCCGGTAGTGTTCATCACCGGTCACGGCGATATCGAGATGACGGTGCGCGCCATGAAAGCCGGTGCGCTCGATTTCCTGCCCAAGCCATTCCGTGACCAGGACTTTCTTGATGCCGTGACCGAGGCGATTGCCGTCGATCGGTGCAACCGTCACGCGCTGCAATGCGGCGACGACCTGCGTGCACGCTTTGCGACGCTGAGCGGCCGGGAACGCGAGGTGATGGCCCTGGCCGTGTCGGGCCTGATGAACAAGCAGATCGCCGGCAAGATCGGCATCAGCGAGGTCACGATCAAGATCCACCGCAGCCGCGCCATGCGCAAGATGGCCGCGCGCACGTTTGCGGATCTGGTGAAGATGGCGATTGATCTCGATCTGCAGCTGGACCCCGAGACGGCCTTTGTGGCGGCGTCGCTGTCAGCGCCGCCGACGGTCCTGACCACGCGCCCTGGCCTGGGAGCGTCGGCGCAACCGATGGTTGCCCACTGAAGACGCAGCGCTAGGCCGTCGGCTGCCCCACGACGACCGAACGGTTGCGCCCGGCCTGCTTGGCCTGGTACATGAGTGTGTCGGCGTCCTTCAGCGCTTCAGTCAGCGTAGCGGCATCGTGCGGCCAGGTGGTGACGCCGAGCGATATCGTGATGTGGCCCACCGGCTCGATGGCCGTTTGTTCGACAAGGCGCCGCAGGCGCTCCGCGGTGCCGCCTGCCGTGCGGCTATCCATGTCGGGCAGCAGCATCAGGAATTCCTCGCCACCGACGCGGAACGCCAGGTCGGTGCTGCGCGATGCGTGGCGCATCATGTCCGCCAGCCGCTGCAGCACCACGTCGCCAACATCGTGGCCGTAGGTGTCGTTGACCCGCTTGAAGTGGTCGATGTCGAGTGCGATCACGGCCACCTGGCGGCCGCCGGTCTCCATGGCGGCCATGCTGGCTTCCAGCGCACGTCGGTTGAGCAGGCCGGTGAGGGGGTCGGTCTGCGAGGCGATTTCAAGCCCGCTCACCTGGGTCCTGGCAAGGTCGATGCCGCGCAGCAGCGCCTGCTTCAGGTGGCTGGCCTCGAAGTACCAGGCATTGACCTGCGCCACGGAGCCGGTGCTTTCGATCAGGCCGGTGGACGTGGTGCTGTCGGCCAGTTGCCGCAGTGGCCTGGCGATGTATCGCGCCAGGACCCAGAGCAGCACGAAGCCGATCACGGCGACCGGCGCGATCGCGACAACAATCCGCTTCATCAGCGCGTCGAGCGGGGCCAGTACGGAGACCACTGGCTGCTGGCTCACGATGGCCCAGTGCGCCGTGGGGATGTTCGCAAAGCCCGCCAGCATGGCGCGGCCATCGGCGTCCACCATCGCGATGCTGCCGTCCCTGGCGACCAGCGCATGATCCATGGCCGGATTGGTCGCGGTGACGGTGCCGATCCGCGCATTCAGCGGATGGAACAGCAACTGGTGCCGGCCATCGACCACGTAGACTTCGGAATCGGAGACGAAGAAATGGTTGCTCATCAGTTCATGGAGCCTGCCGTCCTTCTGCAGGTGAATCGACCCGCCGATCAATCCCAGGTAGGTGCCGTGGTGGTCGAAGATCGGCATCGAGACAAAGATCACGAGGTTGCCGGCCATCGACCGATACGCATTGCTGACTATCGGCTTGTGCTCCTGTACGGCGCTGATCTGTTCCGGTGCCTCCACCGTGCGGCCTTCGAGTTGCAGTGCCTCGGGCAGGACGTCGGCGATGCGGCCATCGGCATTGACGATGGCGACGGCGTCGAAATCCCCGCTCAGCGACGCCAGGCGTTCGATCGCGTCGCGGCGGGCCGCGGGATCGTCGAAGCGTTCGGCAAGCCGTTCGCCGGCAAGCTTGAGCCGGAACTGTGCCTGGCGCAGGAACCCGTCGATCGAGGATGCCACGCGGGCGCTGTAGGCCCGGTTGGCCTCCAGCGATCGCTCGATCAGCGTCTCTCGCTCGATCCGGTACGCGGCATAGAGGCAATTTGCCAGCGTGACCACGCATGCCGTCAGGGTCAGGCCCAAAATCAGGGTTCGCAGGTCTATCTTTTGGCGTGCCATGAGGGTGCGGGGTTGCATTCGGGCCGGAAAGCGTTTGCCGCAGCCTGCGCGGGCTGGGGCCGACAGTGAGACTGACGCCAAAAGCATACAAGCTGGCCGCCGAATATGCGAAAAAAATGGCCCCGGTGATTGCCGGGGCCAGCGATCTGGCGAGTAGCGGAGCGGTGGCGCCGCCGGGAGGCTACTGCGGGCTACTGCGCGGTCCAGCCCCCATCCATCGCCCAGGCCGCGCCGCGCACCTGGTCGCCGAACGGCGAGCACAGCATCAGCACCAGGTTGCCCAGTTGCTCGGGTGTGACAAATTGGCCGGAAGGCTGCTTGTCCGACAGCAGGCGGGCCTGCGCGGCGTCGGGGGTGATGGCTTCGCGCTGGGCGATGGCGTCGATCTGGGCGGCCACCAGCGGCGTCAGCACGAAGCCGGGGCAGATCGCGTTGCAGGTGATGCCGGTGGCGGCCGTTTCCAGCGCGGTCACCTTGGTCAGCCCCACCAGCCCGTGCTTGGCGGCCACATAGGCCGACTTGCCGGCCGAGCCGACCAGCCCGTGCACCGAGGCGATATTGACGATGCGGCCCCAGTTGGCGGCGCGCATGCCCGGCAGCGCCAGGCGCGACGTATGAAAGGCCGACGTCAGGTTGATTGCCAGGATGTCGTCCCATTTCTGCACCGGGAAATCTTCCACGGGCGAGACATGCTGGATGCCGGCATTGTTGACCAGCACATCGACGCCGCCGAAGCGCTCCGCCACCAGCGCGAACATCGCTTCGATCTCGTCGGGGCGCCGCATGTCGGCGCCGTGGTGGATCACCTCGGCACCCAGGGTGCGGATGCTTGCCAGGGCGGCCTCGACGTCGCCAAAGCCGTTGAGCACGATGTTGGCGCCGGCCTGTGCCAGCGCCTGGGCGATACCCAGGCCGATCCCGCTCGTGGATCCGGTGACCAGGGCAGTCTTGCCATGCAGATTGACCATGATGCGTCCCTGGGTGCGGTCAGACCAGACCGGTGGTGTAGAACACGAAGATCACGAAGAACACGGCCAGCGTCTTGATCATCGTGATGGCGAAGATGTCGCGATACGACTCGCGGTGCGTCAGGCCGGTCACGGCCAGCAACGTGATCACGGCGCCGTTGTGCGGCAGCGTGTCCATGCCGCCACTGGCCATCGAGACCACCCGGTGCAGCACTTCCAGCGGAATCTGTGCGGCCTGCGCGCCCTGGATGAACACGTCGGACATGGCGGCCAGCGCGATGCTCATGCCGCCCGATGCGGAGCCGGTAATGCCGGCCAGCGTGCTGACGGACACGGCGGCGTTGACCAGCGGATTCGGAATGCTGCGCAGCGCATCGCTCACCACCAGGAAGCCCGGCAGCGCCGCGATCACGCCGCCAAAGCCATATTCCGAAGCGGTGTTCATCGACGCCAGCAGCGCACCCGACACGGCGCTCTTGGTGCCTTCGGCAAAGCGCGACTTCACGGCGCCGAACGCGGTGACCAGCACGATGACGATGCCCAGCAGCAGCGCGCCTTCCACGGCCCAGATGGCCGTCACGCTGGCAATCTTGGTTTCCACCGGCTTGGGCAGGCCCGGCAGCGACACGCTGTTGGCCTGGCCGTACCAGAGCGGAATCATGCGCGTCAGCCAGAAGTTGGACACGCCCACCACCACCAGCGGCAGGATTGCCAGCAGCGGCGGCGGCAGCTTGCCGCCTTCCACGCGCTGCGGTTCGTTCAGCAGGTTCGTGCCATAGCCCTCGCCACGCGCCTGGGCCGCGCGGCGGCGCCATTCCAGGTACGACAGGCCCACGATGATGATGAACAGCGAGCCCGCCACGCCCAGCGCCGGAGCCGCCCACGACGTGGTCTTGAAGAACGTGGTGGGGATGATGTTCTGGATCTGCGGCGTGCCCGGCAGCGAGTCCATCGTGAACGAGAACGCGCCCAGTGCGATGGCGCCCGGCATCAGGCGCTTGGGGATATTGCTCTGGCGGTAGAGTTCGGCGGCAAACGGGTAGACCGCGAACACCACCACGAACAGCGACACGCCGCCGTACGTCAGCAACGCGCAGACCGCCACGATCACGGCATTGGCGCGCGAGCGGCCGATGTAGCGGATGGCCGCGGCCACGATGGACTCGGAGAAGCCCGACAGTTCGATGACCTTGCCGAACACGGCGCCGAGCATGAACACCGGGAAGTAAAGCTTTACAAAGCCGACCATCTTCTCCATGAAGATGCCGGAAAACACCGGTGCCACCGCCGACGGGTCGGTCAGCAGTACCGCGCCCAGCGCGGCCAGCGGCGCGAACAGGATCACGCTGTAGCCGCGATAGGCGGCGAACATGAGGAAGGCCAGTGCGGCGAGCACTATGACAAAAGACATGGGGTCTCCATTGCTTGTTCTTGAATGCGGTCGAGCCGTGGCAGGTTGCCCCGGTGCCGTGTAATGCGATGGTCCCTCGCGCAGATGACAAGGGACCGCTTCATTAGCAGGCTCCGTGCCACATTCAAAAGTTAAGAATAAGGCGCAAATAGTGTAGCCTGCGGGGCATTGTCTCCTCATTGAGACAAGACAAGCGATGTGCGCGGCGTTGAAGTCTTCGTTATGAGACACTTCGCGTCTACAAATCGAGACAACATCCCCGGACCCGCAGCCATGCACAAGATCGCCGACCCAGGTGGCGCCCTGCTGTTCGACTACGACTATGTGGCGCGACGCGGCATGGAGTCGCTGTTCCGCACTTTTGAAAACTTCAGCGAAGGCACCTTCGTGGTGGACGAGCACGCGCGCGTGGTCTGGATCAACAAGCGCTACGCGGCACGCTTCGGGTTCACCAACCCGCAGGACGCGATCGGGCTCGATTGCGAGCAGGTGATCCCGAACAGCCTGATGCGCGAGGTGGTCACCACAGGCAAGCCAATCCTGCTGGACCTGCTGGAAACCGACCGCGAGCCGATGATCGTCACGCGCCTGCCGATCAAGGACGACAACGGCCGCACCATCGGCGGGGTGGGGTTCGCGCTGTTCGATGAACTCAAGGCGCTGACGCCGATCTTTGCCCATTACTCGCGGGCCCAGGCCGAATTGGCGGCGGCGCGCCGTTCGCTGGACCACGCGCGCCGGGCCAAGTACACGTTTGCCAGTTTCGTCGGCGCCAGCCCGGCGGCCCAGGAGGTCAAGCGCCAGGCCCGGCGCGCCGCGCTGGTGGAGTCGCCGGTGCTGCTGCTGGGCGAAACCGGCACCGGCAAGGAACTGCTGGCGCACGGCATCCATGCGGGGTCGGCACGTGCCGAAAGGCCGCTGGTTACCGTCAACGTGGCGGCCATCCCCGATACGCTGCTGGAAGTGGAGTTCTTCGGTGCCGCGCCGGGTGCCTATACGGGCGTGGATCGCAAGGGGCGGGTCGGCAAGTTCGAACTGGCCGATGGCGGCACGCTGTTCCTGGACGAAATCGGCGATATGCCGCTGGCGCTGCAAAGCAAGCTGCTGCGCGCGCTGCAGGATCGCGAATTCGAACCGCTGGGGTCGAACCGCATCGTGCGCAGCGATGTGCGGATCATTGCGGCCACCTCTGCCGACCTGCCTGCGCTGGTGGCTCAAGGCCGCTTCCGCGCCGATCTCTATTACCGGCTCAATGTGCTGTCGATCGACCTGCCGCCGCTGCGCGAACGCCGGGCCGACCTGCTGCCGCTGGTCTACGCCATCGTCGAAGAACTGAGCATCAAGGCCGAACGCCACCCGATGGGCCTGCGCGACGATGCGCTGCAACTGCTGGGCGACTATGACTGGCCAGGCAATGTGCGCGAACTGCGCAATGTGCTGGAGCGCGTGGTCATGCTGTGCGACGAGGATTCGGTGGACGCGGCCACGCTGGCGCCTCTGCTCGGCGCGCGTCGCGCCAGCCCTGCGCCGGTGGTCGAGCCGGTGACGTCTCCGGGCGAGCCATCTGCTCCCGCCGCCGAGCCCCGGCCTGCGGCCGCCGCGCCCCTGCCGGTGCCGGAGGCGCCCGCGCAGACCTATGCGGCTGCCATGGCCCAGTTCGAGGCCGCGTTTCTGGCGCAGGCGCTGGATGCATGTGGCGGACGCGTCGCAGAGGCTGCCGCGCGCATCGGCATCAGCCGGGCCGCGTTCTACAAGAAGTTGGCGGCCACGCGCGGCGGGCTGTGATAAGGTCGCCGGCAGAGATGCTCCGCCCCGGGTGTTGACGGTGGCGAGAGCGCCAGCCAGGAGACCCGCCGATGCGCAATGCCCTGACATTCCAGGATGCCCTTCAGGCCGATGTGCTTGCCGCCGGACACGATGACGTGGCCGACCGCAGCGAACTGCTGCGCCGCGCGCACGGACGCTCTGCCGGATTCGGGCTCGATGCCGCGCAAGTTCCCGACTATCACCCGCTGAGCCGCCGCGCGCTGGGCGAACGCGTCGACGGCAATCGCGCGTTGTACCGCCTGGCGCTGCCCGTGATGGAAGGCCTGTACCGGCAGGTGGCGGGCACCGATAGCCTGGTGCTGCTCAGCGACAGCGCCGGGGTGATCCTGCACAGCGTGGGCGACGGTGATGGCAGCGGCTTTGCCGCGCGGGCGCGCGACGTGGCGCTGGCGCCCGGCGTGTCGTGGTCCGAGGCCAGCAAGGGCACCAATGCCATCGGCACCGCCCTGGCGGAAGGGCGCTCCGCGATCATCCATGGCGACGAGCACTTCCTGCACGCCAACCGCCAGCTCACCTGTTCCTGCACCCCGATTGCCAGCCCGATGGGCGACTGGCTGGGCGCGCTCGATGTCAGCGGCGATCCGCGCGGCTTTCATCCGCACACGATGGCGCTGGTGCGCATGTCCGCGCAGACCATCGAGAACCAGCTGTTCGCGGCCCAGTTTCCCGACGCGCTCGTGGTGCGTTTCCACGGCCGCCCCGAACTGGTCGGCACGCTGTTCGAGGGCATGGCCGCGTTTGGCGCCGATGGCACGTTCCTGGCGGCCAATCGCAGCGGGTGGTTCCAGCTTGGCATGAGCGCCGATGTGCTGGCCGGCGCCACCTTCACGGAACTGTTCGCACTGCCGATGCCGCCGTCCGGCACTGCCGATACGCTGCTGCGCGACCTGGCGCTGCCCAGTGGCGTGCGGATCTACGCGCGGTTGTCGCATCGCGCGGAAGTGGCAGCCCCGGTGAATGTGCCGCAGCCGGTGGTGCAGCCGTCGGCCGCGCTGGCCCGCCTGGACACCGGCGATGCCCGCATGGCCGCCGTACTGCAGCGCGTGGCGCGCCTGCGTGGGCGCGATATCCCGTTGCTGATCCTGGGGCGTACCGGCTCCGGCAAGGAATGGCTGGCGCGCGCCGTGCATGCCGACTCGCCACGGGCCAGCGGTCCGTTCGTGGCCGTCAACTGTGCGGCCATTCCGGAGACCCTGATCGAAGCCGAGCTGTTCGGCTATGAAGAGGGCGCGTTCACGGGCGCCCGGCGGCGTGGCCACGCCGGCAGGATTGCGCAGGCGCACGGTGGCACGCTGTTCCTCGACGAGATTGGCGACATGCCGCTGGCGCAGCAGGTCAGGCTGGTGCGCGTGCTGCAGGAACGCGCGGTTACCGCGCTGGGGGGCTCGCACAGCACGCCGGTCGACATCCGCATCGTCTGCGCCACGCACCGCGACCTGCGCGCGCAGATGGCCGATGGCACGTTCCGCGAGGATCTCTATTACCGCATCCATGGGCTGGCGGTGACCTTGCCACCGCTGGCCGGGCGCAGCGATTTCGACGCGCTGGTGTCGCGCATTCTGGAAGACGAATGCGAACACGGGCCGCAGGCGATCTCGGCGCAGGCCATGGCGATACTGCGCCGGCACGCATGGCCCGGTAACCTGCGCGAGCTGGCCAGCGTGTTGCGTACCGCCGCGTTGATGGCCGAAGGCGAGGCGCGGATCGATGTCGAGCACCTGCCGGACGAATTTGCCGCGCCGGCACCTGTGCAGGCCGTGCCAACCATGCAAGGCATGGGGGAAGCAGATGCCCCTGCCGGCTGCATGCGCGACTGGGAAGCCGCACGCATTCGCGAAGCGCTGGCGCGCCACGGCGGTAACGTCAGTGCCGCGGCGCGCGAGCTTGGCGTGTCGCGCAATACGATCTACCGGCGGCAGCGCCAGTCCTAGCGCGCTGCTGCCAGGGCGGCTGCGTCAGAAGAATCCGAGCGGATTCGGGTTGTAGCTGACCAGCAGGTTCTTGGTCTGCTGGTAGTGGTCCAGCATCATGCGATGGTTCTCGCGGCCCACGCCAGACTGCTTGTAGCCGCCGAACGCGGCATGGGCCGGATAGGCGTGGTAGCAGTTGATCCACACGCGGCCCGCCTCGATGCCCCGGCCCATGCGGAACGTGCGCGCGCCGTCGCGCGTCCACACCCCGGCACCCAGCCCGTAGAGCGTATCGTTGGCAATTGCCAGCGCCTCTTCCTCGTCCTTGAAGGTGGTGACCGAGACCACCGGGCCGAAGATTTCCTCCTGGAAGATGCGCATCTTGTTGTGGCCCTCGAAGATCGTAGGCTTGACGTAGTAGCCGCCCGCCAGGTCGCCGCCCAGCGCGTTGCGTTCGCCGCCGGTCAGCACGCGGGCGCCTTCCTGCTTGCCGATGTCGATATACGACAGGATCTTCTGCAACTGTTCCTCGGACGCCTGTGCGCCGATCATCGTCGACTTGTCCAGCGGGTGCCCCTGGCGGATCGCTTCCACGCGCTTGACCGCGCGCTCCATGAACGCCTTGTAGATCGATTCCTGGATCAGCACGCGCGACGGGCAGGTGCAGACTTCACCCTGGTTCAGCGCAAACATCGCAAAGCCTTCGAGCGCCTTGTCGAAATAGGCGTCGTCGGCAGCCATCACATCCTCGAAGAAGATGTTCGGCGACTTGCCGCCCAGTTCCAGCGTCACCGGGATCAGGTTCTGCGACGCGTACTGCATGATCAACCGGCCCGTAGTGGTTTCGCCAGTAAAGGCCACCTTGGCGATGCGCGGGCTTGACGCCAGCGGCTTGCCCGCCTCCACGCCAAAGCCGTTGACGACGTTGATCACGCCCGGGGGCAGCAGGTCGTGCAGCAGTTCCATCAGCACCAGGATCGAAGCCGGGGTCTGTTCGGCCGGCTTGAGCACCACGCAGTTGCCGGCGGCCAGCGCCGGGGCCAGCTTCCATACGGCCATCAGCAGCGGGAAGTTCCACGGAATGATCTGGCCCACCACGCCGAGCGGCTCGTGGAAGTGATAGGCAATGGTGTCGTGGTCGATTTCCGAGATGGTGCCTTCCTGGGCGCGGATGCAGCCCGCGAAGTAGCGGAAGTGGTCGACGGCCAGCGGCAGGTCGGCAGCAGAGGTCTCGCGCACGGGCTTGCCGTTGTCGATGGTCTCGGCCACGGCCAGCAGCGTAAGGTTGGCCTCGATGCGGTCGGCGATGCGGTTCAGCAGGTTGGCGCGCTCGGCGGTTGACGTGCGGCCCCACGCCGCGCGGGCGCGGTGGGCGGCGTCGAGTGCTGCTTCCACGTCCTTTTCGTTCGAACGCGGCACGCGCGTGAACGGCTTGCCGGTGAGCGGCGTGACGGCCTCGAAGTACTGACCGTCGGCCGGCGGCACCCAGGCACCGCCGATGTAGTTGTCGTACTGCTCCTTGAACGGGTAGGGCACGCCCAGCTGGGCAATTTCAGCCATGTTCATGTCTCGCTCCACTTGTCGATCGGATGCTTGTTGGATTCGTTGGTCGTGCCATCGGCACGCGGGGACAGACTGCAAGCGCCGTGCCGGGGCCCGGCGCGACGCAGCCATGCGGGATGGCGGGCCATGCCGGCCAGTGCCGGGTGGGGCGAGGTGTTCCAGAATGGGACAGGTGTTGCGGGCGGGTACAACCGGTGCGGCCGCCGCACCGATCTTCATGGCGGCGTGATAACGTCACGCGAGGCAACGTGAATGGAGTTTGCATGCAATCGGGCATTGTCGAAGCCGGCTATGGTTCCGACCCGGTCGGTCTGGTCAGCGGTTTCCTGTTCGAACCGGGGCGGCCGGGGCGCGAGATCGATTCCGGCGCCGCCGCCAGCTGGCTTCGCGAGCATCCGGCAGCGGGGCCGGACGACGCGGTGGGGCAGACCGAGCGCCCGTTTGTCTGGCTGCACTTCAATCTGTCGCACAGCGCCTGCGAGCGCTGGATGCGCGGTCAGCTGGGCTTGCCCGACGATTTCTTCGAGGCGCTGCGGCAGGGTTCCCATTCGACACGCATCGAGCGCCAGGACGCCGCGCTGCTGGCCGTGGTCAACGACGTGATCTACAACTTCGGCGTCGCCTCGACCGATATTTCCACGCTGTGGGCGCATGCCGACCACCGGCTGGTGGTGACCGCGCGTGCCCGCCCGCTGCGGTCGGTGGATCGCCTGCGGGCCGCGGTGCGGCGCGGCGAGATGTTCCGGTCGCCGCTGAACCTGGTGGTTCACCTGCTGCAGGACCAGGCCGACGTGCTGGTACAGATCGTGCGCGAAACCGGTGTCAGCGTGGACCAGATCGAGGATCAGCTGCTGTCGCAGCGGCTGCAGTCGAACCGGGCCGACCTGGGCGCCATGCGGCGGGGCCTGGTGCGCCTGCAGCGCCTGCTGGCCCCCGAGCCAGGCGCGCTGTTCCGGCTGCTGAACCGGCCGCCCGCATGGCTGCTGGAAACCGATTTGCAGGAATTGCGCGAATCGACCGAAGAATTCTCGCTGGTGCTCAACGACCTGGCCGCGCTGGTGGAACGCATCAAGCTGCTGCAGGAAGAGATTGCCGCCAAGCTCAACGAACAGACCAACCGCACGCTGTTCACCCTGACGCTGGTCACGGTGCTGGCGCTGCCGATCAATATCGTGGCCGGCTTCTTCGGCATGAACGTGGGCGGGATACCGCTGGCCGAGCATCCGCACGGTTTCTGGGTGCTGGTGGTGCTGGTAGCCAGCTTCACGGTGCTGGCCGGGCGCTGGGCATTCCGCAAGCAGGAAAACGGCATGATGTGATGCATGATGCCTCTATGACAATTCATGGAATTGTCATAAGGCGGGCGTACGATAGTGCACCAAGGCGCACGCCGGTCGGCGGCGCAATGGAGGAAAGCCATGGACTACAACGACGAAGCCCTGATCCGGCGCATTCACCGCGAGGTGGCGGACTACTACGACGAAGAGCTCGAACTGGAGCTGGAAGACCGCGATCCGCTGCTGGTGCAGCGGGTGCTGGCCGGCGAAGCGGGCGGCCCCGGCGACAACAGCAACCTGAACGGCGACGAAGCCGAGCGCGCCGAGCGTCATCTGTATTTCCGCGAACTGTTCCGCCTGCAGGGCGAACTGGTGAAGCTGCAGAGCTGGGTGGTGGCGACGGGCCACAAGGTGGTGATCCTGTTCGAGGGGCGCGACGCGGCCGGCAAGGGCGGTGTCATCAAGCGCATCACGCAACGGCTGAATCCGCGCGTCTGCCGCGTGGCCGCGCTGCCCGCGCCGAACGACCGCGAGCGCACCCAGTGGTATTTCCAGCGCTATGTGTCGCATCTGCCTGCCGCCGGCGAAATGGTGCTGTTCGACCGCAGCTGGTACAACCGCGCCGGCGTGGAACATGTGATGGGGTTCTGCACCGACGAGCAGTACGAGGAATTCTTCCGCTCCGTGCCGGAGTTCGAGCGGATGCTGGTGCGCTCGGGCATCCAGGTGATCAAGTACTGGTTCTCGATCACCGACGAAGAGCAGCACATGCGCTTCCTGAGCCGTATTCACGACCCGCTCAAGCAGTGGAAGCTGAGCCCGATGGACCTGGAGTCGCGCCGCCGCTGGGAAGACTACACGCGCGCCAAGGAGATCATGCTGGAGCGCACGCATATCACCGAGGCGCCCTGGTGGGTGGTGCAGGCCGTGGACAAGAAGCGCGCCCGGCTGAACTGCATCCACCACCTGCTCCAACAGATGCCGTATGTCGAGCCGCAGCAGACGTCCATCGTGCTGCCGGAGCGCGAACGGCATGCCGACTATGTCCGCCAGCCCGTGCCGGACAACATGGTCATTCCGGAAATCTACTAAGGAAAGGCGCCGGCGCACGCGGCTGGCTTGCGTGCGTATCACCACAGATTGAAACAGCCGTTGGCGCGAACCATCGCCAAAAAGCGATGTAACGGCGCTAAATCTGGTGCTTTCCGCGTCGTTATTGGGTGACCACTCCGATCGGGCGCGTTGCGCGCCCGGCCCCGGAGACCGCTTATCTTCGGAGTCACCCATGCGTCGCATGACCTCGCGTGCCGGCACGCGGCATCGTTTTCCCACCGGTCTGACCGGTCTTGCGGCCTTGGCCGCGCCCTTGACCGCCTTGTCCCTGGCCGCCTGCGGCGGCGGGGGCGGTGATGGCGGCGACAGCGCCGCATCGGCGCAGGCCGCCACGACGACCACCGCCACGCAGCCCCTTCAGATCGATGGCCTGACGCAGTCGTGCAGCGCCTGTGGCGCCTCTACCGGCAGCAGCTACGCGGGCACCGATGCCGGGATCTGGGGCTACCAGAACCCCAACGCCGCGGCGGTCGACGTGCAGTACGCGATCTCGGGCGTGGCCGGCAAGTCGATCTGGCTGCAGCTGTCCAATCAGGGCGATGCCGCTGTGGCGATGCCGAGCGGGCTGTCGTCGCAGATCGCGGCGGAAATGATCGCGCCGCAGGCGTTGAGCCAGGCCTCCACCGACGAAACCACGCAGCGCGCCATCGGCGAATACAACCGCAAGGGCTGGGTCGATGCCACGCGCACATCGGGCGACCCGATGCTCAGCACGCTGGGCGTGCCCGCGCCGCTGGCCGTGTCGATCGGCACGGCGGGCCTGGCCGAAACCGCCACCCGCAACTGGTATCACACGGACGGCACCCAGCGTCCGGCCACGCTGCGCAAGCAGATGACCGCCAGCGACGGCACCGTGGTCAACGTCTGGGTGGAGACCGCCGAAGCCACGAATGTGCCGGATGCGACAGTTACCGAGCTGATCACGGCCTTTGCCGGCAGTGGCATGGTCTACGATCGGCTGCTCAACGTGGGCGGCCCGGTCTGGGGCGCCAATTCGTTCGGCACATCGATGCTGCCGGCTGGGGTGCCGGTGGATATCGTCGTCCTCAACTTCAATCGCGACGGCAAGCCCTACGGCACCGTGGGCTATTTCTGGGGCCTGCACAACTTCCTGAAGTCCAAGGAAGCGAACAGCAACGAATCGATTTCGCTGTACCTGGACAGCGAAACCCTGTCGTTGGGCGGCGCTGACGGACTGCGGTCGGTAAAGACCACGATGGCGCACGAAGGCACGCACATGCAGAACTTCTATCGCCGCCAGGTGCGCATGGGGGCCGAATACGCCTACGACACGTGGCTCGAGGAAATGACCGCGATGCAGATGGAAGACTTCCTGAGCGGCGCCATCGTCTCGAACTACAACCCGATCCGCGATGTCCGCCTGCCGGACTACTACCGCTACAGCGACTACAACTGCAACCTGACCGCGTTCACGGGCTTCGGCGTGTCGTGCGAGAGCTACGCGGTGTCCGGCAGCTTCGGCGGCTTCCTGAACCGCCAGCTCGGCGTCGGCTTCTTGCGCGACCTGCTGACCCGCCAGACGGTGGGTTCCAAGGCCGTGCTCAGCGCCGCGATCGAGGGCGCCGGCACGGGCCTGACTTTCGACAAGGCCCTGGTGAACTGGCGTGCCACCACGAACAGCAACATGCCTTTGGCCCGCACGCCGAACGGATTTGGCTACCCGCAGTGGACCGATGGCACGTACACGCTGCCGGCAATCGATCCGTCCGGCGCCACGTATACCACGCTGCGCAAGCTGCCGGCCACCGCGCCGTCGATGCTGCAGGCCTACGGCAGCTACATCGCACCGCGCGGCGCCAGCGACGGCGTGTACAGCGACAAGGTGCGCGTACCGCCCGGCGTGGCGCTGTCGGTGGTGGTGTATTGATCTGGGGCTGATCCGCTCCATGCAGAAGGGCCCCGCATGCGGGGCCCTTTTTTTGCTGGTGTCTGCCCGCGTCGAAACGCGACCGCCTACAAAACCACCCCCGGAAACGCCTCGGCGAACGTCTGCACCGTGCCGGTCTGTTCGCCGTCGTAGCCGGGCAGTGCGTTGACGCGTTCGCGGAAGCTGCCGCTCTTCATCGCGGATACCGCGCCTTGCAGCGCAGGGCTGTGCAGGGCTTCCGATTCCAGCGCGAAGAAGTAGCGTTCCTTGAGCACGGGCACGAATTCCAGGTTGAAGCGCCGGGCTGCCGTTTCGACGCCGAAACCCACGTCTGCCATGCCGCTGCCGATATAGGCGGCCACGGCCGCGTGCGTGAATTCGCCGTTGCTGAAGCCTTCGATGAGGTTGCTGTCGATGCCGCGCCGCGCCAGCATCAGGTCCAGCAGCAGGCGCGTGCCGGAGCCCAGCTGGCGATTGACGAAGCGCACGTCGGTGCGGGTCAGGTCTTCCAGCGAGTGGATGTTCAGTGGGTTGCCTGGCCGGACGAACAGCCCCTGCTGGCGCGTTGCCAGGTGGATCAGGCAATGCTTTTCGGGGTGCAGCCAGCGCGAGAAGCCGCGCAGCGTTTCTTCCTCGAACTCGCCAATGGGCACGTGGAAGCCGGCCACGTCACAAGCGCCTTCGGACAGCGCCGCAGCGGCCTCCAGGCTGCCGCAGTACTTGAGGTCGTGGCGCACCTTCTGCTCGTCCAGGAAGTCGCGCAGCGCGGCCACGGCAAAGCCGTGACTGGCGTGGATGCGAACGGCCGGATCGCTGGCCGCCATCAGCTTCTTGAGTTCGATCTCCAGTTCGGAAGCCAGGCTGTCGAGCGTGGGCGACAGCCGCGCGGCAATGCGCTTGCTAGCCCACACCAGCTGTTGCGCCAGCGGCGTCAGTGTGGACCCCCGGCCACGCGTCTTGGCGATGAGCGCGCCCCCGAAAAGTGTCTCGGCGTCGCGCAGGATGCCCCAGGCGTAGCGATATGACAACGCCATGGCCTCGGCCGACTGGGCGATGTTTCCGGTGGATTCGATCAGCCCCAGCAGGGCCACCAGGCGCGATACATCCAGTGCTGGCGCGGGTCCCGGGGTGGTGTCGTCGCGGATCTGAAGGTGCGGAAGGATCGAAATGCGTAGCATATGCGGAAAATAGCATATTGATCGGTGCAAAACACGGTCCTATAGTCGCACAAAGAGGCCGAAAAGCCCGTTGTGATGTTCCCGAATATGAATAAAAAAGCCGATTTCGGGACCGACAGAACAGAATGGAGACAGCATGCCAGACACCGCCATCCCCACGGCGCCAACCGGCAATGGCCGGGCGGATTCAGCCGATATCGCGCGCATCGTCGCGGCCAGACGTGACATGCCTGGCGCGTTGCTGCCGATCCTGCACGAGATCCAGGACACCCAGGGCTATATCCCGGCCGATGCCGTGCCGGTCATCGCCAAGGCCCTGAACCTGTCGCGTGCGGAAGTGCATGGCGTAATCACGTTTTACCACCATTTCCGGCAGCAGCCGGCCGGGCGCCATGTCGTGCAGGTGTGCCGGGCCGAAGCCTGCCAGTCGGTGGGTGCCGACGCGCTGGCCGAACACGCATGCCGCAAGCTCGGCTGCGATTTCCACGAGACCACGGCCGATGGCCAGTACACGCTGGAGCCGGTCTACTGCCTGGGGCAGTGTGCCACCGGCCCGTCGATGATGATTGGCGACCGCGTCCACGGACGCGTCGATGCCCGGCGCTTCGACAAGCTCGTCGATGCCGTACGTGAAGACGAGGAGGCCCGCGCATGACCACCACCATCTTCGTTCCGCGCGACTCCACCGCGCTGGCGCTCGGTGCCGACGAGGTGGCGCAGGCCATCGCCGCCGAAGCCGCACGGCGCGGCGCCGATGTGCGCATCGTGCGCAACGGCTCGCGCGGCATGTTCTGGCTGGAGCCGCTGGTCGAGGTTCAGACCGATGCGGGCCGCGTGGCCTATGGCCCGGTGACCGAAGACGACGTCGCCGCCTTGTTCGACGCCGGCTTCCTGAAGGGCAGCGAGCATGCGCTGGCGCACGGCCTGACCGACGAGATCCCGTTCCTGAAGCAGCAGGAGCGCCTGACGTTTGCCCGCGTGGGCATCACCGATCCGCTGTCGCTCGAGGACTACATCGCCCACGAAGGCTTTGCCGGCCTGACGCGTGCGCTGGCGATGGCGCCGGAGCAGATCGTGCAGGAAGTGCTCGACTCCGGCCTGCGTGGCCGGGGCGGCGCTGCGTTCCCCACCGGTATCAAGTGGAAGACGGTGCTGGCCGCGCAATCGCCGGTCAAGTACATCGTCTGCAACGCCGACGAAGGCGACTCGGGCACGTTCTCGGACCGCATGGTCATGGAAGACGACCCGTTCATGCTGATCGAGGGCATGACGATTGCCGGCCTGGCCGTGGGCGCGGAGTCCGGCTACATCTACACGCGCTCCGAATACCCGCATGCGATTGCCGCCACCGAGGCCGCCATCGCCATCGCCACGCAGGCAGGCTGGCTGGGCGACAACATCCGGGGCAGCGGCAAGCGCTTCACGCTGGAAGTGCGCAAGGGCGCGGGCGCCTACGTGTGCGGCGAGGAAACCGCGCTGCTGGAAAGCCTGGAAGGCAAGCGCGGCGTGGTGCGCGCCAAGCCGCCGCTGCCGGCGCTGAAGGGCCTGTTCGGCCAGCCTACCGTCATCAACAACGTGATCTCGCTGGCAACGGTGCCGGTGATCCTGGCGCGGGGCGCCAAGTTCTACCAGGACTTCGGCATGGGCCGCTCGCGCGGCACGCTGCCGTTCCAGCTGGCCGGCAATATCAGGCAGGGCGGCCTGGTGGAAAAGGCGTTCGGCGTGACGCTGCGCGAGCTGATGTTCGATTTCGGCGGCGGCACGCGCAGCGGCCGCACCATCCGCGCAGTGCAGGTGGGTGGGCCGCTCGGCGCCTACCTGCCCGAGTCGCGCTTCGATACGCCGCTTGACTACGAGGCCTATGCCGCGTTTGGCGCGGTGGTGGGCCACGGCGGCATCGTCGTGTTCGACGAGACGGTGGACATGGCGAAGATGGCCCGCTACGCGATGGAGTTCTGCGCCATCGAGTCGTGCGGCAAGTGCACGCCATGCCGGATCGGCTCGACGCGCGGCGTGGAGGTCATCGACCGCATCATCGCCGGCGACCAGCCCGTGAAGCATGTGGCGCTGGTGCGCGACCTCTGCGACACGATGCTCGCGGGTTCGCTGTGCGCGATGGGCGGCATGACGCCGTACCCGGTGCTGTCCGCGCTCAACGAATTCCCCGAGGACTTCGGGTTGTCGGCCAAGCCGGCCAAGGCTGCCTGAACGCGGCCAACTTTCATAATGACGCGCCTCTCAGGGGCGCGCATCCTCACAAGCAGTGCAGGAGACGTCCCTTGAACGCTCACGACGATTTCGACTACGGTACCCCGGCCATTGATTCGGACACGATGGTCACGCTGGAAATTGATGGGGTATCGGTGACCGTGCCGGCTGGCACCTCTGTCATGCGCGCCTCTGCCGAAGCCGGCATTGGCGTGCCCAAGCTCTGCGCCACGGATTCGCTGGAGCCGTTCGGCTCCTGCCGCCTGTGCCTGGTGGAGATCGAAGGCCGGCGCGGCTATCCGGCGTCCTGTACCACCCCCGTGGAACCGGGCATGAAGGTGCGCACGCAGAGCGGCAAGCTCGGCGAACTGCGCCGCGGCGTGATGGAGCTCTACATCTCCGATCACCCGCTTGACTGCCTGACCTGCCCGACCAACGGTAACTGCGAACTGCAGGACATGGCCGGCGTGGTGGGCCTGCGCGAAGTGCGCTACGCGGACGGCGCCGGCGGTGCCGCACCGATCGCCACGCACACGCACATGAAGAAGGACGAGTCGAATCCGTACTTCACGTACGACCCGTCCAAGTGCATCGTCTGCAACCGCTGCGTGCGCGCCTGCGAGGAAACCCAGGGCACGTTCGCGCTGACGATCAGCGGCCGCGGCTTTGAATCGCGCGTGTCGCCCGGCACCAGCCAGTCGTTCATGGAATCGGACTGCGTGTCGTGCGGCGCCTGCGTGCAGGCCTGCCCCACCGCCACGCTGACCGAGACCTCGGTGATCCAGCTGGGCCAGCCGTCGCACAACGTGGTGACCACTTGCGCGTACTGCGGCGTGGGCTGCTCGTTCAAGGCCGAGATGAAGGGCAACGAGGTGGTGCGCATGGTCCCGCACAAGGACGGCGCCGCCAACGAGGGCCACGCCTGCGTGAAGGGCCGCTTCGCCTGGGGCTACGCCACGCACAAGGACCGTATCCTGAAGCCGATGATCCGCGCGAAGATCACCGATCCGTGGCGCGAGGTGTCGTGGGAAGAGGCCATCGGCTACGCCGCGTCGCAGTTCAAGCGCATCCAGGCCGAGCACGGCACGGATTCGATCGGCGGCATCGTGTCGTCGCGCTGCACCAACGAGGAAGGCTACCTGGTGCAGAAGCTGGTGCGTGCGGCATTCGGCAACAACAACGTCGACACCTGCGCGCGGGTTTGCCATTCGCCGACCGGCTATGGCCTGAAGACCACGCTGGGCGAATCGGCGGGCACGCAGACGTTCCGCTCGGTGGCCAAGTCCGATGTGATCATGGTGATCGGCGCCAACCCCACCGACGGCCATCCGGTGTTCGGCTCGCGCATGAAGCGCCGCCTGCGCGCCGGCGCCAAGCTGATCGTCGTGGATCCGCGCCAGATTGACCTGGTGGACTCGCCGCACATCCGTGCCGACTATCACCTGCAACTGCGCCCTGGCACCAACGTGGCCCTGGTCACGTCGATGGCCCACGTGATCGTCACCGAAGGCCTGCTCGCCGACGAGTTCATCGCCGAGCGTTGCGAAGACCGTGCGTTCCAGCAATGGCGCGACTTCGTGGCGCTGCCGGAGAACTCGCCGGAGGCGCTCCAGGTCGCCACCGGCGTGCCGGCCGAAACGCTGCGCGGCGCCGCGCGGCTGTACGCCACCGGCGGCAATGCGGCCATCTACTACGGCCTGGGCGTGACGGAACACGCGCAGGGCTCCACGACCGTGATGGGCATCGCCAATCTGGCCATGGCTACCGGCAACGTCGGCCGCGAAGGCGTGGGCGTGAACCCGCTGCGTGGGCAGAACAACGTGCAGGGTTCGTGCGACATGGGATCGTTCCCGCACGAGCTGCCGGGCTATCGCCACGTGTCGGATTCCACCGTGCGCAGCCTCTTCGAGGCCGCGTGGGGCGTGGGCATCAACCCCGAGCCGGGCCTGCGCATCCCGAACATGTTTGACGCCGCTCTGACGGGCTCGTTCAAGGGCCTGTACTGCCAGGGCGAGGACATCGTCCAGTCGGACCCGAACACGCAGCACGTGGCCGAAGCGCTGTCGTCGATGGAGTGCATCGTCGTGCAGGACATCTTCCTGAACGAGACCGCCAAGTACGCGCATGTGTTCCTGCCGGGTTCGTCGTTCCTGGAGAAGGACGGCACGTTCACCAACGCCGAGCGCCGTATCTCGCGCGTACGCAAGGTGATGCCGGCGCAGGCGGGCTATTCGGACTGGGAAGTGACCCTGCTGCTGTCGAAGGCGCTGGGCTACCCGATGGAGTACAAGCATCCGTCCGAGATCATGGACGAGATCGCACGCCTGACGCCGACGTTCTCGGGCGTCAGCTACGAGAAGCTCGATGAACTGGGCAGCGTGCAGTGGCCGTGCAACGACGGGGCGCCGCAGGGCACGCCGACCATGCACGTCGATGGCTTCGTGCGCGGCAAGGGCAAGTTCATCATCACCAAGTACGTGCCGACCGACGAGAAGGTGACGCAGAAGTATCCGTTGCTGCTGACCACGGGCCGCATCCTGTCGCAGTACAACGTGGGCGCGCAGACGCGGCGCACGGCCAACGTGCACTGGCACGACGAAGACCGGCTGGAGATCCATCCGCACGATGCAGAGGATCGCGGCATCAAGGACGGCGACTGGGTGGGCGTGCAGAGCCGTGCGGGTGAAACCGTGCTGCGTGCCATCGTCAGCCAGCGCATGCAGCCGGGCGTGGTCTACACGACCTTCCACTTCCCGGAGTCGGGCGCCAACGTGATTACCACCGACAACTCCGACTGGGCCACGAACTGCCCCGAGTACAAGGTGACGGCGGTGCAGGTAATGCCGGTGGCGCAGCCTTCCACCTGGCAGCGCAACTACCAGGCGTTCAACGAAGAGCAGCTTGGGCACCTGCGCGCCGCCAGCGAGACCGCGCAGGCGGGCTGACCCGGGACCGGCGATGAAACGCGACGTGCCATCCCCGGACAGCGCGGCCGGTACCGACGAGGTACCGGCGCAGCGCACGTTCCCGGTCAGCCGCTGGCGCCACGGCGTGCTGACGGCCGAAGTCGACCATCTGGCCGAGGAAGTGCCGGTAGCGCTGGAGTACAACGGCATCTCTCACGCGGTGATGCTGGCTACGCCGGCCGATCTGGAAGACTTTGCGCTGGGATTCAGCCTCAGCGAAGGCATCGTCGATGCTGCCAGCGATATCTACGGCGTCGACGTGGAGGCAAGTGCCCAGGGCATCACGGTCAAGGTGGAAATTGCCACCGGCGCCTTCGTTGAACTCAAGGGCCGGCGACGGGCCATGGCCGGACGTACCGGTTGCGGCCTCTGCGGCACCGAGTCGCTTGACGAGGTCATGCGCATGCCGGAGCCTGTGTGCAGCCAGGCGGCGTTCGATCCGCGCGTGTTCGAGCATGCGTTCGCGGTGCTGCACAGGCGCCAGGCCCTGCTGCGCGATACCGGCGCCACGCACGCCGCGGCGTGGATGCGGGCCGATGGCGAAATCGCGCTGGTGCGCGAGGACGTGGGCCGCCACAACGCGCTGGACAAGCTGGCCGGCGCGCTGGCCCGTGGCGGCCAGGAAGACATTGCGCGTGGCGCGGTCATCGTGACCAGCCGCGCGAGCTACGAGATGGTGCAGAAGACTGCGGCCATTGGCGCCGGCGTGCTGGCGGCGGTGTCCGGGCCGACGGCCATGGCCGTGCGCCTGGCCGACACGGCGGGCATCACGCTGGCCGGCTTTGTGCGGGGCGGCACCATGGTGGTCTACAGCCATCCTCAACGACTACATATTGGATAAGGGTCCGGCATGCATATCGAGAACCTGATCAAGATGGCTAACCAGATCGGCGGCTTTTTCGAGGCCATGCCCGATCGTGAAGAGGCGCTGGCCGATATCGCCTCGCATATCAAGAAGTTCTGGGAGCCGCGCATGAAGCGGGCGTTCCTGGCGCATGTCGAGGCCGGCGGCGAAGGGATCCACCCGATCGTCCTGGAAGCGGTGGCGCATCACCCCGAAATGCTCGAAGTGGTGCTGCGGGAGGCGGCCTGAGCCAGGGGCTCGCCGCCTGCGCGCCTTCTGCTACGTCTTCAGCCGGTAGAGCAACTGCAGGATCGTCAGCCCGAACAGGGTGGCGATCACTGCCGTTGCTTCGCGGCCCAGCCCGCACGCGACGCCGATGGCCGCCACGGTCCAGATGCTGGCCGCCGTGGTCAGGCCGCGCACATCCTCCTCGCTGTTCAGCTTGATGATGGCGCCGGCCCCCAGGAAGCCGATGCCGGACATCAGGCCCTGCAGCACCCGGCTCATGTCCGGCAGCGGCACGCCCGCCTGAAGCGGCACCAGCACGAACAGCGCCGACCCCATGGCTACCAGCATGTGCGTGCGCAGGCCGGCCGGCTTGCCAGCCGCTTCGCGCTCGTAGCCGATCAGCCCACCCAGCAGCACGGCCAGCGTCAGGCGCAGCAGGATGCGTGTCAGTTCCTTGATGTCGGGCACGTCGGCAAATTCCGCGCGCAACGTGCCGTAGATATCGCCCCAGAGTCCTTCCATGGCAGTCTCCACCCAGGCTTGTTTGGCTGGGGGCAGGCTAGCATGCGGGGGCAGGGTGGCGCCGTCGGGCGCCCGCTGACAAGGCGGTCAGCGCAGCCGCAGCGGCTCCAGCAGCGCAGCGTCGTACTGGGCACGCGTGATGCGGCCCAGTTCCATCATCCGCAGCAGGATATAGGCCTGCCGCTGACGCGCCCGGCGCGGATTGGCCACGGGGTTGTTGGCCGAAGGCGCCTTGGGCAGCCCGGCCAGCATCGCGCACTCGGCCAGCGACAGCTGCTCCACGGGCTTGCCGAAGTAGGTGTCGGCGGCTTCCGAGAAGCCATAGGCGCCTTGGCCCAGGTAGATCTTGTTCAGGTAAAGCTCCAGGATCTCGTCCTTGCCCAGCGCATTCTCGATGCGGTAGGCCAGCAGGATCTCGTAGAGCTTGCGCGTGTAGGTCTTCTTGCGCGACAGGAAGAAGTTGCGCGCCACCTGCATGGTGATGGTGGACGCACCCTGCGACAGTTCGTCCGACAGGTTGGCAATGCCGGCGCGCATCACGCCCACGTAGTCGACGCCATCGTGCAGGTAGAAGCGGTCGTCCTCGATGGCGACCACGGCCTCGGGCAGCGTGTGGGGGAAATCTCCCAGCCTGACGTAGCCCGGCGTCTGACGGAAGGCCATCAGCGCGTCAAGCGACGGCAACTGCCGGTTGGCCATCAACACGGCGAAGGCAATCAGCAGCGTGCCGCCCACCATGGCGAGCAGCACGAACTTGACGAAGACGGACCAGAGACGTTGCATGGCGCGTATTGTGCCATTGCCAGGCACCATGTCGATTTTTCTCCCCACTGCCCTTGGCGGTCGGGACGTCCGGCGGACAATAGGACTAGCCGGCCGGCACGTCTACCTTCAGGTCCCGGGCCAGCGCCTCCAGGTTGCGCCAGATGTTGGGATTGATGTCGAGCGTAGCGCCGGTGGCTGCCCGGCATGCCGCCTCGTACTCGCCCGGATACTGCACCTGGTCGTAGCCCGGCGCCGGCGGTGTGTCGTGCAGGTACTGGACAAACGCCTCCACCTCGCCGCGCTCCCAGTTCAGGCCGAGGTCGAACTCGGGGTTGAGCAGCACCGCGAACAGGTTGTTGGTCGCCACCCCGCCGCGCGGATTGTCGGGCTGGATCGTGCCACCGCCCGAGAGCACGCCGGCCAGCAGTTCGGCCACCACCCCCAGCGCGTAACCCTTGTGCTGGCCGAATGGCAGCAGCGACCCGGGCCGGTCGCCGAACATCACCGAGGCATCGGTGGTGGGATTGCCGTCGGCATCGATGATGCTGTGCTCGGGTGCCGGTTCGCCTTTCTCGGCCAGCACGCGCGCCTTGTTGATGGCGATGGCACTGGTGGCGATGTCGACCACCAGCGGCGGCCGGCCGTTCGGCATCGGGCCGGCAAAGCACAGCGGGTTGGTGGTCAGGCGCGGCACGCGTCCGCCGAACGGCGCCACCACGGGCGGGCGGTTGATCACGTTGGTGAAGCTGAGCAGCACCAGGCCGGCCGCCGCCACCATCTCGCCATAGTGGCCCATGCGGCCCAGATGGTGCGAACGGCGCAGCGTGACGATGCAATGGCCGTGCTGGCGCACGCGGTCGATAGCGCGCTGCATGACGGTCTTGCCTACGTGCTGACCAAAGCCGCCGTGGCCGTCGAAGACCATCAGCGTGTCGCGGTCAATCACGCATTCGGCGCGGCCCGCAGCATTGACGCTCTGGCCTTCGATGGCGCGGCGGTAGTTCGGCAGGATCGAGATACCGTGGCTCACGTAGCCGCAGCGGTCGGCTTCGACCAGGTGCTCGGCCACATCGTCTGCAATATCGGCAGGTACTTTCTGTGCGATCAGGATGTTGCGCGCGAAGGTGCGCGCGGACTCGGTAGTCAGTTTCATGACAGGGCGACTTGAGATTCGTTGGCGGGCTTGTGTCCCGGCTGGCCTCACACCCAGCCCAGCCAGCGCCAGTACGTCGAGGCGAACAGCAGCATCAGCAGGTAGCCGATGATCGTGACTGGGATGCCGACACGGGCGAACTGCTTGCCGTTGAAGGTGTCGGTGCCCAGGCAGACCATGTTCTGCGGGGCATTGATCGGCAGGATGAAGCCAAAGCTGACCGTGAAGCCCAGCAGCATCGTCATGCCCACCTTGTTGATGTCGCCGGGCAGCGTCTGCAGGACGGAGATCAGGATCGGCAGCAGTGCCGCGGTCAATGCCGTGGCACTGGCAAAGCCCAGGTGGATCAGGATCAGGAAGGCCGCCAGCACCGCGAAGACCATCAGCGTGCCATGGTCGGCCAGGCCCGAATGCGTGACCACGAACTTGCCCAGCCATTGGCCGGCCTGCGTGGTCAGCAGGGCAGTGCCCAGGCTGATGCCGACGCCGAACACGATCAGCGTGCCCCACGGGGTGCGCTGCTGCATCGTCTTCCAGTCCATCACGCCGATGCGCGGCATCATCAGGATTACCAGGCCCACGAACGTGATGGTGGCGGTGTCGAAGGCGTGCAGCTTGCCTTCGGTGGCCCAGAACAGCAACAGCCCGATGGCTACCGCTGCCAGCCGCTTCTGGGGGCCGGTCATCGGCCCAAGCGCGGCCAGTTCGCGCTGCACGGCCTCCTTGCCGCCGGCGATGGCATCGGTTTCGGGCGGCAGCAGCCAGCGCACCAGGAAGTACAGCACCGCCGACATGATGATGGCCCAGGGCGCACCTGCAATCAGCCATTGCAGCCACGTCACGCGCTCGCCCAGCAGCTTGTCCATGAAGCCGGCGGTCAGCAGGTTTTGCGCGGCGGCAGTCTGGATGCCAACGTTCCACACGCTGGTAGCCAAGGCCACCATGATCATGATGCCGGCTGCGATATTCGACTTCTTGTCGACGCCGAACGCGGCAATCACGCCCATCATGATCGGCACCGTGCAGGCGCTGCGCGCGGTGGCGCTGGGCACCACCAGGCTCAGGATGATGGTGACCGCGATGGTGCCGATCAGGATGCGGCGCGTGCTGGTGCCGATGGCCGACAACGTGACCAGTGCGATACGCCGGTCCAGTCCGGTGACGGTCATGGCCGCCGAGATGAACAGCGCGGCAGCCACCAGGGCCAGCGCGGTATTCGAGAATCCGGCCAGCGCCATGCCCAGCGCACGCGACGTGCCGTAGATGGTGTTCGGATCGTTGACGGTTGGCGCAAAGCCGATCAGCCCGGCCATCAGCGACGTGATCATGATGGCGCTGGTCTCGTAGGTGACGGCTTCGGTAATCCACACCACCACGGCGAAGGCCAGGATGGCGAGCATGCGCTGGCCGGCCACGGGCAGATCGGGTGGCATCGGCACCATCAGCACCGCGATGAGGACGACGACGGCGGCGTAGAGACCCCAGTGAATGCGAAGCTTGGGGGCGGCAGGTGCAGCGGCGGTGGCGGCGGTGGCGGCAGTGGCGCCGGCGCCGGCAGGAGAGATTTGCGGATCAGGCATTGTGATGTCCTTGGAACGGATCAGCCTGTCAAACGCGTCGTGCCTTGTCGTGTCGCCTTGCGTCGCGACGCGTGGTTCGCCGCGTTCGACATAGGGTCATTATGTGAAAGGCGTCACTCGGTGCCAAGGCGATGACCCTTGCCAGCTTGCCTTGGATCAACTCTCTGCCGTGTCAACCGTTGTCGACTGAAATGCCTTGTTGCAAGCGCGACAACGGTTGAACGGATATGGTGGTAACCATGGTGTCGCCGCCGCGGACGATCTGAAATAATTGGTGCCGATGCTGAACGATCTCGAATGCGTATCGTGTGATGCGCCAACAAGCCATGCAGACCCAGACTGAACATTGCGCGGTCGCCACCATGCGGCCTTGCCTGGACCTGGAGACCATTGCCAACGCCCGCGACCTGGGCGGGCTGGCCGGTCACGCCGGACGTCACATCCGGCAAAACAGGTTGTATCGCAGTGCCAATCCCGCACTCGGTTGTGCCGCGGATCTCGACAAGCTGCACGCATTGCAGCTGGACATCGTGGTCGACTTCCGGTCGTCAGGCGAGAAGTCGCCCGCCGAGGAAGCCTTCGGCGAACGGTTCGAATGGCTGGCAGTGCCAGTGCTCGACGGCACGATGTCGATGGACGTGCTGCTGCCGCGGCTGCGTGCCAGCAATGCCGCGCAGATGCACGGCTTCATGCTCGACGTGTATCGGGATTTTCCGGTGCGCTATCGCGACGCGTTCGGTACGTTCATGCGGCATGCCGAAGCGGGCAAGACGCTCTACTACCACTGCACGGCGGGCAAGGACCGCACCGGCTTTGCGTCGTTGCTGCTGCTGAGTGCGCTTGGGGTGTCGCAGGACGAGATCGTGGCCAACTACCTTGAATCGAACCACTGGAACCAGCGCTTCAATGAAAGGATGCTGGCCGGCGTGGGTCAGATCGGTGTGACGGCCGATGCGATGCTGCCGCTGCTGGAGGTACGCCCCGAATACATCGAGGCTTCGATGGATGCAATCACCACGACGTATGGCAGCCTCGAACGGTTCCTGGCCGACGACCTCGGCGTGGACGCCGCATTGCTGCGGGACCACTACCTCGCATCGTAGGGCGTCATAGCCCGCCGCAGTCGCGCAGGATTCGCGCCGTCGACAGCGCGATCATGCCTTCCTCGTCGGTAGGCAGCACCAGTACCGGGATG
Source organism: Cupriavidus sp. HE11 (assembly GCF_056097175.1). Lineage (NCBI taxonomy): Bacteria > Pseudomonadati > Pseudomonadota > Betaproteobacteria > Burkholderiales > Burkholderiaceae > Cupriavidus > Cupriavidus sp. HE11. The sequence goes on from NZ_CP184464.1 coordinate 2,602,593, forward strand.
CGGCTCGCATCGCGGCTCACACGCCGGCAGTTGTCGCCGTTGGCGGTGGGGTCCAGCGAGACGCCGAACAGGTCGGTCAGATGCGCGCAGATGCGGGCGCGTATGTCGGGCGAATTGGCGCCGATGCCGGCCGTGAAGACCAGGGCGTCCAGGCCGCCGAGCGTGACCGCCAGCTTGCCGATTTCCTGGGCGGCGCGATACGCGTAGAAATCGACGGCCAGCTTTGCACGCGGGCTGTCGCTTGCCAGCAGCGCCCGCATGTCGCTGCTGATGCCCGAGATACCCTTCAGCCCCGATTGCCCATACAGCATCGACTGGATCGCGTCGGCGCTCATGCCCTGTGCGGCCAGGTACAGCACCGCGCCAGGATCGATCGAACCGCAGCGCGTGCCCATCGGCATGCCGTCGAGCGCGGTCAGGCCCATGGTCGAATCCACGCTCTTGCCGCCGTGCATCGCGCACAGGCTGGCGCCGTTGCCCAGGTGCGCCACGATGACACGACCTTCGGCCAGGTCGGGCGCCACCTGCCTGAGGCGGCGCGCGATATACGCGTACGACAGGCCGTGAAAGCCATAGCGCCGCACGCCCCGCTCGTAGTACTCGTAGGGCAGGGCCATCAGCTGCGCCAGTTCGTCGCGGCCCACATGGAACGCCGTATCGAAGCAGGCCACCTGCAGCAGCTCGGGCGCCGCGCCGCGGATGGCGCGGATCGCGGTCAGGTTGTGCGGCTGGTGCAGCGGCGCCAGCGGCACCAGCGTTTCCAGCTTGGCAATCACCTCATCGTCGATGCGTACCGCATCGGCAAAGTCGCTGCCGCCATGTACCACGCGATGGCCGATGGCGACGGGTGGCGTATCGCGCAGCGCCACGCTCAGCGTCAGGCGGATCAGCCTGAACGCGGCGTCGTGGTCCGCCACCTGCTCGACGGGAAATTTCTGGTCGGTAACCTCGCGGCCATCGGCCATGCGGGCCACCAGGCGCGGCGCCACGCCGATGCCTTCGATCTGACCATTCGCGGCCAGCGACGGCTGGATGTCGACGTTCTCGTGCGCTGCGTCGGGCACCACGTAGATCGACACCTTGACGCTCGACGAACCGGCGTTGACAACGAGAATGACGGGATGGGGTGTGCTCACGCCGGGGTCTCCTCAGGCCGGTACGGTGGTTTGCGAGGTGCGCCGCGCATGCGCCAGCAGCACCGCGATGGCGCAGCTGCCAATGCGGGCGCGCACGCTGTCGGCACGGCTGGTCAGGATGACCGGCACGCGCGCACCCAGCACGATGCCCGCGGCTTCCGCGCCGGCCAGGAACGTCAACTGCTTCGCCAGCATGTTGCCGGCCTCCAGGTCCGGCACCAGCAGGATGTCGGGATCGCCCGCCACGTCAGACTTGATGCCCTTGGTGTCGGCCGCGGCCTTGCTGATCGCGTTGTCGAACGCCAGCGGGCCGTCGAGCAGGCCGCCTTCGATCTGCCCGCGCAGACTCATCATGCAGAGGGCGGCGGCGTCGATCGTCGACGGGATCTTGTCGGTTACGGTCTCCACCGCCGACAGGATCGCCACCTTGGGCCGATCGACTCCGAGCACGCGCACCAGGTCGATGGCATTGCGCACGATGTCCGCCTTCTCGTTCAGCGTGGGAAAGATGTTGACCGCCGCATCGGTGATGAACAGCGGCTTGTGATAGCTGGGCACATCCATCGCGAACACGTGCGACAGGCGCCGCCCTGTGCGCAGGCCGCTGGCGCTGCGCGCCACCGCGTGCAGCAGTTCGTCGCTGTGCAGACTGCCTTTCATCAGCAGTTCGGCGCGGCCGGTGCGCACGGCCTCGACCGCACATTCCGCCGACGCATGGCTGTGCGCGGCGTCGATGATCGCGGTGTCGCCCAGGGCGAGGCCATGCTCCTCGGCCACGGCACGGATGCGTGCGGCCGGGCCGCACAGGATCGGCACGATCAGCCCGAGCCGGGCGGCTTCCAGCGCGCCATCGAGCGACGAATAGTCGCAGGGATGGGCCACGGCGGTCGGGATGGGCGGAAGGCCCTCGCAGCGGGCAAGCAACCGGGCGTACTTGTCGTCGGACGATGGTGTCGGCATGGGCAGGTACCTGGAAATCCATCGGAACAGCAACCGGCAAGGCACGGATGCTGCGTTGCGCAAACAGCTTCGAGCCAGTATAGGCCACCGCGAGCGTCGTATCGATGACTTGCTTTTGTCATATGCAAGGCCGACTGTCGCATTGGACTTTGGTAACGGTTGTCACGCCGCCCCGAGGCTGGTAGATTTTTGCTGTTGCATCGCAGCAAGCGTTGTTTGCGCCACGCTGCACGCCACCTGACTCCGCCAATCCCCAAGGAGAAACGGAAATGAATGCACGCCAACCTGTTCCGGGGCAAACGTCCGGGCAGGACGCCGCCGCCCAGGCCGCCACGCCGGGCCAGCCGGCCGACACGACTGCTCCGGCCGCGCCCCCCACTTCAGCCAGTTTCCCCTTCCCCTTTGCGATGTTGCCACCGGTGCCGATGAACCCGGTGGCGCAGGCCGCCTGGGAATACGGGCTCGACGCCTGGCAGCGCTCCATCCTGTTCCTGGATGTCCTGCGCCGCCGTGGCAACGAGACCGAGGAGCACGAGCGCGGCGGCATGCCGCCCGTGCTGGTGTTCGACTACGAAGTGCTGATGGACGGGCGCGACCTGCCCCGGCCGGTCAACTACGCACTGTTGCGCATCGTGCCGCCTGACGCGCATCCCACCGACATGACCAAGCGTCCGTTCGTGGTGATGGACCCGCGGGCAGGACACGGCCCGGGCATCGGCGGCTTCAAGGCCGACAGTGAAATCGGCAACGCGATCCGCACCGGGCATCCGTGCTACTTCATCACGTTCTTCCGCGACCCGTGTCCGGGACAGACGATCGAGGATGTGGCGCGTACAGAGGGCAAGTTCCTGCGGGCGGTGGCGGAGCGCCATCCCGATGCGCCGGGCAAGCCCTTCGTCGTCGGCAATTGCCAGGCCGGATGGGCGCTGCTGATCCTGGCGGCCGCGTCGCCGGAAGCCACCGGGCCGATCCTGCTGGCCGGTGCGCCGGTGGCGTACTGGTCGGGCGTGCGCGGCAAGAATCCGATGCGCTATTCGGGCGGGCTGCTTGGCGGCACGTGGCTGTCGTCGCTGGCGGCTGACCTGGGCAATGGCCGCTTCGACGGCGCCTGGCTGGTGCAGAATTTCGAGAAGCTGAACCCGTCGAACACGCTCTGGGAAAAGCTGTACAACGTCTACGCCAAGGTCGATACGGAAGGGCCGCGCTTCCTGGAGTTCGAGCGCTGGTGGGGCGGGCACTTCCTGATGAACCGCGGCGAGATCGACTGGATCGTGCAGAACCTGTTCGTCGGCAACCACCTGACGGCCGGCGAAGTGCGCAGCAGCGACGGCCAGACCGTGATCGACCTGCGCAACGTGCGCTCGCCGGTGATCGTGTTTGCCTCCTGGGGGGACAACATCACGCCGCCGCAGCAGGCGCTGAACTGGATTCCCGATCTCTATGCGAACGTGGACGAACTGGTCGCCAACCAGCAGACCATCGTCTATTGCCTGCATCCGTCCATCGGGCACCTGGGCATTTTCGTGTCGGGCAGCGTCGCCAACAAGGAGCACTCGGAGCTGTTCTGTGCGCTCGACCTTATCGACGTGCTGCCCCCGGGGCTGTACGAAGCGAAGATCGAGGACGTTGCGCCTGATTCCCCGCACAGCGAACTGATCGAGGGCCGCTACCTGGTGCGCTTCGAACGTCGGACCATCGACGATATCCTCGCGCTTGACGACGGCCGCGAGGACGAGCAGCCGTTCGAGGTCGTGCGCCGCGTGGCCGAGATCAACCAGCATCTCTACGATACGTATGCATCGCCGTTCGTCCGGGCCATGTCGAACGAGGCCACGGCCGAGGGCATTCGTGCGATCCACCCGTCGCGGCTGGAACGCTCGCTGTTTGCCGATGGCAATCCGTGGATGCAGTGGGTGGCCGCGATGGCACCGGTCGTGCGCGACGCGCGCCAGCCGGTGTCTCCCGGCAATCCGTTCCTGGCGATGCAGCAGGCCGTGTCCGACCAGATCGTGCGCTCGCTGGACCAGTATCGCGATGCGCGCGACGCCTGGCAGGAGCGCATGTTCGAATCGATCTACGCCACGCCGTGGCTGCCGGCAATGCTGGGCATGACGGCCACGCCGAAGGCGCCGGAGTCACCCGCCATCACGGCGCTGCGCAAGCAGGTGGCCGAGTTGCGCCGGCGCGAAGCCGAGCGCGATATCGGCACCGGCACTGCGCTCGATGCCTTCCTGCGCGTGCTGTCCTATGTGACGCAGGGGCGCTCGGCCATCGAGGAGCGCCCGTTCAACCTGCTGCGCAAGCTGGCGCGGGAAAACCCGCCGGAACAGCGCATCACGCTGGCGGACTTCAAGGAAGCGGTGCGGCGGCAGAGCTATATCGTCAGCCTGGACCCCGAAGGGGCCATCCAGGCGTTGCCAGCACTGGTGCCCGAGATGAAGGAGCGCCGTCGCATCATGGTGCTGGCGCATCGCGTGCTGACGGTTGGCGGCCCGCTCGATGCGGAATGGCTGGCCCGCTATCGGGAAGTGGCCGAGGTGTTCGGCACCGACCACGGCAACGGCAAGGCCACGCAGGAAGCGCAGGCGTAGCGGTATGTCGCTGGCTTTCCCTCCTGTGCCGCGAACCGCGGACGGAGGGCAGGCCCGCAGAAAGGCAAACAACGGGAGGTTTGCTCATGCTCCAGGTTCCTAGTCCCCCGCTGTCCGGCAATCGCGTGCTCGTCGTTGGCGTTGCCAACGAGGATTCCATTGCCTGGGGCTGCGCACGTGCGTTTCACGAGATGGGTGCCGAGGTGGCGCTGACCTATCTGAACGACAAGGCCTACCCGCATGTGGCGCCGCTGGCCGAGCAGATCGCGTCACCGATCCTGATGCCGCTGAATGTGGAAGACGACGCGCAGATGGACGCGCTGTTCGCGCGCATTGGCGAGGTCTGGGGGCGGCTCGACTCGGTCGTGCATTCGGTGGCCTTTGCGCCGAAGGCGGATCTGCAAGGCGGGCTGCTGCAATCGTCGGCCGCCGGTTTTGCGCGGGCCATGGACGTGTCGTGCCATTCGTTCATCCGCATGGCGCGCCGGGCCGTGCCGCTGATGGGGCAGGGCGGCACGATGTTCGCGATGAGCTATGACGGCGCCAACCGCGTGGTGCCGAACTACGACCTGATGGGGCCGGTCAAGGCCGCGCTGGAGGCCACCTGCCGCTACCTGGCCTACGAGCTTGGACCCAAGGGCATTCGCGTGCATGCAATCTCGCCAGGGCCGCTCAAGACTCGTGCGGCCTCCGGGCTCAAGGATTTCGATGTCTTGCTGGCCGAGGCGGCCGGCAGGGCGCCGCTGGGCGAACTGGTCGACATCATGGATGTCGGTTTCGCCACCGCGTACCTGGCCACGCCCTATGCACGTCGCGTATCGGGCAATACCGTGTACGTGGACGGTGGCGTACACATCATGGCTTGAAACGTGCGATAGCCGCATCGCCCGGCCGCCACGCGGCAAAGCGCGGCCTAGAATACATGCATCACCACTTTCCAACTGGGGAGAGGCTGTCATGCAGGTGTTGATCCGCGGGCTGCATCGTGATGTAACCGAGGAAATGCTGCGCGAAAAACTCAAGGACTACGCCAAGGTGAACTCCGTCGAGATCGTGCGCGATGGCGACGCCAACCACCCCTGGGCGTGGGTCGACCTGGCGGTCGACCCGTTCACCTGCTGGCGCCTGCTGCGCCAGCTCGACAAGCAGTACTTTGCCGGCAGCGTCATGCGCTGGTACATCCCCGCCCACCAGAGCTGACGCCAGATCCGCCGCCAGTCACGCATCGGGTGCTTCTGGCGGTACCATACGCATTCCCTTCATTACATACGAGTCAGCGCATGCTCGAACTCCAGGGCGCGATCTGGTTTCGCGCCGGCAAGCAGGATTGGGGCGGCCGCGACCGCATCGCGCTGCTGGCCGCCATCGGCGAACATGGCTCGATCACGGCCGCCGCGCGCGCCGTGGGCATCAGCTACAAGGGCGCATGGGATGCCATCGACGCCATGAACAACAGCGCCGGCGAGCCACTGGTGGTACGCGCCGCCGGCGGAAAGGGCGGCGGCGGTACACGGCTCACGGAACGGGCCGGGCGGCTGATTGCCACCTACCGCGCCATGGAAGCCGAGCACGCGCGGTTCATTGCCCACCTGGAACGGGCCGGCGCGATGTCCGATGCCAATCCCGAGGATATTCACCTGATCCAACGCATGATGATCCAGACCAGTGCGCGCAACAAGCTGTTCGGCCGCGTGGAAGCCGTGCGGACCGGTGCCGTCAACGACGAAGTCACGCTGACGCTGCCGGGCGGCCTGCGCATCGTGTCCACCATCACGCACGAGAGCGTGGAGACGCTGGGCCTGGCCCCGGGTGCCGAGGCATTCGCACTGGTCAAGGCGTCGTCCGTGCTGATCGGGCTGCCGGACCCTGCCGTGCGCCTCTCCGCACGCAACCAGTTGCCTGGCAAGGTGGCCCGCCTGGTGCCTGGTGCCGTCAATGCCGAGGTGGTGCTCGAACTCGATGGCGGCGGTACCGTGGCGGCCATTATCAATAATGGCGCGCTGGCCGACCTGGACCTGAAGGAAGGCGTGCGCGCGCTGGCTATCTTCAAGGCGTCCAGCGTCATCCTGGGCACGATGATCTGAGCCATGGCACGCAATGTGGAAATCAAGGCGCGTATCGACAGCGTCGACGCACTGGTGCCCCGCGCCGCGGCCATCGCCACCGAGGGCCCGGAACGGATCGAGCAGGACGACACGTTTTTTCCGTGCCCGAACGGGCGCCTCAAGCTGCGCGCCTTCGATGCGACGTCGGGCCAGCTGATCTTCTACGCGCGGCCGGACCAGGCGGGGCCGAAGGAGAGTTTCTACATCCTGTCGCCCACGGCGTCGCCCGACACGCTGCGCGAGGCGCTCACTGCCGCGCATGGCATCAGCGGCCGGGTGCGCAAGGTGCGCACACTGTTCCTGGTGGGACGCACCCGCGTGCATCTGGACCGCGTGGAAGGTCTGGGCGATTTCCTGGAACTGGAAGTGGTACTGCGCGACGGCGAGGCGGTTGATGCCGGCGTGGCAGAGGCCCACGCGCTGATGGCGTGGCTGGGCGTGGCGCCCGATGCATTGATCGAGGGCGCCTATCTGGACCTGCTGCGCCAGCAGGCCCCCTGAACGCTAGATGGCGTGAGCGCTGACGGGCGCGTAAATCGGCGGATGCCGGTCGGCGCGGCCGCTGGCGTGGATGCGGCCATCGCGGATTTCCAGCACGTGGTCGCCCAGTACCTCGACGTCTTCGGGATCGTGCGAGATCATCAGCATCGGTACATCCAGGCTTTCCTGCAGCGCCCGCAGTTCCTCTCGCATGCGCACGCGCAAGGCGGGGTCCAGTGCCGAGAACGGTTCGTCCAGCAGCAGGATATCGGGCCGGGCCACCAGCGCGCGGGCCAGTGCCACGCGCTGCTTCTGTCCGCCTGAAATCTGCGACGGATACTGGTTGACGATCTCGCGCAGACCGAACGCGTCGACCCAGCGCGCGGCCTCGGGCGGCAGCGCACGGCGTGCAGGGTTGCGCCAGCCCTGCCTGAGCCCGAACGCGATGTTCTGCGATACGGTCAGGTGCGGGAACAGCGCGTAGTCCTGGAACAGGTAGGCCACGCGGCGCTCCTGTGGCCGTACGTCGACGCCGGTATCGCTGTCGAACAGCGTGCGGCCGTTCAGCACGATGCGCCCGCTGTCGGGCGCCATCAGGCCGGCAATGGCCCGCAGCGTCAGGCTCTTGCCTGCGCCGGACGGGCCGAATAGCGCAATGCGCCGGCTATCCGATTCGAACGAAATATCGAGCGCGAAATGACGATCTTGCGATGCCATGCGCTTGCGGACGGTGATCTGCATGCTCATGGCAATGTCATCCGGTGATGGCGTCGCGCCGGAACTTGCGCCGCTCGAACACGTTGCCGGTGCCGCGCTGCGCCGGTGGCACCAGTCGGGCCGCCACCACAAGCAGCACGATGCAGGTCACGGAGGTCACCAGCACCAGCAGGTTGGCGGTGTCGTCGTTGCCGGCCTGCACGGCTTCGTAGATGGCGACCGACAGCGTCTGGGTGCGGCCGGGCAGGTTGCCGGCCACCATCAGCGTGGCGCCGAATTCGCCCAGTGCACGGGCAAACGCCAGCAGCACGCCGGCCACGATGCCGGGCAGCGCCATGGGCAGCGTCACGCGGAAGAAGATGGCCGATTCGGAGATGCCCAGCACACGGGCCGCATTCTCGAGCTGGTGATCGACGCCTTCGAACGCGGCGCGTGCCGACTTCAGCACCAGCGGGAAGGCCACCACGGTCGAGGCCAGCACCGCGCCCTGCCAGGTGAAAACCAGTTCGATGCCCAGGTTTTCGAGCCAGGCACCGAACACGCCACGGCGTCCCACCAGCACCAGCAGGTAGTAGCCCAGCACGGTAGGGGGCAGCACCAGCGGCAGCGTCAGGATCGCGTCGACCACATCGCGCGCCCGCGAGCGCCAGCGCGCAATGGCATAGGCCGCGGCCACGCCCAGCACGGCATTGAGCAACGTGGCCCATCCCGCCACCTTGAGCGACAGCAGCAGCGGAATCCAGACAGCATCCATGACGATAAATTCAGACAGTGATTCGGAGGTGCAAGGCTACCAGAGCAGGCCGGGCGATCCCGGCGTCAGGGCTTCTGGAAGCCGTACTTGGCCAGTGTGGCCTGGCCTTCGGGCGACAGCACGTACTGCACGAACGCGTTGGCCTGGGGCGCCTGCTTGCTCTGCGTGGTGACGGCGATGGGGTAGGTCACCGGCGTGGTGGTCGGCACGCGCGTGGCGACCTTGACCTTGTCGGGCATCACGGCGGCGTCGGTGGCGAACACGAAGCCGGCATCGACTTCGCCACGTGCTACGTAGTCCAGCGCCTGGCGCACGTTCTGGGCCGGCACGCCCTTGGCCTCGACCGCGCCCCACAGGCCTTGCGATTCCAGCGCGCCCTTGGTGTAGCGGCCCACAGGTACCGACGACGGATTGCCGTAGGCGATGCGCTTGATGTCGCCGCGCGTCAGGTCCTTGGCCGCCGCGATGTTCAGCTTGCTGTCATGCGGCACGATCAGCACGATCGCGTTGGCCGCGAAATCCTTGCGGGTGGTGGCCTGCACCACCTTCTCGCTCTCGGCCTTGTCCATGGCGCTCTGGTCGGCCGAGGCGAACACGTCGGCCGGGGCACCCTTGACGATCTGCTGCATCAGCACGTCCGACGCGCCAAAGTTCAGCACCACCTTGGTATCGGGGTGGGCGCGCTCGAACTGCTCGCCCAGCTGCTTGAACGCGTTGGTCAGGCTGGCGGCGGCGGACACCACCAGGTCGGCGGCAAAGGCCGACGGCGCGGCCAGGGTCAGGGCAACCAGGGCGGCGCCGGCAGCGGCACGGCGCGCAAAGGGATAGAGGCTCATGGCAGATGCGTCAGGAAAGAGTGATGGAGTGCTCGATGGTTTGCATTCGCAATATAAGCGTCTATATAACGAAGCGTCAATTGCGCAATCGGATAACGGTCTTCAGCCAATCGGAATAGTCCTGCCCGGCCCGATCGAGCACAAATATGACGTTTTTGTCATATGTGTACGGATTGTCACAGTAATGACGCGGTTTCGCCACTTCCCTGCCATCCCGGCTTCCGACAATCCCCGGGCTGCACCTAATACAGAAAACAACAGGGAAATCCGAGACCATGCAACTCCATCGCATCCGGGCCGCCTTGCTGGCGGCCATGGCCGCCACCGCGCTGGCCGCCTGCGGCTCCGACGACAACAACAGCAACGCGGGCAGCGGCAGCAACGGCGACAACAGCAACAACGGCAATACGTCGATCCCGGCTGGCACCAAGTCCATGCTGGCACTGCTGGAAACCACCGACCTGCACACCAATGTGCTGAGCTATGACTATTTCAAGCTCGCCGAGGACAAGTCGATCGGTTTCGAGCGCGTCGCCACGCTGATCAAGGCAGCCCGCGCCGAATTCCCGAACAGCATGCTGCTGGACAACGGCGACACCATCCAGGGCACCGCGCTGTCCGACTACCAGGCGCTGGTCAAGCCGATCGGCTGCAGCGAGACGCTGGCGATGTACAAGGTGATGAACGCGGCCGGCTTCGACGGCGGCGGCATCGGCAACCACGAATTCAACTACGGCCTGCAGTATCTGAGCCAGGTCACGGGCAACCGCTTCAATGTCGATGGCCTGCCCGATCCGTCCGCGCAGCAGACCTGCGCCGGTCCGAAGTTTCCGCAGGTGCTGGCTAACGTCTACAGCGTTAAGACGCGCCAGCCGCTGTTCCAGCCGTATGCCATCCTGAACAAGACGATCACGGCCACCGGCCCCGACGGCAAGACCGTCTCGGCGCCGATCAAGGTCGGCATCATCGGCTTTGCGCCGCCGGCCATCCTGAGCTGGGACAAGCGCTGGCTTGACGGCAAGGTCTACACCGAAGGCGTGGTCGAGACCGCGAAGAAGTACATCCCCGAAATGCGTGCCAAGGGCGCCGACCTCGTGGTCGTGATCTCGCACGGCGGCCTGGATAACTCCACGTACTCGCCGACGATGGAGAACGGCAGCTACCACCTGTCGACGGTGGATGGCGTGGATGCGATGCTGATCGGCCACTCGCACCAGATTTTCCCCGACGCCAACAGCACGGTGAGCCAGTTCAACCTGCCGGGCGTCGACAAGGTCAAGGGCACGGTCAACGGCGTGCCGACCGTGATGGCGAACTACTGGGGCAAGCACCTGGGCGTGGTCAACCTGGCGCTGAACTACGACGGCAAGAAGTGGAGCGTCGACCGCGCCAACACCAAGGTGGAGGCCCGCTCGACCCAGAACGCCGACAAGACCTACGTAGCCGCCGACGCCAGCGTGGCGCCCGCCATCGACACCGAGCACCAGGCCACCATCCAGTACGTGAAGACGCCGATCGGCAGCACGAACTACAGCATGACGAGCTACTTCGCCGATGTGGGCGATCCGGGCGCGATCGAGATCGTGAACCAGGCGCAGGCCAAGTATGTGAAGGACTACATCACGGCCAACCTGCCGGCGCTGGCCTCGCTGCCGGTGCTGTCGGTGTCGGCACCGTTCAAGAGCGGCTTCGGTGGTGGCAATGACTACACCGACGTGGCGATGGGCAGCCTCGCCATCAACAACGCCGCCGACTTGTACCTGTACCCGAATACGGTCTACGCGGTGAAGGTCAATGGCGACGAACTGAAGGCGTGGCTGGAAACGGCGGCCAAGCGCTTCAACCGGATCGACCCGGCGGTGACCGCCGAGCAGCAACTGATCAGCACGTTCCCGGGCTACAACTTCGACATGTTCACCGACACGGACATGCAGTACGAGATCGATGTCACGCAGGCCGTGGGCAGCCGCATCAAGAACCTGACCTACAAGGGCTTGCCGGTGACGGCGGCCATGGACTTCATCGTGGCGACCAACAACTATCGCGCCAGCGGCGGCGGCAACTTCCCGGGCCTGGATGGCACGAAGACGGTCTATGCGTCGCCCGATGCCAACCGCGACGTGCTGATCCAGTACGTGAAGGACATCACCAACGTGACCCGTGTTGCCAACGGCAGCGCTCGCAGCTGGCACTTCACGAAGGTGGTGACCGCCGGCGACGTGGTGTTCAGCTCGGGGGTGGGGATGCTTGCCCAGGCAGCGGCGGGCGGCGTGGCCGGCGTGTCGCTGGTTGCGGCCGACGACGGCTCGGGCAAGAACCTGTCGAAGTACAAGATCGACCTGAACCAGTAATCCAAAAACGATGCAAGTCACTGCTACTGCTGCCGCCACTATTGCTCCTGCGCGCACCGCGTCACGACGCCTGCCGCGTATTCATCCGCTGTTCGTGGCGGCAACACTGGCCGTGACCGTGGCGGCCGCCGGCGTGGCCGGCGCTGCGGTGTGGCGGCATCAGTTCGACACGCGCCACGCCGAGCTGTCGCAGTGGCAGTTGCTGGCGACCTCGGCCGGCGATGCTTCGGCGCTGGATCAACTGCAACAGGCCGCCAGCGCCGGCGAGACCGCCGCGCGGGCCGCACTTGGCGAAACGCTGATGTCGCGCGCCGATGCGGCCACGCGCGCCGAAGGCGAACGCTGGATGCGCATGGCGGCAGACAGCGGCCATGTGCGCGCACAGTTCCTGCTCGGCAAGGCGGCCATGCTGGGCACGCTGGCATCGGGCCGGGCAGACCTGCCGTTGGCCTGGCGCCAGCTTGACGCGGCTGCGAACGGCGGCGATATCGGCGCGGCCTACTACCTGGGCCTGATGTATCGCGGCGGCCATGGCCGTACGCCTGACCCGGCCAGCGCGGCGCGCTGGTTAAAGGTGGCGGCCGACGGCGGCGTGGCGCAGGCCATGTTCATGCTGGGCAATGCCTATCGCGAAGGCGAAGGCGTGGCGCAGGACGATGCCCGCGCGGTGGCGTGGTACGAGGCGGCGGCCGAGCGCGAGCATCCGGCGTCGATCCAGACGCTGGCCATGGCCTATCGCAGCGGCGAACTGGGGCTCGCGCAGGACGACCGCAACTACCGCCAGCATATGGCCGAGGCCGCCCACGCACTCAAGCATCCGGCGATCAATCCTTGATTGGTGCGCCGCGCCGCTACTGGTAGCTCATCGTGAACGTTGCCACCGCGCGCACGGTGCCAGCGGTGGCCCTGCCACTGGAGACATACTCGACGCTCATCGGAATGAGCGTGGCCCCACTGACCTGGCCCACCCGCCATTGGTTGGCATTTCCCGATGCGGCCGAGTCCGGCCCGAAGTTGACGGCCGTGCCATCCTGTTTGCGAACCCGAAGCCGGACGTTCCGTGCCGTGGAGCCGTTTGCGAGCGTCAGCAGGTCCGAACGGTTGGCCGGGGTCGTGGCGTCCGTCAGCGTGATAAACACATTGGTGTTCGTGTCGCACTGCAACCCGATGGCAAAACCCGAGCTGCCGATACTTGCCCCATTGGCCTGCAATGCGGAGGCCAGCGCATCTGTCAGGGCCACGGTGACGCCGGGGGTGGTGACTCTGCAGGATCGCGATGCAATGATAGTGTTGCGGCCGATGCTTACGGAGCCTCGCGCCTCACTTGTGACGCGGCGCGTAAGGTTGTAAATGCGCAGCGTGTACAGGGTGCCGATATTGATTTGACCGCTCACGTCTATTGGCCCTGTCTTGACGAGTTGGTGCGTGATCGAATACGTCCGGGAATTGGTGTACCTGGCGGGTCGGATGGTGGGTCCAATGGCCCGGCTGATGTCGTCGGGTGGAGTGCCAGGGGAAACTTGCGACAAGGTAATGCCGTCTGCGGAATTTCTCGCGCGTATGCCAATGCCTGGAATGTTGGTCTCCCAAACGCCTCGTACAGCCCTCGACACAGTCCGGTTGGGGTAGGCTACGGCGCGAAATCCGCGCCCATTGCTGGGCGGACACCTGACCGTCACGGTAACCGTCCGTGAATTGCTGATCACCGTGCCAATGGGAGCGTCGCGCGCTGTATCGATCTGGCCGAACGAAAGTACCGACGGCTGGCTCTGGATGGAACAAAACTGCTGGGCCCGGGCGCCCGGCGAAATCCAGAGCAGCAGGCTGGACACGAGCCAGACCAGCAGTGTCCTTGCGCCAGGTTTTCCATACGAGAGGCCGGTTGAAAGGAATGTGGCGATGATCTCTCGCTTGCATCGCTCGATGGGCGCACGGGATGCACAGGTGACGGACGACAGCACGTTCATGACCTCTCCTTTTCGCCAGGCTGGCACACCGATCGGATTTGCGGATAGGACGTTTCATCGCCTGACCGTTGCGGCAAGCGATAGTCGATGACGCAGCGCTGGTCGTCGCGCTTGCCCCAGGTCACCGTCAGGCGCCCGGCTTGCTCGATGCCCCGGGCGAAGATGATGCCGCTCTGGCCGACGATGCCGATCTCGCCGTTCCTGTCGTCCGAGACCGTGGCGCCAAATGGCAGTGCCCGGTCACCGGGCCTGGCGGCGGAGACGATGGCGGAGCGGCCCGTGATGGCGGCAAACTTGATCTTGACGGCCGCATTCGCGCGCGGTGCCACCTGTGTACTTGTCGTGTTCAGCGACACGTCCAGTGGCAGCCCCTTGGGATCCAGTTCGACCGTGTTCATGTGGTACGGCTGCAGGTACGGCACGATGGCGTAACCGAACGGGTCGATTCTGACCCCCGGCGCGTTGACGACGTGCGCCCCGGTGGCGCCTTTGGCCTCCACGATGCCGATGGTGTCGCCCAGGAAGTTCGCCAGCGTGAGTCCGCCCGGGTGGGCCACCAGCGCGCCCTGCAGTCCAGCCGAATACTGGGTGTAGCCGCTGCCCCCGCTTGCTGAAGCCGATACCGTGGTAAATGGCATGCGGTACTGGACGTTGCCTCCGCCCGTTGTGGCGTGCGGCGTACGGTCGACGTTCAGGCCGTACGTGACGGCATTGTCTTGCAGCGCGGTACCAGCCAGCCGTAGTTGTTCCGAGAAGTTGTCGGTGTTGTCGCGAGTCGCGCCAAGCGACAGCAATGGCGCTTGCGTGCCCTTGCCCAACGGCACCGCCAGGTATGCGGACACCTGCGTGCTGAAGCGCCCGGTATGCGCCTCGCGCTGGCGCGACGCCGCAATGTTGTAGGTCATCGGCAAGCCCAGCGCCCGCATCGTGTTGCTGTAGCCGAGCTGGTACATCAGCGCCGTCCCGCTACGGTTCCAGTACTCGGCCGACGTGCCGGTCAGGTAGACGTTGCCCCAGCGCTCGCCCAGACTCTGATTCACGGTCAGCTGCAGCTGGCTGCGCTGCCGGTCGACCGCGGCGGCGTTGCCGCTGCTGGAACGTGCCGCGAACGCGTCTCGCATCGACCAATAGCCGCGTGTGGCGTAGCGGTAGGCCGCGATGGTCATGTTGGTGGTGGTGGAAGGCACGAACTTGCTGTAGCTGAGGCGTACGCTCTGGCCGCTGCTTTTGTCAGCGTTCGGTATCGATGCACGGGCATGGGTGGCGTCCAGCGCAAATGCGCCGATGGGCAGGTTGAATGCCGCGCCAACCAGCGCCGCCTGATAGCCTTCGGAGACCACCAGGCCGGCATAGCCCGTGACCAGGTTGCTGAAGCCGTGCTGCACCGTCCCCTGAACAAGCTTTTCCCGGTTCGAGGCCAACTTTGCGCCATTGCGGTACTCGCCTGCCGTGGCCGAATAGCGGGTGGTGCCAGGCCGCAGCAATTGCACCACGGACGCGTAGGGCACGGTAAAGCTGCTTTGACTGCCGTCGGCCTCCGTCACGGTCACCAGCAGGTTGCCGCCGTAGCCTGTGGCATAGAGATCGTTGATCTCGAACGGACCGGGCGCTACCGTCGTTTCGTAGAGTTTGTTGCCGTTCTGCGTGACCGTCACGCGCGCGTTCGAACGCGCGACACCGCGCACCAGCGGCGCGTAGCCGCGTGAGGAGTCTGGCCGCATGCGATCGTCGCTGGCCAGGTTCACTCCACGTACGGAGTAGCTGTCGAACACGGCGCCGTCCGTATAGGCGTCGCCAAAAGTGAGCTGGCTGCGCCACGAGAAAATGTCGCGCTGCACATAGGTGGCGATGTTCTGGTAGTCGTACTGCGTCGTGCCGACCGATTGCCAGCTCATCGACGACCGCTGCCGGAAATGCCACGGCCCGGCATTCACGCCGGTGTCGAGGCCCAGGAAAGTGGAGGTGCCTGCGCCAGCACCGGTCGAGTGAAACGTATTGAGGTTGTAGGAAAGCGTCGCCGAAGGGACGCCATCATCCAGCAGTTCAGGGCTGACGCTTCCGCGCGGCGTCCGGCGCAGCAATGCCTGCGCCACGCTGAAATCCACCCGCAGATCGTTCAGGTCGAATGACCAGCCGATATCTTCCGAAATGGCGGAAGGATGGGTGCATTCTCCGCTGACCGCCCGTGCTATCGCGCTGCGGCTGGTGGGCGGCAAGGCCCGGTCGTCAAGGTTCAGCCTGGCGATCAGCGACGGATCGAGGCACGGTGCCACGATCTCGTTCTGCAACTGGAAGCGTATCGTGTCGCGCCCGATCCAGGCACCGTTCAGATAGATGTCTACCGGGTAGTTGCCCGGCGTGACGGGATTGCCCGTTGCGGAACGGCTGACGTCGACACTGGTGCCATCCGGACGCTGCAGGAACAGCGCGTTGAATTCGACTGTTGCCACAGTCGCGGCCTTGCCGGCTTCTTCCGCAAACGCGGCGGCCGGCAATGTCGTGGCCAGCACCCAATGTGCCGTGAGTACGCGCGATGCGCGCGGTTTCCGGTTCCGCGTCTTCATCGGTCTTGCGCCGTCCCCGCTGGCCTGGATTCGTGGACGCCGTCGGCGCTGGCGCCAAAGTCGTTGAGGGTGCGGTAGCGCACCCGGTCGGGCTCTCCGGCGTCGACCGGCGTATCGGCAATGGGGAAGTCGACCGTCGCGCCGGGGCCGACCATCGCGCCAGCGTCATTGCCGTAGACGTTTCCGCGCACCGTGGCGTCGACCTTGATGTAGGTGATGTGGTACGGCGTCGGGTTCGATGCGGTGAGTACCTGCTGGCCATTGCTCGTGCGCCCCAGGCGCCAGGTGACCTTCAGGGGCGCGCTATCCGCATCGCCAGCCAGCCCGGTGGGGCGGAAGAACAGCTTGATGCGCGTGCGGAACGCAAATTGAAGTGAGTTTGGCCGGTCGGCGTCGCCGGATGCGATTGGTGGCACTTCCAGGACGTTGAGCCAGAACAACGATTCGCGGTCACGGGGCAGCGGCGATGGCAGATGAATGATGCGCAGGGTCTGTCCCTTGGCCGGGTCCAGCCTGAACAGCGGTGGGGTCAGCGTAAACGGCGCCTTCGCTTCCTCGGGCGTGGCATCGGGATTGCCGTCGTCGATCCAGGCTTGCACCAGCGTCGGTGACTCGCCTTCGTTGGTCAGCTTGAGGGTGACTTCCCGTTCCGGTTCGGGATAGATCACCCGGGTGCCAGTCAGCACGACGGAGGCAAAGGTACCGGGCGCGACCATTGCCAGGAGTAGGGCGGCCACGGCTGCGCGGCTGCGAGGAGTCTTGAACATATGGACGGTTGGCGTGGACGACGGTTCGGGACCGGATGGGAGGGAAGCGCCGGCATGCGGACATGCCGGCGGACATGCCGGATACGTCCGGACTTACGGGTACACGACCGAGTACGTTGCCGTCGTGGAGAATGTGCCGGCGGTGGCCGCACCGCCTGTGGCAACGTACTGGGCGTAGTACTGCAGCGTGGCGCTGCCGGCGGCAAGGGCGACCTGCTGTGAGTTCTGCGACGCGAACGCCGAGCCCAGTGCGACGTCGGTCATATTGGCGTTCAGCACGCCGATCTGCACGTTCCCGGCGGGTACGACGGCGGGTCTGTTACCGGAGCCGGTCACGGCGGTTACCGTGTTCCTCAGGCGACCGGTCGCCGTATCGATGGTGGCGCCCGGCTCGAAGTAGATCGAGACGTTGCCGGTGTTGGGCGCACAGCCGGTGAGCCGGAAGGTGAACGGCGTGCGGCCCGCGACGTTGCCCGCCGTTGCCAGCGCCGACGTGGAGATTGTCGGTAGCGCCACCGTGAAGTTGTTGTTGCCGCCGTTGCCGGAGATGGTGCAGGTCTGCGTGGTTAGCCGGCCCGTGAAGGTAATGGTGCCATCCGCCGCGAATGCCGTCTGGCTTGCTGCAGCAAATGCCAGGGACGCGGCAAGGATTGTGGTTCGAATGTGTTTCACTGTTAGCCTCATGTCATGGTTCTGGGTTGATGATTGTCAGAACAGATCAGGTCATCCGGCCTGAATCAGGCACTCCGGACGATGCGCGCATGCATACGCGACGATGAGGGGCAACAGCGAGCGTGCCTGGCCCCTGCATGCGGACGCGCGACGATGCGCATCGACCGTTCCTGACAGGGGCAGATACTATTTACTCGGTTTTTTTTATTAAATCGTTGATTTACGAAATATTTGAGATTGGTTGGTGCTGTTTGGGAATATTCCCATGTTATTTTTTGGTCTATCGTGTAACAGGTATGCGCAGGTTGATGAATAGGGCCGAAATAACGCTGAAATGCATTTAATTTTGTTTCGGATATTTCCTATCGAATATTATTTGGGCCGTATGGCATGCGCCTTCTGTCCCGGCAGTAGCCCGAGCGATGCGATGGGTCGCCTGAGGTATCCTTGCGCCGTGCCCCCACCCAGGACATGCCATGAAGACCATCTACCTCGCCGGTTTCGACGTATTTCGCAAGGATGCGCTCGCCTGGGGCGAGCATCTGAAGGCGCTTTGCGCCCGGCATGGCTTCGAGGGCTGCTATCCGCTCGACAAGGCGGCGCCGAAGGGGTTGTCTGGGCCGGACACGGCGCAGTGGATCTATGAAGCCAATATCGCGCTGATCCGGCGTGCCGATCTCGTGATGGCCAATCTCGACGATTTTCGCGGTCCCGGCGAGCCCGACAGCGGCACGGCATTCGAGGTCGGCTTCGCCGTGGCGCTGCAGAAACCGGTGTGGGGCTATGCGGCCGATGCGGGAACGCTGCTGGACCGCGTGCGCGTCACCACCGACGACGATGGCGATGCGCGCGATGCCAACGACTATGTGGTCGAGAACTTCGGCCTGCCAATGAACCTGATGCTGGCCTGCAGCGTGCGGCTGGTGAAGGGCGATGCCGGGGCGTGCCTGGCAGAGATGGCCGAGGCCGACCGGCGCCGTGCCGCACGCCGGGCGCAGGCACAGGCCGACGGCGGCCCCGAGGACTGAAGGTCCTCCGCCTAGCGGGTGGGTGACGTGGGGGAGGCGGACGAAGCGGCCGCGCCGCCCTGCACGCGCAGCGATTGAACGCCGGCCGCGATATCCGATGCCGTGGTGGCCACGATCTGGCGATAGGCGCCGACCACGCCGTCAACCTGGCCCGGTGCGGGCAGGTCGGCCTCGGTGCGGCCGCTCAGCACGCGGCCGTCGGGCAGGCGGCGCACCGTCCACGCGATCGAAGCGCCCGCGCGCTGGCCCGGATCGGCATCGAGCCGTACCACTTCGGTGGTGATGCGAAACACCGGCGCTACGTCCGAGATCCCTTGCTGGTAGGTGTCCACGGCGCCAAGGTTGCCCTGCAACTGCTGCGACAGCGCATCGCGCAGCTCGTCGGGCAACGGCGACGACCAGCGCGACTGGTCGAGCAGCTTCACATTGCCGGTCTTGCCATCGATCACCACCAGCTGGGCGCGATTCAGGCGCTCGGGCACCCGCACCGGCGAGACCTCGATCCAGAGCGGCTGCGTGGAGGGTACGGTACCCGGCGCGGCGGTGGCGGCCGTTGCCGTGGCGCCGGTCGCCAGCGTGTAGTAGCGCGGCTCGGGCGACGCGCAGCCGCCCAGCCACGCCATGCCCAGCAGCGTCGCGCAGAGTGTCAGCGAACGTTTCATCATTTGTCCTCCGTCTTGCCGCGCAGCAGCGCCTCGGGGTGGCGTTCCAGATAGTCGGTCAGCGCGCGCAGCGACACCGCCGTGCGCGTCAGTTCCTGCATCATGCGCCGGGTGTCCTGCTGCAGCGGCGCATCCGACGCCAGCGTGCCATTGGCGGCCGTCAGCGTCCGGCGTGCATCCTGCAGCGCGGCCACCACTTGCGGCGCCACGTCGCCATTGAGCTGGGCCACGAGCTTGTCGGCCGTCTCCAGCATCTTGTTCATCGACACGATGGCCGTGCGCGCATCCTGTCCGATCTGCTCGAACGGCACCTTGTCGATCTTGTTGACGATGTCGCCCAGCTTGGCCTGCAGTTCGTCGAACGTGCCCGGCGTGGTCGGGAACTCCGGCATCGGGGCGTCCAGGTCGATGTCCCTGGCCGGCGGCGCCTTCGGGAAGAAGTCGAGCGCCACGTAGAGCTGGCCCGTCAGCAGGTTGCTGGTACGCAGCTGCGCACGCATGCCACGCTTGACCAGCGCCTGCACGATGGTGCGCTTGCGGGCCTCGTCTGCCACGTCGCGTTCGCGGAAGCCCATGCGCGACGGATAGAGCTCCACCACCACCGGCATGCGGAACGCCTTCTTGTCGCGCTGGTATTCGATGCCGATGGACCGCACCTGGCCCACGATCACGCCGCGGAAGTCCACCGGTGCGCCCGGCGACAACCCGCGCACGGACTGGTCGAAGTTCAGCACGGCCAGCGTGGGCGCCAGTTCCTCGGGCTCCTTCATCGCCTCGGCCTGATCCGAGGCCAGCAGGTACTGGGTGTTCTCGGCGGCGGCCTCGTGGGCGCTGGTGTTCTCGGGCGCCTGGAACGCCACGCCACCCAGCAGCACCGTGACCAGCGACTGCGTGGACAGCTTCAGGCCGCCGGCATCGAGCTTCAGGTCCACGCCGCTGGCGTGCCAGAAGCGCGAATCGGCGGTCACGAGCTTGTCGTAGGGCTTGTTGACGAACACGCGCAGCGTGATGTCGCGCCCGTTCGGCTCCAGCTGGTAGGCCACCACCTGGCCAACCGGCACGCGCCGGTAGTAGACCGGCGAGCCGATGTCCAGCGACCCCAGATCCTGCGCACGCAGCACGAACTGCCGGCCCGAGGCATCGGCGGTGACCACCGGCGGCACTTCCAGGCCGGTGAAGCTGCGCCTGCCCTCGGTGGACTTGCCGGCATCCACGCCGATATAGGCGCCCGACAACAGTGTCTCCAGCCCCGACACGCCGCTGGTGGCAAAACGCGGCCGTACCACCCAGAAGCGGGTGTCCTTGACGGCAAAGTTCTCGGCGTCCTTGGTCAGCTCGATCGAGGCCAGCACATGGGACCGGTCGGACGCCAGCCGCACCGACTTGACCAGCCCGATGTCCACGTCCTTGTAGCGCACGGCGGTCTTGCCCGGCGTGAGGCCCTCGGCCGTGCGGAACGTGACCGTGATGTCGGGGCCGCGCGAGGTCAGTGTGTTGACCAGCAGCGAGATGCCCACCGCGGCGGCCACGATCGGGATCAGCCAGACCAGGGATGGCAGCCAGCGGGCGCGGCGTTTGCGCGCGGGCTGGGGTACGCCGGGCGATGGGTTGGGGGTATCAGGATCGGGCATTGTCGGATTCCGGCAATTTCGAGGGGGCGTCCGTGTCGAACGAATCCCACAGCAGGCGCGGGTCGAAGGATAGCGACGCCAGCATGGTCAGGACGACGACGGAGGCAAAGGCCAGCGCCCCGCCCCCGGGAATGATGGTGGCGAGCGCGCCGGCACGAACCAGCGCGGCCAGCAGTGCCACCACGAAGATATCGAGCATCGACCACCGGCCGATGATTTCGACCAGGGCGTAGAGCCGGGTCTGCTGCCGGATGCGCCACGTCGACTTGAAATACACCGACGACAACAGCAGCGTCAGGATCAGCATCTTCAGCAGCGGCACGATGATGCTGGCGATCAGCACCACGCCGGCCAGCATGTGCGAGCCGGACAGCCACAGGTAGATCACGCCGGACATGATGGTGTCGCGCTGCGTGCCCAGGATCGATTCGGTCACCATCACCGGCAGCAGGTTGGCCGGGATGTACAGGATGAATGCAGACAGCAGGAAGGCCCAGGTACGGGTCAGGCTGGCCGGCTTGCGCCGATGGAGCGTGGCGCCGCAGCGCGGGCAGGGCTCGCCGTCGAGCGTGATCGGGCTGACCAGGTCGCAGGCGTGGCACGACAGCAGGCCGCGCGATGTTGCCGTGGGCACCTGTGCCAGCGGCGTGCGTTCGTCGTCGTCGGTCAGTTCGGCCACCACGTCGGCGGCCATGCGGCGCGAACGCGCCAGCTGCTCGCGCGCCTGCGCGGTGCGTGACGGACGTGGCGCGGTCATCGGGCGTCCTCCCGGGGCGGGGCCTCGTCGGCACCGGACGGTTCCAGGTAGTGCCACAGATCGCGCGGATCGAACGACAGCATCGCGGCCAGCACCACCACCAGCGCGCCGAACGACCACAGCGCCACGCCGGGAATCACCTGGGCCATGGTCGACAGCTTCACCACGGTCACCAGCACGCCGATCATGAAGACCTCGATCATGCCCCACGGCCGCGTCTGGCGGATGCCGCGCACGATGCGGTCGAAACCTGCCGGCATGCGATGGCGCGCCATCGGCACCAGCAGGTAGCACATCATCAGCATCTCGGAGAGCGGGAACAGGATCGTGGTGCCGAACACCAGCAGCGCCACCAGCGTCATGTGGTCGCTATGCAGCGCCTGCACGGCGCCCCAGAGCGTGGTCTCGGTGCGCACGCCCTTGAGGTCCATCTCGACGATCGGGTACGTGTTCGATACCAGGAACAGGATCAGCGCGGTGACCACCAGCGGCAGCAGGCGCCGGTAGGCACGGCTGCTCTCGCGATACAGCACGCCGCCGCAGCGCAGGCACATGGCGCGTTCACCCGGCGCCAGCGCGGTGCGCTCGTAGAGCGCGTCGCAATACTCGCAGGCCACAAGCCGGTGCAGGTCCTGCGCCGGGTCTTGCGGCGAAGCGTGCGAATGGCCGGTCATGCGTCCGGTGTCAGTTGCGAGGGCGGCGCCGGGGTCACTTCGGTCACGCCGGGCCGTTCCTGCGAGCCGATGGTCCAGTCGCGCAGCAGCGCGTAGGCCACGGCCAGCACCGTCGGGCCCAGGAAGACGCCCAGGAAGCCAAAGGCCAGCGCGCCGCCCAGCACGCCCATCATGATCCAGATCAGGGGCAGGCCCGTGCCCTTGCTGATCAGCAGGGGTTTGATGACGTTGTCGGCCATGCCCACGATGACAGCACCCCAAACCACCATGAAGATGGCCCAGCCCGTTTCGCCGCTGTGATAGAGCCACAGCGCGGCCGGAATCCACACCAGCGGCGGGCCCATCGGCACCACCGACAGGAAGAACGTGATCAGGCCCAGGATGGCCGCGCCCGGCACGCCCGCGATCCAGAAACCGATGGCGGCCAGCACGGCCTGCACGAACGCGGTACCCAGCACGCCGTAGACCACGCCCTTGATGGTGCCGCCGGCCAGCGCCATCAGGTGGTCTGCGCGCTCGCCGGCCACCCGGCGCATGCCGCCGCGCAGCCAGTCCACGGCCAGTTCACCGCCGGTGTAGAAGAAGAACGCCAGGATGATCGACAGCGCCAGCTGGCCCAGGCCGCCGCCGATGGACAACCCCGCGCCCAGCACCGCGTGGCCGATCGGTGCGATCAGCTTGCGCAGGTTGGCCACCATTTCGGAGTCGGCGTGGATGAGCTGGTCGTAGCTCGACTGCAGCTGCGGACCCACGTAGGGCAGGCTGCTGAGCCATTCGGGCAGTTGCGGGATGCCGCGTTCGGCGTAGCGGTTGACCAGGCCGGTCAGTTCGTCGATATGGGCCGAGAAGCTGGCGCCGGCGTAGACAAACGGGCCCAGCACGATGATCGTGGCGATCAGCACGCAGATCAGCGCGGCCAGCCCGCGCCGGTTGCCCAGCCAGCGCGTAAGCACGGTATAGGGGTACCACGAGCTGTAGGCCAGGATCGCCCCCCAGACCAGCGCGGTGGCAAACGGGGCCAGTACCAGCAGTGAACCGCCGATCAGGACGATCAGCGCAAAGACAGCGGCAAGCTTTTCAATCAGTTGTCCGGAACTCATCGTTGCACGCCCGTCCGGCGCCCATGTTGCGAGAACGCCGTAAGCATAGCGGAATTCGATGAGGGCTCCGGGTAATCCCTTGCCAAGTCAACGATCGCCGGGCAGTGCCCGGCGACGCGGATCAGCCGGCCGGCCTGGCGGCTTCTGCTGCATCCATGGCCTGGTCGCTCTGGCGCAGCAGTGCGGCGACGAGGTCGGACTGCGTGACCATGCCTACCACGCGGTTGCGTTCGTCCAGCACCGGCACGTGGTGCAGCCCGCCGTCCGAGAACGCCTGGGCGAGGCTGACGATGGGGTGCTCGGCACGCGCGGTGACCACGGCACGGGTCATCAGGTCGCGCACCGCGCCATTGACGCGGCGGGAGTTCACGCGATATGCGCGGAAGAAATCACTTTGCGTAAGGATGCCAAGCAGGCGGCGCTGGCGATCCACCACGGGCAGGGCCTTGATGTGATGGCGCGTCATCAACGCCGAGGCATCGGCGGCCAGCTGGCCCGGACGCACCGACACCACGTCGCGCGACATGATGTCGCCGCAGAGCACTTCGCCAAACCGGCGCGAATGGGCGCGCAGTTCGGCGGCCACCAGGATGGCCTCGAGATCGTCTTCCTCGATGTCCAGGAATTCGCCGCGCGCCGCCAGCACCGCATCAAGGTCGGCCCGGGTAAAGCCCACGCGCTTGCTGGGCGGCAAGTCCTTCGTGTGATGCTGCGCAGCCGGCTCGGGCGGACGGTGCGGGTAACGGCGCCGGGCGACGTTGTTGAAGGCCAGCGCGGTCAGCAGCAGCAACATCGAATTGATGGCCACCGGGATCACCACAAAGCCGAAGCCCAGCGCGTGCACGGCCGGCCCGCCAAACACGGCGGTCACGGCCACCGCGCCGCTGGGCGGGTGTACGCAGCGCAGCTGGAACATCAACGCAATGGCGCCGGCCACCGCCACGCCGGCGGCCAGGCCAGGGTCCGGAATCCATTTCGCGCAGGCCACGCCCACGGTGGCGGCCACCAGGTTGCCGCCGATGATCGACCATGGCTGCGCAAGTGGGCTGGACGGCACGCCGAACAGCAATACGGCCGAAGCGCCCATCGGCGCGATAAACCACGGGTTGAATCCCAGCAGGAACTGACGGCAGATCCATTCGGTCAGCGCCAGGCCGATCAGGGCTCCCAGGCAACTCTTTAGCCGCTCGCGCCAGCTGGCGGCGATCGGCATGGGGACAAATGTGCGCAGCCAGGCACGGGCCTCGGCGACGGATGAGGTCGGGTCGAATGCAGCAGGCATCGAAAGCGGGGGCGGCTTTTGAGGGTTGGGGGCGGCACGGCGCATTGGCCGGGCAGGCGTCGTGGCGCATTGGCCCGAGCCCGGCAATGTATCACAGCATGATATATTGCGCAGGCTGTACTCCGTATCATCCCAGCCGCCCCCGGCTTTCGTCCATGTCAAAACATTCCGCATTGCACCATTCCGACAAGCGCGACTACGCTGTCAACGGCCGTCTGCCCATGCTGGCAGGCATCGCGCTGGTCATCGGCGGCATCAGTACTGGCGCAGCATTTGTGCTGGTCAACCTGATCCGCTTTTTCACCAATCTTTTCTTTTTCCAGACCCTGTCGTTCGCCGAGCGCTCTCCGGCGCACCATGCACTGGGGCCCTGGGTCATCGCCATACCGGCGCTGGGCGGGCTGATCGTGGGCCTGATGGCGCGCTACGGCAGCGACAAGATTCGCGGCCATGGCATTCCCGAGGCCATCGAGGCCGTGCTGTTCGGCAAGAGCAAGATGTCGCCGAAGGTGGCGGTGCTCAAGCCGCTGTCGTCGGGCATCGTGATCGGCAGTGGCGGCCCGTTCGGTGCCGAGGGGCCGATCATCATGACGGGCGGCTCGATTGCGTCGCTGCTGGCCCAATACCTGCACCTGACCGCCGCCGAACGCAAGACGCTGCTGGTGGCCGGTGCCTGCGCAGGCATGACGGCGATCTTCGGCACGCCCGTGGCAGCGGTGCTGCTGGCGATCGAACTGCTGCTGTTCGAACTGCGTCCGCGCAGCCTGCTGCCGGTGGCGCTGGCGTGCGCCGTGGCCGGCTTCCTGCGGCCCTTCGTGTTCGAGGCGGGCCCGCTGTTCCCGCTGCAGACGGCGGCAGCCGGCACCGTGGCCCTGGGCTCGTGCGTGCTGGCGGGGCTGCTGTGCGGCGTGCTGGGCGCGGCCCTGACGCTGGCGCTGTATCGCACGGAGGATGCCTTCAGCAAGCTGCGCCTGCACTGGATGTGGTGGCCGGCCATTGGCGGTCTGGTGGTGGGCATCGGCGGTTACTTCGAGCCGCGCGCGCTGGGGGTGGGCTACGACGTCATTGGCGACCTGCTCAACAACCGGCTTGCCATCGAGGTGGCGGTGGCGCTGCTGGCGGTCAAGGCCGTGATCTGGATCGCCGCGCTGGGCTCGGGCACATCGGGCGGGGTGCTGGCGCCGTTGCTGATGCTTGGCGCCGGCCTGGGCGTGGTGCTGGGCCCGTTCCTGCCGGGCGGCTCGCCGGGGCTATGGGCGCTGGTCTGCATGGCCGGCGTGCTGGGCAGCGTGCTGGGCGCACCGCTGACCGCCATCGTGTTCGCGTTTGGCCTGACGCATGACAGCGAGGCCCTGCTGCCGCTGCTGCTGACCACGGCCGTGGCCTATGGCTTCTCGGTGCTGACGATGAAGCGCGGCATCATGACCGAGAAGATTGCGCGCCGCGGCCTGCACATCTACCGGGAATACGGGGTCGACCCGCTGGAGCGTTCGCACGTGGAAGACCTGATGACGCGCGACGTGGTGACGATCGACGCTGGCGTGCCGGTGGCCGTGGCCCTGGAGCGCCACTTTGGCAGCCATGCCGCGCATCGCGCCTATCCGGTGGTGGCCGAAGGGCGGGTGCTGGGCATGCTCCATCGCGCGGCTATCACGGCTGCCCATGCCGGCGACGATGCCGGCCTGACCTGCGGCGACCTGATTGCCGCCGGGCAGGGCAACGGCGCCGTCAAGGACCTCGAAAAGGGCACGCCCACCATGCTGCTGCCATCGCAGACGGGCCGCGCCGCGGCGGGGCAGATGGCGGCACTGAGCGTGGCACGCATGCCCGTGGTAGACAGCCTGGCCACCATGCGGCTGGTCGGCATCGTATCGCTACGAGACCTGCTGGCGCCCAGCGAGCATGCACTGCACGAGGAAACGCACCGCGAACGCCTGCGCGGCACCGCACAGGCACCGGTGCGTCAGGGCTCCTGATCCGCGCCTACAGCTTGTAGCTCGACAGCAGGATGCTGGTCTCGGTGGCCGAAATGCCATCGACCAGCCGGATGCGGTCGAGCGTGCGATCGAACTGCTCCAGCGTATCGGCACGCAGTTCGGCAATGATGTCCCAGCGGCCGTTGGTCGTATGCAGCGTCTGCACGTTGGGATCGCCACGCAGCGCCTGCAGCACCTGGCGCGCCTTGTTGCCTTCCACGGCCACCGTCATCCAGGCGCGGATGCGGTGCGGTTCGGCCTCCGGCTTGAGCCGCACCGTATAGCCGACGATCTGGCCTTCCTTCTCCAGTTTCTCGATCCGGTTCTGCACCGTGGCGCGCGAGACGCGCAGCGCCTTTGCAAGTGCCGTCACCGGCGTGCGCGCATTGTCGCGCAGCAGGCCCAGCAGTTGTCGATCGGTCGCATCCATCGCGTTCTCTCCGGCAGAATCTGGCAAATTGCCAGCCAATTCCGACAAATTGTCAGGTGGCTATAGCAATTTGTCCAGTTTGCTAACTATTCGCTGGCACTGGCGGGCAGGAGAATGCACTCACGACATCGCCATTCGAAAACAGAGGAGAGCCCCGTGACCGATCGCCCGGCCAATCACCCGACTATCCGTCCACCCGTTCGCCCGACCATCCTGCTGGTTGCCCCCACGTTCTACGACGTGTCGTACAGCATCAATCCGTGGATGGACCCCGCCGCGTGGGCCCGCGACCCGGGCGGCATGCATCGCCGCGCGCTGGCGTCGTTCGATGCGCTGCACGATGCGCTAAGCCGTTCCGGGTTTGCCGTGGAAGTGGTGCAGGGCGTGGCAGGCCAGCCCGACATGGTGTTTCCGGCCAACGCGGCCGTGGTGCTCGATGGCAAGGCGGTGCTGGCGCGCTTTCGCTACCCGCAACGGCGCGGCGAGGAACAACCGTTCGCGGCCATCTTCGACGATCTGCGTGCGCGGGGCCTGATCGACAGCGTGGCGCTGCTGCCCGACGGCTGCTTTCAGGAAGGCGCGGGCGACTGTATCTGGGACGCGCGGCGTGGCCATTTCTGGGCGGGCTTCGGGCCGCGCTCGTCGCGCGAGGCCGCCGATGCCATGGCCCGCGAGTTCGACCAGGAAGTGGTGGCGCTGGAACTGGCCACCGAGCAGAGCTATCACCTCGACGTGTGCTTCTGTCCGCTCTCGGGCGGCGAAGTGCTGTACTACCCCCCGGCCTTTACCGATACCGCACTGCGCACGCTGCGGGCGCGCGTGCCGGTGGCCCAGCGCATCGAGGCCACCGAGGACGATCTGCGCCACTTCAGCGTGAATGCCGTCAACCTCGACGATCACGTGGTGATGACGCGTACCACAACGCATTTGCGCCATGAACTGGGCCGTCGTGGGTATCGGCTGCACGAGGTGGACCTGACACCGTACATGCTGTCGGGCGGCGGCGCATATTGCATGACGCTGCGGCTCGACCGCGCCAGCACGCCCATGCGGCGTGCCGCTGCGGCATGACCGGAGATGCGCCATGAAAACGAACGCGAAACTGGAAACGAAACAGCAGGGGGGCCTGCTGACGCGCTTTCTCGATGCGGGCGATGTCGCCGCGCTGGTGCGCAGCTTGGGCGTGCAGCAGGCCATCGTGCAGGTAGCCGGGTGCGTGCGCGAAGACTTCCTGCGCTGGCAAGAATTTGAGAAATCTGCGAGGTTGGCGAGCCATTCGACGGTGGGTGTGATCGAACTGATGCCAGTCAGCGACGGCAAACGGTTCGCCTACAAGTACGTCAACGGGCATCCGGGCAACGCGAAGTTCGCGCTGCCCACTGTCATGGCGTGCGGCATGCTGGCCGATGTACAGACTGGCTTTCCGCTGCTGCTGGCCGATCTGACCCTCGCCACGGCGCTGCGCACCGCCGCCACTTCCGCCCTGGCTGCGCAGGCCATGGCCCGTCCCGGTGCCCGTACGATGGCGCTGATCGGCAACGGCGCGCAGGCCGAATTCCAGTCGCTGGCATTTCATGCGATAGCGGGCATCGGCACCGTACGGGCCTTTGATATCGATGCGTCGGCCACGGCGCGGCTGGCGCGCAATCTGGCGAAAGTGCCAGGTCTGGAGATCGTGCCGGTGCGATCGGTACGCGATGCGCTGGCTGGCGCCGATATCGTGACCACGGTCACCGCCGACAAGACGCGCGCGACCATTCTCACGCCTGACATGGTGCAACCGGGCATGCACGTGAATGCCGTGGGTGGCGACTGTCCCGGCAAGACCGAATTGCACGTCGACATCCTGCGCAACGCGCGGATCGTGGTGGAGTATGCGCCCCAGTCGCGCATCGAAGGCGAGATCCAGCAATGGCCGGAGGCGCCCGTCAGCGAGTTGTGGCAAGTGCTGTCCGGCGCGACACCTGGCCGCACCCGCGCCGACGAGGTGACCGTGTTCGATTCGGTCGGCTTCGCGCTGGAGGATTATTCGGCGCTGCGCTGGTTGCATGCGGCCGCCGGTGCGCGCGATGCCGGCCGCTTCGTGGCGCTCGTTGCCATGCCCCCGGACCCGCGCGATCTCTATGGCTGGATGATGCAGCCCGATGCGAAGGTTGTGGCCGAGCCGGCACGCGAGGCCGTGGAATCCGTCTGAAGGCCGCCACGATAAAAAAACGGCCCGGGCACTGTGTGTCCGGGCCGTTGCACGTCGAACCTTAACGAAACCTTAAGCGCCTGCGCGTCCCATCATCAGCTGGGCACGCAGGAAGCCCTTGATTTCCTCGAGTGACGGTGTCTTGAGGAACACCATGATGCCCCATTGCTGCAGGGCGTCAGCCACGCCGTCGTAGGCCTGGCGATTCGTGATGACCGCAAAGATCACGCGCTGCCGCGAGAAGAAATTCTGCAATTTCTCGATCGTGGCCGATTCCGCGTCGTTGAGTTCTTCCACGTAGTAGAGCACCACGCGAGGGCGCGAATCGACGGAAGTAATGACCGTGTCCACCACGTCCTCCAGCACCTGGGTCTTCAGCGGCAGCGACCATTTACCCAGCTGGGCGCTGATGCGTTGCGCTTCGGTATGGTTAGGGTGGAACACCACGAGATCGAGATTGTGCTCGACGCCGACATCCGGCATGGCGCGGTTTGCCAGCAGCCGGTGCACGGTTTCCTTGTGGATGCGCCTGTGGCCGCCATTGGTTTTCCAGGCGCCAAGTTCACCGCGTTCCACCATTTTCTGGACGGTGCCCAGCGATACGTTGAGAAGTTTTGCAGCGGTTCGCGTGCTGTAGTACGGCTTTTCAGCCAGTTCTGGATCCAGTTTCATCCAATCACCCGTAGTGTCGATCAGCAGCACAGCACGACAGGCGTACTGCACGGGCGTCCTCGGACACGCCACGTCGGTCAAATGACCGGGCTGCTGTTTTTACTGACCCTGATGCTTTCGACCCGCTCCCCGGCCGGTCTTTGTTGCTTTGTTCCTGTTGACGTAGCAACGGCTTCAGGGGGCCGTGCACGTTTGCTGCAATGGCGATCTGCTGCCGCCTGTCCGCGAGCCGCGGCGACGCTTGTGGCGTTGCCCGCTTGCCGGATGCCAATAGTATGGCTTCAAGATGATTCGTTGCTACAGGGAAAGCAATGATTGGCGTCACACTTTTGTTGTTTAACGAACATCGTTGCAATTCGGTAGACAGCGATGGACAAACAGTATGACGCTCAACATTTATGCCGCAGGCGTCGCGTACAGGGTCAGAGACTCCGTACGCGGCATGCTGGTTCCCAGGTTATATACATTTGACACATTTGGGCCTTGGGCGTTGCGTTTAGTTTGAAGTGCCCGTCGACAGGCCGTACTTGCGCACCTTGTCGAACAGCGTGGTCTTTGCCACGCCCAGGGCTTCGCCGGCACGCGTGAGGTTGCCGGCGTGGCGTCGCAATGCATCGGCAATCAGCGCACGCTCGAACTGCTCCACGGCCTGCGGCAGCGGCAGTGCCTCGGGCGCGGCGCCGCCCTGCGCCGGATCGCAGCCCAGCCCAAGGGCATGGCGTTCGGCCAGGTTGCGCAGTTCACGCACATTGCCGGGCCACGGGTAGGCCACCAGTGCCGACAGTTCGGCGGGCGTGGGCGGCACGGCCTCGCGCTCGAAACGCAATGCGGCCTGTGCCAGAAAGTGTTCGAACAGCAACGGCACGTCCTCGCGCCGTTCGCGCAGCGGCGGCAGTTCGAGCGTGACCACGTTAAGGCGATAGTAGAGATCGGCGCGGAACTGGCTGGCGTCGGCCAGCGCGCGCAGGTCGGCCTTGGTGGCCGCCACCACGCGCGTGTTGACGGGCACCGGCTGGTTGGACCCAAGCCGCTCCACCACGCGTTCCTGCAGCACGCGCAGCAGTTTGATCTGCATTGGCATCGGCATGCTCTCGATTTCGTCGAGAAACAGCGTGCCGCCTTCCGCGTGCTCGATCTTGCCGATCCGGCGCTTGGCCGCACCCGTGAACGCGCCGGCCTCGTGTCCGAAGATTTCCGACTCGAACAGCTGTTCGGGCAGGCCGCCACAGTTGATCGGCACGAAATGCTTCGCACGACGGCCGCTGGCTTCGTGCAGGCAGCGTGCCACCAGCTCCTTGCCGGTGCCGGTTTCTCCGTGGATCAGCACGTTGGCCGACGTGTCGCCGATGCCGGCGATCATCTGGCGCAGCCGCTCGATGGCCGGCGAATGACCGATCAGCCGTGCGGCCAGGCCCTCGCGGCCCGCCAGGCGTGCCCGCAGGTCGGCCACTTCCAGGGCCAGCCGGCGCTTGTCCAGCGCACGGCGACAGGTGGCCACGAGCCGTTCCGGCGAGAACGGCTTCTCAAGAAAATCGTAGGCGCCTTGTTTCATTGCCTGCACCGCCAGCGAGACATCGCCATGGCCGGTGATCATGATCACGGGCAATGCCGGGTCGCGCGTGCCGAGTTCGCGCAGCAGGGCCATGCCATCGGCGCCGGGCAAATGGATGTCGCTGACGACGATGCCGGCAAAGCCGGCCTCCACCTCGCGCAGCGCCGCTTCCGCGCTGCCCACGGCGCGCGTGGCGATGCCTTCGAGCTTCAGCGCCTGTTCGCAGCCCAGCCGCACATCGGCATCGTCCTCGACGACCATCACCGTCAGCGCGGCGGGCGTGCCGGCGGCGTCGACGGCTTCGACAGGTTCAGCCGACATGGCGCAGTTCCTCGGTAACTCGCGGCAGCGCCACCGTGAAGCAGGCGCCGCCGTCGGGATGATTGATCGCGGTCAGGTTCCCGCCGTTTTCGCTCAGGATGCCGGCCGACAGCGTCAGGCCCAGCCCCAGCCCTTCGCCGGCGGGCTTGGTCGTGAAAAACGGTTCGAACAGTCGCGCAAACGCGGATTCGGACAGCCCCGTGCCGTTGTCGCGCACGGTCAGGTGGACCATGCCGCCCGACTCGTATGCGTGCAGCGACAGGTGCGGTTGGGGGCGGCCTTTCAGCGCGTCCAGCGCATTGCCGATCAGGTTGACCAGCACCTGTTCCAGCCGGTTCGGGTCGCAGCGCACGGCCAGGTGCGTGTCGATGTCACGGTCGATGCGCGGGGCCACGTCGGCCACGCGCGTTTCCAGCAGGAACAGCGCGTTGTCCACCGCATCGGCCAGCCGGGCGCTATGGCGCTGGCCGGCGGCCGGATTGCGCGCGAACGACTTCAGCGCGCCGGTGATCCGGCCCATGCGTTCCACCAGGCCGATCATGCGGTCCAGGTTGCCTTGCGCGGTGTCGTAGTCGCCGTGGGCGATGAACTTGCCCGTATTGCCGGACAGCGTGCGCAGGGCCGCAAGAGGCTGGTTCAGTTCGTGGGCGATGCCGGCGGACATCTGTCCCACGGCGGCCAGCTTGCCGGCCTGCATCAGGCCGTCCTGCGCCTGGCGCAGATAGTTTTCCGTCCGGATCCGCTCGCTGACCTCGGCCTGCAACTGCTGGTTGGTGCTGGACAGGTCGGCGGTACGCTCGGCCACCTTGCGTTCCAGCTCGCTGTTGGCGGCCTCCAGCGCGGCGCGCGCGGCCAGCCGTTCGCCTACGATGCGCCGCCGCACATTCCACGCGGCGCCCAGCAGCAGCACGAAGGCGGCCAGCACACCGGCCAGCGCGGCGCTGTTGAGCGCGGCCACGCGCGCCTGCGACGTATTGGTCAGCAGCGTCAGGTCCCAGTCGGTGCCGGGCAGCGCCAGGTGCTGGGCCAGCATCGGCGGGCCCTGGCGCAGCCGTACCAGCGCGTCGCCGCCCTGCGACGGCCCGTTGGCCAGCGGCCGCACGGTGCTCAGTGCGAGCTGGGGCAGCGGGGCGCGGTTGTATTGCAGGCTGCGGTCCAGCCGGGCGCGCTGGTCGTCCGACAGCGGACGCAGCGCGGCGAGCTTCCACGACGGGTCCGAAGCCAGGATCACCACGCCGTTCTCGTCGGCCAGCAGCATCTGGCTGTCGTTGCCCTGCCAGCGGTTTTCCAGCGGTTCCAGGCCGATCTTGACCACGGCCACGCCAACCGGGCGGTCGCGGTCGCCCAGCGGGGCCGACAGGTAGTAGCCCGATTCGCTGCGCGTGGTGCCCACGCCGTAGAAGCGTCCCAGCTGGCCTTCGATGGCGGCGCGGAAATACGGGCGGAAGCTCAGGTCTTCGCCCAGGTAGCTGTCCGGCCGCTGGTAGTTGCTGGTAGCCAGCACCTTGCCGTGGGCGTCCAGCAGGTAGATGACGCGCGTGCCGGCGCGGCCGTTCAGGGCCGCCAGGTAGGCATTGGCCTGCGACACGCGCTCGGGCGAGGCGGGCTGGCGCAGCAGGGCGTCGATGCGCGCGTCCAGCGAAAGCAGGCTCGGCACGTAGTCGTAGCGGGCCAGTTCGCTTTCCAGCGCCTGGGCGTACAGCCGCATCTGCACCTGGCCGCGTTCGGCCTGGCGGGTCAGGGCGGCGTCATAGGTATAGCGATAGCCCAGCCAGCCCGCACCGGTGACCAGCACGGCCAGCGCGAGCAAGGCGACGAAGGGGGCAATCCGGCGCCAGGGCGAGAACGATGCCTGGCCGCCGTCGGAGGGGGACACGATCATGCGGTTTCTGGAATGCGGACGCTGCCGTATGGCGTATCGGGCAGTTGATGTGGTCGGAATGCCACTCGGGGGTTGCGCGGCGCTTTTCGGCAAGGCGACGTTTTACCACAGCCGGCGCTGCGGCCGTCCGAAGTGCCGCCCCGGACCTCACCCGTTCGGGTCATGTTGCGGGCCACCGCGCAGGGTTCCCGCAGGGGGGGGCGTAAACGCAAAAAGGCCCGGCAGCCTGATCGGCAGCCGGGCCCTGGCACGCCTGAGCCAGCTTACTTGCTGGCCAGGGCCTGAACGGGTGTCAGGCCGGCGTCGTCAGTCGAGGTATCTGCCTCGTCAGACAATTCCGGCGCGCCAATCGCGTTCTCGCTTTTGGCGACAACGGTTGTGGCAATGGCGTTGCCAAGCACATTGGTTACGGTGCGGCCCATGTCCAGGACATGGTCGATGCCCAGCACCAGCAGGATGCCGGCCTCGGGCAGTCCGAACATCGGCAGCACGGCGGCCACCACCACCAGCGATGCACGCGGCACGCCGGCGATGCCCTTGCTGGTCACCAGCAGCACCAGCAGCATCGTGATCTGCTGCGACAGCGACAGATGGATGCCGTACACCTGCGCCACGAACAGCGCGGCGAACGACGTGTACATGATCGAGCCGTCCAGGTTGAACGAATAGCCCAGCGGCAGCACGAAGTTGGTGATGCGGCTCTTCACGCCAAAACGGTTCAGCTGGTCGATGACCTTCGGATAGGCCGATTCGCTGCTGGCCGTGGCAAAGCCGATCATCAGCGGCGCGCGCAGCTGGCGGATCAGCTTGAAGATGTCGCGGCCCAGGAAGTAGTAGCCCCCGGCGATCAGTGCGATCCACAGCAGCGCCAGCGACAGGTACACGCTGCCCAGCAGCTTGGCGTACACCACCAGCACGCCCAGGCCCTGCGAGGTGATCACGGCCGCCACGGCGCCGAACACGCCCAGCGGCGCAAACGCCATCACGTAGTTGGTGACCTTCAGCATGATGTGGCCCAGGCCGTCGATGGCGGCCAGCACGGGCTTGCCCACGCCGTCCTTGAGCGTGCCCAGCGCGAAGCCGAAGAACAGCGAGAACACCACGATCTGCAGCACCTCGTTGGTCGCCATGGCCTCGACAAAGCTCTTCGGGAACATGTGGGCCACGAAGTCGCGCAGGTTCAGCGAGCCGGTCTTCAGGTTCGATGCGGCGTCGGCGGCCGGCAGCGGCAGGTTCATGCCATGGCCCGGGGCCAGCACGTTGGCCATCAGCAGGCCCAGCAGCAGCGACGTGATCGACGCGGCCATGAACCAGGCCATGGCCTTCAGGCCGATGCGGCCGACGGTCTTGCCGTCGCCCATGCTGGCAATGCCCGACACCAGCGTGGCGAACACCAGCGGGCCGATGATCATCTTGATCATCCGCAGGAACACGTCGGTCAGGATCGACAGGTGATCGGCGATCGACTTGGCCGTGGCGGCGTCAGGCGCCATGTTGTGCGCGGCACTGCCGACGATCACGCCGAGCAGCATCGCAATGAAAATCAGGGTTGGCAGTCGTTTTGTCATCGTGGGTACATCCTCCTTTGTGCCGGACCGGGCGCGCGGCGTTGCCTGGGGGAGGGCTGCGCGGCCGGGGCCGGATGTCATACGGCGGCGGCTAGATTGCACGAGCCGTGCCAGCGCAGTTGCACCTGGATACAGATGTAAAACGATGAATACAAAGGGATTTTTGGAGTGGCGCAGACGCGCGGTTCGGAAATCCGAACGTGGCATGCAAAACGCCGTCCGGATTTCCGAACGGCGCGAGCGGTAAATGTGTGGTCCGGCGCATGCTGCATTGCGGAAAATCCCGCGCCGGCTGAAGCGGGATCGGGGCAGATCAGG
The DNA here is from genome assembly GCF_056097175.1 of Cupriavidus sp. HE11. Lineage (NCBI taxonomy): Bacteria > Pseudomonadati > Pseudomonadota > Betaproteobacteria > Burkholderiales > Burkholderiaceae > Cupriavidus > Cupriavidus sp. HE11. The sequence continues at coordinate 2,638,540 of NZ_CP184464.1, forward strand.
CCGGCAGGCCCTCGCAAGTGTCGAGAAAGGCCTCCAGCGGCATCGGCTTGCCGATGGCATAACCCTGCGCATAGTCCACCCCGATCGCACGCAGCGTATGGAGCGTGCCCTCGTCCTCGACCCACTCGGCCACGGTACGCACGCCCAGCCTGTGGCCGATGTCGTTGATCGAGCTGACGATCTCGCGATCCACGGCGTTGCGGGCCAGGTTGCGGATAAAGCTGCCGTCGATCTTGAGATAGTCCACCGGGAACTGCTTCAGGTAGGCGAACGACGACAGGCCCGCGCCGAAGTCGTCGAGCGCCACGGTGCAGCCGGCGCTGCGCATGTCGGCCACCACGCGGCTGGCGGCGGTCATGTTGTTGATCAGCGCGGTTTCGGTGATTTCCAGCCGGATGCGGTCGGCCGGCAGGGCCGAGTCTTCCAGCGCGGCGTGCAGGAACGGCAGCAGGAACGGCTCGCCCAGAGAGTTGGCCGACAGGTTGATCGACACCGACAGCCCCGGCACGCCCGCCAGCCGGTCGCCGTATTGCTGCAGCACGTTGCGGATCACCCAGCGGTCGATATGGCCCATCAGGTCGTAGCGCTCGGCGGCCGGGATAAACGCGCCCGGCATGATCAGCGTGCCCTGTTCGTCCACCATGCGCACCAGGATTTCCACGTGGCGCGAATCGTCCTCGGCGGGACGCAGCGAGCGGATCTCCTGCGCGTAAAGCCGGAAGCGGTTGGCTTCCAGCGCCGAATGGATGCCGGCGGCCACCTCCAGTTCGCGGTGATGGCGCCGTGCGTCGCTTTCGTCACGACGATAGACCGACACGCGGTTGCGCCCGGCCGCCTTGGCCGCGTAGCAGGCCACGTCGGCGCGGCTCATCAGTTCGCTGACCGGCGGCACGTCGTTGTCGATGGCGGCAATGCCGATGCTGGCGCCCACGTCGTAGACACGTCCGTTCCACGGAAAGCGCCGCTCGCGCACGGCGTCGATCACCTTCATGCAGACCTGCTCGGCGTGTTCGATGCTGCAGTCCTGGAGCAGCAGCGCGAATTCGTCGCCGCCCAGGCGTGCCAGCAGGTCGTCGGGCCGCACCTGGTGGCGGATCACGTAGCCCAGTTCGCGCAGCAGCACGTCGCCGGCGCCGTGACCGGCCGTGTCGTTGACGATCTTGAAGCGGTCCAGGTCGATAAAGCAGAGCGCGGCCCGATGACCGTGCAGGCGGGCGCTCTCGCAGGCCTCGCGTAGCCGTTTTTCGAACCAGGCCCGGTTGGGCAGGCCGGTCAGCGCGTCGTGCGTGGCCGAGTGGGCCAGTTCGCGCTGCAGCGCGCGCGACGTGGTGATGTCCTGGAACACCAGCACCGCGCCCAGCACGCTACCGTCGTTGGCCAGCACGGGCGCGGCCGAATCCTGCACGTCATGGCGCTCGCCGGTCAGGCTCTGCAGCACGGCGCCTTCCTGCAGGTAGGCCGGGCGCAGCGTTTCCAGGCATTGCTCGACGGGGCTCGGGATGACCAGGTCGGTGTCCTCGTCGACGATGCGGAACACCTGTTCCAGTGGCTGGCCCATGGCGGCGTCCATGCTCCAGCCGGTGAGCTGCTCGGCAATCGGATTCATGAAGGTCACGCGCATGACGCGATCGGTGCAGATCACGGCGTCGCCAATCGAGCGCAGCGTGATGTGCAGGCGCTCCTTTTCCTCGAACAGCGCGCGATTCAGGTTGCGCTGCTCGGTGATGTCCCAGTTGGTGCCCACCAGCGCCCGCGTGGTGTCGTCCTCGTGGCGCGAGATGGTTGCCATGGCACGCACGTGGCGGATCTCGCCGGTGGGCCGCACCACGCGGTATTCGGTGTCGAAGCGGCGCACGCCCCGGATGGCCTGGCGCATTTCGGTGCTGACGCGGCTCACGTCCTCGGGGTGGAGCATCGCGATCCACTGCGCCAGCGTGGGCGGGCCAAGCTCCGGGGGGGTGCCGTGCAGCGCGTGCATGCGGGTGTCCCAGGTGATCGACGCCTGCGTGAAATCCCATTCCCAGATGCCCACGCCGCCCGCTTCCACGGCCAGCTGGGTGCGGCGCGTGAGCTGTTCCAGCTGTTCCTGCGCCAGCTTGCGCACGTGGATGTCTTCCACCTGCGAGATGAAATGGTCGGGCCGCCCGGTGTTGTCGTCGCGCACCAGCGACACCGCCAGCAGCGTCCAAAGATAGTGGCCGTCCTTGTGGCGGTAGCGCTTTTCCAGTCGATACGAGTCGATCTCGCCGGCAAGCAGCCGTTCTACCAGCCGGAGGTCGGCGGCGAGGTCATCGGGGTGGGTCATCAGCTGGAACGGCAGGTCGCGCAGTTCGTCGGCGCTGTAGCCGAGCAGGTCGACCATGGCGCGGTTGACCATCTGCCAGCGCCCGTCGATGCCCACCAGTGCCATGCCGATGGCCGAATGCTCCAGCGCCTGGCGGAAGCGTCGTTCGCTGCTGCGCAGTTCCAGCCGGCCCTTGCGATTCTGCTCGGTCATGAAGGCGATGCAGACCGGGAACACCATGACCAGCGCCCCGGACAGCGGCATCGTGCGCGAGGCCAGGAATTCGGTGCCCGATGCCAGCCCGATGCACTCGGCGGCCACCGCCGACAGCAGCGTCAGCAGCGCGGTGGCAAACGGATTGCTGGCCAGCGCGACGATGACCAGCGGCAGCGACATCACCACGAACGGGTCGTGGCCGGCGCGGATGGCGCCTGCGCCAATCGCCACGCACAGCGCAAGCAGCCCGGCCAGCCGCAGCAGCATGGGGCGCTGGCAGGTGGCGCGCACCCTTTCGCGCGACAGCGACACCATCAGCGGCAGCAGGATCACCATGCCGATGGCGCCGGCATTCCACCAGTTCCACCAGACCTTGGGGAATGGCGTGTCATAGCGCGCCGCGATGACCGAGGCGCCCAGCAGGCCGCTCAGGGCCGGCCCCACCGTCGAGGCAATGCCCAGGGTCAGCGCGAAGGTACCCAGTTGTCCGGTGCGGGCCAGCGCCTGGCGGCCGACCATCACCTGCAGCAGCACGGCCGACCCGGCCAGTTCTACCAGGTTGGCCACCGAAAGCAGCAGGGCGGCCCCCACCGGATGACCGGCGCCAAGCACGTCGGCAACGATATTGGATACCAGCATGGTTGCCAGCAGCGCCGGCGCCTCGCGGGTAGGGCGGTGCAGCAGCATGCCCAGGCCGAAGGCGTTGGCCAGCCACACGGCCGCCGCGTGGCCCGGAATGCGCGCCAGCCACAGCCCGGCCAGCGCCAGGGCGAAGTAGCCCGCTGCCGCCAGCAGTAGCGGGCGCCAGTTGCCAAGGCGTGCCATGGGCAGAAGGTTCGAAGGGGGCGCGGCCCTGTCAGGCGTCATCAGATTCGGGTTTCCTTGGGCGCGCCTGGCGCGCCGAAAGCCATGCGGGCGGGGATGCAATGGTCGCACCCTGCCCAGCGTAGGTGGCACTGTAGTCGCGCCTGGCGGAATCTGACGGCCGGGATAGGGGCAACTGCATGGCTTTGTTGGGGCTGGCGCCGCAGGCTGAAAGCTGGTATGGCGGCCGGCGTCCGCGGCGCCTGGCCGGTGGGAATCGTGGCGATTACCTGATGCGTAATCGCGGCGCGGCCGGCGGGCATCCATGATGAAGCCATGACGTAGCCAACCCCCTGCATATCCCTGACCACAAGGAGCAAGCCATGACCGCAACCATCGTCCCGACCGCCGGCGCCGCCTCGACCGACCTGGCAGAACTGGCCGACCGCTACCTGGCGGCCTGGAACGAAACCGACGCCGACCGCCGCCGCGCGCTGATCGGCCGGACCTGGGCCGAATCGGCCGTGTACGTGGACCCGCTGATGCGCGGGGACGGACATGCCGGCATCGACGCGATGATTGCCGGCGTGCAGGCCCGCTTTCCCGGCTTTGTGTTCCGCCGGGTGTCCCCGGTGGATGCCCATGGCGACAACCTGCGCTTTACCTGGGAACTGGGTCCTGCGGGCGAGGCTGCGCTGGTGGTGGGCACTGACTTCGCCACGGTTTCGGCCGATGGCCGCCTGGCCGGCATGACCGGCTTTATCGACCGCGCCCCGGCCGGGCTGGCGGGCTGAACGCGGTCGTATCTCCCGCACTGGCGGCGCCTGCGTAGCTTCTGTACGATCCCGCACGGAACACGAGGCGCGCGCCCGGTTCAATCGGGTGGCGCAATCTGCGCTTTCTCGATGGCCGCTCACGGGGGATACCCATGGACGTCAAGCGATTCTTCCGCATCGCCAGCTCCGCGCTGGTCGCCTTCGTGGTGTTCGTGGTGCTGGCCGTGGGCAGCACTTACTGGTGGGGCGGCCGCAAGCTTCAGCGCAGGATCGACGTGGCCGTCCAGCCCGTGGCGATTCCGGCCGACGCCACGGCCATCGCCCATGGCAGATATCTCTATGAGTCGCGCGGCTGCGCGGACTGCCACGGCGCCAGGGGCTCCGGTCGCCAGGTGTTCGACGAGTCCAACGGGTTCCGGGTGTTTGCGCCCGACCTGACCCGTGCCAATCCCGATATCGACAAGTACCAGCCCCAGGACTGGGACCGCGCCATCCGGCATGGCGTGGCGCCGTCGGGCCGGCCGCTGCTGGTAATGCCGAGCGAGGACTACAACCGGCTGTCGGACGACGACTTCGGCGCGCTGGTGGCCTATGTCCGGAGCCTGCCACCCGGCCCGGGCCGGCCTGGCGAGGTGCATCTGCCGTGGTTTGTCCAGGGGATGTACGGTGCCGGCGTGATCAAGGACGCCGCCGAGAAGATCGATCACAGCCTGCCGCCAGCCGCGCCGGTGGCGGCCGCCGTGAACGTGCAGTACGGCGCCTACGTGGCAAATTCGTGCAAGGGTTGCCACGGGGCCGAACTGCGCGGCGGCCATATCCCCGGGGCGCCACCGGACTGGCCGTCCGCCGCCAACCTGCAGCCGGGCGGGGCGATGAAGGCCTACCCCGAGGCCAGCCAGTTCGTGACCATGATGCGCACCGGCAAACGGCCCGACGGCACCGACGTCAGCCGGGTGATGCCGTTCACCGCCTTCGAGAAAATGAACGACACCGACCTGCAGGCGCTATATCTGTTCCTCAGCCAGAAATAATCCCGGTTATGGTGCGCACAGCATGATGTGAGCGGGGCTGCGCAAGCTTTTCATATTTCTACTATGCTCCACGGGTTCGCCGGGTGGCCAGGGTTCTTTTTGCCATTGGCCCGGCGTGACACGCGAATAACCGACTGGGCCAAGCACCCAAGGAGCACCCCCCAAATGACGACCCTCACCCTCAACGGCAAGACCGTGGAGGTGGACGCCGATCCGTCCACGCCACTGTTGTGGGCCCTGCGCGACAACCTCGGCATGACCGGCACCAAGTTCGGTTGTGGCATGGCCGCGTGCGGCGCCTGTACGGTCCATATCAACGGGCAGGCCACGCGCAGCTGCGTGATGCCGATCTCGGCCACGGCCGGCAGCAAGATCAACACGATTGAAAGCATGGGCGACGACCCGGTCGGCAAGGCCGTGCTGGCGGCATGGCTCAAGCACGACGTGGCCCAGTGCGGCTACTGCCAGAACGGCCAGGTGATGAGCGCCGTGGGCCTGCTGCGCAGCAAGCCGCGGCCCACCGATGCCGACATCGACCAGGCCATGGCCGGCAACGTCTGCCGCTGCGGCACCTATCAACGGATTCGTGCGGCGATCAAGGACGCCTCGCGCGCCATCGCTGTCAAGGCATAAGGGGCCGCCATGCGTATTCGAGGTATTGAAGCCCTGGCCGGCGGCAGCGGTGCGCCCGCTGCGCAAGGGGTAGCCGCAGGCACGCTGTCGCGGCGCAGTTTCCTGAAACTGTCGGGTCTGGCGGGCGGCGGGTTTGCACTGGGCATCGTCGGCATGGACGCCGCGCTGGCCCAGCAGGCGCCGGCCAAGGCGGTGGCACCGCCGCAGGCGTTCCTGACGATCGCGCCGGACAACACGGTGACCATCGCCGTGAACCGGCTCGAATTCGGCCAGGGCGTGCATACGGCGCTGCCGATGGCGCTGGCCGAGGAGCTCGATGTCGACTGGAAGAACGTGCGCGCCATCCTGGCGCCGGCCGGCGACGCGTACAAGGACCCGATGTTCGGCATCCAGATGACCGGCGGGTCGACGGCGCTGAACCATTCGTTCGAGCAGTACCGCGAGCTGGGCGCGCGGGCGCGGGCCATGCTGATTGGCGCTGCCGCGCAGAAGTGGGAGGTGGATCCGGCCAGCTGCACCGCGTCGATGGGCGTGGTCACGTCGGGCAACAACCGCGCCACCTATGGCGAACTGGCGCAGGCGGCCATGGGCCTGCAGGTGCCGGCCCAGGTCAAGCTCAAGGACCCCGCCCAGTTCCGCATCGTCGGCAAGCCCACGCCGCGCCTGGACGCCGCTTCGAAGCTGCACGGCGACGCGGTGTTCGGCATGGACGTCCGGCTCAAGGACATGATGGTGGCCGTGGTGGCCCACCCGCCGCGCTTCGGTGGCAAGGTCAAGTCGTTCAACGCCGACAAGGCGCGCAAGATCAAGGGCGTGGCCGATGTGATGCTGGTGAACACCGACCGTGGCGGTTCGGGCGTGGCGGTGGTGGCCGACGGCTACTGGCCGGCCAAGACCGCGCGCGACGCGCTGGAGATCGTCTGGGAAGACACGGGCTCCACGGTCAGCACGGCCGCGCTGTTCGACCAGTTCAGCAAGCTGGCTACGCAGCCGGGCATCGTGGCGAAGCCGCTCGAAGGCGGCAGCATCGACACCGCGCTGTCGGGCGCGGCCAGGGTCATCGACGCCGAGTATCGCGTGCCGTACCTGGCCCACGCGCCGATGGAGCCGCTGAACTGCACGCTGGAACCCGAGGTAGCCGGCAACAAGGTGACCGCCGTCAAGGTGTGGGTGGGCTCGCAGTTCCAGACCATCGACCAGGGCGCCATCGCCCGCACGTTGCAGCTGACGCCCGAGAAGGTCACGCTGAACACGATGATGGCCGGTGGTGGCTTCGGCCGCCGCGCCGTGCCCACATCGGACTACCTCGTGGAATCGGCCAATGTGCTGCGCGCCTGGGTGGCAAACGGCCATACCGAGCCGGTCAAGGTGATGTGGAGCCGCGAGGACGACATCAAGGGTGGCTACTACCGTCCGCTGCACGTGCACCGCGCCCGTATCGGCGTGGACGCGCAGGGCAAGGTCGTGGGCTGGCAGCACACGATCGTCGGCCAGTCGATCATCACCGGCACGCCGTTCGAGCCGATGATGGTCAAGAACGGCGTGGACGCCACGATGACCGAAGGCATCGTCGAGAACGACTACGACCTGCCGCTGCAGGTGCACGTGCATCACCCGAAGGTGGATGTGCCGGTGCTGTGGTGGCGCTCGGTGGGCAACACGCATACGGCGTTCGTCAAGGAAACGCTGGCCGACGAAATGGCCACGGCCGCCAGGCAGGACCCGGTGGCCTGGCGCCTGGCGCGCCTGGACGAAAAGAAGCACGCACGCCATCGCGCCGCGCTGCAGCTGGCCGTGGACAAGTCGGGCTACGGCAAGAAGAAGCTGCCGAAGGGCCATGCCTGGGGCGTGGCCGTGCACGAGTCGTTCGGCTCGGTGGTGGCCTATATCGTCGACGTGTCGGTGGTGAAGGGCGAGCCGCGCGTGCATCATGTGACGGCCGGCGTGCATGCCAATCGTGTGGTCAATCCGCTGAGCGCCGAGGCGCAGGTCCAGGGCGGTTGCGTGTTCGGGCTGTCGATGATCAAGCCGGGCTTTGCCATCGAGATGGAAAACGGCATGGTCAAGAACAGCAACTTCCCCGACTATCCGCCGCCGCGCATGCCTGACGCCCCGGTGGTGGACGTGTTCTTCGTGCCGTCGAACGACAACCCGACCGGCCTGGGCGAACCGGGCACGCCCGGCATTGCACCGGCCGTGGCCAACGCGCTGTTCCGCCTCACGGGCAAGCGCCAGCGGCAATTGCCGTTCGTGATGGCCTGAGCGGGCTCCTCCTGCTCTTGTGTGATCCCCTCTCCCACAAGTAAGGGAGAGGGGAGTTTCCCCCCTCCAAAAATCGGGATCTCACCCCCTACCGCCGCTCCCCGTCCTCCGCATTGCGCCACGCCTGCACGAACTTGCGCAGGTCGCCGGCGGACGCGTCGGTGATCGCCACGTAGCGCATGCCGCCGGCGTTCCAGCTTTCGAGCTGGTATCCCTGCCGGACCCGTTCCCCCACTCCTGCGCCTGATCCCGGTATCACGAAGACGTCCACTGGATGCTGGCGGCGCTGGTAGACCAGCACAGCCACGCGCTGCCCGTCGACAAAGTCGACCCGGCCGCCAACCAGCGGAAAGCCGGCCGAAGCCAGGTCGCGCACGTCGGGCGCGTAGTCGATGCGACCGTTGAACCACGGCTTGACGGTGTGCTGGTCGGTCGAAACCACATCGCTGGCCCGGTTCGAGATCAGCCCGCGCACATGGCTGGCGACGATGCTGCTGGCGAGCAGGTCATCGGGTGACGGCTCGGTCTGGTACTGGAACACGCTCAGGCCCACCGCAGCCACCGTGACGGCGGCCAGCGCGGCATTGACCGGGGGCGACCACGCGAACCAGCGGCGCCAGCCGGCCGGTGCATCGGCCGATGGATCGGCCAGGGCGCCGTCGGTGGGGGCGGGCAGGGCGTCGAGAATGCGGGCGCGCAGTTCGGCCGGGGCGCGATGGTAGGTGGCGCCATGTCGCGTGACACGGCGCATGGCCTGCAGGTTGCTCAGCGCATCCACGCAGCCGTCGCAGTCTTCGAGATGGCGTTCCAGCCGCACGCTGTCGGCCGCACCTACCTCGCCGTCGGCGGTGGCTTGCAGCAGGGGGCGGGCTTCATTGCAATCCATGGCGCCGGTCTCCTGCGGGGGGGATGGATTCGTCGGGGTCGAGGTCGGCTGCCGGCATGCCGCTGGCGGCCTGCTGCGGTGCGCCATCGCGCAGCGCCACCACGGCGGCGGCCAGCATGCGGCGGCCGCGCGCCAGCCGCGACATCACGGTGCCCACCGGAATGTCGGCAATGCGCGCGATATCGCGGTAGTGCAGTTCCTCCAGCTCACGCAACACCAGCACCTCCCGAAACGCCACCGGCAGCCGCTCCAGCGCCGCGTGTACCAGCCGCACGTCTTCCTCGCGCAGCAACCATTGCTCCGGATCGCCGGCCGCGCCGTGCCAGTCCGGCAGGTCGGCATCGAGCAGCGATTCGTCATAGCCGGTCTCGGCGGCCGCGCGGCGCTTCTGCCAGGTGGTGAACCACGTGTTGCGCACGATGGTCAGCAGCCATGGCCGGGCCTGGTCGCCGCGAAAACTGCCGAACAGCCGGAACGCGCGCAGAAAGGCCTCCTGCACCACGTCGTCGGCATCGCCCGGATTGCCGCATAGCCAGCGGGCAAGGTTGTACGCGGCATCCAGGTGGGGCAGCACCAGGATGTCGAATCGGCGGCGCGTATTGGCGGCGTCCAAGTCAGTCCTTCAGGGGCGGATCGGCAGGGCACTGCGGCATGGGGCGTCTCCCGTGTATTACCGGCGCTGGGCCGATTCTATTCCCGGCTTTCCAATTCGCCAATGGTGATCTCCCCTCTACTACTTGTGGGAGAGGAGCGAGGCCCTGGGGAATAAATCCCGTCCGATCCCGGTATGACAGTCACCACCCACCCACTGGAGACGGTCATGAATGGAAACTGGAGCCGGCGCGACATCCTGCGCCTGGCAGGTGCGGCCGGCGGCGCCGTGTTCGCATCGGCCTTGCCGGGCTGGGCAGCCGCCCGCGACGACGATTTTGTGTTCGTCCAGCTGTCCGATGCGCACTGGGGCTTCGAGGGGCCGCCCAATCCCGATGCGCGCGGCACGCTGCCCAAGGCCGTGGCGGCGGTCAATGCGTTGCCGCAGCCGCCCGATTTCGTGATGTTCACGGGCGACCTGACCCACAGCACCGACGATCCGGCCGAGCGCCGCCGCCGCATGCGCGAATTCCGCGACATCATCGCCCCGCTGCGCGCCGGGGCCGTCCACCTGATGCCGGGCGAACATGACGCCAGCCTGGATAACGGCGCGGCCTACCAGGAGCTGTTCGGGCCCACGCACTACACGTTCGATCACAAGGGGCTGCACGCCATCGTGCTGGACAACGTGTCGGACCCGGCCGGCCAGGTGGGCGAGGCACAGCTGGCGTGGCTGGCCGCCGACCTGGCGAAACAGCCGCGCGACGCGCGCATCGTGGTCTTTACCCACCGGCCGCTGTTCGACCTCTATCCCCAGTGGGACTGGGCCACGCGCGACGGCGCCAAGGTGATCGACCAGCTCATGCCATATCGGAACGTGACGGTGTTCTACGGGCATATCCATCAGGAACATCACCGCATGACCGGGCATATCGCGCACCACGCGGCACGCTCGCTGATGTTTCCGCTGCCGGCAGCGGGGTCTCAGGCGCGCCGGCTGCCGGTGCCGTGGGATGCCGCGCATCCGTACCAGGGCCTTGGCTGGCGCGAGGTGAACGCCACGGCGTCGCCGGGCAAGGACGCGTTCAAGCTGGCCGAGCAGCCGGTGGTCGGGAGGGCATGATGACGCGCGATCCGAGGACGACCGATCCGAGCGATCCGGCTGTTCCGCATGATGGCCTGGCCGCCGTTGGCCGGCGCCGGATGCTGGCGCAGGTCATGGGCCTGATGCTGGCGGCCGCCGTCGTGCCCGTGATGGGTGGAGCCGCCGCGCCGCGCGTGATCCCGATGCGCGCGCGGCGCTTCGTGTTCATCCCTGACAAGCTGGCGCTCAAGCCTGGTGAGACAGTGATGCTGGCAATCACCGCCGAGGACGTCATCATGGGCTTCTCGGCACCGGACTTCTCGGTCCGTGCCGACCTGCCGCCGGGCAAGGCGGTGGAGGTGAGGCTGACCGCGCCGAAGAAGCGCGGCACCTACACCTTCCTGTGCGACATCTTTTGCGGCTCGGGCCACGAGAGCATGAGCGGCACGATCAGCGTGGCGTAGCGGACGAGAACGGGGAAAGGGGAAGGGGGAGCCGTCCGGGGCGGCGACGCTCAGGCGTCGTCGTACTCGGTGGTGCGCGCGTCGGCATGCGCGGGCGGCTGGCCCGTGCGTGCCGCACGGCGCCGCACGTACCAGTGATGCGCGCGATCCAGGTACAGGTAGACCACGGGCGTGCTGAACAGCGTCAGCATCTGCGACACGACCAGCCCGCCCACCATCGCCCAGCCCAGCGGACGGCGCAGTTCCGAGCCCGCGCCGTGGCCCAGCATCAGCGGCAGGCCGGCCAGCAGCGCGCACATGGTGGTCATCATGATCGGCCGGAAGCGCAGCAGGCAGGCTTCGTAGATGGCGTCGCGCGGGGCCATGCCGCGTTCGCGCTCGGCCACCAGCGCGAAGTCCACCATCATGATGCCGTTCTTCTTGACGATGCCGATCAGCAGGATGATGCCGATCAGCGCGATCACGGTGAAGTCGTAGCCGCCCAGCATCAGCACTGCCAGCGCGCCCACGCCGGCAGACGGCAACGTCGACAGGATCGTCAGCGGGTGGATATAGCTTTCATAGAGCAGTCCCAGCACGATATACACGGCAATCAGCGCCGCCGCGATCAGGTATGGCTGCGAGGCCAGCGAAGCGCCGAAAGCCTGTGCCGTACCCTGGAACGCGCCGGTCAGCGTGCGCGGGCGGCCCATCTCGTGCAGCGCCTTGTTGATCGCGTCCACCGCCTCTCCCAGCGACGCACCCTGCGCCAGGTTGAACGAGATCGTCACGGCCGGAAACTGCCCCTGGTGGCCGATCGACAGGTAGGCCGTGCGGTTGGTGTCGATCTTCACGAACGACGACAGCGGCACCTGCTGGCCCGTGATGGGCGAGGTCAGGTAGAGCTTGTCGAACAGTTGCGGGTCCTGCTGCATGGCGGGCGTGATTTCCAGGATCACGTGGTAGCTGTTGATCTGCGTGAAGTACTGCGCCACCTGGCGCTGGCCGATGGCGTCGTAGAGCGTGGCGTCGATCAGCGCCGGCGTGATGCCGAAGCTCGATGCGCGGGCGCGGTCGATGGTCAGCACGGCGGCCGCGGCGGCGTTCTGCTGGTCGGACGCCACGTCGCGCAGTTGCGGCAGCTGGCGAAACCGCTCGACGATGCGCGGCGCCCAGCTGTTCAGTTCGTCCAGGTTGGCGTCGGTCAGCGTGAACTGGTATTGCGTGCGCGACAGGCGGCCGCCCACGTTGATGTCCTGCCCCGCCTGCAGGAACAGGTTGGCGCCCTGCACCTGCTGCAGCTTCGGCCGCAGGCGCGCGATGACCTGGTCGGCCGACGCCGTGCGGCCGTCTTCCTTGGGGCGCAGGCTGATAAAGAAGTTGCCGGTGTTGACCGTGTTCTGGCCGCCGGTCATGCCCACGGCGGCCACGTCGGGGTCGCTGCGCACGATGTCGGCCAACGCCACCATGCGTGCATTCATCGACTTGAACGATGCATCCTGCGCCGACTCCGCAGTGCCGAACAGGAAGCCCGTGTCCTGCTGCGGGAAGAAGCCCTTGGGGATGATGACAAACAGCACCACGGTAGTCGCCACGGTCAGCAGGAACACGCACAGTGTCAGGAACTGGTGGTCGAGCACGTGGTCCAGGCCGCGCCGGTAGGCCCCCAGCATGGCGTCGAAGCCGCGTTCGAACAGCTGGTAGAGCCGGCCATGCTGCTCGGCGTGGGCCGGATCGTGCGGCTTGAGAAAGCGCGAGCAAAGCATCGGCGTCAGCGTCAGCGACACCACCACCGACACGGCAATGGTCAGCGTGACCGTCACCGCGAACTCGCGGAACAGCCGGCCCACGATGCCGCCCATCAGCAGCAGCGGAATGAAGACAGCCACCAGCGACACCGAGATCGACACGATGGTGAACGCGATCTCCCCGGCACCCTGCAGCGCGGCCTCCATCGGCGACATGCCCGCTTCCACGTGCCGGTAGATGTTCTCCAGCATCACGATGGCGTCGTCGACCACGAAGCCCACGGCGATGGTCAACGCCATCAGCGACAGGTTGTCGCGGCTGTAGCCCAGCAGGTACATGCCGCCGGCAGTGCCCAGCAGTGCCAGCGGCACCGTCACGCTGGGGATCAGCGTGGCCGGCACGTTGCGCAGGAACACGAAGATGATGCCGACCACCAGCACGATGGTCAGCACCAGCGTGAATTCGACATCGGCCTCGGACGCGCGGATGTTCTGCGTGCGGTCGGCCAGCACATTGACGTTGACCGAAGCCGGGATCGACAGTTGCAGGCGGGGCAGGGCGGCCTTGATGCGGTCCACCGTGGCGATCACATTGGCGCCGGGCTGCTTGGTCACGGCCAGGATGATGCCGCGCCCGTTGTGGAAGGTGTTGTCGGCGGGTGCGGCGGCTCCGGCAAAGGCCCAGCCGGCCAGCCTGGCGTTCTCGGGGCCGTCCACGGCCTGGCCGATGTCGCGCACGCGCACCGGCGCGCCGTTGCGGTAGGCCAGCACGATGTCGTTCCAGGTGCTCGCCTTCGTGATCTGGTCGTTGGTGTAGACGTTGAACGCCTTGGTGGCGCCGTCGGTGGCGCCGGTGGGCTGGTTGACCGTGCTGGAGGCCACCACCGCGCGGATGTCTTCCAGGCTCATGCCCATCGCGGCAAGCTTGCCCGGGTCCACCTGGATGCGCACGGCCGGTTTCTGCTGTCCGCCGATATTGACCAGCCCCACCCCCTCGATCTGCGAGATCTGCTGGGCCAGGATGTTGTCGGCATAGTCGTTCACGGTGGTCAGCGGCAATGCATCGGACTGCACCGCCAGCACCAGGATCGGCGCGTCGGCCGGATTGATCTTGCGGAACGTCGGCGGGCTGGGCAGGTTGGTCGGTAGCTGGCCGCCGGCGGCGTTGATGGCCGCCTGCACGTCCACGGCAGCGGCGTCGATGCTGCGGTTCAGGTCGAACTGCAGCGTGATCTGCGTGGTGCCCTGGGCGCTGGCCGACGTCATCTGCGTGAGCCCGGCGATCAGCGAGAACTGCCGCTCCAGCGGCTGCGCCACGTTGGATGCCATCGTCTCGGGGTTGGCGCCGGGCAGGTTGACGGTGACCTGGATGGTCGGGAAATCCACCTGCGGCAATGGCGCGATGGGCAGCAGCGGCCAGGCGGCAAGGCCGACCAGGAACAGCGCGAGTGCCAGCAGCGAGGTGCCGATCGGCCGCTTGATGAAGTTTGCCGATACGCTCATGGGCGCGCGCCGGGCGGGGCGGTGGCCGGCGTGTTGGCTGGCATGTTGGCGGCCACGGCCGGTGCGCTGCCGGGGGTGTCCGGGGCGGCGGCCTGCCCGGACTGCGGCGGGGTCTCGGCAATCCGCGCGCCGGGCTTGAGCTTGTACTGGCCGTCGGCCACCACGCGGTCGCCCGGGTTGACGCCGCTGGAGATCACGGCACGCGGGCCCTGCAGTTCCGCCACCTGCACCGGCTGCAGCTTGACGGACTGGTCTGCCAGCACGGCATAGACATAGGTGCCGGCCTCGTTGCGCTGGATTGCCGAGGCCGGGATGACCACGGCGTTGTCGCGCTGCCCCAGCACCAGCCGGGCGTTGACGTACTGTCCGGGCCACAGCGCCTGGTGCGGGTTCGGGAAACGCGCCTTGAGCTGGATGGTGCCGCTGGTGGTGTCGATCGTATTGTTCAGCAGGATCAGCCGGCCCTGGCCCAGCGCGATATCGGTGCCGCGCTCGTTGGCAAACACGGCCAGCGGCGTGGCACTGGCCGCCATCGCGCGCTGGATGCGGCCGAAGGCATCGTCGGGCAGCGTGAAGACCACGTCGATGGGATCGATCTGGCGGATCACGACCAGGCCAGTGGTGTCGGTGGCGTGGATGATGTTGCCGGGGTCTACCAGTCGCGCCCCGACGCGGCCCGACAGCGGCGCGGTGATCGTCGTGAAGTCAAGCTGCACGCGGGCCAGCGCGATCTGCGCCTCGTCGTTCCTGACCGTTGCGGCCAGCTGGTTGACCAGCGCGCGCTGGGTGTCCAGCGTCTGCCGGGTGGTGGAATCGGTGCGGATCAGGTCCTCGAAGCGCTGCAGGTCCAGCCGGGCGTTGGCCAGCAGGGCTTCGTCGCGCGCCTTGGTGGCCTGGGCCTGCTGCAGCGTGGCCTGGAAGGTGCGCGGATCGATGCGCGCCAGCACCTGCCCCGCCTTCACATCCTGGCCCTCGACGAACCCCACGCTGTCCAGCTGCCCGTCCACACGTGCCTTGACCGTCACGGTCGCGATGGCCTGCACGGTGCCCACGCCGGTCAGGCCGATGTCTACCTCCTGGGTGCGCGCCATGGCCGTGCTGACCACCACCGGCGGCACCGGCGGGGTGGCGGGGCGCGGGCGCAGGAGCCGGTACAGCCCCCAGCCGGCCAGCAGCACGACGACGATGGCCAGCGCCACGGCCAGCGGGCGGTGGCGGGACGGGACAATTGCGGACATGGGTTCGACATCCATCGCTTGACTCGACAAGGATAGGTCGCGCACCTTACCGGCGACATGCGGGGATACGACGGGCGTATTACTGTTTATTTCAGCGTACGATGCCAACGCAGTCGTGCATCATCAGGCTTGTGGCCAACTTCTCTCAGGCAGACCACCATGGAAACCCAGGAAAGCACCCTGACCCTCGCATTGCTGACGGTGCCGGCCCGTGCGGCGATCTGCCGCGCGCTGCTGGAGGCCGGCGAAGATTGCTTGCCCGCCATTGCGCTGGCCGAAGCGTCTGGCGTGACGCTGCGCCGCGCCGCCCATTATTTCCAGGAGATGGTCCAGGCCGAGGTGCTGGCGCTGGTCATCCGCGACCATCAGGTCTGCTACATGCTCAAGGCGCGCCGCGCGGTGCGCGAGGCGCTGGAATTCGTGGACCGCAGCGGCCTGAACTGACTGTGCTGCTTCAGGCGCTTTTTTGAGGGCGCCGGTCAACTGGCCGGCGTGGTTCGCCGTTCATTCAGGGCGGCCGGCCTTTGTGGCGGCGCGCCTTGCATCAGGAATCCAACGTGAAACTTTCGAACCGGATCGCTACGCTTGCGCTGTGGGCGGTCCTGTATTTCGTCCTCGGCTACGCATCGCACAAGATCAACGGGCCATTTGCCGCCACCGGTTATATCTGGCTGCCGGCCGGGGTGACCGTGGCCGCCTTCATGCTGGCGCCGGCCCGCCGCTGGGTGGAACTGGGGCTGGCCTTCCTGGCCGCGCAGATGCTGCTGGGCATGGTGGAAGGGCGCGACGCCTTCCGCATGGTGCTGTTCTCGCTGGACGAGATCGGCTTTGCGGCCCTGGCCGTGGCCCTGGTCCACATGATGCGGTTTTCGCTCGAAGGCCTGGCCTTCCTGCGCGGCCTGCTGCTGGCTGCCGTGGTTGGCAGCGTGGGCGGAGCGGTGTTCGGCGCCGGCTGGTTCTGGCTGTTCCTGGACGTGCCGTTCTGGGCCACGGCCAAGGTGTGGGCCGCCGCCGACTTCGTGGGTGTCCTGATCGTCACGCCGGTGTTTGCGGGCTGGGCGCGCTTCAGCGCGGCCCGCTCGGGTGGCCGGCGCCGGGGCGAGTTCATGGCCGGGATTGCCGCGTTGCTGGCCGTGCTGGTGACCGCCGCTGTCGTGTTCGACGGCACCCGCATCGTGCAGTTGTCGCTGGACGTGGCCTACGCGCTGACCTATATCCCGCTGTTCTTCGTTGCTATCGCGGCGCTGCTGCTGGGCGGGCGCGGCGGCTCGGTGGCGGTGGCGCTGCTGACGGGGCTGGTGCTGCTCAATACCGCGCAGGGCGATGGCCCGTTCGCCGATACGGCGGTCTACCACGGCAATTCGCTGCTGGTTGCGCAGCTTTACCTGGCCGTGGCTGCCTTGCTCACGCTGCTGATCAGCACGCTGCGGACGGCCCGCGAGCAGCTGCACGAGGCGGCGGCGACCCGCCAGAACGACGTGGAGCTTGCCCTGGCCGCCAGCGGGCAACTGGTCTACAACCTCGATCCGCATAGCGGCCGGCTGCGCTGGAGCGGCAGCGTCGAACAGGCATTTGGCGTGGTCGAGCCGGCCTTTGCCACGCTCGACGACGTGCTGGCCTGCGTGCATCCGGACGACCGCGCCGAGGTGCGCCGGCGCTGGTTGCGCGAAAGCGACGGCGAGGTACGCGGCGACCTGACGTTCCGGCTGATGCTGCCGGTGGGGTCCACCACCACGGTGGTGGACATGAGCGGTCCGCTGCTGGACGGCGACGACTCCGTGGCGCTGATCGCCGGGGCCTGGCGCATCGTCGCCAGCCACGACACCGAGGGGCGGCGCGCGGCATGACCACCGAACAGGCGCCGCGCGTCGGGGCCTTGCTGATCCACGGCCTGGGCGGCACCCAGTACGACCTCGGGCCGATGCACAAGGTGCTGCGGCGCGGCGGCGTGGAAACCCACGCCGTGACGCTGCCCGGCCACGGCGGTACGCCCGAAGACCTGCACCACGTGCGGGCCGAACAGTGGATCGACTCGGTCACGCAGGCCTACGACGCGTTGGTGGACCAGTACGACACGTTCCACGTGATCGGCATGTGCATGGGCGCGCTGCTGGCAGTGGCGCTGGCCGAGCGGCGCCAGCACCGCAAGGGCAAGCTCGTGGCGCTGTCCGCACCGGTCTTTATCGATGGCTGGTCGACGCCGCCTTACCGCTGGCTGCGCCACGTGGTCTACCACCTGCCGATACTGCCGACCCGCATCAAGGTCGAAGAGAACGAGCCGTTCGGCATCAAGAACGACCTGGTGCGCGCCATCGTCAAGGCCAAGTTCGAGCGCGGCGACAACTTCCACTACCGCTGGGTGCCGCTGACCTGCATCCGCCAGGTGGACCGCCTGCGACGCTGGGTGCTGGACGGCGCGCGGCGCGTGGCCTGCCCGACGCTGGTGGTGCATGCGCGCGAGGACGAACTGACATCGGTGCGGTCGGCCGACTTCCTGCTGGCGAACGTGCCGCAGGCCCAGGGCGTGGTGGTCGAGAACAGCTACCACATGATCTGCGTGGACAACGACCGCGAACAGGTGATGGCCAGCGTGGCCGGGTTCCTCGGGCTCGATGCGGCCGCCGGGCGCGTGCGCACGCGCCGCGCCGTGGAGGCGCCCATGCCGGCCGAGGCCGTGCAGGCGCTGGTGCACGATTACCTGGCCGCGCTGACCAGGCGCCATTTCGAGGCCATCTATCCGCAGCTCGATCCGGCTATCGTCTGGCGCCACGTGGGCGATCACCCGCTGGCGGGCGAATATGGCGACCGCGAGGCCGTCATCGCGCTGTTCCAGCGCCTGGAGCAACTGACCGGCGACACGATCCGGATCGAAGTGGTGGGCGCACCGCGTGTCGACGGCCAGATCGTCGAGGTCGATATCAGCGTGTCCTATCTGTTCGACGGCACGCCGATGCAGGGCCATGGCACCCAGACGCTGCAGCTGCGCAATGGCCGCATCGCCGCTGTCGAATACCGCTCGGCGATGGCGGCCGCCAGCCCGGCGGCGCTGGCCGGCCAGGCGGTCTGAGCACCTGACCCGGTGCCCGGCGCCGGTCAGAACACGCGGCCCAGCTGCAGGTAGATATTCCAGACGCCCGCCGGGGCTGCCGCAAAGCCGAAGTAGAGCGGCCCGATCAAGCTGTTCCCGCCGATGAACGCACTGGCGCTGGACTTGTACGGGCCGCTGCCGAAATTGCGCCGCCTGAGCCAGACATCGCCCACTTCCAGGCTGGTGCCGAAGACCGTGGTGCGCAGCCCGGGCAGCGTGAATTCACGCAGTTCGTTCAGGTAGGTCACGCGGCCGTACAGCAGGTAGTTGCCCGAGAACTGGTCCGGCGCATAGGCGGACAGCCGCTGGAATCCGCCCAGCGTGAAGCCCAGGCCACCGCTGACGCTGTTGTTCGAGCGGTGGTCGTTGTAGGTCATGGCACCTTCGGCGGCCAGGTTCAGCGTGTGGCGGCCGTAGCTGCCGGCCCACAGCGCCTTGGCGTGCGCGTCGTCGAAGCTGTTGTCGACGCCGCCGAACGACAGCTGGTTCACCGCATACAGGTAATAGCCCTTGCGCGGGAAGAGCGGGTCGTCGAGCTGGTCGATGGTCAGCTGGGCGCGTACCACCGGCTGGCGCACCCGGGCGCTGAACCGGCCGTTGGGCGTGCCGGCCAGCAGGTAGTCGGAGTCGTAGCGCACCTGCTGGTAGTTCGCGCCGACCCGGAACTCGCCCAGGCGGCCGATCGGCAGCCCGAAGTCGACACCGGCCTGGGCCGTTTCCACGCGCACGGCCGTCAGCGGCGTGGCATTGCGTTTGTCGCCGTTGTCCGGGTAGATATCGACATGCTTGCGGGCGTATTCCAGATAGGGCGCGATATAGAAGCCCAGGCGGTCGAATACGGGCTGGCGCAGTTCGGTGTGCCATTTCGCCTGGTTGCTGCCCAGCACGATGTCGTTGCGCCATTCGAGCCCGCCCTGCGTCAGCCACGGGTAGCGGTGGCCAAGCTGCAGGTTGAAGGCGCCCTTGCCGTCGAACGTGGTGGACAGGCCAAAGCCGAACAGCAGGAACTGCGGGCCCCATGATTTTTCCTGCGCCTCCACCTTGAGCACCGAACGGCCGTTCTCGGTCACCAGTTCCTGCGTCACGCTTTCGAAGTCGCCGCTGGTCGACAACTGCGTCAGGTCGTGGTTGACGGCGGCCGTGTCATAGCGGTCGCCTTCGCGCACGCGCAGGTACTTCCGCACGTACGATGCCGGGATACGGCCCGAGGTATGGACCTCGATGGCATCGACGCGGTGCGGCTCCATGGCGGCCACGTGCGTGGCGCGCGCCGCGATGTACTGGTCCCATGCCTCGCGCGGCAGGGCCAGCGCGGCCAGCCGGGGCGCGATGGCGGTGGCGGACGCGTAGCCGAGCCCGATGCCGTCGCCGGCGTGCGAGAAATCGGCGAAGGACAGCTTGCCCAGGTCGGGCTCCAGCAGCACGTCGCGCGGCCCCAGCAGCGACTTTTGCGTTGCCACGTTCTGGTTGGTCAGGATCGTCACCATCTGCTGCGTGACCGCGGCGGGGGAGTCGAGCGTGGCCGGATCGTCGAGCGGGGTGGCCACATTGACGGCGATCACGATGTCGGCGCCCATGTCGCGCGCCATCTGCACCGGCAGGTTGCTGACCAGGCCGCCATCGATCAGCGTGCGCCCGTTCACCGCGAACGGCGCGAACAGACCGGGCACGGCGGCGCTGGCGCGGATGGCGCGGGGCAGCGAGCCGTGGTCCAGCACCACGGGCGCACCGGTGCCAAGGTCGGTGGCGATCGTCCGGAAAGGCACCGGCAGCGTGTTGAAGTCGACATCGCCGGGCCATGCCGACGTCCAGTCCTGCAGCAGGGTCAGCAGCTTGTTGCCCTGTACCAGCCCGATCGGCAGCTTGACGCCGTCCTTGCCCACCCCGGCCGAGATGCCGATCGGATACTGGAAACTGTCTTCCCGCAGCGTCTGTGGCAGTTGCGCGCGTTCGTTGCGGTCGAACACGATGTCGCTGAGATTGACCCGGGACAGCCGGGTCTCAAGCTCGTCGGCCCCGATGCCGCTCGCGTACAGCCCGCCGACCACCGCCCCCATGCTGGTCGCGGCGATGCAGTCCACGGGCACGTGCATCTGTTCCAGGGCCTTGAGCACGCCAATATGGGCGTAGCCCCGCGCGCCACCGCCGGACAGCACCAGGCCGATGCGCGGCCGGGCAGCCGGGGTGCCGGGGGCACCATTGGCCGCTTCGGCGCCGCAGGCCGCGAGGGCGTGCTGCCAGGACAACAGGCCGATCAGGAACAGACCGAACAGGACCGCCCACCCTGGCGGGGCACGGCGCGGCGCATTGGGTTGGCGAAACATGACGGTGACTTCGGAAAAGGCGGACGGCGGTGGCGAACCCGTCTGCCAACGTGGCAGCGGGACTTTTCGTGGACATTGTCAGGGGGAAGGGCGCAGAAGTGGCGATCTGGCCGGCCGGCGAGAAAAAAATCGCTGCATACGGGAAAACCCCCATTCAGCCCGCGTCTTGAAAACGCAATACCCCGTCCCTATAATTAGCACTCGCTGGGGGAGAGTGCTAACAGTCAGTTGGCGCCCCGCCCCTGCGGTATACCCGAAAACCTGATGGCCGTTGCCGGCTGGCGTTGATCGCCTCGACAATCGGCCATTTTGTGAATCAAAACTCACTTTTTTGTATTTAGGAGTCCGTATGAACCTGCGTCCTCTGCACGACCGTGTGATCGTGAAGCGTCTGGACAATGAAACCAAGACCGCGTCCGGCATCGTGATTCCCGACAATGCAGCCGAGAAGCCGGATCAAGGCGAAGTGCTCGCCATTGGCCCGGGCAAGAAGGATGACAAGGGCAACAACATTGCCCTCGACGTGAAGGTGGGTGACCGCGTGCTGTTCGGCAAGTATGCCGGCCAGGGCGTGAAGGTGGATGGCCAGGAACTGCTGGTCATGCGCGAAGAAGACATCATGGCTGTCGTCAACAAGTAATCGACGCCTGTCTCACCAGACAAAACCCCAGATTCCTGAACGTCCCGCCATGCGCGCGGGGCGATCTATCCAGATTCGGAGATTCAAGACATGGCAGCAAAAGACGTAGTGTTCGGCGACGCCGCACGTGCCAAGATGGTTGAAGGCGTGAACATTCTCGCCAACGCAGTGAAGGTGACGCTGGGCCCGAAGGGTCGCAACGTGGTGCTGGAGCGCAGCTTCGGCGGCCCGACCGTGACCAAGGACGGTGTGTCCGTGGCCAAGGAAATCGAGCTGAAGGACAAGCTGCAGAACATGGGCGCCCAGATGGTCAAGGAAGTGGCTTCCAAGACCAGCGACAACGCCGGTGACGGTACCACCACCGCTACCGTTCTGGCCCAGTCGATCGTCCGCGAAGGCATGAAGTTCGTGGCCGCCGGCATGAACCCGATGGACCTGAAGCGCGGTATCGACAAGGCTGTCGGTTCGGCCGTGGAAGAGCTGAAGAAGCTGAGCAAGCCGACCACGACCAGCAAGGAAATCGCCCAGGTTGGCGCGATCTCGGCAAACAGCGACGCCTCGATCGGCGAGCGCATCGCCGAAGCCATGGACAAGGTCGGCAAGGAAGGCGTGATCACGGTTGAAGACGGCAAGTCGCTGGCCGACGAGCTGGAAGTCGTGGAAGGCATGCAGTTCGACCGCGGCTACCTGTCGCCGTACTTCATCAACAACCCGGAAAAGCAGGTTGTTCAGCTGGACAGCCCGTTCGTTCTGCTGTTCGACAAGAAGGTCTCGAACATTCGTGACCTGCTGCCGGTGCTGGAGCAAGTGGCCAAGGCTGGCCGCCCGCTGCTGATCATCGCCGAAGACGTGGAAGGCGAAGCCCTGGCCACGCTGGTGGTGAACAACATCCGTGGCATCCTGAAGACCGCCGCCGTGAAGGCTCCGGGCTTCGGCGACCGCCGCAAGGCCATGCTGGAAGACATCGCCATCCTGACGGGCGGCACGGTGATCGCCGAGGAAATCGGCCTGACGCTGGAAAAGGCCACGCTGCAGGACCTGGGCCAGGCCAAGCGCATCGAGATCGGCAAGGAAAACACCATCATCATCGACGGCGCTGGTGACGCATCGGCGATCGAAGGCCGCGTGAAGCAGATCCGTGCCCAGATCGAAGAAGCCACTTCGGACTACGACCGTGAAAAGCTGCAAGAGCGCGTGGCCAAGCTGGCCGGCGGTGTTGCCGTGATCAAGGTTGGCGCTGCCACCGAAGTCGAAATGAAGGAAAAGAAGGCCCGCGTGGAAGATGCACTGCACGCCACCCGCGCTGCCGTGGAAGAAGGTATCGTCCCCGGCGGCGGTGTGGCCCTGCTGCGCGCCCGCGCTGCCATCTCGGGTCTGCAAGGTGAAAACCCGGACCAGAACGCCGGTATCAAGATCGTGCTGCGCGCCATGGAAGAGCCGCTGCGCCAGATCGTGCTGAACGCTGGTGAAGAAGCTTCGGTCGTGGTGGCCAAGGTCATCGAAGGCAAGGGTAACTACGGTTACAACGCTGCCTCGGGCGAGTACGGCGACCTGGTGGAAATGGGCGTGCTGGACCCGACCAAGGTGACCCGCACCGCGCTGCAGAACGCTGCTTCGGTGGCTTCGCTGATGCTGACGACCGACTGCGCCGTTGCCGAAACGCCGAAGGAAGAGTCGGCTCCGGCAATGCCGGGCGGCATGGGCGGCATGGGCGGCATGGACGGCATGATGTAAATCACGCCGGACTGCCGGGCCAGACGGCCTGACTGTCAAGAAACCCCCGAGGGCTCGCGCCCTCGGGGGTTTTTGTTTGTGGGGCTGGCGCAGGGCAGGGCGGCGAGGGCGCTGCGGATCGGCCGTCTCAGACTTCCACGACCTTGCCCCAGTCGAACACGGGGTTCTCGGGCACGCCGGTGCGGCGCGAGATATAGCCGCGCGGATTGCAGACCACGCGCGTGTCGTCGATCCAGTAGTCGAAGCTGGTGTGCGTATGGCCGTGGATCCAGAGATCGGCCTGGGCCACGAGATCGGGGCGCCGCGAAATAAAGCCGGCGGAGACGATGTCGTGGGCGTAGCGCGCGTCGAGGCTGCCGAGGTCGGGCCCGTGATGGGTGACGACCACGGTCGTGCCGTCGAACGGCTGGGCCAACGTGTCGGCCAGCCAGGCGGTGGCGGCGCGATGGCGCGCCAGCGCGTCGGCCGGCGTGTACGGGCGCGGCTGGCCGTCGTCGCCTGAGGTGGCGATCAGGCGATGGTCGAGCATCACCTTGGCGCAGGCGGCCATGGCTTCGTCGATACGGTTCTCGCCGTACAGCGCGTAGTCGGTCCACCAGGTGGTGCCGATCACGCGCACCGGGCCGCCCGGTGCGTCGGCAAACGCCGCCACCGTGCCATTGAGCAGCGTCACATTGCCGGATGCGGCGGCGCCTTCGGCCATTTGCTGGTCCACGGGGTCGAATGCGCTTTCGTAGTATTCGTGATTGCCGGGGATGTAGAGCACGGGGCTATCGAATGTACGGGCCGCCCAGTCGATGCCGTCGCGGCCGTTGGCGATGTCGCCGGCCAGGATCGTCAGATCGGCGCTGCAGCCGGGGACATCTTCCGGCATGTGGTGTTCGATGTGGAGATCGCTCAGGATGCGGATTTTCATGTGGCGGCCCCCCGTATCGGCATACGGGCGAGGATTGATCTGCAAGCATTCTTAAAGAAGACCTGCGCCCCGGTCAAGCCGCACGGCGATATGTGGCGCAACGCCGTCGCGCCAAGCAGAAAAGCCCGGACCATGTCCGGGCAAGACTGTCTTCCTGGTATTGCACCAGGACGGGACAGCCGGGGGAACCGCTATGACAATGCGCCTGTCGGGATGGCGTTAGTTGCCGCCCGTCATGGTGGGTAGCAGGACCCGGTAGATCTGGATGAACGCGGGCCCAAGCAGGACCAGCAGCAGCGTGGGGAAGATTGTGAATATCAGCGGGAACAGCAGCTTGAGCGCGATCTTGGCGGCCTGTTCCTCCGCGCGCATGCGGCGCTTGGTCCGGAGCATGTCCGACAGCACGCGCAAGGACTCGCCCAGGCTGGTACCGAAGCGATCGGCCTGGATCAGCATCGATGCGAACTTGTCGACGTCCTCGACGCCCGTGCGCAGCGAAAGATTGCTGAGTGCCTTCTCCTTCGAAAACCCCGAGCGCAGTTCCAGCAGCATCAGTTGCAGCTCATCGGCCAGCACCGGGCAACGCAGCGCCAGCTCGTCGGCCACGCGCATCAGCGCGGCGTCGAGCCCGAGGCCGGCTTCCACGCAGACGGTCAGCAGGTCGATGACGTCGGGGAATTCCTCGAACACCGTCCTCTGGCGCGTGGCCACCTTGCGCGACAGCACCACGTTCGGGACGTAGTAGCCGATGGCGGCCAGCACCGCCAGCATCGCGAACATCGCACTCTCTTGCTGGAATGCCGGGGTGCTGGCCGTTGCCACCAGGCCCAGCATCGGCAGCGCGACCGCCAGCAGCGTCTTGGCGGCAAAGTACAGCGGCGCGGCACTGGCGTTGCGCCAGCCGGCATTCATGAAGCGTACGCGCAGCTGCGAATTTTCCCAGCCCTCCTTGGGCAGCGACAGTCGCGAGACGGGCTGCGCCCATCGCACGAGCGTCTCGATCAGGGCCTGGCGCTGCCCGGTATCGCCGGTGAAGCCGCCCGTCTCGCTGGCAATCTGCTCCATCCGGCCGCGCATCCGGTTGGGCGAGAACGCGTAGAGCACGCCGAATACGGCACCGAACGCGGCGACAAAGACCAGTGCCAGCACGATCAACTGGTCCAGCCGAAACCCCTGCATGATGTCTTGCATGATCCCACTCCCCCTCAGGTTGACCGTTGAAGCCTGCCTGTTGTTATCCGACTCATACCCGGATGCGGATGATCTTGCGCATCCACAGCACACCGAAGCACATCGACGTGAGGGCGCCGCCAATCATTCGCCATCCAAGCGGGTCTTCCCACAGCACCTTCATGAAGTCGGGGTTGACGACCAGGATCAGGGCGGCCGTGCCGAACGGCAGCAGCCCGAGGATCCACGCGGAGAGCCGTCCTTCGGCCGACAGCACGCGAATCTTGTCGAAGAGCTTGAGCCGCTCGCGCACCATCGTTGCGATGGTGTCGAGGATCTCCGCCAGGTTGCCGCCGCTCTCGCGCTGGATCAGCACGGCGATGACGAAGTAGCGAAGGTCGCCCACCGGCACCCGGATGGCCAGGTTCGTCATGGCCTCGTCGAGCGCCACGCCGTAGTTGATTTCCTCGAACGTGGTGCGAAACTCGGGGCCGAGCGGCGCCTTGATTTCCTGGCCGACCATGCCCAGCGCACCAGAGAACGAGTGGCCGGCACGCAGCGCGCGGCTGATCATGTCCACGGCGTCGGGCAGTTGCACCTCCATATGCTTGAGCCGCTTGGCGCGTTGCCGCATGACATGCAGGAACGGCAGGACCCAGACGAACGCCGCGCCGCCCAGCATGACCGGCATCGGCACCGGCACCAGCGGAATCAGCGCCACGGTGCACAGCACCACCAGCCCGCAGTAGCCCAGCAACTGCGCCACCGACCAGGAGCTGCCCGATTGTTCGAGCCAGCGGTCCAGGGCGCTGACGCGCGGCACGGCCATCAGCCAGCGCTGCATGCGCGGCGAATCGCTGAGCAGCCGTTTCTTGAGAATGGACAGGCGTTCGGCACTGACCTGTCCGCCGGCCGACAGCGCCCGCAGGCGTGCCTCGATGCGCTTGGCCGCAGGGCCGTGGGCGCTGTTCCACCACAGATAGATGGCTTCGACACCGAGCACCACGGCGACGAACAGCAGAATGCCGAAGGCATAGAAGATCGTGCTCATGTGTTACCCCCCGGGGAATGTTGTCGTTGGTGCGTGCGCGGGCTCAGACTTCGTAGCGCCGCGCGGGATCGTAGATTTCGTCGGGCAGGCCCACGCCGAACACGCGCAGCCGTTCGGCAAACTTCGGATACACGCCGGTGGCCTTGAAGTGGCCCCGGACGGTGCCATCCTCGGCCACGCCGGTACGCTGGAAGGTGAAGATCTCCTGCGTGTTGATGATGTCGCCTTCCATGCCCGTGATCTCCTGAATGCTGATGATCTTGCGCCGGCCGTCCGTCAGGCGTGCCGCCTGGACCACCACGGTGATCGCCGAGGCGATCTGCTGCCGCATGGCCTTCGCGGGCATGGTCAGGCCGGCCATGCTGACCATGTTTTCAAGCCGGGTCAGCGCGTCGCGCGGCGTGTTGGCGTGGATGGTGGTGAGCGAGCCTTCGTGGCCGGTGTTCATGGCGTTGAGCATGTCCAGCGCCTCGCCGCCGCGGATTTCGCCAAGGATGATGCGGTCGGGGCGCATCCGCAGGGCGTTGCGCACCAGGGCGCGCTGCGTGATCTCGCCCTTGCCCTCGATGTTGGGCGGCCGGGTTTCCAGGCGCAGCACATGGGGCTGACGCAGTTGCAGTTCCGCGGCATCCTCGATGGTCACCACGCGTTCGTCTTCGGGGATGAAGCCTGACAGGATGTTCAGCAGCGTGGTCTTGCCGCTGCCGGTACCGCCCGAGACCAGTACGTTCACCTTTGCATGCGCCAGCGCCTGCAGCAGCTGGGCCATCGGCTGGGTCAGGCTTTTCAGCGCCACCAGGTCGGAAACCTGCAGTGGATTGACCGAGAAGCGGCGAATCGACAACAGCGGGCCATCGATGGCGGAGGGCGGAATGATGGCATTGACGCGCGAGCCGTCAGGCAGCCGGGCGTCCACCATGGGGCTGGTTTCATCGATGCGGCGGCCCACGCGCGACACGATCTTCTCGATCACCTTCATCAGATGGGCGTCGTCGTAGAACACCACGTTCGTCAGTTCCAGCTTGCCGCGCCGTTCCACGTAGGTCTGGCGCGCGGTATTGACCAGGATGTCGGAGACGGTGGGGTCGTTCAGCAGCGGCTCCAGCGGGCCGAAGCCGAACATCTCGTCATAGATCTCCACGGTGAGCTGGCGGCGCTCGTTGTCGTTGAGCAGCACCTTCTGCTCCTCGATGATCAGGTTCACCAGGGTGGAAATTTCCTGGCGCACCTGCTCCTGCGGAAAATGCGCCAGGCGCTCCAGTTCCACGCGGTCGAGCACGGTTTCGTGTACGTCGCGCTTGAGCGCGTGGTATCCCGGGGAATTCGTGTTCGCGCCCATGTTGAAATGGATCGCGGCGTGGCCATTGGCCGTGAAGGGGGTCCCGGCGTTGGCGAGCTGTTCGCGGATTGACATGATGGGCTCCTGGCTAGACGGATTCGGTTCTGGCTGCTCTGGCGGATCTGGTGGTGCTGGCTGGTCGGGCTGGGCTGGACCGGGGCGGGCGGCTTCAGGTGCTGCGCGCGCGCAGCATCAGCTTGCGCAGCGGCGATACGCTTTCCTGCCGGCTGCGGCGTTCGGCCTCCTGGCTGGGCGCCAGCTGCATCGCCATCGACTGCAGCGCGCGGGCGATGCTGCTGCGCTTGCTCAGCTTGGCCACCGGCTCGCCGTGGCTCACGGCCTCATCGACCGTGGACGGATCGTCCGGCAGCGCGAAGGCCACCTTCATGCCGAAGATCTCCTCCATCGTGGCGCGCGGCACTTCGTTCTTGCGGCCCACGCGGTTCAGTACCACCCGGATCTTGTCATCGGGGTAATGCAGGGCGCGCAGGATATCGAGCAGGCGTCTGCTGGGGCGGCCGAAGGCGATGCTGGGCTCGGTCACCACGCAGATGCGGTCGCTGTGGTCGAGCATGCAGATCGACAGCGGATCGATGCTCTGCCCCACGTCGAAGATCACGTAGTCATAGTTGGGCTGCATGACCGACAGGATCCACTCCAGCTTTTCCTTCTGGATCTGACTGGCGCGCACCGGGTCTGCGGCACCTGCGAGCATGTCGAAGCCGTTGTCGACATGCACAAGGCAGGCCTCCAGGAATGCCGCGTCCATGCGGTCGATCTGGCTGCAGATTTCCGACAGCGTGCTGGGTGGGGGCTGGTCGGTCACGATGTAGGTGAGGTCGCCGAAATGCCGGTTCAGGTCCACCACCAGCACGCGCTTGCCGAAGTGGCGGGACAGCGCGTCGCCCAGGTTCGCGGCAATGAAGCTGGTGCCGGCGCCACCCTTGCAGGAAATCAGCGACACCACCTGGGCCACTTCCTGTGATCGCGGCACGTGCGTGGCCTCGACGCGCTTGAGCGCTTCGGCGAGCTGGCTCTTGTCCAGCGGCCAGGAGAGCACGTCGCGCACGCCGGCGCGCATCGCCTGGATCAGCACGGCGGAGTCGTGCGACTGCGTGATCAGGATGCAGGGCAGGTCGGGATGCTGCTGGCGGAGCGTTTCCACCGCAAACATCTGCGCGGGCCCGATATCGGGCAGTTCCAGGATCAGCAGGTCGGCCATGCGCAGCCGGCTGGCCTGCAGTGGCAGGCGCGCCAGCCCTTCCTGCATCGACATGGTCTGGAAGTTGCCGGCGTTGGCCGTCAGCCGGTTGATCTCAGCCAGCCGTTCGGCGTCATCGGATGCGATCAGGATCTTGAGCATGGTGTCCTCGCGATGTTCGGGTCGGATGGAGCGAATGGGTGCCTGGGCGTCAGCTGCAGACCGAACCGCCGGTCGACGTCTGCATGCTTTCGCGCGTCATGGTGGTGGTGAAGGCCGGCATGCCGATGCGCAGGCGCATCACCGGAATCACCGTGGCGATCGTCACGTTGGTCACGCTGACGGTCACGGTCTGGCAACTGGCGCGTGCCGTGGCGGGATCGCTGTCGCAGCCGGTGGGCGAGTAGGCAACGCTGATGTTCGAGTCCTTCAGCACCGGCAGCATGTTTTCCATCTTGGTCTTGATGATGCCGGCGTTGGAGTCGCATACCACGGCTGAGCGCGCGGCCAGGCGCGTGACTTCGGCGGCGGTGTTCCAGTAGAACAGCACCCGCGAGAACTCGATGATGCCGATCAGCAGCGTGAAGAACATGCCCGCGATCAGCGCGAATTCCACCGCGGCGACGCCGCGCTGCCGGGCAAACCTGGGCGGATGGGCGCGATGTTTCATAGCACTTGCCTCATGACGGTGGTGATGTCGCCGAACTTCAGCCCGGAAACGTTGATGAACGATTGCAGCGGCGAGTAGGCAAAGCCGCTGATGCGGACGGCCACCAGGTTCACGGTGCCTGCCTGCGCACCGGTGCCGCCGGGGTTGTCGTAGGTGGCGACGTTGCTGAACGTCTGGCCCGGGCATCCGCTGCCGTCCACGCGGTCGCATATGACGACCATCGCCGTGGTCAGCCCCGGTGCCAGCGGCTGGCCGGAGCAGCCGGTGTTTCCATAGGTCGCCAGGCACTTGGTGGCCGCCGTCGGGTACGCAACATCGTCCGGCGAGAATTGCGACAGGTAACGGGCTGCCGAGCGTGTGGCCTTGGTCAGCGTGTCGTACTGGTAGATCGCGCGCCCGAATTCGGCTACGCCGCACGCCATCAGCAACATCGGCACAAGCAGGATGCCGAACTCGACCGCCGCCACGCCGCGCTGGCGCTTGCGGGTGTGGGCTCGGGAGTGTGTCAGCCGGTTCATGGTCGACTCCTATTGCACCAGCACGGGAACGAGCGGGCCGACGCCGGAACTGGCGCCCGGCATGCCCTGCGTGGCGCAGGGGCTGCCCGGCAAGCTGGAGTCGCCGCGATACTCGAGATGCACGGTGTCGATGTTGCCGCCTTGTTGCATCGGGTCGACCATCAACACGCAGGCCCAGCTCGTGACGTTGGCCTGGTGCGTACCGGGATTGCTGAACGCAGTGCAGTCGACAACGGGTGCCAGCACCAGGCGCCGGTCGGCGCCAGCCTGGTAGGTGGCCTGCGACGCGGCGCTGCCTTTCGTGCTCAGGCCGGTCGCCGAATCACTCTGGTAGGGCTTGTAGCCCTTGCGCGCCGTCAGGAAGTTCGGTTGGGAGACGCCCTTGCTGTCGGTTGACGTCCCGTTGTATGCGTTGTTTTGCGCCGTCCACGTCGTGCTGGTATAGGCAAAACCCGTGAAGTCGGTTACGCCGGTGGTCTTGTTCGTGGTGATGCCGAAGCGGCTGTTCCATGCGTCGGCGAGCGAAGCCTTGTTGCCGGTCGTGCCAATCTGGGTGTTCAGGGCGGGAAGGTTGCATTGCCCGGCGCCCTGGAGCTGGCTGTCCAGGTCCGGCGTATTGCCTTTGCCGCCGCTCAGGTCGGCCCAGCCGAAATTCCCGCCCCCGTAGACCCCGCCGCCCGATGTCCCTATCTTGGCTGTCAGCCACTGCCCGATCGTGTATCCGCCGGGCACAGCCGGCGTGGCGGTGTCGGCTCTGCAGACGTACACCGGAATCGCGCAGGTGGTCTGCGCCGACGTCGTCGTCGCCACCGCGAAGGAGGCTACCGTGCTTGGGCCGATGTTGGTGCCGGGCAAGGCGTTGAGCACCTGTGCGAACCAGTTGGCAATGCCGCCGCGCGAGATCTCGCACTTGACGTACTTGATGGTGTTGAGCGCGTACGTGACCGAGTTCTTGTCAAGGAAAGGGTTCGACAGCGAATCGCTGTAGGTCACGGCCTCGGTCGACGTGATGCCTGGTTGCTGTTCCAGCTTGCCCTGGAACAGCACCAGGTTGCGGGCACCGGCCGTGATGCCCGCCGCTTCGGAGACCATCAGCGGGGTGGCGCCGGTCAGGTCGCGCGCCGCGGCCAGCGCGCACGAGTCTGCCCGGTTCTGCAACTCGCTCTTGCTCACGTACAGCTTGCCGAGATCGAGGGCCAGGCCGATGAAACCGACCAGCACCGCGATCATGATGCCGACGATGATGGCGACGGCGCCGCGCTGCCGCGCATGGATGCGCGGCAGTGGCTTGCCGTGAGGCCTGGTTCTGGACATGGTGTGACCCTCCCCCGGAAAGCGTTGCGATTGCTCTAGCGTTGGCCGCCGCCCATGCCTACGCCGCCGTAGCCGCCGCCCGAGCCGAAGTCGATGGCAAAGGCGCTGGGCGAGCTGCCGGTGCCTTGTTGCAGCCGCAGCAGCGAGCGGTCGAAGTTCCGCATCGCGGCGACCGCCGTCTTGCCGTCGGTGCCTTCGACGGTGGGCAGCCCGGCAGGCGCATCGGGGTTGATGATCTGCTGCTGCTTGATGGCGGCCAGCGCCTCGCCCCGGTGCTGGTCCCACACCGGCGTCGAGGTCATGCAGGCCGACAGCCCGAGGCAGGTCAGGGTGCCGAGCACCAGTGTGGCGGCGCTGCGCGAAAGCTTGCGTGTCTTGTTCATGATCGTTCTCCTTGTGGCGCGGCGGATCAGTTGCTGCCTGCAGTGCTGGGGCCGGTGACCGCAGCGGCGGCCCTGGCCTGGGCCAGGCGCTGCGCGGTGGCCTCGATGCGCGCGACGCGTGCGGTGTGGTCCTCTGCCGCGGCGGTGGGCGCCGGGCCGGAGGCGGGGGGCGCCTGGGGCGGCCGCGGCCCGGCTGCGGCTACCGGTACCGACGCGGTTGCGGGTGCTCCGGGAGCCGGCTCGTCAAGGACCCTGCCGACCGGAACCGTCGGGACCGACGTGCCCGGGGTGGTCTCGGTGCGCGGTGCCGAAGGTGCGGGTGCCGGGGCCGTTGCCGGTGCTGCGGGTTGCGAAGGTGCCGGTGCGGGCTGCTGCGGCTGCTTGCCCCGGCCTTCCATGTTGCCCATGAAGTAGAGCGACAGCGGGTCAGGCGTGGTGAAGCCGTCGGTGGGCAGCGGGTAGTTCTGCGTCGCCATCGGCTTGACCAGGCGCGGCGTGATGATGAACACCAGCTCGGTCAGGTCCTGCTGGAACTGCGTGCTGCGGAACAGGGTGCCGAGCACCGGCACTTCGCCCGCGCCAGGCAGGGCCTTCAATGCGCCGCGTGCGCTGTCCTGCAGCAGCCCGCCGATTGCGAAGCTTTCGCCGTCGCGCATCTGCACGGTGGTGGAGGCACGCCGCGTGGTGATGAGCGGCAGGATGGTCTGGCCGGTCAGGGTGCTGCCGCTGACCGTTGCGCCGGTGGGCGACAGTTCCGACACTTCCGGCGACACCTTCAGGTGGATCCGGCCGTTCGCCAGCACCGTGGGCGTGAACTTCAACCCGACGCCGTATTCCTCTTCCTGCAGCGTGATGGTGGACGCCCCGCCCAGCGCGTTGCTCTGGGCCACCGGGATGTAGATCTTGCCGCCCGCCAGGAAGCTGGCCTCCTGACCGCTGATGGTGACCAGGTTCGGTTCGGCCAGCACCTTCACTAGGCTGTCGTTCTTCTGCGCGTCGATGGCGAGATTGAACGGCTTGTTGTTGGCCTTGCTGCCGAAGAAGCCGGCCGCCGCGCCCGTCAGCAGGTTCGTGAGCACGCCACCGGTCCAGGACCCGAAGCCGCCCTGGATATTGACGGCCGAGCCCAGCTGGTTCAGCAGCGTCTTGGAGACTTCGGCAACCTTCACTTCCAGCATCACCTGTTGCGGGGTGTCGACGGACATCATGTTGAGCACGCCGCCCTTCCTGGCGTTGGCGCCGTCGCCCTGGGCCGCATTGGCATAGGCCTGGGCGATGTCCATGGCCTGCAGGGCTGCCTGCGAGCTGGACACGCTGCCGGTCAGCACGAGGTTGTCGGCGGCGGTCATCACGCGAATGCCCGACTCGCCGGGCAGCAGTTGCGCCAGCGATGTCTGGAGACCGTTCGAGTCCGCGTTGACCACCACGTTGATGATGCTGCAGGCGCCGCTGCGGCCCTGCACGATCATGTTGGTGGTGCCCACGGTGCGACCCAGCACATAGAGCGTTTGCGGAGACACCATCGTCGCCTGCACGACATTCGGATTGCCCAGCGTACGGTTGCGCACCGGCTCGGGCAGCGGAATCAGCTGCGACTTGCCCACCGGCACGATCACGCTCGATTCATTGCGGATCGCGCCGGAGCAGTTCGGGCCCCGCGCATCGGCGGCAACCGACGGCGCGGCCGGAACCGGCGTCATGCTGATGGTCATCTGCACGGGGCCTCCCGTGCCCGGTACCTTGACCGCAGGGCCCGCGGCTGCCGCCGGCGTGGTGGCCTTGGCCACGTTGCCGGCCTCGACGGCGACCTGGGCCGCGGAGGCAAGCGGTGTGCAGAGAATGGCGGCCAGCACGACAAGGCGTGTGCCGCGTGCTGCTTCGGATGTCTTCTCGTTCATTTTGGGTCTCCCCCCGGAGAATGATGCGGATGGATGCGTGATGCGTCTCGGGTGTCACCTTCCACGTTCAGAAGCACTCAAGGCTGCCCTGGACACCTGCCAGCACGCCTACGCAGTTGCCGGAGCGTGCCGGCGCGGCCACGATGGTGCGGGTCTTGACCACGGTGCGCGGCGCGGCAGCGGGTGCGGCGGCCGGTGCCGGCGCGGGTGGGTCGCTACGGCCCAGCAGCGTGTGCTTGGTGGCGCCGCCGGTGTTGATGTCGGCCACGTCCATCTGGTTGCGCAGCACCAGCGACAGCGTGCCGACGCTGCGCGCCACATCGAGCTTCTCGGCCTGGTCAGGCGTGACTTCGAGCGTCACGGCGTTGACCACCTTCGGCTGCGTGTCGTCGCGGCTGACCTGCTGGGCCACGGCCAGCACCAGGATCTTCTCGAGCACGATCTTCGAGATATTGCCGTTCTGCGTGTTCTTGGCTTCCTCGTTCGTGTTGACGATGACGTCCACGTAGTTGCCCGGCAGCGCAAAGCCGGCCACGCCCACCACGTCATTGACGCGAACCGTGATGGCGCGTTTGCCGTCGTTGATGACCGCCGACAGGCCGCCCTTGGTGCCGATGGGCGCCAGCTTGGCGTCAAGGATGGGTTCGCCGCGCTGCAGGCTGGTGCGGACCACGCGGCCGTCCAGCGCCTTGAGGTCCTCGAACGCGCCCGGCGGCACGCTGGTGGCCGGCCAGCTCACGAGCTTGAGCTGGCTGCCGTTGAGCGGCTGCCCGAGGTCGAGGTCGTTGGCAGCCACCACCACCTGCTTGACCGAACTCGACGACTGCTGCAGCAGCCACCGGGATGCCGATACCACCGCTGCCGCGCCGGCGATCAGCGCAATCAGCAGCATCAGGATTGCTCGCGTGTTCTTCATGATGACTCTCCCCTACGTGTGTACGTGCTTCCTGGTTGGGCCGGTTCAGCCCGCTGCACGATGGCCGGCTGGCCAGCGGTGTTCGGTGACTGGCGACGAGACTTCCGGCCTGGCGCGCAAGCCGTAGTAGCTCTGCCAGGCGCGGCAAAGCCCCTCTTCGGTGACGTGCGGCGCGTCGTCGTGGTAGCGCAGGTGCGAGGCCACCAGCCGCAGCAGGTCGCGCGGGATGCAGGCAAGCAGCGGCGTGTCGCTGGAGAAGTGCAGGCTTTCCAGCAGAAAGTCGAAGGCCGGTTCCGGGCAGACCAGGCCGAGGTCGGCAGCGGTGCGCAGGCAGACCTCGCGGTAGTCGTCGACCGACAGCGGCCCCACATAGAGCTTGCTGCCGAGCCGGCGCAGGAATGCGTCGTCGCTCAGCTGGCTGGGCTCGAGGTTCGTGGAGAACACCGGCCATACGTCAAAGGGCACCGAGAACCGCACGCCGCTGTGCAGCGTGAACATGTCGATGCCGCGATCCAGGGGCACGATCCAGCGATTCAGCAGCTGGTCCACGCCCACCATCTGCCGTCCCAGGTCATCGACGATGTAGATGCCGTTGTTGGCCTTCATGTGCGGCGGTGCCTGATAGAAGCCCGAAGCGTTGTCGTAGCGCAGGTCCAGCATCGAGAGCGTCAGCTCGCCGCCGGTCAGCACCACGGGTCGGTGGCAGACGACCCAGCGGCGGTCCATGGCCCTGGGCATGGCCGATGCCTCGCCGGCCGCAAGCGGGGTGTGCACCAGGGGGTCCAGCACCTGGATGATCTCGCCCGCCACGGTGATCGCGTGGGGCACAGGGATGGCACCCGGCAGCAGCGCGCCAAGGCGCTGCGCCAGATAGGTCTTGCCGCTGCCCGGGGGGCCGTAGATCATCAGCGCGCGCGCGGTGTTCAGCGCCATGCCGATGGCTTCGAGCAACGTGCCGGGTACCACCAGGTCCTGGAACGCACCGGTCACGTTGGCCTGCGTCACCGAGGTGTGGTGGATCGAGTGCAGCGCGATGGCATCCACATACGCCTGCAGCGTGACCGGCGCGGCGCCCGTGTAGCTGCATCGTGCGATGGTCTCGGCGGCGCGGGCATAGCCCGCATCGGTCAGGCGGAACCGCACGTCGATGTCGCTGGCGCCGCGATGCGCCACTTCGAGCAGCCGCTCACGAACGCCCAGCGCCGCGATTTCGTTCACCACGGAAGCCGGCAGCCGGAGCGTATCCATCAGGATGGTCAGCGAGACGCTGCGGTGCAGGTAGGCGGCCTTCAGCAGCAGGCCCAGCAGCAGCGACACGTCAAGCCCGGTATCCGCGATGGTGCGCGGCGCTACGGTCCAGGCGGGCGGTGGGTCCTGGTCGACCTGGACGTGGCGGACCATCGAGGCCACTGCCTCGGGGAGTCGTGTCGCCTGGTCGTCGTGGTGATCTAGCATTGCCGTTCCCCTTGAGAATGTGGTCTGCGTATCAGCGTCGCCGCGTGGCGTTGTCCGCCCATGCGGTATGGATTGGCCCGTCATGTCCGGGCGAACAGCATGGTCAGCGTGCCGGCCGCAATCGCCACGCCGTAGGGCAGCGAGCCCACCGATGGGCCAGCCTGGCCCGTGAGCGCGATGCCGCCGAGGTTGCGCAGCAGCTGGCGGCCCTTGCCGGACACGAGCACCAGCGCCAGCGCCCAGGCGCCACCGATCACGAAACAGACAAGTGCGATCCACGCGGCAAGATGCGCGCCCAGCCAGGCGCCAACCGCCGCCATCAGCTTGACGTCGCCCGCAGCCATGCCGCGCAGCAGATAAACGGGCAGGAAGATGCCGAATCCGGTCAGCCAGCCGAGTGCCCACGCGGAAGCTCCCGCAGCCGGCCCGTGCACCATCATCTGGACAGGCAGCGCAGCCAGCCATGCGCCGAACGTCAACCAGTTCGGAATGCGGCGGCGTTGCAGGTCAGTGGCGGCGGCAGTCAGTACCACCGCGATGACGATGGGACCGATGAAGGGCGAGAGCGACGGAATGGTGGTCATGGCGGTCTCGGTTCGTTCTGGATTGCCGTTTCAGGGCATCTCCGCTGCAATCAATTCGTAGAGCGCCTTGACATCGCTGCCCAGGACGCTCACGGCGCCAATGATCACCATTGCAATCAAGGCACCCAGCAATGCGTACTCGATCGACGTCACGCCGCGTGTATCGCACCAGAAGGCCCGGCAGAGGGTTCGGATGGCGTGCATGGTGGTCTCCTCAGTGGGGCCGTCGCCCGGTGACGGGCCGGTTCAGTTGAGCTCCGCGCCAATAAAGCTGAAGACGCTGCTCAGGTTCGTGCCGACGGTCTGCACCGTGGCGATGATCACCACCGCGATCAGTGCGGCGATCAGGCCGTACTCGATGGCGGTGACACCGTCGTCGTCGCGAAGAAAGGCTTGCAGGCTGGCGATGGGCTTATGCATGGTTGCTCTCCTGGTTGGGGGGCCGTGACGTCGGGCGTCGCAGGCTCCGCAGCGTGGGGCACGCACGCGCCACGCCGCGGAAGCTGCGGTCCATCAGTTGAGTTCGGCGCCGATGAAGCTGAACACGCTGCTCAGGTTGGTGCCGACGGTCTTCACCGTGGCGATGATCACCACCGCGATGAGCGCGGCAATCAGGCCGTATTCGATGGCGGTGACGCCGTCTTCATCACGGACAAAGCGCTTCAGGTTTTGGGTCAGGGTTTGCATGGCAGCTCCTTCTGTTGGAGAAAAACACTTCTGTGGGGACTACGAATGGACAATCGGAGATTCAGAACCGGAAACGGCGGCAGCGCGGCGGCGCGCAGATGGCGCAGCAGTGGAATGGCCACCGGCCGGCGCCCGTGCTGGGGCCCTGCGGGCTGCGAGCCTGCAGGCGCCGTTCGGCGGAGGCATGAATGCACCGTGCCGCATGTTGGGCGTGGCTGGCGCGTGCCAGGCAACGGAACGGCACACTGCCGCCGCCGCGGGCGGAGACGATGCAACCCTGTGTCCGATGCACTCTCACGAGCAGGCCAATAGCTGGCATGGTGTGGCTCCCCGAATCGTTGTTGTCTGCCGGCTGTCACAGCCTTCGCTGGCAGTTGCAGCTGGCCGGTAGACCGGTGCCGCATGCCTGACAAAGGCAATCCGTGGGCCAGCCATGGCGAAATCGTTGTGGCGCAA
Organism: Cupriavidus sp. HE11; assembly: GCF_056097175.1. Taxonomy (NCBI): domain Bacteria; kingdom Pseudomonadati; phylum Pseudomonadota; class Betaproteobacteria; order Burkholderiales; family Burkholderiaceae; genus Cupriavidus; species Cupriavidus sp. HE11. Next base: position 2,676,383 of record NZ_CP184464.1, read on the forward strand.
GGCTTTGCGGGCAGGGGTGTCGTCAGGGAGGCGTGCCAATGCGGGCCGAACGGGCTGTTTTGGGCCTTCGTCGTTGCCGGGTGGAAACGCTGGGCGGCGATTTATTTTGGATGAGGCCGCCGACGGATGAATCAGGCCAGGCCGGCTTTCCGGCGTTAGCGGGACGCACGGTGGCCTGGTTCATCCGAAAGCATGAGACAGACGGGGCGCATCGGCGGGGCTGATCAGGCCGTTGGATGACAACCGGCGGGGTGGGCACGTGCGGCGCCAGCCCTGGCCCGACTGATGGATGAACCGCCTGGCTGCAGGGGCAACGTTTCCGAACAGAAACGTTCGCGGTTGCCTCGTGTGCAGGCCGACTCGCGTGCCGGATTTTCGTGTCGTCCGCAAACGCTTGCGTGACGCCGTTTTTCGTCGCGAAACCACCCGTGATTCAGAACGGAAACGTTGCCGGCGTCAACCGGGCTTCAGGCGGCCTCCGGCTGGTTTCGGGCCGCTGGCGTGCCTTGCGCAAACGCCCTCGCGTGACAAGACTAAGGCAACGCCAGGCCCTGTCGAAGTCCTGAACACTGCGACGCGGGGCCTGCAAGACAACAACGGAACGGGGAAGGTCATGAATCAGGAAGCGGTCCGGGCAGACTCGGGAAAGCATGACGGGCAAGCGGGCCGCGCATGGCTGGATCTGGACCGGGCACGCGTCTACAGCGCCGCGGTGCTGTTCCTGTTCATCGTCCTGATGGTGACCTGGGCCTGGTACAGCGATGGGTTCACCGACAGCCGCGTCAGCCGGCCAGGCGCCGACTTCGCCGTGTTCTGGAGCGCGTCGTACCTGGCGCTGAGCGAAGGCGCGGTACAGGCCTACGACGTTGCCAGGCATCTTGAGGTGATGGCGGCCTACGGGCCACTTGGGGTCGATAGCACCATCGTGCTGCCGTGGCTGTATCCGCCCACATTCCTGCTTGTCGTGCTGCCGCTGGCGACGCTGCCGCTGGCATTCAGCTACGTGCTGTTCGTGATGGCAAGCGGCTACGCCTACCTGCGCGCGATGGGTGGCGTGGTGGGTGCCGGCTCGTTGCTGCGGCGCGGCCTGTGGCTGCCGGTGCTGGCGTCGCCGGCCGTCCTGATTTCCGTCATCCTGGGCCAGAACTCGCTGCTGACGGCAGCGCTGGTCGGCGGGGCGGTCTGCCTGCTCGGCAAGCGTCCGGTGCTTGCCGGCGTGCTGATCGGGCTGCTGGCGATCAAGCCCCAGCTGGCGTTGCTGGTGCCGGTGGCGCTGATCGCGGGACGCCATCTGCGCACGCTCGCCAGCGCGGCGGCCACGGCGGCACTGTTTGCGGCCGTCAGCGTGGCGATTTGCGGCTGGGAGACCATTCCGGCGTTCCTGCGCAGCGTTGCGTGGGCCCGCGCAAACCTGGTGGAAGGCACGCCTGACGGGTGGTATGGCATGCCGTCCGTCCTGGCGGCTGCGCAACTGGCGGGGCTGGGCCCGGCCGCCGCCTATGCCATGCAGGGGCTCGCAGCCGTGGCGGCGGCAGCGTCCGTGGCCTATGTCTGGTCACGCACGCAAGAGGCGCCGCTGTGCGTGGCGGTGCTGGCCGCCGGCGCGCTGCTGGCAACGCCGTATGTGCGCCACTACGAGCTGACCTGGATGGGCATTGCCGCTGCGGGCCTGGTCGGCGACGGCATCCGCCACGGGCTGGCCAATCGCGAGCGCGCGTTGCTGCTGGTGGCATGGTGGCTGCCGCTTTTCGAGCACGCGAATCCCAAGCTCGGCCTGCCGCAGATCGGCCCGGTGGTGTCGGCATTGCTGGTGCTGGTGGCTGTGCGCCGGGCGATGGCCCGTACCGTGTCCGCGCCGGTTGCGGCGCCGGTGGGGACCTGACATGACCACCCTGCAGGCTGCCGCGCGTGGCACGGGGGCGGGCGCGTCACCCACGCATTGGCTCGACCAGCGTCGCCTGCGGCTCTATGCGTGCGTGGCGCTGGCGTGCTACGCGCTGTACTTCGGCATCTGGCTGCTTCGCGCCTGCGTGCTGAAGAGCCCGGGCGTGTATGCGCCCGGTGGCGATTTCGTCGTGTTCTGGAGCGCGGCCAAACTGGCACTGTCCGGCGGAGCGGCCGCGCCCTATGACCTGGGCGCGCTGCGGCAGATGGAGTTGGCCGCCGTGCCCGGGCTTGCCATTGGCCAAGGGGTGCTGCCCTGGCTCTATCCGCCCGCGTCGCTGTGGTTCGTGCTGCCGTTCGGGCTGCTGCCGTACGGGCTGGCGACGCTGGCCTTTCTGGCTGGTGGCGCCGTCTGGTACGCGTGGGCGATGCACCGCACGCTGCCATGGCGCGATGCGCGCCTGGCGGCGGTGGCGTTTCCCGGCATTGCCGTCGTGCTGGCGACCGGCCAGAACGCGCTGTGGCTGGCCGGTTGCGCCGGCCTGGCCCTGACCTGCCTGCGATCGCGTCCGGTGCTGGCAGGCATGCTGCTGGGCGTGGTGGCGATGAAGCCGCAACTGGCGCTGATGTTTCCGGTGGCGCTGGTCTGTGCGCGTGCCTGGCGTGCGCTCGGGGCGATGATCGCCACGACGCTGGCGCTGATCTTGTTATCGCTGCTGGCGTTCGGCACCGGGCCGTTCGCCGCGTTCCTGCACAACGCCGCCATGGCGCGCGAATCGGTAGAGCAGGGCTCCGCGCTGCTGGCACGCATGCCCACGGTGTTCGCCGCGGTGAAGCTGCTCAGTGGCGGCCTGCTGCTGCCCTATGCCATCCACGGCCTGGTGGCGGTGGCCGCACTGGCAGCGGTGATGTACGCATGGACCGGGGCCTGCAGCTTCGCGCTGCGCGCCGCGGTGCTTGTCACGGCCGGCTTGCTGCTGCCCGCCTACCTGTACGACTACGACCTGGTGTTCCTCGGGCTGGCGATTGCCTGGCTTGGCGTGCACGGTCATCGCACGGGCTGGCTGCGTGGCGAGCGCGAACTGCTGGTGCTGCTGTGGCTGATGCCGCTGTGGACCCGCGTGACCGATGCGGAGATTGGATTCCAGCCGCTGCCGCTTGGGCTGATGCTTGCCCTGGGGCTTGGCGTGTGGCGAATCCGGATGGAAAGGGCCGAAGGCATCGCCTGATGCCGGGAGACAAGGCGCGCGACCGGGCGCGCCGGGGAGGAAAGAGATCATGGCTGACTATGACGAAAACCAGTTCTTGTCGCTGGTGGTGCCGTTCTACAACGAGGGCGGCGCGCTGCAGGCTTTCTTTGCACGGGTGGTGCCGGTGCTGGAATCGGTGCCGGGGACGCGCTTCGAGATTGTCTGTGTCAACGACGGCAGCAGCGACGACACGCTCGCGCGGCTGATCGAGGTCTCGCGGCGCGATGCACGTGTCCGCGTGATCGACCTGACCCGCAACTTCGGCAAGGAGGCGGCGCTGACCGCCGGCATCGACGAAGCCTTTGGCGACGCGGTGATCCCGATCGACGCCGATCTGCAGGATCCGCCCGAACTGATTCCCGCCATGGTCGAGAAGTGGCGGGACGGTGCCGAGGTGGTGCTGGCGCAGCGTTCCAGCCGCGCCACCGACACGTTCCTGAAGCGTGTGACGGCCACCGCCTACTACCGCGTGCACAACTGGATGTCGGATCTGAAGATTCCCGAGAACGTCGGCGACTTCAGGCTGATGGACCGCGCCGTGGTCAATGCGCTGAAGCAGTTGCCGGAGCGTCACCGGTTCATGAAGGGCCTGTTCGCCTGGGTGGGCTTCAGCACGGCGATTGTCCAGTACGAGCGGGCTCCGCGCAGCGCCGGCGAGTCCAAGTTCTCCGGCTGGCGGCTCTGGAACCTGGCGCTGGAAGGCATCACCAGCTTCAGCACGCTGCCGCTGCGCAGCTGGACTTACGTGGGATCGTTTGTCGCCATGATCGCGTTCTGCTACGGCTCGTTTATCGTGGCGCGGACGATTGTGCTCGGTGTCGATGTGCCGGGCTATGCGTCGGTGCTGTCGCTGCTGCTGTTCTTCGGCGGGCTGCAGCTGATCGGCCTGGGTGTGCTGGGCGAGTACATCGGCCGCATCTACGACGAATCGAAGGCACGGCCGATCTACCTGGTCAAGCGCCGCTATCAGGACCGCCGGCCGCAAGGGCGCTTTGTCAGTGGTGGCCGCGTGATCTCGATCGCGGCGGGCGGCAAGCGGCAGTGAGTTTTTCCGGGGGAGCCGCCCGGTCCCGTCAGGGCCGGGCGGTTTTGTTTTGGTGCCGCGCCGCGATCATGGCAAGCAGGCCGGCCAGGACAAACGGGGTGAACTGCGGCATGCCATCGATCACCAGCGGGCTCATCGCCTGTGCGGGCACCAGCCACGTGACGATCAGCAATGCGCGCTCCCATGCACGGCTGCCATGCCGGACCATGTCAATGCACAGCAGCGCCAGCGGAATCGCCAGCCAGGCCAGGTCGTAGTAGATCAGGTAGGGCTGCACGAGCAGGGTGCCGATCGCCAATGCCGACGCACCGAGCGCAAGCCGGGCCCGGCCACACCACATCCACACGCACACGCCCACCGCGCACGTCGCCACGGTGCCATGCAGCGCGTAGGCCAGCGGTACGTCGGCGCCAGCCACGCGCAGCATGCCGAAGATGGTCGGCGCGCCCCGCAGGATGCTGCCGTTGACGGCCACCGCCTCGCGGAACATTGCCATGCTCCGAAAGAAGGCCGGATAGATGTCCAGGCCGAACACAAGCGTCGTCAGGCCGGCAAAGACCGCGGAGCATCCGGCAGCGGCCGCAAAGGCGACCCAGCGCCGCTCGCAAAGCAGTATCAGCGGAAACAGCACGCCGAGTTGCGGCTTGACGCATAGCAGCGCGATGCACGCCCCGGCAGCAACCGGATGGCGGCGCAGCCACCACAAGGCGCAGCCTGCGGCCACGGCCGTGAACAGGGAGTTCTGGCCGGCGATCAGCGCGGCCCAGAGGCCCGGGAACGCAAGCGCCGGCAGGAACCAGTAGCGGTGCAGCCGGCCCACCACGGTACGCATATGGCCCAGATACACCGCAATGCCGGCCAACGAGAACAGTACCAGTGCCAGCCCGAAAGGCACCAGGGCCAGCGGGTAGATCAGCAGCAGGAACGTTGGCGGATAGGCGAATGGGCCGAATGTGGTGGGCAGCAGCGGCCGCTCGGCAAGGCGCAGCAGTTCCCAGTCGTAGGCCGCGGGCGCGCCGTGCAATTGCGCGAGTCCCGAGGCGCACCAGTACACGACGAAATCCCATCCCATCCCCGGCACGGTCGGGTTGGCAAGGATCGTGTGGCTGTACCACCATGCCGCGATCACCACGCATTCGAGAACCAGCAGCGTGCCTGCGTAGAGGCAGATGCGCCCGGGTGTGAGCCAGCGGGCAGGACGTGCGGTATCGGGTGAAGCTGTTTTGGAAAGGTCGGTGGCCGCTGGCATGCGGGCTCCTCTTGATGGGCTGCACCGGCCCCGCTGGCCATGAGGGAGGCCCCGTCAGCGATACGTCCAGGCGCGGTGCAATACGAAGGTGACGACCGGCACCACCGACAGGATCATCGCCAGGCCGGCCCAGTAGCCAAGCCCCAGCGCCTGCGCACCGGCCGATATGCCAAGCGTCAGGCCCAGTCCCAGCAGCGATACGATCAGGAAGCGCACGTAGCTGTCGCGCGTGGGGGTGGCGCCGAAGCTCCACAGCGTGTTGAGCAGATACGACGCGATATTGGCAACGACGAACGCCACGCCGTTGGCGCCTACCTGCGATGCATGCAGCAGGTAGATCAACGGCGTGGCTACCGCCACGTGGATGCCGGTGGCGATGACGCCGGACACGCCAAAGCGGACAAGTCGCACGAACGTGTCCCGCGACGGCAGGCGCTGCCAGATCGTGGGCCTGGCCGTGGCCTGGCCTGGTGCGCCCCGCGAGCGCGGGCGGGGCTGGGAGCGGGACTGGGCGTGCTGCATGATCGAACTCCGCACCGGCTACCGGTTCATCCGTTCAGTTCAGTTCAGTTCAGTTCTGGACGCAGACCAGCCCCACGTTGCCCTTGCGCACCTGCAGCTTGTAGTCGCGCATGAGCCGGAACAGCGTGACGCGCGAGATGCCAAGCTCGGCGGCCACATCGATCAGGCGTTCGTGGTGCCGTTGCAGGGCCTCGACAATCGCGTTCTGTTCGGCCGTTTCGCGGATTGCTGCCAGCGTGGGCGGCTTGCTCTCCACGGGCGCGCCAAGTTCGAGATCGGACGGCTGGATCACGCCGTTCTCGCACATGGCGGCCGCCAGGCGGATACGGTTCAGCAGCTCGCGGACATTGCCGGGCCAGGAATGGGCGGTGATGGCGCGCAGAGCCAGCGGCGAAAAGCCGCGGATATGCTCGGGAGAATCCTTGCGCACGGCCTCAAGGATGTGTTCGGCCAGCAGCAGCACATCGGAGCCGCGTTCACGCAGCGGCGGCTGCTTGACGCGCAGCACGCACAGGCGGTGATAGAGGTCGCCACGGAACCGCTCGGCCGCGACGGCCGCTTCGAGATCGACGTGCGTGGCCGAGATGACCCGGACATCCACCGTCACCGATTCCGTGCCGCCCAGCCGTTCGATGCGCCCGGTTTCCAGGAAGCGCAGCAGGCTGGTCTGGCTTTCGAGCGGCATATCGCCGATTTCGTCCAGGAACAACGTACCGCCTTGCGCAATCTCGATCCGGCCCGGCTTGCGCTTGGTGGCGCCAGTGAAGGCGCCACGCTCGTAGCCGAACAGCTCCGACATCAGCAGCGTAGGCGGGATGGCTGCGCAGTTGACCGCGACAAAGGGCTGGTTGGCCCGGCGCGAGGCACGGTGGATGGCCTGCGCGGCCAGTTCCTTGCCGGTGCCGGACTCGCCCGAGATCAGCACCGGTGTGTCCCACCTGGAAACCTTTTCAATGCTGCGATACAGCGCCTGCATGGCATTGCATTCGCCGATGATCCCGTGCGGGCGTGCCTCGGGCGCCGGCGGCTGCTCGCGGCCCGGACGCAGGGCGGCCATGCCGACCGCGTGGCCGAGCGCCCGGCTCAGATCGGCAGTGTTGAACGGCGCCGTGTAGTAATCGATAAAGTAGAGCCCCAGCAGCTTGCGTGCGGTGTCGGTCAGCGCGCCGGCGCAGCTGATCGAGCCAACCCAGCCGATCTGGCGCGACGCCAGCCACGGCTCCATCAACTCGATCTCGGCGTCGCTGAAGCCGCTCTGGAAATCGAACAGCCCCGCCGAGAACTGGCCGTCCAACGGCAGCGCGGCCAGATCCTCGAGGCTGTTGGCGAACACCAGTTTCCATCCCTGTCCAGACAGGAAGCGGCACAACGATGCGTCGTGATGCCTGGAGACATACAGCAACGGGCGGTTGACGTAGTAGCTCATTTTTTTTCCCCCAGCATTTCTTGTTTTTCCAACTGCCCGTGGCGACGAGTCGTATACAGACTCCACCACCTGGCTTGCGGGAGAAAGGAAACGTTGAATCGCTGGAGGCAAGCCCATCCGGCGCGGTTGCGCCTGGCCGAGCGGAGCGGCGGTAATGCGTGACCCATGCCGCAGCGTCGTGATTATGAGTATCCCCCGGTTCCGGCTATAGAATTCGCCGATTCCCGTTTCCCGCAAACTTTGTCCCGGCCGGCCCACCGGACACACTGCCTACCCCAATAGGCCGCATACAACAGAAGAAAAAACCCTGGGCATATATGTCGTGGCGGCAATCCGGCATATCGCCAGATGCCGCTACGCGGATTGGATCCGAGCATCGCTGCGTCAGTCCATCACTTGTTGCGGGTCCGTATCGCCTGGGAACGCTGCGGCCCCGCAAGACTGACCCGTCCCTTGAATCAGCCCTTTGATGGCAATATAGTCACCCATCCCCGGCATTTGTTAAGTGACTGATTTTTATTGTATTTTTTTCGCGCCCCGATTTTTCGCCGGGATTGCCATGCAAAAGTGTTCCATTTATGAAACTCAGCCCGGCCCGGCTATCAAGTGGCCGGCCGCGTTCATCTAGGGTCCACCCCTCATAAGTGCCAAATTCACATGCACGACGTTGCATGTTTATCCCCCCGGAAGTGGGTGGATGAAATGCCTCAGACACTTCTGCGGAGATGAAATGCCCATCTGATTTCCCGGGAAGGATGTCTCTCTTCTGATACTTTACCGGGCGGCCCCGTGCGACGCGCGTTCCGTAGCGTTAATCCGGCCTAAAGAAATGGCGCAGGGGTTGAAAATCATTATCGATATCGCCCTGGCGCAGGAGATGGCATCTCGATTCCCGTCCGTCATTTGGGCGATTTTCAGCGTTTGGCCTCGGCTGTACGGATGAGTTTCGCGGGGTAAGGTGGCCCCCTTCCAACCTTCGCGCCAAATGGTTGCAATTCTGAAACAGGCGGCCGGACGCGATGCGCAGTTTGTTTCACTGCTGTAGTTCATTGGCAGGCGCAATCTCGGCAATCTGCTCCTTGAGCCACGTGTGGAACCGATGGATGGCCTTTTCGCGCGGATTCCCTTCGCGCCAGGTGACCCAGTAATGCAGGCTCGACGGGATGCGCGCGGTGCCGATCTGCACCAGCTGACCGCTGACCAGATAGTCGTGCGCCAACTGCGCGCGCGCCGTTGCCACGCCCAGGCCGGCCACGGCCGACTGCAGCATCAGCCCGGCATCCTGGAAGATCGGGCCGCGCTCGGGTTCCTCGGGCGGCAGGCCGGCCAGTAGCAGCCAGTCGCGCCACGGGCGCAGTGCAAACCGCAACATCGGCATCCGGGGCAGGTCGGCGACCGTAAAGCCGGGGTATTTGGCAAGCAAGGCCGGGCTGGCTACGGCAATCACATAGTCTTCAATCAGGTTGTGACATTCGAAGCCGGGCAGGTCCACGCGCTGGTGCCAGATACCGATATCGACGGAATACGGATCGGGTGGCGAAATCTCCGCATGCAGCCGCAGGTGCAGATCCAGCTCCGGCGCCTGTGCATGCAGGCTGGGCAGCCGCCGGATCAGCCAGGCGTTGGCAAGGTCGGCCATGACGCTGACCTGCAGCCGCACCACGGGCGGAGCCGCCACGTCGCTGGCCTCGCGTAGCGCCACTTCCAGCTGATCCAGCGCGCCGCGCACCTGTTCGGCCAGGCGGGCACCGGCGCTGGTTGGCGTCATGGTCAGCCCGGTACGGCGGAACAGCTTGGTACCGAGGTTGTTCTCCAGGGCGCGGATGTGATGGCTGATGGCACTGTGCGTCAGGGCCAGTTCTTCGGCGGCACGCGAAAAGCTGCGGTGCCGCGCGGCGGCTTCCAGCGCGCGCAGCGCCTGGAGCGGGGGCAGGTGAGGGGGGCGACTGTTGACCATGGCAGGGCGGAATGTCGTCAAATTCTACTCACAATTGCCGCGGGTATCTTTCGCTGGTCTTGCACCACGCTGGTGATCACAATGCAGGACATGAACACTTCCACCGCTCATCCCACGCAAGCGGCTGCCGCCACGGCGCTGCCAAACCATGCCTCGCCGGTGCGCTGGCGTGTCCTGGCGTTCTTTTCGCTCGGCTTTCTGGTCTCGTATATCTTCCGCGGCGTGAACCTGGGGTTCGCGCCCTTCCTGACGCGCGAACTGGGGCTGACCGCCGGCGACCTGGGGCTGCTGACCAGCTTTTATTTCCTGGGCTTTGCCTGCGCGCAGTTGCCCGCCGGCATCCTGCTGGACCGCTTTGGCCCGCGCCGCACCGAGGCCGCGCTGCTGATGCTGGCGGTGGCCGGGTCGCTGGTGTTTGCCCGGGCCCCGGGCATGGTCGGGCTGGCCGTGGGCCGCGCGATGATCGGCGTGGGGGTCTCGGTGTGCCTGGGCGCCGCCATCCAGGCGCTGTCGATGTGGTTCCCGCTGTCGCGCATGCCGCTGCTGAACGGGCTGGTGATGGCGATCGGCGGCCTGGGCGCGGTGGTGGTTGGCGCTCCGCTGTCGTGGCTGCTGTCCTGGACGGACTGGCGCACGGTCAGCGCCGGCCTGGCGGCGGTATCTTTCGGCATGGCCGTATTGCTGTGGTTCGGCGTGCCCGACGTCAAGCGCGTGGGCAAGGAGAGCTTTGCCGAGCAGTTGCGCGGCACGCGGTTGATCCTGAGCAGCGAACGCTTCTGGCGCGTGGTGCCGCTGACGCTGCTGAACCAGGGCATTTTCCTGGCCGTGCAGACGTTGTGGGTCAGCGCGTACATGCGCGATGTGCAGGGCCTGACCGCCGGCGCCGGCGCCCGGCTGGTGTCGGTGATCGGTATCGCGATGATGGCGGGCTGCGTGGGCGCCGGCTGGGCGGCACGCCATCTGGAACGGCGCGGCATCAGCCTCTATGCGTTCGCCGGCTTCGGCATGATCGGCTTTATCGTGATCCAGCTTCTGCTGATGGCGCGCCTGCCGTTTATTCCGCTTGCCGTGCTGTGGGCTGCCTATGGCGTGTTCGGCTCCAGCGGCATCCTGACCTACGCGCTGCTGGCGCGACGCTTTCCCGATGCGCTGATCGGGCGTGCCACCACGGCCATGACGCTGACCGTGTTCCTGGCCACATTCGTATTCCAGGTCGGCATCGGCTTCGTGCTCGATTTCTTCCCGGCCACGGGCGGCCACTATCCGGTGGCGGCGCATCTGTGGGTCTGGGCCGGACTTGTGGCGATCCAGGTGCTGGCGGCGATCTGGTACCTGATGGAAAAACAGCCGTAGGGCGCTGGCATCGACTGACAGCGCGGCCGGTCACAGGATGATGGGCCGGTCGTCGAGTTCGTTGGGGTTGCGCCCGCCGTGGGTTGGAAAATGAGTGGTCAGCAGCGCGTGGATCTTCGCAATGGCGTCGAGCACGGGCTTGACCGACAGATCCCCTGCCAGTCCTTGCGCCAGCTGTGCGCAGACCTGCTGCCATTGCTGGGACGTGACGCAGGCGTCGATGCCGTGATCGGCCAGCAGTTCCACGGCATGATCGGCCAGATTGATATACAGCAGCACGCCGGTATGGTCCTCGGTATTCCAGACCTCCAGTGCGCCGAACAGCGCGCGGGCGCGTTCGCGCGCCGAGGTGCCGCGCCAGGCCAGCGCCAGCGGCAGGCTGGCTTCGATCACCACGCGTACCTCGCCACGGTGATGCTGCTCGCCCTTGTGCACCGCCACCTGGAGCTGGTGGCGCGCTTCGTCGGGAAAGGCCTTGCGGGCCGTGCCGGGGCCGGTGCCGAGGTGGCGCAGCACGCGCTTGAGCGAGCGCCTGGATGAGGGATGCGAAGCCTGCGGTTTGTGCATCGGATCTCCGTTATCCATCGTACCCTTCGTTATTCATCGCCACCCGCCGTTACCAGTTGCCGGACGCGCCGCCGCCATCGAAGCCGCCGCCACCGCCACCGCCAAAGCCACCCCCGCCGCCTCCGCCTCCGCCACCAAAGCCGCCGCCACCGCTGCTACCCCAATGGCGCCCGATCTCGTAGCCGGTCATGCCGCCGAGCCCGCCGGCCGTGCCGGTGGGCCAGCCGCGTCGGCCCGTCACCACGTGGGGATTGCCACCGCGCCGCAGCATGGCCGACAGGAAGAAGAACACGATGATCGCCAGCGGGAACAGCACCGGCAGCCAGTCGCCAATATCGACATTGCCCTGCTGCTTGCGGTCTGGCGCCGCCAGGCCTTCCTTGTCGATGGCCGCCTGGATGGCCGAGATGCCGGCGGCCAGGCCGCCGTAGAAATCGTTCTGGCGGAAATGCGGTGCCATCACATCGCGCAGGATGCGGCCCGACATGGCGTCGGTCAGCGACCCCTGCACGCCGCGTCCCGCCTCGATGCGCATCTTGCGCAGGCCGGGCGGGTTGTCCTTGGCGACGATCACGATCACGCCGTCGTCGATACCCTTGCGGCCAGCGCGCCAGGCGTCGGCCACGCGGATGCTGTAGGCATCGATCGTCTCGGGATCGGTGGTGGGCAGCATCAGCACGAAGATCTGGCTGCCGCGCTGCTGCTCGTACTCGGCCAGCACGTTTTCCAGCGCGTTGCGCTGGTAGGCGCTGAGCGTGCCGGTGAGGTCGGTGACGCGTGCGTTCAGCGGCGGCACGGCGACGAAGCCGTCGGCGGCCTGGGCCGCCCAGCCGGGGACGGCCAGCACAAAGGCCAGCATCAACTCCAGGAACGAGAGCCTAACCAGTTTGCGCATGATGGCGTCCGTGTGTCCGATCCGGCGGCTCTCAGAACTTGACGGCCGGCGGGGTGGAGATCGCTTTCTCGTTCTCCACGGTGAACGATGGCTTGACCGGATACTTGAAGATCATCGCGGTCACGTTGGTCGGAAAGCTGCGGGCCAGCACGTTGTAGTCCTGCACCGCGGCGATGTAGCGCTGGCGGGCGACGGTGATGCGGTTCTCGGTGCCTTCCAGCTGGCTTTGCAGGTCGCGGAACGACGCGTCGGCCTTCAGGTTCGGGTAGTTCTCGGACACCGCCAGCAGCCGCGACAGCGCATTGGTCAGCTGGCCCTGCGCCTGCTGGAAGCGGGCAAACGCCTCGGGATCGTTCAGCGTTTCCGGGGTGACCTGGATGCTGGTGGCCTGCGCGCGCGCCTTGGTCACGGCCTCCAGCGTCTCGCGCTCGTGGCTGGCGTAGCCCTTCACGGTAGCCACCAGGTTAGGAATCAGGTCGGCGCGCCGCTGGTACTGGTTGACCACCTCGCCCCAGGCGGCCTTGACGGCCTCGTCCTTCTTCTGGAAATCGTTGTAGCCGCAGGCGGAGAGCAGGCTGGCCAGCAGGCCGAGCAGCAGCCAGCGGAACAGGGCGGGGGTGTGGGTGGTGATGGTGCGCATCAAGGGACTCCTCGATCTCCGGAATGGCAATTCTGGAGTGTAGCGCAGCGTTGTCACGCCGCCGGGCAAAGTGCATGCCGCTTGACGATGGACGATGCCGGCCGGTAGATTGCTGCCCATGTCGTGCGCCATCCGCCTTTTCTTCATCCTGTCCGTACCCGTCCTGGGCGCGGCGGATCAGGCTGCGCGCGCCAAAGCCAAAAAACAGTCGCTCGTCTGACCGGAGCGCGCTGTTCCGTCAGATGGGCGACGGAACAGCACCCACCGGCTGAGAGGGCGGACCCGCCTGGTCTTACTTTCCCTGCCGCAAGTCCTGCCTCGTCGCGCATCGGCGGTTTCCTGAACCGGTCGATCCGGAGTGTATGGATGCAAGCCACGCAAACTTCCTTCCAGGGCATCTGGCTGCCGCTGGTAACCCCTTTTTCCGACAATGCCGGCGGCCACGCCGTCGATCATGCCGCGCTGCGCCGCCTGGTGATGCACTACCGTGCCACCGGCCTGGCCGGGTTCGTGGTCTGCGGCAGCACCGGCGAGGCCGCCGCGCTCGACGAAGCCGAGCAGCTGGCCGTGCTCGATACCGTGCTGGAGGCGGCAGCCGGGCTGCCGGTGGTGATGGGCCTGGCCGGCAATCATCTGGGGCATGCCCTGACGCGGCTGGAACGGCTCAATACCCGTCCGCTGGCCGGGGTGCTGGCGCCGGCGCCTTACTACATCCGTCCGTCACAGGCGGGTTTGCGCGACTGGTTCGCACGGCTGGCCGACGCCGCGAGGGCGCCGCTGGTGCTCTATGACATTCCATATCGCACCGGCGCCACGCTGACGCTGGACACCCTGCTGGCATTGGCTGACCACGACAATATCGTCGCCATCAAGGATTGCGGCGGCAATGCGCAGACCACGCAGGCGCTGATCGCGGATGGCAGGCTGGCGGTCTTGGCGGGGGAGGATCACCAACTGCTTGGTACGCTGGCATTGGGCGGGCGAGGGGCGATCATCGCGTCGGCGCATTTCCGGCCCGAACGGTTCGTCGAAATCTGGCGTGCAGTGGGAGAAGGGCGGCTTGCCGACGCGCGCCGCGTGTTCCATGCGCTGATGCCGCTGGTGCAGGCGCTGTTTGCCGAGCCCAACCCGGGGCCGGTCAAGGCGCTGCTTTCGCGTCAAGGCTGGTTGCGCGATGAACTGCGCGCGCCGATGACCAGAGCATCGACGGAACTGGCAAACCAGCTCCCGAAGCTGTTCGATGCGGCTTCTTGTTGACGCTACAGGGCAGCTTCGCTTGATGTGGTGCCTTGCCAATGCCGCCGGTTTGCTCCCCTCTCCCGCAAGGCGGGAGAGGGGTTGTGGGAGAGGGCAGGCCTATCAGGCGCCGCCGCGCTGGATTCAACCGGCAGCTTCGCTCGATGTGGTGCCTTGCCGATGCCGCCGGTTTGCTCCCCTCTCCCGCAAGGCGGGAGAGGGGTTGGGGGAGAGGGCAGGCCTATCAGGCGCCGCCGCGCTGGATCCAACCGGCAGCTTCGCTTGATGTGGTGCCTTGCTGTACCACCCCTCTCTCCTGCTCTCTCCCCATGAGGGGAGAGAGCGCCAAGACACTGCCTTCTGTTTCCGCCTGGGCGTGACCGGCGGCGTTGGTCGTTGAACAACCGGCAGCCTCTTTCAAGTCGGGGGTGTCAGCCCGCCTTGAACGCCTTTTCCGCTGCCTCGATGGTCGTCTTGATGATGGCGTCGTCGTGCTTTGCCGAGACAAAGCCGGCCTCGAAGGCCGACGGCGCCAGGTAGACGCCTTCGGCCAGCATGGCGTGGAAGAAGCGGTTGAAGCGGCCCACGTCGGCCTGGGTGACCTCGGCAAAGCTGGCCGGCACGGCGTTGGTGAAATAGAGGCCGAACATGCCGCCGATGGCATCTGCCGAGAACGGCACGCCGGCCGCGCGAGCGGCGGCGGTCAGGCCGTCAGCCAGCTTGCGCGTCTGCGTGGCCAGGCGGTCGTAGAAGCCCGGCGCCTGGATCAGCTTCAGTGTGGTCAGGCCCGCGGCCACGGCCAGCGGGTTGCCAGACAGCGTGCCGGCCTGGTAGACCCCGCCCAGCGGCGCCAGCTTCGCCATGATGTCGCGCCGGCCGCCAAAGGCCGCGGCCGGCATGCCGCCGCCGATCACCTTGCCCAGGCAGGTCATGTCGGGGGTGATGCCGTAGTGCGACTGCGCACCGCCCAGCGCCACGCGGAAGCCAGTCATCACTTCGTCGAAGATCAGCACGCTGCCATGCTCGCTGCACAGGTTGCGCATCGACGCCAGGAAGGCCTCGCTGGCGCGTACCAGGTTCATGTTGCCGGACACGGGCTCGACGATGACCGCCGCGATCTCGCCCTTGTGGCGCGCGAACGCTTCTTCGAGCTGGGTCACGTTGTTGTACTCGAGCACCATCGTATGGCGCGTCACGTCGGCGGGCACGCCGGCCGACGACGGGGCGTTCTGCGTGGTGTCCGCGAACGTCAGCAGGCCCGACCCGGCCTTGACCAGCAGGCTGTCGGCGTGGCCGTGGTAGCAGCCCTCGAACTTGATGATCAGGTCGCGGCCCGTGAACCCGCGCGCCAGGCGCAGCGCGCTCATGGTGGCCTCGGTGCCCGACGACACCAGCCGCACCTGCTCGATCGACGGCACGAGCTTGCAGATTTCCTCGGCCATGACGATTTCGGCCTCGGTGGGGGCGCCGAACGAGAAGCTCTGGGCGGCGGTTTCCTGCACGGCGCGCACCACGTCCGGGTGCGCGTGGCCGACGATCATCGGCCCCCAGGAGCCGATGTAGTCGATGTACTGCTGGCCGTCGGCGTCCCACATGTACGCGCCATCGGCCCGGGTGATGAAGCGCGGCGTGCCGCCAACGGAACGGAAGGCGCGCACGGGCGAGTTGACGCCACCGGGAATGGTTTGCTGGGCGCGGTCGAAAAGCTGCTGGTTACGGGACATGGAAATCTGGCCAAAGAGAAGATTCGGGAAAGACAGGCGTCCGGCCGGGGGCGGCTTGTCGCGTGCCTGGCGGCGGTGTGCCCGAAATACGGGCAATCCTGGCCGAAAGGGTGCCGTTCAGGCGGCATCTGCACGTCAAATTGCACGAACGCGGCGATATAGGGCCATTTGCGCAGGCCCATGGGTGGCGTCATCGGCGCCGATTGGGTACCATCATGCGCTGGATTTTAATAGAGACTGGCAAGAGCCTGCATATGGAATACAAGACTTGGATGTGCCTGATTTGTGGCTGGATCTATGACGAGGCCACCGGCGCGCCGGAAGACGGCATCGCCCCGGGTACCAAATGGGAGGACGTGCCCATCAACTGGACCTGCCCGGAATGCGGGGCACGCAAGGAAGATTTCGAGATGGTGGCCATCTGAGGCCATCGTCCGGAAATGGCCGTGCGTCGCGCCAAAGCGACAGAACGGCCGGTGACGCCGGGGTGTCCGGATTGACGGCCCCCCCACGAGTTGTCACACTCTGCGGCAAAACTGAACATCCGTCCGGCCGCGCCGCCATTGGCAGGCTGAAGACGGGGTGCCGCGGCACAAGAATATTGCAGTAACGGGCAGGCGCGGACTAGAAGCGCGCCGCCACCGGCCGGGTTGCCGGGTATTTTTTGACTGGGAATTGGAAAATCGGGGGCCGCCGGTCCGCCATGCGTGGCGCCGTGCGGAAGTTCTCAAGTGAATGCCTACGCCTGTTGTGTCACGCAGGACGCGGGTCGCGGGAACAAGATGCGGGTCACTCAAACAGAACAAGACACGTCTGTCGATGGGGTCAACGCCGGCGGCACCGCCGGTGCCAGCGAGGCATCCACAGCGCGCAAGGCCGCTGCGAAGGTGCTCGTGATCGACGACTCCAGCACCATCCGCCGGACGGCGGAAATCTTCCTGACGCAGGCAGGCTTCCAGGTCATGCTGGCCGAGGACGGCTTCGAGGCGCTCGCCAAGGTGGGCGACCTGCATCCGGACGTCATCTTCTGCGACATCCTCATGCCGCGGCTCGATGGCTACCAGACCTGCTCCCTGATCAAGAAAAGCCCGCGCTTCCACGCCATCCCCGTGATCATGCTGTCGTCCCGCGACGGCGTGTTCGACCGCTCGCGCGGCAAGCTCGTCGGCGCGCACAACCATCTGGCCAAGCCGTTTTCCCGCGAAGCCCTGCTGCAGGCGGTCCAGACCTGCCTGGCGGGCTGCGTGCCGGAAGAGGGCGCGGCCGTGGCGGCATGACGCATGCCGCCCGAAGCATCCAGGAATGAAACAATGACCATCAGCAAAATCCTTATCGTCGACGATTCGCCCACCGAAGCCCTGTTCATGTCCGACCTGCTTGGCAAGAAGGGCTTCAAGGTCTCCGTGGCCGGCAACAGCGAACAGGCCATGACGCGCCTGGAGGCGGAAACCTTCGACCTGATCCTGATGGACGTGGTGATGCCGGGCCAGAACGGCTACCAGGCCACCCGCGCGATCAAGCGCGACGACCGCTTCAAGGACATCCCCGTGATCATGTGCACCAGCAAGGGCCTGGAGACGGACCGCATCTGGGGCATTCGCCAGGGCGCGTCCGACTACATCGTCAAGCCGGTGGACAGCGAGGAACTGCTTTCGAAGATCGCCGCGCTGGCGCACTGAGCGCCGCGGCAGCCTAGCGGCCGGAGTGGGCGCGGGTGTCCCGTCGGGGACGCCGGCGGCGCCCGCGCACGGCCATGACAACTGGTCTCACCACTGGTTTCCAGGTTTCACTGGTATCCGATCATGAACGCGCCGCGCCAAGACATCCGAACCCGCCAGACTCGCCAGACCCGCCTGCATGACTACCAGGCCATGCTGGCCCGGCGCCTTCGCGAGGCGCGCAACCTGCCCGCCGTCGACAGCTACCTGGGCGTGCTGGTGGGCCAGCGCAACTGGCTGCTGCCGCTGATGGACACCGGCGAGGTGCTGGAAATGCGCGCGCCGGCGGCCGTGCCGCTGACGCAGCCGTGGTATCGTGGGCTGGTCAACGCCCGGGGCAACCTGCTGGGCGTGATCGATTTCGGCATGTTCTGCGGCGACGGCCCGACCCCGGTGCAGCCGGGCAGCAAGATCGTGGTGCTGTCGCGCCATGTGGAACGTGCCTGCGGCATCATCGCCACGCGCGTGGTGGGCCTGCGGCACGCGGTGGACCTGACGCCGGCCGGTGGCGCCGAACCCGAGGCCTGGCGCGGTGCCGCCTTCGCGGACCGGGAGGGACGCGACTGGCAGGTGCTGGATATCCGTCAGTTGCTGGATGCGCCGGCATTCCTGCAGGCCGGTCGCGATGCGACCTGAGGCCCAGGGCCTGATCACAAGAACCAAACAGAAAACGAACGAACAGAGGGTTGCCATGGGAATCAAGAAGATCAGCCTGGGCCGTCGCACCGCTACCGCCGGTGCCACTGCCGAAGCGGCGGCGCCGCGCGCATCGGTATTTGCCAAGGCCGGCGCAGGCAAGGGTGGCGCGGGCCAGACGCCGGTGGAGATGATGTCGGGCTGGCTGACGCGCATGCCGTTCTCTTCCCAGCAACGGTTGCTGACCGGCGGCGTGGTGGCGTCGCTGCTGGCGCTGCTGGCATCGGTCTATCTTGATAACCGCCAGGCCAACAACGGCGCGGCGCAGATCGAGATCGCCGGTAACATGCTGATGCACTCGCAGCGTCTGGGCAAGGCGGTGCCGGTGGCGCTGCTCGGCAACGCGCAGGCGTTCACGCAGCTGCGCCAGTCCAAGGAACAGCTGACCGCCGACCTGCTGGCGCTGCAGAACGGCAGCGACGAAAAGCACGTGCGCGCCACGTCGGGCCCGGCCGAGCCGTTGCTCGAAAAGGCGTTCGGCTCGTGGAAGCGCTCGGAAAAGAGCGCGGCCGACGTGCTGGCCCAGCAGCCTATCCTGACGACGATCGGCCAGACGCTGCAGATCTTCAACGCGTCGAACCCCGAACTGCTCGAAGCCGCCGAACAGGTGGCCGCCATCAAGCTGCAGGCTGGCTCGAACACCCGCGAGGTGGCCGCTTCCGCGCAACTGGTGATGCTGACGCAGCGTCTGGGTAAAAACCTGAACGAGTTCCTCTCGGGCGAAGGCGTCAACCCTGAAACCGCGTTCCTGCTGGGCAAGGACACCAACACCTTCCGCGAAACGCTGGACGGCCTGACCAACGGCTCCGAAGCGCTGCGCCTGACGCCCGCCAGCGATGCCGAGACGCGCAACTACCTGCAGCAGCTGTCGCAGCGTTTCGAGGCGGTGCAGAAGACCACGCAGACCATCCTGCAGAACCTTCCCGGCCTGATCGCCGCCAAGCGCGCCCAGCAGCAGATCTTCAACGACAACGAGGCGCTGCGCGGAGAGCTGTCCGAACTGCAGACCGCCTACGCCGAGGGCGCACGGTTCCGCCCGTGGACTTTTGGCGCGATGGTGGTGTCGGCCATCGCCACGCTGCTGTGCCTGGCCGGGCTGGCCGCGCTGTACCTGCGCGACTCGCGCGTGCGTGCGCTGGAAGCGGAAGCGCGCGAGCGTGAAGCCGAAGCGCGCCGCCTGGAGGAAAAGCGCAACAACGACGCCACCCAGAAGGCCATTCTGCAGCTGATGAACGAGCTGCAGGACATCGCTGACGGCGACCTGACGCGCCAGGCCACGGTGACCGAGGACATCACCGGCGCCATTGCCGACTCGGTGAACTACACGGTGGAAGAACTGAAGGAACTGGTGGGCCGCGTGCAGCAGACCGCCGGGCAGGTGCAGCACGCTTCGTCGCAGGTGCAGGACACCTCGGTGCAGCTCGCGGCCACGACCGAAGAGCAGTCGCGCCAGATCCGCCAGACCGGCGAGTCGGTGGTGGAGATGGCGGACCGCATCACGCAGGTATCGCGCGGCGCGGCCGAGTCGGCCAACGTGGCGCGTGCCTCGCTGTCCGCCGCCGAGCAGGGCCAGCAGGCCGTGCAGAACGCCATCGCGGGCATGAACGACATTCGCGACCAGATTCAGGAAACCTCGAAGCGCATCAAGCGCCTGGGCGAATCGTCGCAGGAGATCGGTGAAATCGTCGAGCTGATCTCGGACATTACCGAACAGACCAACGTGCTGGCACTGAACGCCGCCATCCAGGCGGCTTCGGCAGGCGAAGCGGGTCGCGGCTTCTCGGTGGTGGCGGAAGAAGTGCAGCGCCTGGCCGAACGCTCGGGCGAGGCAACCAAGCAGATTGGTGCGCTGATCCGCACGATTCAGACCGATACCCAGGACGCCGTGCACGCCATGGAGCAGAGCACGGCGGGTGTGGTGGAAGGTGCGCGGCTGTCGGACAACGCCGGTGCCGCACTGGTGGAGATCGGCCGCGTGTCGCGCCAGCTGGCCGAGCTGATCGAACAGATCGCGCAGACCACGTCGCACGAGGCGGGCCTGGCTACCAACGTGGCCCATCACATCGAAGGCATCCTGCAAGTCACCGCGCAAACGACGGCCGGCACGCGCCACACGGCCACGTCGGTGCGCCAGCTGACCGCGCTGACCGAAGAACTGCGTAACTCGGTGTCGCGATTCAAGATCGCCTGACGCCTGCCCGTACGTTGACGGCCGCACCGGAACTGGTCATGTCCCTGAATTCCATCCTCACCAGCGACGAGGCCGCCACGGCCGCGCCGCAAACACATGCCACGCCGGATACGGCTGCAGCCGGGGTTCCGGCTGCGCCGCAGCGCGACCTCTCGGTGCTTGCCTGGCTGGCGCCAAGCCTGCGCACCGCGCTGGACGACGCCGCGACCGAGCTGGGCCACTATGTCGACGAGATCCGGCAAACGCCCGAAGCGCTGGGCGCCCGCGACACCACGTCGCTGCGCCTGGCCGGCCAGCATCTGCACCAGGCTGCGGGTGCCGTGCATATCGTGGGCCTGCGCGGGGTGGATGCCTATTGCCAGGCGCTGCGCCGGCTGCTGGAAGCCGTCGACGCGGGCACCGTGGCCGCCGATGCCGCCATGCTGGCGGTGTTCCGTACCGGCGTGCAGGCATTGGCCGAATACGTCGACGACCTGATGGCGGGCGACGCGGAGGACCCGCTGCGCCTGTTCCAGCCCTATGCCACCGCGCTGGGGCTGATGAAGGAAGAACGCGTGCATCCGGCCGACCTGTGGCTGGAAGACCTGCAGGCGCTACCCGGCATCGTGCTGCCCACACGCTCGGCATCGGCCGTCACGCGTGCGCGCCAGCGCTTCGAGGCTGCCTTGCTGAAGGCGCTGCGCCTGCCCACGCCGTGTACCGAGACGTCGCTGTTGCGCGAAGCCTGGCTGCCGCTGCAGTCGGCGCTCGACGACGTGCGCAACCACGAGCAGGACGCGCGCCGCACCACCGACACCCCCGACCGCGGCATCTGGCACACGCTGGCGATGGTATTCCGCGCGCTGGCGCATGGCCTGTTGCCGTCCGACCTGCTTGCCAAGCGCTTTGCCGCCCGAACCCACCTGCTGGTACGCCAGTACCTGCAGGGCCAGGTGCGCGTGCCGCAGGCGCTGCTCAACGACGCCATCTTCCTGCTGGTCAGCACCGGCCTGACGCCGGACGGCCCCGAAGATTCCACCCCGCCCGTGGTGCAGGCCGCCGTACAGGTGCTGCGCGTGGACATCGCGCGCAGCCTGCAGGCGTACCGCGTGGACCCGGCGCACGTGGTGGCGCGGGCCGACTACCGGCAGCGCTACTACGGCTGGCTCGATCCGATCGATACGCGCAACCTGCAGCATGCCGCCACCGCCATCGAGCGGGCCGCCGCCGACGACCAGTCGGGCTGGGAGCTTGCGCTGGCATCGCTGGCCGAGGCTGCCATGCCGCTGGCGCAGCCGGCGCTGCAGCAGTGCCTGACCGCAGCGGCGGCCTACGCGGGTCAGCGGCCGGCGGCCGATGCGCTGGGCCGGGGCGGCGTGGCGCTGTTCCTGGCGCGGGCGCTGGCCATGCCGTGGCGCGTCCACGGCAAATCCGGACATGCATCGGCGGCCGAGTTTGCCGTGCGATGCGAGACGCTGGCGGCCTGCCTGGCCAATCTCGATGCGGCGGCGCCTGCCTGGCTGGCCGAACTGGTTCAGTCCGCCGGCGCCCAGGCGCAGCGCACCGAAGCCGTGGCGCAGGTGCGTGCCCAGCTGGACAGCGGCGAATCGTGGCTCGATACCTATGACCGCAATGCGGCACGGGCCGATGCCGGCAACGCGCTCGACGACGCCGCGCAAGCCTTCGGCGCGCTGCTGGCCTCGATCGAACTTGTCCATGGCAGCGCCGCGTTGCCCGAGGGCATCGACGACGAGACCGACGCCGCGCTGGCGTCGGTGCGTGCCGTACTGGCGCGGCTGGGTGTGCTGCGCGAAACGACCGACCACGCCGCGCGTATCGACCAGTTGTCGGATATCGCCGCCGAACTGGGCGCCGTGCACGCCTTCGCCGACCTGCTCGAATTTGGCCGCAAGCAGAACGATGCCGCTGGCGACGATCCGCTCGCGCTGCGCACGCAACGCCAGGATGCGATGCCGCAAGGCGCGCTAGGCACGGCGCGCAGTGCCGCGATGGACGCCATCCGTGTGGCCGCCACTGCCGATTCCCCCGAGATCCAGCGGCTGCGGGCCGCGCTGCAGGCGGTGGCCGACCATGCCGCCATCGACGACGACGCCGCGCTGCGCCGGCAGGCCGCCGAGGCCACCACGCAGCTCCACGCCTGGCTGGCCGGTAGCGAATCGGCGGCCGAACGCATGGTGGTAGCGCTGGCTGACCCGTTGCCGGCAGCCGTGGCGCCGGTGGCGGCAGCGCCCACTGCGGCGCCGATGCCGGCCGATGCCGCCGCAATCGACGCCGAACTGCTGGAGATTTTCCTGGCCGAGGCCGAAGAGGTGCTGGGCAATATCGCCACGGACCTGGCCGGCGGCCTGCAAGCCCTGGGCGATACCGACGTGCTGAGCCGCATGCGCCGCGCGTTCCACACGCTCAAGGGGTCGAGCCGGATGGTCGGCCTGAACCGTTACGGCGAAGCCGCCTGGGCCGTCGAGCAGGTGATGAACCTGTGGATTGCCGAGGCGCGCGAGCCGGTGCCCGAACTGCCGGCGCTGCTGCAACAGGCGCATGACCTGCTGCGCGAATGGGCGCTGGCCCTGCTGGAAGACCCGTCGACGCTGCGCGAGATCGCGCCGCTGGTGGACGCCGCGCACGCGCTGCGCGAGCCGGGCGGCATGGCGACGGGCGCGGCCCGGGCCGCGCCGTTCGATTCGCTGGACGCGCTGCTGGCCCAGGCATCCGCGCCGCTGGCATCGGTGGACATGCGGTTGTCGTCCGCCGAGCCTGTGGACGTGCCGGGTGGCATCGATATCACCGAGCCGGCGGGAACGGCTGACGGCGCCGGTCAGACCGACCTGGCAGACCCTGCGCCGGTCGAACACAACGTGCTGCCGTTCCGCCTGTCGGGCGGGCTGGCGGACGTGGACGAGAGCTACAAGGTCATCGGCCCGGTTCGCATCGGCCTGGCGCTCTACAACGTCTATCTGCAGGAAGCCGACGATCTGCTGCGGCAGTTCGCGACGGATCTGTCCGAATGGCGGCACGAGAATCATCCGTGCCCGAGCGAACTGGCACTGCGCGTGGCGCACACGCTGCAGGGCAGCGCGTCGACGGTGGGCCTGGAGCCGGTGCGCGAGATTGCCGAGGCGCTTGAGCATCTGCTGTTGCTGCTGGGCCGCCATCCGGTGGTCATGCATCCGGCCGATTTCCGCCTGCTGGATTTGGCCGTCGACCGGCTGCGCGCGATGCTGCACCAGTTTGCCGCCGGCATCTGGCCCGATGCCGATGCCTCGCTGTGCCGCGACCTGAACGATTTTGGCGAACGCGCGCTGGTGCGTCCGCGCGCGGCGCTGCCGGCCGCCCAGTCCACCGGGCAGGAAGGATCGGTGTCGCAACTGTTCGGCCAGAACCAGGCCGTGTCGCAACCGCTGCCCGAGATCGACGCTGACGCGCAGGCCCCGCAGGCGGAACTGCCGCCCGTGAAGCTGACGCCGATCACGTCGCTGCCGCCGGTTTCGGCGCCGGCTGGCCCGGCGCTGACGCCGGTGACCCCGGTGCAGGACGCCGTGGTGATCTCGATGCCGACGGCGCCGCGCCATGACTCCATAGCCGTGGCGCACGTCACGCCGGCGTCGCCCGATATGCCGCCCGAGGACACCTCGACCGATGCGTCGGCGCTGGACCCGGCGCTGGTCGAGATTTTCCTGGAAGAAGCCCATGGCGCGCTGCCCGATCTCGGCAAGCTGGTGCGCACGTGGGAAGCCGCGCCGGACGATGCGCAGCACGGCGGCCTGATCCTGCGCGGCCTGCATACGCTTAAAGGCAGTGCGCGCATGGCCGGCGCCATGGCGCTGGGGCAGGCGGCCCATGAAATGGAAACGCTGCTGGAAGCCAGCGTGCGCGGCCAGCGCGTGACGCCGGACCTGTTCGGCAAGCTGTATGCGTGGTACGACCGCATCCTGGCGCACGTGGACGCGCTGCAGAACGGCCGCCTGCTGCCGGTGGACGATGCCGATGTGGTCAACGGCCTGGTGGCAGCGCCTGCTGGCCCCGCCGCTTCGGTGACGGTGCTGGATGCATCCGCCCAGGCAACTGCGCAAAGCGCACCGCAGCACGCTATCGTGCCGGCGGCGCCGCTGATGCCGGCCGCGCCGGCCGCCTTGCCGACCGACGCCGAGCGGCAGCGCGCGCTGGTGCGCGTGCAGGCCCGTGCGCTGGACACGCTGATCAACGACGCCGGCGAAGTCAGCGCCACGCGCGCCCGCCTGGACAGCGAGCTGGAGGCGCTGCGCAGCTACCTTGGCGAACTGAACGACAACGTCGCGCGTCTGCGCATGCAGTTGCGCGAGATCGAAATCCAGGCCGAAACGCAGATGGCGTCGCGGATCGCCGACCAGCAGCACAACCAGGAATTCGATCCGCTGGAATTCGACCGCTTCACGCGCTTCCAGGAACTGACGCGCATGATGGCCGAGTCGGTGAACGACGTGGCTACCGTGGAGCAGAACCTGCAGCGCGGCTTCGACCGCGCGTCGGGTGACCTGGCGCAGCAGGCGCGGCTGACGCGGGGCCTGCAGCGCGGCCTGATGCAGGCGCGCATGGTGCAGTTCGATGCGCTGGCCGAACGTCTGTATCGCGTGGCACGCCAGTCGGCCACCGAGACCGGCAAGGAAGTGCGCCTGCTGATCAAGGGCGGTACCGTGGAAATCGATCGATCGGTGCTGGACCGCATGGCCGGCCCGATCGAGCATTTGATCCGCAATGCCGTGGTGCATGGCATCGAACCGGCCGACGCGCGCCGTGCGGCGGGCAAGTCGGCCACCGGCGCGCTGACGCTGGAAGTGCAGCAGGAAGGCAACGAGGTGGTGCTGACGTTCTTCGACGACGGCGGCGGCCTGAACCTGCAGCGCATTCGCGAGCGTGCCGTGGCGCGCCAGCTGATGGCTCCCGACGAGGATGCCAACGAAGCCCGACTGACCGAAATGATCTTCGCGCCGGGGTTCTCGACCGCCGATGCGGTGTCCGAACTGGCAGGGCGTGGCGTGGGCATGGACGTGGTGCGTGCCGAAACGGTGGCGCTGGGCGGCCGTATCACGCTGTCGACCGAGGCCGGCCGTGGCACCAGCTTCACGGTGCACCTGCCGCTGACCACGGCCATCACGCAGGTGCTGCTGGTCTCGCTGGGCGGGCGCCTGTTCGCCATGCCGAGCGGCATGATCGACCAGGTTCACCAGTTGCGCGAGAAGCCGCTGCTGGAGGCCTACAATGCCGGCCGCTTCACGGCTGCCGGCATCGAGGTGCCATTCTTCTACTTCGGCGCGCTGCTTGAGGAAACCGCCGCGATGGCGTCGGGCCGCAAGTATTCGCCGGTGGTGGTGGTGCGCTCCGGCGCCGAGCGCGTGGCCGTGCATGTGGACGATGTGCTGGGCAACCGCGAAGTGGTGGTGAAGCACATTGGCCCGCACCTGGCCCGCCTGGAAGGCATTGCCGGCGCCACCACGCTGGGCGATGGCGAGATCGTGCTGATCTATAACCCGGTGGTGCTGGCCCAGCGCTGGGAGCGCGAGCGTGGCGCCAGGATGCCGGCCACGCCGATGCTGGCCGCGCCGCTGCATGCCGCGCAGACCGGTGCGGTGGCCGAGTTCGTCGACGCGGGCGCGGCAGTGCCAGTGCCGGGGCTGATGACGCAGCCGACCGTGATGGTGGTGGACGATTCGCTGACCGTGCGCAAGGCCAGCCAGCGCCTGCTGACGCGTGCCGGCTACCAGGTGGTGCTGGCCCGTGACGGCGTGGACGCGCTGCGTCAGTTGCAGGAAGTGATGCCCGACGCGATGCTCGTCGACATCGAGATGCCGAACATGGACGGCTTCGACCTGACGCGCAACGTGCGTGCAGATGCCCGCACCAACCACATGCCGCTGGTCATGATCACGTCGCGTACGGCCGAGAAGCATCGCCGCTACGCGGCGGAAATCGGTGTGAACGTGTACCTGGGCAAGCCGTTCAACGAGGACGAACTGCTGCGCACGCTGCAGCAGCTGATTGGCGAGAAGGCCGCCGCCACGGCATCGTCAGTGGCGCAGATGCTGGGCGAGGCGTAAGCCGGTTGGTCTCTGGTTGTGCCCCTCCCCCGCACGGCGGGAGAGGGGAGCAAACACGCGCAGGCCAGCAAACCTTCAATCAATCCGCCTTCCGGCCGATCATCCTTGCCGGCACCGACAGCGTCAGTGCCGCGCCCGCCACCATGCAGGCAGCCAGCAGGTACATGCCCGAGTCCGTACTCTGGGTCATGTCCTTTAGCCAGCCCACCGCATAGGGGCTGATAAAGCCCGCCAGGTTGCCCAGCGAATTGATCAGCGCAATGCCGGCGGCGGCGCCCGTGCCGGCCAGGAAGGCCGTCGGCAGGCTCCAGAACAGCGGCAGCGTGGTCAGGATGCCGATGGTGGCCAGCGTCAGCGCCACCATTGCCATCGTGGTATCGCCATGCCATTGCACCGACAGCACCAGGCCCAGCGCGCCGAGCAGCGCCGGTATGGCGATATGCCAGCGGCGCTCGCCCCGGCGGTCGGCGCTATGGGCGAACAGGATCATGCCGATCACGGCGCAGCCATACGGAATGGCGGTGAGCAGGCCCACGTCGAGCGCGCCCTTCACACCGGTCTGCTTGATGATCGTCGGCAGCCAGAAGCTCACGCCGTACAGGCCCATCACGAAGCTGAAGTAGATCGCGCTCATCAGCCAGACGCGCGGGCTGGACAGCACCTGGCTGACCGGCGGATCTTCCTTGTGCTGGTCCTCGGCCGCGATATTGCGTTCAAGCAGCGCCTTTTCGTCGGCGCTGAGCCACTTGGCGTGGACGATGCGGTCGTCCAGGTACAGCAGCACCCAGATACCTACCAGGATTGACGGGATGCCTTCGACCAGGAACATCCACTGCCAGCCGGCCCAGCCGTTGTGGCCGTCGAACGACTGCATGATCCAGCCCGACAGCGGGCCGCCGATCACCCCTGACAGCGCGATGGCGGTCATGAAGAACGTGGTGGTGCGCCCGCGCCGGCTGGCCGGATACCAGTAGGTCAGGTACAGGATGATGCCCGGGAAGAAGCCCGCTTCGGCAATACCCAGCAGGAAGCGCAGCACGTAGAACATCGTCGGGGTGGTGACGAACATCATGGCCGCCGAGATCAGGCCCCACGTGATCATGATCCGGGCGATCCAGATCCGCGCGCCCACCTTGTGCAGGATCACGTTGCTCGGCACCTCGAACAGGAAATAGCCGATGAAGAAGATGCCGGCGCCCAGCCCGTAGATGGTCTCGCTGAACTGCAGGTCGTTGAGCATCTGCAGCTTGGCAAAGCCCACATTGACGCGGTCCAGGTAGGCCACGACGTAGCAGAGCAGCAGGAACGGCACCAGGCGCCACGTGACCTTGCGGTAGGTGGCGTCTTCGAAGCCGGCGTCGCGCGCGCCGGCGTTGACTGCGGTGGTTGTCATCGGTGTCTCCTCATTGGGTCTTGTAGTCGTACGACGTTACCGCGGGGTTGGAAAAACGGATCGGTGGGTATCCGGACGGCTCAGACGCAGCGGCCGCCATCCACCTCGATGCAGGTGCCGGTGATGAAGTTGGCCTCGTCCGATGCCAGGTACAGGCAGGCGTTGGCCACGTCCTGCGGCGTGGACATGCGCCCCATGGGGATGGTCGCCAGGAACCGGGCGCGGTTCTCGGGGGTATCGGGCACGCCCATGAACTGCTCCAGCAGGCCCGTGGCGCCGATCACCGGGTTCACGCAGTTCACGCGGATATTGTCGGGGCCCAGTTCGGCGGCCATGGCCTTGCTGGCGACGATGACCGCGCCCTTGCTGCCGTTGTACCAGACCAGCCCGGGGCGTGGCCGGATGCCGGCCGTCGAGGCCACGTTGACGAAGTTGCCGCCGCCACGCTGGCGGAAGTGCGGGATGAAGTGGTGCGCCGACCAGTAGATGCTCTTCACGTTGACCGCATAGACGCGGTCGAACTCTTCCTCGGTGACTTCGAGGATCGGCTTGTTGCGATGGGTGGTGCCGGCGTTGTTGACCACGCAGTGGACGTCGCCGAAGGCAGCCAGCGTGGCATCGCGCATTGCGGCCACGTCGTGGCCCTGCGAGACGTCGGCGCGTACCGCGTCCGCCTTGCCGCCCGCATCACGAATGGCCGCGGCCACGCGATTGGCGGCATCGAGGTTCAGGTCGGCCACCATTACGCTGGCGCCTTCCCGCGCGAACGTATGCGCGATGCCTTCGCCAAAGCCCGAGCCGCCGCCCGTCACTACCGCTACCTTGCCAGCCAGTCTGGTCATTGCCTGTCTCCATTGGTGAAGCCCGGCGCGGTCTGTTGCCGCGCTACGGGCGGAACATCGGAATCGTCTGAATCAGTGGAAGGGGCCTTTGTTCTGCAAGGCATTCGCCACCATCATGATGCCCAGCAGGAAAGGCAGGGCCACGTACATGCACCAGTGGACGCGGTCGCCCACGGTGTCGCCCCATTTGCGCTTGAACACCTGCAGGCGGGGCATGCCGGACGGATTGGTGGCGCGCTTGTGCCGCACGTGCCAGGACATCCAGAAAAAGAAGATGGCGAAGGCGACCGAAAGAAAGTTGATGCTACCCATGTTGAATGGCGATGGTTTTCAGAGTGGTGAATCCGTACAGGGCTTCGAAGCCCTTCTCGCGGCCATAGCCCGACTGGCCGGTGCCGCCGAACGGCAGCTCGACGCCGCCGCCGGCGCCATAGTTGTTGATAAAGACCTGACCGGCCCGCAGCTTGCGCGCCAGCCGCATCTGGCGCCCGCCGTCGCGCGTCCAGACACCGGCCACCAGGCCGTACGCGGTACCGTTGGCAAGGCGGATGGCCTCGTCCTCGGTGTCGAACGGCATGGCGGCCAGCAGCGGCCCGAATACTTCCTCCTGGGCCAGCCGGTGCGTGGCGGGCACGTCGCGGAACAGCATCGGCACCTGGTAGTAGCCGGACTCCGGCGCCTCGCCCACGATCTGGCCCTGGGCCATCACGGCGATGCCGGCGTGCTGCGCGTCGGACACAAAGTCCCACACGCGCTGCTGCTGCTTGCGGCTGATCAGCGGGCCGCATTCCAGATCGAGTTCCGACGGGCCCACGCGCAGCGCCTCGAACACGCCTGACAGGCGGTCGAGCAGGGCTTCGTAGACGGGCCGCTCCACCAGCAGGCGGCTGCCGGCCGAGCAAGTCTGGCCCGCATTCTGCACGATGCCGTTGACCACCACGGGCAGCAGCGCATCGAGATCGGCATCGGCAAACACCACCTGCGGCGACTTGCCGCCCAGTTCCAGTGTTACAGGCACGTGATTCTCGGACGCCAACTGCGACACGAGCTTGCCGGTCTGCGGCGACCCCGTGAACGAGATGTGGTTGATGCCCGGATGGCGGGCCAGCGCCGCACCGGCTTCATGGCCGTAGCCGGTGATGATATTCAGCGCGCCTTCGGGCAGCCCCGCTTCGGCGGCCAGTTCGGCCACGCGCAGGATCGACAGGCAGGCGTCCTCCGCGGGCTTGACCACGCAGGCGTTGCCGGTGGCAAGCGCCGCACCCACGCTGCGCCCGAAGATCTGCAGCGGGTAGTTCCACGGGATGATATGGCCGGTCACGCCATGCGGTTCACGCACGGTGAGTACCGTGTACCCGGTGGTATAGGGGATGGTTTCGCCGTGCAGCTTGTCGGCCGCGCCGGCATAGAACTCGAAATAGCGGGCCACGGCGCGGGCGTCGGCGCGGGCCTGGCGCAGCGGCTTGCCGGTGTCGCGCGCTTCCAGCGCGGCCAGTTCGTCTTCGTGCTCGATCAGCTTGAGCGCCAGGCGGTTCAGCAGGCGCACGCGATCGGCCGGGTTCATCGCGCCCCATTCGCCTTCGAACGCCTGGCGGGCGGCGCGGACGGCCACGCTGATATCGGTGGCATTGCCGCGCGCGATCTCGGCGAACGGCTCGCCATTGGACGGGTCGAACACCTTGATGCGCAGGCCGGAATCGGGGGCGATCAGGCGATTGGCGACGAAATGCTGGGCATGCATGCAGGTCTCCACGGCTCCGGTTATGGAGCAAATGCTGAAATCGGGAATGCCGCATTATCGCGCACCGCGCCGGGCGCGCAAGGCACTAACCGCCACATGACGCGGCGGTGGTTGTCAGGCTGCGGTCAGGGCCGACCCGCTATAATGCCGCCCATCCCATTCCACAGGTATTCGGAGAACTCGCATGAGCTTCAACCTCGTCTCCCCGGGCAAGGACCTTCCCAACGATTTCAACGTCATCATCGAGATCTCCGCGCAGAGCGATCCGGTGAAGTACGAGGCCGACAAGGAAACCGGCCTGCTGTTCGTGGACCGTTTCATCGGCACGGGCATGCGCTACCCGGCCAACTACGGCTTCATCCCGCAAACGCTGTCGGGCGACGGCGACCCGGTGGACGTGCTGGTGCTGACGCCGTTCCCGATCCTGGCCGGCGCCGTCGTGCGCTGCCGCGCCCTGGGCATGCTGAAGATGACCGACGAGTCGGGCGTGGACGCCAAGCTCGTGGCCGTGCCGGTGGACAAGCTGAGCCCCGCCACCGCCCACATCAAGGGCCTGTCGGACGTGGCGCAAAATACGCTCGACCAGATCAAGCACTTCTTTGAGAACTACAAGGCACTCGAAGCAGGCAAGTGGGTCAAGGTCGAAGGCTGGGCTGGCATCGAGGAAGCCCACAAGGAAATCACCGACGGCGTGGCGAACTTCAAGAAGTAATCGCACCGCTGCCTTGGGCAACGAAAACCCCGCCGGCCGGCGGGGTTTTTTGTTGGCGGTGTGATCGGCGGCAAGGCCGGGGGGCGGGCGCTGGCGCTAAGCTTTCGGCCATTCCCCACAAGCAAATGGAGTACCGATGCCTGTTCAGCAAGGCATGGCGACCGCGCCTGACGCGGCCGCATTCGCCCGCTATGACGCGGTGGCTATCGCGTTCCACTGGCTGATGTTCGTGCTGGTGGCCGTGGCGTACGCCGCGATCGAGTTGCGCGGCTTTACCGACAAGGGCACCACCGCACGCATGGTTGCCATGGAAGTGCACAAGTGGTCGGGCGCGCTGGTCCTGGCGCTGACCGTGCCGCGCCTGCTCTGGCGGGCGGTGCGCGGAGCGCCGGCGTCCGAGCCTTATCCGCGGCTGGCCCGGCTGGCCAGCGCGGCCATGCATGTCCTGCTGTACCTGTTCCTGCTGGCGCAGCCCATTCTTGGCATCCTGATGCTGAATGCCGGCGGCCGGGAACTGACGGCGCCGGGCCTCGGCATCGGCCTGCCGCCGCTGATCGCGCCCGATGCGGCGCTCAAGGACGTGCTGGGCGAGATTCACGAGACGCTCGGCAATGCCTTTTACCTGGTGATCGGCCTGCACGCGATGGCCGCACTGTTCCACCACTACATGCTGAGCGACAACACGCTGCGGCGGATGCTGCCGCGCCGGTAGCCCGGTAGCCCGGTAGCCCGGTAGCCCGGTAGCCCGGTAGCCCGCCAGGCGGGCAGGGCGTACGCGGCTGCGCTTCAGTCGCCGCCGCCAGCCGGCCGTGCGAACGGGTTGCGGTCGTTCAGCTCGTCCAGATAGGCGTCCATGCCCTGGCGTTCGCGCTCCAGGAAGCGCTCCACGGCATCGGCAAAGGACGGATGGGCCAGCCAGTGCGCCGAACGGGTTGCCACGGGCAGGAAGCCGCGCGCCATCTTGTGCTCGCCCTGCGCGCCACCTTCGAACGTGCCGATGCCCTCGGCGATGCAGAACTCCAGCGGCTGGTAATAGGCCGTTTCGAAATGCAGGCACGGGTGGTGCTCCAGCGCACCCCAGTAGCGCCCGTACAGCGTGCTTACCGCCGGGTCGGCATCGTAGACCAGCAGCGAACTGGCGATGTCGGTGCCGTCGCGCGTGGCAATCACGAGCAGCAGGTTTTCCGGCATCGCGTCGCCGATGCGCCGGAAGAAGTCCAGGTTCAGGTAGGGCGTGGAATGATGCTCGCGGTAGGTCTGGCGGTAGCAGCGGTTGAAGAACTTCCACGCCGCGTCGTCGATGTCCGCGCCACGCAACTGGCGGAACGTGATGCCGGCCTCGGCCACCCGGCGGCGTTCGGCGCGGATGTTCTTGCGCTTCTTTTGCGACAACGTTGCCAGGAAGGCGTCGAAGTCGGCGTAGCCGGGATTGGTCCAGTGGAACTGCACGCCGTGGCGCATCATCATGCCGGCCTCCTGCATCAGGTCGGCCTCATGGTCCGACGGAAACAGGACATGCAGCGACGACAGCTGGCTTTCCTCGGCCAGCGCCAGCGCGAACCGCAGCAGCACCATGCGCGCAAGATCGTCCTCGGCCAGCAGCCGCGCGCCGCGCACCGGCGTGAACGGCACTGCCGCCAGCCACTTGGGGTAGTAGTCGAGGCCGTGCTGCCGATAGGCGTCGGCCCAGGCCCAGTCGAACACGTATTCGCCATACGAGTGCGACTTGGCATAGAGCGGCATGGCCGCCGCCAGCCGGTCGCGGCCCGGGCCCTTGCCGTCTGGTACCCAGAGCGTCAGGAAGCGCGGCGACCAGCCGGTGTCGTCGGTGGCGCTGCCGCTGGCGTGCATGGCGTGCAGGAAGGCGTGGCGCAGGAACGGCGTGGGTTCGGCCTGTGCGGCCAGCAGCGCGTCCCAGTCGGCGGCGTCGATCTCGGCAAGGTCCGGCACGATTTCCGTGCGGTAGTTGGGGCGCGAATCACTCATGGACGGGTTGGCGTTGGTGCCGGGCGAGTCTACCGGAATTGAAATTGTGCTGCAGGCGCCGTCAGCGTGATGCAAACGCCGGCCCGCCGCAGGGCGTCGTAGAATGCGCATATCCGTTTTCCGATGTCCACTCCCCCGACATTCCTTCCCGGTACGGGTCCAGACATGACGCACCCTTTCTACAACCTCTATTCCCACGGCTTTGCGCGCGTGGCCGTTGGCGTGCCCGAGTGCCGCGTGGCCGATCCCGCGTACAACGCCGAACAGACCATCGCCCTGGCCCGCCAGGCCGCCGACGGCGGCGCGGTGCTGGTGGCATTTCCCGAGCTTGGCCTGCCGGCCTACACCTGCGACGACCTGTTCCATCAGCGCGCGCTGCTGCGCGAATGCGAACTGGCGCTGCAGTCGATCGTCGAGGCCTCGGCCGGCATTCGTGCCGCCATGATCGTCGGCATGCCGGTGCTGGTGGAGCACCAGCTGTTCAATTGCGCCGTGGTGGTGGCCAACGGCGTGGTGCAGGGCGTGGTGCCCAAGACCTACCTGCCGAACTACTGGGAGTTCTACGAGGCCCGCCAGTTCAGCAGCGCCGATTGCGCCGCCGTCGACACGGTGTCGCTGCTGGGCGCCGAAGTGCCGTTCGGGGCGAACCTGCTGTTCGAGATCGAGAACATCCCGTTCTTCCGTTTCCACGCCGAAATCTGCGAAGACGTCTGGGTGCCGATCCCGCCGTCGTCGTTCGCGGCGCTGGCTGGCGCCACCGTGCTGGTGAACCTGTCGGCGTCGAATATCGTGGTCGGCAAGTCGGGCTATCGCCATCAGCTGGTGTCGCAGCAGTCGGCGCGCTGCCTGGCGGCCTACCTCTACACGTCGGCCGGCAAGGGCGAGTCGACCACCGACCTGGCCTGGGACGGTCAGGCGCTGATCTACGAGAACGGCGAACTGCTGGGCGAATCGGAGCGTTTTGCCGATACGTCGCACCTGCTCTTCGCCGATATCGACCTGGAGCGCCTGTCGCGCGAGCGCATGCACCAGACGTCGTTCGGGCAATCGGTGCGCCGGCACAAGGACGAGGTCGAGAAGTTCGATGTGGTGGCCTTCCAGATGGATTTGCCCACCGCGCAGGCGCTGCCGCTGGAGCGCAAGGTCGAGCGCTTCCCGTACGTGCCGGCCGATCCGCGCCGCCGCGACGAGCGCTGCATGGAGGTCTACAACATCCAGGTGCAGGCGCTGGTGCAGCGGCTGTCGTCGAGCCGGATCCAGAAGGTGGTGATCGGGGTGTCGGGCGGGCTCGATTCCACCCATGCGCTGCTGGTCTGCGCCAAGGCCATGGACCGCCTGGGCCTGCCGCGCGCCAATATCCTGGCCTATACGATGCCGGGCTTCGCCACCAGCGACCGCACGCTGAAGCAGGCGCGCGAACTGATGCAGGCCGTGGGCTGCACGGCGCGCGAGATCGATATCCGGCCGAGCTGCCTGGCCATGCTGAAGGACCTGGATCATCCGTATTCGCGTGGCGAGCCGGTCTATGACGTCACGTTCGAGAACGTGCAGGCCGGCGAGCGCACCAACCACCTGTTCCGGCTGGCAAATCACAACGGCGCCATCGTGATCGGCACCGGCGATCTCAGCGAACTGGCGCTGGGGTGGTGTACCTACGGCGTGGGCGACCATATGTCCCACTACAACGTCAACGCCAGCGTGCCCAAGACGCTGATCAGCCACCTGGTGCGCTGGGTGGCAGAAACCAGCCAGATCGGCAAGGGCGGCGAAGACGTGCTGCTGGCGGTGCTGGATACCGATATCAGCCCCGAACTGGTGCCGAGCGTTCCCGCCGCCAACGGGCAGGACGAGGCGCCCGGCCAGAAGACCGAGCAGATCATCGGGCCCTACGAGCTTCAGGATTTCAACCTGTACTACACGCTACGCTATGGGTATTCGCCGTCCAAGGTCGCGTTCCTGGCGCTGCATGCCTGGGGCGACGTGGCGCGCGGCAACTGGCCAAACGGCCCGCATGTAGCCCGCAACAGCTATCAACTGCCGGAAATCAAGCGCATCCTCGGGATTTTTGTCGACCGATTCTTCCGGACCAGCCAGTTCAAGCGGTCGTGCATCCCGAACGCGCCCAAGGTGGGCTCGGGCGGGTCGCTGTCGCCGCGTGGCGACTGGCGGGCGCCGAGCGACGGTGAATCGGCCGTCTGGGTGCGCGATCTGGCCCGGATTCCGGACCAGGCGGGCTGATTGTCATGCCGTCTGGCATGCCGATTGCGGGCAATGTGGGTACGCCCGCAATCGGCGTGTGGTGTTTCGGGCTAGAATCTGACATCTTCCGACACCTTTAGAGACAGAGGCCAGCCATGAAGCAGATTACCGCCATCATCAAACCGTTCAAGCTCGACGAAGTGCGTGAAGCACTGGCCGACGTGGGCGTGACCGGTCTGACGGTGACCGAGGTAAAGGGGTTTGGCCGCCAGAAAGGTCATACCGAGCTGTACCGCGGCGCCGAGTATGTGGTCGACTTCCTGCCGAAGATCAAGATCGAGGTGGTGGTGGCCGAGAACCAGCTGGACACCGTGCTCGACGCCATCGTCAAGGCCGCCCACACGGGCAAGATCGGCGACGGCAAGATCTTCGTGACCGAAATCGAGCGCGTGATCCGCATTCGTACCGGCGAGCAGGACGAAGCGGCGGTCTGAGCAAGCGCTTGTATTGAACGGAAAGGCCGGCGGCGACGCCGGCCTTTCCGTTTTGGCTGTTCGCTGCGTTGAAAACGTTGAAGATGCCGGGGATTGTCTGGCGGCCAACGCCGCGAACCGCGCCCGGGCGAGGCCACGCTGCAGGGTCTTGGCCCGCTCTCCCCTCAGGGGGAGAGCGCGGGAGAGGGGGGAGTCTTCAACTTGGCAGCTTCCACGCGAACCGGACGGACAGCAGCCGCATGCCGATCGTCACCAGCGCGCCGGACAGCAGGGCCACTTCCTGGTCCGCGCGCAACCACGTGAGCCCCACGTAGACCCAGCAGCCCACGAACGAACAGGTGGCATAGGGCGAGCGGTCGCGCAGGATCATCGGCACTTCGTTGCACAGCACGTCGCGCAGCACGCCGCCAAAGACGGCGGAGATGATGCCCATCATGACTGCCACGGTCGGGGTCATCTGCGCCACCAGCGCCAGCGACGTGCCCGTGACCGAGAACAACCCAAGGCCGATGGCATCGGCCACCAGCATCGCGCGGTCCGACGCCACGGTGCTGACCATCCGGAACACCATCGCCGCGCCGATCGACATCGCAAAGATCAGCAGCACGTAGTATTCGTGCTCGACCCAGTAGAACGGCCGGCGGTCCAGCAGCACGTCGCGCACGGTGCCGCCGCCGAAGGCCGTGGCAAAGGCGACGATGAACGTGCCCACGGCGTCCAGCCGTTGCTTGCGGGCATCCACCACGCCCGATACGGCGAATGCCAGTACCCCGGTGATCTCCATGACATGGAGGATCAGGGGCAGCCGCCCCATCAGCAGATCGAACGGCAGGTGCAGGTGCATAGGTGGCGTCAGGGTTTGGGCTGGCGCAGCAGGACCATCAGGGCGCCCGCACCGCCTTGCGACTCGCGGGCCTGGACGAAAGCGATCACTTCTTCCTTCTGCACCAGCCAGCTGCGGACCTTGCCCTTGAGCACGGGCAGCTTGTCCGGCGAGCCGATGCCCTTGCCGTGGATCACCCGCACGCAGCGCACGCCATTGCGCACCGAACGGCGCAGGAAATTGGCCAGCGCCTCGCGGGCTTCGTCGCTGCGCAGGCCGTGCAGGTCCACCTTGTCCTGCGGCACCCACTCGCCGCGGCGCAGTTTCTTGATCACATCCTCGCCAATGCCGGGGCGGCGGAACGACATGGTCTCGTCGATATCGAGCAGGTTCTCGACATCGAATTCATCGGACAGCGACGCTTCAAGCACCGCCTTGTCGTTGAGCTGGGTCTGTACCGGAATGGGGGCGGGAGCCTTGGCGGCGTGCTGCACGCGATTGCGGTCGCGCAGGGAACTGACCGAGCCGATACTGGACCGGAAGACATTGGCCTCTTCCTCGGCACGCCTGGCAGCGGCTTCGGCAGCCTTGCGCTCGGCTTCGCGGCGCTCGGCATCGGCCTTGAGATCGTCACGTACCGCGGCCAGATCGTGCAGGCCGAATCGCTTGGGAGGGGTTTTGGCGCCTTGCGACATAGCAGAAATTTCTGAAAGCTCGGCACCGATTATAAGGAAAACGGGGACGGCCGCTGCAAGGCGGGCGTCCCCGTGGGGTTCGCGCCAGGGCCGGCCGGCGGCCGCCCGGCGGGAAATTACTTCAGGGCTTCGACGTAGCGCTGGGCATCCAGCGCGGCCATGCAGCCCGTGCCGGCGCTGGTGATGGCCTGGCGGTAGACGTGATCCTGCACGTCACCGGCCGCGAACACGCCCGGGATGCTGGTTGCCGTGGCGTCGCCCGACAGGCCGCTCTTGGTGACGATATAGCCGTTGTTCATCTCCAGCTGGCCGACGAACAGGTCGGTGTTCGGCTTGTGGCCGATTGCCACGAACAGGCCCGAAAGCTTGAGATCCTCGGTCTTCGTCGTGTCCTTCGTGCCGCGGATGCGCAGGCCGGTCACGCCGGACTGGTCGCCCAGCACTTCGTCCAGCGTATGGTCGTAGCGCAGTTCGACACGGCCTTCCTTGACGCGCTGGAGCAGGCGGTCCACCAGGATCGGCTCGGCGCGGAACTTGTCGCGGCGG
This sequence comes from Cupriavidus sp. HE11, assembly GCF_056097175.1. Taxonomy (NCBI): domain Bacteria; kingdom Pseudomonadati; phylum Pseudomonadota; class Betaproteobacteria; order Burkholderiales; family Burkholderiaceae; genus Cupriavidus; species Cupriavidus sp. HE11. The sequence continues at coordinate 2,714,238 of NZ_CP184464.1, forward strand.
TGGATCACGGTAACCTTGCTGGCGATATGCGACAGGTAGAGCGCTTCTTCCACGGCCGTATTGCCGCCGCCGATCACGGCCACTTCCTGGTTCTTGTAGAAGAAGCCGTCGCAGGTGGCGCAGGCGGACACGCCGCGGCCCATGAAGCTTTCTTCCGACGGCAGGCCCAGGTACTGTGCCGAGGCGCCCGTGGCGATGATCAGCGCGTCGCAGGTGTACTCGCCAGCGTCGCCGATCAGGCGGATCGGCTTTTCGGTCAGGTTGGCCGTGTGGATGTGATCGAAAATGATTTCGGTGTTGAAACGCTCGGCATGCGCCAGGAAACGCTGCATCAAGTCCGGGCCCTGGACGCCGTTAGCGTCAGCGGGCCAGTTTTCCACGTCGGTGGTGGTCATCAGCTGGCCGCCCTGGGCCAGACCGGTGATCAGCACGGGGTTCAGGTTGGCGCGGGCTGCGTAGACGGCGGCGGTGTAGCCAGCCGGTCCGGACCCGAGAATCAGCACTTTTGCGTGTTTTGCGGACATGATGCGTTCCTGTAGACAGCAAGTGAGCCGGTGCGGCATTCGCCCCGGTGTCACTCGAAACCGCCATTATATGTGGCGCGGCGTTTGCCGACTGTTGCAAATTCCAATGAAGGCGATAGGGTCAGGCGAGGTTAAAATGGCCGCCATCGTCCACTTCGCACGATCGAACAGACCCTGACGCATGGCTCGCGCTACCACGACTACCCGGACCGACCCGTCGGCACTTCCATCGCGCATCGGCAAGCTGCTTGGCGAGGTGCGCTGGTTCCTGCTGCTTGCCGTGACGCTTGGCTTCCTGTGCGTGCTGGCCAGCTACAGCAAGGCCGATCCCGGCTGGTCGCATGCCAGCCAAGTGGCCGATATCCGCAACCTCGGCGGCCGTGTGGGCGCCTGGGTGGCCGACATCCTCTTTTTCATCTTCGGCTTCTCGGCCTACTGGTGGAGCGTGCTGCTGATCCGCCGCTGCTGGCGCGGCTGGCGCGTGCTGACCGCCGAACTGCCCGAGCGCGTGCCCGATCCGCAGCACAGCACGGCCATCAGCTGGATCGGCTTTGCGCTGACGCTGGTGTCCAGCATGGGCCTGGAGGCCATCCGCATGTACCCGCTGCGTTCGGCCCTGCCGCGCGCGCCGGGCGGCGTGCTGGGCGACCTGCTCGGCGGCTGGCTGCAACTGGCGCTGGGTTTCTCGGGCGCCACGCTGCTGCTGCTGCTGATGTTTGCCATCGGCCTGTCGCTGTTCTTCCATTTCTCGTGGCTGTCGGTGGCCGAGCACGTGGGCGGCTTTGTCGAGACGCTGTTCATGGGCTTCAAGGCCCGCCGCGAGAAGAAGCAGGACCGCATCATCGGCGCGGCTGCCAAGGTGGAACGCACCGAAACCGTGGAAGTGCAGCGCGTGAAGCAGGAAGAGGCCGCCCCGGTGCAGATCGTGCGTCCGCAGGCCGTGCCCAAGCACGAGCGCGTGGAGCGCGAGAAGCAGCAGCCGCTGTTTGCCGATATCCAGGATACGGACCTGCCGCCGCTGTCGCTGCTGGACGCCGTGCCGGCCCACCAGGAGACAGTCAGCGCCGAGACGCTGGAGTACACGTCCCGCCTGATCGAGAAGAAGCTCAAGGACTTTGGTGTCGAGGTCAAGGTGGTGGCCGCCTATCCGGGCCCGGTGATCACCCGCTACGAGATCGAGCCTGCCACGGGCGTGAAGGGCAGCCAGGTGGTGAACCTGGCGCGTGACCTGGCGCGCAGCCTGTCGCTGGTGTCGATCCGCGTGGTCGAGACGATCCCGGGCAAGAACTACATGGGCCTGGAACTGCCGAATCCGAAGCGCCAGACCGTACGGCTGGGCGAGATCCTGGGCTCGCAGGTCTACAACGAGAGCGCGTCCAGCCTGACCATGGCGCTGGGCAAGGACATCGCCGGCAAGCCGATGGTGGCCGACCTGGCCAAGATGCCGCATTGCATGGTGGCCGGTACCACGGGCTCGGGCAAGTCGGTGGGCATCAACGCGATGATCCTGTCGCTGCTCTACAAGGCCCGCGCCGACCAGGTGCGCCTGATCCTGATCGACCCGAAGATGCTCGAAATGAGCGTCTACGAAGGCATTCCGCACCTGCTGTGCCCGGTGGTGACCGACATGCGCCAGGCCGGCAATGCGCTGAACTGGGCGGTGGGCGAGATGGAACGCCGCTACAAGCTCATGAGCAAGCTGGGCGTGCGCAACCTGGCCGGCTACAACAAGAAGATCGACGAGGCCGCGGCGAAGGAAGAAAAGATCCCGAATCCGTTCAGCCTGACGCCGGACGCCCCGGAACCGCTGGACAAGCTGCCGACGATCGTCATCGTCATCGACGAACTGGCCGACCTGATGATGGTGGTGGGCAAGAAGGTCGAGGAGCTGATTGCCCGCATCGCGCAGAAGGCCCGTGCCGCGGGCCTGCACCTGGTGCTGGCGACGCAGCGGCCGTCGGTGGACGTGATCACCGGTCTGATCAAGGCCAACGTGCCGACGCGTATCGCGTTCCAGGTCAGCAGCAAGATCGATTCGCGCACCATTCTTGACCAGCAGGGCGCCGAAGCGCTGCTGGGCATGGGCGACATGCTCTACCTGGCGCCGGGCACCGGTATGCCGATCCGGGTTCACGGCGCGTTCGTGTCCGATGATGAAGTCCACCGCGTGGTCGACAAGCTCAAGGAGGGCGGCGAGGCCAACTATATCGAGGGCATCCTCGAAGGCGGGCTGGTCGATGGCGATGGCGCCGGCGACAGCCTTGGCGGCGGCGCCGGCATTGGCAGCGGCGGCGGCGAGGCCGATCCGCTCTACGACCAGGCCGTGGAAGTGGTGATCAAGAACCGCCGGGCGTCGATTTCGCTGGTGCAGCGGCACCTGCGCATCGGCTACAACCGCGCGGCGCGGCTGCTGGAAGACATGGAAAAGGCCGGCCTGGTCTCGGCCATGTCCGGCAACGGCAATCGGGACATCCTGGTCCCGGCCGGCAGCAGCGCCACTGCCGAAGACTGACGTCGCGCGTCTCCGCACAGGCTGAAGTGACGGGTAATATACCGTTACGCCCGTCACAGCCTGTCGCGGAATTGGCGATACGCGGCGTGCTCTAATCGGACATCAGCCAAATCGTAAGGAACGATTCCATGCGACATCGCATTCTCGCGCCGCTGTGCGCGACGCTGGCGCTGCTGGCCGCCGTGCCCGCCGCACATGCCGCCGCCACCGACCAGCTGCAGACTTTCGTGACCAGCGTGAAGACCGCCCGGGGCGAATTCACGCAGAAGCAGATCAAGGGGCAGGGCGCCGATGCCAAGGTGGCCGGCACGTCGAGCGGGACCTTCGCGTTCTCGCGTCCCGGCAAGTTCACCTGGCGCTATACCAAGCCCTATGACCAGCTGCTGCAGGCCGACGGCCAGACGCTCTATATCTACGACAAGGACCTGAACCAGGTCACCGAGCGCAAGCTCGACAACGCGTTGGGTTCCAGCCCGGCCGCCATCCTGTTCGGCAGCAATGACCTGTCGAAGAACTTCGACGTGAAGAACGGCGCCACGCGCGATGGCGTGGAGTGGCTGGAGTTGACGCCGAAGTCGAAGGACACGCAGTTCGAGCGCATCGGTATCGGCTTCAAGAGCGGCAATCTCGAAGCGATGGAGCTGCGCGACGCGTTTGGCAATACCACGATGCTGACGTTCACGGGCATGCAGAAGAACCCGTCGCTGCCGGCGGATACCTTCCGCTTCACGGTGCCGAAGGGTGCCGACGTGATGAAGCAATAAGGCGCGAGCCCGAGAAGCCAGACCGCCAGACAGAGCCAGACAGACGCCATAGGACAGACATGAAAGACGCCCCCGCCTTCCCCCGACTGCCGAGCCTGCGCGCGGTATCCCGCCTGGCCGCCCCTGGCGGCGCGCTGGCCGCCGCGCTGGTCCTGTCCGCCTGCGCGCACAGCCAGGCCAGCAAGTTCGATGTCGATGCCTTCCTGCGCGGCTCGGACACGGCGCTGCCCGAGGTGCTGGGCAATACCGATTTCCTGAAAGCCACGCGCATCGCGCAGAACGAGTGCGCCGCGCTGCTGCAGTCGCCGCACAACGGCGTGCTGGAAGACCTGCCCGCCAGCAACACCACGCGCGGGCCGGCATGGCTGCTGCATCCTGCCGGTACCACTGACAAGGTCTGGCTGATTGTCGGGCAGGCCAATGGCGAGCGCAGCTGCCACGGCCCGTTGCCCGCGGACGCCATGAAGACCCTGACCGAGCGGGCCAAGGGCTGAGTCGCGCCCCGCAGCGCCGGCCCTGCGGCACGGCGTGCGAGGGGACTGGCGACTGCCTATGCCGCCAGTGACTCGCGGGCGTAGCGCTGGCGCGGCTTGGGCAGCGCCTGCAATTGCTCGCGCCGGATGCGGATCGCTTCCGAATTGCCACGCTTGATGGCGGCGCGCAGCTTCAGCACTGCCTTCTTGTACTGCTTCTTCTTGCGCATGCGGGTGGTGATGGCCATGGCAGTGGTGTCCTCCTGATCCTGGCGTCCTGACGAGCCAGCGCGGTCGCGCCGGTTGCCAGCCATGGTACGGCCGGGCCGCCCTGGTCATGCCGGAATTCAAAAGAATTCAGATCGCCCCCCGAGCATGCTCATTGCTGCGCCGCGCAATGGCGACGCCGCCGAGCCATCGGAACAAGATTCAGAGCAAGAAGCGCCGGTTGTCGTTTTCGTCGTAGCGCGGCTCCACCTTCCGGAATTTGAGCTTGGTACTGCTCTTGAGCTTGCGGCCGGCGAGCTTGCGCTGCAACTGGCGGTGAACGGCGCGGATATGGCCGACCGAGTCCTGGGCATACGGCTTGCCGTCGGTGGCACCGGCCAGGCCGCCGCCGGCGGCCAGCGCCTCGTTGTGAGCGGCCGCTGACCGCGCAATCAGCACGTCCAGATACTGACGGGCGCGCACGGCAGCGTGCAGCATGCCGTCGGTGGGGGCCTGCTTGGCGCGCACGGCGTCCTGCGGCAGCTTCACATTGGCGGCGATGCGGCGCAGCGAGGCGCGTACTTCGGCGCCGTCCATATCGGCTTCCTGGACGATCCAGACTGCGTCGTGGCGGATCCAGCCTTCCGTGTCGATCATGCGGCGCAACAGCGCCGGCTGCAGCAGGCGGCCGCCGTAGCGGCGGGTGCGGCGGATGGCGGCAAGGCCGATGCGGCGCACGTGCGGATTTTCATGCTCGAACAGGTCGGTGATGACCTGGTCGGCCTCTTCCTGCGATTCAATCAGTTCGGCAAACTGCCCGGCCAGCGAGATTTCTTCCACGCCATTGAGCTTGTTCTTGCTCGCCAGCCGGTTCAGCTTGAACATCAGCATGCGGTATCGCAGCATACAAATCCCCGAAATTCGCCAACAGTGAGTGGTTCTGAAGTGAGCCGCCGGTCGTTGTGCCGGCGTCGACCTTCCCGCGTGCATGAAACGCGGGCCATTGGACGTTATCGGCGGAATCGGAGCCGACTTTAGGGGGCGACGCAAAAATATCCGGCTGGCCCCGATCGTCTACACTGTGGCGTTCCGTGCCGCCTGTGGCGGCGCTACCACACGACAAAGGCTCCAGTACCGTGGCGGATTCGCTGTTCTCCGACCCTCCTGAACGTTCCCGACAACCGCTGGCCGAGCGGCTGCGCCCGCGCAATATCGACGAGGTCATCGGCCAGCAGCACCTGCTGGGTGCCGGCCGCCCATTGCGCGTGGCCTTTGCATCGGGCGAACCGCATTCGATGATCCTGTGGGGGCCGCCCGGCGTTGGCAAGACCACGCTGGCACGGCTGATGGCCGACGCGTTCGACGCGGAATTCATCGCGCTATCGGCCGTGCTGTCGGGCGTCAAGGACATCCGCGAGGCGGTGGAGCGCGCCGAGCAGTACCGCGCCCATGGGCGCCGCACACTGGTGTTCGTGGACGAGGTGCATCGCTTCAACAAGAGCCAGCAGGACGCCTTCCTGCCGCATGTGGAAAGCGGGCTGTTCGTGTTCATCGGCGCCACCACCGAGAACCCGTCGTTCGAGGTCAATGGCGCGTTGCTGTCGCGGGCGGCGGTCTATGTGCTCAAGAGCCTGGACGAGGCAGATTTGAAGCAGCTGGTGATGCGCGCCAGCGGCGAGCTGGGCGGCGTGCAGTGGGACGACGAGGCCATGGGCCTGATCGTCGGGTCGGCCGATGGCGACGGGCGCAAGCTGCTCAATAACGTGGAAATCGTGGTGCGCGCCGCGCGCAATGCCGGCGTCCAGATCATCGACACTGCCCTGCTGGGCAGCGCGCTGTCCGACAACCTGCGCCGCTTCGACAAAGGCGGGGACGCGTTCTACGACCAGATCAGCGCGTTGCACAAGTCGGTGCGCGGCTCCGACCCGGATGGCGCGCTGTACTGGTTTTGCCGCATGATCGATGGCGGCGCCGATGCGCGCTACCTGGCGCGCCGCATCGTGCGGATGGCGTGGGAAGACATTGGCCTGGCCGATCCGCGCGCGGCCCGCATCACGCTGGACGCCTCGGAAACCTACGAGCGGCTGGGCTCGCCGGAGGGCGAGCTGGCGCTGGCCCAGGCGTTGATCTATCTGGCCGTGGCGCCCAAGTCGAATGCGGGCTACAACGCCTACAACGCGGCCCGTGCCTTTGTTTCGAAGGACAAGTCGCGCCCGGTGCCGGTCCATCTGCGCAACGCGCCGACCAGGCTGATGAAGGAACTGGGCTACGGCCACGCCTACCGCTATGCGCACGATGAGCCGGAAGCCTATGCGGCCGGCGAGCACTACCTGCCCGACGACCTGCGGCGCCAGGACTGGTACCAGCCCACGCCGCGCGGCCTGGAGGGCAAGATTGGCGACAAGCTGCGCCATCTGCGCGACCTGGACGCCGCCTGGCATCGGGACAGCCGGGGCGGGCCGGAAGTCGGCGGCAAGGACGGAAAGTAGGCCCGGAAGCCCGGCGGCAGCGTAGCCGCGCACGCCGCCACGGGCAGGATGCGGCGCCGAATGCCCGAAAAGCATGGGAAATCGGGCCAGATTCGCTGCTGTGCGGTCTTGCCGGTGCAGTAAAATGTCGCGTTCGCCGGCATGTCGCCGGCACTGCACACCGATTGCAACATGCTCGACATCCAGCTTTTCCGCAAAGACATTGACGCCGTGGCCCAGCGCCTGGCCACGCGCGGCTACCAACTTGACGTGGCCACGTTCCAGGCCCTGGAGGCCGAACGCAAGCAACTGCAGACCCAGACCGAGGACCTGCAGGCCCGCCGCAACACGCTGTCCAAGCAGATCGGCATGCTCAAGGGCAAGGGCGAGGACGCCTCGGCCCCGATGGCCGAAGTGGCGGGCATTGGCGACACGCTGAAGGCGTCGGCCGAGCGCCTGGCCCAGATCCAGAGCCAGCTCAACGACGCGATGATGTCGATCCCGAACCTGCCGCACGACAGCGTGCCGCTGGGCAAGGACGAGACCCAGAACGTGGAAGTGCGCCGCGTCGGCACGCCGCGCACGTTCGACTTCGAGGTGAAGGACCACGTCGACGTGGGCGCCCGCCTGGGCCTGGACTTCGAGACCGCCTCGAAGGTGACCGGATCCCGCTTCTCGTTCCTGCGCGGCGGCGTGGCGCGCATGCATCGTGCGCTGGTGCAGCTGATGGTGGATACCCACACGCTGGAACACGGCTACACCGAGATGTACGTGCCGTACATCGTCAATGCCGCGTCGATGCGTGGCACCGGCCAGCTGCCGAAGTTCGAGGACGACCTGTTCAAGGTGCCGCGCAAGGTTGGCGGCGAGGACGGCCAGGACACGATCGAGAACTTCTACCTGATCCCGACCGCCGAAGTGCCGCTGACCAACATCGTGCGCGATGCGATCGTCGCCGCCGAGAAGCTGCCGATGCGCTTCGTGGCCCATACGCCGTGCTTCCGCTCGGAAGCCGGTTCGTACGGCAAGGACACGCGCGGCATGATCCGCCAGCACCAGTTCGACAAGGTCGAGATGGTGCAGGTGGTGCCGGCCGAGCAGTCGATGGACGCGCTCGAGCAGATGACCGGCCACGCCGAAACGATCCTGAAGAAGCTGGAACTGCCGTTCCGCACCGTGGTGCTGTGCACCGGCGACATGGGCTTTGGCAGCACCAAGACCTATGACATCGAGGTGTGGATCCCCGCGCAAAACACCTACCGCGAGATCAGCTCGTGCTCCAGCATGGGCGATTTCCAGGCCCGCCGCATGCAGGCGCGTGCGCGCGCCGGCCAGGGCAAGCCGGAACTGGTGCATACGCTGAACGGCTCCGGCCTGGCCGTGGGCCGCACGCTGGTGGCCATTCTGGAGAACTACCAGAACGCCGACGGCTCGGTCACCGTGCCCAAGGCACTGCAGCCCTACATGGGCGGCATCGAGCGCCTGGAACCGGAAGCATAAAAAATTCTGCAAAAGGGGCTTGCGCAGCAGATGGCAATGTCCCTATAATCTTGGTTTCGCTGCTAACGCAACGACCAAGTTACCGGAGAGGTGGCAGAGTGGTCGAATGTACCTGACTCGAAATCAGGCGTACCGGCAACGGTACCGTGGGTTCGAATCCCACCCTCTCCGCCATTTATAAGAGACTGCTTAACTCAGCACTCGAACAGCTACACTGACGCGAAACAACTTCGCTGAAGGGTCATGCTAGTAGGGTACGCAAGAGTTAGCACGCAAGAACAAGAGACTCACGCTCAAACCGACGCATTGCGAGAAGCAGGCGTCGGTTTTGTTTTTTCCGAGAAACGCTCGGGCGGAAGCGCATCGAAAAGACCAGTGCTAGAGCAAATGCTAGCCACCATCGGCCAGGGTGACACGGTAGTCGTCTACAAGCTAGACCGCATCGCACGATCACTAAAAGACCTGCTAATCATCATCGAACGGATCGAAGCAGCAGGCGCGCAATTCCGCAGCTTGACTGAACACATCGACACACGCTCACCAGCAGGTCGGATGATCTTTCAAATCGTTGGAGCATTCGCCGAATTTGAGCGAGAGCTCATACGCGAAAGAACAAGAGTAGGCATGGCGGCCGCAGCAAGACGCGGCGTGAAGATGGGACGGCCTACCGCCATGAGCGCCGAGGACGAAGCAGAAGCATTGCGGCTATGGTTCACAGGCAACCATACCAAGTCCGAACTTGCCCGCCAGTACGGCACCCATATATCAAGCATCAAACGCGCAATTAAGCGCCACCACGAAAGAACGCAACTCAGCCTGCTAGACGCAGCCTAGCAGCCTCGATTGTTGATCTCCTCTTGCACGCGCGCTAGTTCCGCGCTAGCACCTGCTTGCTCCAGTCGCCAGCCCGTGCGCCGAATCTGATCTATCAACATACTTTCATCGACACGCAAACGCTGACAGCGCGCTTCCGAGTACGGAACACTCCGCGTTTGCGTTGTCTCAACTTTCACAGTGCCGTCGGACTGACGTGTCGTCGTGGTAGTCGTTGTCGTCGTCACGGTGTACGACTGCGCGCCAGCAACGAGCGGCGCCGCAAACAGAATGCAAGTGAGGTACCGAAGCATAGCGACCACCATTTTTTAGTTCTTTAGTCGCCACGACGATACCACACCGCTACGTCACCGCTTTCTCAACAATTGCGAACGCAACAGCTTTTCGAAAACCGCATTCCGTGTCGTGTCCTTGAACCGCAGATAGTCACTCAGCGCGTCCACCAACTCAGTCGGTAACTCGACAGTGACCGAGGTAAGCCCGTTACGCGCTCGGTACGCAGCCTGCCGTTCAGCAGCCGTCATCGCATTGCCCGATGCCGGGCGACCCCGCTTGCGCTTAACGGGCACCAGTTCGCCCGTTTTGTTGTCGTGTGAGTCTTTCATCGCCACTTCTCATCCTCGACCACGATTCGATTGCCATCTTTGTCCAGGAGGGTAGAAAGTCGTTTGTAGCGAACCTTCTTTGGCTTGCGAACAGGAGATCGACCGAAGAAGAATTCGAGAACGTCAGTAAGGAAGACCGCGAAATAGATCACAACGAAAATCGCGACCCCGAGCCCCACAGCAGAAATGAAAGCGGACATGTTTGACCCCATAGTGTGTGGATTAATTATCGTCACACGTTACGATAATTGCAAGCACTATCACGCTGATGGTGACGCCCCGACAAAGAAGTAACGCCCACCATCGGATACGTACGCCTGAATCTCGTCAGCAGGGCACACCTGCATTGCAGCGTGCATTGCGTCCACGATCACGCTATGCATATCGGTGCCATCGACCGACATGTACGTCACAGGCTCAGGCACTGGGATGCCCTTGGAAGACCAGTAACGCTTTTTGTTTAGGTCGTGATCGCCGCCACCCTTGGCGATGTACTTCGCGATGTAAGCAGCCAGCATGTGCCGTTTCCACTTGCCGTACTTCACGCCGTCTTTCGGATTGCGCACATCGATGTTGCCGCCCGGCCGCCCTTGCTCATCCTTGCCGACGATGCGACGCCAAATGCCGCGCACGAGGTTATAGGCCATACGACCATGCACCGCGACATGGATATGCCAGCCGCCGCTCTTGTGCGGTTCAGGGACCGCGACGTAATGCCACTCGCCAGCCTTGCGCATGGCCCTGCGGAACGCATCAAAATCGCTTTTGAGCCGATCCATGTCAGTCATGGCACCACGGTATGTGAGGGTCAGCAAACGATCCGCTGCAATGGTTTGGCAGCGCAGGCGAACGTTTTTCTTGGCACGCCTTGCCGATGACTCTTGAGACTGTTCGGCATTTTCGGATTCGCCGCGCTTGGTGCGTTTGGCCAGCCACCGTTCACGCAGTTCGCCCAGGCGAGTCCGGACCGAGACAGGAAACGCGTAGAAGTTGACCGCGCCATCCTCGAAATACCGCATGCGGCCGACGATAGTGTCTTTCCACGGCCCTTCAGTAAAGCCGCGCTCAGCCTCGTTCAAGCGCTCCCGCTCCTGATGGGCAACAGCCTTAGTATCCGCTTCGCTGTAATTGCCTTGAACGAGGTGATAGTGTTTATCTATAATGTGATCACGCATTGCGAGTGTCCTGAAACTTGTCGCGATGTAGGCCCGGATCTGCTGGTAACAGATGCCGGGCTTTTTCTTTGCTGCCTGCAGGTGTTATCGCCCTGCAAGCCGCGCCAGTACTGCGTTTCCGTTAAGTGTTATTACTTCAAGTCTAGGGGCTCGCTCCGCTCGCCCCCGTCCGTCCTCGCTTCGCTCCGGGCGAGGCGGGGGCTCACCATCGACGCCCCTACAACCGCGCGTAACGCCCCTACACGGCCCGCATTCCAGTTCGGACTACCCCGGACATCAACCGCCCTTCAAAAGCGGCTTGTAGAGGCTAGGGCAGCTTGCGGCAGCGTTGCCTTCGTCACCCGATATCGCGCAGCCCGCTACTCGGTCCCGCCAGCCTCGCTGAGTCGCTCGACAACCGCCACGAGGGAAATACGATCTTGGTTCTTTGGTTCTTGACGTTAGCGCAGACACTCCTAACGCTAGACGCAATTTCCTGCTGCGCGAGATCTCGAAACCTTCAACCTGGCGCACCGTTTTTAGATCTCGAGACGACAGAAAATTGCGCACCCCATTCGCGATCGCAGCACTAGCCGTCCGACCTGCTGCGTCCGGCCTCAGCCAAGCCCTTGTTCGTTTCTTCGCTGACCTTGCCGAACGCCTCAAGGGGCCACGACGTAACCGCAATCACCGTCCCCGACTTACTCAAAATCACGTGTTCCCCATACGCCGACTGCCGCACGCCCCATCCCATTTCTTCCAACTGCGCGGCCGACAACCGTTCTTTCAGCCGATACGCATCGTCGTACCACTCGACGTACAGACGAGCCCGCCGCTTGTCATAGATCAGCCCACTTAGCCGCGGCCGCCATTTCCCGGAGATCGCCGCCACATAATCCGCAGCCATCGCCTCAGGTTGCGGCTTGCCATCGCCGACCGCCGTACCCGGAACACCCGACTGCGGTACCGACGCCACCGACTGAGCAGGGGCATGCGTCACCGTTGTAGTCGTCACCACGTGGGCAGGCTGTTCAGTCTTCACGCCCTTGGTCAGACCCTTCTCAAGGCCGCCGCCTTTGAACAGATACACAAGAAATGACACCGCACCAATCAACACCACAGCGAACAGCGGCAACCACTTGCGAAACACCGGGTTGCTCATAATGTTCGTACGACTGTCCTGATACGTCTCCGCGTTGTCCGACCCTTCGACCCGCGTGGCATAGGTGCCAAAGTACTTCCGGTCGTATTTTTCCAGCCCGCTGTTCGTCTTCAGAAAGACAATCTTCTTTCCGTCGTGCTTGCCCTTGTACGCAGTCCAACGATAGCTATCGTCCTTGCCGCGCCCATTCTGTTTCTCGAAAACGATCTTTTGATCGCAGCGGTTCACCCAGTTTGGATGCACACCGCCAGCACCCTGCAACAGCTGCCCCATGCCCACGATATCCAAGCCCCTATGACCATGCTCCGCAATCGCCTTGATCTGATCCGGCCCCATGCTGCGAGCGGAACCATGTGGCCAGAAATTTTGCATCTCGTCCAAGATAACCAAGGCATCGTTTTCGACCAGCTTCGCCCACTCTAAAACCTTGTCTTCCGGAATCTCGTGCAACAACTCACGCACACGCTCAACAGGCAGACCCGACACCTCAGCAATCTTGTCAAAGTCCATACCGTTAAGCCGCGCCCACACTTTGCGACCCTTTTTCAACGCAACGATGATCCGCTTGACCATCGCCTCATACGACTTGCCCGAACGCGGCAACCCTTCGTGAAAAATGAACATCGTTGACCCCTCGTTTTATCGTCACGCGTGACGGTTATTCGTTACCACTGGAACAGCGTCACAACCTTGCGCGCCATACGGAATGCAAACGCAGAACCGAGCAACACAATCCCGGGTCCGATGTTGAACACGGCCACGAAATACAGCACGTCCGCACCCATGCCGTTGAACAACGTTTGAAGGCTGAGCCCCTGCAGAAATGCAGGCGCAGGTATCGCCGAGATCAAAGCGCCAAGCGCCGTCAGCACGCCATCGACCGCGAAAATCAACAGGTCATTGAACAGGTCCCAGATAGCCAAGAAAACCTTGACGAACAGGCTCAACAGCCACGCCGCGAAGGCGCTGATAGCGTTAATGATGCCGTTCATAGGAATGCGATCCGAAACGCCGCCCACGCGGCCACGATCAACATCACCGTGCCACCGATGGCATACAGCGTTTGCATGTTCGAGCTACACACGTACTGGCCAGCATCAAGCGAAGGCGTCCACTTCGTTGCAGCAACAGTCCAGTGCGGACACCCACCGGACGAAATCGACACGTTGAAGAACCCTGTAGCAGCCGCGTACCAAGGCGCACCGCGCAACGTGTTCTGAAACGAAACGAGAACGTCATTCCACGTCCGCGTTTTCTTCGTGTAGAGCGTTGCATCACCCGCGCCAAACGTCGCCGAACCATCCTGCGTGGTATCGCCCGGTTTGGTCTCAGCAGGCGCCGTGCTAGTCGTCGTCGTAGTCGTCGTATTGCCCGCCGCATCCTTCGCTGAATCCGTTTGCGTCGCAGTCGTTTGAACGGAAACAGGGTTGCTTCGGGCATCCGCCCCCGTGTTCGCGGCCACAGCAGTCGACATCTGCAACGTCTTGGTATGCGTGACCCCGTTTGATGCTTCCGTCCACGTCTTCGACGGCCAACCGTACGGATTGTTTGTAGTCGGCACCGTAGCAGGCGAGGGCGACCCACCTACGACGATCATGGCGCAAGGATCAGTGTTGCCCGACAGCGCAGCAAGATCGATATAGCTATTGATTTTCTCCGGGCAACCGGCAGCACTGAAGATATTCGGCCAGCTCGCAGGCGTGGCAGCAATCGCAGCTTCGATCTGCGCATTCGTCGACGCCGACGTGCCCGGATCAGTCCAACCAGGAGGAATGCACATCCCGTCCGCACGCAACGTATCGCCCGTATTGCAACCAGTCTTATGCGTCAGGCTGTACGTAACATCAACAACCGTTCCGCCAGCCTTAGGCGTGCGATTCAAGTGACACGAACCCGCCGTCGAGTTAGTGAGAACGAATGTCCCCATCGAAAAGTTGTACGCAGTCTGCGTCGATATCGCCCAAGACATCAACGCATCACAAACAGGTTGCGGATCAGCAGCAACAGTCGAAACAAATCCGGAAACCCAGTATCCGCCCGCAGAGGAATAAGGCTGGCTGCCGGTGTACGGATTCTTTGTGCGAAACGAATTCGACGCAGGGTCATAGGTCGTATCCCCTGCAAGCGCCATTGCAGCGGCAAGCGCAGCACCAGTCAACGCGCCACGCGACATTGCAGCCTGCATCGCCGCACGACCCGCCGCACCCATGACGCTGGCCCCAACGGACACAGCACGACCAACCGGCCACACCTGAGTGACACCGAACAGCGTTGCAGTCACCGCAAAGGCCGCAACCGCCGTCATGGTGCTACCGCTCACAGACGCAGTGCCCGGCGTAGACCCCGGACCAAGACTCCAGGCAACTCCACTTGTCGGCGCGCCACCCGCCAACGATTGAGCCTCAGCATCCTTGGCCACCAAAACCACAGCCAGCACAAGCGCCAACAGAACGGAAACTAGCTGCCGAATCCAATCGCCACGCTGAAGGCGCACACGACCCCGAGAAGCGCATAGAACAGTAGCCATAGCATCATCACCCCCTAGAAACGAAAAAGGCCCGTAGCGGACGCGTACGGGCCTGCACAGCACAGCGACGGATTAACCGAAGAACCCCGCCACCTTCTTCGTTGCCCACTTCGCGAAGCCCGGCAGAGCCAGCACGACACCCATGGCAACAATGGCCGTCACGACAGTGGACGAATCCACGCCCGACGTGATGGTCGAAAAATCGATACCACCAGCAGCATTGGCAGCACCAGCAGCAGCCATGGCGGCAACCGAACCCGAAGCAACAGCGATACGACGATAGAGGTTTTTCATGGTCATTTTTCCCAGACAAAGAGAGCACGGCAGACACGCGCAACGACGAAACACGTCGCCGGCAGAATGAATCCCAACGCAAACGCCGCACTCATTTGATCCTGCGTTGGGATTTGCAAACCTTGTGCGAGGCTCATCGCATTCGTGTACTCGGTCGACTGCAGCAGCACGAAGCCCTGACACACCTCAGGCGCATCGGTAGTCGCTACCAGCGACGCCCCTTGCCACACGACGCACTGAGCCACTATTGACCCCTCTTTTCCCGCCACACGCGCGCTTGCAGCTCACGAACCTTGTCCGCGTTGCGCACGTTGATCTTTTCCGCCAGTACTTCACCGACGCATTCCCAAACGCTACGAGTGAGGCCGTACACGAACCCGCCCAACATGGCGCCGAGCACCACCGACATCACGGACAACGAAACCAGCGTTGCGACCTGATCCCATGCCAATGGCGAAACATTCATCACAGCACCTCCCGTAAACGAAACAGAGCCCGGCGTACCGGGCTCAGGAGTAGGGCAGCGTTAGACCGCTGCCGGTTGCTTATTGGCTTGCGCAGCCGGACGACCAGACAGCGACTTCAGGCCCGACACCTCAAAGTCGATGCGGCCATCACGAACACGCGGCATGAAATCGGGCAGGTAGTCACCTTGCGGAGTGTCCTTGAGCGAGTCCGCCAGCATGACCGTTCCCACGCTCACAACAGGCTCCTGGCCTTCTCGTTGCGCCGTGATCACGCATTGCGCTTCGTGCATCGTGTAAGGACGGCCAGTCTTTTGGGCCACACCCGAACGGGTATTCACAGCGAGGATCGTCAGCTTGAAATTCATGGTCTGTTACCTTTTGAGATGAAAGAGAGGCCAGCGCACCAGCCCAAGCGGTTTACCCGCCGTTGTTTACGCCCTACACTTGGTGTTGACTTAACGGCGTGTCAACTCAACACGGTGTAAAGATAATCGCAACTCAACACGGTGTAAAGGAGCAACGAATGCTACGCTCTATTGATTTTCTCTATCGAGCGCTACAAGGCAATAAGCAAAAGGAAGTTGCCGCACGACTCGGCGTCACCGAAGCGGCAATCAGCGCATGGAAGAAGCGCAACCACGTAAGCCCAGAGCATGCGATTCAACTAGCCACGATGACTGGTGATGACCCATTCGTCGCATCGACTGTCGCAACGCTCGAACAGATCAAAGACGATTCGCAGCGCACGCGACTGGTCGAAGCGATCGCACGAGTACGCGCGGGTTTTCGTTGGCCGCTTAACGCCATGAACGGAAGCGTCGGCATGGCTCGCTGATGCTGCGTTAAGCAGTCTCTGTGAGAGGTTCGAAATGGACCCTCTCCGCCAAAACAAGAAGCTGCCGATTGATTCGACCACCGGCAGACAAAAATAGCGTAGTAAAACTCAAGCCGACGTACTGTGAAAACAGGCGTCGGTTTTGTTTTTGTGCGTTCGAATCTGCCGTGTTACCTTGCGTGCAAACAACAAGGAGGGGTAACGACATGCGCGCAGTCCGGGGACTTTCCGTGATGGTCATCGCCACGCTGGCCGCCCTTGCCGGCGGCGAGGCGCTTGCCACGACCAAATGCCAGAAGGGCACCAGCACGCTCTATACCGAGTCGGCGACCTGCCCGGCCGGTTTTGCCAACGTCACCAGTACGATGGGTGGCAATTTCTCCACGATCGGCAAGGATGACTCGGTGCGCCAGCAGGAGCAGTCGATCTTCGACAGTGGCGCGGAGACCCGGGCTGCGGACCAGGCCAGGACCGCCCAGGCCGACCAGGCGGCTGCGCAACGGCAGCCCGCCTCGCAGGCGTTGATGTGCGGCGCAATTGCCGACCAGATGCGCGCGCTGGAAACCGACATGCAGCAGCGCCACACGCGTCAATCGATCGAGCAGGCCAGCGACCAGTACCAAAGACTGCGCGAGCAGCAACTGCAAGGCCAGTGCTGAGCGCCTGAGCGACGGCCCCCGATGCTGGAGCCGGGGAACGTATGCCTTCACACAACCTGAATGCCGATCGGCGATCGGCGATCGTCAGACCGGCAGTCCCTTTGCGCGCAGCACCGCGTCGAACCGTTCGGGATCCGCCGTGCCCAGCCGGTTGGTCTCCCGTACACGCGCTTCACGTTCCAGGCCGGCGCGGGCGCGTGCCAGTACGGTTTCGGCTTCGGCTGCCGGGATCGCCACCACGCCATCGGCGTCGCCGACAATCAGGTCGCCGGGCAGCACGGCCATGCCTGCACAGGCAATCGGCACATTGATCTCTCCCGGACCTTCCTTGCTGGGGCCGCGATGCGTGTGGCCACGCGCAAAGACCGGCATGCCGTCTTCCGCCCATTCGACGAGATCGCGGATCGCGCCGTCAATCACCAGTCCGCCTAGCCGTTTGGCCACGCAGGTAGTGCGCATCAGGCCGCCGATCAGTGCTTGCGTGACATCGGCACTGCCGTCGATGACGAGCACGTCACCGGGCTCGACCATCATCAGCGCCTTGTGGATCATCAGGTTGTCGCCGGGCCGGACGCGTACCGTCACGGCCGGACCGCACAGTACTTCGGTGAGGCGGCCATGGTAGCGGTGCAGGCCCATCGTGCCGATACTGCGGCCGATGGCGTCGCTGATCGCGGCCACCGGGATTTCGCGGAAGGCGGCAACCAGTGCGGCCGAAGGGCCCGCCGCGCGGGGTTCGATGCGATAGCCGGCCGGCCACTGCACAGCCTGGCGTTCGGAGGGGGTAGCAGTCATCTGTGAATCCTTGTCTGTTTGGTTTCCGGATCGGCTCAGCGCAGCGCCTCGCACGCGGCGCGTAGACGCGCCAGGCCGGCCTCGAGCCTGTCCATTGACGTCGCGAACGAGATGCGGAAGAACGGCGACGTGCCATAGGCGCCGCCCTGGAGAACGGCCAGATTCTGGGCGTCCAGCAGGTAGAGCACGAAGTCCTCGTCGGTTTCGATCACCTTGCCGTCGGGCGTCTTGCTGCCGATCAGGCTGGCGCACGACGGGTAGGCATAGAACGCGCCTTCGGGCAGGTGGCAGGTCACGCCTTCGATGCGATTCAGCGCGGCCACGACGGCATCGCGGCGCGACTGGAACACGCGTGTGCGTTCGGCAATGAAGTCCTGCGGGCCGGTCAGCGCCTCCAGCGCTGCTGCCTGGCTGATCGACGACGGGTTGGACGTGCACTGCGACTGCAGCTTGACCATCGCCTTGACCAGCGCGGCCGGCGCACCGCCATAGCCGATTCGCCAGCCGGTCATCGCATAGGCTTTCGAGACGCCGTTGATGGTCAGCGTGCGGTCCTTCAGCGCCGGTTCCACCTGCGCGATGGTGGCGAATTCGCGGCCGTCGTAGAGGATGTGTTCGTAGATGTCGTCCGTCATCACCCAGACGTGGGGATGGCGCAGCAGCACATCGGCCAGCGCCTGCAGTTCCGCGCGCGAATACGTGGCGCCGCTGGGGTTGTTCGGCGCATTGAGCACCAGCCAGCGTGTGCGCGGCGTAATCGCGCGCTCCAGGTCTTCCGGTGCAAGCTTGAAGCCGTTGCCGGGCTGGCACGGCACGATCACGGGCGTGCCCTCGGCCAGCAGCACGATGTCGGGATACGACACCCAGTATGGCGCGGGCACGATGACCTCGTCACCCGCCTCGATCGTGCAGAGAAAGGCGTTGAAGATGATCTGCTTGCCGCCGGTGCCCACGATCAGTTCGTTTGGCGCGTAGTCCAGCTGGTTGTCGCGCCGGAACTTGTCGGCGATGGCCGCGCGCAGTTCGGGCGTGCCACCCACATCGGTGTACTTGGTCTGGGACCGGGCCATGGCGCGCGTGGCGGCTTCGCAGACGTTGGCGGGCGTATCGAAATCGGGCTCTCCCGAGGTCAATCCGATGATGTCGCGGCCCGCCGCGCGCAGTTCGCGTGCGCGCTGGCCGGCCATCGAGCTGGGCGAAGGTTGGATGCGGTTCAGTCGTGCGGCAATCAGGGTCATGATGAACGGTCCGGGTCAGGAGAAGTTTGGTGTTCCGGCGCCTGAGTGCGGCGCGTGGGCGTGCGCAAGGCGGCGATGACGGCGCAGGTAGGGCACGAGGCCACCCATGTCGCGGATGGTCAGCACGATGTCGGGCACCGGCTCGCAGGGAATCACATGCAACGGCGTCTCGTGCGGGGTGCCGACGCGCAGTTCGGCCCGTGCGCCCGACAGGTGCAGGGATACCGCATCGCCTTCGCGGATGGCTTCGTGGAGCAGGTCGGTGTCGGCCGTAACGGGCAGCAGGCCGTTGTTGACCGCGTTGCGCCAGTAGGTGCGCGCAAAGCTGCGTGCGACCACCACGCGAATGCCGGCGGCCAGCACCACGGTGACGGCCACCTCCATCGCCGAACCGCAGCCGAAATTGTGTCCGGCGATCAGGATGTCGTCATCGCGCACCGTGGCCGCGAACGCCGGGTCGTAGTCTTCGAGCAGGTAGTGCCGTAGCACGTCGCCGTCGAGCGTATCTTTCTTGCGGCGCGACGAGATGATGTAGTCGGTGTTGATGTCGTCCCCCAGGCGGCGTGCACGGCCCGGAATGACGGTGGAAGGCAAGGTCATGATGAACGGCTGGCTTTCAGGCTGGAGGAACGACTCGGGCAGCGGCAGGATCAGCGGCCCGCGTCGCGAGGATCGGTCAGGTGGCCGGTGGCGGCCGCCGCGGCGCATGCCCGTGGCGACGCGAGAAATATCTGCGCCTGTCGATTGCCCATGCGCCCCTTGAAGTTGCGATTGGCCGTGGAGACCACGTGCATGCCGTCGGCGGGTATCGTTCCGCAGGTTCCGCAGCACGATCCGCAGCCAGGCGGCTGGAACTCGGCACCCATCGCAGTGAACTCGGCAAGCATGCCGGTGGCTTCCAGTTCGGCAAGCACCGATGCCGAAGCGGGCGTGACGATCAGCCGCACGCCCGGTGCCACGCCGCCGTTGGCACGCAGGACTTCGAGCGCCTCGCGGTAGTCCTTGGTACGGCCACCGGTGCAGGTGCCCAGGTAGACCATGTCGACGCGCGTGCCCGGTGCCGCTTCGAAGCCCACGACGTTGTCGACGCGATGGGGCAGGGCCACCATCGGCACGACATCGTCGAGGTGGTAGTGCAGCGTTTGCGCATAGCCGGCATCGGCATCGGCGGATACCGGGTCCAGGGCCGCGGTGGTGCGGCCCGAGAGCCAGGCCCGGGTGTAAATGTCGCACGGGAAGATGCCCGCCTTGGCGCCCATTTCCACCGACATGTTGGCCAGCACGATGCGGTCGTCCACATCGAGCGATGCCACGCCGGGCCCATCGAACTCAAGCGCCATATAGTTTGCGCCGCCGGCACCGAGCGCGCGTGCCATGGTCAGAGCCAGATCCTTGGCCGAAGCATGAGGCGGCAGCTTGCCGGTCAGGTGGATTCGTATCGATCCTGGCACCTTCAGCCATAGTTGGCCGCACTGGAAAATGCCGGCCAGGTCCGATGAGCCGATGCCCGAGCCGAAGGCGTTGAGCGCGCCATACGACACCGCGTGCGAATCAGCCCCGACGGCCAGCTGGCCAGGGAGCACGCGGCCGGATTCCAGCAGCAACTGGTGGCCGATGCCCTCCGCCACATCGAATACATGAATGCCGAACAGCCGTGCGAAACCACGTGCCTTGGCCTGCAGCGCCATCGCGCGCTCGCCCGACGCCACGCCGTAGTGATCGAGTGCGAAGGCCAGGCGGTCGGGCCGTGCTGGCGCGGACAACGCGCTGTCTTCCTGCATGTCGCGGAAGTACTCAAGCGCCATCGGCACGGACCCATCGGTACCCATTGCCATGTCGGGCTCGCAGATGGCCAGGTCGCCGGCATAGACGGCATGCCCGGCGGCGCGCGACAGCAGCTTCTCGGCCATGGTCTGGCCGCGGGTGGGTGTCATGATGGTGGCGGACATTGCGAACGTTGTCGTGGCGTGGCGGGATGGGAGCGATCAGTTCAGCTTGATGCCGGCGGTCTGGATGACCTTGCCCCACTTGTCGTGCTCGGTCTTGATCTGGCGCGCGAAGTCCTCGGGCGTGCCGCCCACCGGCTCCACGCCAAGCTGCACCAGCCGCGCCTTCACATCGTCGGATTTCAGGATCTGGTCGATCGCGCGATTGAGCTTGAGCACGATGCCCTTCGGCGTGGCCGCCGGGGCCACCACGCCGCTCCAGGACAGCGATTCGTAGCCCTTGACACCCGCTTCATCAAGCGTCGGCACATTGGGCAGGCCAGGCAGCCGCTGGCGGCTGGTCACGGCCAGCGCGCGCAGCTTGCCCTGCTGTACGAAGCCGATCGACGACGGCGCGTTGTCGAACAGCATGGTCACGTTGCCGCCCAGCAGATCGGTCAGCGCGGCGGAGCTGCCCTTGTACGGCACATGCATCAGCTTCACGCCCGTCAACGACGAGAACAGCTCGCCCGAGAGATGGGTGGAGCTGCCGGGGCCCGACGAGGCAAAGCTCAGTTCGCCCGGCTTGGTCCTGGCCATCTGGATCAGCGCGGGAACATCGGTGGCCGGCAGGCCTGGCGCCACTACCAGGATATTCGCGTTCTCGGTGGTGTAGCTGACCGGCACGAAATCGCGGGCCGCGTTGTAGTTGAGCCTGGCGTACAGATGGTCGTTGATCGACAGGACACCGGTGGCGCCCATCAGCAGCGTGTAGCCGTCGGCTGGCGATTTGGCCACGAGCTCGGCACCGATATTGCCGCTGGCGCCGGCGCGGTTGTCCACCACGAAAGGCTGCTTGAATTTCTCCTGGAGTTTCTCCGCCAGGATGCGCGCAACGACGTCGGTGGAGCCCCCGGCAGCGAACGGCACGACGATGCGTACGGCCTTGTCCGGATAGGTGTCCTCGGGTGCGGCAACCGCAGACAGGGGAAGGCAGGCGAGACATGCAGCAGCAAGACCGGTCAGCGTCTTCATGGGGGATTTCCCTGAAAAGGATGATGCTTGTTGTGGGTTCGGCCACGCTTGCAGTCTCGCGGCTCAGGGAAAGTCTACGGACACGGATTTCCCTGGACAAACGAATTTCTTCCCCACATTATTCGCAAAATCTGAAAAATACAGAGACGCCTGCCATGCGCCACAACGTCACACTCAAGCACCTGCGCAGCTTCCTCGCCGTTGCCGAGACCGGCTCGTTCACGGCGGCGGCGTTGCGGCTCTGTATGACGCAATCGGCGCTTACGGCCACCATCCAGCAATTCGAGGAAGCCGTGGGCTTGCGGATGTTCGACCGCACCACACGGCGCGTGCACCTGACCAGCCACGCCGAACAGTTCCTGCCAGGGGCACAGCGCGCTGTGAATGGCGTCGACAGCGCGATATCGGACCTGCAGGCCGTGGTACAGGGCGAACGCGGGCATATCCGCATCTGCGCGGCATCGTCGGTGATCGGCCAGTTTCTGGTGCCCGCCCTGCCGCGCTTTCGGGACGCGTATCCCGGCATCACGATCTCGCTACGCAATCCCGCCGCGCAGCAGACCGAGCAACTGGTGCTGGAAGGCGAGGTCGACTTTGCCATCGACAGCAGATTCCACGGGCATGACGAGCTCGACTACACGCCGCTGGTGAAGGATTGCTACGGCGTGGTCTTTCACCGCGATTCGCCGCTGGCGCAGGCGGCGGGGCCCGTCACCTGGGATGCGTTGCAGCACGGCAAGTACGTCGGCTTCAGTGCCGATACGGGCATCGGCCGCTTTCTGCGCGGTCATGCCATGCACTGGCCCGAGCTGGCGCGCGAGCACGATGAAGTGGAGAGCACCGCCTACCTGTTCGCGATGCTCGCGCGTGGCGGTTATTACTCGGTGCTGCCGGCGCTGGCATACCAGCGCAATACATACCCCGAGCTGTTGTTCCGTCCGCTGCAGGGGCCGGAACTGCTGCGCGAGCTGTGCGTGATGACGCGACCGCTGCGCGCGCAGTCAGCCAGCGCGCAGCGGCTGCTTGGCATCGTGCGCGAGACGCTTGCCGGTCAGGAGATGCCGCCGGGGGTGTCGCTGGCCTGACCCTGCTGCGCACCCAGCCGCGACACCAGCAACTGGTCGATCTTGTGATGGTCGATGTCCAGCACTTCGAAGCGGAAGCCCGCCACGGTAATCGATTCCGACTTCTTCGGGATGCGTTTCAGCGAATAGATGACCAGCCCTGCGGCCGTATCGACGTAGTCTTCACCGGGCAGCGTATCGAGTTCCAGCGCCTTCTTCAGGTCCACCAGCGGCGTCAGGCCATCGACCAGCCATGACGTGGGATCGCGCCGAACGATCTGTTCGTCTTCGGCAGAATAGAGGATGTCGCCCATCAGCGCGCCGACGATGTCGTCCAGCGTGACAATGCCGACCACCAGCCCGTATTCGTTCATCACCACGGCAAAGCTCTCGTGCATCTCGCGAAAGCGCGTCAGCGACTCGGACAGCGTCAGCGTGTCCGGGATCACCAGCACGTTCTTGTCGTAGTGCTTGCCGATATCGTCCAGCACCGACGCGTTCTCGTTGGCAAGCAACAGTTGCAGGATCGCCTTGGAATCCATGCAGCCAAGCACGTCGTCGATGGTCTTGCCGCAGACCGGGTACTGCGCGTGCGGCTGCTTGACCAGCTTGCGGCGCACGCTGTCGGCCGACTCGTCTAGCGTCAGGAACACCACGTCGTCGCGCGGTGTCATGATCGCGGTGATGGGCTTCGAGTCCAGTTCGAACACGTTCTCGATCAGGTGCAGCTCGTGCTTGTGCAGCACACCGGCTTCGGCGCCGGCATCGACCATGGCCGCGATGTCCTCGGTCGTGATCTGGTCCACCGGCTTGGTCGGGATGCCCAGCAGCTTCAGCATCGCGTCTGCGGCCGCGTTGAAGATCCATACCACGGGCTTGAACAGCCGCAGCATCGTCAGCATCGGACCAATCACGTTGACCGCGCAGGTCTCGGGAAAGGTCATGGCCACGCGCTTGGGGATCAGGTCGGCAAACTGGATGAACAGCAGCGTCACGACCAGGAACGATCCGATATTGGCCACGCGCTGGGCGATGTCGGGACTGAGCCAGGGCAGCAGGGCGTCGAACAGCAGGTCGGAAACGTGCTTCTCGCCCAGGATACCGGCCAGGATCGCCACGCTGTTCACGCCGATCTGCACGACCGTGAAGAAATTGCCGGGCTCTTCCTTGAGCAGCAATACCTTGGTGGCGCGGCGGTCGCCGCGATCGGAGAGGACTTGGAGCTTGGTGCGCCGGGCCGCGGTCAGGGCGATCTCGGAGATCGAGAAGAACGCGCTCACCAGCACCAGAAGGACAAGGGTCAGGACGAACATAGGAAGGTCACGCGCCCGTCGGGGCGGATTGATGATGGTGTACGGCGTGGCGAACTGTCAATTGTCTGCTCAATGTCCGTGCAATGTCAGGGGGCCTGGCGGACCGTCGCGTCGAACTGTGCGGCAGGCGCCTCCAGCCGGTGGTCGAGCGTGGCGTCCAGGGCTTCGGCCGCGGCGGCGAACTGCGCGTGCATGTCGTCGACCAGGCTCGACGCGCCGCGATGGCTGGCGCGCAGCATCTGGATCTCGAAGCCCAGTTCGGGCTGGACATCGTGCAACGCCACATTGGCCGGATTGGCGCTCAGCGCCGTGTACTGGTCCAGCAGCGTCAGCCCAAGCCCGGCATCGACCAGGGCCAGCGCCAGCGAATATGTCTGCACTTCCAGCGTCGAATGCGGCTCCAGCGCATGGCGCGCCAGGGTCTGCCGGACCAGCAGGCCCAGCGAGCTGTCGTCGTCATAGCCAATGAACGGCCGCTCCAGCACCTTGCGGATCGGCACCACGCCACGTTTGCCACCGGCAGGCAGCGGCAGCGCACGCGGGACTGCCAGCAGCATGCGGCCCGTGGCTACGGGCACGCTGGAGATCGCCTCGTGGCGGGGTGGCGAGAAGGCGAAACCCACATCGATCTGGTTCGCCAGCAATGCCGCCACGATTTCATTGGTGTGGTGGGTCAGTACCTGGACTTGCGTTTCAGGATGCCGCGCGCAGAAGCGGCGCACGGCGGGCACCAGCAGCGGGTTTGCCAGGCTTGGCGTGGCGGCCACGCGCAGGCGCCCCGCGCCCTTGTGGCGCAGGCTCTCGGATACGCGGCGCACCCGCTCGATCTCGCCATATAGCCTTTCGACATCGCCATACAGTGCCTGGGCTTCCGGGGTGGGCTGCAGCCGGCCCCGCTGGCGATCGAACAGCCGGAAGCCCAGCGACGCCTCGGCATGCTGCAGGACTCGTGTGACCACGGGTTGCGAGACATGGAGCAGGCGCGCGGCCTCGCTGACGGTGCCGGTCAGCATGACGGCGCGAAAAACCTCGATCTGACGCAGGCGCATCGTTGTGGTGCCCGAAAAAAGCCGGTTTGGTGCGAAAAATGGTGCTTTGCACTACGGGTAGACCCGGGTGGCGGGACCCATAGCCTCAGGACATATTCTGGCACGTATTGGCATTGGGCAAGCCATGCGCAGTGCTCTACGCTCTGCCCCATCGTTTGAAATGGGAAGGCAAGGGCGAAGTCAGATGCGCGTAGCGATTGTGGGTGCCGGGGTGGTCGGCATGACTACCGCGTGGCGGTTGGCCAATGATGGTCACGAGGTAACGGTGGTCGAGCGCCACGATGGTCCCGGCGAGGAAACCAGCTTCGCCAATGGCGGCCAGCTCAGCTACAGCTATGTGGCACCGCTGGCAGGGCCTGGCGTGCTGTCGAAGGTGCCGGGCTGGCTGCTGGATCGCGATTCGCCGATGCGCTTCCGGCCGTCGATGGACCCGGACCAGTGGCGCTGGCTGATGGCCTTCGTGCAGGCGTGCAATGCCTCGACCAGCGAGGCCACCACGCGCAAGCTGCTGCGGCTGGCGTTTTATTCGCGCGACCTGATGCAGGCCTTTGTGAACCGGCCCGAGGCGCGCGAGGAGGGGGGCGGATTCGATTTTGCGCGGCGCGGCAAGCTGGTGGTGCATCGTGACGCGGCCGCCTATGACTCGGCATGCCGCTTGCTGGACTACCAGGCCAGCCTGGGTTGCGAGCAGCAGGCGCTGGACCGCGACGCAACCGTGGCGCTGGAGCCGGCACTGGCGGGCATCCGTCAGGAGATTGCGGGCGCCATCTACACGCCGAGTGAGGAAGTGGGCGATTGCCACCTGTTCTGCGTGTCGCTGGCCCATCTGTTGCAAGGCAACCCGGCCGTGACGCTGAAGTTCGGCACGCGGGTGACCGAACTGGTGCGCAGCGGCGATCGTGTGACAGGTCTGCGCACCGATCAGGGCGATATCGCCGCCGATGTGGTGATCGTGTCCGGCGGTATCGGCAGCGTGCCGTTGCTGAGGCCGACGGGAATCCGGCCGATGCTGTGGCCGCTCAAGGGGTACAGCATCACAGTGCCCATTGCCGATGGCGCGCGGGCGCCGCATATCAGCGTGACGGACTTCGCCAACAAGATCGTCTATGCGCGCATCGGTAATACGCTGCGCGTGGCGGGCATGGCCGATATCGTGCGCGGCGGGGCGATCATCGACCGCGAGCGTGCGCAGACGCTGGTGACGCAGACGCGATCGGTGTTTGGCAGCGTGATGAACGGCGCCGATCTCGATGCGCTGCAGCCCTGGGCGGGCTTGCGCCCGGCCACGCCGACGGGACTGCCGATGATCGGCGAATCGCGCCTGCGCGGGCTGTGGCTGAACCTTGGACACGGCGCGCTCGGGTTCACGCTCGCGATGGGCAGCGCTGGCCTGCTGGCCGATCGCCTGGCGGGCCGCACGCCGGCCATCGACGCCGAAGATTTCAGTGCAGCGTCGGCCTGACGCCTTCGGGCCAGTCTGACGCAACACGGGTTGTGCTGGAAGTTGAGTAGTACGTTGGGTAGTGAGATTGCCTCAAGTCTGAAGTCTATTAAACCAAGCCCCTTGAAGGAGCGAACCATGAAGTCACTGTCTGTCCGTTCGACCCCCATCCACCGCCTGCTGGCTGCCGCCGTGCTGGCCGGTGCCGCCGCCGGCGCCCACGCCGCCGATGGCGACACGCTCAAGAAGATCAAGGACAGCGGTGTGATTTCGCTGGGATATCGTGAATCGTCCATTCCGTTCTCGTATTCGGATGGCAGCCAGGTGATGGGCTACTCGCACGATTACCTGCTGGCGATCGTCGACAAGGTGAAGTCGACGCTGAACATGCCGAACCTGCAGGTCAAGATGACGCCGATCACGTCGCAGAACCGCATTCCGCTGGTGCAGAACGGCACGATCGACATCGAATGCGGCAGCACCACCAACAACACCGAGCGCCAGAAGCAGGTGGCCTTCTCGAACAGCCTGTTCATCTACGGCATCCGCATGCTGACCAAGAAGGACTCGGGCGTGACCGACTTCCCGCAGCTCAAGGGCAAGAACGTGGTGACCACGGCCGGCACCACCGGCGAGCGCCTGCTCGTGAAGATGAATGGCGAAGGCATGAACATGAACCTGACCAGCGCCAAGGACCACGGCCAGGCCTTCCTGATCCTGGAGTCGGGCCGCGCGGCGGCATTCGTGATGGATGAACCGCTGCTCTACGGCGAGCGCACCAAGGCCAAGAACGCCGCCGACTGGGTGGTGGCCGGTACGCCGCTGCAGACCGAGAACTACGCCTGCATGTTCCGCAAGGACGATCCGTCGTTCAAGAAGCTGGTGGACGGCGTGGTGTCCGATATCCAGAAGAGCGGCCGTGCCGAGAAGCTCTACACCAAGTGGTTCCTGCAACCGATTCCGCCGCGCAACATCAATATGAATTACGCGCTGTCGCCGGAGATGAAGCAGTTGTTCGCCGAGCCGAACGACAAGGCGTTCCAGTAACGCCTTGCTGGCGGGCGACCACCGGCCTTGGCGCCGGGGTCGCCCGCTGTGCAGAACTCGTTATATAGCCATTTCGAATCGTTATTTCGCCGTCGATAGTATTTGCGGTACCTTGGAGCCCGTTATAGGCTCATAGAGCCGTCGGCTTTCCCTCAAAAGGGGCGCCGGCACGCAAACCGCATCCCACTGGAGAAGATATGCGAACGATTCGATCGGGTTGGTTCAAATCCCTGCTTGCCACCGCCCTGGTAGCTGGCGCCACTGGCCTTGCCGCAACGGCCGCCCATGCCGCCGACCTGCTGGATACGGTCAAACAGGCTGGCGTGCTCAAGGTCGGCCTGGAAGGGACCTACCCGCCGTTCGGATATCGTGGCGCAAATAACGAACTGGACGGCTTCGATGTCGAAGTGGCGCGCGCCGTGGCTGGCAAGCTTGGCGTCAAGGCCGAATTCGTGACAACCGAATGGAGCGCGATCATCGCGGGTCTGCAGGCCGGCAAGTTCGACATCATCGTCAACCAGGTTTCGGTCACGCCGCAGCGCAAGCAGGTGCTGGATTTCTCCACGCCATACGTCTATTCGGCTGCCCAGCTGATCCAGCGCAAGGACGACAAGCGCGAATTCGCCTCGCTCGATGCGCTGAAGGGCCACAAGCTTGGCGTGAGCCTGGGCAGCAATTACAACGACCTGGCCAAGTCGGTGCCGGGCATCGACGTGAAGACCTATCCGGGCGCCCCCGAATACCTGCGCGATCTGGCCGCGCAGCGCGTGGACGCCGCGCTCAATGACCGCCTGATGGTCAACTACCTGATCAAGCAGGCCAACCTGCCGCTGCGCCCGGGCGCCGTGCTGCCGGGCGCCAACAGCGAAGTCGCCATCCCGTTCCGCAAGGACAACCCGAAGTTCGCCGCAGCCATCGACAAGGCGCTGGACGATCTTCGCAAGGATGGCACGCTGGCCAAGCTGTCGAACAAGTGGTTCGGCTCGGACGTGACGAAGCCGCTCAAGTAAAAAGGCAGCCGCAGCAGCCGGAAGCCGCAGACCCACTTGCGCAGTTTCCGGCTCCGGATGCGCCTCCAGTCGACGTGATACGGGTTGATGAGGATGTTGCACTCCTCCGGCGCGATCACGGACGGCACGACCAGGATTGCCGGGCGACCCTCGGCAATCCATTGTTCGCCAGCATAGGCACATCCCATGAAAGCCTGCGTGGATTTGGCCCGCCACCAGATCCTGTCCTCCGATGGTCCGCAGAGATTCGGACGCCGGGCGATAGCCCAGCGAGAACGGCTCCCAGTCAAGCTACTCGCCCCACTCGCGCCTGGCCCCGATCACGTATGATCGCGGCATTCCGGCTCCAGATTGACTGAATCCCACCCCAGCCATGTCCGCGCTCCAGCTCGTTATCGATTCGCTTCCCGTGTTGCTGCAGGGCACGCTGCTCACGCTGAAGTTCGCCGTGTTGTCGATGGCTTTCGGCCTGATGATTGGGATTGTGGTGGCGCTGATGGGGATTGGAAATCAGCGGATTCTCAAAGTGATGGCGCGCGTGTACGTCAGCATCATGCGTGGCACGCCGCTGCTGGTGCAGATCTTCGTCGTCTACTACGGATTGCCGGGCATCGGCATCGCGCTGGAGCCCACCCCGGCCGGCGTGCTGACGCTGAGCCTCAACGTCGGCGCCTATCTGTCGGAAAGCATGCGGGGGGCCATCCTGGGTGTGCCGCGCGGACAGTGGCTGGCGGCCTACAGCCTGGGCATGACCCCGGTGCAGACGCTGCGCCACGTGGTGGGGCCGCAGGCGTTGCGGCTGGCGGTGCCAAGCCTGTCCAACAGCCTGATCAGCCTGATCAAGGACACCTCCCTCGTGTCGGTGATTACCGTGACCGAACTGCTGCGCACGTCGCAGGAGATCATCGCGGCCACCTACCAGCCGCTGCCGATGTACCTGGCCGCAGCCGCGATCTACTGGATTCTCAGCACGGCCCTGTCGGCGTTCCAGCACGTGCTGGAACGGCGCCTGTCACTGCCGACGCGTCACTGACCCTGGGTTGCCGGTGAGGTTGCCGAAGACGAGGCAGGCGCGGGCGGTGGCTTGGGCGCCTCGACGTTGAGTTGGCGCCCCGTTTCCAGCAGCGTCTTCAGACCGGCCAGGATCAGCGGCCAGCCGCTGCGCCCACCTTGCAGGATCTGCTCGTCCAGCGGTTCCTGGTGAAGTTCGCTCACGGTCAGCCTTACGGCTTCGTCGCCCAGCGCGTCGATCTGCCATGTGACGACCACCTCGGGCAACTGGCGGAATGCCTCCAGCCACTCCACGCGCCAGGTGACCGACAGCCGGTAGGGCGGCTCGGCGGCCAGTACCACGCCCTGCGAGTCCACCTTGCCGTCATCCATGCGCAGCACGAAGGGGCTGCCTACCTGCCAGTCGGATTCGACGCGGCGCCCGAAGAAGTACTTCACACTTAGCACGGGGTCGGTCAGGGCCTGCCACACCTGTTCCGCCGTCGCGGCGATATAGGTGACGACAACGGTTTGCGGCGTAGTCATATGCGGTCTCCTCGTCGACGGGCGGGGCGGCGGCCGTTGGCGTGGCGATGGGAGTCGGTACGGGATACTGTCGCACCGAATGGCGGTGGACGGCAAGTGGCGGGGCAGAGAGAGGGGAGAGGGGAGGGGGAACCCTCTCCCGGCGGGCGGGAGAGGGTGGCGGCAAGTTGCCGGATTACTGCTGGGCGACGCGCTTGGCGATGTGGTCCAGCGCCTCTTCCACCTGGTCGATCAGGATCAGGCACAGGTCGCCCGGCTGCAGGCGCGCCAGGCCCGTGTCGATGGCCAGGAATTCGCCGCGGATTTCCTCGGTATGGCTGGTGCGTTGCGCACCGACCAGGCCTTCGCGCAGCAGCGCCAGTACTTCGCCGTCTTCACGGCCGCGCTGGCACTGGTCCTGGTACAGCAGCACGTCGTCGAACACGCCACCCAGGATCTGGGTCTGCTTGCGGATGTCCTCGTCGCGACGGTCGCCCGCCCCGCTGATGACCACCACGCGCTTGTTCGAAGGCATGGTCTGCACGGCGTTGCACAGCGCCTGGATAGCGTCGGGATTGTGGCCGTAGTCGGCGATCAGGGTGGCGCCCTTGTAGTCGAACACGTTGAAGCGGCCCGGCGCGGTGGCGGCGTCGTTGACGAACGTCGCCAGCGCGCGGCGGATCACGTTCCAGTCGATGCCCAGCGCCCATGCGGCCGCGATCGACGACATCGCGTTTTCCACCTGGAAGCCGATCGAGCCGTTGCGCGTGAGCGGGATATCCGCCAGCGCAAAGCGCATGCTGGTGTCGCCCTCGGTCGCCACGATCTCGGCGCCTTCCACGAACACCACGCGCTTGCCCTGGGCGCGGTGCAGCGCCATGGTCGGCAGGCCGGCATCGTGCGCGAAGAACGTGATCGAACCCGGGCAGGCATCGGCCATGCGCGCCACCATCGGATCGGCCGCGTTCAGCACGGCCATGCCGTGCGGCGCCACGTTCTGCACGATCACGCTCTTGAGAACGGCAAGGTCTTCCACGGTGCTGATGTACGACAGCCCAAGGTGGTCGCCTTCGCCCACGTTGGTCACCACGGCCACGTCGCAGCGGTCGAAGGCCAGGCCTTCGCGCAGCAGGCCGCCGCGCGCGGTCTCGAACACCGCGGCGTCCACGTCGGGGTGCAGCAGCACGTTGCGTGCGCTGCGCGGGCCGCTGCAGTCGCCAGTGTCGATGCGCTGGCCCTGGATGTACACGCCATCGGTACCGGTCATGCCCATGCGCAGGCCGTTCGAGGCCAGGATATGGGTGATCAGGCGGACGGTGGTGGTCTTGCCGTTGGTGCCCGATACGGCCACCACGGGAATGCGGCCATCGTCGCCATCGGTGAACATGGTCGAGATGATGGCTTCGCCCACGGCCCGGCCCTTGCCGTACGACGGCTGCAGGTGCATGCGCAGGCCCGGTGCGGCGTTGACTTCGACGATGCCGCCGGCCTGTTCCTCGAACGGCTTGAGCATGGTCTCGCACACGGCGTCGACGCCGCAGATATCCAGGCCCACCATCTGCGCAGCGGCTACCGCGCGTGCGGCGATGTCCGGGTGGACGTCGTCGGTGACATCGGTGGCGCTGCCGCCGGTGGACAGGTTGGCGTTGTTGCGCAGTACCACGCGCGCGCCCTTGGCCGGCACGGCGTCGGCGCTCAGGCCCTGCTTGGCCAGCGTAGCCAGCGCGATGTCGTCGAAGCGGATCTTGGTCAGCGACGTGGCATGGCCTTCGCCACGGCGCGGATCGCGGTTCACTTCATCCACGAGCTGGCGCACCGTGTGGGTGCCATCGCCAATCACCTGCGGCGGATCGCGGCGCGCCGCAGCCACCAGATGCTTGCCGACGACCAGCAGACGGAAGTCGTGGCCCGGGATATAGCGTTCGACCAGCACGTCCGTCGAAATGTCGGCGGCCACTTCATAGGCCGTCATCACTTCCTCGCGCGTGCGGATGCGCACGGCCACGCCCTTGCCCTGGTTGCCGTCGCGCGGCTTCACCACCACCGGGCCGTTGATCTCCTGCGCGGCGGCCCAGGCTTCCTCCGCACTGGTCACCGAACGGCCCAGCGGCACCGGCACGCCGGCCGCATGCAGCAGGGCCTTGGTCAGTTCCTTGTCCTGGGCGATCGATTCGGACACCGCGCTCGTCATGTCGGTCTCGGCGGCCTGGATGCGGCGTTGCTTGCTGCCCCAGCCGAACTGCACCATCGAGCCCTGCGTCAGGCGGCGATACGGGATGCCGCGAGCCACGGCCGCGTAGACGATCGAACCGGTGCTCGGCCCCAGGCGTACGTCCTCGTCGAGTTCGCGCAGGCGATGCAGCGCGTCTTCCAGGTCGAACGGCTTGTCGTCGCGCGCGGCCAGGCACAGCTGCTCGGCCAGCTCGAAGGCCAGGCGGCCAACTTCTTCCTCGCTGTACTGCACCACCACCTGGTAGGTGCCCGGTTCCAGCGTCGGCGCGGCATGGCTGAACGTCACCGGGCAGCCGGCCGCGGCCTGCAGGCCCAGTGCGGCGGCTTCCAGCGCGTGCGCCATGGACGGCGAGCCGGCCTCGTCGTCAGGGCGCATCGGGCCGATGCCCGGAAAGCGGGCGCGCAGCCGGTCTTCGAAGCCCGGCAGTTCGGCCAGCAGATGCGATTGGTCCGAGCACGCCACGATGGCTTCGATGGCGGTATGCCGGCACCAGAGATTCGGGCCACGCAGAGCCCGGATACGAGAGACTTCCATAGAATCGTTTGTCCGTTGTTCTTCCGGGCGGGATTACGCGCGGCGTCCGCTGCGGCCCATCCACTGGTGTACCTGCTCGACGGTGCTCTCGGTCGAGGTCTCGTCGCACTGCAGGACCAGCAGGTCACCGGCCACCAGTTGCGACAACGCGGCTTCCACCGCCTCGCGCCGACCGGCTTCGTCGATGATCTTCGTCACACGACGGCCTTCGTACAGGCCCTTCTTGAGCAGCGCGCGGGCTTCGGCATCGGGCAGGTCGCGGCGCACGCTGTGGTCTTCGCACAGGAATACGCGGTCGAACGACTTGCCGATCACCTTGCCCTGCTGCACCAGGTCTTCGTCGCGGCGCTGCACGCCGGCACCGAACACCAGCATGCGACGCTCGGCCGGGAAGCGGTCCAGCGCGGCGGCCAGCGCTTCCAGCGCCGGCGCGTTGTGCGCGTCGTCGACGATCACCGTGGCGCCCTGGCGCTCGAACAACGTGAAGCGGCCCGGCACATCCACCTGGCCCACATCGAAGGTAACGATGCCGGCGCGGATCAGGTCGTTGGAGATGCCCAGCGCCCAGCCCGTGGCAACGGCGGCCAGCACGTTCTCGATCTGGAACGCCACGCGGCCGGCGTAGGTCAGCGGAATCGCCGACACGTCGGTCAGTGCGCTTTCGCTGGCGCCGGTAGCCATGACCACCTTGCCCTCGCGCACGAACACGGCGCGGCGGCCGGCGGCGCGGTGTTCGACGATCGCGGGCAGGTCGGCCGACAGTCCGAAGAAGATCACGTCGCCATCGCACAGCCCGGCCATCTCGACCAGGCGCGGATCGGCGGCGTTCAGCACCGCCGCGCCGGTCTTGAGCACCACGTCGATCTGCGTGCGCAGCACGTTGTACATGCGGTCTTCATCCTCGACGTAGTAGTCGCCAAGGTGATCGGGCTGGCCGAAGTTCGTGACCACGCCCACCTGGCAGCGGTCGTACGGCAGGCCTTGCGAAAGAATCATGCCGCTGTCGTTCTCGAACACGGCCGCTTCCACCGCGCGGTTCATCAGGATGCGGTGGCCGGCGTCCCAGCTGGCTTTCTCGCCACGGTCGCCCTTTTCCACCTGGCGGCGGTCCAGGAACAGGCCATCGCTGCAGGACAGGCCCGTATGCTTGCCCGACAACTGCAGCAGGCGCGCCACGAGCTTGGCTACCACGGTCTTGCCGTTGGTGCCGGTAATGCCCACCACCGGAATGCGGCCGTCGTCGTCCACGCCGTTGCGGGTCGGGAACAGGTGGTCGACGATGGCGCGGCCCACGGGGCGCGGCTCGCCGTCGGCGGGCTTGATGTGCATCAGCAGGCCGGGGCCGGCATTGACCTCGACGATGGCGCCGCGCTGGTCGGCCAGCGGGCGCGAGATGTCCTCGGCCACCAGGTCCACGCCGGCGATATCCAGGCCGACGATGCGCGCGGCCAGCGCGGCATTGGCGGCCACGCTCGGGTGCACGCGGTCGGTGACGTCGAAGGCCACGTTGCCGTTGCGCTGGATCAGTACGGTGCGGCCCTCGGGCGGCACGGCGCCGCCATCGGCATAGCCCTGGCGCTTCAGTTCCAGGCGCGCGGCCGAATCCAGGCGCACCCGGTTCAGCGGGTGATCCTCGGTGCTGCCACGGCGCGGGTCCGAATTGATCTGCGATTCGATCAGCTCGTCGATGGTCTGCTTGCCGTCGCCCACGACCGACGCGGTCTCGCCCATCGCGCAGGCCACCATGCGGCCGCCCACGATCAGCAGGCGGTGCTCGTTGCCGGGCACGAAGCGTTCAACGATCACGCCGTTGCCTTCCTCGATGGCCACGGCATAGGCGGTCTGCACCTCGTCGCGCGTCATCAGGTTGGTGAACACGCCGCGGCCATGGTTGCCGTCGTAGGGCTTGACCACCACGGGCAGGCCGATGCTTTCGGCGGCATCCCAGGCGTCTTCGGCGCTGTCGACCATGCGGCCTTCGGGCACCGGCACGCCGCACGATTCCAGCAGCGTCTTGGTCAGGTCCTTGTCGCGCGAGATCGATTCGGCGATGGCGCTGGTGCGGTCGGTCTCGGCCGTCCAGATGCGGCGTTGGCGCGCACCGTAGCCGAGCTGTACCAGGTTGCCGTCCGACAGGCGGATCGACGGGATGTCGCGGTCGTCCGCGGCATCGACGATGCAGGCGGTGCTCGGTCCCAGGCAGTGTTCGTCGACGAGGTCGCGCAGCGTTTCCACGGCGGCGGCCACGTCGAACGGGCGGTCCTCGATGGCGGCCATGACCAGGTCCCGCGCGGCGAACAGCGCGGCGCGCGTCACCTGCTCGTGCCAGGCACGGACGATGACCTTGTAGACGCCACGTACCGGGGTCTCGCGTGCCTTGCCGAAGCCGCCCGGCATGCCGGCCAGGTTCTGCAGCTCAAGCGTGACGTGTTCCAGGATGTGCCCGGGCCAGGTGCCTTCCTTCAACCGCATCAGGAAGCCACCGCGCACGCCCGGGCTGCAACGGTGCTCGATCAGCGTGGGTAGCCACGCCGAGAGGCGCTCGTAGAACCCCGGAATCTTGTTGGAGGGGAAATCCTCCAGTTCGCCGATATCGACCCATGCCTCCAGCACCGGCCGATATGTCCACATATTCGGGCCGCGCAGCGACATGACATCGAAAATCTCAATGTCCTTCTTTTTCATTGAATTTGCTTGAGGCAGTGGGCGAGTGCCCGGGAAATGGAAAGCTAATCTTTCATTAACGTTACTGTAGCCTCAGGGTTGACCCTTCGTTACCCTTTGAGACCGGCAACGCATTGTGCAGCGCACCAAGGCGCCCGCTTGTTTGCGTTATGTATACTTGCGGGCAAAATTGCGGGCCGCCAGCCTGGCGAACCGCTTAAATTGTTTCAAGTTATGTCCGTATTTGATCCGTTTTTGGGTCTGCGGACGCGCTTTTATCGCTTTTTGCGCCAACAATGACCCAGTCCTCCCCGTCTGCTTCCAACCACCCCGGCCCGCAAGGTCCCTGGGCTGCCGAACTTGGCACCGGCTTGCCGCCCGGGGAAACCGTCCTGGCCGGGCTGACGCTGGACCTGGACGCAAGGCTGCATTTTACCCAAGGGTGGCTGGTTGTGACGGATCGTCGTCTGATCTCTCGCGCCCCAGGGGAAACCGCGCTGCAAAGCTGGGATATCGCCCCCGGCCTGACCCTTGCCCACGGCGACCACGCCGGCGTCGGCACGCTCGAACTGGGTGATGGCCGTCAGCGCCTGGCCAGCTGGCGCTACACGCTTGGTTACAATCCTGACGCATTGCGGCTGGCCGACCAGTTCGAAGCGCGCCGCGACCTGTTGGCAACCGGCCATTCCGCCGAGCCGGATGCCGACATCTGCCCGACCTGCAAGGCGCCCATTCCGCCGGGCGAAGAGCAGTGCCCGCAATGCAGCCGCGAACTGGAAACCCCGCCGTCCACCTGGGCTCTGCTGCGCCTGTGGCGCTTTGCGCGGCCCTATCGCTGGGAACTGCTGGCCGGCTTCGTGCTGCTTCTGCTGGGCACGGCCGCCACGCTGGTGCCGCCTTACCTGACCATGCCGCTGATGGACAAGGTGCTGATCCCGTATCAGAACGGCCTGCCGATCGACTATGGCCTGGTCAAGCTGTACCTGGCCGGCCTGCTGGGCGCCGCGCTGGTGGCCTGGGCACTGGGCTGGGCCCGCACCTACCTGCTGGCGCGCGTGTCGGAGCGCATCAGCGCGGATCTGCGCACCACCACCTACGAACACCTGCTCAAGCTGTCGCTCGAGTATTTCGGCGGCAAGCGTACCGGCGACCTGATGGCGCGCATCGGCTCCGAGAGCGACCGTATCAGCGTGTTCCTGTCGCTGCACCTGCTCGATTTCGCCACCGATGTGCTGATGATCGCGATGACGTCGATCATCCTGATTTCCATCAATCCTTGGCTGGCCCTGGTCACGCTGGTGCCGCTGCCGTTCATCGCGTGGATGATCCACCTGGTGCGCGACCGCCTGCGGCACGGCTTCGAGAAGATCGACCGGATCTGGTCCGAGATCACCAACGTGCTGGCCGATACGATTCCGGGCATCCGCGTGGTCAAGGCGTTTGCCCAGGAAAAGCGCGAGGTGGCGCGCTTCCGCGAAGCCAATCGTCACAATCTGGCGATCAATGACCGCGTGAACGCCGTGTGGTCGCTGTTCACGCCGACCGTGACGCTGCTGACCGAAGTAGGCCTGCTGGTGGTCTGGATCTTCGGCATCTGGCAGGTCAGCCATAACGCGATTACCGTCGGCGTGCTGGTGGCGTTCCTGACCTACATCAGCCGCTTCTATACGCGTCTGGATTCGATGAGCCGGATCGTGTCGGTGACCCAGAAGGCGGCCGCTGGCGCCAAGCGGATCTTCGACATCCTCGATCACGTGTCGAGCGTGCCCGAGCCGCAGAAGCCCGTGCGCCTGGAAAACGTGCGCGGCGCCATCGAGATGCGCGACCTCGGCTTCCGCTATGGCAACCGCGCCGTGATCCGGGGCCTGAACCTGACGATCGAGCCGGGCGAGATGATCGGCCTGGTGGGTCATAGCGGGTCGGGCAAGAGCACGCTGGTGAACCTGATTTGCCGTTTCTACGATGTCTCCGAAGGCGCCATCCGCGTGGATGGGGTCGATATCCGCTCGCTGCCGGTATCGGATTTCCGCCAGAACATTGGCCTGGTGCTGCAGGAGCCGTTCCTGTTCTTCGGCACGATTGCCGACAATATCGCCTACGGCAAGCCCGATGCCACGCGCGAGGAGATCATCGCCGCGGCCCGCGCCGCGCACGCGCACGAGTTCATCCTGCGGCTGCCGCACGGCTATGACTCGCTGGTCGGCGAACGCGGCCAGGCGCTGTCCGGCGGCGAGCGCCAGCGGATCTCGATTGCCCGCGCGCTGCTGATCGATCCGCGCATCCTCATCATGGACGAGGCCACGTCGTCGGTGGACACCTCGACCGAGAAGGAAATCCAGAAGGCACTGGACAACCTCGTGCAGGGCCGCACCACGATTGCCATCGCGCACCGCCTGTCGACACTGCGCAAGGCGGACCGCCTGGTGGTGATGGACCGTGGCCAGATTGTCGAAGTGGGCAGCCACGACGAACTGCTGGCCCGCGAAGGCGCGTACTACAAGCTGTATCAGGCGCAGGCGCGCAATGTCGACACCGATGTGGATGACACCAGCACCGGCAATCAAGCCGAAGCCGGGGAGGCCGTCAGTGCCCAGTAATTCATCAGTTCAAGAAACGGCTATGCAAACGCCCGAATTCACCCTGTCGCGTAACAGCCTCGGCAAGCTCGTGCTGACGACCACTGACGGTACGCAGCACGAGGGCGTGGTGCCCGTGCGCGCGTTTCCGATCTCCGCCGCCGACGATGGCGTGGGGATGATGAGCGCCGATGGCAAGGAGCTGGCGTGGATTCCGCGTCTGGACACGCTGCCGGCGCCGACCCGCGAACTGATCGAGGCCGAACTGGCCTCGCGCGAGTTCATGCCCGAGATCCGCAAGATTCTTGGCGTGTCGACCTATGCCACGCCCAGCGTCTGGACCGTGCAGACCGATCGGGGCCAGACAGACCTGGTGCTGCGCGGCGAAGAGGACATTCGGCGGTTGACGGGCACCACGCTGCTGATTTCGGACAGCCACGGCATCCATTACCTGATCCGCGACCAGCTCGCACTGGACAAGCCCAGTCGGAAGATTCTGGATCGTTTCCTCTGATCCGATCGCTGGCTGATACGAAAACGGCACGCCTGGGCGTGCCGTTTTGCATTTGTGCGGCCGATGCGCCCGGCCGGGGCCTGGCGGTCAGTGCAGGACGGTGGGCGAGTCGTCGTCTTCCTCGTCGTCCCAGTCCTCGTATTCAAGCGGGGCGTCGGGGGCCATGTCCCAGACCATCGAATGGAACCGGACGCTGAACCATTCCCGGAACATGGCCAGCGACAGGGTTTCGGGCCAGACCGAATCGTCGAACCACTCGCCCAGCATGAATTCGAAAAACGAGCGCCAGCGCTTTTCCACCCAGCGCAAGGCGTTCTCGGGCGTGTCGGCGACTTCCGCGGGCAGCAGGAAGACACTGGCGTCGTCACGCACCTCGCTGAGCGTCAGCGTGGGCACGGGATCGGGGTCCACCGCCTGAATCCAGTCGAGAAACGGCTGCTCGGGCAGCAGCATGACCATGGATCGGCTGACAGTGAAGCGGGGGTGATCGGACATGAGGGCAGGGCGTAAAACAGCGACGGCCTATTGTAGCTGCCATGCGCGCGGCAACCGCATGGATTCGCGTATGGATTCGTATTCGCCATCCGTTTGACCGTCGGCATGGCAGGAGCCAGTTTAGGACGATTCCGATTTCTTCAGCGTTCTGGGGCGCGTCAAATCGCGCAGCCATTCTCAACGAATGGCGAGGATCCCATCAACGTCTCAAGGAATTTCGCAATGTCCCACAAGGCAATCGGCATCACATGCCTCGTGCTTGCCGCAACGATCGCCCCGCTTTCCGCGCAGGCGCACGGCACCATGGAGCTACCCGCCAGCCGGGTGCTGACCTGCTACAACGAAGGCGCCGAACAGCCACGATCGGGCGCGTGCAAGGCGGCCCGGGCAGTTGGCGGCGCGCAGCAGTTCTACGACTGGAACGGCGTTCGCCAGGGCAATGCCGCAGGGAATCATCGCGCATTCATCGCGGATGGCGAGCTTTGCTCGGGCGGTTCGGCAAGCTTCCGCGGGCTGGACCTTGCGCGGCTCGACTGGACGCAGACATCGATCGTGCCCACGGCCGCCGGCGACCACACCTTTGTCTGGCGCGCCTCCGCGTCGCATGCCACGCAGTATTTCAAGTACTACATCACGCGCGATGACTGGGATCCGGGCATCCCGCTGCGCTGGAGCGATGTTGAAGAATTTGCGACGGTGTCGGGCGCGCAGGCCACGAAGGAAGGCGGCAGATACCACATGAAGGTGCAGCTGCCGCCGGGCAAGAAGGGCAGTCACATCATCTACAGCATCTGGCAGCGCAGTGACAGCCCGGAGGCGTTCTACGCGTGCGCCGACGTCAAGTTCCCCGGCGACGGCCTGGCGGTTCGCGAGATCGGCTGGGAGGATCAAGGGGTGCTGGCGGCCAAGGGCGATCTGGTGGTGGGCACGAAGCTGACATTCCGTGCCCTGGATGCCATGGGACGCGATGCGGGCAAGCATGTGCTGACGATCACCGCAGCCAACGCCAAGACCCGCACGTGGGCCTATCAGCTTGCCCAGAAGGTCAATTTCGAGTCGCGGATTTTCCGCATCGGCGAGTTGCAGGCGCGCAATGGCGCGTCGAGCATCGTGCCGCTGAGCTCGGCCACCGCCAACCGTGTGTATCTGAGCAAGTCGTACGCGGGATATCGCTATGAA
The DNA here is from genome assembly GCF_056097175.1 of Cupriavidus sp. HE11. Lineage (NCBI taxonomy): Bacteria > Pseudomonadati > Pseudomonadota > Betaproteobacteria > Burkholderiales > Burkholderiaceae > Cupriavidus > Cupriavidus sp. HE11. The sequence goes on from NZ_CP184464.1 coordinate 2,754,850, forward strand.
ATCGACAAGGAGGCCCCGAGCGCAAGTGGCCGATCCGGCCGTGGCTCCGGCGGCATGTCGACGGGATTGCCCGACGGGAGCACGCTCGATACGTGGCGCGAGGGCCCTGCGTATGAAACGGGTCAGGCGGTCACGTACCAGGGCAGACGCTACGTCTGCCTGCAACGTCATACCGCCTGGCGCGGTGCAGGATGGACCCCTGCGGTGAGGCCGGCCTTGTGGCGTTTGATTCGCTAAGTGTTGTATTTTCGCCGGAAGCTGTTCGAATCTGTTCCGATCGCTTCAGTTTTCGGCGAAATTGGCCGTCATTGTTGGCATACGGGGTTAGGAGCCGTCTGATGAGCTTTACCTTTCTACCGCCTGGCGACGCCTTCATGCCGACCATGACGGAGCGTTTTGCCGAAGCGGAAAAAATCGAAGATCGCGCCGAGCGCTGGACTGCCCAGGCAGGGATCGCGCTGGATACGGGCGACATGTACCTGGTTGGGCTGGTGCTGTTCAAGGCCATCCAGGAATTCGGGGTAGACGCGTTCGCGACACATTCAGGCGAGTCGCACGCGTTGCTGCAACGACTATGGATGCCAGGCATGGTCGGCTCGGTGGATCATGCGAAGCGTCTCTACGTACACCTGGGCGTCAGCCTGCCCGTGGACCGCTACTACGCCGCCCGGCTCGAAAGCATGCCGGTCGATGGAGTTGTGGTGCATTGACGGGAAGTACGAAGCAAAAAAAACGGGCCGCGAGGCCCGTTTTTCATTGCCCTGGACGGTGATGCGTGTCCGGGGCGGTGCAGTGTACTGGTGGAGCCGGCGGGAATCGAACCCGCGTCCGCAAGCCCTCCACAGAGAGTTCTACATACTTAGTTCTGTCATTTGATTTAACCGGCGCATCGCGGACGAACACGCTCTACGACGGCGAGTCACTAGGTTTTCGTCCTCGGGCCCGTGACACTCCCGAAGCTTATCTGACGTAAATGACCTCGCTGGTTCTTGCGAACCCTAGCCCGTCAGCGAGCCAGTGCGAGGACGGCGGCCCTTAGGCTGCCAGTGCGTAACGTTCGTCGTTAGCAGTTATTGCATTCCCATTGATTAACGAGGTGACGGGTCCTCGGTATGCCCTCACTGCTTCGTAACCCACGTCGAAACCAGGTCGGCCCCAATGTGCGCTGTGAAACGCGAAAGAAAGCGGATTGTACCCGGTTTCGACGCCTGTGGCGTGCCTCCGGTTCCGTACCTGACAGCTGGGGGCTCAGCCCAGCAATTCAAGCAGTTCGGCCGGGTGATGGATCAGGTAGTCCGCGCCCCAGGTGTCCGGCGGCTCGCCCTCGCCGCAATATCCGTAGGCCGCTGAAACCGTGGCCATGCCTGCGGCCTTGCCGGCCTGGATGTCGCGCAGGTCGTCACCGACATAGAGGCAGCGTGCCGCTGCCACGCCGCTCAGTTCGGCGGCATGCAGCAGCGGGGCAGGGTGCGGTTTGGCGTGCGGCGTGGTGTCGCCGCTCACCACTGCCGATGCGCGCGGAGCAAGGCCGATGGCGCGCACCAGCGGCACCGTGAAGCGCGCAATCTTGTTCGTGACAATGCCCCAGGGCACGCCGTCGGCCTCAAGCTTTGCCAGCACCGCATCCATGCCCTCGAACAGGCGCGTATGCACGGCGATATCGGCCTCGTAGTAGTCGAGGAAGGTATCGCGCAGGGCAGGAAACTCGGGGTCTTCAGGACGCTTGCCGAAGGCCGCGCCAATCAGCCCGCGCGCGCCGTGCGAGGCCACCGGACGAAGCTTCTCGTAGGCGACGGGCGCCATGCCGTGTTCCACCACAAGCCGGTTGGCTGCGGCAGCGAGGTCGGGGGCCGTATCGGCCAGAGTACCGTCGAGATCAAAGAAAACCGCGTCGAACTTAGCCATCGTCATGCCACCTTCCGAAACGCCATCATGTAGTTCACGTCGGTATCGCGACCGAGCGAATAGATCTGCGTCAATGGATTGAAGGTCATGCCGCGCATCTCAATCATCTCCAGTCCGACATTGCGCGCAAAGCGGGCCATCTCGGACGGCGTGATGAATTTTTGAAAGTCGTGCGTGCCGCGCGGCAGCATGTTCAGCACGTATTCGGCGCCGACGATGGCCAGCAGGTAGGCCTTCAGGTTGCGGTTGATTGTCGAGAAGAACACGTGGCCACCAGGTTTGACCAGCGTCGTGCAGGCCCGCACGATCGATTGCGGATCGGGCACATGCTCGAGCATTTCCATGCAGGTCACCACATCGACGCTGGCAGGCGCGCGGGCGGCCAGGTCTTCCACGGCGATTTCCTCGTACGTGACGGCCACGCCAGATTCCAGGCTGTGCAGGTCGGCAACCTTCAGCGCCTTGGCGGACAGGTCGATTCCCCTGACCGTCGCGCCAATGCGCGCCATGCTTTCCGACAGGATGCCACCACCGCAACCCACATCGATGACCTGCTTGCCCGACAGATGCGCGATGCCGTCGATCCAGCCCAGGCGGAGCGGGTTCAGATCGTGCAGCGGTTTGAATTCACTGTTGGGGTCCCACCAGCGGTGGGCCAGCTCGCTGAACTTGTCGATCTCTTTCGGATCGGCGTTGCGGCCGGTTGGGGTCGAGGCGTTGAGGGTGGTCGAATGCGACATCGTTGGCGCCGCGCGGGCGGCAGTCTGATGAAAAGGCTGCGGCAACTTTACCAAAAAAACAGTGCCACGCCGAATATGGCGGGCCAGACTCGCTGCCGGTGAAAACCGCCGGGGGCAGGGCGCAGGAAAAGCCGAAAATATGGGCGAAAAAAAAGCCCAGCATATGCTGGGCTTTTCGTCATCGGAGAGGATCCGATTAACGTGCGCTGCGGGTGCCGACCACTTCGACTTCCACGCGACGGTTCGGCTGCTGGCAGGCGATCTGAGCGGTGCGGTTGCCCTTGCACGACTTCGGATCAACCTTCAGCTGACGCTTGCCCTTGCCTTCGGTGTAGACGCGGTTGGCTTCAACGCCCTTGCTCACCAGGTAAGCCTTGACCGATTCAGCACGACGGATCGACAGGCGATCGTTGTACTTGTCCGAACCGAACGAGTCGGTGTGGCCAACGGCGATGATGACTTCCAGCGTGATGCCTTGCAGCTTCGAGACCAGGTCGTCCAGCTTGGCCTTGCCTTCGGGCTTCAGAACAGCCTTGTCGAAGTCGAACAGCGTATCAGCAGCGAAAGTGACCTTCTCGCTGGACACAACCGGCGGAGCGACCGGGGTCGGTGCCGGAGCCGGAGCAGCAGCCGGAGCCAGTGCGCCATCGCACAGGGCATTAGCCGTTGCCGGGGTCCAGGAGCTGTCGCGCCAGCAGAGCTCGTTCGTGCCATTCTTCCACACGTACTCGCTCGTACCGTTGCCCCAGTTATCGTTCACTGCCTTCTTTTCGTAGGGGACGGACTGGGCTTGAGCGGATGCAGCCATTACTGCGGTAGCTGCAACGAGCGCGAGCTTGGCAAATTTTTTCATATTTCTCCTCTCAGGATGAGATCACCGCAGGGTTACTGCGAGCAAATGGACGAAAACAAGTCATACATTCTTCGGAGTATAACATTCTCGATGTGGTGGATGCTCCACTTCGAACAATGTCTGGCTCTTCGCTGGGGAATTGTGCCACAAGGCTCGTTTCCTAAGAAGTAAATATATTCGATTCAACCACGTGGTTTTAGGCCTGTGGTGTTTGTGCAACATCCGTCTTGCGGCGCCTGCAAACCCTTGTCCCGTCTGGGTTGCAGGGTGCCGGGGGTGGGCGCGGAGAGCGCCGGCGACGGCCGCGCGGGGGTGGTTCCGGCGGGGGCGGGAAGGGGTTCCGCGCGTGATAGAATGCCATGTTGGCCCGTCGCCGGCATGGAGTCTTCATGCCGTCAGATTCACGGGCTTCATTTGCTTAAACCCGCCGCATAAACCACGCCGCAATGGATCAATTCGCCAAAGAAACCCTCCCGGTCTCGCTGGAAGAGGAAATGCGCCGCTCTTACCTCGATTACGCGATGAGCGTTATCGTGGGGCGCGCGCTTCCCGACGTCCGGGACGGCCTGAAGCCGGTACACCGGCGCGTGCTCTTTGCGATGCATGAGCTGAACAACGACTGGAACCGGGCCTACAAGAAGTCGGCACGTATCGTCGGTGATGTGATTGGTAAGTATCACCCGCACGGCGATACTGCCGTCTATGACACGATCGTCCGCATGGCGCAGAATTTCTCGCTGCGCTATATGCTGGTCGACGGCCAGGGTAACTTCGGTTCAGTGGACGGAGATAACGCAGCGGCGATGCGTTATACCGAAATCCGCCTGGCGAAGATTGCCCATGAAATGCTTCACGATATCGACAAGGAAACTGTCGATTTCGAACCGAACTATGACGGTTCGGAGAAAGAGCCCGGTATTTTGCCAGCGCGAATCCCGAATTTGCTTATCAATGGTTCGTCGGGTATTGCCGTGGGTATGGCAACCAATATCCCGCCGCATAACCTCAATGAGGTTGTCGATGCCTGCCTGCATCTGCTGCGTAATCCCGATACCACGATCGATGAACTGATCGAACTGGTACCTGCGCCTGATTTTCCGACGGCCGGCATTATTTATGGCATCCAGGGCGTGCGGGAGGGTTACCGCACCGGGCGCGGCCGCGTGGTCATGCGCGCGCGCACGCACTTTGAGGATATCGACCGTGGCGCGCGCCAGGCGATCATCGTCGACGAGCTGCCGTATCAAGTAAACAAGCGGACACTTCTCGAGCGCATTGCCGAGCTGGTGACCGAGAAGAAGATCGAGGGCATTTCCGACATCCGCGATGAGTCTGACAAGTCAGGCATGCGCGTGGTGATCGAGCTCAAGCGCAACGAAGTGCCCGAGGTTGTGCTGAACAACCTATATAAGAACACCCAGCTGCAGGACACGTTCGGCATGAACATGGTGGCGCTGGTGGATGGCCAGCCGCGCCTGCTGAACCTTAAGCAGATGCTGGATGCCTTCCTGTCGCATCGCCGCGAAGTGGTGACGCGCCGTACCGTGTTCGAACTGCGCAAGGCGCGCGAACGTGGGCACGTGCTGGAAGGCCTGGCCGTGGCGCTGGCGAACATCGACGAGTTCATCGCGATCATCAAGGCCGCCCCGACCCCGCCGCTGGCGAAGCAGGAACTGATGGCTAAGGCCTGGGATTCCGGGCTTGTCCGCGACATGCTGTCGCGTGCCGAAAGCGACACTGCAGGTGGCCGTGCCTCGTATCGTCCGGATGGCCTGCCGGCCGTGTTCGGCATGCAGCCCGATGGCCTGTATCGCCTGTCCGATGGCCAGGCGCAGGAAATCCTGCAGATGCGCCTGCAACGCCTCACGGGCCTGGAGCAGGACAAGATCGTCCAGGAATACCGCGAAGTGATGGGCCTGATCGCCGATCTGCTCGACATCCTGGCTCGCCCGGAGCGCATCACCACCATCATCACCGAAGAGCTGGGTGCCATCCGCGCCGAGTTTGGCGACGAGCGCCGCTCGCAGATCGAGCACAACGCGACCGAACTTGACACCGAGGACCTGATCACCCCGCAGGACATGGTGGTCACGCTGTCGCACTCCGGCTACATGAAGAGCCAGCCGATCTCCGAGTATCGCGCGCAGAAGCGTGGTGGCCGCGGCAAGCTGGCTACGGCGACCAAGGAAGACGACTGGATCGATACGCTGTTCGTCGCCAACACGCACGACTACATCCTGTGCTTCTCGAACCGCGGCCGTCTGTACTGGCTCAAGGTCTACGAGGTGCCGCAAGGATCGCGTAACTCGCGTGGCCGTCCGATCGTGAACATGTTCCCGCTGGCCGACGGCGAGAAGATCAACGTGATCCTGCCGGTGCGCCAGTTTGACGCCGAGCACTTCATCTTCATGGCGACGGCGCGCGGCACGGTCAAGAAGACGGTGCTGACCGATTTCTCGAACCCGCGCAAGGCCGGCATCATTGCCGTCGACCTCGACGAGGGCGACTTCCTGATCGGCGCCGCCATTACCGACGGCCAGCACGACGTGATGCTGTTCTCCGATGCCGGCAAGGCCGTGCGCTTCGACGAGAACGACGTGCGTCCGATGGGCCGTCAGGCGCGCGGCGTGCGTGGCATGAACCTTGACGAAGGCCAGGCAGTGATCGCCATGCTGGTGGCCCCGGCGGAAACGCCCGAGGGCGAGGTAGCCGAGGGCGCGTCGACGACGGTGGGCAGCGTGCTGACCGCTACCGAGAACGGCTACGGCAAACGTACGCCGATCTCCGAGTACACTCGACACGGCCGTGGCACCAAGGGCATGATTGCGATCCAGACGAGCGAGCGCAATGGTCGCGTGGTGGCCGCAGCGCTGGTGTCGCCCGAGGACGAGATCATGCTGATTACCACGGGCGGCGTGCTGATCCGCACCCGCGTGGCGGAGATCCGCGAGATGGGTCGTGCCACACAAGGTGTGACGCTGATCAACGTCGACGAGGGCACCAAGCTGTCGGGCCTGCAGCGCATTGTCGAGTCGGATGCCGATAGCAGCGGCAACGGCGAAGACGAGGACGTGGCGGAAGATGCTACGGGTGCGACCGGCGCCGATGGCGATACCGGAGCGGGTGCCTCCGACGCGGACGCGAATTCGTAATTTGTTGCAACAACGGGACGACGGCCGGAACTCGCCAGACGGCCGTTCGGACTAATCCGGACGTATTTACCAGGGAGTCATAATGCTCAAAACCTATCGACGTATCGCTGTTCTGGCTGCTTTCGCTCCGATGATGATGCTGGCGCAAGGCGCGCACGCTCAGGAAGACAAGGACAAGACCGCGGCCATCAAGGAACTGCTGACCGTCATGCAGGCTGACCAGGCTGTGAAGGGTCAGGCCGATAACTGGCAACAAGGCGCCAAGCAGGAAGCGCCGCTGGTGCTGGAGCAGGTTCTCGTCGAGAACAAGACGCTGAACGACAAGCAGAAGCAGGCCGCTGTCGACAAGCTCAAGAAGAACGGCGCCGTGCAGCGCATGGTCGATGGCGCCGGTACGGCGTTCAACACCGATGGCTTCCGCCAGGACGCCATCAAGGCGCACTACGATGCCTTCGGCAAGTACTACTCGACCCAGGAAATCAAGGATCTGACCACGTTCCTGAAGTCGCCGACGGGCCAGAAGTTCATGGCCAACCAGGGCAAGGCCACCCAGGAAATCTGGGGTTCGATGATGCAGAAGTACGGTCCCCAGGTTGGCAAGTCGATGCGTGACGCCGCCGAGAAGGAAATCGCCGCCGCTTCGAAGTGATCGACGGCTGACCTCTCCGGGCCCTCGGGCCGGAGAGGTCGCCTGTCCAGGCCTGGTCCGGATGCCCTTGGTGTCCAAGGGGCGCGGGTTTTGGGCGATAATGGCTGCCTGGTTCCATCCGGCAGCCATTTTTCTTTTTCTCCCTCCATGAACGATCCCCAGAATCCCGCCCTCGCCGGCCTGCAACGTTCCCTGGCCGAGCGCGTCTTCAATTTCTCGCCTGGCCCGGCCGCGTTGCCGACCGAAGTCCTGCAGCAGGCCGCCGAGGAAATGCTGTCATGGCGTGGTACTGGCGTATCGGTGATGGAGATGAGCCACCGCAGCAAGGACTTCGAGAGCATCCACCAGCAGGCGCTGGCCGATCTGCGCGAACTGCTGCATGTGCCCAAGAACTTCAAGATTCTGTTCCTGCAGGGTGGTGCCATCGGCGAAAACGGCATCGTGCCGCTGAACCTGGCCAACCGTGTCAATGCCGCGAAGCCGAAGACCGATTTCGTGGTGACCGGCACGTGGTCGGTCAAGACCGAGCAGGAAGCGCGCCGCTATGGCGAGGTGAATATCGCCGCGTCCAGCAAGGACCAGAAGTGGCACAAGATTCCCGATGTGAACACGTGGAAACTGTCCGACGACGCGGCCTATGTGCATCTGTGCACGAACGAGACCATCGTCGGCGTGGAGTTCCAGGACATCCCGGACATTGGCCAGACCGGTACGCATGACAAGGGCCGCATCGTCGTGGCCGACGCGTCGAGCCATATCCTGTCGCGCCCGATCGACTGGTCGCGCGTGCAGGTGGTGTATGGTGGCGCGCAGAAGAACATCGGCCCGGCCGGTGTGACGATCGTCATCGTGCGCGAAGACCTGATCGGTTTCGCGCACCCGCTGTGCCCCTCGGCGTTCAACTGGCGCCTGGTGGCCGAGCATGACTCGATGTACAACACGCCGCCCACCTATGCGATCTATATCGCCGGGCTCGTGTTCAAGTGGCTCAAGGCCCAGGGCGGCGTGCCCGCGATCGAACAGCGCAATATCGCCAAGGCGCGCGCGCTGTACGACTTCCTGGACCAGAGCGACTACTACCGTAACGAAATCGATCCCGGCAGCCGCTCGCGCATGAACGTACCGTTCTTCCTGCGCGACGAATCGCGCAACGAAGCGTTCCTGACCCAGGCGCGCGCGAATGGCCTGGTACAGCTCAAGGGCCACAAGTCCGTGGGCGGCATGCGCGCCAGCATCTATAACGCGATGCCACTCGAAGGTGTGACCGCGCTGGTGGAATTCATGCGCGAGTTCGAGCGCACCGCCGCCTGACGGTGGTGCTTTCTGTCGCGGCCCTTGCAGCGCGGGGGCCCGGCATCAGCCCAGACTTTCCGCGGCTGCGCGATGCGCGGCCCACAGGCCTATGACACAGCAAGACAAGCCGGCGGTGGCAGCCTCCGGCAATGACAATGCCGCACCCAGCCCCCAGGAGCAGGCGCTGTCCGCGGACCTGGCGCCGCTGCGCGACCAGATCGACGCCGTCGACCGCGAGCTGCTGGCCCTGCTGAATCGCCGTGCGCAACTGGCGCTCGACGTGGGCGAGGTCAAGAAGAAGTACGGTGCGCCGGTGTTTCGCCCCGAACGCGAGCTGCAGGTGATCCGCAAGGTGCAGGGCGCCAATCCGGGCCCGCTGCTTGGCGAAAGCGTGGCGTCGATCTGGCGCGAGGTGATGTCGGCCTGCCGCGGCCTGGAAAAGCCGCTCGAAATCGCCTTCCTGGGCCCGGCCGGCACGTTCTCCGAGCAGGCGCTGTACGCGCACTTCGGCCACGAGGTCAGCGGGGTGCCCTGTCCGAGCATCGACGAGGTGTTCCGGTCGGTGGAGTCGGGCACGGTGGAGTACGGCGTGGTGCCGGTCGAGAATTCGACCGAAGGCGCGGTGTCGCGCACGCTGGACCTGTTCCTGCAGACGTCGCTGAAGATCAGCGGCGAGATCGCGCTGAAGGTGCATCACAACCTGATGGCGTCGTCGCCCGACATGAAGGGCGTGACCGTGGTGCGCGCGCACGCGCAGGCGCTGGCACAGTGCCAGCACTGGCTCGCCGCCAACTATCCGCATCTGGAGCGCCAGGCCGTGTCGAGCAACGCCGAGGCGGCGCGCATGGCCAGCGAAGATCCCACGGTGGCGGCGATTGCCGGCGAGACCGCCGCCAACCGCTATCACCTGCATATCGTGCGGGCCAACATCCAGGACGATCCGCACAACCGCACGCGCTTTGCGGTGATCGGCCGCTACGAAACCGAGCCGTCGGGCAGCGACCAGACGTCGATGATCCTGTCGGTGCCGAACAAGGCCGGCGCCGTGTACCAGCTGCTGGCGCCGCTGGCCGACAACGGTGTGTCGATGTGCCGCTTCGAATCGCGGCCCGCCCGCAGCGGCGCGTGGGAGTACTACTTCTATGTCGATGTGGAAGGCCATCAGCACGATCCGGCCGTGGCACGCGCGATCCAGTCGCTGCGCGCCAACGCCGCGTACCTGAAGGTGCTCGGGTCCTACCCGTCGAGCAAATAACGCAGGCAGGAGACACGCATGGCACAGCAGGAAAGCGGGGCAGCGAGCGCAACGGCGAATGTGGCTGCGAATGTAGCCGACTACTTTGGCCCGACCTACGTCCGCAAGATCTCGCCGTACATCGCAGGAAAGCCAATTTCGGAAGTGGCACGCGAGTTCGGGCTTGATGAGGCGCGTATCGTCAAGCTGGCGTCGAACGAGAATCCGCTTGGCATGCCGGCCTCGGCCAAGGCCGCCATTGCAGCGGCCACCGAGGATCTGGGCCGCTACCCGGACAGCAACGGCTTCGAGCTGAAGGCCAGGCTTTCGGAAAAATTCGATGTCCCGGCAGAGTGGCTGACCCTCGGCAACGGCAGCAACGACATCCTGGAACTGGCCGCGCACGCACTGGTGCGCGCCGGCGAGTCGATTGTCTACGCCGAATACTCGTTCGCGGTCTACGCGCTGGCTACCCAGGAAGTGGGCGCGCGCGCCATCGAGGTGAAGTCGCGCCAGTACGGTCACGATCTCGACGCCATGTCCGCCGCGATTGCGCCGGACACGAAGCTTGTGTTCATCGCCAATCCGAACAACCCGACCGGTACCTTCGTGTCCGCCGCCGAGATCGAGGCGTTCCTGGCGAAGGTGCCCCCGCACGTGGTGGTGGTGCTGGACGAGGCGTACAACGAATACCTCGACGCTGACCAGCAGTACGAGTCCATCGCGTGGGTGCGCAAGTATCCGAACCTGATGGTGTCGCGTACGTTCTCGAAGGCCTACGGCCTGGCGGGATTGCGAGTGGGCTATGGCGTGGCGCAGCCGCCGCTGACCGACCTGCTGAATCGCGTGCGCCAGCCATTCAACGTCAACAGCCTGGCCCAGGCCGCAGCCGTGGCAGCGCTGGGCGATGGCGATTTCCTGCAGCGCAGCGCCGAGCTCAATCGCGCCGGCAAGGCTCAGCTGGTGGCGGCCTTCGAGCGCATGGGTCTGGAGTACGTGAAGTCGTCGGGCAACTTCGTCATGGTCCGCGTAGGCACTGACGACGGTGCCGGCGCACGCGTGAACCTGGCGATGCTGAAGCAGGGCGTGATCGTGCGTCCGGTGGCGAACTACGGTCTGCCGCAGTGGCTGCGTATCACGATTGGCCTGCCTGACGAGAATGCCGCGTGCATCGCGGCGCTCGAACAGGCATTGAAGTGAATCCGAACCGATCTGAAGCCGTGAGCGCTCTGCATTTTTCCCGTGTTGTGATTGTCGGCGTCGGCCTGATTGGCGGATCGCTGGCGTTGTCGCTCAAGCGTGCCGGCGTGGTCGGCACCGTGGTAGGGGTTGGCCGTTCAGCGGCGTCGCTGGAAAAAGCGAAGACGCTGGGCGTCATCGACGAGGCTGCCGAATCGCTGGCCGAAGCTGCCCGTGGCGCGAGCCTGATCGTGCTGTGCGCGCCCGTGGCGCAGAACTTTGCGCTGCTGCATGCGCTGGAGCCACACCTGCAGCCCGGCACCATCGTGACGGACGCCGGCAGTACCAAGTCCGACGTGATCATGGCGGCCAAGACGGCGCTTGGCGACAAGGTGGCGCAGTTCGTGCCCGCGCACCCGATTGCCGGCCGTGAACTCCACGGCGTGGAAGCCGCGCTGAACGACCTCTATCTGGACAAGAAGGTGGTGATGTGCCCGCTGCAGGAAAACAGCCGCGCGGACGTGGCGGCGGTGCGGGCCATGTGGGAATCGGCCGGCGCGGATGTCCACGTGATGTCGGCCGTGCAGCATGATGCCGTGTTTGCCTCGGTCAGCCACCTGCCGCACGTGCTGTCGTATGCGCTGGTGGCGCAGGTGGCCAATGCCGAGGATGCGGCGCTGAAGCTCGACTTCGCGGGGGGGGGCTTTCGCGATTTCACGCGCATTGCCGCGTCGTCGCCCGAGATGTGGCGTGACATCTGCATCGCCAACAAGGAGGCGCTGCTGCGCGAGATCAATACGTATGAAGCCGTGCTTGGTCACCTGAAGGCGCAGATCAAGGCCGGAGACGGTGCTGCGCTGGAGCGGATCTTCGCTCGCGCCAGCGACACGCGCCTGAAGTGGGGTGCGGCACGTGCCGCCACCCATAACGTAGAACCCTGAAGTCGTGGCGCCTTCCCCGGGCGCCGCACCGACGCTGCCAAGACCATGGAACATCTGACCCTCGGCCCCCTGACCCGCGCATCGGGCACGGTACGCCTGCCCGGCTCGAAGAGTATCTCCAACCGCGTGCTGCTGCTGTCCGCACTGGCAACCGGCGAGACCCGCGTACGCGACCTGCTCGATTCCGACGATACCCAAGTCATGCTTGAAGCGCTGAAGGTGCTGGGCGTGTCCTGGCGCCGCGACGGCGGTGATTGCATCGTGACCGGCGTGGGTGGCAATTTTCCGAACAAGGCCGCCGACCTGTTCATGGGCAATGCCGGCACGGCGATTCGCCCGCTGACGGCGGCGCTGGCGCTGCAGGGCGGCACCTACAAGCTCAGCGGCGTGCCGCGCATGCATGAGCGGCCGATTGGCGATCTGGTGGACGGCCTGCTGCAGGTGGGCGCCGCCATCGAATACCTGGGCACGCCTGGCTATCCGCCCTTGCAGATCAATCCGGCGCAGATCCGTATCGACACGCCGATCCGTGTGCGTGGCGATGTGTCGAGCCAGTTCCTCACGGCGCTGCTGATGACGCTGCCGATGGCGTCGGCGCCTTCGGGTCGGATCGAGATCGAAGTGGTGGGCGAGCTAATCTCGAAGCCTTACGTCGAGATCACGCTGAACCTGCTGGCCCGCTTCGGCATCGTGGTCGAGCGCCAGGGCTGGGAGCGCTTTATCCTGCCGGCCGGCGCACAGTACCGCTCGCCGGGCGAGATCTATGTCGAAGGCGATGCCTCGACCGCGTCGTATTTCCTGGCTGCCGGCGCAATCGGCGGCGGGCCGGTGCGGGTAGAAGGCGTGGGCCTGTCGAGTATCCAGGGCGATGTGCGGTTTGCCGATGCGCTGAACCGCATGGGCGCCAACGTGATGGCCGGCGACAACTGGATCGAGGTGCGCGGCACCGAGCGCGACGATGGCCGGCTCAATGGTATCGAGCTCGACTGCAACCACATTCCCGACGCCGCGATGACTCTGGCCGTGGCGGCGCTGTTTGCGGAAGGCACGACCACGCTGACCAATATTGCCAGCTGGCGCGTCAAGGAAACGGACCGAATTGCCGCCATGGCTACCGAGCTGCGCAAACTCGGCGCCGAAGTGGAAGAGGGCGCGGACTATCTGAAAGTGACGCCGCCTTCATCTGGTGCCTGGCAGACCCCGGCAGATGGCATTGGCACCTATGATGATCACCGGATGGCCATGTGTTTCTCGCTCGCCGCTTTCGGGCCGCTGCCGGTGCGGATCAACGAGCCGGGCTGCGTGGCAAAGACATTCCCAGAGTATTTCTCGGTGTTTGCCGGGGTGGCGCGGTAAGCGGTCACTCCGGTTCAATAGCAGTTTTCAGGCGGCGGCCAGGCGGGGCGCCGCCGGTGCTTCGGGGCTGGCTTCGGCCCCTGCGAGATTTCCACGACGTTCACGGCGCTCCCAGTACTTGTCGAAGAAATAGTGGGCCACCGTGTTGACGGCCGGTTCGATGAATGTGATGGCACCGCTGATGGCCAGGCTGCCGGTCAGTGCGTAGGTCACGCTGAATGCGATGCCCAGGTGCATGATGCCGAAGGTCAGGGTTTTGGCCATGGTGAATTGCCTCGTGTCGAAAATGTCGGGATGGTCGCGCAGCGCCTTTTGTGGGGAGCGCGAACGCTGCAGCCGCGCAACCATGGATCGAATGATAACGACTCTCAATTAAAGTCGAAAATCAATAGTTTCAAGCTAATCAATTAAGAATGACTATCATTGACGTCATCACCATAGATGGGCCAACCGCATCCGGCAAGGGTACGGTGGCTCACAAGGTGGCAGATGCCCTGGGCTTTCATCTGCTGGACAGCGGCGCGCTGTACCGGCTGGTGGCGCTGGCGAGCGACCGTGTCGATGTGGATATTGGCGACGTCGATACCCTTGCAAAGATCGCCCTTCGCCTCGATGTGAAGTTCGGCCCGGACCGGGTCTGGCTCGAAGGTGAAGAGGTCAGCCAGCTGATCCGCCAGGAGGCAATCGGCAACCGGGCATCGGCGCTGGCCGTCCATCAGCCCGTTCGTGATGCGCTGACGGCACTTCAACGGGGCTTTCGCAAGCTGCCGGGGCTGGTGGCGGACGGCCGCGACATGGGCACGGTGATCTTCCCGGAGGCCCGCCTCAAGGTGTTCCTGACCGCGAGTGTCGAGGCGCGCGCCCGCAGACGCTATAAACAATTGATTGATAAGGGAATTTCTGCTAATATCGAAGACCTTTTGCGTGACCTCGAGGCGCGCGACGCGCGGGACCGTTCCCGTGCCGCCGCACCGTTGCGTCCTGCAGAAGACGCGCAACGCCTGGACACCTCCGAAATGACGGTGGACGAGGCGGTGGCGCAGGTGCTGGAGTGGTTCGCCGCGGTGCGGTGAGTAAAACCACGAGGCGCCGACCTGGGCCTGTGCCGGAACCCAACCCGTCCAGCACAGGTGATCAACCTGACCCCGCTGCGTGAGGCAGACTGTGCGCGATAGTCGCGCCGGCCAACGTACTGCGGATTGCTACTTTACGTTTATGTCCGACCTGCAAACCAACGAATCCTTTGCCGCACTGTTCGAGGAATCGATCGCCCGCTCCAATATGAAGGCTGGCGAAGTGATTTCCGCTGAAGTCGTGCGCATCGACCACAACTTCGTGGTCGTCAACGCCGGCCTCAAGTCCGAGGCGTTTGTGCCGGTGGAGGAGTTCCTGAACGACCAGGGCGAACTCGAAGTGCAGGCCGGCGACTACGTGTCCGTGGCCATCGACGCGCTCGAGAACGGCTATGGCGATACCATCCTCTCCCGCGACAAGGCCAAGCGCCTGGCATCGTGGCTGAACCTCGAGAAGGCGCTGGAAGACGGCGAGATCATCTCGGGTACCGTGACCGGCAAGGTCAAGGGCGGCCTGACCGTCATGGTCAACGGCATCCGCGCCTTCCTGCCCGGTTCGCTCGTCGACGTGCGTCCGATCAAGGACACCACGCCGTACGAAGGCAAGACCCTGGAATTCAAGGTCATCAAGCTCGACCGCAAGCGTAACAACGTCGTGCTGTCGCGTCGCGCCGTGGTGGAAGCCACGCTGGGCGAAGAGCGTCAGAAGCTGATGGAAACGCTGAAGGAAGGCGCGATCGTCAACGGTATCGTCAAGAACATCACCGACTACGGCGCGTTCGTGGACCTGGGTGGTATCGACGGCCTGCTGCACATCACCGACCTGGCATGGCGTCGTGTGCGTCACCCGAGCGAAGTGCTGTCGGTTGGCCAGGAAATCACCGCCAAGATCCTCAAGTTCGACCAGGAAAAGAACCGCGTCTCGCTGGGCGTGAAGCAACTGGGCGAAGATCCGTGGGTGGGCATCTCGCGCCGCTACCCGCAAGGCACCCGTCTGTTCGGCAAGGTGACCAACCTGACCGACTACGGCGCATTCGTGGAAATCGAAGCCGGTATCGAAGGCCTGGTCCACGTGTCGGAAATGGACTGGACCAACAAGAACGTGGCTCCTTCGAAGGTTGTCCAGCTGGGCGACGAAGTGGAAGTCATGGTTCTGGATATCGACGAAGACAAGCGTCGTATCAGCCTGGGCATGAAGCAGTGCAAGGCCAATCCGTGGGACGATTTCAGCCGCAACCACAAGAAGGGCGACAAGCTGACGGGCCAGATCAAGTCGATCACCGACTTCGGCGTGTTCATCGGTCTGCCGGGCGGCATCGACGGCCTGGTTCACCTGTCGGACCTGTCGTGGCAAGAGTCGGGCGAAGAAGCCGTGCGCAAGTACAAGAAGGGCGACGAAGTGGAAGCTGTCGTCCTGGGCATCGACGTCGACAAGGAACGCATCTCGCTGGGTATCAAGCAGCTGTCGGGCGATCCGTTCAACAACTTCATCTCGGCCAACGACAAGGGTTCGCTCGTCAACGGCACGATCAAGGCTGTTGATGCCAAGGGCGCCGTGGTGCAACTGGCCGACGACGTGGAAGGCTACCTGCGTGCATCGGAAATCTCCGCTGACCGCGTGGAAGACGCCCGCAACGTGCTGAAGGAAGGCGAGCAGATCACCGCCCTGGTGGTGAACGTCGACCGCAAGTCGCGCAACATCAACCTGTCGATCAAGGCCAAGGACAGCGCAGAGCAGCAAGAAGCGATGCAGAAGTTCCAGGCTGACACCGGCACGGCTGGCACGACCAACCTGGGCGCGCTGCTGAAGGCCAAGCTGGGCCAGGACAACCAGTAATTTAGAGCGCCGCGCGAAGCGAGACCGCCCATGACCAAGTCCGAGCTCGTCGAAAAACTGGCTGCCCGTTTTCCGCAGTTGCTGCTGCGGGATGCGGACATCTCGGTGAAAACGATTCTCGACGCGATGTCCGAAGCCCTGGCCGATGGCCATCGCATCGAGATCCGCGGCTTCGGCAGCTTTGGTCTGAACCGGCGGCCGCCTCGCGTGGGCCGCAACCCCAAGTCCGGCGAACGCGTGCTGGTGCCCGAAAAACGGGTGCCGCACTTCAAGGCGGGCAAGGAGTTGCGGGAGCGGGTGGATCGTCCTGTCACGCCACAGGGTGGCGTCGCGACCGTCAATGGTCAGGCGTCGCACGGCAAGGCAGGGCAGTCCCTGGCCCCGTCGCAATCGGCTTCGGCCGGTCTGCACGAGGACAATCAGCTCAATCTGGTCCGTTCCTGATGCACGCTCGCCATACTGGCAAGTCTGTAGAAAAGCGCTCCTCCGGGAGCGCTTTTTGTTTGTGCACCGATAATGGCCGCCGGCTGCGGTGGCCGGGGCGTCAGGCGACCAATCGTTACCGTTTGCGAGAAGTGATTCCGCTACAATGCCGGGAATCCTTGGCCGGGTGCGCCCGAACGCTGTCGCGTGACCGGTTGTGCACTCAAGTTCCGAAGGCATTCACCGCATGAAACTCATCGCCTGGATCTTCCGTATCGTCCTGTTCGTGCTGCTGTTCGTGCTGGCACTGCGCAATACCGCCGATGCCGACCTGCAGCTCTTCTTCGGCGCGGTCTGGCATGCGCCGCTGATCCTGATCCTGCTGGCGGCGTTCGGGCTGGGCATCGTGGCTGCATTGGCGGCCGTGGCGCCGGGGCTGATGCGCCAGCGCATGGAGGCCGCGCGCCTGCGCCGTGCCCTGGGCGCGGCCCGGACTGCTCCGGCAGTGGATGCCGTGCCGCCCGAGGCCAAGCCGGGCGTCCCCTATAACGTAGTCGGTCCGAAAGTTTGACCCATGATGTTTGAAACCTGGTGGCTGCTGGCGCTGCCGCTTGTATTTGGCCTTGGCTGGATGGCTGCGCGCTTCGACCTGCGCCAGCTGATGAGCGAGCAGGGCGCATTGCCGCGTTCGTATTTCAAAGGCCTCAACTTCCTGCTCAACGAGCAACCCGACCAGGCGATCGACGCCTTTGTCGAAGTGGCTCGGCTGGACCCCGAGACCACCGAGCTGCACTTTGCGCTGGGTGCGCTGTTCCGCCGCCGTGGCGAAACCGAACGCGCGATCCGCGTGCACCAGAACCTGGCGACCCGGCCAGACCTTCCCGAGCCGGAACGTGAGCACGCACTCTATGAACTGGGACAGGATTTCCTGCGCGCGGGCCTGCTGGACCGCGCCGAGGAGTCGCTGCGCCGGCTGATGTCCGGCCCGTATGCGGCGTCCGCCAAGCGCGTGCTGCTGGAACTCTACGAAGTCGAAAAGGAATGGTCGAAGGCCATCGACGCTGCGCGCGAACTGCAGACGCTGGACCAGAAGGACTATCGCGTGCAGATCGCCCAGTTCTGCTGTGAACTGGCACAAGACGCGCTGCAAAAGAAAAAGCCGGACGAGGCCGTCGAATGGCTGCGCCGCGCCCGTGAGGAAAACCCGGACAACGTGCGTGCGCCGATCCTGCTGGGCGACGTGGCTGCGGCGGCCGGCGACCAGGCCGGGGCGCTGCAGCACTGGCTGGGCATCGAAAACCAGGATGCTGCCTATCTGCCGCTGGTGGCCGACCGCGTGGTCAAGGCCTACGCGACGCTGGGCGAACAGGGCAAGGCCCTGCAGTGGCTGCGCGAACTCCTCAAGACCAAGCTGGCGCCGGAACTGCTCGATACCGCCTATCGCACCGAACTCGAAGCCAACGGCCCCGTGGCCGCGACCGCGCTGATGCGCGAACAGTTGCGCCGTCAGCCGACGCTGCTGGCGCTGACCCGCTACTTCGAGGCGCAGGCGGCCGAGAACAAGGCGCTGCAGCCTGCCGGCGCCGATGGTGAGGCCACGGCCGATGGCGCGGCCGCAGACGCCGAACCGGACGACCAGTCGCAGGAAACGGCGGCGATCCGCGATCTGCTGCAGCTTCGCACCCGTAATCTGGCGCGCTACACCTGCCGCGAATGCGGCTTCCGCGCCCGGCTGTTTTATTGGCAGTGCCCCGGCTGCAACCGCTGGGAGACCTATGCGCCGCGCCGCTCCGAAGCGCTTGGCTAATACATCTCAAGCGAACCTGAATTCCCTGGAGCTTCCGCAATGAAAGTTACGATTATCGGCAGTGGCTATGTTGGCCTCGTGACCGGTGCCTGCCTGGCCGAACTCGGCAACTCCGTGTTCTGTCTCGATGTCGACGAAAAGAAGATCGCGCTGCTGAACGCCGGTGGCGTGCCCATCTACGAACCGGGCCTGAAGGAACTGATCGACCGCAACCGTGCGGCGGGCCGGCTGACGTTTTCCACCGATGTGGCCGCCAGCGTCGAGCATGCCGACGTGCAGTTCATCGCCGTCGGTACGCCGCCTGACGAGGACGGATCGGCCGACCTGCAGTACGTGCTGGCCGCCGCGCGCAATATCGGCCGCCACATGACCGGCTTCAAGGTGGTGGTGGACAAGTCGACCGTGCCGGTTGGCACCGGCGACCGCGTGGCTGCCGTGATCCGCGAGGAACTGGCGTCGCGTGGGCTGGAAGACCTGCAGTACTCGGTGGTGTCCAATCCCGAGTTCCTGAAGGAAGGCGCCGCCGTGGAAGATTTCATGCGTCCGGACCGCATTGTGCTGGGCTGTGCGCCCGATGCCGCCGGTCGCCACGCGCAGGCCATCATGCGCCAGCTGTATTCGCCGTTCAACCGCAACCACGAACGCACGTTCTATATGGACGTACGGTCGGCCGAGTTCACCAAGTACGCGGCCAACTCGATGCTGGCCACGCGTATTTCGTTCATGAACGAGTTGGCCAACCTGGCCGACGAAGTGGGCGCCGACATCGAACTGGTGCGGATGGGCATCGGCTCCGATCCCCGCATCGGCTACAGCTTCCTGTATGCAGGTGCGGGCTACGGCGGCTCCTGCTTTCCCAAGGACGTGCAGGCGCTGATGCGCACGGCCAGCGCCTATGGCAAGCCGATGCGGGTGCTGGAAGCCGTGGAGTCCGTCAACGACGCCCAGAAGCAGGTGCTGGGCCGCAAGGTGGTCAAGCGTTTCGGTGACGACCTGACCGGCAAGACCTTCGGCGTCTGGGGCCTGGCGTTCAAGCCCAATACCGACGACATGCGCGAAGCCCCGGCCCGCGTTCTGGCCCGCGAACTGGTGTCGCGCGGCGCATCGCTGCGCGTACACGATCCCGTGGCGATGCACGAGGCCCGCCGCGTGCTGGAGACCGACCTGGCCGATATCCCCGGCGGCATCGACCGCGTGCTGTTCTGCGACGCCCAGATGGACGTGCTGAAGGACGCCGATGCGCTGGTGATCGTGACGGAATGGAAGGTGTTCCGCAGCCCCGATTTCTCGCAGATCCGTGCGTTGCTCAAGACGCCGGTCATCATCGACGGCCGCAACCTCTATGAACCGGATGCCATGGCCCAGGCCGGCATCGAATATCACGCGATCGGGCGCTCCACCGCGGCGCACTGATCCGTTTCAACCCGCGTAGCCAGACCGACCGGCCGCGCCATCATGGCGCGGCATTGTCGCAAAGGGAAGTTCATGAGCAAGAACACGATTCCGCAGGACCAGATCCGCCAGTCGCAGGTACTGGTGGTGGGCGACATGATGCTGGACCGCTACTGGTTCGGCGATGTGGAGCGCATCTCGCCGGAAGCGCCCGTGCCTGTGGTGCAGATCAAGCGCAGCGACGAGCGCCTGGGCGGTGCCGCCAACGTGGCCCGCAACGCGGCCGCGCTGGGGGCCAGGGTTGGCATGCTCGGCGTGGTGGGCGACGACGAGCCCGGCCGCACGCTGGAGGCATTGCTCCACGCAAGCCAGGTCCAGCCGTATCTGCATCGCGATCCCAGCCTGAACACCACGATCAAGTTGCGCGTGGTGGCACACCAGCAGCAGCTGCTGCGCGTGGATTTCGAGAACGCGCCGGCCAACGAAGTGCTGGCGTCGGTACAGGACCGCTACCAGACGCTGGTCAACGACTACCAGGTGCTGGTGCTGTCGGACTACGGCAAGGGCGGCCTGACCCATGTCGGCCGGATGGTCGACGCAGGCCGTGCGGCAGGCCGCACCGTGCTGATCGACCCCAAGGGCGACGATTACTCGCGCTATCGCGGCGCTACGCTGATCACGCCGAACCGCGCCGAGATGCGCGCTGTGGTGGGGGCCTGGAAGACCGAGGCCGACCTGACCATCCGTGCCCAGAACCTGCGTCGCGAGCTGCAGCTCGAAGCGCTGCTGCTGACGCGTTCGGAAGAGGGCATGACGCTCTATACCGAAGCCGAAGTGCTGCATGTCTCGGCCCAGGCGCGCGAAGTCTATGATGTATCGGGGGCCGGCGACACGGTGATCGCCACGCTGGCAACCATGCTGGGCGCGGGGGTGCCGCTCAAGGAAGCCGTGCAGCATGCCAATCGCGCCGGCAGCATCGTCGTCGGCAAGCTGGGTACCGCTGTTGTCACTTATCCCGAATTGTTTGGCGCCGCCTGAGGCGCGCCTGCTAGCCTGAATCCGCCATGACCATCATCGTGACCGGCGCTGCCGGCTTTATCGGCAGCAATATCGTCAAGGGCCTGAACGAACGCGGCGAGACCCATATCGTCGCGGTCGACAACCTGACGCGCGCCGAGAAATTCAACAATCTCGTGGACTGCGAGATTGCCGACTACCTGGACAAGGCCGAATTCGTCGAGCGCTTCAAGCGCGGCGATTTCGGCAATGTGCGTGCGGTGTTCCATGAAGGCGCCTGTTCCGACACCATGGAGACGGACGGCCGCTACATGATGGAGAACAACTACCGCTATACGCTGGCGCTGATGGAAGCCTGCCTGGAGCAGGGCACCCAGTTCCTCTATGCGTCGTCGGCCGCCACTTATGGCGCTTCTACGATGTTCCGCGAGGACCGCGAGTACGAAAAGCCGCTGAACGTCTACGGCTATTCGAAGTTCCTGTTCGACCAGGTGGTGCGCCGCAGGCTGCCGTCCGCGCACTCGCAGATCGTCGGCTTCCGCTACTTCAACGTCTACGGCCCGCGCGAATTCCACAAAGGCCGCATGGCATCGGTGGCGTTCCACCACTTCAACCAGTTCCGCGCGGAAGGTACCGTCAAGCTGTTTGGCGAGTACAACGGCTACGCGCCGGGCACGCAGAGCCGCGACTTCGTGTCGGTGGAAGACGTGGTCAAGGTCAACCTGTATTTCCTGGACCATCCGGAAAAGTCCGGCATCTTCAACCTCGGCACGGGCCGTTCGCAGCCGTTCAACGATATTGCGGTGTCGGTGGTCAATGCCCTGCGCGAATCCGAGGACAAGCCGCCCCTGTCGCTGGAAGAAATGGTGCAGGAAGGTCTGGTCGAATACGTGAAGTTTCCCGATGCGCTGCGCGGCAAGTACCAGTGCTTCACGCAGTCAGACGTGTCGCGCCTGCGCTCGGCGGGCTACGAGGCACCGTTCCTGACGGTGCAGGAAGGCGTGAGCCGCTACTGCAACTGGCTGCTCGACCGTAGCTGAGCGCGCTGCCGTCAAAGGCCGTGTCGCGCCTGCGCCACGGTTTGCGCTGGCCGGACTCGTAAATGTCCGGCAGTGCATCATCAATATTCCGGTTGGACACACAAACGCGCGGGTGTTGTGAACATGTGTGTCCAGCCGTTTCTGATGTCCGATCGGACTCCTATCCTGACCGCTTCCGCTGCCATCCGGTGGCGGACTTGCAACTGAAAAGGAAAGGAGTCTTATCGATGCACAAGATGTACAACGCTGGCCCGGCAAGCGCGCCGGCGCCTCTGTTTCCCGGTTCCCTGTCCAGCATGTCCCGGGGCGCCTTGCGCGCGTGCCGGCGGAGCAGCCTGGCCCTGGCGTTCATGCTTGCCCTGGCGGGCGCGGGTCCGGCCCATGCCGCGGTCGACGTGAACAGTGCTGACGAAGCGGCGCTGGGCACGATCAAGGGTATCGGCCCGGCCACGGCCAAGCGGATCCTGACGGAACGTGACAAGAACGGGGCCTTCAAGGACGCGGTGGACCTCGCGGACCGTGTGCCCGGGGTAGGGCCGAAATCGGCGGCCAATCTCCAGGAGGCGGGCCTGACGTTCGGCAAGACGTCCGGCACGGCGCCGGCCGCCCGCAAGGACGGCAAGCCCGCGCCAAAACCTGCGCCGAAGGCTGCCACGGCGCGCTGACGGCGGCAGCGGCACGGCGGGTCAACAGGCCGGGGCTGGTATGCGTTGTGCTTCGCTGGCGTGGCACGCACGCGGCAGTCCCGATTTGCACCACCCGGGGTGCGGGGTATCATGCGCATCGCCGTTGCGGCCGGCGCCTGGCGCCGGCGTGCACCCCGGATTTCCACACCAATAATTGAACCGGCAACGCAGCCGTACCGCTGACAGGGAGAGAAGAACATGGCGAATGGCCAGGACAGCATTGACGACGGGAGTTTCCTGCCCAAGTGGCGACTGAAGACCGAGGGCGTGATCGCCCCCGACGAACGGTTGCCGGCGGGCCAGACCTTGCTTGCGGGCATCCAGCACGTGGTGGCGATGTTCGGATCGACGGCCATTGCCCCGATCCTGATGGGCTTTCCTCCCAATATCGCCATCCTGTTCTCGGGCATTGGCACCTTGCTGTTCTTCCTGTGCGTGCGTGGCCGGGTGCCCAGCTATCTGGGATCGAGCTTCGCCTTTATCGCCGTGGTGATCGCGGCCACGGGCTACAGCGGTAGCGGCCCGAACACGAATATCCCGCTGGCGCTGGGCGGCATCATTGCTGCCGGCGCCCTGTACACGATCATCGGCCTGGTCGTGCAGGCTGTTGGCTACGCCTGGGTGGAAAAGCTGATGCCGCCGGTGGTGACCGGTGCCATCGTCGCGGCCATTGGCCTGAACCTGGCGCCGGTGGCCGTCAAGGCGGTCAGCGGGGCGGCGCTCGATACGTGGGTAGGCCTGCTGACGGTGCTGGCCGTGGGCCTGATCGCGGTGCGCGCGCCGGGCATGCTCGGGCGCCTGCCGGTGCTGCTGGGCGGCCTGACCGGCTACCTGGCGTATTTCGTGGCAACCAACCTGATGGGTATGGGCAAGGCCATCGACTTCTCCGGCGTGGTGGCAGCCAGCTGGTTCGGCATGCCGGCGTTCACCACGCCGGTCTTCGACGCCAACGCCATGCTGCTGATCGCCCCGGTGGCAATCGTGCTGGTGGCCGAGAACCTGGGCCATATCAAGGCCATCGGCGTGATGACCGGGCGCAATCTCGACCCGTACATCGGCCGGGCATTTATCGGCGATGGCGTGGCCACGATGCTGTCGGCATCTGGCGGCGGCACGGGAGTGACCACGTACGCCGAGAACATGGGCGTGATGGCGGTCACCCGAATCTATTCGACACTGATCTTCGTGGTGGCGGCAGCGGTGGCGATCCTGCTTGGCTTCTCGCCCAAGTTCGGGGCGCTGATCCTGACGATTCCCGGGCCGGTCATTGGCGGGCTGACCATCGTCGTGTTCGGCCTGATCTCGGCCACGGCTGGCCGTATCTGGGTGCAGAACCATGTCGATTTTTCCAGCTCGCGCAACCTGATCACGGTGGGCGCCACGCTGACCGTGGCGGCGGGCGATCTGACGCTGAAGTTCGGCGGCATGACCCTGGGTGGCATCGGCACCGCCACATTCGGCGCCATCCTGCTGTACCACCTGCTTGGCAGCCGTCATCCGGAAGAACAGGGCCTGACGCACTGATCCGGCACGTGCCGGCGGCGGGCGGAATGGCCCGGCCGCCGGTGCGGGTAAGGTTGGTGCATTACAATGGCCAACGAAAACCGACCCACCCCGCACCATGGCCTACAAAACGATTGAAGACACCATCGGCAACACGCCGCTGGTACGACTGCAGCGCATTCCCGGCGCTGCCATCGAAGCGCGCGGCAACGTGATCCTTGGCAAGCTCGAGGGTAACAACCCGGCCGGCTCGGTCAAGGACCGCCCCGCGCTGTCGATGATCCGCCGTGCAGAAGAGCGCGGCCGCATCAAGCCCGGCGACACGCTGATCGAGGCCACGTCGGGCAATACCGGTATCGCCCTGGCCATGGCGGCCGCCATTCGCGGCTACCGCATGGTGCTGATCATGCCCGAGGACCTGAGTCTGGAGCGCCGTCAGAGCATGGCCGCCTATGGTGCGGAAATCATCCTGACGCCGGTCAAGGGCGGCATGGAATACGCGCGCGACCTGGCCGATGCCATGGAGCGCGAAGGCAAGGGCGTGATCCTGGACCAGTTCGCCAACCCGGACAATCCGCTGGCGCACTACGAAACCACGGGGCCGGAACTCTGGCAGGATACCGAGGGCCGCATCACCCACTTTGTGTCGGCGATGGGTACCACCGGCACTATCACGGGGGTGTCGCGCTTCCTGAAGGAAAAGAACCCAGCGATCCAGATTATTGGTGCCCAGCCGGCCGAAGGCTCGCGCATTCCGGGCATCCGCAAGTGGCCCGAAGCGTACCTGCCGAAGATCTACGATCCGAAGTTCATTGACCGCCAGGAGCCTGTCACGCAGGCCGATGCCGAGCATATGGCACGCCGCATGGCGCGCGAGGAAGGGATCTTCTGCGGTATCTCGGCCGCTGGCGCGCTGTGCGTCGCGCTGCGAATTGCCGAGGAAGTGGAAAACGCGACGATCGTCTTTGTCGTCTGCGATCGCGGCGACCGCTACCTGTCCACGGGTGTGTTCCCCGCCTGAGTCCTGACCTGACTGCGCGCCTGAGTGGCCTGACGCACGCACTCTCCGCCCATGAAAAAGCCCCGCCGGCATCGCCGCGGGGCTTTTTCATGGCGGTCGTGCCAGGTCAGCCCATCGCAGCCTTGACCGCCTCGCCCAGCTGATACACCGCCAGTGCATAGAAGAAGCTGCGGTTGTAGCGCGTGAGGACGTAAAAGTTGCGCAGGCCGATCATGTATTCGGTCGGCTGGTCCGGCGTTGGCAGATCGACGATCAACACGCCGGTTTCGCCTTCGCGCTGCACGTCGATGGGCTCGTCCACGCGCAGCCCGGCCTTGGTCAGTTGGTTCAGGGTGCGCGTCGGCCACGGTTCGCCGTCGGCCGCGGCGGTAGCCACGCCCAGGCTCCCGGCGTCGCCGGCAATACGCCAGACCACGGGCCGGCCCTGTTCCCAGCCATGCAGTTGCAGGAAACGGCCAACACTGCCAATTGCATCGGTCGGGCTATTGCGCAGATCGACATGACCATCGCCGTCATAGTCGACGGCGTACTCGCGCAGGCTGGTTGGCATGAATTGCGGAATGCCCACCGCGCCGGCGTACGAGCCCAATACCGAGAACACGTCGGTTTTGGTGTCGCGGCACCAGATCAGGTAATCGGCCAGCTGGTTGCGGAACAGCGTCGTGCGGGCGTCGCGATTCGGCGTGTCGGGGTAGTCGAAGGCCAGCGTGGACAGCGAGTCGAGAACGCGGAACGTGCCCATGTCGCGGCCGTAGATCGTCTCCACGCCGATGATGCCCACGATGACCGATGCCGGCACACCGAATTCGGCCTCGGCGCGGCGCAGCGTCTCGCGGTTCTGTTGCCAGAAACGAATGCCGGCGTTGATGCGGATCGGTTCGATAAAGCGCGACCTGTACGCGCGCCAGCTCTTCTTGCCCGGCGTGGTCGGCGGCATGATCAGCCGCGAGACCGTGGCCGAATACACGGCCTGGCTGAAATACGATTCCAGTTCGGCCCGCTGGAAGCCGCTGCGCGCCACCATCTCGTCGATGAACGCCTGCGTTTTCGGATGATTCCGGTAGCGGCCCGGTTCGATTTCCTCTTCCCGGACACTCACTCGGCGTTTGCCGGCGGCCAGAAGCCCTGGGGAAACGCCGCACAGGCCCAATGCGGCAGCGGTAAGTGCGGCGCCCAGCAGCGGGCGGCGCAGGGAGCGCTGTTGGTCGGTCATGTTGTCCTTTGCAAGTCGCACCGAGTATAGCGGATGCGATACATGCGCCGCCCCGTTCGGGGGCATTTGGTTACGAAGTTCCGGCGTCTGAAACCCGGGCACGTCATGTGCTAACGTAACGGTTGGAGACAAACTTGACCCACAATCCAAAATGCCAACGGGTTATTACACGCATCCGTCGTTCCTGCTGCACGAGATGGGATTTTTCCATCCCGAATGCCCGGAACGTCTGCAGGCCATCGAAGACCATCTGATTTCGCATGGGATGGATGGCCTGCTCGACCGGCGCGATGCCCCGGCCGCCACCGAAGAACAGATCGAACGCGTGCATCGGCCCGACTACGTTGCCAGCCTCAGCGCCAACAGTCCGTCGACCGGCTATTACCCGATCGACCCCGACACGTCCATGAACCGCCACACGCTGACTGCCGCCACCCATGCGGCCGGTGCGGCCGTGGCTGCCACCGACGCGGTGATCGCGGGCCAGATCGAGAACGCCTTCTGCTGCGTGCGCCCGCCCGGCCACCACGCCGAGCCCGATCACGCCATGGGCTTCTGTTTCTTCAACAACGTGGCGATTGCGGCCCGACACGCCATCGCGGCCCACGGCCTGCAGCGCGTGGCAGTGGTCGACTTTGACGTGCATCACGGCAACGGCACCGAAGCCGCTTTCCGCGACGACCCGCAAGTCATGATGTGCAGCTTCTTCCAGCACCCGTTCTATCCGTACAGCGGGACCGAACACGTGGCGACGAACATGTCGAACATCCCGTTGCCGGCCTACACGAACGGCATGGCCGTGCGCGAAGTGGTGGAAACCATCTGGCTGCCGCGCCTGAACGAGTTCAAGCCGGAGATGATCTTCATCTCGGCGGGCTTTGACGCGCACCGCGAGGACGACCTGGGCCAGATGGGCCTGGTCGAGCAGGACTACAGCTGGATCACCGAGCAGCTGGTGCAGGTGGCGAAAACCCACGCCCAGGGGCGCATCGTGAGTTGCCTGGAGGGCGGCTATAACCTCAGCGCGCTGGCGCGTAGCGTATTCGCCCATCTGAAAGTACTGATGGAAGCTTGAATATGACGTATGGGGCGCAAAATCGCGTTCTATATGACGTGAGCGCATAAAGCCATCGAAAAAATCTCGTTTGAGGTATGAAGCGGATCGCATAAAATGCGGGCTTCACAAAAATAAGACCGGCAACACCGCAGGAGACCCCGCGCTGTTGCCGTTTTCTTTTCTCTTCATGATCGAACTGCAAGGACTCTCGCAGCGGTTCCCCGGCGGGTCGGGGGAAGTGCATGCCCTGCGCGATGTCAGCCTCTCCATCGCCGCCGGCGAGATCTTCGGCATCATCGGCCGAAGCGGCGCCGGCAAGAGCACGCTGGTGCGTGCCATCAACCTGCTGAACCGGCCCAGCGGCGGCCGCGTGATCGTCGACGGACAGGATCTGACCGCGCTGTCCAACGGCGCGCTGCGCGAGGCGCGTCGCGAGATCGGCATGATCTTCCAGCACTTCAACCTGCTGTCGTCGCGCACCGTGTACGACAACGTGGCGCTGCCGCTGGAACTGGCGGGCAAGTCGAAGCAGGAGATTGCGGCAACCGTCGAGCCGTTGCTCGAATTGGTGGGCCTGTCGAAGCTGCGCGACCGCTATCCCGCCCAGATCAGCGGCGGGCAAAAGCAGCGCGTGGGCATTGCGCGTGCGCTGGCCAGCAAGCCCAAGGTGCTGCTGTCCGACGAAGCCACTTCCGCGCTGGATCCCGAAACCACGCGCTCGATCCTGGAACTGCTCAAGCAGATCAACAAGGAACTGGGCCTGACCATCGTGATGATCACGCACCAGATGGAGGTCATCAAGCAGGTCTGCGACCGCGTGGCCGTGCTCGAAGCCGGCCAGGTCGTGGAAACGGGCCGCGTGATCGACGTGTTCCTGCGTCCGCAGCACGAAGTCACCCGCGCGATGATCGGCGACGTGATCGCGCAGGAGTTGCCTGCCAGCGTGCTAAAGCGCGTGGAAAGCCGTCTTGGCAACGGCCGCGACCACGTCTATCGCCTGGCTTTCACGGGCGAAAACGTCGACCAGCCGGTGCTGGCGCAGGCCATTCGCCAGCACGGCCTGGACTTCAATATCCTGCATGGCCATATCGACGAGATCCAGGGCCAGGCCTTCGGCTCGCTGGCGATCATGGCGACCGGCGAACCCGCAGACGTGCGCGCGGCAATGGACTACCTGCAGACGCAGGGCGTAGTGGTGGAGGAGATCGAACATGTGGTCTGAAATGTTTGACCTGTTCCTGTCGTCGTTCGGCGAGACGCTGCTGATGGTGGCGATCTCGGGCGTGGTCGGGTCGCTGCTGGGCGTGCCGCTGGGCGTGCTGCTGCACCTGACCAACCGCGGCGGCGTGCTGTCGCATCCGCTGTTCAACCGCACGATCGGCGTGGTGGTGAACGCGGTGCGTTCGATTCCGTTCATCATCCTGCTGGTGGTGGTGATCCCGTTCACGCGCTTTATCGTCGGATCGTCAATTGGCACCACGGCGGCCATCGTGCCGCTGACGATTGCCGCCGTGCCGTTTATCGCGCGGCTGGTGGAATCCGCGTTGCGCGAAGTGGACAAGGGCCTGGTGGAAGCCGCGCAAGCGATGGGCGCCACCACGGGCCAGATCGTCTGGAAGGTGCTGCTGCCCGAGGCCATGCCCGGTATCGTGGCGGGTTTGACGATCACGTTCGTCAGCCTGGTTGGCTATTCGGCCATGGCCGGCGCCATCGGCGGCGGCGGGCTCGGCGATCTGGGCATCCGCTATGGCTACCAGCGCTACATCACCGAGATCATGGTGGCCGTGGTGCTGATCCTGATCGTGTTCGTGCAGGCCGTGCAGAGCTTTGGCGACTGGCTGGTCCGCCGTATCAGCCATCGTTGATCCAGAATAATTCTTCGCAGGGAAACTCAGGGGTAAAACGCAATGCAACGTCGTAGTGTGATCAAGAGCGCCATCGTCGCGCTGGGTGTCGTGGTGTCGGCTGGCGCGTTCGCGCAGGACAAGCCGATCAAGGTCGGCGTCACGGGTGGCCCGCACGCCCAGATCATGGAGCAGGTCAAGAAGGTGGCGGCCAAGGACGGCCTGAACATCCAGGTGGTGGAATTCAGCGACTACATCCAGCCCAACGCGGCCCTGGCTGCCGGCGACCTCGATGCCAACAGCTACCAGCACCTGCCGTACCTGGAAGCCCAGATCAAGGACCGCGGCTACAAGTTCACGCATATCGCCTTTACGGTGACGTTCCCGATGGGCGTCTACTCGAAGAAGATCAAGTCGCTGGACCAGATCAAGCAGGGTGCCCGCGTGGGCGTGCCGAACGATCCCACCAACGGCGGTCGCGGCCTGTTGCTGCTGCAGTCCAAGGGCCTGATCAAGCTGCGCCCGGAAGCCGGCCTGAAGGCCACGCCGCTGGACATCGTCGAGAACCCGAAGAAGATCAAGATCGTGGAACTGGATGCTGCCCAGCTGCCGCGTTCGCTCGATGACCTCGATGCTGCCGCGATCAACGGCAATTACGCCGAATCTGCCGGCCTGTCGCCGACGCGCGATGCCATCGCCACGGAAGGCCCGAAGGGTCCGTATGCCAACCTGATCGCGATCCGCGCCGCCGACAAGGACAAGCCCTGGGTAGCCAAGCTCGTGAAGGCGTACCACTCGCCCGAGATCAAGGACTACGTACAGCGCACTTTTAAGGATTCCGTGATTACCGCCTGGTAATTTCTGGAGTTTTTCATCCAAACTCTGTGCCTGCAGGGCATCCTGCGGCACAATCGGGATGAATTTTTTGGATTGCCGGCTATGCCCGGCAATTCTTTGTCTATAAAATAGTACGATCGTTCGAAAAACAAGAGAGTCGCCACCCCGGTGGTTATAATGGCGAGCGATTCAAAAACTTTGGAACTATCAGCTATCAGTGGAGTGAGCGCATGAAAGTACTCGTCGCAGTCAAGCGGGTGGTGGACTACAACGTCAAGGTCCGCGTGAAGTCGGATGGCACGGGCGTCGACCTGGCCAACGTCAAGATGAGCATGAACCCGTTCGACGAAATCGCCGTCGAAGAGGCCGTGCGCCTGAAGGAAGCCGGCGTCGTCACCGAGGTGATCGCCGTGTCGTGCGGCGTGGCCCAGTGCCAGGAAACCCTGCGCACCGCGATGGCCATCGGCGCCGACCGCGGCATCCTGGTGGAGTCGAACGAAGACCTGCAGCCGCTGGCCGTGGCCAAGCTGCTCAAGGCGCTGATCGACAAGGAACAGCCGAGCCTGGTGATCCTGGGCAAGCAGGCCATCGACGACGATTCGAACCAGACCGGCCAGATGGTGGCCGCGCTGGCCGGCCTGCCGCAAGCCACGTTCGCCTCGAAGGTGGTCGTTGCCGACGGCAAGGCATCGGTAACGCGTGAAGTGGATGGCGGTCTGGAAACCCTGTCGGTGAAACTGCCGGCCGTGGTGACCACCGACCTGCGCCTGAACGAGCCGCGCTACGTGACGCTGCCGAACATCATGAAGGCGAAGAAGAAGCCGCTGGATACCGTGAAGCCGGAAGACCTCGGCGTCGACGTGAAGCCGCGCCTGCAGACCGTCAAGGTGGTCGAGCCGGCCAAGCGCAGCGCTGGCGTGATGGTGCCGGACGTTGCCACGCTGGTGCAAAAGCTGAAGTCGGAAGCCAAGGTTATCTGAGCGCGGGGGAGATAGAACATGACTGCACTTGTCATTGCTGAACACGACAATCAATCGATCAAGGCCGCCACGCTGAACGCCGTGACGGCTGCCGCCCAGTGCGGCGGCGACGTCCACGTGCTGGTGGCCGGTTTCAACGCCCGCGCTGCGGCCGACGCAGCCGCGAAGATCGCCGGCGTGGCGAAGGTTCTGCTGGCCGACGCACCGTACTTCGGTGACGGCCTGGCCGAAAACGTGGGCGAACAGATCCTGGCCATCGCCAGCGACTACTCGCACATCGTTGCCCCGGCGACCGCCTCGGGCAAGAACATCCTGCCGCGCGTGGCCGCCAAGCTGGACGTGGCGCAACTGTCGGACATCACCAAGGTCGATTCGCCCGATACGTTCGAGCGTCCGATCTACGCCGGCAACGCCATCGCCACGGTCAAGTCGGAAGACAAGATCAAGGTGATCACGGTGCGTGGCACGGCGTTCGACCCGGCCGCAGCCGAAGGTGGCTCGGCTGCAGTGGAAACGCTGCCGGCCGTGGCCGATGCGGGCATCTCGCAATTCGTGTCGCGTGAAGTGACCAAGAGCGACCGTCCGGAACTGACCGCCGCCAAGATCATCGTCTCGGGTGGCCGTGGCGTGGGTTCGGGCGAGAACTACACCAAGGTGCTGACCCCGCTGGCCGACAAGCTCGGCGCCGCGCTGGGCGCATCGCGTGCCGCAGTCGACGCCGGCTTCGTGCCGAACGACTACCAGGTGGGCCAGACCGGCAAGATCGTGGCCCCGCAGCTGTACATCGCCGTCGGTATCTCGGGCGCGATCCAGCATCTGGCCGGCATGAAGGACTCCAAGGTGATCGTGGCGATCAACAAGGACGCTGAAGCCCCGATCTTCTCGGTGGCGGACTACGGCCTGGTGGGCGACCTGAACACCGTGGTGCCCGAACTGGTGGCAGCACTGGGCTGATACGGCCCCAACGGCCGGTTCAACATCGCATTGAACCGGCCGCAAGCAGAACTACTATAAAGCCGTTCCGGGTAGCTTCCCGCGAGCGGCTTTTTTGCAGGATCGTGGAGACATACGATGACCTATCGCGCACCACTCAAGGACATGCAGTTCGTCATGAACGAACTGGCAGGGCTTGAACAGATCAGCCAGTTGCCCGGCTATGAAGAGGCAACCCCCGATACAGCACAGGCAGTGCTCGAAGAGGCCGCCAAGTTCAACGAACAGGTGGTGGCGCCGCTGAACCGTGCGGGTGATCTCAACCCCAGCAGCTGGAAGGATGGCGTGGTTACCACCACGGCGGGCTTCAAGGACGCTTTCCGCCAGTTTGGCGAGGGCGGCTGGCAGGGCGTGCTGCATCCGGCGGAGTTCGAAGGCCAGGGCCTGCCCAAGCTGATCGCCACGCCGTGCATCGAGATGCTGAACAGTGCGAACCTGTCGTTCGCGCTGTGCCCGCTGCTGACCGACGGCGCCATTGAGGCGCTGCTGACGGCTGGCAGCGATAGCCAGAAGGCCACTTTCCTGCCGAAGCTGATCTCGGGTGAATGGACGGGCACGATGAACCTGACCGAGCCGCAGGCCGGTTCGGACCTGGCCGCGGTGCGCACGCGCGCCGAGCCGCAGGGCGACGGCACGTTCAGGATTTTCGGCACCAAGATCTTCATCACGTACGGCGAGCACGACATGGCGGACAACATCGTCCACCTGGTGCTGGCACGCACGCCGACCGCGCCCGAGGGCGTGAAGGGCATCTCGCTGTTCATCGTGCCGAAGTTCAAGGTGAACGACGATGGGTCGCTGGGCGAGCGCAACGACGTGCAATGCGTGTCGATCGAACACAAGCTCGGCATCAAGGCCAGCCCCACGGCGGTGCTGCAGTTTGGCGACCATGGCGGTGCCATCGGCACGCTGGTGGGCGAAGAGAACCGCGGGCTCGAGTACATGTTCATCATGATGAACTCGGCACGCTTTGCGGTGGGCATGCAGGGGATTGCGATCTCCGAGCGCGCCTACCAGCAGGCTGTGGCCTACGCGAAGGACCGCGTGCAGAGCCGCCCCGTGGATGGATCGGCGCGCGAGGCCGTGACGATCATCCACCATCCGGACGTCAAGCGCATGCTGATGACGATGCGCGCGCTGATCGAAGGCGCCCGCGCCGTGGCCTACGTGGCCGCCTCTGCCAGCGACATCGCGCACCAGCATCCCGATGAAGCCGTGCGCAGCCAGAACATGGCGCTCTACGAGTTCCTGGTGCCGGTGGTGAAGGGCTGGAGCACCGAGCTGTCGATCGACGTGACGAGCCTGGGCGTGCAAGTTCACGGCGGCATGGGCTTTATCGAGGAAACGGGCGCGGCGCAGCACTATCGCGATGCCCGCATCCTGCCGATCTACGAAGGCACGACGGCCATCCAGGCCAACGACCTGGTCGGCCGCAAGACCGTGCGCGACGGTGGCGCCGTGGCGCGCGCCATCTGCGCAAAGATCGCCGAAACCGAAGCGGAACTGGGCAAGCACGGCGGCGCGTCGTTCAAGGCCGTGCAGGCGCAGCTGAAGCAGGGACGCGAGTCGCTGGAAGCCGTGGTGCAGTTCGTCGTCGAGAACACCAAGGGCGATCCGAATGCGGTGTTCGCTGGCAGCGTGCCTTACCTGAAGCTCTGCGGCATCGTGCTGTCGGGCTGGCAACTGGGCCGCGCCATGCTGGCGGCCGATGTCAGGCGCGCGGAAGATCCGGCGTTCTACGACGCCAAGATCGCCACTGCGTATTTCTTCGGCCAGCACATCCTGTCGCAGGCATCGTCGCTGCGCGCGGCTATCGTGGAAGGAGCGGAGCCGATCAACGCCATGACGGCCGATCAGTTCTGATCCTCTCGACGCATCGTAGAAAAGCGAAAGGGCGACCCAAGGGTCGCCCTTCCTGTATCTGCGGGAAGTGAATCAGGCCGGCACCGGGCGCGGCACGTGGTGCGCGCGGGGCTGCTT
Source organism: Cupriavidus sp. HE11 (assembly GCF_056097175.1). Lineage (NCBI taxonomy): Bacteria > Pseudomonadati > Pseudomonadota > Betaproteobacteria > Burkholderiales > Burkholderiaceae > Cupriavidus > Cupriavidus sp. HE11. Next base: position 2,788,855 of record NZ_CP184464.1, read on the forward strand.
GCGATAGCGGTCCACCGACAGGTCGTCGGCGCGGATTGCCGGACGCGTGCCCGATACCAGGTCGGACAGCAACTGGCCCGAGCCGCAGGCCATCGTCCAGCCCAGCGTGCCGTGGCCGGTGTTGAGCCACAGGCCGCGAATGCCGGCAGGGCCTACCACGGGCGTGCCGTCCGGCGTCATCGGACGCAGGCCAGTCCAGAACGTGGCGCGGCTGACATCGCCAGCGCCCGGGAACAGGTCGTTGACCACGTGTTCGAGCGTGCGGCGCTTGTTCGGATCGAGCGAACGGTCGTAGCCGACGATCTGCGCCATGCCGCCCACGCGGATGCGGTCGTCAAAGCGCGTGATCGCCACCTTGTAGGTTTCGTCCAGCACGGTCGATACCGGGCTCTTCTCGGCGTCGAGCAGCGGCACCGTGATCGAGAAGCCCTTGAGCGGGTAGACCGGCAGGTTCGACAGCCCCGGCAGCACCGGCTTCACAAACGGCGTGGACCAGCTGCCCAGCGCCACCACCACGGCATCGGCCAGCATCGGTTCGCCGCCGACGATGGCGCCGGTCACGGCGTCGCCCTGGGTCAGCAGGCCATCGATCGACCGGTTGTACTGGAACTGCACGCCGATCGATGCAGCCATGGCTGCCAGCCGTTCGGTAAACAGCTGGCAGTCCCCGGTTTCATCGTTCGGCAGGCGCAAGCCACCGGCCAGCTTTTGGCCAGCGGCGGCCAGCGCCGGTTCGCTCGCGCCGAGTTCGTCGCGCGAGAGCAATTCGTAGGGCACGCCGGCTTCCTCCAGCACGGCGATGTCGCGTGCGGCGGCTTCCAGCTGTGCATCAGTACGGAACACCTGCAGCGTGCCCTGCTGGCGGCCCTCGTAGGCGATGCCGGTCTCGGCGCGCAGCGTGCGGATGCAGTCGCGGCTGTATTCGGCCAGACGCACCATGCGTTCCTTGTTCACGGCATAGCGGTCGGCCGTGCAGTTCTGCAGCATCTGCCACATCCACTGCAACTGGAACAGCGAGCCATCGGGTTTGATGGTCAGCGGCGCATGTTCCTGGAACATCCACTTGATTGCCTTCAGCGGCACACCCGGTGCGGCCCACGGCGACGCATAGCCCGGCGAGATCTGGCCGGCATTGGCAAAGCTGGTGCCAAGCGCGGGGCCGCCTTCGCGGTCCACCACGGTCACTTCGTGACCGGCCCGGGCCAGGTACCACGCACTGGTGACGCCAATTACGCCACTGCCAAGAACAAGAACGCGCATTTTCGGGGGCTCCGTACTGCCAAATAGGGCTATGGAAGAATTCGCTTCTATACTATTGACTTCGAAGCAGTGTTAGTTCGCGAATTTCTTACAAAAACAGGAAACATTCATGAGAACAAGCCGTCAGCCGATTCGTTCGCTGGATCGCCTGGATCGGAAGATCCTGGGGGTGCTGCAGGCCGATGGCCGGATATCGATGAAAGACCTGGCGGAGGCGGTGGGACTGACGATCACGCCCTGCATCGAGCGCGTAAAACGGCTGGAGCGCGATGGGGTCATCATGGGGTACTACGCACGGCTGAATCCGACCCTGCTGGGCAGCGCGCTGCTGGTGTTTGTCGAGATTTCCCTGAACAACAAGTCGGGCAACATGTTCGAGCAGTTCCGGCGCGAGGTGCTGCGCATCCCCGAGGTGCTCGAATGCCATCTGGTCTCGGGCGATTTCGATTACCTGATCAAGGCACGCATCCGCGAGATTGGCGAGTACCGCCGGCTGCTGGGCGACATCCTGCTGCAACTGCCGGGGGCCGCGCAGTCGAAGAGCTACGTCGTGATGGAAGAGATCAAGGAGACGCTGGCGATTGCGGTGGATGCCAAGGAAAGCGGCGTGTCCGGCACGGCCTGAGATCCGGCTTGGGGTCGGGCTGCTGATACTGTATATTTGTACAGTATTCGATCGCCCCCGGACTCATCCATGCCCCCGATTCCGATGCCGCCCCGCAAGGGCCGCGGTGCTGTCAGCAACCTGCAGGGACGCTTCGAACGCGACCAGCGCGAGGCATTTGACGACGGCTGGATGGAGCCCGATGCGTCGCCGGACGGCGATGGAACTGGCGCCGATTCGGCATTGCCGCCGAGGCTTGTGACGCAGGTCACGCGCGAGCAGGCCAGGTCGATTCTGTCCCGCAATGCTTCGCCCGATATCCCGTTCGATACGTCACTGAATCCGTATCGCGGCTGTGAACACGGCTGTATCTATTGCTTCGCCCGTCCCACGCACGCGTATCTGGATCTGTCGCCGGGGCTCGATTTCGAGACAAAGCTGTACGCCAAGGCCAATGCCGCGGAGCGTCTGCGCGATGAGTTGTCCCGGCCCTCGTATCGCTGCGAGACGATTGCGCTGGGCGTGAATACCGATGCCTACCAGCCCATCGAGCGCGAACAGCGCATCACGCGCGGCGTCCTGGAAGTGCTGCGCGACACCGATCATCCGGTGGCGCTGATTACCAAGTCATCGCTGATCGAGCGCGACATCGACCTGCTGGCGCCGATGGCGGCGCAGCGGCTGGCGGTGGCGGCCGTGACCATCACCACGCTCGATGCCGACCTGGCGCGCACGCTGGAGCCCCGAGCAGCCACGCCAACGCGCCGGCTGCGCACGATACGGGAACTGACCGATGCCGGAATTCCTGTGGGCGTGAGTGTGGCGCCGGTGATTCCGTTCATCACCGAGCCCGATCTGGAGAGAATTCTGGAAGCCGCACATGAGGCGGGTGCGGTCTACGCGAACTACATCGTGTTGCGTCTGCCGTGGGAAGTGCGCCCGCTGTTCCAGGAATGGCTGCAGGCGCATTTTCCCGACCGTGCCGAGCGGGTCATGAACCGCGTGCGCGAAATGCGTGGCGGCAAGGACTACGACGCCGATTTCGCCTCGCGCATGCGCGGCACGGGAATCTGGGCCGATCTGATCCGGCAGCGGTTCTACAAGGCCGCGGATCGTCTCGGGTTTCGCTATAACCGCTTCGAGCTCGATACGTCGCGGTTCCGTCCACCACCCAGGCCGACACGATCGATGCGGCCACGCGGCGGCGAGGACAAGCAGGGCTCGCTCTTCTGAGTCTCTTTGCGGGCCGTGGCAGGTGAATCGAGACTATCGTCGATCATGCGGCAGGCAAGTTCCAGTGCCGCCCTGGCACTGGTTGGCGGCAGGCCTGACGACATGGCCAGCCGCACGGCAATCGCTGCCAGGCGTCCTTCCTCATAGCTGGGATGTTCCATCTGCGTCTCCTTCGCAGCCCTGCGTGTGATGCAGCGCTGCCTGTGATCCGGACCTAAGCAGTATGGTCGTTTTACGAGTTGGAGGAAGGCTTAATGCGGCTGGACTTGCGATCGGTCAATGCCGTGCGCGCTGCGGTACCTGCTGCGCGCGGTTGCGCATTGCCGGAGGACTACCGGACAGGCGTTATTCCTGCGACAGCGCCTTGGCGGCTTCCACCTGCGATTCGAAGAAGGTCTGGAAGCTGATCGCCAGTCCGGCCATCAGCAGGCCCGTACCGATCATCAGGGAGAGGATGACGAGAATGACCACGGGCCAGCCCGAGCGCGTGGGCGTGCCGTGGGCGTTGTAGCGGGCATCCCATTTGTCGTCGGGCCGCAGGCCGAACACGATGGCGGTCAGGAACGCGCTGATGACCGATACGCCACCCGCGACTGCGAAGACCCAGTTCAGGGCGGGACTGCCCGCACCCACGATCAGCGATGTCACGCCGATCGCGCCGGCCACCGTGGCAAGCAGATGGGCCCAGCCGAACACGTCACGCAGGCTCTTCAGGTAAAAGCGATGTGCACCGAGGCTGCCAAGCAGGAAGGCCAGCGCGACGGTGATCAGTTTGGATTTGCCGCCACGCATCTTGAGCGGGCTGGCGGGGTCACGGGCAATGGCGGGGGCTTGGCTGGCGGCAGGCATCGTAGGCGAGGCTAGGCGAACGGAAAATCCCTTCGATGCCGGCGGCATCGGCGCCCATTGTATAGCGTCAGGATGGCCAGATCGACGCCAGCGCACCGGCGACCATCTCGGAGATATGCGTTTCGCTGTACAGCACCAGCGTCAGCATCAGCATGAACAGCAGCGACAACGACAACTGGCCCGCGTGTCGGGCCAGGTCGTGAAGAAGGGGAGACAAGATGAACCTCGACGGATCGTTCTTGTGGAGGCCGCGCCCAGCCCCGGGGACCCGGACAGTGGGTGCCGGGCAGAGGCAGGTCAGTTTGATTGCCGTCTGCGCAACAACGGCACGCTGGACGGCCCCGGACAGCGCCGGGCGGCAGCCTGTGCGGCGTTTTCTGGCGCGCACTCAAGACTGACCATGGAAAAAGGCCGGAAGTTCCGGCCTTTGGGCGGGCTTGCGAGACAAGTGCGTCAGCGTCCGCCGTCGCGGCCGCGCGCTTGCCAGCCGGGGCCGACATTGGCGGGGCGCATCTCGGAGCTGCGCATCGATCCGTCGCCGCCATTGTTGCGGTCGGCGCCGCCGGGCTGGCGCGCTCCGCGCTCTTCGTTCTGGCCGCCAGGGCCGGGTGGCCGGCCGCTCAGCCGGTCGTCGTTACGGGCGCGCTGTTCCATGCGATCGATCTGTGCCTGTACGTGATCGCGGTTCTCCGAGCGTACGGCAGCCATGTCCCAGCCGGGGCCTACGCGGCCCATGCGTACGGGGTGCTCGGCGAAGGCGCGCTGCCAGAAGGCAACTTGTGCGTGGCTGGTGGCAATTGAGCCAACCAGGCCGATGACGGCCACGGTACCAGCCACCAGATGGCGCAGGTGGGGGCGGGTAAGCATGTGCAATCCCAAAGTCCTGTAGCAGGTGATGAGTCAGGCGTTGGGTTCATGGTACTTAGGGAGGCTGTGATGGCCTATGCGAAACCCGTTACCGGTGTAACGGATTGTTTCGTCATTTTTGCCACCTTTGGCGCGTCCGCCGGAATGCCGCCTGGCACCGGGCCTGGCGGCGATTGGAGGCCTTTTTTCACGGCGCGTAACGGATGCGATAGATGGCGTCGGCCATGTCGTCGCTGACCAACAATGAGCCGTCGGGTGCGACCTGGACGTCCACCGGTCGCCCCCAGGGGCTGCCGTTGCGCAGCCAGCCTTCGGCGAATACCTCCTGGCGCACGGCGCGGCCATTCTCGTCTACCACCACCCGCACGATGCGATAGCCGCTGCGTTCCGACCGGTTCCAGCTGCCGTGTTCGGCAATGAAGATGTTGTTCTGGCGGTACTCGGCCGGAAACTGGTTGCCCGTGTAAAACTGCATGCCCAGCGCAGCCACGTGCGCACCCAGCTTCGCCACTGGCGGTACGAATGCCGAACAGGGGCGCTGCTTGCCGAACTCGGGGTCGGCAATGTCCCCGGCGTGGCAAAACGGGAATCCAAAATGCTGGCCGGGCTGCGTGAGGCGGTTCAGTTCGTCATCGGGTTGGTCGTCGCCGAGCCAGTCGCGGCCGTTGTCCGTGAACCAGAGTTCATGCGTGGCCGGATGCCACGCGAATCCCACCGTATTGCGCACGCCCTTTGCCACCACCTGCAGGTCCGAGCCGTCGGGCTTCATCTTCATGATGTTGGCGTAGCGGTTCTCGTCGCGTGCGCAGACGTTGCAGGGCGCGCCGACGGGTACATAGAGATAGCCATCAGGGCCGAAGGCAATGAACTTCCAGCCGTGATGCGTCTCGGTGGGTAAGGTGTCGTTCACGGTCACTGGCCTGGGCAGGTCGTCGGTCGACGACTGCACGTGGGCCTCGATATCGTCCAGCCTGACAATACGTGATGTCGACGACACAAAAAGCGAGCCGTCGCGAAATGCCACGCCGACCGGCATGGTCAGCCCCGTAGCCACTACCCGGGGTTTGGGGTTGGGCCCCAGCGGCGACGTCAGCGCGTAGACTTTGCCCTCGCCTCGGGATCCCACGTAGAGCGTGCCCTGCGGCGATAATGTCATGCCGCGTGCGCCAGGCACGTTGTCGGTCAGCACTTCGATACGGAAGCCCGGCGGCAGCTTGATGCGATCGACCGGCGGTGCGGCCACGGCGTGCTGACTCCAGGCCATGATGCCGAGGGCAATTGTGGCAACAGCGCGGGCTGTCGCCATCAGATCGAAGAAGTGTCGATTCGGTCGCATGGCATCCCTCCGGTTCGCGGTTTTCGCCACGATGCTATGCCGCTAGTGTTGCGTCAACAGCGCTTCATGCGGGCCGCATCGTGCTGGAAAGCCCTAAGTGTTTGTTTGGACTCGGGAAGTGGGCTATACTCTTGCGTTTCGTGTTCGCACACCCCGTTTTTTCGAGGACTTAACATGGTCGTAATCCGTCTGGCTCGCGGCGGCAGCAAGAAGCGCCCGTTCTTCAATATCGTTGCTACCGATTCGCGCAACCGTCGCGATGGCCGTTTCATCGAGCGCGTTGGTTTCTACAACCCGCTGGCTTCCGACAAGGAAGAAGGCCTGCGCGTTGCGCAAGACCGTCTGGCCTACTGGCAAGGCGTTGGCGCCCAACTGTCGCCGACCGTTGCCCGTCTGGTCAAGGAAGCCGCCGCCAAGGTTGCTGCTGCCTGATAGTCATGCAGGCGCGCCTTCACCGGTGCGCACTGATGCGCAAGGACGCTCCGTCAACGTGACTGGCAACACCACCGGCCGCAAGCCGCTGAATCTGTCGACTGCCGCCACCCAGGGTGGTGCCGCTGGCCGGGAGGCAAAGCTGCCCGCCTCGCTGCTGTTCACGGACAGCCTGCCCGACGATCTCGTCGAGGTTGGCTATGTGGGCGCCGCATACGGCATCCGCGGCTGGATCAAGGTCGAGCCGCATGCGGACGACGCCTCCGCATTGCTTCATGCCCGCCGTTGGTGGCTGCTGCGTGCGCCGGCTGCCGGCGTGGTAGCGGCGCCGGCACAGGCGACGGAAGCTGTCAGCATCAAGATTTCCCAGTCGCGGGAACATAGCGGTACCGTGGTGGCGCAAGCTGCCGGCGTTTCGGATCGCAATGTGGCGGAAATGCTCAAGGGCCGCCGCGTCTGGATCCGGCGTGCGGATTTTCCCGCGCCGGAAGAAGGTGAGTTCTACTGGGTGGACCTGATTGGTTGTGCCGTGGTCAACGAGCAGGGCGACACGCTCGGCGAGGTGACCGGCCTGATCGACAATGGCGCCCACCAGATCCTTCAGGTGGCATACCAGCTGCCGGACGGCAAGGCCGCTGAGCGGCTGATCCCGTTTGTCGACGCATTCCTGCGTACGGTCGATACCTCGGCCCGGCGCATCGTGGTCGACTGGGGGCTGGACTACTGAAGTTCCTGAATTGCCGTCAAGGGAGACGCGGATGCAGTTCGATGTAATCTCGCTGTTTCCCGAGATGTTTCGCGCGCTGACCGACTGGGGCATTACCAGCCGGGCGGCCAAGCAGCAGCGTTATGCGCTGCGCACCTGGAATCCCCGCGACTTTACGGTCGACAATTACCGGACGATCGACGATCGCCCTTACGGCGGCGGACCTGGCATGGTGATGCTGGGCAAGCCGCTGGAAGATGCGATCGATGCCGCCAGCGCGGCGCAGTCGGACGCCGGTGTCGAACGGCCGCACGTGGTGCTGATGTCGCCGCAAGGCGCAACGCTGAGCCATGCCAAGGTCATGGAACTGGCGCAGCGCCCGGGGCTGGTGCTGCTGTGCGGGCGGTACGAGGCGATCGATCAGCGTTTGATCGACCGTCGCGTGGACGAGGAAATCAGCCTCGGTGATTTTGTGCTGTCGGGTGGTGAACTGCCCGCGATGGCGCTGATCGACGCCGTGGTGCGGCATCTGCCCGGCGTGCTGGGCGATGCGCAGTCGGCGGTGCAGGACAGCTTCGTCAACGGCCTGCTCGACTGTCCGCATTACACGCGGCCGGAAGAATATGAAGGCGTGCGGGTGCCCGATGTGTTGCTCGGGGGCCATCACGCCGAGATTGAAAAATGGCGGCGCCAGCAGGCGCTTGCCAATACCGCGCGCAAGCGCCCCGATCTGATCGTGGCGGCGCGCGAGCAAGGGTTGTTGTCCAAGGCCGACGAGAAGTACCTGTCGACCCTGGCAGCGAAAGCAGGGCAGGAGTTCGCTCCCGCCAAGTGAAACCCCATCCTCTGCCGGGGCCCCGAACGTGGGTAAATAACGCCGGTAAGATGGTTAAGGAGAAAACGATGAACCTCATCGAGCAAATCGAGAAGGAAGAGATCGCGCGTCTGACCGCGAACAAGACCATCCCCGCATTCGCACCTGGCGACACCGTGATCGTCAACGTGAACGTGGTGGAAGGTAACCGCAAGCGCGTGCAGGCTTACGAAGGCGTGGTGATCGCCAAGCGTAACCGTGGTCTGAACAGCTCCTTCATCGTGCGCAAGATCTCGTCGGGTGAAGGCGTGGAACGTACGTTCCAGCTGTACTCGCCGCTGATCGCCGGCATCGAAGTGAAGCGTCGCGGTGACGTCCGTCGCGCGAAGCTGTACTACCTGCGCGAGCGTTCGGGCAAGTCGGCACGTATCAAGGAAAAGCTGGTGACGAAGGCCAAGGTTGCCGCCGTCGCTGCAGCAGAATAAGCTTTTCTGCGCCAGGCACCGGGCAACCGGTGCCAAGCCGGCATTGCGAAGGACACCCTCGGGTGTCCTTTTTGCATTTCTGGCGCCGTGGTTGTCCATTTATGTTGCAATGCAACATTCTGACGTTCTGTCATACTTGACGGCGTTATGCGCCCCAAATTCGATCCCGAGGCGCTGCCGGTCGTGGAGACCGACAGCCGCCGCGCGCCGCTCAGTGCGCCGCGCATGCAACCCGATTTCATCCGGCACCGACTGCTCTCGCCCCCGGCATGGGAACCCGAGCTGACTGACGAGTCGCGCGTCTACGACCGCACACGCGGGCTGCGGCAGGCGTCGGTACTGGTGCCGCTGGTCGAGCACACCGACGGCCTGACCGTGCTGTTGACCCAGCGGAACGCAAACCTGACCGCTCACGCCGGCCAGATCAGCTTTCCGGGCGGCAGCCAGGAAACCTTTGATGCCGACCGGATTGCCACGGCGCTGCGCGAGACCGAGGAGGAAATCGGCCTCAAGCGTGACTTCATCGAGGTATTGGGATCGTTGCCGGACTACATCACCGGCACCGGGTTCCATGTGAGCCCGGTGGTGGGCCTGGTCCATTCCGGCTTTACGCTGCAGCCCGATGCAGGCGAGGTGGCCGAAATCTTCGAGGTGCCGCTGGCGTTCCTGATGGACCCCTCGCGGCACGAGCGCCGCGTGCTGCGCTGGGAAGGCGGCGAGCGGCAGTTCTATTCGATGCCGTATCCGCGCGAAGGCGGTGGCCATCGTTTCATCTGGGGCGCGACGGCAGGGATGCTACGTAACCTCTACCATCTGCTGGCGGCCTGATCGGCCTGACGCTCAGGCAGCGGCCGTGGCCGTGTCCGCGCAATGCGGGCAGCTCTGGCCCACCACGTATTTCGGGTGCTGCTGTTCCTCGGGCGTCACCACCGCGCGGCAGGCAAAGCACTGCACCGGGCCCGCGGGCTCCAGGTTCGGGTTCAGCGCGGTCCGGTAGTCGAACACGAAGCAGTCGCCGTGGTAGTGGCTGCCGCCGACTTCCTCGAAGTACTTGAGGATGCCGCCTTCGAGCTGGTACACGCGCTCGATGCCCACTTCCTGCATGTGAATTGCCGCCTTTTCGCAGCGGATGCCGCCGGTGCAGAACGACACCACGGTCTTGCCTTCGAGCGCCGCCTTGTTTTCGGCCACGGCCGGCGGAAATTCGCTGAATTTCGTGATGTTGTACTCGACCGCATCGTCGAAGGTGCCAACCGCCACTTCGAAATCGTTGCGGGTGTCGAGCATCACCACCGGACGGCCTTCGTCGTCATGGCCCTGGTCAAGCCAGCGCTTGAGATCCACCGGGCGCACCGACGGCGCGCGGCCCGATTCCGGGCGGATCAGCGGCATCTTCATGGTGATGATTTCCTTCTTGGCGCGCACCAGCATGCGCTTGAAGGGCTGATTGTCCGACTGGCTTTCCTTGGGGGCGATATCGGCAAACCGGGCATCGGCGTGCAGCCAGGTCATGAAGCTGTCGATCTGTTCGCGCGTGCCGGCCAGGAACATGTTGATGCCTTCCGGCGCCAGCAGGATCGTGCCCTTCAGGTCAGCCGCCTCGCAGCGCTCGCGCATGGCGGGGCGCAGGGTCTCGATATCGTCGATCGTGACGAACTTGTAAGCCGAAATGTTGACGATCTGCATGGAATGATGCCGCCGGGCCGGGCGCCGCAGGGTTGCTGCAGGTCGCGCCAGGGCGCTCGGTAACTGCCTGATTGGAAAGGCGAAATTATAGCCGCTTGGCGCCTCCGCCGATACCCGCCGCGCACAGGCCCGGGCGAGTGCCGCCCTGTGCATGCCGAGGTGTTACTTTGCGAAAACTCTCAGAGTGAGCGGCGGGGGGAGCCGGTACAATGGCGCCCTATGTCTGCACCCCGCTTCGTACACCTGCGCCTCCACTCCGAATACTCGGTGGTGGACGGCATCGTCCGTCTCGATGACGCCGTCAAGGCCGCCGCCAAGGATGGCATGGGCGCGCTCGCGCTGACCGACCTCGCCAATGCCTTCGGCCTGATCCGCTTCTACAAGGAAGCCCGTGGTGGCGGCGTCAAGCCCGTGGTCGGCGCCGATGTCTGGCTGACCAACGCCGATGACCGCGACAAGCCGGCTCGCATGCAGTTGCTGGTGCAGGACCGTATCGGCTACCTGAATCTCTGCACGCTGCTGTCGCGTGCCTGGCTGGGCAACCAGTACCGGGGCCGCGCCGAGCTGGAGCCTGGCTGGTTCGATGAACCGGGCGAGGAAGGTTTGCCGCTGGCGACGGGCCTGATCGCGCTGTCCGGCGCGATGGGCGGCGACGTGGGCCAGGCGCTGGCGAACGGCAATCCCGACGGGGCGCGCCGCGCCGCGAGCCATTGGGCCAAGGTATTCCCGCAGCGGTTCTACATCGAGTTGCAGCGCGCGGGCCATCCGGGCACCGACGCCTATGTGCAGCAGGCCGTGCAGCTGGCTGCCGCGATGCAACTGCCGGTGGTGGCGACGCATCCGGTGCAGTTCATGACGCCGGACGACTTCACCGCGCACGAGGCGCGCGTCTGTATCGCCGAGGGCGAACTGCTGGCGAACCCGCGCCGCACGCGCAAGTTCACGACCGACCAGTACTTCAAGACGCAGGACGAGATGTGCGCGCTGTTCGCCGACATCCCGTCGGCGCTGCAGAATTCGGTGGAGATCGCCAAGCGCTGCAACCTGACGCTGGAACTGGGCAAGCCGCGCCTGCCGCTGTTCCCGACACCCGATGGCATGTCGCTGGACGACTACCTCGTGTTCATGGCGAAGGACGGCCTGGAAAAGCGCCTTGTCGTGCTGTTCCCCGACGAGGTCGAGCGCGAGAGCAAGCGCACCGAGTACTACGCGCGACTCGAATTCGAGACGGGCACCATCATCAAGATGGGCTTCCCGGGCTACTTCCTGATCGTGGCGGACTTTATCAACTGGGCCAAGAACAACGGCGTGCCGGTGGGTCCGGGCCGGGGTTCGGGTGCCGGTTCGCTGGTGGCCTACGCGCTGGGCATTACCGACCTCGATCCGCTCAAGTACGCGCTGCTGTTCGAACGTTTCCTGAATCCGGAGCGGGTCTCGATGCCCGACTTCGATATCGACTTCTGCCAGCACGGACGCGATCGCGTGATCACGTACGTGAAGGAAAAGTACGGCAAGGAGGCTGTCTCGCAGATCGCCACGTTCGGCACGATGGCCGCCAAGGCGGCGGTGCGCGACGTGGGTCGTGTGCTGGACCTGGGCTATGGCTTTGTCGACAGCGTAGCCAAGCTGATTCCGTTCAAGCCGGGCAAGCTGGTCACGCTGGAGGAAGCCAAGAAGGAAGAGCCGGCGCTGGCCGAGCGCGAACGCAACGAAGAGGAAGTGCGCCAGCTGCTGGAGCTTGCCCAGCGCGTGGAAGGCATGACGCGTAACGTCGGCATGCACGCCGGTGGCGTGCTGATCGCGCCGGGCCGCCTGACCGATTTCTGCCCGCTCTACACCCAGGGCACCGACGGCATGAGCGGTGTGGTGAGCCAGTACGACAAGGACGACGTGGAAGCGGCCGGCCTGGTCAAGTTCGACTTTCTGGGCCTGACCACGCTGACGATCCTGGACTGGGCCGAGCGCTATATCCGCCGGCTGGATCCGAGCAAGGCCGACTGGAACTGCAGCCAGATTCCGCTCGACGACGGCCCCGCGTTCGAAATCCTCAAGAGCGCCAACACGGTGGCGGTGTTCCAGCTGGAAAGCCGCGGCATGCAGGGCATGCTCAAGGACGCCAAGCCCGACCGCTTCGAGGACATCATCGCGCTGGTGGCGCTCTACCGTCCGGGCCCGATGGACCTGATTCCAAGCTTCTGCGCCCGCAAGCACGGCCGCGAGAAGGTGGAATATCCGGATCCGCGCGTCGAGCCGGTGCTCAAGGAGACCTACGGCATCATGGTCTACCAGGAGCAGGTGATGCAGATGGCGCAGATCATCGGCGGCTACTCGCTGGGTGGCGCCGACTTGCTGCGCCGGGCCATGGGCAAGAAGAAGGCCGAGGAAATGGCCAAGCACCGCGAGCTGTTCCGCGAGGGTGCCGACAAGAACGGGCTGAGTTCGCAGCAGGCCGATGATATCTTCGACCTGATGGAGAAGTTCGCGGGCTACGGCTTCAACAAGTCGCACGCGGCCGCCTATGCGCTGCTGGCGTACTACACGGCGTGGCTCAAGGCACACCATCCGGCCGAATTCATGGCAGCCAACATGTCGCTCGCCATGGATGACACGGACAAGGTGAAGATCCTCTACGAGGATTGCCGCCTGAACAAGATCGAGGTCCTGCCGCCGGACGTCAATGCCAGCGAATACCGCTTTGCGCCGACCAATGCCAAGACCATTCGCTATGGCCTGGGTGGCATCAAGGGGTCGGGCCAGGGCGCCATCGAGGACATCCTGCGTGCCCGCGAGGAAAAGCCGTTTGCGGACCTGTTCGATTTCTGCGAACGGGTGGATCGTCGCCAGGTCAACCGGCGCACGATCGAGGCGCTGATCCGCGCCGGCGCGTTCGACAGCCTTAACGACAACCGCGCACAGCTGCTGGCTTCTGTGTCGATCGCGATGGAAGCGGCCGAACAGAAGGCCGAGTCGGCCAACCAGGTGTCGCTGTTCGATCTCATGGACGATGCGGGCGACGCCCATCGTCCGGCGCTGATCGACGAGCCGCGCTGGACGGCCAAGCGCACGCTGCAGGAAGAAAAGCAGGCGCTGGGCTACTACTTCTCGGGCCACCTGTTCGATGCCTCGCGCGACGAGGTACGCAAGTTCGTGAAGGGCACGCTGGGCGCGCTGGAAAAGGAAGTGCAGGGCAACGGCGGCGGCTACGGCCGCGACGTGCGCGGCAAGGTGGTTGCCGGTGTCATCATGGGTGTTCGCACGCAGATGACCCAGCGCGGCAAGCTGATCATCGTCATGATCGACGATGGCACGGCGCAGATCGAAATGACGGTGTTCAACGAACTGTACGATGCCAATCGTCATATGTTCCGCGAGGACGAACTGATCATTGCCCAGGGCAACGCGCGGCACGACACGTTCACGGGCGGCGTGCGCTTCACGGCCGAGTCGGTGATGGATCTGGTGACCGCCCGCGCCCGCTACGCCGACGCAGTGTGCCTGGGCTTCAACGGCAATGCGTCCACCGAACGCCTGCGTGAACTGCTGACGCCGTTCCTGGCCAATGTGGCACAGGTGCCGGGCGTGCCGGTGCGTATCCGCTACGTCAACAAGTCGGCCCAGTGCGAGGCGACGTTGGGCGACCAGTGGCAGATCACGCCTTCCGAGGAAGCACTGACGACCCTGCGCGATGCGCTGGGCGACAGCGTGCGCGTGCTTTATGCCTGAACGAGTGGCGGCGGGCATGCGCAGGCAACGGATCCTGTTTCACGTCACGCATTTCCTGCACGGTGGCATCGAGACTTCGCTGGTCTCGCTGCTGACGTCGCTGCAGGACCGGTTCGACCTGGCGCTGACGGTCACCTACCCCTCGCCGGAACTGGCGTCGCATTTCCGTGCCCGGCTGCCGGCCAGCGTGGAAGTCCATGTGCTGGCCCCCGAGCGCTGGCTGTCGCATTGCCGTCAGCTCAAGAAACAGCGCAAGCTGGGCGTGCTGGGCAAGATCTACGAGGAAGTGCTGCTGCCACCGGTGCGCAAGCCGGTGGTCAGACGCCGCTTCATGAAGCTCCTGGAGCAAGGCGGGTTCGACATGGTCGTGGACTACGACATGTCGCTATCGCGCATTACCGGGCCGCTGCCCGTGCCGATGATCGGCTACCAGCATTTCAGCGTGGCGCACCTGGCGCGCGGGCATGGGCGCAAGCTGCGCAAGCTGCGCAAGCTGCGGCACCAGTGCAAGGTGGATTATGACGCGGTGGTCATGCTCACGGACAGCATGCTGGCCGACGCCCGCGAGCTGATGCCTGACGCTGCGTCCCGGCTGGTGCGGCTGTACAACGCCATCGACCTCGACAGTATTCGCGCCCGGGCCGCACAGCCGCTGGAGACTGGGCAGGTGCCGGCCGAGCCGTTCATCGTCTCGGTGGGGCGGCTGGAGGAAAGCCAGAAGGACTTTACGTCGCTGCTGCATGCCTATGCGCGGCTGGTCGAGCAGGGCATTGGCGAGCGGCTGGTGCTGGTGGGCGATGGCGCGTCCAGGCCCAAACTCGAAGCGCTGGCGAAATCGCTGGGACTGGCCGATCGCGTGACGTTCGCGGGTTTCCAGTCGAATCCCTATGCGTGGATTCGCCAGGCCCGTCTGATGGCGTTCAGTTCGAAGATGGAAGGCTTGCCTAACGTGCTGCTGGAAGGGCTTGCCGTGGGGCAGGTGGTGGTGAGCACGGACTGCCCGACCGGCCCTCGCGAGATTCTTGACGATGGCCGCGCGGGGCTGCTGGTGCCGGTGGGTGATGTCGAAGGGCTTGCCGGGGCGATCCGCAGTGGCCTGCAGGATGCCGCATTGCGGCAGACGCTGCTGACCCACGCCGCCCGCCACATCGAACAGATGGGGTTCGGCCCCACGGGTCAGGCGTTCGGCGCGCTGGTCAGTCGGCTGACGCAGGCGGATGTTTCGCCTGCTGCTGCAGCAGCCAGAGCTTGATGTACTTGTAATAGCTGGCCTGGCCGTTCATCAGCGCGACGGCCAGACCTTGCGGGCCGTCGAGAAAGCCGCGGCGCAGCAGCCAGGTGCGCAGGAACGCCCAACTGCCGTGCGTCCAGGCGCTGAACACCGTGGCGCGCTTGCCGCGCTGGAATGCCTGCCGGGCGCCCAGGGTGGAGTACTGGTCGATCTTGCGCAGCACCTGCGAGAAATCGTCGTAGGTGTAGTGCAGCAGCGGGGTTTGCAGATGGCCGATCGGCCCGTCGGTGACCACGTTCTCGTGAACGATATCGTCGGTGAAGCGGGCGCGGCCGGTGCGGAACACGCGGGTCAGGCGGTCGGGGTACCAGCCGCTGTGGCGCATGAAGCGGCCGCAGAAGCGCGACAGTCGCGGCATGTCGTAGGCGTCGGCGCGGCCGGAGTCGATGGCAGCCAGGATTTCGTCGCGCAACGCGGGCGTGACGCGCTCGTCGGCGTCGATCGACAGCACCCATTCGCTCTGGACCTTGGACAGGGCGAGGTTTTTCTGGGGGCCGAAGCCGGGCCAGGTTGCCGTTTCATGGACTTCGGCACCCATGGCGCGGGCAATCTCCAGCGTGCCGTCCGTGCTGCCGGAGTCCACTATAATCGCGCGGTCGCACCAGGAGACGCTTTCGAGGCAGTCCCGGATATTGTGTGCCTCGTTCTTTGTAATCAGTACGGCAGAGATTTTCATAGACATGCTTGCGATGGATCCCGCAGACCGGATTTGCCCGCCATTCTAGCGGCAGTCGGCGCGGGCCCCGATCGGCAAGTGGAGCCAACGTGAAAGACAGCAAAAAGCAAACGCCCCAGGAATCCGACACCCTCAAGCGCGTCTGGGGGTACCTGAAGCCCGAGATGCGCAATTTCGTGCTGGCGATTCTTGCCATGGCACTCGTGGCGGCCAGCGAGGGGATTATCCCGAAGGTCGTCAATGACCTGCTCGACAAGGGCTTCGGCGGCAGCTACGCCGGCAAGCTCTGGCATGTGCCGGCGCTGCTGGTGGGCGTGGCGCTGGTGCGTGGCGTGGCCCAGTTCGCGTCGGGATACCTGCTGTCGATGATCTCGAACAAAGTGCTGCTGAAGATGCGGATGCAGATGTTCGAACGCATGCTGCATGCCCCGGCGCTGTTCTATCACCGCAATACCGCCGCATCGCTGATCAACGCCGTGATCTTCGAGGTCAACCAGGTCATGCAGATCCTGACCGGCGTGCTGATCACGCTGGTGCGCGATTCGCTGACCGTGCTGGCGCTGCTGGTGTACCTGTTCTACACGAACTGGCGCCTGACGCTGGTGGTGGCGGTGCTGCTGCCGACCATCGGTTTCGTGATGTCGAAGGTGAACCGCCGCCTGCGCCGCCTGAACCGCGAGCACCAGGCGCTGACCAACACGGCGGCCTACGTGGTGGAAGAGGCGGCCGGTGGCTACAAGGTCGTCAAGCTGCACGGTGGCGAGGAATACGAGACCGCGCGGTTTGCCACGATGGCCGAGCGCCTGCGCGGCTATTCGATGCGCATGGCCGTGGCCGGTGGGCTGAACCAGCCGGTGACGGCGTTCCTGGCGTCGCTGGCGCTGTCGGTGATCCTGACCATCGCGATGATCCAGGCGCAGGGCAACCAGACCACCATCGGCGGATTTACCGGCTTCGTGATGGCGATGCTGCTGCTGATTTCGCCGCTCAAGCATCTGACCGACCTGAACCAGCCGCTGCAACGTGGCCTGACCGCCGCCGAAATGATCTTCGGGCTGATCGACGAGCCGATCGAACCGCAGACCGGCGGTCTGCCGCTGGATCGCGCCCGGGGCGAGCTGGCGTTCGAGAACGTCGGCTTCCGCTATGGCGATGCCGCACGGCCGGCGCTGAACCGCGTGAGCTTCCATGCCGCACCGGGCGAGGTGGTGGCGCTGGTGGGCCCGTCGGGCAGTGGCAAGACCACGCTGGTGAACCTGCTGCCGCGCTTCTTCGACCCGACCGAAGGCCGCATCATGCTCGATGGCAAGCCAATTGGCGAGTTCGGCCTGAACGACCTGCGCCGCCAGATCGCGTTCGTGAGCCAGGATGTGGTGTTGTTCAACGATACGGTGGCCGCCAACGTGGCCTATGGCGTACATCCGCGCGAGAAGATCGACATGGCGCGTGTCGAGCGCGCGCTGGCGGCCGCCTACCTGACCGATGTGGTCAAGGGCCTGCCCGAAGGGCTGGAGACCAACATCGGCGACAACGGCATGAAGCTGTCGGGCGGCCAGCGCCAGCGTCTGGCGATTGCGCGGGCGATCTACAAGGACGCCCCGATCCTGATCCTGGACGAAGCCACGTCGGCGCTCGACTCCGAGTCGGAACGCCAGGTGCAGGCGGCGCTGGAGTCACTGATGGTGGGCCGTACCACGCTGGTCATTGCGCACCGCCTGTCCACGATCGAAAACGCCGACCGCATCGTGGTGCTGGAGCACGGTCGCGTGGCGGAATCGGGCAGCCACGGCGCGCTGCTGGCGGCCAACGGGCTGTACGCCGGCCTGCACCGGATCCAGTTCGCCACGGCGGCGGAATAAGCTGCCGAGTCAATTGCGATGGCTTTGACGGCCATGGCGCACCGCCATGGCCGGGCATGTACACACACGGGACATATACCCGGAGGAGACAGACATGACCCAGGCATCACCATCCACCCGTCCACCTGTCAGCCGCTATCCCGTTCCGGAGATTGCCGGCCTGCCTGACGATCTTCGCCAGCGTGTACTTGAGGTGCAGGAAAAGGCAGGTTTCGTACCCAATGTCTTTCTGGCACTGGCGCACCGGCCTGACGAATGCCGGGCCTTCTTTGCGTACCACGACGCACTGATGCTCAAGGAGACCGGCAACCTGACCAAGGGCGACCGCGAGATGATCGTCGTGGCGACGTCGGGCGCCAACCAGTGCCTGTACTGCGTGGTGGCCCACGGCGCCATCCTGCGCATCTACGAAAAGAAGCCGCTGGTGGCCGACCAGGTGGCGATCAACTACCGCAAGGCCGATATCGCCCCGCGCCAGCGCGCCATGCTCGATTTCGCGATGAAGGTCTGCGAGGCGTCGCATACGATCGGCGAGGCCGATTTCGATGCACTGCGCGGTCACGGTTTCGACGACGAGGACGCGTGGGACATCGCCGCCATCACGGCGTTCTTCGGCTTGTCCAATCGCATGGCAAACACCATCGGCATGCGCCCGAACGACGAGTTTTTCCTGATGGGACGCGTGCCGAAGGCGAAGTAGGCCGACCGGGCGGGCAGGGCCGGGACGGGGCGTTCAGCGGATCTGCGCGCAGTCGCCGTTGCGTGGATCGAACAGCACCGGCCAGGCCTGCTCGTAGATCCCCGGCGTGCAGTGCTTCTCGCAGCGGGCGTGGGCCAGCGTGATGCGGCGCGGATCCTGCCACACCATAAGCGTGCAGCCGCTGCCATCGATGGCATGCAGTTCGATGTGGGGCGTCTGCTGTACCTGTTTGAATTCTTCCAGGTCGAAGTGGCACGAGCCCTTGCGCGACACCCACAGTTTCCAGGTCAGCGTCTGCACGGCATTGTGCGACACGCGAACCACGGCATCTTCGCGGAAGCCGTCTTCCTCGGTGCGCCTGCAGGCGCCCGCCATGTTGATCTCGTGCGGGGGTATCGGCGTGGGGCGCGCCAGCGGAGCGGGCGGGTAGGTCGTGTCGGCGTTGACCTGCGGGCCCGCCAGGGGCGGCGATCGATCGGTCTTCTGCGGCAACAGGTCCGCGCATCCCGCGCATAAAAAAACAGCCAGCACCGCTGGCATAGTGATTCGCATTGATGTCATGTCGACCCCTTCCCGCCACCTTCACCTTCAATGTAGGGGATAGCGGTGCAAAGGCCAGCCGCCAGTGATGGGGACTAGCCCTAGCGTGCGAGCGGCCGCAATAGCGTCTATGCTGAAGAGATGTGGCCGCGCACCGGAGCCGATGCGCGGCCATTTCTTTTGCTCAGCTTACCGAACGTGCGTTTGACGGCGCGGACATCGTGGTTACGCCACGGCCTGCAGCGTGGCACGTGGTTCGACGTGATGCCCCGCATGCTGGACGGCCGGATAGCCGGCGGCAAACACCAGGCGGCCGGCCGACCACGTATGCGTGACCAGCGGCTGGCCCGCCACGCTGGCTACGGCGATCACGTCGGCACGCTTGCCGGGCATCAGGCGGCCACGATCGTCGAGCAGGCAGGCGTCGGCCGGATTGGCACTGACCAGTGCCAGGGCCTCGTTGAGGGGCAGCTCGGCCAGCCGCGCGGCGGCGAACGCTGCCGCGATCAGTGTGGACGGCTGGTAGTCCGAGCAGAGGATGTTGCCGACGCCAGCGTGGATCGCATCGATGGCACGCATCGAGCCGCTCTGGCTCTTGCCACGCAGCACGTTCGGCGCGCCCAGGATGGTCGGCAGCGCGTGCGTGGCGGCCGCCCGCGCCGTCTCCAGGTTGATCGGAAACTCGCTCATGCGTACCCCCAGGGCGCGCATGGCGGCGATGCGCTGCGGAGAATCGTCGTCATGGCTGGCAGTGGGCACGCCCAGCGCGTGCGCCTTCGAGACCAGGCGGTTGACGCGCTCGGTGGCGCCGTCCAGTTCGGCCGTCTTTTTGGCGGCGGCGTCGGCAGCTTCGTCGCGGCTCATGCCGTGGTTGCCCATCATGTACGACAGGTACGCATCGAGCGTCTTGAACTGGCCCTGGCCGGGCGAGTGGTCCATGACCGACAGCAGGTCGACCACGCCCTCGGCCATCAGCATTTCCAGCACCGGCACGGCGGCCGCGTCGGTGACTTCATAGCGGCAGTGGATGCGGTTGTCGACCAGGCTGTGCTTGCGATACTCGGCCACGGCGCGCACCAGCGTGGCGGCGGTGTCGTTGTTGCGCACGCCAAACTGGTTGCTGGCGAACGACAGCGCGTGGTACGGGGTGGTGATGCCGGCGGCGGCATTGCGGCGGTCGACTTGTGCCACGGCAAAGTCGAGCGGGAACAGCACGTTGGCGCGTGGTTCGGCTTCCTTCTCGATGGCGTCGCAATGCACGTCGATCAGGCCAGGCATCACGGTATGGCCGCGCAGGTCGATCACGTTGGCGTCGGCCGGGGCCGATGCGGGTTCGATGGCGGCGATCTGGCCGTCGGCAATCAGCAGGGCGCTGTCGTGCAGCACGCGGTCGGGCAGGACCAGCGTGGCGTGCGTCAGGTAGGTGGTGGACATGTCCGGTTCCGTGTCAGGTTCAGGGCAGGTTTGTCGGGGGCGGTTTCGGAGCCGCGGGCGTCAGGCGTTGGCCGCCACGGCCGGCTGCAGCGGCAGGGCGCGCGTGGCCACGGCATCGCGTACGGCTTCGTCGTGGAAGATGCCGATCAGTGCGCGGCCTTCGGCCAGTGCTTCGCGGATCAGCTCGATCACCACGGCACGGTTGTCGGCATCCAGCGATGCGGTCGGCTCGTCGAGCAGCAGGATCGGATGACCGCCGATCAGGCCGCGCGCGATGTTCACGCGCTGCTGTTCGCCGCCCGAGAACGTGGCCGGCGGCAGGTCCCACAGGCGGCGCGGCAGGTTCAGGCGTTCGAGCAGCACGGCGGCCCGGGCGCGGGCTTCCTCGTGGCTGGCGCCGCGCTGCTGCATCGGATCGGCCACCACGTCGAGCGCCGAGACGCGCGGGATGGCGCGCAGGAACTGCGACACATAGCCGATCACGTCGCGGCGCAGCTTCAGCACACGCTGCTCGGGGGCATTGGTCAGTTCCACCCACGGCTCGCCGGCTTCGCTGGTATCGCGCAGGCGGATCGTGCCTTCGGTGGCCAGGTAGTTGCCGTACAGGCAGCGCAGTAGCGTGCTCTTGCCGGTGCCCGAGCGGCCCGACAGCACCAGGCATTCGCCGCGCGACGCGTCGAAGTCGATCGCCTGCAGCACGGGCAGGCGGATGCCGCCCTGGTTGTGCAACGTGAACATCTTGCCGAGGCCGCGAACCTCGATCAGCTTCTGGGTATCTGCTTGCATCATGGTCATCCCTGCAGGATGGAGGAAACCAGCAGCTGCGTGTACGGGTGCTGCGGGTCGTCGAGGATCTGGTCGGTCAGGCCTTGTTCGACCACGCGGCCGCCCTGCATGACCAGCGTGCGGTGCGCCAGCAGGCGTGCCACGGCCAGGTCGTGCGTGACGAGAATGGCGGCCAGGCCCAGGTCCGTGACCAGCCGGCGCATCAGGTCCAGCAGACGGGCCTGCACCGATACGTCCAGCGATGCGGTGGGCTCGTCCATGAACACCAGGCGCGGATGCGTGACCAGGTTGCGCGCGATCTGCAGGCGCTGCTGCATGCCGCCCGAGAACGTACTGGGCACGTCGTCCAGGCGGCCCAGGTCGATTTCCATCTTTTCCAGCCACGCGCCGGCGATCTCGCGCAGATCGCCGTAGTGGCGATTGCCCACGGCCATCAGGCGTTCGGCGATATTGGCGCCGGCGCTGACCTGCATGCGCAGGCCGTCGCGGGCGTGCTGCCGCACGAAGCCCCAGTCGGTGCGGGCCAGCAGGCGCATGCGCGCGCTGGACAGCGAGGCCAGGTCGGTCAGGCCCGTTTCGCGCATGTCGTAGCTGACGCTGCCGCGCTGGGCCTTGACCTGCATCGACAGCGCCTGCAGCAGCGTGCTCTTGCCCGAGCCCGATTCGCCGACCACGCACAGCACTTCGCCGGGATACAGGTCGAAGTTGACGTCATGGCAGCCGTGCACGCCGTCCCACGTGTGCGTGAGCTGGCGGACGGAAAGCAGTGGCGTGGCGTTCATGGTTGGCCTCCGGCGGCGGTCTTGACGGCTTGCGCGGCCTGGCGATCGGCGCAGTACTCGGTGTCCGAGCACACGAACATGCGCGTGCCGGCGTCGTCGGTAATGATTTCGTCCAGGTAGCTGTCGGTGGCGCCGCACTGCGCGCAGCAGCTCGACCACTTCTCGACGGTGAAAGGGTGATCGACAAAGTCCAGGCTCTTGACCGACGTGTACGGCGGCACGGCGTAGACACGCTTTTCGCGGCCGGCGCCAAACAGCATCAGCGCGGGGCTGCGGTCGAGCTTGGGGTTGTCGAACTTCGGGATCGGCGACGGGCGCATCATGTAGCGCTGGTTGACGATGACCGGGTAGTCGTACGTGGTGGCGATATGGCCGTGGTGCGCGATGTCCTCGTAGAGCTTCACGTGCATCGATCCGTATTCGGCCAGCGCGTGCATCGTGCGTGTCTCGGTCTCGCTAGGCTCCAGCCAGCGCAGCGGCTCGGGAATGGGTACCTGGTACACCATGGTCTGGCCCGCGCGCAGCTTCGTCTCCGGAATGCGGTGGCGCGTCTGGATGATCGTCGCCTCGGCGGTGCGCTCGGTGGTCTGCACGCCGGTCACGCGGCCGAAGAAGCGGCGGATGTTGATGGCGTTCGTGGTGTCGTCGGAACCCTGGTCGATCACCTTGAGCACGTCCTGGCGGCCGATGATGGCGGCGGTCACCTGGATGCCGCCGGTGCCCCAGCCATACGGCAGCGGCATTTCGCGGCTGCCGAACGGCACCTGGTAGCCGGGAATCGCAACGGCCTTCAGCAGCGCGCGGCGCAGCATGCGCTTGGTGGACTCGTCCAGATAGCCGAAGTTGTAGTGGTCGTCGCGCGTGACGGTGGCGGTGTTGGCGTTGGCGGTGGTCATGCCAGCGACTCCTCTTGCGATGGCGACGGTTGCGGCGCGCTGGTGTTTGCGGTGGCCGGTGCGGCCTGGGCGTCCTGCTCGGCGCGCAGCCTGCGCAGCAGTTCCAGATTGGCCTGGAAGTCCACGTAGTGCGGCAGCTTCAGATGCTGCACGAAGCCCGATGCTTCCACGTTGTCGCTGTGGTACAGCATGAATTCGATGTCGTTGGCCGGGTTGTCGGCGGCCTCGCCCAGTTCTTCGGCGCGCATGGCACGATCCACCAGCGCCATCGACATCGCCTTGCGCTCGTTGTAGCCGAACGTGAGGCCGTAGCCGCGCGTCAGGCGCGGCGCCTCGTCGGCATTGCCGGCGAACTGGCTCACCATCTGGCATTCGGTCAGCTCGACCTCGCCAATCGTCACGGCGAATCCCAGTTCCTCGATGAACATCTCCACCTCGGTGCTGCCGTAGCGGATCTCGGCGGCAAATGGGTGCGAGTTGCCGTAACCGCGCTGCGTCGAGTAACCCATGGCCAGCAGGAAGCCCTCGTCGGCGCGGGCCAGGTTCTGCAGGCGCGCGGGACGCTCGGCCGGGAAGGTCAGCGGCTCGCGCGTAAGGTCGGGCGGCACGGGGTCGCCGGCGGGGATCGCGTCGGCTTCGACCAGCGATTCGGCTTCGAGCAGGCCGGTCACACGCGGCATGTTCGGGGCCAGAGGCTCGGGCGACGGCGTCAGCGGGGCCGGGTCGCGGCCCGCTTCGAGCGTGAAGTCGAGCAGGCGCTGCGTGTAGTCGTACGTCGGGCCCAGAACCTGGCCGCCCGGCACGTCCTTGAACGTGGACGAGATGCGGCGCTGCAGCTTCATCCTGCCGGTATCCAGCGCCTGCGTATAACCGAAGCGCGCGAGCGTGGTTCGGTAGGCGCGCAGCAGGAAGATGGCCTCGATCTGGTCGCCAGCGGCCTGCTTGAGCGCCAGCGCGGCCAGGTGCGGGTCGTACAGCGAGCCCTCGGCCATCACGCGGGCCACGGCCAGCGGCATCTGCTCGCGGATCTGCGCCAGTGTGAGTTCGGGCACCGACGTGTCGCCACGGCGGTAGGTATCCAGCATCTGGTACGAATTGAGGATGGCGCGCTCGCCACCCTTGACGGCTACGTACATGTCAGTCCTCCACGCGCGTGGTGCGCGTCATGGCGCAGAATTGTTGGCCGCTGGCCAGCAGCAGGTCCACGCCCAGTGGGAATCGGACGTTGTTGGCGTGCCAGGCCTGGCGGAAGCCGGCGGGCAGGCCGCGCACTTGCAGCGCCTGCGTGGTCTCGATGCCGGGGCCGCTCAGCGTCAGTGCGTCACCGTCTTGCAGCGAGTCGACTTCGACGATCAGCGTGGCCGAGCGATCCGGATAGGCGGGCAGGCCCTGCGCGCAGTCGGCCAGTGCCGGCATGGCATGACCGGCCGGTACGCACACGAACGTGGCGTCGCCGGGGGCATCCACCAGCGGGCAGCCGCAGTGAAAGCGCAGGAAGGCGCGCGCGGCGGCCGGCACATCGGCGGGCAGCCACACGGCCGTATCGGGATCGGCCAGCGTCAGCAGCAGCGCGGTCAGCGCCGGGGACAGGCCTTCGGGCTGGCCGCTGGTGACTGGCAGCGATTCCATTCGGCCCGGATGCGCGAACGCTTCGAGCGTGGCGCGGAACACGGCCTGTGCGTCATCGACCGGATTGTCGAAGCCGGGCAGCAGCGAGGTGGCCGAGGTAGAGCCGGGAGCGGAGGCCTGCATTGAATTCTGTGGGGACGACATCTCAATCTTCTCCGCGTGCCATCGTGAAGAACTCCACGCGGGTCTGCGCGGCGGTGGCGGCCTGACGGGCTGCGCGCTCGGTCAGCGCCTGCGCCAGCGGGGCGACGACCACGTCCTGTACGCGCTGGTGCCAGGCCGGACGTTGCAGCAGCGCGTCGAGCACGGCGGCCTGTTCGGCGTGGCGCTGGCCGCGGCCCTGCACATACGACACACCGGCCGTTGCCGCTTCGCCTTGCGCTTCGTCGAGCACCACGGCGCAGCGTGTGACCGACATTTCACCCAGGTTGAACTGGGCACCGGTGCCGCCCGCACGGGCACGCACCATGGCCATGCCCGATTCCGGCTTGCGCAGCAGGCGGTAGCCGGGCAGGGCGGCCACTTCCTGCAGCCGCGTGTAGGCCGCATCGAGCGCATCCGACTGGGCCAGCGCCAGCACTCTCAGCCACGCGGCACGTGCCGCATTGGCCGGGTTGGCGGTTTCACTTTGCATGATCACCCCTATACGTCTATACGTTTAGATGTAAACTAACACAACACGGCGATACTAGACCACAGCCACATGAACGTTTCATGACGGGTCGGGGACTTGCTCGGACACGCCACCGGCGCGCCGGGACTAGGGCACAATCGCACGGCAACCATTAAGGCTTGATGACACAGGGCAGAGCGAAAGATGTCTGATCGGGAAGTGGAACGGGGTTCCGGCGTGGCGGTGTGGCGCCAGATTGGCGAGGCGCTGGCGGAGGATATCCGCAACAAACTCTATGGCCCCGGCGAGCAATTGCCGCCGGAGCCGGAACTGGCAACGCGCTTTGCAGTGAACCGGCACACCATCCGCCGTGCTATGGGCGAACTGGAACTGAGCGGCCTGGTGCGCATCGAGCAGGGCCGGGGCACCTTCGTTCAGGAGCATGCGATCGATTACGCGATCGGCCGCCGTACGCGTTTTTCGCAGAACCTGGCCGCGCAGGGCATGCGCGGGCATCTGGAGATCGTGGACAGCCAGACGCTGCGCGCGCCCGAGATTGCCAAGCACCTGGGCCTGGCCCGCACGGCCGACATCCTTCATATCCAGATGGTGGGCAAGGCGGAAGCCCGCACCATCGATGTGGCCGAGCATTATTTCGATCCGAAGCGCTTTCCGGGGCTGGAGGATGCCGTGCGTGACACGCAATCCATTTCGCGTGCGCTGGTGAAGTTCGGCATTGCCGACTACACGCGCAAGTGGTCGCGCATCACGGCGGCCATGCCCAGTGCCCCGGTGGCGCGGCTGCTGAACCAGCCCAAGACGCGCCCCGTGCTGCAGGTGGAGGCGCTCAACGTCGATATCGACGGCGTGCCCGTGCAGTACAGCATGACGCGGTTTGCTGGCGACTGGGTGCAGCTTACGGTGTCCGACAACGACTGACAGACGGGCTGCGTGCCCCGGCGGCACAGTCAGCCTCATGGTGCAATCTGGTGATTCAATCGCATTGGTCTAGACATATGTATGTCATGTGCCGGCGCTAACTTGCTGGTGAACCTGTAATGCCCATCATGCAAACGACAACCCAAACCTATTCGCTCCCGCTGCGCGGTATCACCGGCCGCCGCGTGCTGGGTGCCGGCACCATCGCCCCCGCCACGCTGGGCTTCGAGCAAGGCAACATCGCACAACAGGCAGGCGGCAGCGGCCCCTGCATCGACGCCGGAGACCTGCTGGTGCTGCCCGGCATCGTCGATATCCATGGCGATGCGTTCGAGCGCTCGGTGATGCCGCGTCCCGGTGTCAGCTTTCCTTATGGCCCGGCGCTGCTCGATGTGGACCGCCAGCTGCTGGCGCACGGCATCACTACCGAATTCCACGGCGTCACGCTGTCCTGGGAAGGTGGCCTGCGCGGCGAAGCCTACGCGGTGCGCATGTTCGAGGCGCTGTCGCAACTGGCGCCGGTGCTGGGCGCCTCGCACAAGGTGCATCTGCGCTTCGAGGCCTACCACCTGGCCGGCGTGGAGACGGCATTGCAATGGATGGCCGATGGCCGCGTGAGCCTGCTGGCCATCAACGACCACCTGCCGACCATGGCGCGCCGCATGAACGACGAGCGCAAGCTGGCGCAGTACGCCGAGCGCGCCGAATGCGATATGGAGACATTCCGCAACCGCCTGCGCACTGCCAGCCGCCACGCGCAGGACGTGCCGGCCGCCGTATCGCGCCTGATTGCCGCCGCACGCGAGGCTGGCCTTCCGGTGGCGTCGCATGACGATCCCGATCTGGCGACGCGCCAGCACTACCACCGCCAGGGCTGCGCCATCGCCGAATTCCCGCTGACGGTGGAAGTGGCGAAGCATGCGCGCCAGATTGGCGACGAAACCGTGTTCGGCGCCCCCAACGTGCTGCGCGGCCAGAGCCACACCGGCGCACCCAATGCGACCGAGATGATTGCCGCCGGCCTGTGCACCGTGCTGGCATCGGATTATTACTATCCCGCACCGCTGCAGGCCGCGTTCAAGCTCGTGCAGCTGGGCGTCTGCAGCCTGCCCGAGGCCTGGCACCTGGTGTCGCGCAATCCGGCGCGCGCCGCTGGCCTGCGCGACCGCGGCGCGCTGGTGCCGGGCATGCGTGCCGATGCGGTGCTGATCGACGACAGCCTGCCGGGCCTGCCGCGCGTGTGCGGCACGATCGTCAATGGCGAACTGCGTCACGCCGCCGTGGCGCTGCCGCTGATCGACCTGGCTGACGAAGGCAGCCTGGCCGCATGAGCCAGGCGATCCGACCAACCCGATCCGCTCATCGCTACGCGATCTACCTGGCGCCGGCCGAGCCGTTTCGCAGCTTCGGCGGCCAGTGGCTGGGCCGCGACGCCGATACAGGCGTTGCCCTGCCGCTGCCGCAAGGCATCGCGCAGCGGCCCGACGCATGGGTCAAGGCGCCCGCGCACTATGCGCTGCATGCCACTCTGAAGCCGCCGTTCCGGCTGGCCGATGGCACGGATGCGGCCATGCTCGATGGCGCCATGCGCGCATTCGCGGCTGCGCGCGAGCCGTTCGACACGCCGCTGACGCTGCGTGCGCTGCGTGGCTTCCTGGCCTGGTGCCTTGACGATGCCGAAGGCGCGGGCGGCCGCTGCATGCACGCGCTGGCCGACGCCTGCGTCACCGATTTCGATCGTTTCCGGGCGCCACCGACCGAGGCCGAGATCGCCCGCCGCGATCCCGCCCGCCTGAGTCCGGCGCAACGGCAGCATCTCGACGCCTGGGGCTACCCCTATGTGTTCGGCACGTTCACCTTTCATATCACGCTGACCGGCATGCTCGATGCGGCCGACGAAGCGGCGGCCTTCGACATGCTCTCGGTTGCTGGCGGCCGGCTGCTGGAGCAGCCGCTGCACGTGGATGGCGTGAGCGTGTACGTGCAACCGGAAGCCGGCGCCGATTTTGTCGCCGCGCGTCACTATTGCTTCGACGGCACCACCGTGGACGGTGTCGGCGCAGCCTGGCTTGGCTAGCATGAATATCCGAACTGAAACCGACGGCAGCGGCCTGTTCTATGTGATGGGCCCATCCGGCAGCGGCAAGGATTCGCTGCTGCGCGCCCTGCGTGAACGGCTGAAGCCAGCCGACCCCGTGGTTATCGCGCATCGCTATATCACGCGCGCCGCCGACGCCAACGAGGCCTCGGTGGCCCTGACCGCCGATGAATTCACGCGCCGTGTGGACCTGGGCTGCCTCGCCATGCATTGGCAGAGCCACGGCCTGCACTACGGTATTGGCGTGGAGATCGAGCAGTGGCTGGCGCAGGGCCTGAAGGTGATCGTCAATGGATCGCGCGAATACCTGCCCGATGCGGCAGCGCGTTATCCGAAGCTCTGCGCCGTGCATGTGCGCGTGAAACCCGATGTGCTGGCCGTGCGCCTGCGCAATCGCGGCCGCGAAACCGAAGCGGCGATTGCAAAGCGGCTGGAACGGGCGACGCAGCCCTTCGATGTGCCGGCCGGCTGCCGGTTAGTCGAGATCGACAATAGCGGCGAACTGAAGGATTCGGCTGACGCCTTTGCGAGCCTGGTCACTGGTTGACCGGCTTGCCCTCTCCCCCAGCCCCTCTCCCGCGTGGCGGGAGAGGGGAGCAACCAGATAGCGTTTGATATTCCCAGGGTTTTCTCCGCTCTCCCGCGTGTCTGAACCAGGGAGCCTCGGATATTCCCCAAGGTTTTCTCGCCTCCCGCGTGTCTGAACCAGGGAGCCTCGGATATTCCCCCAAGGTTATCTCGCCTCCCGCGTGTCTGAACCAGGGAGCCTCGGATATTCCCCAAGGTTTTCTCCGCTCTCCCGCGTGTCTGAACCAGGGAGTCTCTGATATTCCCAAGGTTTTCTCCGCTCTCCCGCGTGTCTGAACCAGGGAGTCTCTGATATTCCCCAAGGTTTTCTCCCCTCTCCCGCATGGCGGGAGAGGGGCGGGGGAGAGGGCAAGCGTTTCAATCCCTGACGCGCCCGGCGTCAGGCATCGCGCGCATCAGGCGTGGCGCACAAAACGCGCCGCCATGTCCAGGTAGTGCGCCAGCGGCGGCGTGGGCAGGTCGACCACCTTCGCCAGGTCGTCGTAGCGGCGCAGGCGCACCGCTTCCAGCGCGTGGGGCTTCGCCGCAAAGGCTTCGGCCTGGCCGTCGTCGTAGACGCCGCCCTGCAGCTGCAGGCTGTGGACCGAGGTCGGCGACAGCGTGTCGAAATAGGCCGGGTCGATGGCGCACAGGTAGCGCTTGGCGGCCACGTGCAGGCGGATCGGCTCGGTCACGGCGGTGTCGAACAGGCTCGCCAGCGCATCGGCGGCGGCCTCCTGGTGACGCATGTCGGTGGTGCTGCTTTCCGCCAGCATCAGATGGCCCACGTCGTGCAGCAGGGCGGCGACGATCAGTGCCTTGTCCTCGCCGGCCTGCTCGGCCAGTTGCGCGCACTGCAGCGCGTGGGCGGTCTGGCTGATGGCCTCGCCGCCGTAGTAGGCCGTGCCATGGTTCTCGAACAGCGTGGCGATACGCGGCAGGGTCAGGGTGGCCGGGAAAGTCATACCAGCACCTTGCGGATTTGGGCCGACATCATGTCGATGGCGACCACGAACAGGATGATGATGATCATCACGGCGCAGGTCTGCGCGTACTGGAAGCTGCGGATGATCTCCCACAGCACGGTGCCGATGCCGCCGGCGCCGACAATGCCCACCACCGAAGCCGAGCGCACATTCGATTCGAAACGATAGAGCGCGAACGATAGCCACAGCGGCAGCACCTGCGGGATCACGCCGTAGACGATTTCCTCGATCGGGCCGGCGCCGGTCGCACGCACGCCTTCCACGGGACGCGGGTCGATGGCCTCGACGGCTTCGGCGAACAGCTTGGCCAGCACACCCATGGTGTGGATCCAGATGGCAAGCACGCCGGCGAACGGGCCCAGGCCCACGGCCACGATGAACAGCATCGCGAACACCATTTCATTGATGGCGCGGCAGGAGTCCATCACACGGCGAGCGGGCTGGTACACCCACATGGGCACGATGTTGGCCGAGCACAGCAGGCCCAGCGGCACGGCCATCAGTACGGCCAGTGCGGTGCCCCACAGCGCGATCTGCACAGTCACCAGCATCTCTTCAAGGTAGGTCTGCCAGTCGCGGAAGTTGGGCGGAAAGAAATCGGCGGCAAACTTTGCCATGTTGCCGGAATCGCGCAGCAGGTCCATCGGGCGCATGTCGGCGCCTTGCCACGACATGGCGAGCATGGCCAGCAGCACGGCCCAGACCAGCATCACGGACAGGGATGTGCGTGGCGGCCGAACGGTACTCTGGGGCGAAGGGGGCAGGCCAGGCTTGGCGGTGGCGGTCATGGGGCAATCCGGAATTGAAGGCTTTGAAACGGTGAAGACCGGCAACGCCCAGGCGGGCATCGCCGGTCTCCGGTACGGCTTACTGCTGCGTGGTGGCGGCAGCCTTGTCGAGGTCGGCCAGGCGGCGCGTCACGTCGGCCAGCTTCTTCTCCTTGTCGGCGGCGGCCAGCGTGGTGTCGGTCTCGATCTTGGCCTTTTCCTTGGCCAGCTCGATCTGGCGGATCGGCACCAGCTGGGCATCGCTCGACGGGCGGAAGCCCTGGTACGTCAGCGCGGCCAGCGTTTCCTTCTCGCGTGCAGCGTTGGCGCCCTTGCCGTAGTTGACGAAGAAGGTCTGGATCTTCTTCTTCATCTCGGGCGACAGGTCCTTGCGGTACACGAGCGGATCTGCCGGGATCAGCGGCGACTTCCACAGCACGCGCACTTCGTCATAGGCGTTCTTGCCCGTGTTGATGCGATAGCGCTCGAAGTTCTCGGTGTTGTTCACGGCCACGTCCACCTGCTTGTTCAGCACCGACAGCAGGTTGGTTTCGTGGTTGCTGATGCGCACTGCCTTGAACAGCGTCTTCGGTTCCACCTTGTTGGCGGCCCACAGGTAGTAGCCCGGAACGGCCGTGCCCGACGTCGAGTTCGGATCGCCAGCGCCGTACGACAGGTCGCGGCCTCGCTTGATCACGTCCTCGACCGACTTCAGGTCGCTGTCCTTGCGCACGATCAGCAGCGACCAGTAGCCGGGGTTGCCGTCCTTGTCGATCACCGATGCGAAGACTTCGCCACTGGCGCGGTCCACGGCTTCCATGGCCGACTTGTTGCCGAACCAGGCGATCTGCACCTTGTTGAAGCGCATGCCTTCGATGATGCCGGCGTAGTCGGAGGCGAAGAACGGCTTGACCTGCACGCCCAGGGCCTTGCTCAGGTCGTCGATCACCGGTTGCCAGGCGTTCTTCAGGTTCGACGACGATTCCGTCGAGATAAAGCCGATGTTCAGGGTCTTGGCGTCCTGGGCGAAGGCGGGCAGCGCCACGACACCCGAGGCCACCACGGCGAGGAAAGTTCTGCGAAGCATCGAAAACTCCGTTTGGAAAGACAGATGGGAAACGCGGTCTGGGTAATTCGAAAAAATGCGATCAGGCGGTGGCGAGGTCCATCCTGACCATGGCCGGGACAGGCACGCCTTCGGCTGGCGCCGGCTCGTCGGGGACGCTGTCGTGCAGCAACTCGTCGGCCTCGGTGCCGTACAGGTCGCGCAGCATCTTCGGCGTCAGCGCAGCGGACGGGCCGTCGTAGACCACCTTGCCGTTGCGCAGCGCCACCACGCGCGGGCAGTAGCGCATGGCTACGTCCACCTGATGCAACGACACCACCACGGCCACCTTGCGGGTCCGGTTGATCTGGGCCAGCAGCGACATCACGCGGCGCGACGACTCCGGATCGAGCGACGCGATCGGCTCGTCGGCCAGGATCACGCGTGCGTTCTGCACCAGCGTGCGGGCAATGGCGGCACGCTGCTGCTGCCCGCCCGACAGTGTCGAAGCGCGCTGAAACGCATAGTCGTCTATACCAACCTGGGCCAAGGCATCAAGGCCGGTCTGGACTTCTTCCGCCTTGAAATAGCGGATCAGGCTGCGCTACTTGGGCACGCGGGTCAGCATGCCGACCAGCACGTTGGTGATCACCGGCAGGCGGCCCACCAGGTTGAACTGCTGAAACACGAAACCAATCTCTGCGCGCACCTTGCGGACATCGCGCGCCAGACGACCGTTACGCTGCACCGTGCGGCCATTGACGAGAATCTCGCCCGAACCGGTGTCGCCAGCGACAAAGCCGGCCACGTGGCGCAGCAGCGTCGACTTGCCCGAACCCGAGGCGCCCAGCAGGGCAACCATCTCGCCGGGGGCGATGTGCAGCGTGACGTCGTCAAGCGCCTTGCGATCCGCGCGGAACGACTTGCTCAGGCCGCGGACTTCAATTGCATGCGTCATGTCGACTCCCTTGCTTGAATGACTTGCGCATTCTGGCGAGGGCGGATGACAGAACGATGACTTTAGGCAGAGGTTTTTCGATGCGCGAGGGCGGGTGCGCGATGGGGCGCCGGGCAGGCGCAGGAGGCAGGAAGACTGCGGAGGCGGGCCCTGAAATCGATTTCATGGCCCGCGGCGGCCCTGGGCGGACAGCTGTCGGGACAGCCTTACATCAGGATGATGTCGTATTGTTCCTGGTGGAACGTCGATTCCACCTGCAGCGAAATCGGCTTGCCGATGAAGTCGCCCAGCATGGCCATGTGCTGGCTTTCCTCTTCGAGGAAAAGATCGATCACTTCCTGCGAAGCCAGGATGCGGAATTCGCGGGGATTGAACTGGCGCGATTCGCGCATGATCTCGCGCAGCACGTCGTAGCAGACCGTGCGCGCGGTCTTGACCTGGCCCTTGCCGGTGCAGACCGGGCATTGCTCGCACAGCACATGCGCCAGTGATTCGCGCGTGCGTTTGCGCGTCATCTCCACCAGGCCCAACTGCGAGAACCCGTTCACGGTGATGCGCGTGCGGTCGCGCGACAGCGCGCGCTTCAGCTCCGAGAGCACCGCATCGCGGTGCTCCAGGTTCTCCATGTCGATGAAGTCGATGATGATGATGCCGCCCAGGTTGCGCAGGCGCAGCTGGCGCGCGATGGTGTGCGCGGCTTCGAGATTGGTCTTGAAGATCGTGTCGTCGAAGTTGCGCGCCCCGACATAGCCGCCGGTGTTGACGTCGATTGTCGTCATCGCCTCGGTCTGGTCGATCATCAGGTAGCCGCCGGACTTCAGGTCCACGCGGCGCGACAGGGCCTTCTCGATCTCGGCGTCGATATTGAACAGGTCGAAGATCGGGCGCTCGCCGGTGTAGTGCGACAGGCGCGACAGCACCGCCGGCGTGTATTCCTGCGCGAATTCCACGAGCTTCACGAAGTTCTCGCGCGAGTCCACCTGGATCACGCCCGTGGCGTCGTTGATGAAGTCGCGCAGCACGCGCTGGGCCAGGTTTAGGTCCTGGTACAGCAGGCTCGGCGCCGGGAGCGTGGTGGCGTTCAGCCGGATCGACGCCCAGATCTTGCGCAGGTAGGCGATGTCGTTGCTCAGCTCTTCGTTGCTGGCTTCCTCGGCGATGGTCCGCACGATGAACCCGCCGCGCTCGTCGGCCGGCACCAGGCCCTGCACGCGCGAACGCAGCGCTTCGCGGTCGACTTCGCCTTCGATGCGCTGCGAGATGCCGATATGCGGATCCTGCGGCAGGTACACCAGCGTGCGGCCCGCGATGCTGACCTGCGTGGACAGCCGCGCGCCCTTGGTGCCGATCGGGTCCTTGATGACCTGCACCATCAGGGCCTGGCCCTCGAACAGGGTCTTCTCGATAGCCAGGTGGCCATTCTTGTCGTTGTCGCGCGGATGCCAGATGTCGGCCACGTGCAGGAACGCCGCGCGCTCCAGGCCCACATCGATAAATGCCGACTGCATGCCAGGCAGCACGCGTACGACCTTGCCCAGGTAGATGTTGCCGACCAGACCGCGCGTGAGCGTGCGTTCGACGTGCAGTTCCTGCACGGCCGCCTGCTGCACGATGGCCACGCGGGTTTCTTGCGGCGTGATATTGACGAGGATGTCTTCGGTCATAGCCATGGATGCCGTCGCCGGTCTGCCGGCGCTTGTTGTTGTCGCCCGGGGAGACCGGGCATCTGACCCCTTCATGCCCTGGTCGGTTGCGGTGGAGCGGGCGGGGTCAGAAGCGCAGACCCGCCTCGCGCAGCAGCGCCGCCGTCTCGAACAAGGGCAGGCCCATGATACCCGAATAGCTACCGTCGATCCGTTCCACGAACTCCGCCGCGCGCCCCTGGATACCATAGGCGCCGGCCTTGCCGAGCGGTTCGCCGCTCGCTACGTAGCCGTCGATTTCGGCCGCGCTCATGGCGCGGAATGTGACGTGGGAGATCGACAGCGCATGGCGCTGGCCCAGCGCCGACACCACGGTCACCGCCGTCAGCACGCGGTGCGTGGTGCCAGATAGCGTGGCCAGCATGCGCGCTGCATCGGCGGCGTCGGCCGGCTTGCCGAGGATGTCGCCGCCGCGGCAAACGGTGGTGTCGGAGGTCAGGACCGGCGCGTCGGGCAGGCCGCGCCGCACGCGGCGCTGCAGTGCGGCATCGGCCTTGAGCGCGCAGACGCGCTGCACATAGGCATCGGGCGACTCACCGGCCTGTACGGCTTCGAGCGCCTCGGCGTCTTCGCCGGCATCGGCCAGCAGCAGTTCGTACTGCACGCCAAGCTGGGTCAGCAGCTCGCGGCGGCGCGGGCTTTGGGAGGCAAGGTAGAGGATGGAGTTCACGAGATTCGACGCGTAAAACAGGATTGCGGCGATTGTACTCGTGGGCCGAGACGGAGGAATTGTTGCGCCCCTCTACCGCGCACGGGAGACAGGAGAACACCGTCGCCGGTATTCAGGCGCCGATATTCAGGCGCGATGGTACGGATGGTTCTGCGTGACCGACCAGGCCCGGTAGAGCTGTTCGGCCAGCAGCACACGCACCATGCCGTGCGGAAGGGTCAGGCTGGACAGGCGTACCAGTGTCTGGGCGCGCGCCTTGAGTGCGGGATCGAGTCCGTCGGCGCCGCCGATCAGGAAGGCGACGTCGCCGCCCTCGCGCTGCCAGCCGGTCAGCTGGTCGGCCAGCTGCACGGTGGTCCAGTCCTTGCCGCGCTCATCGAGCGCGACGATGCGCAACTGCTTCGACAGCGAACCCAGCACGGCCTCGATGCGCGCCGCTTCGCGCTGCATCACCGTGGCGGCATTGTTGCTGGACGAACGCGCTTCCGGCTTGACTTCGCGAAGCTCGATGCGCAGTTCGGGCGGCATCCGCTTGGTGTACTCGGCAAAGCCGGATTCGATCCACGCGGGCATCTTGTGGCCGACGGCCACGATCACGAGTTGCATGTGCGATGCCCGGTGGTGAACCCTTCAGGACCGATCAACCGCTCTTCGCTCAGGCCGAGCGCGTGGCGCGCTTGCGCGGCGCGGCGGTCTTGGCAGCCGCGGTCTTGGTGGCGGCCGTCTTGCGTGCCGGGGCCTTCGTGGCCGTGCCGGTCGCGGTCTTGCGTGCCGGAGCCTTCGTGGCGGTGCCGGCAGCCGTCTTGCGTGCCGGGGTCTTCGCGGCGGTGCCGGTCGACGTCTTGCGCGCGGTGGTGGTCTTGCGTGCCGGAGCCTTGGCGGCCGTGCCGGTGCTGCTGGTCTTGCGGACCGGCTTGCGGATCGTGGCGATGGCGTCCGGATCGGTGTCCTCGTGGCCCATCGGCGGCGACGGCTCCTTCATGCCTTCGGGCAGGCGGGCCAGTGCCGGGCGCAGGTTCGACGCACGGCGCACGCGCGGTGCCGGCTCGGCGTCCTCGTCGTCGTCCATCGGCTCGCTGGCCTTGGCCAGGCCCTTGGCGGCGGTCAGCTTCACGCGGACCGGCTTGTCGCCCCAGATTTCTTCGAGGTTGTAGTACTGGCGCAACTGGGGCTGCAGGATGTGAACCACGGCGTCGCCGCAGTCCACCAGCACCCATTCGCCGGTCTCCAGGCCTTCCACGGCCACGATATGGCCGCCGGCGTCCTTGACCGTTTCCCGTACCGACGCCGCCAGCGCCTTGGTCTGGCGGTTCGAATTGCCGCTGGCGATCACCACCCGGTCGAACAGTTCGGTCAGGTGCGTGGTGTCGAACACCTTGATGTCCTGCGCCTTCACATCCTCGAGCCCGTCGACGATCGCGCGCTGCAGTTTACGAATATCCATGGTGTCTTTCTTGTTCAGCTTCATTCGGGTAGGGGCGCGTCGGGCGAGGGGTGTCGGTACAACCCGTGACGCGCGATGTAGTGTGCCACGCCGGCCGGCAGTCGGTCATCCGTCTGGTCCGGCAACAGGCCTTCGGCCAGGTGCTCGCGCAGGCCGGTGGACGACAGGTCGACGGCCAGCGTCTGGTCGATCCACATATGTCCGGAGGGCGAGCATTGTATCAGGTGCGTGTCCGCCAGGCGTTCCTGCAGCGCGGCAAGCACCGGCCCGCCGAGTTCGTCCAGGTGAAAGCCCGGCCGCGTGGCGATGCACAGGTGCACCTGTTCGAACAGCGCTTCCCAGCCGTGCCATGTGTGCAGCCGCAGCAACTGGTCGGCGCCCATGAGCCACGCCATCGACGTATGCGGGCCGTATGTGTCGCGCAGGTGGCGCACGGTGTCGATGGTATAGCTCGGGCCGTCGCGGTCCACTTCCATGCGACTTACGCGTACCTTGGCGCGGCCCGGCACCAGCGACGCGGCGGCCAGTTCGGTCATCGCGAAGCGGTCGGCGGCCGGGGTCACGTGGTCGCCTTTCTGCCACGAATGGCCGGTCGGGATCCAGACCAGTTCGTCCAGGTCCAGGTGGTCGATGCAGAGCTGGGCCAGTGCGACGTGGCCGCGATGCGGCGGATCGAAAGTGCCGCCCAGGATACCCAGGCGGTACGGGCGCTGCGGGTCGTCAATGCGGACGGA
The DNA here is from genome assembly GCF_056097175.1 of Cupriavidus sp. HE11. Lineage (NCBI taxonomy): Bacteria > Pseudomonadati > Pseudomonadota > Betaproteobacteria > Burkholderiales > Burkholderiaceae > Cupriavidus > Cupriavidus sp. HE11. Next base: position 2,825,967 of record NZ_CP184464.1, read on the forward strand.
GGCTTGCGGGGCTTCGGTCATCGGTTCAGGCCCACGCGCGCGCCGGCAGGAAATCGGTATAGAGCGCCGCTTCCGGGGTGCCCGGTTCTGGCTGCCAGTCGTAGCGCCAGGTCACCTGTGGCGGCATCGACATCAGGATCGACTCCGCGCGGCCACCCGACTGCAGGCCGAACAGCGTGCCGCGATCGAACACCAGGTTGAATTCGACGTAGCGGCCGCGGCGATACGCCTGGAAGTCGCGCTCGCGTTCGCCATAGGGCGTGTCCTTGCGCGCGTTCAGGATCGGCAGGTAGGCGTCCAGGAAGGCATCGCCCACCGAGCGCATCATCGCAAAGCTCTGGTCGAAGCCCGGCGCGGCGAAATCGTCGAAGAAGATGCCGCCAATGCCGCGCGCCTCGCCGCGGTGCTTCAGGAAGAAATACTCGTCGCACCACTGCTTGAAGCGCGGGTACAGGTCGTCGCCGAACGGTGCCAGCGATGCCTTGCAGCTGCGGTGGAAGTGCGCGCAGTCGTCGGCGTTGCCGTAGTAGGGTGTCAGGTCCATGCCGCCGCCAAACCACCAGACCGGCTCGGCATCGGGCTTCATGGCGATAAAGCAGCGCACGTTCATATGCACGGTGGGCACATGCGGGTTGCGCGGATGGAACACCAGCGACACCCCCATGGCCTCGAAGCTGCGTCCGGCCAGTTCGGGCCGGTTGGCGCTGGCCGACGGCGGCAGCGTGTCGCCGCGCACGTGCGAAAAGCCCACGCCAGCCCGTTCCATCACCGCGCCGCCCTCCAGGATGCGTGTGCGGCCGCTGCCGCGCAGGCGTTCGGTGGGCGGTTTCTCCCAGCTGTCAGTCAGGAACGCCTGGCCGTCGATGGCGGCAACGGCGTCGGTGATGCGGTCTTGCAGGCCGAGCAGATAGTCACGGACTGCCTGGGAATCGATCATGATGGGCGGGTGAGGGTGGCCGGTGCAAAGACGGCCGGGCGGTGCCGGCCGTCATCGCGGTGTCACGATTGTACCGGCTGGATTCGCCCCACGGGGTGCGGGGCGAATCGGTGCGGTGCCGGCTGTGTCAGGCCATATTGGGCCGGTTCAGCGCTTGATGGCGCGGTAGCCGATGTCGGTGCGGAACTGCATGCCGTCGAAACGGATCTGCTCCACGGCCGCGTAGGCGTTCTTCTGCGCGGCCTTGACCGTGTCCGCCAGGCCGACCACGCACAGCACGCGGCCGCCGGACGTGCGCAGCGTGCCGTCCTGCAGCGTGGTGCCCGCGTGGAACGTCACGGCTTCGTCGGTCTCGGCGGGGATGCCGGTGATGGCATCGCCCTTTCGCGGGTTTTCCGGGTAGTCGTAGGCAGCCATGACCACGCCCAGCGCGGTGCGGCGGTCCCAGTCCAGCTCGATCTGGTCCAGCTTGCCGTCGACGGCGGCTTCCATCACGTCGACCAGGTCGGTCTTCAGGCGCGCCATGATCGGCTGCGTTTCCGGATCGCCCATGCGGCAGTTGAATTCCAGCGTCTTCGGGTTGCCGTCCTTGTCGATCATCAGGCCCGCGTACAGGAAGCCCGTGAACGGGATACCGTCCTTTTCCATGCCACGCACGGTCGGCAGGATGATCTCGCGCAGCGCGCGCGCGTGCAGGGCCGGCGTCACCACCGGGGCCGGCGAATAGGCACCCATGCCACCCGTGTTGGGGCCGGCGTCGGCGTCCAGCAGGCGCTTGTGGTCCTGGCTGGTTGCCAGGGCCAGCACGTTCTTGCCGTCCACCATGACGATGAAGCTGGCTTCCTCGCCTTCCAGGAATTCCTCGATCACCACGCGGGCGCCGGCGTCGCCAAGCTTGTTGTCGGCCAGCATCATGTCCACGGCGCCGTGTGCTTCTTCCAGCGTCATCGCCACCACCACGCCCTTGCCCGCGGCCAGGCCGTCGGCCTTGATCACGATCGGCGCGCCCTGCGCGTCGATATAGGCGTGGGCGCCGGCGGCGTCCGAGAACGTCTTGTAGAAGGCGGTCGGGATGCCGTGGCGATGCATGAACGCCTTGGCGAAGTCCTTCGACGACTCGAGCTGCGCGGCAGCCCTGGTCGGGCCGAAGATGCGCAGGCCACGGGCGCGGAACACGTCGACGATACCGGCGGCCAGCGGCGCCTCGGGACCCACCACGGTGAAGGCCACGCCTTCACGTTCCACAAAGGCGGCCAGCACTTCGGGATCGGTCAGCGGCACGTTCTGCAGGCGCTTGTCGAGCGCCGTGCCACCGTTGCCCGGCGCCACGTAGACGACCTGCACCTTGGGCGACTGGGCCAATTTCCAGGCCAGTGCGTGCTCACGCCCACCGGAACCGACAACCAAAACTTTCATGATCCACTGCCAGAAAAGAAACGCATGCGAAAAGCGGCAGCTGGATCGTGATCCGGGCTGCCGCCGTGGGGCGCGGCGCGAGGACTTATTCCTCGATCACCGCGTTGGTGAAGACTTCCTGTACGTCGTCCAGGTTTTCCAGCGCGTCCAGCAGCTTCTGCATCTTGACGGCGTCGTCGCCGGTAAAGCTGATCTCGTTCTGCGGCTTCATCACCACGTCGGCCAGTTCGGCCTTGAAGCCGGCCGCTTCCAGCGCAGCCTTGACCGCCCCGAAATCGTTGGGCGGGCTGGTGACTTCGATCGAACCGTCGTCGTTGGTCACCACGTCGTCGGCGCCGGCTTCGAGCGCGGCATCCATCAGCTTGTCCTCGGGCGTCTCCGGCGAGAACAGGAACTGGCCGCAGTGCGTGAACATGAACGCCACCGAGCCTTCGGTGCCCATGTTGCCGCCGTGCTTCGAGAACGCGTGGCGCACTTCGGCCACGGTACGGGTACGGTTGTCGGTCAGGCAGTCGACGATGATCGCGGCGCCGGCCAGGCCGTAGCCCTCGTAGCGGATTTCTTCGTAGTTGGCGCCTTCCAGGCCACCCACGCCACGCTGGATCGCGCGCTGGATGTTGTCCTTGGGCATGTTGGCGTCCATGGCTTTTTCCATGGCCAGGCGCAGGCGCGGGTTCGAATCGATGTCACCGCCGCCGAGCTTGGCGGCCACGGTGATTTCCTTGATCAGGCGTGTCCAGATCTTGCCGCGCTTGGCGTCAGCGGCAGCTTTCTTGTGTTTGATGTTGGCCCATTTGGAATGACCGGCCATGTTTCTCTCCGAAGCGGAAAACGTGTCGTGTGGTGTTGGAACCCGGCGGCATTGCGCCGGCGGGGCCGGTTCCGGATGGGTCTCTGGGACGAATCCTGCCGATCCGGCGGCCACGCCATGTGATTGATGTGCCAATCTGCTGGCTATAATCAGCGCAGGATTTTATCACGCGCCCCTGCCGCCCCGCAGTGCCATGTATGGGTTGTTTGCCCCGCCCGCACCCGATCCGCACCTGTTTTCCTGCCCTGACCGCCGACTGACGAGACTCCGCCATGGCCGATCCCATCCTCATCGCCAAGAACCCTGACCACGAACTGGTGCTGCTGCCCGAGATGGGCAACCGGCACGGCCTGATCACGGGCGCCACCGGCACCGGCAAGACCGTCACGCTGCAGACGCTGGCCCAGGGCTTCTCGCGGCTGGGCGTGCCGGTGTTCATGGCCGATGTCAAAGGTGACTTGACCGGCATTTCCCAGCCGGGCCAGCCGTCGGACAAGCTCAAGGCCCGCCTGGCGGAACACGGCCTGCCCGAGCCGGCCTGGGGTGGCTGCCCGACCACGCTCTGGGACGTCTTCGGCGAAAAGGGCCACCCGGTGCGCGCCACGGTGTCGCACATGGGCCCGCTGCTGCTGTCGCGCATGCTGGAGCTGAACGATACCCAGCAGGGCGTGCTGAACCTGGTGTTCCGCATTGCCGATGCCGGCGGCCTGCTGCTGCTCGATGCCAAGGACCTGCGCGCGATGCTGCAGTACGTGGGGGACAACGCGAGCCAGTTCACCACCGAGTACGGCAATATCTCGTCGGCGTCGATCGGCGCCATCCAGCGCGGCCTGGTGGCGCTGGAATCGCAGGGCGCCGACAAGTTCTTCGGCGAGCCGATGCTGAACCTGGACGACTTCATCCAGACCGAGAAGGGCCAGGGAGTGGTCAATATCCTGGCGGCCGACAAGCTGATGAATGCGCCGCGCCTCTATGCCACCTTCCTGCTCTGGATGCTATCGGAATTGTTCGAAAAGCTGCCCGAAGCCGGCGATCTCGACAAGCCCAAGCTCGTGTTCTTCTTCGACGAGGCGCACCTGCTGTTCAACGACGCCCCCAAGGCACTGCTGGACAAGATCGAGCAGGTGGTGCGGCTGGTGCGTTCCAAGGGCGTGGGCGTGTACTTCGTGACGCAGAACCCCGTGGATATCCCCGACACCGTGCTGGGCCAGCTTGGCAACCGCGTGCAGCACGCGTTGCGCGCCTTCACGCCGCGCGACCAGAAGGCCGTCAAGGTGGCGGCCACGACCATGCGGGCCAATCCGAAGCTGGACCTGGAGCAGGTGATCGGCGAACTGGGTGTGGGCGAGGCGCTGGTGTCGTGCCTGGATGCCAAGGGCACGCCGGGCGTGACCGAACGCGCCTGGGTGCTGGCGCCAGGCAGCCGGATCGGCCCGATCACCGATGACGAACGGCGCGCGCTGATCGCCAGTTCGCTGGTGGCCGGCACCTACGAGCAGACCATCGACCGCGAGTCGGCCTACGAAAAGCTGCGTGGCGGGGTGGCGCAGGCCACCAACGGCACGCCGGCCGATGCCAGGGTTCCGCCCAAGCCTGGCGCGCAGCCCGGCGCCCCGGCGCAGGAAGAGGGCGGCTGGGTCGGCGAAGTCTGGGGCTCGCTGACGCGCGGCACGGGCAAGACGGGGCGCGGCGACTCGATCCTGGAATCGGTGGCGAAGTCGGCGGCGCGTACGGTAGGGTCGCAGGTCGGGCGAGAACTGATTCGCGGCGTGCTGGGCAGCCTGCTGGGCGGCGGCAAGAAAAAGTAGCCGGCAGGCCGGAAGCAAAAGCAAAACGCCCGGGCAAGTACCCGGGCGTTTTGCTTGATGCTGCGGTCGGCTCAGTCGGCGCCGCGTCGTGCGGCTTCCGCATCCTCGCGCGCCTTGCGGGCGAACAGGCAGGCGTAGAACGCCGCCATGCCGATGATGAATGCGATGACGGCCAGGCTCGCCAGGCCGGTTGCCGTGGATGTCAGGATCTTCAGTGCTTCCATGGGGTGGCTCCTTGCTTGGAATATGCCGTAGACGGCATACCAGTCTGGATCAGCCCGCCCCCATGAATATTGAGGCGCATCAAGCGCCCCGGGGTCAACCTCCGTCAGCCGACGTCGGATCGACGCCGGATCGACATCAGTTCTTGGTGCCGAACAGGCGGTCGCCCGCGTCGCCCAGGCCCGGCACGATGTAGGCATGCTCGTCCAGGTGGCTGTCCAGCGACGCCACGAACAGCTTCACGCCCGGATGCGCCTGCTGGAACACTTCGACGCCTTCCGGCGCGGCCACCAGCGCCACGAACGTGATGGCATCCTCCGGCACGCCACGGCGCCTGAGCACGTCCACCGCATGCGCGGCCGAGTAGCCGGTGGCAACCATCGGATCGCACAGGATGAACGAGCGGTCTTCCAGGTCCGGCAGGCGCACCAGGTATTCCACCGGGCGGTGCTGCTCGTCGCGATACACGCCAATGTGGCCGATACGGGCCGACGGAATCAGCTCCACCAGGCCGTCGCTCATGCCCACGCCGGCACGCAGCACGGGCACGATCGTCAGCTTCTTGCCGGCGATGACGGGAGCGTCCAGTTCCACCAGCGGGGTGTCGATGCGGCGCGTGGTCAGCGGCAGGTTGCGCGTGATCTCGTAGCCCATCAGCAGCGTGATCTCGCGCAGCAGTTCGCGGAACGTGCGTGTCGACGTTTCCTTGTCGCGCATGTGCGACAGCTTGTGCTGGATCAGTGGGTGATCGAGGATGAAGAGATTGGGAAAGCGGGGATCCTGTTTCATGGCGGGCTCGGCGAATACGGTAGGGGCCCTCTCCGAGGCGAGAGGGCCCGATGCAGCGCGATTGTAATGGATGCGCGCCGGGCCGAGCGAGCCGGGCGGCCGGTCAGTCCACCGTGATCGCCGCCGATTTTGCGACCTTTCCGAACCGGTCGTACTCGCTTTGCGTCAGCGTCTGCAGTTCGGCGGCGCTCGATCCCTTCGGGTTGAAGCCGGCCTGGGCCAGCTTGTCGCGTACGTCGGGGCGGGCCAGGGCTTCGACGAAGGCCGCGTTGAGTGCCTGGGTCACCGGTGCGGGCAGGTTGGCCGGGCCGTACACGCCGAACCACGGCTCCACGGCGTAGCCGGGCAGGCCGGCCTCGGCCAGCGTGGGCACATTGGGCAGCGACGGCGAGCGCGTCTTGCCCGCCACGGCCAGCGCGCGCAGCTTGCCGGCCTGGATGTGCGGCAGCGACGCGGGCAGGTTGTCGAACATCACCTGGATATGGCCGCCCAGCATGTCGTTGATGGCCGGGCTGCTGCCCTTGTAAGGCACATGGACCAGGCCGGTCTGCGTCATCTGCGAGAACATCGCGCCGGCCAGGTGCATCGACGTGCCGGTGCCGGCCGTGGCATAGGTCAGCCCCGGATGTGCCTTGGCATAGGCGACCAGTTCCGGCACGGTCTTCACGGGCAGGTCGTTGCCCACTTCCAGCACGATGGTCGAGGTGCCCAGCAGGCTGATGGCCGTGAAGTCGCGGCGCGGATCGAACGGCACGTGCTTGTAGATGTGCGGGTTCAGCGCGTTGGTCGAAATGGCGCCAAAGCCGATCGTGTAGCCATCGGCGGGTGCCTTGGCGACTGCCTCCATGCCGATATTGCCCCCGGCGCCGGGCCGGTTTTCGATCACCACGGGCTGGCCCAGCTTCTCGGCCACGCGCTGGCCGACGGTGCGCGCCACCAGGTCGGTGGTGCCGCCGGCCGCGTAGGGCACGACGAAGCGGATGGGTTTGCTCGGGAACGCGTCGGCTGCCAGGGCGCCGCCGGCGCCGGCCAGCAGCGACAGGGCGGAAGCCGCCAGCGCGGTACGGGCGGTGGCGGACAGGAAGGCGCGGCGCGGGGTGGTAGTGCTACGGCGGGTCGTGCGATGGCGGGCAATGCGTTGGAACGACATGGCTCGGGAGTCTCCGGAATGTTGTTATAAGGCCGGCTGCGCACCATGGCGGTGCGTAGTCAGGCGCGAGCCATTGTATGGGAAAGCAGGCATTGTCGCCGGATGTCCTGGCGCGCCGGGGCGGCGTCCTGAGCGCTGGCGCCTTTTGACATACAATCGGCGGGTTCCGCCGTGCCGTCTGCGTTGTCGCGCGTGCGGCCCGGCGTCCAGATTCCCGCGTCCCCGTGCCTGCTTCCCAGAAGTCTCTCTCCCCGTCCGCCGAAGTGCCTGTGGCACAGCGCGTCGGACTTGCCACCGCGGCCGTCGGCGCCGTGCTGTTTTCCGCCAAGGCCATCGTTGCCAAGCTGATGTACCGCTACAGCGTGGATGCCGTGATGGTCATCACGCTGCGCATGCTGTTTGCGGTGCCGCTGTTCATGGCAATCGGCTGGTGGCAGGCGCGCAAGCTGCCGTCGCTGTCCTGGGCCGATCGCGCCCGGGTGGTGTTCCTCGGTTTCATCGGTTACTACCTGTCGAGCTTCCTCGATTTCCTGGGCCTGCAGTACATCACGGCCGGGCTGGAGCGGCTGATCCTGTTCCTGACACCCTCGTTCGTCCTGCTGGTCACGGCGCTGGTGTTCCGCCGGCACATTCATGCGCGCCAGTGGATGTCGCTGCTGCTGGCCTATGCCGGCATCGTGCTGGTGTTCGCGCACGATCTCGACGTCAGTGGCGACCAGGTATGGCTGGGCGGCGCGCTGGTACTGGCAAGCGCGATGTCGTATGGTGTTTATCTGATTCTGAGCGGCGAGCTGGTCAAGCGGGTGGGGTCGCTGCGGCTGGTGGCCTATGCGATGTGCGTCTCCACGCTGTGCTGCGTGATCCAGTACATTGTGCTGGGCCGGCCACTGGCCGAACTGGCGCAGCCGGCGCCGGTGCTGTGGCTGTCGGTCATCAACGCGGTATTTTGTACCGTGCTGCCGGTGTCGCTGACGATGATCGCCGTGGCGCGCATCGGTGCGCCGATGGCGTCGCAGGCCGGCATGGTCGGCCCGGTCTCGACGCTGGCGCTGGCGTTCTGGCTGCTGGGCGAGCCGGTCACGGGCGTGCAGCTGGCGGGCAGCGGCCTGGTGCTGGGTGGCATGTATCTGCTGTCGAGCCGGAAGGCCTGAAACACCTGATTCGAAGAGAACCAACCAAGGAAGGAGAGAGAAGCCATGGATTTTGGACTGCGCGGTAAGCATGCGCTGGTGTGCGGCGCCAGCAAGGGGCTTGGGCTGGCGTGTGCCGATGCGCTCGCGGCGGAAGGCGTCGACGTAGTGATCGTGGCGCGTGGCGCCGAGGCGCTGGAAAAGGCCGCCGCCGACCTGCGCGCCCGCTATGGCCGTCGCGTGATCGCGGTGGCCACCGACATCACCACGCCTGAAGGCCGAAAGCAGGCCCTGGACGCCGTGGCAAAGCTGGGCGACCTGGACATCCTGGTGAACAACGCCGGTGGCCCGCCGCCGGGCAACTTCCGCGACTGGGGCCGCGACGAGTGGATCGCCGCGCTGGACGCCAACATGCTGACGCCGATCGAACTGATCAAGTCGACCATCGATGGCATGATCGCGCGCCGCTGGGGCCGCATCGTCAACATCACCAGCGGCGCGGTGAAGGCGCCGATCGACGTGCTGGGCCTGTCGAACGGCGCCCGCTCGGGCCTGACCGGTTTCGTGGCCGGCCTGGCGCGTGAAGTGGCGCAGCACGGCGTGACCGTGAACAACCTGCTGCCGGGACCGTTCGACACCGACCGTCTCAAGAAGACGATGGAAGGCGGCGCCCAGAAGGCCGGTATCAGCATCGAGGAAATGGCGAAGCGCCGCGCGGCCGCCAACCCGAGCCGCCGCTTTGGCGAACCTGCCGAGTTTGGCGCCACCTGCGCGTTCCTGTGCAGCAAGCAGGCGGCCTTCATGACGGGCCAGAACGTGCTGCTGGACGGCGGCGCCTACCCGGGGACGTTCTGATGGGCACGTCGGAAACCGTGCAGGAGCCCCGGCCGCGCATCGCGCTGATTGCACACGATCACAAGAAGGACGACATCGTGGCCTTTGCCGGCCGCCATCGCGACTTCCTGGCCCGGTGCGATCTGCTGGCCACGGGCACCACGGGCGGCCGCATCGCGGCCGAGACCGGACTGGAGGTGACCCGCATGCTGTCCGGCCCGTGGGGCGGCGACCTGCAGATCGGCGCGCAACTGGCCGAGGGCAGGGTGACGGCGGTGATCTTCCTGCGTGATCCGATGACCCCGCAGCCGCACGAACCGGACATCAACGCGCTGGTACGCGCGTGCGACGTCCACAACGTGCCGTGCGCCACCAACCTGGCGACGGCCGAGCTGATGGTGGTGGAACTGGCGCGGCACTGCTTCGTGCCGAAGGCCTGAGCCTCAGTCACGCGCAAATGAAAAAACCGCTGCTTCGGCAGCGGTTTTTCTTTGGGCGATCCCTGGAGGAACCTGCGTCAGCGCGGCCTGACCGTGGTGGCGGTGGCGCGCATTTCCGCCTGGCGCAGGATGTGCGGCGGCAGGCGCTTCAGGATCAGGTGAACGGCCAGCGGAATGATCACCATGTCGTCCACGATGCCGAGTCCGGCGATGAAATCGGGGATCAGGTCGATCGGCGAGATCGCGTAGCACAGCAGGCCGAACGCGGCCGGCTTGAGCCAGGGCGGTGCGTCGGGGTGGCGCAGGGCAAACCAGAACAGCCGGCCGTCGCGCCGCACCAGCGTCCACAGGGCTGACAGTCGCTTCCACATGATGGGCCTCCTTGGTCACACGTTCAGCGGGGCATGAACGAGTAGCTTGGGCCGATGAAAGCGGATTCAAGTTCCTGTTGTTTTCTCTCCCCTCCCGCCGGGCGATGTACCGGCAGGAGGGGAGAGCGGGCTACAGCCCGGCAGGCGTCAATCAGCCCGGCACGTTGCCTTCCACGCCATCGACGTAGAACTTGACGTTGTGCAGGAAGGCGTCGTCGGCCACGGCGCCGCCGGCCACCTGTTCCTTGCCGGCGTTGTCCTTGATCGGACCCTTCCAGATCGGCGCGCTGCCGTCGACGATGCCCTTCTTGCGCTCTTCCACCAGCGCCTTGACGTCTTCCGGCACCACGGCGTTGAAGCCCTTCAGGTCGATCATGCCTTCCTTCAGGCCCCACCAGATGGTGCTGTTCTTCCACTGGTTGTTGAGCACGTCTTCCACCACCTTGTTGTAGTAGACGCCCCACGAGATCACCGATGCCGCCAGGTGGGCCTTCTCGCCGAACTTGCTCATGTCGCTGTCCCAGCCGAATGCGTACACGCCTTTCTCCTGCGCGGTCTGCACCACTGCGGCGGAGTCGGTGTTCTGCATCAGCATGTCAACGCCCTGGCCGATCAGCGTCGTGGCGGCCTCGCGTTCCTTGCCCGGATCGAACCACTTGTTGACCCACACCACCTTGACCGTGGCCTTCGGGTTCACCGAGCGGGCGCCCAGCGTGAACGAGTCGATGTTGCGGATCACTTCGGGAATCGGTACCGATGCCACCACGCCCATCTTGCCGGTCTTGCTCATCTTGCCGGCCACCACGCCCGCCAGGTACGCGCCTTCATAGGTGCGCACGTCGTACTGGGCCAGGTTGTCGGCGGTCTTGAAGCCCGTGGCGTGCTCGAACTTCACGTCCGGGAATTCCTTGGCGACCTTCAGCATCGATTCCATGTAGCCGAAGGTGGTGCCGAAGATCAGCTTGTTGCCCTGGCTTGCGAGGTCGCGGAACACGCGCTCGGCGTCGGCAGCGGACTCGGGCACGTTCTCCACGTACGTGGTCTTGACCTTGTCGCCGAACTTGGCTTCCACGGCCTTGCGGCCCGCGTCGTGCGCGTACGTCCAGCCAGCGTCGCCCACCGGCCCGATGTAGACGAAGGCCACCTTCAGCGGTTCGCTGGTGGCAGCGGCGGGGGCGGATGCCGGCGCGGCGGTCTCGGCCGGCTTCTCGGCTTCCTTCTTGCCGCAGCCGGCCAGGGCCAGCACGGCGGTGGCGGCCAAGGCCGCCAGCGTGGTCCTGCGTGTCACGATCATTCGATCTCTCCTAGTAAGACGTCTTCTGTGATGTGGTTGTACTTCGGATACTGCTGTTTTTTTAAGACTTCGGTGATGCGGTACAGGGGTGTTCAGCGGTGTTCAGGCGCTGCCGGGACGGAACGGCTTGCCCAGCGACGCGGGCATGTTCAGGCGGATCCAGGCCGGGTTGCGCGAAATCAGGGCCAGCACCACGATTGTCGCGATGTACGGGAGCATCGACAGGAACTGCGACGGCACCGACACGCCAATGCCCTGCAGGTAGAACTGCAGGATCGTCACGCCGCCGAACAGCCACGCGCCCACCAGCACGCGTCCCGGCCGCCAGGTGGCGAAGGTGGTCAGCGCCAGCGCGATCCAGCCGCGGCCGGCCACGAGGTTTTCCACCCACATCGGCGTGTACACCAGCGACAGATAGGCCCCGGCCAGCCCGCAGCAGGCGCCGCCGAACAGCAGCGCGCCAAAGCGGATCCAGCGCACCGGATAGCCCAGTGCATGCGCCGATTCTGGCGACTCTCCGATGGCGCGCAGCGTCAGGCCGGCGCGCGTGCGGAACAGGAACCACATGATGGCAAAGCACAGCAGCAGGCTGAAATAGACCATCCAGTGATGCTGGAAGAACGCCGGGCCGATAAACGGGATATCGGCCAGCCCCGGAATGGCGCTGGCCCTGGCCGGCATCGCATAGCCGACAAAGCGCTGCGCCATGAATGCGGACAGGCCCGTGCCGAAGATCGACAGCGCCAGTCCCGTGGCTACCTGGTTGGTGGCCAGTACCAGCGCCAGCCACGAGAACAGCGTCGCCATCAGCATGCCGGCACCGGCCCCGGCGACAAAGCCGAGCAGCGGCGATTGCGTCTGGTAACCGACCATGAAGCCGAACGCGGCGGCCACCAGCATCATGCCTTCGGCGCCAAGGTTCAGCACGCCGGCGCGCTCGTTGACGAGCAGGCCCAGCGCAGCCAGCAGCAGCGGGGTGCCGGCGTTGATCGCGGTGGCGATCAGGGGAGCAAGTTGTTCCATATTGTTGTCGGCTCCGGATCAGGCGGCACGTGCGCGCCAGCGCAGGTGGTTGTCGATCAGTGTGTCGCAGGCCAGCAGGAAGAACAGCAGCATGCCCTGGAACACCCAGCCCAGTGCCGACGGCAGGCCCAGGCGCGATTGCGCCATTTCGCCGCCGATATAGAACAGCGACATCACGATGCCGCCGAACACGGCACCCACCGGATGCAGCCGGCCCACAAAGGCCACGATGATCGCGGTAAAGCCATAGCCGGGCGAGATCGACGGCAGCAGCTGGCCGATCGGGCCGGTCACCTCGAATGCGCCGGCCAGGCCGGCAAAGGCGCCCGAGATCATCAGCGCCGTCCAGAGCGCGCTGCGCGACGAGAAGCCGGCATAGCGCGCGGCCAGCGGCGCGGTGCCACCCACCTGCAGGCGGTAGCCGGCAAAGCTGCGGAACACGAACACGGTCATGATGACCACCAGCACCAGCATCACGGCAAAGCCCATGTGCAGGCGCGACCCTGGCAGCAGGTTGGGCAGCAGGAACATCGACGAGAACACCTTCGACTGCGGGAAGTTCATGCCGTTGGGGTCCTTCAGCGGGCCGTTGACCACCCATAGCAGCAACTGCTGGGCGACGTAGGTCAGCATCAGCGACACCAGGATCTCGTTGGCGTTGAAACGATCCTTGAGCAGCGCCGTGAGCGATGCCCAGAGCATGCCGCCGACGCAGCCGGCCAGCGAGGCCAGCACCAGCACCGCCGGGCCGCTCCAGGTGGACCCAGGGGTGTCGAACCACAGTACCGTGGCACCGGCCAGGATGCCGCCGGCAATCAGCTGCCCATCGGCGCCGATATTCCAGACGTTGGCGCGGTAGCAGACCGACAGCCCAAGCGCGCACAGCACCAGCGGCACGGTCTTTAGCAGCACCTCGCCAATCGCGCGCTTGTCCTTGAGCGGATCGACCAGAAACACCTTGAGACCCGCCACGGGGTCCTTGCCCAGCGCCAGGAACAGCAGCGCGCCGAACAGCAGCGTCAGCACCAGGGCGAATACGGGCGAGGCATAGGCCATCGGGCGCGACGGCACGCCGCGCGGGGCCAGCACAATGGGAGATAGCACTTTAGCCATGGCTCGGCACCTCCTCGGCGGCGTTGCCTTGCCGGCTGGCCGGCCCGCCTTCCCAGAGGCCGCTCATCCACAGGCCCACCTGCTCGCGCGTGGCGGTTTCCACGGGAATCGACGGCGACAGATGACCCTTGGCGATCACGTGCAAGCGGTCGCAGATCGCGAACAGTTCGTCGAGTTCTTCGGATACCACCAGCACCGCGCAGCCGGCGGCCTTGAGAGACAGGATCTCGTTGTGGATCTGCGCGGCCGCGCCGACATCGACGCCCCAGGTGGGTTGCGCCACGATCAGCACCTTCGGGCTGGCCTCGATCTCGCGGCCGACGATGAATTTCTGCAGATTGCCGCCGGACAGGCTGCGCGCCAGCGCGGCGGGACCGCTCGCCTTGACGCGGAAGCGGTTGATGATGCCGGCCGCCAGGCCTTCGGCCGCCTTGGGCGACACCATGCCTCCCTGCACATAGGGGGGCATCTGGTGCGACAGCCAGATGTTCGACGCCAGGCTCATGCCCGGCACCGCGCCACGGCCGAGCCGTTCCTCGGGCACGAAGGCCAGGCCCGCGCGGCGGCGGCCGCGTGCATCGAGCCGGCCCACGGGCTTGCCGTCCAGGTCGATGGCGGCACCGGCCGTGCGTGCATCTTCGCCAGACAGCGCCGCCAGCAGTTCCTGCTGGCCGTTGCCCGACACGCCGGCGATGCCGACGATCTCGCCGGCATGCACGTCCAGCGCAATCTGTTGCAGTTCCGTCGCAAACTGATGCGCGCGCGGCATCGACAGGTTGCGCACCGACAGCTTTACCGCGCCGCGTTCGGTGGCCACGCGGGCCTCGCGCGGCGGTTCGCCGCCGATCATCAGCCGCGACAGCTCGGCCGCGCTTTGCTGGCGCGGGTCGCAGTTGCCGGTCACCCGGCCCATGCGCATCACGGTGGCGTGGTGGCACAGCGCGCGGATTTCATCGAGCTTGTGGCTGATATAGAGGATGCTGGTGCCCTCGGCGGCCAGCTGGCGCAGCGTGACGAACAGCGTTTCCACGGCCTGCGGCGTCAGCACCGACGTAGGCTCGTCCAGGATCAGCAACTGGGGATTGGCAAGCAGCGCACGCACGATCTCCACGCGCTGGCGCTCGCCCACGGACAGCGTGTGCACGTGGCGCTGCGGCTCAAGCGGCAGGCCGTAGCGCTCGGCCGTGGCGCGGATGCGTTCGGACAGCTGCTTCATGTTGCCGGCATCGGCGGGCGACAGGCCCAGCGCGATGTTCTCGGCCACGGTCAGGGTGTCGAACAGCGAGAAATGCTGGAAGACCATGGCAATGCCCAGGTTGCGGGCATCGTGCGGGCTGGCGATGGAAACCGGTGCCCCGTTGAAGTGCATCTCGCCTGCGTCGGGACGTACCGCGCCGAAGATGATCTTCATCAGGGTGGACTTGCCGGCGCCGTTTTCGCCAAGGACGGCGTGGATCTCACCCGGGGCGACGGTCAGGCTGACGTCATCGTTGGCGGTCACGCCGGGATAGCGCTTGGTGATATGCGCAAGCGCCAGCCTGGGGGGTAGTTGTGATGTCACTGAGGCGGCTCGAATTGTTGTGGCAGCAACGTTCTGTTCAGGCACGTGACAACGGCTGTGCGTGGCGCAGCATCGCCGCGCGCCAGGTCGTCATCATCATGAATGCGTGATGCCCGGAATTTTGAGTGGATTATATAAGTGCGTGGGGGTCGGGCGGACCACTTTGGGCCTCCAGCCGTGCCCCACAACGGATACCGGGAGGTTGCAAGTCGCGTGCCGGCCACACCCGCAAAGAAAAACCGCCGCGCTGCCGGTCAGGGCAGGGCGGCGGTCAGGGTTGACCCGGATCAGTGCGTGTGTCAGGCGGCGCTGGCAGGGATCGTCGCAAACCGGCCGTCGCGGAAATCGGCCAGGGTCTGGTAGATCTGGTCCTGCGTGTTCATCACGAACGGCCCGTACTGCGCGATGGGCTCGTTCAGCGGCTGGCCCGCGATCAGCAGGAAGCGGGTGTCCTCGTCGGCGGTGACAACCACCCCGTCGGACCCGCCGGCATTGTCCAGCACGCCCATGCGCTGGGCTTCCACCACGGCGTCGCCAATCGTCACGGCGCCACGATACACATAGACAAAGGCGTTATGCCCGGCCGGCAGGGCCTGCGCGAACGACTGGCCGGCCGGCAGATGCACGTCCAGGTACAGCGGTTGGGTGACCGGGCGCGTCACGGCGCCGGCCACGCCATGCGAGGCGCCGGCCAGCACGCGCACGGTGCCGCCCGACGGCAGTTCCACGGTGGGAATCGCCGCTGCCGGCATGTCGCGATACCAGGGCGTGGTCATCTTGTCCGCCGCCGGCAGGTTCAGCCAGAGCTGGAAGCCTTCCATGCGGCCGTCTTCCTGCTCGGGCAATTCCGAATGCACCACGCCGGAGCCCGCCACCATCCACTGCGCGCCGCCGTTTTCCAGCAGGCCTTCATGGCCGGCGCTGTCGCGGTGGCGCATACGGCCGGCCAGCATGTAGGTGATGGTCTCGAAGCCGCGGTGCGGATGATCGGGGAAGCCGCCGATGTAGTCGTCCTTGTTGTCGGTGCCAAAGGCGTCGAGCATCAGGAACGGGTCCAGCCGGCGTTGCAGGTTCTGCGTCAGCACGCGGGTCAGCTTGACGCCGGCCCCGTCGGACGTGGCGATGCCGCGAACCACGCGATCCACGGTGCGCGAGCGCTGCACGGTTTCCGTGGCGGTGGTCGGAACGGTGGCGATACGGGCGGTCATGTCGAATCTCCTGTTGGGACGGCCTGGATCGATGTCGTCGGGCCGTCGTGTCTACCCCCTCAATTTAAGGGTTTGGCGATAAAGCGGTAGAGGGCTGGCGGGCAACAGATTGTTTCGTGGATAGAACGAGACAGCCAGAATCGGCGTCATGGGTGCAACGAATCCTGGCTCGGAATTTTCCCGCGAAATCCCGTTATTTCGGAGATGGAAACGGTGAAGATGACAGGATCGCAGAAGTTGTGTAGAATAGCGGTCTCTTTGTCATCCGTTGCCAATAATTGCGATGGGCCGGCCAGTACGCCGAACCCCCGCGATCCGTTGTCTGGCAACGGCCGATTGACCGGCGGCGCCATACCGAAAGCGCGTTTTGACACGACATCAGTCGCCGCCACTGGCCAACCCCTCAGGGTTGCGCCGCTCCTGCGGGTTTGGGCTTCATGCCTGGACCCCATCAATCGGGTGTTTCGCTGGCCTCCAGGCCGGTGCCACACCCAAAAGTCCGTCCGCTGGCAATCGTGCCGGTCATGGCGGCAAGGCAATCTGAACCAGGGCCCCGGCGGGCACCCCCATCGACATTTCCGCCGGCCCTTTTGTTTTCCGCATCCGGGATGTGGTGATTCATGCATTTCGCATGGTTTGCCGCGTCGGGGTTGGAGAGGGGAAATATGTCAAAACGAACCATCCGGGCGTTGGCCTGGGGGGGCGTCGTTGCCGTTGCGCTGGCCGGACTGGTCGCGTGGATCGGCATTGACGTCATCCGCCAGTACCAGGACCGCCTGTTCTACGACGTGGCCGACCATCTGCGCCTGGTGGCGATCTCGATGGCGCTGGCCCTGCTGACCGGCGTGCCGGCCGGCATCGCGCTGAGCCGGCCGTGCATGCGCCGCTGGGCCGACCGCCTCATGCAGGTGTTCAACATCGGCAATACCGTGCCGTCGCTGGCCGTGCTGGCGCTGGCGCTGGCGGTGCTGGGCATCGGCGAGCGTCCGGCGATCCTGGCGCTGTGGCTGGCCTCGCTGCTGCCGATCGTGCGCAACACCTACGAAGGGCTGCGCACCGTATCGCCGGCGCTCAAGGAAGCCGCGCGCGGCATCGGCATGACGCCGTGCCAGCGCCTGGTGCGCGTGGAACTGCCCAACGCGCTGCCCGTGATCCTGGCCGGCGTGCGCATCAGCCTGGTGATCAACGTGGGCACGGTGCCGCTGTCGTTCCTGATTGGCGCGAACAGCCTGGGCGAACTGATCTTCCCGGGCATCTACCTGAACAACCAGCCGTTGCTGTTGCTGGGTGCCGCCGCTACCGCGCTGCTGGCCCTGGCGCTGGACGCGCTGTTCGCCGCCGCCGGCCACGTCTACCTGCGTCGTCGCGGACTGGCGCAGTGAGGAGTCGTATGAAATTCAAATCCGTGAATCGCCTGGCGGAAGGCCGCGTGTTCTGGCTGGCCACCGTCATCGGCATCGGGCTGGCTGCGCTGCTGTTGTGCACGGCACCGGCGCGCGCGCAGGAAGGCGCGGGCCCGGTGCGGGTGGGCGGCAAGAACTTCACCGAACAGCTGATCCTGTCGTCGATGACGACGCAGTACCTGAAGGCCAAGGGCATCGACACGACGCTGACATCGGGCCTGGGCAGCACGCTGATGCGCCAGGCGATGGAATCGGGCCAGCTCGACGTGGTGTGGGACTACACCGGCACCGCGCTGATCGTGTTCAACAAGGTCGAGGAAAAGCTCGACGGCCCCGAGAGCTACAAGCGCGTGAAGGAACTGGACGCGGCCAAGGGGCTGGTCTGGCTCGATGCCTCGCAGGTCAACAACACCTACGCGTTCGCCATGCCGAAGGAACGCGCCGGCAATATCCGCACGCTGTCGGCCTATGCCGAGAAGATGCGCGCCGAGGGCGAGGACAAGAAGCATCCGCTGGCCGTGGACATGGAATTCGCCGCGCGCCCCGACGGCCTGGAGCCGCTCAAGGGCGTGTACAAGCTGCCGTTCACGCGCAAGGACGTGATCCAGCTCGATCCGGGCCTGGTCTACACCGCGCTCAGGAACAACCAGGTGGACCTGGGCCTGGTCTACACGACCGATGGCCGCGTGAAGGGCTTCGACCTCGTGCTGTTGGAGGACGACCTGCACTACTTCCCGCCGTACAACGCGGTGCCCGTGGTCCGCAAGGCGGTGCTCGACGCGCACCCCGAACTGGCCGACCTGCTCAACGCGCTGGCGGGCAAGCTCGACAACGCGGCGATGACCGACATGAACTACAAGGTCGACATCGACCAGCAGCCCGTGGACAAGGTGGCAGGCGACTTCCTGCGCAGCCACGGCCTGATCTGAGGAGCGCCGCATGGATCTGCTGACTTACCTTCACCATAGCTGGCCGACGCTGCTGCGCCTGACCGCCGAGCATCTTGCGCTGGTGGGCTCCGCGGTGGGCATGGCTATCGTCATCGGGGTGCCGATGGGCATCCTGATCACGCGCCACCGTTTCCTGGCTACGCCGTTGCTGGCGCTGGCCACGGTGGTGCTGACCCTGCCATCGATCGCGCTGTTCGGGCTGATGATCCCGATCTTCGCGCGCTTCGGCCACGCGCTGGGCTACGTGCCGGCCGTGACGGCCGTGTTCCTGTACTCGCTGCTGCCGATCATGCGCAACACGTACACCGCGCTGACCAATGTCGATGACGGCATCCAGGAAGCGGGCCGAGGCATTGGCATGACCACCTGGCAGCGCATGCGCCTGGTGGACCTGCCGCTGGCCGTGCCCGTGATCCTGGGTGGCGTGCGCACGGCAGTGGTCATGAACATCGGCGTGGCCACCATTGCGGCCATCATCGGCGCCGGTGGCCTGGGCGTGCTGATCCTGCAGGCGATCAGCCAGAGCAACATGAGCAAGCTTGCCGTGGGTGCCGTTCTCGTGAGCCTGCTCGCCATCGTGGCCGACGTTGCGCTGCAGGCCCTGCAGCGTGCCCTGACACCGAAAGGAATCCGACAATGATTGAACTCGACAAACTCACCAAGGCCTTCCCGCAGAAAGACGGCACCGAAGTGCGTGCCGTGAACGAGGTCAGCATGACCGTGCCGCGCGGCGAGATCTGCGTGTTCCTGGGGCCGTCCGGGTGCGGCAAGACCACCACGCTCAAGATGATCAACCGGCTGATCCAGCCGACGTCGGGCACCGTGCGCATCGACGGCGAGGACACCACCGGCATTGACGGCGTGACGCTGCGCCGCAAGATCGGCTACGTGATCCAGCAGATCGGCCTGTTCCCGAACATGACCATCGAAGAGAACATCATGGTCGTGCCGCGCCTGCTGGGCTGGAACAAGAAGCAGTGCCGCGAGCGTGCGCGGGAACTGATCCGCATGGTGCAGCTGGACCCGGACAAGATGCTCAAGCGCTATCCGCGCGAGCTGTCGGGCGGCCAGCAGCAGCGTATCGGCGTGATCCGTGCCCTGGCCGCAGACGCGCCAGTGCTGCTGATGGACGAGCCGTTCGGCGCGGTGGACCCGATCAACCGCGAAAGCATCCAGAACGAGTTCTTCCAGATGCAGCGCCAGCTGGGCAAGACCGTGATCATGGTGTCGCACGATATCGACGAGGCCATCAAGCTGGGCGACAAGGTGGCCGTGTTCCGTGCCGGCCGGCTGGTGCAGTTCGATCATCCCGATGCGCTGCTGGCCCATCCGGCCGATGACTTCGTGCAGGCCTTCGTGGGGCACGACAACACGCTCAAGCGCCTGCTGCTGGTGCGCGCCGGCGACGCGGCCACGATGCCGCCGAGCAGCCGCCCCGACATGACGCTGGCCGAAGCCTTCGGCGTGATGGACGATGCCGACGTGAGCCACCTGCCCGTGGTGGATGACGCGCAGCGCGCGCTGGGCTACGTGACGCGCCGC
The DNA here is from genome assembly GCF_056097175.1 of Cupriavidus sp. HE11. NCBI lineage: Bacteria > Pseudomonadati > Pseudomonadota > Betaproteobacteria > Burkholderiales > Burkholderiaceae > Cupriavidus > Cupriavidus sp. HE11. The sequence continues at coordinate 2,845,969 of NZ_CP184464.1, forward strand.
GACGTGCGCAATGCGCTGTCCAGGGGCGGCAACTGCGCCGACGTGATGCGCCAGTTCACGACCACGGCCGCGTTCGACGAGCACCTGCGTATCGTGCTGTCGCGCATGTACCAGCACAACACGAGCTGGCTGCCGGTGATCGACGCAGAAGGCGTCTACCTGGGCGAAGTCACGCAGGAATCGATTGCCGACTACCTGAGCTCGGGCCGCTCGCGGGGCACGGCGCCGGTGATCCAGCCGCCGGCCAGCTCTCCGGTGGCAACCATCGGGCCGGCGCCCGTGGCGGCACCGCGGAAGGATCGCGTGGCGGCCTGAGCGGCCAGCACCTGATCCGCGCAAGCATAAAAAAAACGGCCACGTAGTGGCCGTTTCTCATTGGGGCGGCAGCCGCGGATCAGGCGTGGCCGAGTTCGCCGTCCTTCAGGCGCCACAGCTTCAGCGGGTTGCCGTCCTTCAGCGCTTCCGGCAGCAATGCGGCCGGGAAGTTCTGATAGCAGACCGGGCGCAGGAAGCGATCCAGTGCCGTGGTGCCCACCGACGTCGTGCGCGTGTCCGAGGTGGCCGGGAACGGGCCGCCGTGAACCATCGCGAAGCAGACTTCCACGCCGGTCGGGAAGCCGTTGAACAGGATGCGGCCTACCTTGCGTTCCAGTGCGGGCAGCAGCTTCGCGGCCACGGCCTGGTCGCCGGCATCGGCCTGCACCGTGGCGGTCAGCTGGCCTTCGAGGACGCGAGTGACGGCCACCAGGGCGTCGGCGTCCTTGCAGACCACCAGCACGGTGGACGGGCCGAACACTTCGGCATGCATCCGGTGGTCGGCCACGAACTTGTCGGCCGACGTTTCGAAGAATACCGGGCGGGCCTGGTTCGGGCCCGTGGCGTCGATGCCGCAGGCCGCACGGCTCAGTCCCGAGATTTCCGACAGTTGCGCCACGCCGCGCTCGAAGGCGGTGTGGATGCCCGGCGTGAGCATGGTGGCGGCCGGCTTGCCGGTCAGGGCGGCATGCGCGGTGGCGCGGAATTTTTCCAGGGCCGGGCCTTCGATGGCCAGCAGCAGGCCGGGGTTCGTGCAGAACTGGCCAACGCCCATCACCAGCGAATCGATCAGGTCACGGGCGATCTGCTCGCCGCGTGCGGCCAGTGCCTCCGGCAGCAGGTACACCGGGTTGATGCTGCTCATTTCCGCATAGACGGGGATCGGCACCGGGCGGCTGTTGGCCACGTTCATCAGCGCCAGGCCACCGGCACGCGAGCCCGTGAAGCCCACGGCCTGGATTGCCGGATGCGCCACCAGCGACGTGCCGATGGCGTTGCCCACACCTTGCACCAGCGAAAACACACCTTCGGGCAGGCCGGCATCGGCCACGGCCTTCTGGATCACACGACCCACCAGTTCCGATGTACCCGGATGCGCCGGATGTGCCTTGGCAACGACCGGGCAGCCAGCGGCCAGTGCCGAGGCGGTATCGCCACCGGCCACCGAGAAGGCCAGCGGGAAGTTGCTGGCGCCGAACACGGCCACCGGACCTACGGCGATACGCTGCATGCGCAGGTCGGGGCGCGGCGGGGTGCGCTCGGGCAGGGCGCTGTCGAGCGTGGCGTCTTGCCAGCGGCCGTCACGCAGCACGCGTGCGAACAGGCGCAGCTGACCAGCGGTGCGGCCGCGTTCGCCTTGCAGGCGGGCGATCGGCAGGGCGGTTTCCAGATGGGCGCGCTGGATCAGTTCGTCACCCAGGGCCTCCAGGCCGGCGGCGATCGATTCCAGGAATGCGGCGCGTTGCTCGGGGGAGGTGGCGCGATAGGTGTCGAACGCGGCTTCGGCCAGTGCGCAGGCACGATCCACATCGGCTGCGGTGCTGCCCTGGTATGCGGGCTCCAGGCTTTCGCCCGTGGCCGGATTGATGCCGTAAAAGGTGGTTTCGGTGCCGCGAACGGCGGTGGCGCCGATCAGCATTTCGCCAGTCATCGTCATGATCTTGGGTCCTGCGGGAAATTTGGAAAGGACGGCCAGAACACCGTCACGCAAGGCAAAGGCAGCCAAGGGTGGCTGTCATGAAATTGCAGCAGCAGTGCGTCTCGCCCCGGAATTGTCGTCAAGCAACTCGTCGTAAGACATCATATGACATCGCGGGGCGGCTCGCAACCGCATCGCCCACCCCGGAAATGGTCAGGCGATGCATCGGTCTCAGGCCGGCGATCCGGCCGCCGCCGACGCCTTGCGCAGGCGTTCGCGGCTGTTGGTCAGGTGCATGCGCATGGCCGCCTTGGCGGCTTCGGGATCACGCCGTTCGATCGCATCGAAGATGCTTTCGTGCTCGAAGTTCACGCGCTCCAGGTACTGCTCGCGCTCGGGCTGGCTCACCTGCAGCCGGCTGCGCGGGATCACCATGGTGCCCAGGTGGCCCATGATGTCGGTGAAGTAGCGGTTGCCGGTGGCGCGGGCGATCGACAGGTGGAATTCGAAATCCGAGCCCACCGCGTCGCTGCCTTCGGAGGCGTTGCGCTTCATGTCGTCGAGCGCGCGGCGGATGGCGCGCAGCTGTTCGTCGCTGCGGCGCGTGGCGGCCAGGCTGGCGGCCTCGGCTTCCAGGCTCACGCGGAATTCGAGCATCGCCAGCACATCCATGGCCGTGACCATCGCCGACGGATCGATGCGGAACGGCGAATGGGTCTCGATAGGGCGATTCAGCACGAAGGTACCGATGCCGTGGCGCGTTTCCACCAGGCCGCTGGCCTGCAGGCGCGATAGCGCTTCGCGCACCACGGTGCGGCTCACGCCGAGCGTGGCCATGATCTCGGATTCGGTCGGCAGCTTGTCGCCCGGCTTGAGCTGGCCTTGCTGGATGCTCTCGGTCAGATTGCCGACCACTTCTTCAGCAAGCGTGCGGCCACGGCGGCGCAGGGGAGCGGGCGAAGTCATCGAAGCGTTGGACATGGGCGGGCAGGTGTTGGAACCATTGTGGGGATGACCCTGACGGCGGCAATGTTGACCGCGCAGGTACGCGCTTATTATACTGCGTCATAAGTCATACGACGACCGATAACGCACAGCAACTTGCAGGCGTGCAACCGTTGTGGCAGCACGACAGCGCCATCGCATCGGTCAGCTAATATATTAGCGTATGAGCAGAAGACAGCAGGGCGCATTTCCACACACATGAGGGGGAGCGCGATCCCGGCGGCCTAGATACCAGGACTCGGAGACCATCCACATGAACGCAACTTCCCAAGCCGTGGGCCAATCGCATGTCGCGCCCGTCGTGACCGAGCTGACCGTGGTGCCCGTGGCGGGCCACGACAGCATGCTGATGAACCTGTCGGGTGCACATGGCCCTTACTTCACCCGCAACATCGTCATCCTGAAGGACAGCGCGGGCAACACCGGCGTGGGCGAGGTGCCGGGCGGCGAGAGCATCCGCAAGACGCTGGAGGACGCCCGCCCGCTGGTGGTGGGGCAGGGCATCGGCCAGCACCTGGCCATCCTGAACAAGGTGCGCGAACAGTTTGCCAGCCGCGATGCCGGCGGTCGTGGCCTGCAGACGTTCGACCTGCGGATCACCATCCACGCGGTCACCGCGCTCGAAGCTGCGCTGCTGGACCTGCTGGGCAAGCACCTGCAGGTGCCCGTGGCCGCGCTGTTGGGCGAAGGCCAGCAACGCGAAGCCGTGGAAATGCTGGGCTACCTGTTCTACGTGGGTGACCGCAAGAAGACCACGCTCGACTACCGTACCGAGCCCAACGGCGACAACGAATGGTTCCGCGTCCGCAATGAAGTGGCGATGGATGCCCAGGGCGTGGTGCGCCTGGCCGAGGCCGCCTACGAGCGCTATGGCTTCAACGACTTCAAGCTCAAGGGCGGCGTGCTGAGCGGTGACGAGGAAATGGAAGCGATCATCGCGCTGCACGAGCGCTTTCCCAAGGCGCGCGTCACGCTGGACCCGAACGGCGGCTGGCTGCTGAAGGACGCCATCCGCCTGTGCCGCGACAAGCACGGCATCCTGGCCTACGCCGAAGATCCGTGCGGCGCCGAGGACGGTTATTCGGGCCGCGAGATCATGGCCGAATTCCGCGCCGCCACCGGTCTGCCGACCGCTACCAACATGGTCGCCACCGACTGGCGCCAGATGGGCCACGCGGTGCGCCTGCAGTCGGTGGACATTCCGCTGGCCGACCCGCACTTCTGGACCATGCAGGGGTCGGTGCGCGTGGCGCAGATGTGTTCGGAATGGGGCCTGACGTGGGGCTCGCATTCGAACAACCACTTCGATATCTCGTTGGCGATGTTCACGCACGTGGCCGCCGCCGCGCCGGGCCGCGTCACCGCCATCGATACCCATTGGATCTGGCAGGACGGCGAACACCTGACCCGCAATCCGCTGAAGATCGAAGGCGGCCTGGTGCAGGTGCCGAAGACGCCGGGCCTGGGCGTGGAACTGGACATGGACGCGCTGGCGCGTGCCAACCGCCTCTATCAGGAAAAGGGCCTGGGCGCGCGCGACGACGCCATCGCCATGCAGTTCCTGATTCCCAACTGGAAGTTCAACAACAAGATGCCTTGCATGGTGCGCTGATCGGCGTATCGGCCGCTTGCACGCGGCGGCACCGCACAGGGCTGCCGCACATTCAGAAAAGCAGCACAGCTTTCGTTCAAAGCAGGAGACAACAACATGGTCAACACCTTCACGGCCGCCCCGCGCGCGGCTTTCGCTTCCACATGGCTGCGCCGCCTGGCCGGCGTGGCCGTTGCCCTGGCAGCCGGCATCACGGTCAGCGGCGCCGCAGTGGCCTCGGGCACGGCCTGGCCGCAACGCGCGGTCTCGGTCGTGGTGCCTTTCCCGGCCGGTGGGTCCACCGATACCATCGCACGCCTGCTGGCTCAGCCGCTCAATGAAAAGCTCGGCCAGCCGTTCGTGGTGGACAACCGTCCGGGCGCCACCGGCGCCATCGGTGCCACGTTCGTCAAGCGTGCCCCGGCCGACGGCTACACGATGCTGGTGGCCTCGATTGGCGTTTTTGCGGTGAATCCGTTCCTGCAGAAGAACCTCCAGTACGACCCGGCCAAGGATTTCGACCTGCTGACGGTGGCCGTGCGCGCGCCGAACGTGCTGGTGGCGAATCCGAATTTTCCGGCCAAGTCGCTGCAGGATCTGGTGGCCTACATGAAGAAGAACCCGGGCAAGGTGTCGTTTGCCAGTTCGGGTGCCGGTTCGTCCGACCATCTGACGGCCGCGCTGTTCTGGCAGAAGAGCGGTACCGAGGGCCTGCACGTGCCTTACAAGGGTGGTGCGCCTGCCATCTCCGACCTGCTGGCCGGCCAGGTGGATGTGTCGTTCCAGAACATCAATGCAGTGCTGCAGCATATCCGCACGGGCAAGCTCAAGGCGCTGGCCGTGACCTCCGACAATCGGTCGTCGGTACTGCCGAACGTGCCGACCATGGCTGAGGGCGGCGTCAAGGGCGTGGACGTGTATTCCTGGCAGGGCGTGGCCGCGCCCAAGGGGCTGCCGGCTGACGTGAAGACCCGCCTGCACGGCGCCATCGTCGGCGCGCTCAAGGACCCGGGCATGCAGAAGAAGCTCAGCGAGCAGGGCTTCGAGGTGGTCGCGAATACGCCGGACCAGTTTGCGGAGTTCGAGAACCAGGAACTCAAGCGCTGGAAGACCGTGATCGAGCAGGGCAAGATCACTGCCGAATAACGGCGTCGGCCGCCTGTGGGCGGCTTTGCCATACAGAATCCCTCCAAGGAAGTCGTTGGAAATTGGCCCCGCCTGATGGCGGGGTTTTTCTTTGGGCGCGGGATGGCTGGCCGATGGGTGCCCGACTCCCGACTGAAGTGGGGGAGTGGCGCCTGCGGCCTAAACAATCGCAGAACATTCCCGATAACGATCTGGGCAGCAACACGTCAATGGCTGCAGGCGAAAATCTGACAAATTTGATCTGAGTCAGTAAGATTTCGTCCCTTTGCTATTGATGTACTTGGGCCGCTGGTCCATTTTGCCGAGTCGGCAAGTTCGCCGACTTGTGACGCTACCTGGAGAAATAGAAGTGAGGAATCTGAAGAGCTGCTGCCTGGCCGGTATCGTGGCCGCCATGGGCCTGGCCGGTTGCGCAACCGAAACGTCGACCGCACTGCCGGTGCAGAAGGTGGAAAGCGCGAGCCGCCCGTTCAACGGCGTGCGCACGCCCATCGCGGTGGGCAAGTTCGACAACCGCTCCAATTACATGCGCGGCGTGTTCTCGGATGGCATCGACCGTCTGAGCGGCCAGGCCAAGACCAGCCTGGTGACCCACCTGCAGCAGACCAACCGCTTCAACGTGCTGGAGCGTGAAAACCTCGACGAGATCAAGCGCGAGGCCACCATCAAGAATCAGGCCCAGAAGCTCAAGGGTGCCGATTTCGTGGTGACCGGCGATATCACCGAGTTTGGCCGCAAGGAAGTGGGCGACGTGCAGCTGTTCGGCATTCTGGGCCGTGGCCGCGAGCAGGTGGCCTACGCCAAGGTGAACCTGAACATCGTCAATATCACCACCTCGGAAGTCGTGTACTCCACGCAGGGTGCTGGTGAATACAAGCTGTCGAACCGTGAAGTGATCGGTTTTGGCGGAACGGCTAGCTACGACTCCACGCTCAACGGCAAGGTAATGGACCTGGCCATGCGCGAGGCCGTGAACAATATGGTCAACGCGATCGAGAGCGGCGCCTGGAAGCCGGGTCAGCAGTAAATCTTCATCAACAAGCGAGAAAAAAATGAAGCAATGGGTCACGCTGCGCAATGCGGCGTTTTTGTCGGCGGCAGGGCTGCTGGCCGGCTGCGCCGGTCCGCAGTCGATGTACCAGTGGGAAGGTTATCAGTCGCAGGTCTACGAATACTTCAAGGGCGAGTCGAAGGAAGCGCAGATCACCGAGCTGGAAAGCGGCCTGGAAAAGATCAAGGCCAAGGGGGGCACGGTGCCGCCCGGCTATCACGCCCAGCTTGGCATGCTCTACCTGAACGTGGGCAAGGGCGACCAGATGGTCAATGAATTCCAGACCGAAAAGACGCTGTTCCCGGAGTCCACGCCGTACATGGACTTCCTGATGCGCAACATGAAGACCGACGAGCGCAAGGAAGTTGGCGCCGCCGCACCGCAAGCCAGGCTGGAAACCACGGCTGCGGCCAAGTCTGACGTCACTGCCGGGAGCACCAAATGATGCGTCGCCTTTTGACATATATCGCTACCCTGGGCACCGTCATGCTGTTCGCCGGTTGCGCCGTGCCGGCCAAGCAGGTGGATTATGCGGCGTTCAAGGCAGCCCGCCCGCGGTCGATCGTGGTGCTGCCGCCGCTGAACGAGTCGCCTGACATCAAGGCCACGTACGCAATGCTGTCGCAGGCGACGTATCCGCTGGCCGAATCGGGTTATTACGTGCTGCCGGTGGCGCTGGTCGACGAAACGTTCCGCCAGAATGGCCTGACCGTGCCTGGTGATATCCACACCGTGCCGGTGACCAAGCTTCGCGAGATCTTCGGTGCCGACGCGGCGCTGTATGTGACCGTGACCGACTACGGGTCACGCTACCAGGTGCTGAGCAGCGTGACCCGCGTGGCCGCGAATGCAAAGCTGGTGGACCTGAAGACTGGCGACGAGCTGTGGAGCGGCACCGCCGTGGCGGCCAAGGACAGCGGCAACAGTGGCGGTGGCCTGATCGGCATGCTGGTCACGGCAGCCATCAACCAGGCAGTGAACCACCTGACCGACGCCAGCTATCCCGTAGCCGGCGCCACCAGCGCGCGCCTGCTGTCGGCGGGCACGCCCAACGGCATCCTGTACGGCCCGCGCTCGCCGAAGTACCAGTCGGACTGATCGCTGGCCTGGCCGCCCCTGGGCGGCCGCCCAACAAAAAATGCCGCAGCACTGGCTCCAGTTCGGAGCGGTGCTGCGGCATTTTTCATTTGTCTTGGCGGAAGCGGTGAGATTCGAACTCACGGATGGGTCACCCCATCGGCAGTTTTCAAGACTGCTGCCTTAAACCACTCGGCCACGCTTCCTTTCGGATTGGATGCCGGGCGCTGCGGCGTGTCATCCGCCATGCCCGGCCGCGCATTATACAAGGTCGCGGCGCCGGACAGTGTGCTGACAGTGTGCCGCGCATCCTGCGCATGCCGGATGGCATGGTTGAGCCGTCCGTTGTTGCGTTGGCCGGAATGCGCCATGGACTGGCGAAATTGTCGGTGTTTGTCGGACAGCGCGGAACCATGTTGGGGCTGTAAGGTTCCTAGAAAGGTCGATTTGCGGGCATATGCCTGACGCATCCGCCCCGCAGCTTCACCTTTTCAAACAGCCTCAAACAGCCATCAGAGGAGAATTGCTTATGGAACTACACAAGGACAACAAGGACACATCCAGGTCGTGGCTGGCGCTTGGCAGCCTGGGCGCACTGGCGCTGGCCGCGGGCCTGGCCGGTTGCGCGCAGCCCGGCTACGGCGGCTATGGCAACTACAACACGGCGCCGCCGCCGCAGGCTTATCAGCAGCCGGGCACCAACAGCTACCAGGCGCCGGCCGGTTCGGTATTTACCGGGCGCGTGGAATCGATCGAGCCGATCCAGTCGACGCAGGGTAGCTCGGGGCTGCTGGGCACCGTGATCGGCGGTGCGGCTGGCGGCCTGCTCGGCCACCAGATCGGCGGCGGGCGCGGACAGACCGCCGCCACGATCGTCGGTGCCGTGGGCGGCGCCGTGGCGGGCAACCAGATCGAGAAGCGCGCCGGCAGCAATACCTCGACCGCGTATCGCGTGAACGTGCGCCTCGACGACGGCCGAGTGGCCACGGTCACGCAGAGCAATCTTGGCAACCTGCGCGTGGGTGACCGCGCCCGCGTTGCCAACGACATGGCGACCGCGTACTGAGCGTTGGCCAGTCTTCGCAGCACATAGTAAAAGCGCCACGCCTGTTATGGGTGTGGCGCTTTTTTGCTGGCACTGTCGAAACCTCGTCGAAATACTATCTCGCACTCAGTCCTTCAGGAACATCTCCTGCAGGTCATTGAGGAATCGGCGACCCAGTTCAGTGGGCTTGATCGTCGTGGGGTCTGCTTCGAGCAGGCCCTTCTTTTCCGCCGCTGCCAATTGCTTGCTGATGGTGTGCAAGGGAAGGCCGGTGTAGTCGTGGAAGCTTGACGCCGGCACGCCATCGGTCAGCCGCAGCGCGTTGAGCATGAACTCGAACGGCAGTTCATCGGCACCCACTTCGCGCGCTTCCTGCACGGCATTGCCGGCCATGGCCTGTTCCATATACGTGGCCGGATGCTTGTGGCGCATCTGGCGCAGGATCCGGTTCGGGAACGACAGCTTGCCGTGCGCGCCTGCACCGATACCCAAGTAATCGCCGAAACGCCAGTAATTGAGATTGTGCTTCGCCTCGCGATGGGGCCTGGCATAGGCCGACGTTTCGTAGTGGCGGAAGCCGGCCTGCGCCGTGCGGGCTTCGATGATGTCCTGCATCTCGTAGGCGATGTCCTCGTCCGGCAGGGCCGGCGGGTACTTCGCGAACAGCGTGTTCGGTTCCAGCGTCAGGTGATAGAGCGACAGGTGCGTGGTGCCATAGGACAGCGCGGCCTCCAGGTCGCGCACGCATTCGTCGATGGTCTGGCCCGGCAGCGCGTACATCAGGTCCAGGTTGACGTTGTCGAAGTGCTTCAGCGCGATGTCGATCGCCGCCCGTGCTTCGCGTTCGCCGTGGATACGGCCCAGCGCCTGCAGGTGCCGGTCATCGAAGCTCTGGATGCCGATCGACAGCCGGTTGATGCCGCTGGCGCGATAGCTTGCGAAGCGCTCGGCCTCGAACGTACCGGGATTGGCCTCCATCGTGATCTCGGCATCGGCGTCCAGCGGCAGCAGGGCGCGGATGTCGGACAGCAGGCGGTCCATGCCGGCCGCCGACAGCAGGCTCGGCGTGCCGCCGCCGATGAATACCGTATGCACGGGACGGCCCCATACCAGCGGCAGCGACTGTTCCAGGTCGGCGCGCAGCGCATCGAGGTAGATGTCTTCGGGGATGTCGTGGCTGTCGTTCTTGCCCGGCGCCGCATGCGAATTGAAATCGCAGTACGGGCATTTGCGCACGCACCAGGGGATATGGACATACAGCGACAGCGGCGGCGAGCCGGGCAGGGCGATCTGGCCCGGCTTGAGCCAGAGTTGCTGGTTGCCGGCCGGCGACACTTCGGCCGGCTTGCTGCTGCCGGCGGGGATGATCGGGATCATGCGCCTACCTTGAGACTCGCCGCCTGCAGCCTTGCCACCAGCCCTTGCAGGGCCAGCGCGCGATGGCTGATGTTGTTCTTCTCGTCCGCCGTCAGTTCGGCGGCGGTCTTGCCGATCCGGGGCAGCAGGAAGTGCGGGTCGTAGCCAAAGCCGCCCGCGCCGCGTGGCGCGTCGACGACTTCGCCCGCCCAGGTGCCTTCGGCGATGATCGGGCGCGGATCGTCGGCATGGCGCACCAGCACCAGCACGCAGTAATAGTGGGCGTGGCGGTTCAGCTTGCCGGCCAGTTGCGAGATCAGGTGCGCGTTGTTGGCGGCATCGGATTTCGGCTTGCCCACCATCTGTGCGTAGCGCGCCGAATAGACCCCCGGTGCGCCATCGAGGGCGTCGACGCAGATGCCCGAGTCATCGGCCAGCGCCGGCATGCCCGCCAGGCGGCTGGCATGGCGGGCCTTGGCCAGCGCGTTCTCGACGAACGTGACGAACGGCTCCTCGGCTTCCGGAATACCAAGTTCGCCCTGCGGCACGACATTGAACCCGAGTGGCGACAGCAGCGCGCTGAATTCGCGCACCTTGCCGGCATTGTTGGAGGCCAGGACCAGGCGTTGCATCGTCAAATCCCTCCCGCAATCAGAGGCCAAGCGCCTGCTTCTGGTGGCGCACCAGTTCGGCGATGCCGGCTTCGGCCAGGCGCGTCATGGCGTCGAGGTCGGCCCGGCTGAAGGGCGCGCCCTCGGCCGTGCCCTGGACTTCGACGAAGCCACCGCTGCCGGTCATCACCACGTTCATGTCGGTGTCGCACGTGCTGTCCTCGGCATAGTCGAGGTCGAGCACCGGCACGCCATCGACCATGCCGACCGATACCGCTGCCACGAAGTCGCGGATCGGGCTGGCCTGGATCAGGCCGTCGCGCAGCATGGTGCCGATGGCGTCGTGGGCAGCCACAAAGGCGCCCGTGATGGCGGCGGTGCGCGTGCCGCCGTCGGCCTGCAGCACATCGCAATCGAGATGGATCGTATATTCGCCAAGGGCGGCCAGATCGAACACCGAGCGCATGGCGCGGCCGATCAGGCGCTGGATTTCCTGGGTGCGGCCGGTCTGCTTGCCGCGTGCGGCCTCGCGATCCGAACGCGTGTGCGTGGCGCGGGGCAGCATGCCGTATTCGGCGGTGACCCAGCCTTCGCCGCTGCCCTTCTTGTGCGGCGGCACCTTGGGCAGCACGCTGGCCGTGCACAGCACCTTGGTATCGCCAAAGGCACTCAGTACCGAGCCTTCGGCATGGCGGGTGTAGTGACGGGTCAGGCTGATGGGTCGCAGCGCGTCGGCCGCGCGTCCGCTGGGTCGCATGGGGAATCTTTCGTTGGAATCGAGTAAGACCGCGATTCTAACGCCGTCGGGCGCATCGTGCGCCCGGCGGTGTCCCCCCGGATGCCTTCAGCGCATCAGATTCGAGGTCTTGTCGATAGCCGCCCGGATCTCGGCGATCGAGCGTTCGATTTCTTCCTCGGACAGCAGGTCGGTCTCGGTGCCGGTGCGCTCCAGGATCGACGTCGTGAAGGCGTTCAGCGGCAGCGTGTCGGTCAGAACCGCTTCCTCGTTGGGCACGGTGCCGTCGGCTTCCCACATCATGGCGATGGCTGTGGTGTTGTCGGCACCTTCGCCGGCATTTGCCAGCGCCTGCTCGATCAGGTCGGGAATGGCATGCACCACCGACAGGTGGGTCACCTTGTCGACAATGACCTTTTCGTCCAGCACGCCCCACAGGCCGTCCGAGCACAGCAGCGCCACATCGCCCGGCTCCAGCCGCACCGGGCCGCCGATATCGATCAGCGGCAGGTTGGGCGAACCCAGGCAGTTGTAGAGCTTGTTGCGCTCCGGATGGTTGGCTACCTCGAAGGGCAGCACGCGTTCCTGCTGGAGCAGGTTCTCGATCTTCGAGTGATCGCGTGTGCGCGTCAGCAGCGCGGCCTTGCGCATCAGGTAGAAGCGCGAGTCGCCAGCGTGGGCCCAGTGGATCTGGCCGTTCTGGATCAGGCAGCAGACCACCGTGGTGCGGGGCACGTCGGCCAGCTTGTTGGCTTCGGCGTAACGGTGGATCTCGCGATGCGCCAGCATGACCGTGTCCTGCAGGAAATCGGCAGGGTTGCGGATTGACGGGCGGGCCTGCGACTGGAACTGGCGGGCCAGCGTCTGCAGCGCCTGTTGCGCGGCGACTTCGCCAAAGGCGTGGCCACCGAGGCCATCGGCCAGCACCATGAGCAGGGCATCGCGCGTGAAGCAGTAGCCCATGCGGTCCTGGTTGATCCGGCGGCCGCCTTTCCGGCTTTCCTGGTAGACGGAGAATCGCATTGCGGTAATTCGTGTCGGTTCGTGCGTTAGTCGCCGCTTCGGCCGGTTTCCTCGGCGTGTACGGGCTTTGCGGCGGTCGGCTTGTCGATGTTCCTGTCTTCGCGGCGGCGCAGCAGCGTCATGAAGCGGCTGGTGGCATTGACGCGCTCGGTAGTCGGCGCAACCGGTGCGCTGGCGGCCGCGGCGGCCGATTGCTCGCCCAGCGCATTGCTCTGGTCGCGCAGTTCCTTCTGGAGCCGGAACACGCTCTGCGGCCGTTCGGACGGTGTCAGGCGCAGGCACCACTCGACCAGGTCCACCAGGCCGTTGGTGTAGGTGGCGCGTAGCCGCGAGAAGGATTCGGCCATGCGGTCTTCCTTTTCGCGCTGGTTGGCCTCCTGTGGCGGCATGCCGGCCATGCACGCGTACAGCGTGGCCCCCAGGCTGTAGATGTCGGTCCACGGGCCCAGTTCGGAATGCTTGCCATAGAGTTCGGGCGCCGCGAAGCCGGGGGTGTACATCGGCTGGAAGCGCGCGTTTTCCATGGTCAGGATCTGCCTGGCGGCACCGAAATCGAGCAGGATCGGCGATTCGTCCTCGCGCAGGTAGATATTGCCGGGCTTGATGTCCAGGTGCAGCAGTTTGTGAATATGCACTTCGCGCAGGCCGCTCATCAGGTCGTGGAAGACCTTGCGGATGAAGCGCTCGCGCAGCACCTTCGGCTTGCCTTGCTGGCGGGCCTGCAGGATATGCTCCTGCAGTGTCTTGCCCAGCTCGTAGTTCATCACCATGTAGACCGTGGAGTTCTCGCGGAAAAAGTTCACCACGCGAACCACGCTCGGGTGCGAAATACGGGCCAGCGAACGGCCTTCCTCGAAGAAATACTTGAGGCCCAGGCGGAAGGAGGCGGCGTTTTCGTCAGGGACGACAGGAATCAGCTCGCCGGGGCTGCGGCGGGCCAGCGAGGACGGCAGGTATTCCTTGATGGCAACCGGTGCGCCGGTCTCGTCGGTGGCAAGGTAGACGAAACTGAACCCCCCGCTGGCCAACTTCTTTACAATACGGTAGTTGGCAAGCAGCGTGCCGATAGGGAGCGGCGCGCTCTTGGGTTGGTTGGCGCCCTTGGACTCTGTCATAGGATTCGGGACCTCATTTGCTCCCGGATTCTCCGGGCTAATCGGTCACTTGTAAAGAAATCATTAGCGGGGACTGTTGCCAAAACTCCGCGCTTTCCGACCGCCGCTTTCCCATTGATTTTTCGGGCGATTTACCGCCTGTACGGCCGCGCTGGCCGGGCCGCCGGCCCCGGCTTTCGCACCGAATCCTGATTTTTCGACTCTTTCGCGAGATTAACGACGATGATCCACAGCATGACAGGCTATGGCCTGGCTACCCGCCAGGCACCGCTGACCAACGCCCAGGGCGAACCCAGCGGCCGCACGGCTTCGGTTTCCGTGGAATTCCGCACTGTCAATTCGCGTTTTCTCGACCTGTTGTTCCGCGCGCCGGAAGAGTGCCGCGCCTTCGAGCCGGCACTGCGTGAAATGCTGATGGGCGAGCTGTCGCGCGGCAAGCTCGAATGCCGCATCAACCTGCAGCGCACCGACACGGGCGGCGCCACACTGGCGCTGAACCAGGGGCTGCTGGACCAGATCCGCGCACTGGAATCCACCGTGGCAGCCACGTTCGCCGGCGCCGGCACCATGCGCATGGGCGAGATCCTGCGCTGGCCCGGCGTGCTGGTGGAGCCCGAACTGTCGCAGGAAGCCCTGCGCGAAGCGGTGACGGGCGCCGCACGCAAGGCGCTGAAGCAACTGCTGGAGGCGCGCAGCCGCGAGGGCGCGGCGCTCAAGGCCACGCTTGAAGAGCGTATCGACGCCATGCTGGCCATCGTCGAGCGCCTGACGCCGATGATCCCCCAACTGATCGCCCACCATCAGGAAAAGCTGACCGAGCGCCTGCGGGAAGCCTTCAACCTGGCCGCGCCGAACGGCATGCCGTCGATGAGCCGCGAAGAAGTGGCCGAGCGCATCCGCCAGGAAGCCACGGTCTACGGCATCCGCATCGATATCGCCGAAGAACTGTCGCGCCTGCAGGCCCACCTCAACGAAACCCGGCATATCCTGAAGAAGGGCGGCCAGGTCGGCAAGCGCCTGGATTTCATGATGCAGGAGCTGAACCGCGAGGCCAACACGCTGGGCTCGAAGGCCGCTGCCAAGGAACTCGCCGATGCGTCGATGGAGCTCAAGCTCCTGATCGAGCAGATGCGCGAACAGATTCAAAACCTCGAATAAGATCATGAGCGACACCACCCACACCGCCATCGATACCGCCTATCCGGGCAACCTGTTCATGGTGGTGGCCCCGTCCGGGGCCGGCAAATCCACGCTGGTGAATGCGCTGCTGGCGCAGGACAAGTCCATCCGCCTGTCGATCTCGCACACCACGCGCAAGCCGCGTCCGGGCGAGCAGAACGGCCGCGAGTACCACTTCACCACGGTCGAGGAATTTCGTGCCGCGCGCGACCGCGGCGAATTCCTGGAATGGGCCGAAGTGCATGGCAACTACTACGCCACCTCGCGCGTCTGGATCGAGCAGCAGATGGCCCAGGGCAACGACGTGCTGCTGGAAATCGACTGGCAGGGCGCCCAGCAGGTGCACCAGCGCTTTTCGAACGCCATGGAGATCTTTATTCTGCCGCCGTCGCTGACGGCGCTGGAAGACCGGCTCAAGAAGCGCGGCCAGGACGAGCCGAACGTGATCGTGCGCCGCCTGCTCGCCGCCGGTAGCGAAATGGCCCATGCTTCGGAGTCCGATTACGTGATCATCAACGAGGTCTTCGAGGACGCGCTGAAGCAGCTGCAAAACGTCGTTCACGCGACCCGTTTGCGCTTTTCGTCGCAGAAGGCCCGTCACGCCGAGCTGTTTATCGAGCTCGGCATTCATTGAAGGCAGGCCCGTTGCCGGAAGATTCCGGCGGCGTGCTGTAAAATGCTGGCCTGTCGAACAGGTTCTATCCCAAGGTGGATTTGATATGGCGCGTATTACCGTCGAAGATTGTCTGAAACACATCCCGAATCGCTTCGAGCTCGCGCTCGCCGCGACTTACCGTGCACGTCAGCTCGTGCAAGGCCACACGCCCAAGGTCGAGGCCAAGGACAAGCCCACCGTGGTGGCGCTGCGTGAAATCGCGTCCGGGCAGGTGGGTATCGAGATGCTGAAGAAGGTACCGACCTGATTGCCAGGGCGGCCCGTGGTTCATTCATGCTTCGCGTGCGTACGCATCCAGCCGCGCATCCGGTTGAATTCCAGGGGCTGCCATGCCTTCGTCGCCGACCGATCCCGCCATTGCTCCCCCGGCCAACGCCGGGGTTGGGCTTTCGCGTGCATTGCCGGCGACGAGGCGTCCTGGCGCCGTGCCGGCACCGGCCGGTACGGTCGCCACGCCTGTGGCGCCCGGTGCACCGCTGCCCGGTGCAGTGCCGGTCTCCACATCCCTGCCTCCGGCGCCTTCCGCGCCTGCCGGCCGTAAGCGTCCCGGACCTCCTCCCGTGACAGCCCGTACCGGTGCTCCCAATCTGCCCGATCCGCTCGGTGACAACGTCGTCGGCGAGCGCGCCGTCGTGCCCCCGATCCAGCAGGGCAAGGCGCGTGCGGCGCTGGCCAATGAACTGGTAGCCGAACCGGTGGCTGGCACCGTGCCCGCCACGCCTGGCGGCGACCTGTTCATCGACGCCGTGCTGGCGCAGTCATACCGGCATTTCTTTGGCCCGACGTCGCAGCCGGCGGTACCGCCAAGGCAGCAGGTCATCTCGATCGCGCGGCTGATGGAGAAGCTGGCCTACCTGAAGCCGGCGGACCAGGCGGTGGTGCGGGAAGCCTTCCAGTTCTCGGACGAGGCGCACCTGGGGCAGTACCGCCAGAGCGGCGAGCCTTACATCACGCACCCCGTGGCCGTGGCCGAGCTGTGCGCCGACTGGAAGCTCGATGTGCAGTCCATCATGGCGGCGTTGCTGCACGACGTGATGGAAGACCAGGGCATTACCAAGAGCGAGCTGGCCGAGAAGTTCGGCCCGAAGGTGGCGGAACTGGTCGATGGCCTGACCAAGCTGGACAAGCTCGAATTCCAGAGCCGCGAGCAGGCGCAGGCGGAAAGCTTCCGCAAGATGCTGCTGGCGATGGCGCGCGATGTGCGGGTGATCCTGGTCAAGCTGGCCGATCGCACGCACAACATGCGCACGCTCGATTTCGTGCCGCCCGAGAAGCGGCGCCGGATCGCGCTGGAAACGATGGAGATCTACGCGCCGATTGCACACCGGCTGGGTCTCAATACGATTTACCGCGAGCTGCAGGAGCTGTCGTTCAAGGTTGGCTCGCCGTTCCGCTACGCCACGCTGGAAAAGGCCGTGAAGGCCGCGCGCGGCAACCGCCGCGAGGTGGTCCGGCGCATCCTGGAGGCGGCGCAGGCCGCCCTGGGCGACGCGGGCATCGTGGCTGAACTGTCGGGCCGCGAGAAGACGTTGTACAGCATCTATCGCAAGATGCACGACAAGCAGCTGTCGTTCTCGCAGGTGCTGGATGTCTACGGCTTCCGCGTGGTCGTGGAAACGCAGATGCACTGCTACATGGCGATGGGCGCGCTGCACGGCCTGTACAAGCCGATGCCGGGCAAGTTCAAGGACTACATCGCGATTCCGAAGATCAACGGCTACCAGTCGCTGCACACGACGCTGGTGGGCCCGTTCGGCACGCCGGTGGAGTTCCAGATCCGCACGCGCGGCATGCACCAGATTGCCGAGGCCGGCGTGGCTGCGCACTGGATGTACAAGCATCAGGCCGACCATGCCAACGATATCCAGCAGCAGGCCCACCAGTGGCTGCAGTCGCTGCTCGATATCCAGAGCCAGACTGGCGATTCGCAGGAATTCCTCGAACATGTCAAGATCGACCTGTTCCCCGATGCCGTGTACGTGTTCACGCCCAAGGGCCATATCCGTGCGCTGCCGCGTGGCGCCACGGCGCTGGACTTCGCGTACGCGGTGCATAGCGACCTGGGCAACCAGTGCGTGGCCGTCAAGATCAACAACGAGCTGCTGCCCCTGCGCACGGAGCTCAAGAGCGGCGATATCGTCGAGGTGGTGACGGCGCCGTACTCGAAGCCGAATCCGGCCTGGCTGGCGTTCGTGCGTACCGGCAAGGCGCGCGCGGCGATCCGCCACTACCTGAAGACCACCAAGCTCGACGAGGCCATCCAGCTGGGCGAGCGCCTGCTGGACCAGTCAGCGCGCCAGCTTGGCATCGAACTGAAGGCGGTGCCGCAGTCGGTGTGGGAGCGCATGATCCAGTGGACTGGCAACAAGGTGCGCGAGGACATCTTCGCCGACCTGGCGCTGGGCCGGCGCGTGCCGGCCGTGGTGGCGCGGCGCATGGAGATCCTGCTGCAGGAACTGTCCGGCGATGTGGACAGCGCGCTTCTGGCCGCGGTGCAGACGTTCGCGGGCGAGGAAGCCCCGGCCGTGCCGATCACCGGCGACGAAGGCATGTCGATGATCTTCTCGGCATGCTGCCGTCCGATCCCGGGCGACTCGATCGTCGGGTATCTGGGCAAGGGTGAAGGCCTGCAGATCCACGTACAGGACTGCAAGGTGGCCAAGCGCCTGCACAGCAAGGACCCCGAGCACTGGATCGAGGTCATGTGGGCCAAGAAGACGACGCGCGCCTTCGATGTGTCGATCAAGGTCATGGTGCGCAACGTGAAGGGCATTGTCGCCCGCGTGGCCGCCGACCTGACCGCAGCCGACGCCAACGTGGCCCACGTGGCGATGGAACAGCAGCAGGTGGCCGGTCACCAGGAAGCCACGTACATGCAGTTCGTAATCCAGGTGCAAAACCGTCTGCACCTGGCCAATGTCATGCGCGCGCTGCGTCGCAATCCGGATGTGATCCGGATCTTCCGCGACCGCAACGACGGTTAAGAGACGCCAGGAAAACGACTCTGGCGTCCCGTTGTTACAGCGGGGCCTTCGCCGGGTATTTCACTTCCAGAATGTCGATCTGCTCGATGCCTGCCGGCGTACGCAACGGCACGGTGTCGCCTTCGCGCGCCTTGATCAGCGCCTTGGCAATCGGTGAAATCCAGCTTACGTGGTTGCTGTCCAGGTCCACTTCGTCCATGCCGACGATCGTGATCGTGGTCTCTTCGCCTGACTGGTTGGCATACGTGACCGTGGCGCCGAAAAAAATCTGGTCGTTGTCGCCCTGCAGCGATGGGTCCACCACCTCGGCCTTGTCGAGCCGGCGTGTCAGGAAGCGAATGCGCCGGTCGATCTCGCGCAAGCGCTTCTTGCCATAGAGGTAGTCGCCGTTTTCCGAGCGGTCGCCATTGGACGCCGCCCACGACACGATCTGCACGATGTCCGGACGGGCCACATCGATCAGATGCATCAGTTCGTCGCGCAGCCGCGTGTAGCCTCCGGCGGTGATGTAGTTCTTGGTGCCGGCAGGCAGCGGCGTCGCGCCTTCGGGAAGATCGTCGTCGTCATCGTTGGACGACTCTTTGACAAAAGCCTTGTTCATGTTCCGGATCACTTCATGAGGCTTCAATTATAGGAAGTTGCGCCCCTCGACCCTCGTCGATGAAAAAAATGCGCGAAGGGGGTTCACAAAACTGAAAACTTCTATATAATCTCATTTCTCGGTTGCGGCTGTAGCTCAGTTGGATAGAGTACTTGGCTACGAACCAAGGGGTCGTGGGTTCGAATCCTGCCAGCCGCGCCAACCTATACGAGAAAAGGGCTTCCGGAAACGGAAGCCCTTTTTTCATTCCCCCCCTCCCATCCCTTCGTTTTTCCCTTCTTTTCCTTGCTGCTTCGTTCGCTGTCTATGCTGTATGCACGGGCGGTCGGAACACCTGCGCGCTGGCTGCCTCCAAATTCAATTTTGATCGCCACTCACGGAGGCAACACATGCAACAGGACGACTGGCGCGTGGAAGGCTATCGCGGCATGGACGCATACGTACTGGTGACCTCGCATCACGATGCCGTGGCCGGCAGCGTGGGTGATACGCAGACCTGGAGTTACGAGGTGCGCATCTCCCAGGAGGGCATGGACCCCGCCGACGCAGGCGACACCGAGCGGCTTGCCAGTGGTGCACACGTCTTCGCCACGCGCCATGCCGCCGAAGTGGCGGCGTTCTCCGCAGCCTACGCGCTGATCGACAAGCTGATTGGCCCGGCGCGATAGGCGCGGCGGCGTCGCTGCAAAGTTCATTGCAATGCGTGCAATGGCGCATCACAGGCCGATTCCGGCCTCAATGGTTTTGACTTGATCCAGATCATTCGTGGATCGAGGGATGGCTCCTAGTCTGGAACTGAGGCGCGCCGCCGTGCGCGCCAGCAGTAGAAAACAAGGAGCGCGCCATGCCCGAATACGAAGGATTAAAGATCGTCTACGAAGTGATCGTCTTGCCCAAGGACAAGTGGGCCATCATGATCGAGGTGATTCGTCGCGAGGATGGTGAAGTTCTGATTGCGCGGCACAATCCGTTTCCGCGCCAACCGTTCGATACCAAGCTCGAGGCGCTCGATCACGTGAACCGCTATGTGTCGCAAGCCGTGAAAGGCCTGGAAGGTGTCACGGTGAAGCCGTTGAGACGTATCGCGTAGCGTTCACTGGCGGGCTCGCGCGGCAATAATGCGCGGCCCATCCCATCATGCACAAAGGCCTCGACGCACCCGCAGAGGCCTTTTCTTATTGATGGTGCATAAAACGCTTGCCACGTGCTCCGGATTGTTGCATAATCTTTTTCTTCAGACGCGGGGTGGAGCAGTCTGGCAGCTCGTCGGGCTCATAACCCGAAGGTCGCAGGTTCAAATCCTGCCCCCGCAACCAGATACTCGAAAGGGCTACACATCATGTGTAGCCCTTTTACTTTTCCCCTCCTGCTTTCTCTTCCCGTTTCCTTTTTTTCTTTCTCGCCCCGCATTTGGCGCGGCTCGGGATGCGCTCGTCTTTTGCGTATCGCATGAGGAAACGTCTGCGGACGAGCAGCGTCCCCGCAGGCCATTCGGCCGGCGGGGAGCACGTAGTCAGGGGGAGGGGATCAGGCCTTGATCAGCGACGCGGCGCGATTGAACGTGTCGCGTACCTGTGGCTGGTCTTCGCGTTCCGCAGCTTCGGCGCGGGCCTTGAGCCGGGATGTCAGCACGGCAAGGTTGCCGCCGGCGCCGCAGGCGCGCGCGGCTTCATTCATTACCTGCGTCAGTTCCTGGTTCACGTCGGCGCCGTCGAAAGCGCTGACGGACAGGGCCGACACGCGCTCCAGAAAGCTGTTGACCAGTGCTTCATCATGTTGCGGTTCGGGCATGGTGGCTCCTTGACGAACAACGAAAACACTGAGGTGGGGATACTGCCGGGATACCGGGGCGAACGGTTCGGCGCAGCCGCGCGAGGCTAGCCTCGTGGCGGCAACTGGGGCGTCGCCACGATACGTCGTCGGGCGGGCTTCAATGCGCGTGTCGGCCACAGCACATAGTTGGTATGCGGATCCATCGGCTTGCCGAAATAGGATACCCATACCTGAACGCCGTGTTCGGTTTCGGACACGATGGCGGCCACTGCACGGGCCGCGACAGACGGGGACTTCAGCAGGTCGGCCAGCGCTTCGACGCCCTGGACCACATGGTGCTTTACCCCCTTGAACCATACGTATTGACGCATGGCAGCAAGAAATCGCTTGGTCATGAATGCTGCTCTTCTCGTTGGCGATGCGAAATTGAGACCACAGCTTACACGGATAGTTGTGACGATTTTGTAGGCCGGCGTCTGATTTTCTTTGAGAGCACGGTCGCATGTGATGAAGGCGCTTCATAGTGGCGCAATCACCATTTTTTCAATGTACGGTGTCAAATTGACAAGCCCTTGCACTTGTCTTAGCGTGGTTGCATATGCTGCACAAAATCTAACGTTGTCCTGGGCCCGCTGGGCGTGGAGGCAAGTGTGGAAAACGTCGCAGAGCTTGGAGAACGGCTTGAGCGTGGCAAGGCCCTTCGTCGGAAGGTGCCGCGACGCACGCATGAATCGATCGGCAACGTCGATCGCGATCCGGTTCGCCTGCTGGAGGAAAGCAGCGCCGGGCGGGTGGAGCGTCTGATCCCCTTGCGCTATGGGCGCATGATCGCGTCGCCATTCACGTTCTATCGAGGTAGCGCCATCATCCAGGCGCACGACCTCGCCGGCACGTCGAATACAGGATTGATCCACCAGATCTGCGGTGATTGCCATCTGTCGAACTTTGGCGGATTTGCTACGCCCGAGCGCGCGCTGCTGTTCGACGTCAACGATTTCGATGAAACCAGCCCGGGCCCTTGGGAATGGGACCTGAAGCGCCTGACCGCGAGCTTCGTGGTGGCGGCACGCCATCTGCGCCACGGCACAGAGGCCGCCGACAAGCTGGTCTACGAAGTGGTGACCAGCTACCGCGAGCGCATGGCCGAGTACGCGGAGATGGGCATTCTGGAGACCTGGTACGACCGCATCACGTTTGAGCGGCTGCTGGAAGTCACGGACGATCCCGACATCCAGAAGCGAGTCCGGCGCGCCATGGAGCGCGCCTCCGAGCGCACGCACGAAACGCTGCTGCCCAAGCTGTCCGAGCATGATGGCGACCGATGGCGCATTCTCGACGCGCCGCCCGCGGTGTTCCATGTGCGCGGCGCACAGACGCTGTTCAATGCCACGGACGATTGGCTGGCCGTCGACAATCCGCGCGAAATCGTTGAGAAGTGCTTTGGCGACTATGTCTCCACGCTCGCACGCGACCGGCGCGAACTGCTGTCGCACTTCAAGCTGCACGACATGGCCTTCAAGGTGGTGGGCGTGGGCAGCGTCGGCACGCGCTGCCTGATCCAGCTGATGATCGACAGCCATGGCAAGCCGCTGTTCCTGCAGGTCAAGGAGGCTACCCGGTCGGTGGTGGCACGCTACTTCAAGTCGGCGGCGGTCTCGCACGAGGGGCGCCGTGTGGTGGAGGGGCAGCGTCTGATGCAGGCCGCCAGCGACCTTTTCCTGGGCTGGTCGAAGGGGCCGTTCGGCCGCCATTTCTATATCCGGCAGTTGCGCGACATGAAGTTCTCGGCCGACATCGAACTGATGGACGTCAACGTGCTGTCCGCCTATGCCCGCGTGTGCGGCTGGGTGCTGGCGCGTGCCCATGCCAAGGCCGGCGGACTGGCGGCCGAGATCAGCGGTTACCTGGGCAGCAACGACCGCATGGCCGAATCGATGATTGCCTATTCGAGTGCCTATGCCGACCAGGTGGAGCGCGACTACGACGTCTTCGTCAAGGCGTGCCGCTCGGGCCGGCTCGAGGCGCGTACCGACGCCGACATGGCCGCCGATTTCCGCGTATGACCCGCTAGCCCCCAGGAGTGTGCCGATGACCGAAGATATGCTGCTGCAACTGATGGTGGAGGTGGAAAAGGCCGATCCCATCGACTACGCGAACCTGCCGTTCGATGACGAGAAGCTGCGCGCACTGGCGTGCAAGATCATTGCCGAACGTTCCACCGAACTGGAAACCTCGGGCCTGTCGCAGGAGGCGCTGCTGGCCACACTTTGGGCGTCCACGGCCAAGCTGGTGCTGGAAAACATTGTGCTCAATGCCCGCTTGCTGACCCTGCAGGGCAAGGCCGAGGATGCGCGCGTGCTGATCGACCGAATCGCCCGGCAATCGCGCGGCAAGCCCTGAACGCGCTGGCCTGCGGGGAGTCTCATGCATCACATGGTGCGTGGGGCTCGCCGTTTGGCTAAAATAGCGCGTTTTCCGCTCCCAGGCCGTCCCTGACGGCCAGCCGGTCACTCCCGGGGGCGGGGTTTGTCCTGGAGGGATTTCGGGTGATCAAATGGATAATCGTCGCCGCCTACGTGGGTGCCATCCTGTATGTGCATTTCCGCGGCAAGGTACGGCTGCCGTTCATGCGCCAGGTGCTCGACCATTCGGCACTGGTGGCACCGGTCAACTGCTTCATGTACATGTTCTCGGGCGTGCCGCGCACGCCGTACATCGGTGTCGACCGCTTTCCTGAACTGGAGAAACTGCGAGCCGCCTGGCCGCAGATCCGGGACGAGGGCTTGGCCCTGATCGCGATGCGCAAGATCAAGGCGGCCGAAAAGAACGACGACGCCGGCTTCAACTCGTTCTTCAAGTACGGCTGGAAGCGCTTCTACCTCAAGTGGTACGAAGCCCAGCACCCGTCGGCCGAAACGCTGTGCCCGAACACCGTGGCGCTGCTGCGCGAGATGCCTTCGGTCAAGGCGGCGATGTTTGCCGAACTGCCGCCGGGCGGCAAGCTCAACCCGCACCGCGACCCGTTTGCCGGTTCGCTGCGCTACCACCTGGGCCTGTCCACGCCGAACGACGACCGCTGCTTCATCGAGGTGGATGGCGAACGCCACAGCTGGCGCGATGGCCAGGGCGTGGTGTTCGACGAGACCTACCTGCACTGGGCCGAGAACAAGAGCGACACGGATCGCCTGATCCTGTTCTGCGACATCGAGCGCCCGATGCGCTATCGCTGGGCGGCCACGGTCAACCACTGGCTGGGCCGCAAGGTGATGACAGCCGCGAGCTCGCCGAACGACGAGAACGACCAGACCGGCGCGATCAACAAGCTGTTCCGCTTCGTGTGGCTGGGCGGCCAGTACCGCCGCCGTTTCAAGTCCTGGAACAAGAACCTGTATTACGTGACCAAGTTCGGCCTGATCATCGGCGGCGTGGCACTGATCGTGTTCCTCTGATCTGCTGGGCCCGGCTGGATCGCTGATCCGGCGGCAGGGCTGCAAACAAAAAAACCGGCAGGTGACTGC
Source organism: Cupriavidus sp. HE11 (assembly GCF_056097175.1). Classification (NCBI taxonomy): domain Bacteria; kingdom Pseudomonadati; phylum Pseudomonadota; class Betaproteobacteria; order Burkholderiales; family Burkholderiaceae; genus Cupriavidus; species Cupriavidus sp. HE11. Next base: position 2,870,410 of record NZ_CP184464.1, read on the forward strand.
CGGTTTTTTTTCGTCCTCGGGTTTTCATCCTCCGGCTTCGGCCGTCAGCGTGGATCGGATTCACGCTGGCGCCGCTCATTGCCCAGTTCCTCGTAGTGGGCCCGCTTGGCTTCGTACATGCGGTGGTCGGCCAGCTTGACCGTGTCGGTCAGCCGGTCGCCCTGGGTGCAGGTGGCCGCGCCAATCGAGAACGACAGCCGCGCGCCCGGGTAGAACTGGTTGTTCAGGCCTACCACTTCCTGGATCTGCTCGACCACGGTGGCCGCGCCGCGTTCGTCGCGACCCGGCAGCAGCACCATGAACTCGTCGCCGCCGATGCGCGCCACGCACGCCTGTTCGCCCACGGCCTTCTTCAGCACCTCGCCAGTACGGCGCAGCAGCGCATCGCCGTCGCCGTGGCCAAACTGGTCGTTGATGGCCTTCAGGCCGTTCAGGTCCACCGCGACCACGCTGACCGGCCACGGGCCCTTGCGGCCCAGCCGGGCCAGTTCGTCCTCGTAATAGGCGCGGTTGTAGAGTTTGGTCAGCACGTCGTGCTTGCCCAGGAATTCCACATAGGCCTCGGCCTTCTTGCGTGCGGTGATGTCGGTCAGCGACACCAGCACCTGGTCCCAGTCGGCCTCGCGGCCCGGGAATACCGACCACTGCATGAAGACGTCCACCGAGCGGCCGTCCAGCGCGTAGTTGATGACCTCGCGCTGCTGCCAGAGCTTTTCGTGCCACAGGTCGATCAGCTGCTCGGCAAAATGGATGCGCATGTCGTCGCGGAATACGTCGCCCAGGCGGGACAGCAGGATTTCCTTGCTTGGCGCGCCGAACATCGTCAGCGTCTGCTGGTTCACGTCGAGCACGCGGATTTCCTGCATGCAGCGCGAGACGAAATCGGGATGCACGTTCAGGAAGGTGCGGAAATCCGTGATACCCGCCGCGCGCACTTCGTCCAGCAGCATCTTCACGGCGCTGAAGTCTTCCACCCACAGCGACACTGGCGAATGCTCGAACAGGCCCACCGCGTATTGCTGGGCGCGGCGCAGGTCGCGCTCGGTGCGCACGCGCGCCGTGATGTCCTCGATCGACAGCAGCACGCGCGACCAGTCGGCCTCGTGGCCGGGCATCACCGTGGCTTCCAGGCGGATGTCGAGACGCTCGCCGTCAAGCGTGTAGTTGACGGTCTGGCTGGAAAAATGCCGCCCGCCGTCCCAGAGCTGGCCCAGTTCCTCCACATGCTGGTCGAACATGTCGTCGCGGAACACGCTGTCGAGGTTGGCCACCAGGTCGGCCAGATCGCTGGCGCGGAACAGGTCCAGCGTGCGCTGGTTCACATCGAGCACGCGGATCAGGGCCGAGCAGCGCGCCACTTCGTCGGGGTTGTCGCGCAGGTGGCGGCGCAGGTCGGTGACGCCATCGGCTCGCAGTTGTTCAAACGCCTGGCGCACCGCGCTGAAGTCTTCCAGCCAGAGCGACACGGGGGCCAGCTGGAACAGGGTCTGATAGTCGTTGTCGAGCCGCGAGGCGGCGGTTGCGTGCCCCAAGTTGTTCTCCCTTTTTGTGATGGATGGCGTACCGCGCACTAGCATAGGCGAGCGGGCGTCGCTTGTGGGGAGATTTCTAAAGAAACGGCGGTGGGGACGGTGCTGATGTGGCTGGCGCGCGCCAGCCACCGCCAGTCAGCGCCAGCCACAGCCAGTGTCAGCGGCCAGCGGGTCGTGCCATCCGGGCAGTGTCAGCCCGCCAGCCTGCGTGCCGCCGCGGCCACGGTGTCGAGCGCGCGCTCCAGCTCCGGGGTACGCAGGTTGCCGCAGTTCAGTCGCAGGAAATGGTTGAAGCGGTTCGAGTTCGAGAACATGGCGCCGGGCATCACGCGGATACCGTCGCCCAGCACTTGCTCGAACACGGCTTCGGACGATACGCCGCCGGGCATTTCCACCCACAGGTGCAGGCCGCCGCGCGGCAGCGTGAGCCGCGTGCCGGCCGGGAAGGTCGTCGCCACCTTCTGCGCCACCCATTCGCGCTGCACGCGCAGTTGCGTGCGCAGACGCCGCAGGTGGCGGTCGAAGGCGCCGGTGCCCATGTACTCGGCCACCGCGATCTGCGTCAGCATCTCGTTGGGGCGCGACAGGCCGAACTTCAGCATCTCCACGCGGGCCTGCCACTTGCCGGCCGTGATCCAGCCCAGCCGCATGCCCGGCGCCAGCACCTTGTGCAGCGACGCGCAATGGATCACCGTGCCCGTGGTGTCCCAGGCCTTGGCGGCCGGCAGCGGGGCGTCGTCGTCGAACGTGGCCGAACAGCAGTCGTCCTCGATCATGGCGATGCCGCGCGCGGCGCACCACGCCACGAGCCGCTGCTTGTGCGCATCGGGCATGACGCAGCCAAGTGGATTCTGCAGGTTCGGCACCACGCACACGGCCTTGATATTGGCGTAGGTCTGGGCGGCCAGCTCAAGCGCTTCGAGCGAGATGCCGGTCTGCGGGCTGCACGGGATCTCCAGTGCGCGCATGCCCAGGCTTTCCAGGATCTGCAGCAGGCCGTAGTAGGTGGGCGATTCCACGGCAATCACGTCGCCGGGGCCGGCCACCGCGCGCAGGGCCAGCGTCAGCGCCTCGGTGGCGCCGTGCGTGACCACGATTTCCTCTGGCGAGACATTGATGCGCGACCGCAGCGCCTGCCGCGCCAGTGCCGCCCGGAAGGCCGGGTGCCCATCGGAATCGACCGAGGTGCCGAACAGCTCCGGGTAACGGCGCAGGGCGCGCACGGCCGCATTGCGCAGGGCATCGGTCGGGTACAGCTCGGGCGCTCCGCAGGCGCCGCCAAGGTTGATCCGATGCTGCTTGCTGCGGGCCAGGATGGCCGAAATCCGCTGGTGGATGCCGACGTATTGCGCCGGGTCCGGCAGGCCGGGAACAGGCTCCTCGATGGGCGCCAGCGCCGGCTGCGCCGGTGCGCAGACAAAGTAGCCCGAACGAGGCCGCGCTTCGAGCATGCCGGCGGCTTCCAGTTCGCGGCATGCCTGCAGCGCGGTGGACAGGCTGACCGCATGCAGCCCCATCAACGCCCGCACCGACGGCATGCGATCGCCGGGCACCAGCGTGCCGGCCGTAATCGCCTGGCGATAGTGCCCCGCCAGCTGCTGGTAGAGCGGGCCGGACGAGGCTGGCGGAGCGGGGAGGGCGGCGGAGGCTGCTGGGGCAATGGCGGACATGGCGGCATCATCGCGCGGGCGCGATCATTGGAACAGATACAGATGGTGTGTCTCTGTATCGTAACAGCGCCAAAGTTTTGCATCTGTTCTGGTCGGGCCTGCAAAGGCTTGTGCCTGTTGGCCTGGCGGAGGCGCCGATACGCTGGTGGCACGATTTTCATTTGCGAAGGAGTGCCGCCATGACATCCCCAGAGACCCTTTCCGGAGATATCCAGACGATTGTCCTGGCCGCCGGCCAGTGCCTGAGCCTGCACCTGAAGGCCGGGGCCGTGGTGCATGTCCAGCAAGGCCGGGTGGCAGTCGCGGGCGCGCCGCGCTGGCTGGCCGGGCAGGTGTGCCAGGTGCCGCAGGACCTGCGCGCGGGCGCCGTAGGGGTGATGGATACGGCAGGTTGGCACCAGCTGGTGGCGCAGGGGCCGGTGCAGTTGCGGATCGTCACGCCGGCGGCGCGCCCGGGGCTGTGGTCGCTGCTAAAATCGCGGCTCGGCCGTTCTGGCCTCCTGCTGGGTAACGCCCGGCCACCAGACATCCAGGCCGCAGAAGAATCGGTACCCCATGCTACGTCTCAGTGAAGTCAAACTGCCGCTCGATCACGTCGAGAGCGACCTCGAAGCTGCCGTGCGCAGCCATCTGGCCCAGATCGGTGTCAAGGGCGACGGCCTTGTCGGATTTACGGTGTTCCGCCGCGCGCACGATGCCCGCAAGCGCGACGATATCAAGCTGACCTACATCATCGACATCGAGGTCAAGGACGAGGCCGCGGCAGTCAAGCGCATGCAGCGCAAACCGAACTGGAGCGTCACGCCGGACATGACGTACCACTTCGTGGCCAGGGCGCCGGAGGGCGGCCCGAAGTCGCGTCCGGTGGTGATCGGCCTGGGCCCGTGCGGCCTGCTGGCCGGCCTGCTGCTGGCGCAGATGGGCTATCGTCCGATCATCCTGGAACGTGGCAAAGAAGTGCGCGAGCGTACCAAGGACACTTTTGGCCTGTGGCGCAAGAGCGTGCTGAACCCGGAGTCGAACGTGCAGTTCGGCGAGGGCGGCGCGGGCACGTTCTCGGACGGCAAGCTTTACAGCCAGATCAAGGACCCCAAGCACTACGGCCGCAAGGTGCTGGAAGAATTCGTGCGCGCCGGTGCGCCTGAAGACATCCTGTACAAGGCGCGGCCCCACATCGGCACGTTCCGGCTGGTGAGCATGGTCGAGAAGATGCGCGCCGAAATGCTGGAACTGGGCGCCGAAATCCGCTTCGAGACGCGGGTCGACGATATCGATATCGACAACGGCCAGGTGCGCGGGCTGAAGCTCTCCAACGGCGACTACCTGCCGTGCGACCACGTGGTCCTGGCCGTGGGACACAGCGCGCGCGACACGTTCCACATGCTGCATGACCGGGGCGTGTTCATGGAAGCCAAGCCGTTCTCGCTGGGATTCCGCATCGAACACCCGCAGGGCCTGATCAACCGCAGCCGCTTTGGCAAGTTCGCGGGCAACAAGCTGCTGGGCGCTGCCGACTACAAGGTGGTGCACCACGCCAGCAACGGCCGTGCCGTGTACAGCTTCTGCATGTGCCCGGGCGGCACGGTGGTGGCAGCGGCGTCCGAGCCGGGGCGGCTGGTGACGAACGGCATGAGCCAGTATTACCGTGCCGAGCGCAACGCCAACGCCGGCATCGTGGTGGGGATCACGCCCGAGGAGGATTTCCCGGGCGGCCCGCTGGCAGGCATCGCATTTCAGCGAAAGTGGGAAGAGCGCGCATTCGAACTGGGCGGTAGCGACTATCGTGCGCCGGGCCAGCTGGTGGGCGATTTCATTGCCGGGCGTGCGTCCACGTCGCTGGGTTCGGTCGAGCCGTCGTACAAGCCGGGTGTGACGCCCACCGACCTGAGCACGTCGCTGCCGGACTACATCATCAACGCCATCCGCGAGGCGCTGCCCGAGATCGACAAGAAGATTGCCGGGTTTGCGATGCACGATGCCGTGCTGACGGGCGTGGAGACACGTACGTCGTCGCCGCTGCGCATTCGCCGCAATCGCGACGACTACCAGAGCATCAACGTGCGCGGGCTGTATCCAGCCGGCGAGGGCGCCGGCTATGCGGGCGGGATCTACTCGGCGGCCATCGATGGCATCGAAGTGGCCGAAGCCGTGGCGCTGCACATCGAGAAAGGGCAGTGACGATGAGCGACCAGGCCGTCCGACCGGAAGATGAGCGCATCGTCGCCGATGTGCGCCATTGGCTCACGCGTGCCGTGATTGGCCTGAACCTGTGCCCGTTCGCCAAGAGCGTGCACGTGAAGGGGCAGGTGCGGTACGTGGTCAGTCAGGCCACGCGCGACGAGGACGTGCTGGACGACCTGGAGCGCGAGCTGAAAGGCCTGGCGGAAGCCGATCCGGAGCAGGTGGATACTACGTTGCTGATCGTGCCGCACGCGCTGGCCGACTTCCTGGCGTACAACGACTTCCTGTATTTTGCCGACCGGCTGCTTGGCAGCCTGCGGCTGGAAGGCACGCTGCAGATCGCGAGCTTCCATCCGCAATACCAGTTCGAAGGCACGGCGCCGGACGATATCGAGAACTACACGAACCGCGCGCCGTATCCGATCCTGCATCTGCTGCGCGAGGACAGCATCGCCCGCGCGGCGGAGGCCTTTCCCGAGGCCGAAGACATCTACGAGCGCAACATGGAAACCCTGCGCGAGCTGGGCCACGCGGGCTGGCTCAAGTGGATGGCCGGCAAGAGCGACCTCTGAGGCGGTGACCCTGGCGTGCTGACGGACGCGGCGCGACGCCGCGCCTCCGCTTAGGCGGGCGTGGCGGACGTGAAGAAGCGTTCGCCCAGTTCCTCCAGTCCCACGGATTCCAGCACCTGCTGCAGCCGCTCGGCCGGACGCCGGCGCGGCAAGTCCTTGTACTGGGCGATGATCAGTTCATTCTTCATCGAATGTTCCCAGCCGACCAGTTCCGTCACGCTGACCTGGTAGCCATGCGCCTCAAGCTGCAGGCAGCGCAGCACATTGGTCAGCTGGCTGCCGAATTCGCGCGTGTGCAGCGGGTGGCGCCAGATTTCGGTCATCGGATTGCCGGCCAGCAGGCGGCCCTTGTGCTTGCGCAGCACCGAAGCCACTTCGGCCTGGCAGCAGGGCACCAGCACGATATGCTGCGCGCGTTTTGCCAGCGCGAAGCGGATGGCATCGTCGGTGGCGGTGTTGCACGCGTGCAGTGCCGTGACGACATCGACGGTTTCGGGCAGTGCCGGCGAAGTGATCGAATCGGCCACGGACAGGTTCAGGAACGACATCCCCGGGAAACCCAGGCGCTCCGCCAGTGCGGTCGAACTGGTGACCAGTTCCTCGCGCGTCTCGATGCCGAAGATATGCGAGCTGTCCTTCAGGTCCTTGAAGAACAGGTCGTAAAGGATGAAACCCAGGTACGACTTGCCCGCGCCGTGATCCACCAGCGACACGGCGCCTTTGGCGTCCTTTACCTCGCTCAGCAGGGGCTCGATGAACTGGAACAGGTGGTAGACCTGCTTGAGCTTGCGGCGGCTGTCCTGGTTCATCTTGCCGTCGCGCGTCAGGATGTGGAGTTCCTTGAGCAGTTCGACTGACTGGCCGGGACGGACTTCGTGGGTGCTGGACATCGGCGGATGGGGCTGTGGATGCTTCGGAAAGGCCGACAGTTTACCGAAAACCCCGTCAAAACACCGGCCCCCTACTTTTGTGGGCTAAAGCTCACTCGTGCGCCTGCCGTTAAACCTTCGATCACGACAAGCAGAGTTGGCGCAGGTACGGCCGTCCAAGCGGAAGGACCCCGGGGCACGAACCCCAGCCGGCATGGCGCCATGCAGAACGAGAAAGCGGGGAGCCATGAACGCGGACGTGGGATTACGCCTGGAACTCAACCAGCCGGGCGATCAGGTAAGGGCGTGTTTTACACCGGAAACCGGCCGGCTGCCGCCGGACCGGGCGGCGCTGGAAGCATCGCTGGCCGAGCACGGCTGGCAGGGGGCGCGCCTGGACCAGGCCGCCGTGACCGGATTCCTGACCCAGTGCCAGCTGACCGACCGTGAAATCGACGCGGTGATCGGCACGGTGCTGGACGGCGCCTTCGAACTGGAGATCACCGCCGACAAGCTGCAGCTGCAGCTGACGCTGATGCCGCCCGAAGGCGGCCGCATCATCGAGGAAAGCGATATTGCCGCCGCTGCGGCGTCGATGGGTGTGGTGGCGCTGCTCGACTCGGCGGCCATTGGCGTGGCGCTGGAGGCGGGCAGTTGCGAAGGCCGCGAGATCGCGCGCGGCGTGGCGCCCGTGCAGGGCGAGACGGCCCGCTTCGACAGCCTGGTGCAGCAGAAGCGGCCGGAACAGGCCGACAACGAGGACGAACGCGTCGACCTGCGCGACCTTGGCAGCCTGCTGCTGGTGAATCCCGGTACGGCGCTGATGCGCCGCACTCCGGCCAGATCCGGCAAGGACGGCATGGACGTGCTGGGCAAGCCGATTGCCGCCGAACCCGTGGTGGATACCCCCTATGCGGCAGACCTGACCGGTGTGGCCGCCGACCCCAACGACCCGAACCTGCTGCTCGCGGTGATCGCCGGATCGCCGCGCGTGCTGCCGAACGGCGTGATCGTCAGCCCCGTGGTGGACGTGGATGCCGTGGACCTGCATTCGGGAAACGTCAATTTCGATGGGTCGCTGCGTGTGTCGGGCGATATCCGTACGGGCATGTCGGTGCGCGTCACCGGCGACGTGGTTGTGCAGGGCACCATCGAGGCGGCCCATGTGGAGGCGGGCGGCGACGTGATCGTCAAGGGTGGCATCATCGGCAAGGCGGACTCCGCCCACGGTGGCGACCCCAACGACGTAGCCAGCGTGCGCACCAAGGGCGCGGTGCATGCGCGCTATATCCAGAACGCGATCGTCGAGGCGGAGACCGAGGTGGTGGTCGAAAGCGGCATCCGCCAGAGCGATGTGTCGGCGGGCGAACGCGTGGTGGTTGGCACGCCCACGTCCCAGGGCAGCATCAGCGGCGGTCGTACGCGCGCACTGCAGTCGGTCAGCGTGGCAACCCTGGGCGCACCCGCCGGATCGGCCACGGCCGTGCAGGTTGGCCTGAACCCGTTCGCTGACCAGCAGAAGGACGAGCTGGAAGCGCGCCGCCGCAAGGTGCTGGACGACCAGGCCAAGCTGCAGCAGCTGGTTGCCTTCTTCGCCAAGAATCCGGAGCGCGCGCAGGGCGACGTTCGCGAGAAGGCGCGCGCCACGATGTACAAGATCAATCGCGACCTGTTCGAACTCGATGCCGAAATCGCGAAGCTGAACGAACAGATCAAGCCGTCGGGCGACGCGGTGATCGCGGTGGGCCGCCGCATTCATGGCGGCGTGACCCTGCAGGTGGGGCACAAGGTGCTGAAGGTCATGGAAGACAAGACGGGCGGCCAGGTGCGGGTGATCGAAGACCGCATCACGGTGACCTGATTCGGGCGAGGCCGGGCCGGGCAGGCGCCGACACCGGCACCGGCCGGTTGCCGCGGGGCTGGCGGCCGGTTCGCCGTTCCGTCTGGAAGTTCGGGTTGGGGGGGGGGCTGCACGTTACGGCCCCGGGGTGACACGTTACGTCGCCCGTAACATCCTGGCGCCCGCATGCTTGGCGCCTTGTCTTTCATGCGCGGGTGCGCGAAACCGACAAAGCCGCTGTACGCATGGCATTTCGGCCAATCGGTGGTTGCACGCGATCTGCGTGACGGGTCAGGAATTGTCTGGCACGCCGTTTGCTGAGTCTCCCGAATCAAAACCAGACGCCAGGGGAGACGCAACATGACCGCACTCGTAATCGAAGACCAACCGCTGGTGCGCCTGGGCATGCAACGGCTGCTGGAGCGGATGCCGGGCATCGGCGCCGTGCGTGCCGTGGATCCGGGCGGCGTCGTGGCGCTTGAGCCCGGCCTGGAAACGTCCATCGTGGTCTACGGCATGTCCGGCGACACCAGCGACAACTGGTACCTGCTGCGCCGGCTGCATCAGACGCTGCCCCATGCACGCATCCTGCTGCTGTCCGACAACATGTGGCTGCACGTGCCGGTGTCGCTGGAGACGTACGGCGTCGTCGAGCATCTGCCCAAGTCGGCGTCGGTCGAACGCATGGAGGCGGTGGTGCTGCAGATTCTGGGGTGCGATGGATTCGTGCCGATGCGCGCCAGCATTGGCGAGGCATGGCAGCCGGTCTACCATCCGCGCGTGGTGTCGTGACCGGCCTGCATCGTCCCTTGAAATGTTATTGAGACAAATCCGATTTAGCTGACGCCACGGTTTTGCGCGGCGTTTCGTGCCTGGAATTTCCGTCATCCAATCCGGATGTCCAGCGACGTGGAGGACTTGATGATGGGAGTGGTGAAGGAAGCTGTCGGCCCCGTGGGTGGGGTGGATGTGGCCGGTGTTGTGGCTGGCACCGAAGGGGCTGCACTTCGAAGGGGATAGCACCGAAAAGCAGGCACCAAAGCAAAAAGGGCAACCCGAATGGGTTGCCCTTCCTACTTCAAGTGATGGTGCCGGAGATAGGAGTCGAACCTACGACCTTCGCATTACGAATGCGCTGCTCTACCAACTGAGCTACACCGGCGAAACCTGACTTGCAAAACCTGTTCTATCGCTGCGATCCGCGCCGTTGCTGCGTTTGCGTCGAATCGGATAGAGCCAGCGATCATATCAGTGACTTCCGGGTTTGTGAAGCCCTTCGTGCAGATTTTTTGGGAATCCTGCAGGGCGGCCCGCCCGGAATCTTGCCGCCGCTGACTGGGCGGTGCTGCAACAACAGGCGTAAGGATCGCACAGGCGCGGTGGATCGCTTGAGGCAAAAAGGGGGCGAAGCCGCCCCCTTTTCCGGATTGACCGCAAGCCGTGTGGGCGGCTTGCGGATCAGGGCGTCAGAACTTGTGACGCAGGCCGGCCATCACGCCCACGCGGCTGCCGTGACCGTAGAACGGCGTCTGGAACGTCGACTGCGCGCCGAGCGTGCGCCAGGCATCGGTCAGCGTCGTGTAGTCGGCTTCCAGGTAGACGTCGGTACGCTTGCTGAAAGCGTAGTCGAGCATCAGCGCGCCAGTGAAGCGGTTGCCCGAATCGCTGGCATGCTTGAGGTGGTCGTACGTACCGATCGCGATCAGGGACCATGCCGGATCGAACTGATACTTGGCGCCAAGGTAGCCGGCCTGGTTCTTGTAGCCGGCGTTGTCGACGTTGCTGTTCGTGTAGCCCAGGTAGATCGTGGCCGGGCCGGCGGTGTACGTGCCGCCGAGCGTCCAGACCTTCTGGTCGCTGTTCGGCACGGTCACGCCGTAGTAGCTCGTGGTGTCCTTCATGATCTGGTAGCCACCGGCCACCATGAACGGACCCGCCGCGTAGGTCAGGCTGCCGCCCGTCGACGACGATCGCGCCACGCTGCCCGGTTGCTCGCCGAATGCATGCTGGGCTGCAATCGTAAAGCCGCCAAATTTACCGGCGTACTTGACCATGTTGTCCTGGCGTACGCCGCCGGTGTAGTTGCCGCCCTGGAAGCCGACGATGGCAAGGTTGGCAAGCGCCATGGCGTCATAGCTGGCGATGACCTCGTGGATCACCGTGAATTGGCGGCCCAGCGTGATCGTGCCGAAGTCGCCCTGCATGCCGACATAGGCCTTGCGGCCGAACAGGCGGTTGCCTTGCAGGCTCTGGCCTGCATCGGGCGAGAAGCCCGATTCGAGCACGAACAGCGCCTGGTAGCCGCGTCCCAGGTCTTCCACGCCATAGAGGCCCCAGCGGCTGCCGGTCAGCACGCCGTCCGTCATCTGCAGCTTGCCGTTGCCGGCGGCGCTCTCGTTCGTGGTGTAGCGGATCGTGGTGTCGACGATGCCGTAGAGCGTGACATTCGACTGGGCCTGGGCCGGTGCCGCGGCACCGATGGCTGCTAGCGCTGCTGTCGTGACGAAGGGCGCAAGGGCTCGCTTCATGATGTTGGTCTCCATCCTGGCTTGTTATTTCGTTTTTGCTGCGGAAGAGCCGGTGCCAAATGCTTGTTCGACTTCTGTTGCCGAAGTGAATCGGCTTGTGCATTCCCTTCACCGGCGAGCATGGGAGGCGCGCAGGGAAGTGATTCCCAGGCGCCGGGACACGCAGTCCAAATCGATTGGGAAAGGCAATCGATGTGATCTGATGTCCTATGACATCGTACCTTACAGAAAAATAACAGAGCAAGACATACGACGAGACATTGGGTGGATCAGCAACACTGGCGTCCAGTATCAAATACCATCCAATTACGCTCCAGTCTGGTGCTTTTCCGAATTCGGTATTTGCTTAATTTGCATTGCAGCAAACTGCTGTCAGTTTCACGTAAGTTATTTAAATTCAACGAGAAACCGTTTTCTATGGCCGATTCATGGGGATTTTGGCAAGCGTTTTCGAGGGCGTCGAAATGGAAAATCTCACTCGAATGCGTGAGAGAAATCCGCATGGCAGCAATTAACGTCTGCATGTCTGTATCTTAAAACTTCTAGGGAATTTACTGAGGTGATCTCACCTTGACCGGAATGGAGCGGGCGATTAGATTCCAGTTGCGTTGTATGACGACAGATCAATAACACCCAATTCAGCCATTTGTGCGCGATGAGCTGGTACCGCGCACCTGTGCAGCCCGACACCATGTCTCAGACCTCCCAAGACCCGCTCGACGGCGTCCCTACCCGTTGCCATCGCATTCTCCTGACCGGCGCCGCCGGCAATCTCGGAAAAGTCCTACGTGACCGACTGAAGCGCCATGCCGATGTGGTGCGCGTTTCCGATATCGCCAGCCTGGGCGAAGCCCGCGAGCAGGAAGAGGTGGTCACGTGCGACCTCTCCGACGCCAGGGCCGTACATGCGCTGGTGGAGGGCGTCGACGCGATCGTCCATCTTGGCGGCGTGTCGGTAGAGCGGCCGTTCGAGGAAATCCTGCCCGCCAACATCCAGGGCACGTACAACATTTACGAAGCTGCGCGCCGCCACGGCGTGCGTCGCGTCGTTTTTGCCAGCTCGAATCACGTCATCGGTTACTACAGGCAGGGTGAAGTGCTCGATGCCGATACGCCGGCCAGGCCCGATGGGTACTACGGCGTCAGCAAGGCGTTCGGCGAGCAGATGGGCAGTTTCTACAGCGACCGCTACGGCATCGATACCGTGGCGCTGCGTATCGGCTCGTCGTTCCCCGAGCCCAGGGATCGCCGCATGATGGTCACCTGGCTCGGCTATGACGACCTGGAGCAACTGATCAAGCGCGCCATCTTCGTGCCGAATGTTGGTTTTCTGATTGTCTATGGCGCTTCGGCCAATCGCGACAGCTGGTGGGACAACAGCAAGGCCGCGCGCCTGGGCTTCAGGCCCGTGGAGTCTTCCGAGCAGTTCCGCGCCAAGGTGGAATCGGTGCCGCCGCTGCCCGCGGACGATCCGGCCGGCTGGTACCAGGGTGGGGCCTTCGTCAAGGCCGGCCCGTTCGGCGATTAAGGGGGCAACAGGTCATGTCCGATATTTTCGAACGCATCGGCAACATGCGCTGCGGCGTGGGCGAGAGCCCCGTCTGGCACGCCGCTGAGGCCGCGCTGTACTGGACCGATATCCCGAATCGCACGCTGTGGCGCTTCGATCCGGCCAGCGGCCGCACCAACCACTGGGCCGTACCCGAGATGGCCGGCTGCATGGCCATGACGGCCGACGGCGGCTGGCTGCTTGCAATGGAGACCGGAATTTTCCGAATCGGAAAACTGGTGACGGGGCAGCCAGCCCCTGCGCTGCAGCGGATGGCCACGGTGGCGCACGCGCGCGACGGCATGCGTTTCAACGATGGTCGCTGTGACCGGCAGGGCCGCTTCTGGGCCGGCACGATGGTGATGGACATGTCGCTGGCCGCCACCGACGGCAAGCTGTATCGCCTCGATGCCCGCACGGGTGCGCTGGACATGATCCGCGACGAAATGATCACGCCGAACGGGCTGGCCTTCAGCCCCGATGGCCGCACGATGTACGTGTCGGATTCGCATCCGGCCCGGCGGGCGGTGTGGGCCTACGACTACGACATCGATACGGGCACGCCGGCCAATGGCCGCGTCTTCATCGACATGAACCGCTACCCGGGCCGGCCCGATGGCGCGGCGGTCGATGCCGATGGCTGCTACTGGATCTGCGGCAACGATGCCGGCCAGGTGCATCGCTTCACGCCCGATGGCCGGCTGGACCGCAGCCTGGCGGTGCCCTTTGCCAAGCCCGCCATGTGCGCGTTCGGCGGCAGCGGCCTCGACACGCTCTATGTGACGTCGATCCGTACCGACGACACCGATCCGCTGTCCGGTGCCGTGGTGGCACTGCGTCCCGGCGTGCGCGGCACGCCCGAGCCCGTGCTGCGCGACTGATCAGGTTCCGAAGACGGCCCGCCGAGCCAGGCGGGCCGGGCAATGTGTTGACTTGAACGACAAATAACTCTGATAACACTGGAGGCAAGACACATGTTTCAAAAACACTTCGCGCGTACCCGCCTGGGTACCCTGATGGCCGCACTTGCAACAGCCGTGGCGATGCCGGTCGGCGCGCACGCCGCGGATTTCCGTTCCGCCGACATCCATCCCGACGACTACCCGACCGTGCAGGCCGTGCGCTACATGGGCGATCTGCTCAAGCAGCGCTCGAACGGCAAGATGTCGATCAAGGTCTTCGCGCAAGGCGCGCTGGGCAGCGAGAAGGACGCCATCGAACAGACCAAGATTGGCGCGCTGTCGATGGTGCGTGTGAACTCGGCCGCGATGAACAACATCTGCGAGGCCACCATCGTGCCGACGATGCCGTTCCTGTTCCGTTCCACCGAGCACATGCGCCACGTGCTGGACGGCCCGATCGGCGAAGACATCCTGAAGTCGTGCGAGAAGAACGGCTTTATCGGCCTGGCGTGGTACGACAGCGGGTCGCGCTCGATGTACACGACCAAGCGCCCGATCAAGACCCTGGCCGACGCCAAGGGCATGAAGATCCGCGTGCAGCAGTCAGACCTCTGGGTGTCGCTGCTCGAAGCCATGCATGCCAATGCCACGCCGATGCCGTGGGGCGAGGTCTACACCGCGCTGAAGACCGGCCTGGTCGACGGCGCCGAGAACAACTGGCCCAGCTACGAAAGCTCGCGCCAGTTCGAGGTCGCCAAGTACTACTCGCTGACCGAGCATTCGATGGCACCTGAAATGCTGATGTTCTCGAAGGTGGCATGGGATCGCCTGTCGAAGGAAGACCAGGCCATGGTGCGCCAGGCAGCCAGGGACTCGGTGCCCTACATGCGCAAGCTGTGGGACGAGCGCGAGCTGAAGTCGCGCAAGCTGGTGGAGGCCGCCGGCGTGCAGATCATCCAGGTGGACAAGACATCGTTCCAGGCCGCGATGAAGCCCGTGTACGACCGCTTCATCACCAGCGCGCAGATGAAGGACCTGGTGCGCCGCACGCAGGAAACGAAGTAATCCGCCGACGTCAGGTTGCAGGGAATCCATCATGCTTTCGCCATCCCCCACGCCGGCCACGCCGGCAGATGGCGCTCACGGGCCCGCCGCTGATGCGGGCGCCGTGCGCGCCAATGCCTACACCCGTTTTTGCGCCACGCTGGCCCGCGCCTGTCTGGGCCTGGGCGTCTTCGGCCTGCTGCTGCTCGTGATTGCGGTGCTGTACCAGGTCTTCGGCCGCTACGTGCTGAACGACACGCCCACCTGGGCCGAATCCATCGCGATGCTGCTGGTGCTGTACGTGACGATGCTCGGTACCGCCGTGGGCGTGCGCGACGCCGGCCATATTGGCCTGGAATCGCTGCTCATCATGCTGCCCGATCACCTGCGCACCAAGCTGGAAATCCTGATCCACGTGCTGGTGGGCGTGTTCGGCGCCGTCATGGCATACAACTGCGCGTTCCTGGCGCACTCGGTGGCCGACTACAAGCTGCCGACGCTGGGCATTTCCGAGGGCTGGCGCTACGTGCCGCCCGTCATCGCGGGCGCACTGATCGTGCTGTTTTCGATCGAACACATCATTGCGGTGCTGAAAGGCACGGAAGTGGAGCCGGCATGGCACTGATCATTCTTACCGTCTGCTTCTTCGGCTTCCTGATCCTCGGGGTGCCGGTGGCATTCGCCATCGGCCTGTCGGCCGTGGCGACCATCCTGTACGAAGGCCTGCCGCTGGCCGTGGTGTTCCAGCAGATGACGTCGGGCATGAACGCGTTCTCGTTCCTGGCGATCCCGTTCTTCATCTTCGCGGGCGAGCTGATGCTGTATGGAGGCATTGCCGACCGCATCGTCAACTTCGCCAAGTCGATGGCCGGTCATGTGCGCGGCGGCCTGGGCATGTCCAACGTGGTGGCCTGCACGCTGTTTGGCGGGGTCTCGGGCTCGCCGGTGGCCGACGTGTCCGCCATGGGCGCGGTGATGATCCCGATGATGAAGCGCGAGGGCTATCACGCCGACTACGCGGTCAACGTGACCACCCACGCGGCACTGGTGGGTGCGCTGATGCCGACCAGCCACAACATGATCATCTACACGCTGGCCGCGGGCGGCAAGGTGTCGATTGCCGCGCTGATCCTGGCTGGCGTGCTGCCGGCGCTGATCCTGACGATCTGCAACCTGGCGGCCGCCTACTTTGTGGCGCGCAGCCGCGGCTATCCGTCCGGCACGTTCCCCGGCTGGCAGATCGTGGGCCATTCGCTGGCCGCCGCGCTGCCGGGGCTGTTCGTGGTGGTGCTGATCCTGGCGGGCATCCTGTCGGGCGTGTTCACCGCCACCGAATCGGCCGCCGTCGCCGTGCTGTATGCGCTGACGCTGACCGTGTTCCTGTACCGCTCGCTGACGAAGGAACAGTTCATCAAGGCGGCGGCCAAGGCGGTGAAGACCACCGGCGTGGTGCTGCTGCTGATTGGCATTTCAGCCACGTTCGGCTACATGATCAGCCTTTACGGCGTGGCCGAGCTGACGGGCCAGTTCCTGAGTTCGGTGTCCACCAGCCCGTGGGTGATTTTCCTGATGGTGAACGTGATGCTGTTCATCCTGGGCACGTTCCTGGACATGGCGGCCACCATCCTGATCTGCACACCGATCTTCCTGCCGATCTGCATGCACTACGGCATGAGCCCGGTGCAATTCGGCATGCTGATGCTGATCAACTGCGCGCTGGGGCTCAATACGCCGCCCGTGGGTACCACGCAGTTCGTGGGTTGCGCGATTGGCGGCGTGTCGGTGGGGCAGGTCATGCGCACGATCTGGCCGTTTTACGGTGCGCTGGTGGCCGCGCTGCTGCTGGTGACCTATGTGCCGGCGTTCTCGCTGTGGCTGCCCGAGGTGTTGCTAAAGTAGGCGGTTTTTCCCTTCTCCCGCGCGGGAGAGGGGAGTCGACTTGTCGAGGATTGACATGCCCTGGCTTCCACCCGGCCCCCTTCATACGTTGCAAGCGGGCGCGCATACGCTGACGGTAGCCCCGGCCGCCGGCGGCCGCATGGCGTCGTTCGGAACCAAGCGTGACGATGGTCGTGTCATCGACTGGCTGGCGCCCATGCCGCGGCAGGCGCTGGAACAAGGCTTCGACGCGTTCCAGTGGCCCAAGGCCGGCAGCTATCCCTTGCTGCCGTTCTCCAACCGCATCCGCGAGGGCCGGTTCCACTGGGACGGGCGCGATATCGATCTGCCCGCCCATCCGGGGCAGGCCCATGCGATGCACGGCTTCGGGCATGCGCGCGCCTGGGCGGTCATCGAGCAGGCCAGCGACCGTATCGTCATGGCGCTGGCCCATGTACCGGCAGGCGGCGACTGGCCCTGGCCGATCCATGCCCGGCAGACGCTGCGGCTGACCGAAGACGGCCTCGATGCCGAACTGATGATCCGTAATGATGGCGAAACGGCCATGCCGGTTGGTGGCGGCTTTCATCCCTTCCTTGCCCGTGTGCCGGGCATGCGGTTGCAGTTCGACGCGTTGCATATGTGGCCGGCCGACGCTGGCGGCGTCGCTACGGGCCGTACGGTGGTGGGGGATCGCGAGCGCTTCCTGCGCGAGCGCCATCTGCCGGAGACCGACCTGAGCGTCTATTACAGCGGCTGGAAACGCATGGCGACGCTGAAGCGGCCCGACGGCGCCATGCTGACGCTACGGGCCGGCGAGGAACTGGATCACTTGGTGCTGCATGCGCCGGGCGGCTGCGATTTCGTGTGCCTGGAGCCCGTGTCGCATGTGGCCGATGCGGTCAACCTGTCGGTGCGCGGCTGGGAGGGCACGGGGCTGCGCAGTCTGGCCGCCGGCGATTCGGTCACGTGGCGCATGCAGTGGCAGATCGCCCTCTGACGGCTGCCGGAAGCGGAAGGGAAGACGGAAGGGAAGACGGAAGGGAAGGCGGAGGGAAAGGAGAAGGCCGAAGCCGGAATTCTCCGAAGAACCAAAGAAAACAGGGCGCCGAGGCGCCCTGTTTGCATGGAAGTTCCGCAGTGGTGCCGGCGGATCAGGCCTTGCTGGCCGCTTCCTGGTGGTAGCGCGTGACGCGGTCCACCTCGTTCTTCGAACCCAGGACCACCGACACGCGCTGGTGCAGCTTGGTGGGCTGGACGTCCAGGATGCGCTCGTGGCCGTTGGTGGCCGCGCCGCCGGCCTGCTCGACCAGGAACGCCATCGGGTTGGCTTCATACATCAGGCGCAGCTTGCCCGGCTTCTCGGGTTCGCGCTTGTCCCACGGATACATGAAGATGCCGCCGCGCGTCAGGATACGGTGCACATCGGCCACCATCGACGCAATCCAGCGCATGTTGAAGTTCTTGCCGCGCGGACCTTCGTCGCCGGCCAGGCATTCGTCGATGTACTGGCGCACCGGGGGTGCCCAGTGACGCATGTTGGACATGTTGATCGCGAATTCCTTGGTGTCTTCCGGGATCTTCACGTCCGACTGGGTCAGCACGAAGCTGCCGGCCTCGCGGTCCAGCGTGAACATGTGCACGCCATTGCCGACGGTCAGCACCAGCGTGGTCTGCGGGCCGTACACGGCGTAGCCGGCCGCCACCTGGTGCGTGCCCGGCTGCATGAAATCGCTCTCGGTCACGGTCTCGCCCGGCTTGTGCATGTGCAGCACCGAGAAGATCGTGCCGATCGACACGTTCACGTCGATGTTCGACGAGCCATCGAGCGGATCGAACAGCAGCAGGTATTCGCCCTTCGGGTAGCGGTTCGGGATCTCGTAGAACGAGTCCATTTCCTCGGACGCCATGGCCGCCAGGTGGCCGCCCCATTCGTTGGCGTCCAGCAGCACTTCGTTGGCGATCACGTCGAGCTTCTGCTGCGTTTCGCCCTGGACGTTGCCAGTGCCGGCCGAGCCCAGCACGCCCGCGAGGGCGCCCTTGCTGACGGCGTTGGAAATGGCCTTGCAGGCGCGCGCAACCACCTCGATCAGCAGCCGGAGTTCCGGCTGGATCGTATTGTGCTTGCGCTGCTCCTCGACCAGATAGCGGGTGAGGCTGATGCGTGTCATGGTGGGTTCTCCTTGGATGGCCGCCATTCTACAGGGCCGGCGCAACGGACAGGCCGTTTTCAGCCCGCCGTGCGCCTTGGAGGACACATCAGCTTGCCAGCGCCTTGCTGACGATTTCGCGCACATCGCGCGACAGCGTGGGCGCCGCCGCCACACGCTCCAGCGCCGCGCGCATGCGGTCGCGCAGCGGGATCTCGTACTTTTGCCAGCGATCCATGACCCGCGCCAGCCGTGCGGCCACCTGGGGGTTGATGGCGTCGAGCGCCAGCACCTGATCGGCCCAGAATGCATAGCCCGAGCCGTCGGCGGCGTGGAACTGGGCCGGATTGCCCGAGCAGAAGCTGAAGATCAGCGACCGCGCCCGGTTCGGGTTGCGCAGGTTGAAGGCGGGGTGCTCCATCAGCGCGCGCACCGTGTCGATCGTGCGCTTGCCGGCGTGCGGGCCCACCTCGCCGCGCTGCATGCCCTGCAGCGAGAACCACTTGTCGATGACCAGCGCGTCGTCCTCGAAGCGCTCGTAGAAATCGGCCAGCGCATGCTCGCGGCCCGGCGCGAAGCTGTTGACCAGTGCCGACAGCGCGGCAAAGCGGTCGGTCATGTTGCCGCTCTGCTGGTAGTGCTGGTCGGCCAGCGCCTGCAAGTCGGCGTCGCCGCTGTCGGCCAGGTAGCCCAGCGCCAGGTTGCGCAGCGCCCGCTTTGCCATCGAGTCGGCATCGGGGCTGTAGTCGCCCGGCGTGGCATTGGCCTGGTAGGCGGCCAGCCATTCGGCCTTGAGCGTGCGGGCCAGCCCTTCGCGCATGAACAGGCGGGCACGATGGATGGCGGCCGGATCGGCCACGCCCATGCGCTCGGCCAGATAGGCCTCGGCCGGCAGCATCAGGGCCTGCTCGCGGAACGCGGGGTTCAGCGATCCATCGGTCAGCACGGTGCGGAAGGCCGCCACCAGCGCCGGGTCGAGCTTCAGTTCGCGCTGGGCCTGCACATCGGCCACAAGTTGCAGCAGCGCACGCGTTGCCAGGCGCTGGCCGGCTTCCCAGCGGTTGAATGCATCGCTGTCGTGCGCCAGCAGGAAGGTCAGCTCGGCATCGGTGTATTCGTAGTCGACGATCACTGGCGCCGAGAAATTGCGCAGCAGCGAAGGCAGCGGGGCCTTGGCGCCCGTGGGCAGGCCCACAAACCGGAAGGTCTGTTCGGCGTGCGTGAAATCGAGCACGCGCGTGGTGCCGGCCGCCTGCGCTTCGCCGTCGAGTTGCAGCGGCAGGTCATTGCCGGCGGCGTCGATCAGGCCCAGCGCGAACGGGATATGGAACGGCTGCTTGTCCGGCGAGCCGGCCTTGGTCTCGATGCCGACCTTGGGGCAGCGCTGCGTCAGCGTCAGCGAGAGGGCGCCGGCAGCGCCATCCCATTGCGTGCGGGCCGTCACCACCGGGGTGCCGGCCTGGCCGTACCAGAGACCGAACTGCTTGAGGTCGCGGCCGTTGGCGTCGGCCATGGCGGCGCGGAAGTCGTCGCAGGTCACGGCCTGGCCGTCATGGCGCTTGAAGTACAGGTCCATGCCACGGCGGAAGCCGTCGCGGCCCAGCAGGGTCTGGTACATGCGCACGACCTCGGCGCCTTTCTCGTAGACCGTGACCGTGTAGAAGTTGTTGATTTCCTCGTAGCTGTCGGGGCGCACCGGGTGGGCCATCGGGCCGGCATCCTCGGGAAACTGCACCTGGCGCAACACGCGTACATCCTCGATGCGCTTGACCGCACGGCCCGACTCCGAGCCCATCATGTCGGCCGAGAATTCCTGGTCGCGGAACACGGTCAGGCCTTCCTTGAGCGACAGCTGGAACCAGTCGCGGCAGGTCACGCGGTTGCCGGTCCAGTTGTGGAAGTACTCGTGCGCCACCACCGATTCGATATTGGCGAAGTCCACGTCGGTGGCGGTCTGCGCATTGGCCAGCACGTACTTCGTGTTGAAGATGTTCAGGCCCTTGTTTTCCATCGCGCCCATGTTGAAGTCGCTGACGGCGACGATCATGAAGCGGTCCAGATCAAGCTCAAGGCCGAAGCGTCGCTCGTCCCAGCGGATCGAGTGGATCAGCGAATCCATGGCATGGCGCGTCTTGTCCAGGTCCTGGGGCTCTACCCAGACCTGCAGCAGCTTTTCCTTGCCCGACGCCGACACGATCTTCTCTTCGATGCGTTCCAGCTTGCCGGCCACCAGCGCGAACAGATAGGACGGCTTGCGGAACGGGTCTTCCCAGACGGCCTCGTGGCGGCCATCGGGCAGATCGCCCTGCGACAGCAGGTTGCCGTTGGACAGCAGCACCGGGCAGGCGGCGCGGTCGGCGCGCAGCGTCACGCGGTAGGTGGTCATCACGTCCGGACGATCCAGGAAATACGTGATGCGGCGGAAGCCTTCGGCCTCGCACTGAGTAAAGAAGTTGCCATTCGAGACATACAGGCCCGACAGCGTGGTGTTGGCTGCCGGGTTGCAGGCCGCCGTGATTTCCAGCGTGCCCTGCGCGGGCAGGCCGGTCAGCGTGAGCGTGTCGTCTTCGGCGCGGCAGGTGGTGAACGGCTGGCCGTCGAGCTTGATGCCGATCAGTTCCAGCGCTTCGCCGCTTAGTACCAGCGGGGCATCGGCGGCGCCGGTGCGCTGCAGCTTCAGCGTGCTGGTGACGATGGTGCGCTGCGGGTCGAGGTCGAGCACGAGGTCGACATGATCGATGGCAAACGCGGGCGGGGTATAGTCCTTGCGATAGACGGTAACGGGCGTGTCGGTACGCAGCATGGGGAGATCCTGTCTTCGGGTGACCGGGGGCGGCGGGCCTTGAACGGTAAGAACCGGCCCTGAAGCCCCCATTGTAGCCAAGCAGTTTCAGGCCTGCGTTGCACCGGGGCCGGCGTGGGAATTCGGCCGCCCCGATCGTGTCTGAGGAAACGTGACCGAACCAAAAATAACGAGGTATGGCGATGTGGCAAGCAGCGGTTTCCTGGGGAGTGCAGCGTGGCCGGGGTGGCCTGGGGGTATGGCTGGCGCTGGGCGCGCTTTGGTTGTCGGGCTGCGCCAGCACCGTCACCACCGAGGTGACCGCGTTCCGCGACGCGGGATGGAGCAATGACGCGCCGCGTACCTACGCATTCGACCACGCGCCGCAGCAGGACGCACAGCTTGATCGCCAGACCTACGAGCTGTGGCTGTCCCAGGTCCTGTCCGGCATCGGCTTCGAACAGGCGCCGC
The DNA here is from genome assembly GCF_056097175.1 of Cupriavidus sp. HE11. Classification (NCBI taxonomy): domain Bacteria; kingdom Pseudomonadati; phylum Pseudomonadota; class Betaproteobacteria; order Burkholderiales; family Burkholderiaceae; genus Cupriavidus; species Cupriavidus sp. HE11. The sequence continues at coordinate 2,892,378 of NZ_CP184464.1, forward strand.
CCAGGCAGGCACGTTACCTGGTGACGATGGAATATGACGCCGCCCCCGGCTTCGTGCGCGTGGCGGAAACCGTCTACCCCGATCCCTGGTATGGCCCGTATGGCCCGTACTGGGGGCCGTACGGCTGGTATCGCCCGTGGGGGCCGTATGGCTGGGGGCCGGGCTACTGGCCGCCGCAGACCGTGGTGCGCGATGTGCCGGTGACGTTCTCCAACCTGCGGGTGTTCTTCAAGGATGCTGCCAGCGGCAAGCGGGTCTACCAGGTGACGGCGCGCAACACCACCGAGGGCGGCGACCTGACGGCCGTGATGCCCTACATGATCCGTAGCGCGTTCGCCAATTTCCCGGGCGAAAGCGGGCGACCGCAGCGCATCACGCTGGAAGTCCAGAAGGACCAGAAGTAATGAAAAACCGGCATGCATTCGTCGACATTCGTCTACCGGCAGGTCGCGCCGAGGGGCGAATCGTATTCGCTACCGTGAGGTAAAAGCCGTTTTTCGCCTCCGCGCCGTAAAAACACTGTCCGGACCATTGCAAAGGCCTGCCGGCACGGTATGGCTGGGCTAGAATGACTGCTCGATTTTTTTCGCCTTCTCTTTCCGGACAAGCAGAATGAGCAGCAAGACCAGCGGTGATGCACCGCAACACGCCCCGAACAGCCCCGAAGCACAACTGCGTCTGGCCGCGCTGGAATACCACCGCAGCCCGACCAAGGGCAAGATCCAGGTAACGGCCACAAAGGCGCTGTCCAACCAGCGCGACCTGTCGCTGGCCTACTCGCCGGGCGTGGCCTACGCCTGCGAGGAGATCCACAAGGATCCCGCGATGGCCGCCGAGTACACCTCGCGCGCCAACCTGGTGGCCGTGATCACCAACGGCACTGCCGTGCTGGGCCTGGGCGACATCGGTCCGCTGGCCGGCAAGCCGGTGATGGAAGGCAAGGGCTGCCTGTTCAAGAAGTTCGCAGGCATCGACGTGTTCGACATCGAACTCGATGCGCGCGATCCGGACAAGATCGTGGAAATCGTCGCCGCGCTGGAACCCACGCTGGGCGGCGTGAACCTGGAAGACATCAAGGCGCCCGAGTGCTTCTACATCGAGAAGAAGCTGCGCGAGCGCATGAACATCCCCGTCTTCCACGACGACCAGCACGGCACGGCCATCATCTCGGCCGCGGCACTGCTGAACGGCCTGAAGGTAGTGGGCAAGGACATCGCCAAGGTCAAGCTGGCCGTGTCGGGCGCCGGCGCTGCCGCCATCGCTTGCCTGGACACCATGGTGAGCCTGGGCGTGAAGCGCGAGAACGTCTTCGTGGTCGACTCGAAGGGCGTGATCTTCCAGGGCCGCGACGCGAACATGGAAGCCAACAAGGCCCGTTACGCGCAAGATACGGCCGACCGCACGCTGGCCGACATCGTCAAGAACGCCGACGTCTTCCTGGGCTGCTCCACCGCGGGCGTGCTGAGCGGCGACATGGTCAAGACCATGGCCGACAAGCCCATCATCCTGGCGCTGGCGAACCCGGAGCCGGAAATCCGCCCGGAAGTGGCCAAGGCCGCGCGTCCGGACTGCATCATCGCCACCGGCCGTTCGGACTATCCGAACCAGGTGAACAACGTGCTGTGCTTCCCGTACATCTTCCGCGGCGCGCTCGATTGCGGCGCCACGAAGATCACGGAAGAAATGAAGCTGGCCTGCGTGAAGGCCATCGCCGAGCTGGCCGAAGCCGAACTGAACGATGCCGTTGCCGCTGCCTACGGCGGCCGCGAGCTGAAGTTCGGCCCTGACTACATCATCCCCACGCCGTTCGACCAGCGCCTGATCGAGAAGATCGCGCCGGCCGTGGCCAAGGCTGCGGAAGAGTCGGGTGTGGCCACGCGTCCGATCAAGGACCTGGAAGCCTACCGCCAGCAACTGACGAGCTACGTCTACCACACCGGCCTGATCATGAAGCCGGTGTTCTCTGCCGCCAAGGCCGCGCCCAAGCGCGTGGCTTACGCCGAGGGTGAGGAAGAGCGCGTGCTGCGCGCCGTGCAGGGCGTGGTGGACGAAGGCCTGGCCCGTCCGATCCTGATCGGCCGTCCGCACGTGATCCAGATGCGCATCGAGAAGGCCGGCCTGCGCCTGCGCCCCGGTGTCGACTTCGAACTGATCAATCCGGAAGACGATCCGCGCTACCGCGCCTATCACGAGGAATACCACGCACTGCGTGGCCGCGATGGCGTGACGCCGGACATGGCCAAGGTGGCGCTGCGCCGTTCGAACACGCTCATCGGCACGATGCTGATGCACATGGGCGACGCCGATGCGCTGCTGTGCGGCACCGTCGGCCGCTTCGAGGCTCATCTCGAACACGTGCGCGACGTGATCGGCCTGGCGCCGGACGCCAAGGTGTTCGCCGCCATGAATGCGCTGATGCTGGAAAAGCACACGCTGTTCATCACCGACACGTTCGTGAACGATGACCCGAGCGCCGAGGAACTGGCCGCGATCACGCAACTGGCCGCCAAGGAAATCGCACGCTTCGGCCTGCATCCGAAGGTGGCCATGATGTCGCACTCGATGTTCGGTTCGTCCACGCGTCCGTCGGCACGCAAGATGCGCGACGCTGCCGCGATCCTGGCCCGCGTGGCGCCGGAACTGGAAGTGGAAGGCGAAATGCAGGGCGATGCCGCGCTGGACGAGGACGTGCGCCGCCACTTCCTGCCCACCACCAAGCTGGCCGGCAGCGCCAACCTGCTGGTCATGCCGACGCTGGATGCCGCCAACATCGCGTTCAACCTGCTCAAGATGACGGGCGGTCAGGGCGTGACGGTGGGCCCGATCCTGCTGGGCGCCGCCAAGCCGGTACACATCCTGAACCCGCAGGCCACCACCCGCCGCATCGTCAACATGACGGCCGTGGCCGTGGCGGAGGCTGGCGCGATCCGCTAAGCACTGCGTCCCGATCTGCGAGTTTTGCAGATCTGATGGTCGAAAAAGGAAACCGGGCCGCGAGAGACTCTCGCGGCCCGGTTTTTTTGTCGGTGCGCTGGCACGTCTGCCGGGGTGTCAGCGCGTCGGCGGGTCAGTACGCACGATTGGCGTGCGCGCCAGCCAATACTCCTGGCTATTGCAACACGTTGTACTGCTCCCGCATCACCACGATGATCGAACGGGCCGCGGCCATCTGCTGTGCCAGATCGTCGAAGGTGTCCTGGCGAAAATCGACCTCAGCGCTCCAGTTGCAACCGGTGTGGTCCGGCGAATGCACGCGCATCGCATGCAATTCCACCTCACCGCATTCCGGGTTGTTATCCAGGCACTGGCTCAGGATGGCCATCAGTTCCGATCGGGATTTCACATAGCGCCGCATGCGTCACCTCACTCGTCCTGGTTTACGTGGTCCGGCACACAGTCCGGAAGACCAATCTAGGTAGAACGGGGGGGAGGCGCCAATTGAATCGGCCTATGAAGCAATGGCTTCCGATCCTGCTGCATCTGCGCAAGATTGCGCTGCGGCGCAGCATTGTGGCGCAAGAGAGACTGTCACGCGCAAGAAAAAAGCCTGCCGCGAGGGCAGGCTTCAGTTCCGCGGTAATACCGAATGCAGGATCAGAACTTGTGGCGGACGCCCACGCCGAAGCTGTCGCCGTGCTCGAGGCCCGTGATCTTGTCGTAGTAGTACGCCGCGTAGACGTCGGTGCGCTTGGACAGGTTGTAGTCGTACGCCAGCGCGAACGTGTTGCGCTTGAAGCTCGACAGTTCGTTCAGCACGCGGCCGTACGAGTACGACGCGAGCACGTTGCCTGCGCCCACCGGCACCGAAACGCCGCCCTGGCCGTCGATGTGCTTGATGTCGCCGTTGGCGTTGGCGTTCACGTTGGTCTTGATGTACTGGCCTTGCAGGAAGACCTTGAGCATCTTGAAGTCATACGACGCGCCAGCCTGTACGGCCGATTGCTTGTCGAAGCCAACGATGTACGGCGTGTTGGCGTTCGGCGTGGTCGGCGGGTTGGTCAGGTCGAACGGGGTGTTGTCGAACTTGACCTGCTGGAAGGCCAGCGTTGCCGCAAACGGGCCCGAGAAGTAGGTCACGTTGCCGCCCCACTTGTTCTTGCTCGAGTTGCCGGCCGATTCGCCGAAGCTGTAGATGAAGTTGGCGGTCAGGCCGCCGAAGTTCGGCGTCGAGTAGACGATCGAGTTGTTCCAGCCCGAATCGCCGATGATGCCCGGGTCGTACACGGTGCCGTTGTTGGCGCCGAAGTACGTGTGGAAGATCATCGGACTGAAGACGTACGAGTCAACCAGCGGGTTGAACAGGATCGTCGACACGAAGTACGGCGTGGTGTTGCGGCCCAGCTTGACGGCGCCGTAGCGGTCGTTCTGCAGGCCGACGTAGGCGTTACGGCTGAACATCGAGTCGCCGTTGAAACGGCCGCCGCTGCCGCTGTCGGTGCGGAAGAAGCCGTTCAGGTCGAAGATGGCCTTCGTGCCCAGACCCAGATCCTCGGTACCCTTGATGCCCCAGTACGAGGTTTGCATGCCCCCGGAGTTGGCCACGAACGCACGGTCATTGCTGCCCGGGTTCTTGATGCCGCCGACGAACATATCAGCCTGGCCGTACAGCGTGACGCTGGACTGGGCCATGGCTGCGCCGGAAAAAAGGGTAGCCGCGATTGCCGCCAGCTTGAGAGCCGGCTTGTACTGCTTCGTCATGTAAGACCTCCGTGGTTGTGATGCTGCTCAGAACGTTTTCTTGTGTGCCGGGACCCTGACGGGGTCTTCTTCTGCGTGGTACCTCGGCCGTGCACGGAAGTCTGCCGGTGCAGTGGGGACCGGCGCGGCCGAGGTACCTGTTTTACAGCGATGCTGCGTCGCTGAACGTTCCTGAATTTCTCTCTCTTTACTGCCGTGGATTTTTTTTCAGGCGGATACTAAGTCGTTCAGGCGGAACTGCGCAATGCGGTGAATCTGGTTGATGCATGTTTGCAACTCCACCGCCGGCTCGTTCTCGATACGCCTTGCAAAAGCGTCGATGATCCCGTGCCGGTCGTAGCCGCGCACGGCCAGGATGAACGGGAAGCCGAACTTGCGGTTGTAGGCCGTGTTCAGGTCCTGCAGGCGCTGGAATTCCTCGGCCGTGCACTGGTCCAGGCCGGCTCCGGCCTGCTCGCGCGTGGATTCGGCGGTCAGTTCGCCGCGTACCGCGGCCTTGCCGGCCAGTTCCGGGTGGGCGCGCACCAGCTTGACCTGGGCGTCCTGGCCGGCCGCGTCGACCGCGCCGCGCAGCGCGGCGGCCAGTTCGGCGGTGTTGGCAAACGGGCGTTGCTTCGCGGCCGCTTCGGCAAACCACGGCGAGTGTTCGTAGATGCCGCCGAGTACCTTGATGAACTCGGCTTCGGGCATCGCATTCAGCTGGGTGATGGTGTAGGTGTTCTGGCTCATGCCTGGCTCCGGTACGGGTGGGTGTCGATCCAGTGGCGCGCGATGTCGACGCGCCGGCAGATCCATACCTTGTCGTGCGATTGCACGTAGTCCAGGAACCGCTGCAGCGCGCGGAAACGTCCCGGGCGGCCCAGCAGGCGGCAGTGCATGCCCACCGACAGCATCTTCGGCTGGTCCTGGCCGCTGGGGTCGCCTTCGGCGTACAGCACGTCGAAGGCGTCCTTCAGGTACTGGAAGAACTGCTCGCCCGTGTTGAAACCCTGCGGCGTGGCAAAGCGCATGTCGTTGGAGTCGAGCGTGTACGGCACCACCAGGTGCGGCTTCTTCTCGCCGCCGGTCACCTCCACTTCGGTCCAGAAGGGCAGGTCGTCGCCGTAGTAGTCGGCGTCGTACAGCAGCCCGCCGTGCTCCACCACCAGCTTGCGCGTGTTGGGGCTGTCGCGGCCGGTGTACCAGCCCAGCGGCATGTCGCCGGTCAGTTCCTTGATGATTTCCATGCCGATGCGCATGTGCTCGCGCTCGGTGGCTTCGTCCAGGTTCTGGTAATGGATCCAGCGCCAGCCGTGGCAGGCGATCTCGTGGCCCAGGTCGACGAACGCGCGCGTCAGCTCGGGATGGCGCTGCAGGGCCATCGACACGCCGAAGATCGTCAGCGGCAGCTTGCGGCGTTCGAACTCGCGCAGGATGCGCCAGACGCCCGCACGCGAGCCGTATTCATAAATGCCCTCCATGCTCATGTGCCGGGCCGGATAGGCCGCGGCGCCGACGATCTCGGACAGGAACTGCTCGGACGCGGCGTCGCCGTGCAGCACGCAGTTCTCGCCGCCTTCTTCGTAATTGAGCACGAACTGCAGCGCGATACGCGCACCGCCCGGCCAGCGGGCGTGCGGTGGCTGTGCGCCATAGCCAATGAGATCGCGTGGATAGTTATCGTGTGTCATCTCGTTGTGTCTGCTTCAGGAGAGAAATCCAAACTGCTGCCCCCGACCCGCTTGTTCGGGCGAGGGCCTGGCCGGAACCTGGAGCGCACTGGCTTACGCAAAGCGCGTGCCAGAGTTCCGCCGGAGGACTTGACAAACGGCGCGCAAAGCGTTGCGGATTGTCTGCGCGAAATTGTCGAGTCCGATTGTCGAGCGTCAATTGTTCGTGGTTCGTGCCTGACGTTACTCCGTGCCGTGGGTGTTCGCGGCGGCGCTGCGCATGGCTTCCTCGGCCGACTGGATACCGTTGAAGAACAGGTTCAGCGCCACGGCCACGATCGTGCCCAGCACGATGCCGCTGTGCGTGAACGGGTCGGTCCACTTGGGCAGGTACTGGAACAGCGTCGGCGACAGGGTCGGGATCATGCCGAAGCCGATCGAAATCGCCACGATGAACAGGTTGTGGCGGTTGCGGTTGAAGTCGCAGGCACCCAGGATGCGGATACCCGTGGCTGCCACCATGCCGAACATCACGATGCCGGCGCCGCCCAGCACGAACTGCGGCACCGATGCCACCACGTGCGCCATCTTCGGGAACAGGCCGAAGGCGATCAGGATCAGGCCGCCGGCCGCCGCCACGTAGCGCGAGCGCACGCCGGTCACCGTGACCAGGCCCACGTTCTGCGAGAACGACGTGTACGGGAACGTGTTGAACACGCCGCCGATCACGGTGCCCAGGCCGTCGGCGCGCAGGCCGGCGGTCAGGTCCCTGGTGCTCAGCTTGCGGCCGGTGATGTCCGACAGGGCCAGGAACATGCCGGTGGATTCCACCAGCGTGATCAGCATGACGATGCACATCGACAGCACGGCGGTCAGCTCGAACGTCGGCATGCCGAAGTGCAGCGGCGTGATGACGGCCACGTAGCTGGCTTCATGCAGGCCTTCGAACGACACCTTGCCCATGGCCATGGCCACCAGCGTGCCGATGATGATCCCCAGCAGCACCGCGCAGTTGGCTACCAGGCCACGGCCGAAGCGCGTGAGCAGCAGCACCACCACCAGCACCAGGCCAGCGATGGCAAGGTTGCCAAGATCGCCATAGGCCAGGTTCGGTACCTCCTTGACCACGCCGTCGATCACGGCGCGCGTGGTGGGCTGGCCGCCGCCGGCCCAGTTGATGCCCACGCGCATCAGCGACACGCCGATCAGCGTGATCACCGTGCCCGTGACAACGGGAGGAAACAGCCCGAGCATGCGCCCCATCATCGGCGCAATCAGTATCCCGAACACCCCTGACGCGATTACCGCGCCATAGATGCCGAGCAGGCCCACGTTGGGATCGTTGCCGATGGCGATCATCGGCGCCACCGATGCGAACGTGACGCCCATCATCACGGGCATGCGGATGCCGAACTTCCAGAAACCGAAGGCCTGGATCAGCGTTGCCAGGCCCGCCGCGAAGAGGTCGGCATTGATCAGGAAGGCCAGCTGGTCCTTCGGGAGCTTGAGCGCGCCGCCGACGATGAGCGGGACGGCAACGGTGCCGGCATACATCACCAGCACGTGCTGCAGGCCCAGCGCCAGCAACCGCCCGGAGGGCAGCCGCTCGTTTGTCAGATCCGTGGGGACCGTGGTGCTTGCGGAATTCATGGGTGTGTCTCCTCTCCTTTGGTTTCGATGGGAACGCGCGCCGGGTTCCACCCTTGACCGCTCTGTCGTTGCCTCTTGTTGTGGGCGATTGTTGGCGGTTCTTGTCCGGTTTTCAGTCGCGCCTCTGGCGGGCTTGATCAGCGACGGAAAACCGGTGGGCCTGCATCGGCAACAGGGGACCTCTGTTGCCCGGCGGCGGGAACATCGTGCTAGGTGGAGCGGCCCAGCACGGTGCGAAGATCGAAGTTGCCGGGCTCATCCGGCTGCACGCGGTCCGCGCAGGCGCCAAGGTGGTGCGCCATGCGCGACTGGGCCAGTGCGGCATCGCCCTGTTCCAGTGCGTCGAGAATGTCGTCGTGCTCGTCGAACGAGCAGGCGTTGTGACCAGGGGCTTCCACGCTGGCAATCATCAGCGTGGTGCGCGACACCAGCCGGCGCATCATCGTCACCAGCAGTTCGTTGCCGGAAAGCTCGGCCAGCGCGGTGTGGAATTCGGCCGACAGGCGGATCCAGGTCGGGCGTTCGTGGGTCAGGAAGGCCTGGCGCTCGTCGTTCACCATCTTGCGCAACGGGGCGATCACGCTGCGCACGTTGGGCATGGCGGCCAGCTTTTCCAGTACCGCGCGTTCCAGCATCTGGCGCAGTTCGAACATGTCATGGGCCTCGTCGGTGGACGGGCTGGCAATGAACGCGCCGCGGTTCGGCTCCAGGTCGACCATGCCGTCGGCGGCCAGGCGCGACAGCACCTTGCGCACCGTGTGACGTGCGGTGGCATAGATTTCGCAAAGCGAGTGCTCGGTCAGCTTCGTGCGCGGCGGCAGCCGGTGCTCCATGATCGCGTCGTAGATCTCGTGATACATGCGCTCTTCCACCGACCCCTTGCGGGCGGGCTTGTTATCGGTGGGCGCGGGCAGGGCGTCGGCGGCGGCAATCAGCTTGAGATTCTTGGACATGCTGGGCACTCGTAAAAGCAGGGGAGGCGATGGTCAGCGATCGTAGCGAGCCGTTCACACATCAACATCAAGGGTCTTGATATCGATCATTTGGCTTCGCCGATCTAAAAATTGTTGACAATTATTTGGATATGCAAGCACCATTGTCAACAAAACCGACCCAGGTTTTCGACAACTACGGGTATTTACCGAGTTGTCATCAGGATAGGGCAGGCGCATTGTCGCCTCGCACCAATCCAGCGCCGGGATGCGTTGAAACACGTACCGAGCGGGCACCATTTCCCACAAATGGTGCTAGTGAAGGCAGCGGCGCCCCTCACAACCCACACTCCAAAGGAAGAACAGGATGGGACGCTTGACCACTCACGTTCTCGACACTGCCGCCGGTACGCCCGGTGCCGGCATGTCGGTTACCCTGCATAAAATTGTCGACAATCGTCGCGAGACCCTGAAGTCGATCCAGACCAACCACGACGGCCGTGCCGACCAGCCCCTGCTGGAAGGCGCCGACCTGCAGCCTGGCGTCTACGAACTCGATTTCGGCGCTGGCGCCTACTTCCGTGCCCAGGGCGTGAAACTGCCCGAGCCGGCATTCCTTGATGTGGTGACGCTGCGTTTCGGCATTGCCGACACGAACGCGCACTACCACGTGCCCCTGCTGGTGTCGCCGTGGTCGTACTCGACCTACCGCGGCAGCTGAGTCAAGGCGGACGGGAACAAGGAGACAAGTCATGGAAGGCTACATTCTCGACTGGGCCAATCTGCTGTTGCGTTGGCTGCACGTCATCACGGCGATCGCCTGGATCGGTTCGTCGTTCTATTTCGTCTGGCTGGACAACAGCCTGACGCGTCCCATCGATACCGGGCTGAAGGACAAGGGCGTCGACGGCGAACTGTGGGCCGTGCACGGTGGCGGCTTCTACAACCCGCAGAAGTACCTGACCGCGCCGAAGTCGCTGCCCGAGAACCTGCACTGGTTCTACTGGGAGTCGTACTCCACGTGGATGAGCGGCTTTGCGCTGCTGGTGGTGCTGTACCTGTTCAACGCCAGCACGTTCCTGATCGACAAGAACGTCTACGACATGTCCCCCGGCGCTGCCGTGGGCTTTGCCGTGACGTACCTGATCGTCGGCTGGGTGGTCTATGACGCGATCTGCCGCATCTTCGGCAAGAGCGACCGGACCGTGGGCATCCTGGTGGCCGTGTATGTGGCCGTGGCAGCCTTCGTGGCCTGCCATATTTTTGCGGGCCGTGCGGCATTCCTGCTGACCGGCGCGATGATCGCCACGATCATGAGCGCGAACGTGCTGTTCTGGATCATCCCGGGTCAGCGCAAGGTGGTGGCGGCACTGAAGGCCGGCCAGCCGGTGGACCCGATCCACGGCAAGCGCGGCAAGCAGCGCAGCGTGCACAACACGTACTTCACGCTGCCGGTGCTGTTCGCGATGCTGTCCAACCACTACAGCATGACGTACGCGGCCAAGAACAACTGGCTGGTGCTGATCATGGTGATGCTGGCTGGCGTGATGATCCGTCAGTTCTTCATCCTGAAGCACAAGGGCAAGATCAACATCGCGTGGCCGGCCGCCGGTGTGGCATGCCTGGGCCTGGTGGCATTCCTGATCGCCCCGCAGCCGCGTCCGCAAGTCGCCAAGAGCGCCGACGGCGACGCCGCCGCGACGGCCGTGAGCTTCGTGAAGGTGCAGGAAATCATGAACACGCGCTGCGTGCAGTGCCATGCCGAGCAGCCGAAGATGATGCCGACGGCCGCCAAGGGCATCAAGCTCGACAGCGCCGACGGTATCAAGTCGCACGCCCAGCTGATCTACCAGCAGGCCGTGCAGCAGAAGGCCATGCCGCTGGGTAACGTCACCCAGATCACGGACGACGAACGTGCCCTGCTGGGCCAGTGGTTCGAGGGCGGCGCAAAGACGACCAACTAATTTGACCGGGCATCGGTGATCGACGGTCCGGAGGCTGCGCAGTCAGCAGCCGGCTGTACCGGACCGGCGAGGGTTTGAGCGGGGCTTCGGCCCCGTTTTTTTATTTGTGCTGCCGATGCGGCATCAGCCGCCCACGTTGAACAGTGCCAACAGGCCCAGCACCAGGAAGATGGCCGCGGCAATCTTGTGGACCAGCGCGATCGGCATCTTGTTGGCGAAGCGGTCGCCCAGCAGCACGGCCGGTGCATTGGCCAGCATCATGCCGAACGTGGTGCCGGCAACCACGGCCAGCACTTCGCCATGGAAGCGGGCTGCCAGGGCTACGGTGGCGATCTGCGTCTTGTCGCCCATCTCGGCAAAGAAGAACGCGACGATCGTGGTGCCCAGGATGCCCAGCGCGCCCTTGACCGGCTTGGCTTCCTCCGCGTCGTCGAGCTTGTCGGGAATCAGCATCCAGCCTGCCATCGCGATAAAGCCAAGGCCAAGAATCCAGCGCAGCAGGTTGGCGCCCAGCACGCCGGTAATCCAGCCGCCCAGCGCGCCGGCAAAGCCGTGGTTGACCAGGGTGGCGATCAGGATGCCAACGATGATGGGGAGGGGCTTGCGATACCGCGCGGCCAGCACGAGCGACAGCAGCTGCGTCTTGTCGCCCATTTCGGCGAGCGCGACGATACCTGTGGAGACGAGGAACGATTCCATTTTTATAGGTGCAATAACCGGGCCGCAAACGCATCTCGCGAGATGCCAATGACACACACCTTTCCCGGCCCGGCCAGAAAGGTATGGTCATCGGTCTCGCCAGGCGCCGGACACAAGGTCCTGGGCTGCGCACGCCATAACCGCCTGCCGAACCGGCATTTGGTCAAGTCTGTTGACGTACGCCCCTGTCTTCCGGGTGCCGCATTGCGCGGCGCGGTGAGATCAGGGCGGCTACTCCCCAATGGAAGTTCGCATTTTAGCCAGACCGATGGGTAATGTCCATCAATCTGGCTTTTTTGCGATGTCTTTGCAAATGATTCTCAGGCCGGGACCGGGCTGTTCTCGCTGGTCTGGCGACCGCGGAAATCGGTCCAGCACAGGGCCTTGAAGTCGTAGAGCTTGCAGTGGCGCGCGGTCTGGAAGTACCAGCGCCACGAGAAGTTCTCGATGATGATGCGGCCCGGCAGCGCGTGTTCGAGCAGCGCCTGCGCGCGCTTGAGCTGGTACAGCGGCACGCTCATGTCCACGTGGTGAGCCGTGTGTTCCATGATGTGATGTAGTGCCGCGCCAATGCCCATGCCGAAGCGCAGGTGCACGGTCGTCGACACGAACGGCTGGGCCTTGGCCCACATCGGCTTGGTGTCGTACCAGGCCACGCTCGTATGCGTGTGATGGACGTAGAGTACAAAGCCGACCGTGGTATTCCAGACCAGGAATGGCAGCACGAAACCGGTGCCGATCATCAGCAGCACGGACTGGTCCGTGGCGATGGCCAGCCAGGCCAGCGCGCCAATCCACAGCGCGCCGAACGCGGCCACCAGCGTGCAGTCCCACATGAAGATCGGGCGGCGCGTGGCCATCTGGCGCTTGCTCGGGAAGAACAGCTTGAACCACCAGATCTCGATCAGGTAGTACAGCCCGGCGCCAACGCCGTTGCGGTAGATGCGCTCCATCACACGGCGGCGGCGCGGCAGCGCGCGGAATTCCTCGAGCGAGTAGGGCGCCCAGACGAAGTCGAAGCCTTTCAGGTTGGTGTAGCCGTGATGCACGACGTTATGGCCCACTTCCCACAGGCTGTAAGGCGTCAGCGAGGGCAGGAAGGTCAGCCGGCCCAGCCATTTGTTCAGGCTGCGGTTGTCGGTCAGGCTCTGGTGGCAGGCGTCGTGGCCGATGATGAACAGCCGCGCGATGATCAGGCCGGCCAGCACGCCCAGGCCCACCTTGGCCCACCACGCCGACAGCAGCACCACGCCGGCCAGCACGGCCGCGAACAGCGCGTAGTCGAACGCGAACAGCATCAGCGCGCGTGGCGTGCTGCGGCGGCCCAGCGGGATCAGCCAGCTGCGGATGGTCTTGCGATTGGGGAACGGCGCCTCGAAGGCGATGGGTTCCGGCAGCGGAGCGTTGCCGGCAGGGCGGGTCTGGTGAGTCTGGCGGGCTTGGCCGGGGGCGGCCGCCGCGCCGATGTCTTGAGCATCGGCAGCGGAAAGGGTGTCGGATCGGGCAGTCATCGATGGTCCAGCGAGTCGGAATGCGGTGGCGCCCAGTCTTCGAGGGCGCACGGATGCGACAGGCTAGAAGGGTTTGATGACGATTGTGTTGATTCCGGTCAATACATGGCCTCTAAAAGGGGCTTTCCGTTCGCATGCGCCCGGAAAGCCCCTTGCCGGCAAGGCCGTGTGGTCAGGCTGCCACCGGCACGTCGGCCGTCTCCTCGCCCATGATGTAGACGCTGTCGATCACGCGGTCGTCGCCCAGCATCGCAAACGCGAACAATTGCTCCTCCAGCGTTTCCGAGCGGTGGCTGCGGCGCGCGATCAGCGGCGTGGCCTCGGGGTCCAGCACCAGGAAATCGGCCTCGCAGCCCGGCTCGAAGCTGCCGATGCGGTCCTGCCAGCCCAGTGCCTCGGCCGCCGCACGCGTGGCCAGGTAGAACATGCGCAGCGCGGTCAGGTGATAGCCGCCCATGCGCGCCACCTTGTGGGCCGCGTTCATCGTGCGGAACATCGAGAACGACGTGCCGCCGCCCACGTCGGTGGCCAGTGTCACGTTCAGGCGGTTGGCGTCGGACTGGTGGAAGTCATAGAAGCCGCTGCCCAAGAACAGGTTCGACGTGGGGCAGTGCGCCACGGCCGCGCCGCTGTCGGCCAGCCGGCGGCGATCCTCGGGGTCGAGGTAGATCGCGTGCCCATAGAACGCGCCCGGACGCAGCAGGTTGTAGCGGTCGTAGACGTCCAGGTAGCTGCGGGCGTCGGGGAACAGCTCGGCCACCCATTTCACCTCGTCGCGGTTCTCGGCCACGTGCGTCTGGATAAAGACATCGTCGTGGGCGCGGGCCAGTTCGCCGCAGGCGGCCAGCTGCGCTTCCGTGGACGTCGGCGCAAAGCGCGGCGTGATCGCGTAGGCCAGGCGATCCTTGCCGTGCCATTTCGAAATCAGGTCGGCCGACTCGCGCGCGCCGGACTCGGCCGTGTCGCGCAGGAATTCGGGGCAGTTGCGATCCATCATCACCTTGCCGGTGATCATGCGCATGTTGCGCGCCTGGCTGGCCGCGAACAGGCCGTCGGCCGAGGCGGCATGCACGGTGCTCCAGACCATGGCCGTGGTGGTGCCGTTGCGCAGCAGTTCGTCGGTGAAAAAGTCGGCCACGCCGCGCGCATAGGCGGCGTCGCTGAAGCGGCGTTCCTCGGGGAACGTGTAGGTATCGAGCCAGTGCAGCAGGCCCGGCGACGGCGACGCGATGATATCGGTCTGCGGATAGTGGATGTGCGTGTCGATGAAGCCCGGCACGATCAGCTTGCCGCGATGGTCGATCACCTCGGCGTCGGCGGGAATCTCGCCCGCCAGGCTGTCGTACGAACCGACGGCGGCAACACGGCCGGCCGTCACGATCAGCAGGCCGTCTTCCCAATACTGATAGGCATCGTCATGGAACTGCGGGTCGCGCAGGAAATGAAGGATGCGGCCGCGGATGGCGCGGGTGACGGCACCATTGGTGCGGGAATCAGGGGAAGTCGTCGTCATCGTCTTGTCTCGGGGCGGCCGGCACCCGCCCGTGCCATTCAGGCAGCGGGCGCGGCATCCGGCGTTCTGGGTATGCGCCCGCTTAGCTCGTGGTACTCACGTGAGCCGCTGCGGGCGGGGACATGGGCGTGGCCGACCAGAAGTGGTCGACCTCCGCCAGGAATTCGGCCTTCTGCGTGTCGGGCAGGAAGGCCGCTTCAAAACTGTTGCGGGCCAGCTTGTGGGCATCGGTCGCGTCCAGCGGCAGCGCGTCGAACGTGGCTTCCCAGTTGGCGTTCATGTAGCCGCCAAAGTAAGCCGGGTCGTCCGAGTGCAGCGTCACGGCCACGCCGGCATCGAGCAGCTGCTTCAGCGAATGGTCGCGCAGGTCGGGGTAGACCTTCAGCTTCTGGTTCGACAGCGGGCACACGGTCAGGGCGATGCGTTCGCGCGCCAGGCGCTGCACGAGCGCCGCGTCATCGATCGCACGCACGCCGTGATCGATGCGCTCGACCTTGAGGATGTCCAGTGCGTCGGTCACGTACTGGGCCGGGCCTTCCTCTCCGGCATGCGCCACCAGATGCAGACCCAGTTCCTTCGCCCTGGCGAACACGCGCGCAAACTTCTCCGGCGGGTTGCCGCGTTCGGACGAATCCAGGCCCACGCCGACAAAGCGGTCGCGGTAGGGCAGCGCGGCCTCCAGCGTTGCGAACGCGTCTTCTTCGGGCAGGTGCCGCAGGAAGCACAGGATCAGGCTGCTGGAAAAATCGTATTCGGTGCGGGCTTGCGCCAGCGCGTCCGAAATGCCGTCGATCACGGTGCCGATCGGCACGCCGCGCTCGGTATGGGTCTGCGGATCGAAGAAGATCTCGGCATGGCGCACGTTGTCGGCAACGGCGCGCTTGACGTAGTCCATCGTCATGTCGAAGAAATCTTCCTCGGTCAGCAGCACGCTGGCGCCGGCGTAGTAGATGTCCAGGAACGATTGCAGGTCGGTGAACGCGTAGGCCGCACGCAGCGCCTCCACGTCGGGGTAGGCCAGCTTGACGCTGTTGCGCTGGGCCAGCCGGAAGATCAGCTCGGGTTCGAGCGTGCCTTCGATATGCACGTGCAGTTCGGCCTTGGGGGTACGGCGGATCTTGTCCGCCAGCGCGGCATCGATGGTCATGGGGCCTCTTTTCTATGACTGACAGCCGGATCACGGCTGTGCTGTTACGGAAGCACCGCCTCCAGCCGGTTGGCACGCAGCGCGGCGATGCGCTGCTCGCGAACCTGCAACAGCTGGGCGACGATGGCAACCGCAATCATAGCCGGTGCCTTGTCGGTGATGCCCGCGACACCCATCGGACAAGTCATTTCCGCCAGGCGCGCCGGGTCCACGCCATGCTCCACCATGCGGTGCTCGAACTTAGCCCGCTTGGTCTTCGAGCCAATCAGCCCGAAGTACGCAAAATCGGTGCGCCGGAAGATCCGCTCGCAGAGCTGCTGGTCCAGCGCGTGGCTGTGCGTCATGACGATGAAGTACGAACCGGGCGGCGCCTGGTCGACCACCGCTTCGGGCGTGTCGGTGGCTTCGGCCTCCACGTTGTCGGGCAGGCCGCCCGGGAACAGCGTGTCGCGTTCGTCTACCCAATGCACGCGGCAAGGCAGCGTCGACAGCACCTTGACCAGCGCGTGCCCCACATGCCCGGCGCCGAACAGCACCACGTGCATTTCGTCGGGCACCAGCGTGTCCGTCCAGCAGTCGTCGGCCTGCAGCACTGCCGTGGGCAGCAGCGCGCGACTGGCGTCCACCGTGATCGTGCCAGCCAGCGGCACCGTGCGTTGCAGCGCGCGGCCGGCCCGGAAAGCCGCTTCGACGGCATCGAGCCAGGCCAGGTCGGCTTCGCCCAGCACCTCGAATGCGAGCTTCACCACGCCACCGCAGCACTGGCCCAGCGCCGGGCCCAGCGGAATGCGCTCGATGCGGCGATGGGGATTGCCGCGCACATGGCGGTTGGCCAGCATCGCACGCGCGATATCCATGCCGCGCCATTCCAGGTGACCGCCGCCGATGGTGCCGACCAGGTCGCTGGCCGTGACCAGCATGCGGATGCCGGGCTCGCGCGGCGCGGAACCCTTGACGTCGACGATGGTGACCATCGCCACGGGCACGCCGGCACGCACCCAGCGGGTGGCATCGGCGAAGCGGAACGGTTTGAGCGGGGCGTCCTGCATGGTGTCTCTCTGGCTGACTGTCTGGCCTGGCTGGCGTCAGGCGGGTACGGCTTCGGTCCCGGCGGCCTGCGTAGCCATCACGGCCTGCACGGCTTCCACGGCATCGAGGATCGCTTCGCTGGTGGCGGGCGCGCGCAGCGGCGGGTTGACCTGGTAGTCACCCACGGCCGCGATGGCATCGCGGATGGCGAAGAACACCGAGAACGGCAGCAGCAGCGGCGGCTCGCCCACGGCCTTCGACCGGTGGATGCTGTCCTCGACGTTGCTGTTCTGGAACAGCCGCACGTGGAAGTCTTCCGGGCAGTCGTTGATCGTCGGGATCTTGTACGTCGACGGGGCGTGCGTCATCAGCTTGCCGTTCTGGTTCCACCACAGTTCCTCGGTGGTCAGCCAGCCCATGCCCTGGATGAACGCGCCTTCCACCTGGCCGATGTCGATGGCCGGGTTCAGCGACTTGCCGGCATCGTGCAGCGCATCGGCGCGCAGCAGCTTCCATTCGCCGGTCAGCGTATCGACGATCACCTCGGAGCACGCGGCCCCGTAGGCGTAGTAGTAGAACGGGCGGCCATGCAGCGCCTTCTGGTCCCAGTACAGCTTGGGCGTGGTGTAGAAGCCGTCCGACCAGAGCTGCACGCGCGCCACGTAGGCTTCGCGGGCCAGGTCGCCAAACGACAGGCGCAGTTCGCCGGCGATCACCAGGTCGTCGTTGAAGCGCACGGCATCGGGCTCCACGCCGGCCTTGCGGGCGGCAAAGACTGCCAGGCGTTCGCGGATCTGGCGCGCGGCGTCCTGCGCGGCCTTGCCGTTCAGGTCGGCGCCGGTCGATGCCGCCGTGGCCGACGTGTTGGCAACCTTGCTGGTATCGGTGGCGGTCACGCGCACGCGCTCCATGCGGATGCCAAGCTCGTGCGCCACCACCATGGCCACCTTGGTGTTCAGGCCCTGGCCCATTTCTGTGCCGCCGTGGTTCACCAGCACCGAGCCGTCGTTGTAGACGTGCACCAGCGCGCCGGCCTGGTTGTAGTGCGCCACGTTGAACGAGATGCCGAACTTGACCGGCGTAATGGCGATGCCCTTCTTCAGGACCGGGCTCTTCGCGTTGAATTCGCGCGTGGCGGCGCGGCGGGCCCGGTATTCGGACGTCGCCACCAGTTCGTCGATCAGCTCGTGGATGACGTTGTCTTCCACGGTCTGGCCGTACGGCGTGACGTTGCGCTCGCCCTTGCCGTAGAAGTTGGCACGGCGCACTTCCAGCGAGTCCTTGCCCACGTTGCGCGCCACGTTGTCGAGGATGTACTCGATGGCAAACGCGCCCTGCGGGCCGCCGAAGCCGCGGAAGGCGGTATTGCTCTGCGTGTTGGTCTTGCCGCAGTAGCCGTCGATCTGCACGTTCGGCAGCCAGTAGGCGTTGTCGAAGTGGCAGATGGCACGGGTCATCACCGGGCCCGACAGGTCGGCCGAGAAGCCGGCGCGCGACACCATCTCCACGCGCACGCCCTCGATGCGGCCGGCGTCGTCGTGGCCCACGTCGAAGTCGAACGTGAAGTCGTGGCGCTTGCCGGTGATCATCATGTCGTCGTCGCGATCCGGACGCAGCTTGACCGGGCACAGCAGCTTCCAGGCCGCCAGCGATGCGCAGCACGCGAACATGGCCGATTGCGATTCCTTGCCGCCGAAGCCGCCGCCCATGCGCCGGCATTCCACCAGCACCTGGTGCGCGTGCCAGCCCAGCATGTGGGCCACGGCGTGCTGCATCTCGGTCGGGTGCTGCGTCGAGCACCAGACGTGCATGCCGTCGTTCTCGCGCGGCGCGGCGTAGGCGATCTGGCCTTCCAGGTAGAACTGTTCCTGGCCGCCGAGATGGATCTTCGCGCTGTCGCGATGCCTGGCGCTATCCAGGTGCCTGACCGGTTCGCCGCGCGTCAGGTGCATCGGCGGCAGCACGTAGCTGCCGGCCGCGTGCGCGGCCTCCGGTGTCAGCACCGGGGGCAGATCCTCGTAGTCGATGTCGGCCAGGCGGGCGGCGCGGCGCGCGGCGTCATGCGACGACGCCACCACGACAAAGATCGGCTGGCCGATGAACTGCACCACGTCCTTTGCCAGGATCGGGTCGTCATGGATGATCGGGCCGCAGTCGTTGACGCCGGGAATGTCGTCCACGGTCAGCACGGCCACCACGCCGGGCGCCTTGCGCACGCGGTCCAGGTTGACCGTCTTCAGCCGTGCGTGGGCCTTGGTGCTCATGCCCAGCGCGGCATGCAGCGTGCCGGCAAGCTCGGGAATGTCGTCGGTATAGGTGGCGGTGCCGGCCACATGCAGATGGGCCGATTCGTGCGGGCGCGAGATGCCGACCACCGGGGTGGATTCGGCGGCCACGCTGGCGTCGAGCAGGAAGGGTTCGGTTTGCTTGTTCATGCGGGCTCTCCTCAGGCGCTCGCGGTTTCAGCGGCGCCCATGGGGTTTCCGGCCCCGATTGCGCGGACATTGACCATGGCGGCGGGCAGCGCGCCATCGCGCGTTTCCAGCCAGAAGCGATAGAGCAGGTTGGCGGCGCCACGGCTGCGATAGTCGGCGGTGGCACGCATATCGCTCAGCGGCGTGTAGTCCTGGCCCAGCGCGGCCATGCCGGCGCGGGCGGTGGTTTCGTTCCAGGGCTGTCCGGCCAGCGCAGCCTCGGCCAGCGCGGCGCGCTTCGGCGTGGCCGCCATGCCACCGAACGCGATGCGCGCGGCGGTGACGATGCCGTTCTCCACAGTGATGCCGAACGCGGCGCACACGGCGGAGATGTCCTCGTCAAAGCGCTTGGACAGCTTGTAGGTGCGGAAATGCTGCGGACCCTTGACCGGCACGAGCAGCCCGGCCACGAATTCGCCCTCGACCATGGCCGTCTTCTGGTAGGCCAGGTACAGGTCTTCCAGCGGCATCGTGCGGCGCACGCTGCCATGCTGCAGCACCACCTCGGTGCCCAGCGCAATCAGGGCGGGCATCGAATCACCGATCGGCGAGCCGTTGGCGACGTTGCCGCCCAGCGTGCCGGCATTGCGGATCGGCAGCGACGCGAAGCGCTTCCACAGTTCCTCAAGCTCCGGATGGGCAACGTTCAGCGCGGCGTAGGCCTTCTCCAGCGTCACGGCGGCGCCGATCTCGACAAAGCCATCGCGCTCGGCAATCGTGTTCAGGTCTTCCACCTGGCCCACGTAGAGCAGGTTGCCCAGCTCGCGGAACTGCTTCGTGACCCACAGGCCCACGTCGGTGCTGCCGGCCAGGATGCGGATATTGGGCTCGGCGGCCTTGATCGCGCCGAATTCGGCAGCGGTGCGGGGGGCGTAGAAGTGCTGGCCCTTCACGTTGTAGTGGAACGTCTCGCCACGCTTCAGGTTGCGCAGGGTGTCGGCGATCTGCTTCGGGTTCAGGCGGCTGGCCGTCGGGGCGGGCAGGGCCATCATGCGCTGGCCGGCGTCGACGATCGGGCGGTAGCCGGTGCAGCGGCACAGGTTGCCGGTCAGCGCGTCGCAGATTTCCTGGCGCGCCGGCGGTTCGCCGCCGGGCGTGTGCTGCTGGTACAGCGCCCACAGCGACATCACGAAGCCGGGCGTGCAGAAGCCGCACTGCGAGCCGTGGCACTCGACCATCGCCTCCTGCACCGGGTGCAGGGCGCCGTCGGCCTGGCGCAGGTCCTCGACGGTGATCAGGGCCTTGCCGTCCAGGGTGGGCAGGAACTGGATGCAGGCGTTGACGGCCTTGAATTCGACGTTGCCGTCGGCCTTCAGGTCGCCGATCACGACGGTGCAGGCACCGCAGTCGCCTTCGGCGCAGCCTTCCTTGGTGCCGGTGCAGCGCACGTCTTCACGCAGGTACTGCAGCACGGTACGGGTTACGGGGGCGTCGGATACTTCCTGGACCTGGCCGCGGTGGAAAAAGCGGATGGTTTGCGTCTCCATGGTCTTCTCTCTTTCGGGGATGGCGGAAACATAGCACCGGGTCTTTTCCTGCAATATTTGGCCCATGTGATATGCCCCATCAAGGCGCGTGCCGGCGGGCGCCGCATCCCCGCAATCGCTGCCCCGGGGCGGCCTGGCGCCGATCTACGGGTCTACCCGTAGTGCATCCGGACGAGGGGCCGGATTTGACCGCATCCGGGGTGGCTGTCTTACACTATGCGCCGTTCCCTTCCCCCACGCCACCCGCGCCTGCCAAAAGAGCACGGTGGCATCTGCCATGCACGGACGCGACCATCTCGATACTTATTTGCTGCGGGTACTGCACACCCTGCTCACCGAGCAGAGCGTGACCCGCACCGCCGTCCGCCTGGGCCAGTCGCAGCCGGCCATCAGCAACACGCTCAAACGGCTGCGCGAAATCACCGGTGACGCCATCCTGGTGCGCGGCAAGAGCGGCATGGTGCCAACCGAGCGCGGCCGCGAGCTGCTGCTGCTGGCCGAACAGAGCCTGGCGGCGATGGATCGCATTGCCCGTCCGCCGCAGCAGTTCGATCCCGCCACCACGACGCGTACGTTCCATCTGGGCGCGCCCGATTACCTGGACGCGTTCTTCCTGCCCAATATCGTCGAGCGCGTGCGCCGGCTGGCGCCCGGCGCCAAGCTGTTCGTGCATCCGATGACGCAGTCGACGGATTTCCTCGATGCGCTGGAGCAGGGCCATCTGGACATCGTGGTGGGCAACTGGCTGTCGCCGCCCGAGCACCTGCACATCTCGCCGCTGTTCGACGACGAGGTGGTCTGCATGCTGGGCGCCCAGCACCCGCTGGCCCGCCACGGGCTGACGCTGCGCCACTACCTGGAAATGCCGCACCTGGCGCCCGCGCCGTATGCTTCGATGCAGCGCAGCATGATCGACCAGGCGCTGGCAGAGCAGGGCTACAAGCGCAATATCCAGGTCACGCTGCCGTATTTTGGCCTGGTGCCCTATGTGCTGATGAAGACCGACATGGTGTTCACCACCGGTCGCCAGTTTGCCGCCCACTACGCGCAGTACCTGCCGATCCGCATGGTGCCCTCGCCGGTGCAGTTCCCGCGCATGCGCTTCTACCAGCTCTGGCACGAGCGCTGCCACGCAGCCCCGGACGTGATGTGGCTGCGCCGCATGATTGCCGAGGTGGCCTCCGACCTGCCCCAGCTTCCCCGCCTGGAATCCGCACCCGCCAGCTAAGCCCGGCCGATGTGCCTTGTGCTGTACTTGCATAGGGGAGGTGCGTCTGTACTTATGCTGAAAGTATCATAATTGCCATCGCGACGATTGCCGTGGAGAATGGCCGGAATCGTCGTGGAAACCGGGGCAAACGCTTGTCATCGAGCCACATAGTCGCGTAGTTATGCAAGGCAGAACATATGACATTTCGTTTCGACCTGTTTCCGGTGATCGCCGCTGACGACAATCCGCGCGCCAACGGCAAGGTGTTCCAACTGCTCAAGGCAGTGCGAGAAACGGGGTCGCTGCACCGCGCGGCCCAGGAAATCGGGTTGTCCTATCGCCATGCCTGGGGCGTGATGCGCACCTGGGAAGACATGCTGGGCCGGCCCATGCTCGACATGGAGCGCGGCCGGGGGGCATCGCTGACGCGCTTTGGCGAACGCCTGCTGCGGGCCGAACTGCGCCTGCGCGAAACCATCGATCCGGCCATGCAGCGGGCCATGGCGGAATTCCTGAGCGAACTCGACGATGCGGCGGCGCCGCAAACGGTGCTGCATTTTTCCGGCAGCCACGATCCCGCCGTTGAAACCCTGTCGGCGGCGCTGCGCGAAAAGCCCATGCCGCTGCAGCTGGATACCGTGTTCTGTGGCAGCGTCGAGGCGCTGGTCTGCCTGCAGGAGCGGCAGTCCGAACTGGCCGGCTTCTATGTGTCGCCGATCCAGACCGCCGGCTCGGTGGCGCATGTGACACTGCGCAAGTGGCTGCGTCCGGCCACCGTGCGGCTGGTGCGCCTGGCCTGGCGCGAGCAGGGGCTGATCATGGCGCCCGACCTGGCCCGCGAACTCCGCGACTTGCGCGACCTGCCGCGCACCGGCGCGCGCTTCGTGAACCGCCAGCGCAGTTCGGGCACGCGCATGCTGTTCGACCAGTTGCTTGCCACGCATGGCCTGTATCCCGACCAGATCAACGGCTACGAGGAAACCGAGTTCAGCAACGAAAAGGTGGCCGAAGCCGTACACGCCGGGCGCGCCCAGGTGGGCTTTGGTCTGCGCATGAACGCCGAGGCACGCGGGCTGACGTTCGTGCCGCTCACGCACGAGGCCTACTACCTGGCGATCCGCAAGAACGACCAGACCGCGCCGTGGATGCAGGGGCTGCTGTCGCTGCTGTCCGACCCCGGATTTGCGCGACGGCTGGAGCAGCTGCCCGGCTACCGGGCGGCCGAGCCCACGGGCATCCTGACACCCCAGGAGGCGCTGCCCTGGTACGGCCCGGACGGCAAGGAAGGCCCCTGACCGCCACTGGCGTTACACTCACCGGAAGTTGAACGCGCGCTCGGTCGCGAGGAGCTTCCATGCTGGAAACCGCTGCGCTGGCTGCGGGCATGTCCTGGGCCAGTGGCCTGCGCCTGTACCTGGCCGTGCTGACGGCGGGCGTGCTGGCCCGGCTGGGCTGGCTCGACCTGCCGTCGGGCCTGCAGGTGCTGTCGTCCTGGTGGGTGATCGGGGTGGCCGCGGCCATGACCGTGGCGGAGTTCGTGGCCGACAAGGTGCCCGGCTTCGATACCGTCTGGGACGGCATCCAGACCTTTATCCGCATTCCGGCCGGGGCGATCCTGGCGGCTGCCGCGTTCGGCCACATGGACCCGCAGTGGACCGTGGCGGCCGGCCTGATTGGCGGGACGCTGGCCGGCACCGCCCATGCCGCCAAGGCCAGCACGCGGGCGCTGATCAATGTGTCGCCCGAACCTTTTTCGAACTGGGTGGCCTCATTCACCGAGGATATCGGCACGGTCGGCGGGCTGCTGCTGGCGTTCTTCCTGCCGGTCGTATTCCTGATCCTGCTGGTGCTGTTCCTGGTGCTGGCCGCGTGGCTGGTGCCCAAGCTGTGGCGCGGCGCGCGGCGCCTGCATGCCAGCCTGCGCGACAAGGCGCAAGCATCCACGCCGCCGGCAAAGCAGCCGCCGCATCGTCCCTGAGTCCTTCTTTCCAACTGTCAGCCGAACATGTCGACTGCCTCAGATTCCGTTGTTCCCCAAGCAAGGTTTTCCGCCTGGCGCCAGGCCCTGCGCATGGCGCGCCGCGACTGGCTGGCCGGCGAGTTGACGCTGCTGCTGTTCGCCCTGGTGCTGGCCGTGGCCGCGCTGACCAGCGTGGGCTTCCTGGCAGACCGCATGCGCCTGGGGCTGGAGCGCGACGCGCGGCAGATGATTGCCGCCGACGTGCTGCTGATCTCCGACCAGCCGTTCGACACCGCGTTCAGTGACCGTGCCAGGCGCGACGGCCTGCAGGTGGCCCAGACCGTTACCTTTCCGAGCATGGCGACGGCACGTGCCAACGGCGCGCCGGCGCAGGGCGAGGCACCCAGCCAGCTTGGCGCGCTGAAGGCCGTGACCGATGGCTATCCGCTGCGCGGCCGGCTCAAGGTCACGCAGACACCCGGCGGGCCGGAATCGAACGCCGAAGGCATTCCGGCGCCCGGTACCGTGTGGGTGGACGAGGCACTGCTGATCGCCCTGAACCTGCGGGTCGGTGACGGGCTGCAGCTTGGCAGCAAGACGTTCCGCATCGACCGCATCATCACGCAGGAACTGGACCGTGGCGCCGGCTTCATGAACTTCGCGCCGCGCGTGCTGCTGCCGATGTCGGACCTCGAAGCCACGAAGCTGATCGGATGGGGTAGCCGCGTGACCTATCGCCTGCTGGTGGCGGGCCCCGATGCTGCCGGCGAGGCCTATCGCAAATGGGCCATTGCCGAGATCGAGCAGCGTCATCTGCGCAATACGCGCGTGGAATCGCTGGAGTCGGGGCAGCCCCAGATGCGCGCGACGCTGGATCGCGCCGAGCGGTTCCTGTCGCTGGTGGCGGTGCTGTCGTCGATGATCGCGGCGGTTGCCATTGCGATGTCCGCGCGCCGCTACATGCAGCGCCATACCGATGCCTGCGCCGTGTACAAGTGCATGGGCCTGTCGCGCGGCCAGATCCTGGCGGCGTTCGGCATCGAGTTCCTGTTGCTGGGCCTGGGCGGCGCCATCGTGGGCGTGGCGCTGGGCTACGCGGCGCACTACGGCCTGCTGATGTCGCTGGGTGGCCTGCTGCAGGTCTCCCTGCCGCATCCTTCGTGGGTGCCGGCCCTGGTTGGCGTGGCAGCCGGGCTGGTGCTGCTGACCGGGTTTGCGCTGCCGCCACTGCTGGCGCTGACACGCATCGCGCCGCTGCGCGTGTTGCGGCGCGACGTGGGTGTGCCGCCGATTTCCGCCTGGGTGGCCTATGCGCTGGGCCTGGGCGCGTTCGTGGCGTTGCTGATGGTGGCAGCGCGAGACCTCAAGCTGGGCCTGACCACGGCAGGCGGCTTCGCCGGTGCCGGGGTGGTGTTCGCGCTGCTGGCGCTGGGCCTGCTGATGGCGCTGTCGCGCACCATGCGCGGCCGTGCCCGCGGCAGCGTGGGCTGGCGCTTTGCGCTGGCGGTGCTGGAGCGGCGCCGCGGCGTGACCGTGCTGCAGACCGTGGCGCTGGCGGTGGGACTGATGGCGTTGCTGCTGCTGGGCATGACGCGGAATGACCTGATCGATTCCTGGCGCAATGCCACGCCGGCCGACGCGCCGAACCGCTTCATCATCAATATCCAGCCCGATCAGCGCGAGCCGCTGCGCGCCATGCTGGCGAAGAGCGGGGTCGACGACCTGCTGTTTCCGATGGTGCGCGGGCGCCTGATCCAGATCGGCGACCGGCCGGTGCAGGCCAGCAGCTTCCCGGACGGCCGTGCGCGCAATCTGGTGGAGCGCGAGTTCAACCTGTCGTACATGGACAAGATGCCCGACGGCAACGAAGTGGTGGCTGGCCGTTGGGAAGGCGGGGCATCGGTGGAGGAGGGCATCGCCAGGACGCTGCATATCCGGCTGGGCGATACGCTGCGTTTCGATGTGGCGGGCCAGATCGTCGAGGCGCCGGTGACGTCGCTGCGCAAGCTCGAATGGGGCTCGATGCGCGTCAACTTCTTCGTGATCCTGCCGGTTGCCAAGATGCAGGGCCTGCCCGAGACGTTTATCACGTCGTTCTACCTGCCACCGGCCAAGGCGGCGCTGGGCAACCGGCTGACCGCCGCATTCCCGAACATCACGGTGGTCAACACCGACCTGATCCTGCGCCAGATCCAGAACGTGCTGGACCAGGTGATCGCAGCTGTGGAATTCCTGTTCGTCTTCACGTTGCTGGCCGGTGTGACAGTGCTCTATGCCGCACTGTCCGGGGCGCGCGACGAGCGCAAGCGCGATGCCGGCCTGCTCAAGGCGCTTGGCGCGCCGGCGTCGCTGGTGCGGCAGACCCAGTACGCTGAATTCCTTGTGGTGGGTGGTCTGGCGGGCTTTCTGGCAAGCCTGGGCGCGATTGCCGTAGGCTGGGGACTGTCGCAGTTCGTGTTCGACTTCCCGTATCGCTTCAATGCATGGATTGTGCCGGTCGGCGTGGTTTCTGGCATGCTGTGCGCTTTTGCCGGCGGCTGGCTCGGCTTGCGCGAGGTGCTGCGGCAGCCGGCGCTTGCCACGCTGCGCGATGTGAATTGATTGGCCATGATTACCGAACCTGCAGAACCCGAAGACAATCGCGAAGAAATCACCGCCTATGAACTGATTGGCGGCGAAGGACGCGTACGCGAACTGGTCGACCGCTTCTATGACCTGATGGACCTGGAAACAGAGTTTGCCGGGCTGCGCGCGCTGCATCCGCCGTCGCTGGACGGCTCGCGCGACAAGCTGTTCTGGTTCCTGTGCGGCTGGCTGGGTGGCCCGAACTACTTTATCGAGCGCTTTGGTCACCCGCGCCTGCGGGCGCGCCACCTGCCGTTCGAAATCGGCACCAGCGAGCGTGACCAGTGGATGCGCTGCATGGCGCTGGCGATGCAGGATGTGGGGCTGCCGGAGTCTCTGCAGATGCGTCTGATGCAGGCGCTGTTCCAGACCGCGGACTGGATGCGCAATGTCCAGCGCTAGGCCGCTGCCCGCCGACGCGCAGGCTGTGCTGGCGTTCTGGTTCGGCCTGCCCGGATCGTCCGAGTGGGATGTGTCGCGGCGCGAATGGTTTGCCAAGGCGGACGATTTCGATGCCAGGATCCGCGAGCAATTCCTGCCGGTCTGGCAGGCTGCGCATGACGGCACCAACGACGACTGGTCCGTGACGCCCGAGGGCGCCTGCGCGCGCATCGTGCTGCTGGACCAGTTCCCCCGCAACATGTTCCGTGGCGAGGCGCGCAGCTTTGCCACCGATGCGCGGGCGCTGGCCGTGGCGCGGCGCATGCTGGCCGAAGGCTGGGACAGGCAGTTGCCGACGCCCTGGCATCGTGTGTTCTGCTATCTGCCGTTCGAGCATGCCGAGTCGATGGCCGACCAGGATATCTCCGTGCGCGAAACCGCCGCGCTGCGCCAGGACACGGCGGGCCGGGTCGATGTGCTGGAGTGGGCCATCAAGCACCAGGAGATCATCGCGCGTTTCGGCCGGTTCCCGCACCGCAACGCGGTGCTGGGCCGCGAGAGCAGCGCGGAAGAACTGGCCTTCCTGAAGCAGCCCGGATCGCGCTTCTAGGCGCGCCGTCGCGCAAGGCGGGCAGGCCGGACGATTGGCTGGCCTCCAGGGGGCACTCCGTGGGGTTTGCCATCCGGTCGTCCGCCCGCCAGCCTGTGCCTTGAACGTCGCGTGGCGGGGTGCGGCGTCCGGTGTGCTTATAATCCCAATCCTGCCGATTCACAGTCTTTCCGATACCCATGGAAGCCAAACCGCAAGCCGGTCCGCGCCGTACCCGAGACCGCATCCTCGATGTGTCGCTGCGCCTGTTCAATGAACTCGGCGAGCCCAACGTCACCACCACGACGATTGCGGAAGCCATGGAAATCAGCCCTGGCAACCTGTACTACCACTTCCGCAACAAGGACGACATCATCAACTCGATCTTCGTGCGCTTCGAGCAGGAGATGGAGCGCCGCCTGAAGATGCCGGAAGACCACAAGGCCACGCTGGGCGAGAGCTGGGGCTACCTGCAGTACATGTCCGAGTTCCTGTGGAACTACCGCTTCCTGTATCGCGACATCAACGACCTGCTGGCGCGCAACCGGATGCTGGAGACCAACTTCAAGCGCATCGTCGACCAGAAGAAGCGCTTTGCGCTGGAAATCTGCCGCCAGTTCCAGGAGGACGGCGACATGGAGGCCACGCCCGAGCAGGTCGATGCGGTGTGCACCAATATTGTTGTAATTGCCACGTACTGGCTGTCGTTCCAGTTCGTGCAGCATCCGCGCCAGTACAACGATCCCGAGCAGATCCGCGGTTACCTGCATGGGTCGAGCTATCACATCTTCTCGATCCTGGCGCCGTACCTGCGCGGCAAGGCGCGCGAGGCATTCGACCAGCTGGCGCGCGAATACGCCGCTGAAAAGGCGGCTGCCGAGGCGGCCAAGGCCGAAAAGGACAAAAAGTGAAATCGGTTTGCGTGTATTGCGGTTCCAGTCCCGGCTTCCGGCCGGAATATGCCGAAGCGGCGAAGGCACTGGGCCAGACCATGGCCGAACAGGGCCTGGCGCTGGTCTACGGCGGCGGCAAGGTCGGGCTGATGGGCATCGTGGCAGATAGCGTGCTGTCGCACGGCGGCACGGCCATCGGCGTGATCCCCGACGCGCTGATGCAGAAGGAAGTGGGTCATCGCGGCCTGACCGAACTGCACGTGGTGCGCAACATGCACGAGCGCAAGCAGATGATGGCCGACCGGTCGGACGCGTTCATCGCCATGCCCGGCGGCGTGGGCACGTTCGAGGAACTGTTCGAGACGTTCACGTGGGCGCAGCTTGGCTACCATGACAAACCGGTGGGCCTGCTCAACGTGGCCGGTTTCTACGACGGCATGCTGGCGTTCCTGAAGCACGCCGTGGGCGAAGGGTTCCTGAAACAGGTACACGCCGACATGCTGCACGTATCGGCATCGCCGCAGGATCTGCTGGGCCAGCTGGCCGCCGCACCGCGCGTGCGCGTGGACAAGTGGCAGGAAGGGCGCGAGAAGACGTAAGCGTGCAAGGGAGTGCCCGCCGCAAAGAGAAAACGCCGCCAGCGATGGCGGCGTTCTGCTTTCTGGCGAAACAGCTAGTTCACGGGCCGGCGCCTAGCTCAACAGCATCCCGATCCAGCGCACCACGTGCGGGCCGCCAATCGCGATCCATGTTCCGCCGCACAGGATCAGCGCCAGCATCACCGCCGCGCTGCCGAAATCCTTGGCGCGCTTGGACAGGCTGTGGCGCTCCAGCGAGATCCGGTCGATGGCCGCTTCCACGCTCGAATTGAGCAGTTCCACGATCAGCACCAGCAACAGCGTGCCCAGCAGCATCACGCGTTCGACCACGGACACCGGCAGGATGAACGCGCAGGGCGTCAGGATGACCACCAGCGTCAGTTCCTGGCGAAACGCGCTTTCCTCCAGCACCGCGTAGCGCAGCCCCGACAGCGAATTGATTGCCGCGTGCCAGGCGCGCGTCAGGCCGCGGTTGCCCTTGTGCGGATTGTTGGCGATCGAGTATTCGGTCTCCACTTCAGCCGCCACCCGGGTGGCGGTCGGCCGGTGCAGCGACGGATCGGGCGGTAGCGTGGGTTGGGGCTTGGCCATGATCGGGTGCGACGGAAGATTCCGGATGGTCGGATCCGCCCGCCGTGCTAGGCAGCGGACGCAGATGCGCAAGGAACTGCTCGGATGCCGCGCGCCACGAGAATTTCTCGGCATGGGCGCGTGCGGTTGCGCGGTCGATGCGCAACGCCTCCAGGCAGGCCTCCCGCAAGTCTTCGTGCATCACGCCGGCCGGGCTGTCCCCGAGCACATCGATCGGACCCGTCACCGGGTACGCCGCCACGGGCAGCCCACTGGCCAGTGCTTCCAGCAGGACCAGCCCGAAGGTATCGGTCTTGCTGGGAAACACGAAGACGTCTGCCGAAGCATACACCTTCGCGAGTTCGGGCTGCTTGAGCACCCCGAGGTAATTGGCCGTGGGGTAGCGCGCCTTCAGGGCCGCCAGCGCCGGGCCATCGCCCACCACCCACTTCGAGCCCGGCAGGTCGAGCTGCAGGAAGGCTTCGACGTTCTTTTCCACAGCCACGCGGCCCACGTAGAGGAAGATCGGATGGGCGGTGTTTAAAACGTTTGCTCGCTGGGCGGTGAAGACGTCCAGGTCCACGCCGCGCGTCCAGAGCACGCCGTGCGTGATGCCATAGTCGTGCAGATCCTTCAGCACCACCGGGGTGGGCGCCATGACGGCACGTGCGGGGCCGTGGAACCAGCGCAGGAAGCGATAGGTCCATGCCAGCGGCATGCCGAAGCGCGCCTGCACATACTCCGGAAACCGCGTGTGATAGGCCGTGGTGAACGGCAGCTTGTACTTGATCGCATAGGCGCGGGCAGCCAGGCCCAGCGGGCCTTCGGTGGCGATATGCAGGGCGTCCGGGCGAAACGTGTCGATACGGCGGCGGACCTTGGTGGACGGCAGGATCGACAGGCGGATCTCGGGGTAGGTCGGACACGGCACCGTGCGGAATTCCAGCGGGGTGAGCAGATCCACCGTGTGACCCATGGCTTCGAGTTCGCGGCGGGTCGACTTCAGCGTGCGAACCACGCCGTTGACCTGCGGTTCCCATGCGTCGGTGACAATCATGACTCTCATTGAGGCTCCTTGGGGCGGCAGCGCCGTGGTGTTGTTGGGTGGCGGGTCCGCGCCGGGCAGGCCGGCGCGGGGCGCAGCAGATTGGCGGTGGCTTGCGTGCGCGGCCGGGCCGTGACCGGACCCTTGTCAGGCCGCGATTTCGTCAGTGCGGCGGCGCCGGCGGGTGGCCGGCACCGGCGGATCGATCAGCGTGGTCCAGTAGACGATCTTCAACTCGCCTTCCATGGTTTCCACCAGCGCCGAAAGACTCTCAACCCAGTCGCCGTCGTTGCAGTAGAGCTGGCCGTCCACCTCGCGGATCTCGGCCTTGTGGATGTGGCCGCAGACCACGCCATCGCAGCCGCGGCGGCGCGCCTCGTCCACCATCGCGTGTTCGAACGAGTTGATGTAGCTCACCGCGTTCTTGACCTGGTGCTTCAGGTATTGCGACAGCGACCAGTAGTCGAATCCCAGCCGGGCACGCACGCGGTTGAAGTGGCGGTTCAGCGCCAGGATCATCGTGTATAGCGAATCGCCCAGGTAGGCCAGCCATTTGGCATGCTGGACGACACCGTCGAACAGGTCGCCATGTACGACCCACAGCCGCTTGCCGGTGGCCGTCACGTGCACGGCGTCCTCGCGCACGCTGACGTCGCCGAAGGCCAGGCCGTCGAACTGGCGCGCGCCTTCGTCATGATTGCCGGGGATGTAGATCACCTCGGTGCCCTTGCGCGCCTTGCGCAGCAGCTTCTGCACCACGTCGTTGTGGCTCTGCGGCCAGTACCAGCCACGACGCAGTTGCCAGCCGTCGATGATGTCGCCAACCAGGTAGAGCACGTCCGAATCGTTGTGCTTGAGGAAGTCGAGCAGGTAGGTGGCCTGGCAGCCCGGCGTGCCCAGGTGGATGTCGGACAGCCAGATGGCGCGGTAGCGGTGCGCGGAAGGCTCCGCGGCGGCTACGGGGCGGGTGCCGGAATCGGTGGGGTCGTGCAGGGGTGTGGCGCGGGCAGGGGACAGATCGGCTTGCGGCGGCATGAACGCCGCGAAGGCGGCAGGCATCGAGAGCGCCGTGTCAGGCTTGCCGCGCAGGCGCTGCGCAACCCTCGACAAACTCACGCGTGCAGATCGGATGGCTTGAACCATGGTGGCCCCGGTATCGGCGATGGCTGCATTGAGCCAGCGCCGCATGACGAAGCCGTGACGGAAACATGAATGTCACATGAAGGTTGTTGGCGAGTGCGCGCCGGATGGCTAGTGCGGGGCCCCGATGGCCGTGGCGGATGGCTGCCGCTGGAGCATGGCCAGTGCGGCGAGCGTGGCTTGCACCGCGCGCGGGTCGCGCAGCAGCGACACATGGCCGATGCCGTCGAGCGCGATGTGCTGCGCACCGTCGAGCCACGACGTGCCTGGCGGGCCGGCGATCGAGTCGTGCCAGCTGAAGACCGAAACGATACGCGCGCGCATCGTCGGCGTTTCGGCGGCGGCCAGTGCCGTCAGCCATGCGCTTTGCCATCGCATCTGCCGGGCGTTGCGTCCGCTGCCGAAACGCGCAAGTGCGCAGCCTTGATGCGGGCTGCCCAGCGTAACGATGCCCGCGCAGGCGGGGCCGCCACCTGACTGCTCCGCCAGCACCTGTGCGGCGCGAGCGGCCAGCCCACCCATGCTGTGACACACCACCAGCGGGGCCTGATCCGTGCGTGCCTGGATCTCGCGCATGCGCGCCAGCAGTTGCGGGGCGTAGTCGTCGATGTCGCCAAGGACCGGCGTCAGGTCGATGGCCTCGCTGCGATAGCCGGCGGCGGTCAGCGCGGGCGCCATATCGAGCCAGACCGCGTGGTTGCAGCCGTAACCGTGTACCAGCAGTACGGGAGGGGTGTCGGGCAGGGGGCGTGGCGGCTGGGCCAGGGCCAGTCGCGAGCGGAACGGCTGAAGCCAGTTGAACATGCGGAACACTGCACGGCATTCGGCCAGGAAGCAGCGCAATGCTGCGCTGGTGCCGAGGCGGTGGCGTGCCGGCGCCTGGTCCGGTAATGGTGGCCGGCTCCTGCGAGGGATGCCGAGGCCGCCGAGCGTGGCGCCGAATGCCATGGCGACGCTGGCGCCAAAGGCCAGCAGTACGGCGGCCAGGCCTGCGGCCAGCGCCGGCGCCCATGTCCAACCGTGCTCCAGCGCCAGCCAGGCCGCCAATCCGCACGCCGCCGTCGCCTGTACCAGCACGGCGACGCGACGCAGGGCGGCGGCCGTCAGGCTCATGACTGCGGCGGGCGCAGGTCGGTCAGGCGGGTGCCGGCCAGGCGGTCATGCAGGAACTGCCGGCGCGGATCGAGCCAGGCCAGCGACATCCAGATCACCAGCCCGGCGGTCAGCACGCCGATGAACGGCCACAGCGTGAGGCCCATCGCGTGGCCCACGGCTGCCGCGGGCGGCAGCCACAGCCAGGCCAGCACATAGCGCAGCAGTGCCTTGGGCCAGCCCGGCGGCTGGCCGGCGGCCGTTTCCAGGCGGATGCGCCAGGTCTGCATCGCCAGCGTCTGGCCGTTGCGCTGCCAGAACCACGAGAAATAGACGCCGAGCACGATGAACATCCATGCCTGGTCGACGTACATGTGGTTCAGGCCAAGCTGCTGCAGCGCCGGGCGGGCCAGCACCGAGACGGCGCTGGCAAGCATCAGCACGCCGAATAGCAATACGCCTTCGTAGAGCATGCAAAGTAGGCGACGGCGCAGCGTGGGCGTGCGTGGCGGCGTGAGTGGAGTCTGGGTAGAGGCGGCTGGCGTGGCGGCAGGCATGGCGCGTGGCAGATCGGGGAAGCGGCCATTATGCCAAACGGCACGCTGGTGGCCATTGCCGAAATACCGGAGGTGCCGCGTAACGGGGGGCTGGTAGCGCAGAGGGGATTGCTGGCAGCGCCGGGCGGACAATCTGGCGGTGCTGCCGTGGGCAGGGTTGCCCGCGGGAGCTACTACGGACGCGTTTCGGTCTGGTTGAAGTCAGTGGCCGCTTCGCCCGTTACCGGGGGCGACAGCGTCGGCGCCTGGGTAGGCGAGGCCGGCATCGCGGCAACCGGCGGCGCAGACGCCGGTGCGGTAGCCACCGGCGCGGTAGCCGCCGAAGCACCCGCCAGGGCTGGCGCCGCAGGCGACGAAGCCGGCGTGGCTTCCGGGGCACTGGCTGGCCGGCCCTGATGATGGAGTTGCCGGCTCGTATCGGCTGGCGGGCGCTTGCCCGACGGCAATGCGCTGACGGCGCCCGGACGGCGCGGCACTTTTTCGGCGGCAGC
Source organism: Cupriavidus sp. HE11 (assembly GCF_056097175.1). Taxonomy (NCBI): domain Bacteria; kingdom Pseudomonadati; phylum Pseudomonadota; class Betaproteobacteria; order Burkholderiales; family Burkholderiaceae; genus Cupriavidus; species Cupriavidus sp. HE11. The sequence continues at coordinate 2,926,283 of NZ_CP184464.1, forward strand.
CAGCTTTTTCTTCTGTTCCTCAGGCAGCTGCTGATAGCGATCCCACGCTTCCGCCTTCTTCTCCGGCGGCAACTGGCGCGTGATCTGATAGTTCTCGCGTGCCAGGCGGCGCTGCTGCGGCGTCATCCTGACCCACTCGGTCATGCGCTCCTGCAGGCGCTGCTGCTCCTCGGGCTTGAGCGTGGGGTACAGGTCGGCAATGCGCTGCCACTTGCGGCGGTTCAGTTCCGGAATCGTGTCCCAGAGCGGCTGCAGTGGCGCCAGAATCTGACGATGCGATGCGGACAGTTCCTGCCAGGTAGGGTGGGCGTTGATCACCGGCCGCGCGGCCGGCTGACTGGCCGGCTGGGCTTGCGGCCCCTGCGCGTGGGCTTCATCCATCACGAAATCGATGGAAAGTGCAGCCAGGGTGGCGCCGGCAGCGCAAAGAGCGGCGAGCCGGCGACGGAATGCGTCGGTACGGGAAATTGCGCGGGCCATCTTATTGGTCGCGGTCCCGCTTCAGGAACACGTGGAAGCCCTGGTCGGCGTAGGCCGTCGGGGGCAGGTCGTCGAGCAGCATTGCGGCATCGACGTCGGCAAGCTCCTCGACGCGCTTCTGCTGTTGCCAGTGGTAGATGCCCATCAGGCCGGCACCCAGTGCGACCAGCGTCCACACCAGCGCCAGCTTGCGCAGCCATGCACCGGCGCGGTGCAGCGGGGTGTCGTCCTCGTCGTCGAAGGCGTAGCCGTGTGGTGCGCCGGGCAGCACGAGCTGCGGCACGTGAGCGCGCACTTCCGCCTTCTTGGCGGCCAGCGCCATGCGCCGCGCGGCAGCCAGCCGTTCGGAAATGTCCCGCGGCAGCGCCTCCGCGGAGGCATCGAGTGCCACGCGGATCTCATGGGCGAAGCGCCGTTCCTGGATATCTCGTTCGTTTCTGCTCATAGTCGGACTCCCCGCGCACGCAACGCTTGCGCCAGCGTATGCGTGGCGCGGGAACAGTGCGTCTTGACGCTGCCTTCCGAACAGCCCATCACGGCTGCGGTTTCGGCTACGTCCATATCCTCCCAGTAACGCATCAGGAAAGCCTCGCGTTGACGCGTGGGCAATCGTTGAATTTCCTGCTCGATGATATGCATGACCTGGGCCCGCTCGACCTTGTCGGCGCTGCTTTCGGCCATTTCTGTGCCGCTTTCGGCTTCCAGCGTGTCCAGCAGGTCGCTGTCGTCGCCTTCGCGGTCGTCGCGCAGGTTCGAGAACAGGGTCACCCACGTATTCCGCACCTTCTGGCGGCGGAACCAGTCGTGGATGGTGTTCTGCAAGATGCGCTGGAACAGGGGCGGCAGTTCGTTGGCGCCCTTGTCGCCGTACTTTTCCGCCAGCTTGATCATGGCGTCCTGCACGATGTCCAGCGCAGCTTCATCGTCACGCACGGCGAACACGGCCTGTTTGAAGGCGCGACGTTCGACGCTGGCGAGAAAGTCTGAGAGTTCCTTGTCGGTGGCCATGCAGGCGAAAACAGCAGTTGGGCGGTCAGGCCAGGCCGAATGTGCTGGACTCGTCCTGTGGCACCCCGGAAATGTCTGCGATGCTAGCAAAAAACAGCTGCCTTCTGCCACTCCTGTATTCAAGTGCAGACATGCTGGCTTGGCAGCGCAACGTGCGATTGTCGCGCGTTTGCCCTGCGCCGGTGCGGTCGTGCAAAAAGTTCCGTCGATTCATTTACCGCGCTGGTGCATTGCAGTATCATCGACGGTTCACGACATCAGTGGTTGTCTCATCAGACCGCTTATAAGGCGGTCTCTTCATGCAGACGCGCACCGCTTGAACCCGAGCCACAAGCCCGGCAGAGAGCATCCAAACAATTTTTTGCCGAAAATTGCAAAGGACAGAAATGAACATGCCCAGCGCGGAATTCTCCCACGCAGACAGCAATTCATCCTCCGGTCGGGAAATGATCGGAGCGGAAATCCTCGTCAACGCACTTGCCGAAGAAGGCGTCGAATACGTCTGGGGCTACCCCGGCGGCGCAGTGCTCTATATCTACGACGAGCTCCACAAGCAAAAGAAATTCGAACACATCCTGGTCCGCCACGAGCAGGCCGCCGTGCATGCCGCTGACGGCTATGCCCGCGCGACCGGCAAGGTGGGCGTGGCACTGGTGACTTCGGGCCCCGGCGTGACCAACGCCGTGACCGGCATCGCCACCGCCTACCTGGATTCGATCCCGATGGTGGTGATTACCGGCAACGTGCCGACCCACGCCATTGGTCAGGATGCGTTCCAGGAATGCGACACCGTCGGCATCACGCGCCCGATCGTCAAGCACAACTTCCTTGTGAAGGATGTGCGCGACCTGGCCGCGACGATCAAGAAGGCGTTCTTCATTGCCGCCACCGGCCGACCGGGCCCCGTGGTGGTCGACATCCCGAAGGACGTGTCGCGCAACGCCTGCAAGTTCGAGTACCCGAAGGCCGTCGACATGCGGTCGTACAACCCGGTGAACAAGGGTCACTCGGGCCAGATCCGCAAGGCCGTGGCGCTGCTGCAGGGCGCCGAGCGTCCGTATATCTATTCGGGCGGCGGCGTGGTGCTGGCAAACGCCAGCGACGAACTGCGCGAGCTGGCCGCACTGACCGGGCACCCGGTGACCAATACGCTGATGGGCCTGGGCGCGTTCCCGGGCACGCACAAGCAGTTCGTCGGCATGCTTGGCATGCACGGCACGTATGAAGCCAACATGGCCATGCAGAACTGCGACGTGCTCATCGCCATCGGCGCCCGCTTTGACGACCGCGTGATCGGCAATCCTTCGCATTTCACCGCGCAGGCCCGCAAGATCATCCACATCGACATCGACCCGTCGTCGATCTCGAAGCGCGTCAAGGTGGACATCCCCATCGTCGGCAACGTCAAGGACGTGCTGCAGGAACTGATCGCCCAGATCAAGGCCAGCGACGTCAAGCCCAAGCGCGAGGCGCTGGCGAAGTGGTGGGACCAGATCGAGCAATGGCGTTCGGTGGACTGCCTCAAGTACGACCGCAATTCCGAGATCATCAAGCCGCAGTACGTGGTGGAGAAGATCTGGGAACTGACCAAGGGCGATGCGTTCATCTGCTCCGACGTCGGCCAGCACCAGATGTGGGCTGCGCAGTTCTACAAGTTCAACGAACCGCGCCGCTGGATCAACTCGGGTGGCCTGGGCACGATGGGCGTGGGCCTGCCGTACGCAATGGGCATCAAGAAGGCGTTCCCGGACAAGGAAGTCGTCACCATCACCGGTGAAGGCTCGATCCAGATGTGCATCCAGGAACTGTCGACCTGCCTGCAGTACGACACCCCGGTCAAGATCTGCTCGCTGAACAACGGCTATCTGGGCATGGTGCGCCAGTGGCAGGAAATCGAGTACGACAACCGCTACTCGCATTCCTACATGCAGGCGCTGCCAGACTTCGTGAAGCTGGCTGAATCGTATGGCCACGTGGGCATGCGCATCGAGAAGTCGTCCGATGTGGAACCGGCCCTGCGCGAGGCATTCCGTCTGAAGGACCGCACCGTGTTCCTGGATTTCCAGACCGACCCCACCGAAAACGTGTGGCCGATGGTCCAGGCCGGCAAGGGAATCTCCGAAATGCTGCTCGGCGCGGAGGACCTGTAATGCGACACATCATCTCGGTCCTGCTGGAAAACGAACCCGGCGCGCTGTCGCGCGTGGTGGGCCTGTTCTCGGCCCGTGGATACAACATCGAGACGCTGACGGTGGCTCCCACCGAAGATGCGTCGCTGTCGCGGATGACCATCGTCACCACCGGTTCGGACGACGTGATCGAACAGATCACGAAGCACCTGAATCGCCTGGTGGAGGTGGTCAAGGTGGTGGACCTGACCGAAGGCGCGCATATCGAGCGCGAGCTGATGCTGGTCAAGGTCCGTGCCGTGGGCAAGGAGCGCGAGGAAATGAAGCGCACCGCCGACATCTTCCGTGGCCGCATTATCGATGTGACCGAAAAGACGTACACCATCGAGCTGACCGGCAACGGCGGCAAGCTGGATGCGTTCCTCGATGCCATCGACCGCACCGCGATCCTGGAAACCGTCCGTACGGGCGGCTCCGGCATCGGCCGTGGCGAGCGCATCCTGAAGGTCTGACCGGCGCCCCCGGCAACAGAGCACGGCCACAAGCCGACACGCAGTATCCCGAAGCGGCGCGACGACCCAACATCAGGCGTTGCGCCGCCACCCCAATACGAAGATTTGAGAAATTGAAGGAACTATCATGAAAGTGTTTTACGACAAGGACGCCGACCTCTCCCTCATCAAGGGCAAGAATGTCACCATCATCGGCTACGGCTCGCAAGGCCACGCCCACGCGCTGAACCTGAAGGATTCGGGCGTGAACGTGACGGTCGGTCTGCGCAAGAGCGGCGCGTCGTGGAACAAGGCCGCCAACGCCGGCCTGCAGGTCAAGGAAGTGGCCGAAGCCGTGAAGGGCGCCGACGTGGTCATGATCCTGCTGCCGGACGAGCAGATCGCCGACGTGTACAAGAACGAAGTGCACGCCAACATCAAGGAAGGCGCTGCGCTGGCCTTCGCCCACGGTTTCAACGTGCACTACGGTGCCGTGATCCCGCGTGCCGACCTGGACGTGATCATGATCGCCCCGAAGGCCCCGGGCCACACGGTGCGTTCGACGTACTCGCAAGGTGGCGGCGTGCCGCACCTGATCGCCGTGCACCAGAACAAGTCCGGCGCTGCCCGTGACATCGCCCTGTCGTACGCCACCGCCAACGGCGGCGGCCGTGCCGGCATCATCGAGACGAACTTCCGCGAAGAAACCGAAACCGACCTGTTCGGCGAACAGGCCGTGCTGTGCGGCGGTACCGTCGAGCTGATCAAGGCTGGTTTCGAGACGCTGGTCGAAGCCGGCTACGCTCCGGAAATGGCCTACTTCGAGTGCCTGCACGAGCTGAAGCTGATCGTCGACCTGATCTATGAAGGCGGCATCGCCAACATGAACTACTCGATCTCGAACAACGCCGAATATGGCGAGTACGTCACTGGCCCGCGCGTCGTGACGGAAGAGACGAAGAAGGCCATGAAGCAGTGCCTGACCGACATCCAGACCGGTGAATACGCCAAGAGCTTCCTGCTGGAAAACAAGGCCGGCGCTCCGACGCTGATCTCGCGCCGCCGCCTGACGGCCGAGCACCAGATCGAGGAAGTGGGTGCGAAGCTGCGCGCGATGATGCCGTGGATCGCCAAGAACAAGCTGGTCGACCAGTCGAAGAACTAAGCAGTACGGGCAGAAGCGGGTCTCCCGGCCGATGCGGCCAGGTGACCCGCCAGCGCCGCAGCCGCCCAGTCGGCCGCCGGTCTTTTGTGATTGCACAAGACATTTCGGCGGTGACTGGGCGGCTTTTTGTTATCCTTGTCGGACTTTTTCAGGCACAGGCCTGAATTTTTTCTTATCTCTCGCGCCGACATATCCTGAAAGCATGGCACGCGGTACGCTGCGGGCTGGCCTGTCGACAGGATGTGCAGAACCTGTGCGAACAACAGAACAATGCTTGCATGAACTATCCTCATCCGCTTATCGCCCGTGAAGGCTGGCCGTTCCTGGCCGGCGCTTTCATCATCTCGCTGCTGGTGCATGTCAGCGCGGGTTTCTGGTGGGCGTTGCCGTTGTGGATCATCACGATTTTCGTGCTGCAGTTCTTCCGCGACCCGCCGCGGCCCATTCCGTCGGCACCGAACGCCATCCTGGCCCCGGCCGACGGCCGTATCGTGGTGGTCGAAAAGACGCAGGACCCGTATGCCGGCCGCGAGGCGCTGAAGATCAGCGTGTTCATGAACGTGTTCAACGTGCATTCGAACCGCGCATCGCTGGACGGCAAGGTCGAGAAGCTTGAATATTTCCCGGGCAAGTTCGTCAACGCGGACCTGGACAAGGCATCGCTGGAAAACGAGCGCAACGCGGTGGTGATCCGCCGCGCGGCCGATGGCCAGCTGGTCACGCTGGTGCAGGTGGCCGGCCTGGTGGCGCGCCGGATCCTCTGCTACACCCGTGTTGGCGACACGCTGTCGCGCGGCCAGCGCTATGGCTTCATCCGCTTCGGTTCGCGCGTCGACGTGTATCTGCCCGTGGATGCCCGCCCGCGTGTGACGATCGGCGAAAAGGTGTCGGCTTCGTCGACCGTGCTCGCCGAGCTGGACGTCCAGGCCTGAGGCCGGACCGGTCAGCAACAGGAGACCAGGCATGGGTGCCTTCAACCGACGCAACAAGCGCGTAAGCAATGGCAACGTGACGCACCTGCGTCCGTTCCGCCATAACCAGCTGCGCAACGAAGCCGCCTACGAGGCCGACGAGCACGACATCGAATACGTGCGTCCACGCCGGCGCGGCATCTACCTGCTGCCCAATGCGTTCACCACGGCGGCGCTGTTCGCGGGCTTCTTCGCGATTGTGCAGGCCATGAACATGCGCTTCGACGTGGCGGCCATTGCCATCTTCGCGGCCATGGTGCTCGATGGCATGGACGGCCGCGTGGCGCGTATCACCAATACGCAGAGCGCGTTTGGCGAGCAATACGATTCGCTGTCGGACATGACGTCGTTCGGCGTGGCGCCGGCGCTGGTGATGTACGAGTGGATCCTGCACGACCTGGGCAAGTGGGGCTGGATCGCGGCCTTTGTCTATTGCACCTGCGCCGCGCTGCGCCTGGCTCGCTTCAACGCCAATATTGGCGTGGTCGACAAGCGCTTCTTCCAGGGGTTGCCAAGCCCGGCAGCGGCCGCACTGGTGGCCGGCTTCGTCTGGCTTGCCATCGACAACAAGCTGCCCGTGAAGGAACTGTGGATGCCGTGGGTCGCCTTTGCGATCACGCTCTATGCGGGCCTGTCGATGGTGTCGAATGCGCCGTTCTACAGCGGCAAGGCGCTCGACGTGCGCTATCGCGTGCCGTTCGGCATGATGGTGCTGGTCCTGGTGCTGTTCGTGATCGTATCGTCCGATCCGCCGGTGGCGCTGTTCGGCCTGTTCGTCGCCTACGCGATCTCGGGCTACCTGCTATGGGCCTGGCGTGCGATGCACGGCCAGTCGGGCGGGGTGGCCAAGGCGCGTGCCGGCGGTAACGGCAACGGCACGGACAGCGGCAACTGACCGGTTTTTGAAGAAAGGGCGCTCATCGGGCGCCCTTTGTTATTTCCGTTCCACAACCTCAGGAGAATGTCATGGGCATGTTCGACTTCATCAAGGAAGCGGGAGAGAAACTGTTCGGGAAGGGTGAGGCGAAAGCGGCACAGGAAGCCGCCGCGGCCGATCCGTCCGCGAGCGACAAGGCCGATGCGGCCAACCGCGCGGCTGGCGACGCCATCGAGGCCTATATCGCCCAGATGGGGCTGTCCGCCACGGGCCTGACCGTGACCGTGGACGGCTCGCAGGGCAAGGTCACCGTGTTCGGCGTTGCGCCCGACCAGGCCACACGCGAGAAGATCATCCTGTGCTGCGGCAACGTGGAGGGGGTGGATTCGGTGGAGGACAAGATGTCGGTCAACGTGGAGACCGCCGAGTCGCAGTGGCATACGGTGGTGAAGGGCGACACGCTGTGGGCGATTTCCCAGGCGGCTTACGGCAACGGGGCCGAGTACAACAAGATCTTCGAGGCCAACGAGCCAATGCTGACGCACCCGGACAAGATCTACCCGGGCCAAAAACTGCGCATTCCTCCGAAATAACCCGGTTGCGCAGCCGCAGCAAACCAGCTATAGTCGCCGACATGATTTCGCACCAGACCCTAATCGCCCGCACCACCCTAGGTGGCCTACTAGGCCATCAGGTCGGGACGCGCGCGCGCTAAGGGACTCGGTTACCGCCCTGGCGCGGAAATCACCAGGATTTTTGAAAACGCCCCGGCCTGCATTCATGCACGCCGGGGCGTTTTGCATTCCGATCCGAATGCCCGGTGGCGTGATAGCGGGACGGCGGACCAGCGGACCAGTACATAAGGCACAGCCCAGGAGCTCCACAAAATGTCTGACAAACTCATCATTTTCGACACCACCTTGCGCGATGGCGAGCAGTCGCCCGGTGCGTCCATGACCCGCGAAGAGAAGATCCGCATCGCGCGTCAGCTGGAACGCCTGAAGGTCGATGTGATCGAGGCCGGTTTTGCGGCCAGCTCCAACGGCGATTTCGAAGCGATTCGCTCGATTGCCCAGGTTGTTAAGGATTCGACGATCTGCTCGCTGGCCCGCGCCAACGACAAGGACATCGCACGTGCTGCCGAGGCGCTGAAACCGGCCAACTCGTTCCGTATCCACACGTTCATCGCCACGTCCGCGCTGCATATGGAGAAGAAGCTCCGCATGACGCCGGACCAGGTCTACGAACAGGCTCGCCTGGCCGTGCGCTTTGCGCGCCAGTTCACCGACGACATCGAGTTCTCGCCCGAAGACGGCAGCCGCTCGGACATGGATTTCCTGTGCCGCGTGCTCGAAGGCGTGATTGCCGAAGGCGCGACCACGATCAACCTGCCGGACACCGTCGGCTATGCCGTGCCGGAAGGCTATGCCGAGCTGATCCGTTCGGTGCGCGAGCGCATTCCGAATTCGGACAAGGCAGTCTGGTCGGTGCATTGCCATAACGACCTGGGCATGGCCGTGGCGAACTCGCTTGCCGCGGTAAAGCTGGGCGGCGCGCGCCAGATCGAATGCACGATCAACGGCCTTGGCGAGCGCGCAGGCAACACGAGCCTGGAAGAAGTGGTGATGGCCGTGAAGACGCGCCGCGACTACTTCAACATGGACGTCGGCATCGATACCACGCAAATCGTGCCGGCATCGAAGCTCGTGTCGCAGGTCACCGGTTTCGTGGTGCAGCCGAACAAGGCCGTGGTGGGCGCCAACGCATTTGCCCACGCCTCGGGCATCCACCAGGACGGCGTGCTCAAGGCGCGCGATACCTACGAGATCATGCGCGCGGAGGATGTGGGCTGGACCGCCAACAAGATCGTGCTGGGCAAGCTCTCGGGCCGCAACGCCTTCAAGCAGCGCCTGCAGGAACTGGGCATCGCGCTCGAAAGCGAAGCCGAAATCAACGCCGCGTTTACCCGCTTCAAGGAGCTGGCCGACCAGAAGGCCGAGATCTTCGACGAGGACATCCTGGCCATCGTTTCCGACGAAGAGCAGGAAAACGCCAATGAGCACTATCGCTTCGTGTCGCTGTCGCAGCGCTCGGAAACCGGCGAGCGTCCGCACGCCCGCGTGGTGTTCAATATCGACGGCGCCGAGCAGACTGGCGAAGCCGAAGGCAATGGCCCGGTGGATGCCACCCTGCACGCCATCGAGGGCCGCGTGAACAGCGGTGCCGAACTGGTGCTGTATTCGGTGAACGCGATCACGGCCGGTACGCAGGCCCAGGGCGAGGTGACCGTGCGCCTGTCCAAGGCCGGCCGCATCGTCAATGGCGTGGGGACCGATCCGGACATCGTCGCCGCATCGGCCAAGGCCTACCTGGCCGCACTGAACAAGCTGCACGACAAGGCCGTGCAGAAGATCAATCCGCAGATCTGACCTTTATCTGACCTGATTCCTGCGATGCGACGGCGGGGCTCACAAGGCCCCGACTGTCATGAACCGCCCGGCCCGCTGCGTATCCCGCGGGGCCGGGCGGTTTGTCGTTTGCGCGCCTGGTGCGGATCAGCGCGGATCCGGGCGGTCGCGCAGCGGATCGGGCGTGACCAGCGTCCGGCGCAGCACGCCGGCATCGTCGAACATGAAGTTGAACATCGAGTACCACTGGTCTTCGTGCAGGAAGCGATAGCTCCAGGCTTCCTGCTTCAGGCGCGGGTAGTACTCGATGGGCTCGCGCGGCGCACCGAAGTGCTCCAGCACGTCTTTCTTGGTCCACTCGTTGACCTTGGCCTTGTACAGTTCGGTCGTGGTCAGCATCTGCCGGAAATTGGTCAGCTTGCCGTCCCGGTCGAAATCAGCCGCATAGGAATATTCGCCAAGCGGCTGCTTCGAGTAGAACCAGCGCGTGGTGCCGTCGTCGAGCCGGTACACGTCCGTAGGCTTGCCGAACGTCGCTTCCACGGCGCCCTGCGGCTGGCCCACGAGCTTGAGGCCGGTGTTGACAGGGGCCAGTGCGGGCCCGAGGCCGCTGCAGCCGGCCAGGGCGCCGGTGGCCAGTGTCAGGGCGGCGATCCAGTGCCGGGCGACTTGCGGAAATTTCGTCATGTGCGTTGATTTGCTGCAAAAAAGTGCATTAGACGTAGTGTAGCGGGCGCGGGCGCAATGTGTGTACCATCCGGGCTTTTGCGCAGAAGAAGGAAAGTCTCGAATGGGCGGAATCCGAACAAGCGGGCGCATGACCCGGCTGCGGGCCTGGCTGGCGGCAACGCTGTGCTGCGTGGCAGCGGTCGCGGGGGCTCAGCAGCCGGCGGGCGCGCCGATCCGGCTTGGCATGATCGACGGGCTGTCCGGGCCCTTCGCCAACGCTGGCGAAGCCGTGGTGCGCAACCTCCGGATTGCGATCGAGCGCATCAATGCGCGGGGCGGCGTGAAGCTGCCCGATGGCGCCCATCCGCTGGAGCTGGTGACGTTCGACAGCAAGGGTAACGTCGATGAAAGCCTGATCCAGTTCCGCAGCCTGGTCGACAAGCGCATCCCGTTTGTCCTGCAGGGCAACAGTTCCGCGGTGGCCAGTGCGCTGGTGGCGGCCATCAATCGCCAGAACCAGCGTCAGCCCGACACGCGCGTGCTGTTCCTGAACTATTCGGCTGTCGATCCCACGCTGACCAACGAGAATTGCAGTTTCTGGCATTTCCGCTTTGATGCCAGTGCCGACATGCGCATGCAGGCACTGACCGAGGCCATCCGCAGCGAGCGCGCGGTGCGCAAGGTCTACCTGATCGACCAGGACTACAGTTTCGGCCACCAGGTCGCCCGTTCCGCGCGCGAAATGCTGGCGACCAAGCGGCCCGATATCCAGATCGTGGGCGACGAATTCCATCCCATCGGCAAGATCAAGGACTTCGCGCCGTATATCGCCAAGATCAAGGCCAGCGGTGCCGATGCGGTGATCACCGGCAACTGGGGCAACGACCTGACGCTGATGGTCAAGGCTGCGCGCGAAGGTGGGCTCAAGGCGCGCTTCTACACGTTCTACGGCAACGGGCTAGGTGCGCCTGCCGCGATGGGCGATGCCGGCGTGGGCCGGGTGCTGGCCGTGGCGGAATGGCATCCGAACGTGGGTGGCGCGGCGTCCGACGCGTTCTACGAGGCATTTCGCGCCCGCTATCCCGATCCGCGCGACGACTACGTGCATCTGCGCATGCAGATGATGGTGGAAATGCTGGCCCGCGCAATCGAGCAGGCTGGCGGCACCGACGCCGTGGCCGTGGCCTACGCGCTGGAGAACATGCGTTTCACGAACGGATTCCACGATGCCACGGTGCGGGCCGACGACCATCAGGTGCTGCAGCCGCTTTACGTCTCGATGATGGCGAAACAGGGTGGCGAGGTGCGATTCGACAACGAGGGCTCGGGTTATGGATTCCGCACCGTGAAGAAGCTCAAGGCCGCCCAGACGACGCTGCCCACCACGTGCCGGATGGAGCGCCCGGCCCGGAATTGAACGGATGCACGGTGGCGGGCTTCGCCGTCGGGCGGAATTCGGCTATAATGCGCGGCTGTCGTCCACAAGCCACCTGGCTGTGGGAGGCAGATGCCGAGTCAAAGCAAGGCACGACGCAAGTGGCGCATTCCGCGCTGCAGCGTTCGCAAGTGAAAGGAAAACATCATGGCAATTGCCAACAAGTCCGAAGTCATCCAGAAGTTCGCCCGCGGCGCCAACGACACGGGTAGCCCCGAAGTTCAGGTCGCTCTGCTGACCACCCGCATCAACGAACTGACCCCGCACTTCAAGGCCAACATGAAGGATCACCACAGCCGCCGCGGTCTGCTGCGCATGGTGAGCCGTCGTCGCCGCCTGCTGGACTACCTCAAGGCCCGCGACGCTGACCGTTACCGCGCCCTGATCGAAGCCCTGGGCCTGCGCAAGTAAGGTCTGCGGATGGCAGCACGGATCCTGCAAGCGTTGTTCAAGCACGATTTCGCGTGAGGCCACGATGCCTGCGCCAGCACTGCTGGGGCAGGCATTTTGCTTTTCTGCACTGGTGATTTTCAGCCGGGCTGCGCTTTATGTGATGTTTATTTCACATTAAATTCGGGCGAATTTGTCCGTACGCCGTTGCGCCATGCCGTGCGACGGAGTAAGTTACCTCGCTCTTTCTGACACCGGAACCGGCCAAGGAAACGGGGTTTTGTGTCATTCCATCGCGTATCGCATCGTCCTCATGCAGGGCCGGACGGTGGCGCGATGGAATGGCATAGCACTTCCCTGAGACTGCGGACCGGGGCAAATTCCGGCAGTCCGCCTGCCGCTGCGAGCGCAGGCGTCGGCCCGCCGTATCTGTTTACGGCAGGCAAGCATGATTCAAGGAACGCTCATGACCATGTTCAACAAGATCGTCAAGGAATTCCAGTGGGGCCAGCACACGGTCCGCATGGAAACCGGCGAAATCGCCCGTCAGGCATCGGGTGCCGTGATCGTCGACGTGGAAGACACCGTGGTGCTGGCCACCGTGGTGGCAGCCAAGAGCCCGAAGGCGGGCCAGGACTTCTTCCCGCTGACCGTCGACTACATCGAAAAGACCTATGCCGCCGGCAAGATCCCGGGTGGCTTCTTCAAGCGTGAAGGCCGTCCGTCGGAAAACGAGACGCTGACCTCGCGCCTGATCGACCGTCCGCTGCGTCCGCTGTTTCCGGAAGGCTTCTACAACGACGTGCAGGTGGTTATCCACGTGCTGTCGATCAACCCGGAAGTGCCGGCCGACGTCCCGGCCCTGATCGCCTCGTCGGCCGCGCTGGCCGTGTCGGGCATCCCGTTCAGCGGCCCGGTGGGCGCCGCCCGCGTTGGCTACAAGGACGGCCAGTACCTGCTGAACCCGACCCGTTCGCAGATCGCCGCTTCGGAACTGGATCTCGTCGTCGCCGGTACCGAGCGTGCCGTGCTGATGGTGGAATCGGAAGCCAACCAGCTGTCGGAAGACGTGATGCTGGGCGCCGTGGTGTACGGCCATGAGCAGATGCAGACCGCCATCAACGCCATCCACGAACTGGTCCGTGAAGGCGGCAAGCCGGAATGGGACTGGGCGCCTGCCGCCAAGAACGAGGCACTGATCGCCAAGGTCAGCGAGGTCGGCCTGCCGCTGCTGCAGGAAACGTATCAGCTGCGCCAGAAGTCGGCCCGTAGCGCCAAGCTCAAGGAAGTCTACGCAACCGTGCAGGCAAAGCTGGCCGAAGCTGGCGTGGAAGCCGACAAGGTGGAAGTCGGCAACGTCCTGTTCGACCTGGAAGCCAAGATCGTGCGTGGTCAGATCCTGGCCGGCGAGCCGCGTATCGACGGCCGCGACACGCGCACCGTGCGCCCGATCGAGATCCGTTCGTCTGTGCTGCCGCGCGCGCACGGTTCGTCGCTGTTCACGCGTGGCGAAACGCAGGCACTTGCAGTGGCTACGCTGGGCACCAAGAGCGACGAGCAGATCATCGACGCGCTGGCTGGCGAATACCGCGACCGCTTCATGCTCCACTACAACATGCCTCCGTTCGCCACTGGCGAGACGGGTCGCGTGGGCAGCCCGAAGCGTCGTGAAATCGGTCACGGCCGTCTGGCCAAGCGTGCACTGATCCCGGTGCTGCCGAAGGAAGACGAATTCGCCTACACGATCCGCCTGGTTTCGGAAATTACCGAATCCAACGGCTCGTCGTCGATGGCCTCGGTGTGCGGCGGCTGCCTGGCACTGATGGACGCCGGCGTTCCGGTGAAGGCGCACGTGGCCGGCGTGGCCATGGGCCTGATCCTGGAAGGCAACAAGTTTGCCGTGCTGACCGACATTCTGGGCGACGAAGATCACCTGGGCGACATGGACTTCAAGGTGGCTGGTACCGATTCGGGTATCACGGCACTGCAGATGGACATCAAGGTGCAGGGCATCACCAAGGAAATCATGCAGGTGGCACTGGCGCAAGCCCGTGAAGGCCGCATGCACATCCTGGGCAAGATGCAGGAAGCGATGGGCCACGCCCGTACCGAGCTGTCGGAGCACGCACCGCGCATGATCACGATGAAGATCCATCCGGACAAGATTCGTGAAGTGATCGGCAAGGGTGGTTCGACCATCCAGGCGCTGACCAAGGAAACCGGCACGACCATCGACATCCAGGAAGACGGCACGATCACGATCGCGTCGACGTCGACCGATGGCATGGCCGAAGCCAAGCGCCGCATCGAAGGCATCACCGCCGAAGCCGAAGTGGGCAAGATCTACGCCGGTACCGTGCTGAAGCTGCTGGACTTCGGTGCCATCGTGAACATCCTGCCGGGCAAGGACGGCCTGCTGCATATCTCCGAGATCGTCAACGAGCGCGTCAAGGACATCAAGGACTGGCTGAAGGAAGGCCAGCAGGTTCGCGTGAAGCTGATCCAGGCCGACGAGAAGGGTCGCCTGCGTCTGTCGCTGAAGGCAGCGCTGGCCGAAGAGGGTGGCAGCATCAGCCCGATCGCCCAGCAAGGCGACGCGCCGGCTGCACCGACCTCGCCGGAACAGCAGCAGTAAGCTGAGCGTCAGGCAGTACCTGTAGCAGTACCCGTAAAAGCGGCTGGCAATGTCCAGCCGCTTTTTTGTTTACACTGCCGGTCAGTCTTTTTCCCGCGTTCGGCGCGCGCATTTTTGCCGCGCGCGATGCGATATACGACATTGATGAGGAGCGATCATGAAAGCCATCGAAATCCGTGAATACGGCGGCCCTGAAGTCCTGCAGGAAACGCAGCGTCCCGACCCGGAGCCGAAGGCCGGAGAAATCCTGATCCGCGTGGCGGCTGCGGGCATCAATCGTCCCGATGTGTTCCAGCGCACGGGCAACTATCCGGTGCCTCCTGGTGCCTCGGACCTGCCCGGCCTTGAGGTGGCGGGCGTGGTGGTGGGTGGCGACCTGTCGAATCCGGCAAACCGCTTCGGCCTGAAGGTGGGCGACCGGGTGTGCGCGCTGGTGCAGGGCGGCGGATACGCCGAGCTGTGCACGGCGCCGATCGAACAATGCCTGCCGGTGCCGGAAGGTCTCAGCGATATCGAAGCTGCCGCACTGCCGGAGACGTTCTTCACGGTGTGGAGCAACGTGTTCGACCGCGGTCAGCTGGGCAAGGGCCCGCGTGGCGCGGCCGAAGCGCTGCTGATCCAGGGTGGGTCGAGCGGCATCGGCACCACGGCGATCCAGATCGCGAAGGCGATGGGTTTCAAGGTGTTCGTCACAGCCGGTAGCGACGACAAGTGCAAGGCTTGCGAAGACCTGGGTGCTGACCGCGCGATCAACTACAAGACGCAGGACTTCGCGGCCGAGGTCAAGGCGTTGACCGAAGGCAAGGGCGTCGACGTGATCCTCGACATGGTGGCCGGTTCGTACCTGGCACGCGAACTGTCTTGCATCGCCGACGATGGCCGCATCGTCATCATCGCACTGCTGGGCGGCGGCAAGGCCGAGATCCCGCTGGGCGACATCCTGCGCCGACGCATCACCGTTACCGGTTCGACGCTGCGTCCGCGCCCGGCGTCGTTCAAGGGCGCCATCGCGCAGGCGCTGCATCAGAACGTCTGGCCGCTGCTGGCATCGGGCAAGATCAAGCCGGTGATCTACAAGGTGTTCCCGGCCGTGCAGGCTGCCGATGCCCATCGCTTGATGGAATCGAGCGAGCACACCGGCAAGATCGTGCTGACCTGGTAATCCGGGGCCTTGGGCCCACAATTGCGCCATGGCCGGCGCAATTGTGGGCCGATGACCACTGGGTGTCCGCAATTGTCCGCCGTGCGCTGGCGGCACCCCCTTGACCACGCTACAATAGCCGGTTTGATTTGAGAGGGGACCCTTGTGAGACAAAAGCTGGTCATCGGCAACTGGAAGATGCACGGCAGCCTTGCCGCCAACGCGGCCCTGCTTGAAGGCATCAAGGCAGCGCCGGCCAAGGCGAAACTGGCCGTCTGCGCACCGTTCCCCTATCTTGCCCAGTGCCAGTCGCTGCTCACCGGTACCCAGGTGTCGTGGGGTGCCCAGGACACGTCCGCCGAGACGCGCGGGGCCTTCACGGGCGAAGTTGCCGCCCCGATGCTGGCCGAGTTTGGCTGCGCCTACGTGCTGGTGGGTCACTCCGAGCGCCGCACCTATCACGGTGAGACCGATGCGACGGTGGCTGCCAAGGCGCTGCGCGCACTGGAATCCGGTCTGGTCCCCGTGGTTTGCGTCGGCGAGACGCTGGCCGAGCGTGAGGCAGGGCAGACCGAGGCAGTGGTGGGCCGCCAGCTGCAGGCTGTGCTCGACGCCCTGTCTATCGAGCAACTGAATCACATTGTCCTGGCCTATGAGCCTGTCTGGGCCATCGGCACCGGCAAGACGGCCACCAGCGAGCAGGCCCAGGCTGTGCACGCCGCGCTGCGCGCGCAGGTGACCGGCAAGGATGCGGGCGTAGCCCAGAACATCGCCATCCTGTACGGCGGTAGCGTGAAGCCGGACAATGCGGCGGAACTGTTTTCCATGTCCGATATCGACGGGGGGCTGATTGGCGGCGCCTCGCTGAAGGCGGATGATTTCCTCGCGATCGGCAACGCCTGAATGCCGGATGCGACTGTCTGATCAGGCAAGTACGAAACGAATTTAACCAAATGGCAATTTTCAAGACTCTGTTGGTCGTCGTGCAGGTTCTGTCCGCGCTGGGCGTGATCGGCCTGGTCCTGCTGCAGCACGGCAAGGGCGCCGATGTTGGCGCGGCGTTCGGTTCCGGCGCATCGGGCAGCCTGTTCGGTGCATCGGGCTCGGCAAACTTCCTGTCGCGTACCACAGCCGTCCTGGCTGCGCTGTTCTTCGCGTGCACGCTGGGCCTGACGTTGCTTGGCAACTACAAGCCGCAGGCTTCGCTGGGCGTGATGGGTGCCGGCCAGCAACCGCAGGCCACGCAGGCTTCGGCGCCGTCCGCATCGACTCCGGCAGCGGCTGCAGCTGCAGCATCCACGCCTGCCGCGCCCGCAGTGCCGAAGTAAGCTCGGCATCGACGCAATAATCGAACAGTGTGTTCACGGATTCCTGATTTAATTTGTAGTTGTGCATTGAACAAATCAGGAATCATGAGTTAGAATGCAAGGCTTGAAACGATTCCCCAGCGCGGGGCGAAAACCAAAGGACAAACTCCTTTGACAACGCTTCGTAGGGTGTAAAAACCCGGCGCAAGGCAATATTGTTTCTCCCCCAGCCGACGTGGTGAAATTGGTAGACACGCTATCTTGAGGGGGTAGTGGCGAAAGCTGTGCGAGTTCGAGTCTCGCCGTCGGCACCAAACAATTGATCGGAAGTCATTGTCGCATCCGTGTCATGCATGGATCGCAACATGACTCTCCGGCAGTCCGCAAGGCGGCGCCGTGCTAAGACGGGATGGCGCCTGGGGTGGGCAACAGGTCGCCGCTAGCTGGTGCTGTTGACAACATTCCAGATAAGGCTGGCCGTACCTTGACACTCGAAGCCTACTTCCCCGTCCTCGTCTTCATCCTCTTTGGCATCGTGCTCGGTGTAGCGCTGATGTCCATTGGTCGGATTCTCGGTCCCAACAATCCTGACGCAGCGAAGCTGTCGCCGTACGAGTGCGGCTTCGAAGCATTTGAGGATGCGCGCATGAAGTTCGACGTGCGCTACTACCTCATCGCCATCCTCTTTATCCTGTTCGATCTCGAAACTGCCTTCCTGTTTCCCTGGGGCGTTGCCCTCAAGGACATCGGTTGGCCGGGATTCATCGCCATGGGCGTGTTTCTGCTGGAATTCATCGTGGGCTTCGTCTACATCTGGAAAAAGGGCGCGCTCGATTGGGAGTGATGTGAAATGGCAATCGAAGGCGTTCTCAACGAAGGCTTTGTCACGACGACCGCTGACAAGCTGATCAACTGGACCCGTACGGGTTCCCTGTGGCCCATGACGTTCGGTCTGGCCTGCTGTGCAGTGGAAATGATGCACGCCGGCGCCGCACGCTACGACATGGACCGTTTCGGCGTGATCTTCCGCCCGTCGCCGCGTCAGTCCGACGTGATGATCGTGGCCGGCACGCTGTGCAACAAGATGGCCCCCGCGCTGCGCAAGGTCTACGACCAGATGGCGGAACCGCGCTGGGTGATCTCGATGGGCTCGTGCGCCAATGGCGGCGGCTACTACCACTACTCGTATTCGGTGGTGCGTGGCTGCGACCGGATCGTGCCGGTCGACATCTATGTTCCGGGCTGCCCGCCGACGGCGGAAGCGCTGATCTACGGCGTGATCCAGCTCCAGAACAAGATCAAGCGTACCAACACCATCGCGCGCAAGGGCTGACATGGCGAACCTCGATACCCTCAAGGCCGCCCTCGAGAAAGTTCTGGGCAAGCGCGTACAGAACCTGACCGAGGCTTTTGGCGAGCTGACGCTGATCGTCAAGGCCGCCGACTCCCTCGACGTTGCACGCCTGCTGCGCGACGATCCGTCGCTGCATTTCGAGCAGGCGGTCGACCTCTGTGGCGTCGATTATTCCGACTATGCCGAAGGCACCTGGGACGGCCCGCGCTTCGCGGCTGTCACGCACCTGCTGTCGGTCAAGCACAACTGGCGCCTGCGCCTGCGCGTGTTCGCGCCGGACGACGACATGCCCGTGGTGCCGTCGCTGATCGACGTGTGGAACTCGCTGAACTGGTTCGAGCGCGAAGCGTTCGACTTCTACGGCATCGTGTTCGAAGGCCACCCCGACCTGCGCCGTCTGCTGACGGACTATGGCTTCGTCGGCCACCCGTTCCGCAAGGACTTCCCGGTCTCGGGCTACGTGGAAATGCGTTACGACCCCGAGCAGAAGCGGGTCATCTACCAGCCGGTGACGATCGAGCCGCGCGAAATCACGCCGCGCGTGATTCGCGAGGAAAACTACGGCGGCACGAAGCACTGAGAACGGCGTCATGGCAGATATCAAGAACTACACCCTCAACTTCGGTCCCCAGCACCCTGCGGCACACGGCGTGCTGCGCCTGGTGCTCGAGCTGGACGGCGAAGTCATCCAGCGTGCCGATCCCCACATCGGCCTGCTGCACCGCGCCACGGAAAAGCTGGCCGAGCAGAAGAGCTGGATCCAGAGCGTTCCCTACATGGACCGTCTCGACTACGTGTCGATGATGGTCAACGAACATGCCTACGTGATGGCGATCGAGCGGATGCTTGGCATCGAGGTGCCGATCCGCGCGCAGTACATCCGTGTGATGTTCGACGAGATCACCCGTCTGCTGAACCACCTGATGTGGATCGGCGCCCACGCGCTGGACGTTGGCGCGATGGCGGTGTTCCTGTACGCGTTCCGCGAGCGCGAGGACATGTTCGACATGTACGAGGCTGTGTCGGGTGCGCGCATGCACGCGGCCTACTACCGTCCGGGCGGCGTCTACCGCGATCTGCCGGACACGATGCCGCAGTACCGTGCGTCGAAGATCCACAACGAGAAGGCCATCAAGGTCATGAACGAAAACCGTTCGGGCTCGCTGCTGGACTTCATCGAGGACTTCACGAACCGTTTTCCGACGTACGTGGATGAATATGAGACGCTGCTGACCGATAACCGTATCTGGAAGCAACGTCTGGTGGATATCGGCGTGGTCACCCCCGAGCGCGCGCTGCAGATGGGTTTCACTGGTCCGATGCTGCGTGGCTCGGGCATCGAGTGGGACCTGCGCAAGAAGCAGCCGTACGAGGTGTACGACAAGATGGACTTCGACATCCCGGTGGGCACGGCGGGCGACTGCTACTCGCGCTACCTGGTGCGCGTGGAAGAAATGCGCCAGTCGAACCGCATCATCAAGCAGTGCATCGACTGGCTGCGTCGCAACCCGGGTCCGGTGATTTCCGAGAACCACAAGGTCGCGCCGCCGTCGCGCGTGGACATGAAGTCGAACATGGAAGAGCTGATTCACCATTTCAAGCTCTTCACGGAAGGCATCCACGTACCGCCGGGCGAGGCTTACGCGGCCGTGGAACACCCGAAGGGCGAGTTTGGTATCTACGCGATCTCGGACGGTGCGAACAAGCCGTATCGCCTGAAGATCCGTGCCCCGGGCTTTGCCCACCTGGCCGCGCTCGACGAGATGGCCAAGGGACACATGATTGCGGATGCGGTCACGATCATCGGTACACAGGACATCGTGTTCGGCGAGATCGACCGCTAAGGGATACCGGCAGAAAGGTATCCCGTCACAGGCCGTTGCCCGGACGACGATCCGGGCGTGTTCGGCCGGCCCCGGCGGTAATGGTGGCGGCAGGCTCAGGCCTGCGACGGACCGGCAGGGAATGCGCTGGAGCGTTCCGGGCCGGCAGAACATGGCAGCGACGGCTGCAAACCAGCGAAGCCTGGCGTAAAGGGCTGGGCTTCGCCGTATTACTGCAATGACCATGCTATCAGCAGAAGCTCTCAAGGAAATCGATCGCGCGATCGCGAAGTATCCGACCGACCAGAAGCAGTCGGCCGTGATGGCGGCACTCGCCGTGGCACAGGGCGAGGTGGGCTGGGTTTCCCCCGAAGTCATGCAGTTCGTCGCCAGCTACCTGGAAATGCCGCCCGTGTGGGTGGAAGAGGTGGCCACGTTCTACAACATGTATGACACCAAGCCGGTGGGCAAGTACAAGCTCACCGTCTGCACCAACCTGCCGTGCGCGCTGTCGGGCGGCGACCGGGCTGGCGAATACCTGAAGCGCAAGCTCGGGATCGACTACAACGAAACCACCGCTGATGGCTGCTTCACGCTGAAGGAAGGCGAGTGCATGGGCGCTTGCGGCGACGCACCGGTGATGATCGTCAACAACACCCGCATGTGCAGCTTCATGAGCGACCAGAAGCTCGACGCCCTGGTCGACGAGCTCAAGGCCGAAGCCGCCGCCAAGGGGGACAAGTAACATGACCTCTCTGCACGACCGTCACATCAAGCCGCTGATCCTGGCCGGCCTGGACGGCAAGAACTGGCACCTCGAGGACTACGTCAAGCGCGGCGGCTACGCCCAGCTGCGCCGTATCCTCGAACAGAAGGTAACGCCCGAGCAGGTGATTGCCGACGTCAAGGCCTCGGGCCTGCGTGGCCGGGGCGGCGCGGGTTTCCCGACCGGCCTGAAGTGGAGCTTCATGCCGCGTTCGTTCCCGGGCCAGAAGTACCTTGTCTGCAATACCGACGAAGGCGAGCCGGGCACGTTCAAGGACCGTGACATCATCCGCTACAACCCGCATGCGCTGATCGAAGGCATGGCTATCGGGGCGTACGCGATGGGTATCACCGTGGGCTACAACTACATCCACGGCGAAATCTGGAACGAATACAAGATCTTCGAGGAAGCCCTCGAAGAAGCGCGCCGCGCCGGTTTCCTGGGCGACAACATCCTGGGTTCGGGCTTCAACTTCCAGTTGCATGCCCACCACGGCTACGGCGCGTACATCTGCGGCGAGGAAACCGCGCTGCTGGAATCGCTGGAAGGCAAGAAGGGCCAGCCACGTTTCAAGCCGCCTTTCCCGGCCAGCTTCGGCCTGTACGGCAAGCCGACCACGATCAACAACACCGAGACGTTCGCCGCGGTGCCGTTCCTCCTGGCCGTGGGCCCCGAGGAATACCTGAAGATGGGCAAGCCGAACAACGGCGGCACCAAGATCTTCTCGATCTCTGGCGACGTCGAGCGTCCGGGCAACTACGAAATCCCGCTGGGCACGCCGTTCTCCGAACTGCTGGAGCTGGCGGGCGGCATGCGCGGTGGCAAGGCGCTCAAGGCGGTCATCCCTGGCGGTTCGTCGGCACCGGTAGTGCCGGCCGACCTGATGATGGCGTCGACCATGGACTACGACTCGATCGCCAAGGCCGGTTCGATGCTGGGCTCGGGCGCCGTGATCGTGATGGACGAGACGCGCTGCATGGTGCGGTCGCTGCTGCGCCTGTCGTATTTCTACTTTGAAGAATCGTGCGGCCAGTGCACGCCGTGCCGTGAAGGCACCGGCTGGCTCTATCGCATGGTGAATCGTATTGAACACGGAGAAGGCCGCCAGGAAGATCTGGACCTGCTCAATAACGTCGCGGAAAACATCATGGGTCGCACGATTTGCGCGCTCGGCGATGCCGCGGCGATGCCGGTACGCGGCATGCTCAAGCACTACTGGAAAGAGTTCGAATATCACGTCGAACACAAGCAGTGCATGGTCCCGGCCCATTCCTGAAGCGTGGCAGAACATGGTTGAACTCGAGATCGACGGCAAGAAGGTTGAGGTTGCGGAAGGCAGCCTCGTGATGGAAGCAGCCCGCAAGCTGGGCACCTACATCCCGCACTTCTGCTACCACCGCAAACTGTCCATCGCGGCGAACTGCCGCATGTGCCTGGTCGAAGTGGAAAAGGCGCCCAAGGCGCTGCCCGCCTGCGCCACCCCGGTGACGCCCGGCATGAAGGTCTTCACGAACTCCGAAAAGGCCGTCAAGGCCCAGAAGTCCGTGATGGAATTCCTGCTGATCAATCACCCGCTCGACTGCCCGATCTGCGATCAGGGCGGCGAATGCCAGCTGCAGGATCTGGCCGTGGGCTACGGTGCATCGGAGTCGCGCTACAAGGAAGAAAAGCGCGTGGTGTTCCACAAGAACGTGGGCCCGCTGATCTCCATGGAGGAGATGACCCGCTGCATTCACTGCACCCGCTGCGTGC
Source organism: Cupriavidus sp. HE11 (assembly GCF_056097175.1). Classification (NCBI taxonomy): domain Bacteria; kingdom Pseudomonadati; phylum Pseudomonadota; class Betaproteobacteria; order Burkholderiales; family Burkholderiaceae; genus Cupriavidus; species Cupriavidus sp. HE11. The sequence goes on from NZ_CP184464.1 coordinate 2,949,084, forward strand.
GCTTTGGCCAGGAAGTGGCCGGCGTGATGGAGCTGGGCATGCTGAACCGCGGCGAGCACTCGGAAATCACGACGTTCGTCGGCCAGACCGTGGATTCGGAACTGTCCGGCAACATGATCGACCTGTGCCCGGTTGGTGCGCTGACCAGCAAGCCGTTCCGCTATTCGGCCCGTACGTGGGAACTGGGCCGTCGCAAGTCGGTGTCGCCGCACGACGGCGTAGGCGCCAACCTCGTGGTCCAGACCAAGAACCAGCGCGTGATGCGCGTGGTGCCGCTGGAAAACGAAGACGTCAACGAGTGCTGGATCTCCGACAAGGACCGCTTCTCGTACGAAGGTGTGAACAGCGCCGACCGTCTGACCCGCCCGATGCTCAAGCAGGGTGGCCAGTGGATGGAAACGGACTGGCAGACCGCGCTCGAGTACGTGGCCAATGGCCTGGCGAGCATCAAGCGTGATCACGGCGCCGACCAGATCGCTGCTATCGCCAGCCCGCACAGCACGCTGGAAGAACTGTTCCTGCTGGGCAAGCTGGTACGCGGCCTGGGTAGCGACAACATCGACTTCCGCCTGCGTCAGACTGATTTTTCGGCCGCGCTGAAGGGCGCGCCGTGGCTGGGCATGCCGGTTGCCGACGTCACCACGCTGCAACGCGCACTGGTGATCGGCGCCTCGCTGCGCAAGGACCAGCCGCTGCTGGCTTCGCGCCTGCGTCAGGCTGTCAAGAAGGGCGCCCGCGTGGCCGTGATCGGCACCGGCGGTGAAGACCTGCTGATGCCGCTGGCCGCACGTATCGACGTGGCGCCTTCGGGCTGGACCGCCGCACTGGCTGGCGTGGCCCGTGCCGTGGCCGCCGCCAAGGGCGTGGCCGCTCCGGCCGGTACCGATGGCTTCGACGGTGGCGATGCCGCCAGGACGGTGGCCGATGCGCTGCTGTCGGGCGAGCGCCGTGCCGTGTTCCTCGGTAACGAAGCCGTGCGTCACCCGCAATTCTCGGCGCTGCATGCGCTGGCTCAGTGGATCGCCACGGAAACGGGCGCCACGCTGGGCTTCCTGACCGAAGCGGCCAATACCGTCGGTGGCTATATCGCCGGCGCGCTGCCGCAGCAGGGCGGTGCCAATGCCCAGGCGATGTTCGAAGCGCCGCGCAAGGCCTATGTCGTGCTGAACGCCGAAGTCGAGTTCGATACCGCCGATGCGCGCAAGGCCGTGGCCGCACTGCAGCAGGCTGGTACCGTCGTGGTGCTGTCGCCGTTCCGCTCGGAAGCCGCCATGCAATACGCCGACGTGATCCTGCCGATCACGCCGTTCACCGAGACTGCCGGTACGTTCGTGAACGCCGAGGGCCGTGCCCAGAGCTTCAACGGCGTGGTGCGCGCGCTGGGTGAGTCGCGTCCGGGCTGGAAGGTGCTGCGCGTGCTGGGCAATCTGCTCGACGTGGCGGGCTTCGACTTCGAGACCGCTGAAGCCGTGCGCGACGCCGCGCTGGTCAAGCTGGCCCCGGATCAGCTGAACAACGCCACCGACGCCGCGATCCGCGTGACGGCCGCCGCCGCCAACGGTATCGAGCGTATCGCCGATGTGCCGATCTACCACGCTGACCCGATCGTGCGTCGAGCCGACTCGCTGCAGCTGACCGCTGCCGCGCGCCGCGCGATGACGGTGGGCCTGTCGTCGGAACTGTTCGCCAAGCTGGGCGTGCAGGCGGGCGACCCGGTGCGCGTGACGCAGGACGGTGCCAGCGTGGTGCTGCCCGCGGCGCTGGAAAAGACGCTGCCGGCCAACGCCGTGCGCGTGCCGGCCGCCACCGTGGCCGCTGCAACGCTGGGCGCGCTGTTCGGCACCGTCACCGTTGAGAAAGCCATCGACCTGTCGGCCGGCCAGGGTGCCGCCGCGACGGCCACCGTATAAGAAGAGCGAGATAGCAACATGATCGATCTCATTACCTCGCAGGGCCAGGCCATCTTCGGCAGCGCTTGGACGCTGATCTGGATCCTGATCCGTGCCGTGGTCATTGTGGTGCCGGTGCTCCTGTGCGTGGCCTACCTGATTCTGTGGGAGCGCAAGCTGATCGGCTGGATGCACGTCCGTATCGGCCCGAACCGTGTGGGTCCGCTGGGCTTGCTGCAGCCGATTGCCGACGTGCTGAAGCTGCTGCTCAAGGAAGTGATGTTCCCGTCGCAGATCAACCGGATGATGTATCTGGTTGCGCCGCTGATGGTGCTGGTACCGGCAGTGGCCGTCTGGGCCGTGATCCCGTTCCAGCCCGAAGTGGTGATGGCGGACGTCAACGCCGGTCTGCTGTACGTGATGGCCATCAGCTCGGTGGGCGTGTACGGCGTGATCCTGGCAGGCTGGGCATCGAACTCGAAGTATGCGTTCATCGGCGCGATGCGTGCCGCTGCGCAGATGGTGTCGTATGAAATCGCGATGGGCTTCGCGCTGGTGACCGTGCTGATGGTGGCCGGCAGCCTGAACCTGTCGACGATCGTGAACAGCCAGAACGTTGGCTATTTCGCGAACATGGGCATCAACATCCTGTCGTGGAACTGGCTGCCGCTGCTGCCGATGTTCGCCGTGTACTTCATCTCGGGCGTGGCGGAAACCAACCGCCATCCGTTCGACGTGGTGGAAGGCGAGTCGGAAATCGTGGCCGGTCACATGATCGAATATTCGGGCATGACGTTCGCGCTGTTCTTCCTGGCCGAGTACATCAACATGATCATCATCTCGACGATGACCTCGCTGATGTTCCTCGGTGGCTGGGCGCCGCCGTTCTCGAGCGCGATCACGAATGCGATCCCGGGCTTCTTCTGGCTGGTGATCAAGGTTTTCCTGCTGCTGTCGGTGTTTATCTGGATCCGTGCGTCGTTCCCGCGTTACCGCTATGACCAGATCATGCGTCTGGGCTGGAAGATCTTCATTCCGCTGACCGTGGCGTGGCTGATCATTGTGGCGATCTGGATCAAGTCGCCGTGGAACATCTGGCACTAAGAGGCCAGGCGATGGTGCGCCGCCCGAACGGGCAGGGCGCACCGCGCGGAAATACTTAGGAAGCAATCGTCATGCTGCTCGCCATCAAGGACTTCTTCAACAGCCTGCTCCTGAAGGAACTCTTCAAGGGCATGGCACTTACCGGCCGCTATCTCTTCGCCCGGAAGGTGACTGTCCAGTTCCCGGAAGAGAAGACGCCGATGTCGCCGCGTTTCCGCGGCCTGCACGCACTGCGCCGCTACCCGAACGGGGAAGAGCGCTGCATCGCGTGCAAGCTGTGCGAAGCGGTGTGCCCGGCCCTGGCCATCACGATCGAATCGGATGTGCGTAACGACGGCACCCGCCGCACCACGCGCTACGACATCGATCTGACCAAGTGCATTTTCTGCGGCTTCTGCGAAGAAGCCTGCCCGGTCGACGCGGTCGTCGAAACGCATATTTTCGAGTACCACGGCGAAAAGCGCGGTGACCTGTACTTCACCAAGGACATGCTGCTGGCAGTGGGTGACCGCTACGAGCCGCAGATCGCCGCAGCCAAGGCCGCGGACGCGAAGTACCGCTAAGCGTCACGGCGGGACGGGAGCAGGGCACGCGGTGTGCTGCTCCCGGCAACGAATTTGAAGTGGCCCCGCAAGGGGCACAACCAAGAGAAGCAAGTCGCGCAAGGCGCGGACGCCCCGAAGGGCAGTCCGGACCGGCGCGGCCCAAAGAGGATCCGATAGGGACCATGGAACTCACGACAGCCATCTTCTATGCCTTTGCCCTGGTGCTGGTGCTTTCCGCACTGAAAGTCATCACGGCAAAGAACCCGGTGCACTCCGCACTGTTCCTCGTCCTGGCGTTCTTCACCGCCGCGGCGATCTGGATGATCCTGAAGGCCGAGTTCCTCGCCATCCTGCTCGTGCTGGTCTACGTAGGCGCCGTGATGGTGCTGTTCCTGTTCGTGGTGATGATGATCGATATCGATATCGAGCACCTGCGCCGCGACTTCTGGACATACGTGCCGATGGCATCGATCGTTGGCGCGCTGATCATCGCCGAAATGGCCATCGTGCTGGTGCGCAACTTCATCGGCACCACCAACGCCGTGCTGCCGCCGGGCGCGCAGGACCCGAACTATTCGAACACCGCCGCACTGGGCAAGCTGATCTACACCGACTACGTGTACGCCTTCGAAGTGGCCGGCATCATCCTGCTGGTGGCGATCGTGGCCGCCGTGGCCCTGACGCTGCGCCGCCGCAAGGACGTCAAGGCGCAGGACGTTGGTGCCCAGCTGCGTGTACGCCGCGACGAGCGCGTGCGCATGGTGAAGATGCCGGCCGAGGGCCGGGCCGAAGCGGATGCTGCTGCGTCCGCCAACAAGAACTAAGCCCGGAGAACCCGCTGTGCTGTCTCTCGCTCACTTTCTCGTCCTCGGTGCCATCCTGTTCGCGATCAGCATCGTTGGCATCTTCCTGAACCGCAAGAACGTCATTGTGCTGCTGATGGCGCTCGAACTGATGCTGCTTGCGGTGAACATGAATTTCGTCGCCTTCTCGCACTACATGGGCGACCTGGCCGGACAGGTTTTCGTTTTCTTCATCCTTACGGTGGCCGCCGCCGAGTCGGCAATCGGTCTGGCAATCCTGGTCGTGCTGTTCCGTAACCTGGACACGATCAATGTGGACGACATGGATACCCTCAAGGGCTGACATGAACGCTCACGACATGAACCAAGACTGCATCCCGACCGCACACCAATAAGCGTCCTATGGCAACCACGCTCAACCCCAACCTGCTGCTGGCGATCGCGCTGGCACCGCTCGCCGGTGCCGCGATAGCTGGTCTGTTCGGTACCAAGTTCTTCGGCACGTTCTCCTCCGAGACGCGCGGCGGCCGGATCATGGCCCACTCGGCAACGATCCTCGGTGTCGCTGTCTCGTTCGTCCTGTCGGTGATGGTGCTGCTCGACGTCATGAACGGCGCCGGCTACAACGCCACCGTGTACGAGTGGATGACCATCGGCTCGCTGAAGATGGAAGTCGGCTTCCTGGTCGATTCCCTGACCGCGATGATGATGGTCGTGGTGACCTTCGTCTCGCTGATGGTGCACATCTACACCGTCGGCTACATGGAAGGGGACCCTGGCTACAACCGGTTCTTCGCCTACATCTCGCTTTTCACCTTCTCGATGCTGATGCTGGTGATGAGCAACAATTTCCTGCAGCTGTTCTTCGGCTGGGAAGCCGTGGGCCTGGTGTCGTACCTGCTGATCGGCTTCTGGTACACGCGTCCGACCGCGATCTTCGCCAACCTGAAGGCGTTCCTGGTCAACCGCGTGGGCGACTTCGGCTTCATCCTCGGTATCGGCCTGCTGCTGGCATACAGCGGCAGCATGAACTACACGGACGTGTTCTCGCAGCGTGAGCAGCTGGCAGCCGTGATCTTCCCGGGCACCGACTGGCTGATGATCACCGTGGCGTGCATCTGCCTGTTCATCGGCGCGATGGGCAAGTCGGCACAGTTCCCGCTGCACGTGTGGCTGCCCGACTCGATGGAAGGCCCGACCCCGATCTCGGCACTGATCCACGCGGCAACCATGGTGACCGCCGGTATCTTCATGGTGTCGCGCATGTCGCCGCTGTTCGAGCTGTCGGATACGGCGCTGTCGTTCGTGATGGTCATCGGCGCAATCACGGCACTGTTCATGGGTTTCCTGGGCATCATCCAGAACGACATCAAGCGTGTGGTGGCGTACTCCACGCTGTCGCAGCTGGGCTACATGACCGTGGCGCTCGGTGCCTCGGCCTACTCGGTGGCCGTGTTCCACCTGATGACCCACGCATTCTTCAAGGCGCTGCTGTTCCTGGCCGCCGGTTCGGTCATCATCGGCATGCACCACGACCAGGACATCCGCAACATGGGCGGCCTGCGCAAGTACATGCCGATCACGTGGATCACGTCGCTGGTGGGTTCGCTGGCGCTGATCGGCACGCCGTTCTTCTCGGGCTTCTATTCGAAGGACTCGATCATCGAGGCCGTGGCCGAGTCGCACCTGGCGGGTTCGGGCTTCGCGTACTTCGCGGTGCTGGCCGGCGTGTTCGTGACCGCCTTCTACTCGTTCCGCATGTACTTCCTGGTGTTCCACGGTGAAGAGCGCTTCGGCAAGCCGCACGCGCATCACGACCACCACGAGGAAGAAGAGGAATCGCACGGCGACGATCATCATCACGGTCTGGCCCCGGGCCAGAAGCCGCACGAGTCGCCGTGGGTGGTGACGCTGCCGCTGGTGCTGCTGGCCATCCCGTCGGTGATCGTTGGCGCCATCGCCATCGAACCGATGCTGTTCGGTGACTTCTTCAAGCATGGCCTGGCATTCAAGGACGTGATCTTCGTCGGCGAGAACCACCACGCCATGGAAGAACTGAAGGAAGCGTTCCACGGCTGGGTGCCGATGGCGATTCACTCGCTGACGACCCCGGTACTGTGGCTGGCAATCGCCGGTGTGGTGCTGTCGTGGTTCTTCTACATGAAGCGCCCGGACATCCCTGCCGCGATCAAGCAACGCTGCTCGGGTCTCTACAACCTGCTCGAGAACAAGTACTACATGGATGCGATCAACGAGGCGGTGTTTGCCCGTGGCGCGCGTCTGCTGGGTACCGGCCTGTGGAAGGGCGGTGACCAGAGCTTCATCGACGGCCTGTTCGTCAATGGTTCGGCCCGTGTGGTGGCATCGTTCGCCGCGGCCAGCCGTTACCTGCAGTCCGGTTACATCTACCATTACGCTTTCGCGATGATCATCGGCATGCTGGTGCTTTTGACGCTGACGATCACTGGCGTGATAGGCACCAAGTGATAGGCACCGAGTAAGGAAAACAAAGAAATGGTTCTGTCTCTCGCAATCTGGCTGCCTATCTTCTTCGGCCTGCTGGTATTGATGTTCGGCTCCGACAACAGCAAGTGCTTCGTGCGCTGGATGTCGCTGTTCGGTGCCATCGCCAGCTTCGTCGTGACGCTGCCGCTGGTCTTCCACTTCGACACCTCGACGGCTGCAATGCAGTTCGTCGAGCAGGCGAACTGGATCGAGCGCTTCAACATTGCCTATCACCTGGGCGTTGACGGCATCTCGATGTGGTTCGTCGTGCTGACGTCGTTCATCACCGTGATCGTCGTGATCTCGGCCTGGGAAGTGATCACCGAGCGCGTGGCCGAATACATGGCCGCGTTCCTGATCCTGTCGGGCCTGATGGTCGGCGTGTTCTGCGCGCTGGACGGCATGCTGTTCTACGTGTTCTTCGAAGCCACGCTGATCCCGATGTACATCATCATCGGTGTCTGGGGCGGCCCGAACCGCGTGTACGCTGCGTTCAAGTTCTTCCTCTACACGCTGCTGGGCTCGCTGCTGACACTGGTTGCGCTGCTGTACCTGTACAACAAGACCGGTACCTTCGACATCCTGAGCTGGCACCAGGCCAAGCTGTCGTTCGAAGAGCAGATCGCGATCTTCGTGGCCTTCTTCATGGCCTTCGCCGTGAAGGTGCCGATGTGGCCGGTGCACACCTGGCTGCCGGACGCCCACGTGGAAGCACCGACCGGCGGTTCCGTCGTGCTGGCCGCGATCATGCTGAAGCTGGGTGCCTACGGTTTCCTGCGGTTCTCGCTGCCGATCGCCCCGGACGCCAGCCATTACATGGCACCGTTCATCATCACGATCTCGCTGGTCGCGGTGATCTACATCGGCCTCGTGGCGCTGGTCCAGTCGGACATGAAGAAGCTGGTGGCGTACTCGTCGATCGCCCACATGGGTTTCGTGACGCTGGGCTTCTTCATCTTCAACGACATGGGCGTTGAAGGCGGCATCATCCAGATGATCTCGCACGGCTTCGTGTCGGGCGCCATGTTCCTTGGCATCGGCGTGCTGTACGACCGCGTGCACTCGCGCCAGATCGCCGATTACGGCGGTGTGGTGAACGTGATGCCGAAGTTCGCCGCGTTCTCGGTGTTCTTCGCCATGGCCAACTGCGGCCTGCCGGCAACCTCGGGTTTCGTCGGCGAGTTCATGGTCATCCTGGCTTCGGTCAAGTTCAACTTCTGGATCGGCCTGCTGGCTGCAACGGCCCTGATCCTGGGTGCGGCCTACTCGCTGTGGATGGTCAAGCGCGTGATCTTTGGTGACATCGTGCACCAGCATGTGCGTGAACTGGTGGACCTGAACAAGCGCGAATTCCTGATGTTCGGCCTGCTGACCATCCTGACGCTGTACATGGGCCTGTACCCGAAACCCTTCACCGATGTGATGCACGCCTCGGTGGTGAACCTGCTGTCCCACGTGGCACAGTCCAAGCTGTAAGCGGGGGAGAGAAATCAACATGCAATCGTCCTCTAGCCTGGCCCCGGTGGCGCCAATCATTTTCCTGGCGATCGCCATCGCGGCGATCAACTGGATCGACCTAGCGCGCGGCAAGGGCCGCACCAGCGTGGCATACCCGCTGGCGCTGCTGACGACGCTGGTGCTGACCTTCTGGTTTGCGCTGGACGCCGCCAACGGCGAAACGCACTACGTGTTCGCCAACCTGGTGGTCGTGGATCCGATGGCCAACGTGCTGTCGGCGTTCTGCTCGCTGGGCATGTTCCTGACGCTGATCTACACGCGTACCTACCTGAGCAACCGCGACATGTTCGCGGGCGAGTTCTACATGCTCGCGCTGTTCACGCTCGGCGGTCAGCTCGTGATGATCACCGGCAACAACTTCCTGACCCTGTACCTGGGCCTGGAACTGCTGTCGCTGTCGTCGTATGCACTGGTGGCGCTGCGCCGCGATTCGCGCGTGACGTCGGAATCGGCCATCAAGTACTTTGTGCTGGGTGCGCTGGCCTCGGGCTTCCTGCTCTACGGCATGTCGATGATGTACGGCGCCACCGGTTCGCTGAACCTGGGCGAAGTCTTCCGCGTGGTGGAGTCGGGCCGCGTCAACACGACGATGCTGGCCTTCGGCGTGGTGTTCATCGTTGCCGGCGTGTCGTTCAAGCTTGGTGCCGCACCGTTCCACATGTGGATTCCGGACATCTACCAGGGTTCGCCGACCGCGGTGACGCTGCTGATCGCCGCCGGCCCGAAGGTTGCCGCGTTCGCGCTGATCATGCGCCTGCTGGTGGAAGGCCTGCTGCCGCTGGCCGGCGACTGGCAGATGATGCTGGTGGTGCTGTCGATCGTATCGCTGGCGATCGGGAACCTGACCGCCATCGTGCAGACGAACCTGAAGCGGATGCTGGCGTACTCGACCATCTCGCACATGGGCTTCATCCTGCTGGGCATGCTGTCCGGCGTGGTGGCAAACAAGGCGGATGGCGCGGCCAACGCTTACAGCGCGTCGATGTTCTACTCGATCACCTACATGCTGACCACGCTCGGCACGTTCGGCCTGATCCTGATCCGTACGCGCAAGGGCTTCGAGGCCGAGACGCTGGACGACCTGAAGGGCATGTCGCGCCGCCATCCGTGGTTTGCACTGCTGATGCTGGTGATGATGTTCTCGATGGCCGGTATTCCGCCGACCGTCGGTTTCTACGCCAAGCTGGCCGTGCTGTCGGCTGTGGTCAAGGCCGGCATGAGCTGGCTGGCCGTGGTGGCGGTGGTGTTCTCGCTGATCGGCGCGTTCTACTACCTGCGCATCGTGAAGCTGATGTACTTCGATGCCCCGGCTGGCGAAGAGCCGCTGGAAGCGTCGGTTGGCGTGCGTTCGATTCTGAGCCTGAACGGCCTGGCCGTGATCCTGCTGGGCCTGTTCCCGGCAGCGCTGATGAACCTGTGCTACGAGGCCATCCGCGCCACGCTGGCTTCGTAACGTGACAAGGTGACGAAATGAGTTCCTCGGCGGGCGGTTGGTTTGTCATTCTGCTGGCACTGGTTTGTGCCAACCTGCCGTTCGTCAACCAGCGCCTGTTCGCGGCGGTGGGCCTGAAGTGGGCCCGCAAGCCGCTGTGGCTGCGGGTTGTGGAACTGTTCGTCTGGTATGTGGTGGCCGGTATCGCCGGCTTTGCGGTGGAAGCGGGGCTCGGCAACGCATTCCCGCAGGGCTGGCAGTTCTACGCCATCACTGCCTGCATGATGCTGGTATTTGCCTTCCCGGGCTTTACCTGGCAATACCTGGTCAAACATCGCACGGCCTGAGGGCTTGCCTGCTCCGGCCCGTGTTATCCCCGGAGCGCGCATGACCGACAAGACTTCTCCCGCTTCCCTCCAGTCATCCGAAGTCTCGGACGACCATCTCCGCGAAACGCCGGTTGCTTCGGCCACCATTCATCGCGGCAAATTCCTGACCCTCAAGCAAGACATCGTGCGCCTGCCCGACGGCAAGCAGACCGGGCGCGAGTACGTGCTGCATCCCGGCGCGGTCATGATGATTCCGTTGTTCGACGATGGCACCGTGCTGATGGAGCGCCAGTTCCGCTATCCGGTGGGCGAAGTCATGCTCGAATTTCCAGCCGGCAAGCTCGATCCGGAAGAGGGCGCGCTGGTATGCGGCAAGCGGGAACTGCTGGAGGAAACTGGCTATACCGCCACGCGCTGGGACTACCTGACGCGCATCCATCCGGTGATTTCCTACTCGACCGAGTTCATCGACCTGTTCCTGGCGCGCGACCTGACGGCAGGGGAGTCGAAGCTCGACGACGGCGAATTCCTGGAAACGTTCGTCACGCCCGTCGGGCAGGTGATCGACTGGGTGCGGCAGGGCCGCATTACCGACGTGAAGACGATCATCGGCGCGTTCTGGCTTGAGAAGATTGCCTCCGGTGCCTGGCAACCCGGCGAACAGGCCGAGCCGCCGTTCCCGAGAGCGCGGGCGGCCGGCTAGAACGCCGCTTTGCTGCTAAGCTTGGCGAGGCGCGGACCACGGGTTTTCCCTTGATTTTTCAAGGCTCTGCGCCCAAATGGGCTGCCATCGGCCGGATTGTGTTTCCGACGCATCCTGCCAGGCAAAAACGGCTGCAAAAAAATTAGCACGACCGTTCACAAAATTTCGATTCACGGCTAACATTGCCCCGACGGGCTGGAAAGATCATGAAGGTGCTCGACCTGCGCTGTGCGCAAGACCATCGTTTCGAGGGCTGGTTTGCCTCGGAGGAAGATGCGCAATCGCAGATTTCACGCGACCTCGTCCAATGCCCGGTCTGTGGCGACCATGCGGTCAGCCGCCTGCCCAGCGCGCCGCGCCTGAATCTCTCGGGTGCCACCGCGAAGCCGGCGCCGACGCAGGGCCGCGATGGCGAACCAGGCAAGGCCGAAGCCCAGCAGATGATGCAGGCGCTGCAGGCGCACTACCTGAAGGCCGTGCGGCAGGTGCTGGCACAGACCGAGGACGTGGGAGACCGCTTCGTGGAGGAAGCGCGGCGCATGCATTACGAGGAGGCGCCCGAACGCGGGATTCGCGGTTCGGCCACCGCCGAGGATGTGCAGGCACTGGCTGAAGAGGGCATCGACACCTTTCCGCTCATCGTGCCGGATGCATTGAAGCAGACGGCCCACTGAACAAGCATCCTGTGCCCGGTTTTACCAGCGCAGCGATGCGCAGGTAAAACAATCGGCCGGCGCCCGCCGGCACCACCTATGGAGACGGGCATGGATCTCAACTACTCGGCGGCGGACAACGCCTTCCGTCAGGAAGTGCGCAGCTGGCTCGAAGCCAACCTGCCGGCGGAAATCAGCGAAAAGGTGCTCAATCACCGCCGCCCCAACCGCGACGATCTGGTGCGCTGGCACAAGATCCTGGCCGGCAAGGGCTGGTCGGTGCCGCACTGGCCGGTGGAGTTCGGCGGTACGGGCTGGAACGCCACGCAACGCCATATCTGGGACGAGGAAAATGCCCGCGTCGGCGCGCCTGGCGTGCTGCCGTTCGGCGTGGCGATGGTCGCACCCGTGATCATGAAGTACGGCAACGCCGAGCAGAAGTCGTACTACCTGCCGCGTATCCTCGATTGCACCGACTGGTGGTGCCAGGGCTATTCCGAGCCCGGCTCGGGTTCCGACCTGGCGTCGCTGAAGACGCGCGCCGAACTGACGTCGGACGGCAAGCACTACATCGTGAACGGCCAGAAGACCTGGACCACGCTGGGCCAGCACGCCGACATGATCTTCTGCCTGGTGCGCACCGACCCCGAAGCCAAGAAGCAGGAAGGCATCTCGTTCCTGCTGATCGACATGAAGACGCCGGGCATCACCGTGCGCCCGATCATCATGCTCGACGAAGAGCACGAGGTGAACGAAGTCTTCTTCGACAACGTGCAGGTGCCGGTCGAGAACCGCGTGGGCGAAGAGAACCGCGGCTGGACCTATGCCAAGTACCTGTTGGGCCACGAGCGTACCGGCATTGCCCGCGTGGGCAATTCCAAGCGCGAACTGGGCTTCCTGAAGCGCGTGGCGCGTCAGCAGCAGAAGAACGGCAAGCCGCTGCTGGCCGATCCGGTGTTCGGTGCCAAGGTAGCCGCGCTGGAAATCGAGCTGATGGCGCTGGAAATCACGGTGCTGCGCGTGGTGTCGAGCGAAGCCGCCGGCAAGGGCCCTGGCCCCGAAGCGTCGATGCTCAAGATCAAGGGCACCGAGATCCAGCAGATGCTGACCGAGCTGATGGTGGAGGCCGTGGGCCCGTACGCCCAGCCGTTCGACACCGCCTACCTCGAGTGCGAGCACGAACATGCCGTGACCGGCTACGACGATGCCGCGCCGCTGGCCGCGTACTACTTCAACTACCGCAAGACGTCGATCTACGGTGGTTCCAACGAAATTCAAAAGAACATCATCAGCCAGATGATTCTGGGGCTGTGAGGAGACACGCAACATGAACTTCAATCTCAGCGACGAACAGAAGCAGCTGGCCGACGCGATTCGCCGTTTTGTCGAGAAGAGCTACGACTTCGAATCGCGCAAGAAGAACATCAAGACCGACGCCGGCTATGGCGAGCAGGCCTGGGGTGCCCTGGTGGAACTGGGCCTGACCGCGCTGCCGGTGCCGGAAGCGCAGGGCGGCTTCTCGGGCACGGCCGTCGACATGATGGTGGTGCAGCAGGAACTGGGCCGCGGCCTGGTTGTGGAGCCGTACTTCGCCACCGTGGTAACCGCGCATGCGCTGAAGCTGGCCGGTGGCCAGGAGGCGCTGCTGGAACAGGTGGCGGGCGGCGAGGTCAAGCTGGCCACGGCGTTCAACGAACCGCAGGCGCGCTACGAGCTGAACAACGTCACGGTGACGGCCAAGGGCGGCAAGCTCAACGGCCGCAAGGTGGTGGCGATCCATGGCGCCCAGGCTGACAAGCTGGTGGTGTCGGCCCGCACCAGCGGCGCCCAGTCCGATCGCGACGGCATCTCGCTGTTCCTGGTCGATACCAACGGTGCCGGCGTCAGCGTCAAGGACTACCGCACGATCGACAACCTGCGCGCCGCCGACGTGACGTTTGCCGACGCACCGGCCACGCTGCTGGGCGCCGAAGGCAAGGGCTTTGACGTGCTCGAAGCCACGGCCGACTACGCCGCTGTGCTGCTGTGCGCCGAGGCCGTGGGCGTGATGGACATGCTGAACGCCGCCACGCTCGAATACGCCAAGACGCGCCAGCAGTTCGGCGTGCCCATCGCGCGCTTCCAGGCGCTGCAGCACCGCATGGTGGAAATGTTCATCCATGCCGAGCAGTCGCGCTCGATTACGCTGCTGGCTGCTGCCCGCTTCGAGGAATCCACGCCGGAAGAACGCCGTCGCTACGTGTCGGCCGCCAAGGCGCGTGTGGGCCAGGCGGCTCGCTCGGTTGGCCAGGAGGCCGTGCAGATCCACGGCGGCATGGGTGTGACCGACGAACTGCCGGCCGCGCACATGTTCAAGCGGCTGACGCTGATCAACACGACGTTTGGCGACGTGGACCATCACCTGGGCCGCTTCGCGAACCAGCCGGGCTTCCAGGAAGCCGCCTGATCGTAGCGTTTGACCTGAACCGCGCCGGAGACCCCGAGCGCGGTTTTTTGCTTTGGAGCTCACGATGTCCAGCAAGATGTACTTCGAAGACTATGTCGTCGGCAGCGAGATCCCGCTCGGCAGCTACCACGTCACCGAGGAGGAGATCCTCACGTTTGCACGCCAGTACGACCCGCAGCCGTTCCATGTCGACAAGGCCGCAGCGGAAAGCAGCATCTACGGCGGGCTGATTTCAAGCGGCTGGATGACCTGCAGCATCATCATGCGGCTGCTGGTACAGTCGATGGGCGACCGCTCGACCAGCATGGGATCGCCGGGCGTGGACGAAGTCCGCTGGATCAAGCCGGTCTATGCCGGCGACACGCTGACCGCGGTGCTGAAGATCCTGGAGAAGCGTCCGTCGGGCTCGAAGCCCGACCGCGGCGTGGTGCTGACGCAGTGGGTCGGCACGAACCAGAAGGGCGAGGTGGTGTGCACGGTCAAGGGAATGGGCATGTACAAGCGCCGTCCGGCCTGATCAACACGGAACGAAGCAAGACGACAAGACAATAGGAGACAAGTCATATGCGCACCATTGCATCGCTGGAAGAACTGGAATCCCTCCAGGGCCAGGAAGTGGCCGTCAGCGACTGGTCCGAGATCACGCAGCAGCAGGTGAACCTGTTTGCCGAGGCGACCGGCGATCACCAGTGGATCCACGTCGACGTCGAGCGTGCCAGGCGGGAATCGCCGTTCGGCGCGCCGGTGGCGCATGGTTTTCTGACGCTGTCGCTGCTGCCGCAGTTCATGCAGAACGCGATCCATATGGAAGGCGTGAAGATGGGCGTCAACTACGGGCTGAACCGGGTACGGTTCACCTCGCCGGTGCCGGTCGGCAGCAAGCTGCGTGCGCGCGTGAAGCTGCTCAAGGTCGAGCGCCTGGACCCGATGCCGAACGGCCTGGTCGGTGCGCAATCGACGTGGGAAGTCACGATCGAGCGCGAGGGCAGCGACCGCCCGGTCTGCGTGGCGGAATCGATCAGCCGGCGCTACTCGTAGCGCGTGGCAGTGAGGCAGGACGGAGGGGCCGCTAGAACGCGGCCCCTTTCTTTTGTCCAGAAGATTCGCATGACAAATACGTTCACGGCGTGATCTGTTTCCTTTGTGCGACATCAAAAACATTGTCCGGTTAAAAGAACAGTGTTTCCGTTGTGTTTGGGTTTACCCGCAATGTTGCGTTGCGGTACATTCGCGGCCAACGATGTTTTAAGTAATGCGATATCCGCTCGGAGACCGTGCTCGCTGCGCTGGTGGGTTGGTCAAAAGCAGGCGGAAATCGCGTGAGCATCGTGACACAACGCTTGTCCCGGTGGCTGCTCCGAACCGGGAACGATCGCAGTTCAGGCAGTCGGTTACCTCAGCGCACGCTTCCGCCCCCGGCGTTTCGCGCACGCAGTCGTCAGTTGCTGTCCAGCCGCGCTCATGGCGTTGCCCGGCCGCATGGTCCGCCGGCGCTTGCTCGCCCCATCAACGCTTGCGCCAGCTTTGGACACGTCCCCGGTTTTTCCCAGCCCAGCCAGCCCGTTGCCTCGTGCAGCAGGCGGCAGTGCCTCGCTTGTGCACAGGCGTGGCGCAACCAGACCGTCGTGACATGAACACATCAACAATGCCGCGCCTGATGCGGTACCTGCCTTGCCTTGGCCTGCTCCTGCTGGCCGGCTGCGACTTCGCGCTGATGAACCCGAAAGGGCAAGTCGGCGTCGACATCAAGGGCATCATCCTGATCGCCACCTGGCTGATGCTGCTGGTCGTGGTGCCCGTGATCATCCTGACGATCGTGTTTGCGTGGAAGTATCGCGCCAGCAACACGTCGGCCACCTACGATCCCGACTGGTCGCACTCGACCAAGATCGAAGTCGTGGTCTGGCTGATCCCCTGCCTGATCATCATCGCGCTGGGCATCATCACCTGGAAGTCGTCGCACGATCTCGACCCCTACAAGCCGCTTGAGTCCAACGTCAAGCCGGTCCAGGTCGAGGCCGTGGCAATGAACTGGAAATGGCTGTTCATCTATCCGGAACTGAAGATCGCGACGGTCAACCAGCTGGCACTGCCGGTGAACACGCCGGTGAACTTCAAGATCACGTCGGATTCGATCATGAATTCGTTCTTCATCCCCCAACTGGGCAGTCAGGTGTACGCCATGGCCGGGATGGAGACCAAGCTGCACCTCATCGCCAATGAAGCCGGCACGTACGACGGCATGTCCGCCAACTACAGCGGCGGCGGCTTCTCGGGCATGAAATTCAAGACCATCGCCATGTCGAACTTCGAGTTCGACAAGTGGGTGGAGCAGGTGCGCGCGTCCAGCAAGCAGCTCGCCGCCGAGGACTACAAGGTCCTGGCCAAGCCGAGCGAAGCAGAACCGGTGACCTACTTCGGCAAGGTCGAAGACGGCCTGTTCACCGGCGTCCTGCATCAATACATGGGGCACGACGGCCGTGCCATGGCCCGCGAAGGTTTCGATGGCGGTCCGGTCTGCACGTCGCGTAACACGCTTGGCGAAGAGCGTGTATCCATGACCACGCCGGCCAAGCCGGCCGTGGGCGCGCAAATCTAGGAGCAATGATGTTTGGCAAATTGAGTTTGTCGGCGATTCCGTTTCATGAGCCGATCATCATGATCACGCTGAGCTGCGTGGCCCTTGGCGGGCTGGCGCTGCTTGGTGCGATCACGTATTTCAAGAAGTGGAACTACCTGTGGTCCGAGTGGATTACCTCGGTCGACCACAAGCGCATCGGCGTGATGTACTCGCTGGTGGCGCTGATCATGCTGCTGCGCGGCTTTGCCGACGCCATCATGATGCGTACCCAGCTGGCGGTTGCCACCAATGGCGCCACCGGCTTCCTGCCGCCCGAGCACTATGACCAGGTGTTCACGGCCCACGGCGTGATCATGATCTTCTTCGTGGCCATGCCGCTGATGACGGGCCTGATGAACCTCGTGGTGCCGCTGCAGATCGGCGCGCGCGACGTGGCATTCCCGTTCCTGAACACGCTGAGCTTCTGGCTGTTCGTGGCCGGCGCACTGCTGGTCAACGTTTCGCTGGGGGTTGGTGAATTCGCCCGTACCGGCTGGCTGGCCTATCCGCCGCTGTCGGGCCTGGACTACAGCCCGGGCGTGGGGGTGGACTACTACCTCTGGTCCTTGCAGATATCAGGGTTGGGCACGTTGCTGACCGGCGTGAACTTCCTGGTGACGATCCTGAAGATGCGCGCCCCGGGCATGACCCTGATGCGCATGCCGGTGTTCACGTGGACCATCTTCTGCACGAACGTGCTGATCGTGGCCGCCTTCCCGGTGCTGACGGTGTCGCTGGCCCTGCTGGGTCTGGACCGTTACTTCGACATGCACTTCTTCACGAACGACGGTGGCGGCAACGCCATGATGTACGTGAACCTGATCTGGATCTGGGGCCACCCCGAGGTCTACATCCTGGTGCTGCCGGCATTCGGTATCTTCTCGGAAATCATCGCCACGTTCTCGGGCAAGAAGCTGTTCGGCTACAAGTCGATGGTGTACGCAACGAGCGCGATCATGGTGCTGTCGTTCATCGTGTGGCTGCACCACTTCTTCACGATGGGCTCCGGCGCCAACGTGAACGCGTTCTTCGGCATCACGACGATGATCATCTCGATCCCGACGGGCGTGAAGATCTTCAACTGGCTGTTCACGATGTACCGTGGCCGCGTGCAGTTCACGTCGCCGGTGCTGTGGACGCTGGGCTTCATGATCACGTTCGTGATCGGCGGCATGACCGGCGTGCTGATGGCCGTGCCGGCAGCCGACTTCGTGCTGCATAACAGCCTGTTCCTGATCGCCCACTTCCACAACGTGATCATCGGCGGCGTGCTGTTTGGCTACCTGGCCGGCATCACCTACTGGTGGCCGAAGGCGTTCGGCTTCAAGCTGAACGAGCGTCTGGGCAAGTGCGCCTTCTGGTGCTGGATCGTTGGCTTCTACTTCGCCTTCATGCCGCTGTACGTGCTGGGCCTGATGGGCATGACCCGTCGTCTGAACCACACGAACAACCCGGAATGGACGCCCTGGCTGCATCTGGCCGTGGTGGGCGTGGTGTTCGTGGCGCTGGGCATCTTCTTCCAGGTGCTGCAGATCGTCGTGTCGATCCGTGACCGCAAGAAGCTGGCCGACGTGACGGGCGACCCTTGGGGTGGCCGTACGCTGGAATGGGCCGTGTCGTCGCCGCCGCCGTTCTACAACTTCGCGCACACCCCGGTGGTGCGTGACCTGGACGCGTTTGCCGACATGAAGGCTCGTGGCGAGAAGCTGCCGACCAGCGGTTTCGCGCAGATCCACATGCCGAAGAACACGGCTGCCGGCTTCTACATGGGTGCCTGGAGCCTGGCGCTGGGCTTCGCGCTGACCTGGCATATCTGGTGGCTGGCCGCCGTTGGCCTGGTGGGCATGGTGGTGGCGTTCATCCGTCGCGCCAACGATGACCACATCGACTACTACGTGCCGGCCGCCGAGGTCGAGCAGATCGAAACCCGCTACCAGCAGCGTGTGGCTGCACAGGGCTGATAACGATGTCGACAGAAGTTCTTGACCGCTTTGGGGCGCAAGCCCCCGCGCATGCGCACTCGCACGACGAGGCGCATGACCACGCCCATCACGACACCAGCGAGAACACCATCTTCGGTTTCTGGCTGTACCTGATGAGCGACTGCATCTTGTTCGCGTGCCTGTTCGCCGCGTTCGCCGTCCTGCGCGGCGAAGTGGCGGGTGGCCCGACGGGCAAGGAGCTGTTCGAGCTCAACTACGTGCTCGTGGAAACGGCAATCCTGCTGTTCTCGTCGATCACCTACGGCTTTGCCATGGTGTCGATGCAGAACCAGCAGCGTGGCCGCGTGATGTTCTGGCTGGCCGTGACGTTCCTGCTGGGTGCAGGCTTCATGGCGATGGAAATCAACGAGTTCGCGCACCTGATCCATGAAGGTGCCGGCCCGAGCCGCAGCGCCTTCCTGTCGTCGTTCTTCACGCTCGTGGGCACCCACGGCCTGCACGTGGCAAGCGGCATGGTCTGGATGCTCGTGCTGATGTACCAGCTGTCGAAGAAGGGCCTGACCCCGGTGGTGGCCAAGCGCCTGAACTGCCTCAGCCTGTTCTGGCACTTCCTGGACGTGGTCTGGATCGGTGTGTTCACCGTGGTCTACCTGATGGGAGCAATGTAAATGGCACAGCAACACGCAAGCGCCGCCCATGGCGCGTCGCACGGCCACAGCAGCGTCAAGTCGTATGTGATCGGCTTCGTGCTGGCGGTGATCCTGACCGTGATCCCGTTCAAGATCGTGATGGACGGCTCGATGGACCGCGCCACCACGCTCTGGATCATCCTGGGCATGGCCGTGGTACAGATCGTCGTGCACCTGAAGTACTTCCTGCACCTGGACGGCTCGGAAGGCCAGAAGTGGAACGTGATGGCTCTGCTGTTCACGGGCCTGATCCTGTTCATCGTGCTGGCCGGTTCGCTCTGGATCATGCACAACATGAACGCCAACATGATGCCGTGGATGAGCAAGTGACCGTCGTCACCGGTATCTGAAAGAAACGGGGCCCCAGCGGCCCCGTTTTTTATTGCGTTTTTCCCCCGCAGCCCCCCGATGGCGGCGGGGAGGGCGGGAACCTGCGTCCCCGTCCGGAATCTTGCCTCTGGTGCGCCGCGCACCGATCCCTTCCTGCCATGCACCGCATCGGGCCGATGCACGACGCCGGTGCATGCGTCCGTTCCGGGCACTCCGCAAGCTTGGCACCTTACTGGTGCGCCCCCGATCCGTCCCATCCGATTTGTCTCGCAGCCGTTGCCTGGCAACGGTTTGCGGGTATCGCCATTCTTGGCACGCTAGTTGCAGAAGCGTTACCCGGGGTGCGTAGTCCCTGACCACATACGACAAATTGGACAAAATGGGAGCTGCAATGAAACGACGTGACATGCTGAAGCTGTCGGCGGTAGCCGCCGCAGCGATGATCGGTACCAGCCCGCTGATGGCGCAGACGAAGGAACCGATCAAGGTCGGGATCCTGCATTCGCTGTCGGGCACCATGGCCATCTCCGAGACTTCGCTCAAGGACGTGGCGCTGATGACGATCGACGAGATCAACAAGAGCGGCGGCGTGCTGGGCCGCAAGCTTGAGCCGGTGGTGGTGGACCCCGCTTCCAACTGGCCGCTGTTCGCCGAGAAGGCCCGCCAGCTGATCACCAAGGACAAGGTTGCCGTCACGTTCGGCTGCTGGACGTCGGTGTCGCGCAAGTCGGTGCTGCCGGTCTATGAAGAGACCAACGCGCTGCTGTTCTACCCGGTGCAGTACGAAGGCGAGGAAATGTCCAAGAACGTGTTCTACACGGGCGCCGCGCCGAACCAGCAGGCCATCCCGGCCGTGGAATACCTGATGAGCAAGGAAGGCGGCGGTGCAAAGCGCTTCTTCCTGCTGGGCACCGATTACGTGTACCCGCGCACCACCAACAAGATCCTGCGCGCGTTCCTGAAGAGCAAGGGCGTCGCCGACAAGGACATCGAAGAGGTCTACACCCCGTTTGGTCATGCCGACTACCAGACCATCGTCGCCAACATCAAGAAGTTCTCGCAGGGCGGCAAGACCGCAGTGATCTCGACGATCAACGGCGATTCCAACGTGCCGTTCTACAAGGAACTGGGCAACGCCGGCCTGAAGGCCAAGGACGTGCCCGTGGTGGCTTTCTCGGTGGGTGAGGAAGAACTGCGCGGCATCGACACCAAGCCGCTGGTGGGCCACCTGGCCGCCTGGAACTACTTCATGTCGGTCAAGAACGGCGAGAACGACGCGTTCAAGAAGCAGTGGGCGGCGTGGGTCAAGGCCAACAACCTGCCCGGCGGCGACAAGCGCGTGACCAACGACCCGATGGAAGCCACCTACGTGGGTATCCACATGTGGGCCCAGGCCGTGAAGAAGGCCGGCACCACCGACGTGGACAAGGTGCGCGCCGCCATGTATGGCCAGACCTTCAAGGCACCGGACGGCTTCACGCTGACCATGGGCGACAACCATCACCTGTACAAGCCGGTGATGATCGGCGAAGTCAAGGGCGACGGTCAGTTCAACGTGGTCTGGAAGACGCCGAAGCCGATCCGCGCACAACCGTGGAGCCCGTTCATCGCGGGTAACGAAGGCAAGGCCGACAAGGTCGGCGGCAACTAAGCCGTTTGAGGCCCTCTCCCGCCGGCGGGAAGAGGGCGGGGGAGAGGGCAGGCGTCGGCTGATGCGACGCCGGCGTTTGGCCTGCCGGGCCCTCTCCCCCAACCCCTCTCCCGTTGCACGGGCGAAGGGAGCAAACAATGGGTGACTTCGAACAATCCAAAGACGCGAAACCATCGCGCCAAAACAAGACTCCTGAATGCACCGACCCATCCGATCATGGTTACGCGCCACGTTTGCCGCGTTGCTGCTGGCCGCTGCCCCGCTCTGGGCGGCCACGCCGCTGACGCAGGCCGACCTGAAGCCGCTGGCCGAAGACGACTTCGACGCCAAGACCGCCGCGCTCACCAAACTGACGCAGGCACCGGCAGAGCAGGCCGGCCCGATCCTGAAGGCGCTGCAGGACGATGCGCTGCAGTACGAGCCGTCGGTCGGCATGGTGCGCCAGGACGGTGACAAGTATCTCGATGCAATCAGCGGCAAGGCCGTCGCCGTGAAAAGCGACGCGCTGGAATCGCTGACGCTGAACAACAGCCTGCGCACCATCGTGGATAGCGCCGCCAGCAGCCTGCTGCTGCAGTCGCCGGACATCGCGGTGCGCACGCAGGCCATCAACACGCTGTTCGACCAGCCCGGGAACGCGTCGCGCGACGCCGTGGAAGCTGCCCGCAAGGCCGAGGCCGATGCCGGGCTGAGGGGGCGCCTGGATGTGATCTGGGCGAATACCGTGCTGGCGCAGGGCACCGAGGCCACGCGTGACGCCCGGCTCGATGCCATCCGCATCCTGGGCGCCGACAGCAATCCGCAATCGCGCCAGAAGCTGATACCGCTGCTGGAAAAGGACGATGCCGGCAAGTACAAGGAAGCCGACGAAGACGTGCGCGTGGCCGCCCAGAAGGCCATCGACCAGCTGCGCAGCGAACAGCGCCGCGCCGAACTGCTGGGCAACCTGTTCGCGGGCCTGAGCCTGGGCAGCGTGCTGCTGCTGGCTGCTCTGGGCCTGGCGATCACATACGGGCTGATCGGCGTCATCAACATGGCGCACGGTGAATTCCTGATGATCGGCGCCTATGCCACGTACGTGGTGCAGACGCTGTTCCGTGCCTATGCCCCGAATGCGTTCGACTGGTACCTGGTGGCGGCCCTGCCGGCGTCGTTCCTGGCGGCCGGCGTGGTCGGCTTTGCGCTGGAGCGGATCGTGCTGCGACACCTGTACGGCCGTCCGCTGGAAACGCTGCTGGCCACGTTCGGTATCAGCCTGCTGCTGATGCAGGCCGTGCGTACGATCTTCGGTGCCCAGAACGTGGAAGTGGCCAATCCCGTGTGGATGAGCGGCGGCTTCGATGCCATGGCAGGGCTGGTGATCCCGTACAACCGCGTGGTCATCATCCTGTTCGCGCTGGCAGTGGTGGCCGTGGCGTGGGCCGTGCTGAACCGCACGCGGCTGGGCCTGTTCGTGCGCGCCACGACGCAGAACCGCACCATGGCGGCCTGCGTGGGCGTGCGCACGTGGAAGGTGGACAGCTACGCGTTTGCCTTCGGTGCCGGCATCGCCGGGCTGGGCGGCTGCGCGCTGTCGCAGATCGGCAATGTGGGCCCCGACCTGGGGCAGGCGTACATCATCGATTCGTTCATGGTCGTGGTGCTCGGCGGGGTGGGGCAACTGGCCGGCACCATCGTCGGGGCGTTCGGCCTCGGCATCATCAACAAGTTCATCGAGCCGTTCTACGGCGCGGTGCTGGCCAAGATCTTCGTCCTCGTGCTGATCGTGCTGTTTATCCAGAAACGGCCGCAGGGACTTTTCGCGCTCAAGGGGCGCAGCGCGGAGGCCTGACATGAGCAGCTTTTCTTCTTCATCCCGCAAGGCGTTCAAGCTGTCGGTGCCGGAGCGCCAGCCGCTGTTCTCGGGTCGCGTATGGACGCTGCTGGTGCTGCTGACCGTGGTTGTCGCCATTGGCGTGCCAGTCTGCGCGCTGGTGTTGCCGGAGACCCATCCGATGCACCTGTCGGCCTACGCGCTGACGCTGTTCGGCAAGATCATGTGCTTTGCGCTGGCCGCCATCGCGCTGGACCTGGTGTGGGGCTACTGCGGCATCCTGAGCCTGGGCCACGGTCTGTTCTTCGCGCTGGGGGGCTATGCGATGGGCATGTACCTGATGCGCTCGATCGGCCGCGAGGGCGTCTACAAGAGCGACCTGCCCGACTTCATGGTGTTCCTGGACTGGAAGGAACTGCCGTGGTTCTGGCACGGCACCGAACACCTGCCGTATGCGCTGCTGCTGGTGGTGCTGCTGCCCGGTGTGCTGGCGTGGCTGTTCGGTTTCTTCGCGTTCCGCTCGCGCATCAAGGGTGTGTACCTGTCGATCATCACGCAGGCCATGACCTATGCCGCGATGCTGCTGTTCTTCCGCAACGAGACGGGCTTCGGCGGCAACAACGGTTTTACCGACTTCAAGCGCATCGCCGGCTTTGCCGTGGCCGCGCCGCAGACCCGCACGGCCCTGTTCGTGCTGACGTTCCTGGCGCTGGTGGCCGGGTTCATTGCCTGCCGCTACATCGTCACGTCGAAGCTGGGCCGCGTGGTGACCGCCGTGCGCGATGCCGAAACGCGCGTGATGTTCTCGGGCTACAACCCGCTGGGCTACAAGCTGTTCGTGTGGACGTTCTCGGCCGTGCTGTGCGGCATTGCCGGCGCGTTGTACGTGCCGCAGGTGGGCATCATCAACCCGGGCGAGATGTCGCCGGCGAACTCGATCGAAATGGCCGTGTGGGTGGCCGTGGGTGGCCGCGGCACGCTGATCGGGCCCATCGTCGGCGCGTTCCTGGTGAACGGTGCCAAGACCATGTTCACGGCGTACTTTGCCGAGTACTGGCTGTTCCTGCTGGGCGCGATGTTCGTACTCGTGACGCTGTACCTGCCCGACGGCGTGGTTGGCCTGGTGCGCCGCCTGCGCGGCCAGCGAACCGCCGCGGAAAATATCGAGGCGGCCACCGATGAGCCGGTGGTGGCGCCGCAACAAGGGAGCAACGCATGAACGCCGCGCTGGGACTGCAACAGGCCGAGAACGGAGACGCCACCGGCCTGGGCCGCATCGTCGAACCCGGGGTTATCGACACCACGCACGGCCCCATCCTCTATGTCGAAGACCTGACCGTGCAGTTCGACGGTTTCCGCGCGCTGAACAAGCTGTCGCTGTCGATCGACCACGGCGAGCTGCGCTGCGTGATCGGCCCGAACGGCGCCGGCAAGACGACGATGATGGACGTCATCACCGGCAAGACCGGTCCGCGCAACGCCAACGTGACGGGACGGGTGTTCCTGGGCCAGACCATCGACCTGATGCGCATGACCGAGCCGAAGATCGCCCAGACCGGCATCGGCCGCAAGTTCCAGAAGCCCACCGTGTTCGAACAGCACGCGGTGTGGGAAAACCTGGAACTGGCGATGAAGGCCGACAAGCGCTGGTGGTCGTCGCTGCGTGCGCGGCTGACCGGCGAGGGCCATCGCCGTATCGAGGAAACGCTGGCGCTGACCGGCCTGGAAGACGAGGCCTACCGGCCCGCCGGACTGCTGTCGCACGGCCAGAAGCAGCGGCTGGAGATCGGCATGCTGCTGATGCAGCAGCCGCAACTGCTGCTGCTCGACGAGCCGGTGGCCGGCATGACCGACGAGGAAACCATGCAGCTTGCGGCGCTGCTCAACAGCCTGCGCGGCAGCTGCTCGATGATGGTGGTGGAGCACGACATGGAGTTCGTGGCCGCACTGGCTGGCGATGCCGGCCGCGTGACCGTGCTGGCCGAAGGCAGCCTGCTGGCCGAGGGCACGCTCGATGCCGTCAAGCGCGACGAGCGCGTGATCGAATCCTACCTGGGAAGATAACCATGCTGCAGGTCAATGCACTGAACCAGTACTACGGCGGCAGCCATATCCTGCGCAACGTGTCGTTCGAAGTGCCGCACGGCAAGCTGACCACGCTGCTGGGCCGCAACGGCGTGGGCAAGAGCACGCTGCTCAAATGCCTGATGGGCGTGGTGCCCACGCGCAGCGGCAGCGTTAGCTGGGACGGCAAGGCGCTGGAGAAAAAGGCGCCATACGAGCGCGTGTCGGCCGGTCTGGCCTACGTGCCGCAGGGCCGCGAGATCTTCCCGCGCCTGACTGTCGAGGAAAACCTGCTGATCGGTGCCGCCAGCCGCGGCAAGCCCGCCGGCGTGCCCGACCGCATCTACGAGCTGTTCCCGGTGCTGCGCACCATGCGCCAGCGCCGGGGCGGCGACCTGTCGGGCGGTCAGCAGCAACAGCTGGCGATTGGCCGCGCGCTGATGAGCGAGCCCCAGCTGCTGATCCTGGACGAACCAACCGAAGGCATCCAGCCGTCGATCATCCAGGACATCGGCCGCGCGCTGCGCCTGCTGGTGGACGAGTTCGGCATGACCGTGCTGCTGGTGGAGCAGTACTACGAATTCGCGCGTCATCTGGCCGATCACTACGTGGTGATGAGCCGCGGTGAAGTGGTGGCGAAGGGCGCGGGCGCGACGATGGAGCAGGACGGCGTGCGGGAACTGATCGCGGTGTGATGTCCCACTGTGGCGTGCGTGCTGCGTCACCTTCCGGTGACGACAGCCGCGCGCTATGATCTGCGGCATACCTCCGCGCGCCCCCGCGCCTGCCTTTTTCATCATGCGTCATCCAGATTTTCCTTCGTCGCTCGCCATGCCCGTTGCATGGCATGCCCGCCTGCGCCTGCGCTTTGCCGAGCGCGCGGGCCGTACCGCCATGGTCGAGCGCCGGCACGAGGGGCCGCTGCGGGTGCAGAAGCCGCTCTACCCGGAAGGTGCGATCTGCCATGGCGTGGTGCTGCACCCGCCGGCCGGCGTGGCCGGCGGCGACCTGCTCGATATCGACATTGCCGTCGAGGCTGGCGCGCATGCCGTGCTGGCAACGCCCGGCGCCACCAAGTGGTACAAGTCGCAGGGCCGCGACGCCGCGCAGCAGGTGCGTATCGACGTGGCCGAAGGCGCCAGGCTGGACTGGCTGCCGCAGGAAAACATCGTGTTCGACGATGCCCGCGCGCGCATTGCCACCGACGTGGTGGTGGCGCCCGGCGGCAGCGCCATCGGCTGGGACGCCGTGGTGCTGGGCCGGCTGGCATCGGGCGAGCATTGGTCCCGGGGCTCGCTGTGGCTGGATACGCGCATTGCCAGCCCGGATCGCGCATTGTGGATCGAGCAGTCGCATTTCGACGCCGCGTCGCCGTTGCGCGGCGCGCTGGCCGGCATGGACGGCCTGCCCATCCTCGGCACGCTGTGGGCCGTGGGGCAGGGCGCCACGCAGGAACTGGCCGAGTCGCTGGCCGAGCGGTTGCCGTACCGCCCGGACCTGCGTGCCGGCGTGACCTGCCTGGCGGGACGCGGGCAGCCGGCAAGCCAGTCGATGCTGCTGCTGCGCGTGCTGGGCCGCGACATGGAAGTGGTGCGCCACCTGATGATCGATTGCTGGAACGCCCTGCGCATGCCGATACATGGCGTGCCGGCCCGGCCGCTGCGGCTCTGGGCCACCTGAACGACGCTTACGCCGACGCACAACGCCAACAAGAACACCAGAACGGAAAGCCAACATGGAACTGACTCCGCGCGAGAAAGACAAGCTGCTGATCTTCACCGCCGCACTGCTGGCCGAGCGCCGCCGGGCGCGCGGGCTCAAGCTCAACTACCCCGAGGCGGTGGCGCTGATCACGGCCGCCATCATGGAAGGCGCGCGCGATGGCCGCACCGTGGCCGAACTGATGCACGAAGGCACCACGGTGCTGCGGCGCGAGGACGTCATGGACGGCGTGGCCGAGATGATTCCGGAAATCCAGGTGGAGGCTACGTTTCCGGACGGCACCAAGCTGGTCACCGTGCACCATCCGATCGTCTGAATCCGATCACCGAACCGAACGCTCAACAAGAAGAGGACCAACCCTATGCACCGCCCGACCTTTGCACGCCCGACTCTCGCCCGCGTCATGACTGGCGCCACGCTCTCGCTGGCAGCCGCTTCGGCCTTTGCCCACCCCGGCCACGATGCCGCCACGGTCGGCGCCAGCCTGTTCGCTGGCCTGGCGCACCCGTTCACGGGCGCCGATCACCTGCTGGCGATGGCTGCCGTGGGCGTCTGGAGCGCGCTGATCGCCGCGCCGAAGAGCGCCTTCGCCCAGGGCACATCGAAGCTGGACATGCTGCGCCTGCCGCTGGCCTTCGTCGTCATGATGCTGGTTGGCGCGGCGCTGGGACTGACCGGCGTGACGCTGCCGGCCGTGGAGCCGATGATCGCCGTCTCGCTGCTGGTGATCGGTCTGCTGGTGGCTGCGCGCGCCCGGCTGTCGGCGCTGTCCGGCATGGCAATCGTCGGTGGCTTCGCGCTGTTCCACGGCTATGCGCACGGGGCAGAGCTGCCGGCCACCGCCGCGGCGCTGCCTGGCGTGCTGGCCTATGTCGGCGGCTTTGCTGTCAGCACGATGACGCTGCACGTGATGGGTATCGGCGCGGGCGCGTTCCTGCGTCGCCATGCGGGCTGGATGGCGCGCGTGGCCGGGGCTGGCGTGGCGCTGTATGGCGTCGGCCTGCTGGTGGCCTGAAGTCCGTAAAGGAGCCTGGCGATGATTCCCGGTGAACTGATGCCGCTTGACGGCGAGATCGAACTGAACGCGGGCCGTGCCACGGTCAGCGTGACGGTGGCAAATACGGGCGACCGTCCGGTGCAGGTCGGGTCGCACTTTCACTTCTATGAAACCAACGCGGCACTGTCGTTCGACCGCGAAGCCACGCGCGGCTTCCGGCTGGATATCGCGGCCGGTACGGCGGTGCGCTTCGAGCCGGGCCAGTCGCGCACGGTGCAGCTTGTGGCGCTGGACGGCGACCGCATCGTCTATGGGTTCAACGGCAAGATCATGGGAGCGCTGTGATGAGCGTGAAGATTTCGCGGCAGGCCTATGCCGAGATGTTTGGCCCGACCACCGGTGACCGCCTGCGGCTGGCCGACACCGGCCTGGTCATCGAAGTGGAAAAGGATTTCACGATCTACGGCGAAGAGGTCAAGTTCGGCGGCGGCAAGGTGATTCGCGATGGCATGGGCCAGAGCCAGCGCATGTCGAAGGACTGCGTCGACACGGTCATCACCAATGCGCTGATCATTGACCACTGGGGCATCGTCAAGGCCGACATCGGCCTCAAGCACGGCCGCATCGCCGGTATCGGCAAGGCCGGCAACCCCGACATCCAGCCGGGCGTGACCATCGTCGTGGGCCCCGGCACCGAGGTGATCGCCGGCGAGGGCATGATCGTCACGGCGGGCGGCATCGACACGCACATCCACTTCATCTGCCCGCAGCAGATCGACGAGGCGCTGATGAGCGGCGTGACGACGATGATTGGCGGCGGCACCGGCCCGGCCACGGGCACCTTCGCCACCACGGTCACACCCGGGCCGTGGTACATGGAGCGCATGCTGCAGGCCGCCGATGCCTACCCGATGAACATCGGCTTCCTGGGCAAGGGCAACGCCAGCCAGCCGGCGCCGCTGACCGAGCAGGTGGAGGCAGGGGCCATCGGCCTGAAGCTGCACGAGGACTGGGGCACCACGCCGCAGGCCATCGACACGTGCCTGTCCGTGGCGGACGACACCGATACGCAGGTGGCCATCCACACCGATACGCTCAACGAAGGCGGCTTTGTCGAGGCGACGATTGCAGCGTTCAAGGGCCGTACGATCCACACGTACCACACCGAAGGCGCGGGCGGTGGCCATGCGCCGGACATCATCAAGGTGTGCGGCGAATCGAACGTGCTGCCGTCGTCGACCAACCCGACGCGGCCGTACACGGTGAACACGCTCGACGAGCACCTGGACATGCTGATGGTCTGCCATCACCTGGACCCGGCCATCGCCGAGGACATCGCCTTTGCCGAGTCGCGCATCCGGCGCGAGACCATCGCGGCCGAGGACATCCTGCACGACCTGGGCGCGTTCTCGATGATCTCCAGCGATTCGCAGGCCATGGGCCGCGTGGGCGAGGTCATCATCCGGACCTGGCAGACCGCGCACAAGATGGCGGCGCAGCGCGGCAAGCTGCCCGGCGATCCGCACGATGCGCGCGGCGGCCACGACAATTTCCGCGTGCGGCGCTATATCGCCAAGTACACGATCAATCCGGCGCTGACGCACGGCATCGCGCACGAGGTGGGGTCGATCGAGGTGGGCAAGTGGGCCGACCTGGTGCTGTGGAAGCCGGCGTTCTTCGGCGTGAAGCCGAGCCTGATCCTGAAGGGCGGCATGATCGCGGCGGCGGCCATGGGTGACCCCAATGCATCGATCCCGACGCCGCAGCCCGTGCACTACCGGCCCATGTTCGCGTCGGCCGGCGGAGCGCTGCCGAAATCGTCGCTGACGTTTGTCTCGCAGGCGGCACTGGCGGCCGATGTTGGCGGACGCTACGGGCTTGCCAAGACGCTGGCCGCCGTACGCGGATGCCGCACCGTCAGCAAGCGCGACATGGTGCACAATGACTGGCAGCCGCACGTCACCGTGGACCCCGAGACCTACCAGGTGGTGGCCGACGGCCAGTTGCTGATGTGCGAGCCCGCCACGGTGCTGCCGATGGCGCAACGCTACTTCCTGTTCTGAAGCTGAAGCCGTGATCAAGATCGACAAAGTCCTGCCTGCGCCGCATGGTATCGCCCCCGTGCTGGTGCGACGCGCCCCCAAGCTGGTCCTGCCGTTCGGCGACCGCAGCAAGAGCCGCCTGCGCGCGGCGCTCGACAATGGCACCGAGGCGGCGCTGTTCCTGCCACGCGGCACCGTGCTGCGCGGCGGTGACCTGCTGGTGGCCGAGGACGGCACCTTCGTCGAGGTCCAGGCCGCGCCGGAATCGGTGCTGCAGGTGACGTCCACCGATCCGCTGGCCCTGATGCGCGCGGCGTACCACCTTGGCAACCGGCATACGCCGGTGGAAGTGGGGCGCGACTACCTGCGCCTGGAATACGACCCGGTACTGGCCGACATGCTGACGCGCCTGGGCGTGCAGATCGTGCGCGCCGAGCAACCGTTCGAGCCCGAGGCCGGCGCCTATGGCGGCGGCCACAAGCACGGCCACGATGCGACCTTCGCCGAAGACTACGCGGCGGCCCAGGCAGTGTTCCACGAGCATCACGGGCACGGCCACGGGCACGACCACGGCCATGGTCATGGTCACGACCACGGTCATTCGCACGGCCACGGCCATGATCACGATCACGTGCACGACGAGCACTGTGGGCACAAGCACTAACCGAATGTGATTGCGAATCAGACGCTTGCCCTCTCCCCCAACCCCTCTCCCGTGCACGGGAGAGGGGAGACCACCACCGAGGTGTCGAATGCCGCGGGTTTTCTCCCCTCTTGCGCGTGCGAGAAAGGGGAGACCACCGACCGCGTTTCCAACGCCGCTGGTTTTCTCCCCTCTTGCGCGTGTGAAAAAGGGGAGACCACCGACCGCGTTTCCAACGCCGCTGGTTTTCTCCCCACTTGCGCGTGCGAGAAAGGGGAGACCACCGACCGCGTTTCCAACGCCGCTGGTTTTCTCCCCTCTTGCGCTTGCGAGAATGGGGAGACCGCCGACCGCGTTTCCAACGCCGCGGGTTTTCTCCCCTCTCCCGCCAGCGGGAGAGGGGCTGGGGGAGAGGGCAGGCGGCTGACCAACCACGAATTCGCGAAAGAGCTACGCTCGCATCAAACTGCAGCCGAAGAGCGCCTGTGGTACTTCCTGCGTGCCCATCGCTTCTTTGGCCTGAAATTCAGACGTCAGAAGCCAGTCGGCCCGTATATTGCCGACTTCATCTGCATGGAGCACAAACTGATCGTCGAGGCCGATGGTAGTCAGCATGGCTCGCTTTACGACGTCGATCGCGATGTGTGGTTGCGAGGCCAGGGCTTTACGGTGCTGCACTTCTGGAACAACGAGATCCACGATCAGATCGAGGGCGTGCTGGAAACCATTCGTCAGGCTGCATTGGCCAATGGATTCGTTGAGCCGCGCGCCCTCTACACCAACCCCTCTCCCGCGTGCGGAAGAGAGGGCGAGCCCGCCAGGTTGCCGGCAATCCGCAAACGGAGCCAGACGCCATGACCGCGCTCCTTCAACTGATCTCGCTGCTGCATCTTGCCTCGCCGGCATTGCCGATTGGCGGGTTCAGCTATTCGCAGGGGCTTGAGGCGGCCATCGACTGCGGGATGGTTGGCGATGCCGCGACGGCCGAGCACTGGATTCGCGACAATCTGGTGCACGTGCAGGCCCAGTGCGAGGCGCCGGTCTGGCTGCTGCTGCATCGTGCGTGGCGGCAGCGGGACGCGGCATCGGTCGCCCGCTGGAACGACTGGTTTCACGTCACGCGCGAAACGTCCGAGTTGCGGCTCGAAACCGAGCAGATGGGCTGGTCGCTGGCAAAGCTGATTGCCCAGATGGAGTGGGGCGATGCGGCGCTGCGCGATACCCTGCGCGGCCTGTCGCCGCTGTGCCTGCCCACGGCTTTTACGGCTGCTTGCGTGGCGCTCGATATCGATGCCCGCGAGGGGCTGGCCGCCTATGCCTTCAACTGGGCCGAGAACCAGGTGGCTGCCGCGCTCAAGGCGGTGCCGCTGGGCCAGGTGGCCGGCCAGCAGATCCTGCGCGGCCTGCATCGTCATGTGCTTGACGCCGTGGACGAGGCGGCCCGCCGTGCCGATGCCGACCCGCCGCAGCTTTCCACGTTTTCCCCGATGCTGGGCCTGCTGTCGGCACGGCACGAGACCCAGTATTCCCGGCTTTTCCGCTCCTAGCGCACCTGAATCCGATCATGACCCGTACCAAGAAGAATCCTCCGCTGCGCGTTGGCGTGGGCGGCCCCGTGGGCTCCGGCAAGACCACCCTGCTGGAGATGCTCTGCAAGGCCATGCGCGACCGCTATGACCTGGTCGCCATCACCAACGATATCTACACCAAGGAAGACCAGCGCCTGCTGACGATCTCGGGCGCGCTGCCGGCCGAGCGCATCATGGGCGTGGAAACGGGGGGCTGCCCGCACACGGCGATCCGCGAGGACGCATCCATCAACCTGGAAGCGGTAGACCGCATGCTGGCCCGGTTTCCGGATGCCGACGTGGTGTTCATCGAATCGGGCGGCGACAACCTGGCCGCGACCTTCAGCCCGGAATTGTCCGATCTGACGATCTATGTGATCGATGTGGCGGGGGGTGAGAAGATTCCTCGCAAGGGCGGACCAGGGATTACGAAGTCCGACCTGCTGGTGGTCAACAAGACCGACCTGGCGCCCTACGTGGGGGCGTCGCTCGAAATCATGGAGAGCGATACGCGCAAGATGCGCGGCGATCGTCCGTTCGTGATGGGCAGTGTCAAGTCAGGGCAGGGCCTGGACCAGGTAATTGCCTTCATCGAGCAGCAGGGCATGCTGAACGTCTGAGCCTGCATGCGCCCTGCCTCGGGCGGGGCGTTTCAGCGAGTGTGCCGGCGCGCCAGTGCCCGTGCCACGCCAGCCACGACATCGCGATCGACGTCGTTGAGATCGGCCATATAGCGCAACGTTGCCTGTACAGAGGGAGACTGCTCGGCGTCGAACGGCGAGCGGGCGGCTTCCTGCGCCTCTTCCGGTCGATGCTTGGAAAAGTCAAGCATCTCGGTAGGCGAAACACCAAGCGTGTCAGCGAGGGTACAGATGTTATAAAGCGCAACATTGCGCGTGCCGCGCTCGATGCCGCTGAGGTAGGATCGGGCCAGGCCGCTTTCCAGCGACAGCGCTTCCTGAGACCAGCCACGCTGCTTGCGCAACCAGGTCAAATGTCGCCCGAACAGCTTGAGTGGGTCTGCTGTCATATGCTGCTGTGTGGATATTAAGTCGCTAAGTCGATCGAGACTAAGGGCTCGACCTATGCGGAACGACAACTTATAGTTTGTCGTTCTATCGGTGCCAGATCCTCATCGTAAGCGATACACCTGTCGCCAATGCGGCACAGTTGCCGTGGCGGGCGGTCATCACAGCCCACCCCGGAACCTGATGATCGGGCTGCGTCGATGAGGCGCAAATCCGCGCCACGCGGACCATTGGGCATCCGGGACCCGCCGCCCGCAAGGCCCGGTTTCATCGAAATGCCATCCGAATTTCCTGGCCTCCGCTGCCGCGCCGGCGTGTGTCATTTGACATGAACAATCGATGCCGGCTTCGGCATCGATTCTCATTTCTGTGTCATTCCGGCAACGGCCAGCTCCTGACGCCTGCCGCAGGCCGTGCGGATTACGGCACCCGTCCGGGTGATGCCAGGGCTTAGCGCCGTTGGTATTGCGTGGCGCCGAACAGGATCTCGCGCTCCTTGTCCGATTGCAGCGGCTTGCGTTCCTTGGCCAGCACCTCCACGCCGCGCTTCACGGCCGGGCGCTCGGCAATCTCGTTGAACCAGCGCTTCAGGTGCGGATAGTCGTCCAGTTCCACGCCCTGGTTCTGCCAGCTGCGCAGCCAC
Organism: Cupriavidus sp. HE11; assembly: GCF_056097175.1. Classification (NCBI taxonomy): domain Bacteria; kingdom Pseudomonadati; phylum Pseudomonadota; class Betaproteobacteria; order Burkholderiales; family Burkholderiaceae; genus Cupriavidus; species Cupriavidus sp. HE11. The sequence continues at coordinate 2,982,764 of NZ_CP184464.1, forward strand.
GGGAACGTGGCGATGTCCGCGATCGAATAGCTGTCGCCAGCCAGCCAGGCGTGTTGCGACAACTGCTTGTCGATCACGCCATACAGGCGCCTGGCCTCGTTGGTATAGCGATTCACCGCGTATTCGATCTTTTCGGGCGCATAGATCCGGAAGTGGTGCGCCTGGCCCAGCATCGGGCCAACGCCACCCATCTGGAACATCAGCCATTGCAGCGCGTCGTACTTGCCGCGCACGTCGTCGGGCAGGAACTTGCCGGTCTTGCTGGCCAGGTACAGCAGGATCGCGCCCGATTCGAACAGCGAGATCGGCTCGCCGTCGGGGCCGTCGCTGTCGACGATCGCCGGAATCTTGTTGTTGGGGCTGATCTTCAGGAAGTCGGCGCCGAACTGGTCGCCGGCACCGATATTGACCGGATGGACCTTGTACTCCAGGCCGCATTCCTCAAGCATGATGTGGACCTTGTGGCCGTTCGGGGTGGCCCAGGTGTAGACGTCGATCATGTGCAACGTTCTCCGTGGAAGATAGGCCGGGGCATTTAAGCACAGAGTGAATAACCCTGCTGGCCGTGCATGAAAAAGCCCGGCACGGGGCCGGGCTTCTCGCGTGGCAGGCTATCGGGCCTGTCAAGAACCGCGCGTCACGGGCATCTGGATGCTGTCGGCGCTGACGTTCATGTGCTTGGCCAGTTCCAGCTTGGCGATGGCGTTGCGGTGTACCTCGTCCGGGCCGTCGGCCAGGCGCAGCGTGCGCTGGTGCGCCCACCAGTTGGCCAGCGGGAAGTCGCCGGACACGCCCGCGGCGCCGTGCACCTGGATCGCCCAGTCGATCACGCGCAGCGCCACGTTCGGCGCCACCACCTTGATCATCGCGATTTCGGCCTTTGCCACCTTGTTGCCCACGGTGTCCATCATGTAGGCAGCCTTCAGCGTCAGCAGGCGGGCCATCTCGATATCGCAACGGGCTTCGGCGATGCGCTCCTGCGTCACGCCCTGACGGGCCACTTCCTTGCCGAACGCCACGCGTTGCAGGCTGCGCTTGCACATCAGTTCCAGCGCGCGCTCTGCCACGCCAACGCTGCGCATGCAGTGGTGGATACGGCCCGGGCCCAGGCGGCCTTGCGCGATCTCGAAGCCGCGGCCTTCGCCCAGCAGGATATTGCTGGCCGGCACGCGCACGTTCTTCAGTTCGATTTCCATGTGGCCGTGCGGCGCGTCGTCGTAGCCGAACACGGGCAGGAAGCGCTTGATGGTGATGCCCGGCGTGTCGGCCGGCACCACGATCATCGACTGCTGCTCGTGGCGGCCCGCCTCGGGGTCGGTCTTGCCCATCACGATGTAGACCTTGCAGCGCGGATCGCCGGCACCCGACGACCACCACTTGGTGCCGTTGATGACGTAATGGTCGCCATCGCGCTCGATGCGGCATTCGATATTGGTGGCGTCGGACGAGGCCACGGCCGGCTCGGTCATCAGGAATGCCGAGCGGATCTCGCCGCGCAGCAGTGGCTCCAGCCACTGGTCCTTCAGTTCTTCAGACGCGTAACGCTCCAGCGTCTCCATGTTGCCGGTGTCCGGCGCGGCGCAGTTGAACACTTCGGCCGACCAGGGCACCCGGCCCATGATCTCGCACATCGGCGCATATTCCAGGTTCGACAGGCCTTCCGGGGCCCGCTTCGAGCGCGGCAGGAACAGGTTCCACAGGCCGGCTTCGCGGGCCAGCGGCTTCAGTTCTTCCACGACCTTGGTCGGTACCCATGCATTGCCGGCTTCGCGGTTGGCCTGCACCTCGGCGTAGAAGCGCTTTTCGTTCGGGTAGATGTGCTTGTCGAAGAAGGCCAGCAGCCTGGCCTGCATCTCCTTGACCTTGGGCGAGTATTCGAATTGCATGGGGTCTCCTCGGGGTTTTTGATGGGCACGCCGTGCCGACTGTGGCTACTCTAGCGGAACGAGGCTAATTAGAAAAATGAATTTTCTGGATTGGTCAGTATCAATATGCTGCATTCCATGCCAGAATGCGCGACATTGATGCCTCAGTAAAGCACGCGTGCAGGAAGGTGCCATGCAACTCAGCCGGATCGACCTCAATCTCTTCGTCGTGTTCGACGCCATCTACAGCGAAGGCAGCATCACGGCCGCGGCGCGCCAGCTGAACCTGACGCAGCCGGCCGTGAGCCACGCGCTGGGGCGCCTGCGCACGCTGTTCGACGATCCGCTGTTCGAGCGGCGCGGGCAGGGCATGGCGCCCACGCCGCTGGCGCGGTCGCTGGCGGGCGAGGTGCGCGGCGCGCTGCAATCGTTCGCCCGCACGCTGCAGGACACCCCGCACTTCGATCCCGCCAACACCACGCGGCGCTTCACCATCGGCATGCGTGACGCGCTGGAAAGCACGCTGCTGCCGCCGCTGATGGCGCGCGTGACCGCCATGGCGCCGCACGTGGAAATCGCGGCCATCCGCTTCGACCGCCGCGAGATGGAGTCCGAACTGCTGGCCGGCACGCTGGACACCGCCATCGACATCCTGCTGCCGGTGTCGCCCGCCATTCACCACAGTGCCTTCATGTCGGACCCGATGGTGGTGCTGGCCCGGCGCGACCATCCGCTGGTGAAGAAGGAACTGACGCTGGAACGCTACCTGTCGGCCGAGCACGTGCATGTGTCGTCGCGCCGGCGCGGGGCAGGGCTGGAGGACCAGGCGCTGCACCGCATGGGCCTGACGCGCCGTGTGCGGCTGCGCTGCCAGCACTACGCGGCGGCCTGCCGCGTAGTCAGTTGCACCGACCTGCTGGCCACGCTGCCGCTGCGCTACGCGCGCATCGCCAACGAGCCCTATGCCAACCGGCTGCTGTCGCTGCCGTTCAAGGTGCCATCGCTGGAACTGCATCTGTACTGGCACGCGGGCGGCGAGAACGACGGCGCCAACCGGTGGCTGCGCGAGCAGCTGATGGCGGTCATGTCGTCGCTGGGCAACGGCATGGGCGATGTCTCGGCCGGGCCGGGCGCCTGAGCCACGGCTGAAGGGCCGGGCAGGCGCGTGCAGCGCGCTCGGATCACAGCGTAAGAAAGTGTTCTAAAGATGGACGGTGTTGGCAGGCGTCCCTACCATCACTGCGTTCCATCTGTCCCCGACGCCTCAAATGGCGGCGCAGCAGCGCCCAGGCGTCGTCCCGGTCCACACACCGGGATGCGGGCAGTTTCCCCAATCCAGACCTATGACATCGAGGCACGCTCACATGCCAGGGAAACTCTTGCGCACTGCTTTCATCAACGGACGACCGATTGCACTCGGCGCCATTGCCGCCTGTGCGGCCCTGACGCTGGCCGCATGCGGCGGCGGTGATGGTGGCGGTTCCGCAACCTCGGCCAGCAGCGGCGGTAGCGGCAGCGCGGCGCAATCGGGCACGGCTGCCCAGTCGGCCACCAGTGGCCAGGCCGCTGCCGCCCCGACCTCCGGCGGGACCGACCGCGCCTGCTATACGGTATCGGGCACGGCGCCGGCACCGGTGACCGGTTCGGTCGCCCTGCTGCCCGCGCGTGGCACGGGCGTGTCCGGCTATCACGTACTGGCCGATGCGCGCAGCGCGGGCCTGTGCTACGCCAACTATCGCCGCGAGCAGGCGGGCCTGGCCCCGCTGACCGCCCGCGACGCGCTCAACACCGTGGCCCAGAACCACACGGCCTACATGCTGGCCAACAACACGCTGACGCACAACGAGCAATCGGGCAAGCCCGGCTACACCGGCGCGGCCCCGAACGACCGCATCCAGGCCGCGTACGCCAGCAATGCCACGGCCGAAGTGGTGGCCGGCGCCAATCGCTGGACGTCGCAGGCGGGCGCAGACCTGTCGATGACGCCCAAGGATCAGCTCGTGATCGACCTGGTCGATGCCCCGTTCCACCGCGCGGCACTGCTGGGCAGCTACGGCTCGGCCGGCAGCGGGTTTGCCGAAAGCGTGGGCGCGGGTAGCAGCGGCGGCACGCAGGCGTACTACTTCCAGACCATCGACCTGGCCGACCGCAGCCAGGGCGGCGCCGACAACCAGATGGTGGCGTATCCGTACAACGGCCAGGCCGATGTGCCGGTCAGCTGGGTCAACAACGAGAGCCCGAACCCGGCACCGGCCTACGCGGGCAAGACCATGGGCTACCCGGTAACGGTGCAGGCGGTGAACACGTCGCTGGCGTTCAATGCCGACACGTTTTCGATCACCGATGCGTCGGGCAACGCCGTGCCGTGCGAGAAGGTGGATGCCCGCACGTCGGGCATGTCCGGCGCCGCGAGCGGGCTGGCGATCTGCACGCCGACCGCGCCCCTGGCCAGCAAGACGCGCTACAACGTGACGGTCAGCGGAACGCTGAACGGGCAGGGCGTGAATCTGAACTGGTCGTTCACCACGCTGTAATGCCGTGAGCGATAGCGCCTGGCGCCATGCGGGGAAAGAAACGGGAGGCATCTGCCTCCCGTTTTTCGTTGCGCGCCCTTGTCTGGCGGCCTGCTATTTGACGCCGGGATGCTCGGCACCCTGTTCGATGCGTAGCTGGCCGCGTGCGAGCGCGTCGTCGCGCTGGATGCCGTAGGGTGCCACGGGTCGCGCATCGGCGGGCATGGCCGCCCACAGGCGAGCCACCCAGTCGCGCACGGCCGCATTGTCCGGCTCCGCACTCCATACGCGCAGCCCCTTGCCGGGGCGCCATTGCATGGCAACCGATGCAGGATCGTCTTCCAGCGTGACGGTGGCCGATTTCTCCGCCACGGGCGCGGCCGCCTTTGCCGTGGCCTTTGAAGCGGCCAGCGATTCAGCCGGCGCTGGCACCGGGGCGGGCGCCGCCATATACGCCGACTGTGGCATGCGCCGTGCGCGCGCTTCGGCACCGGCGCCCGGTGTCGCTGTGGCTGCGGGTGCCGGTGCCGGCGCTGCGTCGGCTTGTGCCTGCCGCGATGCCATGGGCGGCGGCGCAGCCAGGACAGCCGGTGCGGCAGGGGCAGCGGGCGCAGGGGGCGAGGGTTCCAGCGCGGCGGTGGCGGGTCCGGATGAAGGCTCGGGCAAAGGCGCCGGTGGAGGCACGGGCGGCGCTGCAAAGGCAGGCGACGGAGCCGGCAGCGGTGCATGCGACAGTGCCGGTGCGCGTTCCTTGCGGGCGGCCTGCGATGGCGGCGCCGGTCGACTTACGGGCGCTGCCGGCGGAGCCGTGAGCGCCGGTGCGGTGGCCGACGGGGTGTCCGCGGTCTGCGTTTCCGGCGTTTTCGGCGATTCCTGCGTGGCTGGCGCGATGTCCGGAGTCGGCGTGGATGCCAGCGCCGGTTCGCCCCGCGTTGCCGGTCCTGCGTTGTCGGCGATGATGACGTTCGACAATAGCGCGGCCGTCATCGGCGTGCCGTCATCGAGCTGGCTCAGCACGATCTTCGTGGCCAGGCCCGCCACGGCGAACGCGGTGGCCGCGACGCCAAGCGACTTCCACCAGCGCGACACGGCAGACGCGCGCCGGGTGGGCGGTTGCGCAGCCGGCGCCACGGATGCGGCAGCCGCCGCTGCGTCGCGCTGCTGCGTGGCCTGCGCGCGCAACCATGCCGCGGTGGGCGCGCTGACTAGTGCACCGAGCACGTCGTCGGCCGGCTTGCCTTGCAGCACCTGGTCGAACACCACATCGCGGCGCGTGGCCTGCGCGGCCTGCAGTCGCGCGGCCTCGCGCAACACGCTGTCGGATAGCGTGGGCGGGGCGGCGAAGGTGGGTGGGGGCGCCGATGCCCGCACCGCATCGCGCTCCGCTTCGGCGGCCATGCGTGCCTGCACCGCGCGCGCGGCGGAGACCACGGCACTGCTCAGGCTGGCTGGCGCCTCGAAGCGCGGCACGTCGCGCAACAGCGCGGACAACCGGTCTTCGCCGGCGATAAAGCGTTCGGCGGCGTCGTGGCGCGAGTCGTCGGGGCGCAGTGTCGTCATGGCCGGGGCTCCCCGGCCACCATGCCGCCATCGGCCAGCACCGTGCGCAGCCGTGCAAACGCGTAGCGTAGCCGGCTTTTCACCGTTTCGAACTTCTCGCCCAGCATCACGGCGATTTCCTCGACGCTCATCTCGCTGAAGAAGCGCAGCACCACCACTTCGCGCTGTGTCACGGGTAGCTGCATCAGTGCCTGGTGCACGCTGGTCAGATGCTCGCGCAATTGCGCCTCGGTCTCGGGCGTCAGGTCGTCGACCGGCATCTCCGGCTCGTGCTCGTCGATCGATTCACTCAGCCGTGCGTGCGCGCTGCGCACCTGGTCCAGCCAGGCGTTGCGCGCAATCTGGAACAGGAAGGTGCGGAACGCGGCGGTGGGCGTGTAGTCGCCACAGCGCGTCATCAGCTGGATCCACGTCTTCTGCGCGATGTCCTCGGCTTCGCCCGTGTCGCCACGGCAGAGCCAGGCAACATAGTTGAACAGGCCGCTGTTGTGGCGGCGGAACAGTTCGCCGATCGGGGCCTCGATGACGCCGCCCGCTACCAGCAGCATCAGGTCGGCGTCGGGCAGCGCAGCGATATTGGGGGCGGGGCTGGCAGGCGTCATGGCATCGAGTATAGATCGCCGCTCAGCGGGCGTCGGCACCGGCCGGCATCGGCGCCGTCTGCAGCGACTGCGCCAGCGCCACGAGTTTCAGGAACTCGCCCCGGTAGCCAAAGCGATCCGCGCCGCGCGCATCCTGCGCCAGGGCACGTGCATCGTCGAGCGTCCACCCGCCGGTGAACTTGCCGCCGCGCAGCACCTGACCAAAGCCGCTGACGGCGGCCGCGAAGCGAAAGTCGGCATCGCCCTGGGCCAGCGGGCGGATGGTGTCGCGCGCGATGGTGATGTCGGTCAGCTCGCTGGCGCTGGCACCGGGGCGCTTGTAGCGCAGCTTCACATGCGCGAGTTCATTGCCATGGCGGGTGGCCGTGGCAGCCGGCTGGTAACGCAGGTCATCGATCAGCCCCGGCCCGTCGGCCAGCGTCAGTTCGTACAACGCCGTCACGGTATGGCCGGCACCGATATCGCCTGCGTCCACCTTGTCGTTGTTGAAGTCCTCGCGCGCCAGCAGTCGGTTCTCGTAGCCGATCAGCCGGTACTCGCGCACGGTGGCCGGATTGAATTCCACCTGGATCTTCACGTCGCGGGCAATGGTTGCCAGCGTCGAACTCATTTCGCTGACCAGCACCTTGTTGCCTTCCATGAGATTGTCGATGTACGAGTACGCGCCGTCGCCGGCATCGGCCAGTTGCTCCATGAGCTGGTCGTTGTAGTTGCCGGTGCCGAAGCCAAGCGTGGACAGCGATACGCCCGACTTGCGCTTCTCCTCGACCAGGCTCTTCAACTGGCGGAAGTCGGTGATGCCGACGTTGAAGTCGCCGTCGGTGGCAAGCAGTACACGGTTGATGCCGCCGGCGATATAGCTCTGCTGCGCCGCCTGGTAGGCCAGTGCGATGCCGCTGGCGCCGGCCGTGCTGCCACCGGCCACGAGCTGGTCGATGGCGCTGGCAATCGCGGTCTTCTCGCTGCCGGGCGTGGGCGGCAGCGCCACGCGCGTGCTGCCGGCGTAGGTGACCAGCGTGATGCGATCCTGCGGCCGCAGCGCATTGACCAGCAGCTTCAGCGACGCCTTGAGCAGCGGCAGCTTGTCGGACGCGTTCATCGAGCCGGACACATCGACCAGGAAAACGAGATTGGCGGCAGGCAGGCTGGCCCGCGCCATGTCCTGGCCCTTGATACCGATCCGCAGCAGCACGTTGCGCGGCTGCCAGGGCGCCGGCGCCAGCGCGGCATGCACGGCGAAGGGCTTGCCGTCGGCCGGCCCGGCGTAGTCGTAGGGGAAGTAGTTGACCAGTTCCTCGACGCGCACGGCATCGGACGGCGGCAGGCGCCCCGCGTTGAGCATGCGGCGCACGTTGCTGTAGCTGCCGGTGTCGACGTCGATGCTGAACGTGGAGACTGGCGCCTGCGCCACCTGCCGGACGCCGTTTTCGTCGATTGGGCCATAGCGTTCGCGGTCCTGCGGTGGCGGGGCGAACGCGGGCGCGGGCGCGGGCGTCACCATCAGCGCAGACAGCGCAGGCGACTGCGGAGCGGGCACGCGCACGGCCTTGTGGGCTTCCGGGCGGGTATCCGCGCGGGCCTGCGCAGGGGATTCCACGGCCGGCTCGCGATTTCGGGGGCTGTCCCGGGATGCACCGGGCTGGCCGGCCTTCTCCGCCGGGGGCTGGAGGATATATGGCGGCGTGGGCGCGGGCACCGGTGGCGGCGCCGGCTCTGCCGGATGTGCTGCCGGGCTGACCGGTGGCGATCCGCTGCATGCGGCCAGCCCCAGCGCCATGACGGCGCCCAGCGCTACCGTCCATGGGGTGATGTTCGATGCAGAAAGCCCTGTGCGCATGTTGTTCTCCTTGTGGCATGCAGCCGGCGCGAAGCGCGCCCTGGGCATGAAACGGAGCAGGCGTGCGCACGGGGTTGACGCCAATCACGAATTTATTCGCGCCGGCCATGCTGCCCTGCCGCAGAAGGGCGGTGGCGCATAGGAAAAAAAGCCGCGAAACGCAAGGCCGGCTTTCAGACGATTCGCACATCCGCCAGCATCTTTCGCCGCTACAATCGCCGAAGATTTCCTCCAGGAGACACGGCATGACTGAAGCAGCGGCACCCCGTTCCACGGACCTGACCTCGCATCCATCCGATTCACTGCGCTGGCGTGGCGCGCTGGCCGTGGCGCTGACCGCGCTGCTGGCGGCCTGCGGAACGCCGGACAAGGGCGCGGGTACACCCGCCGCATCGGCCACGCCGGCCTCTGCGCCCCCCGCGCAGGCGGCGATGCCGCCAGCCCCTGAAGTGTCGTCGGGCTATCGCCCGGACATGACCACCACCTACGCGCAGAAACACATGGCGGCCGCAGCCAATCCGCTGGCTACCGAGGCTGGCCGCGAGATCCTGCGGGCTGGTGGTTCGGCCATCGATGCCGCCGTTGCCATGCAGGCCGTGCTGACGCTGGTGGAGCCGCAGGCTACCGGCATCGGCGGCGGGGCCTTCATCATGTACTGGGACGGCAAGCGCGTGCAGGCCTACGATGGCCGCGAGACCGCGCCGGCAGGCGCCACGGAAAACCTGTTCATGCGTGCCGACGGCAAGCCGATGGAGTTCTCCGAGGGGCAGATTGGTGGTCGGTCGGTGGGCGTGCCAGGCGTGCTGCGCGCGCTGGAGATGGCCCATCGCGAGCACGGACGCCTGCCCTGGGCGCGGCTGTTCCAGCCGGCCATCCGCCTGGCGGACAAGGGTTTCCCAATGTCGCAGCGGCTCTATACGCAGGTGGCGGCTGACAAGTTCATGGGTGGCTCGCCCGAGATGACCTCCTATTTCCTGGACGAGCAGGGCAAGGCGAAACCGGTCGGCACGATCATCAAGAACCCGCAGCTGGCGCAGACGCTGCGCGAGATTGCCAGGAGCGGCCCGAACGTGTTCTACAACGGGCCGATCGCGCGAGACATCGCCGCCAGGGTCAACGCCCACCAGAACGCGGGCAGCCTTTCGGAGGCGGATCTGAAGGGCTACAAGGCCAAGGTGCGCGTGCCGGTGTGCACGGACTACCGCCAGTGGAAGATCTGCGGCATGCCGCCGCCGTCGTCGGGTGGCATTGCCATTGCGCAGATCCTTGGCACGCTGGAGGCGCTGGAAAAGCGTGATCCGCGCTACGCGCTGGCGAGCCTGAAGCCGACGAAGGTTGACCTGCCGTCGCTGATGGAGCCGAATCCGCTGGCCGTCCATGCGATTGCCGAAGCCGACCGGTTGGCCTACGCGGATCGCGGCCTGTATGTCGCCGATGCCGATTTCGTGCCGGTGGACGTGGCCGCGATGGTCAATCCGAACTACCTGGCCGAGCGGGCGGCGCTGATCGGTGACAGGAGCATGGGCAAGGCGCAGCCTGGCACGCCGCCCGGCGTGAAGGTTTCGTTTGCGCCGGATCGCTCGCCGCCGCGCATTTCCACGTCGCAGATCGTGGCCGTGGACAATCGGGGCGGCGCGCTGTCGATGACGACCACCATCGAATCGTACTTCGGCTCGCACATCATGGTGCGCGGCTTCATGCTCAACAACCAGCTGACCGACTTCTCGTTCACGCCGACCGAGAACGGCAAGCCGGTGGCCAACCGCGTGCAGGCTGGCAAGCGTCCGCGCTCGTCGATGGCGCCGACGCTGGTGTTCGATCGCCAGAGCGGCAAGCTGGTGGCGGCGCTGGGTTCGCCGGGCGGCTCGCAGATCATCGAGTATGTGTCGAAGACGCTGGTGGGCCTGCTCGATTGGGACATGGACGTGCAGCAGGCCGTGGGCATGGCGAATTTCGGCAGCCGCAATGGTCCGACCGAGGTGGAGAAGGGCCTGGTGACGCCGCAGCTGGTGCAGGCGCTGAAGCAGCAGGGTCACCAGGTGGCCGAGATCGAGATGACCAGCGGCACGCAGGCCATCATGCGCAAGACGGTCAACGGCAAGGCCGTCTGGGCCGGTGGCGCGGACCCGCGTCGCGAAGGCGTGGCACTGGGCGACTGAGTCGCGCGACAGGCCGCCGGGCTGCGCTTGCAGCCCGAGGCGGCTGGCAAAACTGAAACGGGCGCGAAATTCGCGCCCGTTTCAGTTTTGCCTGTTGTGATTGCCGGATTTATGCGTCCAGCTTGACCCCTGCCGCCTTCACGACTTGTGCCCAGCGCTTTTCCTCGGCCTGGAACCACTTGGTGGTTTCGGCCGGGGACATCGTCACGACCTCGGCACCCTGGCCCGCCAGATTGGCGCGGATCTCCGGCGTGCGAATGATCTTGACCAGCTCGGTGTTGATGCGCTGGACCAGTGCATCGGGCATGCCGGCCGGTGCCATCACGCCTTGCCAGGTACCCGATTCGAAGTTCGGCACGCCGCTTTCGGCGATGGTCGGCGTCTGGCCAACCAGCGCCATGCGGGTGCGCTTGGAGACGGCCAGCAGCTTGAGCTTGCCCGATTGCACGTGGGGGTACGTAGCCAGCATGCCGTTCATCAGCACCTGGGCGGTACCGCCAACGGTGTCGGCAATCGCCTGTGCACCACCCTTGTAGGGCACGTACTGCCAGCCGGCCTTGGTGGCCTGCTGCACGGCCACGCCCGCCAGGTGCGGCGCGCTGCCGATGGCGGTCACGGCAAAGTTCAGCGACTGCTTGTGCGACAGGTCGACCAGTTCCTTGAGGTTGTTGGCCGGCACCGACGGATGCACGACCAGCAGGTGCGGCGAATACGCCAGCATCGCCACGCCCTTGAGATCCTTCTCGGGGTTGAACGTGAGCTTGGTGTAGACCGACGGGGTGATCGCCAGCGCGCCCACGTCGCACAGCAGCAGCGTGTGGTTTTCCGTGCCGGCCTGCGCCACCATGGCGGCGCCGATGTTGCCATTGGCACCCGGACGGTTGTCCACCACGATCGGCTGACCCAGCGCTTCGCCAAGTTGCTTGCTGATCAGGCGCGCGATGATGTCCGACGAGCCACCGGCGGGATAGGGCACCACCAGGCGGATCGGGCGGGTCGGCCACTTGTCCTGAGCCCAGGCCGAGGCCGGCGCCAGGATGCCGGACGTGCCCACGGCACCAAGGGCCGCAAGGCCCGGAAGCTGGCCAAGGAATTGGCGGCGAGAAGAAGTCATGCTGTGTCTCCAGTCAACACTTATCGTCAGTCGTCGTACAACGATTTGGATGGGAGTGTAGGCCCGCTTTTCGATTGGGTCTATCGGGAAAACACGTAGTCAGGCGCCGTCAAATGTAGCAACAATGCGGCCGGGAGGGATGCGGCGCATGCAAGCGCAGGTGGCGAAAACGCCGGATGCGGGGCGGGTTTGTGCTCAGTTGTCTGATGACATGGGCGCACGTGATCTTCTCTCCCGTCTCCCATGTAATGGTCTGAACACATGGCAGAGGGGCGGGAGAGGGCAAGCGTCTCAAGATGCGATCGCCGGAGATTTAACCGCCATGCCCTCTTTCCCGGATCCCGCTCTCCCGCAAGTGCGGGAGAGCGGAGAAAAACCAAATGGTGAGGGACGAAGCCCGCTCAGGCCCCCGACTTCTTCGCGTATTCCCAGCCCATTTCCGCCATCGGGCGGGCGCGCTTGCCGGCGTCGAGCGCTTGCGCCGACGATGCCGTGCCGTCCACCACGCGCTTCATGATGCCCTGCAGGATGCCGGCGATCCGGAACATGCTGAAGGCAAGGTAGAAATTCCAGTCGCCGGTGATCTGGCGGCCGGTGCGCTGCTCGTACAGGCGGCGATAGGTTGCCTCGTCGGGAATGCCCAGGCCCTTGTGGTCCAGGCCGGCGATGCCACGGAACTGGCCCGGCGCGATGTGCCAGCTCATGCAGTGGTAGCCGAAGTCGGCCATCGGGTGGCCCAGCGTGGACAGCTCCCAGTCCAGCACGGCCAGCACGCGTGGCTCGGTGGGGTGGAACATCAGGTTGTCGAGCCGGTAGTCGCCGTGGACGATGCAGGTCAGGTCCACGTCTTCCTGCGGAATATGATCGGGCAGCCAGGCCATCAGCTGGTCCATGGCCGGGATCGATTCCGTCTCGGACAGCTTGTACTGCTTGCTCCAGCGCTCGATCTGGCGCTGGAAGTAGTTGCCGGGCTTGCCATAGTCGGCCAGGCCGATGGCCTTGTAGTCCACCGTATGCAGCGCGGCGATGACGCGGTTCATCTCGTCGTAGATCGCGCCGCGTCCGGCCGTGCTCATGTCGGGCAGCGACTGGTCCCACAGCACGCGGCCGCTGACGAACTCCATGATGTAGAACGCGCGGCCGATCACGTCTTCGTCCTCGCACAGCGCGTACATATGGGCCACGGGCACATCCGTGCCGGCCAGCGCCTTCATCACGCGGTATTCGCGCTCGATGGCGTGGGCGGACGGCAGCAGCTTCGACTTCGGCCCCGGCTTGGCGCGCATCACGTAGGTCTGGCCCGGCGTGATCAGCTTGAACGTGGGGTTGGACTGGCCGCCCTTGAACTGCTCGATGGTCAGCGGGCCGCCAAAGCCCTCGACATGCTCGCGCATCCAGGCCTCCAGCGCGCCCATGTCGAAGCGCTGCTGGTCTGCCACGGGGCGCGTACCTTCAAAGTGCGATACGTTGCTGCTCATGTCTGTCTCTCTCCGCAGTGTCTTTATTTTGTGATCATTGTCGAAGGCGTGTTACAGGTGTTTGGATTACCTGTAATTCGGCTTGCGCTTCTCAAGGAACGCCGTGATGCCTTCGCCCCCATCCTTGTGATGGAGCGCGGCTACGAAGCTGTCGCGCTCGGCAGCAAGGTGCTCGGTCAGCGTGGCGGTGCCCGCGTGGTTGATCAGCGACTTCATGCCGCGCACGGCGTTGGGCGACTCCTTGGCCAGGTTTTCGGCGATGCGCAGCGCTTCGGTCAGTGCGTGACCCGGTTGCACCACGCGGTTGACGATGCCGAAGTGTGCAAGACGGGCAGGGTCCACCGGCTTGCCTTCCATCAGGATTTCGCTGGCAAGCTGGCGCGGCAGCATGCGTGCAATCTCATACGAGCCGCCGCCATCGGGGGTCAGCCCGACCTTGACGTAGGCCATGACGAACTTGGCGTCGCTGGCGGCCACCACGTAGTCGCAGGCCAGTACCAGCGAGAAGCCGGCGCCGGCGGCGGGGCCTTCCACCGCAGCGATGATCGGCTTGGGAAATGCGTGGAACGATTCGATCCAGTGATGCAGCGTCTCGATGCTCTCGGCCTGCACCGACGGCGGTTGCGCGCGATTGCCAAGCAAACGGTTCAGGTTGCCGCCGGCGCAGAACACGCCATTGGCGCCGGTCAGCACCACGGCCCGGATCGAGTCGTCGCGGGCGGCCACTTCGAGGGCTTCCTGCGAGGCGGCGTAGATATCCGGATGCAGCGCGTTACGCGCCTCCGGGTTGGAGATGGTCAGCACGAGCGTCGCGTCGACGCGTTCGGACAGCAGCTGGGCAGTCATGGCAGCCTCGTTATCTTGGGGCAAGTTCTTGCGGCAAATACAAAAAAGGCGCCCCGTGTCTCGGCGGGGCGCCCACTCGATCAGGCTTCTTCGGTCAGCAGCGACAGGCCCAGGCCGGCGCGGCGCCAGAGCCACGGGCTCGGACGGTAGCGCATGTCGCCGGTCAGGCGGTTCATGTTGCGCAGCACTTCCAGGATCACGCCGGCGCCGATGGTGTCGCCCAGCGCCAGCGGGCCCTTCGGATAGCCCAGGCCCAGGTTCACGGCCAGGTCGATATCGGTCGGCGTGGCGATGCGTTGCTGGGCGATGTCGCTGGCGATGTTCACGATGCAGCCGATGATGCGCTGGGCAATGAAACCGGCCGAATCGCGGATCACGGTCACCGGCACGCCATCGCTGGCGAACAGCCCGTGCGCGGCATCGCGGGCGGCGGCGCTGGTGGCCGGCGTGGTCATCAGCGTGCGGCGCTTGGTGGCTTCGAATGGCAGCAGCGTGTCGATGGCAACCACGCGCGTGGCGTCCAGGCCTTCTTCCAGTGCGGCAGTGGTGGCGTCCAGGCCCAGCGGCGTGACGACGATCAGCGCTTCGGCCGACGGCTGGTTGCCCGCTTCAACGATCACGCCCAGCGCGGTCAGCAGCTTGACGGTCATGGCGTTGCCACGCGCGTTGGCGCGGCTCACCCAGACGCTTGCCGGGCGCGCATCGGGTACCGGCTGCGCGGCGGGCACCTGCTTCTGGCCTTCCGGATACGCATAGAAGCCGGCGCCGGTCTTGCGGCCCAGCAGGCCGCCTACCGAACGCAGCGCCGTGATCGGCGACGGACGATAGCGGGGCTCCTGGTAGAACTGGTTGTAGATCGATTCCATCACCGGGTGCGACACGTCGAGCCCGGTCAGGTCCATCAGCTCGAACGGGCCCATGCGGAAGCCGGCCTGCTCGCGCATGATGTTGTCGATGTCGACGAACTCGGCCACGCCTTCCTGGGCGGCCTTCAGGCCCTCGATGTTCATGCCGCGGCCGGCATGGTTCACGATGAAGCCCGGCATGTCCTTGCAGCGCACCGGCGTATGGCCCATGCGGCGCGACAGTTCCATCAGGCGGTCGCCCACGGCCGGGTCGCCGGACAGGCCGTCGATCACTTCCACGACCTTCATCAGCGGCACCGGGTTGAAGAAGTGGTAGCCGACCACGCGGCCCGGCTTCTTCGCACCCACGGCGATAGCCGTGATCGACAGCGACGAGGTGTTCGATGCGATCACCGCGTCTTCAGGCAGGATGGCTTCGAGCTTGGCGACCAGGTCGCGCTTGACGTCCAGGCGTTCGACGATGGCTTCCACCACCATGTCGCATCCGGCCAGGTCTTCCAGCGCGCTGGCGGCCTTCACGCGGGCCAGTGCGGCGTCGCTGTCGGCGGCGCTGATCTTGCCCTTGTCGGCCAGCTTGGCAAAGGTATCCTGCAGGTACTGGCGTGCGGCCGCCACGGCCTGGGCGTTGGTGTCGAACAGGTGTACGGTCAGGCCGGCCTGCGCGGCGATCTGGGCGATGCCGCGGCCCATGGCGCCAGTGCCAACGATGCCGAGCGTCTGGATAGTGGAATTGCTCATTGTTGGTCCAAAAAAGTTGTGGCTAAATTAGCACGATCGTACGTTTTCTGCACCCTTCGCGACAGAGGCGCCGCGCATGCGGCGTGCGCTGATCGGCCATGTCTGGCAGGGCAGACGGCGACGGTGCGGCCCCGGGTCGACACCAGCGATTCCATCCCAATACGGAGAGAGACGACATGCTGAAGCTTTGCGGTTTTGCCGCCAGCAACTACTACAACAAGGTCAAGCTGGCGCTGCTGGAAAAGAACCTGCCGTTCGAGGAAGTGCTGGCCTGGATCGGCCAGACCGACCTGGCTGCATCGCCGCTGGGCAAGGTTCCCTACATCATCACCGATGCCGGCCCGCTGTGCGAGTCCGAAACCATCGTCGAATACCTGGAGGCCACCTATATCCAGGCGCCGCTGCTGCCGCAAGACCCCTTCCAGGCCGGCAAGGTGCGCGAAATCATCACGTTCCTGGAGCTTTACCTGGAACTCACCGCCCGCGAACTGTACGCCGAAGCGTTCTTCGGCGGCACGGTCAGCGACCGCGTCAAGGAGCGCCAGCGCAACCTGCTGGACAAGTACATCCCCGCCTTCGGCCGCCTGGCCAAGTTCTCGCCATTTATCGCCGGCGACACCTTCACGCTGGCCGACTGCGCCGCCGTGTGCCATCTGCCGCTGATTTCGTCCTGCACGAAGATCATCTACGGCGAAGACCTGCTCGCGGGTTTGCCGGTCAAGGATTACCTGAAGGCGATGGCCGAGCGGCCGACCGTGCAGAAGGTCAATGCCGAACGCAAGGCCAACACCGAGTTGATGCTTGGCCGGAACAAGTAAGCCGGGCAGGGGCGCCGGAGGTATCGTGCCGATTGCAGCGGGCCGACAATGGCACGCCAGCATCAGCGCGCCAAATTAAGCAAAAAGCCCCGCGGCGGGAAGCCAGCGGGGCTTTTCTTCATTGCGGGAATGCGCGGCGCTTATAGCCGGGCCAGGCGCTCCAGCGCCAGCTTCAGCGTCTCTTCCTTCTTGGCGAAGCAGAAGCGCACGACACCCGACTCTCGCGGTTCCGAATAGAACGCCGAGACGGGAATCGCCGCCACGCCAATTTCGCGCGTCAGCCACATCGAGAAATCGGCCTCGCTCATATCGGAAATTGCCGAATAGTCGACGCACTGGAAATACGTGCCGTCCGATGGCAGCAGCTTGAAGCGCGAATTGGCCAGCCCGGCGCGGAAGTAGTCGCGCTTGGCCTGGTAGAAGGCGGCCAGGTCCAGGTACGGGGCGGGATCGGCCATGTAGTCGGCCAGGCCATGCTGCACCGGCGTGTTCACGGTGAACACGTTGAACTGATGGACCTTGCGGAATTCGTTCATCAGCGCGGCCGGCGCGGCCACATAGCCCACCTTCCAGCCCGTGACGTGATAGGTCTTGCCGAAGCTCGACACCACGAAGCTGCGGCGCGCCAGTTCCGGGTGGCGCGACACCGATGCGTGCTGCTGGCCGTCATAGACCATGTGTTCGTAGACTTCGTCGGACAGCACCAGGATGTCGGTGCCGGCCAGCAGGTCGGCCAGTTGCTGCATGTCTTCCGCGCGCCAGATCGTGCCGGTGGGGTTGTGCGGCGTGTTGATCATGATCATGCGCGTCTTGGGCGTGATCGCGGCGGCCAGCTTGTCGAACGGGATGCGGAACAGCGGGGCTTCCAGCCGCACCGGCACGGCCTTGGCGCCGGCCAGTTCGATCGAGGGCAGATAGCTGTCGTAGCAGGGCTCCAGCACGATGACTTCGTCGCCCGGGTGTACCGCGCACAGGATCGACGTCAGCAGGCCCTGCGTGGCGCCTGCGGTGATCGTGATCTCGGTGTTCCAGTCGTACTGGTGGCCGTACAGCGTGGCGATCTTGCCGGCGATGGCCTGGCGCAGCTTGGGCACGCCGGCCATCGGGGGGTACTGGTTGTGGCCCGCGCGCATGGCGCCGGTCACGGCATCGACGATGCTCGGGTCGCAGTCGAAGTCCGGAAAACCCTGGCCCAGGTTCACGGCGTTCTTTTCGGCGGCCAGCGCCGACATGACGGTGAAGATCGTTGTGCCCACGTTGGGCAGGCGCGACAGCGGCGGATTCAGCGGATTCAGCGGGGCAGGGGTCGATTCGGACATGACTGGGCGGAAACGGGAAATAACCGGGCAGGAAACCAGAGCGACATTCTAGCGGGGATCGCCGGCCGGGGCCGTATCGGGGGCTTCAGTGGCGCCAGCGGTATCGGCGGCCACGGCGGCATCGGCAGCCACGCGAGCGGCCAGCCAGCCCGGGAAGGCCAGCGGCGTCAGCACGTCCACCCCGCTGGTGCGGCGCAGGCGGCTCCTGAGCTTGAGCACGGCCTTGTCCTTCGACACCAGCAGTTCGGCTTGTGCGAAGTGGGCCAGTTCGATGAACTTCTGGTCGTCGGTGTCGCGGCACTTCGGCAGGCGGATGGCGCCCGCGTCGGCCGGTTCGGGGGCCGGGGCCAGCGTGGTCAGGCGGTCCACCTCGGCCAGCGCGGCGTCGATATCGACTGCAAACCGGGCAAATTGCGGATAGGCCAGCACCCGGCGCAGTTCCTCGCGGCAATCGGCCCGGATCACCGGGGCGATGGCGCCAGACGCCAGCGCGGCGCGGATCGGCTCGACATGTGGGTCGCGGAACACGAGCAGGTCGACCCAGACGTTGGAATCGAGCACGACACGGGGGGCGGAGGGGCCGGGCAGGGCGCCGGCGGTGACTTCGGTGGGCATTCGCTACAATCTCAGCTTTGTTTCTGCCCGCGATTTTGCCATGCTCATCGTCCTGTCTCCCGCCAAGTCCCTGGACTACGAGACACCGCCGCGCGTCAAGACCCATACGATGCCGCGTTTTATCGACCGTTCCGCCGCGCTGATCGAGCGCCTGCGCAAGCTGGCGCCGCAGGACGTGGCGTCGCTCATGGACATCTCCGACAAGCTGGCCGTGCTGAACGTGACCCGCTACGCGGACTGGACGCCCGAGTTCACGGCCGCCAACAGCAAGCAGGCCGTGCTGGCCTTCAATGGCGATGTCTACGACGGACTGGACGCCAGGACGCTGTCCACCGATGACCTGGCGTTCGCCCAGAAGCACATTCGCATCCTGTCCGGTCTCTATGGCGTGCTGCGCCCGATGGACTGGATGCAGCCGTACCGCCTGGAAATGGGCACCCGTCTGGACAACGCCGCCGGCCGCGACCTCTATGCGTTCTGGGGCGACGACGTCACGACGCTGATCAACAAGGACATGGCCGACCTCAAGCACGAGGGCGCCCCCACGCTGGTGAACCTGGCGTCAGAGGAGTATTTCAAGGTGGTGCGCCCCAAGGTGCTCGACGCCCGCGTGATCACGCCCGTGTTCGAGGACTGGAAGGGCGGCCGCTACAAGATTATTTCGTTCCATGCCAAGCGTGCGCGCGGTACGATGGCCCGCTTTGCGGTCACGCACCGGGTGACAGACCCGGCGCAGCTCAAGCGCTTCAAGGAAGACGGCTACGCGTTCGACAAGGCCGCCTCCGACGATGCGCGCTGGGTTTTCCGCCGCCGCCTGGAAGACTGAGAACAAGGACAGATTCGATGACCTCGGCACTCCATATTTCCTCGCTGTTCGATTCGGGCGCGATCGAAGTCGAAGCGCTCGACCGCGCCGACGATATCCGCCTGCGCATCCGCGCCGATTCCCACGCCGATTTCCGCCAGTGGTTCCACTTCCGCCTGCAGGGTGCGGCCGGACAGGCGTGCCGGCTGAAGTTCCTGAACGCCGGCGAGTGTACTTATCCCGATGGCTGGCGCGACTACCACGCGGTGGCGTCGTACGACCGCGCGCACTGGTTCCGCGTGCCGACGCAGTACGACGGCACCACGATGACCGTCGACTTCACGCCCGAACACGACAGCGTGTGGCTGGCGTATTTCGAGCCGTATTCCGACGAGCGGCATCTGTCGCTGCTGGCTACGTGCCAGCGCTCGCCGCTGGCGAAACTGTCGCACCTGGGCAGTACCGTCGATGGACGCGACCTGACCTGCGTGACGCTGGGCCAGCCCGGCCCGGGCAAGAAGACAATCTGGATGATCGCGCGCCAGCATCCGGGCGAAAGCATGGCCGAATGGTTCTGCGAGGGCGTGCTGCAGCGCCTGACCGGCACTGGCGCGTGGAATGGCGACCCGGTCGCGCGCAGGCTGCTGGATCGCGCCGTGTTCCATATCGTGCCGAACATGAACCCCGACGGCTCCTCGCGCGGCAACCTGCGCACCAACGCGGCGGGTGCGAACCTGAACCGCGAGTGGATGCAGCCGAGCGAGGAAACGAGCCCCGAGGTCTACCACGTGCGCCGCGCCATCGAGCGCACCGGCGTGGACCTGTTCTTCGATATCCATGGCGACGAGGCGCTGCCGTACAACTTCGTGGCCGGCAGCGAGATGCTGCCCGGCTTTACCGAAGCCCAGCGCGAGCAGCAGTCACGCTTTATCGAGGCCTTCAAGCGTGCCACGCCCGATTTCCAGGACGTGCACGGCTACGCCGCCAGCAAGTACAACGCCGACGCGCTGAAGCTGGCCTCGAAGTACATCGGCCACACCTTCGGCTGCCTGGCGCTGACGCTGGAAATGCCGTTCAAGGACAACGCCGACCTGCCCGACCCGGCCGTGGGCTGGAACGGTGCGAAGAGCGCGCTGCTGGGCACGGCGATGCTCCAAGCGATTCTGGAGTATCTGGGCTGAGAACGGTCCGAGGCAAACGACGCCCGTGGTTTTCGCCCCCTCCCGCATGCGGGAGGGGGCGCGGATATCAGCAGGGCAAGAGCAGGAGCAACAGCTTGGGTTCAGTTCTTCTTTTTCGTCTTGGAGGAGGAAGAAGACGTGCTCTTCGTGCTCGACGTCGATTTTGACGAGGACGTCGACTTCGACGAAGACTTGGCGCTGCTCTTGCCCTTCTTCTTGCTGTGCGACGCCGTGGACACGGCCGGTGCCGCTGCCGGCTCGGTGATCGTGTCGCCGTTGCTGTCGAGCAGTTCGTAGGCCAGCATCATGCCGTCGTTGTAGCCGCAGCGTACCTTGACCGGTTGCCACTGGGCCTCGCCCTTGCGCTTGTGGGCCGTGGCATTGAACGTCACCACAGAGCTCACGGGCACGGCCTGCTTGCCGGGCGAGAAGCGGCCTTCCCAGCGTTCCTCGGTAGCCTGGCTGGACGACAGCGCGCCGGTGGGGATCTTCAGTGCGTCATAGGACGCCGAACGCGGCACCACCCAGCTGGCATGTGCCGCGCAGTCGGCCACATCGGCCGCGGCATTCTCCGATTTCATCAACTGCTCGCGCATCTGCGCACGATACTCGGCCAGGCTCACGCGGCCCTTGTCGGGCAGCGTGACCGTGGTGGTTGGCGGATTCTTGTTGACGACGGGAGGCGGCTTGACGCCGGGGGTGTTGGTCGATGCGGTCGGTGCGGTGGCGGGCATGCCGGCCGGGCTGGCCGGTGTGGCGGCGGCCTGGGCGGTGTCGTCGGTCGGCGCGGTGGCGCAGCCGGCCAGCGCAATCGCGCCTGCCACTGCGGCAGTCAGCATGCGCAGCTGGCTGCCAAACAGTCTGGAAATTCGTTTGATCACGGGATCGTCTTTGCTTGAGTCAGCAAGGAGGGTTGGTGAAGGATTGCCATGATAGAGGAAAGCCTGCCGGCGGAGTTCCTAAATCTTGTTACCCTTCGTTCTAACTGCTTACAACTTGCGTGCATCAGGCGCTATTACCTGCGCGCGATAGCAGATGTCACAGGACCCATGCAACTCAGGCGAACCCCGAGACACGCAAGTAGCGTGTCCCGAGGTGCCGGGCGCCATTGCAGCGCCCGTTCCAGACGACTTCAGAACGTGCTGGCGAAGCGCAGCAGGTCGTCCATCAGCGCGTTGAGATCGCGCTTGAGCTTGTCGAAGCCGGCCGAGTGGGTCAGGCCCACTTCGTCCATGTAGAGCTTGCGGTTGACTTCGAGCTGCAGGCTGTGGCGGTTGGCTTGCGGCTGGCCCACCACGCGCACGATCTCCACGCCCTTGTAAGGGTGGTTGCGCCACACGTCGTAGCCCATTTCCTTGAGGACAGCTTCCACGCGATCGGTGAAGCGCGTGTCGCACGTGGTGCCGTCGCGGTCGCCCACCACGAAATCCGGATGCTGCAGGCCCGGATGCTCGGTGGCGAACTTTGCGGCCTCGCTGGGCATCGAGTGGCAGTTGATGTGGAACACGCGGCCATGGCGCGCCACGGCTGCGTCCGACAACTTCTGCAGCTGCGCGTAGTACGGCAGGTAGTAGTTGTCGATCCGTGCCTGCAGCTCTGCCACGCTCAGCTTGCGATCGTAGATCGGCTCGCCGGTGTCCAGCACGCGCCAGACCAGGCCCTTGCCCAGGCGCGTCTTGGACGTTTCCTTCTTCAGGCCCGGCCACGGCGCGTCGAGCAGCGCCTCGTCGATTTCCTCCAGGCCGCGGTTGGCGTCGAGGTAGCTGCGCGGGCAGCCGGCGGCCAGCAGCGGGATGCCCCGTGCCGGGGCATCGGCGTAAAGCTGCTCCACGAACGTGTCTTCCGCCTGCCGCAGCAGCGGCAGGGGCAGGTTGCCGGCGTAGCGGAAGTCCGCCGGGTAGGTGGTGCAGCTATGCGGTGAGTCGAGAAAGAGCGGGCCGCTCTCGCCTTCCGGCATCTGCAGGAAGTACGGGCTTTCCGCGGTCTTTCGTTCAGCGTCGGTCATACGAACTGCCGGTGAGGATTAGTCCAGGGAGATCTTGGCGGCGGCTGCCACCTTCTTGTTCTTTGCCACTTCGGTGGCGATCTGCTGCGCGAAATGCTGCGGCGTGTCGCCCACCGGGGTCGCGCCCAGCTTCTCGAGCTTGGCCTTCACCTCGGGCATGGCCAGCACCTTGATGGCGGCGGCGTTCAGCTTGGCCTGGATGTCGGCCGGCAGCTTGGCCGGGGCGATCAGGCCGAACCAGGCGGCGTCGTTCACTTCGGGCAGGCCGAGTTCGGCGAAGGTCGGCACGTTCGGCAGGGCGGCCACGCGCTTGGGCGCAGCCACGGCCAGTGCGCGCAGCTTGCCGCCCTCGATGAACGGCAGCGACGACGGCAGGTTGTCGAACAGGATCTGCACCTGGCCGGCCAGCGCGTCGTTCAGCGCCGGGCCCACGCCCTTGTAAGGCACGTGCAGCAGTTCGGTCTTGCTGCTCATCTTGAACAGTTCACCCATCATGTGCGACACGCTGCCGTTGCCGGCCGAGCCATAGGCCAGCTTGTTCGGCTCGGACTTGGCCAGCGCGATGAACGACTTCATGTCGGTGGCCTTCACGCCCGGGTGGATGCTCATCACGTTCGGCACCGAAGCCAGGTTCGTGATGGGGGTGAAGTCCTTGGTGGCGTCGTACGACAGGCGCGGGTACACGGCCGGGTTGATGCCGTGCGTGGAGGCCGTGGCAATGCCCAGCGTGTAGCCGTCCGGCGTGGCCTTGGCCAGGTAGCCGGTGCCGATGCTGCCGCCGGCACCGCCGCGGTTATCCACCACCACGGCCTGGCCCAGTTGCTGGCCCAGCTTGTCGGCGACGATGCGCGCCACGATATCGGTAGTGCCGCCGGCCGGGAACGGCACGACGAGCGTGATCGGCTTGGTCGGGTAGGTGCCCTGGGCAAAGGCGGGCAGGGTCAGGCCGGCAGCAGCAAAGGCAGTGGCGGCGGCCAGGATCTTGAGCAGGGGACGGCGTTGCATCGAAAGGATTCCAGTCGAAAGGTAATTGAAAGGAGAGATGGAGGCCGGTCTCTGCGGACCTGATGGGTAGCCTGCAAGGGGTAATGCAAAAATTGTGCGTCCTGATTCTGCGCGCCAATGCAAGTTCGTAGCAAACGATTTAAAATCCCTAGCTCATTCCATTTGGTCGTGAAGTAGGGGGTGCGGTATGCGGCGCTTGTGTCCGTCGATGACCGAATTGATGGCCTTCGAGGCGGCAGCGCGGCATAGCAGTTTCACGGTGGCGGCGCGCGAACTGCATGTGACGCAGGGCGCGGTCAGCAAGCAGGTACGAAGCCTGGAGGCATTCCTGGGCGTGGAACTGTTCGAGCGCGTGCGCCAGCGGCTGTTGCTGACCGAGGCCGGCGCGCGCTACCTGGAGCGCATCGGGCCCAGTCTTGGCGAGATCGAGGCGGCCAGCGTCGAGCTGATCGCACGACAGGGACGCGGCGGCATCCTGCATATCGCCAGCATGCCCACGCTCGGTGCGAAATGGCTGATTCCGCGATTGCCGCAGTTCTTTGCCAGGCATCCGGAGGTCACGCTCGAATTCGTTCCCCATGCGCAGGGCTACGATTTTTCCCAGCCCGATCTCGATGCGGCCATCCGTTTTGGCGACGGTGTCTGGCCGGGCAGCCTGGCCGACTACATGACCGGCCGCGAGGTGCTGCCGGTTTGCCGGCCCGGTCTGCTCGTGCACGAGCCCGATGGCGTGGCGAAGACGCCGGCGGCGCTGCTGAAATATCCGCTGCTGCACCATACGACTGTGCCCGAGGCATGGCCCGACTGGCTGTCGGAGCTTGGGGTGTCGACGCGCAAGGCGTGGAGCGGGGCGCGCTTCGACCAGTTCACGCTGCTGACGCAGGCGGCCATGTCGGGGCTGGGCATTGCGCTGATCCCGCGCTGCCTGATCGAAGCGGAACTGGCCACGGGCACGCTGATCGTGGCGCACCCGGCGCGCGTGCTGGCCCGGAAGGGGTACTACCTGTGCTATCCCGAGCAGAAGGCCCATCTGCCGGCGCTGCTGACGTTCCGGCAATGGCTGATGGAAGGCGTCGACGTGGTGGCGTGACCGGCAGTCCCGCCACCGCTCGCAACTACTTCGACAGCACCTTCATCGCCTCTTCCAGCCCGGCCAGCGTTACCGGATACATGCGGTTCTTCATGATCTGGTTGATGACCGTGATCGACTGGCGGTACTGCCACAGGCCCTCCGGCTCGGGGTTGAGCCAGACGAAGCGCGGAAACTGCTCGATCATGCGGTTGAGCCAGACGGCGCCGGCTTCGGGGTTGTTGTACTCGACCGAGCCGCCGGGCTGCAGGATTTCGTAAGGGCTCATCGTCGCGTCGCCGACGAAGATCACCTTGTAGTCCGGCGTGTACTTGTGCATCAGGTCCCACGTGGCGATCTTCTCCGCGTGGCGGCGCCGGTTGTTCTTCCACACGTAGTCATACAGGCAGTTGTGGAAGTAGTAGTACTCCAGGTGCTTGAACTCGGTCTTGGTGGCCGAGAACAGCTCTTCCACGCGCTTGATGTGGTCGTCCATCGAGCCGCCCACATCCATCAGCATCAGCACCTTCACCTTGTTGTGGCGCTCGGGCCGCAGCTTGATGTCGAGCATGCCGGCATTGGCTGCCGTGGAATGGATCGTGTCGTCCAGGTCCAGTTCCGTATCGGCGCCCTCGCGCGCAAACCGGCGCAGGCGGCGCAGCGCCACCTTGATGTTGCGCGTGCCCAGTTCCACCTGGTCGTCGTAGTCCTTGTACGCGCGCGACTCCCAGACCTTGATGGCGGTGCGGTTGCCCTTGGACGGCCCGCCGATGCGGATGCCCTCGGGGTTGTATCCGCCATGGCCGAACGGTGATGTGCCGCCCGTGCCAATCCACTTGTTGCCGCCTTCGTGCTTTTCCTTCTGCTCTTCCAGCAGTTGCTTCAGGCGTTCCATGAGCTTGTCGAGCCCGCCCATCGCCTCGATCCTGGCCTTTTCCTCGGCCGAAAGCTCGCGCTCCAGCGTCTTCTGCAGCCAGTCCAGCGGGATGTCGCTCTTCCAGTCCACCAGGCTTTCCACACCCTTGAAGTAGGCGGCAAAGGTCTGGTCGAACTTGTCGAAGTGCTTCTCGTCCTTGACCAGCGTCATGCGGGACAAGTAGTAGAACTCGTCGATCGACGGCGAAATGACCTGCGCGCGCAGCGCTTCGAGCATGGTCAGGTATTCCTTGACCGATACCGGCAGCTTGGCGTGGCGCAGCGAGAAGAAAAAGTCGATCAGCATGGCTTGACTCCGATCAACGCGGGCGTTCGAGCTGGTATTGCAGATGCGCGCGCACCATCGGCCA
Organism: Cupriavidus sp. HE11; assembly: GCF_056097175.1. Taxonomy (NCBI): domain Bacteria; kingdom Pseudomonadati; phylum Pseudomonadota; class Betaproteobacteria; order Burkholderiales; family Burkholderiaceae; genus Cupriavidus; species Cupriavidus sp. HE11. Next base: position 3,008,445 of record NZ_CP184464.1, read on the forward strand.
TTCGCTCGCGATGATCGAGAAGACCACCGTGTCGCGGAACGATCCATCGGGCATGCGCAGATGGTTGCGCAGCACGCCGTCCTGCTTGGCGCCCAGGCGCGCGATGGCCGCGCGGCTCTGGTGATTCATCCAGTGCGTGCGGAATTCCACGGCGATGCAGTCGAGCGTTTCGAACGCATGGCGCAGCAGCATCAGCTTGCACTCGGTGTTGAGCCCGGTACGCTGCACACGCTGGGCGTACCACGTCGAGCCAATTTCGACGCGCCGGTTCTTGCCGTCGATATTCATGTACGTGGTCATGCCGGCCACACGGCCATCGGCATCGAGCACGGTGAACGGCTGCATCGAATCCTGCGCCTGCAGGCCCAGGCGGCGCTCGATCTCGGCCGCCATGCCGTCGGGCGAGGGCACGCTCGTGTACCACAGGCGGAACAGTTCGCCGTCGCCGGCGGCTTCGCGCAGGCCGGGCAGGTGATCGGCCGACAAGGGCGCCAGCGTGGCGTGTTGCCCGGTCAGCGTAACGGGCTGGACGAACTTCGTCATCGTCGTTTGCCTATCCTGGTCAGCGGTTGGCGCGGTTCATGAACACCAGGCGCTCGAACAGGTGCACGTCCTGCTCGTTTTTAAGCAACGCGCCATGCAGCGGCGGAATGGCGGCCTTGCGGTCGGGGCTGCGCAGCGCCTCGGCGGGGATGTCCTCGGCCATCAGCAGCTTGAGCCAGTCGATCAGTTCCGACGTGCTCGGCTTTTTCTTCAGGCCCGGCAGGTTGCGCATTTCGTAGAACGCCTCCAGCGCCGCGGCCACCAGCTCGCGCTTGATGCCGGGGTAGTGGACGTCAACGATCTGCTGCATCGTCTCGGCGTCGGGGAACTTGATGTAGTGGAAGAAGCAGCGGCGCAGGAAGGCGTCGGGCAGCTCCTTCTCGTTGTTCGACGTGATGATGACCAGCGGGCGATGCCGGGCCTTGATCAGTTCGCGCGTCTCGTAGACGTAGAACTCCATGCGGTCCAGTTCGCGCAGCAGGTCGTTCGGGAATTCGATGTCGGCCTTGTCGATCTCGTCGATCAGCAGCACCACGGGCTGCTCGGCCTCGAATGCCTGCCACAGCACGCCCTTGACGATGTAGTTCTTGATGTCGTGCACACGGTCGTCGCCAAGCTGGGAGTCGCGCAGACGCGACACCGCGTCGTATTCGTACAGGCCCTGCTGGGCCTTGGTGGTCGACTTGATGTGCCACTGCAACAGCGGCATGCCCAGCGCGGCGGCCACTTCCTCGGCCAGCATGGTCTTGCCGGTGCCGGGCTCGCCCTTGATCAGCAGCGGGCGCTGCAGCGTGCGCGCGGCGTTGACGGCCAGCTTCAGGTCGTCGGTGGCCACATACTGGGCGCTACCTTCGAACTTGACCTGCTGGGACGGATTGGCGTTGGCGGAGGTGGACATGAGGCAACCTGGGTGTATCGCTGCCGGCCTGCCAGGCAGGCCGGTCGAATGACAATGGGAAACAACAACCGGCTGGGCCGAAATCCTGCAACAACGGGCGGCAACAACCCGAAATTCGGCCGGAATGGGCCAGTATAAGAGCAGATTGACATTCGCGTTCAGTGGGGCTCACCCCAAGGCGCACGCCGTGGACTGGCGCGTGCACGCTGCGGTACAATGCGCCGGTTTGACGCGCCCCCCAGTCAATTTCCTCCTCACGCCCGGCAGTTCTGTCACCAGAGACATGGCAGATCATCGGGAGGCGGCAACAGCGCGAGATGGTTGCAGAATGGTGTTAGAGCACCGCGGCACATCAGCATTCGCCCCGGCTGCGCCTTTGTCTGACCGGCTTCGCCCGTGGCAGATCTCCGGCAATCCGCTCCCCATCCCCATTCGTAGCAAGCCGTCTGGCGCCCCAGCAGGGGCAGGTCACACGCGGTTTAACACTTCCCAATCAGCTACGAAAATGAAAAAGCTCCTCACGATGGTAGTGTTGGGCGCGGCCGCAACGGCAGCGCATGCCCAGGACAAGGGCAATGTCGACACCGCCCGCGACAAAGTGGCCATGTGCATCGGCTGCCATGGCATTCCGGGTTACCGTGCTTCGTTCCCCGAGGTCTATCAGGTGCCAATGCTTGGCGGCCAGAGCGCCAAGTACATCGAGAACGCGCTCCACGGCTACAAGAAGGGTGATCGCAAGCATCCGACCATGCGGGGGATTGCCGACAGCCTGTCCGACCAGGACATCGCCGCCGTCGCTGCGTACTACTCGCAGCAGAAGGGCGACACGCAGAACAATCCGCTCAAGTAAGAGGCCCCTGATCATGAAGATGCTGAAAGCTGTTTCGTTCGTGCTGGGTGCTGTCGCGCTTGGCGCCGCTGCCATGTCCGCCTCGGCGGCGGATATCGCGGCCGGCAAGGCGCTGGTGGAAAAGGGCGGCTGCGTGGCCTGCCATGGCAAGGACCTGAACGCGCCGATCTCTCCCGACTATCCGAAGCTGGCTGGCCAGCATCCGGACTACCTCTATCACGCACTGGCGTCGTACCAGGTCAGCGGCAACCCGCTGGTGGGTCGCACCAATGCGATCATGGCTGGGCAGGTCAACAGCAACCCGGCCGTCACCGACAAGCAAGGCAAGCCGCGTCCGTTCACGCGCGCCGAGCTGAAGGACATCGCCGCGTATATCGGTTCGCTGAAGGGCGACCTGGTGCTGAAGAAGTAAGCGCAGGCCGGGTGCCGTCGCGCATCGAAAGCCGCCCTCCGGGGCGGTTTTTTCGTTGGGACGTCCAAAAAACAACGCCGACCACAGGGTCGGCGTTGTTCCTTGTCGCGCGGCAGCCCGTCAGTTGCCGCTGCCCGTGGCCAGGCGGCGCTGCTTCACCGCGTTGGACAGCGTTTCCAGGATCGACAGCGAATCGTCCCAGCCGATGCAGGCATCGGTCACCGACTGGCCGTAGGTCAGGTTTTCCACCGGCGTGCCCTGGACGTGGTCCTGGCGGCCGGCCACCAGGTGCGATTCCACCATGACGCCGATGATGCGCTGGTCGCCACCGGCCACCTGGCGGCCGATGTCCTCGCAGACCGGCAGCTGGTTCTCATGCTTCTTGCTGCTGTTGGCGTGCGAGGCATCGATCATCAGGCGCGCGGCCAGGCCAGCCTTGGAAATCGCGTCGCAGGCCTCACCCACGCTGGCGGCGTCGTAGTTCGGTGCCTTGCCGCCGCGCAGGATGATGTGGCAGTCCTCGTTGCCGGAGGTCGACACGATGGCCGAATGGCCACCCTTGGTCACCGACAGGAAATGGTGGGGCTGCGAGGCGGCCTTGATCGCGTCGACGGCAATCTTCACGTTGCCATCGGTGCCGTTCTTGAAGCCGACCGGGCACGACAGTCCCGACGCCAGCTCGCGGTGCACCTGCGATTCCGTGGTGCGGGCACCGATGGCGCCCCAACTGACCAGGTCGGCGATGTATTGCGGGCTGATCATGTCCAGGTACTCGGTGCCCGTCGGCACGCCCAATTCGCTGATGTTCAGCAGCAGTTCGCGTGCGGTGCGCAGGCCGTCGTTGATCTTGAAGCTGCCATCCATGTGCGGATCGTTGATCAGCCCCTTCCAGCCCACCGTGGTGCGCGGCTTCTCGAAATAGACGCGCATGACGACCTCGAGCTCGCCCGCGAAGCGGTCGCGCTGCACCTTGAGCAGCTTGGCGTATTCCAGGGCCGCGCGCGTGTCATGGATCGAGCACGGCCCGACGATGACGATCAGGCGGTCATCCATGCCATGCAGGATGCGGTGCATGGCCTGGCGGGCGCCGTAGATCACGTCGGACGCCGCCTCGGAGCAGGCGAACTCGCGGATCAGGTGCGCAGGCGGCAGCAGTTCCTTGAGTTCTCGAATACGCAGGTCGTCGGTGTTCTTCAGCATGATGGCTCCGGGTCTTGTGAGGTCGTTGGTCTGGTTGGGTTCTGCGCGGCGACCGGCGGGCATAAAAAAACCGCCAGGTTCGCTGGCGGTTTTTTTGTATTCAGGGTTGCTTACAGCTGTCCCTCTCTATCCGCCAGCGGTGTGAGATGCCAAAAGAAGTAAAAGTAAAACTTGGCGGACATGGCGGAAATCGGATCGGCTGTAGCGAGCTTGTGTCGGTTTTACGCTGATGCGTGAAATTTATGCTGCGGCGCGAGATGACGAGGCATTTTATTGCGCCGCAATCCCGAAAAGTGCCGGGTGCGGTCGCCGCTCGCGCGACAACGAAGCATCTTTATAGCGCTTTTCGACGACGCTGGCAAGCGGCAGGTGCAACAGATTTAAGCATATGCAGAGTGTCCCTGCTGCCTATATTGGTATTGCGTGCTGCCACGCGTGCCGAACAAGAAAAGCGAAGCAGGGGAGGTGCCGATCATGTCTGTCGATGAGGAAAGGCTACAGGCCTTCATGGAGCGGTTCGTCCATGACCTGGGCGCCGTGATGCACGCGGCGACCGTGGTAGTGGGCGACGAACTGGGCCTGTACAAGGCGATGGCCGAAAAACCAATGACGGCCGCCACGCTGGCGGAGAAGACGCGCACCGACCCGCGCTACCTGCGGGAATGGCTGTCGGCGCAGGCCGCCAGCGGCTATGTCGAATACGATCCGGCTACCGACATGTTCTCGCTGACCGAGGAGCAGGCCTTCGCGCTGGCGCAGGAGGGCAGCCCTGCCTTCATTCCGGGGGCGTTCCAGATTGCCGTGGCGCAGTTTCGCGCCATCCCGAAGATGATCGATATCTTCCGCAACGGGCGTGGGCTGGGCTGGCACGAGCATGATCCCGCGCTGTTCCACGGCACGGAGCGTTTCTTCCGGCCCGGCTATGCCGCGCATCTGGTCAGCGAGTGGATTCCGGCGCTGGAAGACATGGATGCCAGGCTCAAGGCCGGGGCCAGCGTGGCCGATGTCGGCTGCGGCCATGGCGCTTCGACGATCATCATGGCGCAGGCCTTCCCGCTGACCAGATTTCGCGGTTTCGACTATCACGAGCCGTCGATCCGCCATGCCACGGAAGCCGCGCGCCGCGCCGGCGTGAGCGACCGCGTGACTTTTGAGGTGGCATCGGCCAAGGACTTTCCGGGCACGGATTACGATCTGGTGACGGTGTTCGATTGCCTGCACGACATGGGCGATCCGGTTGGCGCCGCGCGCCATATCCGCGAAGCGCTGAAGCCCGATGGCTGCTGGATGATCGTGGAGCCGTTTGCCAACGACAACCTGCAGGACAATCTGAACCCCGTTGGGCGCGTGTTCTATTCGGCGTCGACGTTCATCTGCACGCCGGGGTCGCGTTCGCAGGAAGGGGCGATGTGCCTGGGAGCCCAGGCGGGCGAGGCGCGCATGCGCGGCGTGGCGGAGCAGGGCGGCTTCCACAGCTTCCGGCGCGCGGCGCAGACGCCTTTCAACCTGGTGTACGAGGTCAGGCCGTAGAGAGCGAAAGTGGGGAAAAGGGGAAGCGGGATAAGGGGAAGAGGGATTCTCCCCTCTTCCGCTTGCGCGGAGAGGGGAGGAAGACAAGACAGAGTCAGGCCGTGCCGCCCACCGTCATGTTCTCGATGCGCAGCGTCGGCTGGCCCACGCCCACCGGCACGCTCTGGCCTTCCTTGCCGCAGACGCCCACGCCCGAATCCAGGCGCATGTCGTTGCCGATCATCGTCACGTCCTTCAGCGACTCGGGACCATTGCCAACCAGTGTCGCGCCCTTGACCGGGTACGTGATCTTGCCGTCCTCGATCATGTAGGCCTCGCTGGCCGAGAACACGAACTTGCCGTTGGTGATGTCCACCTGGCCGCCGCCGAAGTTCACGGCATACAGGCCACGCTTCACGCTGGCGATGATCTCCTGCGGGTCGCGGTCACCGTTCAGCATGTAGGTGTTGGTCATGCGCGGCATCGGCAGCGCGGCGTAGCTTTCGCGACGGGCGTTGCCAGTGACCGGCATCTTCATCAGGCGCGCGTTGAGCGTGTCCTGGATAAAGCCGGTCAGGATGCCGTCCTCGATCAGCGTCGTGCATTGGGTCGGGTTGCCCTCGTCGTCGAGGTTCAGCGATCCGCGGCGGTTCTCGATCGTGCCGTCATCCACCACGGTCACGCCCTTGGCGGCCACGCGTTCGCCCATGCGGCCGGCGAAGGCCGACGAACCCTTGCGGTTGAAGTCGCCTTCCAGGCCGTGGCCCACTGCCTCGTGCAGCAGCACGCCGGGCCAGCCCGGGCCCAGGACCACGGTCATCGCGCCGGCGGGGGCGGGGCGCGCCTCCAGGTTGACCAGTGCCGATGCCACGGCTTCGTCCACGTACTTGCGCAGCAGGTCGTCGGTGAAATAGCCGTACGAATAGCGGCCGCCGCCACCGGACGAACCAATCTCGCGGCGGCCGTTCTGTTCGGCGATGACCGTGACCGACACCCGCACCAGCGGGCGCACGTCGGCGGCGATCACGCCGTCGCTGCGCGCTACCAGCACCACGTCGTACTCACCCGCCAGGCCGGCCATGACCTGCACCACACGCGGGTCCTTGGCACGGGCCAGCTTCTCGATCTTTTCCAGCAGCGCCACCTTCTCGGTGGCCGTCATTGAATCCAGCGGGTCGTTGGGCGCGTAGAGGTTGCGGCCCGTATGCGATGCCATGGCGCCGGCCACCTTGACGCGGCCGCTGCCGGCGCGGCCGATCGTGCGCGTGGCCGCGGCGGCCTGCGACAGTGCTGCCAGGCTGATGTCGTCCGAATAGGCAAAGGCGGTCTTGTCGCCCGATACGGCGCGCACGCCCACGCCCTGGTCGATGCTGAAGCTGCCCGACTTGACGATGCCTTCCTCCAGGCTCCACGCCTCGTTGCGCGTGTGCTGGAAGTACAGGTCGGCGTAGTCCACCTTGTGCGTGAAGATGTCGGCCAGCACGCGCTGGAGCGTGGCCTCGTCAAGGCCGTACGGTGCCAGCAGCAGCTGTTGTGCAGTGGCCAGGTTGCGAATTCCGAGATCTCCGGCGTTCATGATTGTCCTTGTCTTGAACCCCATGGCGACCCGGGCCACGGGGAAATGCAAACGGTAATGCCCTGAATCCTACAGTACGCGATGGCGCAGTGCCGGCAGGTTCTGACGCACTTCGGCCAGCCTGGCCGGATCCACTGCGCCCGACACCACGCCTTCGCCTTCCGGCAGCACGCCCATCAGCTCGCCCCAGGGGTCCACCAGCATCGAGTGGCCCCAGGTGCGCCGGCCATTCTCGTGCTTGCCGCCCTGTGCCGCCGCCAGCACATAACACTGGTTTTCGATGGCACGGGCCCGCAGCAGGATTTCCCAGTGGGCCTGCCCGGTGGTGTACGTGAAGGCGGCCGGCATCAGGATCAGGCTGATGCCATCGCCGTCCCGGGCCAGGCCGCGATACAGCTCCGGAAAGCGCAGGTCGTAGCAGATCGACATCGCCACGCGGCCGCACGGGGCGTCGAACGCCACGGGCGTCTTGCCGGCCAGGATGGTGCGAGATTCGTCGAAATTCTCGTCGCCCTTGGTAAATCCGAACAGGTGGATCTTGTCGTAGCGGGCCACGCGCGCGCCGTGCGGGTCGAAGGCCAGCGATGCGTTGTAGACGCGATTGTCGTCTCCGCACCACATCGGCAGCGTGCCACCCACCAGCCAGATCCGGTGCCGGCGCGCGGCTTCGGACAGGAAGCGCTGCACCGGGCCTTCGCCTTCGCGCTCGCGGATGGCTACCTTGTCCGACTCGTGCCGGCCCATCATGCAGAAGTACTCGGGCAGCAACACCAGGCCTGCGCCGCCGTGGGCGGCTTCCGCGATCAGCGCGTCGGCACGGGCAAGGTTGTCGTCGAGCGACGTGCCCGTCACGGTCTGGATGGCGGCGACGCGGAACGGAGTGGCAGCGGTCATCGTGGCTTCCTCAATCGAATCGGTGCGGGTGCAGGTGCGGGGACTGTCCGGCTTCAGCGGGTAAAGACGCCCGAGCGGTCCTGTACGGGCGCCTGGTGCGACTTATTGTCCTCCACTTTGGTGACCTTGGGGTCGGCCCACGATCCGCTCACGTGGTAGTGCTGGGTGAACACCTTCGAGAATTCGTCCGCGAACAGCAACTGGGCGGCCAGCGTGCCGATGCCGAGCACCGGGTTGATGAACGCGGCAGCCACCGAGGTCGTGGTGGCATTGATGCGCGGCACCACGGCCACCTGCAGGTCCTGCGTTTCATGCAGCAGGTCGGCCGTGCCGGTCATCGAGGCCATCACCTGGCTGCCCTTGAAGCGGAATTCGTCGATCTTGCCCACACCATTCTCGATGGTGCCCGAACCGGTGATGTCGTCGAACACCAGCCCCTTGCTGGCCAGCGAGCGGAAGTCGAGCGTGGCAAAGCGCAGCAGGCTCTGCAGGCTCAGCACGCCCAGCAGGCGCGCCGCGCCCGGTTCCACGCTGAGGATCTGGCCGTTTTCCAGGCTCAGGTTCAGCCGGCCCGAGAGACTGGGGTAGTCGATCGACATTGGCGATCCGCGCCATGCGATGCGGCCTTCGAGCGATCCCTTGCCGTCGCGCACCGTGTGCGCCAGGCCAAAGCGGTCCAGCACGTCACCGGCATTGCGGATGTCGAGCTTGAAGTTGAGCAGCGTGCGGCGGCTTTCTGCAGGCGAGACGTTGCCCTGCGCCGCTGCCTCGCGCAGACGGCGCGGCAGGCGCCAGCTGCCGTTGCCGGTCAGCGTGGCGCCCGGCTGCTCGATGCTGAGGCTGTCCAGCGTCCAGACAGGCTGGTTGTCGGTGTGGCTGGTATGGGCCTTGACCTCGAGCTTGCCGAAATCGCGGCCGTGCAGGACGAACTTCTCGACGGACAGGTCCAGTGCCGGCATTTCCTCGACGCTGCGCGTGATGGCCTCGGTCATGTGGCCGTCGTCGGTGGCGTCGGGAATGTCCAGGTGCGACAGCCGCACCGTCAGCGCGCCGGCCGGCGTGGCGCTGTCACGCCGCCACTGACCATTGCCCGTGATCTGGCGCGATGCCATCTGCAGGTTCCAGCCGCCGCTTTCGCGATTGGCGTCGATCGTCACGTCGTTCAGCACGCGGCCGAAGGCGTCGAGCGATTTGGTCCGCACATTGACGCGCTCGGGCAGGAACGGTGACGAACGGTCGACGTCGCCGGCGGGCTGGCGGTCGTTCGACGCTGGATCGAGCACGGAGCGCCAGGCGTCCACATCGAGCCGGTCTGCGGTTATCGCCACGGTCACGCCGCTGGCCGGCTGCGGGGCGGGCTGGCCCACACCGACGCCGCCGGCAATCACTTCGGTCGTGTCGCCCCGGCGCAGCACATAGCGCGCGGCGGCATTGTTGTTGCCCAGCTGGATCGTCATGTCGTCCAGCCCGGCACGGGTGGCCGACGGGCGCAGGTCGAAGCGCAGCGGCAGATCCTGGCCGGCCAGCTTCGCCAGCGGCGGCGGCAGGTCGAGTGCCAGCCCGTTGAGATCGGATGCCACCTGCACCTGCAGGCGCTTCTCGCGCACGCCAACCACGGCGCTGTACGGCGTGCTGCCCTCGATGCGCTTGCCCAGCGCGGCGGCACCGGGCCCCAGCACATCGCGCAGCCCCTGGGCCGTGGCGGTGCCGCCGATGGCGACATGGGTGGTGCCGTCCGGCTGGGTACCGCCGGTAATGCGGGTTTCGCCGCCCAGGAAGCGGGCGCGCACGTTGTTCAGCTGGAAGCCGTGCTCGTCGAAGGCGACTGCCCCGGTGGCGCCGTACAGCGTGGGTAGCTCCGGGAACAGCGTCACGTCGTTGCCGGGGAAGCGGAATTCGCCGTTGACCTTCGATCCGGCCGCGTGGCTCAGCGGCAGGTCGAGCTTCAGCTTCAGTTCGCCATGGCCCGGCGCACGCGCGTTCTCGGTGACGCTGGCGGTCCAGCCCTTGACCGGCGTGGTGGCTACGTAGCGCAGGAAACCCTGCACCGGGCCGGTGGCGCCGCCGTCGATCGCCAGGTGGCCGTGGTCGCTCAGGTCGTCGATCCTGCCGCTGACATCGCGCAGCACGATGCCCGGAATGCCGCGCACACGGGCCTGTTTGACCTGGAACGACATCGTGCTGCGGTCGAACAGCAGGTCGCCGGAGATGTCCGTGAAATCGGGCCAGGCCATGCCGGCGCTGGCGCTGTTGCCATTGGCCGGCGTGCCACCATTGCTGCTGGCGGCCCCGCCGGTGTTCGGGCCCGTTTCGTGCGGGGCGATCTGGTAGCTCACGTTGCGTACCGGCACCTCCACGCGGAAGTCGCCGGCCTTGGCAAACGGCGGGTGGAACGGGAAGTGGTACAGGTCGCCCTTGACCAGGAACTTCACGTCATGGGCTTCGCCGCCGACCAGCGCGCCTTCCAGGTAGTGTCGCGTGGCCGGCATGGTCGACGGCAGGTAGCGCGGCACACGGTTTGCCAGTGCGCGCTCCAGTTCGCCGGACAGGTCGGCGATGCCGGCAGGGCCGTCGCCGCCCGCGCGCCAGCTGCCGCGCACGGTGCCTGCCGTGTCGGTGTTGGCAAAGCGGATGCCCTCGGTGCTCACCACGAGCTTGTTGTCGGTGTCGTGGCGCCAGCGCACTTCGCCGCGCAGTTCGTCGAACGGCACGAGCGGATCGTCAAAGACGCCGGGGAAGCTCAGCGTGGCGCCGGTGCTGTCCACGCGTGCGGTGCCCTGGCGGTCGTCGAAGCTGAAGTTGCCGGACAGGCGGCTGAAGCCGGGCGTGCCGGTGTGGGGCTTGCCGTCGGCGCCCACAGCCGGCACCGCGGGCTGGCTATTGACCGATACGCTGCGCAGCGTGCCCTGCACCGTGTAGTGCGGGGCGCCGGGGCTGCGCGACAGCAGCCCGGCCCGCTCGCGCGACCAGGAAACGTCGAGGTTGTCGATATGACCGGCCGGCTGCAGCGCGCGCAACTGGCGCAGCACGGCGGTATCGATCGGCATCGACGTGGCGAGGGCGCGCACCGTGTTCAGGTCGAACGTCGGCGCCCGCAGCGCGAACTTGCGCAACTGGCCGGCGTTGTCGCGCGCCCAGTCGATGGTGACCTTGCGCATGCCGTCGCGCCACGCTGCATCAGCGGCGGAAGGCGGCCCGGCCTGCGGTTCGCCCTGCCAGAGCAGCGTGTCGACGGTCAGCGAGTTGTTGCCGTTGCGGTCGCCCTTGTGCAGCAGCAGCGCCTGCGCGTTTGCCAGCTTGAGCGGCTCCGTTGCGCCCGTCAGCAGCAGGTCCACCTGGGTCGCGCGCAGCCGGAGCTGGCTGCGCAGCACATGGCCGCCCCGGATATCGATGGTGCCGTCGGTGCTGAAGACGCCGCTGTTGACGTTGTCGAAGATCGCCAGGTAGCGCTGTACCACCGGCAGCTGCAGCTGGTTGAAGGCCCAGCTGGCCTGGCCGGCCCAGTGGCGCCAGTTGCCGGCGCCGTACAGGTAGTCGTGCCGCAGGTTGGCCTGCAACACCAGCGGCTGGGGCGCCAGCGATGCGCTGCGTGCCTCCAGCCGCACAGTGTGCTGCACGCCGTGGCGCTCGGCCGTGAAGTGGATGTCCGCGACATCCAGTTGCGGCAGCTTCGCCTTTTCGTCGAGCCAGCGCAGGTTGCCGCTCTTCAGCTCGATATGGCCCTGCGACAGCAGCCAGTTCAGGAACGGGTCGTCCTCGCTGGACGACTTGGTGGCCTCGATCGGCACCCCGGCCACCAGCAGCGCGCCCTTTTCCGTACGGCGGATCAGCACGTCGGTACGGTCGGCCGTCAGGCTGGCGAACTGCAGGGTCAGTGCCGGCACCGATTGCCAGGACAGCTTGCCTTCGAGCGTGGCCGCCGACAGCAGCATGCGGTGATCGCGATCCACCGCCTGCACGTTGTTGGCGCGGAACGCCGGGTGCCAGCCGTCCCAGTAGGTATCGAGCTGGCCGATGGTGAGATTGGCGGTAAGCGCGGCCGAGCCCTGCTGCTCCAGCCACTGGCGCGCGGCATGGGCCTGGGGCCAGAGCACGAAGCGGATCAGCAGGACGGCAACCACTGCCAGCGCGGCCAGCACGGCCACGATGCGCACCAGCATGCGCCAGAGCCGGCCCCAGGCCGGGTGGCGCACCAGCGCGCGCAGCCCGCGCCAGGTCATGCCCAGCCCTTGCCGGACGAGCGCCAGCACGCGCCGGCCACGGCCGGGCACGGAACCATGCGAAACAGGGGAGGCGGCGACCGCAGTGGTGCCGTCACCGCCCGCGTGTGGGGATGCGGCGCCGTCGTCAGAGGCGGTAGGGCGGCTGGACATGCGCAGATTATCCGACAATACTAGCCGCTCTCCAAAGTGGTGCGCACAAGCGCCACCGCGGTCTTACGGCGCCTGCCCGATAAAGCAAAGTAACTGGAATGACTGTCCCTGATCCGACGAGTTCCGCCGCGGGCACCGCCCCGGCATCGACCGGCCCGCAGCACCCGCTGGATGGCGCCGGAACCACTTCGATTCTGGCGTCGCCGGGCGCCGCCGGACCGATCGGCAACATGGCCCAGGGGGCCTTTGCCACGATGACGGCGCAGGGACTGACCCCCGCCGATTGCGAGGGCCACGTATTGTACTCGGCGGCGTACTCCCATTACGCGCGCCGCGTGCTGGCCGCTCGCGCCGGGCTGCCAGCCGTGGTGGCGGATGCGGCGGTCGGGCCCATCACGCGCAACTGGATGGAAGCGCGCCTGCAGGCCCTGCACGCGCCATCGGCCGATGCCGAGGCCGCCGCGGGCCAGGCGCTGCGGCGCTTGCGTGCCGAAGTCATGTGCGTGGTGATCGAGCGCGACCTGCGCGGGCTGGCCACGCTGGCCGAGATCACCGGTGCCATGACCGACCTGGCCGAACTGTCGATCCAGCATGGCCTGCGCGTGCTGGGCGACGACCTGGCGGCCACCTTCGGCCAGCCCACCGGCGAGCAGAGCGGCGAGGTGCAGGAACTGGTGGTGGTCGGCATGGGCAAGCTGGGCGGGCGCGAGCTGAACGTGTCGTCCGACATCGACCTGATCTTTCTCTACGACGAGGACGGCGACACGCGCGGTGGGTCGCGCAGCCTGTCGAACCACGAGTATTTCATCCGGCTGGGGCGGCGGCTGATCACGCTGCTGTCCGAAGTCACCGGCGACGGCTACGTGTTCCGCGTGGACATGCGCCTGCGTCCGAACGGCGACGCCGGGCCGCTGGTCTGCAGCTTCGGCATGCTCGAGGAATACCTGGTGGTGCAGGGCCGCGAGTGGGAACGCTACGCCTGGATCAAGGGCCGCGTGGTGTCGGCTGTCGATACCCCGCACGCGGGGCGGGCCGCCGCGCTGCTGGGCCGCATGACCACGCCGTTCGTGTTCCGCCGCTACCTGGACTACGGCGTGATCGCTGCCATCCGCTCGCTGCACGCCCAGATCCGCTCGGAAGCGGCCAAGCGCAGCGGCGGCCTGGCAGGCCATGGCGTGAACCAGCGCTCGTTCAATATCAAGCTGGGCCGGGGCGGCATCCGGGAGATCGAGTTCATGGCCCAGGTCTTCCAGCTGATTCGCGGCGGACAGGACCCGGCGCTGCGCGTGCGGCCCACGCTGGAGGTGCTGGACGTGGCCGTGGCGCGCAACCTGCTGCCGGCCGGCCAGGCCGAGCAGCTGGCCGACGCCTACCGTTTCCTGCGCCAGCTGGAGCACCGGCTCCAGTATCGCGACGACGCCCAGACGCATCACCTGCCCACTTCGGACGATGAACGGCAGGCCGTGGCGCTGATGATGGGCTGCCCCGACTGGGAAACGCTGGTCGCGCAGATGAACACGTTGATGGACCCGGTGGCGCAGCAGTTCGAGGCCACCTTCGCCGATCCGTTCGCCGACGGCGAGACGGCGCAGAGCGAACCGCTCTGGCCGGCGCTGGTGCGCGAGGAAATGGCCTCGCGCGCCACGCAGTCGAACCCCGGCGACGAGGACGACGAGACCGATCCGCAGTCTTCGCCGTGCCAGGCGCTGCAGGCGGCGGGTTTCAGCGACTGCACGGGCCTCTACGACCGCCTGCGGGCCATCGGCACGTCGATGCGCTATCGTGCGCTGTCGGAAACCAGCCGGGGGCGCTTCGACCTGCTGGTGAACCGCGCGCTGGACCTGGCGGTCAAGCAGGACGATGCCGATGCCACGATCGCGCGTTTCCTGGACTTCCTGGATGCGATCAGCCGCCGGGCGTCGTACCTGTCGCTGCTGTCCGAGTATCCGCAGGCAATGGATCGCGTGGCGCAGACCCTGCACGCCTCGCGCTGGGCGGCTACCTACCTGACCCGGCATCCGCAGCTGCTGGACGAACTGCTGGACAGCGATGCGCTGGCGAGCGCGCCGGACTGGGCCGGTTTCCGGCAGCGCCTGTCGGAGCGGCTGCATGCGTCCGACGGCCAGGTCGAAACGCAGATGGACATCCTGCGCCGCGAGCACCATGCCGAGACATTCCGCATCCTGCTGCAGGACCTGCAGGGGCTGCTGACCGTGGAGCAGGTGGCCGACCGCCTGTCGGACCTGGCCGATGCCATGCTGGAGGTCACGATGCAGGCCGTGTGGCGCCAGCTGGCTACGCGCCATTGCGAGACGCCGCGCTTCGCGGTGATCGCCTACGGCCGGCTGGGCGGCAAGGAACTGGGCTACGCGTCCGACCTGGACCTGATCTTCCTGTACGACGACGACCATGAACGCGCGCCCGATGTCTACGCCGCATACGCGCGCCGGCTGATTACCTGGCTGACCAGCCATACGGCGGCGGGAATGCTGTTCGACGTGGATACGCGGCTGCGGCCGAACGGGGCAGCGGGGCTGCTGGTGACGAGCTTCGACGCTTTCCGGCGCTACCAGCTGCGCGAGGGCGACAACACCGCGTGGGTGTGGGAGCACCAGGCGCTGACGCGCGCGCGCTTTGGTGCCGGCGACCGCGAGATCGGCAACCGGTTCGAGGATCTGCGCGACGAGATCTTGCGCCAGCCGCGCGATGCCGTGGCGCTGCGCGAGGAAATCGTGCAGATGCGCGCGAAGGTGGCCGAGGGCCATCCGAACCCGACCGCGTTGTTCGATCTCAAGCACGATCGCGGCGGCATGGTCGATATCGAGTTCACGGTGCAGTACCTGGTGCTGCTGCACAGCGGCGCGCATCCGGAACTGACGCGCAATGCGGGCAATATCGCGCTGCTGCGCATGGCCGGCGTGCTGAACCTGATCGACGCCGGGCTGGCGCTGGCTGTGGGCGATGCCTACCGGCTGTTCCGCGCGCGCCAGCACAAGCTGCGGCTCGATGGCCAGGACCAGGCACGTGTGGCACCCGACAGCGTGGCCGAGCAGACCGCGCCGGTGCGCGCGCTCTGGCAGTCGGTGTTCGGCGAACGCTGAGCGGCGGGTGAGCGTCGATCAGCCGTTGACGGCCGCGCCCCCGCCATCGGGGCAGCCTGGATGGCTGGCCATGCTGGTGACGGTGGCTGGCGTGGCGGCCCTGTCCGCGCTGTTCACCTTTGTGCCGTGGTGGCACGCGCACGGGCTCTATGTGCGTGACGCCGTGCGGCTGGACGGGCAGTGGTGGCGCGTGCTGACGGCGATGTGGGTGCACCTGGACTGGCGTCACTACCTGTCCGATGTGGCGGCCACGGCCGGCCTGCTGTTGCTGGCCGGCCGCGTGGCCCGTATCCGCGAGATGCTGCCGGTGCTGTTGATCTGCGGCCTGGCCGTGCAGGTTGCGCTGCTGCGCATGCCCGCCGTTGGCTGGTACGGCGGATTGTCCGGCGCCGCTCATGGCCTGGCGCTATGGACGGCGCTGCGGCTGCTGCAGGCGCCGGGGTGGTCGCGCGTGATCGGCGTGGTGACGTGCGTGATCGTGCTGGGCAAGGTCTGGATCGAGCAGTCCTGGCTGGCCGCCATCGTGTTCGACCCGTCGTGGGGCTTTGGCGTGGTGCGCGGCGCCCATGCGGCCGGCGCGGTGGCCGGCCTGGCCTGCTGGCTGTTGCAGGAGTGGTGGGGCCAGCGGCGGCGCTGACTGACAGGCTTGCTCTCCTCTCCCCAATCCTCTCCCGCACGCGGGAGAGGGAGAACCCCCAACGATTGGCGAGTGCCGAAGATTCGCTGCCCTCTCCCGCCTGCGGGAGAGAAGCTGGGGGAGGGCAGGCGCGTGACTTGCCGCTGGCGCCTACCGCCTAAAACCGCCTATCGCTGTGCCCGGCGCCGTGTGCCGAAGCCGATCAGGCCGATGACGAGCAATACCGCCGCGCTCCACGGCGAGAACGCGCCGCCGCCACCGCCTCCGCCACCGCCACTATCCGCCGTCGTGCTGGTCGATGTGGAGCCGCTTGATGGCGGATTCGGCGCCGCCGCCAGCGCGGCGTCGGCGTCGAGCAGGCCTGCGCCACATTTGCCGACATTGGCGCTGCTTGTGCAGAACGTGTTGGCCGGATGGGCACGTGCCGTGTTCTTCAGTACCGCGGTGACCTGTGCAGGCGTCAGCGCCGGGTTGACCGCAAACATCAGGCCCACCACGCCCGACACCATCGGCGCCGAGAAACTGGTGCCCTGCGAACTGACGATGTTGTAGGTGGTGGGCCCGGCCGTACCGGCGTTCGACAACGTGCGGATAAACGACTGGGCGGTGGTGCAGCCCGTCACCGTACCGTTGGTAACGATGACCTTCGAGTTGCCGCAGCCGCCGCCGGGCGCACTGAGCGTCACCTCCGGCCCCACGTTGGCAAAGCTGGCGTTCTCGCCATCGTTGGCGTTGGCCGTCACGGCGATCACACCCGAGCAGTCGGCCGGAGCCTCGACCGCGCCGGCCGAGTTGCCGGCGGCAGCCACCACGACCACGCCCGCGGCATTGAGGTCGTTCACGGCCTGCTGCTCGATGCTGGAGCAGCTGCCGCCGCCCAGGCTGACGTTGACCACCTTGGCCGGCGTCGGGTTGTTCGGCACGCCGGGCACCGACAGGCCACCGGCCCAGCGCATGCCATCGACCGTATCGGACAGCAGCGCGCCGCAGCGGCCCGATACGCGCACGGGCTGGATGCGCGCATTCCAGTCCACCCCGGCAATACCGCTTGCATTGTTGGTGACCGCACCCAGCACGCTGGCGACGCGCGTGCCGTGCCAGCTGCTGTCGCTGGCGCCGGAGCCGTCGGGGCAGGTGGTGCCGGACGGGACGTAGTCGCCCGGGTCGTGCGCGTCGCTGTCGCGTCCGTCGCCATCGACCGATACCGACGTGGTACTGATGAAGTCGTAGCCGGCCACCAGCCGGCCCACCAGGTCGGGGTGATCGAGATAGCCGGTGTCCACCACGGCAATCACCACATTGGCGCTGCCGCGCGAACGGTCCCAGGCGCGCGACAGGTTGGCCGCGCCGGTCGTGGTCGTCGGCGAACCCATGTAGGCCACCTGGTTCACGAAATCGGTGTCGTTCGGCACGGTATCGTGCAGTTGCAGCCAGCGGTCGGGTACGGCGTCAGCCACGCGCGGGTCCTGCCGCAGCCGCCTGGCGACGGTTTCCGGATCGTCGCCACGCCTGTCCTTGACCGTCAGCAACTGCATGGCGTTGGCCATCGGGCGCCTGACCGACAGCGCCAGCCCGGTCGTGGATTCCACGCGGCGCATGCGCGCGGTGTCGGCGCTGGTGTCGGTGCTCTGGCTGCCGTCGCGCCACCGCACGATGTAGTTGCCGGTGTAGCGTGGTGCCGGCCGTACCGTGGAGGAGATGGCCGAGGCGGGCGCCGAAGTCGACGAAGACGCCGACGAAGACACCGGCGACGATGCCTGCGACATGGCGGCATCGGCGTGGGAGATGCCGGGCAGGCCAAGCAGGGCGCTGGCCGCCATCGCCAGCAATACCGGCGCGATTGAGCCTTTGCGGGACTTCAGCGTTGCGTGCGACATCTGGACTCCTGTGGAGAACGTTTGATGCGAACTGCTGATAGATCAGTATGGGTTGCTTTTCGCGCCGGATGCCTTGGGCTTTGGGCTTACGGGTTCGGCATGTCGCGGCCGACCGGCTTGGTGCGATGCGGCCGCAGCATGCGGTCGGCCGTGGCGGATTCCACGCGCGGTGCCGCCTGCAACGTAGCCACGGCCTGCGCCAGCGTGACGTCGGCCGACGCCGTGATCGCCGTCACGAGCCAGGCACCGCCCGACATCGGCCGCTTGACGATATAGCGCACCGGACCCTGCACCTCGGCCAGCAGCTTGCCGGCATCCTCGGACATGGTCACCTCCGGTGGCGTGAATTTCACCAGGATGTCGCCGATGGCCCGGTCGTCGGTAATGCTGCCGCGCGGCGGGGCGAACGATTTCGATTCCGAAGCGCAGCCCGACAAGGCGGTCAGCGCGGTCAGGCCCAGCGCCACCAGCGCGGAGGCGGCCAGGTGGCGGGTGAATCGGCCGACAGGCGGTCGGGCGATCGGATCGGCAACC
Organism: Cupriavidus sp. HE11; assembly: GCF_056097175.1. NCBI lineage: Bacteria > Pseudomonadati > Pseudomonadota > Betaproteobacteria > Burkholderiales > Burkholderiaceae > Cupriavidus > Cupriavidus sp. HE11. Next base: position 3,026,849 of record NZ_CP184464.1, read on the forward strand.
GGTCCGGCAATCGTGCGGCGGGTCGATGGCAGCTTGCCATGGGTCATCGGTTTGAAACTCCTGTCCTTGTTTGCATGGGTGCCGGCCGGGAGCGCAGGGCTCAGCCCGCAGCGCGGCGAGGCTTCCTGCCCCCGCCTTCGCGCGGCGCATTGGCCGCCTGCGCGGTGGCGCGGGCACCCTGGGCCAGCATCTCTTCGGCGTGTTGCACCGTCGTGGCAGTCACCGTGGCACCGCCAAGCATGCGCGCGGTCTCGTTGACGCGGCCCTCGGTATCCAGCAGGCGGATGCGCGAACGCGTGACCGCGCCGGCCTTGTCGGTCTTGCTTTCCTTGCTGACCAGCAGATGGGCGCCAGCCTGCGCGGCCACCTGCGGCAAATGCGTGACGCACAGCACCTGGCGCGAACGGCCCAGTTCCTGCAGACGGCGGCCTACCACCTCGGCCACCGCGCCGCCGATGCCGGTATCGACTTCGTCGAAGATCAGTGTCGGGGTGGGCGCGGCCTCGCTGGTGATCACCGAGATCGCCAGGCTGATACGGGCCAGTTCGCCGCCCGATGCCACGCGCGCCAGCGGCCGTGCACTGACGCCCGCATGGCCGGCGACCAGGAATTCCACCTGTTCCAGCCCATGGCTCTGACCTTCGTCCAGCGGATTCAGGGCCACCGCAAATGTGCCGCCGGCCATCGACAACCCCTGCATGGCATCGGTGACGGCGGCTGACAGTGCGGTGGCGGCCACCTTGCGGGCAGCCGACAGATGCTGGGCCAGCGTCAGGTAGGCGGCACGCGCCGCGGCTTCACGGGCCAGCACCTTGTTGATGTCCTGGGCGGCCTGCAGGTCGTCGAGCTGCTGCCTGCGGGCCAGCAGTTCATCGGGCAATTGCTCCGGCGGCAGCCGGTATTTGCGTGCCGTGGTGTGCAGCGCCTGCATCCGTTCTTCCACGGCCTGTAGCCGCTCGGGGTCCAGTTCGAGCCGGTCGACGTAACGGGTCAGCGAATGGGCGGCCTCGTCAACCTGCACCAGCGCCGGTTCCAGCGCGGCCAGCACGTCGCGCAGGCCCGGGTCGACGTCGGCCAGTTGCTGCAGGCGATGAACCACGCCGTTGAGCACCGATGCCACGGCGCCATCGGATTCGGACAGCGCGTCCAGCGCCGCGCGGCTGCCGTCGATCAGGCTGGCCGCATGCGACAGGCGGTTGTATTCGGACTGGATTTCGTCCCACTCGCCGGCCTGCGGCGCCAGCTTTTCAAGCTCGCCTACCTGCCATTCGAGCCGTTCGCGTTCGAGCTGCATTTCGCGCGACTGGTGTTCCACCGCCTCGCGCTGCGTGCGTGCGGCACGCCAGGCGCGCCAGGACTCCGCCACGGCGCCGGCCTGCTCGGTCAGCCCGGCATGGGCGTCGAACAGGTGGCGCTGGGCGTCCGGGCGCAGCAGTTGCTGGTGTGCGTGCTGGCCATGGATGTCGACAAGCTGGTCGCCCACTTCGCGCAGCTGGGCCAGCGTGGCGGCGGCGCCATTGATGAATGCCTTGCCGCGGCCCGAAGCGTCGACGGTGCGGCGCAGCAGCACGGTATCGTCGTCGCCGGCGAGTTCGCGCTCCGCCAGCCAGGCGTCCAGCGCGGGATGCGTCAGGAAAGTGGCGCTGATGCTGGCGCGGGCCGCGCCTTCACGGACCACGCCGGCATCGGCGCGCTCGCCCAGCACCAGCGCCAGCGCATCGATCAGGATCGACTTGCCGGCGCCGGTTTCGCCGGTGAACACGGTGAAGCCGGCCGAGAAGTCGAGGTCGAGCGTATCGACGATGACGAAATCGCGGATGGACAGGCTGCGCAGCATCTTGAGCGGTAGGTGGCGTCAGGCGGAAACGGGGAAGGGCAGGCTCAGAGCCGGTTGTCTTCGGTCGGGTACTCGTGCCAGTGCAGCTTCTTGCGCAGCGTGGCGTAGTAGTTGTAGCCCAGCGGGTGCAGCAGGTTGACGGTCTTGGCCGAGCGCCGCACGACGATCCGGTCGCCCGGCAGCAGCGACGCCAGCGACTGCATGTCGAAGTTGACGCTGACATCGCGCGCACTGGCCACCTCGATCGTGACCTCGGCATCGTGCGGCAGCACGATCGGCCGGTTCGACAGCGCATGCGGGGCAATCGGCACCAGCACCAGCCCCGACAGCGTGGGATGCAGGATCGGGCCGCCCGCGGCCAGCGCATAGGCGGTGGAGCCGGTGGGCGTGGACACGATCAGGCCGTCCGAACGCTGGTTGTACATGAAATAGCCGTCGACCGAGACGGCCAGTTCGACCATGCCCGAGATGCCCGACCGGTTCACCACCACGTCATTGAACGCCAGCGCCGAGAAAATGACGGCATCGTCGCGGATCACGCGCGATTCCAGCAGCATGCGCGATTCGGCCTCGTAGCGGCCGGCCAGCATTTCGGGCAGTGTCCGGGTGACGTCCTCGAGCGGGATGTCGGTCATGAAGCCCAGCCGGCCGTGATTGACGCCGATCACCGGCACGTTGTGGCCGGCCAGCTGGCGGGCCAGGCCCAGCAGCGTGCCATCGCCCCCCAGCACCACGGCCACGTCGGCCTCGCGGCCGATTTCCTCGGGGCTCAGCACCGGGTAGCCGGTCAGCCCCGTCGCCATGGCCGTCTCGCGCTCGAACACCACATCCTGGCCGTTGCGGGATATGCAGGACGCAAGTTCCTCCAGCGGGCCTTCGATACCGGCGGTCGAGTGCCTGCCCACCAGGGCGACAGTCTTGAACGGAGCGCGCGCGGCGCTGGGCTTTGAGGGGGCAGACATGGCGGGATTAGAACATACCGGCATGACCATTGCCAGCTTCGGCCCGGCGCCGCCGGAAAGGCGCCCGGCGCACCCGTCGCCCGCACCAATCGTCGGGTCAAACACGTGCGGCGGCGCCCGAACGGGCCAGTTTTGATTAAAATCCCCAGCATCATGGACGAACGTTCTAAAACGCTGCTCAAGACCCTGATCGAGCGCTACATCGCCGAAGGGCAGCCCGTGGGCTCGCGGACCCTGTCGAAGTACTCGGGTCTGGACCTGTCGCCGGCCACCATCCGCAATGTGATGTCGGACCTCGAGGAAATGGGATTCATTGCCAGCCCGCATACGTCGGCAGGCCGCATTCCCACGCCCCGTGGCTACCGGCTGTTCGTCGACACCATGCTGACCGCGCGCCCGCTGGAAGGCCCGCCGGGCCTGAGCGCCGAGCTGGCCGACCTGAAGGACCAGATCCAGGGCCAGATGGCAAGCCAGCAGCTGGGCCCGCAGCGCATGATCACGGCGGCCGCCCATACGCTGTCGAACCTGTCGCGCTTTGCCGGCGTGGTGATGACGCCACGGCGCGCCCAGGCGTTCCGGCAGGTGGAATTCATGCGGCTGTCGGACAAGCGCATCCTGCTGATCATCGTCAGCCCCGAAGGCGACGTGCAGAACCGCATCATCCAGACCGAGCTGTCCTATACGCCGGCCCAGCTGATCGAGGCCGCCAACTTCTTCAACACCCACTATGCAGGCATGAGCTTCAACGCCGTGCGCGACCACCTGCGTGGTGAACTGCAGGCGCTTCGGCGCGACATGTCGTCGCTGATGCAGGCGGCGGTGGAGGCCGGCAGCAACGCCATGGCCGAGGACAACGTCGAGCAGGTGTTCATCTCGGGCGAACGCCGCCTGCTGGAAGTGGAAGACCTGTCGTCGAGCATGGACAAGCTGCGCCGGCTCTTCGACGTGTTCGAGCACAAGACCAGTCTGCTGCAGCTGCTGGACGTGTCCAGCCACGCCCAGGGCGTGCAGATCTTCATTGGCGGCGAGAGCCAGCTCGTGCCGCTGGAAGACATGGCCGTCATCACGGCGCCCTACGAGGTGGATGGCCAGATCGTTGGCACGCTGGGCGTGATCGGCCCGACCCGCATGGCCTACGAGCGGGTGATCCCGATCGTCGACATCACGGCCAGGCTGCTGTCCAGCGCGCTGAGCCAGAACTCCTGATGCGGTGCCGGTGTCTGTCCTCTACGGGCCGGACACCGCCGGCCGGCTACCATTCCACTTTCCAGACCGAATTCCCGATTGCCAGCGCCCCGGCATCAGAAACCGAAACCCCATGACGTTTTCGCCTGAACCGGCATACCAGCACGGCCAGCCGCCGCGCACCGCGATCCTGCTGATCAACCTCGGCACCCCCGATGCCCCCACGCCCAAGGCGGTGGGCCGCTACCTGAAGGCGTTCCTGTCCGATCCGCGCGTGGTGGAAATCCCGCGCCTGGCCTGGCTGCCTATCCTGCATGGGCTAATCCTGCCGTTCCGTTCGCGGGCGTCGGCCATGAAATACGAGTCGATCTGGCTGCGCGAGGCGCATATGACCGGATCGCCGCTACTGGTCCACACCGAGCGCCAGGCGCATGCGCTGCAACTGCTGATGCAGAAGCTGGGGCATGACGTGACCGTGGCCTGCGCCATGCGCTACGGCAATCCGTCGATCGGCTCGGTCATGGAAGCGCTGCGCCGGCAGGGCACCGAGCAGATCCTGGTGCTGCCGCTCTATCCGCAGTTCTCGGGCACCACCACGGCCACCGCCTTCGACGAGCTGTTCCGGGTACTGGGCGGCTGGCGCAACCAGCCGGAATTGCGGTTGATCAAGCACTTTCATGATCATCCGGCCTATATCGCGGCACTGGACGCCCAAGTTCGGGCGTACTGGACGCACCACGGGGTGCCGGACTTCGCGCGTGGCGACAAGCTGATCCTGTCGTTCCACGGCCTGCCGCGCCGGTTGCTGGACCTGGGCGATCCCTATCATTGCGAATGCCTGAAGACGGGCCGGCTGCTCGGCGAGGCGCTGGGCCTGCAACCGGGCCAATATCAGGTGACGTTCCAGTCGCGCTTTGGCAAGGCCGAATGGCTGCAGCCCTATACGGCGCCGACGCTGACGGAACTCGGCAAGGTCGGGACGCAGCGCGTGGATGTGTTCTGTCCTGGCTTTCCGGCCGATTGCATCGAAACGCTTGAGGAAATTGCGATGGAAGGGCAAAGCGAGTTCCGGGTGGCGGGCGGCCAGGATTTCCATTTCATTCCATGCATGAATGATTCCGAGCCCTGGATCGCCGGTTTGGCCGACATTGCCCTGCAACATCTGCAAGGCTGGCCGCTGGGCGTGCCACATCCGCACGAACTGGAGGCGCGCCGCAGCCGTGCCCAGACGCGCGGCGCGGCGGCCTGAGCGATGGCAGGGCGGGCAGCAAGGGAGTCGGGAAGGATTTGACGATGCAAGTGGATTTTGAGGCAGGTGCGCGGATGCGCATCGACAAGTGGCTGTGGTGCGCGCGGTTCTTCAAGACGCGCTCGCTGGCGGCCGATGCGGTGGAGCGCGGCCGGGTGACGGTGAATGGCCAGCCGGTCAAGAATTCGCGGGAAGTGAAGCCTGGCGATACGGTGGTGCTGGAAGCCCACCAGCAGCGCTGGGAAGTGATGGTCAAGGGCGTGCCGGCGTCGCGCGGCGCGGCCCCCATTGCCCAGAGTACCTACGAGGAAACGCCGGAAAGCCAGTCCCGGCGCCAGGCGGAGTCAGACCGGCGGCGCATGCAGCCCGAGCCGACCGCCGAACTGCAGGGGCGTCCGACCAAGCGCGACCGGCGCCGGATCGACAATTTCAGAGGATAGGGAATCGGAAATGGCAGGAATCCCGCCACGGCATGGCTGCCGCAGCCGGATCGCGCGGAAGGGGAAGTCAGCGGACGTACTGCACGAGGTAATGCTTGAACACGGCCTTGCCGCTGCCATACTCGGTGTCGCGCGGCGCCACCGCTTCGGACAGACAGATAAAGGCCGTCATCGCCGACAGGACGGCGACCAGGCAGAACGTCACGACTGGTAGCTTGTGCATGGTGAAGCGTCCTAAAGATGCACCAAATTGATCCACCTTTTTGCTCCCGTTATTTTTGTCATTTTTTCCTGTATTGAATCTTAGTGTTTGCGTTGCAGCAAATCAATGAACACCAGATTGCATGAAACAGGCCTTTGTAACGGCGTATTTCGGGGTCTCTGAACCCGCACACTTGAAAAACTGGAAGCGCGGCGCCATGTGCGGCTAGACTTGCCGATTGGCATCCGATCCACCCCTCGGTCCGCAGTCAGCGCGGGCTGCGGTTTTGCATTTTTGATACGAATCGACATGGAAGAACAGAATCAGACGCCAGATACGAACACGCAGCAGGTGGCCAACGCCGCCGCAGCGCCGGCGCCCGAGGCTGCCGCCGCCGGTGCCGACGATGTTGCTCGCCTGACCCAGCAGGTGGCCGAGCTGGAAGCCAAGGTCAAGGAAACCTATGACCTGTTCATGCGCGCCACGGCCGAAGGCGAGAACATCCGCCGCCGCTCGCAGGACGAAGTCGCCAAGGCCCACAAGTTCGCCATTGAAAACTTTGCCGACAACCTCGTGCCGGTGATGGACAGCCTGCAGGCTGCATTGGCCGACAACACCGGCGACCTGGCCAAGCTGCGCGAAGGTGTGGAGCTTACGGCACGTCAGCTGGGTGCTGCCTTCGAGCGCGGCAAGATCGTCGAGGTCAACCCGGTCGGCGAGAAGTTCGATCCGCATCGCCACCAGGCTATCTCGATGGTGCCGTCCGAGCAGGAACCGAACACGGTGGTTTCGGTACTGCAACGTGGCTACACGATTGCCGACCGCGTGCTGCGTCCGGCGCTGGTGACCGTCTCGGCGCCGCGCTGACCCGTTTCGATGTAACGGATTGAAAGACGCCCGGTGGCCGCAAGGTCTCCGGGCGTTGCTGTTTCCGGAGGCTCCGTCGATGTCCGACGCGCAAGAACCCCACCTCGATCACCGCGCCTTCGAGGCGCTCGCCATGCAGCCGGTGGGCCCCGACACCATCGATGCCGCCATCGCGGCCGCTGGCGACGACCTGGTCTGCGTCTTCTTCTGGGGCGTGGACTGCTTCAATTGCGAGATGGCGAAGAAGGCCATCCTGGCCGATCCCGACAAGCTGCGTGTGCTGAACCTGCGCTGGTTGCACACCAACGTCTACGCGCATCCGGAACTGGGCCGCCGCTTCGGCCTGCACGGCATTCCCGTGTTCATGTTCTTCCACAAGGGCAAGAAGCTCGGGCGCGCCACCGGCTGGCATGGCTACGGCCAGTTCGCGGCGGCGGTCGGCAATGCGCGGCTCAAGGCCGAAGGCAAGCCGCTGGCTGGCTGATTGGGCCGGCTGATTGGCTGATGGGCTGCCTGACTGGCTGGCCGATGGGGCGGCCGATGGGCTGGCCCGGGGCCCGCGCCATCAGCGGGACAGCGCGTAGCCGATGCGGAACTGCCACGGCGTCTTCTGGTTGTAGTAGAGCAGGCTCTCGCCGTAGCCGTAGAAGAAGCCTGCCATCAGGAAGCCGGCCGTGCCGGGCAGCAACCGCGCCAGCGGGTAGGTCAGTTGCGTGTCGACGCTGCCATAGCCCTTGCGCGTGCCCTTGCGCAGGGTGGCGGCCAGTTCCCAGGAATCGGCCTTGCCGTAGGCGATGTTCAGGTCCATGTAGCCGCGATAGTGCGCGATGTCCTCGTTGTCGCTCTTGCCCAGGTAGGCGTAGAGCTTGGGCGCCACGCGCCAGTGCCAATCGGTCTGGTCGCCAAAGTACATCGTCGGTTTCACGAACAGCGTGTTGACCCCGCGCGATTCGTCGCCGGACTTGCCGTTCGATTCGTGTTCGAAACCGGTGGCTACCGACAGGCGGCTGAGCACGCTGTTCTTCACGCCCGTGTCCGACAGGTAGTAGTACAGGCTGGGCCGGTAGTTGGTGTCCTTGAATGGGCGCGAGTCGCCGGCCAGGTCCCACAGCGAGAACTGTGTGTAGGCGAAGTAGAGGTTGTCCAGCACCGACTTCGAATTCGGATCCTTGCCTTCGAAGATCCGGTACTTGAAGCTGATCTGGAACTTGGCGTTGGCGCCATCGTGCGCACCGAACATGATGTACATCGGCTCGTTGAACGACAGGCGCTGGGCGTCGCGAAGGTCCGCCGGGGCGGGCGCCGGAGCGTTGTTGTCTGCCGTGACGATGGGCGTGACCGGCGGTTTTGCCTCGGGGGGCGAAGCGGCAGGCGTGGCGGCCACTGCGGGCGATGTGGGCGATGCCGGTGCGATTTCGCCCGGCACAGGCGCACGATTGAGCGTGACCAGCACCGGCGCGGCGTCGATGCCGGTGACGTCCAGGCGCACCTGGCCGCGCAGGTCGGCCGGCCATTCGGCGCTATAGGTGATGGTGCGGTTTTCGCCGGGATGCAGGTTCAGCACGGCCGGCCCGCTGCCCACGCGCTTCAGGTCGATGCGGATCGGTGCGGCCAGGTCGCCCGACGCGGTCACCTGCAGCGATTCGGGCACGGCGTAGCGGCGTGTCGCCGCATCGGCACTGACCAGCAACGTCAGCGTGAGCGGCCGGGTGCCATCGACCTGGCGCGGCGGCTGCAGCAGCGCCACGGCGCCGTGCGCCGCCATCGGCATCAGCACGGCGCCCGCCATGGTGAGCGCGCAAACCAGCGTCGACACGCGCGCAGACACAGGCCAGGCAACGGCGGGCCGTCGAGCGGCCCGCACGGGGAGGTTGAAAGGCATGGGACAACGGCACGCCGCACCGGAAGGCGCAACCGACAAGGGTCAGGTGGTGCGGGCATGACAAGAGTTGCGACCGCATGAGATTAGCATGCGGCGCGCGATGCTCTTGTCGGTGTCTGTCGGACGCGCTCAGCCCGCCGCGCGGCGCTTGATGTCGTCCACGTAGGCCTGTCCGTCAGGCGGCATGCCGTTGCGCTGGGCATTCCAGAGCATCTGGCCAAGTGCTTCCATGATCTCGTGCTGGGCGGCGTGCGGCGAGTCGAGCCGGCGGCTCAGTGCCTCGTATGCGGCACGGATGCCGGGCGGCTGGTCGATCGACACCTGTTCGGAAATCGACAGGTGCATGGCCAGGTGCAGGAACGGATTGGTCTGGCCGCCTTCGGGCGTGTAGTCGCGTGCGACGGCACCTTCGGTATCGTCCAGCTGGTCGTGATATTCGGGATGCTGGTCGATCCAGTCGACCGCGATCGCCTCGAGCGGCGTGAGGACATTGCCCGCGACGCGCTTCTGCCAGGCTTCGCAGAAGAAACGGCGGACTTCTTCTCTTGAGGGATTGAACATGATGGCCGCTATTGTAGTGCAGCGGTCCGAATGCTGCCGGGGCGGCCGCCCGCGTGAGTAGAATGCGAGCTTTCGGATCCCTTTCGTCCCCCATGACCGCCTCTGCCACCGGCACCCTGGGCCACGCCCGCGACAAGCTCGCAGGCGTGCTGCTGATCGCGCTGTCGGCCAGTGCCTTTGGCGCCATGGCAATCTTTGCGCGGTTTGCCTATGCGGCGGGGGCCGATGTCTATGGCCTGCTGGCCGTGCGCTTCGTGGTGGCGGCCATCGCCATGGCGTTCGTCATGCGTACGCGCGGCATCGCACTGCCGCCGCTGCGGCGCGTGCTGGCGCTGGCGGCGATGGGCGGCATCGGCTATGTCGGCCAGTCGTACTGCTTCTTCACTGCGCTGAACCACGCGCAGGCCAGCCTCGTGGCGTTGCTGCTCTATCTGTATCCGCTGTTCGTGACGATCCTGGCCGCCGTCTTCCTCAAGGAACGGCTGACCACGCCGGCCGTGATCGCGCTGGTGCTCTGTTCGGTCGGTGCGGGCCTGACCGTCGGCGGCGGCGAGGGCGAGCCACTGGGCATCGCGCTGGGCGTGGCGGCCGCCGTGATCTATTCGGTCTATATCGTGGTGGGGGCCAGGGTGACGGCGGGCGTCAATGCCATTGCCACCACCACGGTGATCTGTTCGGCCGCCGCACTGGTCTATGTGACGGTCGGCATCCTGCGCACCAGCGCGGGCGTGCCGCCCCAGTTTCCGTCCACGGCCGGCGGCTGGCTGGCGCTGGTGGCCATTGCGCTGGTGTCGACGGTATTGGCCATCCTGACGTTCTTTGCCGGCCTGCAGCGGCTGGGGGCCTCGAAGGCGTCGATGCTGTCGACGCTGGAGCCGGTGGTAACCGTGGTGCTGGCGGCCGCACTGCTGGGCGAACATATCGGCGCCACGCAGGCCGTTGGCGGCGGGCTGATCCTGCTGGGTGTCCTCTGGCTCACCCGCCGCGCCAGCGGCACGCCGCCGCTGGATATCGCCGACGAACGGAATTGAACGGTTTCATCAAACCGCTTGTGGGTTGGTGGCGGTTGCTTGGGTACAATCGCGCCTTCTTCCTTCACAAAACCCGGAAAACGCGCAATGAAATCCGTCGATCAGGCTGCCATCGCACAACTGTTCACCGAAGCCCGCACCCATAACGTGTGGCAAGACAAGCACGTGGACGATGCGCTGCTGAAGCAGGTTTACGAAGCGATGAAGTTCGGTCCCACGGCTGCCAACAGCTCGCCGGCCCGCATCGTTTTCGTGAAGTCGGCCGAGCAGAAAGCCCGCCTGGTGGAGTGCGTGTCCGCCGGCAACGTGGAGAAGACCCGTTCGGCGCCGGTCACCGCGATCATCGCCTTCGACAACGCGTTCCACGACCAGCTGCCGAAGCTGTTCCCGCACGCCGATGCGCGTTCCTGGTACGCCGGCAACGACGAAAAGATTGCCCGCGACGCCCTGATGAACAGTTCGCTGCAGGGTGGCTACTTCATCCTGGCCGCACGTGCGCTGGGCCTCGACTGCGGCCCGATGGGCGGTTTCGATGCCGGCAAGGTCAACGCCGCGTTCTTCCCCGACGGCAAGTGGTCGGTCAACTTCCTGATCAACCTGGGCTACGGCGAGGCCGACAAGGTCCATCCGCGCCTGCCGCGCCTGTCGTTCGACGAAGCCTGCCGCATCGTCTGATTCCGGCTTCGGCAAACTGCCTGCAAATGAAAAAGGCGACCCTCGGGGGTCGCCTTTTTTGTTGCGGGTTTGGGTCCGCGTCGATGACCCGGCTCAGGCCGACCACTCCTGCATCGGATTGCAGGCCTGGTAACGCACCGCCTCGGCAATGCCCAACCGCGTGCGCGCGGCGTCAAATGGCTCGGCCAGCAGCTTTTCGTAGTCCTCGCCCAGCAGCCAGCTGGCGCGGCGGCCCAGCCGGTAGCCTTCGAGCACGGCCCGGGCAAAGGCCAGGCTGCGCGTCACGCGCCAGCTTTTCAGCGATGCGGCGATGGCGATAAAGGCCCAGCCCTTGCCGCCGGTCTGCGCATAGCTGAACGCCACCAGCGCCGCTTCGCCCAGACTCTCGTCGGCGCGATAGCCGGTCAGCACGTGCCAGATGTCGTGGACGTCGCGGGTCCGGCGGCCAAACCACATATAGGCGTCCTCGACGATGGGCTCCTGGTTCAGGTTCGATACCTTTGCGAGGCCATCGGCGCTGTAGCCGGTCTTTTCCAGGAAAGCGCGATACGCGGCGCCCACCGTGCCCGGCGCGAAGCGCGCCACATAGTCCGGATCGGATAGTTTTTCCGCCAGTTCGACGCGCTGATAGGCCATGCGCCGGCCATCGGCGGTGGAAAGCAGGCGGCCGTAGTTGTGCGGCATCGATGGGCCATTCAGCGCGCGCATGATCTTGAACACCTGTTCCGTGTCGTTGCCGTCGGCCAGCAGCTTGCGGATGGCCTGGAACGCGGTGCCGAGGTCGCGCCTGTAGGGGTTGTAGCCGGTGGAAGAAGCCATGGTCGGTCCTTTCTTTGATGGCTGCGGGTCAGACGGTTGCCGGCTCGCGCAGGCGGGCGGCCGCGGTACGCACGAAATCGACGCTGGCATCGATGGCGGTCACCGGCAGCATGTGCCCGCCGGTCACCAGGGTCAGCCGGGCGGCGGGCACCCTGGCGACAAACGCTTCGCCGTTCTTGCGGTAATCGAGGATGCGGTCCTCGCGCCCGTAGAGGATGTTCACCGGCACGCGCAGATCGCCATAATGCGCCACCAGCGGCGGCAGGCTGTGTGCGGCACCGATCAGGTCTTCGGACGCGCCCAGGAAATGTCCGGGCCGCAGCGCCAGCAGCCCGCCGCCGCGCACGGGGAAGTCAGCCGGCACGGCATCGGGGCCGAACACGATATCCATGACCTGCTCGCGATTGCGGATCGACATCGGGATCAGCAGCGTCCAGGCGATCAGCTTGCGCATGGCCGCGCTCGGGATCGTCATGGCCTTGAACACCGGCGAGATTTCCTCGGGCGGATGGGTCAGCGGGGCGATCAGTGCCAGGCCGCCCACGCGCTCGGGGTGGTAGGTAGCCAGCGCCAGTGCAATCGCGCCGCCAAGCGAATGGCCTACCACCAGCGGTTTTTCCAGCCCCAGCCGGTCGATCAGTGCGGCCAGCGTATCGGCCTGCGCGCGCAGGTCGGCCGGCGCACCCGGCTCGCGCGTGGACCAGCCGGCCGCGGGGCGATCGACGGCCACCACGTGGAAGTCTCGCGCCAGCGGTTCGACCATCCCGTATGCGAAGTTGGCAAGCTGCCCGGACAGCCCGTGAACCAGCAGCACCGGCTGGCCCTGGCCCTGTTCGATCACGTGCAGGCGGGCGCCGGGTACGTCGACAAAGCGTCCGGTGGGCGGCAGCCCGGCCTCGATCTTGCGCACCGTGTGCCGGGTGAACAGGAACAGCAGGACGAGCAGGGCGGCCGCCAGGGCCACCACCACGGCAATCAGCGCAAGAAAGACGTTCAAGATTGGGCCTCGGCAATCGGATCGTTGTTCGGCAGCGTGGCGGCCACGCGGTCAAAGCGCAGCACGCCATCGTCGATGCGGCCATGCCGGATCGTCAGCATGTCCATCAGGTAATTCTGATACACGCGCCACGGTTTGCGGTGCCCCTGGCGCGGCAGCACGGACGCGGCGCGCTGTACGTAGCCCGACGAAAAGTCCAGGAACGGGACGGTCTGCACCGTGGGATCGACCTCGGGCATCGCGATCCGGTAGCCGCGCCGGTCCATGAACTGCAGCAGGCGACAGACGTACTCGGCGGTGAGATCGGCCTTGAGCGTCCACGACGCATTGGTGTAGCCGAACGCCAGCGCCAGGTTCGGCACGTTGCCGAGCATCATGCCCTTGTAGGCCAGCGATTCAGACGGGCGGCGCGGCTGGCCGTCGACGGTCAGTGCGATATCGCCAAGCATGTTCAGCTTCAGGCCGGTAGCCACGACCACCACATCTGCCGGCAATGTGTGTCCGGACTTCAGCACGATGCCGTCGGCGGTAAAGCGTTCGATCTGGTCGGTGACCACCGAGGCGCGGCCGTTGCGGATTTCGCGGAACAGGTCGCCGTCGGGCACCAGGCAGACGCGCTGGTCCCACGGGTTGTAGCGCGGCGTGAAATGGGTGCCGACGTCGAAGCCCGGCGCCAGCTGGGCCGCCGCCATGCCGACGATGCGCTCCTTGACCTTTGCCGGACGCCGACGCGCCAGCTGGAAGAAGAACATGCCCAGCAGCACGTTTTTCCAGCGCGTGGCGCGATAGGCCAGGCGTTCGGGCAGCATGCGCCGCAGCTTGTGCGCGATGGGGTCCTCACCCGGACGGGTCACGATGTACGTGGGCGAACGTTGCAGCATCGTCACATGCGCAGCGGTCTCGGCCATGGCCGGCACCAGCGTGACGGCCGTGGCGCCGCTGCCGATCACCACCACGCGCTTGCCGGCGTAGTCGATGGAAGGGTCCCAGAACTGGGGATGGACCATCTGGCCGCGGAATTCCTGCTCGCCCGGAAACTCGGGCCGATGCCCTTCGGCATAGCTGTAGTAGCCGGCGCAGACATAGAGCAGGCGGGCACGCAGGCGCTGGCGGCTGCCGTCCGCGCTGCGTTCGGCCTCGATGGTCCAGCAGGCTTCGTCGCTGCGCCAGGCGGCGCCCACGACCTTGTGGCCGAACCGGATATGACGGTTGATGCCCGCTTCATCGGCTGTCTCGCGGATATACGCCAGGATCGACGGGCCGTCCGCAATGGCCTTGGCCCCGCGCCAGGGCTTGAAGCGGTAGCCCAACGTGTACATGTCCGAATCAGAGCGGATGCCGGGGTAGCGGAACAGGTCCCAGGTGCCGCCAATGGCGTCGCGGGCTTCCAGGATGGCAAAACGCTTGTCCGGGCACCGCTGCTGCAATTGCCGGGCGGCGCCGATGCCGGACAGGCCGGCGCCAACGATCAGGACATCCAGAACATCGTCACCGTTACTTTGAGGGCGCATGACGGCTACCGGGGCGAGTGGGTATTCTGACAACATAGGTTGTCAGAAGCCATCTGACAATAGGGAATGTCATAATGGCCGCCATGACCACCGAGCTATCTCCCGCCCGCCGCTACCGCGGCGCCGAAGCCGAAGAGCGCCGCGCCCAGCGGCGCGAGCAGCTGATTGCCGCCGCCGTGCAGGTCTACGGCGAGCGCGGCTACCAGAACGCCACCGTCAAGGCAGTCTGCGAGGCGGCCGGCCTGACGGAACGGTACTTCTACGAGTCGTTTGCCAATAGCGAGGCATTGCTGCTGGCGTCGTATGAAACGGTCACCCATCGGCTGCTTCAAACGCTGGAGCGGGCAGGGGACGAGGCCGGCGGCAGTGGCCAACATCGCGTACTGGCGATGCTGCGGGCCTATTTCGGGGCGCTGCAATGCGAGCCGCGTTCGGCGCGGGTGTTCCTGGTGGAAATTCGCGGGGTCAGCAAGCTCGTGGACGAGGCGCTGGCGGTATCGCTATGCGACTTCGGCGCGCTGATGGCCCGTACGCTGATGCCGCCCGGGACGGCGGTGGATCCGATGCTGGCCGCCGGCGTGGCAGGCGGCATCGTGCATGTGGCGCTGTACTGGATCCGCAACGGTTACACGCCAGACGTGGATACCGTGGCGCGCACGGCCCTGCAGCTGGCGCTGGTCCTGCGAGGTCCGGACGGCGCCTAGACGTTCGGCGCCGGCGTCTTGGGCTTGAACTCGCAGAGCGGCTCGATGGCGCAATGCCAGCATTCGGGCTTGCGCGCCTTGCAGACGTAGCGGCCGTGCAGGATCAGCCAGTGATGCGCATCGTGCAGGAACTCGGTGGGCGTCACCTTCAACAGCTTCTGTTCCACGGCATCGGGGTTCTTGCCCTGGGCCAGGCCAGTGCGATTGGCGACGCGGAAGATATGTGTGTCGACGGCAATCGTCGGCTGGCCGAACGCCACATTCAGCACCACATTGGCGGTTTTACGACCCACCCCCGGCAGCGCCTCCAGCGCTTCGCGCACGGGCGGCACCTTGCCGCCATGCTGCTCCACCAGGATGCGGCAGGTCTCCATCACGTGCTTGGCCTTGGTCTTGTAGAGGCCAATCGTCTTGATGTATTCGATCAGTCCGGCCTCGCCCAGATCCAGGATCTGCTGCGGGGTGTGGGCCACCGGGAACAGCTTGCGGGTAGCCTTGTTCACGCCCACGTCGGTAGCCTGGGCGGACAGCAGCACCGCGATCAGCAGTTCGAACGGCGAGCTGTATTCGAGCTCCGTTTCCGGATTCGGATTGACCTCACGCAGGGTCTCGAAAATGGCAAGGCGCTTGGCGGGATTCATGAGCGGGAATCGTCGTTTTTGCTGTTTTCGCCGGGGCCGGTGCTGCCGTCCGGGTTGTTCTGGCTGTTCTGGCTTTGCTGATCGGGTTGATCCGTCAGGCCCAGTTTTGCGCGGCGCGCTTCGGCGGCATCGATCTGCGCCTGCACGCCGGGCGAGACATTGTCGGTGTTGCGCGGCTGTACGGCGGCCGCTTTCTGGCGCGCGCGTTCGATGGCAGCCTGGATGATCGCCTTCTTGCGCGCCTGCGCGGCCTGCTCGGCTTCGCTGGCGGCGGCTTCTGCCTGCAGCGCCTCGAGCTTGGCAGCGGCCTTGGCGGCCAGGCGGGCGTCGTTTTCCTCGCGCTCGCGCACCAGGCGGATCTTGCGCGACTGGTAGCGCGCGTGCGCGGCATCGGCCTGTTCCTGCGACCACGCAGCCCAGCCCGTATTGGCGCCGGTGACCGGAATCATCGCGATGCAGTCGACCGGGCAGGGGGCCACGCAGAGATCGCAGCCGGTACACCAGTCGGGCAGCACGGTATGCATCTGCTTGGCGGCGCCCACGATGGCATCGACCGGGCAGGCCTGGATGCAGAGCGTGCAGCCGATACAGAGCGATTCGTCGATACGGGCCACGGCACGCGCCTGCTCGACGCCGCGCTCGGGGTCCAGCGGCTGGGGCGCGACGCCCAGCATGGCCGACAGCCGCACGATGCCCTCGGCGCCGCCGGGCGGGCAGCGGTTGCTGGCCGCCTCGCCCGCCGCCATGGCTTCGGCGTAGGGGCGGCAGCCGTCGAACCCGCACTTGGTGCACTGGGTTTGCGGCAGCAGGGCTTCTAGGCGGTCTGCCAGGCTGGCAGTGCCGGCAACGGACGAGGGAGAACGGATCACGACTGGGGTACGGAATCTGGGGGACGGCTGGAATCTTGCACGCCTCTGTGAGCGTGTGTGCGGCAAGGATTATCCCCGATTTCGCCGCAGTGCAGAAAAGGCGATGATCTGCCATCACCCGATCAGGGAGAGGAGCCCTGACGAGGTGACGGGCTGTGCCATAATCCGCGCAACTGACAGATCAGATATTCATGTCGAACGAGCCAAAAACCAAGCGGGACCCCGAGGGCACGCGCCGCCGCATCATGGCCGCCGCCACCGAGGAGTTTGCCAAGGGCGGCCTGGCGGGCGCGCGCGTCGATCAGATCGCACGCCGTGCCGAGACCAACGAGCGCATGCTCTATTACTACTACGGCAGCAAGGAAGGCCTGTTCCTGGCCGTGCTCGAAAAACAGTACGCCGAGTTTCGCGCGGCCGAGGAGCAGCTGCATATTACCGACGAGGACCCCGAGGCGGCGGTACGCACGCTGGCCCGCTTCGTCTGGGACTGGTACTACGCGCACCCCGAATTCATCCGGCTGGTGAACAGCGAGAACCTGCACGAGGCGCGCCATCTGAAGAAGTCGGCCCAGCTTCATCAGCTGATCAATCCGGTGGTGGACGTGCTGGCCGACATCATCCGGCGCGGCCAGCAGCAGGGCGTGTTCCGCGACGCCATCGACGTGCCGCAGTTCTACCTGACGATCTCGGCGCTGGGCTATTACGTGCTGTCGAACCGGTACACGATCAGCGCCGTCATCGGCCGCGACGTGGCAACCGAGGAAGAGCACGCGCGCTTTGCCGACCTGCATACCGACATGCTGCTGTCGTACCTGACCAATCGGTGAGCCGTCGCCGAGCGGCATGGCCGTTCGTCCAGAATGCTCCGGCACAAATAAAAACGCCCGCGATATCCTCGCGGGCGTTTTGCCATGCCGGTGCCTGGCGGAGCCAGGTCAGGCTCAGTACTTGCGAATGAAGTCGCGCAGTTCCGGGTAGATGTTCTCGCGCCAGCGGCGGCCCGAGAAGATCCCGTAGTGGCCGCACTTCGGCGCGGTGATGTGTTGCTTGCGCGTTTTCGGAATGCCGGCGCACAGGTCGTGCGCGGCGGCGGTCTGGCCCGCGCCCGAGATGTCGTCGAGTTCGCCTTCGATCGTCAGCAGCGCCGTGCCCTTGATGTCCTGCGGACGTACCGGGTCGCCATCGATTTCCCACGTGCCGTTGGCCAGGCGGAATTCCTGGAACACTTCGCGGATCGTGTCGAGGTAATACTCGGCGGCCATGTCGAGCACCGCGTTGTATTCGTCGTAGAAGCGCACGTGGGCTTCGGCGTCGTCCGCGTCGCCCTCGATCAGGCTCAGGTAATAGTCATAGTGCGACGACAGATGGCGATCCGGATTCATCGCCACGAAGCCGGCGTGCTGCAGGAAGCCCGGATACACCTTGCGGCCGTGGCCGGGATAGTTCGCCGGCACCGTGTAGATGACGTTGTTCTCGAACCATTCGAACGACTTGTTCGTCGCCAGCGAGTTGACCGACGTCGGGCTCTTGCGGGCATCGATCGGGCCACCCATCATCGTCATCGTGCGCGGCGTCTTTTCGCCGGCCGACGCCATCAGCGAGATCGCGGCCAGCACCGGGACGGTGGGCTGGCAGACCGAAATCACGTGCAGCTTGTCGGCGCCGATATGGCGGATGAATTCCTGGATGTAGTAGATGTAGTCGGCCAGATGGAAGGCGCCATCCTCGGCCGGCACCATGCGGGCATCGACCCAGTCGGTCACATAGACCTTGTGGTCCTGCAGCAGCGTGCGCACGGTGTCGCGCAGCAGCGTGGCATGGTGGCCCGACAACGGCGCGCAGACCAGCACCACGGGCTCGTCCTTGAGCAGCTTGATGGTCTCGGGATCGTCGGCGTAGCGCTTGAAGCGCACCAGCTTGCAGAACGGCTTTTCCAGCACGGTCTGCTCGACGATCGGGATCTCGCGGCCGTTCGAGCGCACGCTCTTGATGCCGAACTCCGGCTTCTCGTATTCCTTGCCGAGCCGGTATAGCAGCTCGTAACCGGCTGCCATGCGGGGCGCGCCCGGAATCAGCGAGAGCGGGCTGAGGGGATTCGTAAATGTCTTGGCGGTCGCCTGGGCCCACGCGGTCAGCGGGTTCAGCATCGAGCGCTGGAATTCATGCAGTTGGTAAAGCATGCCGGTACCTGTCTAGCCTTTCTTGTCGCGAGTGCTTTGTCGCGCAACTGATTATGCCCGCAATCGAACGATCGTGCTTTGCAGCATACGCTTTCAAATTACGTCGGCAAGCGGGGAAGACAATAGGACATTGGCGCTAAATCCGGATGACACCGGCCGACAATGACAAAAAAGGCGACCGGAGTGGCCTCCAGGTCGCCTTTTGTTGCTGACACAGGGTCAGGTGTTGCTTTTTAGTACACGGCGGCGATGGCGTTGACCACGGCGTCGATGTTGCGGCTGTTCAATGCTGCCACGCAGATGCGGCCGGTGCCCACGGCGTAGATGCCATGCTCGGTGCGCAGGCGATCCACCTGGGCCGACGTCAGGCCCGAGTACGAGAACATGCCGCGCTGGGCCTTCACGAACGAGAAGTCGCCCGGCACGCCCTTGGCGGCCAGCTTGTCGACCAGTGCGTTGCGCATCAGCTTGATGCGGTCGCGCATTTCGGCCAGTTCCTGCTCCCACATGGCGCGCAGTTCCGGGCTGTTCAGCACGGTTGCCACCACGGTGCCGCCATGGGTCGGCGGGTTCGAATAGTTCGTGCGGATCACACGCTTGATCTGCGACATCACGCGCTGGGCTTCGTCCTTGCCCGTGGTGACGATCGACAGCGCGCCCACGCGCTCGCCGTACAGCGAGAAGCTCTTCGAGAACGAGCTCGACACGAAGAAGGGCAGGCCCGATTCGGCGAACAGGCGCACGGCGGCGCCGTCCGGCTCGATGCCTTCGGCAAAGCCCTGGTAGGCCATGTCCAGGAACGGGATCAGGTTGCGTTCCTTGACCAGTTCCACCACCTGCTTCCACTGGGCGTCGTTCAGGTCCACGCCGGTCGGGTTGTGGCAGCACGCGTGCAGCACGACGATCGTGTTGGCCGGGTACGACTTCAGCGATTCCACCATGCCGGCGAAGTTCAGGCCGTGCGACGGGGCATCGTAGTAGGCGTAGTTGACCACCGGGAAACCGGCGGCTTCGAACAGCGCGCGGTGGTTTTCCCAGCTCGGGTCGCTGATGGCGACCGATGCGTTCGGGTACAGGCGCTTCAGGAAGTCGGCGCCGATCTTCAGGGCGCCAGTGCCGCCAAGTGCCTGAGCCGTCACGACGCGGCCTTCGGTGATCAGGGCCGAATCCTTGCCGAACAGCAGGGTCTGCACGGCCTGGTCATAGGCGGCGATGCCTTCGATAGGCAGGTAGCCGCGCGGCGTGGCCGTGGTCAGGCGGGCCTTTTCGGCTTCCTGGACCGCGCGCAGCAGCGGAATTTTCCCTTCGTCGGTGAAGTACACGCCAACGCCCAGATTCACCTTGGTGGCGCGGGTATCGGCATTGAATGCTTCATTCAGGCCCAGGATCGGGTCGCGCGGGGCCATCTCGACGGCAGAAAACAAACTCATTTGGAATCTCGTGGTCAGCTGTGGAACAAAACGGAGGGCGTAGAATGCTTCGAACTGCGCTGTGGCTGCGGCGGCACCGGATTCCTGACGGACTTCCTGTCACTACTGACAGAACCTGACAGTATCCCTTCGGCAAACTACAGGCAAACCGGGCTTGAACCGATCCGCGCAACCCCCAGATTCTAGCGTATCCCGCCAGTATTCCTCAGGTTTTTCCCTACGTTTATGACGAATCTCGCCGAAGTCGCCCCGCCCCTGGACGAAGACAAATTCGTCGCGTTCCCGGGGTCCCCGTTCCAGTTGTACCAGCCGTATCCGCCCGCAGGCGACCAGCCCGAGGCCATCCGGCAACTGGTGGAGGGTGTGGATGACGGCCTGTCGTTCCAGACGCTGCTGGGCGTGACCGGCTCGGGCAAGACCTTCACGATGGCGAATGTGATCGCCCGGATGGGGCGGCCGGCCATCGTATTTGCGCCAAACAAGACGCTGGCGGCGCAGTTGTACTCGGAATTCCGCGAATTTTTCCCGCGCAATGCGGTGGAATACTTCGTCAGCTACTACGACTACTACCAGCCTGAGGCGTACGTGCCGCAGCGCGACCTGTTTATCGAGAAGGACTCGTCGATCAACGAGCATATCGAGCAGATGCGGCTGTCGGCCACCAAGAGCCTGCTGGAGCGGCGCGACACGATCATCGTGGCGACGGTGTCGGCGATCTACGGTATCGGCAATCCGAGCGAATACCACCAGATGATCCTGACGTTGCGCACCGGCGACAAGCTGAGCCAGCGCGACGTGATCGCGCGGCTGATCGCCATGCAGTACACGCGCAACGAGACCGATTTCCAGCGCGGCACGTTCCGCGTACGGGGCGACACGCTCGATATCTTCCCGGCCGAGCATGCCGAGATGGCGGTGCGCGTGGAGCTGTTCGACGACGAGGTGGATTCGCTGCAGTTCTTCGATCCGCTGACCGGCCGCGTGCGGCAGAAGATTCCGCGCTTCACGGTCTACCCGTCGAGCCACTATGTGACGCCGCGCGAAACCGTGCTGCGTGCGATCGAGGACATCAAGGTGGAGCTGCGCGAACGGCTCGACTTCTTCTACAAGGAAAACCGGCTGGTCGAGGCGCAGCGGCTGGAGCAGCGTACGCGTTTCGACCTGGAAATGCTCTCCGAGCTGGGCTTCTGCAAGGGCATCGAAAATTACTCGCGGCATTTGTCGGGCGCGAAACCCGGCGAGCCGCCACCTACGCTGGTCGACTACCTGCCGCCCGATGCGCTGATGTTCCTGGATGAGTCGCACGTGCTGATCGGCCAGCTGAACGGCATGTACAACGGCGACCGGGCACGCAAGACCACGCTGGTGGAGTACGGCTTCCGGCTGCCGTCGGCACTGGACAACCGTCCGCTGAAATTCGAGGAATACGAACGCAAGATGCGTCAGGCCGTGTTCGTGACCGCCACGCCGGCGAACTACGAGAAGGAGCACGCGGGGCAGGTGGTGGAGCAGGTGGTACGGCCGACCGGTCTGGTCGACCCGATCATCCATGTGCGGCCCGCCACCACGCAGGTGGACGACCTGCTCAGCGAGATCCACTTGCGAGTGCAGGCCGGCGAGCGCGTGCTGGTGACCACGCTGACCAAGCGCATGGCCGAGCAGCTGACCGAATTCCTGTCCGAAAACGGCATCAAGGTGCGCTACCTGCATTCGGACATCGACACGGTCGAGCGCGTGGAAATCATCCGCGACCTGCGCCTGGGCACGTTCGACGTGCTGGTTGGCATCAACCTGCTGCGCGAGGGTCTGGATATTCCCGAGGTGTCGCTGGTGGCCATCCTCGATGCCGACAAGGAAGGTTTCCTGCGCGCGGAGCGGTCGCTGATCCAGACCATCGGGCGGGCCGCGCGGAACGTCAACGGCACGGCGATTCTCTACGGCGACCGCATGACCGATTCGATGAAGGTGGCGATCCAGGAAACCGAGCGCCGCCGCGCCAAGCAGATGGCGCACAACGAGGCCCACGGCATCACGCCGCGCGGCGTGGTCAAGCGGATCAAGGACATTATCGATGGCGTCTACGATGCCGACGAGGTCAAGGCCGAGCTGACCGCCGCCGCGGAGCGCGCCAGGTACGAGGACATGAGCGAGAAGCAGGTGGCCAAGGAAATCAAGCGCCTGGAAAAGCAGATGCTCGATCACGCCAAGAACCTGGAGTTCGAAAAGGCGGCCCAGGTGCGCGACCAGCTGGCCAAGCTGCGCGCCCAGGTTTTCGGGGCTGGCGCCGAAGGCGACCATCTGCTGCCGCCGTCAAGCTGAGGGAAGACCTGATCGGTGCCCTATGGGCATGGTGCGCCACGGCATCCTATAGTGATTAGGCAATCCGCCCAGCGCGGGACGCCGGATCACGAACCAGGGAGTGTGCCATGGTGACACAGTTCGAATATGGTGGTTATACGGTGGTTGCCCGTGCCATTGCGCACGCGGGCGGCGGTTTCGCCGGGGTGCTGACCATTTCCGATGCGTTTGGCGAGCCCGGCGGACCGACATTTGAAACGGAAACCGGCTCGGCCGATACACCAGAGGCAGCGCTTGCGCTGGCGGAAGCCGAAGCCATGCGGACAATAGATGCCGGCGAGGTGAGCTGAAACCCGAATCAGCCACCCCAAGTTGCGCCCGAAGAAGTCCGGCACGCCAGGAGACACTGATGTCCTATAGCAGTGAATGGAAAAAGAGGGTTTTCGAAACGCACGAGATCCAGGTGCTGGTGAAACCCCGGTCGCCCATCGAATGGGACTACACGGTTCGCGTGTGCCGCAAGGGCACGAACATCCGCGCGGCCGACACACTGGTCGAAACCTCGCCCCCGTCAGAGCACTACAAGTCGCCCGCCGACGCTGAAGCCGCCGGATTTGCGCGCGGCAAACAGCTGGCCGAGCGGCTCTAGCGCCGCTATCGCCTGGCGTGGGTCTTCGACGGTGTGCAGGGCGGTAAAATCGCGCCGATGAAAAAATACGCCATTCTGATGTGCTGCATGGGCAACATCTGCCGTTCCCCGACGGCGGAGGGGGTGCTGCGCGCCAAGCTTCAGGCCGCCGGCCTGGCCGATCGGGTCGAACTCGACTCCGCCGGCACCCACGACTATCACGTCGGCCGCGCCCCCGATGCCCGCAGCCAGCGCCACGCGCTGCAGCGCGGCTACGACCTCTCCGCGCTGCGGGCCCGGCAGGTTGGCGTGGCGGACTTCGATCGCTTCGATCTCGTGCTGGCGATGGATCTCGCCAATATGGCCGCGCTGCGCCGGTTGCATCCACGGGTCAGCCCCGACAAGCTGCGCCTGCTGATGAGCTTTGCCGCCCGCCATCGGGTCGAGGAAGTGCCGGATCCGTACTACGGCGAGGGCGATGGCTTCGAGCGTGTGCTGGACTATATCGAGGATGCCTGCGACGGCGTGATCGAGATGCTGCGGCGCGAACTTGCCTGATCTCGCCTGACCGGGACTATCAAGATTGAAGATCGCCCGATATGCCATGCCGGAAATCAAACCGGCGTGCTTTGCATAGCCGTTTTCCGAAGCAGCGTCGGCGCGATCGTTATGGGCCGTGGAATAGTGCGTTGCGGGATGGGGTACTTGACTGATTTAGTCGGGATATCTTAAACTCGAGCGAAATTCTCAAGTATTCCCTCTCCCCGAGCATCATGAGACTGACCACCAAAGGCCGCTTTGCGGTAACCGCCATGATTGACCTGGCCATGCGCCAGGATCAGGGGCCTGTCACACTGGCAGGCATCAGTCAGCGTCAGAAGATCTCGCTGTCGTACCTGGAGCAGCTGTTTGGCAAGCTGCGCCGGCACGAGATCGTCGAGAGCGTTCGCGGTCCGGGCGGTGGCTACAGCCTCGCGCGCAAGGCCGAGGACGTCACGGTGGCAGACATCATCATTGCCGTGGACGAGCCGCTCGATGCCACCCAGTGCGGTGGAAAGGGCAATTGTAACGGAGATGACGGATCCGGGCGCTGCATGACCCACGAGCTGTGGGCCACGCTGAACCAGAAGATGGTCGAATACCTGGACTCCGTGTCGCTGAAGAATCTCGTTGACCAGCAACGCGCCCGCCAGCCAGCCGTTCTGCACGACATGCGCGAAGACGCCGCGCAGCAGCCGGTGACTGTTTCGCGCGGCAAGGCCGAGAAGCAGGAGAAGCCGGCGCGCGCCCGCGTGGTCAACTCGGTGTTCAGCCTCGCGCAGTCGTAAGCAAGGTTGCAGCACCTGCATTAAACTATCGGTAGGCAGTACGCGATTAGCGATCCCTATAAGGCAGTCATAAGATGAGCACCACCCCACATTTCCCGATCTACATGGATTACTCGGCCACCACGCCGGTGGACCCGCGCGTGGCGGACAAGATGATTCCGTACCTGCGCGAGCAGTTTGGCAATCCGGCGTCGCGCAGCCACGCGTACGGCTGGGATGCCGAGCGCGCCGTGGAAGAGGCGCGCGAGCAGGTGGCGGCGCTGGTGGGTGCCGATCCGCGCGAGATCGTGTGGACGTCGGGTGCGACCGAGTCGGACAACCTCGCCATCAAGGGCGCGGCCAATTTCTACTCGGGCAAGGGCAAGCACATCATCACCGTGAAGACCGAGCACAAGGCCGTGCTGGATACCACGCGTGAACTGGAGCGCCAGGGCTTCGAGGTGACGTACCTCGACGTCAAGGACGACGGCCTGATCGACATGGACGTGTTCAAGCAGGCGATCCGCCCGGACACGATCCTGGTGTCGGTGATGCTCGTGAACAACGAGATCGGCGTGATCCAGGACGTCGAGCAGATCGGCGAGATCTGCCGCGAGAAGGGCATCATTTTCCACTGCGATGCCGCGCAGGCCACCGGCAAGGTTGCCATCGACCTGGCCACGCTGAAGTGCGACCTGATGTCGTTCTCGGCCCACAAGACGTACGGCCCGAAGGGCATCGGCGCGTTGTACGTGCGCCGCAAGCCGCGCGTGCGTATCGAGGCCCAGATGCACGGCGGCGGTCATGAGCGCGGCATGCGTTCGGGCACGCTGGCGACGCACCAGATCGTCGGCATGGGCGAGGCATTCCGCCTGGCCCGCGAGGAAATGGCGACCGAGAACGAGCGTATCCGCATGCTGCGTGACCGCCTGTGGAACGGCCTGTCGTCGATGGAAGAGGTGTACCTGAACGGCTCGATGGAACACCGCGTGCCGCACAACCTGAACATCAGCTTCAACTTCGTCGAAGGCGAGTCGCTGATCATGGCCATCAAGGACGTGGCCGTGTCGTCGGGCTCGGCCTGCACGTCGGCGTCGCTGGAGCCGTCGTATGTACTGCGCGCCCTGGGCCGCAACGACGAGCTGGCACATAGCTCGATCCGCTTCACTGTTGGCCGTTTTACGACGGAAGCCGAGATCGACTACACCATCGAGCTGCTCAAGAACAAGATCGGCAAGCTGCGCGACCTGTCGCCGCTGTGGGAGATGTTCAAGGACGGCGTCGATCTGAATTCGATCCAGTGGGCCGCGCACTGATTGCGACCCACGGCAAAAACAAGAACCCCATAAAGATTCGTCAGAGGTAACCAAAATGTCTTACAGCAACCAGGTTCTCGACCACTATGAAAATCCGCGCAATGTCGGTTCGTTCGACAAGAACGACGACGCGGTGGGTACCGGCATGGTCGGCGCCCCGGCCTGCGGCGACGTGATGAAGCTGCAGATCAAGGTGAACGAGGCGGGCGTGATCGAAGACGCCAAGTTCAAGACCTACGGCTGCGGCTCGGCTATCGCCTCGTCGTCGCTGGTGACCGAATGGGTCAAGGGCAAGACCGTGGATCAGGCGCTGGAGATCAAGAACACCCAGATCGCCGAAGAACTGGCGCTGCCGCCGGTGAAGATCCACTGCTCGATCCTTGCGGAAGACGCCATCAAGGCGGCCGTCGAGGATTACAAGAAGAAGCACGGCGGCGCCGAGCAGAAGGCTGCCTGAGCGGGCTGGTCCGCTTCAGACGGTTTGGTATGGCCGCGCGCGGTGCGATATCGCGCGCGGCGTTCGACAGCAAGGCAAAGATGATCACGATGACCGAAAAGGCGGCGAAACACGTTTCCCGCTACCTGGAACGCCGCGGCAAGGGCCTGGGCCTGCGCGTGGGCGTGAAGACCACCGGCTGCTCGGGCCTGGCGTACAAGCTTGAGTACGTAGACGAGTTGCAGCCGGAAGATCAGGTATTCGAGACGCGCGGCATCAAGGTGATCGTGGATCCGAAGAGCCTGCCGTATATCGACGGTACCGAACTGGACTTCGCGCGCGAGGGGTTGAACGAAGGCTTCAAGTTCAACAACCCGAACGTCAAGGACGAGTGCGGCTGCGGCGAGTCGTTCCGGGTCTGATGGCCTGTGCCGCGCCCGGATCGGCAACCGATGCGAGGGCGGCGACACGACAAGGGGCGGCATGACCGCTCCTTTTTGTTGTGATGTTTTGGAAAGACGCGCTTTGAAAGACGATTTTTTCTCGCTGTTCGGACTACCTGCCCAATACGAAGTGGACGAAGCCGCGCTGGACGCGGCCTATCGCACCGTCCAGTCGCAGGCGCACCCTGACCGCTTCGCCAATGCCGGCGATGCCGAGCGCCGCGTAGCCATGCAGTGGGCCGCGCACGCCAACGAGGGGTACCGCACGCTGCGCCAGCCACTGAAGCGGGCGATCTACCTGCTGCACCTGCGGGGCGTGGACATCCAGGCCGAAAGCAATACGGCGATGGCACCGGCGTTCCTGATGCAGCAAATGGAATGGCGCGAGGCGCTGCAGGACGCGACGCAGGCGCGCGACGTCGGCCAGCTCGACAGCCTGCTGCGCGACCTGCGCCAGGAAAAGCGCGAGCGCCACGCGGCGCTGGGCGCATTGCTCGATGCCGGTGACAACGAAGCCGCCGGCGCCGCCGCGCGCCAGCTGATGTTTATCGAGAAGATCGAACACGACGCCAGCGAGGCGATCGATCGGCTCGAAGATTAGAAGATTCTCATGGCACTGCTCCAGATTTCCGAACCCGGCATGTCGCCCGCGCCTCATCAGCGCCGGCTTGCCGTTGGCATCGACCTTGGCACCACCAACTCGCTGGTGGCGGCCGTGCGCAACAGCATTCCCGAAGTCCTGCCCGACGACAATGGCCGCTCGCTGCTGCCGTCGGTGGTGCGCTACCTGCCCAACGGCAACGCGCATATCGGCTACAAGGCCCAGGACGAGGCGGTGCGCGACCCCAAGAACACGATCGTTTCCGTCAAGCGGTTCATGGGCCGCGGACTGCGCGACGTGGCAAACATCGAGCACAGCCCGTACGACTTTGTCGATGCGCCGGGCATGGTGCAGCTGAAGACCGCCGCCGGCATCAAGAGCCCGGTGGAGGTGTCGGCCGAGATCCTCGCCACGCTGCGCCAGCGTGCCGAGGATTCGCTGGGCGACGAACTGGTGGGGGCCGTGATCACGGTGCCCGCGTACTTCGACGACGCGCAGCGCCAGGCCACCAAGGACGCCGCGCAACTGGCGGGCCTGGACGTGATGCGTCTGCTCAACGAGCCGACCGCCGCGGCCATTGCCTACGGCCTCGACAATGCGGCCGAAGGCATCTACGCCGTGTACGACCTGGGCGGCGGCACGTTCGATATCTCGGTGCTCAAGCTGACCAAGGGCGTGTTCGAGGTGATGTCCACCGGCGGCGATTCGGCGCTGGGCGGCGACGACTTCGACCAGCGCCTGCTGTGCTGGGTGGTGGAGCAGGCCAGCCTGCAGCCGCTGTCGGCCGAGGATACGCGCCTGCTGATGATGCGTGCCCGTGCCGCCAAGGAAGCGCTGTCCGCCAGCGACAGCACCGTGATCGACGCGGTGCTGACCACCGGCGAGATCGTGCATCTGCCGCTGGACGCGCAGACGTTCATCACCATCACCGCCAATCTGGTGCAGAAGACCTTGACGCCGGTGCGCAAGGCGCTGCGCGATGCAGGCGTCGCGCCTGATGAAGTCAAGGGCGTAGTGCTGGTGGGCGGCGCCACGCGCATGCCGGCCATCCGCAAGGCGGTGGGCGAGTATTTCGGCCAGCAGCCGCTGACCAACCTGGACCCGGACAAGGTAGTGGCGCTGGGTGCCGCCATGCAGGCCAACCTGCTGGCCGGCAACCATGCGCCGGGCGAAGACTGGCTGCTGCTCGACGTGATCCCGCTGTCGCTGGGCGTGGAAACGATGGGCGGCCTGGTCGAGAAGATCATCCCGCGCAACAGCACGATTCCGGTCGCGCGTGCGCAGGAATTCACCACCTTCAAGGATGGTCAGACCGCCATGGCCATTCACGTGCTGCAAGGCGAGCGCGAGCTTGCCAGCGACTGCCGGTCGCTGGCGCGCTTCGAGCTGCGCGGCATCCCGCCGATGGTGGCGGGGGCGGCGCGCATTCGCGTGACCTACCAGGTGGACGCGGACGGGCTGCTGTCGGTGTCGGCGCGCGAGACCAACTCCGGCGTGGAAGCGTCGGTGTCGGTCAAGCCGTCGTACGGGCTGGCCGACGACGATATCGCGCGCATGCTTCAGGAAAGCTTCCGTGAGGCCGAGCACGACATGAAGAGCCGCGCGCTGGCCGAGGAACGCGTCGAGGCGGCGCGTCTGGTGGAGGCCACGGGACGGGCGCTGGAAGTTGACGGCGATTTGCTGTCGGCCGACGAACGCGCGGCCGTGGATGCGCTGATGGCCCGGGTGACCGAGATCGCTCGCGGCGACGACCACCACGCGATCAAGACGGCCGTCGAGCAGCTGTCGCATGGCACTGACGAATTTGCCGCACGCCGCATGGATCGCTCGATCAAGAGCGCGCTGGCCGGAAAGAAGGTGCAGGAGCTGGGCTGAGTCGCAGCAGCTGCCTGCCAGGAAAGAGAAAACAGGAATCACATGCCACAGATCATCGTTTTGCCCCACGTCGAGTTGTGTCCGGAGGGCGCTGTCTTCGAGGCCGGCACCGGTACCAGCATCTGCGACGCGCTGCTGAACAACGGTATCAACATCGAGCACGCCTGCGAGAAGTCGTGCGCCTGCACCACGTGCCACGTGGTGGTGCGGGAGGGCTTCAAGTCGCTGGAAGATGCCGAGGAAAAAGAGGAAGACCTGCTGGACAAGGCGTGGGGCCTGGAGCCCAATTCGCGCCTGTCGTGCCAGGCACTCGTCGCGGACACGGACCTGACCGTCGAAATCCCGAAGTACACGATCAACCACGCCAAGGAAGGCCACTAAGGCCCGCGCGAGGAGTTTTCCAATGAAATGGACAGATACCTACGACATCGCCGCCGCGCTGTACGACAAGTTTCCTGACGTCGACCCGGTGACGGTGCGGTTTACGCAACTGCGTCAATGGGTGCTGGAACTGGACGGTTTCAGCGACCTGCCGGAGCGCTCGGGCGAGAAGATCCTGGAAGCGATCCAGCAGGCGTGGATCGAGGAAGCGGAGTAAGCCCAGCTGATCCCAGGCGAACAAAGCAAAAAAGCACGGCGTAGCAGCCGTGCTTTTTTATTGGACGGTCGGACCAGACTCGCGCGACCGGGCTGGCATCCGAACGGCGTCAGCCGGTCACCAGCACACCGCGCTCCAGATGGACGCGCTGGCCGACTTCGACCCCCGGCGGGTTCTGGTACGTGAACGTGCGGCGCGAGCCGTCATCCATCTTCACGCTGACGCGGTACGACTTGTTCGTATTGAGTTTCTTTTCGGCGTAGTTGCCTCCGAAACCGCCCGCAGCGGCACCGGCCACGGTGCCCAGGATCCGGCCGTTGCCGGAGCCGATCTGGTTGCCCAGCAGGCCGCCCACGACGGCACCGCCCACGGCGCCCAGGCCGCTGGTCGGCTTTTCAGCTTCCACCACCTGCACGCCGGTCACATGGCCGGCCGTATGGCTCGGGCGGGCCGCAGGCTTTTCTTCGGCCTGGGCCTGCTGCATCGGCTGGGCCGGCGGCGGGGCCATGGTGTTCTGGGCCTGGCGGGCGTCATAGGCGGGCGGGCGGGTGGTCGAACCCGGTGCCGCCTGGCTCCTCAGCGCTGGCGGCTCGGGCGCTACCGGCTGCGCGCCGGTGTTGCTGCCAGCATTGCCGTATGCATTGCTGTTGCTGTACGAAGCCTCGGTCGTCGGCCCCTGGGTGGCCTTGGTAATCGGCAACACGCCCGTCACGGCTGCGACCACCGTCAGGCTCGCCACCACGAGTGCAATGGCGGCTGCGCCCACCAGCGGATTCAGGCGGCGTTGCGACGGCAGGGCGGGGAGGGTTTCCGGACCAGACATTTCTTGTTCTCCAAGTCACCGGCAAGCGGTGGATACCTAGAGTCTGGCCGAATTACGATCCGGTTTCCGTTTGATTTTGTAAGGATCTGTAGCCAGGAATCGGCCGGAAAATCAAAGGGTTACGGTGGGATCTGGAGCGATGTGGCGCGGCGTCTGTAACACCGGAAGGGGCGGAAGCGCCCCTCTCCTGCGCTCGGGGGCGCTGGGGAGAGGGGAAACTACAAGAACTTCGATCAGCCGATCAGTCTTCGCGGCGCAGGTGCGGGAACAGGATCACGTCACGGATGTTCGGGCTGTCGGTCAGCAGCATGACCAGGCGGTCGATGCCGATGCCGCAGCCGCCGGTCGGGGGCATGCCGTATTCGAGCGCGCGGATGTAGTCGGCGTCGAAGTACATGGCTTCCTCGTCGCCGGCGTCCTTCTGCTCTACCTGTTTGCGGAAGCGGTCGGCCTGGTCTTCCGGATCGTTCAGCTCCGAGAAGCCGTTGGCGATCTCGCGGCCCGTGATGAACAGTTCGAAACGCTCGGTGATGCCTGCCTGCGTGTCCGAGGCGCGCGCCAGCGGCGACACTTCCACCGGGTAGTCGACGATATAGGTCGGCTCCCACAGCTGCGACTCTGCTGTTTCCTCGAACAGCACCAGTTGCAGCGTGCCCACGCCGGCGTTCAGGAACTGCGGCGCGCTGGTGTTGATCTTGAACTTGCCCTTCAGCTCGGCACGCAGGAAATCTGCGTCGGCCAGCTGCGCATCGGTATATTCCGGCGCGTACTTCTGGATGGCCTGGCAGATCGTCAGGCGATGGAAGGGCTTGGACAGGTCCAGCTCGCGGCCCTGGTAGGTCAGCACGGCGCTGCCGCTGGCGTCGATGGCCGCCTGGCGGATCAGGTTCTCGGTGAAGTCCATCAGCCAGCGGTAGTCCGTGTAGGCCGCGTAGAACTCCATCATCGTGAACTCGGGGTTGTGGCGCGGGCTCACCCCTTCGTTACGGAAGTTGCGGTTGATCTCGAACACGCGCTCGAAGCCGCCGACGATCAGGCGCTTCAGGTACAGCTCGGGAGCGATACGCATGAACATCTGCATGTCCAGCGCATTGTGGTGCGTGATGAACGGCTTGGCCGCCGCGCCGCCCGGAATCGGGTGCAGCATCGGCGTTTCCACTTCCATGAAGCCGGCGTCGGACATATGGCGGCGCAGCGACGACATCGCCTTGGTACGGGCACGGAACGTGTCGCGCGTTTCGGGCGAGACGATCAGGTCCACATAGCGCTGGCGGTACTTCATTTCCTGGTCGGCCAGGCCGTGGAACTTGTCCGGCAGCGGGCGCAGGCTCTTCGACAGCAGGCGCAGTTCGCGCACCTGCACCGACAGCTCGCCCTTGTTGGTGCGGAACAGCTCGCCGCGCGCGCTGATGATGTCGCCCAGGTCCCAGTGCTTGAAGGCGGCGTAGACGTCCTCGCCCACCTTGTCGCGCGTGATGTAGAACTGGATCTGGCCGCTGCCGTCCTGCACGGTGGCAAAGCTGGCCTTGCCCATCACGCGCTTGAGCATCATGCGGCCGGCGGTCGACACTTCCACCGGGCCGGCTTCGAGCGCGGCCTGGTCGGTCTCGCCATACTGCGCATGCAGCGCGCCGGCCTGGTGCGTCGGGCGGAAATCGTTCGGGAAGGCCACGCCTTGCTCGCGCAGGGCCTGCAGCTTCTCGCGCCGTTCGGCAATGATCT
Organism: Cupriavidus sp. HE11; assembly: GCF_056097175.1. Classification (NCBI taxonomy): domain Bacteria; kingdom Pseudomonadati; phylum Pseudomonadota; class Betaproteobacteria; order Burkholderiales; family Burkholderiaceae; genus Cupriavidus; species Cupriavidus sp. HE11. Next base: position 3,058,938 of record NZ_CP184464.1, read on the forward strand.
TGTTCTCGTCTACGGCAGGCGCGTCGGCGGGTGCGGCGGCAGGCGTGCGGGTCGGTTCGGTCATGGTGTCAGCTTCGGTCGCACAAGGCGCGGGGCCTGCGCGATGGTTCAGTTCAATAGTTGCGGATGTCGTCGAGTTCGGTCTTGCCGAAGTCGGCGCGCTCCAGATAGGTGGCGATGCGTTGCGCGACGTCGTCCGGCGACGCCAGCTGGTCGTTCGCCTTCAGGTCGCGGAAGCGCTGCACCTGGGCAAAATCGGCGCCGCGGATGGTCTCCTGCATGCCCGTGTCCACCACGCCTGGCGCCAGCGCCACGGCGCGCACCGCGCGCTCGTCGGCCAGGCTGGCGTACTCGGCGTTGACCGAGCGGATGAACATGTCCAGGCCCGCCTTGCCGGCGCAGTAGGCGCTCCAGCCCGGCACCGGGTTGCGCGCCGCGCCCGACGAGATGGCCAGCACCTTGCGCGGGCAGTCGAAGCGAGCGGTGGCGTCGATGAATGCGCCGGTCATCGTCATCGGCGTGACCAGGTTGGTCTGCAGATGCGGCACCAGCGTGTTTTCGTGCAGCTCGGTGATCGGGCCGATGGGCTCCACCACACCCGCGTTCAGGATCAGCGTCACGCTGGCCGGGGCATTGTCCACGGCTTCCAGCACGCTGGACAGCCAGCCGGCCGACGGGCCGGGCTGCGACAGGTCCTGCAGGTGCCAGGCCACGGGCACGCCGCTGGCCGAAGCCTCGCGTTCGAGGTCGGTATTGCGGCTGCGCGCCACGCCGATGATGCGATTGCCCGGCTTGAGCAGCGCACGCACGAGCGACGCACCCAGGCCGCGCGAGGCGCCGGTGACGATGTAGAGATGAGTGGAGCGGGGCGTTCCGGTGGTCATGACGTGGACCTTGTTCGATGAAACGGCGACTTCGGGATGGAGACTCTGGGTTCTTGTCGCGCCGCCATGCCGGCACGGGGCAGGCATGGCGGCGCGGCTGCGGCTGCAGGCCGTGCCGGTGTTACAGGCCCTGTTTCAGGCTGGCCTCGATGAACGGGTCGAGGTCGCCGTCGAGCACCTTCTGCGTGTTGGACATTTCCACGTTGGTGCGCAGGTCCTTGATGCGGCTCTGGTCCAGCACGTACGAGCGGATCTGGTGGCCCCAGCCCACATCGGTCTTGCCGGCTTCGAGCTTGTCGGCCTCGGCCTGACGCTTGCGCATCTCGTGCTCGTACAGGCGCGACTTCAGCATCGACATGGCTTCGGCGCGGTTGCGGTGCTGCGAACGGTCGTTCTGGCACTGCACGACGATGCCGGTCGGGATGTGCGTGATCCGCACGGCCGAATCGGTCTTGTTGATGTGCTGGCCGCCGGCGCCCGATGCGCGGTAGGTATCCACGCGCAGGTCGGCCGGGTTGACTTCAACTTCGAACGAATCATCCACCTCGGGGTAGACGAACACCGACGAGAACGACGTATGGCGACCGCCCGACGAATCGAACGGCGACTTGCGCACCAGGCGGTGCACGCCGGTTTCGGTGCGCAGGTAGCCGAATGCGTATTCACCTTCGATCTTGATCGTGGCGCTCTTGATGCCGGCCACGTCGCCCTCGGACTCTTCGAGCACCTCGGCCTTGAAGCCCTTGCGCTCGCAGTACTTCAGGTACTGGCGCAGCAGCATCGATGCCCAGTCGCACGCCTCGGTACCGCCGGCGCCGGCCTGGATATCGATGAACGCGTTGGCCTGGTCCATCTCGCCCGAGAACATGCGGCGGAATTCCATGTCGGCGACGATCGCCTCGAAACCCTGCACGTCGGCATTGATCGATTCCAGCGTCTCGTCGTCACCTTCCTCGCGTGCGAGTTCGAACAGCTCGTCCGCGCCAGCCAGGTCTTCGGTGAGCTTGCCCAGCGTCTGCACGACGGCTTCGAGCGCCTTCTTTTCCTTGCCCAAGTCCTGGGCACGCTTGGGGTTGTTCCAGACGTCCGGGTCTTCCAGGAGTCCGTTGACTTCGTCTAGGCGGTTTTCTTTGACATCGTAGTCAAAGATACCCCCGTAGATCTTCCGTTCGCGAACGGAGATCGGAGATGGCACCGGAGATGGCGTTGAGGCGTTCTGCTTCCATTGATATTCCTAGAAATCCTGCGCTTGCAAAACGTGGAATTATAGCGGATTGGCGCCGCGAATCCGGCCTCCGTGCCACCCGGATTGCAGTCGGGATATGGCGCTGGCCGAGGGATTGGCTGAACTGTTCGCATGTCGAACGGTCTATTGCGTGACTTTCCCCTCTTTTCGCTGCAAGGTTTCGTTCCAACTTCGGCGACAATAGCGGCCACGATCAGGAGTTTCCCCGTACGCATGACAGGAATCCACGCAGTCCATCACGACGTGACGCGCCCGCAGGGTGCGCGCCGGCGCACGCTGGGGCGCCTGGCCGCGATCTCGCTGGCCGCCATGCTGGCCGCCTGCGGCACCACGCCCAGCGAGCCCGCGCCCGAGGGCTATTACCGCGTCGAGCGCGGCGACACGCTGTATTCGATCGCCCGGCGCCACAACCGCTCGGTGGCCGATCTGGCGCGCTGGAGCAATATTTCCGATTCGAGCCAGATCGAGGTTGGCCAGCTGATTCGCGTCAAGCCGCCCGCTGGCGCCGGAATCTCGGCCGCCAAGGCTACCGAAAAGCCTGCCGCAACCTCCACCCCGCGCGCCGCCGCCCCCGACACCACGCCGTCGAAGCCGCCCGCCAGTGCCATCCGCCTGCAATGGCCGGCCGACGGACGCGTCACCGGCAGCTTTGCGCCGCCTTCGGAAAAAGGGTTGCGGATCGAGGTGCCGGCTGGCGGAAAGGTGCGCGCCGCGGCGCCCGGCTGGGCGATCCACGTGGGCACGTTGCGCGGCTATGGCCAGTTGGTCATCATCAAGCACAACGACGACTGGCTGACCGTGTACGGCAACCTGGACCGCCCGCTGGTCAAGGAAAACGACCGGATCTCGGCCGGGCAGGACATCGGCAGCATGACCCGCACCAACGAGCTGCACTTTGAAGTGCGCGGCAACGGCAAGCCGGTGAATCCGGCCAGCTACCTGCCGCCGCGCGGATAACGGGATCGTAACGGGATCACGAGGAAGGGCCCGGGCACCAGCCCGGGAGGCCGGATTACTGTGCGTGCTCCACCACCAGCTGCACGCGCGTCACGCCGTTGAACGTGTTGTTGTCGAGCCGGTAGGCCACCAGCGCGCTGGCGCCGTCGAGCGCGTCGGCGTGGTTGAACCAGATCGCGTCGAAACGCTGGCTGCCGCGCCCCAGCTGCAGTTTCAGGTGCTTGCCCTTCAGCACGGTCTGGCGCAGCACCTCGAATTCGCCCGAGAAAGTGGGCGGCGGAAAGCCCTGGCCCCAGACCTGGCCTTCCAGCAGGGTCACGAATTCGGGGCTGAAGCAGCCATCGTCGATATCGCCGTCGGTTTCGATCACCCGGGCCAGCTGCTCTTCGTTGAGCCACTCGTGGCCCACGGCCTCGAAGGCCGCCACGAAGGTGTCGAAATCCTTCGCGCGCACGGTCAGGCCGGCCGCCATGGCGTGTCCGCCAAATTTCACCAGCAGGCCCGGATGGCGCTTGGACACCAGATCCAGCGCATCGCGCAGGTGAAAGCCCGGGATCGACCGGCCGGACCCCTTGATGTGCTCGTCGTCTCCCGGCGCGAAGGTGATCGTCGGACGGTGGAATTTCTCCTTGAGCCGCGAGGCTACGATGCCGATCACGCCCTGGTGCCAGGTTTCGTGGAACACGCTCAGCGTGTAGCGCGACGCCGGGTCGAGCCCGGCCAGCGGCTGCTCCAGGATCTGCAGCGCTTCCTGCTGCATCCCGGCCTCGATATCGCGGCGCTCCCGGTTCATGCCGTCCAGTTCCTGGGCGATTTCCCAGGCGCGGTTGGCGTCGTCGGTCAGCAGGCACTCGATGCCCAGCGACATGTCGGCCAGGCGGCCCGCCGCATTGAGGCGCGGCCCCAGCCCGAAGCCCAGGTCGAACGTATTGGCGCGCGGCGCTTCGCGGCCGGCGGCCCGGAACAACGCGGCCACGCCGGCGTGCATGCGGCCCATGCGCATGCGCTTCAGGCCTTGCGCCACCAGAATGCGGTTGTTGGCGTCCAGCTTGACCACGTCTGCCACGGTGCCAAGCGCTACCAGGTCCAGCAGCGTCTGCAGCGGCGGCTGGGTTTCCTTGGTATAGACCCCGCGCAGGCGCAGTTCGGCACGCAGCGCCAGCAGCACGTAGAACATCACGCCCACGCCAGCCAGGTTCTTGCTCGGGAATTCGCACCCGGGCTGGTTCGGATTCACGATGACGGCGGCGTCGGGCAGCACGGCGCCCGGCAGGTGGTGATCGGTCACCACCACGTCGATACCCCGTGCATTGGCAGCTGCCACGCCGTCGACGCTGGCAATGCCGTTGTCCACGGTCACGATCACGTCGGGCCGCTGCTGCGCGGCCAGTTCGACGATCTCGGGCGTCAGGCCATAGCCGTACTCGAAACGGTTCGGCACGATGTAGTCCACCCGGGCGCCCAGCATGCGCAGCCCCCGCACGCCCACGGCACAGGCGGTGGCGCCGTCGCAGTCGTAGTCGGCCACGATCAGCAGCTTGCGCTGGGCGGCGATGGCGTCGGCCAGATATGTGGCAGCCTGGTCGATGCCCTTCATGGCGGAAGGGGGCACCAGTCCGGGCAGTTCGGTAGCCAGTTCGGCCGGATCGAGCACGCCGCGCGCGGACAGGATACGGGCCAGCGTGGGGTGCAGGCCGGCGGCGGCCAGCACGCTGGCGTGGTCGTCGGAATAGGAGCGGATGGCAATCCGGGTCATGATCTTCGTTCCGGTGACGGCTAGGCGGCCATGGCCAGGTTCGACAGCAGTGCGCGCCAGTCGCCGCGTGCACCCAGGCCGCGCCAGAACTTGCGCAGGTCGGCCCGGGTGACCGTGAATTCGGCAAAGTGGTTCTCGCCGCCAAGTACCAGCGTGACGGCCTGGATCTGGCCGGCGGTCAGCGCGTCGAGCACGGGCTGGAACCATTCGGCGTCCAGCGCATGCATGCGTTCGAGCCACAGGCCCCAGTCGGACGCGATATGGGCTTCGGTGGCGCTGTCCAGCATGCACATGACGCTGCCGTCCGTGTTCGCCACGTCGGCAAAGCGGGCTGGCTGCGGGCCGATGCGGCTGCCTGCGGCCAGGGCCAGGCCGGCCATGAACGGGTCGCCGGTCAGTACCGTGTCGGCCAGCTTGCGTGTGGTGGCGGCCTTGCCGCCGCCATGCAGCCAGACCGAATTGACCGGCAGGCGGCCTTCGGCTTCGCGGGCGTCGTTGACCGGGTGGCCGTGCCAGGTCATCTGGATCTCGTTCTGCAGCCGGCGCCAGTCGCGGGCGCGCGCCCCGGCCTGCATCCAGATATCGATATTGCGGCCGGTGGCACGAACCGGCGTGGTGGCCGTCAGCTCGCCGAAGGTGCCTTCGGGCACATACCAGCGCGCCGGGTGGGGCGCTTCAAGCGGGATGCCGGATTCAGCAAGCAGTTCGGCGATGGCCGCACGCAGCGTGTCGGCCTCGTCGGCGCGGATGTCGAGCTGATCGGGGTGCATCAGCACCAGATGGTCGCGTGCGGCGTGGATATGCACCGGCTGCAGGCAGGCCCAGCCGGTGCCCGGGCCTGGCGCTTCGGCAGATTCTCCCAATCCGGCGGGCAGCCCCGCGGCGGCACGGTCGGCCAGTCGCATAAAGGGCGCAGTCGGCACCTGGACGGTATCCAGGCCGGCGCGGCCGGCCAGCCAGCGTTCCTGCGGCAGCGTGCGCAGGTAGGGGTCGTCGTGCGTTTCGCGGGGTCCCGGCGTGGCGCGCGTCAGCAACTTTCCGAGCGCGGGCAACTCCAACTGGCGCAGCAGCGCGCCAGGGACGACATCGTCCGTGGCGTCGTCGCCGGCGCCAGGCGGGACGGAAAAAGGCACAATCAGGGTCAGGTGCGTCATCATGGTTGCCGAGATTGTAAACTTCCGGCTGGCCGGCGCCAGTTTTCCGTCACCCCCGGGTGGCAAAATTGGCGCCGACGCGTTTCCAGAACAACAGGACTCCTCTTGAACTTTCCTTACGAGTGGCAGATCGGCTGGCGATATACCCGCGCAAGCAAGCGCGCCAGCCGCAACACGTTCATTTCGTTCATTTCGATGATCTCGATGCTTGGCATCGCGCTGGGCGTGGCCGCGCTGATCGTCGTGCTGTCGGTCATGAACGGTTTCCAGAAGGAGGTGCGCGACCGCATGCTGTCGGTGCTGTCGCACATCGAAGTGATCGGGGCAGGGCCGCTGCAGGACTGGCAGAAGACCGCCGCCGAGGCCGAGCGCAACAAGGAAGTGATCGGCGCCGCGCCCTATGTGGCGGCGCAGGCCATGCTCACGCGCGACGACGCCGTGCGCGGCGTGCTGCTGCGTGGCGTGGACCCGAGCCAGGAGCCCAAGGTGTCCGACATCGGCAGCCAGTTCCGCGCCGGCAGCATGAACGCGCTGGTCCCGGGCGGCTTCGATATCGCGCTGGGCAGCGAACTGGCCAACGCCCTGGGTGTGCGCGTGGGCGACAAGGTCACGCTGGTGGCGCCGCAGGGCACCATCACGCCGGCCGGCATCCTGCCGCGCCTGAAGCAGTTCACCGTGGTGGGCGTCTTTTCGTCGGGGCACTACGAGTTCGACAGCGCGCTGGCGCTAATCAACATGGAAGACGCGGAACTGCTGTTCCGCCAGAACGGCCCGACCGGCGTGCGGCTCAAGCTGCAGGACATGCAGCGGGCCCCGCAGGTGGCGCAGGCGCTGTCCACCACGATGTCCGGCGACCTGTACCTGCGCGACTGGTCACGCCAGAACCGTAACTGGTTTGCCGCCGTGCAGACCGAAAAGCGCATGATGTTCATCATCCTGACGCTGATCATCGCCGTGGCGGCGTTCAACCTGGTGTCGACGCTGGTCATGACCGTGACCGACAAGCAGGCCGATATCGCCATCCTGCGCACGATGGGTGCCCAGCCGCGCTCGATCATGAAGATCTTCATCGTGCAGGGCGTGGCCATCGGCTTCATCGGCACGTTGCTGGGCGTGCTGGGCGGCACGCTGATCGCCACCAATATCGACGTGATCGTGCCGTTCATCGAGCGCGTGCTGCACGTGCAGTTCCTGCCCAAGGACATCTATTTCATCAGCGAATTGCCTTCGGATCCCCGCGTGAACGACATCGCCACCATCGGCATCATCTCCTTCGTGCTGGCCACGCTGGCTACGCTCTACCCCAGCTGGCGTGCCGCCCGCGTGAATCCGGCGGAGGCCCTGCGCTATGAGTGACACGACGCTGATTCCGGATGCAGCGGCCGTGCCCGCCGCATCGATCCAGACCGGCGGCTCGCCGGTGCTGGTGGCAGAAGGCCTGACCAAGCGCTTCAAACAGGGCGGGCTCGATGTGGAGGTGCTGCGCGGCGTGGACGTGCGCGTCAATGCGGGCGAGAAGGTGGCGATCGTGGGTGCGTCGGGCTCAGGCAAGTCGACGCTGCTGCATGTGCTGGGCGGCCTGGACAATCCCGACGCCGGCCGCGTGGCGCTGCTGGGCAAGCCGTTCACGGCGCTGCGCGAAAAGGAGCGCAACATCGTGCGCAACCGCTCGCTGGGCTTTGTCTATCAGTTCCACCATCTGTTGCCCGAGTTCACGGCGCTCGACAACGTGGCGATGCCGATGCGCATTCGCGGCCAGAACGAGCGCCAGGCGCGCGACGCGGCCCAGGTGGTGCTGGAGCGCGTGGGCCTGGGTGGACGTTCGAAGCACCGCCCGGGCGAGCTGTCGGGCGGCGAGCGCCAGCGCGTAGCCATTGCGCGGGCGCTGGTGGGGCAGCCGGCCTGCGTGCTGGCCGACGAGCCGACCGGCAACCTGGACGACCACACCGCCGGCGGCGTCTACGACCTGATGCTCGACCTGTCGCGCACGCTGGGCACGAGCTTCGTGATCGTGACGCACGACATGGAACTGGCTGGCCGTTGCGACCACGTTTTCCGGCTGCGCGACGGGCATCTGCACCAGGAACGCTGACCAGCGACGCCGCCAATGTGGATCGATACCCATTGTCATCTGGACGCCCGCGAGTTCGATGCCGACCGCCAGGGCGTGATCGATGCCGCCGTGTCGGCCGGCATCTCGGGCATCGTGCTGCCGGCCGTGGCGGTATCGAACTTCGACGCCGTGCGCGCGCTGGCCGGCGAGGGATCACGCTGCGTCTACGCGCTGGGCATCCATCCGCTGTGCACGCCGGGCGCCGGGCAGGCCGACCTTGACGCCTTGCGGCAACAGGTGGCGGCGTCGATCGATGACCCGCGCCTGGTAGCCATCGGCGAGATCGGCCTCGATTTCTTTGTCCCTGGCCTGGACGCCCAGCACCAGACCTGGCTCTACACCGAGCAGCTCAAGATTGCCCGCGAATTCGATCTGCCGGTGCTGCTGCATGTACGCAAGTCGCAGGATCAGGTGTATGCCGGCCTGCGGCGCGTGGGCGTGCGGCAGGGCATTGCGCATGCCTTCAATGGCAGTCACGAACAGGCACGCCGCTATGTGGAGCACGGCATGAAGCTTGGCTTCGGCGGCAACGTGACGTTCTCGCGCGCGAAGCAGATCCGGCGCCTGGCGGCGGAATTGCCCATCGAGGCCATCGTGCTGGAGACCGATGCCCCCGATATCGCCCCGGCATGGCTGTCCGACGATCAGTTCGGCGAACAGCACAAGGCGCGCAACACGCCCGCCGAGGTGGCCGGCGTGGCGCGCGTGATGGCCGAACTACGAGGCGTGCCGGAGCGCGAACTGGCAGAGACCATGTGGCGCAATTCGGTGGCGGCACTGCCACGCCTGGGCACGTTCGCGGACATCATGGCGCCACGATAGCCATCGTTTCCTTGCCATTTCTGGCGCCGATCAGGCGCCGTTTCTGCGCCTGATATACCGGGTCAATGCAGATTTAACGTATTGACACACCGGCGTATCACCCGGACACGTTTTCCCCCTCTTTTGCACGGTACAAAGCCCCTTTCGTGATATCGATCCGGGGGTTTCATGCGCTTGCTGTTGCTGGCGTTCGTGGCGGGGTGCTGGCTGCTGCAGCAGCAGGGCGCGCTGCCGGGCCGGGCTGAATGGCTCGCCGGGATCGCTCTTGCCGGGATCGCGTTTGCCGGGTTGGCTGGCACGACATTGGCATCGGCATCGGCACGCCTGGGTGGTCGATGGACTCGGCACATGCGCCTGGCCGTTGGCGGCGCGTTGGTGCTGCTGGTCGGCCTGGGCTGGGCGGCGTGGCGTGCGGACGGCCGCATCGATCGCTGGCTGGCGCCGGAAATGGCGGGGCGCTATCTGGTGGTGGAGGGCATCGTGGCGGGCTTGCCCGACGCCGCACCGCACGGCAGCCGTTTCCTGTTCCGTGTCGAACAATGGCCGGACGACGACGCGGCGTGGCAACCACTGCCGGAACGGCTGCTGCTGACATGGCGCGACGTGCCGCCCGGTGACGCCGCCGTGCCCGGCGAGCAAGGCGGGCCCGACACCGCCGGGGCGCTGCGGCCGGGGCAGCGCTACCGCCTGACCGTGCGCCTGCGTCGTCCGCGCGGGTTGGCCAACCCACACGGCTTCGACTACGCGTACTGGCTGCTGGCCGACGGCGTGCATGCCACGGGCCATGTGCGCCACGGTACCGCGCTGGCCGCTGGCGGCCCGGTGCCGTGGCCGGTGCGTATCGCGATGTGGCGTGCCGGCCTTCGTGATCACCTGCGTGCCGCATTGCCTGCCGACGCGCGCTACGGGCCCGTACTGATCGCGCTGGTGATTGGCGATCAGCGGGGTATCGCGCAGGCGGACTGGGACATCTTCCGGCGCACTGGCATCTCGCATCTGGTCAGTATCTCGGGCCTGCATATCACGATGATCGCGGGCGCGGCGGGGGCGCTTGCGCGCACGCTGTGGCGGCGCTCGTTCGGGCTTGGGCGGCGGCTGCGCCGGCCGCTCCCGCTGCTGTGGCCGGCCCAGAAGGCAGCGCTGGTGGTGACCGTGCTGGCCGCCCTCGGTTATGGCTGGATCGCCGGCATGCAGATACCCGCGTTGCGCACCGTCGCGATGCTGGTCGTGGCTGCGCTGGCGCTGTGGAGCGGGCGGGCGACACCCGTGTCGGTGGTGCTGGCGTGGGCCGCCGGCATTGCGGTGGCAATCGATCCCTGGGCGGTCATGTCGCCGGGCTTCTGGCTGTCTTTCGGCGCTGTAGCGGTGATCTTTCTTCATGCGCGTGACCGTACGGAGGACAGGCAGCCGGAGGCGGGCGCGCATGGGGCGCGTGGACGCATGGCGCGGCTCTGCGCCAGTATTGCCGGTGCCGCGCGTACGCAGTGGGCCGTGACCATCGGGCTTGTGCCGCTGACGCTGCTGCTGTTTGGTCAGGTATCGCTGGTGTCCTGCGTGGCGAATGCGGTGGCGATTCCGGTCGTAAGCCTGCTCGTGACGCCGCTCGCGCTGGCCGGCGCCGCGCTGCCGGTGCAACTGGCCGCGCCATTGCTGGCCGTGGCGCACGTCGTGCTGGGCTGGCTGGTGGGCGGTCTGGCGTGGCTGGCCGCCCCGGCCTGGGCCGTGTGGGAAGCCGCGTATCCGGGCTGGTGGCGCACGGCGCTTGCCATCGGCGGGGTCTGGCTGCTGCTTGTGCCGCAGCGGCCGATGTGGCCGCGAACGGGGCGGCCGATGCCGCGCTGGGCGGGCGCAGGCCTGATGGTGCCGATGCTGGTGGCGGGGCGCGCTGCCGTGGACGAAGGCGAGATGCGCGTCACGGCGCTCGATGTCGGGCAGGGTACGGCGGTGCTGGTGGAAACGCGGCGCCATGCGCTGCTCTACGATGCGGGGCCGGCGTACGTGTCCGGGACCAGCGCCGGAGGGCAGGTTGTCGTGCCGTTCCTGCGCGCCTCGGGCATTCGGAGGCTCGATATGCTGATGGTCAGCCACGAAGATGCCGATCATGCCGGCGGCGTGCGTGATGTCATGCACGGGGTGCCGGTTGACTCGCGACTGACCGCCGGGCCGTCTGCGCACCGGCTGATGTCGGAGCCGGGCGGCCCAGGCTGGGACCCCTGTGTGAGCGGCGCGAACTGGCAGTGGGATGGGGTGCGGTTCGACGTCCTGCATCCCCAGGCGGAGGAGTTGGTCGCCGGCAGGCTCCAGAGCAATGCACGGAGTTGCGTATTGCGGGTGGCAACCGCGCACCGCAGCCTGTTGCTGACCGGCGATATCGGCGTGCGCGAGGAACTGGCGCTGATCGGGCGCCAGCCGCCGGAACTGCTGCGTGCCGATGTCCTGCTGGTGCCGCATCACGGCAGTGGCACGTCATCGCATGTGGCGTTCCTGCGGGCGGTGCGGCCAGAGGTGGCGATCTTCCAGCTCGGGTTTGCCAACCGCTACCGCCACCCGCGCGAAGACGTCTGGCGACGCTACGAGCGAGCGGGGATCGCGCGATATCGGACGGACGAAACCGGCGCCGTATCGATCATGACGTCGGACGAAGTGCTTGAGGTGGTGCCGTACCGGCAGCGATATCGCCGCTACTGGCGCGATGGGCCGCCGGCGCCGCGGTGATGCACGTCAACTGGCGCGCGCAGGGGCCTTGGCTGGTTTGGCTGGTTTGACTGGGGCGGCTGGTTTGGCTGGGGCGGCGGCTTTTGCGGCGGCCTTCCGGGCCCTGGCCGGTTTTTTGGCCGCTGGCCGGATGGCGTCGTCCCTTGCTGCTTCGTCGAGGTTGCCCGCCTGATCGTCGACCCCCGCATCGATTTGATCGGCCAGAGCGGCCGGTTCCGCACCGGCAATGCGGCGCTCGCGCAGATGGGCCTTGGCGCGCTGCAGTCCGCCCGCCACCGACTCGGCGCGCTCCAGTGCCACGCCGGCTGCCAGCACGTCGCCCAGCACCAGATGGCAGATGCGCGACGTCATCGGCGTATAGACCTCGCTGTCCTCCTCGACGTCGGAGAACACGCAGACGTCGGCCAGCCTGGCCAGTGGCGATCCGCTGTGAGTCAGCGCCAGGACACCCGCGCCGCTGCCGCGGGCCAGCGTGGCGGCGGCCAGCATGTCCCAGGTGCGGCCACTGTTCGAGACCAGTACGGCCACGTCGCCAGGGCGCAGCAGAGCGGCCGACATACTGAAGACGTGCGAGTCGGAATATGCCGTGGTGGGAATGCCCAGGCGGAAGAACTTGTGCTGGATATCAAGCGCGACGATGCCCGAGTTGCCGCAGCCGTAGAACTCGATGCGCCGCGCACTGGCGAGCAGGCGGATGGCGTGCTCGATCTGGTCGGCTGACAGCGCGTTGCGCACGGACATCAGCGTGGCGATGGTGCGGTCGAAGACCTTGCCGGCGATGTCGGCGGGGCGGTCGTTGACCTCCACGTCCTGGTGCACGAACGGCGTGCCGCCGCCCACGTTCTGGGCGAACTGGAGCTTGAATTCCTTGAAGCCGTCGTAGCCAAGCGCGGCACAGAAGCGCGCGATCGTCGGCTGCGAGACCCCGGCGCGTTCGGCCAGTTCCGGCATGGTCAGCCGGATGACGCTGGCGCCGTGGCGGGCCACATAGTCGGCCAGCCGGCGCTCGGACGGGCGTAGCGTGTCATAGACGGCAAGGATTCTGTCGCGCATGGTGAAGGTCGTGCGGGAAACGGTGCGTGGGAGTCGTGAGGGCGTAGCGCTACTGGCATCGCCTTGGAATTTGTAGAGATTCTACACACTCGGTGGGCGGATTCGCAGCCCCTGAAACCCGGTTTTCATCTCGGGATTTACCCGGATTTGCGCGCATAACGCCATTTCCGTGCAATGGCAAGGCTTCCGACGGTGCATTCGCCGTGGCTATAATGTAGAAAATCTACAGATTCGGTGGCCTATTGCGACGTGTTCTGACCTGTCGCGCGGTTGTCCGGATCGCCCCACGAGGATCCATTCCGCCATGACCCAAGCCGCCAAGGGCCACGTCCGTGCCGAAGTATCGGCCGTCACTGACCGCATCGTCGAACGCAGCCGCGCCAGCCGCGCCGCCTACCTGGCGCGCTGCGAGCGTGCCCAGCAGGACCTGGGCCCGCTGCGCGGCATGTCGTGCGCCAACCTGGCCCACGGCTACGCGGCGCTGCCCGCCGACGACAAGCTCAAGCTGCGCGTGGAACATGCGCCGAACCTGGGCATTGTCACCGCGTACAACGACATGCTGTCGGCGCACCAGCCGTACGAGCGTTATCCGGCCGTGATCCGCGAAGCCGCGCGTGCCGTCGGGGCCGTGGCGCAAGTGGCGGGCGGCGTGCCGGCGATGTGTGATGGCATCACGCAGGGCAATGCGGGCATGGAACTGTCGCTGTTCTCGCGCGATGCCATCGCCATGAGCACCGCCGTGGCGCTGTCGCACAACACGTTCGACGCCGCGCTGATGCTGGGCGTCTGCGACAAGATCGTGCCGGGCCTGCTGATGGGCGCGCTGCAGTTCGGCCACCTGCCGGTAGTGTTCGTGCCGGCCGGCCCGATGGCCACGGGGCTGTCGAACAAGGAAAAGGCGCGCGTGCGCCAGCTTTACGCCACGGGGCAGGTCGGGCGCGACGCACTGCTCGAAGCCGAATGCGCGGCCTACCATGGCGCCGGCACCTGCACGTTCTACGGCACGGCCAACAGCAACCAGTTCCTGATGGAAATCATGGGCCTGCACATGCCGGGCGCGGCGTTCGTGCATCCGGACAGCGGCCTGCGCGATGCGCTGACCACGGCGGCGGCGCAGCGCGCGCTGGCGCTGATCGCGCGCGGCCGCGAATACACGCCGCTGGCGCAGATCGTCGACGAGCGGGCCGTCGTCAATGCCATGGTTGGCCTGCTGGCTACGGGCGGTTCGACCAATCACACGATCCACCTGGTGGCGATGGCGCGTGCCGCCGGCATCCTGATCGACTGGAACGACTTCGACCGCCTGTCGGCCGTGACGCCGCTGCTGGCGCGTGTCTATCCGAACGGCTCGGCCGACGTGAACCATTTTCACGCGGCGGGCGGGGTGGCCTATGTGATCGGCCAGCTGCTGGAAGCCGGCCTGCTGCATGAGGATGTGAATACCGTGGTGGGCCGTGGGCTGGCGCGCTATACCGAAGAGCCGGTGATGACCGATGGCGCGCTGCGCTGGCGCGATGGCCCGACCGCCAGCGGCGATACGGCCGTGCTGGCGCCAGCATCGGCACCTTTCTCGGCAGAGGGCGGCTTGCGGCTGATGGCGGGCAACCTGGGGCGTGGCGTGATCAAGGTGTCCGCCGTGGCCGGCGAGCACCGCGTCGTGGAAGCCCCGGCGCGCGTGTTCGATTCGCAGGAGGCGCTGCAGGCCGCATTCGAGGCCGACGAACTCAATCGCGACGTGGTGGCAGTGGTGCGCTTCCAGGGCCCGAATGCCAACGGCATGCCCGAACTGCATCGGCTGACCCCGGCGCTGGGCGCGCTGCAAGACGCCGGCCACAAGGTGGCGCTGGTTACCGATGGCCGCATGTCGGGCGCGTCGGGCAAGGTGCCGGCCGTAATCCATGTGGGTCCCGAGGCACTTGTGGGCGGCGCGCTGGCCCGTGTGCGGGACGGCGACGTCATTCGCGTCGATGCACTGGCCGGTTGGCTCGAGCTGGTCGGCGACGCTGGCGTGCAGGCCGATTTCGCCGCGCGCACGCCGGCACCGGCACCGGCAGACGATTTCGCGAACTTCAGCATGGGCCGTGGCCTGTTCGGGCTGTTCCGGCGCCATGCCCGCATTGCCGAGGAGGGCGGCAGCGCGCTCGACCTGTCCGAGGCCGATGCCGCGCCGTCGGGCACGCCTGGCGCGGCTGTCAAAACCGCGTCCGCCGTCGCACAATAGCCGGACGTCCGGGCAGGCACCGACCCGCTCCGGCCAATCTTTCAGACATTCCGTATTCCCCGTGGCGCTGGCGCGCCGGGGCACCGCCGGGCCACGCCAGTGCGTGGTCGGCGGCTACCGACAAGGGTGGCAATACCACCCGACACCATGTTCGATGGAGCAGACATGATCTATATCCTGATGGGCGTTTCCGGCAGCGGCAAGACCACCGTGGGTCAGTTGCTGGCACAGCAACTGCACTGCGGCTTTCATGATGCCGACACCTTTCACAGCGAGGCCAACAAGGCCAAGATGCACGCCGGCGTGCCGCTGACCGACGAAGACCGCTGGCCCTGGCTGGCGGCCATGCGCGCGGCGATCGATGCCGCCCGCGCCGAGGGTCGCACCCACGTATTCACCTGTTCGGCGCTGCGCCAGACCTATCGCGACCGCCTGACCCCGCCCGATGGCGGCGTGACGTTCGTGTTCATGAAGGGCGACGCCGCCACGATCGGCGGCCGGCTGTCGGCCCGTTCGGACCACTTCTTCAATCCGGCGCTGCTGCAGAGCCAGTTCGAGACGCTGGAAGAGCCGCAGGACGCGCTGGTGCTGGATATCCGCCGCGCGCCCGAAGTCCTGGTCCAGGACATCCTGGCCAAGTGTCCGCCGGAATCCGCCTCCTGCGCGGGCCAGGCAAAGACCGCGCACTGACCTTGCACCATGGCCGGCCTGGCGTGGCTGGCAAGCATCTTGCTAAACCGTGTTGCGTACCGGCGCATGTCTTGTACATGCAACCCCTTGCGGGATTTGCCGGTGCGGATATGCTGGAAGAGTCGACTCGACGAGGCATCGATAAACGGGCGGCCGGCGGAAGTGCCGTGCAGCAAGGCCGAAGAGCAGTCACGCGGCACGGACCGCGGCAGGCGCCCATTTCCACGAAGGAGCGGCCATCATGGCGGCGCGGTTTTTCGACGAGATGCTGGAAGGGCGAGAGGACGGCACGGTAACGGCCGTCGAGGCCGGACAGGTGTTGCCGCCAGGGGCGGTCCGGTCCCACTACCGGAGTTTTGCGGACTGGCTGGGGCGGCAGTCCGCGGCGACGATGGACAACAAGCGCGCGGAGGCGGACCTGATCTTCCGGCGCGTGGGCATCACCTTCGCCGTCTACGGCGACAAGGACGAGTCCAACAGCGGCACCGAGCGGACCATCCCGTTCGACGTGATCCCGCGCGTGTTCCCGGCCAGTGAATGGGCCACGCTGGAGCGCGGCCTGCGGCAGCGGGTGGCGGCGCTGAACCGCTTCATCCACGACATCTATCACGGGCAGGACATTATCCGCGCCGGTGTGATCCCGCCTGACCAGATCTACAACAACGCCCAGTACCGGCCCGAGATGCTCGGCATCGACGTGCCGCGCGACATCTACGCGCATGTGGCCGGCATCGATGTGGTGCGCGCCGGCCAGGGCGAGTTCTACGTGCTGGAAGACAATCTGCGTGTGCCGTCGGGCGTGTCGTACATGCTGGAAAACCGCAAGATGATGATGCGGTTGTTCCCCGACCTGTTCGCGCGCAACCGCGTGGCGCCGGTGGCGCACTATCCCGACCTGCTGCTCGACATGCTGCGCAGCGTGTCGCCGCAGAACATTGCCGATCCCACCGTGGTGGTGCTCACGCCGGGCATGTACAACTCGGCCTACTTCGAGCATGCGTTCCTGGCCCAGCAGATGGGCGTGGAACTGGTGGAAGGCAGCGACCTGTTCGTGGAAGACGACCACCTCTACATGCGTACCACGCAGGGGCCGCAGCGCATCGACGTGATCTACCGCCGCGTGGACGACGACTTTCTCGATCCGCTTGTGTTCCGGCCAGATTCGACGCTGGGCGCGGCCGGGCTGCTGTCGGTCTATCGCGCCGGCAACGTGACGATCTCCAATGCCATCGGCACCGGCGTGGCCGACGACAAGTCGATCTATCCGTATGTGCCGGACATGATCCGCTTCTACCTGGGCGAAGAGGCCATCCTGTCGAACGTGCCCACCTACATGTGCCGGCGGCCGGACGACCTGCAATACGTGCTCGACCATATGGCCGACCTGGTGGTCAAGGAAACCCACGGCGCCGGCGGCTACGGCATGCTGGTGGGCCCGGCGGCGACGAAGGCCGAAATCGACCAGTTCCGCGAGGTGGTCAAGGCCCGGCCCGAGCAGTACATCGCCCAGCCTACGCTGGCGCTGTCCACGTGCCCGACCTATGTGGAATCGGGCATCGCGCCGCGCCATATCGACCTGCGGCCGTTCGTGCTGTCGGGCAAGGAAGTGCGCATGGTGCCGGGCGGCCTGACCCGCGTGGCGCTGCGCGAGGGGTCGCTGGTGGTGAATTCCTCGCAGGGCGGCGGCACCAAGGACACCTGGGTGCTGGAACGCTGAAGCCGAACACACTGATCGCCGGGAGACCCCATCATGCTGAGCCGTACCGCCGACCACCTGTTCTGGATGGCCCGCTACACCGAGCGTGCGGAAAACACCGCGCGCATGCTCGACGTCAACTACCAGACCTCGCTGCTGCCGCAGTCGGCCGAAGTGGCCGAGCAGGGCTGGTGGGCGATGCTCGATATCTCCGAACTGACTCAGGCCTACGACCACAAGTACGGCCTGCTGCACCGTGACGACGTGATCGATTTCATGGTGCGCGACATGACCAACCCGTCGTCGATCATGAGCTGCCTGCGTGCGGCGCGCGAGAATGCGAGGGCGGTGCGGGGGTCGCTGACGACCGAGGTCTGGGAGACAATCAACACCACGTGGCTGGACGTGCAGCGCATGATCGCCGATGGCGAACTGCGCGATGACCCGTCGCGCTTCTTCGAATGGGTCAAGTTCCGTTCGCACCTGGCGCGCGGCGTGCAGTTCGGCACGATGCTCAAGGACGACGCGTTCCACTTCATGCGCCTGGGCACGTTCCTGGAGCGCGCCGACAACACGGCGCGGATCCTGGACGTCAAGTTCCAGGCGTCGGGCCGCGACGACAGCGATCCGAACCGCGAGCAGAACGACTTCTACCACTGGGCAGCCGTGCTGCGGTCGGTGTCGGGCTTCGAGGTTTACCGCAAGATCTACCGCGCCGTGATCACGCCGCAGCGCGTGGCCGAGCTGTTGGTCCTGCGGCCGGACATGCCGCGCTCGCTGGTGTCGAGCATGGACGAAGTGGTGGCGATCCTGGCGCTGGTTTCCAACCAGCAATCGTCGGAGACCGAGCGCCAGGCTGGTAAACTCCACGCCGACCTCAAATACGCGCGCATCGACGATATCTTTGCCGTCGGGCTGCACGCGTACCTGACCAGCTTCCTGGAGCGCATCGGCGATCTCGGCAATGGCATCAGCCGGGATTTCCTCGTGCCGTTGCAGGCCGCCTGAATCGTCTTGCATGTGCCCGATGCGTCATGCATCGGGCCAGTGAAGCACCGGCAGGTGCCGTGCCGGGCGCGCGATACGCATCGTGAAATACAGGATCCACCACAAGACCGTCTACCAATACACCGAACCGGTGCGCCGCAGCGTGCATGAACTGCGGCTGGCCCCGCGCTCGGGGCCGCTGCAGTCGGTGCAGGACTGGCAACTTTCGGCGCCGGGCAACCTGACCGAGGCGCGCGACGGCTTCGGCAATATCGTCCACAACTTCACCATGGCCGGCCCGGCCCGCACCATCGCCATTACCGCTACCGGCGAGGTGGAAGTGCAGGGCGGTGCGGGCCAACATGGCGGCCACCACGCTTTCGTCGATCAGCCAGATTCGGGCGAGTCACGCGTGTCGCCGCTGTATTTTGTGTCGACTACGCCGCTTACGCAGGCCCCGCACGGCATGCAGGCGTTTGCGGCGCCCTATGTGGCGGCCGGCCACGACCTGTCGGCATTGCTGGCCCTGGCGGGTGGCATTGCCGACCGTGTGCGCTACAAGGCCAATACGACCAATGTCGGCACGTCGGCCGCGCAGGCTTTCCAGCTGGGCAGCGGCGTATGCCAGGACCAGGCGCAGGTGATGGTGGCCGCCTGCCGCGCGCTGGGCATCCCGGCTCGCTATGTCAGTGGCTACTTCTATGATCCGGCCGCCACGGCGCTCGCCAGCCATGCCTGGGCCGATGTCTGCCTGGACGCCGGCCGAGGCCTCTGGTGCAGTATCGACGTGACGCACCGCTGTGTGACAGACGCACGCCATGTGCGGCTCGCCGTGGGGCGTGACTACGCCTCCGCCGCACCAATCCGGGGCATCCTGGAGGGCGGTGCCGGCGAAACGCTCGACGTCGATATTGCGATTACGGCCGCTGCCTGAGCGGCCGGTCCGGCCATTCAAACGGCGTAGCGTTTTGCCGAGCGGCTAGAATGCAAATTTGCCGCCTCTCCAGCGGCGCCCCCCAAAAAAGACACCTGTTCATGACGTACTGCGTAGCGATGCGACTGGATGCCGGTCTGGTATTCCTGTCCGATTCCCGAACCAATGCCGGGGTGGATGCGATTTCCACCGCGCGCAAGATGACGGTCTTCGAAGAGCCGGGCGATCGCGTGCTGGTGCTGATGACGGCCGGCAACCTGGCGATCAGCCAGTCGGTGCGGCAACTGCTGGCCGAGGCGCGCGACGAGAAGCGGTCGCTGTGGACGGCCCGCGACATGTTCGAAGCCGCCACGATCGTCGGCGACGCCGTGCGCGCCGTGCACAAGCGCGATGCCCACGCGCTGCGCGAGGCCGGCATCGACTTCAATGTCAGCATGATCTTCGGCGGCCAGATCCGCGGCGAGCGCACGCGGCTGTTCAATATCTATGCGGCTGGCAATTTCGTCGAGGCGTCGCCCGAGAACTGCTACTTCCAGATTGGCGAGGCCAAGTACGGCAAGCCGATCGTCGACCGCGTGGTGTCGCCGTCGCTGCCGCTGGGCGAGGCTGCCAAGTGCGCACTGATCTCGATGGATTCGACGCTCAAGTCGAATATCTCGGTAGGCCTGCCGCTGGACCTGCTGGTGTACGAAGCCGATTCGCTGCGCGTGACGCGCTTCGTCAACATCGACGAGAAGAACGCCTACTTCCGCATGATCCGGGACACCTGGGGCCAGCGTCTGCGCCAGGTGTTCGGCGAGATATGCAATCCCGAATGGGATGCTGGCCAGCCGGCGGAGTTTCCGCTGGCACGCGACGAGGCAGACCGCTGGGGCCAGCCCGTGCGGGCACGCCGCGAGCGGTAGAGGGAAACGTCTACCCCATTCGCGCCGGGGTGGGCGTCGAACGGCGGGGTGCCGCAGTACACTTTGCGGCGACTGCCACATTCCCATTGCATTTGTCTCATGCGCGACATCCTGCTGTTCTCCCACGCCAACGGATTTCCCGTCTCCACGTACCGCAAGCTGTTCGGTGCGCTGGACGATGCGTTCGAGATCCGCGCCGTCGAACGCTACGGCCACGATCCCAGGTATCCGGTCACGCGCGAATGGCCCAATCTGGTGGACGAACTACTACGCGAAATTGAACGGGCCCGCCGCGAGGGTGCGGATGACCGCAAGGTCTGGCTGGTCGGCCACTCGCTGGGGGGCTTCCTGTCGCTGATGGCCGCGCTGCGCGAGCCGCAGCGCGTGCGCGGCGTGGTGATGCTCGATTCGCCGATCATCGCCGGGTGGCGGGCGTCGCTGCTGCGCGCCTCGCAGGTGCTGGGCCTGGACGAGAAACCCAGCCCGGCCGCCGTGACCAAGAACCGCCGCACGCACTGGCCCGACACCGAATCGGTCTGGACCCATTTCCAGGCCAAGCGCAATTTCCAGGTGTGGGACCCCGATGTGCTGCGCGACTACGCCGAGCACGGCACCGAGCCGACCGGTCGCGCCGCCGAGCGGCGCCTGCGTTTCGATCGCGACGTGGAATACCGCATCTATCGCACGCTGCCCACCAGCCTGGGCCGGCGCGTGGCGCATGGCGCGCCGGTGCCGGTGGGGTTTATCGCCGGCACGAAGTCGCGCGAGGTCAGGCAGGTGGGGCTGGGCGCCACGCGCAAGCTCGTGGGCGACCGCCTGCGCTTCATGGAAGGCGGGCACCTTTATCCGATGGAGCGCCCGCTGGAGACCGCCGGCACCGTGCGCGAGCTGATCGGCCAGATGCGCGAGAGCGGTCACTGACAACTGGTTCGCCGTGGAGCGGCGCATGCGCCGCAGGGGCGGGGCAGGGCGCGCGAACACAGTGATGTCACAAAATCCGGGTCGGCGGCGGACGGGCTCTCATGTATAATCCCGATTTCCCCGGCAAGCTCGGTTTATGACCAAATTCGTCTTCGTCACCGGTGGCGTCGTCTCTTCTCTCGGCAAGGGCATCGCTGCTGCTTCGCTCGCGGCTATTCTCGAGTCGCGCGGCCTCAAAGTCACCCTCCTCAAGCTCGATCCCTACATCAATGTCGACCCCGGCACGATGAGCCCTTTCCAGCATGGCGAGGTGTTCGTGACCGAGGATGGCGCCGAAACTGACCTTGATCTGGGTCACTACGAGCGCTTCGTGTCGGCCAAGATGCGCAAGTCGAACAACTTCACGACTGGCCAGATCTATGAGTCGGTGATCCGCAAGGAGCGCCGCGGCGAGTACCTCGGCAAGACCGTGCAGGTGATTCCGCATATCACCAACGAGATCCAGGCATTCGTGGAACGTGGCGCGGCCGCCTCGCACGACGGCAAGGCCGACGTGGCACTGGTGGAAATCGGCGGTACGGTGGGCGATATCGAATCGCTGCCGTTCCTGGAAGCCGCCCGCCAGATGAGCCTGCGCATGGGCCGCAACCACTGTGCATTCGTTCACCTCACGCTGGTGCCGTTCATCGCCAGCGCCGGCGAGCTGAAGACCAAGCCGACCCAGCACTCGGTGCAGAAGCTGCGTGAGATCGGTATTTCGCCGACCGCGCTGCTGTGCCGCGCCGACCGTCCGATCCCGGACGACGAGCGCGCCAAGATTTCGCTGTTCGCCAATATTCCGCAGGACGCCGTGATTTCGGTGTGGGATGCCGACAGCATCTACAAGATCCCGCAGATGCTCAACGAGCAGGGCCTGGACCGCCTGATCTGCGAGGAACTGCGCCTGGATCCGAAGCCGGCCGACCTGTCGATGTGGCAGAAGCTGGTCAACGCGCAGGAAAACCCGCAGCACGAGATCACGATCGGCATGGTCGGCAAGTATGTCGACCTGACCGAGTCGTACAAGTCGCTGATCGAGGCACTGCGCCACGCCGGCATGCACACCGCCACGCGCGTCAATATCGAGTACATCGATTCCGAGGAACTGGAATCGGGTCACCTCGAAGTGCTGCAGCCGCTGGACGCCATCCTGGTGCCGGGCGGTTTCGGCAAGCGCGGTACGGAAGGCAAGATCCGCGCGATCCAGTACGCCCGCGAGAACAAGGTGCCGTACCTGGGCATCTGCCTGGGCATGCAGCTGGCCGTGATCGAGTTCGCCCGCGACGTGGCAGGCATGAAAGACGCCAACTCGACCGAATTCAACCTCGAGACCGAGCACCCGGTGGTGGCACTGATCACCGAATGGCTCGATCGCGAGGGCAAGGTGGAACAGCGTTCGGCCGAATCCGACCTGGGCGGCACGATGCGCCTGGGCGCGCAACGCGTGCCCATCCAGGCTGGCACCAAGGCTGCGCAGATCTATGGCGCCGAAGTCAACGAGCGTCACCGCCATCGCTACGAGGTCAACAATCACTACGTGCCCCAGCTCGAAAAGGCCGGCATGGTGATCTCGGCCCGTACGCCGACCGAAAACCTGCCGGAAATGATGGAGCTGCCCGAGTCGATGCACCCGTGGTTCGTGGGCGTGCAGTTCCACCCGGAATTCACGTCGACCCCGCGTGACGGCCACCCGCTGTTCAAGGCCTACGTGGAAGCCGCGCTGGCTTCGCAGCAGCGCAAGGGCGCCTGACGCGCCGCGACGAAGGAGACAAGCCATGAAACTGTGTGGATTCGACGTCGGCCTCGACAAGCCGTTCTTCCTGATCGCCGGCCCATGTGTCATCGAGTCCGAACAGATGGCGCTGGACACCGCCGGCGAGCTCAAGCAGATCACCGGCGAACTGGGCATTCCGTTCATCTACAAGTCGTCGTTCGACAAGGCCAACCGGTCGTCGGGCAAGTCGTTCCGTGGTCTCGGCATGGAAAAGGGTCTGGAGATCCTGGCCACCGTGAAGCGCGAAATCGGCGTGCCCGTGCTGACGGACATCCACGAAATCGACGAGATCAAGCCCGTCGCCGCCGTGGTGGACGTGCTGCAGACGCCGGCTTTCCTGTGCCGCCAGACCGATTTCATCCGTGCGTGCGCCCAGAGCGGACGCCCGGTGAACATCAAGAAGGGCCAGTTCCTGGCGCCGCACGACATGAAAAACGTGATCGACAAGGCGCGTGATGCGGCCCGCGAGGCCGGTCTGCCCGATGACGTGTTCATGGCCTGCGAACGTGGCGTCTCCTTCGGCTACAACAACCTGGTGTCGGACATGCGCTCGCTGGCGATCATGCGCGAGACCGGTGCCCCGGTGGTGTTCGATGCCACCCACTCGGTGCAGTTGCCGGGCGGCCAGGGCACCAGCTCGGGCGGCCAGCGCGAGTTCGTGCCGGTGCTGTCGCGTGCCGCGGTGGCGACCGGCGTGGCGGGCCTGTTCATGGAAACCCATCCAGACCCGAGCAAGGCCATGTCCGACGGCCCGAACGCGGTGCCGCTGTCGCGAATGAAGGAACTGCTGGCCGTGCTGAAAGACCTGGATACCCTGGTCAAGCGCGCCGGCTTCCTCGAAGACAACTTCGGCTGGCCGGCCTGCGCCTGATCCAGCCCGCAGTACCCGCCGCCCGCGCCTGTCGCGGGCGGTGTCGCTTCCAGCTGTGTCAATTCCGGTGAGGCTAAATCAACCTTGACGCACTGGTATCGAAAGACAATACAAAAGATTCGGAGATAGCGTATGGCCGCCGGCCTTATCATCGCGTACGTCGACGTGACGGATCCCCAGCAGTACGAGCAGTACAAGGTGCTTTCCTCGCGGGCCATGCAGGCCCACGGCGCGGAAGTGCTGGTGCGGGGCGGCAAGACCGAGCCGCTCGAGGGGCAATGGGCGCCGACGCGCGTGGTGGTGCTTAAATTCCCGAGCTACGAGGCCGCGAAGGCCTTTTACGCCAGCGAGGAATACCTGGCGGCCCGCCAATCCCGCGAGCATGCCGCAAAGATGAACATGATCGTCGTGGAAGGTGTCTGAGACTTCCACCCGTCATCTGGCACGTAGAAGATTCACGAAGATTCAACAGTCCTGAGAGGAAATATGAGTGCAATCGTAGATATCATCGGTCGCGAGGTGCTGGACTCGCGCGGCAATCCCACGGTCGAGTGCGACGTGCTGCTGGAATCCGGCGTGATGGGCCGTGCCGCCGTGCCGTCGGGTGCATCGACCGGCTCGCGCGAAGCCATCGAACTGCGTGACGGCGACAAGTCGCGCTACCTGGGCAAGGGCGTGCTGAAGGCCGTCGAGCACATCAACACCGAAATCTCCGAAGCCATCATGGGCCTGGACGCTTCCGAGCAGGCGTTCCTGGACCGCACGCTGATCGAACTGGACGGCACCGAGAACAAGGGCCGCCTGGGCGCCAACGCCATGCTGGCCGTGTCGATGGCCGTGGCCAAGGCCGCTGCCGAAGAGGCTGGCCTGCCGCTGTACCGCTATTTCGGCGGTTCGGGTGCGATGCAGATGCCGGTGCCGATGATGAACATCGTCAACGGTGGCGCGCACGCCAACAACAGCCTGGACATCCAGGAATTCATGATCATGCCCGTGTCGCAGACCAGCTTCCGTGAAGCCCTGCGTTGCGGCGCCGAAGTGTTCCACGCACTGAAGAAGATCCTGGCCGACAAGGGCATGTCGACGGCCGTGGGCGACGAGGGCGGTTTCGCCCCGAACTTCTCGTCGAACGAGGAATGCCTGAACACCATCGTGCAGGCGGTCGAGAAGGCCGGCTACAAGATGGGCGAGGACGTGCTGCTGGCGCTGGACTGCGCCGCCAGCGAGTTCTACCACGAGGCAGAGGACGTCTACGCGCTCGAAGGCGAAGGCCTGAAGCTGACGTCGACGCAATTCGCCGACTACCTGGCCAACCTGTGCGACAAGTTCCCGATCGTGTCGATCGAGGACGGCATGGCCGAAGGCGACTGGGAAGGCTGGAAGACGCTGACCGAGAAGCTCGGCAAGCGCGTGCAGCTGGTGGGTGACGACCTGTTCGTGACCAACACCAAGATCCTGAAGGAAGGCATCGAGCGCGGCATCGGCAACTCGATCCTGATCAAGATCAACCAGATTGGTACGCTGACCGAGACGTTCGCCGCCATCGAGATGGCCAAGCGCGCCGGCTACACCGCCGTGATCTCGCACCGTTCGGGTGAGACCGAGGACAGCACGATCGCCGACATCGCCGTGGGCACCAACGCTGGTCAGATCAAGACCGGCTCGCTGTCGCGTTCGGATCGTATCGCCAAGTACAACCAGCTGATCCGCATCGAGGAAGATCTGGGCGATATCGCCACGTACCCGGGCAAGAGCGCGTTCTACAACCTGCGCTGATGCCCTGAGCCTGCGGGCGGCCCGTGCCGCCGGCAAGCCGAAAAAAACGCCGCGTCCGGCTCGCCGGGGCGGCGTTTTTTGCTGTCTGGTGTGGCGATTGTGCCGATACCTGGTGCCAGACGCACCGTTGTTGCGCTTTGTAGCGTCTTTTGTTTTGCAATCTGCGGCCGCATGATGGATCATTGGTGCCCATCGGAAACCTCCGACCCTGTCTTTATTCCATTGCGCCTTTTGCCCCGATGCGCCTGATTTCCCTGCTGTTGTTCGTGCTGTTGCTGGCCGTTCAGTACCCGCTTTGGCTGGGCAAGGGCGGCTGGCTGCGTGTCTGGGATCTGAACCGCCAGGTGGGAGAGCAGGTGACGCACAACCAGGCGCTGAAGCTGCGCAACGCCAAGCTGGAAGGCGAAGTGAAGGATCTGCAGGATGGCACCGGTGCCATCGAGGAACGCGCCCGCTACGAGCTGGGCATGGTCAAGGACGACGAGGTGTTCGTCCAGTTCGTGGCCCCGGCCCCGAAGGTCAGCGCCACGCCGCCACTGCCGCCGCCAGCCAATTCCGTTGCCGGACGAGGCGGTCACTAGCCGTCGTCCAGCAGGCGTCATCAAGAGGTATCAGGTCCGGCCGCGCAACGCGGCCGGTATCGTTTCCGGGCGGTCCGTTACCACCAGCCGCCGTAAGGATAGCCACCGTAGCCGTAGCCCGGGAACCCGAAGCCTACGCCGGCTCCCCAGCCGCCACCACCGCCACCCCAGCCGTTGTAGAACATGTTGACGCTCGTGTTCGGGTAGTACGACGCGCGGCTCCATGCCGCCGCCGACTGCTGGTTGGCCATCACCGTGGCCTGTTCGTGGAGGATCTGCTGGTTCAGTGCGCCCAGCTTCTGGCGTTCGGCGTCGCTAAGCGGGGCGGGAGGAATGGCGTTGTCCGGCAGCCGTGCCGTGGCCGGTACACCCTCGGGGCTGCGCGGCACCGGCGCTGCGCAGCCGGCGATCAGGCCGCCGATTGCCAGAACGCTGGCCAGTGTGCAAGCCAGGGCAGGGGTCGATCTGGAACGAATGGTCGCTGTCATATCGGACTCCGTTCGGACGGCTGAAAAACAAGCATGCCATTGGACCCGACCACCCGTGTGTGTGGTTCCGCACGGTTGGCGGACTGGCATCGTTCCTGCCCCTGATCTTCCAAAAAGGGGCAGGCGGTACCTCAATGCTGCTGATTTGCGCCCTCGCCGGCACCGGTGGCGACCGGTGCGGTGAATAGCTGGGCCGCATCCACAGGGTCGAATGCATAGCGCTGGCCGCAGAAATCGCAGTGGATTTCCACCTCGCCACGCTCGGCGATGATGCCTTCGATTTCGTCCCGGCCTAGCGTATGCAACATATTCGCCACTTTTTCGCGCGAGCACGAGCACTGGAAGTGCGGCGTCATCGGCTCGAACACGCGCAGGCCGGCATTCTCCAGTTCTTCCCAGAACAGTCGGCGCAGCAGCGTTTCCGGCGATTCGGCCAGCAGTTCGTCTTCCTTCAGCGTGGCGCCAAGCTGGCAGGCGCGATCCCAGGTGTCCAGGTCCTGGCCCTGGCCTTCCTCGGTCAGCGCGGCGCCGGTTTCGCCAACCTGCGCGCCGGCCGTGCCGCCGTACGACGGCAGCTTCTGCAGCAGCATGCCGGCTGCTACCTGGTCGTTCGACGCCAGCCACAGGCGGGTGTCGAGCTGCTCGGAAGCCTGCATGTAGTGTTCGAGGACCTCGGTCATGGTAGCCAGCGGGCCGTGTTCGTCGGCCAGCGGCACGATGCCCTGGTAGGCCTGCTGGCCCGGCAGCTTGTCCTGCGGGTCGAGCGTGATGGCGAAGCGGCCCTTGCCATGCACGTTCACGAGCTGCTTCAGCGTGGCGTCGTCGGCAATCTCGGCGCCTTCGGCGATCTTGGCCGTGGCGCGCATCGACAGGTCGGACAGGCATTCCACCACCAGCATGCGCACGGGCCCGTCGCCGTGTACCTGCATGACCAGCGCGCCGTTGAACTTGAGGTTGGCCGACAGCAGCGCCGCGGCCGCGACCATCTCGCCCAGCACGCGCCGCACAGGCTCCGGGTAGGCATGGCGGTTCAGCACCTCTTGCCAGGTGGATTCGATGCGGACCAGTTCGCCACGCACGGGGGCAGCATCGAACAGGAATTTCTGAAGCGTATCGGGATTCGAGGAAGCGGTCACGGTTCTGTCTGGCGGTTAAGTCGGCGAATCGGCGGCGTCAGGACGCTGTCAGCCGATGCGCTTGAGTTCGGTCTTGTATACGGCCTGCCGCTTCGCATACGTCTCGGCGTTGCGATAGAGGTTGGCCACGTCGGCGTCGGTCAGCTCGCGCACCACCTTGGCGGGCGCACCCAGGATCAGCGACCGGTCCGGGAACACCTTGTTCTCGGTGATCACGGCGCCGGCGCCGACCAGGCATTCCTTGCCGATCACGGCACCATTGAGCACCACGGCCTGGATGCCGATCAGCGAGCCTTCGCCGACGGTGCAGCCATGCAGCATGGCCTGGTGGCCCACGGACACCTTGTCGCCCAGTGTCAGCGGACGGCCCGGATCGGTGTGCAGCACCGAGCCCTCCTGGATGTTGGTGTCTTCGCCTACCACGATCGGCTCGTTGTCGCCGCGAATCACCACCCCCGGCCAGGCACTGGCACGCGCCTTGAGCGTCACGTTGCCAATAATGGTGGCTTCCGCCGCCACGTAGGCATCTTCGTGAATTTTCGGGGCGGTATCGCCGAGCTGGTAAAGCGCCATGGGGTCTCCTGCTGAATGTGCGTAATTGGGGATGGCCGCGCGGATTAAAAGGGCCCGCTGAACGCGGCCGCCCAGGACAAGCCTCGGGCGGGCGGGGGCTCTACAATAGCGGCTTCCCGAATTTTACGCCTATGCCAGTGATCGCACCCGCCGACATCGCGCCCACGCCACTTGTCGCGCCCACGCCCGGGGCAACTGCCGGCTCCGCCTCCGCCCGCCGGCGTGCGCTGGACGTGCTATGCATGACCGATGCCCGGGCCAAGGCTGCGGCAGCCCGGGCCCTGTATGCCGCGCTGCTGGCAGGTGTCGATACCGTAGTCGATCCCGATGAAAGCCTTGTGGCGGCGCCCGACGCGGTGCCGGGCCGGCCTGCGCGCCCCGAACTGGTGCCGCCGATGCGCGTGGAGCGGCGCCGGTCGATTCACACCACGGCCGGCCGCGCCAACATGATCCACGCGCTGTGCCATATCGAATTCAACGCGATCAACCTCGCGCTCGACGCCGTCTGGCGCTTTTCCGGCATGCCCGCCGACTATTACCGCGACTGGCTGCGCGTGGCCGACGAAGAGGCCTATCACTTCACGTTGCTGGCCGATCACCTGCAGACGCTGGGCGCCGCCTATGGCGATTTTCCGGCGCACAACAGCCTGTGGGAGATGACCGACAAGACGGCGGTCGACGTGCTGGCGCGCATGGCGCTGGTGCCGCGCACGCTGGAAGCGCGCGGGCTGGATGCCTCGCCGCCGGTGCGCGCCAAGCTGGCCGATGCCGGCGACGAAGCGGCCGCCGCGATTATCGACATCATCCTGCGTGACGAAGTGGGCCATGTCGCCATCGGCAACCACTGGTACCGCTGGCTCTGCACGCAGCGCGGACTGGAACCCGTGGCCACCTATGCGCAACTGGCCGAGCAGTACAAGGCGCCGAAGCTGCGCGGCCCGTTCAACCTCGACGCCCGGCGCGCGGCCGGATTCGACGAGGATGAACTGGCCTGGCTGGAGGCCTCGGCGGGCTAGTTGGTCGGATTTCCGGCCTGCTGCTGTGGCTGCGCCCGTTCCTGCTCCATCAGCCGCAGCACCCGGCGCTGGATCTTGCCCGTGGTCGTCATCGGCAACTGGTCGATGAACTCGATGGCCTTCGGGTATTCGTACGGCGCCAGCTGGCCGCGCACATGCTGCTGCAGCTCGGCCACCAGCGCCGCATCGTTGTCGAACGAACGCGCCACGGCAGGCGTCAGCACGATAAACGCCTTGACGATGGCCCCGCGCTCGGGGTCCGGCGATGGCACGACGGCGCAGTTGGACACCGCCGGATGCTTGAGCAGGCAGTTCTCGATCTCGCTCGGCCCGATGCGATAGCCCGACGACTTGAACACGTCGTCGGCCCGGCCCTGATACCAGAGATAGCCATCGGCATCGACGCGGGCCAGGTCGCCGGTGCGGCACCAGCGCAGGCCGTCGGATTCCGAATACTTGCCAGCCGTGGCGGCCTCGTTCTTCCAGTAGCCCAGGAAGAACACCGGATCGGGGTGGCCGTGGATATCGGTGGCGCAGACGGCGACCTCGCCATCCTCCCCGGGCGCGCACGGGCGGCCGTCATCGTCGATCACGGCCACGCGGTGGCCGGGGTAGGGGCGGCCCATCGATCCCGGACGCGCCGGCCAGCCCAGGTGATCGTCGTCGTACTGCGCCGTGCAGTTGCCGACGATGTAGTTGATCTCGGTCTGGCCGAACATCTCGTTGACGATCACGCCCAGTGCGTCGCGACACCACGTGAACACCGTCTCGCCCACGGCCTCGCCCGCGCTCATGATGGCGCGCAGTTTCAGATCGTACTTTTCCGATGGCTCCGGGCAGGCCTTCATCATCTGCTTGAGCGCGGTCGGGAACAGGAACGTATTGGTCACGCCGTAGCGTTCCAGCAGTTCGAAGGCGCGTTCGGCCGAAAAGCGGCCCTGGTAGCCGACGATCGGACGGCCGAAATACAGCGCCGGCATCAGCGCGTCCCACAGGCCGCCGGTCCAGGCCCAGTCGGCGGGGCTCCAGAACACGTCGTCGTCCTGCGGATACCAGTTCTGCGAGCAGACAAAGCCGGTCAGGTTGCCGATCAGCGCACGGTGCGGAATCAGCGCGCCCTTGGGCGGCCCGGTGGTGCCGCTGGTGTAGATCAGCACCGCGGCCTCGTCGGCCTTGGTCTGTTCTGCGGTGAAATCGGGCAGTTGCGCGGCCAGCAGGGCGTCCCAGTCCAGGTCGCCGCGGCCAGTGGCCTGACCGGCGCCGATGATGGTCTTCAGCGTCGGGCATTCCGGGCGGGCGGCCAGCAGGTTGTCGATCGAGGTTTCGTCGGCAATCGCCACGTGGGTTTCGCTGTGGTCGATCCGGTAGGAAAGCGCCTCGGGGCCGAACAACATCGACAGCGGCATGGCAATCGCGCCAAGCTGGTAGACGGC
This sequence comes from Cupriavidus sp. HE11, assembly GCF_056097175.1. Taxonomy (NCBI): domain Bacteria; kingdom Pseudomonadati; phylum Pseudomonadota; class Betaproteobacteria; order Burkholderiales; family Burkholderiaceae; genus Cupriavidus; species Cupriavidus sp. HE11. The sequence goes on from NZ_CP184464.1 coordinate 3,089,679, forward strand.
CATGCCGGCGATCACCGTCTCGATACGCTGGGGCATCACGATGGCTACGCGGTCGCCGCGCTGTACGCCCAGCTCGCGCAGCGCACGCGACAGCCGGTTGGCTTCGGCCTGGATATGCGCATAGGTGTACGACGCGCGCCGGCCATCCTCATGCTCGGTGTGCACGGCGATGCGGCTTGCCGTGGCCGGGTCGCGGGCCCAGCGGCCGCAGCAGACCTCGGCCAGGTTGAAGAACTCCGGGACGTTCCAGTGGAACGATTCATGTAGCGCGTGATAGTCGTCACGGCGCGTGGCCGGCAAGGCGGTCATGCCAATGTCTCCAATGTTCTTGCTCGCTTCGACTAGCCGTTTGGCTATAATCCGACAAGCGAACGATCGTTCTATTTTTATCCGGGCTGCCGCGCGGCCATGGGCTGCGCGCGCATCAGAAGACCCGGGCACAGAGGGTGACACCATGACCATCACGGAAACTTCGCGTTCCGAATTTATCACGCTGCGTGGCCTGCGCACGCACGTACGCCACTGGGGACAACCCGGCGCGCCCAAGCTGTTCATGCTGCATGGCTGGATGGATGTGGCGGCGTCGTTCCAGTTCCTGGTCGATGCGTTTCAGCGCGACTGGCATGTGATCGCCATGGACTGGCGCGGCTTTGGCGAGACCGATTACCCGACGCAATACCCGGGCACGCGCTCGTACTGGTTTCCCGACTATGTGGCCGACCTGGAAGCGCTGCTCGACCACTACCAGCCCGACGGGCAGGTGGACCTGGTGGGCCACAGCATGGGCGCCAACGCGGTGTGCATCTACGCGGGTGTGCGGCCGGAGCGCGTACGGCGCGTGGTGGACCTGGAGGGATTCGGCCTGACGCGCACGCGGCCGGACCAGGCGCCATCCCGGCTGGCGCGCTGGCTTGACGAACTGCGCACGCCGCCCGAGCTGAAGACCTACGACAGCGAGGCCGCCGTGGCCGCGCGGCTGCAGAAGACCAATCCGCGCCTGCCCGACGATCGCGCCGCGTTCCTGGCCGCGCACTGGTCGCGCCGCAACGAGGCCGGTCGTTGGGAAATCCTTGGGGATGCCGCGCACAAGATGACCAACCCGACGCTGTACCGCATCGACGAGATCATGGCGATCTGGGAAAAGGTGGCGGCGCCGGTGCTGCACGTGGAAGCGCGCGATTCGGCCACGCTGAAGCACCTCGCGCACAAGCAGACCGTCGAGGAATTCAAGGAGCGCTTCCGTGCGTTTCCCGATTTCCGCGAGGTATTCGTCGACGACGCCGGGCACATGCTCCACCACGACCAGCCGCAGGTGGTGGCCAGGCTGATCGAGGATTTCCTGGTCTGAGCGAAGCGTATACCGGCTACGCGTGCGTGAGCTTTTCCTTCAGCGCGGGGTTGTTGCTGGTGTGCATATGCACCAGCGCCTTGTCGGGGAAGGCATAGTGATATGCCTTGCGCAGGGCCAGTGCGGCCTCGTGGAAGCCCGACAGGATCAGCTTCTGCTTGTTTGGATAAACGGCGATGTCGCCAGCCGCAAAGATGCCGCGGCGCGACGTTTCGTAGGTGGTGGTGTTCTCGATATGGATGCGGCCCGCGTGCATGTCGAGGTCCCACTGGGCGATCGGCCCCGGTTCGGACACCAGGCCGTACAGCGCGACAAGTTCGTCGGCTTCCACGGTGCGGTCGCCGTCGCGCGTCTTGATGCCGGCGTGGGTGAGGGCGCCGGTGTCATCGGTTTGTAGGCTGCCGAGCATGCCGACCACGAAATCCATCTCGCCTGCCTCGACGGCCGCGCGCATGGCGGCCACCGAGTGATCGGCGGCGCGAAAGCCTTCGCGCCGGTGCAGCAGCGTCACGCGTGCCGCCACCTTGCGCAGGGCCAGCGCCCAGTCCAGCGCCGAATCGCCGCCGCCAGCGACGATCACGCGCTTGCCGGCAAAGCGCGACACGTCGCGTACGGCATAGTGGACGTGCCGGTCTTCCAGCGGCGCAGCCTCGGGCAGCGACACGCGCTGCGGGGCGAAGGCCCCGGCACCGGCGCAGATCAGCACGGCCGCCACATCGAAACGCTTGCCGCCATCCGTGGTGATCAGCAGACGCGGGTGGCCGTCGGCGCCGTCGGTGTCGCTGACCGACTGCGCGCGCTGGCTGAAGTGCATCGGAAACGCGAACGGTGCGCACTGTTCGAGCAGTCGATCCACCAGTTCCTGCGCCAGGCAGCCTGGCACGGCCGGAATGTCGTAGATCGGCTTTTCGGGATAAAGCTCGGTGCATTGGCCGCCGGCGCGGTCCAGCACGTCGATCAGTTCGCATTTGAGGCCCAGCACGCCTGCCTGGAACGCGGCGAACAGGCCCACCGGGCCGGCGCCGACGATCAGCACGTCGGTCTGGATGGTTTCCGGGGTCGGGGAGGCGGGCTTGGTGGACATGGCTGGAAGCGGAAAAAAGCGGTCTGGACAGGCCCCATCATACCTTGCGTGCCGCGGCAATCCGGGCACGCCACCTTTGGCGGCAGGGCTAAAAAACCCTGCCGGGAGTAGAATATGACAATGCAAAACGCCAATGCCATCAACGCCGACCTGCACTGCCATTCCACCGTGTCCGACGGGATGTTGTCGCCGTCCGAGGTGGCCGCACGTGCGCACGCCGGCGGCGTGGCGTTCTGGGCCCTGACCGACCACGATGAGGTGGGAGGCCAGACCGAAGCCCGCACCGCTGCCGAAGCGCTGGGCATGCGCTATGTGCCGGGCGTGGAGATTTCGGTGACCTGGGCCGGGCAGACCGTGCATATCGTCGGTCTGCAGATCGATCCGTTCAACGCGGACCTGATCGATGGACTGGCCCGGACCCGCGACGGCCGTGCGCGCCGCGCGCAGGATATTGGCGAGGCGCTGGCGAAAATCGGCATTACCGGCGCCTACGAGGGCGCGCTGCGCTACGTCGGCAACCCCGACCTGATCTCTCGCACGCACTTTGCGCGCTGGCTGGTGGACGAGGGCCGTTGCAAGACCATTGGCGACGTGTTCAGCGAATACCTGTCGGAAGGCCGTCCGGGCTTCGTGCCGCACCGTTGGTCCGCATTGAAGGAAGCGGTGGGCTGGATTCGCGGCGCCGGCGGCATTGCGGTGATGGCACATCCGGGCCGATACAACTACACCGATTTGCAACACGACGCGCTGTTCGACGAATTCACGCAACTGGGCGGCCGTGCGGTCGAGGTCGTGACCGGCAGCCATACGCCCGACCAGTTCCGCCGCTACGCCGACGTGGCGCGCCACTATGGCCTGCTGGCATCGCGCGGATCGGATTTTCACGGTCCCGGCGAGGGCCGTGTGGAAATCGGCACGCTGCCGCCGCTGCCGTCGGACGTCACGCCGGTCTGGTACGACTGGTAACCTGCCCGCCCCGGAAACCCGCGCCCCTCATGTCCCAGTACTTCGAGATTCATCCCGAAAACCCGCAGGCGCGGCTGGTCAAGCAGGCCGCGCAGATCGTGCAGAAGGGCGGCCTGATCGCGCTGCCCACCGATTCCAGCTACGCCCTGGCCTGCCGGCTTGACGACAAGTCTGCCGTGGAACGCCTGCGCCGGCTGCGCGACATCGACGAAAAACACCATCTGACGCTGATGTGCAGCGACCTGTCGGAACTCGGCAACTTCGCCCGGGTCGATAACCGCCAGTACCGCTGGATCAAGGGCGCCACGCCGGGCCCGTACGTGTTTATCCTGGAAGCGACCAAGGAAGTGCCCAGGCGGCTGTCGCACCCGGCGCGCAAGACCATCGGTGTGCGCGTACCGGATCATGCGATTCCGCTGGCGCTGCTGGCCGAACTGGGGCAGCCGCTGATTTCGGCCACGCTGCAAATGCCGGACGACGAGGCGCCGATGAACGAGCCGGCCGAGATCCGTACGCGGCTGGAGAAGCAACTCGACCTTGTGATCTGCGGCGGCCCCGCGCCGGCCCAGCCGACGACTGTGATCGACCTGACCAGCGGCGAGCCGGAACTGGTGCGTGCCGGGCGTGGCGATGTCGAACGCTTCGGGCTGGTCGCCGCCGCCTGATCAGGCCAGCCTTGTTTCATTTGACCTGTCGTTTCTGATACATACCGCACATCCACGGACATGCCGGACAGCCTTGGGCGCCGGCGGCCCGATAGAATAGTTCGCATGGATTCCTCGATCGTCCAGACCTTCGCCGTATATGCACTGCCCGTGCTGTTTGCCATCACGCTGCACGAGGCCGCGCACGGTTTTGTGGCCAAGTATTTTGGCGACAACACCGCCTGGCTGCTCGGGCGGGTCAGCCTGAACCCGATTCGCCATATCGATCCGATCGGCACCGTGGCCGTGCCGCTGCTGCTGTATTTCCTGACGGCTGGCCAATTCGTGTTCGGGTTTGCCAAGCCGGTGCCAGTGGTGTTCGACCACCTGCGCAACCCGCGCTGGCATGGCATGTGGGTGGCGCTGGCCGGTCCCGCCAGCAACGTCGTGCAGGCGTTCCTGTGGGCGCTGATCGCCGTCGGCCTGGCCCTGGCGCAGATCCAGGAGCCGTTCTGGAGCCAGATGGCCCGCGCCGGTGTGCTGGTCAATACGGTGGTGGCCGCGTTCAACCTGTTCCCGATCCCGCCGCTCGATGGCGGCCGCGTGCTGACGGCCTTCCTGCCGCGTCGCATGGCCGAGGCGGTGGGCCGGGTCGAGCCGTACGGCATCTTCATCGTGCTGGCGCTGGTGGCTGCTGGTGTCATCACGCGGATCTGGATGCAGCCGGTGATGACGGTGCTGCTGTCGATCGTCGAACTCATGCTGCGCCCGGTGCTGATGGTGCTGCAGTAGCACCGGCCCGGCCTGTCTCCCCTGTTCCGGCTTCCCGGTTTCCTTCCTTTTCCCTGTTCCTGCCGATGCATTCCCAGCTTGCCGCGCCTTCCACCTGGCTGACCCGATGGGCCCACCTGATCCGGCCCGGTGGCCGGGTGCTCGACCTGGCCTGTGGCAGCGGGCGCCACGCCGCCTGGCTGGCGGGGCAGGGGTTTGCGGTGCTGGCCGTGGACCGCGATGCCGAGGCGGTTGCCGGGTTGCCGGCAGGCATCGAGGGCCGCGTGGCCGATCTGGAGCAGGGCGCCTGGCCCCTGGCGGATGCCGGCCGGTTTGACGCGGTGGTGGTCACCAACTACCTGCACCGGCCGCTGTGGCCGCATCTGCTGGACGCGCTGGCGCCGGGTGGGGTGCTGGTCTACGAGACCTTCGCGGCCGGCAATGAAACCGTCGGCAAGCCGTCGCGCCCCGATTTCCTGCTGCAACCTGGTGAATTGCTCGACGTGACGCGCGGCAAGTTGCGGGTGGCAGGTTACGAGGACGGCACGCTGGCGGCGCCGCGCGAGGCCTTCGTGCAGCGGATTTGTGCCGTGCGCGAGGTGCATGGGAGCGCGCCTGAGGCCCCGCCGCCGCGATATCCGCTGCCCGGATGGCCCCGGCCGTGAGGCGCCGGGGGCGCAGCGGCGGCCGTCAGCGAGACCGGCGCGCCACACGTTACGCCCGCTAACGTTTTCCCTCATTGATAGGGGGGGCGGAGCCCCTGACGGTTCCGGTACAATCCCGTTTGTTCGAATTTCCCGAATTCCCTGAGATATGACACAGATTACCGGCAGCATCGTGGCCATCGTCACCCCGATGCATGAGGATGGCAGCCTGGATTACCCGGCCCTGCGCGCCCTCATCGACTGGCATGCGGCGGAAGGCACCGATGGCATCGTGATCGTGGGCACCACGGGCGAGTCGCCGACGGTCAACGTCGAGGAGCATTGCGAACTGATCCGCGTGGCTGTCGAGCAGTCGGCTGGCCGCGTGCCCATCATCGCCGGGACCGGCGGCAATTCCACGAACGAGGCCATCGAGTTGACCGCCTTCGCGAAGAAGGTGGGCGCCGATGCGTCGCTGCAGGTCGTGCCGTACTACAACAAGCCGACGCAGGAAGGCATGTATCGCCATTTCCGCACGATCGCGGAAGCCGTTGACCTGCCGGTGCTGCTCTACAATGTCCCCGGCCGGACCGTGGCGGACATGAACAACGAGACGATCCTGCGCCTGGCGCAGGTGCCGGGCATCGTGGGCGTGAAGGAAGCTACCGGCAATATCGACCGTGCCGCGCAACTGATCAAGGACGCACCCGATACGTTTGCCATCTACAGTGGCGACGATCCCACCGCGGTGGCGCTGATCCTGCTGGGTGGCAAGGGCAATATCTCGGTCACCGCCAACGTGGCGCCGCGCAAGATGCACGAAATGTGTGTCGCGGCTCTGAAGGGCGATGTGGTGACGGCCCGCCGCCTGCACATGGAACTGATCGACCTCAACCGCGCGATGTTCGTCGAGGCCAATCCGATTCCGGTCAAGTGGGCGCTCCAGCAGATGGGCAAGATGGCAGGCGGTATCCGTCTGCCGTTGACCCCGCTGGCGGAAGGCCAGCACGAAACCGTGCGCCGCGCGCTGGCAGCGGCCGGCCTGCTGGGCTGAGATTCGCCGGCTGAACGTTCGGCTATTCGCCGATTCTTGAAACCAGGATTACGTGTCAATGAAACAGAAGCTTAACCGTCGCGGCGCGACGCAGATCCGCCGTGTCGCCGTGGTTGCGCCCGTGCTGGCGCTGACGCTGATTGCCGGCTGCAGCAGCATCAACGAAGCCATGCAGCCCGACAAGATCGACTACAAGTCCCAGGGCAAGAAGACCGCGTCGCTGGACATTCCGCCGGACCTGACCAAGCTCGAAGGCGATCGCCGTTATACCGTGCCCGATGCGGCAGGCACGTCGACGCTGTCGAACTACCAGCAGGCTACCAAGACGCGCGAGGCCGAGCCCGCCACCAACGTGCTGCCCTCCTCGCAGGGCATCCGCATGGAGCGCGATGGCAACCAGCGCTGGCTGGTGATCAGCAACGGCATGCGCGCCGACCAGCTGTGGGAGTCGCTGCGCGGCTTCTGGCAGGAAAATGGCTTCCTGCTGACCCAGGACTCGCCGCAGACCGGGATCATGGAAACGGACTGGGCCGAAAACCGCGCCAAGATTCCGCAGGACATCATCCGCAACACGATCGGCAAGGTGTTCGACGGCCTGTACTCGACCTCCGAGCGCGACAAGTTCCGTACGCGTGTGGAGCGCGCCCAGAACGGTCAGCTCGAAGTGTTCATCAGCCACCGTGGCGCGCAGGAGCAACTGACCGGCGTGGACAAGTCGACCACGGTCTGGACGCCGCGTCCGGCTGATCCGGAACTGGAAGCCGAATTCCTGTCGCGCCTGGCCCAGCGCCTGGGCGTGCAGAAGGAGCAGGCCAACCAGATGGCCAAGAACCCGACTCCGGTGGGCAATGCTGCGGCCGCCGTAGCCCCGGCGACTTCGGGCGACGCCACCGGTATCGGTGCCGCCGCGGCAACCGGTGCAGCCTCGGCCAGCGCCGTCGACAGCAAGTCGTTCCTGGCGCAGGTCAATGGCGCGCCGGCGCTGCAGTTGCCGGAGCCGTTCGACCGCGCATGGCGTTCGGTCGGCCTGTCGCTGGATCGCGTGAACTTCACGGTGGAAGACCGCGACCGCGCGCAAGGCCTGTACTACGTGCGCTACGTGGATCCGAAGCAGGCTGTGGATGATCGCGGCTTCTTCTCCAAGATCTTCACGAAGGCCAACGACGGCAAGACCGCGAAGAAGTATCGCGTGTCGCTGAAGGGCAATGGCACCGGCACCACGGTCACCGTGCAGAACGATGCCGGCCAGCCGGAAAACACCGAGATCAGCAAGCGTATCCTGTCGCTGCTGGACGAACAGCTGCACTGATGTTCGTCTGTAGTCCATCGATGCCGACGGCGCCCGCCGTCGGGCATCTTCCCAAGCGAGCGCATCGATGATGCGCTTTGCTTTTTTGGGAAGTGGCAGCGAAGGCAACTCGCTGCTGATCGAGGCCGGCGAGGGCACGTCCGTGACGCGTGTGCTGCTCGACTGCGGCTTCGGTATCAAGGAAACGGCGCGTCGCCTGGAGCGGCTGGGCGTCTTGCCCGGACAACTCGACGCCGTGCTGGTCACCCATGAGCACGGCGATCACGTCGGCTCTGCCTATGCGTTTGCCGCGCGGCACAAGCTTCCGGTTCACACTAGCCACGGCACCTGGCTGGCCACTTCGCACATGCGTGGCGCCGACCAGGCCGATGTGCGGGTATGTTGCGCCGATCACGTATTCGCGGTGGGCGGTCTGCAGATCCATCCCTATACCGTGCCGCACGATGCGCGTGAGCCGTTGCAGTTCGTGCTGACCGATGGCGATGCACGGCTTGGCGTGCTGACCGATGCGGGCATGGAAACGCCCTACGTCACGGCGCGTCTGGCTGGCGTAGATGCGCTGGTCCTCGAATGCAACCATGATCGTGACATGCTGGCCAACTCGGTCTATCCGTGGTCGCTGAAGCGGCGGATAGGTGGTGATTTTGGCCATCTGGCAAACGATATTGCGGCCAGTATCCTGTCGCAGGTGACCCATCCGGGTCTGTCGCGCGTGGTGGCGGCGCACTTGAGCAAGCAGAACAATACCCGCGAACTGGCGGCCGGCGCGCTGGCTACGGTGCTGGGTGTACTGCCTGATGAAATTCTGATCGCTGACCAGGAAGAAGGGCTGGACTGGCAGCCTGTGCGGGCATAATCGGCGAGCGCCGGTGCCGCTAATGGAGGGGCGTCAGATAATCGCCAAAACAAAAAGCCGACCCGAAGGTCGGCTTTTTGTTTTCGGAAAGATCCGATTACTGCTTGGCAGCCGGAGCCGAAGCGTCAGCAGCCGGAGCCGAAGCGTCGGCAGCCGGAGCCGAAGCGTCAGCAGCCGGAGCAGCAGCTGCGGGAGCCGAAGCGTCAGCAGCGGCCGGAGCCGAAGCAGCGGTATCAGCAGCGGGGGCAGCGGCTTCTTCCTTCTTGCCGCAAGCGGCCAGAGCAACAGCAGCCAGCAGGGATGCGATCAGGAGAGACTTCTTCATTGTTCGTCCTTTAACTTTTAATAAAACGAAAACAGGCGATGAATAATTACCGGTAATTATCGCTCTTGTACTGCAAATATGAGGCTCTCCCGGGTGCCGACAGTGCAGTGGTCCACAGTACTAGCCAGCGGGCGATTATATCCGCGTTTTCCCGCCTTGTGTATAGGCGAAATATGCCGGTTCATTCTGTTACGTAAAATTACACACCTGCCGGCGCGATCTGCAGCCAGCCCTCCATGGCCCAGTCGTGAAACGTGTCCATGAGATCCGGAAGTGCCGCGCACGCGGAGACTTCCTCTGCGGTGAGCTGGCGCAGGTCTGCCAGGCGTCGCAGCCATTTCGCCAGTGCGGGCGGCGGTTCGTACGCCTCGCCGTTCAGGAAGAAGTGCGTGCGGTCGTAGAGCGCAACGGAGGCTGGAGCAAGGACCACGCCATGAGCCTTGGCAAGCTTCGTGTACTGCTTCAGGCTGATTTCCGCAACCTCTTCGAACTGGACCGATTGCTTGGGCTCCGACAGGTACGAGCCCAGGAATTCGGACACCATGCCCTTGTCCCATTTCAGTGCCTGCAGGCGGTCGGCAACGGCGCGGGACAGGCTGGCGGGAAGCTGGGCCGGGGTGGCCGTAGCAGCCTCGCCGGCATCGGCGTAGCGGCCGTCCAGGTCTTCGTTGCCCTCGACCGTTTCAGACAGCCAGGCCAGGAAGTGGCCCGCCAGTTCGCGGTAGGCCGGCGCGCGGAAGCCGATCGACGCGGTCATGCACTCGCCCTCGGCGATGCCATCGTGGGCGTACTGTGGCGGCAGGTACAGCATGTCGCCGGGCTCGAGTACCCATTCCTGTTCGGTACTGAAGTCCGACAGGATCTTGAGCGGCACGTCGGGAATCAGATCGAGCTTGGTCTGTGACGAAATGCGCCAGCGACGTCGGCCCGATACTTGCAGCAGGAAAACGTCGTACGAATCGAAGTGGGGGCCGACGCCGCCGCCGTCGGTGGCGTAGCTGATCATGACGTCGTCGAGCCGCGCGTCGGGCACGAAGCGGAACTGGCTCATCAGATCGGCGGCAGCCCGGTTGTGCAGGTTCACACCCTGCACCAGCAGCGTCCACTTGCCAGACTTGCGTGACGGCAGGTTGTCCTCGGCGAAAGGACCGTGTTCGAGCTTCCAGCGGTTGCGAAAGTACGACACCAGGCGCGACTCCACATCGTCCCGATCGGCCAGTTCAAAAAGCGCTTCGCGCGACACAGGAGGCACGATTCCGGGCACGGCCTGTCGAATCAGCAGCGGTTTGCGGTGCCAGACGTCACGCATGAATGCCGCGGGCGTCATGCCCCCGAGCAGCGTGAGCGGTGCGTCGGGATCAATCGGGCCCGCAGGCAGGGCCTGCGCGTATAATGCGGAATCGCTCATGGAGTCAAGAATTGAAAATCGCTAAGAACACGGTGGTGTCCGTTGTGTACAAGCTGTCGGACGCGCAGGGCAATCTCATCGAGGAATCCGATGAGCCCATGGTCTATTTGCACGGCGGGTATGATGGCACGTTCCCCAAGATCGAGGAAGCGCTGGACGGCCACGATGCCGGCTTCGAGACCGAATTGCAGTTGGAACCCGAAGACGCATTCGGCGACTACGATGCCGAACTGGTGAAGGTCGAGCCGCGCGATCGCTTCCCTGAGCCGCTGGAAGTTGGCATGCAGTTCGAAGGCGTGCCCGAGGACGGCGACGACGAAGATTCGATCATCTACACGGTGACCGACGTTGCCGAAGACAAGGTCGTGCTGGACGGCAACCACCCGCTGGCCGGCATGGCACTGCGTTTCTGGCTGAAGGTGTCCGAGGTGCGTGAAGCCACCGCCGAGGAAGTGGAACACGGTCACGCGCACGGCGCTTCGGGCATCGAAGTCGTCGACGAAGACGAGGATGAAGGCGGCGAAGGCGACAGCCCGCGCACGCTGCACTGATCCGATACTGGATTTCCGCCAGTCGAGCGATACGCGACAGGTCATCGCGAACATGAAAAAAAGCCGGCATCTGCCGGCTTTTTCTATTTGGATTGGCCTGGGCGCCGGGGGAGGCGTGAGCCGGATGCGTGACGCGCGTCAATCCCGGTCATCAACCGAACCGGCCACCAACCGAACCGTTCCAGCCGTTCTAGTTCGGTTTGGGTCCGTCCTGGACTTCCACCTGGAACACCGACCGCGTGCCGGGGGTAACGGTCAATTCGACCCAGCGTGACGGATTGCCGATGGGCAATGCCACACGCGTAAAGTTGCCAATCACCTTGCCGGCAGCGTCTCGCAACGGCTTGTCGACACTGAAGCCACTGTCGCTGGCATGCACGAGCAACACCTGGCCAGGAAACTTGGCCGTCAGGTCGCGCAGTTGCCGCTTGAATTCCAGATAGCCGTCGCGTGTGCCGCGGCGCAGGAATCCGTCGAGCAGCGACGGCTTGCCGCGTTTTTCCCACCCGTTGCCGAACATCGGGTCGGCATGGACCACCACGAGGATGCCTGGCAGGTCGCGCTGGGTAGCCACCGAGAATGCCCGGCCCAGCCATTGCCGGTTGGCTTCGCGGCGGTCCTCGAACTCGCCATTGCGGCCACCTTCGCTGCGATAGTGATTGTTGTCGCCGGGCAGGTTCAGCCCGACCACCATCACGTTGCCTTCCACCAGTCGCACGTTCTCGCGAAAGCTGCGGAACATGGCCTGATCCGACTGGCGCACCACCGGAATCGTGCGCCGGCCGAGCGTGGCATCGACCGGGAAGAACAGTTCGCGCAATCGGTTAAGCCGCTCGACCGCATCGAATCTGCCATTGACCGGTTTCTGGCATTCCGCCCAGTCCGTTTCTCCCGGGACGTAAAGCACGGGTGCGGGAGAATCGTCGAGGGCCCGCAGTCGCGCGCCCAGCACGGCATCGCCGCAGGACTCCGTGTCGCCCTTGATGCCGCCGGCATGAATGATCAGCGCCACCTGCCGCGCGTTCATCTGGTCGAACAGGGCAGCCATATCGGCTTCCGCCGCCGGCCATTGCGGCACGTCGGCAATCAGTGCCATGCGCGTGAGCTGTACGGCCGGCGCCGGTGGCGGCGTCACCTTGCTGGTACGTGCAGCCTCGGCAGCGACTGGCGACATCAGGCAGACAAAGCCCGCCATGACGGCCACTGCCAGGGTCATGCGTCCGGAGCCGTGCGTGGCACTCATGCTTTGCCGGCGGATTCCGCAATGGCCTTTAGCCGATACAGTGCCTCCAGCGCGTCGCGCGGCGAAAGGCTGTCCGGATCGATATCGGCCAGCGCATCAAGCGCGGCTGCCTGCTCGGCCGACGCGGTTGCCATGGCTGGTGCCGCATCGTCGTCGTCCAGCGGCGTGGCCGGTGCCGCGAACAGGTCCATCTGCGGCGTGGGCGTGGCATCGGCCGACTGCTGTTCCAGCCAGGCCAGGTGCTTGCGCGCGGCGCGAATCACCGGTTGCGGCACGCCCGCCAGTTGCGCCACCTGCAGGCCGTAGCTCTGGCTGGCCGGGCCATCCTGCACGGCATGCAGGAAGACGATGCCGTCGCCGTGCTCCACGGCGGAAAGATGGACGTTTGCCGCCTGGGAAAATTCCTGTGGCAGTTGCGTGAGCTCGAAGTAGTGCGTGGCGAACAGCGTGTGGCTGCGGTTGTGCGACAGCAGGTGGCGGGCAATCGCCCACGCCAGCGCCAGGCCGTCAAATGTCGACGTGCCTCGGCCGATTTCGTCCATCAGCACCAGGCTCGATGGCGTGGCGTTATGGAGGATGCCGGCCGCCTCGGTCATTTCCACCATGAAGGTCGACCTCCCACCGGCCAGGTCGTCAGCGGCGCCGATCCGCGTGAAGATGCGATCGATCGGCCCGATTCTGGCTTGCCGCGCCGGCACCCAGGCGCCTACGCAGGCCAGCAGTACGATCAGTGCAGTCTGACGCATGAAGGTCGACTTACCGCCCATGTTCGGGCCGGTAATCAGCAGCAGCTTGCGCGCCTCGTTGAGCTGGCAGTCGTTGGCGATGAAGGCCACTGATTCCGCCGCCAGCTGGCCTTCCACCACCGGGTGCCGGCCCTGTGCGATGTCGACCACGTTTTCGCTGACCCGCTCGGGCTGGGTCCAGTCGAGCGTGCGGGCGCGCTCGGCCAGCGTGGTCAGCACGTCGAGCCGGGCCAGGGCGCCCGCCACGCGTTGCAGGCCGCCGATATGAGGCAGCAGCGCCTGCAGCAATGCTTCGTAGAGCTGCTTCTCGCGTGCCAGCGCCCGGTCCTGCGCGGACAATGCCTTGTCCTCGAAGGCCTTGAGTTCCGGCGTGATGTAGCGCTCGGCGTTCTTCAGCGTCTGGCGGCGGCGATAGTCGTCGGGAACCTTGTCGGCCTGGCCGTTCGTCACCTCGATATAGAAGCCATGCACGCGGTTGTACTCGACGCGCAGGTTCGAGATGCCGGTGCGTTGGCGTTCCCGCGTCTCCAGTTCGATCAGGAACTGGCCGCAGTTTTCCGAAATGTCGCGCAGTTCATCAAGCTCGGCATCGTAGCCGCGTGCGATCACGCCACCATCGCGGATCACCGTCGACGGCTCCTCGGCCACTGCACGTGTCAACAGCGTCAGGCAGTCAGCCGGGATTTCGAGTTCGTCGATCGTCTGCGCGAGCAACGGCGATTCGTGCGCGGCGACAACACTGGCCTGCACGGCGGGCAGTGCCTTCAGCGTGTCGCGCAGCGACGACAGGTCGCGGGGGCGTGCGGACAGCAGCGCCAGGCGCGCCGTGACGCGTTCGACATCGCACAGCCGGCGCAGGGTGGTGCGCACGCTTTCCGGATCCTGGGCGATCAGTACGCCGATGGCCTGCTGCCGCGCGCGTGGCAGCGCCGGGTCGCGCAGCGGGTGATGCAGCCAGTGGCGCAGCGCGCGGCTGCCCATTGTCGTCGAACAGGTGTCAAGCAGCGAGAACAGCGTCGGCGACTCGCCGCCGCGCAGCGTTTCGGTCAATTCGAGATTGCGCCGGGTGGCCGTGTCCAGCCCGACGAACTCGGACTCCCGCTCGACGGTCACGCCCTGCACGTGGCGCAGCGATTGACCCTGCGTGGTGGCGGCATAGTTAAGCAGTGCGCCCGCCGCGCCCAGGGCGGCACCCAGTCCGGCGCAACCGAACGGTTCCAGGCTGGCCACGCCAATCTGCTCGCGCAGCCGGCGGGTGCCCGCGTCCTGGTCGAAGTGCCATTCGGGCAGGCGGGTGCGGGCGCACGGCAGTACGGGCAGGTCGATCCCGTCCGCGTAAAGCAGTTCCGCCGGACGGATGCGTTCCAGTTCGCGCGAGAGCTGGGCTGCATCGCATTCCATCAGGCGCAGTTCGCCGCTTGCCAGGTTCAGCCACGCCAGGCCCGTCTTGCTGATGCCGCGGCGCGTGGTTTGCTGGTGCACGGCCATCAGATAGCTGTCGGTCTTCTCGGGCAGCAGCGCCGCGTCGGTCAGCGTGCCCGGCGTGACGATGCGTACCACCTTGCGCTCTACCGGGCCCTTGCTGGTGGCCGGATCGCCAATCTGCTCGCAGATCGCCACCGATTCGCCAAGTTTGACCAGGCGTGCCAGGTACTGGTCGACCGAGTGGAACGGAATGCCGGCCATGCGGATCGGCACGCCGCCAGACTGGCCGCGCGACGTCAGGGTGATGTCGAGCAGGCGGGCGGCCTTTTCGGCATCGTCATGGAACAGCTCATAGAAATCGCCCATCCGGTAGAAGAGCAGCGTGTCCGGATGATCTGCCTTGATCCGCAGATACTGCAGCATCATGGGCGTGTGTTTTTCGGCCTTGTCAGCCTTGTCGGCTTTATCGGCCTTGTCCGACCTGCCCGACTTTCCGCTGCGCGGGGCAGTGCCTTCGGCGGCAGCCAGGGCATCGGCAGACAGGGCACCGTTGCCGGCTTCGCGGATGTCATCCTCGCGCGGCGAGTCGTCGGGCGAGGTCGTGGACGGGTTGGAAACGGCTTCAGCGGACATGCATTCCTCTCGGGCGGCACCACATCGGGGCCGCCGGTATATCGGTTGCCGCGCGGCAGGCAGTTCTTCGGTCAGACGCCCGGGAGTTGTCCCGGCGTCACCGGCCTGTTCCGGACCGCGGCGCAAAGCGGCATTTTACTGCCAGCCCAACCCGGAACTTCGTCCCGGATTCTCATTTTTGCTCGGAAGTTCGGGCGCTTTTGCGCCGGCTCATGCGTCACTGGCCATGGCTTCCAGAGCCGCGCGGGCCAGAAAGCCGCTGCGCGTCTCGTGGCGGGCGCCGACGTAAGTGTCGATCCTGTGCAGCACAAAGCGGGGCAGGCTGATGTTGATGCGCTCGGGCCGGTTGTCGAGCCTGGTCATGTCGACGTCTGCCAGTGCCCAGACCGCTTCCGCAAATTCGGGCCGCTCCGCCAGTTCGGCGATCGGCGTGGCCGCCGGCGTGATGTCCTCGCCCAGTGACAACAGCACCTCGAAGTGGCTGGTGATTGCCTCGCGCGCATTGCGGATGGCGTCCTCGATGGTGTCGCCCGATGAGTAGCAGCCCGGCACGTCGGGCACCGTCACGCCGTAGATGCTCTCGGGATCCTTGTGAATGGCAATCGGAAATTCCATGTTGTTGCTCTCCATGCGTTGCGCGCCCGTCATACCAACCTTGCCGTCAGCATGATGCCGCGCACCGTGCCGGTCGGCAGGTCCTTGTTCGGATGCGGCGCGGTGACGATCTGTGCGCGCGACGGATGCTTGTAGGTGAGATGACTGCCCTTGCAGCGCACCAGGTGCCATCCCTCGCGTTCCAGCAGTCGGATCAATGCCGTTGAGTGCAAAAGCGCCTCCTTCTGGCGGTCTGTGTGTAAAAATACACACGATAGTAGAGGGGGCGCAAGTCGTTTGTGGATCACGGGAGACTCTATGTGGCGTGGATCAAGAAGTCTCGGGCCGGATTCTCAAAATGAGGTGCGGGCGACGAGATTTGTCACCCGACGGCACGGCGCGCTGCAAACCTGTCAGTCATTGCCATATGTAACCAGATGTTTCCGACAAAAACTGTCACTCGCGACGCCATATCGGCCTGGCACGGTCCTTGGATAAGTCAGGACGTACCGGCACGCAGAGGCCGGCAACATGACGGGTCGCAAAAATGAAAAAAGCACGGACGGGAAGATGGCCGGGGAGGCTCGTGGCAGGGATCCGGGTGGGGTGGACGGCCTGGCCGCCATCGCCTCAACGCGGATTCACGCTGATCGAGCTGATGATCGTGGTGGCGATCGTGGGCATTCTTGCCGCGATCGCCATTCCCACGTACCAGGGCTTTGTGGTGAAGGCGGAGATCGGCCGCGCCTACTGGGAGGCATCGGCGTACAAGATTCCGGTGGAAGAGCGGCTGCAGAACGGCCAGAACTTGTTTCCGGATCCGGTCGTGTCGCTCGGCTATATCCGGTCACAGCTGACCGCCACGCCAAACCGGTTCGAATTCAATGCGGACGGCTCGGGCAGTATTGTCGTCACGCTCGATGGTGACGTGCATCCGGCGGTCCGGGGTACGCGCCTGACCGTGGGCCGCATGGCCGACGGCACGTGGAACTGCGCGGTGCGGGTTGGCAGCGACGCCGTGACGTCGCAGCAACTGCCCACCGCGTGCCTCATCGATTCGGCCGGCTAGTGGCCGTGTCGCTTACTCGCCGATCGGCTTCAGCGACGGCTTGACGTTGTCCAGCGAAAACGGCGACAGCAGACGTACCATCTGCGCGAACGCCTTCGGGTTGCCGGCCATCACTTCGCCCTGTTCCATCTGGCGCGATTCGCCGTTGTAGTTGCCCACCAGGCCACCGGCCTCGGTAATCAGCAGCATGCCGGCGGCCATGTCCCATGGCTTCAGGCCGCGCTCGAAGAAGCCGTCCAGGCGGCCGCATGCCACGTAGGCCAGGTCCAGCGCGGCGGCGCCCGGGCGACGCAGGCCGGCGCAGCTGCGCGTCATCAGCGCAAAGATTTCCAGGTATTCGTCCATCCCTTCCAGGTCGCGGAACGGGAAGCCCGTGCCGATCAGGCAGTCGGCGAGCTTGTCGCGGCGGGTCACGCGGATGCGGCGGTTGTTCAGGAACGCGCCGGCACCCTTGCTGGCCGTGAACAGTTCGTCGCGCGTGGGATCGTAGACCACGGCCTGCGAGGGCACGCCCTTGTGCAGCAGGCCAATCGACACTGCGTATTGCGGAAAGCCATGAATGAAGTTGGTGGTGCCGTCCAGCGGATCGATCACCCAGGTGAATTCGTGCTGGTCGTCGCCCTCGGCCCAGGACTGGCCGGACTCTTCCGCTAGAATGGCGTGCTCGGGGTAGGCGGTGCGGATGATCTCGATGATGGCGGCTTCGGCTGCGCGATCGACCTCGGTCACAAAATCGTTGTGCTGTTTGCGCGAAACGCGGACCAGGTCGACGTCGATCGACGCGCGGTTGATGATGGATCCCGCCTTGCGGGCCGCCTTGACGGCGATATTAAGCATCGGATGCATGAATCTCTCCAGGGGCCGCGCGGGACATGATTCGCGACGGCGGCATCCACCGGCAACGGGTGAAAGGCGCGCGAACCGCCCGGCATTGGCCGAACAGCACAACAGATTGTAGAAGAACGAGGGGCATCGCCCTGTTGGGCGCCGCACCGCAATTTGAAGGCGCCATTGTATAGGAACCCGGCCCGCTGTACGAGCCGATGGCGGCAAACCCCGCGGCAGGGGCATCCCACATGACTGAAGCATTGAATTCGCAGGCTGAACCCATTCCCGTAGCGGCCACAGAAAGTGGCGCAACAGACATTTTTTCGCGCGTGCGTGTGGTGCTGGTGGAAACCAGCCACCCGGGCAACGTCGGTTCGGTGGCGCGGGCAATGAAGACCATGGGCTTCGGCGGTCAGCCCGGCAGCCTGGTGCTGGTGTCGCCACGCGAGCCCGGCGTGCTGACGCACCCGGATGCCGTGGCGATGGCCAGCGGCGCCGATGACGTGCTGGCCGGCGCCCGCATCGTCGACGATGTGGAAAGCGCGCTGGCTGGCACGGCGTTCACCGTGGCGATGACCGCGCGCCAGCGCGAGTTCGGTCCGCCGCGCCTGCTGCCACGCGCCGCTGCCGCACGGGGCCAGGCCGTGCTGGCAGCCGATGGCGGGGGCGTCATTGCCTTCCTGTTCGGTAACGAGCGCTACGGATTGCCCAACGACGCCGTGCTGCGCTGTTCGGCGGTGACCCATATTCCGGCCAACCCTGCCTACGCGTCGCTGAACCTGGCGCAGGCGGTGCAGCTGATCGCCTACGAGATGCGACTGGCATTGCTGGAAGGGCAGCAGGTGGCGGGTGAGGCATCGGACGGGGCGCCGAATATCGGCTATGCTGGTGAGCCTGCCACGGCGGAACAGGTCGAATCGATGTTCGGCCATCTCCAGGCCGGGCTGGTGGCCATCGGATTTCTCGATCCGGACAACCCGCGCAAGCTGATGCCGCGTCTGCGGCGAATGTTCGCCCGGGCCGGACTCGAACGCGAAGAGGTCAACATCCTGCGTGGCATCGCCAAGCGCATGCTGCTGGCGAGCGACGGCGACGACAGGGCCGGCAGGCAGGGCAGGCAGACAGACGGCAACAAGGAAAGCTGAACCGTGATTTCCATCCCGGCATACGACATGCGCAACGATTCCACTGGCCCGACCCCCGGGCAGACCGGTGTTCGCGCGTGCGTTGGTCAGCCGCCGCGATGTTGAAGCCGTCGCGACCCGAAAAGCCCTGATGGCCTCAGGGCCCGGCGGCAGGCGCACAAATCTCTTACACTCCCTGCTCGCACGCGCCAAGGCCGTCCCCCAACGCAATCCAGAAGCACAAGACCGGCTCCTGACCGCGCCGGCGACCGTTCGCACGTTGGGCGAACGGCGTATCGGCGCGGCAACACGACACGACGAAGATGTTCACTCGCCTGAAGGAAGATATCGATGCCATCATGCGGCGCGACCCCGCCGCACGCAGCCGCCTGGAGGTGCTGACCTGCTATCCGGGGCTGCACGCCGTGATTTTCCATCGCGTGGCCCACGCGTGCTGGGGCGGTGGATTCCACTGGCTCGGACGCTGGATCTCGCACTGGTCGCGCTGGCTGACCGGGATCGAGATCCATCCGGCGGTCAGGCTTGGCCGCCGCGTATTCATCGATCACGGCATGGGTGTGGTGATTGGGGAAACAGCCGAAATTGGCGACGACTGCACGATCTACCAGGGCGTGACGCTGGGCGGTACGTCGCTCTACAAGGGCCAGAAGCGCCATCCCACACTGGGTGTCGGCGTGGTGGTCAGTGCCGGCGCCAAGGTGCTGGGCGGATTCGAGGTGGGCGATGGCGCCCGCGTGGGTTCCAATGCCGTGGTGCTCAAGCCGGTGCCGCCGGGCGCTACCGCAGTGGGCATTCCGGCCCGCATCATCATGCCCGACGCGCCGCCGCAGCAGCAGGGCGCGAAACAGGAATTCTCGGCCTACGGTATCACGCCGAACGCCGACGATCCGGTATCGCTGGCGCTCAAGAGCCTGATCGACAACGCGGCCAAGCAACATGACCGCATCGAGGCCGTACTGGCCGCGCTCGACCGGCTCGGCGAGCATCTCGAGAACACCCCGAACGACCGCTTTGACGCGAGCGAATTGCGCAAGCTGATGAAATAGGGGTACGGGCGACTGACTGGCAGGCCGAGCGGCGCGGCGTGGTTCGCGGGGCGGACGGCATCGTCAATCCACCTGCGACAGCAGCGTGAAGCCGCCGGTGTCCAGTTGCAGCACGGCCGCGCGAGGATGGCGGCCATCGAGGTCCCAGTCGGTCAGCACCCAGCGGTCGCCGCGCGCATGCGCATGGCGGGCCGGGCGGTGCGTGTGACCGTGTATCAGGGTAGGGGCGCCGCTCGATGCCAGCAGGGCATCGACGGCAGCCGGTGCCGCATCGCCATAGTCTGGCGGCGCTGCGCCTTCTGCCTGGCGCGCCCGTCCGGCCTCGCTGTCGGACCTCAGGCGGCGCGCGATCTTCAGCCGCGTGGCAAGCGGCAGCGCCAGGAACAGCCGCTGCACCCAGCCCTTGCGGGTCCAGTGGCGGAAACGGTTGTAGCGTGGATCGTCGGTGCAGAGCATGTCGCCGTGGCTCAGTACCACACGCTGCCCGGCGCAATGGATGATCGAAGGGTCCGGCAGCAACGTGGCACCGGCCGCATCGGCAAAACGCCGGCCAATCAGGAAGTCGCGATTGCCGTGCATCAGGTAGACCGGTGTCCCGGCATTGGCCAGCCGGCGCAAGGCGGCGGCCACCTCTGCCGCGAACGGCGTTTCGGTTTCCTCGTCGCCCACCCAGAATTCGAAGAAGTCACCCAGGATGAACAGCGTGCGTGCGTGCCGTGCGGCCTGGTCCAGCACGCGCTGGAAGGCGGCCAGCGTGCGCGGCATGCCGGGTGTCAGGTGCAGGTCGGAAATGAACCACGCCGGCGCCTGCACCTCGATCGGTGCGGCCGCCGGCGTGCGGTCGGATGCGGTCATGCGTGTCGGAGAGGTGTGTTCACCACGAGCGGCATGCCGCCATCGAAAGGAACGTTGTCGCCGGATTACTCGACGATGGTGGCCTTCTGGATCACCACGTCGTCCATCGGCACGTCCTGGTGGAAGCCCGAGCTGCCCGTGCGCACGCCCTTGATGGCGTCCACGACGTCGGTGCCTTCCACGACCTTGCCGAACACGGCATAGCCGAAGCCTTGCGGCGTGGGCGAGCTGAAGTTCAGGAAGTCGTTGTCCACCACGTTGATGAAGAACTGGGCCGTGGCCGAGTGCGGCGCGTTGGTGCGGGCCATGGCAACCGTGTAGCGGTCGTTCTTCAGGCCGTTGCCGGCCTCGTTCTCGATCGGGGCATCGGTGTCCTTCTGCTTCATGCCCGGCTCGAAACCGCCGCCCTGGATCATGAAGTTCTTGATCACGCGATGAAAGACCGTGTTGTCATAGTGGCCCTTGCGCACGTACGACAGGAAGTTCTCGACCGATTTCGGGGCCTTCTCGGCGTCCAGTTCGATCGTGATGACGCCTTGCGTCGTTTGGAGTTGTACCTTGCTCATGGGTTACCTCTGTTCGGTGACGGTTATGACCACGCGCGGTGCGCGCGGCCTTACTTGGTGACGACGGTGGCGGACTCGATCACGATCGGCGCGGCCGGCACGTTGCGCATGGCGCCGTAAGCCGTGGTCGGGGTGGTCTTGATCTTGTCGATCGTGTCCATGCCTTCCACCACCTTGCCGAATACGGCATATCCGTTGCCATCCGGCTGCGGGTAGTCGAGGTTCGGATTATCCACCACATTGACGAAGAACTGCGCAGTGGCGGAATTCGGATTCGACGTGCGCGCCATGGCTACCGTGCCGGCCTTGTTTTTCAGGCCATTCTGCGCTTCCAGCGGAATCGGCGCGCGCGTGGGCTTTTCCTTCATGTCGCGGTCGAAGCCGCCGCCCTGCACCATGAAGCCGTTGATTACGCGGTGGAAGATCGTGCCGCCGTAGAACCCGCTCTTCACATATTCCATGAAGTTGGCGACGGTCTTGGGGGCGGCGTCGGGATACACCTCGACCGTGAACTTGCCGGCGCTGGTGACGAACTGCACACGCTCGGTCTTCGGTGCGGCGGCGGCCGGGCTGGCGCCTTGGGCCAGGGCTGCCAGCGGGGACAGTGCAGTGGTGGCGGCCACCAGGCCAGCCAGGACGATGCGGCGGGAAAGGGTCATCTCTGGGACTCCGTCTTGCAATGCAGGTGAGCAGGTCGGGCAGGCGGCCGGCGCCGATGACGCCGGCATTGCCTGGGTGTCTAGCGGGCTGCCGGCGCGCTGGCCGGCGCCTTGCGCGATTTGGGGACGGCAGCCGGGGCCGAAGCCGGAGCCGGGGCTGCCACCGGTGCCACGCCCAACTGGCGCAGGCCTGCGGCGGCGCGCGTGTCGCCCGGGTTGCGGCGTACCGCGTCGCCATATGCCTTTTCGGCCAGCCGGCGATAGACATCGCCCAGGTTGCTGTAGGCGATGGCGTAGTCGGGCTTGGCGTCGATGGCGAGCAGCAGTTCGGCCTCGGCGCGCTTCAGGTCGCCGCGCTTGGCGTAGAGCAGGGCCAGGTTGTTGTGCGGTTCGGGCAGCTCGGGGAAGTCCTGCGCCATTTCGGCGAAGGCCTGGATGGCGTCGTCTTCGTGGCCGGCCTGCGCCATGGCCCATGCGCGCTGGAAGCGGGCCTGGGCGTTGCGCGGGTTGGTTGCCAGCACCTTGTCGAAGCCCTTGATGGCGTCCTCGTAACGCTTGTCGTTGACGGCCTTCTGCGCCGGCACCATGCCGGGGTCGGTGGACACCACGCCGCTGGTCGGTGCCGGCGGGGCTGGCATGGATACGGGCCCGTTCTGCGCCAGGGCCGGCGCGGCTGCCAGGGCCGCCGTCATCGCCAGCACGCCGCCGGCGGCGCGAAGGGCGGCCTGGGCGGTGAGGGCGGACAGGCTGGCGCTGCGGCGGGCCGTTGCAAGGATGGTGGTGGGCAGAAGCAGGCTCATGTAAGGGCGGTCCGTTATACTCCGCGGCATTCTAGCAAAGCGGCAGGGCGTGCAGGACAGGGCGCAATGCCGAGACCCGCCTCGGGCCGGCCCGACAAGCTTCCGGTAAGATATGGGGCCCGTGCGCCATCGCGCGCGCCGCATCGTCACCCAATCACATCGCTCCATGCAGCAACTGAACATCTACAACACGCTTGCGCGTGAAAAGCAGCCTTTCGTGCCTATCGAACCCGGCAAGGTCCGCATGTACGTGTGCGGCATGACCGTGTACGACTACTGCCACGTGGGCCACGCGCGCGTGATGGTGGTGTTCGATATGGTGCACCGCTGGCTGCGTGCCGCGGGCTACGACGTGACGTACGTGCAGAACATCACCGATATCGACGACAAGATCATCCGTCGCGCCGCCGAGAACGGCGAGACCATCGGCCAGCTGACCACGCGCTTCATCCAGTACATGCATGAGGACGCTGCCGCGCTGGGCGTGATCCGGCCGGACTACGAGCCGCGCGCCACGGAGTTCGTGCCGCAGATGCTCAACATCATCGAGAAGCTCGAGGCCAGGGGTCTGGCCTACCACGCCGCCGACGGCGACGTGAACTATTCGGTGCGCAAGTTCCCGGGCTACGGCAAGCTGTCCGGCAAGTCGCTGGAAGACCTGCGCGCCGGCGAACGCGTCAGCGCCAACGACGCCAAGCAGGACCCGCTGGACTTCGTGCTGTGGAAGTCGGCCAAGGAAAGCGAGCCGCCCGAGAGCAAGTGGGATTCGAAGTGGGGCAGCGGTCGCCCGGGCTGGCATATTGAATGCTCTGCCATGAGCTGCACGCTGCTGGGCGAGCATTTCGACATCCACGGTGGTGGCGCCGATCTGCAGTTCCCGCACCACGAGAACGAGATTGCCCAGTCGGAAGGTGCCAGCGGCAAGCCGTTCGTCAATATGTGGATGCACAACGGCTTCGTGCGTATCAATGACGAGAAGATGTCGAAATCGCTTGGCAATTTCTTCACGATCCGCGAAGTCCTGAAGCAGTACGACCCCGAAGTCGTTCGCTTCTTCATCCTGCGCGCGCACTACCGCAGCCCGCTGAACTACAGCGATGCCCACCTGGACGATGCCCGCCATGCGCTGACGCGCCTGTACACGGCGCTCAAGGAAACGCAGCCCGGCGGTTGCGCGGTGGACTGGGCCGAGCCGCACGCGCAGCGCTTTGCCGACGCAATGAATGACGACTTCAACACGCCGATCGCCATGTCGGTGCTGTTCGACCTGGCAAGCGAGGTCAATCGCACCGGATCGGTCCAGGCCGCCCACCAGCTCAAGGCGCTGGCCGGCACGCTGGGTCTGCTGGAGCGCGACCCGCATACCTTCCTGCAGGGTGGCACGGCGGCCGATGGCCTGAGTGCCGACCAGATCGAAGCCCAGATCGCCGCGCGCCGTACGGCCAAGGCCGAGCGCAATTTCGCCGAGGCGGACCGCATCCGCGCAGATCTGCTGGCGGCGGGCGTGGTGCTGGAAGACAAGCCGGGTGGCGCCACCGAGTGGAGGCGTGCTTGAACGCTGCCGTGCGCAAGCCGAAGTCCGTTGCCGTGGCGCCGAAGCCTGCCGGCAGGACTGCGGCCAGGCAGGCGCCCAAGGTAACGGCCAAGGCGCCGGCGCGGGACGTCGCCAAGGCACCCGCCACGGCCAGGGCATCCGGCAAGGCGCGCAAGCCTGACCTGCCGGAGGCGCAGGCCGTTCCGCTGCCGGTGGAGACGGTGGTCGACGCCGTGCGTCCGGCCTACTGGGACGAGGCCTGCGCGGACCTGATGAAGCGCGACCGCATCCTGCGCAAGATGATTCCTACGTACGGGCCCGCGCACCTGGTGTCGCGCGGCGATCCGTTCATTACGCTGGCCCGCTCGATCGTCGGCCAGCAGATCTCGGTCAAGGCCGCGCAGTCCGTGTGGGAGCGCCTGGTGACGCTGTGCCCGCGCGTTACGCCGGCCCAGTTCCTGAAGGCCGGTACGGAACAGCTGGCCGGATGTGGCCTGTCGAAGCGCAAGGCGGAATACATCACCGATCTGGCAGAGCATTTCAAGGCCGGTACTGTCCATGTCAAGGAGTGGGCCGGCATGGATGACGAGGCCGTGATCGCCGAACTGACCCAGATCCGCGGCATCGGCCGCTGGACGGCGGAGATGTTCCTGATGTTCAATCTGATGCGTCCCAACGTGTTGCCGCTCGATGACGTAGGGCTGATCAACGCCATCTCGGCCAATTATTTCAGTGGCGAACCCGTCACTCGCAGCGAGGCGCGCGAGGTGGCGGCCAACTGGGAGCCGTGGCGCACGGTGGCTACCTGGTATATGTGGCGCAGTCTGGACCCGCTGCCAGTGACGTATTAGTAACTGGATCGGATGGATTGCAGTGATGATGGCGTTGATTCTTGCCAAATATGCATAAGAATCAACATATTGTGCGGCGGTTTTCTGGATTTTTTCCGGTAGAATGCGCCCCTTCACAGACAGGTCCGCGTTTTTATGAAAACCACCTTCCTGGATTTCGAGCAGCCGATTGCCGAGCTCGAGGCAAAGATCGAAGAACTGCGTTTTGTGCAGGACGATTCGGCTGTCGATATTTCCGAAGAGATTTCGCGGCTGGCCGGCAAGAGCCAGCAGCTGACCAAGGATATCTATGCCAACCTGACCCCATGGCAGGTTGCGCAGATCGCGCGTCACCCCCAGCGTCCGTACACGCTGGATTACGTGCGCGAGATCTTCACCGACTTCCATGAACTGCATGGTGACCGTGCCTTTGCCGACGATCTGTCGATCGTTGGTGGCCTGGCGCGTTTCAACGGCCAGGCCTGCATGGTCATCGGCCACCAGAAGGGCCGCGACACGAAGGAACGCGCGCTGCGCAACTTCGGTATGTCCAAGCCCGAGGGCTATCGCAAGGCCAAGCGCCTGATGGAACTGGCCGACAAGTTCGGCGTGCCGATCTTCACGTTCGTCGACACCCCGGGCGCATTCCCGGGCATCGATGCCGAGGAGCGCGGCCAGTCGGAAGCCATCGGCCATAACCTCTATGTGATGGCTGGCCTGAAGGTGCCCCTGATCGCCACGATCATTGGCGAAGGCGGTTCGGGCGGCGCGCTGGCGATTGCCGTGGGCGACGTCGTGCAGATGCTGCAGTTCGCCACGTACGCCGTGATCTCGCCGGAAGGCTGCGCGTCGATCCTGTGGAAGACCGCAGAGAAGGCACCCGAGGCGGCCGAGGCCCTTGGCCTGACCGCGCACCGCCTGAAGGCGCTGGGCCTGATCGACAAGATCGTGAACGAGCCGCTGGGCGGCGCGCATCGCGATCCGAAGGGCATGGCAACGATGCTAAAGCGCACGCTGGCCGAATCGCTGCGCCAGTTCCAGGGCATGAGCGTCAAGGAACTGCAGGCCCGCCGCCACGAGCGCCTGATGGCCTATGGCAAATTCAAGGAAACCGGCGCCCAGGAGTGATGTGAGCGCTGAAGACTCGACGCACCTTACCGCGCGTCTGACCGACAAGGTCGCACAGGCTGTCCAGGCCAGTGCGGCCTTTGTTGTTTCTGAGGGCGGCCGGCCCGTGACCGTCGCGGTGGCGCTGTCCGGTGGCCGCGATTCGGTAGCGCTGCTGCATGCGACACGCGATGCACTTGCCGCGGCGTGCCCGCTGGCGCGCGTGGTGGCGTTGCACGTGCATCACGGGCTGCAGGCCCAGGCCGATGACTGGGACCGCTTCTGTGCGGCACTGTGTACGGACCTGCGGGTGCCGCTGGCTAGCACGCGCGTGACCGTGCAGCTCACGGCCGGCGAGGGCGTCGAAGCCGCGGCGCGGCGTGCCCGGCATGCGGCGCTGGGACGGATGTGCCGCGAGCAGGGTGCCCGGCTGCTGCTGTTTGCCCATCATCGCGACGACCAGGTGGAAACCGTGCTGCTGCGGCTATTTCGCGGCACCGGCGTCGCCGGCATGGCTGGCATGCCCACCAGCCGCCCACTCGATGCCCTGGGCGATGCCCATGGCGAGGTCCGGCTGCTGCGCCCCTGGCTGGACGTGCCGCGCGCCGACATCGATGCCTACTGCGCAGCGCATGGCCTGCGCTGGATCGACGATCCCTCGAATACTGACACGCGCTTTGCGCGCAACGCCCTGCGCGCCCAGTTGCCTGTGCTGCTGCAGGCCTTTCCCGCGCTATACGACAACGTTACCCAGGCCGCCGCGCATTTTGCGCAGGCGGCCGGCATGCTCGACGCGCTTGCCGCCCAGTCTCTTGCCAGGCTGGTCTGCAGCGGGCGCGACGCCGATACCCTTTCCGAGCTGAACCTCGCGGGTCTACGTGCCTTGTCCGCGGAGCATGCCGATGCGGTGCTGCGGCACTGGCTGCGCGATCTCGGCGCGTTGCCGCCATCCACGGCCCGCCTGGCCGCAATGCGTACCCAACTGATCGAGCATGACGGCGGCGAGCCCGCCGTGGCGCATGACGGCCTGATGCTGCGGCGTTTTCGCGATCGCGTGCTGGCTTGCCGTGCCGTGCCGGCCGGGGTGCCGGCGCCGTTCGCGTTCGAATGGCGCGGCGAGGCGCGCATCGTGGTGCCGGCCTGGCGGGGGGAATTGCGCTTCGACCGGGATGACACGTTTGGCGTGCCTGAGGCCATCCTGCGGGCGCCGCTGCGCCTGGCGGCCAGGGCAGGGGGCGAACGCATCGTGCTGCGCCCTGGCGGGCCGGCAAGGGCGTTGAAGCAGGCGTACCAGGAGGCGGATATCCCGGCCTGGCGGCGCGCCCATCTGCCGCTGCTGTGGAGCGGCGACACGCTCGTGCTGGCCGCCGGACTGGGCATGCACCGCCGCTGGCCGGCCGATGCGCCACATGCGCCGCGCTGGCGCGTGGCGTGGTTGTCAGGGCTGGAACGGGGCGATTAGACGTGTCGCTGACGGATAAATGGGGACAGATATAATCCTTTATGTGAATATTATTCACATAAAAATGACGCCGAATGTGTGGCGTTTTTGCGGGTTTTTCGCCCTTTGGCCTTTACGGGTAGCCACTCTTGGTGTAATTTCATCGGCTTTGCACAACCGCTGGCGTCGACAAGAAGATGGCTCTCATCGTTCACAAATACGGCGGCACTTCGATGGGTTCCACGGAACGCATCAAGAATGTCGCCAAGCGCGTGGCCAAGTGGCACCGCGCAGGTCACCGCGTTGTCGTGGTGCCTTCGGCCATGTCGGGCGAGACCAATCGCCTGCTGGGCCTTGCCAAGGAAATCTCCGCACAGCCGGACCCGCGTGAACTGGACATGCTGGCCTCTACTGGCGAGCAGGCCAGCGTGGCGCTGCTGGCAATCGCGCTGCACGGCGAAGGCATCGACGCGGTCAGCTATACCGGCTGGCAAGTGCCGGTGAAGACCGATTCGGCTTTCACCAAGGCCCGTATCGAGTCGATCGATGACGAGCGCATCCTGGGCGACCTCGATTCCGGCAAGGTGGTCGTGGTCACCGGCTTCCAGGGCATCGACGACGAAGGCAACATCACCACGCTGGGTCGCGGTGGTTCGGATACCTCGGCCGTGGCTATCGCCGCCGCCATCGAGGCCGACGAGTGCCTGATCTATACCGACGTGGACGGCGTGTACACGACCGATCCGCGCGTGGTCGAGGACGCCCGCCGGCTGGACCAGATCACCTTCGAGGAAATGCTGGAAATGGCCAGCCTGGGTTCGAAGGTGCTGCAGATCCGCTCGGTGGAATTCGCCGGCAAGTACCGCGTGAAGACCCGCGTGCTGTCGTCGCTGACCGACCCCCTGATGCCGCTCGAACAGGAAATGCATTCGGGCACGCTGATTACTTTTGAGGAAGAGTCTGAAATGGAAGCAGCCGTCATCTCCGGCATTGCCTTTGCCCGTGACGAGGCCAAGATCACCGTGCTGGGCGTGCCGGACAAGCCGGGCATCGCCTACCAGATCCTGGGCCCGATCGCCGACGCCAACATCGACGTCGACATGATCATCCAGAACCAGTCGGTGGACGGCAAGACCGACTTCACGTTCACCGTGCCGCGCGGAGACTACCAGCGCGCGCTGACCATCCTGAACGACAGCGTGAAGGCCCATATCGGTGCCGCCAGCGTGTCGGGCGACCCGAAGGTGTCGAAGGTGTCGGTGGTGGGCGTGGGCATGCGTTCGCACGTGGGCATCGCCAGCAAGATGTTCCGCACGCTGTCGGAAGAGGGTATCAACATCCAGATGATCTCCACCTCGGAAATCAAGATCTCGGTGCTGATCGACGAGAAGTACATGGAGCTCGCCGTGCGCGCGCTGCACAAGGTGTTCGAGCTGGATCAGGCGTGATCCGCTGCTGAAAATTCCGGCGGGCAGGATTGGCGTGATTTTTGTCACGGGTCACGAGAAATTCATTGACCAGTCGAAACTGCCTCGCTAGAATACGCGCTCTGTTGTGCAGCCTCCCTTGCACAACAAAAGTTTGGGAGACGTGGCCGAGAGGTCGAAGGCACTCCCCTGCTAAGGGAGCATCCGGGCCAAAACCTGGATCGAGGGTTCGAATCCCTCCGTCTCCGCCAGAAGACTACCCGGCCCCCGCGGGGGCCGGGTTCTGGTTTCACAAAGGGCTCTTACGCTCTCACCACCGTACCACGCAACGTACCAGACGGCGTACCATGCATGGAGAGGTGGATCTCATGAAATCCCATCGTTTTCCTAAATATCTTCATTGGCGCCCCGATAGTCAATTTCCGGCGTTCCGTTACACGGTCCCGCAGGACATACGGCCGTTCTGGACTGGCCCCAAGATCATTTGCAGAAGCTTGCGCTCGGCAGATCCGGCACGCTATCGGCAGTTGGTGGCCGACTACGTCAGCCATTACGACGCGTATTTCCAGCAGCTGCGCGCGGTGCACCTGCGTCCCTGGCGGCGGCTGGATGCCGGCAATGCGGGCAAGTTTAGCGCTGAGGTGAGTGGCACACTCGAGCAGGCGTTGTTGGACTGCGAAGCCCATGCGCGGCGGCAGGGATCCGCGCAGGGTGCCCTAGAGGGGCCATTGTTGGCGCGCAACGCGCAGCCCGAAGGGCTGCTGCCGCCGGATGCGCTGAGCGCGCACCAGCTCTGCATGGATCGCGTGGTGGCCGATCTGGGGCGCCAGGCCGCGCAACATGACTATAGTCCGGCAGATCCGTTTCTCGACGCCTTGCTGCCGCACTTGCATATCAAAGTCGATCGCGAGCAGATCGAGTATCAGAGCCTTCGTCTGAGCGCCATGCAGGCCTTGCTGCAGGCGCACCGCAAGATCCAGCTCCGCAATACCGAAAGGTTGATGTCGGGCGCCAGCGTTGCGCCGGTCATGGCGTCGCTGCCGTTGCCAATGACCGTACAGCCGCCATCGTTCAACGTCGAGCCCGTCGCGAATGCCCGGCTTACGACGGAAAAGACCGGGCTGACCGTTGACGACCTCACGAATGATTGGGTACGCGAGCGCGGGCGCAATCCGCGCACAGTGCTGGCCATGCGTGCCGCGATAGCGGAGTTCGCGACCTTTGCCCAGATTACGCATGCCAGCGAACTAGCCAAGGCCAAGGCGGTCGCGTTCAAGATTTACCTGCTGGAGCATGGCTCGGCCCAAACGGCGCAGAAAAAATTTGGTTTGCTTGCCGCCATCTTCAAGCTTGCAGTGGCCAATGGCCGGATCGAGCATTCACCCTTCGATGGGGTTTCGGTATCGCTGCCAAGGAATCAACCCAAGCCGCGCGTCTCCTTCGATGCCGACGATGTTCAGCGTATTTTCAGTCATCCGATCTTTGCCTCCCGCGCTGCCGTGTACTGCGGCAGCGCGGGAGGCGTCGCCGCCTTCTGGCTGCCGTTGATCGCTTGTTTTTCTGGGGCGCGATTGGAGGAAATCGGTCAACTCAAGCAACGCGATTTCAAGAAAGGCCTGGGCCTTCGACACCTCGACTATTTCGTGATCGACAACGCGGATGGAAATGCTACCAAGACGGTCACCTCGAACCGCGATGTGCCCCTGCATCCCGTGCTGATCCGCTTAGGTCTGCTTGACTATGTGGCATCGCTGCCCGGTCCTGATGCCCCACTGTTTCCCGATCTGATGCGGAACAAGTATGGAAGCTTGACCGCAAATTTTTCTAAGTGGTTTGGTGAGTTTTTGCGTAAAGATGTGGGCATTACAGACAAGCGCAAAACCTTCCATTCGTTTCGTCACGGTTTTGCGACCAACTGGAGGGCGTGTGAATTGCCTGAGCACATTCGCTTTGTGATCGATGGACATGCAATGGGATCAGTCGGTGCGACATATGGCGAGACGCCCTTGTCGTTGATGTCAAGTTGCATGAACAAGCTGGTGATTGAGGGCTTCCCTCTGTAGCGGAGCTGGGGGCTGCGATAGAAGGCGCATTCTCGTGGGGACACGCACGCGATGGCATCGCCCAGCGATCAGTTTCGCACTGCGACGGCGATGCCTGCGCACCCCACCTGAGCTGGCGGGTTCATTTCGACGCGGGGGAGGCGGGCGTGTCTTTCGTCACCCGAAGTCTTTCTGCCAGCCGCAGCAGCAGGGAGAGCCGCACGTTCAGTGCCGCGGCGATGCGTTCCATGGTCCGCAGGGTGGGCGCGCCATCGCCGCGTTCGACGCGACTGACGGCGGCCGTTTGCAGGCCTGCGTGATTGGCCAGATCGCTTTGATTCCATCCGATTGCCTTGCGCCGGATCCGCACAGCTCGCCCGAAAGCCTGCTCGATCGTCATGATCTGGCTCGCCATGGCGGATCGGCGCCTATAGACCGGATGCCATGAGAAGGGAGGAGGGGGCGACCTCCAGCGCGGTGGCAATTCTGATGAGATTGAGCACGGACAGATTGCGTTCGCCCCGTTCGATCCGGCCCATGTGGCTGCGATCGATGCCGGTCGCATGGGCAAGCGCCTCCTGGGACACGCCAAGCGCTAACCGGCGAGCGCGGACCACTGCGCCAATGGCGGCCAGATGTCCTACATCGTCCTGTTTGCCCGAGACTCTTTGCATCCCGTGATGGTCAACGGTATGATGGTTATTTGGCCACGGCATTTACGACCCATTTTTGAACGGGGTGGCCTTTTCGCTTTAAGGCATATGTTTCTGATTCAGGACGAAAATCGATTGCCGCTTCAGTCGGCGATTGTTGGCGGCGGCGCGGGTGTGTGGGCGGTGATGGAGCAGTGGATGCCCGGCGACTTGCTGGTACTTCGCGTAGGGCAGAAGCGATCACGTGCGGTACCACGCGTCGTCTGGATGGGTCTCACCCGTGGTGCTGCTTCCCTTGATCAGTTTCTTGGTGGGCCGAGCGTGCTGCGCGGCGCGGCAGTGGTGAGCACGGGTGGCATGCAACGCGTTGACGACTGGCATCTGGATCCGTTGAGCGAGATCCGAATTGGCGCGAGCGAATATAGCGAGAGCCACCAGCGCCTGCTCACCGTGACGCAGTTCACCACCACCGCAGGTCGTAAGTTCTCAGTGCCCCATGGTTTCGCAACACGCTATCAGCGCGGGCGGCGCGTCTGGCACGCTCCCGAAGAAACGGGTACGCGATGACAGATACGCGCTTTCATGACGCGATGAATTGGTCGTGTTCGCCGAATCGCTCCAGCGGTTGGGGCAACCGCTACTTCATTGACACGGAGTTCAGCAACTTCCAGGCCCCTGAGGTTCTGAGCGTCGCAATCGTTGGAGAGAATGGTCTCGAGTTCTACGGCGAACGTACAGACTATAGCGAAACGCGGTGTAGCGATTTCGTCAGAGCGGTGGTGATACCGCAGTTTGGTCGACTCGAGGGGAGGGCGATGATTCTGGAGCAACTGAGCGAGGAGCTGCGTGGCTGGATCGCCGACGTTCCTGCGACATCCAAGCCTGTCCTCTGCTACGACCACGTCCTGGACATGGGCATGCTGCGGTCTCTGCTGAACGGTCAGTTGCCAATCGATTGGCAGTTCGAGAATATCAGCGGCCGAATCGACGCGACACTCCGGGCGGCATATTTCGTTAGGTATGGCGGCGAGCACCATGCGCTGCACGATGCGCGAGCCAATGCATACGCTTACTGCTTCTAGCTCAAAAATCGTCCACAGATATCCCTATCCTGTGGCACTGCGCGTTTCGCAGGGGCACCGGTTAGTTCCTCGCCACCGATTTGACAGAATGGATCTTATGCCCGAGGACCGCTGTGGACCCTAAGACCAGCATAATCGACAGGTCAAAATGAGCAGCGTAAGGCGATGCGTATAATGCGGCGGGCAAGCGAGCCCGCTGCAAGGTTGCCCGGCGCACCGTTTCCAAGCCAAAGGCTGTCTTCGGCTGGACAACGGACGCTTGCCGACCAACTAGCAATGGCAGAGATTGGTCGGTCTCGGACCTCCGCTTATCCTGGCAATGGCTTCCTGGCGCAGAAGGCGGCTACCGACCCACTCCGGTCAGATAACGCTCTCCAAACCGGTCAGTCAGCCAAATTCGGGTTCTGCGAACTGGAGCGCCAATAAGCGGCCGTTGGCGACTTCACCCCATCGGTCATGAACGGTCGCTCGTATTGCCGCTTTGAACGGCTCAGATGGGTCGGATAGCGGCCTTCGCCATGGGCTTCAGTTGTCGTGGCGGACCCACGGCGCTCGCTACTTCCAATTGTCACCTGTTGACAACCAGTGTGGCGAGCCTCACCACCCCATTGCAGAGTCCCTTGCTAGACCAACAAGTCCGCACAAATCGCACGCCCGTGCCGACAATTCAAGGCGGGGACGAATTTCGCCCAGACCGACTGCCGCGATCATGCATGATTCGGAGGCCACACGCAGGCAGCTGGGCTACGTAGGTCTCGACCGGGCACTTAATTCAGCTGCTTTTCGCCCCGACGAGTCGTCATCAGGGGGATGCGAATGGCCATAGCGACGGACGTAGCGGCCATCGACTGTCCGCGCAGTACGTTCTCCAGACCCAACATCATTCCGGGCGAATGTTGCCCTGTTTAATGACTGTCGCCCATTTTGCGCGCTCCGCATCAATAAACTTTCGAAATTCTTGGGGCTTATCACCAGAAGCCTCTGCGCCGATTGCGGCGAGACGTTCCTTGATGGCGGGTTGTGCCAAGACCTCGATTGTTGCCTTGTTGATCTTGTCTATGATTTCCGCAGAGGTGCCAGCAGGCGCGAACAAGCCGTTCCACTCATACACCTGGTAGCCCGGCAGCCCGGATTCGGCGATGGTGGGGACATCTGGCAGCGCGGCAGACCGCTTCGCGCCAGTTGTCGCCAGCACCTTCAACTTTTTGCCAGAGACCAGTGGGTAAGACGCTGCCATGTTGCTGAACATCATGTCCACCTGGCCACCCATCAAGTCACTCAAGGCTGGTGCGCCCCCCTTATAGGGTACGTGAAGCATATTCAGTCCGGACTGTTGGCGGAACAGCTCTGCTGCCAGATGCTGTGCGGTGCCGGAGCCCGCGGACGCATAGGTCAGCTTTCCAGGCGTAGCCTTGGCGCGCGCCACGATGTCCTTGGGCGAGTTGAACGGAGAGTTTGGAGGAACCACTAGAAGGTTTGGCACTAGCACCACCAGGGAGATAGGGGCAAAGTCCTTCGCGGTGTCGTAAGGAAGCTTCGGTTGCAGACTAGGATTGACCGAGTGAGCCGTAGCATCCAGTAGCAGGGTGTAGCCGTCCGGCGCAGCCTTGGCGACCGCGCCGGCACCGATCACGCCGCTCGCACCGGGGCGGTTGTCTACGACAATGGTCTGACCCAGCTTAGTACCCAGAGGGGCAGCTACGATGCGGGCGACCGTGTCGGCCGCGCCGCCTGCGGGATATGGAACGACGAGACGGATTGGATGATCCGGATAAGCGGCGCTGGCAAACGTGGTGACGCACAGCAGTATGAGGCCGGCAATGGCGCCCGTAACGGACTTGAACATTGTTTCGTCTCCAGAAAGTTATAGTTGTGTATTAGACCGTCGCGATCGGAGTCGCTGGCGAACCTACTGCGCCGGGAAGGCGCAGGGGTGGGGCGGTCAGCAGGAAGCGGCTACGATTGTGCTCGCGCAGCCAGCATGCCAATGGTGTCAATTGCCACAGCTCGCCGAGGTGAATGCCATTCTTGAACAGGCAATGTTCATGCAGCGGCAGTCGTGGCCCGCGTATGGGGGAAGGCGTCAGCGGTTTCGGCACAACCAGCTCCACGGCGGGGTTGTCTGCCAGCAGGCATGCCAGGCGCGAGTCGGTGATCCAATTGAGCAGCTTCGCGTCGTAGCCATCCAGTCCGGTGCCGGATTCGTGGAGTACCTTGAGATCGGGCGACTTGTTCATCGATAACAATGTGTCGGCGAACCCGGTATGGAGGCAGACCATATCACCCGACTCGACGGTTACGTTATCTGCTTCCAGAATGCGCATGAGCTGGTCGTAGCCGACAGCCTGTCGTTTACGCCCAATGTGGCGCTCGATGTCGATCATGACGCCGCGGCCTTGAGCACCGTGCTCAGCAAGGACGGCGATACTCAACGCGCCAGCTTCCGGGTTCTCGTATCTTGCCCACGCCTCGGGCGCTTGAGTCTCGACACCGGCTCTGATGTCCTCGCCGGCCCGAAAGCCGTTGTAGAAGACGGCTTCGTCGCTGCCGTCACCGTCGGCATCGAAATGACTGCCTACGTGTGCAAGGCTGTCCCACTGCGTTGAATACTGCAGGCTCATGAGCACGACATCGTCATTGACCACGTCCGTCAGATCGGGATCCTCCGAACGGTACGACCAGCAGAAACCCTGCTGCCCGGCGCTCTTTCCATCCCGAAGGACGGCGAAGCGCCGCGGTGGCTGCCGACGCACGTTCATGGTTTGGCCGCCGGGGTAATCGAGGGGAAGCGAAAGGCAGAACGTAATGCCTTCGCGTACCTCTGCGACGCCTTGAAGTACCTTGGCGCGATCCACCAGGTTCATGCGCCCACGCTGATCGTTCGGTCCAAATTCGCCCCAATTGCTGCCGTCCGGCTTACGCTGCCACCGCCTTGGTGCTTCACTCATGTCGGCTCCTTACCGCAGCTTCGCAAGTTCGGCCAGCACGTTCGTCGCGGCGGCAACACCCATGTTGACGAAGGCATCGCTCGTTACGCCTCCGATGTGCGGACTGATGATGAACTTGCTGTTTCTGAAGAAGGGATGATCGGCGGGTGGCGGCTCTTCCTGCAACGAATCCAGGCCTGCTGCGGCCACTTTGCCGCGCTCAACTGCTGCCAGAAGCGCGCTTTCTTCAACGAGCCCACCGCGCGCGGTGTTGACGACGATAACGCCATCCTTACATTTAGCCAGGTTCTCCGCGTTGAGCAGTCCGCGATTCTCGGTGGTCAGTGGGCAATGGAACGATATGACGTCCGAATTTCGCCAGATCGTGTCGAGGCTGACGTTCTCGATGTTCGCCGGCAGATCGGTGGCATAAGGGTCAAATCCAATGACCTTCATGTCCATGGCATTCGCCATCCGCGCGAAACGTCGGCCGATCGCCCCCAGGCCGACAAGACCGAGCGTGCGCCCCCTCAGCTCGAGGCTTTGATGCGTTGATTTGTCCCAATGGCCGTTGCGTGTGCGTTGGTCTAGGCTTACCACCGATTTTGCGCAGGCCAGCATTAGCGCCAGCGCTTGTTCGGCCACTGCTGCCGCATTTGCGCCTGCTGCGGCCACGACTTTGACGCCACGAGCCTTCGCAGCTTCCTGGTCGATGTTGTCGATGCCACTTCCGTGCTTTGACAGGACGCGAATCGACGGCGCCGCGTCGAGCGCCATGGCGCCGACCTTGCTTGTGCGGACGATGATCGCCACAGGCGCGTAACGCCGGCAAAGTTCTGCGGTCTCTTCTTCGGTTGCCGCTTTACCTGCATAGACCAGTTCGAAGTCGGACAGCAGCGCGACCGCCTGTGGCGCAATGCTCGCCGCGGTCACAACGATTGCGGGCTTGTCTGGCGTACTCACAGCGTTTCCCCTGCCTTCAGGACACCGGCGGCACGCAAGGCATCATTCAGCCAGGATGGTCGCAGTGCTTCGCCGGATTTGATGCCTTCGATGCGTTTACGCTCCGCCGCTACCTTCCTTGCAGCCTCCTCGATCAGAGTCGGCGCTTTTTCGCGTTCGATGACGACCACGCCGTCTGCATCGCCGATGACCAGATCGCCCGGGCGCACTGTAACGCCGCCACATTGAATCGGATGATTCACGCGGCCGGGTACGAACTTGGTAGGGCCGTTGGGATTCAGTCCTACAGAGTACATCGGGAAGCCAGTCTCGATGATCTCTTCGGCATCACGCGCAGCGGCGTCCAGGACGACGGCAGCCACACCGAGAGCAATGCACTGATTGACCATGATTGCGCCCATCAGCGCGCTGTTTTGGTCGCCTTTGCCGTCAACGATAATGACGTCGCCAGGTTGAGCCAGTGCCATCGCGGCGTGAATCATCAGGTTATCGCCGGGGCGAACTTCCACGGTGACAGCCGGACCACAGAACTTGCTCTTCTGACTGAGAGGTGCGATCCGCCCGTGCAGTCCGCCGCGGCGACCCGCTACATCGGCGAAGATCGAAGACGCGTACTCGGACGCCTGCTTGACGATGTCGGATGAAACGCGTTCGAAATCACGGATGACATCAGGGAGTTGTTGGGTTGCCGACATGGTCGCTCCTAAAATCTGCGAATGAATTCAGCCGCGCAGTTGGCAAGCCAACTGACGGATTGTGAAACTGCGAAAGTGGAATTCCGGCGCGCGGTCGCGCGCCGAGGCATTAATCGATGGTCGCGCCCGAGTCTCTGACCACGACTCGCCAGCGAGCAAGATCCTTTTGCAATAGGTCTGCAAATGCTGCGGTACTACCGCCCAAGACCTGTCCTCCTTCGGCCTCGATCTTGGAACGAACGGCGGGGACCTGGAGTACTCGATTCAATTCGGCATTGAGTCTTGCGACGACGGGTGCCGGGGTGCCGGCGGGTGCAAGCAGGCCGAACCATGTGTCCGCGTCAAATTGCTTCACGCCGGCTTCCGCCACTGTGGGCGTGTTAGGCAATTGCGGCGAACGCTTCGCAGAGGTCACAGCGATTCCGCGCAACTTGCCGGTCTTGATTTGGCCCATCACCGTAGGGACGGAGCCAATATAGATTTCTACCTGACCACTCAAAACGTCGGTGAGAGCCTGCGATGCACCCTTGTATGGAATGTGCTGCATCTTCACGCCAGCCTGCTTCTGCAGGAGTTCCATGGCGAGGTGTGCGACCGTACCATTGCCTGGCGTGCCGAACGTTACCGTGCCTGGCTTGGCCTTCGCGGCGGCAAGCACGTCCGCCAGGTTCTTGTATGGTGAACTGTTGTTGGCAACTATCGCGAGAGGTGCGGAGGCAATCAAGCCGATGGGCGTGAGATCTTTCGCTGGTTCATACGGCAGCTTCTTGTACAACGACGGGTTGATGGCAAGATTGCTGGTCTGGCCGAATACCAGCGTGTAGCCGTCAGGCGATGCTTTTGCCGCAGCCTCGACGCCGAGGTTGCCGCCAGCACCTGGCTTGTTGTCGACGATGATGGTCCACTTCAGATCCCGGCTCAGTTGTTGGCCAATTTCGCGCGAGAAGGTATCCGGCGCGCCGCCCGGGGGGAAGGGAACGATCAGGCGAATGGGCTTGGACGGATAGGCGTCTGTGGCATATGCAGGAAGGCCAGGCACTGCAGCAATGGTGCAGGCGGCCAGAACGCGAAGGATGATCTTCAAGGGTGTCTCCAATTGAACCTTGTATTTGTGCCTTGACTATAGATAGTTGTTCCGTGCTATACAATCGCGTTGTCCATAGCGGAACATGTACCATGAAACGGAATGCTCAGCCTGAAAATGCGCCCGAAGGTGCGGATAAAGACACAATCATTGCGGTCACCCGTGCTCTGCAAATTCTCGAAGCCTTCTCTGCCGATGACGCTTCGTTAAGCTTGTCGGAGTTGAGCCGACGGGTCGGGATGGGCAAATCGACCGTGCTGCGTACAGCGAGGACACTGGCGCAAAGCGAGTACCTGGTCCAACGCGAAGATGGCCAATGGCGCCTCGGCGCGGCCGCAGGATGGCTGGGCGCGCGTTATCAGGCTGCATTTCGCGTGAATGAAACGGTAGAGCCCGTGCTCAGGCGAATTAGCTACGAAACACGCGAAAGCGCGGCCTTTTATGTCCGGGAGGGAGACACTCGGGCCTGCCTGGTGCGAGTGGAAGGGCCGGGCGCGGTGCGGCACCACGTGCGCGTCGGAGAGAGGCTTTCTCTCACCGGAGCGCCGGGCAGAGTGTTGCGGGCATTCGCAGGCGAAAGCGGCGAGCCTTACGAGGCCATTCGCAAAGATGGTTATTTCATTTCAATGGGCGAACGGGAGCCTGAAGTTTCGAGCCTGGCTGTCCCGGTGTTCGGAATCAATTGGACTTTGGCTGGGGCTCTTTGCATCTCAGGGCCCATTAGTCGGCTGACGCGAGATAAGTTGGCGGAGTATGTGGATCTGATGCTGGCAGCGGGAAAGGAAGTGTCCTATGCAATTTCCGGCTCCCGGGATCAGAGTGTCCGCCCTACGACATGGCATCCCTGATTTTTCGAGACGCGATTTTGAGCCACTGCTCTAACTACCTCATCAGAGCCTTGCGGGATCAATCTGGCGCGCAGTTCCGGTGACTTGATAGCGGTGTCGATGGCCTTGTTCATCTTCTCTAGGATCGCGTCAGGGGTACCGCGCGGGGCGAAGACGCCGGAACGGACGGTCAGCGTGTCGAAGCAAAGCGGTAATCGCGCCTTGATCGAATCTGCCATCGCCCACCTCGAGCGACGACCTACCATTCATTACGAAGCCAACCACGTCGTTGGGGTGTTAGCACTGGTTGACGCTGGTCTTGGCATGGCCGTGCTCCCAGGCATGGCGGTGCCGCGCGATCATTCTCGGCTTTGCGCAATCCCTTTGATCGAACCTAACGTGGACCGCGTCCTGGCGCTGATACGCCGCCGAGACAGGCCATTGCGGCCTGCCGCGGAGGCGTTATATGAAACAATCACATTGGAAGTGACGGGTATTTGATTGTCCAGTTGGTATGACTATTTCACCCGGAAATCAATAGCTCCTTGATCCGGGGCCCGATGGATGTCCGATGGGCTTTCTTTCGGTGCCAACGGTCTGTGGGTGACGTTCTCTGACCGACCAAAAATAGACGGGCATAAACGCAATATCGGACGACCAATCGCAGGCTGAAAGCGGTCATTGACCTGGGTGAAGCAAAGTTCGGCCACTCCGGTCTCCGAGAACGGATTTCGCTCGTGCTGGTGGATAGAAGCCGGCCCACTTGCGGCCGGCGCGGCTCTCGCGCCGCACAGAATCCGCCTCGTCATGCCTAGTCTTGTCCGGCGGGGTCAGCGCATTCGGGTGCTTCTTGCGACACTTGAAATTGCGCTGGCTTTTACTATTTTATTTTCTGCTCAGGCAGTCGCGAAGTCGCGCTGCGTGTTTCTGTTTGTTTGCCGGCAGCCAGGCAGGTGAATGGGAGCGCGTGATGCCCATCCCTCCTTGCTGCATTAAAGGAGGCTACGACCATGAGTGAAGCATTCTTCGAAACCGACCTCTTCAGTGAACTCGATCGCCTGCAAAGGCAAATGACGTCGCTGTTCGGCGGCTTTCCTTCCAGCATCCGCGCTGGACGCTTCGGCGCATTTCCTGCAATCAACATCGGCGCGACGGACGACTCCATCGAGATCGTTGCATTTGCGCCCGGAGTGAAGCAAGCAGATCTCGAAGTCTCGATCGACAGAGGCTTGCTGACAATCAGCGGCGAACGCCAATCCGTCTGTCCCGACGACACGTCGGAGGCCCGACGCTACGCTCAGGAGCGTTTTGTCGGCAGCTTCCGCCGGGTAATCGAGCTCCCTACCGACGTAGATCCCGACAAGGTGCAAGCACACTATGCCAACGGCTGTCTGTCGGTCAGGGTGGGCAAGCGCGAGGCATCGAAGCCGCGAGCGATCACCGTCCAATAGCCGGAAGGAGACTGCCATGAACGATTCTTCGCAAGTCGTCGAACACGAACCGAGCGCTGTGGCGCAACCTCGGGACGACAAGGCTACGCAGGCCACGCGGCCCGTCACGCTACTGCCGGCGGTGGACATCGTCGAGGACAGCAGCGGCGTTACGCTTTGGGCAGACCTGCCGGGCGTGACCCGCGACAAGCTGCAAGTCAGCGTCCACGACGGCAGCCTCCACATCGAGGCCGAAGCTGTCGTGCCGACACCGGCCGGGTTACGGGTGCAGCATGCGGAAATGCGTCAGCCCCACTTTGCTCGGGCCTTCGCGCTGAGTCCGGACTTGGATTCAACCCAGATCGGCGCTCAGTTGCAGGATGGCGTGCTGAAGTTGACTATTCCCCGCCGCGATGAAGCGCGTCCACGACGCATAACCGTCAACGTCACGTAGCGCCTTCATGACGCGTCCACAAGGATGCGAACGCGTCCACAAGGATGCGAACGCGTCATGCGCTATTGCGATGCCAACGCAGGGCGCATGACGCCTTTCGACAATCGATGATACTCAATCGGGAGCCGCGACATGAAAACGGAACACAAGTGGAACCCTTTCAAATTCCTGCGGAAGACTGTCGACAAAACGACCGCCAATGAAGCGTCGGGCACCGCCCCACCACGGCACCGAGTTCCGGAATGGACGGACGTATCGCGACTTTTCTCTGGCGATCCCTGGCGTGCCATGAGCGACTTCCTGCATGAACCTCTCGCCAACTTCAGTGGCCTGGACCGCTGGTTTGGCGACTTCAGTTCGTCGCGTTTCCAGCCTCGGATCGACGTCGTCGACGACGGCGCGGCACTTCGGATCACTGCCGAATTGCCCGGCATGGAACGCGAGGAGGTGCAGATCAGCATTGAGGATGGTGCGCTAGTGCTGAGGGGCGAGAAGAAGCAGGATGTCCGGACCGAGGAAAGCGGATGCTATCGCCTTGAGCGCGCGTACGGCGCGTTCATGCGTAGCATCCCCTTGCCGGACGGGCTTGACCTGGACAACGTCGAAGCCCGATTTAACCAAGGGGTTCTGACGCTGCGCTTGCCTAAGAGCGACACGTCATCGTCCTCCGCGCGCAAGATCAACATCCAATGAACCACCGAGACCTATTACATAGCGGAGGCCTCTCATGGAATTCGATACCGACTGGATGACATTGGGCAAGCATCGCGTGCGCCTTTTGTGCGCACGCGGTTTCCCAACTGAAAAGACGCGCTACGTGGCGGAGGTGTCGCGTCTTGCAATTGAGCACAACCTGAGCGCCGCGGCACGCCTGCTGCAGGTCGCGGCGGTCGGGGAAAGTGCCTATACGATCAGTATTGGCACGACCTTCCCGAAGGACAAAGACGCTGCCCTGCCTCTTGAGGTGGCACTGGCCACGGTATTTGGCTTGAAGCCTGATCGGATCAGCATGGAAATCACGGTGGTCAGTCAGGCTGACGTGGACTTGCATTTCGGCGTCTACGAGCGGATGTTGGCGGAGAAGCTGGGCATCATCGCGCCGATACATTGATTTGCCATGTGTTACGGTGCGCCACGACGCCGCTGATCCAATCGGGTGTGATGATTGAAGGCGGAAAATCTAATTCTTTCGACCCGGGAATTGGTGCTTCGTCAGGGGGCCATGTCCCGGGCCGAAAGCAAGTGAATCGGCGTTGGGAGCCGATTTACTAAAATTCTTTCCGATTTAAGGCGTCCGAGGCAATTTTTAGAGAAGGAAGACATGCTCGAAAAATCGCAACTTGATCAAGCAATCGATCAAATCCACGCGCTGTATGCGGCATTGAGCACGGTTTTGGCGTCCGGCCTAACCGATGAGACTAGAAGCTTCGCCGAGGAGATCTTAAAAGATGCGCGGCCATTCCTCGACGCGCAAGAGCGAAGCACTTAGGCGGATCAAACGGCCGGCTCCCGCCGGCCTTTTTTCGGAAACGTTGCGACAGTAAATGTGTCAACTCACCCGGCGATCACCGTCCGTTTTGCGCCATCCCTTGCTGGATAAGCGTTTGCGGGTTGTGAACTGAATCTGCCACCAGGAAGCTCGAGCCGGCGGGCCAGGCCCGACCAAAGGCAGAAAGCTGCCATGTGCGGTCCCTTGCGATCCGTTCGCGAATGTCCGCTCACGAGGGGACCCGCCTTTTGATGATAGGTGTAACTGCAACTCGTCGACTGAGCCGCCTGTGCAACACCGGCTGCCGTCAATCGCGACCACGCGTTAAGTTCTGAGACGGTCGAACGGTCACTCGTGGCCTGAACCGGGTCGTCATGAGCCGCAAACCGCGGAAGTTCACGGACTCACCCGAAGGCGGGAAGGCGCTGGCGCTTTGTTCATCCAATTGATTAGTGGCCCCCCGCGCACAATGGATGACCGACCCGAATCAGGGCAGCATCATCCTCCCCGTCAGAGGCATCGGGTTCCAATGTTCGACGCCCAAGTAAAGGCGGTAAAATCCGATGGCCCACGGTTTGCGCACGAGCGATGTTTTTGGGGCAGACTCGAACAGAAGGCCAAGACATGGAACGACAGACTGACTCTCGTCCCCCCCCGACAGATGTCGGCTCCCGACAGCCTGCACCGGCTCACCTTAGTGACATGCTTGATAGTCTGAGCGACGGATTCATGTCGATAGACAAGTCGTGGCGCTTCACCTATCTCAATAATACGGCTGAACGATACTTGCGGCAGGAGCGGAAGAACCTGCTCGGACGCGACATATGGCAGTGTTACCCGGACTTGGTGGACTCCGGCTACTTTCGCATCTATCAGCAGACGGCGGCAACGGGAATTCCCGGCTGTCACACTGACTATTACGCACCGCTCGGCACCTGGTTTGAGGCTCGCTCATTTCAGCACGACGATGGCATCACGGTACTCTTCCGCGACGTCACACGAGAACACGAGGACGCGGCACAGTTGGAATTCGAAGCTAGTCACGACTACCTGACTGGCTTGGCGAACCGCCGCAAGTGCATGGAAGTGATGTCACACGCGGTCGCCGAGGCTGCTTCATTGGGCCTTACGGACAGCGCTTCCCTGGCACTGCTGTTTATTGACTTGGACCATCTCAAGGAAGTCAACGACGCGTTCAGTCATGCTGTCGGCGATGAGTTGCTGCGCGGCTTTGCCAAAAGGCTACTCGCAATTCTCGAACCTGCTGTCT
Source organism: Cupriavidus sp. HE11 (assembly GCF_056097175.1). Classification (NCBI taxonomy): domain Bacteria; kingdom Pseudomonadati; phylum Pseudomonadota; class Betaproteobacteria; order Burkholderiales; family Burkholderiaceae; genus Cupriavidus; species Cupriavidus sp. HE11. The sequence continues at coordinate 3,133,503 of NZ_CP184464.1, forward strand.
TCGCCGCGCGCGTAGGGGGCGACGAGTTTGTTCTGTTGTTACGCAATACCACTGAAAGTGCAGCAGAAGCGCTTGCGCACTCGGTGCTCAATGTGCTCGCAGTGCCATTCGATACATGCGGCAGATCCATCTCCCTGTCGGCCAGCGTTGGTATCGCGCTACTGAGAGATGAACGGGAATCAGCCGCAGTGTTGCTGAGTCATGCCGATACAGCCATGTACGCAGCGAAGTCATCTGGCGGGTTTCAAGTGCGCACGTACGACGCGGCACTCGACCGGGGCGTGCGCGACCGCGCTGCCTTGCGTATCGATCTCCGCAGGGCATTTGCGGGAAACCAGTTCGAGCTCCACTTCCAGCCTCAAATGGCACTCTCCGACACCTCCCTGATCGGTGCCGAGGCGCTCCTTCGCTGGCGTCATCCTGAACGAGGCTTGCTCACGCCTTACGCATTCCTGGATCTGTTGCTTGACTCCCCATATGAAGGCGCTCTCGTCGAATGGCTGCTCAATGAAGTTTGCCAGCAAATTGGCACATGGCGGCGGATGGGCGTAATCGTGCCGCGGATCAGCCTCAATCTGTCGGCTCGGCAACTGCTCGGTGTAGGGCTCGCAGATAGGATTCTCCAGATCGCGAGGGCGAACGACATCTCCCCCACCATGCTCGATATTGAAGTCACGGAAGACTCTTTAGTGAGCGATATCAAGAAGGCATCGTCGGTTCTTGCCGCGCTGAAGCAAGCGGGAATATCCACATCGCTGGACGACTTCGGCGCTGGATACTCCAGCCTCAGCTATCTGGTCCGACTGCCTATCGACACGCTCAAGATCGACAAATCGTTTGTTCGCGCGTTGGTGGATTCAGAGAAGGCATCGGCGATCATTCGAGGCATCGTCGGTCTTGCTCGTTCGCTGGGCATGAAAACTATCGCAGAAGGCGTCGAGTACCGGAGTCAGCTCGAAGAGTTGAAGGACGCCGGATGCGACGCTGTCCAGGGTTATCTAATCAGCCGCCCGCTTAACCCAGAAGCCTTTGTTGAATTTATGCAAGGTTTGTGAAGGCGCCAAACGGAAATGAACGCTCGCACGTTGCCTGTGCGATGAGAATAAACAAAATGAGTGGGCCAGCGGCTTCGTCAGCGTATGGACAGCGACCAGGGGCCGTACCGGCGCCGCTTTGGCGCGGCGCGCGACTAATCGGGGCGCCCGGCTCTAGCAGACCGCGACGCGGATGCTGCCGGCGGGCCCGTACTTCGACGCCGAGGCACGCCCCCGATTCAAGGTCGATCACCGGCTGACAGTACGGAATGAACTCGCCATTTCGCGGGCTCCGGCGCACATCCGGCGCAGAACCGTTGCGCAGTGCCTGTAACAGCCGTGCCCCAAGGCCTCGGAACCCGCCAGCTACGGTACGCCTTAGCATCCTTGCCAAGACCGATGTTTCGCCATCCCCGTTTCTCACGCCGCAGCATCCGAGATGACGTTTCATCGAGTGGATCTCGCAAGGCTCGTGCGAGATGTCGTTCAGGCAGATTTGTGAACGATAGCCGGGTGACTGTGGAATCCGCGCGAGAGAGGCAGTCTGTGTAATGCGCGACTCCCCTTCGCTCACTAGCGTAATACGCCAAGGCGTCGCGCTGTTCGGGGCCGCAGGAATCAGACAAAGGGAGACAGAATCAAAAAAGACGCGCGATCGACCGCGCGCCTAAGGTAGTTCCTGTCGCGCTGCCAGACGGGCACGGACGACGCACCGGGAGCCACCTTCATGGTCAAGATCTATGGAAGAAAGCGCACGGCCAACGGCTATGCGATTCGCGACTTCCTTCATCGCAGCGACATCCCTTTCGAATGGATCGAGCTCACACGCGATGAGGACGCCGCGGCGCTTGCAGGCGTGCAGCATCTGTCCGATTCTCGCTTGCCCGTGTGCGTCTTCCATGACGGCACACGGCTCGAATGCCCGACCATCCGGCAGATCACCGAAAAGCTCGGCTGGTTCGCCAACCCTTCACGCTCGGAGTACGACCTCGCCATTTACGGCGCCGGTCCCGCGGGACTGAGCGCCGCGGTGTACGGTGCATCGGAAGGGCTGCGCACGGTGCTGGTGGAGCGGTGGGCCATCGGGGGTCAGGCCGGCAGCAGCTCGAAGATCGAGAACTACCTCGGCTTTCCGGATGGCATCGGCGGCTGGGAACTCGCCGAGCGGGCTCGCGCCCAGGCAATGAAGTTCGGTTCCGAGATACTTCTTGCGCGCGCCGGCATGCGCGCGGAATTTCCGCCAGGCAAGGGCGTCGTCTATCTGGAAGACGGCACCCGCATTACAGCACGAACGTCGATCTGCGCGACGGGCGTGGCGTATCGCAAGCTCGGCCTGGCCGACGAGGATCGCTTCTTCGGCTCCGGCCTTTATTATGGCGCGGGTGCAAGTGAAGCAGCACTGATGCATGGCGAGGACGTCTATATCGTCGGCGGGGGAAACTCGGCCGGGCAGGCGGCCATGTACTTCGCGCAGTCGGCCAATCGCGTCTGCATGGTAGTGCGCGACACGTCGCTGAAGCACACGCTCTCGCAGTATCTGGTGGACCGCGTGAACTCGGCACCGAATATCGAAGTTAAGACGTGCACCCAAGTCATGGCGCTTGGCGGGGACGAGACGCTGCGTGAAGTCACGCTGACCGATGTGCGCACCGGCCAGCACCGCAGCGTGAAGACGCACTGGCTCTTCGTCTGCATTGGTGGCGTGCCGCAAACCGAATGGGCAGCGCAGGTGGGCATCGTGCGGGACGAGGCCGGCTATCTCGTCACCGGTCCAGACCTGCGCGAGTTCGAGCACGACCAGCGATGGCCACTCGAGCGCGCACCGCTGTACCTGGAGACCAGCATGCCGGGCGTGTTCGCCGCGGGAGACGTGCGCCATGCGTCGATCAAGCGCGTGGCATCGGCGGTAGGTGAAGGCGCGATGTGCGTGGCGCTGGTGCATCGCTATCTGAACGGCGGCTGAACGGCCGCGTACGGTTGTTGCCAAGCATGCGTGAGGCTCGCAAGGCGTCGCAAGGCGACGCCGCACAAGCGGCATCGCCCACGGGCCTTCTATCACACGTGCGCCGGTTTCTGCTCCTCCACCTGGCGCGCCGGCTCCGCTTCGACGGATCGTTTCTGCACGCGCACCGCATTCGCGCCCGAGTCGTAGGTGATCGTCACCTTGTCGCCGTCGCGCACGTCGCCCCGCAGCAGCGCATCGGCGAGTTGCGATTCCACCTCCGCCCGAATCTTGCGCTTGAGCATCCGTGCGCCGAACTCGGGGTCATAGCCGATATCCGCGAGATGATTGCGCAGCGAATCGTCGAACGACAACTCGATATTTTGTCCGGCCGCTGTGCGCTGCACGCGCGCGAGTTGCAGATCAACGATGCTGCGGATCTGCGCCTTGCCGAGTGCATGGAACACCACTACTTCATCGACGCGGTTCAGGAACTCGGGCCTGAAATGATGTCGCAGCACCTCCATCAGACGGTCGCGCAGCTCGGGGTAGTCGAGCTGCTTCTTGTCGGCACGCATGTTGTCCTGGATCATCTGCGATCCAATATTGCTTGTCGCGATGATGATCGTGTTCGTGAAATCCACGAGACGTCCTTTTCCGTCTGTGAGACGGCCCTCGTCGAAGAGCTGCAGCAGGATGTTGTGGACTTCCGAATGCGCCTTCTCGATCTCGTCGAGCAGCACCACGCTATATGGGCGGCGCCGCACTCGCTCAGTCAACTGACCGCCTTCCTCATAACCGACATAGCCCGGAGGCGAGCCGACCAACCGCGCCACGGTATGCCGCTCGGAGTACTCGCTCATGTCGATACGCACCAACTCGTTCTCGTCGCCGAACACGGAGGCAGCGAGGGCTTTGGCGAGTTCGGTCTTGCCCACGCCAGTCGGTCCGAGAAACAGGAAGCTCGCAGTCGGCTTGCCGCCTTCGGAGAGACCGGCACGTGAGAGGCGGACGGCCTTCGCGACGGCGCTGACCGCCTCGTCCTGGCCGACCACACGCTCCCTCAGGCGTTCTTCGAGGCGAAGCAGCTTCTCTCGATCCTCAGCGGTGAGTTCGGACACTGGTACGCCGGTGAGCGATGCCACGACCTGAGCGATGTCCTCCGCCGTCACCTTTTGCGAACTGGTGCCGCGTTCCTTCTTCCACGCTTCTGTCGCATCGTTGAGGCGCTCCTGCTCTGAGATGAGCTTCCCTTCCAGTTCCTTCGCCTTGTCAAACTGCTTGGCGGCGCTTGCCGCATCTTGCTCCTGGCGTGTGCGGCGGATGCTTGCCTCGATGTCGTGCAGTTGCGTCGGCCTGGAATTCGATGCGATGCGCACGCGAGCGGCTGCCTGGTCGAGCAGGTCGATGGCCTTGTCAGGCAGGAATCGCGCGGCGATATAGCGGTCCGACAGCTTCGCCGCAGCCGCGATGGCTTCCTCGGTGATCTTTACTTTATGATGTGCTTCAAGGCGGTCGCGTAGCCCGCGCAGGATTTCAATGGTTTCTGCGACGCTCGGCTCGGGTACGTTCACCGGCTGGAAGCGGCGCTCGAGGGCCGAGTCCTTCTCGATGTACTTTTGGTACTCGTTGAGCGTCGTGGCGCCCACCAGATGCAGTTCGCCGCGCGCGAGCGCCGGCTTGAACACGTTGCCGATGTCCAGCCCACCTTCACCGCCGCCCTGGCCGGCACCCACGATCGTATGCAGTTCATCGATGAAGACGATCAGCCGGTCCTGGTTCTCGACGATCTCATCGAGCACTTGCTTCACACGCTCTTCGAACTCGCCACGGTATTTTGCCCCCGCCACCACGCTGTTAATGTTCAACTCGACGACGCGCTTGCCGCGCAGCACTTCCGGGACCTGGTCCTGCGCGATACGCTGCGCGAGTCCTTCCACGATCGCCGTCTTGCCGACACCCGGTTCGCCGATCAGCACCGGGTTGTTCTTGCGCCGTCGGGCAAGAACCTCGATAGTCGTTTCGATTTCCTTGTCGCGGCCGATCACCGGATCGAGCTTGCCGCGCCGCGCGAGATCGCTGAGATCGCGCGCGTACTTGTCGAGCGTTGGCGTGGTGGAGCGCCCCTCGACGGTGCCTTCCTCGGCGCCCTTGCCGACCACCTTGACGGTCTTCTGCCGGAGCGCATGCGACGATAGCCCGTACTTCCGCAGCAACTCGCCCGCGAAGCCATCTTCCTCTTCGACGAGCCCGACCAGGATATGCTCCGGCCCAACATAGCTGTGACCGAGTTCCCGCGACGCGGTGAGCGCGTTCTCCAGTGCGCTCTTTGCGCGCGGCGATACGCCGATGCGTTCCTCGTCCGTCCTCTCCGCGCGAGTGCCACGCGGGGCATTCTGATCGACGTCCTTCTTGATCTCTTCGGGATCCAGCTTGAATTCGCGCAGGATCTCCTGCACCACGTTATTGTCGGCAAGAGCGAGCAGCAGGTGTTCTGTATCGACTTCGGACTTGCCGAACTCGACCGCCTTTTGCGCGGCCGCCTGCAAGCGGTCCAGGCCGCTCTCGCTCAGGAACGTCTGCAGGTCAACTGCTTCGCGCGCACGGCGATGCCGACGCGGCCGGCCGCCGGGCAAGCCGGCACGAGTACCCGCGCCGGCGCCGCCGTTGCCGCCGTCTCCGGCGCTCGCGCGCGACTCGTCCGCTTGGCCGAGGGAATGCAAGCCACCCCGCCTACCTTCAAGCGGTGACCACATATCTTCGAAGAGACTTTCAAAGAGGCCGCCGTGAAAGAGCGACTCAAGCGGCGAGAGGCTGCGCTGGTTGCGTGCCATGAACTGCATGTAGTGCTGGTCGCACAGCGTCAACTGACGACGCTGGCCGTTCTCGGTGATCGTGATCTGCGAGGTCGCCGGTTTTCCGCAGACGCTGCAAGTAGCCATGATGATCTCCGTTGGATGGGCAGTGGAGGATTGGGGGCGAGGCGCCGAGCGCAATGGGTGAGAAGATGCCCCGCGCGCGCAGGAGCGCATCGGCTGATCATCGACGCGAGCGCGCAGCATGGAGCCTTGTCGCCCTCCGAATCGCCTTACTTGATCTCGATGCGCCGCGTTGCCGCGGTTTCTTTGGCCGCTTTGGGCACCCGCACGGTGAGAACGCCGTTCTCGAAATTCGCCTTGGCGCGTTCAAGATCGACGCCGGAAGGAAGCGGAATCGCGCGCTGGAACTGTCCGAACGCCCGCTCCACCCGGTAACAGCCTTTTTCGTCGCTCTTCGATTCGATGCGCTTCTCGCCGGTCAGCACCAACATGTCCTCAACGATTTCGAGCTCCACGTCCTCGCGCGACAGTCCTGGCAACTCGGCCACGATGCGCAGCGCGTCGCCATCGTCGATCACGTCGAGGCGCGGCTGAAAGCCGCTAGGACTGAAGTCGCCGAACCAGTTTCCGAGCGGGCCCATCGCCCCGAACGGATCGCGTATCAGGTCCGTGAAAAGATGCAGAGGATCGGGTAGCGGCGAGCGCGCCGTATCGAATGATGCCGGCCATGCGGACGCAGCCACATTCGGAGTCGACGGCGCGGGTGCCTGCTGCGAGGTAGCAGGCGCGGCGTTCATCTTCGCGTCTGCGCTTTTTTCCTCGGGGCTCTTACGCAGGAAACGGAAAGGGTTCCACCTATCGAGATCCAATGACATCGCTGTGCTCCTTTGTTCCAGCGAGCCGCCAGAGCGGCCCGCATCGTCAGTAACTCGTGCTGCGGTGTCGCCGCCCGATGTCAGCCCTTCGCATATTCGAACTCCGGCAGCTTTTTCAGCGCCTCCTTGCTTGCGCCGGGGAGGATTGCCTTCGGTGCCATCTGCTTGAAATGCTGAACGGGGACAGCGACACGATGCGTCGCCATCCCGAGAAAGCCACCCACATCGATAATTGCGGCCGAGAGTGAGCCATCGGGTGCCACAATCAGGTCGTCGACCCGGCCGATCTTTTCGTTCTTATCGTTGTAGACGTCGGTGTGGATCATCTTCGATGCGCGCCAGCCCGTTGCAACCATTTGCGCTTCGGTGACGGTTACGCCCAGTGTCGCCTTGCCCGCGATAGGCACATCCTGCGCTGTCGCGGCGCTTGCCACCAGGCCACCAGCGGATAGCGCAAGCACGAGCGTCGACAATCTTGCGGCCGAGATGAGGTGAGTCTTCATGATGTTCTCCGGAATGCGCAGCGGGATAGATGGACGCCAGGCGCAGGATGCGCTCACGAGTGCAGCGGTACGTTCTGCCTGTCGCGAAGGACGGGCCGCCAGTTCCGTGCGCCAAGGCCGAGGACGAGCAGCATCACGCCTGAGACAATCGCGTAGGTACTGATCATCCAGACGAGAGCCAGTGCGCCGGCACTGGGAACGAGCAACACGAAGACGCCGAACAGCACCGACAGGATCCCGATGAAAAACAGCAGCCAGTCGTTGCGACCACGTCTCTTCAGCCGCACCCCGGCGATAAGATCAAGTACTCCGGTGACGATGGCGTTCCCGCCCATTACGGCGATCAGCACGAGCGCCGTCACATCTGGCGCTGCGACGGCGATCAGCCCCGCCGCGATGCTGCACAGGCCTAGCAGCAACGGGATCCACCAATCCGAGCGGATCGCACGATGTCGTATCGCCCCGCTGACCGCCGCGACGCCTCCGATGAGTGCATACGCCGCGAACATCGCGACCAGAAGCAGCAGCGTGAGACCAGGCCAGAAGAGCGCGAGGAGGCCGAAAAGTATCCCTGCGGCGCCGCGCAGCGCGAGCATCCACCATGCGCGTCCGAGCAGTTCTTCCATTGTGGGTACCTCGGTCGAGTCGACAGTATGCGGCTAACACGGCGTGCGCAATTGTTATGCCGCGACTGTCCACAAGTATACGTCCGGGAGGCGCGCGGTTCTTTCGAGTTCCTGCCCAGAGGTGTCGGATTCCTGCACGCGTCGGTCACTCATGGATCGCGTCGCGAGCGCTTCACCGGATCGTCGGGCGGATATGAGCGAGGCGGAAAGCCCGGGGCGTGCAGCCTGCGTATTGATGAAACACCGCGGTGAAGTGCTGCTGCGTCTGGAAGCCTGCGCGTGCCGCGACATCGATCAGCGGGAGACTTCCTTCGAAAAGCATCAACTCCGCGAATTTCAACCGCTTGATAGTCAGGTAGAAGTGGGGCGTAAGCCCTGTCGCGCTCTTGAAAGCATGCGCAAAATGCGACGCGCTCATGTGCACGAGCGCGGCAAGGCGCTCGATCGGGATGTTCTCCGCGATGTGTTCGTGTATGAAGTGATCCACGACGCTCAGTTTTAGCTGAGAGAGACTCGTACCTACCTCGAGCGCATCGGCGTGGCGGCCGTACCGGCCCGCGAGATGAAGTGAGATTACGTCGGCGAACGCAGCGAGGCACACGGGGTCCGGGCTTATGCCGGAATGCAACGCGGTAAGCATGTCGGCCGCTTCGCGCAGGAAAGGGTCCCACGCCGTGAACCAGCACGGGATATCGCAGGCGGCCCCGGTACCGAGTCCATTTCGAGCGGTTTCGCTCAGCCTGGCCGAATTGAGTGCGAGGACAATGCCGCGCGGATCGTCTTCATTGTCGACTTCGATGCTAGCCTCCGCCGGCACGATAGCGATGAACGGCGCACTCACGCTAATACGGTGAGAGGAGCGCGCGCTGCTTCCGACGGCACTAGCATGCGCCGTGGTCCGGTCCGCCGGGATGACACACGAGATCCATTGCACAGACTTTACGGAGCTCTCCGTGCAGGAGACGCCGATCGAGTGGTAGTAAAGACAACGCAATTCTGAAGAACGACACATTTGCTCCATGGTGCGCGTTCTCCAAGACGGCGGATCGATCGTGGTGCATTCAAGTCTAGTATTCCATGTCCGTCTACGTTGGGTGTTTTTTTGCATCCATAGGGACGCGCCGCATTGTCAGATGCGTTCCTTGCGATCTTGCGCGATGCGCTCGGCGGTTGCGGCATCAACGGGATCGTCGCGCTGCCGCATCAGCCAGTAGACGCTGCCAAGCGCAACCAGTCCGGCCGCGAGTGCGGCGATGTGAGCCGGGTCCGTGGCTGGATCGAGGATGATGAACTTGCGCGCTATCGCGAGCAACGCCACGAGGATCACGGTTTTGACTTGCACGATATGATCTCTCCTTAACATGACGCGAATGATCGAATGCTTGAACTCCATCGCGATCAAGAGCGTCATCACCATCCCAAAGATCGCCTGGAACACCGCATGATCCAGAGGATCGAATGCCCCTGACAGCAACAGCGCGATGACCGCCCGAATCAACTGCCACAGCGATACGAGGACGACCGCCGAGATCACGATGCTCAGGATATGCGCGATGATCTGCTCGAAGCACTCATAGATGGTCAGCACGCGCCATTGCAGCCGAAGCTTGTCAAGGTTCAAGGGAATGCCTCATTTGCATATTGATGGGCGGACTTGCGGAAAAGCTCGCGCATCCAGTGACGGCGGTCCAGATGACTCTCAGTGGATTTCAACCTCCTCTTCGGACTCTATGGGTTCGGGCCAACTCGCAGGCCACCATCCACCTACTTCCTTGACTATGATTAGTTCTGGAATCAAGCATTCGAAACTATGGAGAGCCCGTTCCTTGATGAGTCTCCAAAACTCGGCTTTGAAGATTGCAAGCCCCTCCTCAAAATTAATCAACGCAACGGGCGCAGCTAGGATGGCCGCTTCTTGGGCGTTCTCCGTAAAGATTCTCTTCATGACATCATGCGGGTGCGACCACGTGACAGTCGCATAGAGAGCGTTGTGAGTCGACCGCGTGTGTAGCGCCGGCATTAACATATGGAAGCCACAGCTTTTATCTCTTAAATACGCCAATTCAAGTGTCAATTTTATTTCATCGATAAGATTAATTGATGTTATACGGATTTTGTGTGGCTCCATGAATTGACAATCTCTATTTTTCGCGCAAGCTAGCTCATTCGCTAGTTTAATCACGGCCCGATCCTCGGGCTCGTCTTGCTGAACCTTCACGACATTTTTCGACTCTCGTAATGGGGGAATAGATTGTAAGTACTCCTCCCCGATATAAACGAGCCGGTAGCCATCATGGCCAAGATTTCGATCACGTTCCGGACACAACTCAGGGATCATTGAGTGGCCATTGCCTTCATAGACGGCATGAAGCCATTCAACCTCGTCGAACTTTTTCTGTACTCCGCGCCAAGTGAAAGTGGTATCCAGAAAGAGACCGAATTCCTCGCCGTTCAGTCCCGGCGGATGATCATGGTTGAATTCGCTAAGCCGTGCCGCCATATAAGGCAGCGCCGCGCCGTGATGAGTAGGAGAGTAGGCTTGAAAGGTGTCAACAATAGTCTGGCGCACGCCGGCATCAAGCGAGCCCTGCAGTCCGAGGATCGCGTTTGCGTGGGCACCCAAGGTGGTCCGCATTGGAATCAGGATGAAGCAATCAGCGAGAGGCTGCTTGAAGCGGTCAATACGGTAGTGCCGGCGAATCGCCGAGACAATTTGGACCTCGCCGAGTGATCCCGGCAGAGGATGCCGTGAGCTTGTAGTGAATCCACGCGCTGACAGCCGTGATGGATCCGGTGCCAAGTTAAAGGTGTCGCCGTTCCTGCGCGGTTGGCAGACCCAGTCAAGTAGTCGGGGGTCGCTTAGGTGCACAGGATCTGTGATCGCGTCCATAGTTGCCTCGTAGAGTTAGTCAGGGCATCGTCGTTAGCACATCTCCGGCGTAGGGACATCCATGCCAGCAAAACCATCCACCGCCTGCTCAAGCGCCTTGCCGACCTCGGCTGCGAGCTTCAGCCGGTCTCTCCGGCACGAATGATTCTTACCAGACACTAACGGCTTGCGTATCGAGCCTGTAATCCGTTCCCGCAAGCTTGGCGCTGGAGTCCCCCGCGCCGAAGCGAGGGACCACATGAGTGCCAAGCTCTTCGACGACTTCGGCAGCGCTTCGGTGGCCGTACTTCAGATTCAAAATGACGTGGTCAACTCCAATCTCCTGCAGGACATCGAGCAAGTCAATCAGATGGCGCCTGCCAAGCTTGAACCCCAAGTGAATCGGCGAGGGTGCTGTCGACGGCGATGCATCGAGGTCAATGTAGAGCGACTGCATGAACGGCTTGTACACGCTCCCGGATTGCCCGATAACTTCCTGCCGCCATTTATCTACGATCAATCGTTGGAGGTGAGGAGGACGGGGGTAGGTGATCCACCCGCAGGCATGTTTGGCAATCCAATCCAGCGATTGGCGACTGTGTCCAGTCACGAAGAGCGGAATCTCGTTTGTAGTGGGCTTTGGAATCAGGTCGGCACCGATTAGCTCTCCGTCACTCCAACTGACGCGCTCAAAGCTCGTGTGCTGAACCCGTCGGATCACTTCCAACCTTTCGCGGAAAATCTCGCCTCGCTTTTCCGGGTCGATGTTGAACGCTGGAAACTCAACCGGACGGTCACCGGAAGCGACTCCCAATAGTAGGCGGCCATTACTCAGTTGATCGACGCTCGCCGCCGCTTTGGCAGTATGCAAGGGGTTGCGCAACGGTAGTACGATCGAAGCCGTGCCGAGGGCGATGTTTGATGTGTGGGCGGCCATAAACCCCATGTAGACCCACGGATCGAAAACCTGGCCCACATCGCCAAAGCTTGGGTCTCTCAGCGGAACATCACGGAACCATAACGCTGAAAAACCTAACTCCTCGGCGCGCTTTGCAAGTGCAACCTGGTTGTGCATCGTCGGCCGGTCTCCCTCGAAAGCCTCAATGGGAAAGAACAATCCCAAGCTAAGAGAACCAGGCGAGAAGGTATGTCCAAATCCCCTATGCCGCTGGTAAGGAACAGTACTAGGTTGGTACATCTACATACCCCGGTTCAAGGCAACTCGTTGTGCCAAAGCTATGGGTGACGCGCGTATCGTCAACATTAGCCACGGAGTCGGAAAGACGCTGCACGCGCGCGAGTTTGAGGACGTCCAGGAGTTTCTTTCGTTTCGCGCCTTTCCTTTCACTTGCCAGCAGCCCGCGCTCGATAACAGCGGTTCACCTGTCCCCACACGGTAGACGCATCGCAGGGGAGTGTCTTTCGCGATTCTGCCGGATTTTGTTGGCGTTCTGCCGACGCTTCCATAACATCGGTCGTGCGACTCTTCCGGCTTGCGGCCGGCAGACGCAAAGCCCTGCTCCCGCCCGACGACGCCCTCGCTGCATCCACTAGGGCGCTCCCCTTTGCGGGCCGGATGTTCCAATCCCGTGCCGAGGCTCGAGGCCAACGCTCTGTGGCGTGAATTCTTCGAGAACGGCAGAGTCGCTGAGGCACGGCAGGGCCGCATCGCCCCCAATGGTGCGATGGACAGGACGACTGCAGGATCGTGAAATATCTGAGCAGAAACCGAAAAGAAGCGCGCGCGGCCTCATGGCTAGACTGCGCGTAGAGCGGGATCTTGCCGATGTGCTTTGACGCCGACGCTTAAATGCGTCTATAGCAACGCTTTTCGGGCCGACTCAAAAATACTAGGAGCGAATATGCCTGATAAGAAAATCGCCCCCGGAGAAGCCCGGCAGCACGACGAGCAAGCTTCCCTACACAAGCTGTTCGAACCCGTAAAGGTGGGTCCGTACAACCTTCGTCATCGTGTCGTAATGGCGCCGCTGACGCGTTCGCGCGCGAACCAACCAGGCAACATTCCGTCGCAGCTCAACGCCTGCTATTACGCGCAGCGAGCAGCGGCCGCGCTCATCATCAGCGAGGCAAGCCAGGTGTCGATGCAAGGACAGGGCTACGCATGGACGCCTGGGATACATACCCCGGCGCAGGTCGAAGGCTGGCGGCTCGTGGCGGACGCTGTGCACGAGGCGGGAGGGTTGATGTTTATGCAGCTGTGGCACGTAGGACGCATATCACACCCCTCATTGCAGCCCGATGAAATGCCGCCAGTTGCACCTTCTGCGGTCCAGCCGAAAGCAGAGGCGTTCATTGAGAACGAGCGGGGCGAAGGTGTCGTCGCGCCCTGCGTCAAGCCTCGCGCGCTGCAGGTCGAAGAGATGCCATATCTCGTGCGCCAATACTCCAGGGGTGCGCGCAACGCAAAGGCTGCTGGTATGGACGGCATCGAAGTACATGGCGCGAACGGATATCTGCTCGACCAGTTCCTGTTGTCCGGAACGAACTGCCGCACGGACGAATACGGCGGATCAAGCGAGCGTCGGGCCAAGCTGCTATTCGAGGTGATCGAGACGGTTTGCGAAGTGTGGGGGCCAGAGAGGGTCGGCGTAAGGCTTTCTCCTCTTGGCACCTTCAACGACATGTACGACGACGATCCCGAGGCCACCTTTTCTTACGTCATCGAAAAGCTCAATCGATACGGGCTGGCTTATTTGCACATCGTCAATCCTGCGTTGGCGGCGGCCGGTGAGGATGTGGCCTTCATCGAGCGCGCGAAACGCATGAGCCAGATGATACGTCGCACTTATCAAGGTGTGCTAATGGTCGCCGGCGGGTTCGACGGCGGCAGTGCGGAAAGATGGCTCGAGGACGGCAACGCGGACCTGATCGCGTTCGGACGTTTGTTCATCGCCAATCCCGACCTGCCGGAACGCTTCCGGTTGCATGCCCCGCTCAATTCGCCGGATCCATCCACGTTCTACGGGGGCGGCGAGCGTGGATATACCGACTATCCGTCGCTCGCGCAGGAGCGCGGGGAAGCCCCACGGTCCGTCCCCGATGGGCGCTGGAGATAGACGGTCGCTGACGGCAAGTTCGCTGGCGTCACGCGACGATTTGCGATGGCCGCCGAGCCGGCGACCGATCGCGTTGAGAGGTGCACCATGGCTGACACTACCTGGGTTGTCGTCGCCGACGGCAGCCGTGCTCGAATCTTCGAGACCCCGGGACTTAAACTAGACCTGCGGGAAATCGAAGACCTCGTCAATGTCGCCCCTAGTGGGCCGGCGCTGAGCGAGAAGGAACGCGAAAAATTCGCGAAGATCGTCGCCGACCGTGTCGAACAGGGACGGCTTCATCACCGGTATCAACGATTGCGATTTGCCGCGGAGCCGAAATTTCTCGGCATGCTTCGCAAGCGTCTCAGCGAGGAGACGCGGCAGATGATTTTCGAAGACATCAACGAAGATCTCTCGGCCCTCGATGCGCGCGAAATTCAGGCGCACCTGGCAAGGCATTGAAGGCGAAGTGCCAGCGGCGCGCGGAAAGTTCGATTTCGACGCGGCGGGACATTACTCGCGTCCCGATATATTCGCCGTCGACAATCGCCCGAAGGCCGCCGTTTCGACTCCTTTTCCTTCGGCGCAGAACAACCTGGGACGCCAGCGGCATCGCGCCTGTAGAACTTGCGGTGTCGCTCATGGCTGGTCTCCCGTGATAGCGCTGTTGCGTGGATGGTGTTGACGCCCACGGGGGACGGTCAGGTATTTGAGACTGAGGAAAGCATAACAAATCACCGTGGCGGTCAGACCAAGCAGGATGTAGTTGGTTCTGGGCAATAGCAGGGCAAGCCCGGTCAACACGAACACGACCAGGGTGTTGATGACCAACTGGCGCCGCAGCTCGGGACGCTCCATGAAATAGGCGTACTGCTTACCAATGAAAAAGCAGACGGTGCCGATGACCAACAGTACCCGGAAATCAGATACCCGCATGTCGTCCAGGATCGCGTGCCGGATCAGGCTGGCCAGGATCGACAGGCCGATGAAAACGAAGAAATGCGAGTACGCGATCGAATGACCGGTCGTGAGCTTCTGTTTGGACAGCAGGTGAAAACTGTCGAAGTAGACCCACCAGATGCTGGATATCGTCACGAAGCCGGTGGCGGTGGTCACCAGCCTCTCCACAGTCCAGTTGATATTGGCCAGTCCCGCCGACAGGCTAATCACGGACTCTCCCAGTAAGATGAGCGTGAGCAGGCCCACACGCTCGATCAGGTGTTCGGTATGCACTGGGATGCCCCGGAGATGACGCGGTAAAAAAATGAGGAACGCAACCAGATCGAACAGTATTCCAAGGTAAAACACGACATATCGCTGTGGCGCCGGGAACAGGATCGAAGCGAGGCTGATGGTGGCACCAGCGAGGGTCACCCACCCAACTGCCGTTGTGAGATACACGCTTTCCTTGTGCCGGTGTTTCGACACGAAATACATCATGGCGATGATGTATTTCGAACCGGCGTAGCAGATGATGATGGCCTCAAAGCTAGCCAGGAATCGTTGGTCGATCAGGCCTGAGATGATAATCAGCAGGAACATGATGAACAGGGTTGCCAGCCGATGCTTCCGGTCGTCCGCGTCGAACCGGTTGGCATATATCGTGTGGCTGACCCAAATCCACCACAAGGGTATGAAAGCGAGGACGTATTGCCAGAACTGGAGTGGGTCAAGATGACCCTCGCCCGTGTGGTTCAGGATATGCGTTAGGTCACCGATCGCTACCACAAGAATCAGGTCGAAGAACAACTCGAGCCAGGTGGCACGGCGATTGAGTTCGAAATATTTCGTGTTGTGCATTTCGGGCCTAACAAGTAATGCTGACGCACCAATCGTCAGTGGTTGTTGCGTCGTGAGAAAGCATTTGGCTTGTGGACCTTCATGGGCCGCTTCGCGCGGACCGTGTCAGTCTGGGAGCACCGCTCTCTAGCGTACACGCTTCCTTCTGTCATGCTGCGAGGTACTGCCGCAGATACTCGGCGGTGCGGCTTTCCTTCGCGCGCACGATCTCCACTGGTGTGCCGCTCGCCACGATCTTGCCGCCGGCGTCGCCGGCGCCCGGGCCGACGTCGATGACCCAGTCGCTTTGCGCGGCCACCCGCATGTCATGTTCGACTACCACGACGGTATTGCCGGCATCCGCGAGTCCCTGGAGTTGCACCATGAGACGGTCCACGTCGGCGGGATGCAGGCCGGTGGTCGGCTCGTCGAGGATATACAGCGTGTCCCCGCGCTGCGCGCGTTGCAGTTCGGTGGCGAGTTTGATGCGCTGGGCTTCGCCGCCGGACAGTTCGGTGGCCGGCTGGCCGAGCCGCAGATAGCCGAGGCCGATGTCGCGAAGCACTTTCAACGCGCGCATCACGCTGGCTTCGTCGGCGAAGAAGTCGCAGGCGGCGTCGACGGTCAGGCCGAGCACCTCGGCGACGTTTTTATCGCGCCACGTGACTTCCAGCGTCTGCGTGTTGTAGCGCGTGCCGTGACATGTCGAGCAGGGCGCGTAGACGCTCGGCAGAAACAGCAGTTCGACGCTGACAAAGCCTTCGCCTTCACATGTCGGGCAACGGCCTTGCGCCACATTGAACGAAAAGCGGCCCGCGCTGTAGCGGCGCTTGCGGGCGAGCGCCGTGTCGGCGAACAGCTTGCGCACGTGGTCGAACAGGCCCGTGTAAGTGGCAAGGTTGGAGCGCGGCGTGCGGCCGATTGGTTTCTGGTCGACGCGCACGAGTCGCCGCACGGCGTCCATCCCTTCGGTGATGCGGCCGCCGGTCGGCACGGCGGTGGCGGCGAGCAACGGGTCCTGCTCTTCGTTGTCCGGGTTTTCGAAGGCGCGACCAAGGTGGCTTGCGACCAGCTCGGGCAGTGCTTGGCTCACGAGGCTCGATTTGCCCGAGCCCGACACGCCTGTGACGGCAGTCAGACAGCCGAGCGGAAACGCGGCATCGAGCCCGTGCAGATTGTTGCGCGTGATGCCGGCGAGCCGCAGCCAGTCGGCAGGTTTGCGCGGCATACGTTCGAGCGGCGCTGGCGGCGCGAACAGATGCCGGCGCGTTTGCGACGCGTCCACCTTCGCGAGTCCTGCGGGCGGCCCGCTAAAAACCACATGGCCGCCTGCTTCGCCGGCCGCGGGACCGACATCGACGAGCCAATCGGCGCGCCGCATCATCTGCAAATCGTGCTCGACGACGAACAGCGAATTGCCCGCGGCCTTCAGGCTCTGCAACGCGCCGAACAGCGCTTCGCCATCCGCGGGATGCAGGCCGGCCGATGGCTCGTCGAGCACATACACAACGCCGAACAACTGCGACGACAGCTGCGTGGCGAGTCGCAAGCGCTGCAGTTCGCCGGACGACAGCGTGGGCGTGCCGCGCTCCAGTGCGAGATAACCGAGACCCAGATCGACCACAGTCGTCAGGCGTTCGAGCAACTCGGCCGCAATGCGTTGCGCGGCGACCCGTTTTTCTTCAGACAGGTTGGGTGTGCGCCGAACATCCGGCGAGGATTTGTGCGCGGAACCGCCTGCGGCGACCCGCTTATCGACGGCATCGCGCATGGCGTTCTTGCTGAGGACGCTGGCTTTGCTGGCGTCTTTTCCCGGGTGTGCGACATCCGACTCGGGCCACTCGCCACGTGCGATCGGTTCGAGCATCTCGGCAAGTCTGGCTAGCGGCAACTGGGAAAACTCGCCGATATCGAGCCCGGCGAACTTCACCGACAGCGCTTCCTTTTTGAGCCGCTTGCCGTGACAGGTCGGACAGACGCTGCCAATCATGAATTGCGACACGCGTTTTTTCATCAGCGCGCTTTGCGTGTTCGCGAACGTGTGCAGCACATAGCGGCGGGCACCGGTGAATGTCCCTTGATAGCTCGGTTCGTCCTTGCGCTTGAGCGCGGCGCGGGTTTCTTTCGGCGTGAAGCCGGCGTAAACGGGCGCGGTCGGCTGTTCGTCTGTGAAGAGAATCCAGTCGCGGTCTTTCTTCGGCAAGTCGCGCCACGGTTTATCGACGTCGTAGCCGAGCGTCACCAGAATGTCGCGCAGATTCTGTCCGTGCCACGCGGGGGGCCATGCGGCAATCGCGCGTTGGCGAATGGTCAGCGAGTCGTCCGGCACCATGGATTTTTCCGTGACCTCGTACACGCGGCCGATTCCATGGCAAGTCGGGCAGGCGCCTTGCACCGTGTTCGGCGAGAAGTCCTCGGCGAACAGCATGGGTTGCTTTGGAGGATAGTCGCCGGTACGAGAATAGAGCATGCGCACGAGGCTCGACAGTGTGGTCACGCTGCCAACCGACGAACGCGCGCTCGGCGTGCCGCGCTGCTGCTGCAACGCGACCGCGGGAGGCAGGCCTTCGATGGCGTCCACTTCGGGCACGCCGACCTGCTCGATCAAGCGCCGGGCATACGGCGCGACCGATTCGAAATAGCGCCGCTGCGCTTCGGCGTACAACGTGCCGAATGCCAGCGACGATTTCCCCGATCCCGACACGCCGGTGAAGACGACCAGCGCATCGCGTGGAATCTGCACATCGATGTTTTTCAGATTGTGTTCGCGAGCGCCGCGCACCCGCACGAAGCCGGTGAAGGCGGGTTCCTCGGACTGCGGCGGCGTCGAGCGAGCTTTCTTGCGGATGGCGTCCATATCGATGAGTGGCGAATCAGCATGGCCCTGCGGGCGAACGCTAGTGAAGTTGCATGGAGCACGGCCGGCGTCGCATCACGTATTCCGCCTGCCTGGGGCGATGGCAGTAGACCACCGCATCGTCCGCGTAGCGGGCGAACGGCCAGTTGGGGCTGGTACGGTGCATCCATCGACCGAATGTGTCATGCATGAACAGGTTCATCAGGATCGGACTGACGACACCGCCCCGGGGGTGTCCCGAGCGTGCGGGGCACACGTACCCCGTCCGCTGTCTCAAACGGCGCAACCAGCCACGGTTCGATATATAGCAGTATCCAGTCTTCCCTGATGTGGATGCGCACCGCTTTCATCAGCAGTCCGTGATCGATCTAATCAAAGGCTGCCTTGATGTCAAATTCAACCCCTCCGTCATATCGCCAGCAGCGTTCACGAGTAATCGGTGCAGGGACAGGCTTGCAGCTGGATATCCGTTGGTGTCATGACATGCGCAGATTTTTGCGGAATGCTGCCGTACGTCCGCATCTGAAGGCCGCGCAGCAGGAGCGCAGAGATCCGACACGTTCTTGCAGGAATGAGGAAGAAGTGCGAGCGGCAAGAGCCTAGTCTCGATGTCATCGCTATCGGGTCATTGGTCACGTCGACGAGATCAGCGTCATCTCTTAGCCTGCATACGTGGCCGGGATCGCGATGATCGGCAGGCCATGCTGAACACTGAGATCATCACGCTGGAACAGGCGCCTGAGGCGTACAAAACGTTTGGCGAAGGCTCGCCGAAGAAATTCGTCATCGATCCGCACGGCAGCGTGAAGAAAGCCGCATAGAGCCGGCAGGTGATACGGGGCGCTCGACTGCTCCTCACCTTCCGGCGCCCCGATCCGTCGCATGGGGGGGTGAGATAGCCGGACGGGTCATCGACTCGCGAGGGCGCCCGAGATAGATCCGTAACATCACGCTGGAACATGGAGCGGGAAGTCGTGGCAAGCAATCTCGGCGTAGTCTATCGATGTTCTGAGAAAGTCGCTGTCGAGACCCTTCGGGACCCCGCTCGGGCGCAAGCTCGATCACGGGGTCTAACAGACCTTGACAACTTCCTGCTCCATCAGCCGGCTCGCAGCCGCGAATGACTCGCTGCGGCTTTCGCGTGCATGTCTCACGCGGCCGTTTCTCTAATTCTGGGAGTGGCTATGAAAGCAGTTGTCTATAACGAGTCGGTTCCGCACGGTTCGCCCGATGCCCTGACCGACACCACGTTGCCCGAGACTGAGCCAACCGGGTACGACCTGTTGGTGGAAGTGCATTCGGTCTCGGTGAACCCGGTCGATACCAAGATCCGTGGCGGCGTGCTGCCGCCACCAGTGGTACCTAAGGTGCTGGGCTGGGATGCGTCTGGCGTGGTGCGCGCCGTGGGCGACAAAGCAACCCTGTTCAAGCCCGGCGATCGCATCATGTACGCCGGTTCGCTATTACGGGCGGGCACCAACAGCGAGCGGCACCTGGTCGACGAGCGCATCGTCGGTCCGATGCCGAAGAGCCTCAGCTTCGAGGAAGCGGCCGCGCTGCCGCTGACGTCGATGACGGCGTGGGAGTTGTTGTTCGACCGTTTGCAAGTGCGCGAAGGCAAGAACCCGATCGGGATGCTGCTAGTCATTGGCGGCGCTGGCGGCGTCGGCTCGATACTGGTCCAGCTGGCGCGCCAACTGACCGGCCTGACCGTGATCGCCACCGCATCGCGGCCGGAAACACAGGAGTGGGTGCGCGAGCTTGGTGCGCACCATGTGATCGACCACACGAAGCCGATGCCGGAGCAGTTGCGCGGCCTTGGCATGGACGAGGTCGATTACGTGGCGAGCCTGACCCACACTGACAAGCACCTGGTCGAAATCGCCGAGATGCTGGCGCCGCAGGGCAAGCTGGGGCTCATCGACGACCCAGAGTCGCTCGACGTGCCGATCCTCAAGCCCAAAAGCATCTCGCTGCACTGGGAATTGATGTACACCCGCTCGATGTACCAGACCCCGGACATGATCGAGCAGCACAATATTTTGGTCCAGGTCGCCAAGTTGGTCGACGCCGGCGTGCTGCGCACGACGCTGGCGGACCATTTCGGCACCATCAACGCGGCCAATCTGCGCCGCGCCCATGCCTTGCTCGAGAGCGGCAAGGCGCGAGGCAAGATCGTGCTGTCCGGCTTTTGAGATTTTGAGGCTCTTTTGAGCATGGAGTGAGTAATGGCCTTCAGCGGGCGTGCGCGTTCAAGGCCGAACAGTCGAGTTTGCCAGCGACAAGAAACAGCACGGTTCGCATGGCTTCGAAG
Source organism: Cupriavidus sp. HE11 (assembly GCF_056097175.1). Classification (NCBI taxonomy): domain Bacteria; kingdom Pseudomonadati; phylum Pseudomonadota; class Betaproteobacteria; order Burkholderiales; family Burkholderiaceae; genus Cupriavidus; species Cupriavidus sp. HE11. The sequence continues at coordinate 3,154,180 of NZ_CP184464.1, forward strand.
CGCGTATCGCCGCGAGCCTTGCGCTTGGCAGCCTGAAACAAACCGTTGATGGATTTGATCTGGTCACGAGGTCCAGTGCAGCGATCAGCCGCCAGCGCTGGCGTCGAGTGTCACTTTCGCGAACGGCACGCGAGATGAAGACCGCAGATCGAATCAACGTGAGTTCATGACTGCATAGCAGCCGCTCACCGACCGAAGGGGCAATGACTGCGGCTGGCCGGGTTGAGGCGGCGCCACCGACAATTCGCCCGCCTGAAAACGGTCGTTGAGCGACGGCGGAAGAGATCTCCGCTATTCGAATTGGACAGCGAGGTTGAGCGACCGCTTGTGGCCGGACTCGGCCAACTGTCTACCGCGGGACTGCAACTGACTCTGAACGTTGCCGCTCCGGGACGCTCAGCGCAAGAACGGCTATATGAGTAGAGAGGACAACTCTCTTTGGGGAAGGCGAACTCCATTCAGCCGTTCCGCGAGCGCTAACCCAGCAGGGATTCAATTGTCACTGCCACAATTACCGAATCGGCGACGCTCACGACGTTGGGCGGCCAGCGATCCTCGATCTCAGTTTATCGAGCCTTGACAGAAATAGCTGAAGCGTCGGTGTGGCATTGCTGGGGCTATACCCGATCACGAGATCGATGGTCGGGATTCGGCCGCTCAGCGGCCGGCTGACCACGGACCACGGCATCAGGTTCTCCACATAGGCGGGAATCAGCGTCATGCCTCGGGTCGATGCGATCAACGACATCACCATCGCCGGGTTGTCGACGCTTTGCGCGATCTCCACCTCGACCCCCGAACTGGCCAGGTAGGCGTCCACCACCTGCCGGAGCACCTTCGCCTTGTCTCCCATGGCGATAAACGGCTCGTTCCGAAGATCCTCGACACGCAGTGCATCGCGCGCGGTCAGTGCGTGGTCGCTAGGCATCAGCACGACCAGCGGCTCCTGGGCAACCACTTGGTATTCGAGCCCATATCCAGGCTCGGCGCGCATGAAGGCGACGTCCAGCTTGCCATGTGCCACGGCGGCGGCCAGTTCCGTCGAGTAGTCGCTCGACACGCTCACCTCAATATTCGGTAGCTCCGCACGCAGCAAATGCATGGCGTCCGTGAGCCATGTCATCTCCTGGCCCGTCAGGAACCCGAGTGCAAAGCGCGGCTTGGCCGGCTGCGCCGCACGGCGGGCCGCTTCGACGGCGGCATCGACCTGTGCCATGGCCAGCCGCGCGTGATCAAGAAACGCCTGTCCGGCTTCCGTGAGGACCACGCCTTGCGCGCTACGACGCAGCAGTTCCACGCCAACTTGGTCCTCGAGGTCGCGGATCTGCCGACTGAGCGAGGGTTGCGACGTATGCAGCCGATTGGCCGCAGCTTCCGTCAGGCTGCCCGCTTCCGCGACGGCGATGAAGTACCGAAGATGTCTGAGTTCCATGTTAGCCATGCCTGGCAGGCATGCCCACCAGCCTACAAAGTCTTTTTTCCGGGCGCTCGGAGCCCCTAGATTGGGTCCTGTAGCAACCATGTTCCGCTGTACACGCAGTGCTACCCATACGTGACAGCGATACCCTACAGGAGTTTTCCATGAGCAGCATAGTAGTTCTCATCACTGGCGCACTGACCGGCATCGGTCGCGCCACCGCAGTCGCTTTCGCCCGTACCGGCGCGAAGCTTGTCGTCTCCGGTCGTCGCCCTGTGGAGGGTGCCGCACTCGAAGCCGAATTGCGCGAACTCGGCGCCGAAGCCCTGTTTGTGCAGGCCGATGTACGTCATGACGAGGATGTCCGCCAACTCGTCGACCAGGCCGTATCGCACTTCGGCCGGCTGGATGTCGCCGTCAACAACGCCGGCACGGAAGGCCAGCCCGGCCCGGTGACCGAGCAGACCCCCGAGACCTACGCGGCCGGGTTCGACACGAATGTACTGGGCACGCTGCTGAGCCTGAAGCACGAGCTCCGCGTCATGACGGCGCAGCGTTCGGGCGTGGTGATCAATATCTCGTCGACCTATGGCCATGAAGGCGCGGCGTACGCCGCTGTCTATGCCGGCAGCAAGCATGCCGTGGAAGGCATCACGAAGTCGGCTGCACTCGAAGTTGCCAGTACCGGGGTGCGCGTCAATGCCGTAGCGCCTGGTCCCACCCAGACAGGCATGCTTGATCGCTTCACAGGAACACCGGAGAACAAGGCGGCGTTGGCGAGCGGCGTGCCGCTGGCCCGCCTCGGCAAGCCGGAGGACATTGCCGCTGCCGTGGTCTATCTGGCATCCGGCGGCGCGTCGTTTGTGACGGGGCAGATCCTCACCGTCGATGGCGGCAAGACCGCCGGCTGATCCCCTCGACCACGTATCTCGGAAAAACTGTCATGTCCAATACATTGTTTAGCCCGCTGGCTCTCGGCCAGATCCAGCTCGGACACCGCGTCATCATGGCTCCGCTGACCCGTCTGCGTGCGGACACCGATGGTGACGTGCCCAATGCATTGATGCGCGACTACTACGCGCAGCGCGCGTCGGCAGGCGGCCTGATCATTGGCGAAGCGACCACGGTTTCCGCGACGGGACGTGGGTACCTGGGGGCGCCGGGGCTATACACCGATGCCCAGATGGAAGCCTGGAAGTCGGTCGTGGCCGCCGTGCATGCGCGCGGCGCCCGTATCGCCGCGCAGCTCTGGCACGTGGGACGCACCTCGCATGCAAGCCTGACCGGCGGGGCCGCACCTGTCACGGCGTCGGTCGTCCCGTATGAAGGCGTCGCCTTCACGGCGGATGGGTGGACCCCGGCCTCGCCGGCTCGGGCACTTGAAAGCACCGAGATTCCCGCGCTCATCGAGGACTACGTCAGCGCCGCCAAACGTGCCCTTCAGGCTGGGTTCGATGGCGTGGAGATCCATGCCGCCAACGGCTATCTCATCGACCAGTTCCTGCAGGATGGCAGTAACGTTCGGACGGATCGCTACGGCGGTCCGATCGAGAACCGCGCGCGCCTGCTGCTCGACGTTGTGGACGCCGTCCGGAATGTCTGGGGCCCCGGGCGAGTGGGTGTGCGTCTGTCGCCGAGCAGCCAGTTCAATGGCATGTCCAATCGCGATTCCGATTCGGATTCCCGCTACGTGGCGCAGGCACTGTCCAGGCGACAGCTCGCCTATCTGCACGTCGTGGAGCCTCGCGTCGTGGGTTCGGAAGAGGTTGCGGAGGACCTGCATGCCGTGGCGGCGCGTGATCTGCGTGAGCATTTCGGTGGGCCGGTCATTGCCGCGGGCGGGTTCGACGGCACCGAGGCACAGGCCGAGATCGCACGTGGCCATGTCGATGGGGTGGCCTTTGGACGCCACTTCATTGCCAACCCGGATCTGCCTTCGCGCCTGCGCGCTGGACTGCCGCTGAATCCCTACGACCGCGCCACGTTCTACGGCGGCGATGCCCGGGGCTACACTGATTACCCCGTCTGGCAAGCCGCCTGAACAAAGGAGCTATCGACCATGAACACGCTGACGGGTAAGACCGCGCTCGTGACGGGCGCGTCGCGGGGCATTGGCCGGGCGAGTGCGCTGGCACTGGCCAGGGCCGGCGCTCAGGTGCTGGTTCACTACGGCAATGGCGCTCGCGATGCGGACGCAGTGGTTGCCGAGATCCGGGCATTCGGCGGAAAGGCGGAGAAGATCGCCGCCGACCTGCGTGCCCACGATGGCCCCCATGCGCTCGCCGAGAGGACGCGCGCCATCATCGGCGGCCGGCTCGACGTTCTCGTCGCCAATGCCGGAATCTCGCGTGCGGCGACCATCGAGGAGACCACGGTGGAAGACTTCGACGACCTGTTCGCGGTGAACGTGCGGGCGCCGTTCTTCCTCGTCCAGCAATTGCTGCCGGTGATGTGCAAGGGCAGCAGCGTCCTTTTGCTGTCGTCGCTCGCGGCACATTCCGTCGTCGGGACGCTGCCTGCGTACTCGGCGACCAAGGGTGCCATCGACACGCTTGTCAAACACTTCGCCTCGGCCCTCGGCGAGCGCGGCATCCGCGTCAATGCGGTGGCGCCAGGCGTAGTACCGACCGAGATGTCCAGCTTCGCCAGAAGCGAAGAGGGCAAGGCGTTCACGCTGGGCATGCAGGCACTCAAGCGCATCGCCGATCCCGAGGATATCGGTGCGGCTGTCGAGTTCCTGGCATCAGACCGGGCTCGATGGATCACCGGCGAGACGCTGCGCGTCGACGGCGGCTCGAAACTCTAACTGGAAGAAACCATGAAACTCCATCACTCCAATGGCTCGCCAAACTCGCGTCGCGTCAGGATGCTGATTGCGGAAAAGGGGCTTGACGTCGAGCTCGTACCGGTCGATCTCGGTGCGCGGGAACAGCTCTCGGACGCGTATCGCGCAATCAATCCACGCGGCGTCGTTCCAACCCTTGTGCTCGACGACGGTACTGTCATCGGCGAAGCGTCAACCATCATGCGCTATCTCGACGATGCCTTCGCGCCGTCATCGCTGTATGGCACGACGCCCGCCGAGAAGGCCGTCGTCGCGATGTGGGAGCGCCGCATGGAGATTGAGGGATTCGCTGCCGTCATGGAGGGCGTTCGAAACGCGGCTGCCGGACTCAAGGGACGAGCCATTTCGGGCCCGCACGGGTACGAACAGGTTCCGGCTCTGGTCGAGCGCAGCAAGCAACGGGTTGCGAATTTCTATGACGACCTGGAAGCGCAGTTGGGGCGCGCGACGTACGTCGCAGGGAATCAATTCTCTGCAGCGGATATCACCGCGCTCGCTACCGTTGACTTCGCGACGAAGGCGCTTGCGATGGCGATACCCGAGACACATGTGCGGGTGAAGCAGTGGCATGAGGTCGTTACCGCCCGTCCGAGTGCCACGGCATAAGCGTTGGATTTGCGACGGAGGTATGGACCGCCGCTGGCAAACATTGGCCCGCGGCGCAGAATTCGTTTGGGATATCCCGTCGTTCCACGGCGGCCCCCGAGCAAGTGGCACGTTGGTCGGACGGAGGATGAAAGGAGTGCATTCCAATGCGGCCATCCAGGCAGGAAGGATCTGATCTAGCCGGATGACCATAGGGTTGACGATGGCGTTTCAGCCCTCACCTATCGAGAGAGCCATGAAAGCAAAGATCCGAGCTTCCGTCGTCTGCATCCGGGGCGAACGGGTCTTGCTGGTTTCGAAGGATGGCTAGCGATGGGCGCTTCCGGGTGGCAGGCCGGGCAAGGGCGAGACATTGTACGAGGCGGCGCTGCGTGAGCTCCGGGAAGAGACCGACCTGCGAGCGCGCAGTCTGTCCTTCGTGTTCCAGGGGTGGTGGGCGCCACCACGGTCCACCATGTGTTTGTGGCCAGCCTCGCCAAGGCTGCCGCCCCGCGCCCCCTTAACGAGATCGCGTACTGTGATTGGGTGTCACGGCATGCTCTCGGGCAGCGCGGCGTGAGTTCAACCACGCACCGGATTGTGAGCGACGTCTTTTTGGTCAGCGATCGCTAGTCGCAGTGTCCGGCCGGCGCCTGGCGGGAATCGGTCCCCTGTTGTACGGGAAGGCTCCCGCCCAGACTGGTTCGAAGTAGGCCTCACACTGGCTTAATCATGCGGGTTCCCAGGCAGTCTCCCTTCATCTCGCAGCAAGTCCCTAGCACTGCCGGCCTCGTCTTCCGCGGTATCGCCTGTCTCTGCCGCGAGCCCTGCGAACGTCAGAACGCCCGTCTTGACGTCCAGCGCGCAGTAACCTGTCTCCAGCAGTTCCGTCACGACGGCCCGCGGTTTGATCCCCGGCAGTGGCATGTTGGCCGTGATTTCGGTGCGGTCTGCCGTGTAGGGCGTGCCGAGCCACAGTCGTACCAGGAGGGGGCAGTCAGCCGGATCTTGGTTGTGGGGCAGGATCAACGCGCGGTTCCCGCAGCGCAACAAAAGAATGTCCATGATTCAGAGGTAGTGGGGCCGGTGAAGTAATAGCCCCATTGCAGTAAAAAGTTCGCAGCCCATGCGAGGGCAGTCTTCCCGGCGCGCTTCGGCACGTAGCCGAAGATCTGCGCCGAAGCTTTTCGGATCTGGTGCGGATCAAGGGCAATCTTTGACGGGCAGACGGGTCACTACGCTACGCAGTCAAGTGAGGAGCGCAACGTAACGGGCCGGCCATTGGGCTTGTGTGGTTTGCCGATCGGCGCGATCCATTCGGCGGGGGCTTCGGCCGTCGCTGGGTTGACCTGCAACTGGCCCAGGCTGACCACCGTGTTGGCGATCGGATCCCATAAATTCGCGCCGACAATGCGGCCATGCAGGGGAGAGCGCAGCGTGAGCAGTTTGTGACCCTGCGCCAGTGCGGCAAGGATGCGTCGTTGATCCACGGACAAAGTCATGCCTCATGTCACCTGTCTATGCGGTGTTGGCAGCCGGCCAGCCTCGGGGGCAAGGCAACTTGGCGCGCTGCGCCATCAATATTGCAGATTACTCGCCGGTTTTCAAATACCGTGAACTAGGTATTGCCGGGTGCACGTCACGCACCCGGCCTCCACCGCCACCAGGTGGCGCGAGCGACGGGCATCCGGGGGTCGGAATGTTTGGGCGGCAAATCGCCGTGGCAACGCGCTCACGTGGTTCCGACGGCCGCTGTTACACGGTTGCAACCAGCTCTTCATCTGTTTCATTCTTGTTACGAATCGTTGCAATGGCGCTGCGCGGGGTCGCGTGGACAACGCTTATGCTGGCGCTCCGATTCAGCGCCGAGGAGACGCGATTATGAAAACAAGAAGCGGACTTAATTTAAAGAAAATCTTTGCGATGTTGCCGGTTCCATTCATCGTCGTTGCCTGCGGTGGCGGGGACGGAGGCAGCAGCGACAACACGCCGACCAATGGCACGTTGCATGTGGCGATGACTGACGCCCCGTCCTGCGGCTTTGATCATGTCTACGTCACGGTCAACAAGGTGCGGGTGAACAGCAGCAGCAATGCCGGGGACAACGACGGCGGCTGGACGGACATCTCGCTGCCCACCCCGCAAAAGGTCGACCTGCTGTCGCTTACGAACGGCGTGTTGTTCGATATTGGTCGCGCGCCTCTGCCCGCCGGGCAGTACCAGCAGGTACGTCTGGTGCTGAACGCGAACCAGGGTGGTTCGTTGGCGAACTCCGTGGTGGTGTCTGGCACGACGAACGAGGTGCCGCTCGCCACGCCGAGCGCTACGCAGAGCGGCTACAAGATCATCCGGCCCTTTACGGTGCCAGCCAACACGTTGGTCGACCTGATTCTGGACTTCAATGCCTGTAAGTCGATTGTCCAGCAGGGCAACGGCTCGTACAGCCTCAAGCCGGTGATCACCGCTACGCCGCTGACGGTGAGTGGGACCATTGCCGGCTATGTGCCTGCCGCACAGGCCGGTGCTACGGTCTACGCGGAACAGAACGGGCAGATCATTCGCGGAACGGTGGCGGATGCCAATGGCCAGTTCGTCCTGACACCGCTCATCCAGAGCAGCACCAACGGCACTTATGACGTGGTGGTGGTCGACAACAAACTGCCATCGGGCCATGCCACTGGCATTATCCGCACTGTGCCGGTGACGGCCAGTGCCACGACCGCGCTCTCGACCGCGGCCGCGCCCATCACGCTGCCCACTTCGGCGACCAACACCGTTTCCGGCGCCGCCACTGCATCGGCGCAGGCGTCGGTACGCGCGCTGCAGACCATCAGCTCGGTGTCGTACGAGATTGCCTCGACGAACGCCAATCTCGATACTGGCGCGTATTCCCTGGCGTTACCCGCCGCGGCGCCGCTGATCGGTACATACAGCCCGACGCTGCCGATTGCCCTGTCCGCCGCACCGGTTGCCGGGCAGTATTCGGTTCAGGCCACCAGCGCAGCCGGCGCGACGCAGACCAGTGCTGCGAACGTATCGGGCGCCAGCCAGAGCGGCGTGAACTTCAACTTCTAACCCAGCGAGGAAAAGGGGCGTCAGCCCCTCTCAACTATGAAAACCATTGTCGTCATGCTCACCTTTGGCGCCATGCTGCTTGGCGGCTGCGCCTACTACGTGCCAGACTACGGCCCCTCCGGCAAACCACAGGGAGGGCCAGGCAACAACTATTGTCCGCCAGGACAGGCAAAGAAAGGCAACTGCTGAGCCGGGTGAGGAAGGCCGGCGATGTATCGCAAGAGACTTCCGGCCGTAATGCAAATGCGAATTGCAGGCGGCAGTGCAACAGTTCGTAACTATTTACGCTTTCGGACGCATGCTGAAAGCGCGAGCGAGATCGACTAGGGATATATCCGACTCCCCGGAGGAGTTGCTGTAGGCCTTCTAAGACCCGTCTTCCTCCATATTGCCCGCCGCTCGCCGGCGGGCTTTTCTATTTGTGGTCAACGCATAGCCAGCCTAATGAGGGTGGCGGCTTGGAAGTACAAAGCTGTCAAACATTTGTTCGGAGCATGTCCTACCCGGCAAAAAAATCTATGGTCACCCCCGTTTTGGCAACCTTGAGCTCTGACGAAGTGGTTGGCTTGCCTAAATCTATCCGGCGTCGTTTGTGGGGATCGCTCCCCGCGCCACGATGAGAGTCGCGCCTGACGGTCCTGAAAAGGTTCTCGGCTTCGAAAGCCGATTTTTTTGCGAGGTTCTCCGTCAGGCCGGTGTGCCGTTCACGTCATCAAATTTCAGCGGTTGCAAAACTAGATGGGTTGACTTCGGTAAAGCAGTAAGCGGGATCAGGCTGATCAGACCGGCATAACAGCCGCTCCCGCATCGAAGAGAGTATTGCGGGTTGCCAACGCCCAAGCCGTGCGAGCCAGTTTGTTCGCGAGGGCACAGGCCACGACGTTTGAGTGCCGTCGCGCCAGCATTGCACGGACCCAATCGGCGAGTGGGCCGCTCTGCCGCTCAATCCGCTGCATGTACGCCCGAGCACACTGAACCAGCAGGCGTCGGATGTTTTTGTCGCCCCTCTTACTGATTCCCAGTAATTTGGCCTTGCCGCCTGTGCTGTACTGACGTGGCACAAGGCCGACGGATGCTGCAAAGTCTCGGCTGCATCCGTACTGCTTGCCGTCGCCCATCTCGGCGGCCAGCACACTTGCAGTTATCGGGCCGACGCCGGGAATCGTCAGCAGACGCTGGCCTAGCGCGTCGTCGGCCAGTTGCCGGCTAATCTCTTTGTCGATCTCGCCAATCTGTTCGCTCAGGTACTTGAAGTGAGCATGAAGGCGTTCGAGGATGGCGACTAGAGGCGGTGGCAGTGGATGCTCGGCGAGAACGACCGGTAGGCGTGCGATAACGGCCTTGCCGATCGGGAGACTGATGCCGAATTCGAGCAGAAAGCCATGCATCTGGTTGACGGCTTTCACCCGATCACGCACTAGCGAATCGCGTACCCTGTGCAGGGCCGACATCGTTTGCTGCGATTCAGTCTTTGGCGTCACGAACCGCATGGCAGGGCGCGATGCCGCCTCGCAGATCGCCTCGGCGTCCACGAAGTCGTTCTTGTTGCCCTTGACGAAGGGCCGTACGAACCGCGGCGAGATTAACTTGACCTGGTGGCCAAAGCTGGCGAGCTTGCGGGCCATGTGGTGCGCCCCGGCGCAAGCTTCCATGACCACCGTGCAAGCGTGGAACGTAGCGAAGAACTCGATCAACTGTGTGCGCCCCATCTTCTTGCGAAACACGGCTTTGCCGTGTCGGTCTTGGCCGTGAAGGTGGAATGAATGCTTGCCCAGATCGATCCCAACCAGCGTCGCGTCTTGCATGATGGCCTCTCCAGAGAGAAAAACACCGCTACAGCGTAACTCGTGCGTAGAGTGGGGGTGACCATCCCAAAAAAAAAAGCCCGCGGCAGATTGCTCGCGGGCTGGGACGGTGTCATGGGGTCAATCACGACTGTCACATTTTCGTGCGTTGTGGCTGGCGTGTCCGCCCCACTCAAGAATGGGTGTGTGTACGGCCGGAAAAGGAGTGAGCGGCGCAGGGACGCTCCGCTCACCCATAAAAAGACGCTGGAGCGGGTTCGCAGCGAAACTCTTGTAACGGCATATCGCGGCGAGAACTGAGATAAATGGACTGTCCGGAATGCTGCCCTTTTGGCAAGTTGTGCCCTGCCGGGGCAGAGAGAATTGCTAATCTTTGACGCTCTCGCGATTGCGAGGCATTCTCGCGGACATGGAGTCGCCCACGCCCACAATGGCGACTTCCGGTTTGGTATTGCCATTAGTGGTAACGATCTTGAAGTCCGCCGATGGTCGTCGGAGGATGCGGGTACCCGGAGACCGGCCCCTAGACACTACACAACAAGGAGCTTCTGTGAAGAAATCTGTCGTTGCGATCATACTCGCATGCAGCGGTTGGGCCGCGAGCGCGGCTGATGTCAATGTCGTCGTTGGAAATACGGGCATCCAAGCGCCTGGTGTCAGCATCACCTTTGGCAGCCGAGATAACAGGGGCTACTACTGGGATGGCGGGGAGTATCGCGATCCGGATTACTGGCGCAAGCACAATGGGCCCAAAGGCGAGAAGTACTACACCGGTCGCGGCAAGGGGAATGGCGGTTGCCCACCGGGGCAGGCCAAGAAGGCGAAATGCTAAGTTTTTTGAAGGCTGGAGGGACCCTGCTCCTCAGGTGAGCCGCCGCTCAAGACGCCGTGGAGCGGCGGCAATGAAACGTGTAACTGCCGTTCGACTCGTTATTCTGAGAGACTGCTAGTGGGCCGATCTTTGCCATCGGCCTGTCTTGTGACCATTTAGTCTACGCCTGACCTCGCTCAAGGGAGATGCAACGGCTACCGGCGATTCCTGGCTGGCGTGGATCCCCGTTAATCGCACACCAGACGGCGGTTCGCGACTGCGGATTCAATCGGTCGCGGTTGAGTTGGAGACCAGGCACCGCGGATTTGCTCCCCACGAGTCACCTCGGAGGTATCATGCGCCGGCCATGGTTTCCGCCGTTACATCCCACCCTGCATCGATGCCACCGGGGAGCATCTGCCCACGGTCTTCACCGACTTCAGCATCTATCAACCGATTCAATTTTTCGTTCATAGCGAGAAGAAGGTCGCGGTGGCTGCTGTCTGCCGCCAGATTGTGCATCTCAAACGGGTCGGTCTGGAGATCGTAAAGCTCTACATCATTGAACCGGTAGAGTTCTTCGAGTGTCGTCGGCCGGTTGTGCTGCTTGGGCGAGAAGTACCGTGCGAAAGTGTAGCGTCCGTCGTAGATCGAACGTACCGCACCTCGCTTCATCAGGTCGGGCCGGATGCCGGCGTTCTTGAGCTGGTCTGGCTTACCGCCTTTCTGCAGATAGTCAACCGCCTTGAAAAGAAAGTCGCCATCGATATAGGCGAGCATGTTGTAGCAGAATAGCGCGCCATTGCGGATGGCTTCAGAACCTGCCTTGTCGGGTGCGTCGAGTAGCCCCGAGAAATCCTTCCCTGCAAGCCCTTTGACTATCGCATTGCGCTTGTCGGCGCCAATGCCGGTCATCGCCACCAGCGTCGGCGCGATGTCCAGGTGCGACGTTACTGCGCGGCATTGCTTGCCACCTTGAAAGGCGGGGTGCGCGATGATCAGCGGGACGTTGTTCTGCTCCCGATACGAGACGGCACCCTTGGCGTGGAGTTGGTGGGCACCATCCATGTCACCATGATCGGACGTCAGAATCACGATAGTCTTGTCGGTGAGGCCTCCAGCATCGAGTTCGGCCAGAATGGCTGCAATATTGCGATCGACATCGCGCATGCAGTTCAGGTAGTAGTTGTGCCGCCGACGCCAACGGGCGTCCTCGTTTGCAATCGTTCCGACCAGAGCATCATGCGAGCGAAGGAAATCGCGATGCGCTGGCGGGCGCCCCGGCGCATCGAGCGCTTGCTTCCTGCTTGCTGGAAGCGTGAAGTCCCACTGCCTGGCATACAGCGGATCAACCGGGTCACGGGCGACATGCGCGAGTCCGCGCCGCTCCTGGACCTCCGTTCCGGGAGCGTCGGTGTCGTAGAACATCACGTCATGCGGGTTGACCAGGTTGACCGCGAGGAACCATGGCTTCCCCTGTGCCGCAAGCTCGCGGCCTTTTCCACGCAGCCAGCTCACGCCCATTGCGGTGATCACCCCGTCGTGCAGGTAACCGCCTCTCGTGTGGGCAATGATGTCGCCAATGCCGATGTAATCGGAAAAGCCGTAGGCTTCCATTTCGGCGGTAAAAATCTTGGTCGGCGTGCCCAGTTTGTTGATCGTCTCGAATTCCTTGGTGAGATGCCACTTGCCCTTGTATGCGGTGTAGTAGCCTGCCTCGCGAAGCATGTCACCGAGCGTACGAGTCTCGGTCGACATGCTGCTGATCCATGGGAAGTTCGTGTTATCGAACATCCGCGTCTGCTGAATGTGTTGCCCCGTGTAAATCACGGAACGTGATGGCGTACACACGCACGAGTTGATCTGATGGTTGGCGAACGTTGTACCGCTCTTCACCAGTCGCTCGTGTGCAGGCAAACGATAGTCCGCTGGAAGCTCTCCAGGTCGAAAATGTCGCTCTTGATCGACCAGGATGAGGAGAATGTTAAACAGGCCTGCCGGGCCGTTACCCCTTGCGGGTGCTGGCTTGCCGGTATCGGGCGCTGCGGCTTGCGTGCTTTCGCCTGCACCCGCGCTCAACGCCACGACGCCAAGTCCTGCAGTACGCAGGAACCCCCGGCGAGTCAGCGTGGACCCCGATTCCTTGTCATTTGCCATCTCCGCCTCCTCATCCTTGGCGCCCGCCGCATGCCGGACTTCTGGATCGCTGCATGCTATCGGGCAGGTGGGACTACGGCAGCCTATCAATATCGCTCGTAGCCGACAAGCCGGCCTGCGTCGGCGGCTGCAGCTTGAACGTTGCCCATCGCACATAAGGCATTTGAGGCCGCGGGACCGTCCGGCTAGTACAGCCGGGCGAGGCAAGCATCGTCCTGCAAAGGCTTAGGCTGAATCCGCACCGCCTTTCCGCCGATCCTATCCTTGGGCGTTTCGTCGTGAAACGAATCGCCCGCAATGGCGCGCACCAGGTCCAGTGTATTGATCAGCCGCCGGCGCTGGCGTTGAGTGTCACTTTCGCGAACGGCGCGCGAGATGAAGACCGCAGATCGAATCAACGTCAGTTCATGACTGCATAGCAGCCGCTCACCGATCGAAGGGCAATGACTGCGGCTGGCCGATGTCTGCCCTTGGCCCGCCCTGGCCAGCGCGCTCGTAGGTGCAAACCTGCAGCCCGTTAGCGGGCTGTTGTCATGGTGATGTCACAGGCGTCAAGAGTGCAGGAATTTTTTCTTATCTGCCCTGTAAAAATTATTTACTTCACTTAAATAATCAACGTTTATATTCTCGACTAGGCCGCATACATTCGCGGTGAGTCGCAGGGGTAAGTGGTCTACGTCGGCTACAGCGAATCGAACATCACCGAGCCTAGCCGCACACGCGTGACCGGCGGCGACTCGCATGGCTGAATCACACGATTCGACGTCCGCCTACATTGCACCTTCCTGCGCTCAGAGTCCCGCAAGCGGCAGTCATATCTCACGCTGAACTGGTGGCATACCAGTGTGACCAGCAGCATATCGTTTAACAATCTGCCATTGGGCAGCATGCATCCGCTACGCGGTCAAGTTCAGCCTCAATGCTGACCTGGGCAAGCGTTGGATGGGCTGGGCCAACGTGACAGGGGCCTGAGGCGCACAAAGGTCTTATCAGTATGCGGTGCGGGTGGGCGTCAAGCACGCGTGGTAGGGCAAGTCCGAGGGGGGAGACTGAAGATGAAAATCGTCGCGGGTATTTTTGGTGGTCTGATCTTGGCGCTATTGGTGTATTTCGTCGTCGGAATCGCGTCGATCTCGCCCAATACGGCGCCGACGGCCCATCTTCTTTCGTTTTTTGTGCCCTGGTTGATCGGCTTGGTCATTGCGATCAAGGCACCGTCCGCACCTAAAGCCTGGCGCCGGCTCCTGCTTTCATCGGCCATCGCCGCCTTTTGTTTGCCGCTTGCAGGTCTTGTCTTTACGGGATCGCACGTCGCCGCCATGGGGGACCAATCGGGCGCAGCGACGGCTGGAGCGGTAATCGGCGGAACATTCATCAGCGGCATGCTCGGCTTCGCAGGGTTTTTCCTGGGAATAGTGTTCCTGATAATCGGACTCCTAGTAGGCCGAGACAAGCAAGTGGTGTACGTGCAGGCGCCACAAGTGGAAGTGCCGCGGCGAGATCGATAGGAGACAGGCCCTGCAGTTGAGCGGCTGATGGATCTTCGGCAGCCGCTGATTGCGTGGCCCCCAGACGCCGGCATCGATCAGGATTCGGTGAGCGGTCTGCCCCAAGTCTACGCAAGCCGGCCCTTACGAGTCCCAAAAGCAATTGCTGGACCCGTTGATTCCCAGGGGAGCGAGTTTTCTTGCCGGCGTCGATCTATGGAATTGGTTTCTGGCAAGTACCAGTCCTGCTGCTGATGTATTCCAACGCCGCACGGTGCTTCGGGATTTCGGGGAAGGTGTCGAAAAGGAGGCGCACCAGCGCCTCCTTGCTGGCCGCTACCGCCTGGAACCGGTCGGCAAAGTGGTCGGCCAGTTCTACCAACGCATGCTGTTCCGCAAAGCGTTTGGCGATCGCCACGGCCGGCGCGTCAGGCAGGACATGACACAGGAAGGTCCAGTGCAGACAGAGCGCGAGGCGCCGCTCGCCTGCCGGCACACCGGGTAGGCCCAGACAGACCTCCTGCATCACCGCCTCCCAATGTTGGCGGCGATCGGGATGACAGCGCAGTTCCTCAGGCACGATCAGGACGTGTTCGACGGCATTATCCAGCGCGGCCAGCGCCTCCGCAAAACCTGGGTCCCAGGGTACGCTCTCGGCTAACGCCAGCTTCGGCACGCCGTCAACATGAAACCGGCGCGCATGCAGCACTTCATGCCGAACCGCTCCATCGGGAAAGTAGCCATTGGTCGGGGCAAAGAGTTGAATGCGGTGGGCCTGGATGTCGACCGCAAGCTTGCCCTGACCCGTCGTGCCGCCGGCATTCTGTTTCGGGTCGAGCACGACGTGGATGGCCACCCCCGCGCCTGCCTCCACGTCAAGGACGAGTTGCTGGACGGGCTGACTGAGGCGGGCAAGATACGCGGATTGCATAGGCAGACAATGTGCGATATGGGTCAGGCACACCCTGAAGACTACCCGAAACCGATCCTCGGCGAATGTCCGTGCCTGGCCGGACGCGCCCGTTAGGCTGGCTCCGTCCCGCGCCCGCTACATCTGCGTGATGCTCGATGCCGGCTGGCGGGTACGCGGAGGCATCGGCGCAGGTTCGGCCACCAGCGATTCCGCCGGGTAGAGACGCAGACAGGTGCGGGCGCTCTCTGGATCTTTGCAGCCCAGCCAGTCGTCCCCGTGGGACTGGGGCAGCAGCACCACGCCACGTTTCTCGTCCCGGGCTTATGGAACCGCTGCATCAAGGGGGTGTTGCTCGGCGTTGAGCGTCGGCATCGTGAAGGAAACCGCGCCATCTGGCCACGTGCCATACCCCGGCGATGGCAAACGCTTCGTCGCCCGGCAGGGCATGGCGCCCGGTCTGTTGGCCGTTGTGATATTCCCGGCCTTATCTCGATAGCGCTGCGTGTGAATAGGCGGCAGAAACACTAGGAGGCGCTTGATGGGCTGTCTTGATCTGGTGAGCCTTTGGTCCATATGCAACTCATCTTTCTTAAAATATCGACCGATGTTGCGGCAAGGCCTCCGTCGCTAGATGATTTGATTTCACGGCGAACGGATGAATCTGCAGGCATCGCCAGTCAGCGGACCCATCTGTCGTCGATGAGCGCGTGAGCGACGCTCGCGACTGGCAAACCGCACGCGTTCTCCATGCGCCCTTTGTACCTCTGATGGGTGATGCCTTGGCGTGGCAAAACATGCTATAAGCTGCAAATCAAAAAAACGGCACGTAAGTGTTGCGTACTGTGAAAAGCATCGAAATCGAGGTGCCCGCGGAGGATGTCGGAAGAGATACTGTTGCCCGATTCGATATGCAATTCCAAGCGGCTGCCTATGCCGCGCTGCAGATCCTGGAAGGTAACGGCGTAGATTGCGTGTATTGCGACTACCACGACGACTTCGTGGTGCGTAGAACCATCGATGGAATCGCGACCTATCATTTCTTTCAGGTCAAGACCAAGAAGAAATTGAACCATCAATGGGGTCTCAACGAGATCTTCTCGGTCAAGAAACGGGGTCAAAAGAACGACCCAGACAGTCTTAAGCGCATCCGAGGCAGCTTCGCGGGCAAGCTTTTGTGGCATGCGATCGTGTTTGACGAGGCTTGCAGCGAGGCCACCCTGCTTTCCAACGTGCATTTCGATGACGATGTGATCACGGCCGTCGATGAAATGCGCTGCGGGCTTCCCGCTTGCACGGCATCGAAATTTCTGTCTGAACATTTCTCGATGATCTTCACACTCGCTGTTGACGAGAGCGAGAAGGTGGCTACTTTCATGCGCAAACTTTCGTTGCGGCCGGCGGTGAGCTACATCGGGGACGAGCGAGAGGCGTTCGCCGGCGCAGCGCGTGCGGCGATCCACAAGTACAGCGAAATCGACCTCGATTATTACGAGACCAACAGAATTGCAGATGGCCTGGTGGATCTCGTGTTCCGAAGATCACGCACGCCATTGCATGACGTTGCGCCAGAGACCATCGCCAGTCGCGTAGGCGTGACACTCGACGATTTGCTGGAAATTCTCAGCATATCCAGAGGCGCCTATGAAACGCTGCGCACGGGGGGTGAAGACAAGGCGCTCAAGCACGCATCAGTCATTCAGCGGTGGCTTAAGCAAGCTGGCGCACGCGATGACATGATCGAGTTCGCTTCCCAGCAGAAGGTAGACTGGGACATTTGGCTACGCAGCGCACGTCACACGTACTCCCCAATGGACCTTGCGGTGCTGCTCGATCTGATCGATAAGGTCCATGCGCGATGGGCGCAGAGCGGGGAGGGCTTCTCGTACCTCAATACGCTGCTTGAATCGCTTGCGAAGGAAGAATCGGTGCAGTCTTTCCATGGATTGGACCGAGAGTTGCTATTTGGAGCGGTAAGCGCGGTTGTCGTGAGGAAGGCTTCCAGATGAACTACGATGATTTTTTCCGAGAGGCGGCACAACTCAGCCCGTCTGCCTTGGGGCTGTCTCGCACTGCAGACTATCGATCGTCGCTCGATAACGAGGCACTGTTTCAACTGCCCCTTCTGGCCATGGTGATCCTGACCCTGTCCAAAGGTAGCAGCAAACCAGCGCTGTCAGAGTTGGGGCAACTTGTGGGCGAATGTCTCGAACGCACCGTGTCCGGTTTCAAGGGTTCTTCGCAAGACATTGGCTGGTCAGCAAACCTGCGAATTCGGACAGTCAAAGCACTCACGTTTCTCGAGCGCGCGAACCTGGTGATAGTGGATGCGCAGCAGGTCGCGATCACGCCCAAGGGACGGCCATTCATCGTCAAGGTGCTAGAGCAGGACACCATGCTTGCCGATGCCTTGCTGATTGTGGAGCGCAGCTACAACAATATTCGAGCAGAGCGTCTCGTCCGCGCGGAGGTGTAATGAAACTCGTCGCTTTGAAGCTTGTGGCCCGCAGCGCGAACGGATGGGAAAGCCCGACGCTGACGTTTGGTCACCGCACGACGTCCTTGTATGCGCCAAACGGCAGCGGCAAGACACCGGTCGTCCAGGCCATCGCCTTTTGCCTTGGCTTCGATGTCAGGTTTCAGCACGACATCCGCGAGATGTGCAAGGCTGCGGTGCTGACGATCGAGCATGGCGACCAGACCTATGAGCTGCAGCGGGAGTTCGGTGACTTTTACGTGAAAGTGCGCAGCGGCGTGAAAGAGCGCGAGTTCTTCAATGAAGGGGATCTTTCTGTCGCGCTTTTCCAGGAATTCCGCCTTTCGAGTCCGGTGTTGGTTGGAACGAATCGTCAAGCGACACGTCCCTATGTGTCGACGGTGCTGCCCATTTTCTATGTACGACAAGTGGGCGGCTATGACGATCCATACAAGCCGCCTGCAAGCTTCATTTCCGATCAGTTCGTCGAAATGGTGCGATTCGTCTTTGGACTCGGTCCGAAGCGCTCGTACACTGCGCAACGCGATTTGCTTGCAGCGCGCGATGAGCTGGAGGCGATGCAACGCAAGATCGTGTTCCAGCAGAAAGTTGTGGCGGATCTGTCCGCCAGCGGAGATGACACGCCGCTGATGCGCAAGCAGTTGGCGCAGCGTGCCGCAACGCTCAGCGAGCAACTTGACTCCATGCGCGAATCCGTCGATGTTGCCGGCGCTGCCAACGATGCGTTGCAGGAGTTGCTACATGCGAAGGAGGAACGTATCCGTGGTCTGCGCCGCGAACAAGCGAGCCTGCAGGCACGGATGTATGGGATCGACTCGATACGGGCGGAGATCGAAGGGGAGATCCGAACGCTGTCGCTGAATGCGGAATCCCAGCGGCTGTTCGAATCGTTCTTTGATATCTGCGGTCGCAAGGACTGTGGGTTGTTCGAATCCAGTGCGGTATCGTATGCCAAGAACCTGATGTACCTTAAGGATCAGATCAAGGATCTGGAAGCAAACGCTGGTCGGGCAGGAATGCAGTTGGAGCTACTGCAGGCGCGCCTGATCGACGAAGGGCAAGAGCGGGATATCCTTGCTGGCAAGATTCAGCGACGTGAGGACCAAGGGCCCACTGCGGACCTCGTGGCTGCCGTGCAGTCGCTGACTCGGGAGCTTCTCGAGACCGAGCAGCGGCGCGCTGCCTTGGAGAAGCTGGATGAGGCGAAGGGGGTCTATATTCGTCTCGACGAAGAACGCTTCCGAGTCCAGGATCGCATTGCCACGCTATCGAGTCGCGGTCGTTCGGATATGGAGTTCAATCAGCTTCGTCGCACCATCCAGGACCTCACCGTGAAGTGGATGAAGGCGATTGGCACGCCCAATGTTTCGGGCCCGGTGGAGATTGATCTGGACTTCAAGTTTCGATTTGGCGGGCAGTCCGTTGACGTTTTCAGCGGCAGTACGCGTAGCCGGCTCATTCTCGCCATACATGCCGCGCTGTTTGAGCACTATCTTCAGGTCCCGGACCGGCCATTCCGCTTCCTTATCCTCGACACGCCTAAGCAGCACGAACTCGCTAGTGCTGATCTGGCGCGATATTTGGGGGAACTGCAGTCGATCTGTGACGAGCATCAGGGACAAATCGTCATCTCGTCCACAGAGTACCGTCATACTCTCGGTAGTCCCGACAAGGAGTGGCGTCCGACCTATGTTGGTCCCGAGCAGGCCATGTATTTGGGTGCACCGGTGCGTGACGGAGCATCATGAGGTCGTCCTCGGGCGGGCAAATCCAGCGGCATCCTGCGTGGGGATCGGCCTATCTCAGGATGGTCGATTCCCCCACTCGGGGTATTCATCGTCGAGTGGCCTGCCGCTACACTGCACGAGGTCGCGCGTTTCCGGGAATTCTGGCCATCTCGCGCGAGGAACTTCGACATAGAGAGCGGTGGCGTGTACCTGGCTAATCTGAGCATTCGCAATTTCCGTAACTTCTCAGCGATCGATATCCCGCTTGCCGGGAACATCGTGCTGTTAGGTGAGAACCGGGTTGGCAAGAGTAACTTGCTGTTTGCCATACGTCTTGTACTCGATCCCACATTGCCGGACGCCGCGCGGCAGTTGAAACTCTCGGACTTTTGGGACGGCTGTGATTGGGCAGAAAGTCCGCAAATTGAAGTCCATGTCGACTTTGCGGACTTTGAGAGCGACGTCGCATTGGTGGCACTGCTTACCGACTTCCGTACTGCCAGCGACCCCTCTGTGGCGCGGCTGAGCTTCGTCTTTCGCAAGCGCGCAGATGTTGCGGGGGCGCCCCAATCTGGCGAGGATTTTGAATTCATTGTCTACGGCGGCGGTGATGAAACGCGTTCCATACCAAGTCGCGTGCGACGTCGCATCGCGCTCGACATGCTCGACGCACTGCGCGATGCCGAAGGGCAGCTTGCCTCATGGCGCAGCTCGCCACTGAGGCCATTGCTGGAGGACGCGATTGCGTCGGTGCCCCGCGTCGAGCTTCAGAACGTTGCGGCAGATCTCGAGGCGGCGACAACGAAGCTGGAAGCACTGCCGCCCGTCAAGGCTCTGGAGGAGATGCTGCGGAGCGGGCTCCTCGACCTGGCCGGTAGCTCGCAGGATATCGACGCGCGTCTGCGGTTTGCCGCGGCGGATCCCTTGCGGCTATTTCGATCGATCGCGATGTTTATCGACAACGGCAAGCGGGGCATTGGCGAGGCCAGCCTGGGATCGGCCAACATCGCGCTGATCACGCTTAAGCTCGCTGAGTTCGCCTGGCGGCGCCAGAAGAACGAGCGCAATTTTTCGTTGCTGTGCATCGAGGAACCCGAGGCGCACCTTCATCCGCAATTGCAACGGGCTGTCTTTGACAAGCTGTTTCACAATGGGGAGCCGGCTCAGGCCCTTCTGGTGACTAGTCATTCACCGACGCTGGCGGCCGTCGCGCCGTTACACTCGATCGTCGTTGTCAGGTCGACTAACGGTGCATCGCAGGCGTACTCGCTTGCCAAGTTGCCGGTATCGCCGGAGGAACTCGAGGATATCGAGCGCTACCTGATCGCGACACGATCGGAGATGCTCTTCGCGCGCGGCGTCATTTTCGTGGAAGGCGATGCGGAGGAGGCGCTGCTGCCTGGCTTCGCTGAGGCGCTCGGGCGGGACCTGGACCAGCTCGGCGTGACGGTCTGCAACGTGGCGGGCGTCAATTTCGTCCCGTATGTGAAGCTGGCTGCCAGTCTTGGTCTGCCCTATGCAGTCGTGACGGACTGGGATCCGCTCGACGGCACGAAGCCGCCGCTTGGCAAGGCACGCGCGCTTGGTATTCAAGATGCTTACTGCGAGGTGCGAGGCATGGCTGGTTTTTCTCCGGTTCAGCGGGCCGATTGGGAAGCGAAAGACTTTGCGCCCTTTGCTGCCGGCGCGGCGGAGGGAGGCATCTTCCTCAATGATGAGACCTTCGAAGTGTCGCTCAGCAGCACCCCGGGCCTCCTCCCGGCGATGCTCGACATTCTCGATGCACAGGGCTTCGGTCCGCGGCGCAAGGCACGGCTGGCGGCCTGGCGTGCAGGTGGGCCGATTGATTCAACCCAGTTGCTGAGCATGGTCGCCGACATCGGGAAGGGACGGATGGCGGCGAAGCTGGCCAAGCGTGCGCCAGGGCTGAAGCCGCCCCCCTACATTGCCTCGGCGATTGAGTTTGTGGCGTCCCGTGTCTAGCCACACCTTGCTTGCGCGCGCGCTGGCGGATCTGCGGCGCAATCCCGAACAGTATGCAGCGGCGCACGAACGTGGCAACTGTGTCGTGCTGGCCGGCCCCGGCAGTGGGAAAACCAAGACGCTCACAGCCGCCATGGCACGTGCGTTGCTGGAGGACGTGACCGAGCCGCGCGGCGTGGCCTGCATCACCTACAATAATGAGTGCGCGCTCGAACTGGAAAGCCGGCTGGCCGGGCTGGGCATCGCCGGAAGCGACCGGTGCTTTATCGGTACCGTTCACAGCTTTGCGCTCACGCAGGTGATTGCGCCCTACGCCCGGTGCATGCCAGGGTTGCTACCGGTGGGATTTCGGGTGGCGAACCGGGCAGAGGTGCGTGCGGCCATCGAGCGAGCGTACGCAGCCGTCTTCGCTGACGCGGGCGATCCGCATAACCGTTGGCGCTTTGCGGAAGCGAAGCGTCGCCGCGATGTCGATCGCAATGCGCCGGTCTGGGACGCGGTAAATCCTGAGCTTGCCCGGTTCATCGAGGCCTACGAAGCCGAACTCCGCCTGCAAGGGTTGATCGACTTCGACGATATGCCGCTGATCGCCTTTCGTATGATTAAGGCGCATGCGTGGATTCGGGATGCCTTGCGGGCGCGCTTTCCGGTACTGTTTGTCGACGAGTATCAGGATCTCGGTCACGCACTGCACGAGTTGGTGCTGATGCTCTGCTTCGATGGCGGCATCCGGCTGTTCGCGGTCGGGGATGTGGATCAATCCATTTATAGCTTTACCGGCGCGAATCCTGAGCTCCTGCAACAGCTTACGGCACGCGACCACGTCCGTACCATCCGTCTGCGATTCAACTATCGGTCGGGGGCGAAGATCATTCGCGCGTCGCTCGGCGCGCTCGGCGAGGACCGGGACTATCGCGGGGCGGACGGTGCGCCGGAAGGGACGCTGACGTTCTATCCGGTGAATGGCGGCCATGACACGCAGGCCAGATATATTGCAACGACGGTGTTGTCACAACTAAGGGAGCGCGGCTTCACGCCAGACAAGATCGCGATCCTTTATCGCGCGGCCTGGCTGGGTGACAAGATCGCGCAGGCGCTTGACGAGCGTGATATTCCCTATGTGCGCACGGACGCGAATGCGCTGGTGAAACGAAACTCCCGCCTTGCACGCTTTATCGAAGCTTGCGCGGGCTGGGTCAGCGGTGGGTGGCGGGATGCGACGCCGCCCTATGAACGGTTGTTTGACGAGGCGCTGAGCCTGGTGTTCGGGCCGCGCGCGACAGAAGCTGAGGCGTTGGGGCTGTCTGCACAACTCATGGCGTACTTGCGTAAGGGGATCGAGGCGGGGGAATCCACCCACGCGTGGCTCATGCGCTTTACGCAAGAACTTGTCGTTCCGTGGCGCGCTGTTGCGCGCAATCCCTACCAGGAATGGGAAGTCTGTGCTGACATGGTGCAGCGGACGAATCCGGCAACGGGAAGCGATATGCCGCTATCCATCTTTGCCGGACGTATCGAGGGGACGGGCCGCGCCACACTAAGCACGTTTCATAGTGCCAAGGGGCGGGAATTCGACGCGGTCGTCATGTTCGGCGTCAATGACGGTGATCTTCCGGGTCGGCGGGACATGGAAAATCCCAGGGCGCTTCGCGAAGCCAGACGGCTCTTCTATGTGGGTGTGACGCGGCCTCGCAAAGAGTTGTGTCTGGTCTATCGGGACGGACATCACTCTGCCTGGGTGGCGGAGCTCTACGCGCGTAGTCAGAAGATGTGAGCCTTTTCGGGTGCCCGTCGAAGGCTCTTATGGCGGCGGCCGTCGGTCGCGTAAGACTCCCACGCGCGCGTCGTTCATCCGTGGCTTGCAGCGATCACGTTGTCATTCAAGGGCGCATCGCGTCCGTTGGGACGCGGTGCCGACGCCGCCTACGCTCTTCGGTCGTTCGAAAACGACGATGGCGCCGATGAAGTGATGGATCGTTGTTGTGTCCAGGACCCATTCATTCACCTCTTCCACAACCTCGCCTGTCGCGTCGATACTGACGGTGAAGGTAAGAATATGCGTCACGAGATCGCGAATGGGGCCTAATTCGGTGATCCATTTTCTATAGCGTTCCTTGACGGACTGCTCGTTATTGGTCGCGCGCTTCGCGCTGCGTGAATGCAGCGCACCGAAGAAAGAGAGATCCAGAACGCTAGGTCCGGTGGCGCCGTCCAGTCGATGAAAATCCAGGTTTCGGCGGAGGTCTTCCAGCACCAGGTGCCGTGGCGGATTGAAGCCCTTGAGCTCGATGGCACAAAGGGGCTGCGATCCGAAGAGATGCGTCGATGAATTTGAATCGTGATAAATAGCGATGTCGATTCTGCCGGAGCGTTTGATGTTCGGCCGCGGCTGCTTCGCGCGAAGAATCGTCGAGTTTGGCCGCAGCGGGCTACCTACGCGCTTCCAGACCGGAAGGCAGTCTCTCGCAAATTCTCTTGTGCTGTGCTCGATCCGAATCTCATAGGGATCGGCCGGCGGTCCATTGAAGCGATCGATGGCACGGGCGGTTGCGACCGTGAAGAGATATTCTGCGTTGAATTGTTGGGAAGGGCTGTTGCAAAAGCTGTGCATGTCTGCGCATGCATTTTTCATCCCGTCTGTTATGGCAGAGACCATCCTACTGAAATGAGTCATGGTTGGTGGGGCAGATAGCTGCGATTGCAGAGAATTTCGGGCGACGTGTCAGCGCCCCGTCCGGACCAAGTGTTCCTTGTCTTGGACGATTTGCACACCATCCCGCGCTGGACTTCAGACGCTTTGACGCGTGCCTTTTGTAGGCGTTTCCAAGTAAATCAGGCATTTGCCAAGTTTACTTGGAAACACAACATGGCCGTCGCTGCCGGTGGTTGCCGTTTACTTGCCCACCCTCCCTCCGGCGTGCCGTCCCGTCACGGCCCTCCCTTGCAGGGTAGCGGTCTGACCGGGCCGACCGCCGTCGGCGCCCAAAGGCGGATGACGCGTCAGAACTTTTGGTGGGGGGAGGGGTTAGATAAGTGCCCTTATCTTGCGTCGCAGCGAGTGAAATTTGATGCCCTTCTGGCTTACCACGAGCCCTGCTGGACGACCGCCGAAGTTCAGGGCCAGCGAAAGGCGTCGGCATTTTTGCGGGCCGGAACCACAAAATAATGGGTCATATCTTGGGGCGAAAAATCCTGACACGTTTGCCGCACCGCAAACCATGCCAGATCCCGCATGGTTCACGACGGGGTAAGCCCTAGTTGCGGCTGGGTGGCCCATAGCGGGCGACCGGAGCGGTCGGTCGCGCCTTGGCGGTAGACTTCACAACGGGAAGCCCGGGAAGGTGAGGCGCGCCATTTGCTTCCGCAGCACCGCCAGCGGTATTTCCCACTCCAAGTCCCCATTCCAGCGGTCCGGGAGGGCGGATCCACGTAGCGCGCATTCGTGGGCAAAGGGAACCTCTGCACGGCGGCAGGCCAACGCAAACGTATAGCGGAAGCTGTCCGTCCCCTTGCCCGGCTCCACAATACTCACCTCCCGGCGCAGGAAGCGGCTGAAGTAGGTGGAGAAGCCTGCGGTCCGGCGCCCGACACGGTCGGGTAGCAGTAGCGGAAACAGGTCGCTGCCAGAGGGGAGGGTCGCGGCGTAGTCGAGCAGGCCCAGCCGGCACAGGATCGGATGGACCGGTTGCCGATAACCTTCGGACTTTTTGACGCTGCCGGGAGGGGGCGCAAATTGCCAATAGGGAATGGCGGACGCGTCGGCACTGACCAGCAGGTGGTCAGTGCGCAACGATGCCGCCGTGCGCAATCGGGCCCCGGAGCATAGCAGGATCAGCGGCAACCAGTAGGCGGCACTTCCCGCGCCATTGCGTTGCGACGGGGGCCGCTGCGTCGTGAACACAGGATGACTGAAGATGCGGGTCAAGTCACTCGGCGTGAACGGCACATGCGGCTGCGCGGCGGCGGTGGACGCGCTGACCGTCATGCCCTGCGCGGGATTGCTGTCGAGCAGCCCTACGCAGAACCCGAACTGCAGCAGGGCATGGGCCAGGCCGAACATCTTGCGCGCGGTGGGCCGCGAGTGATGGGCGAGCAGGTCGTCATGAAAGGCGCGCAAGTGACCGCGCGTCAGCGCGCTCGGATCGCCAACGTGACTGAGCGCACCAAGGTCATGCGCGATCACGCGCATCTGTCGCGCCGTCTCGGCGGCCGGCTGGCGGTGCGTCTCCCACGAGGCGGCGAGGTCGGTCAGGGTGAGGCAGTGCTGCGACATGGCTGCATCATTTGTGGCAATCGGAGTGCCGCGGTCGGGCCGCGCGAAATAGGCCGTGGTCATAGCGGGAACCCCGGAAAGGTGACTCGCGCCATCGCCTGCTGCAGCGCGGCCAGCGGGATCTCCCTGTCCCCGTGCTCGGGGCTCTCGTACACAAAGATGCGGCCCATCAGCGCACCTATGACGTTCGTCGGAAGCGCCGCCTGGCGGCAGGCGTGGGCAAAGGTATGGCGAAAGCTGTGCGCCGTCTTGTTCGGCTCGACGAGGCCCACCTCCTGGCGCAGGAAGCGGTGGAAGTCGCGGCAGAAGCGCTCCGCCCGGCCCCCTGTATGGCCTGGAATCAGCAACGGAAACAGGTCGCTGCCGGGGGGAAGGCTTGCGACATAGTCGAGCAGGCCCAGCCGACACAGGATCGGATGGACCGGTCGGGGGGATTGGGCGGCGGCAGTCTTGGCGCCCCGATCGGCGAAGCGCCAATAGGGAATGGGCGGCGTGTCGGCGCGGTAGCAGAGGTCGTCGGTGCGCAGGGCCGCGGCCTCCTCGATTCGCGCACCCGTACACAACAAGATCAGCGGCAGCCAGTAGGCGGCGATCCCGCGCGCGTCGCGTGCCGACGGGAGGCCGTGCGCCGTGAAGCGCCGATGACTGAAGATGCGGGTCAGGTCGTCCGGCGTGAAGAAGGGGCGCGCTTGCGCCGGGGCGGGGGACGGGCAGAGCGTCAGGCCCCGGGCGGGATTGGTGGCTAGCAGGGCTTCGCTGACACCGCATTGCAGGAGGGCATGGGCGAGGCCGAGCATCCTGCGCGCGGTGGGCCGCGGATAGTGGCGCAGCAGATCGGCCTGAAAGGCGCCCAGGTGGACAGGGGTCAGCTCGCGCGGATCGCTGACGTCACTGAGCGCGCTCAGGTCCTGCGTGACATGACGCATTTGTCGCGCCGTCATGGCGTCGGGGTGGTATGTCGCCGCCCAGCGCGCGGCGAGGTCGGTCAGGCTGAGGGAGGACTGTGTCATGAGGGGTCTCCGGAAAGTTGCCGGGGGCCAGCCGGTGCCGCGCCGGGATCGCGCCATGCGCGCCGTGGCTGGCCGGCCAGCATGCGTTGGCGCCGCCGAGGATGGGACAGGCCCTGCGTGGCGCCCCGCGCAATCGCGACGGCGGTCACGCGGGCAATCGGATACAGGGTGGCGTGCAGGAGCGGCCACCCGGCGCTCGGGTCTGGCGGCCCCGCCAGGTCCTGCCCGGTCGCCAAGTGCTGCACGCACGTGGTGGCGGCGGCTACGGTGTGGCGAGAGATCGAGCGATAGGTCGCCAGCCGCGCGAGCGCCTCGGCAGGCGGCAGTGCGGGCGAATGCCGGGTCCCCTGCTGGAGCGCCTCGCGTTCGAGGCCGAGCAGGAGGGTAGGCACCATGGCCCGCAGTCCGCCGCGTGGCGCGGCGGCGCGGCCGGGCAGCGGAAAGGCGGCTTCCCAGTCGCGGCCGGCGAGGACGCATTCCAGGCGCGCCAGCAGCCCGCCATACAGCCACGCGGGCAACGCCGGCGCCTCGCCGGGCAAGGCGCAGAAGTACATGAGCGCCTGCGCGACACAGTCGGCGGGCGGCGCGAGCACCAGTCCCGACGGGAAGATCACCCAATCGGGATATTGGAACCGTGCCTGACACTCGGCGTCCGGATCCCCCACGATGGCGGCGGAGACTGGCATCAGGCGACGCGAACGCACCGGATACGTCCAGGGCAGGGGGAAGGCGGTTTCCCACGCCTGCCCGTCCAGCACGACGCGCAGCCGCTGGCGCCACGCGGCCAGCAATTCCCCGTCGAGGCGCACGCCACGGCGCATCAGCAGCCGGGTCCACTCCAGCATCTGACGGATGGCCAACGGACTCCTCACCTGCGTCCACGGCTGCGCGGCCAACCAGCGATGCAGCGTGTCACGCTGTGGCAGGCTGGTCTCCAGCGTCGGCTCGGCCGACAGGTAATGCAACAGGATCCAGGTTATCTTGCGCATCGCGTCTCCCCCGACCGCGTCGGCGGTGTCCGACCCGCGCGGCGAGCATGGCCCCGCCATCCATGGACGGTGGCGTGGTGCTGACCGCGCGGCGTGCGCGGGGGCTAGCCAGGGCAGCCGGGGAGATCGTCCGATCCCCCGCGGGACGCGCCGGCGCGGCAGCAAGGGCAGTATGGGTCGGCACGCGCGCAGGACAATCGAAATACGCTACGTCACTTGAACAAACTTGAACAAAGAAAGTGCGTGGTTTGCCGCGCGTCTGGCTCCTCAAAAAATTATATGTTTTCGTATATTTTAAGGAGTGCCGGCGCGCCAATCATTCGGTGCGTCGTCCCCGTTCGTTTGTCAGGAGACCCGCATGGGACGCTCAGACCCGATTCCCGCCTGCGCCAGGCGCCTGGGCCATGACCTGCGCGCCCTGCGGTTGGCCCGCAACGTCACGCAGGCCGCGCTGGCGGCCCATGCGGGCGTCTCAGTGCACAGCTTGAAGAACCTGGAGCGCGGGGTTGCCACCCTGCGCACCCTGGTGCTGGTCCTCGGGGCCCTGCAGCGCGACGACTGGCTGGCACTGGCCGGCGTGGCGTTGCCTGCGGGGCTGGCGGTCGGCACCCCGCGGATCGTCACGCCGCGTCAGCGCGCCGCCGGTGCGCACGCCGCACGCTAGCCCGGGAGGGCGGCCGAATCCGACAAGTAAGTGGCATGGCGCCCCTGGCGCGGGTCCGGTCGGTGGCCGCCAGCAGGAGGCGTGGGCCGTGCAGGCCGGCCGGCGGGCGGGCATGGCGTCGGGCGTCGTCAGGCACACGGCATGGGCAGCCTGCGGCCGACGTGGTCGCTGCGCGTCAGGTGTCGCCGCTAGCGGCCGGGGGGTCACCCCCTCCATTGACACCGTCGGCGCGCGTGGTCAGGCGATCGACGTCGGGCCCCAGCAGCGTGCGCAGCAGCGCCAGGCGCGCGTCCGGGATGGTCGGGTCGCGGGACTCGCTCAGCAAGGCGTCCAGGCCCGCGTGCAGGGCGGCGACAATGGCCGGCCGCAGCGGGGGGGCCACAGTGGGCAGCGGCGCGGGTGGGCCCGCAAGCGGGCGCGGGGCGGCGGGCAAGGCGCGTGGGGCACGGGGCGGCGTGG
The DNA here is from genome assembly GCF_056097175.1 of Cupriavidus sp. HE11. Lineage (NCBI taxonomy): Bacteria > Pseudomonadati > Pseudomonadota > Betaproteobacteria > Burkholderiales > Burkholderiaceae > Cupriavidus > Cupriavidus sp. HE11. The sequence goes on from NZ_CP184464.1 coordinate 3,182,874, forward strand.
GCGGGTCGCGGTAACGGGCCCAGAGCTCTTGCAGGGGCGCGCGGATGGCCTCGCAGGGGCTGGCAGGAGGTGGCGCGCGAGGGGGCATGGTGGCCTCCGGGGGGGGGCGGCCGCCTGGCTAGCGTCTGAATCATAGAACACGGGCGGACTTGCGGGGCGCAGGCAGCCGGCGCACCGGTGGGCGAGCGTGGCGGCGCACGCCGCGCTATGCTTAGGGGGTCGGCCGAGGGCTCGGCCGACCGTACCACGCGTGCGCCGTTGACCGTACCAGTGCGCGGTGCGGGGTAGGGCTAAGGGCTTGATTTTGTGGACGTTTGGAGAATCGAGGGAGAATCGCACAATCTGCGCAGAATCCCTCCGTCTCCGCCAGTAATGGCGGCGAACCCCGGAAGATCGCGGTCTTCCGGGGTTTTGTTTTTTCTGGGGCGGATTTCGGAGGTGCGCGCTGTTGGCGGCTTCCGGGGGTGGCTACACCGATCCTCCCGGGCGACGCCCGATCACGGCGAATCCCGTCACCTCATCTGACGCGAAAGCACCTGCTGCTATTTCCGTCACAACCTTCCCGCTTTACCACGCGCGTCGGCTGCTGTCTCGCACAACCAGTTCGCAGGGTATCTCTCGCCATTGGGGCGCGCCCGTTGCGGGCGCCGACGCCAGGAGGGCGGCCACGACGATCTCCATGGTTTGGCTGCCGATGGCGTAGGGGTCCGGGCGTACGGTCGTGAGCGCGGGGCAGACCACCTGTCCCAGGGGCGCATCGCCAAATCCGGCCACCGCCAGCGTATCGGGTACAGACAGGCCATACGCGTGCGCGCTCAGGATGGCGGTCATTGCCATCGTGTCATTGCCGAAAATTACCGCTTGGGGTCGTTTTGCCGGGGGCAGCGCCGCCAGGTTCGCCATTGCTTCGCGCGCCGCGCCGACGTCGTCCTTTGCCTGGGCGCGCCAGATGTCGGGCTTGAAGCCGGCGTCGCGCATCGCGCTCGCGTAGCCCTCGGCGCGGCGCGCGGCGCGTCCATCTTCCACTGCGCCGCCGAGTGCGAAGCGGATACGCCGGGCGCCTTGCTCAAGGAAGTGCCGGGCCAGCGTGACACCGACTGACATCTGCGAGAAGCCCACTTGGTGAAATGGGCGCGGCGTCATGATCTCCCACGCTTCCACCACCGGGATGCGTAGCTTGGCCAGCAGCATTTCGGTTTCCGGAGCGTGATCGTTACGGGTAAGGATCATCGCGCGTGGGTGCCATCCTGCAAATGTGCGAAGGGCGCGCGTCTCCGACTCCAGCGAAAAATGGCTGTTCGCCAGCAGCAGTTGCAGCGCGTGGCGCTCGGCGACATCCATCATGCCGCGCACCATGTCGGCGAAGGTCGGGCTGGTCACGTTCTGCATGACCGCGCCGACCACGCCGCCTTGATTGGTAGCCAGCATTCGCGCAACCTGGTTCGGCACGTAGCCGGTGGCCGCGATGACTTCCGCGAGTCTGGTGCGCAATGCCTCCGACACCTTCTGGGGCTCGTTGAAGTACCGCGAGACCGTTACCGGCGAGACGCCTGCCAGGGCCGCCACATCGTGCACGGTGCAGGTGCCCGAGCGTGGGCGCGGTGCCCGACGCTTCGGGGATTCGGACAGTTTGGTGGATTCCGGCAAGGGCTTTTCCTGGGCGGCGGGCATCTGGCTCTGTTCGTTTGGCACTGCGCTTGCGGGTTGACGACGTCATTGCGGCGCCCGTACACTGCCCGCTATGTTACCGCTTTCATTGCAAAGCTGCACCTGAAAATGCTAGCGCTAACATTCCGACGATTCAAAACGCGATCGATCGAATCGCTGTGCCTGGAGACATTTCATGTTCGCTTTCCGTCGAGCGGTGGCCGCTGTTGCCGCGACTCTTGCCACGGCTTCCGCTTTTGCCGCATGGCCGGATCATCCGATTGTCATGGTCGTGCCGCAGCCACCGGGTGGCGCCGCCGACGCCTTTGCGCGGCCGTTCGCGCAGATGCTGGGGCAGCGCCTGGGCCAGCCGGTCGTGGTGGAGAACCGTGCCGGCGCCAATGGCAATATCGCCGCGGCCTACGTGGCGCGGCAGCAACCCGCGGATGGCTACACGATCTTCTTCGGCTCGGTCAGCACACTGGCGGTCAATCCGCACCTCTACAAGAGCCCGGGCTTTGACCCGTTCAAGGATTTCCAGCCGCTGACGCTGACCAACCAGACCCCCAACGTGCTGGTGGTCAATGCCGCCGCGCCGTACAAGACCGTGGCCGACGTGGTGGTCGCAGCCAAGGCGAAGCCGGGCACCATCAATTTCGGCTCGGCGGGCAATGGCAACACCATGCACCTGACCGGCGTACTGTTCCAGGCCAGGACCGGAACGTCGCTGACCCACGTGCCGTACAAGGGCGGCCCGGCGGCCCTGAACGACGTGCTCGCCGGCCAGATCCCGATGATGTTCCACAACCTGAACGCGGTGCTGGCCTACGAGCGTGCGCACAAGGTGCGCATCCTGGCAGTGGCCGACGACAAGCGCGCCGCCTTGCTGCCCAACGTGCCCACGATGAAGGAAGCGGGCGCGCCGGGTGTGGTGCAGGTGCCCTGGAGCGGCATGCTGGTGCGCGCCGGCACGCCGCAACCGGTGGTGGACCGGCTCGCGCGGGAAATGGCGGCCATCCTCAAGAGCCCGGATTTCCGGGTGAAGCAGGAAGAGCAGGGCACCGAGGTGCTGTCGTCCACGCCAGCGGAATTCGAAACGCGCCTGAAATCCGACTACAACGCCATGGGCGCGCTGATCAAGGCAGGCAACGTGTCGCTCGACTGAGCACCGCTGCCGATTCTCCGCAACGATAAAGGGAAAGACATGCCCGCACGCAATCAATTCAAGCAGGCGCTCAAGGAAAAGCGCGCACAGGTCGGCCTGTGGTCCACGCTGCCATTTCCGTTTGTGTCCGAACTCATCGCGGGTTCGGGCTTTGACTGGCTGCTGCTCGATACCGAGCACACGGCCAGCGATCCGGTCATCATGCAGCAGCAGTTGCAGGCCGTGGATGCCGGCTGCATGGGCGTGACGTCGGCAGTGGTACGGCCGGCGTGGAACGACACGGTGCTGACCAAGCGCTATCTGGACATCGGCGCCCAGTCGCTCCTGTTCCCGTTTGTACAGACGCCCGAGGAAGCGGCTGCCGCAGTGGCGGCCACGCGCTATCCGCCGCACGGGGTGCGCGGCATGGGCGGCACGATGCGCGCGTCGCGCTTTGGCCGCGATGTGCGCTATGTGGCCGAAGCCGAGCGCGAACTGTGCGTGCTGGTGCAGCTTGAAACGGAAGAGGCGCTCGACCGCCTCGAAGACATCGCCGCGATCGACGGCATCGACGGCATCTTCATCGGCCCGGCGGACCTGTCGGCCAGCATGGGCGTGCCGGGCGAAGTCAATCATCCGCGTGTGCGCGCGGCCATCGACGCCGCCATCCGGCGCATCCTGGCGTGCGGCAAGGCGCCGGGCCTGCTGATGCTCGACGAAAAGCGCGCGCAGGAATGCCTGGATCTTGGCGCGCTGTTTGTGGCCGTGGGTACCGATCAGGTGATCCTGCGCAAGCATGCCGACGCGCTGGCCGAACGCTTCCAGCGCGGCCCCGGCGTGGCGCGGGCCGCTTACTGAGCTGCCAATTGAGCCGCAAACCGAGCCGCAGATCGAGCCGCAAACCGAGCTCGGCAAACTGAATCATCGGAAGACACAACGTATGTCCCAGCAAGAGAATCCCAAGCGCAACGACGCGCGTCTCGGCGTCGAAGACCTGCGCAGCCAGCGCTGGTTTGCCAGCGACGATATCCGCGGGTTTGCCCATCGGCAACGCATGCAGCAGCAGGGCCTGGCGCGCGAGGCCTTCATGGGCCGCCCCGTGATTGGCATCATCAACACCTGGAGCGAGCTGTCGCCGTGCCACGCGCATCTGCGCGAGCGTGCCGAATCGGTCAAGCGCGGCGTGCTGCAGGCCGGCGGATATCCGCTGGAACTGCCCGCGCTGAGCCTGGGCGAAGTGATGGTCAAGCCGACCACCATGCTCTATCGCAACCTGTTGTCGATGGAGGCCGAGGAGCTGCTGCGCAGCCTGCCGCTGGACGGCGCCGTGCTGATGGGCGGCTGCGACAAGACGCCGCCGGGGCTGATGATGGGGGCGTTCTCGATGGACATCCCCGTGATCTTCATGCCGGCGGGCCCCATGCTCAACGACCGCTACAAGGGGGCCGCCGTCGGCGCCGGCACGCATACCAAGAAGTACTTCGCCGAATACTCGATCGGCAACCTGACGCAGCAGGAGTGGGTGGGCATGGAAGCGCGCATGACGCGCTCGGTGGGCACCTGCAACACCATGGGCACGGCCAGCACGATGACGGCCATCGTCGAGGCGCTGGGCTTCTCTCTGCCGGGCGCGATGAGCATTCCGGCCGTGGACGCCGGGCACAGCCGCATGGCGTGGCAATGCGGCATGCGCATTGTCGACATGGTCTGGGAAGACCTGCGTCCGTCGCGCATCGCCACCAAGGCGGCCTTTCTCAACGCGGTGGCCGTCTATGCGGCGCTGGGCGGCTCGACGAATGCCGCCGTGCACCTGCCCGCCATGGCCGGTCGGGCAGGCGTGCAACTCGACCTCGACGAAATCGATGCCGTGGCGCGCAAGGTCCCCGTGATTGCCAACCTGTATCCGTCTGGCGAACGCCTGATGGAAGACTTCCACTATGCGGGCGGGCTGCCGGCGGTGCTGAAGAAGATTGCCAGCCACCTGGACCTCGATGCGCTGACGGTCACCGGCCAGACGCTGGGGCAGAACATTGCAGCCTGGGATTGCGAGGACGATGGCACGGTGCTGGACCTGGACCAGCCCCTCAAGGCCGGCACGCAGGACTGCCCCGAAGCGGGCCTGGCGCTGGCGGTGCTGCGCGGCAACCTGTGCCCGGACGGTGCGGTGATCAAGCCGTCGGCGTCCAGCCCGCAGTTGTTGCGGCACGAAGGGCGGGCGCTGGTGTTCGATTCGAATGCCGAGATGTTCGCCGCGATGGACGACCCCGATCTCGATGTCGATTCGTCGACCGTGCTGGTCCTGCGCAACGCCGGCCCGATCGGCGGGCCCGGCATGCCGGAGTGGGGCAACCTGCCGATCCCCAAGAAGCTGCTGCGCGAAGGTGTGCGCGACATGCTGCGCATCTCGGACGGACGCATGAGCGGTACGCACTACGGAACCTGCGTGCTGCACGTGGCGCCGGAATCGGCGGTGGGTGGTCCGCTGGCGTTGCTGCGCACCGGCGATACGGTGCGGCTCGATATTGGCACGCGCCGGCTGGATATGCTGGTATCCGACGAGGAACTCGCCGCGCGCCGCGCCGCCTGGCAGCCGCCGCCCGCGCCCTATGCGCGCGGTTACGGTCGCATCTTCCAGCACGAGGTCACGCAGGCCAACCGCGGGTGTGACTTTGCCAGCCTCGAAGGCTGCGCGCCGCTGCCCGAGCCGCCGATCTACTGATCGCGCGAAGCATGGCCCCGTGCCGGCGAATGCCCGCCGGGGCCACGCCCAGCCGCAGCGTTACGGCTGGAAGAACGACACCGGCGACATCAGCCGGTTCTCCTGGCTGACGAGGTAGCCGGCCTCGGCGCTCATCCTGAGATAGTCTGCCCAGGCAGGGTCTTTCTGCAGCGCCTGGCGCCGGGCTTCGCGATCGGCCGCACTGTCGTAGACCCAGATGTGCATGTAGCTGTTCACATTGCCAGTCTCGGTTTGCATGTAGGCCAGCGGCTTGCCCAGATGCCGGCTCTGGATCGCAAAGCCGTGCTCGGCATACAGCGCCAGGTGTTTCTTGATCGTGCCGGGACGGCAGGTGTAGGTGCGGACGTCATACAGCATGGAGTTTCCTTGTACGAAGCAAAGGGGAATCAATCGACGGTGGCGCCGGACTGCCTGACCAGCACGGCCCAGCGCGCCACTTCCTGATTGACGTATTTCTGGAAGGCGGCCTGGTCGTCGCCCACGGGATCGGCGCCAAGCCCCTTCAGCCGTTCCTTGACGGCGGGGTCGGCCACGCTCTCGACGATCGCCTGCGAGAGCTTCTGGACCACAGCCGGCGGCGTGCCGGCCGGCACGAACAAGCCGAACCACGAGCGCGCGGTCATGCCCGGAAACGGCGTTTCCGAGAAGGCGGGCACGTCCGGCAGGGCGGCATGGCGCTTGTTGCCGGTTACCGCCAGCGCCTTGAGCTTGCCGGCCTGAACCTGCGAGAGGACTTCGGGCAGGTTGGCGAACATGACCTGCACCTGGCCGCCCATCACATCGTTGAGCGCCTGCGACCCACCCTTGTAGGCCACGTGCGTCATTTTCGTGCCGGCCAGCGTGCTGAACTGCTCGCCAGCCAGGTGGGATGCGGTGCCGGTGCCGCCCGACGCATAGTTGACGCGCCCGGCATGGGCCTTGGCGTAGGCCGCGAGTTCGCTGGCCGAATTGACCGGTACCGACGGATTCACCACCAGCAGCAACGGCACCGACGCCAGGTTCGACAGCCCGACGAAGTCGCGCGTAAGGCTGTAGTTGAGCTTCTGGTAGAGCGACGCATTGATTGCGTGGCTGGAGGTGGCCATCAGCAGCGTGTAGCCGTCAGGGTCCGAGCGTGCGGCCGTGACGGCACCGATGTTGCCGTTGGCACCGGCCTTGTTCTCCACCACGACCGACTGGCCAAGCCGGGCCGACATGGTCTGTGCCACGGTGCGCGCGATCACGTCGGTGGCGCCGCCGGCGGCAAACGGGACGATGACCCGCAAGGGTCGATCCGGGTAGTCGGCCATGGCATGGAAGGTTGTGACGGCCAGGGCGGTGGCCACGGCAAGGCCCCGCAACCGGGCGATTGCTTTGTGCATGTCTGTCTCCTGTACTTTTTTCTGATTTATGGGTGTGCAGCGGCATTCCGGCTGGGCCGGGCCAGGCAACACCATCAGGAGCACTCTACGCAACCGCCGGGGCGTGGCGTTAGGACGGATCAGACGTTGTATTGGACTTTTTCGCGCGTTATTCCAGCGGACGGCAGTGCTTGCGGCGGAAGTCGCCCGGCGTCAGCCCGGTCTGCTTCTTGAAGAAGCGCGCAAAGTACGCCGGGTCCTCGATATTGAGACGGAACGCGATCTCGGCGATGCCGGTCCCGGTATTGCTGAGCCAGCGCTTGGCTTCCAGGATCACGCGCTCCTGTACCACCTGGCTGGCCGTACGTGCCACGGTGCGCTTGACCGCGTCGTTGAGCTGACGTTCGCTGACGCAGAGCGCTTCGGCGTACTGCCCGATCGTCTCGAAGCGCAGGTAGTGCGTTTCCACCAGCATCGTGAAGCGCCGCATCAGGGCCTGCTGCGGACCCACGCCGCTGGCCGGCTCGTTGTCGGGGCACAGGCGCCGCAGGCGGGTAAGCAGGATCAGCAGGCAGGCCTGCACCACGTCGGGGTAGCCCGGCTGCCGGTCGCGCGCCTCGTGCTCCATCTCGCGCAGCAGCGGCAGCATGTCGTCATGCTGGGCCTGCGTCAGATAGAGCGCGCTGTTGCCGCGCGAGGGGTGGAAGAACGGCAGCCTGGCGACATCCTCGGCGCGCGGAAACATCCGGGCGAAGAAGTCGGTGCTGAAGTTCAGCACGTAGCCATGCGGCTTGATCGATGACGTCCAGGCATGCACCTGGCCAGGCGAGAGGAAGAACACCGAGTGGTCGCGCACATCGAAATGCGCGAAGTCGAGCATGTGCGTGCCGTGCGCCCGGGTCATCCACAGCAGGTGGTAGTAGTTGTGCCGGTGCAGGAAGCCGCGCGGAATGTCGTCGCGGTCCTGCAGGCGTACGAGGTCGAAGTAGAACGACCCCTCGCTCGCGAAATCCGAAGTCTCGAAGGTGGGAAACTGGCCGGCGGGGCTGGAGGAGAGGGCTTCGGGCAAGCGCGGGTTCCTTGCGGTTCAGGTCCTGGTGACCAGCGCCATGCTATCGCAAAACGATCGGGCGGCCGCCTGGCGCGCCCGATGCGGCAGGGTGACGGTGCCGCCGGCGGCGCCTGCGGGCAACCGGCGGCGGTGTCAGAGCCCGCTCTGGTCGAGCGTCACGGCGTACGGCTTCAGCGCCACAAGGTCAGGCACCACGCCAAGCCCTGGGGCGTCGTCCAGTCGTACGCAGCCGTTGTCGAGGCGCATGACCGGTGCTGCCATCATGTCGCGCAACGGGTTGGGGTTCGCGTCGACTTCCACGAAGCCTTGGCCGCCGGCGGCGGTCTTCAGGTGCACCGACGCCACCAGGCCGAGACCCGCCCCAAGCCAATGGGGGCAATACCATTTGCCGGCGGCATTGGCACGACGGGCGACATCGATACAGCCGCTCAGTCCGCCCCATTTGCCGGCGTCGGGCTGGATGACCGACATGCCGTGCTGGGCGATAAAGTCATCGTATTGCGCCAGGCTGCTCAGGTTCTCGCCGCCGGCCAGCCGCAGCGGCTGGTCTTTCGCCAGGGCCGCCCAGGTTTGCGGCGGCGCGTCGGCGCGGATCGGTTCTTCCAGCCAGAGCAGGTTGAACGGCTCCATGCGATGGCCCGCCGCAACGGCCTCGGTGGCATCCCACGCCTGGTTGGCGTCGACCATCATCACGGCGTCGCTGCCCAGCGCGTCGCGCATGTTGCGCAGGTTCGTGACATCGCGTTCGGCGCCAAAGCCCACCTTGAGCTTGAACGCGCGATAGCCTTCATCGCGCTTGGCAAGCGCCAGCTTTTCCGGCTCGGTCGGATTGATGCCCGATGCGTAGACCGGCACGTCCCAGGCCGACTCGCCCCCGAGCGCGCGCCATGCCGGCACGCCGGCGCGACGCGAATACAGGTCCCACATGGCCATGTCGATGCCGGCCGCGATCTGGTGCAGGGGGCCAGGCTCGCCGGTCTGCAGCATCAGCACGGCAAAGCGGTCGAGCATGGCCTGCCATGCCTGGCGCGGATTGGCCCAGGCCTGGCTTGTGATGACAGGGCGGCCATAGGCCAGCGCCAGACGGGCGCGGTGCTCGGCACCCACGGTCGGGAAATTGCACCAGACCTCGCCCCATCCCTCGGCGCCGTCCTTGTCCCGCACGCGCAGCAGCACAGCGGGGCGGTCATGCATGATGCCGAACGAGGTCTGCACCGGCGGATGCGCCGGCGCGCGGAACACGAATGCCTCGAGGCTTTCGATCTGCAGCGGCTTCTGGGCGAGCGTCATGGTGTCGGGGATCCCGGGGGTGTCGGAGGAATTGGAGGAAAGCGCCGTCATGCAATGCCCGCCATGCAGACGTACTTGATTTCGAGATAGTCCTCGATGCCGTACTTCGAGCCTTCGCGGCCCATGCCCGATTGCTTGACGCCGCCGAACGGCGCCATTTCGTTGGCGATCAGGCCGCTGTTGACCCCTACGATGCCGGCTTCAATGGCCTCCGATACGCGCCAGACGCGCCCCATGTCGCGCGCATAGAAGTAGGCGGCCAGGCCAAATTCGCTGTCGTTTGCCATGGCGATTACTTCTTCTTCCGTCTCGAAACGGAACAGCGGAGCCAGCGGTCCGAACGTTTCCTCGGTCGCCACTTTCATCGACTGGGTGGCGTTGGTCACCACCGTCGGTTCGAAATACTGGCCGCCCAGCGCATGGCGGCGGCCGCCGGTCAGGACCTGCGCGCCCTGGTCCAGCGCATCGCGGATATGTTCCTCGACCTTTTCCACCGCTGCCATGTCGATCAGCGGGCCCTGGGTAATGCCGGGTTCGGTGCCGCGGCCCACGCGCAGGGCGTTGACCCGCTCGGTCAGCTTGCGCGCAAAGGCGTCGTAGACGCCCGCCTGCACGTAGATGCGATTGGCGCAGACGCAGGTCTGGCCTGCGTTGCGAAACTTCGAGATCATCGCGCCTTCGACGGCGGCATCGATGTCGGCGTCGTCGAAAACGATAAACGGTGCATTGCCGCCCAGTTCCATCGACGTCTTCTTGACGCCATCGGCGGCCTCGCGCAGCAGCCAGCGGCCCACTTCGGTCGAGCCGGTGAATGTGATCTTGGCAATCAGCGGATTGCGGCTGAATTCTTCTCCGATGCCCCGGGCGTCACCGGTGACCACCGAGAACACGCCGGCAGGCACGCCCGCGCGTAGTGCCAGTTCGGCGAGCGCGAGCGCCGACAGCGGGGTCTTCGACGCCGGCTTGAGCACCATCGTGCAGCCTGCGGCCAGGGCCGGGCCTGCCTTGCGGGTGATCATGCCGTTGGGAAAGTTCCACGGCGTGATCGCCGCGCAAACGCCCACCGGCTGCTTCATCACGATCACACGGCTGCCGGCGTTGGCCGGCGGCATCAGGTCGCCATAGACGCGCTTCGCTTCTTCGGCGAACCATTCGAGGTAGGCGGCGTTAGCCAGGATCTCGCCCTTTGCCTCGGCAAGCGGCTTGCCCTGTTCGGCGGTCAGGATCTGCGCCAGGTCGTCCGCATGCTCGATCACCAGTTCGTACCAGCGACGCAGGATGGCCGCGCGATCCTTTGCAGTGCGGGCCCGCCATGCGGGCAGGGCACGATGCGCGGCGTCGATGGCCTGCCTGACTTCGTCCATGCCCAGCCGCGGTACCGTCGCAAGGTGGCGGCCATCGGCGGGGTCCTGCACGTCGATGGTGCGGCCGTCGCGGGCGGCGGTCCATTCCCCGCCAATCAGGCATTGCGTGCGTAGCAAGGACGTATCGTTCAACTGCATGGTTGTCTCCATTGGATAGGCTGTTGGGTCTGAGCAGAACGTGACATGCCGATGCGGGGCGGTGCGTGAAATCGGCGGCGCAATGCCGCCGCGCCTCAGGCGCGCACCAGGCGGCTGCTTTCCCGCACGATCAGTTCACAGGGAAGCAGGGTGCGGCCCAGCGCCGGTTCGGGGTCTTGCGGGGCATTGAGCATGCGCAGCACCGTGCGGGCCGCCATCTGGCCGATCTGGTAGCGCGCCGGGCGCAGCGTGGTCAGCGCCGGCTTCAGGCGCACCGAGATGGGGGCATCGCCGAATCCGGCCAGTGCGCAGTCTTTCGGCAACGTCAGGCCGCAATCGGCGGCATGCAGGATCGCGCCGGCTGCCATGTTGTCGTTGGCAAAGATGATGGCCTCTGGCCGGTCCGTGCGCGCGGTGGCGGCCAGGGCTGTCATGGCGTGCGCACCGGCCTCGAAGTCGTCTTCGACATCCGCGATCTGCACGTCCGCGGCCAGTCCGGCGGCAGTCATCGCCCCGGCATAGCCCTGGGCGCGCTGGGCGGCCCGGAAGTCCTCCCCGACATGCGGCAGCACAAAGCGCACCCGCGTGGCACCTTGCTCCAGGAAGTGGTGGGCCAATTGGGCGCCGGTTTCCGCGTGGGGAAAGCCAACCTGGTGGAAGGGGCGGTCATCCACGAAGCCCCAGGCCTCGACGACCGGAATATCGAGTGCTGACAGCATGGCCTCTGCCGCTGGCGTGTGATCGTCGCGCGTCAGGATCAGTGCACGCGGGTGCCAGCCCACGAAGGTGCGGATGGCGTTTTCCTCGAGGGTTTGCGAATACTGCGCGTTTGCCAGCAGCAATTGCAGGCCCGACGCCTGCAGCTCGTCGGTCATGCCTTTGACAAGGTCGGCAAAGGTGGCGCTGGCAATGTTCTGCATGACGGCGCAGACCACGCGCCCCCGGCCCGAGGCCAGTCCGCCGGCCACCTGACTGGGAACGTAGCCGATCCGCTCGACGATCTCCCGCAGCCGTTCGCGTACCGCGACCGACACCTTCTCCGGGTTGTTGAAGTAGCGCGATACGGTGATGGCCGACACGCCGGCCAATGCGGCGACGTCGTGGATCGTATGGGTGGCGGCCTTGCGGCGCGATGCGCGCGGCGGTGGAGCGTCGTTCATGGTTTTTACGGATGGCTAGAGCACGGTGCCGAACTCTATCATTCGCCAATGCTACCGGTAACAGTCACCGGTAACATCAGTGATTTCACCTAGGATGTTTCAGGCATGACCCGACCGATTCTGCTTGTTGTGACGCCGTTTGCACCCGAACCGCCTGGGACGCTGCACGAACATTTCGAGGTGGTGGATTGGCGTGCCTGGACGATGCCAGTGCATTCCTGCGGGAGCACGACCAGGCCGATGTGTTGATCGTCGCCACGCCTGGCGGCACATCCCGGAATAACGAGAGGAGACATTGCTATGAATCGCAGGAAATGGCTCGGCCGCACGATGGCAGGCACCCTGGCAGGCGCGGCCGCATGTGCCATGGCGGTATTGCCATCGACCGGACTGGCCGCCGATGGCGCCTATCCGAACCGGCCCGTGACGTTCGTGGTGCCATACCCGGCCGGCGGCGTGGCCGACCAGTTTGCCCGGGCGTTTGCCAATGCACTCGGCGAACGGCTGGGCCAGCCGGTGGTGATCGACAACCGCGCTGGCGCCAATGGCAATATCGGCTCGGCTTTTGTCGCGCGCCAGCAGCCTGCCGATGGCTACACGCTGCTGCTCGGCTCCACGAGCACGCTGGCCATCAATCCGCATCTCTACGCCAGCATGGGCTATGACCCGGTCAAGGACCTGCAGCCTGTCACGCTGACGCACCAGATGCCGAACGTGCTGGTTGTGGGGGCGCAGACACCGTACAAGACCGTAGCCGATGTCATCAGCGCGGCCAAGGCGCAGCCAGGGCGCATCGACTACGGCTCTGCTGGCAACGGCAACACCATGCATCTGGCTGGCGTGCTGTTCGAAAAACGCAGCGGCACCCACCTTGTGCATGTGCCCTACAAGGGCGGGCCGCCCGCGTTGATGGACGTGCTGTCCGGCCAGATCCCGATGATGTTCAACAACCTGCCCGCCGTGGTCACGTACAAGAAGGCCAACAAGCTTCGTGTGCTGGCCGTGGCCGATACCAAGCGGTCGCCGGTGCTGCCCGATGTGCCGACGTTTGCCGAGGCCGGCGTGCCCGATGTGATCTCCGTCGTCTGGAACGGCATCCTGGTACGGCGCGGCACGCCGCCCGCCATCGTCGAACGGCTCAACAAGGAAATGGTCGGCATCCTGCAGTCGCCCAAGTTCCGCGAGCCGCTGGAGCAGCAGGGCTACGAAGTGCTTTCGTCGACGCCGGCGCAGTTCGAAGCGCTGCTCACCAAGGATTCCGCGGCGATGGGAAAGCTGGTCAAGGAAGCCGGCGTCAAGCTGGACTGAGCGGGATGGACGGAGATAGCGGTGTGAAGAAAACAATCGATCAACTACGCAGCCAGCGCTGGTTTGCCAGCAACGATATCCGGGGCTTCGCGCATCGGCAGCGCATGCAGCAGCAGGGGCTGGCACGTGAAGCGTTCATGGGGCGGCCGATCATCGGCATCCTCAATACGTGGAGCGACCTGTCGCCTTGCCACGCACATCTGCGCGACCGGGCCGAGTCGATCAAGCGCGGTGTGCTGCAGGCAGGGGGCTATCCGCTGGAACTGCCCGCCATGAGCCTGGGCGAGGTCATGGTCAAGCCGACCACCATGCTCTATCGCAACTTCCTGGCCATGGAAGCGGAAGAACTGATACGGAGCCTCCCGCTCGACGGCGTGGTGCTGCTCGGCGGCTGCGACAAGACCACGCCGGGCCTGGTGATGGGCGCGATGTCGATGGACGTGCCCGCGATCTTCTGCGCCGCCGGCCCGATGCTCAATGACCGCTACAAGGGCCAGAGCGTGGGGGCGGGCACCCATACCAAGAAATACTGGGAGCAGTACACGGTAGGTGCCATCGGCGATGCCGAATGGGTGTCGCTGGAAGCGCGCATGACGCGCGCGCCCGGTACCTGCAACACGATGGGCACGGCCAGCACCATGACCGCGATTGTCGAGGCGATGGGGCTGGCGCTGCCTGGCTCGACGAGCATCCCGGCGATGGACGCCGGCCATTCGCGCATGGCATGGGCCTGCGGCCAGCGGATTGTCGACATGGTCTGGGAAGACCTGCGGCCATCGCGCATCCTGACGCGCCAATCGTTCCTCAATGGCGTGGCGGCGTGGATGGCGCTGGGTGGCTCCACCAACGCGGCGGTGCATCTGCCGGCCATGGCAGGCCGGGCCGGCATCGAACTGGGCCTGGACGACTTCGACGCCATGGCGCGGCGCGTGCCTGTGCTGGCAAACCTGTTTCCGGCCGGCAACCGGCTGATGGAGGACTTCTATTTCGCAGGCGGCCTGCCGGCGCTGCTCAACCGCATCGCAGCGCACCTCGATCTGGGCGCGATGACCTGCACTGGCGCCACGCTGGGGCAGAACATCGAAGGGCACACCTGCCAGGACGACGAGGTGATCCGGCCGCTCGACCGGCCGGTGGTGCAAGCGCCCGACGGAAACCCGGATGCCGGGTGCGCGCTGGCCGTGCTGCGCGGCAACCTGTGTCCGGACGGCGCGGTCATCAAGCCGTCGGCCGCCACGCCCGCGCTGCTGTGCCACACGGGCCGCGCGCTGGTGTTCGATTCCAACGCAGAGATGCTCGCCGCCATCAACGATCCAGATCTCGATGTCGATGAGAACACCGTGCTGGTGCTGCGCAATGGCGGCCCGGTCGGCGGCCCTGGCATGCCGGAGTGGGGCAACCTGCCGATTCCGAAAAAGCTGCTGCAGCGGGGAGTGCGTGATCTGGTCCGCTTGTCAGACTCGCGGATGAGCGGCACCCACTATGGCACCTGCGTGCTGCATATCTCGCCCGAATCGGCCGTCGGCGGCCCGCTGGCGCTGGTGCGCACCGGCGACGAAATTCGTCTCGATATTGTCGAGCGACGCCTCGACCTGCTGGTATCCCAGGAAGAAATCGATGCCCGGCGCGCGCAGTGGACCCCGCCGCCAAAGGTCTACGAGCGCGGCTACACCCGCATCTACCAAAGCGAAGTCACGCAGGCGCACCTGGGCTGCGACTTCGCCGTGCTGGCCGGCAATGCGCCGACACCTGAACCCGCCATCTACTGATCCGCAACCTTTCTCACGAGAACCAACATGCCCGCACCCAAAGATCTGCTTGCCAACGCCTTCCGTGACCGCCTGGCCCAAACCGGCGTACCCCTTGGAACGTGGCTGATGTCCGGCACGTCCAGCACGGCCGAAGCGATGGGCCGTGCCGGCTTCGAATGGCTGGTCGTCGACCTGGAACACGTGCCCCTGGACGAGCGCGAAATCCTGAACGTGCTGCAGGCCATCGCCGGCACGGACGCCACGCCGATCACGCGCCTGGCCGCCAATGATCCCGTGCTGTTCAAGCGTGCGCTGGATCTGGGCGCACAGACGGTGATGGTGCCGTTCGTCGACAGTGCGGACGCTGCGCGCCGTGCGGTTTCCTATGCCAAGTACCCGCCTGAAGGCATCCGCGGCTTCGCGGCCGTGCATCGCGCCAGCGGCTACGGTACCGCGCCCGACTATGGCAAGCGTGCCAACGATTCGGTCTACACGATCATCCAGCTCGAAACGCCGCAGGCCGTGGCCGCGCTCGAAGAGATTGCCGCCGTGCCGGGCGTCGACGCGCTGTTCCTGGGGCCGGGCGATCTTGCGGCCAACCTGGGCTATATCGGCAATATCGCGCATCCGGAAGTGCAGGCTGTCATCGCCGACGTGGCGCGCCGCTGCAAGGCCATCGGCAAGCCGTGCGGCATTGTCGGGCCGACGCCGGAGATGGTGTCGCAATTCGTGGCGCAGGGCTATGCCTTCGTTGCAGTGGCTTCGGACATGGGCATGATGATGCGGCAGGCGAACGCATTCATCCAGGCGATCCGGCCCGCCATCGCCAAGGGCTACGACGGCGGCGTCTACTGACGCGGCGCCGACCCGGATGGGGCCGGCAGAGCCCCGTCAACGACAAACTGGAAGGAGACTCTCGATGCAACGTAATGCGTCACGCCCGCTGCGCTGGCTGCCCTGGGCCGTTCTCGGCTGCATGGCAGCGGCGGCAACCCTGACTTCCCACCCGGCCGCCGCGCAGGACGGCTATCCGGCGAAGCCGATAACGCTGGTGGTGCCATTCGGACCTGGCGGCACATCCGACATCATGGCGCGCATCCTGGAGCGCCGGATGACGGAGAGCATGGGGGGCGCCATCGTCGTCGACAACAAGGCGGGTGCGGGCGGGGCAATCGGCATGTCGCAGCTTATGCGGGCCCGCCCCGATGGCTACACGATCGGCCTGTCTGTCATCGGACCCGAAGTCCTGCAGCCGGCCATCCGCAAGACGGGCTATAGCTACAAGGACTTCGATCACATCTGCGGCACCTACGCCGTACCGCTCATGATGATGGTGCCCAAGGACTCGCCGTTCAAGAGCGTGTCGGACGTGGTGGAATACGCTCGACGTCACCCGGAGAAACTTACCTATGGGTCTTCGGGGCCCGGTACGCTGCTGCACCTGTCGATGGAGATGCTGCTCGGCAAGGCCGGTGCAAAGGGGCTGCACGTGCCGTACAAGAGTTCGGGGGAAATGGTGACCGGCTTGCTTGGCAAGCAGATCATGGTCTTCAACGAGACCCCGACCGTCTCGAAGCAATATGGCCTGCGCCCGCTGGCCGTCTTCGCCGAGCGCCGCCTGCCAAATTACCCCGACGTGCCCACCGCAGCAGAATCGGGCTGGCCCGTGCAAGCCACGATCTGGGGTGGCCTGATTGCGCCCAAGGGGCTGGCTGCGCCGGTGTTGAGCAAGCTGGAGAGCGCCTGCCAGCAAGTGCTTGCGAGCAAGGCATACCGCGCCGATGCGGAACGGCTGGACACGCCGCCCGAGTACAAGGATGCCAAGGCCTTTGCCGCTTTTGCGCAGCGCCAGTCGGAGATCTACAGCAAGCTGATCGCCGACCTGGAACTGGCGGACAAATAGACCGGGCGCCTATCCGTGGATCTTCTGGCAACCGGACCATTCGCGGAGGTCCTCCGGGACCCCGCGACCACGGTCTGCTTCCTTCTCTGTGTCGCGGTGGCGACCTATGTGCAGACGCTGACCGGCTTCGCCTTCGGCCTGGTACTGCTGAGCCTGGTGGCCACGTTCAAGCTGGCTTCGGTGGCCGATGCGGCCAATACGGCCAGCGTGCTGACATTGATCAACGCGATCGTGTTCTTCCGTGCTGATCGGCAGGCGCCACCCTGGGCGTTGATGCGTCCTGCACTGCTCACGAGCCTGGTGACGGTGCTGCTCGGGGTGCTGGTGCTGGGGTGGATGAACAACAATGCGGCCTCGTGGCTGGAAACCGCGCTCGGCGTGGTCATTGTCCTGTGTGCCGCCAGCCTCGTAATTCGCCGGCAGCAAGCGACTTCCGTGGGGCCGCCAGGCGGCTTTGCCCTGGCAGGCGCACTGTCCGGATTGATGGGGGGCTTGTTTGGTACCTCCGGGCCACCCATCGTCTTCTATCTGTACCGGCAGCCGCTCACCACCGACGTCGTCCGCCGCGCGCTGCTGGTGATGTTTGCCAGCAACGCCAGCGTGCGCCTGGTGCTGGTGGCCTTCTCCATGGGGCTGTCTTCCCACGCGCTGCTGCTCTGCGTACTGTCGTTCCCCATCGTGCACATCACCACGCGGCTGACAATGAAGATGCCCCCGCCAGTGCGCCCGACCGTGATGCGGCCACTTGTTGCTGCCTTGCTCGCGCTTTCGGGCATCGCCATGATTGCAAGGTGATGGGGGCAGGGTGGCAGTGTGGATTCGAGGGGAGTTGCCGGGCCTTAGGCAGTGATTCCTCGCCACGGCGCGGCCGGATGGTAGAAACTGCCGCTGGCCGCGGCGATCACCAGCTTGATGGGGCGCTCAGGCCGGGCAACGCGGCTATCGTCCCAATCTGTCCCGCAGGAATTCAATAAAGCGTTGCGTCTTCGCTGGCAGCAACCGCGTCCCGGTAATGGCATATACGGGCATCGGGGCGCCGCGCCATGCCGGCATGATGCGCTGGAGTTTTCCGCTGGCCACGTCATCCGCCTGCCAGTGTTCATGCATATGCCGTGCGGCCATGATCGAACATCAAGGCCGCACGGCGCATGACGAGCCAGATGAACGGCAGTGTGTCTGTGGCTTCCATCGAAGGCCGACAGGGTGTTGCCGTTCCTACCTCACTTCCTCGAAGTCGCCAGGCTTCCAGCTTTGATCGAACCAGGCTTGCAGTGGCGCGTAGAGACGCAGAATCACCATCCAGTGCTTGCCTGGGATGGTCTG
The DNA here is from genome assembly GCF_056097175.1 of Cupriavidus sp. HE11. NCBI lineage: Bacteria > Pseudomonadati > Pseudomonadota > Betaproteobacteria > Burkholderiales > Burkholderiaceae > Cupriavidus > Cupriavidus sp. HE11. Next base: position 3,201,054 of record NZ_CP184464.1, read on the forward strand.
TACCCAGTTGCCTTCCTGACCGGCAGGCGCTTTGGGCCCGAACCAGACCGTGTATGACCCGTCAGCATTGGCCGTCATGCGTTTCTGGTTGCTGTCTATGCCCGCGAGCTTCTGATCTGTTTCCAGCATCGAGCGCGTCTGGGTGTCGTACACGGTGAACGACCAGAACTGGCCGGCTGGAACCGGACCCGGCAGCGTCACCTTGTAGGTCCTGGTGCCGTCCAGAAACTCGCCCTTTGCATCGCGGGCGGCCAGCGCATAGGCCGAGCCGGAGCCGGGCTTTGCCGCGGCCATTGCCGGGGTGATGCCAGTTGCCCCAAAGTGGAACAGGGTACGGGCGTCCAGCATCCGTTCGCCATTGTCCAGGAACTGATAGCTGTTTCCGATGAAGCCGTTGTCCCATTGCCGGTCGGGATAGAACTTGACGCGTGGGTCACGCGATCCGAACTGGATGGCGCGTGCGGTGGCATTGCCGACCGCGACCGCATCGGTCAGGATCGCCTTCATTCGCGCATCCGGCGCAAAGGGTCTGCCCTTCTTGATGCCGATCGCGCTGAACAGGCCCACGATCTCCGGGTCGAACGCATCCCCGGGCTCGTACTGGATGACCTCGTTCATCTCCTGATAGAACCTGAAGTCGTTGGAGTGGATGGTATTGAATTGCTTGCCCGAGATGTTCACGAACGCCGTGGCTGGCGGATTCGTGGCGGCGGAAAGCGGGTAGATGCGGGCGGACTGCTTGACGTGTCGTACCGTCGCTGGAATGTCATTGTTCTGAACAAACGCGCGGAAGATCAGCAGGTTGGTGTAAGTGGGTGTCGGGATGACGAAGTATCCGCTCTCGGGCAGCTTGCCCTTGTAGCCTGGCGGCACGAAAAGATACTTTCCCCCTTTTCCCTTGTCCGGGCCGGTCAGGCCGACGTCTGTCACAAACCGGAAGTAGGCATCATCGACCGGCCCCAGCACACCTGAAGGAATCTCGACGACGATGGGGCCGTCTTTCACATCCACGCACGAGAGGTTGTAGACCGTGGTGGAGTTGGCGGTGAGGAACAGCGAGCGCGCATCCATCAGGTCCTCGGTAATGCCAATGCTCCGGTTTTTCTTGACACCGGCCTGATCGAGTCCGGTGCAGAGCGCATGCACGGAGGCAGCGGGAATTCCTGAAAGAAAGGCCTCGATACCGCGCGCGAAATCAACCTGATCGTAAGCTTTGCGGACAGTGTCGGCGTCAGGCAGGCCGTCGATGAACCTGAGCGTTCCGATTCGTGTTTCCACCTTGTCTGGCGTCGTGATCGATGCCGGCACGCTTGCTGCATACTTGGGCGCGGTTTGCGCCTGGGCTGATGCAATGGCCGCTACAGCCAGTGTCAATGCCAGGATTTCTGCTTTCAAGATTTTCCCCAAGGGCTGTATTACGTGAGGACTTCAAGTCTCACGCGAATATAGCAAGGCCAATCCATCAGATTCAGCCACGCGGGGTATCACGTCATTGAAAGTTTTTGCCAGTGTCGATAACTTTTTTCGATAGGGCCGCTACTGCCACAGTTTCCCGGTGCGAAGCCGCGGCAGCGATGTTGCGCCCGTGGTCATGGTCCACGAGCGCTGGATCTCGCCTGGCGAAAGAGCTGGCAGATCAGGCCGGGATCGGGGTGAAAGGCGAATCGTAGCCAACGTTGCTCTTGGACGGATCGGTGGTCTGGATGTTGATGCCGTCGTCGTAGATGACAGTCGGCTCCTTGTAGTCGGGCACCATCAGGCCCTTTCTGAAGATGCCGCCGTAGATGGCGCTCAGGTCGGCGGATCCGAGGATGTCGAGCTTGGAAAGATCATGGATGCGAATGGCGGACATGGCTGTCTCCTGGTTGAGTGGTGCGGCTTCCTTGATTGGGGCGCGATATGTCTGAGCAGCAAACATGCCAATACCGCAGGCAGCACATTCGAGGCTGATGCGAAGCATTCTGATGGTTCGGCGCATTCACCTGCAGCCATGCCTGTTGGTACGGGGCGAACATCCCGGTCTGATGCCGTGGACCCCGGGACCAGGTGGATGGCGATCATCGTGCTCTGAAATATTCGGTTTCGGGCGGCACGCGTCTAGGTCCAAAGTCCCATGGAGCCGATGTCGACAGTGGCTAATCTTGTGGAAGCTGTAGGTGCGGCTGTTTTCTCGGAAGAGAGATGCCAAAGGAGGGGAATCGTGAAAAATAGCCTGTTGGTCGCCGGTATCGGATTGCTCTTCCTGGCTTCTGCCTCCCCGGCGTCGGAAGCGCAACACTGGACCTATCAGGGGAAGACCGGCGCGCAGCATTGGGGTAGCCTGGAAGAAGACTACGCCATGTGCGGGACTGGGCATCGCCAGTCACCCATCGATATCGAGACGCGCAAGGTGAAGACGGCAAAGGCCGAGCCCATCAAGCTCTCATATGCCAGCACCAATGCGGAGGTCGAGAACAATGGGCATACCATCGAGGTAGCGCCCGAAAACGCGGGATCCATCACTATTGATGGTGTGGACTACAAACTCGTGCAGTTTCATTTCCACACACCCAGCGAAGAGAAAATCAATGGCAAGCACTATGACATGGTGGCGCATCTCGTACACAAGAATGCAGAGGGAAAGCTCGCGGTCATCGCTGTACTTTTCAAATTGGGGAAAGAGAACCAGACGCTGCAGCCAATCTTTGCGAATCTGCCTGGGGCGCCAGGTGAAAAGCATCCATTGGCTGGCGCGATCGACGTGATGGAACTGCTGCCAGCAGACCATGCCAACTTCCGCTTTGTGGGATCCCTGACGACTCCGCCATGCAGCGAAGACGTTCGCTGGTTCGTGATGAAAACGCCCATGACGATATCGAATCAGCAACTGAAGGCATTTCAAAAGGTGTACCCGATGAATGCTCGCCCCACGCAGTTGCTGAACGGAAGAGTGGTGGAGGAAGGGCGGTAATAGAGGCGCCACTATCCGCGCTGGATCGTCGGGGCGGTTCCGCTACTCACCGGCTAACGAGCATCCGGATGCCGAACCCGATCAGCAGTGCACCAGATCCGCGCTTGATCCAGGCGACGTTCCCGTGTGCGACGACGTACTTTCGCACGCCGCAGGCCGCGAGGGCGTATACGGTATGGACCACCGAGGTGGTTACCGCGACGGTCAGGTACATCACTGCAACCTGACGAACGATGGGTTCGTCGTGCTGGATGAACTGCGGCATCACGGCGGTCAGGAAGATCAACGCGTTTGGATTCGTGCCGGAGACAACGAACGCTTCTCTGAAGATCTGTGCAGCGGCGTTGGAGGGCACGCGTTCGGCATCGGGCGCAAAGCTGCGGTTGGCGCGGCTGAATGCCTGCCGCATGCCGACCAGGATCAGGCAGGCTGCACCGGCAATTCTGATGACAGGGAAGAGCGCCGATTGCGCGGCCATCAGCTTCCCGATGCCCAGCGCAACAATTTCCGTTGTGATGAATTGTGCGCAGAGGTTACCTGCGACCGTGATTGCAATGGCGTAGCGACCATGCCGCAGCGCATTGCGCACGACCAGCACCACGCTTGGACCCGGCGACAGCGTCGTGGTAAGCCACGTCATGGCGAACAGCAGCCAATAATGGAAGCTCAAGGTCGACTCGTGTGCGCAGGCTTTACCACTCGGCCTTCGAGACCATCCGGCGGGCCGGAGACCTGGTAGCGCTCAGCCATGCCCGAACGCGCGACGCCAGCGACCAGGGGCGCATGATCATGCAAGTCACTGCCTGATCCCCTTCGGTCTGAATCCTGACAAAGGCGTGACAGGGCAGGACATATTGGGCGCCGTCCTCAAGCGTGACCTGACAGTCAGGCGTGACGTCCAGCAACCAGTCCAGCGACTGGTCTCGATATTCCAGGCGTAGCGCCCCGTCCTTCGCTACGAGTGCGTTGCCGCGCTTCAGCGTCACGGCAAGAACCTGCCCTGGATAACATGCCCGTTCGGTCGTGTTCATCATGACCCCTCCTTTCTTTCATCCATGCCGTCGTATCGCTCGTAAGCGTATAAACTCGATCGCAGCGCCGCATCATCGGAAGCAATGACGGACACGACGAATAACAAGAAGGGAGTTCGGCATGAATGGACTTGATGGGGTATCCGCGCAGCAACTCTCGGATGTAATCGGCGCCATCTACGACTGCGCCCTCGAACCCGAGCGGTGGCCATCCACCTGCCGGACCGTTGCGGACCTGTGCGCAAGCACGGGCGGTGGTATCTGCGTGCACGACCTGAAGCAGGTGCGCAACGATCAGTTGTTCGTGTTCGGCTACCAACCCGAATTCCTGGAGAAACTGGGCAGCCAGTTCGCCGAAAGCCCGATGGCCGCTACGGACATCGTCTCGAATGTCGGCGATGTCAATTCGCTGGCCAGGGAACCGGGGCAACTACTGGAAAGCCGCTTCTATCGCGAAGTCCTGGAGCCCTACGGGCTACGGGACATCATCTGGTTTCCGGCGCTGCGCACTGGCGGTCGAATGGCGTCGCTGCATGCGTCCCGAAGCGACAACAGGCCCTACTACCAGCGGCCCGATGTGCAACTGTTCAAGCTGCTGTCTCCACATGTCTGCAGGGCGCTCGCGATTTCGGATGCACTCGACATCCGGGCGCTTCGATCGGAGATGCTCGAAAAGACGCTCGACGGGCTTTCGGCCGGGGTCTTCCTTACGGCGCGCGATGGTCACGTCGTCCATATGAATGCCGCGGCCGAGCGGCAGGTGAAGGCTGGTCATACGATCTGCCTGGCCCGCAACCGGCTGTCTGCCGTCCATCTCGCGGCCCGTGCGGCACTCGAGAAGAGTATCGATGCCGCGACGCGCGCGGACGCCGTCTCATCCTGGCGAGAGTATTCCGTAGCGATTCCAGATGGCACCGGCGCCGGTAGCGGTTATGTCGCTACCCTGTTGCCGATCGAGAGTGGGGAGCGCAGCGGAATTCTTGCGCCCTTCGCCGCATCGGTCGCCGTGTTCATGCAAGACCCCATCCAGGTGCCGCTCATGCCTGGCGAAGCCTTTGCCCGGCTGCACGGGTTGACCGGCGGCGAACTTCGGGTGCTGCTGGCGCTCTCGCAAGGGCTCGGAGGATTGGAGTCGGCAGAGATGCTCGGCATCAGCGAGCCAACGGTTCGCACCCATCTTCAGCGCATCTTCTCGAAGACCGGGACGACCAGGCAGTCCGATCTTCTGAGCCTGTTGCATCGTTCCACGCCACCGGTTCGCCCTGAAGCGCATTAAGAGGTTTGCGCCAACGGAGGGCGTAGCTGGGCATTCAATCAACGCTCGAAGTCATGGTCGCGCTGGCGGGCAGCATTGCTCTCCAGGGCGCCCGGCCTTTTCCTGTGTGGCGAATCAAACAAAAGCAAGGCCCGAGGCGGGCGTGTGGACAGCGTTGTCGACTAGCTGGAACAGGAAAACCCGGGTACTGTGCGCCTTTGTAGCGTTCCTGACGATTTTTGGGCATGTCGCCGAGTGCAAGCCGATTTGATCGAAAAAGAAAAGGGAGAGGCACGATGCATTTGAACAGGCAAAAAAGGTTAGTGGCGGTTTTGGCATTTTTCGCGCTGACGACTGGCGCCTTCGCCCAATCCGCATCAGTCGCTCGGGGCCGCTTACTGGATCAGACGACCACGCTACGCGTCAGCGCCAGCGCGCTGGCGAAACTGCTGGCTTCGACCGATGCCGGCCGGCAACTCATGCAGGTGGCCGGCACGCCGGCTTGTGACCTGGAAGTCGTGTATTTCCGCTATGGCACGATCGGCGGCGCCAACGAGCGCACCAACGCCAGCGGGGCCTTGATGATTCCTGCTGGCGGGCCGGCCTGTAGCGGGCCACGTCCGACCATGCTGTACGCGCACGGGACAACCACGTATCGCAACTTCAATATCGCCGATCTGACGCAACGCGACAGGCATAACGGCGACGGCGCCACGGAGGGCCTGGCCGTTGCCGCCATCTACGCAGCGCAAGGCTATATCGTGGTGGCGAGCAACTACGCGGGGTATTCCGGCTCCGGTCTGACATATCACCCGTACCTGAATGCCGCGCAGCAGTCGGCCGACATGATCGACTCGCTTGCGGCAGGGCGGGCTGCCCTGGGGAGAGCCGATTCACAAAGGCGCACCTGGGAGAATGGCAAGCTTTTTGTGACGGGTTATTCGCAGGGAGGCTACGTTGCCATGGCCACGCAACGCGCGCTGCAAGCGGCGGGCGTCAAGGTGACAGCTGGTTCGATGGGATCTGGCCCCTATGCCCTGGGTGCCATGGGCGATGCACTGGTTGCGGGCGAAGTAAATATCGGCTCGACCGTGTTCACGACGCTGGTGGCGACGAGCTACCAGCAGGCATACGGAAATCTCTACAGGCGTCCAGGCGATTTCTATGAGCCGGCGTACGCGCCTGGCATCGAACAGCTGTTGCCGAGTACGACACCGATCGATGTATTGATCGGCAAGGGAAGACTCCCCGCTACCGCGCTGTTCAGCCTTACCCCTCCCGCCCTGCAGTTTGCGTCGCTGACGCCGCCGACCTCTCCGCCGCTTGTGCCGGCGGTGCTGACGCCCGTCTTTGCGCTTGGGTTCGGCGATGCGAACCTGGTGCGCAACGAGTATCGTCTGGGCCTGCTGCAAGACGAACTCGTGAATCCAGACGGTGCATTCCCGCATACCACGGCTGCAATGGCGCCGGCGAGCAATCCCGGCACTCCGCTGCGTCAGGCATTCAAGCGAAACGACTTGCGCAACTGGACGCCCAGTTCCCCGGTGCAGCTCTGCGGCGGCTATGCGGATCCGACTGTCTTCTTCTTCAACGCCACCATTCAGCAGGCGTACTGGAAAAACGCCAAAGTGCCGGCAAAGCTGATTTCGGTGCTGGATGTCGATGCCTCCATCAGCGGGGCCAATGATCCTTATGCCGCGATCAAGCAAGGCTTTGCCAGCGCAAAGGCCGCGCTGGCCGCGCAGGCGGTTGCCGAAGGCGCCACGGATGGCGGTGTCTCAGCGGTTATCGAGGCTTACCATGGCGAACTGGTGGCACCGTTCTGCATGGCGGCAGCGCGCGCATTCTTCGGGAATTTTTGAGCATCCCTGGCAGGCGCCGTGATCGGGCCCGAGATCCACAAGGAGGCGGAATGCATATCGCTGAGCCGTGCATGCCGTGTCGACCGCGAGGGCCCGAATGGTTAGCGCCGAATGTCTTCATCTGACATTTCTGAACCAGGACGAGTGGGAAGACTGGTTGGCCAAAAACGGCGGCACCTCGGCCGGAGTGTGGCTGCGTCTTGCAAGGAAAGGCGCCAGGCAGTCGACCCTGACTTACCAACAGGCGCTGGCCAGTGCCCTGTGCCACGGCTGGATTGATGGTCAGAAGCAGGCCGAAAGTGAAGAGTACTGGCTGCAACGCTTCACTCGGCGCACCGCAAAAAGCATCTGGTCCAGGCTGAACAGGGAAAGGGCCGAAGCGCTTGTCGCCGCCGGCAAGATGCATCCAGCCGGCATGCGGGAAATCGAGAAAGCCCGGAAAGACGGCCGCTGGCAGGCTGCCTATACGTCCGCCAGCAACTCGGTTGTGCCGGACGACCTCCAGGCCGCACTGGATGCCAATCCCAAAGCCAGTGCGTTCTTTGCCACGCTGAACGGCCGTAACCGCTACGCCATCCTGTTCCGGATACAGACTGCGAGGAAGGCGGCAACAAGGGCGCGCAAGATCGACGAGTTCATCGATATGCTGAGCCGGGGTGAAACCCTTCACCCCTGATTTCAGGGCGCCGCCACCAGACGGCTAGAGGACGAGCGGGACATCCACGCCCACGGGCGCGACGTACTCCGTCATGCGCCGGCGCGACAGATCCATGTGGGCGCGCACGATATCGCCGGCGGCTTCCGCATCGTGCCGCGCGATGGCATCGATGATCTCGTCGTGCTGGTCGGCAGCCTTGCCCAGATCCAACTCCATGTCGACCGGGGCGGGGTGCCTGTAGAAGATCTTCCCCAGCCGCGCATGGTCGATCAGGATGCGGCGCAGGCTCGGCATCAGGTACGGGTTGTGCGCCATCTTGCCGATCTGCAGATGAAACTGGTCGTTGTTGAGCACGCGGTTTTCCACGTCGTTGCTTTCGATGGCCTCGCGGAACCGCCTCTGGATCTCCTTCAGTTCCTCGATTTCCCGCGCCGTCGCATTCGTGGCGGCCAACTGCGTGGTCGCAATGTAGATCATCGGCGCCGCCAGGAAGAAGTTGCGCAGCGACTGGTGATTCATCGACGACACGCGGGCCGCCCGGTTCGCTTCCAGCTCGATATAGCCCTCGGCTGCCATCTGCCGCATCAGCTCGCGCACAGGTGGGCGTGACAGGCCAAATTCCTCGCTCAACGCCAATTCGTCCACGACGGCACCTGGCGCCATTTCCATGCTGACGATCCGGCGTCGCAATGCCTCAGTCAGCAGCGCCTTGCGATCCACCGAAGCGTCAGACGTCGGCGCGTCGTCCGCGCCAGCCTTGGTTCTTGCCATTTGAGACCCCTGTCTATCAATCGTAGACATTCTATGGCATCGCAGCCGATTGGTCGCCCGTTCGCCCCTTCAAGTGCCTGAAAGCCTCTTCTTGTAAAAACCCGCGGGGCGCGCGTAAACCCTCATAGCCGTTTGTCTATCGTCGAAATATTCTTTGTCTACAAATGATAGACACAAAAACGGGGCAGCCGGAAACGATGGCAAGGCTGCCGCGGTAGTGAGGGCGACATGACCAAAGTAACTTCGACACCGGCTGACGATTCCACCTGTGGCTGGTTCCACCTGAGCAGGGCGCGCAAGCCGATGCCTGCTCATTCCGGCAAGACAACGGCGCGCTGGGTAATCATCGGCGCGGGCTTCACCGGCCTGGCGGCGGCCCGCCAACTGGCTTACCGCTTTCCGGATGACACCGTGGTGCTGGTGGAAGCCCAGGAAGTCGGCTTTGGCTCGTCCGGCCGGAATGCTGGCTTTGCGATCGACCTGCCGCACGACATTGGCGCCGACGACTACATCGGCGACATCACCACGGCGCGGCACTGCATGAACCTGAACCTGACCGGCCAGCGGATATTGAAGGCGCTGGTCGACCAGTACCGGATCGATTGCCAGTTCCGGGCGTCTGGCAAGTACCAGGCGGCCATCGAGGATCGGGGTATTGCCGTACTCGACGCCTACCGCCGCGGTCTGGACAAGCTGGGCCAGCCGTACGACATGATCGAAGGGGCAGACCTGCCGGATCACATCGGCACGTCGTTCTACCGGCGCGCACTGTTCACGCCGGGCACCGCATTGATCCAGCCGGCGGCGCTGGTGAAGGGGCTGGCTGACAGCTTGCCGCCGAATGTGGAGTTGTACGAGCACACGGCGATCACCGATGTGGAATACGGCGACAAGATCGTGCTGACACATGGTGACGGCAGCATCTCGGCCGATACGCTGATCCTGACCAACAATGCCTTCGGCCAGCGCTTCGGATTCCTGCGCGGCACGATGCTGCCGGTCTTTACCTATGCCAGCCTGTCCCGTCCGCTGACGCTGGCCGAGCAGGGGCAACTGGGCGGCAAGGAATTCTGGGGCCTGATCCCGGCGGACCCCTACGGCACCACGCTGCGCCGCACGCACGATAACCGCATCCTGGTGCGTAACAGCTTCAGCTACAACCCGGACGGCCGCAGCAATCCCAGGTATCTGGAGCGATTTGTTCACACCCACCGCGAGTCGTTCGAACGGCGCTTCCCGATGCTGCCCGGTGTGGAATTCGAATACACCTGGGGCGGATCACTGGCGCTATCGCGCAACCACATGGGCCACTTCGGCAAGTTGGCCCCGAACGTCTACGGCGCCTTGTGCTGCAACGGGCTGGGCATCACGCGCGGCACGGTCACGGGCCATCTGCTGGCCGAACACCTGGCCGGCGAACGCAACGAACTGATCGATTTCCTGCTGTCGTCGCCGGGCCCGAACCGCAATCTGCCCGAGCCGATCCTGTCGATGGGTGTCAACGCCAACCTGTGGCTTGGCCAGCGCCGGGCGGGCAGGGAGGTCTGACCCGGCAGCGGGGCGGCAACGCCGCATCGAATCTTATGAAAGCCGGGCCCAACGCAGGCCCGGGCGATACACGGTCAACCAGGAGACAAACGGTGGCAAACAATGTGTCAATCGAGGACGTTCCTCTGAACAACTTTCATCAACTGCTATGCATCCGCTCGGGTGGCGGCTGGCTGCTGGATGGCTACGTGCTGAGTATTATCGGCGTGGCCATGGTGCCGCTGGCTGCGGCGCTGGGCCTGAGCAGCTTCTGGCAGGGCATGGTGGCGGCGTCGGCGCTGATCGGCATTTTCTGCGGCGGCTTTCTCGGCGGCTTGCTGACCTGCCGGCTCGGGCGCAAGAAGCTCTATTTCGTAGGGCCGACGATCTTCGTGCTGTGCTCGGTGCTGCAGTACTGGGCGACGTCGGGTGCGGAACTGTTCTTCATGCGCTTCCTGATCGGCATCGGCGTCGGGTTCGAGTACCCGGTGGCAGGCGCATTGCTGGTCGAGTTCCTGCCGAAGAAGTACCGCGGCCCCCGGCTGGCGATGCTGACCATCCTGTGGTTCGCCGGTGCCGCACTGGCCTATATCGTAGGCAACGCACTGCTGGGTTCCGGCCGCGCCGATGCCTGGCGCCTGGTGCTGGCCAGCCCGGCAATCATCGGCATGGTGCTGCTGGTGATCCGCATGGGAACGCCGGAGTCGCCGCGCTGGCTGCTCAGCAAGGGCCGGGCGTCGGAGGCCGAGCGCATCATCCGCAAGGTCTATGGTCCGATGTTCTCGCTGCGCAACCTGCCCGAGCAGGCGACCGAGAAAAAGGTGTCGCTGCTGTCGCTGCTGCACTCCGGCTATGGCAAGCGCATGTTGTTCGTCTCTGTGTTCTGGAGTTGCTCGGTCATCCCGGTGTTCGCGGTCTACGCCTTCGCTCCGACAGTGTTGCAGGCGCTGAACCTGAAGGGCGAATGGGCGTCGCTCGGGTCCGTGGCCATCACCATGCTGTTCGTGGTCGGCTGCGTCATCGCCACGCGACTGATCAATATCATCGGCCGCCGCAGCATGCTGATCCACAGCTTCCTGTGGTCGGGCCTGGCCCTGCTGGGTCTGGGCGCCTGCTCGGACGGCAACCAGATGCTGGTGCTGATGCTGTTCGGTGCCTATGCGCTGTTCATTGGAGGCGCGCAGGTACTCCAGCTTGTGTACCCCAACGAGCTGTTCCCGACGGAGATCCGTTCGGCGGCGGTGGGCCTTGGTGCGTCGCTGTCGCGAGTGGGCGCCGCAATCGGTACCTGGCTTGTCCCCATCTCGCTGCAAACCATCGGCATCGGCCACACGATGTACGCCGCGGCCGGCGTCACGCTGGTGGGCCTGCTCGTTTCGCTGCTGCTGGCGCCGGAGACGCGTTCGCTCAGCCTGCAGGAAGCGGCATCGCTAAGCCGCTAACCGCCCCTCATTCCCCATTTCCGAATTCCTGAAGTAACGGAGAGCATCATGAAGTTCCAAGGCATCTATACGCCGGCCATCACGCCGTTGACCCCCGAAGGCAAGATCGACAACGCTGCGTTCGGCGACGTACTTGAGTCGCTAATCGAAGCGGGCGTGCACGGCATCATCATCGGCGGGTCCACCGGCGAATACTATGCGCACACCACGGAAGAGCGCCTGGCGCTGGCCGCGTTTGCCAAGGAAGTGATCGGCACCCGCGTGCCGCTGATTGTCGGCACCGGCGCCGTGCGCACCGAGGATTCGGTGGAGTATGCCAAGGGTGCCAGGGCGATCAAGGCAGACGCCATCCTGGTTGGCTCGCCGCCCTATGCGCTGCCGACCGAGGCCGAGAACGCCATCCACGCCCTGACCGTGGACAAGGCCGCCGGCCTGCCGATCATGCTCTACAACTACCCGGGCCGGATGAGCGTGTCGATGGGCCGCGAGTTCTTCCGCACGGTCACGTCGGCCTCGAAGAACTTCGTCGCCATCAAGGAAAGCTCGGGCCAGACGTCGCAACTGCATATGCTGGCAACCGAATTCCACGACATCGACATCTCGTGCGGCTGGGACGACCAGGCGCTGGAGTTCTTTGCCTGGGGCGCCCGTAGCTGGGTGTGCGCTGGCTCGAACTTCATCCCGCGCGAGCACATTGCGCTGTACGAAGCCTGCGTGATCGAGAAGAACTTCGACAAGGGCCGCCGGATCATGTCGGCCATGATGCCGCTGATGGATTTCCTCGAAGGCGGAAAGTTCGTGCAGTCGATCAAGCATGGCTGCACGGTTGCCGGCCTCAAGGCCGGGGGCGTGCGCGCTCCGCTGCAGGACCTTGAAGATGCCGACAAGCGCCGCCTGCAGGCGATCATCGCCGAACTCAAGCGCGTGGTGGCAACCATCGTCGGGGAGAAGGCGTAATGGCCCAGCTTCTGACCGCCGCCGAATACGCCGCCATCGCGGACAGGATCACGCTGCCGACGCAGGCTTTCATCGACGGCGGCTTTGTCCGCGCGGTGTCAGGCAAGACGTTCCAGACCACCAATCCGGCAACGGGCCAGGTGCTGACCGAGATTGCCGCCTGCGATGTGCGTGACGTGGACATCGCTGTCGCCAGGGCGAAGACCGCCTTCGAGGATGGCCGCTGGCATCGCCAGTCGCCGGGCCAGCGCAAGGCTGTGCTGCTGAAGTTTGCCGATCTGCTGGAAGAGCATGCGCACGAACTGGCCGTGATGGAAAGCCTGGACAGCGGCAAGCCGGTTCGTGAATGCCAGAACACCGACGTGCCCGAGACCATCCATACGATCCGCTGGCACGCCGAACTGACCGACAAGGTCTACGACAGCACGGCACCGGTGGGTTCTGCGGCATTGTCGCTGGTGGTGCGCGAGCCGATTGGTGTGGTCGGACTGGTGCTGCCGTGGAATTTCCCGCTGCTGATGCTGGCCTGGAAGATCGGCCCGTCGCTGGCGGCGGGGTGCTCGATCGTCGTCAAGCCTGCCGAGGAAACCACGCTGACCGCGCTGCGCGTGGCGGAGCTGGCCCATCAGGCAGGCGTGCCGGCTGGCGTGTTCAATGTACTGCCCGGTGGCGGCAAGGAGGTGGGGGAGCCGCTGGGGATGCACATGGATGTGTCGATGGTCAGTTTCACGGGTTCCACCGCCACCGGCAGGTTGTTCCTGAAGTACGCGGCGGAATCGAACCTGAAGCGGATCGTGCTCGAATGCGGCGGCAAGAATCCAGCCGTCGTCATGAAGGACGTCGACGACATCGATGCCGTAGCCCAGCATGTGGTGAATGGCGCGTTCTGGAACATGGGCGAGAACTGCTCCGCATCGTCGCGGCTGATCGTACATGCCGATATCAAGGACGCGCTGCTGGCACGCATTGGCGTGCATATGCGCGACTGGAAGATGGGCGACCCGCTGGACCCGGAGTACCGCATCGGTTCGCTGGTCAGCGAGGCGCATTTCAAGAAGGTGCGTTCGTACATCGAGCAGGCCGATGCCGAGAACCTGCGCGTGGCATTTGGCGGCGGTACGAAAGGTGAATCGTTTGTCGAGCCCACCGTGGTCGATGGCGTACCCGCCGAAAGCCGTTTGTTCCGCGAGGAAATCTTTGGCCCGATCCTGTCTGTGACGACGTTCACCGATACCGACGAAGCCATTGCACTCGCCAACGACTCCGTCTATGGACTGGCCGCTTCCGTCTACACCAGCAACCTGAACCACGCGATCCGGCTGTCGCGCGAAATACGCGCGGGCGTGGTGACCGTGAACTGCTTTGGCGAGGGGGATATCACCACGCCGTTCGGCGGCTACAAGGAATCCGGGTTTGGCGGCCGCGACAAGTCGATCTGGGCGCATGACCAGTACACCGAGATCAAGACGATCTGGATCGATGTACCCGTCGCGGCCCGATAGCCAGTAGTTCCTCCTGTTCCTATCGATGGTCTTATCCACATGGCAGTCATGCAAAGCAAACAGGCAACCCTGATCGGACTCGTCGCGGTGCTTCTCTGGAGTTCGATTGTCGGCCTGATCCGGGGCGTCAGCGAGAGTTTTGGCGCCACCGGCGGGGCGGCGCTGATGTACTCGGTCGCCTCGGTGCTGCTCTGGGTATCGGTCGGGCCGGTGCGGCTCAAGGCGCTGCCCCGGTCCTACCGCATCTGGGGCAGCCTGCTGTTCGTGTCGTACGAGCTGTGCCTGTCGTTGTCGATTGGCTACGCCAACACCGGCCGGCAGGCCATCGAGGTGGGCATGGTCAATTACCTGTGGCCCACCTTCACGATGCTGGCTGCGATCCTGTTCAACCGGCAGCGGGCAAACTGGCTGATCGTGCCCGGCTTTCTGGTGGCGATTCTGGGCATCACGTCGGTGCTCGGGGGCGACCAGGGGCTGGATCTTGCCAGCATGGCGGCCAACGTGCGCGACAACCCGCTGAGCTATGGCCTGGCGTTTGCCGGTGCCGTGATCTGGGCGGGCTACTGCACGGTGACGGCGCGCATTGCGCAGGGCAAGAACGGTGTCACGCTGTTCTTCATCCTGACGGCGCTGACGTTATGGGCGAAGTTCATCTTCACAGGTGGCGAGATGACGGGCTTCAGCGTCGGCGGCATGGTCTACCTGGCGCTGGCGGCCTGCGCGATGGGCTTCGGTTATGCCGCGTGGAACGTCGGCATCCTGCATGGCAACGTCACGGTGCTGGCCGGTGCGTCGTACTTCATTCCCGTGCTCTCGGCCGCCCTGGCCGCAGCGCTGTTGCATGCACCGTTGTCCCTTGCATTCTGGAAGGGCGCGGCGATGGTTGTCGCGGGCTCGATCCTTTGCTGGCTGGCGACGCGTGGCAAGGGCGAGCGGGCCGCACCGTCAACAGGCTCAGGTCAGACGACCTAGCAGATCCACCCCCGGGGCAAAGTACCCCAAGGACATATCAAATGAAATCGGAGAGAGACAAGCGTGCCCAGTGGCTTTGCATGGCAGCCCTGTGCGCGGGTTCCGCGTCGGCCTCGGCGCAGGGTTCGGTGACGTTGTACGGCGTGCTCGACGAAGGCATCAACTACACCAGCAACGTCGGCGGCCATAGTCAGGTGGCCATGGCCAGCGGATTTCCGCATGGTAGCCGCTGGGGTCTCAAGGGCAACGAGGACCTGGGCGGCGGGACCAAGGCGATTTTCCAGTTGGAGAACGGCTTCGACGTGGACAACGGCCGTGCCTTCCAGGGCGGTGCGTTGTTCGGCCGGCAGGCGTACATGGGATTGACTGACCAGCGCTGGGGAGCCATTACGCTTGGCCGTCAGTACGATTCCGTCGTGGACTACCTGGCGCAGACTTCGGCAGGTGGCACATGGGGCGGCTACATGTTTGCCCATCCCTACGACAACGACAACCTGATCAACACGTTCCGGGTCAACAATACGGTCAAGTACACCAGCCCTGTGCTGGGCGGCGTGAAGTTCGGCGGCATGTATGGCTTCAGCAACGACGCGAAGTTCTCGAACAACCGCGTGTTCAGCGGCGGCGCGCAGTACGCGCACGGCGGGCTGACACTGGCGGCGGCATACCTGCAGGCGGACAACCCGTCGGCGACATCCTTTGGCGCGATCAACAATGGCGGAGACCAGAACCTGCCGGGCAGCAAACTGAGGATCTGGGGCGCGGGCGGCACCTACGAAGCTGGCAAGTTCCAGTTCGGCCTGTCCTATGCCAGAACCGATGTGGCGGACCCGCGCAGCTCGGCCTATGTCGGGGATATCACGCCCCCGTCGGGAGCGCTTGGCGCGCTGCGGTTCGACAACATCGAGGCGAATATCAAATACCAGCCTGCCCCGCAGTACTGGTTTGGCGCGATGTATGCCTACACCCGCGCCACCTTCGATGCGACATCGGGCAAGAAGCACCCGGTCTATCACTCGGTCGGCCTGATGGCGGACTACCTGTTCTCGAAGCGCACGGACGTCTATGTGCAGACGGTGTACCAGCACGTGGGCGGCGACAAGACCGGTAGCGTGCTGGATGCTGCCTACGTGGTCAGCGCCGCGGGGGTGGCGTCTGGCCAGAACCAGGTGGTGTTCAGGCTGGGGCTGCGGCACTTCTTCTAGGAGCACATGCACCGGGGCTCGTGGCCGGCGGCACAAGGAAGAGCCCGCGCTCGCGCAAGGTCGCGGGCGTGACGGTCACGTCGCGACGTCATGATATGGTTAGCCCTTTGTTGCAAAGGCTACAAGGAAATGGACCGCATCACCCCCCCGGCAAAATCCATCGACGCAGTTGTTTTCGATTTGGGCAACGTCCTGGTCGACTGGAATCCGCGGCACCTGTACAGGAAGATCTTTGGCGCAGACGAAAGGGCAATGGAAGCCTTTCTGAAGGATGTCTGCAATACCGCCTGGAACGAGCAGCAGGACAGGGGGCGCAGCTGGGCGGATGCCATCGCCGAAGCCGTTGCCCGGCATCCGTCGCAGGAGTCGAACATCCGGGCCTACCATGAGCGCTGGCCTGAAATGCTCGCCGGTTCGATCCAGGGAACGGTCGACATCCTGAAAGACCTGAAAGCCAGCGGTGTACGCCTGCTTGCGCTGACAAACTGGTCGAGCGAGACGTTTCCCGTTGCGATAGAGCGGTTTCCATTCCTCAGCGACTTTGAAGGCATTCTCGTTTCGGGCCGCGAGCGCATGATGAAGCCCGAGCCCGCCATCTTCAACCTGCTGATCGAACGCTACAAGCTCACGGCCGGTTCGACGCTGTTTATCGATGACAGCATTGGCAATATCGAAGCCGCCACCCGTCTGGGTCTGATCGGCCTCCATTTCCAGGGACCTGACAAGCTGCGCGCCGATCTGCGATTGGCCGGGTTTTCGATCTGAGAAAGGGTGAGCAGCGTGGAGAATGACTGGCTCACCTATGCCAAGCGGTTGCAGGCACTGGCGTCGACTGGCCTGGTCTACTGCAAGGACCCGTACGACATCGAGCGCTATCAGGAGATTGCCGGCATTGCCCAGGACATGCTGGCGAAGCTGTTTTCCGTTCCGCTGGAGCGTATCGGGGAACTGGCGCCCAGCGCCAGGGCTCACGTGACGCCGCTGGTCGACGTTCGCGGTGCGGTTATCGAGGATGATCGCATCATGCTCGTGCGCGAGGGGCTCACTGGCCGATGGACCCTGCCGGGCGGGTTCGCGGAAGTCGGATTTTCCGCGGCCGAGAATGTCGTCAAGGAAATCAAGGAAGAGGCTTGCATTGACGTGGAGGTGAGGCAGCTCTTCAGCATCCGCCACAAGGCCAAGGGCCCGTTCAACCCGGACGCGCGGGATTTCTACAAGTTCTACTTCCTTTGCGAGCGCGTCAGCGAGGCCCTTCCCAAGGCCGGCCCGGAAGTGACAGACGTGGCGTTCTTTGGTCTTGATGAACTCCCCACACTCTGTACCGATCGCGTCGTGCCCGAAGACATGGCGAGGGCATTCGCGTTTCACCGGACCCCGGGGAAGCCGGCGATTTTCGACTAGGCGGCTGGCGGGCTCGGGGGGGGGGCGATCGCTTGCGACCGCGTGTCAAACTTCCTGGTCAGCTGCCTGTATTTTCCAGTTGACCCCTCAAGCATTGCAGTTTCGTTCCCGTTAAGTGTTCAGTGCGTACCGGCGCCCTGCGTGCCGTGCGCGAGCCTGAACGTTGAGGAATGAAACATGTTGCTGAATCGTGCACAGCCCGCTGAAGCCGGAGTCAAGGGCGAACCGCTGACATCCAGACAGGCCGCATTGAGCGGTATTGCCCGCTGGGCCGACTGGGTGATGTTACTGACCCTGCTGTGCTCGGCGGCGGCGGCCGTCGCCATTGGCCTGCACTATTACGCGCTGACGCTGGCGCTGACGGCAGCTGCGGTGCTGGTGGCAACGGGTGCCGGGGTATTCGCGGTGGCACGCGGCACACGGGCAAGTGGCGTGGTACTGACCACGGCAAACGTGGGCATGGTCGTGTTGCATATCCAGTTGTCGCACGGCACAACCGAATTCCACTTTGGCGTGTTCGTGCTGCTGGGGCTCTTGCTCGTGTATCGCGACTGGCGTCCGCTGGTCCTCGCCGCGACCCTGTTCGCGGTCCACCACATCCTGTTCGATCGCTTGCAGGCGCTGAATTTTCCGTTCTACTGCACGTCGTCGGCCGATTTTGCACGCGTGCTGCTGCATGCCGTGTACGTTGTCGTGCAGACCGGCATCGAGATCGTGCTGGCGCTGCAGTTGAGGCGTGCCGCCGTGGAAGGCGCCGAACTGTCGGCGCTGGTCGCGCAAGTGGATAGTGGCGACCGGATCTGCCTGGATGTCACGCACGTCGCCGTCAGTGTGCCCACTGCCGTGGCATTGCAGGCGGCCATCACGCGTATGGCTGGAGCGATGTCCGAGGTGCGCACGGCGGCCATGGCGGTTGAAGATGCGGCGTCGGAGATCGCCAGCGGCAGCATCGATCTCAGCGAGCGAACCGAGCGCCAGGCCTGGGACGTGCAACAGACCGCTACATCGATGCAGCAGATCCATGCTGCCGTGCAGAATGCTGCGCAAACGGCTGGCGAGGCGAACGCGCTGGCTGGCGAGACTTCGGATGCAGTCACCGAAGGTGGCGACGCGGTCGGGCGCGTCGTGCAGACGATGGACGGCATTTCGGCGTCGGCCGACCGTATCACGGAGATCACGAGCCTGATCGACAGCATCGCGCTGCAGACCCATATCCTGTCGCTGAATGCGGCGGTGGAGGCGGCCAGGTCTGGCGAGGCCGGTCGGGGCTTCTCGGTGGTGGCGACCGAAGTCCAGCAGTTGGCCCATCGCACCTCGACGGCGGCGCGCCAGATTCGCGAACTGATTGGCGAAAGCAGCGCCCGCGTGGAGCAAGGCAGGCAGCAGGTTGCCGCCGCGCATGGCGGGATGACGCATATCGTGACCAAAGCGCGGCGCGTCAGCGAACTGATCCGCCGGATATCGAGTTCCACCGATCAACAGGCGCAGGGCGTGGGGCACGTGGGCGAGGCGGTGGCCCAGATCGACAATACGACCCGGCAGAACGCCGCGCTGGTGGAAGAGAGCGCGGCGGCGGCCGAGAGCCTCAAGAGTCAGGCTGTGCGCCTCAATGCCGTGGTCGACCGATTCAATCTCCGGGGCGGCTGGCAGGCGGGTGGCGCAAGCCGCTAGCACCGCCGGAAGCCGCTTCGATTTCCAGATGGGCCACGCGATGTCCGGTCGCCGCGTCATGGGACGCGCAAGCCGCCGACAGCAAGGTGTCGGCGGCATGACGGTGCGCAGCTCATGCGCGGCCGGATAGCGGAATCAGTAATCCCACTGTACCGGCACGAAGCGGAAGCCCGCCCCGTTCTTTGCGATATGGCCGATGGACGGGAATGCGATGTGCGCCGCCGCCAGCAGGGAGCCGGTCTCGGCGGCTTCATTGAGCAGTGCGATACGCACGTCTACAGCCACTTCCGGCTCGTGTTCAAAGCCGTTTTGCCATTCGGGGTTGTCGAAGCCAACTTCGAAGATCGCATCGCCGACGAAGGTCAGCTTTTCGCCCTTGGACGCCACGTCCACAACGCAATGTCCTGGCGTGTGTCCACCCGTCACGCGTGCCGACACCCCGGCCGCGACTTCCACGGTCCGGTCGAACTGCACGATGTTCTCGCTGTAGAGCTCCACGAACTTCGCAGCGGCCTTGCGCAGCGCCGGAGGCACGGTCTCGGGCATCACCGTCTTGCTGAAGTCCGGGTTCTTCCAGAACTCCACTTCGGCAGCGGCCACGTGAATGCGCACGTTCGGGTTCAGTTTTGCCTTGACGCCGTCCACGTTGAGCCCGCCCACATGGTCCATGTGCATATGCGTGATGACGATATCCGTGATCGCGGCCAGGTCGATGCCGGCCGATTCCAGGCGCATCACCGAACGGCCCGCCCGCGTGAAATATTCGAAGCCGTCGCCCACGCCAGAGTCGACGAGGATCAGGCGGTCGCCGCTGCGCACGAGCGCGACATTCAGCGCCCAGTCGAACATGTCGCGTTGCAGGAAGCGGCCGTCGAACCATTCGTTGCGGTCCGACGGGCTCACGTTGGTAGACATCGTCGACGTTGGCAGCGGCAGAATGCCATCGCTGATCAGCACGACATCGACGTCACCCACGCGCACGGCGTAGCGGGAAGGCACGAGCTCGCCGGACCCTTGCCTGCCAAGGCTGGCGGTAACCGGCTGCACATTGCGGGCTGTTTCGCTCATTTCAGTAATCCTGTCAATTTGGTGGGTAAGCCGCACCGGGGCGGCGGCGTGCGAGTCCGCTTCGTGACGCGGACCTTTTCCTCGACCGTCGCACGGCTTGTGCAACCATCGTTGGAGCGGATTGTAGGCAGGATGGTCGAACGCCAGTAGCGTCGCGGAAGCGCCCAGTATGTTGTCCCGGCGACAACAATCGAACGCCCGGTCTCGGGCACGGGAACCTGAAGTGACGCTGTGGTTGCCGGGCAGCAGCGGTGTGCGGTTGCCGCCTACAGGCCGAAGATCAGCGAGCGATGGGCCGCGACGCCCGCCGCCACGCCGGCAGCGGACGCGAACGTCGCATTGCTCCACATGGTCGATGCATCGCCGGCGGCGAACACGCCCGGCACGCTGGTCTGCTTCAAGTCGTCGACGCGAATGACGGGGCCCATCGGACCTTCGTCGAACGTGCATCCGAGCTGTTCCGCCAGGGGGCTTGCCATGTGCGTGCGCGGCCCCACGAAGAGCGCATCGATGCGGATCACGCGGTCATCGGCGAGGCGCAATCCGGTCAGGTTGGGTGCATTGCCCAGGACTTCGACGACGGGCGCCGGCTCGACCCGCACATTGCGGCGGGCCAGCAGCGCGGCTTCGTCGGAGGTCGGCACCACGATGCCCTGCGTGAACCATGTCGTCGGTCCCCAGTCAGGAACGAGCATGGCCTGATGGATCGACAGCGCGTGCGTCGCCAGGACGCCGAGCCGCTTGTCGGCAACCTCGTAGCCGTGGCAATACGGACAATGCAGCACCGATACGCCCCAGCATTCCGCCAGGCCGGGCAACGGCGGGAGTTCGTCGCGAACGCCCGTCGCCAGGATCAGTCGATCGGCGCTGGCCGCCTGTCCGTCGCCATGCGTGACGACGAACCGATCATCGACGCGCCGTGCCGCGCTTGCCTCGCCCGCCACGATGCGTGCCGTCGGGTAAGCCGCAAGCTGGGTCCGGGCTTCGCCGACGATGGCTGCCGGTGCCTTGCCATCCTGCCCCAGGAATCCGTGCGAATGCGGTGCAAACCGGTTGCGAGGCTTCGCGCCATCCAGCACGAGTACGCGGCGCCGGGCTCGCGCCAGCTGCATGGCGGCTGAAAGGCCGGCGAAGCTGCCGCCGACCACGATGACGTCGTAGTGCGTATCCATGATTTTCCCCCGCGCGCTTCACGCAACATAAGAAGTTGCATGATAGCGTCATGTTAAACTTTCATGCAACCTGAAAAGTTTCTTGAGATGGCCGTCCACGATGAGAACCGATAGCCGTATATCTCGCGTCTTGCACGCGTTGATTCACATGAAGCACGCGGATGGCCCGCTGACTTCCGAAGCGCTTGGCGAGATGCTTTGCACGAACGCGGTCGTTGTCAGGCGCCTGTTCGGCGGGCTGCGCGACATGGGGTACGTGGTGTCGGAAAAGGGGCACGGCGGTGGCTGGGTGCTGGCCAGGCCGCTGGAGGACATCACGCTGCTGGATGTCTATCGCGCGGTTGGCGAGCCACCGCTGTTTTCGGACCTGGTGTCCCGGGACCATCCCGAATGCATGGTGGAGCAGGCCGTGAACGCGCACCTGTCGGCAACCGTGCTGGAAGCGGAAGCCGTCATGCTGGCAAAGTTCGGGAAGGTCACGCTTGCGATGCTGGCGCACGAATGCGAAGGGCCGGCCCGGGCGAAATTACCGAAGGGGCGTGCCCGTTCGCCAGATGGTTCGCCGCCGCGAGCCGGCGACGATTGATGCCGGGCGTGGCGCAGGCCGCGCGTTGTTCGTTCCAGGCGCCTGCCTAGCGCCGGCCACCCCGGCCGCCGCCACCGAACCCGCGTCCGCCACCGCCGCCACTGCCGCGGAAGCCGCCTCCGCTACCGGCGGCGTTGCCGCGCGAGCCTGAACCAAGGCTCGAGTTGCCGCGGTTCAGGTCGCGTTGCATCTCGCCGCGGCCGTTGCCGACACCGTTGAATCCGCTGTCACGGCCCGACGCACCGTCGCGGCCACGGAATCCGTTGCGTGTCTCCGCGCCGGGCGAACTACGGCCAAATTTCTCGCGCGACGCGTTGTCGCGGTAGGCCACCCCCTGGCGATGGCGGGCGTCATGCTGCCAGCGGTCTCCAGACAGTTTGCTCGAATCGAAGTTGCGGTCGATATTGCGTGCCTTGTGATGCTCGATATGGACGTTGTTGTTGTTCCAGTCGCAATTGCCGAAGATTGCCGCCGCCGTGATCAGCCCCACGCCAAAGGCGATCCCCGAACCGTAGCCGGGATAGTAGGCGGGATAGGGCGGCCAGTAGTAGTACGGGTAGGCGGGGTAGGCCCAGGCACCATAGACCACGCCCGGGTCGTACGCCGGCACGTAGATCGTCTGCGGATTGGCCGGCTCGATGATCACAACGCTCTGGCCGGCGGCCGTCGTCTGCGTGGTGACCGTCTGCTGGGCATTGGACTTCAGGTTGCCGGTCTGCTGCGCTTTCGCGCGCAGCCGCTGGATGGCATCGAAGACATCCTTTTGCTGTGCCAGGAAGGCGTCGCCGAGATTCTGCGTCCAGTCGATCTTGTCGTTCATCGGCTCAAGCACCTGCGGAAAGGCGAGTAGCGACTTCACGCTGGCGTCCCACGTCTCTTTCTGCGCGGCCTGGATGGCGGCATCGCCCTTCAGGTCGGGATGCGCCTTCAGCCAGCGGGCGGCCAGGACGATTTCCATCGGATAGGTGGAAGCCATCAGCACCTGGGAAAGCAGGCCGTCCGGGTACAAGGCGATCGGGGCCACCAGCGCCTCGATTTCCTCGGGCTTGTACGCGGCGCCGGCCGGCTTCTGCACGGCGGCCAGGTGGGCCTGGTCCAGCGATTGCGCCGGTGCGGCGCCCGGCGCCTGCGCCGTGGCGTCGGCCGCGCCGGTCGATGGCGGATTGGTCTGGCACCCGGCCAGCATCAGCGCGATGCATCCCGTCACGATTGCCCGGCGGTTCATGGTGCTACCCGCCTCCAGCCCGGGGCTGGATCGAATGTCTGGGTGCCGGACGCCTTCATCTCGGTCTGCGGGCCGAGGTTGCGTTCATAGACGATCCCCAGGTGGTTCACCATGAAGGTCATCACCCCTGTGTCGCCGTAGCGCACCGGCCACGCGATCACGGCGAATCCGCCGAAGAGCTTGCCGTCCACCACGTAGTTCATTGCGCCGGACTGCGCGTGCTTGCCCTGGGCGGTGAGCAGCTTGAAGCGGTAGCCGTTGTAGCCGTCCGCGCTCTGGTTAGGCCGGCTGGCATCGCTGAAGGCCTCGCCAAGGGGGCTCGGCGGTTCGTTTGGCGCGGTGGGCCAGTACAGGCCGTCGTGCTTGCCGGGGCTGCTGGCGAGCTTGCTGGCATAGACCAGAAGCTTTTCGCCGTCATGCGCGGTCTCGGCGTAGTCGTCCTGGGCGTCGCGTATGGCAAGCAGGGTTTGTATCGCAGCCAGCTCGTTGCGCCCGATCCGGCGTACGCGCATTTCCTGCAGGCCGGTCCGGGTGTCGAACTGCCAGCCGGCGGAGCGCTTCACCAGCGGGACGGGCAGGGTCCATCCGCTGTCGCCCACCACGATGAACGCGTGTCCATTGGCCGTTCGAACGGAGTGGGACACATTCCACGCGCGAATGAAAGTCTCGCGGGCCGCGTCGCCGGGGGGCGGGACAATCGCCCGGAAGTCGTCGCCAAGCATCTGGGTGAGCGCGGGCTGATCGTCGGCCAGTACCGCCTCGCCAAACGCGCGCATGCCGTCCTGGGCCGTGTCGAAATGCTGCTGTGCAAGCGCGGCCTGCGCGAGCAGGGCGAAGACGATCGCCAGGCCCCATGATCGCAGCGAGGCAAGGCGCAATCGGAACGGACCTGGCCGTATCGTCATGACAGGGTTCCCTGGGCGCGCGGACATCATCGTCCCATGCGCCGGTTGTAGGCGTTGTAGATGCGCTGCACCAGATCCCTGGCTCTCGGGTCCGGCGAGGCGAACTGGACGTTGAGCGTGCCGTCGGCCTGCGTGCGGAACGCGGCACTGATGATCGTCGCCCCCGCGCGGCCGGTGATGGAACCGGCGCGCCGGTCTGCGCTGATGTCGGCCAGGCCTTCATCGCGAAATGCACGCACGGCGGCACTGAACGACCGGTCAAACGTGGTAAGGGGTGCGCTGGCGAACGTTACCGGAACGATATTGGCGGTGGCCGCGAGCGCCTCGCCGCCGCCCAGCATCAGTGCCAGGAGCGAAAGCCCGACAAGGGGCCGGCACTGCCATGATCGTCCGAGCGTTTCCATGACGGCCTTGGTCTGCGCGATCCGGTTGGCGCGGGGCGGTTGCCGCTGCGCGCGTCGCCGATCCGATCTCGCATGAGGTCTACCCGGCACAGGGTGCCGGGGCATCGGCTGGAACGGGCGGTGGCAATCCCGGCGGACCCTCCGGACCGCCCGCTACTTCATTTTATGGGTGGGCGGACGGGGCGCAATGGCACTTTGGGGTAACACGTACGCAGCTGCAGTCGCGCCCCGGCAATGCAGTCTGCGGGGCAGCGGTTGGCCGGGTCCGCACCCTTCAGGCCCGGACGCGCTGCGCTGCCCATCGCCGATACCGGCGCACGCGGCAGGCATCGGACACCTGTTGCAGGATCAGCGCGCGCAGCGGCGACACCTCGGGATTGGTGGCCTTGCCGCGGCTCAGGTTGCGCAACTGGAACTTGACCGCAGCCATATTGGCCAGCGAGCCAGCACCTTGTTTTTCCAGGTGACGGGCAGCAACGCCGGTTCACTGTCCTTGCCGGCGAGCCAGTCGCGCGGCAGGTTGGGGTTGATGGCCAGGGCGGTGCCGATGCCAACCATGTCCACGCCGCTGCGCACCACCTGCTCGGCCACGGGCTGGCGGCGGATGCCGCCGGTGACCATCACCGGCATCTGCGCCACGGTGCGGATGTCGCGCGCGAACTCGACGAAGTAGGCCTCCCGGGCCAGCGTCCGGCCGTCGCGCGCCTGGCCCTGCATGGCGGGCGCCTCGTAGCTGCCGCCCGACAGTTCGACCAGGTCGACGCCCAGATCGTTGAGCATTTTCACGACTTCGCGAGCGTCCTCGACGCTGAAGCCGCCGCGCTGGAAGTCGGCTGAGTTGAGCTTCACCGCGACCGCGAAGCCCGGCGATACCGCGGCCCGTACCGCCTTGACGATCTCGATCAGCAGCCGGGCACGGTTCTCCAGCCGGCCGCCCCATGCATCGCTTCGGCGATTGGTCAGCGGCGACAGGAACTGGCTCAGCAGGTAGCCGTGCGCCGCGTGAATCTGGACACCCGTGAAGCCGGCCTGCTGGCCCAGTTGCGCGGTGCGGGCAAAGCGCCGGATGACGTCTTCGATCACGTCCTGCGTCATGGCCCTGGGCGTGCCGAAGTGCTTCGACATATTGCCCAGGTCCATCGGCACGGCGGACGGAGCCCAGGTGGGCTGCTTCAGGCTGGCGGGCATCTGACGTCCCGGATGATTGATCTGGAGCCAGAACTGCGCCCCGTTGGCGCGGCCGGCGCTGGCCCAGCGGCTGAACCGGTCCAGATGCGTGGCGTCTTCGAGCACGACGCCGCCGGGCCCCGTCATGGCGCGCCCGTCCACCATCACATTGCCGGTCAGCAGCAGGCCGGCACCGCCATCTGCCCATGCCTTGTACAGGCGGATCAGCGCATCGGACGGCGCATGGTCGGCGTCGGCCATGTTTTCTTCCATCGCGGCCTTGGCAATGCGGTTGGGGATGCAGGCACCGTTGCCAAGCACCAGCTTGTCGAACACGTTCATGAGGTCACCTCGTGGGAGCGTGTGCCGACTTTAAGCTTAAAGCTAACTTTAAGGTCAAGGATTTTCTTGCGCGCCCGGATCCGGGCGCAGGAAGCAGGCAGGCCCGCCCCGGAAGCGGGACGGGCCTGCAGGACCGATATCCGTCAAAGGCGCCTAGCTGCGCACAAAGGCCAGCAGATCGGCATTGATCGTATCGGCGTTGGTCGTGGGCATGCCGTGCGGAAACCCGGGGTAGGTCTTCAGCGTGCCGTTCTTCAGCAGCTTGGCGGACAACGGCGCCGAGTCTGCATAGGGAACGATCTGGTCGTCGTCGCCATGCATGACCAGGACGGGAATGGTGGCGCGTTTCAGGTCCTCGGTGAAATCGGTCTGCGAGAACGCCACGATGCCGTCGTAGTGCGCCTTGGCGCTGCCCATCATGCCCTGGCGCCACCAGTTCCGGATGACCCCTTCGGACGGCTTCGCGTAAGGGCGGTTGTAGCCGTAGAAGGGCCCGGTGGGAATGTCGAGGTAGAACTGCGCGCGATTGGCGGCAAGCTGCGCCTGGAAACCGTCGAAGACGTCCTTGGGAAGGCCGCCCGGATTGCTTTCCGTCTTGACCATTAGCGGCGGCACGGCACTGACAAGCACGGCTTTGGCGACGCGATCCTCGCCATGGCGCGCAACGTAGTGAATGACCTCGCCCCCGCCCGTGGAGTGTCCGACATGGACGGCCTTTTGCACGCCGAGGTGTTTCACCACCGCTGCCACATCGTCGGCGTAGTGATCCATGTCGTGGCCGTCCCAGACCTGGCTTGACCGCCCGTGGCCGCGCCGGTCGTGGGCCACGACCCGATAGCCCTGCGCCAGGAAGAACAGCATTTGTGCGTCCCAGTCGTCGGCGCTGAGCGGCCAGCCGTGATGGAAAAAGATCACTTGCGCATCGCGCGGCCCCCAGTCCTTGTAGAAGATATCAACGCCGTCCTTGGTTGTGACGTATCCCATGCTCGCTTCTCCTGTTTGGTGCAGCCATGAACCATCGATTCGCGAATCCGGCGGACGGCGCGGGCACGCCGCAGCTGGTCTGGGCCCGTGGTACCGGTTCTTCCGGGTACTGCTTCCGGGCCAGAAACCACTGTAGGATTGAAGCTCACTTCAAGGTCAATCTTTTTCAGGTTATGAGAATTGGGGAACTGGCACGGCTCAGCGGTCTGACGGCCTCCCGCATCCGCTTCTACGAGTCGGCCGGGCTGATCAGCGCCGTCGAGCGCTCGGCAAACGGGTATCGCGACTACTCGCCCGACGCGGTGTGGATTCTGGAAATCATCGCCACCGCGCAGGGGGCAGGATTCTCGCTCGATCAGATCCGCCACCTGCTGCCGATCGGTTCGGGCAACTGGCAGCATGACGAGTTGTTGGACGTCCTGCGGCGCAAGGTCGCCGAAATCGAGGACATGCAGCAGCGCCTGCAGCAGAACAAGGATCACCTGCTCGCCGTGATCCGGAACGTCGAGAACCGACCCCAGGACCTGGATTGCTCCGACCGGGTGCAGTGGGTACTGGGCCGCGTGCGCGAGGAAGGGCCGGCAGCAAAACCCCGCCGCCGGCGCACCGCCACGAGCTAAGGCGCTGTTGTCCGCATCGTTCGGGTCGCCCGGAGCGCTGGATCCGCGCCCCCATTTTTTGCCTACACTTAGTCCGGGCAGGCTCAGGTGGGTACGGCGATGCGGACCGATTCTGGTCGTCAGGACGGCGAGGGCAGCGACCGAACCCTGGTGTATTTCGGATGGCTGACCTTGTTCGTCTATCTGGCGACGCCCGCCGGCGCGCTGGTCGACATCCAGACGTCGTACATGCTCAAGAACGAGCTGCATGCGACGGCCACGCAGATTTCCACATTCAGGCTGGTCACGGGCATCCCCGTCTATGTCGCGTTCGTGTTCGGTCTGGCCCGCGACCAGTGGAGCCCGTTCGGCATGCGCGATCGCGGCTATTTCCTGGTCTTCGCACCGGTAACGGCGCTGGCTTGCGTCTGGATGGCGTATGCGGGCTTCACGTATATGGGCCTGCTGGTGGGCACGCTGATGGCCATGCTGGCATTCCGGTTCGTGGCGGCGGCCTGTCAGGGGCTGATCGCCCTGGTCGGCCAGGAAAAGCTCATGTCAGGCCGGCTGAGCGCGCTGTGGAATGTGATCAGCTCCGTCCCGGTGGTGGCGGGCGCTTTCGCTTCGGGCTACGTCTCCGACCATCTGGCGGCCCGGCAGGCCATCTATCTGGTCGCCATCTTCAATCTGCTGATCGTTGCCCTGGCGCTCTGGAAGCCGCCGTCGGTCTTCGGGCAGATCTATGACCGGAAGCAGGCCCGCGCCACGGACTTTGTCGGGAATATCAGACGGCTGGTCAGGCACAAGGCCGTCTATCCTGCGGTGCTGATCTGCTTTCTCTGGAATTTTGCCCCGGGTTCGGCCACGCCGTTGCAGTTCTACCTGACCAACGAACTGCACGCATCGGATTCCGTGTATTCGTACTACAACGGCATCTTTGCGGCCGCGTTCGTCCCGACATTCCTGCTCTACGGTTTCCTGTGCAAGCGGGTCGCGCTCGGCAAGCTGCTGTGGTGGGGCACGATCATTGCCGTGCCGCAGATGATTCCGCTGGCGTTCATCCACTCCGCCGACCTTGCCCTGGTGCTGGCGGCACCCACCGGGCTGATGGGCGGCATTGCCACGGCTGCGTACCTCGATCTTGCGATGCGGTCCTGTCCGCCAGGCCTGCAAGGCACGCTGATGATGCTGGTGGATGGCGTGCTCGCGCTGTCCGGACGCGCCGGAGACCTGCTGGGATCGTGGATCTACAACAGCGCGCCGTCGCACGGATTCGTGTACTGCGTCATCGCCACCACGGCCGTTTACGCGCTGATCCTGACCCTGATTCCGCTGGCGCCCAAGGCATTGGTCGCCACGACCGATGGCGAATCCGTCGCCGAAGATCCGGCGCCCGCGTCGCCGGACAGCCGCAAGCCCGCCTGAACATGCCGCGCAAGATGCCCGGAAAGATGCCGCGTCTATAATCGGCCGGCGTTGGCCCCGTGCCGATCCCCCTTATTCGCGGAGACACAGATGATTGATCATACCGGTGTGACAGTGAGCGATTATTCGAACAGTCTGGCGTTCTATGCGGCGGCACTCGGCGCCATCGGCATGGCCAAGCTGATGGAGATCCCCGCGAGCATCACCGGACATACCGATGTGGCAGGCTTCGGGCCGCCGGGCAAGCCGAAGTTCTGGATCAGCCGGGGCACGCCGAACCGGCCGCCGGTCCACGTCGCGTTTCGGGTCGATAGCCGCGAGGCCGTGGATGCCTTCTACCGGGCGGCCATTGCCGCGGGCGGGCGAGACAACGGCGGCCCGGGAATCCGCGCACATTATCACCCCGACTACTACGGCGCCTTTGTGCTGGACCCGGACGGCCACAATATCGAGGCCGTCTGCCATCAGCCTGCCTGATGTCCACCTGAAGTCAGCCAGAAGGCCGCCCGAAGGCCGCCGGCTGGCGGCCCGTTTTACGTTGTGCTGCTACCCGGCCTGGCTGACTTCGCCCGCGCCTTGCGCGGCGCTGGCGCACGCGGCGCCTCGCGGTCGGGCACCAGCGAGATGGCATGCATGCCTTCGAGCCACGACAGCGCATCGACATACGACAGGAACTGCTCCAGGTAGCCTGGCGACACCTCGCGCATCAGCGACAGCGAGCGATGCACCAGGTGGTTCGTGTTGAGCGGCCCGGCGTTCTCCGGCACGCCCGCCTGCGATGCGCGAAGCTGGCGGTCCACGCTGACGCGCGCCCATGTCTCGCGGAAGTAGTCGGCCAGGGCCGGCTCGGCGGCATGGCGGACACGCTGTTCGTTGGCGGCCAGCGCATGCGCTGCGTGAGGGGTGTGAGGTGCGTGAGGAGTTTGAGGTGCCTGGGGCGTTGCGGCGGCAGGCTGCGTGCCTCGGCCAAGGCGTTCCGTCAGGGCGGCAAGATCGGAGCGGATGCCGGGCTGTGGCCGCAGCGTGTCGGCGGGGGTTCCGCCTGGCGCACGTGCCAGTCCATCGTCATAGTCGGCGATGAGGCCCGCCAGCCGTTGCTCCAGCAACCGCCGCGCCTGGCCGTCGTAGCCGGACGCGCGTCGGGCCAGCGCCTCGATAAAGCGAAAGCGAACCGGGTCCGCGCGGTCGGCGCCGCTGTCGCGCCAGCCGTCGAGCAGGGCGCGAGCGCCGCAGGGTTCCCGAGCGGGGTCCTGGCGGGGTTCGTCGCGCAGTTCGTTGCGCAGATCGTTGCGCAATCCGGCGCGCTCGTCGCTATGCATCGGGTTTGGGCTTGCCTGCCGTGGCGCCGGCCCCTGCCGAAATACGCGGCACCGGCGCGATTTCCACACGCCGGTTTTTCGCCCGGCTTTCTTCCGTGGCATTCGGCGCAACGGGTTGCTGCGCGCCGAACGCCGCCGAAAAGACCGACGCAGGGGGTACGCCGGCCTCGATCAAGGCACGCGTCACGGTCAGCGCGCGCTGGGCCGACAGTTCCAGGTTGTCGGCAAACCGCCGGTTGCCTTCCCTGACCTGCTGGTCGTCAGTAAAGCCGCTCACCATCAAGATCTCGTCGCGTGCGCCCAGGTAGGCCGACAGCGGCGCGGCCAGGCTCTTGAGCAGCGCCCGGCCTTCGGGCTGCAATTGGTCGGAGTTCAGCGCAAACAGCACGTTGCCGCTGATGCCGATGCGGCCGTCCTTGAGCGTGACCCGGCCAGCCGCCAGCGGCCCGGCCAGCGCCTGTTCCAGCGTCTGGCGCCGCTTCAGTTCCTCCTGCCGCTGCTTGACCTCGTTCTCCAGCCGGGCCGACAACTCCATCTGCACCCCGATCACGCCCAGCAGCACCAGCACGAAGGCGCCCAGCATGACCGACATCAGGTCACCGAACACCGCCCACGCCGGGACGGTCGGCTCCACGCCGGCGTCGATATCGTCCGTCATGCCGCCTCGGCGCCAGGCTGTTGGGCGGAGAACTGCAGCAGGTTCTCCAGGATCTGCTTCTGGGACAGCATGCTGAGATCGACCACCTCGCGCGCCTGGGCCACGTAGTAGGCCAGTTGCTCGTCGCTGCGCGTCATCGACTTGTCGAGCGCGGCTTCGATGCGGGCCAGGTGCTCGGCCAGCTTGTCGTTTGATGCGCCGAACAGCTGTACCGCCGCACCGAATGCTTCGCCCAGGCTCGCTACCTCGACGGCGCTGCCGGTCATTTGCGCGGCAATGCCGTCCAGCTTGCCGGTCTCCTGCGCCACCTGCTCGGTGAATCGCGTGCCAACGCGCTCCAGCAGGTCGGCCGTGGTCGTGACCAGGCCATCCACGGCCGTGCGCTGCTCGGTGGAGGCGTGATTCACGGCGTCGAGCAGCGTGCCCAGGGTTTCCAGCAGGCGGCCACGTTCCTCCAGCATCGCGTTGTCGCGCGCCATGCCGTCAGTCAGCTTCTGGCGCAGTTCGGCGATGACGTCTGCGGCGGCCTTGGGCGCCTCGGTCGCAACCTGCGCCAGATGGGCCACCTCGGCGATGGTCTCGCTGGCCTGCTGCTGCGTGTGCGTGGCGATGTCGCGGGCCGTCTGGGAGAGCGCGTCGCGGATCTGCTGCTGGTGATCGGCGGATTGCGCGCTAGCCTGCTGCCACTCGTCGCGCATCGTGGCGGCCATGGCGGCCAGCGTGTCGCGCCATGCCGTCAGGCGCTGCTCGTCGCGCGCGGCCAGTTCGGCCTGCAGCGAAGACGCGGCGTGGAGCAGGCGATCGATCTCGGCAACGGTGCCGGTGGCGTGGGTTTGCGCGTGCGTGGCGATATCGCGGGCGCTCTGCGACAGGGTGTCGTGAACCTCCTGCTGGCGGGCGGCCGAAGTTGCGCTCGCCTGCTGCCACTCGTCGCGCATCGTGGCGGCCATGGCGGCCAGCGTGTCGCGCCATGCCGTCAGGCGCTGCTCGTCGCGCGCGGCCAGTTCGGCCTGCAGCGAAGACGCGGCGTGGAGCAGGCGATCGATCTCGGCAACGGTGCCGGTGGCGTGGGTTTGCGCGTGCGTGGCGATATCGCGGGCGCTCTGGGACAGGGTGTCGTGAACCTCCTGCTGGCGGGCGGCCGAAGTTGCGCTCGCCTGCTGCCACTCGTCGCGCATCGTGGCGGCCATGGCGGCCAGCGTGTCGCGCCATGCCGTCAGGCGCTGCTCGTCGCGCGCGGCCAGTTCGGCCTGCAGCGAAGACGCGGCGTGCAGCAGGCGGTCGATCTCGGCAACGGTGCCGGTGGCGTGGGTTTGCGCATGCGTGGCGATATCGCGGGCGCTCTGCGACAGGGCGTCATGCACTTCCTGGTGGCGTGCCGCCGAAGCCGCGCCCACCTGTTGCCACTCATCGCGCAGGGTCGCGGCCATGGCGGCCAGCGTGTCGCGCCAGGCGGTCAGACGGGCCTCGTCGCGGTCGGCGCTTGCCGACTGGCGCGCCGTCTCCTGCGTGGCCAGTTGCGATTGAAGGTCGGCGTGCGACTGGCTGACCGTGCCGGCAATACCGGCGGCGTGCTGCGCAAAGGCGGCCGAAGCGTCGGCCATGGCCTGTCGGTTGCCTTCGGTGAGCGCTGCGCCCGTTTGCGCCAGGCGCGACAGCGCGGCATCCCACGTGCGGGTGGCGTCGGCCGTTGCCGCATCGAGGCGGGTGCCGATATCGTTCACCAGGGTGGCCGAGCGTTGCGCGAAGGTCTCGCCAAAGCCGTCGAGCGATGCGCGCAGGTCAGTCGTCAGCGCGGTGTTTGCCTGCTGGT
Organism: Cupriavidus sp. HE11; assembly: GCF_056097175.1. NCBI lineage: Bacteria > Pseudomonadati > Pseudomonadota > Betaproteobacteria > Burkholderiales > Burkholderiaceae > Cupriavidus > Cupriavidus sp. HE11. Next base: position 3,233,925 of record NZ_CP184464.1, read on the forward strand.
GCTGCGCCAGAGCCTGGCGCCAGGTATCGGTCACGGCGGTGGTGGTGGCATCGAAGCGCGCGGACAGACCGTCCAGATGCTGCTGCACGGTCTGCGTGACCGACTCGCGCACGGTGGCCGCTTCGTGGGCCAGACCGGCCATCGTGGTGTCCACGGCGGGCTGGATCGCGGCGCTGGCGGCGCGCGCGCTGTCGGCAATCCCGTCCTTCAGCGACTGCCCCACGGTTTCGGCCAATCGCGCATAGGCGGCGTCGGTGCGGGTGTGGAAGGCGTCCTGGCTGGCCGACAGGCGCTCGCCGAGCGCTTCGTTCTGGCGGGCCATCGCCGTGGTCATGGTTTCCAGGCGATCCACAAGCGCGGGCATCAGCTCGGCCTGCCGCTGCAGCAATGCGAAGACGGCCTCATTCTGGTGATGGCGCGAATGCACGCGCAGCGTGGTGGCGATGCGTTCATCGAGCATCTGCGCTGCCTGTACCCGCTCGCGGCGGGCCAGCGTCGAGAGCAGCCCGAGCATGGCGGAAGTGGCGACGCCGGCCACCGACGTGCCGAACGCGAAGCCCAGGCCCTTGACCGGTGCCGCCAGCGAGGCGCGGATGGCCTGCAGGTCGGCGGCGCTTTCCAGTGCCACGCCGGTCGTGCGCAGCGTGCCGACCATGCCGAGGAAGGTGCCGAGCATGCCCAGCAGCACCAGCAGGCCCACCAGATACGGTGTCATGGCCGGGCCGGGCAGGGCCACGCGCTCGCCTTCCACGCGCAGGCGCACGGCATTGCGCAGGCTTGGGTGAAGACGGTCGAGCCAGGCGCCGAGGCTGGCCGGCGGGGTGGCAAGGTCGGCCAGCGCGGCGGTCAGCGTGGGCGTGGCCTCGCGGTAGCGGTGCAGTTCGAGTGCGCCGCCCACGTAGAAGCCGCCGATGATCAGCGTGACGGCCAGCGCCAGCGCATTCGTGCCCGCGTAGCCGGCGCCAACCCAGCCGACAACGGCCAGGCCCGCGAGGAAGACGATCAGGGGTGCGGCGTTGGATGTGAGAGGTCTCTTCATGTCGATTCAGCTTTCGCGCAGGGCTGCGAGCAGCGCATCCACGGGCTGGAAGCGGATCTCCAGCTCGGCCAGCAGCACACTCTGCATGTCCCTGCGAAATTCGTTGAGCCACGCGCCCTCAGCGCCGCGCAGCCGTGTGAAATGCGGTTCCAGCATGCCCGGCACGGCCGCCAGCACGGCCTGTTCGCGCGGGCCGAGCACCTGCTCCATGACGGTATCCAGCATGGCGAGCCGGCCCGCCGGCGCCGTGCGTGACGCCAGGGCCGTGCGCAACCGCGCCCGCAGGCCCGCAATCTCGTTCTCCATCTGCTGTTGCAGCGCTACGTAGCGCTGGCGATGGACGGCAAAATCGGCCTCGGCCGGGTCCTGTGCGGCGGGCCGTGCCGGCATGCGGCGCCGGTTGTCGGCCGAAGAAGCGGCCTGCCCGGTGATCGCAGCGGTCAGCATCGCGCGCACATGCGCGCCGGCGGCGTCGCCGATGGCCGCTGGCCTGCCGTTGCCAGCACGCGCCGGTGCGCCGGACGCCACTTCGGGCGGATTGCCGTTGAGCGCGGCCGACAATGCGATGGCGTCGGTCCAGCCAAGCCACCGGCTCATCACGGCAGACAGCGACTGTGCGGCGCCCGAGGCATTCGCGTCCGTCAGGCGAGCCAGCAGGCGTAGCAGTTTCGGGCCGCTGAGACCCGTGCGCTGTGGCACTTGCATCATGTCGCCAGGATGAAAAAACGGGGAGTTTACACGGTCGGGGCGGGTAGAGCCGTCAAATCAGGGAAGACGATGAAGATCGCCGGCTATCTGGCGGTCTCGCCACTGCGGGCGCGGTCCTGGAGAAAGTCGACCAGCAGTTTGCCAACCGGGGAGAGGGCGTCGAAGTCGCGCGAGCAGATGGCGAACCGGCGGCGCGCCCAGTCGTCCCGAAGCGGGATGGCGCGGATGCCCAGCGCCTGGGCCACCGGCGCTGCGATCTCCAGCGGGATGATGGCCAGCCCCAGGTCGGCACGCACGCAGCGCAGCGCCGCGTCGAACGTCGATACGACGGCGCGATAGTCGATGCGGCGGCCAAGGATGGCGGCGTGCCGGTTCAGCATCGTCTGCACGGCCGTTTGCGCGGGCATGCCGATATGCCGGTGTTCCAGCGTCTGGGCGAACGTGCAATCGTCGGCGCGTGCCAGTGCATGCGAGCCGTGGACAATCGCGGCCAGATGGTCTGCCCGGTACGGGCGCGTCTGAAATCCCTCCAGGTCCGCGGCGTCCCAGCAGATCGCCAGCGGCGCCGAGCCCTCGCGCAGCGATCGCACCACGTCGATGCTCAGGCTTTCCTCGATCGTGATGCCTACGTCCTGGTGACCCGGAATCTGCAGGAATGCCGCGATATCGTCAGGCAACGATTCGGCCATCGACGAAACGGTGGCCAGCAGCCGGACCTGGCCACGAATGCCGGCGCCAAAGTCGGCCATGTCGCGCGCCACGCGATCGGCGGCGGCCAGCATGGCACGCGCGTGCGTCAGGACGATTTCGCCGGCGGGGGTGGGCACGACGCCACGCCGGCGGCGGTCCAGCAGGCTGGCGCCCACCGTTTCTTCCAGTTGCGCCAGCCGCTTGCTGATGGCCGAGGCCACGATGTGCTGCTGCTCGCCGGCCCGGGCGATGTTCTGGGTCTCGCACACGGCGACGAAGAGCCGCAGGGTAGTCAGGTCGAGGTCTCTCATGCCCGGATTGTAGAACCAGACATTCCGATATGGAACGACAAAGATCGCAAAAGATCGCTTCATGGTGTTTTCGGAACGGCATAAAGTCGTCCATATCGTTCGAACACGGATGCCTTTTCCGGCATCGAAAGCCATGACCGCCGTGCCCCACCTGTTTCAACCGATTCCCTGGCCCGCCCAGTCCGTGATCCGCGAAGTTGGATTGCGCGACGGGCTGCAGAGTATCCGGACCATCGTCCCGACCGGACAGAAGAAGGCGTGGATCCGCGCAGCCCATGCCGCCGGCCAGCGCGAGATCGAGGTCGGCTCGTTCGTGCCGGCGAAGCTGCTCCCGCAACTGGCCGATACGGCCGAACTGGTGGCGTTTGCGCGGACGCTGCCGGGGCTGTTTGTCTCGGTGCTGGTGCCCAACCTGCGCGGTGCGGAGGCCGCCATCGACAGCGGGGCAGACCTGATGATCGTGCCGTTGTCCGCCAGCCATGCGCACAGCCTGGCAAACCTGCGCAAGACGCCCGACGACGTAGTGGCCGAGGTGGCACGCATCCGTGCGGCGCGCGATGCCGCCGGCGCCAGTACGCTGATCGAAGGCGGGGTGGGCACGGCCTTCGGCTGCACACTGCAAGGCCGCGTGGCGCCCGATGAAGTACTGCGGTTGATGCAGGCGCTGCTCGATGCGGGCGCCGATCGGGTAAGCCTGGCCGATACGGTCGGGTATGCCGATCCGCGCATGGTCCGCCAGCTGTTCGAGCGGGCCCAGGCGCTTGCCGGGGACCGTTTCTGGTGCGGCCACTTCCACGATACGCGCGGACTGGGCCTCGCCAACGTACTGGCAGCCATGCAGGCCGGCGTCACGCGATTCGATGCCTGCCTGGCCGGTATCGGCGGCTGCCCGCATGCGCCCGGCGCCAGCGGCAACGTCACGACCGAGGATCTTGCCTACATGCTGGGCAGCATGGGTATCGAGACCGGCCTCGATATCGGCGCACTGCTGGCGCTGCGCCAGCAGGTGCAGGGCTGGCTGGCCGGAGAAACGCTGCACGGCACGCTGTGGCGCGCCGGGTTGCCCAGAACCTTTGCCGGCGCCCGCCACGCAGCCGCCTGACCGACACCATGAGCCATACCATGCAACAAGAGAACACATCGCTGCCGCTGGCCGGCGTCCGCGTCGTCGAATTTACCCATATGGTGATGGGGCCCACCTGCGGCATGATCCTGGCCGACCTGGGCGCCGAAGTCATCAAGGTGGAGCCGCCGGGCGGCGACAAGACACGCAATCTGCCCGGCCTCGGCATCGGTTTCTTCCGCGCGTTCAACCGCAACAAGAAGAGTGTGGTGCTGGACATCACCACCGGGGAAGGGCGCGCGGCGGCCGCCGAACTGGCCGGGCAGAGCGATGTGCTGCTGGAAAACTTCCGGCCCGGCCTGATGGAGAAGCTAGGCCTCGACTACGCAACGCTGTCGGCGAAATACCCGCACCTGATCTATGTCTCGCACAAGGGCTTCCTGCCCGGGCCTTACGAAAAACGCCTGGCGCTGGACGAAGTGGTGCAGATGATGGGCGGCCTGTCGTACATGACCGGCCCGAAGGGACGGCCGCTGCGCGCGGGAACCTCGGTCAACGACATCATGGGCGGCATGTTCGGTGCCATCGGCGTCCTGGCCGCCCTGCGCGAACGCGACCGGACGGGCCGCGGACAGGAAATCCAGAGCGCGCTGTTCGAAAATTGCGTGTTCCTGGCGTCGCAGCACATGCAGCAGTTCGCAATGACGGGCGAGGCGCCGCCGCCGATGCCGTCGCGCGTATCGGCCTGGAGCGTGTACGACGTGTTCACGCTCGCCGACGGCGAGCAACTCTTTATCGGCGCGGTCAGCGACAAGCAGTTCGTGACGCTGTGCCAGGTGCTGGGCCATCCGCAGCTGACCGCGCGGCCCGAGTACCGCGACAACGCGTCGCGCGTTGCCGTGCGGCCGCAATTGCTGGAAGAACTGGGCGCCATCCTTCAGCACCATCGCGCCAGCACCCTGATGCCGCAGTTCGAAGCGGCCGGCATTCCCTACGCGCCGATTGTCCGTCCCGATCAGTTGCTCGACGACCCACACCTGAAGCAAAGCGGCGGGCTGGTGCCAATGCAGGTGGACGATGGTTCCATCGCCCCCACGGTGCTGCTGCCGCTGCTGATGGGTGGCAGGCGTCCCGGCGTCAGGCATCCGTTGCCGAAGCCCGGCGAACACAACGACGAGGTGTTCGGGCGCATGGCAAGGCCCGACTGACTGCATCCGGCCGGGCCCGCTTTACCGTAGTTCCTATAACAAAGCATGACGGAGACAACCATGATTTCACGCCCCCACAGGAGGTTCGTGGCTGCGGCCACTGCCTTCCTGCTCTGCACCGCGCTGCCCGCGCTGGCCCAGGGCAGCAAGCCGGTACGGCTGATCCTGCCGATCAGCGCAGGCTCCGGCGTCGATGCCATTGCCCGCACCGCCGGGCCGGCGCTGGGCAAGGCCATGGGCCAGCCCGTGGTGATCGAGAACCTGCCCGGAGCGGGCGGGATCACTGGCGCGGCTGCCGTGGTCAAGGCGCAGCCCGACGGCACGACGCTGGGGCTGGTCTCGAACAATCACGTGATCAACCCGAGCGTTTTCAAGTCCATGCCGTTCGACCCGATCAAGGACGTGACGCCGATCAGCGTGCTTGGCGCCACGCAGCTTGTGCTCGTGGTCAATCCGAAAATCCCGGCGAAGAACGTCAAGGAACTGGTGGCGCTGCTCAAGGCGAAGCCCGACGTCTACAACTACGCGTCGTCCGGCAACGGCACGATCATCCATCTGGCCGGCGAGATGTTCCTGAGCGAAGCCGGCGTCAAGGCCAATCACATCCCCTACAAGGGCACCGGCCCGATGGTGACCGACCTGCTGGGCGGACAGGTGGACATGGGCGTGGTCGCGCTCAATGCCGCGCTGCCTTACCTGAAGGCCGGCACGCTGCGGGCCATCGGCCTGTGTGGCGATGCGCGCTCGCCGGTGGCGCCCGATGTGCCCACCATCGCCGAGCAGGGCCTGCCCGGCTACCACGTCGAGGGCTGGTTTGCCGTCGTCGGTCCGGCCAACATGAAGCCTGCCGATGTGAAGCGCATACATGACGCGTTTGCCACGGCGTTTTCCAGCCCCGAGGTGGTGGAGGCGCTCAAGAAGCAGGCCACCGTCATCAAGCCCGGCTCACCCGAGGCGGCCGCCCAGTACTTCCGGGCCGAGGCCGATCGTTACGCTGGCCTGGTGAAGAAGGCCAACGTCAAAGTCGAATGATTGATCCCATCGAGAACATGCCCGTCTACCAGCTTGGCGAACTCAAGCCATCCATTGCCGAAAGCGCCTTCGTGGCCGCCGAGGCCACCCTCATCGGCCGTGCCGAACTGGCCGACGACGTCAGCGTGTGGCCCGGTGCGGTCATCCGTGCCGACAACGAGCCGATCCGGATCGGCGCGGGCAGCAACGTGCAGGAGGGCGCCGTGCTGCATACCGATCCGGGCTGCCCGCTGCGGATTGGCGAGCATGTCAGCGTCGGTCACCAGGCCATCGTGCTGAACAACGCGAGCATCGGCGCCGGGTCGCTGGTTGCCGCAGGCGCACTGGTGACGGAGGGCAAGGCCTTTCCGCCGCGCTCGCTGATCCTGGGTGCTCCGGCCAAGGCCGTGCGGCAGCTGACACAGGATGAGGTGGACAACCTGCGTGCCAATGCCGACGACTATGCCCGGCGCGCGGCGCACTACAGGACGGCGTTGAAGCGTATCGCCTGAGCGGCGATCCCGGTTGTCCCGCAGCCGGCAACCAGACCGGCGCGGGTTATTTCCCATCCAGACGGAGGAGACATGCATTACAAGAAACTGGCGTCAGCCGGTGCGGCGGCGCTCGCCTTTGCGATTTGCACGGGCCATGCCTGCGCCCAGTCATCGGCATCGGTAACGCTGTACGGACTGGTCGATACGGGGATCGAATTCCTGAACCATGCCGGAACGAATGGGTCCGGCTCCGTGTATCGGATGTCGCCGGGCAACGTGACCGGGTCGCGCTGGGGCCTGCGCGGCAAGGAAGACCTGGGCGGCGGCCTGGGTGCGGTGTTCGTGCTGGAAAGCGGCTTCAACAGCGACACCGGCACGTCGGGGCAGGGCGGCCGTCTGTTCGGGCGGCAGGCCTATGTCGGGCTGCAGAACGAATGGGGGCTGATTTCGCTGGGGCGCCAGATCAACACGCTCTACGACCTGTTCGTGCCGCTTGATCCCGTGCGGTACACCAGCTACGGCCTGCTGGCGCAGGACGCGCAGTTCGCCAACCGCGCGGACAATGCCATCAAGTACACCGGCAATTTTGGCAACCTGACCCTCACCGGCATGTACAGCGCCGGCTACGACGCCACGATCGCCAACGGCAGCGAAGTGCCTGGCAATCCGCGCATCGGCCAGGAGATTGGCGTGGGCACGTCGTACACGATCGGCAAGCTTGGCATGGTGCTGGCCTACGACCAGCGTCGGGGCACGTCGGCGGCCTCGGCCGGGACGATCGAACGACGCTACGCCACCGGCCTGCTGTGGACCGACGGGCCGTTCACGGCCACGGCAGGGTATCGGTTCCTGCAGGGCACCATTGCCACGCCGTCGCTGCGCGCCCACTTGTACTGGATCGGCGGCTCGTACAACTTCACGCCGGCCTTCGTAGTGCGCGCCGGCGTCTATCGTACCGACCGGCGCGATTCCTCCAGCGATGCCATGAGCTACGCGCTGGCGATGGCCTACACGCTGTCCAAACGCACCGACCTGTATCTCAACGCATCATTCATGGACAACAAGGGCGCGTCCACGCTGGGTGTGGTGAATGGAGGCACGGTGGCGCCAGGCGTGAACCAGACCGGCGTGGTGGCCGGCATCAAGCACATCTTCTGATCGCCGGATTGGTGCCGAACCGGCCGGAAGGCGAAGGTCGACGGCGCGGTTTCAGTCGTGAACGAAGTTGCCCGTGCCGTAGACCTTTTCGCACCAGGCCGGACTTGCGCCGAGCAGCCTTGACAGCTTGGTGGCAGCCACCAGCTGCACCCGGGCGATCTCGGTGCGATCCGCCGCCTGCAGGCGTGTGGCCGGGCCGGAGAGCGTGAGCGACGCCATGAACTTGTCGCCAGCCCCGAACAACGGCGTGGCGAAGGCCGCGGTATAGATATCGCGCACGCCGGCGGTGAACCATGGCAGCGGCTCGTCACGGCGGGCCGATTCATCTTCCTTCCCCCAGTACTTGAGCACCGACCCGATTGCGGTGTCGTCGAGCGGCAGGATGGTGCCGGGCAGGCGCGTCTCGCGCAGGCCTTCGCTGGGCTCGGCGCGATACAGGCACATGCGCTGCTCGTCGCCGTGCAGCACGTAGTACGACGCGCTTTCCCGGGTCGCCAGTGCCAGCTCCTGCAGCACGGGCTCGATGACCGAGCCCAGCTGGAACGACTGCTCGTACAGCTTGCCCAGATACAGCACGCGCGGCCCCAGCGCATAGCGCCCATCGGCCGTGCGCACCACATAGCTCATCCGCTCCAGCGAATTCAGCAGACGGAACACCGTCGTCTTGTGCATGCCGGAGGTGCTGGAAAGCTGCGCAAGCGACTGGATCTCTGCGCCAAGGCGGAAGCAGTCCAGCAAGCCAAGCGCCTTTTCGACGGCGGCTACCCCGTGGTTACTCATCTTTTATTCCGGTACGTGATTCCGTGCATTGTACTGTGTACAACGCCATTGTGTAATGTACAAGGGTAAACGCCAAGTGGAGCTGCGACTTTAACGGACTATAGTTGTCTCAAATTTATGAAACGATGTTGTACAGAGTACAACGCAACAAGAAACGGAGACAACCAATGCGTCAAGTCCGATCCCTTCTCGTCGCGGCATTTGCGATGGCGGCCATGTCCGCGCACGCGGCCTGGCCCGATGACAGGCCCATCGAGGTCTACGTCGGCTTTGCCGCCGGGGGAGGCACGGACCTGTTGGCGCGCGCCATGACGCCGTTCCTGCAGAAACACCTTGGCGGCAAGGCCCGCATCGTGGTGGTGAACAAGCCGGGCGCATCGGGCGAGATCGCGTACTCGGCGCTGTCGCGGGCGGCGGCCGATGGCTACACCATCGGCATCGTGTCGACGCCTTCGCTGCTGACCATTCCGATCCAGCGCAAGCCGAAGTACGAGCCAGGCAGCATCGTGCCGCTGGCGCGCGTCATTGATGACCCGACCATGTTCGTCGTCGCAGGCGATAGCAAGCTGGCGTCGATGGCGGATCTGGTCAAGCAACTGAAGGCCAACCCGGAAGGCCTGTCGATGGGCAGCAATGGCATTGGCACGAATGGCCACATGGCCGCGCTGGCGCTTCAGCAGGCGGCTGGCGCCAGGGTCAACCATATCCCGTTTGCCGGAACGTCCCAGACCAAGACCAGCCTGCTGGGTCATCACATCGACGTGATGGCGATGAGCACCACCGAGTACACGGAAGCCGACCGCGCTTCGAAGGATGTGAAGGTGCTGGCGCAACTGGGCGACGAGCGCCGCCCGGGCCTGGTGGCGGACGTGCCGACCGCCCGCGAGCAGAAGCTCGACATCACGATTTCGTCCGAGCGAGGCTTCGCGGCACCGCGTGGCCTGCCGATTGACATCGCGAAGCGTCTGCAGGACGCCATCGAGGCCACGACGAAAGACCCCGAATTCCTGGCCCGCGCCGTCAACGAGGCGCGCGGCATCTCTTATCTGTCCGGCACCGCGTGGACGCAGCACATGACCACGCAGCGCGGCAAGTTCGAAAGCCTGTGGAAGATCGCTTCCACGAAGTAAGCCCCTTGGTTGGACCCCCTTGTTTTTCCGTCATATCTGGAGTCGTACATGAGCACCCAAGCCAAAGCATCCCCTGCCATCCGTCGTGATTTCGAGCGCGTTTCGCCCGAACTGGTGGCGCGCGCGTCGAAGTTCCAGGCCGCCATCCTGGCCGACGTGGTGGGCCGTCGCGGCACGCTGAACGCCCGCGTGCAGGGCCTGTCGCCCGCCATGAAGGTGTGCGGTCCGGCGCTGACCGTCGAAGTGCGTCCCGGCGACAACCTGATGTTCCACGTGGGCCTGGCGCTGGCCAAGCCCGGCGACGTGATCGTGGTCGACGGCAAGGGCGACCAGACTGCTGCCCTGTGCGGCGAAATCATGGCGACGCAGGCGCAGGCCTCGGGCCTGGCCGGCTTCGTGATCGATGCCGCCGTGCGCGATTCTCACGAACTGGCCCATGGCCCGTTCCCGGTGTTCTCCGCCGGCACCAACCCGTGCGGCCCCACCAAGGCCATCGGCGGCCTGGTCAACTGGCCCGCTTCGGTGGCCGGCGTGGCCGTCAATCCGGGCGACCTGATCGTTGGCGATGCCGATGGCGTGGTGGTCATCCCGCGTGAAGACGTGCCGGCCATCCTGGAACTGGCCCAGAAGAAGGTGGATGCCGAAGCGAAGCGCATTGCCGCCATCAAGGCCGGCGACCTGCGTCCGGGCTGGCTTGACAAGGAACTGCGCGCCGCCGGCGTGCTGGCCGAAGGTGAATCGCTGTGAGCATCACGCAGAAACCTGTTTTGCTGGTCATGGGCAATGACCTGGCGCCGCAGGCGCTGGAACTGCTCAAGGACTTCGACGTGTGCTTCGCCGGCAAGCAATGCAGCGAGGAAACCGTGCGGGCGCTGGCGAAGGAAAAGGACCCGGTGGCAATCATCGTGCGCTACGGCAAGGTGGGGGCGACGATCATGGATGCCGCGCCTTCGTTGAAGGTGATCTCCAAGCACGGCAGCGGCATCGACGTGATCGACCAGCCCGCCGCCGCGCAGCGAGGCATCGCGGTGAAGGCGGCGGTGGGCGCCAATGCCGCAGCCGTGGCCGAGCACGCGTGGGCGCTGATCCTGGCCTGCGCCAAGGCCGTGCCGCATCTGAACGAGCGCATGCGCGCCGGTCATTGGGACAAGTCGACCCACAAGACCATCGAGTTGAATGGCCGCACGCTGGGCATCGTGGGTCTGGGCGAGATCGGCCGCCGCGCCGCGGTGACCGGCGTGGCACTGGGCATGCGCGTGATCGCGTTCGACCCCTATGCGAAGACCGTGCCCCAGGGCGTGACGCTGGTAGAAAACCTGCCGCAGATCTATCGCGAAGCCGACGTGGTGTCGCTGCATTGCCCGCTGACCGACGACAACCGCGGCATGCTGAACCGCGAGACGCTGGCCCAGTTCAGGGACGGCGCGATCCTGGTCAACACGGCGCGCGGCGGCCTGATCGACGAACCGGCACTGGCCGAGGCGCTGTCCAGCGGCAAGCTCTATGCGGCTGGCCTGGACAGCTTCGCGGTCGAGCCGATGACGGTGCCGCACCCGTTCCAGCAGATTCCGAACCTGATCCTGTCGCCGCACATCGGCGGTGTCAGCGATGCGGCCTACGTGAACATGGGCGTTGGCGCGGCGAAGAACGTGCTGGCCGTGCTGCAGGACGCCGCCACGGCGGTGTGAGGGGAGCCTCAGGCAACCCGGGACAGAAACAGGCGTCGCGGTGGGTCTGGCCCCAGGCCAGGCCCGCCGCAGGCGCCAGGAGACAACGATGTTGCATCGCGCATTTTTCCGCATGGCGGCGCCGCTGGCCGCCGCCGCAGTACTGGCCGGCCTGGGCGCACCCGCGCAGGCGGCTTATCCCGACAAGCCCGTCCGGATCGTCGTGCCCAACCCGCCGGGCGGCGCCGTCGATGTGGTGACCCGCAAGGTGGCGCAGAAACTGACCCAGCAGACGGGCCAGAGCTTTGTGGTGGAGAACAAGCCTGGAGCATCGGGCACGATCGGTACCACGCAGGTCGTGAATGCGCCGGCCGATGGCTACACGCTGCTGGCGAACGACAATTCGTACACGACGCTGCCTTACGTATTCAAAAAGCTGAACTGGGACCACCAGACCGCGCTGGTCCCGATCGCACCGTTTGCGTTCTCGCCGGTGGTGGTGGGCGTGAAGGCCGATTCGCGATTCAAGGACTTGCAGTCGCTGGTCAGCTACGCCAAGGCGCATCCGGGCGAAGTCACGTTCGGCACCGGCGGCCCCGGCAGCTCGCCGCACTTTGCCGCCGAGGCGTTCCAGCAGGCCGCCGGCATCAAGCTGATGCACGTGCCGTACAAGGGGGCTGGCGAGGCGATGGTAGGCCTGCTGGGCGGCAGCGTCGATTTGCTGGTGGTGTCCACGCCGACCGCGCTGGCGCCGGTCAAGGGCAACCAGATGCGCCTGCTCGGTATCAGCGGCAAGAGCCGGGTCGATGTGTTCGCGAACGTGCCCACGTTTGCCGAAGCCGGCGTGCCGGCCTTCAGCCTGTTCAACTGGTCGGGCCTGGCTGCGCCGAAGGGCACGCCCAGGGAAGTCATCGCCCGCCTGCAGGCGGAAATCCAGAGGGCGCTGCAGGCGCCCGACATGAAGGAATTCCTGGCACAGATGGGTTCGCAGCCGGGCAACCTGGACAGCCCCGCGTTTGCGCAGTTGATCCAGCGGGAAACTGCGCAATGGGCCACCGTTGCACAGAAAGCCAATATCGAAAAGCAATAGACGTCATGATGCTGTTTCAGCCCCCCGGCGTGCGCGACGCCACCGTGCTTACCCGCCTGCCGGAAGCGTTTCGCCGGCAGGACCGTGACAACGCCTGGTCGCTGGCAAATCGCGGCGGCGCGGTTACCGATTCGTTCCTGGAAGGCCCGGTCTGGGCGGACGGCCATCTCTGGGTGACCGACATTCCGTACGGCCGGATCTTCCGGGTGTCGCTGCACGGCGACTGGGAGCAGGTGGCCGAGTACGATGGCGAGCCCAACGGCATGAAGCGCCTGGCCGGCGGCGATTTCCTGATTACCGACTACCGTAACGGCCTGATGCGGCTCGACGCCCGCACCGGCACCGTGACGCCGTTCCTGGAGCGGCGGAATTCGGAGCGCTTCCGTGGCGTGAACGACCTGACCTTCGACTCGGCCGGCAACCTGTATTTCACGGACCAGGGCCAGACCGGCATGCACGATCCCACGGGCCGCGTGTATCGGCTGGCGCCTGACGGCAAGCTCGATGTGCTGCTGGCCAATGCGCCCAGCCCGAACGGCCTGGTGCTGTCGCCCGACGAGAAGGTGCTGTACGTGGCGATGACACGCGGCAACTGCGTGTGGCGCGTGCCACTGCAGGCCGATGGCTCGGTCAGCAAGGTTGGCCAGTTTTTCACATCGTACGGACCAAGCGGCCCCGACGGGCTTGCCATGCGTGCCGATGGCTTCCTGCTCGTGGCCAATCCGGGGCTGGGCCATGTCTGGGTGCTCAACCATCGTGCCGAGCCGGTTGAAGTGATTCGCACCCCCGTGGGGGCATCGCTGACCAACCTGTGCTTCGGCGGTGCCGACGGCAGGACGCTGCTGATGACCGAGTCCACGACCGGCTCCATCCTGTGCGCGGAGATGCCGGAAGGCGGCGCGCCGGTGCATGGCGGACGCGTCGCATGAACGCCGCTCCCACCGCCGTCATGGCGTTCGCGGGCGCCTGCGACTGCCATATGCATATCTACGACAGCCGCTATCCGGTGGCGCCCGGCGCGAAACTGCGCCCGGCCGATGCCTCGGTCGACGACTACCGCCGGGTCCAGCCCACGCTGGGCACGCAGCGCACGATCGTGGTGACGCCTTCGACCTACGGCACCGACAATGCCAGCACCACCGACGCCATCGCGGCGCTGGGCGCGTGCGCACGCGGCGTGGCCGTGGTGGCTGCCGCTGTCACTGACGACGAACTGGCGCGGCTGCACCGGGCGGGCATTCGCGGCATCCGGTTGAACCTGACGCTGCCTGCGCCGGTATTGCTTGACGACCTGCCCACGCTGGCCGCGCGGATTGCCGCATTCGGATGGCATGTCCAGCTGAACCTGCCGACCGAGTGGCTGCCCGATGCGGCCGGCATGCTGGCCCGGCTGCCGGCGCCGATGGTCTTCGATCACTACGGCCATCTGCCGCTCGGCAAGCCGCAGGCGGAGCCGGCCTTCCGCGTGATCGCCGATCTGGTCTCCGCCGGCAAGGCGTGGGTAAAGCTGTCGGGGCCCTATATCGAATCGCTCGAAGGGGCGCCGCACTATGGCGACGTGCAGCCGCTGGCGGCGCGCTACCTGGATCTGGCGCCGGAGCGCATGCTATGGGGATCGGACTGGCCGCACCCCACGGCGCAGGCCCGGGGAGGACAGCCGGTGGACGATGCCGCCGTGCTGCGCACATTCCTGGGCTGGTGCGGATCGGCCGATACGGCACACCAGGTGCTGGTCCGCAATCCGCAGTCGCTTTACGGGTTTGGGGACGTTGTCCAGGCCTGAGTCGTACCGCAAAGAAGAACTGGAGACATGATGTTCGAATCGCTTCACCTGTCGGCCCGCGCGCGCAAGCTGGGCATGTCGGCCTGTCTGGCCGCCGCTTCGTTTGCCATGGGCACGGCCCACGCACAGACGGAATGGCCCGGCAACAAGGTCATCAACTACATCGTGCCGTACCCGGCCGGCGGCACGACCGATATCCTGGCGCGCCTGATTGCACAGAAGGTGGGCCAGGCGCTGCATACCACGATCGTGGTCGAGAACCGGCCCGGTGCCACCGGCGCCATCGGGTCGGCGTTCGTGGCCCGCGCCGCGCCCGACGGCTATACGTTGCTTGGCGCATCGACTGCGTCCCACGCCATCAACCCGGCGCTCAATCCGAAGCTGCCGTATGACGCGGTGAAGTCGTTCGCGCCGGTGGCGCTGCTGGGCACCATCCCCAGCGTGCTGATCGTCGGGCCAAGCAGTCCGTACAAGAGCGTCAAGGACCTGGTGGCTGCGGCCAAGGTCCGGCCGGGCACCGTGAGCTATGCATCGGGCGGCAACGGCACCATTCTGCAGATGTCGGCAGAGTTGCTGCAGCAGCAGGAAAACGTGCGCATGAACCACGTGCCATACAAGGGCGACGTCCCGGCAATCCAGGACGTGATGGCTGGCCATGTCGACTTCATGTTCGCGCCTACGGCGCCAATCCTGCCGCATGTGCAGGCCGGCAAGCTGCGTGCGCTGGCCGTGGCGACCGCAGCGCGGGTGCCAAGCCTGCCGAACGTGCCGACGATGGCCGAAGCCGGCGTGGCGAACTTCGAGGCCGAGCAATGGCAGGGCGTATTCGCGCCGGCCGGCACGCCGCCCGCCATCGTCCAGCGGCTCAACGCCGAAATCAACCGTGCGCTGCAGGACCCCGAGGTCAAGGCGCAACTGGCGAAGCTGGGCATCAAGGTGGTGGGCGGGGCACCCGAGCGGCTGGCCGAGATCCAGAAGGCAGATATCGCCAAGTGGAGCCGCGTGGGCAAGGC
Organism: Cupriavidus sp. HE11; assembly: GCF_056097175.1. Lineage (NCBI taxonomy): Bacteria > Pseudomonadati > Pseudomonadota > Betaproteobacteria > Burkholderiales > Burkholderiaceae > Cupriavidus > Cupriavidus sp. HE11. Next base: position 3,249,070 of record NZ_CP184464.1, read on the forward strand.
GGCCAACATCACGCTGGAGTAAATGACGTTCGTGGAGGCCGCCCCGTCGCAGGTGGTGTGGGGCAGCGACTGGCCGCACCTGACCGAAAAGCACAAGCCCGATGACGCCGTGCTCTTCGACCTGCTGAAGCAGTGGGCGCCGGACGAACGCGTGCGTCGCCAGATCCTGGTCGACACCCCGACCCGCCTGTACCAGTTTGCATAATCACCGGAGAAGACGTTGTACACCGCAGTTGCCGAACGCCAAGAGCCCAACCTGGAAGCCGATACGATCAGGAAGATTGCCTGGCGCATCGTTCCGTTCCTGATGGTCTGCTACTTCTTCAACCTGCTGGACCGGGTCAACCTCGGTTTCGCGGCGCTGGAGATGAACAAGGACCTGGGATTCAATGCCGCCGTCTATGGCCTCGGTGGCAGCATCTTCTTCGTCTCGTACTTCCTGTGCGAGGTGCCGAGCAACCTGGCGCTGCAGAAGGTGGGCGCGCGCCGCTGGATCGCGCGGATCATGATCTCGTGGGGGCTGGTCTCGGGCGCCATGGCGTTCGTGTCGGGCGAGACGTCGTTCTATACGGTGCGTTTCCTGCTGGGCGCGGCCGAGGCAGGGTTCTTTCCGGGCGTCATCCTGTACCTGACCTACTGGTTTCCGTCGGCCTACCGGGCGCGGATCGTGGCGACGTTCATGGTGTCGATTCCGCTGGCCAGCTTCCTGGGCTCGCCGCTGTCGGCCGCGCTGCTGCATGTGCATGGCTTTCTGGGCATGAATGGCTGGCAATGGCTGTTCCTGCTCGAAGCGTTGCCCACGGTGCTGCTTGGCATCGCCTGCCTGTTCGTGCTGACGGATCGCCCGCAGGTAGCCAACTGGCTCGACGACGACCAGAAGGCATGGCTCTCGAACCGGCTGGAGAGCGAGCGCAGCGGCAAGAAGCTGGTGGGCAAGGCATCGATCTGGCAGCTGCTGTCGAACCGCCATTTCCTGGTGATGGCGCTGGTGTGCTCGGGCGCGTCGGCCGCCGGCACGACCCTGTCGCTGTGGCAGCCGCAGTTGTTGAAGTCGTTCGGACTGACCACCTTCGAAACCGGATTGCTGAACGCCGTGCCCTATGGGCTGGCTTGCGTGGTGATGGTGCTCTGGGGCCGCCATTCGGACAAGACCGGCGAACGCCGCTGGCATACGGCCATCCCGCTGCTCGGCATCTCGCTGGGCCTGCTGGCGACCCTGGTTGCGCCGGCCCTGGCGACCACGCTGCTGGGCTTGTGCCTGGCGCTGTGCGGTGCGTACTCGTTCAAGGGGCCGTTCTGGACGTTGTCGTCGGGCTGGCTCGATTCGGAGTCGGCCGCGGCGGGGCTGGCAGGCATCAATGCCGCGTCGAACCTGGTGGGGGGCGGCATGGTATCGCTGGTCGGGCTGATCAAGGCGTCGACGGGCAGCTATGGCCTGGCGTTGTTGCCGCTGGTCATGCTGGCGCTGCTGGGCAGTGCCATGCTGATGTGGATCAGCAGCAAGACCGGGCCCGCCGCCAGCGCGCATACCGATTGACTGATTGTCGGATCGATCGATTGACTGCGGCGGCACTTGTGGTGTCAGATGTGCCACGGCAGGCACTTGCCGGCTTCCCATCCGCTTCTAACAGGTGAACGACTGATGCTGCTGACCTCCGATGCCAAGGGCGTGTTTCCGATCGCGCCCACCCCGTTCTTTGACGATGGCGCCATCGATACGGCTTCCATCGACCGCATGATGGACTTCTACGCCGGCTGTGGCTCGACTGGCGTCACGGTGCTTGGTCAGCTTGGCGAAGCGTCCAAGCTGGAGCACGCCGAATCGCTCGACGTGGCGTCGCGCGTGATCGCCCGCGCCGGCAAGCTGCCCGTGGTGGTGGGTGTGTCGGCCCCGGGCTTTGCCGCCATGCGCGCGCTGACCCGCGACGTCATGGACCGTGGCGCGGCCGGCGTCATGATCGCGCCGCCCAACACCCTGCGTACTGACGACCAGATCGTGGGCTACTACCGCCAGGCCGTGGAGGCCATTGGTGCCGACGTGCCGTTTGTGCTGCAGGACTACCCGCTGACTTTCTCGGTGCAGATGACGCCCGGCGTGATCCGCCGCATCGTGCAGGAACTGCCGTCGTGCGTGATGCTGAAGCACGAGGACTGGCCTGGCCTGGAGAAGATCTCCACGCTGCGCGCCTTCGAGGCCGACGGCTCCATGCGGCATGTCTCGATCCTGTGCGGCAATAACGGGCTGTTCCTGGACTACGAGATGGAGCGCGGCGCCGATGGCGCCAATACGGGCTACGCGTTTCCCGACATGCTCTGCGACGTGGTGCGCCTGAGCCAGGAAGGCCAGCGCGAGGCCGCGCATGATCTCTTCGACGCGCACCTGCCGCTGCTGCGGTACGAGCAGCAACCGGGCGCCGGGCTGGCAGTCCGCAAGTATGTGCTGATGCGCCGGGGCATCCTGGCATCCGCGGCGCAGCGCAAGCCGTCCGCGCCGATGAGCGCCAAGGCCAGGACGGAAGTCGACCATCTGCTGGCACGGCTCGCACGCTTCGATCCCCGGGCGGGGCAACTGGTGGGGTGATATCCATGGCTCGCGGTGTTTCGCATTAGCGCGAAAACACCCCGAGCCCTTCGTGGTCGCAATACTCCAGCCACACCCGGTCGCTCGCGAATGCTGCCTGCGAGATCGTGCCTGGTGTGGCCGGCAACGGATTCTGCCCGCCGGGCCAGGCCAGGAGGGCAACTGCTGATCCTTGCCGCGGCCAGCGGCCACGACGGCCGGTCCTCTGACCGGCCGTTTCCTTGTTGCCGCGCAGCAGCGTAGTGCAAACGAGAAGCGGCGGCTTCAGTTCAATCATTCGTAACCGCCGCTATTGACGCCGATCAGGCGCGCCGGGCGGTCAGCCACTTGTCGGTGGTCAGCGGTTCGGTGCAGATGCGTACCTCGCCGATCTGGCCCAGGAAGCCGTTGGACGGCGCGTTGTTGTAGACGCCGCCACCGATGAACATGCGGCTGGCGGCCGTGACGAAGGCGATGCCGCGCGTATTCGACGCGTTGCGCAGCACCGGAGCGCCTTCCACGTACATCACCGTCTCGTTGGTCGCGGGATCGTTCACCACGGCCACATGCACCCATTTGCCTGCAATGATCTCGCCCGACCAGTTGGCGGCGGGATTCTTTGTGCCGGTGGTGCTGGGCGTAACTTCCCATTGCACTTCGCGCAGGCTGGAGATCGCAAAGATCAGCGGGCTTTCGCTGGCGTCGCCGCTGCCAAAGCCAGTGACGTTACCGCGCCGGCCTTCGCGCTCCATGATGTTCATCCACGCGTTGTTCGCGGCCGTCCACGTGGCAGGCAGCTTGATGAACGCCTCGACCGTATAGCCGGTGTCGAAGGTCAGCGCGTTGATCGCCGCCGTGGTCTGCGTGGCGAAGTAGCTCATGCGCGTGGGCGAATTGGTCGAGTTCGAGTACATGACGCTGCCCGGTGCGGCCGACAGGTAGTGGTGGTCGTTCGACCACGTCATGTCGCCGAGCTGGGCGACGCCGCCATTGGCCAGTGCTTCGCGGGCCACCGGGTTGGCACCCGTCACGTCGTCGATGACCTGGCCCACCGGCACGGCGGCGCCATCGGTGCCGCCGAAGAAGCGCCAGTGCGCCACGGTGGATGCCACCAGCGGATAGTCGTTCACATCGGCCGCGGGCTTCTTGTCGGTGATGGTCGGCTCGTTGTAGTTGGCCAGGATGGCCGCCTTGGCGCGGACGTTGATCGGGTCGTTGCCGGCGGCCGGGATCACGAAGCCGGGGTTGAAGCGGGCAAAGCGCTTGCGGAAATCGAAATCGATCTCGAACTGCTGGTTGCCTTCGGTCAGCACCGCCACGTCGAATTCGTTCAGCGTGCTGCTGGGCTTCTGCGGCACCCACGGCGAGAACGACAGGATCTTGATCTTGTTGTTGGTCAGGTCGAACTCGTACAGACGCATCAGGCCGTTGCCGCCCATATAGGCCATCTGGTAGTCGACCACCATTTCCTCGACCGGATTGCCGAAGTTGTTCACCTTGGTCAGGTGTGCGGCGCCGTGGTAGTGGCCGTTCAGCGTCATGAAGATCTGGTCGTTGTCCTTGATCAGCTTTTCCCAGAGCATCAGGCCGTACGGCACTTCGAGCGGCGTCACGCCGTCCGGGCCAATATTGAGCAGCTGGTGCGTGGACAGGATGACCGGCACCTTCGGGTGATCGGCCAGTACCTGGCGCGCCCACGTGATGGCCGCGTCAGAGGCGCGCCACGACATCGACAGCACCATGAACTGATTGCCGTCGACATCGAACAGGTGGTACTCATGGAAACCGGACGGATCGCGGCCACCGAAGGTGGTCTGGCGCTGCGCGCGCGTGGTGGGGAACGTCTTCAGGTAAGGCTCGTTGGCAAGGTTACGCTGGGCATCGGTGTTCGATGCCTGGCTGCTGGCGTCCACGTAGTCCACATCAGAGATCACATCGTGGTTGCCGGCCAGGATGGAGTAGGGCGCGTTGGCGCGCTCCAGCACGTTCATGGCCTCGTCCGCGATCTGCCACTGCAGCGGCTTGCCCTGCTGGTCCACCACGTCGCCCAGATGGATCGTGAACGGAATGCGGAAGCTGGCGGCGTTCTGCGTGATCCACTTGGTCTGCGCCAGGAATGGCGTGGAACCGTACTTGCGCTGGAACTGCAGGTTCTCGTCGGTGGTGGCGTAGCGCGAGTAGAACTGCGTATCGGGCAGCACGGCCAGCGCAAAGCTTGAAACCTTGCCCGCAGGCGTTGTGCCGCCGGGGGTGGTGGCGCCGGGCGTGGCCGATCCTGCCGGCGCATCGTCGCCGCCACCGCAGGCGGCCAGCAAGGCTGCCGAACCGCCCAGGGACATGCCCAGGCCAGCGCGCAGCAGCAGGCGGCGCTGGCGGTCTGGAATCCCTTCGAGCGCGCGGATGTCGAGCGGCAGTGCAGGGGTGTTCGGCTTCTTGCTGGTCATGATGGTGTTCCTCGGTCTTGCGTTCTCGAAAAGCCGCAAGTGTCTGGAATCCACATGACATGACGTTGATGAATATGTGACGAAATCGTTGCGCCGCGTCGTATTGGAGACCAATCGACGCGCCGCAAGCGCAAGTCACTTTGTGTCTGCGTGTCTCATACAACTTCCCCTGGAGCCGCCTGTATCCCAATGCAGGGATAACACCGAGAAAACGCCGTGCGAAGGCAGATACATCACAACGTGATACTAAATGTAAGGTTGATGGAAGCTTCATGAAAGGCCCTTGGAAGACATCGTTTGTAGATTTCCGCTTGACCCGCATGCGCGGGTAATGAAGGAGACAAACGATGTTCGATCGCCGTACCCAACCCTCGCAGCATGACTGCAGGAGGGCCGACCAATGAGCCAGCCACATCGCTTCAAGAAGGACTACTACGGTGGTGCGCTGATGGTGCTCGTCGGTCTGGCCGCCGTGGCCGCCGGCCTGCAGTACCACACCGGCACGCTCAGCCGCATGGGCCCCGGATTCTTCCCCGTTGCCGTGGGCGCGCTGCTGGCGTTTGTCGGCGTGCTGATCGCCAGTTCCGCACGGGGGCAGTCGGCACCGCAGGCGGAACAGCCCGCGGGGCACGGCCACAGCCACGCGGCGCCCGACCTGCGCGGCACGGTCTGCATCGTGCTGGGCACGCTGGCGTTCCTGCTGTTTGGCGTGTATGGCGGCATGGTTCCGGCCACGTTTGCCATCGTCTTTATTTCCGCGCTCGGCGATCGCACCAACACCGTCAAGCAGGCCGCCGGCCTGGCCGTGGCGATGTGCGTGATTGCGGCCGTGGTGTTTTCCTGGCTGCTGCAGATCCAGTTGCCGTTGTTTACTTGGGGAGGCTGAGCCATGGTTTCCAATGCCTTGCATGATCTCTGGTTCGGCTTCGGCGTAGCGTTCCAGGGTAGCAACCTGATGTGGTCGTTCTTCGGCGTGCTGGTCGGCAACCTGATCGGCGTGCTGCCCGGCATGGGTGCGTTGTCGGCCATCTCGATCCTGCTGCCGCTGACGTACGTAATGCATCCGGTGCCTGCGATCCTGATGCTGGCCGGCATCTTCTACGGATCGCAGTACGGCGGCGCCATCGGCGCCATCCTGCTCAACCTGCCTTCGCACCCGCCGCACGCGGTGACTTGCCTGGACGGCTATCCGATGACGCGCGCAGGCAAGGGCGGTACCGCGCTGGGCATCACGATGATCTGCTCGTTCTTTGCGGCATCGGTGGGCATCCTGGTGATGATCTTCGCGTCGCCGCTGCTGACCGCCATCGCGTTCAAGTTCGGTCCGGCCGAGATCTTCTCGATCATGCTGCTGGGGCTGCTGGCCGGATCGACCATGTCGCGCGGATCGCCGCTCAAGGGCGTGGCGATGACGCTGTTCGGCCTGCTGTGCGGCGTGGTGGGTACCGACGTGAATACCGGTACGTTCCGCTTTGCGCTGGGGATTCCCGAGCTTAGCGACGGCCTGGAACTGGTGGCGATCGCCATGGGCCTGTTCGGCGTGGCCGACTTCATCCTGAACGTCAACCGCATGACCGCCGTGACCAGCAATGCCAAGCTGCGCATTCGCGACATGCGTCCGAGCATGGCCGAACTGAAGCAGGCGTTCTGGCCGATGGTGCGCGGCACTGGCGTGGGCACGCTGTTCGGCGCCATGCCGGGCACCGGCCCGACGATCACCACGTTCGTGGCCTATGCGCTGGAGCGCAAGATCTCGAAGACGCCCGAGAAGTTCGGCACGGGCATGATCGCCGGCGTGGCGGCGCCCGAGGCATCGTCGCACTCGAAGACGCAGGTCGACTTCATCCCGACAATGAGCCTGGGCATTCCCGGCGACGCGGTGATGGCGCTGATCCTGGGCGCGCTGATGATCCAGGGCATCGCCCCGGGCCCGCAGCTGATCAGCGACCACCCGGACATTTTCTGGGGCCTGATCGCCAGCTTCTGGATCGGCAACGTGATCCTGATGATCCTGAACGTGCCGATGATCGGCGTGTGGGTCAAGCTGCTGCAGGTGCCATATCGCTACCTGTTCCCGTCGGCCATGTTCTTTATCGCCGTGGGCGTGTTCAGCACGCAGAGCAGCCTGTTCCAGATCTGGGAAGTACTGGCTTTCGGCCTGATCGGTGCATTGCTGATGTACCTGGAGTTCTCGGTGGCCCCGATCCTGCTGGGCTTCGTGCTGGGACCGATGGTCGAGGAGAACTTCCGCCGCGCGCTGCTGCTGTCGCGTGGTGACATGTCGGTCTTTATCCAGCGTCCGATCAGCTGCACGTTCGTGGTGATCTCGGCGCTGCTGGTGACGGCGGTGACGTGGTCGGCATGGCGCGGCCGTGGCGGAAAGAACAAGCCGGCGATCGAGGTGCCCGATTCCGGGCTGGCCGTGAACGAATAAGAAGACAGGGGTCTCAAGACGGTGCCGGGCGCTGCGCAAGCAGCGCCCGTTTTCTTTGGTGCGACGCTAGTCTGCCGCCGGATCGATATTCTGGTTCCGCCGAAACAGGTTGTCGGGGTCGTACTGGCGCTTCAGGGCCAGCAGGCGTGGATAGTTCTCGCCATAGGCTTCGCGGATTCTGTCGGTGCCTTCCTCGCCGAGGTTGTTGGCATAGACGCCGCCGGTCGAGAACGGGCGCACCGCCTGCCATGCCGCACGCACCCAGGCGATCTGTTCGGCGTCATGGGCCGGATCGTCCCAGATGGCAATCGGGAAGCAATCGAAGTTCGCATCGCGATTCACGTATGGTGTCGCGGTTCGTGGCACGCGGGCGATGGCGCCGCCGACATGCTGGAATACCAGCAGCGATGACAGCGACGGCGCGCGCCCATAAGCCGACGCAATGGCCTCGATGGCGGGGGCGTCAATGCGGTCCAGGAACTGCGCCTTCCAGTAATAGCGGCGGTGGCGCGGAAAGATGCTGTCGCTGGCCGACTGTATCTGCAGGTAGGGCACCAGCGACATGCTCGCGTCGACAGGATTGCCAAAGTCCAGCAGCGGCTGCAGCGCGGCGCGGCCGGCAGCGGGCTCGCCGACATGGCAGGCCGAGATGCTGAAGTACTGTTCCCCGCCCGCATCGGTAATCCATGCCGCGTCGGCGCACACCTCGTCGGGCGCCTGGCGCGCGAACGCGTCGTAGTGGCGCATGGCCTGGGCGGCCTGTGCGCGGGGATAGCGCAGCGCACACACCGGCAGGCTGGCCGGCACCGGATGCACCCGGTAGTGGAAGGCGGTGACGATGCCGAAGTTGCCGCCGCCGCCTCGAATGCCCCAGAACAGTTCCGGGTGGGCATGTTCGCTGGCGGTCAGGAGGCGGCCATCGGCAGTGACGATTTCGGCGGCGATCAGGTTGTCGCAACTCAGGCCGAACTTGCGCGCGAGCTTGCCGAAGCCACCGCCCAGCGTGAGCCCGGCGATGCCCGTGTCACCGTTCACCCCCATGGTTGTGGCCAGGCCGTGGCCAAGCGTGGCGCGGTCGAATTCACCGAGGGTGAGGCCGGCTTCGGCGCGCACTTCGCGGCGGGCCGGGTCCACGTCGACCTGTTTCATGCGCGACAGATCGATGACCAGGCCACCATCGCATGTCGACAGTCCCGCGACATTGTGGCCGCCGCTGCGGACCGCCACGCTCACTGCTGTCCCGCGTGCAAAACGCACGGCGGCGGCCACGTCGGCAGCATCGGCGCAGTAGACAACCAGGGCCGGGTGCCGGTCGATGGCGCCATTCCAGACGCGCCGGGCGGCGTCGTAGTCGGCGTCCGCCGGCCCGACGATCTGGCCGCGACAGGCCTGGCGCAGCGCTGCCTGCCACTGCGAAGGGTGGCCCACGGCGCCTGCGCCGTGCGGTTCGCGAAGTGCTTCATTGTTCATGCTGGCTCCCGGGGATACCACGTGACGTGCACCGGCCACTACCGGATAGTGGGTGGGCATGGCCCTTCGCGCAAAGGCAAAGAACTCAGCCGGTGGATGAGAAAAGCTCACCTACACTGGACCCATGCGAAAGTTGCCGCCCCTCCGCGCCTTGCAGGCATTCGAGGCTGTTGCGCGCCACGGCAGCTTCAAGGCCGCGGCGGCGGAGCTTAACGTGACGCCCACGGCCATCAGCCACCAGGTGCGGGCGTTGGAAGACGCCTGCGGCCGCCCGTTGTTGCAACGGCGGCCGCGTCCGCTGCGGCTGACGCCGGCCGGCGAGCAACTGTATCCGGCGCTGCATAGCGGATTCGAGCAGTTCGTCTGCGCCATCGCGGCAATCGGCACGACGGGAACCGGCACGCTGGGTGCCAGCGGAACAGGTGTCGCGGTCCAGCCGTTGCGCATCACCTGTCCGAACGCGTTTGCCAGCCGCTGGCTGGTGCCACGGCTACCGCAATGGCAGGCAGCGCACCCTGAGTGTCCGCTCGAAATCATCGGCACCGATCGCGTGCTCGATCTGGCGGCCGGAGAAGCCGATGTCGCCATACGCTACGCCCGAGGCGCGCCCCGTGGCCTGGCCGCCGTGGAGATCGCCCGCGATGCCTTCTACCCGGTGGGCAGTGCCGCCTTGCTTGGCGATGCCACGCCAGACCGCCTGACGCCACGGGACCTGCTTCGGTTTCCGTTGATTCATTACGCCTGGACCAGCGGCGATCCGCTGGCGCCATCTTGGCCTCGATGGTTTGCCGCTGCCGGCGTGACCGTTGCCGGCGCGCTGCCATCCGGCGTGCCCGGAGAACTGGTGTTTCGCGAGGAACTGCACGCCATCGATGCGGTCGTGGCGGGGCAGGGCATCGCGTTGTGCAGTGACATCGTGGTGGCCGACCTGCTGGATCGTGGCGCGCTTCGCAAGGCACATTCTCATGCGTTGCCCGGATATGGATTCCACGTCGTGCATGCGCGGCAGCACGGCAGGGCGGCGACGATCCGGTCGTTCCGGGACTGGCTGCTGTCGCTGGCCGGGACCATGCCGGCCTGACGGGCGGCAACGCGCATGCGGGTTTTTGCCTAACCATTCGTAAGATCCCGTGCATTGAGCCGCTTGCGCTGCGGGTCTAGAATGTCGCGATCGCCTGCCGGGCGGATGCATCACATGCGGTTGCATTCCACTGCCCGGTGGCACACCAAAGGTACAAGCGGGACGCGCGCCAGCCTTCGGGCGCGGCATGACCACGACGATCCCGCAGCCAGGAGACTGTGTATGGAACACGCTGCGGCCGCCCGGCCATCGCGCACCGCGAATCCCAATGCGACACCGACCACGGTGCCCAAGGTGCGGCTCTATGTGGAGCGTCCCGAAGAGAAGAAGGAAGACTGGTTCGTCAATGTCGGCCACGTGACCGAGCGCGGGCGCTGGAAGACAGAGCCGCACGCGCATCCGGCCTATGGTCAGGTGATTTTCGTGCGCAGCGGCAAGGGCGTGATGAACCTGGAAGGCAGCAGCGTGCCGTTCGAAGGCCCGTGCGCGCTGCTGCTACCTACCGAGTGCGTACACGGGCTGGACTACGAGATCGACGTCGACCGCTGGGTGGTGACCATCGAGGTCACCTATCTGGCCCAGCTCAATGCCAAGCTGCAGGCGTTCGTGCAGCTCTGGTCGTCGCCGCGCATGATTTCACTGGCGTATTCTGCCGATGCAGAGATCGAGTTCCACCGGCTGATCCGCAGCCTGGAGCAGGAAATCCAGTCGCAGTCGGTGGGCCATGTGGTGGGCACCGAGGCATTGCTGACCACGCTGCTGCTGATGCTGTTGCGCGGCACCACGCTGGACGTGGCGGGGGGCGACGGCACGGCGCGGCACGATATCCGTCTGGCCGAGCGCTTCCGCGAACTGATCGACCAGCACTACCGGGACAACCTGTCGCTGCAGGACTATGCGTCGAAGCTGGCCGTGTCGCCGGTGCAGTTGCGCGCCGCGTGCGCGTCGGCCACGGGGCAGAGCCCGACCAAGCTGATCCATGCGCGCATCGTCACCGAAGCCAAGCGCAGCCTGATCTTCGGTGACATGTCCGTGGAGCAGATCGCGTTCTGGCTCGGTTTTGCCGATGCCGCCTACTTCACGCGCTTTTTCCGCAAGGAAGTGGGCCAGGCGCCGAGCCAGTTCCGCATTGCCGCTCGCCAGCAGCCTACCTCACAAAAGTCAGGCTGACCGGCGAGGGCACTTCGGCGGCATGGCCGGTATCGGTCAGCTTGCCGGATGCGGGGTCGATGGCAAACACGTTGACCCTGCCGCTGCGCTGGTTGGCGACCAGCATCCACTTGCCCGATTCATGGACGGCGAAGTGCCAGGGCCGTTCGCCGCCCGATGGCACGCGCTGCACCAGCGACAGCTCTCCCGAGCCGGCGGCGACGCGATAGACCACCATTGTGTTTTCGCCCCGATCCGCCACGTAGACATGGCGGCCATCGCGGCTGACCGCCAGTTCCGCACCACTCCTGACGCCTTCGAACGCGGTGCTGCTGACCGCTTGCGTCTGCACCGGCGTCAGCGTGCCGCGTGCGGCGTCCCAGCGTAGCGTGACGATTTCGGCGGTCAGTTCGCTGAGCAGGTAGACAATGCGGCCGTCGGCCCCGAACGCCATATGTCGCGGGCCGCTGCCGGGCGTGGCGATGAACGGCGCCGGGTTGGCCGCGTCGTCGCGCGACAGCTCGCGCGTGGCCCGATCGAAGCCGTACACGAACACACGATCGGCGCCCAGGTCGGACACCAGCGCATAGCGGCCCGAGGGGTCGATGACGATGCCGTGCGCGTGCGCGCTGGTCTGGCGCCGATGCGGCCCCGAGCCCGTTTCCTTGATGGTCGAGACACGCGCGCCCAGGCTGCCATCGGGCTGCACGGCGATGCTCGACGACGATCCGCCCCCGAAATTGGCCGCGAGCAGCGTCATCGACGACACATCGAGCGACAGGTAGGTGGTGCCGCTGCCGCCGCTGGCTATCTCGTTGATGCGCGTCAGCGCACCGGTTTGCCGGTGCACGGCAAATGCGGTGACGCTGCCTTCGCGCGTGTTGTCGTCATCCACCGCATAGAGCACCGGCAGCTTCGGATGCGCGAGCGTCCAGGTGGAGCGCAGTCCTTCGGCCACCGTGCCGAGCGGGCCCAGCGTGCCGGTGGCGGCATCGAAGCGCAGCGCGCGGATCTGGCGCTCCTGCATGCCGACGTAGACCAGCTCGCCTTGCGCCGCGCCGGGCAGGGCTGCTGCCGGAGAGGCGGCCAGCAGCGGTGCCGCGGATATGCCCGATACGGCCAGCGCCGCCAGCGCGCCGCACCGCTTCAGTGTCTGCCTCCGGGAGATCAGCGTCATTGTTCTTTTCGTGTGGTGTCAGGGTGATTTCAGCGCGAGAAGCGTAGGCCACGCCTGGCCGTGCGTCCTTGCACAAAACGCAGCTTTGCTGGCACTTCCCGCCCGGCTCAGGGATGACCCCTAGCCGCGCGCGCGGGTCTGTGGCGGTCATTGTGCCCCGACTTCGCGCCCGTTCACAAAAGTCCCAGTGAATCTCTGTTTTGTGTAGGGACGCGGCGCTGCGTGCTCAATATTCTTGCTCTCCATCGAGACGACGCGTCCGGTGCCAGCCCCGTGATCTGGCGCGGCGGACGCGAGATACCCAAAGGAGAAGCAGTTGGCAAAGAAAGTCCCGCTCAAGATCGCGATTGCCGAGCACCCGCATACCTCGGCCATCCGCAACGGCACCATTCCCATCGAAGGCGTGGATGCCGAATTCATCACGGTGCAGCCGCAGATCGGCGCCTTCCGCCGCATGGTGCGCGATGTCGAGTTCGATGTCTGCGAACTGGCGCCCACCACCTACATCATCGCCCGGGCCTACGGCGCGCCGTTCGTGGCGCTGCCGATCTTCGTGGTGCGCCGTTTCCACCACGGCGGGCTGCTCGTACGGCCCGACGCCGGCATCCGGCATCCGAAAGACCTCGAAGGCAAGCAGGTGGGCGTGCGCGCCTACTCGGTGACCACCGGCGTATGGACGCGCCAGGTGCTGATCGACGAATTCGGGCTCGATGCCTCGAAGGTGACCTGGGTGGTCGATGACGAAGAGCACGTGACGCAGCTGAAGCTGCCGTCGAACGTGATCCACGCTCCGGCTGGCACCTCGCTGGCCGACATGATGGCCAGCGGCGAACTGGTGGCCGGCTTTGCGGCAGCGGCCGGTATCGGCCGCATTGGCGCGCCGACCGGCGGCTGGAAGGAAGTCGAGGCCGATTACCCGGACCTGCTGCCCAACGCGGCAGAGCTGGAATCGGAGTACTACGCGCGTACCGGCGTCTATCCGATGCACGGGACCATCGTGGTCAAGGATTCGGTGCTGGCCGAGCACCCGTGGATTGCCAGGTCGATCTACGACGCCTTTGCGCAGGCCAAGCAGGAATGGCTGGCCCGGCTCGATGCCGGCGAGGCCACCAGCGCCAGCGACAGGAAGTACTTGGAGCTTCGCAAGATCGTCGGCCACGACCCGCTGCCGTACGGCCTGGCGGAGAACATCAAGACCATCGAAACGCTCGAAGCCACGGCTTTCAAGCAGGGCCTGACCCCGCGCCGCATGGCTGTCCACGAACTGTTCGTGGACCCACTGGCCCGCTGAACCCATACGGAAACGCATCATGATCATCGACTGCCACGGTCATTTCACGACCGTCCCCGCATCGTTCCGCGCCTGGCGCGCCAAACAGGTGGATAGCGCCGACGACATCGCCAACGCGCCGCCGCTGTCGGGCGCGCATGTGTCCGACGACGAGATCCGCGAAGGTGTTGGCAACGGCCAGCTTCGACTGCAGAAGGAGCGCGGCAGCGACCTGACGCTGTTCTCGCCGATTGCGGGCCTGATGAGCCACCACCTGGGCAACGAGCGCACCAGCCTGGAGTGGGCCGAGATTTCGAACGACCTGGTCTACCGCGTCACCGAGATGTACCCCGACAACTTCGCGCCGGTCTGCCAGTTGCCGCAGTCGCCCGGCGCAGATCCGGCCAACTGCGTCCCCGAACTGCGCCGCTGCGTGGAGCAGCTGGGCTTTGTCGGCTGCAACCTGAATCCCGACCCATCGGGCGGCTACTGGACCGGCAAGCCGATGACCGACCGCTCGTGGTATCCGCTCTACGAGGCGCTGGTCGACCTGGACGTGCCGGCCATGATCCACGTGGCGGCGTCGTGCAACCCGTGCGCCCATGGCACGGGCGCGCACTACCTGAATGCCGATACGTCGGCCTTCATGCAGCTGCTGCAAGGCGACCTGTTCAAGGACTTTCCCACGCTGCGCCTCGTGATTCCGCACGGGGGCGGTGCGGTGCCTTACCACTGGGGCCGATATCGCGGCATGTCGCTGGAAATGCGCGAGCGTCCGCTGGAGGGGCTGCTCGACAACGTGTTCTTCGATTCGTGCGTCTACCACCACCCCGGCGTGGAACTGCTGACCAAGGTGATTCCGTCCAGCAACGTGCTGTTCGGCTCGGAGATGATCGGCGCCGTACGCGGCAAGGATCCCGACACCGGCTTCAACTTCGACGACACCAAGCGCTACCTGGACGCCTGCGCGGCGCTCAGCGATGCCGACCGCCACAACATCTTCGAAGGCAATGCGCGCCGCGTGTACCCGCGCCTGGATGCCCGCCTGAAGGCACGCGCCACGCAGGGAGCCCTGGCATGACATCGCCACAGATCATCGATATCCACCCGCACATCATTTCCGACGACGAGAAACGCTATCCGCCGGCACCGCTGTTCGGCAAGCGCTCGGAATGGTCGAAGGAGCGGCCGACCACGGTCCAGACGCTGATCGCTGCAATGGATGCGGCCGGCGTTGCCAGGGCCGCGGTGGTGCATTCGTCCACCACGTACGGTTTCGACAACAGCTACGTGGTGGACGGCTGCAACCAGTATGCCGGCCGGCTGGTCGCGGTGGGCTCGGTCGACGTACTGCAGCCCGACGCGCCGCAGCGCATCCGCGAGTGGGTGGAGCGCGGCCTGGCCGGCTTGCGCCTGTTCACGGGCGGCAGCACAAAAGACTTCGATCCGAGCGAACTGGACGATCCGCGCGCATTTCCGGCCTGGGAGCTGTGTGGCGAATTGGGGCTGACGATGTGCATCCAGACCGGTCCGGTGGGGCTACCGCAGGTGACGGCGCTGGCGAAGCGCTTTCCCACGGTGCGCATCCTGCTCGATCACCTGGGCCGCCCCGAAGTGGCCGACGGCCCACCGTATGCGAACGCGCAAAGCCTGTTCGACCTGGCGGCGCTGGAGAACATCTACCTGAAGCTCACGCCCCGCATCTTCGGCGATGTGAAGAAAGAGCGCGCCAGCGCCGGGACGTTCTTCCCGCGCGTGGTGGAGGCCTTTGGCGCGGGACGTCTTGCCTGGGGGTCGAACTTCCCGACCTCGCCGGGCACGCTGGCCGAGATCCTGGCAACGGCGCGCGAAGGGCTGGCCTGCCTGAACGAGACCGAGCGCGCGTGGATCTTCGGCAAGACCGCGCAAAAGCTCTATCCGGGCCTGGCCTGATCTGCCCGCCCTTGCGGGGCGGCAGCGCAGCAGGGGGCAGGCCGCCGCCGATGGCGGCCTGCATGAAGCATCGCAGTACATTCCAAATAGAAGACATGGAGACAACCCAATCAACGCGGTCGCCATCGGCATCGCCATCGATCCAGCCGCCACAGCAGGCGCTGAGCCGGTGGACGATCCTGGCGCTGCTCGCCACCGGCGTACTGATTTCCTTTGTCGACCGCACCAGTATCGCGTCGGCGCTGGCCGATACGGCGTTCGTCAGGGAGTTCGGGCTGTCCAGCGTGGATCGCGGCTGGATCAACTCGGCCTTCTTCTGGTCGTACGGCCTGTTCCAGGTGCCGATGGGCTGGGTGGCCGACCGCTATGGCGTGAAATGGCCGTACGCGCTGTGCTTTGCCGCCTGGTGCGTGGCAACGGCGCTGATGGGCGCGGTCACCGCGTTGGCGGGGCTGGTGGCAATGCGGCTGATCATCGGCATGGCCGAAGCCATCGTCATTCCGGCCAGCTACCGCTGGATCCGCAACAACTTCGACGAAAGCCAGAACGGCCTGGCCGTGGGCATCCTTGCCATGGGCAACAAGTTCGGCCCGGCCATTGGCGCACCGGTCGGAGCCTGGCTGATCGTCAACTACTCGTGGCAGTTCATGTTCGTGGCGACCGGCGTGGTGGGCCTGATCTGGCTGGCGCCGTGGCTGCTGCTGGTGCGCAACGACTTTCCGTCCAAGGCGGAGCTGGCGGTGGCGCATCGCAGGGCCAGCGCGGTGTCGCTGGGCAGCATCCTGGCAAGCCCGGTGGTGTGGGGCGGCCTGATCACGAACTTCTGCTACGGCTACTTCACGTTCTACTGCATGAGCTGGATGCCGGCCTACCTGGTGGAGCAACGCGGTTTGTCGCTCAAGGAGTCGGGCGTCTACACGTTTGTCAGCTTCGCGGGCATTGCCATCGTGGCCGCCGTGGCGGGCTGGGCGGCGGACCGGATCATCGCCCGGGGCCACGACGCGGTGCGGGTGCGCAAGATCTTCATCATCGGCGGCTTTATCGGCGGCTGCACGGTGCTGCTGGGCGCCCAGGCCAGGTCGCTGGAGATGGCGCTGTTCTGGAACGTGCTGTCGCTGTCGCTGCTGGGCCTGACCACGGCCAACAACCTGGCGCTGTCGCGCCTGACCCTGATCCCGAAACCCGCCATCGGTCTGGTGACCGGCGTGCAGCAGGTGGCTACCAGCCTGGCCGGCGGCGTGGCGGCGAGCCTGTCGGGCTGGCTGCTGCATGTGAGCGGCAGCTACGACCTGCCGATGCTCGTGATCCTCGTCTTCCTGGTCATCGGCGCACTGGCTACCGCCATCCTGTTTCGCCCGGAATGGGCGCCACGGCTGACCGAGGCGCAGGAGCGCCCGCATGCGGCCGAGGCCTGAACACCCCTGAACCCATCAAACTTCTGAAGAATCGTTATGGCGAAAATCGTATTCGGGATGGCCGTGCCGCATAGCGGCATGCTCGGTCAGGCGCCCGAGGACTGGCTCAAGAACGGCGAGCGCGACCGCGCCAACCCCGAGCTGTGGTTCCGCAACCGTACCTGGACGTACCCTGAACTGGAGGCGCATCGCGAGGCTGCCTTCGAGAAATACCTGACGCTGGAAGAGCGCACCGCGCGGGCCGCGCGCTGCCGCGTGGCGCTGGACACCATGGCTGCCGCGTACCGCGAGGCCGATATCGACGTGGCGATCATCCTGGGCAAGGACCAGAAGGAGATCTTCACGGACTTCTCGCCGTCGATTGCGATCTACAGCGGCAAGGAAGTCCACAACGGGCCGCCGCAGCGCGCCGTCTACGCGCCCGATCACCATGTGGTGCACCCGTGCCATCCGCAGCTGGCGACCTACCTGATCGAATACTTCCAGCGCGAGAACTTCGACCTGACCGATCTGTTCGCCTGGCCCGACAACGTGTGGATGAAGCCGCTGCCCGAGTACCCGGTGGTGCCGCATGCGTACAGCTTTGTCTACCACCAGATCATGGGCGACAACCCGCCGCCGCATGTGCCGGTGATCATGAACTGCTTCTACCCGCCGACGCAGCCGTCGATGTCGCGTTGCATCGAGTTCGGCCGCGTGCTGCGCGACGCCATCGCGGCGTGGCCCGAAGACGTGCGGGTGGGCATCTTCGCATCGGGCGGGCTGTCGCACTTCGTCAACGACGAGGAATTCGACCACCGCATCATGAAGATGCTGGCCGATTACGACTACGACGGCCTGGCCGCCGTGGACAACCGCTCGTACCAGTCGGGCACCTCCGAGATCAAGCTCTACGTCAGCGTGATGAAGGCGCTGCAGGAAACCGGCGCCGCCATGACGCTGGTGGACTACGTGCCGTGCTGGCGCACGCCGGCCGGCACCGGCGAGGGCATGGGCTTCATGTACTGGAAGGCCTGACCGGCCTGGTTCACACATTCGTCAAGGAACAGACACCATGAGCGACAACCGCCTGAACGGCATCATCCGCGCCTTCGAATCGGGCAAGCCCGCCTACGCGGCATTTTCCAAGCTGGACAAGCAGACCGCCATCGAGATGAGCGATGCGCCCTATGACGGCGTCGTGTTCGAGATGGAACACAACCCGTACGACGTATCGGCGCTGGGCGATGCGCTGCAGTACATGCTGAACCGCAAGGCCATCGCCGAACGCGGCTCGATGGCGCCGGGCGTGACCCCGATTGCGCGCATCCCGGCCAACGGCGCCGAGATGAACCAGTCGTTCGCCAAGCAGGTGCTGGACCGTGGCTGCTATGGCGTGATCTGGCCGCACGTGTCGACGGTGGAGCAGGCCTACAATGCGGTGGCCGCCTGCCGCTATGCACGGCCGAAGCACGCGCCGCTGTACGAACCCAAGGGCATTCGTGGCGACGGCCCGGCCAACGCCGCGCGCTACTGGGGCCTGTCGATGCCCGAGTACTACCGCCGCGCCGACGTCTGGCCGCTGGCACCCGAGGGCGAGATCCTGGTGGGACTGATGTGCGAGAGCACCGAGGCCATCGAGAACCTCGACGACATGCTGGCGAACGTGCCCGGCATCGGTTTCATCCTGATCGGCGAAGGCGACCTGAGCCAGCAACTGGGCTTTCCGCGCCAGTATGACCACCCCGAGGTGGCCGACGCGATGCGCCAGATCGTGGAGACCTGCCGCAAGCACAACGTGGTGGTGGGCAATCCGCACGTCAATGCCAAGAACCACAAGCGGCTGCTGGAGGAGGGCTACCGCATGCTGATGTCGGCGCCGCTCAAGAGCTACGGCGTGGCCGGTGCGGCGCGCGAGATGGCAGGCTACTGATGGGGGCCGCCATGACTTCGGCTTCCAGCTCCGCCGTGATTGCCGCGCTCGATGGCGTGCCCACGCTGCGCACCAACCTGGCCGAGTACAAGGTCACGCAGGCGCTGCGCGACGGCCGCGTGTCGTCCGATCGGGTCAGGCTGGACTTCTGCGGCCCCACGCCCGCGCATAACGGCTTCAAGGCGATGGTGCGCGAGAACGCGTTCGATGCGGGCGAACTGGCCATCGTCACGTTCTTGCAGGCGAAGGCCTACGGCAAGCCGTACGTGCTGCTGCCTACGCCGATCTCGGGCCGCTTCCAGCATCACTGCGCCGGCTTCAATATCGATTTCGGCCATCTCGACCCGAAGGACATCGAGGGGAAGCGGGTAGGGGTGCGCACCTACACCCAGACCACCGCGCTGTGGATTCGCGGCATCCTGCGCCACGAATACGGCGTGGACCTGGACAAGGTCACCTGGATGACGCTCAACGATGGCCACCTGGCCGAGTACACCGATCCGGCCAACTGCCAGCGCCTGCCGAAGGGTTCGTCGATCCCCGACATGATGCTCGGCGGCGAGCTGGCGGCCGCGCTGCTGGGCGAGGACATGCCCCGGGACGCCCGTGTGCGCACGCTGGTTCCGAACGCGCAGGATGCCGCCCGCGACTGGTTTGCGCGCGAAGGCGTGGTGCCGATCAACCACATGTTCGTGGTGCATCAGGACATCTCGAAACAGCGGCCGGACATCGTGCGCGAGCTGTACCGGATGATCGTCGAGAGCCGGGCACAGGCCGAGGGCGGAGTGCCTGCCGTCTTTCCGCCCATCGGGCTCGAAGCCAATCGCAAGGGCATCCAGCTTGCCATCGACTGGGCGCTGGACCAGCGCATCATTCCGCGCCGCCTGTCGGTGGATGAGCTGTTCGACGACGTGACGGGCAGCCTGGGCTGACGCCGGCAGCGCACCGCAAGCGCACGGGGAGGGGGAAAGCCACACCAGAAAAAGAAGGGACGGCGCGCCGGCAGGCATGGCGGCGCGCCCGGCAACCATCCATAAATAAAAACAGAGGAGACAGAGAATGAAGCAAGGGATCGCCGCATGCGTATGCGGCGCGGCGCTGGTGACCACGCCCGCATGGGCGCAGGTCGGGCAGCAACCGCAGAACGTGCCGCAGCCGACGTCCATCACGCTGTACGGACTGGTGGACGTTGGCGTCGAGTACATCCACGGCGCGCAGACCGGACCCAATACCACGGGCAGCCAGATGCGCATGGGGTACGGCGGGGCACCATCGCGCTGGGGCGTCAAGGGTGTGGAGGACCTGGGTGGCGGACTCAAGGCGCTGTTCACGCTGGAGGGCGGCATCATGGTCGATACGGGCGGGCAGAGCCAGTCGCGCATGTTTGGCCGCCAGGCCTGGGTGGGGCTGCAGAACGACTGGGGCACCATCAGTTTCGGCCGCCAGTACACGATGCGCTACTACGGCATGCTCGATGCCGATATCTTTGCGGCGGCGTCGCAGGGCCTGGGTGTGCTCGATGCCGGCATTCCGAACGCCCGCGCCGACAACTCCATCTCGTACCGGGGCGCCTACGGGCCGATCAGCGGCGGCCTGAACTACAGCTTCGGGCGCGACGCGGCATCGGGCAACAACCCGGCCGCCACCAACTGCGCGGGCGAAGTGCCGGGCGACGCCAGGCAGTGCCGCGAGTATTCGGCCTACCTGAAGTACAACGGTGGCAACTGGGGCATTGTCAGCGCCTGGGAGCGCATCTATGGCGGCACGGCAGCCACGTACGGCGGCCTGGTCAACTCGGACCTGACCGACAGCCGCCTGACCGTCAACGGCTACCTGCAACTCGGCGAAACGCAACTTGGCGCCGGCTGGCTCAAGCGCATCAACGAAGGCAGCACCACACCCAGGAGCAACCTGTACTGGATCGTCGCGTCGCAGCCGGTCGCCAAGGCGTTCACGATCGACGGCATGGTGGCGATGAACAAGTTCGAGGAATCGCCCAACAAGGCCGTGCTTGTCACGCTGCGCGGCAGCTACACGTTCTCGAAGCGCACGCTGGTGTACCTGTCGGCGTCGATGATCAAGAACAGCGGCACGCTGGCGGCCCCGGTCAGCTCGAATCCGCCGGGCACGCCGCCGCTGCCGGGCGGCTCCGAACAATCCGTCATGGCCGGCATCCGGCACGTGTTCTAATGCAACGCGGGAGACAACACGATGAAAACAACACATAACATCCTGACCGCCATCGCGGTGGCGGCGGCAATGACCGCGCTGTCGGCCACGCCGGCGCAGGCCGGCTCCGCAACCAGGGGCGAGCTGCTGCTGAACCGCATCGGTCCGGTCAGTTCCGAACTCTATGTATCGAACGCCGATGGCACGGGCGAGCACAAGCTGCTGGGCACCACGGGCTTCGACTATCACGCCTCGTTTTCGAAGGACGGGCAGTGGGTGGTCTTCACGTCGGAACGTGACGGCCTGGGCCAGTCAAACCTGTTCCGCGTCAAGATCGACGGCACGCACCTGCAGCGGCTGACCGACCATATCGCCGTGGACGACCAGGCGGTGTTCTCGCCCACCGACGCGAATGTGATTGCCTTCGTGTCTTCGCGCAAGGGCGCCGACGGCTGGGCCACGGCAAATATCTGGACGCTGAATATCGCCACCGGCGCGTTGAAGAACGTCACCGGATCGCTGCCGTTCGACCCCAGCAAGCCGCATGGTTACTTCCGGCCGTCGTGGTCCCCGGACGGGCAATGGCTGGCATTCTCGTCCGACGTGGGTACCGACTGGCGCGGCCACGACCTGCCCAACGGCTGGGAGCGTACGCAGGAAAGCGCGATCTACGTGATTCGGCCCGATGGCTCCGGTTTCAGGAAAGTTGCCAGCAACCCTGGCTATGCGGATGGATCCCCCACCTGGTCGCCCGATGGCGCGAGCCTGGTGTTCTACGAGTCGACGCAGGAAGCCACCTGGGGCGCGCACCGTCCGGAGCTGATCAACGCGGTCAGTTCGCAGGTGGTGTCGGTGAACGTCCTGACGCTGGAGAAGACGACGCTGACCTCGGGGCCGGGTTACAAGGTGTTCCCGCAGTACCTGGACGGCGGCACGATTGCCTGGCACGTGAAGGGCGGGGCGACGGAAGGCATCTACACCACGGCGGGGGCATTCCGTTCTACAGCCGGCAGTGGCCTGCGTTCGCCGCACTATTCGGCCGATGGCCTGCGCATGGTCTACGAGAAGGTGGCATTCCAGCCGGCGCGGACCAACGGCACGACGCTGTACAGCTTCGACCGCAACTGGGAATACAAGTACACCGACGTGTTCCCTCAACTGTCGCGCGACCGCCAGAAGCTGGTCTACACGGAAAAGGCGATCAATGGCTCCATCGCCACGATCAACCCCGATTTCACGGGCTATACCCGCATCTATGACCCCGTCACCAGCGGTGTGGATCCGGCGCTGATCGCCAAGGGGCTGGCGGGGGCCTTCCAGCCCACCTGGTCGCCCGACCGCAAGTGGGTGGCGTTCGGGGTGGGCCAGTGGTTCCTGACGCGCGCCGCAGGCCCGGGCCGCATCGCCCGCATCAAGACCGACGGCAGCATGAACGGCGTGCCGGAATTCCTGACCGACGGCACCATCAATTCGGGCTTCCCGAGCTATTCGCCGGACGGCTCGAAGCTGGTCTACCGCGTGTGGAGCCCGACCGAAGTGGGCTTGCGCATCATCGACGTGAACACGCGCGCCATCACCACGCTGACTACCGAGCCAGACAACACGCCGGGCTGGTCGCCGGACGGCAGCCGGATCGTCTTCACGCGCAAGCTGGTGGATCCGTCGAACCCCAACCGGTACAACTATGACGTGTTCACGATCCGCCCCGACGGCACCCAGCTGACCCGCCTGACCACGCACGGCGCCAACGATGGCCACGCGGTCTGGACGTGGGACGGCCGCATCCTCTACAACTCGGGCATCTACGGCTACCGCGACGAAGTGGCGCTCTACGACTTCACGTTCCAGCCGGACGGCCAGAACTGGCTGATGAACGCCGACGGATCGGACAAGAAGCCGTTGACCGATACGGTCTGGGAAGAGGCCATGCCGTTGTTCGTCCCCAGCCATTGAATCCTGTCGATGTAGCGATAGTGCTTTGGGCGCCGTGCTTGCACGGCGTTTTTTTTTATTGCGGCGCGCATCGCCCAAAAAAAACGCCCGCCGAAGCGGGCGCTGCCGTAGGGGAACGGAAGGCCCTCAGAAATGCACCTCCGTCACCAGCATCACCTGCGACCGCATGGTGCCCGGCGCCTCGCTCGACGGCGTGCCGAACATGTTGTGCCAGTACTCGTAGCCGGGTCCCATGTAGACCACGCGCGGATGGCCGGCCAGGGCGCCGACGTCGAGCAGCAGCGATGTGCGCATCAGCAGTTCGGTCTTGGTCTCGGTATGGAAGCCGTCCTTGCCCTTGGGGCCGGTCAGGCTGACGAAGCCCTTGAAGACCAGCGGCGCCGATGCCACGTGGAATGGCACGTTCCAGGTGCTTTCGGCGTGGAAGGCCGTGGAGTAGGTGACGTCGGTGTGCGAGATGCCGTTGTGGTTCGATTCGGTGCGCAGGCCCAGCATCACGTTCCAGAAGCCGCGCGGCACGGCGAAGTCGATGGACGGGCCCAGGATGAACATCCGCGCCCGGTTGCCGAATGCATCGTTCTTGGCGCTGAAGTCGAAACCGGTGACCAGGCCGGCATCGTGGATCACGCCGTAGTCCAGCGGGCGGCCCAGGATCTTGCTGGCGCTCCACTCGACACGGCCGACGCTGTAGATTTCCTGCGCGCCGCCGGTGCCGTTGGCCTCGGGGTTGTTCTTGTCAGAGACCAGGTATTCGACGTTGAAGAAGTAGCTGCCGTACTTGAAGCCACCCACGGTGTTCAGGAAGCCGATGTTCTGCACGACCTTGTGGTCGCTGCCCGGAAAGTACGAATTTGGCGCCCAGCGGTAGCCAAGGTAGGTATCGTTCCAGTTGACCGGCTGGACGTATCCGGACGGCGGTGCGTTCGGGGCGGGTGCGGGAATATCCTCGGCATGGCCGGGAGTCGCAAGGCAGCAGGCCAGGGCAAGGCCAAGCGCGGCGCTTTGCGCCGTTCTGATGTTGGGTGTCATGTCTCCGTCCGTTGGACTGGTATGGGTATCGACGGCCAGGGTCGTGATCGACTCTTGTACTGGCCGGCACACACGGCGCGATGCCTGCGTGCCATCGCATGGTAGGGAAGGTGCGCGCGCGTGCCTCTACACAAAACGCAGATTCGCTGGCACTTTTCGCGCAACCGGGGAACGTGTGGGCGATAATGCGTGACAGAGTGCCTCTTTGATCCGAACATGCCTGCATCGACACCGTCCGCGACCTCTGCCAAGGTGGCCGGCACCGCCGCCTTCTCGAAGTTCATGGAAGTCCTGCAGCTCGTGGCCGACGCCGACGAACCGATGACGGTGGCCGGGCTGGCGCGCGTGTCGGGCTATCCGCGTCCCACGGTCTACCGCATCGTGGCGGCATTGGTGGCGGAGGGGATGCTGCAGGAACATCCGGCAACCGGCGTGCTGGCGTTGGGCACGCGGCTCATGCAGCTCGCGAGCCGCAGCTGGTCGCGCTCGGACCTGCGCCTGGCCGCGATGGACGCGCTCAAGGCGCTCCGCGACCTGACCGGCGAGACCGTGCATCTGGCCGTGCCGAACGACACCACGATGATCTATATCGAGAAGCTGGAGAGCACCAGCGCGGTACGCATGGCATCGCGCATCGGCACGTCGGTATCGATGCACTCGACGGCGGTCGGCAAGGCCTACCTGAGCGCGCTGCAGCCCGCCGCACGCGATGCGCTGATCGCCCGGCTGACCTTTACACGCTATATGCCCGATACGATCATGACGCCCGATGCGCTGAGGGCGCAGGTGGAGCAGTTCCGGCTGCAGGGATGGTCGGTCGATGCCGAGGAGAACGAGGCGGGCATCTATTGCTTCGGCGCGCCCGTGGTCGATCCGCAGGGGCAGCCGGTGGCGGCGGTCAGTGTCAGCACGCTGCGCTTCCGCCAGAAGCCCGATCCCGACGCGGCCTATGTGAAGCCGCTGATCGAAGCCTGCCGCGAAATCTCGCGCCGCGTGGCCGAGGCGCCGGCACTGGCCGCTGCGCGGAATATGTGAGAGGACGGATGGCTCCCCTCTCACGCATGCGGGAGAGGGGCCAGGGGGAGAGGGCAGGCGGCTCAACCCGCGACGATTGCAAATTCAAAGGCACTGCCTTCTTCCCGCCCCTGTTGCATTGCATGGAAGGACGAAGAAGCCCATCGCGGCTTCAAGCCACCAGGTATCCTCCATCCACCGGCAGGATCACCCCGGTCATGAATGCCGCGGCGGGCGAGCACAGGAAGGCCACCACGTCGGCGACATCGCGCGGTGTGCCCCAGCGGCCCAGCGGCGTGCGCGAGAGGATCGGTTCGGTGCGCGCCGGGTCGTTCTGCAGTGCCTGGGTCAGCGGGGTGGCAATCCAGCCTGGCGCTACGGCATTGACGCGGATACCCTCCTGCGCGTAGGCCAGCGCCAGCGACTTGGTCAGCTGTGCCACGCCACCCTTGCTGGCCGCGTAGCCCGGCACCAGCGATCCACCGAAAAAGCTCAGCATCGATGCCGTATTGACGATGGTGCCGCGCCGTTGCGCCAGCAGCGGCCGTGCGGCGCTGCAGATGCGCATGGTGCCGGTCAGGTTCACGGCCAGTACCTGCGCAAAGACGTCCGGGTCGTGCTCAGCCCCGCGCCGGATAATGCCGGCGCAGTTCACGACGATATCGAGCGCATCGAAGCTGCCCACCAGGTCGGCTACGTCGCCTTCCTTGCTGACGTCGGCGATTTTCACGTCGATGCCGGCGGCCAGCGAGCCGTCGCCACGATCGATGCCGCTGGCGGTGACCCGCGCGCCCAGTTCGGCCAGCCGGTTGGCCACGCCCGCGCCAATCCCCTGCGTCGCGCCCGTGACCAGCGCGCGCCGGCCTTCGAAGAGTCGGGAGTCAAAAGTCATTGGCGCATTCCGAACTTGGCGATCAGCGATTTGAAATACGCGTCGTCTTGGGCGATGGCCGCCTTGAACTCGTCCTGGTCGGCATAGGCGTAGCCCAGGTTCTGCTTGTCGAGCGTTTCACGCAGCGCGGGCTCCCTGGCCGTGGCTGCCGCCGCCGCGCGCAGCACCTTGACGACTTCGGGCGGGGTGTTGGCCGGCGCCGCGATGCCGCGCCATGTTTCGAGGGGGCATTGGTTTGATGTCCATTATATGGACATTTTGACTACGATATGGACGTTCAAGGCCATCGTAGTCGTCGCGCAAAGCCGCCTGAAAGTGGGAGTTTCCCTATTTCAGAGCCGTCAGGGTCAATACAAAAGCGAATGATTGCTGTTGCGTATTGGGAACGCCCAGGCGGCCGGCAGGGTCGCGATTGGTACAAAGTATTGCAATCGCTACATGTACTATGGTTACAATCTAAACGTTTGCTTACAATGTGCTGTTGTAGCAAATCGAATAAAAACTAAACAAAACTACGGGGTGGTTGTTTAATGCGTGTTTTGGTTCATTTGGTATTTACGGCAGTTCTAGGTCTGGCCGCCTGCGCCCAGGCGCCGGAATCGCAGCTGTCGCGGTCGCCGACGGTGCGCCTGTGCAATGGCAATGCCTGCTCGGAGCAGGACCGGCGCGTCGCCACCTTTACCCCGGCAGGCCCCACCGAATCCGATCGCCGCATGCAGGCGCTGGCGGAAAAGGCAGAGGGCAATCCGAATGCGGCCTATGACCTGGGCCTGCGCCTGCTGCGCGGCGACGGCGTCGAGCGCAACACCTACCAGGCGCTGGAATGGATGCGCAAGGCCGGTGACAACGGCCATGTGCAGGCGCAGTTGGCGCTGGGCCGCCTCTATCTGATGGGCTTCGAGGAAATGGGCTCCGACCCGGCCGAAGCCGAGGCATGGCTGACCCGTGCCGCCTCCAAGGGCAACAAGGAAGCCGCGGCGCTGATTCCGCAGGCCCAGGCCGCCAAGAAGGATGAGCAGGCCCTGTACCGCGTGCGCGAGGCCTACCGCACGTCGTGGTACGCGTGGTACAGCGGCTATCCGTATTACTGGGTCTGGGGCCCCTCCGGCTGGTACCAGCGCTAAGCGCCGGGCGCCATTTCTTCCCTCCCTGACTTTTCCTTTCACTTCCGTCAACAGGAACGCGAATTCATGTCCAAGAAGATCTCTCTGCGCGCGGCTGCACTCGCCGCGTCACTGGTGCTGGCCGGCTGTGCCAACATGGGTGGTGGCTCGATCAGCACCGGCACGGCGCCTACGGCTGCCACCGGCGCAGCAGGCGGCGCAACCAGCGTGAACGCCAACCCGACGCTGGAGCGTTGCGATACGCCGCTGGGCACGCTGGCCGTTGACGATGGTCGTGGCAAGGAATGGTATGCAAGCTTTGGCGCCACCACGAAGATCACGACCATCGAGCCGCTGATCCGCCTGGCCGTGCAGCAGTCGAACTGCTTCGTGATCACCTCCGTGGGCAACAACCGCACGGAAAGCAAGCTGTCGAACATCACCGACAAGCAGCGCAACTCGGGCGAATTCCGCGCCGGTTCGAAGCAGCAGAAGGGCCAGCGCGTGGCCGCCGACTACTACATGGAACCGGCCATCATCATCGACAACGACCCCACGGGCCAACTCGCCGCCGGCGTGGGCAGCCTGTTCGGCAGCGTTGGCGCGCTGGTTGGCGGTGCCATGGCGAGCAAGGCTTCGGTCGTGACGCTGACCATGTTCGACATCCGCTCGGGCGTGCAACTGTCGATCTCGGAAGGCAATGCCACGGCGACGAACTTCGGCGCGGCACTGGGCGCGTTCGGCGGTGGTGCAGCCGGCGGCCTGGGTGGCTTCTCGCGTACGCCTGAAGGCAAGGCCACCGTGGCGGCATTCATGGACGCCTACAACAACATGGTGGTGTCGCTGCGCAACTACAAGGCGCAGGAAGTCAAGGGCGGTCTGGGTCGCGGCGGCCAGCTGAAGGTCGGCTCGTAATCCTGCCGGACAATCTCCCGCGCCGGGTCCCGTTTGCAGCAACACGGGGACCCGAGCGCGGGGGGATCTGCCAGGGCCAGGCCCTGGCATCCCGTTCCTTCCGTTTCTCCCCGCCCCCCCCGCAGCCGTTTCAGCCTTCGGCCGGTGCCACGTTGGCGCCCTGGATGTTGTGCTTCTGCAAGGCAGCGGCCACCTGGCCCGATGCCTTCATCTCCTCGACGAATTTCGCCAGATAAGCCGCCGCAGCCTCGCCGCGCGACTTATGCACGCCCATCGCCTGGCGGATCACCATGAAGCGCTCGCCCAGCAGGCGCAGCCCGCTCATGCCGGCAGTGTCGGCCTCCAATTGCTGCTTCACGCCGGCGGCCACGTCGAGTTGTTCTTCCAGAAAGGTCTTTACCACGGTCTGCGACGACGGCGCGCGCACAATCTCGGCGTGCTGCAGTTCGCGCGTCAGGTAGAGGTCATAGGCGCTACCCTTGCCAACCACCACCCGCGTACCAGCACGGTCGACATCGGCATTGGCGCGCACCGGCGAATCGTCGCGCACCATGTAGTAGCCCTCGATGAGCACATACGGCGCCGTGAACGCAATGGTGGCGCCGCGCTTGGGGTCGATGGCGAAGAAACCGATATCGGCCTCCTCGTTCGAGACCACATCCACCGACTTGCCGGCCGTCTCCACCACCACCAGTTCCAGCTTCACGCCAAGCCGTGCGGCCAGCGCCGTCGCCAGTTCCACGGAGACGCCGCCGGCACTGCCGCCGTCCTTGCGATGCGCCAGCACCGGGTTACCCAGGTTGATCGATGCGCGCAGCACGCCGGTCGGGGCGAAGGCATCGAGAATGGCCTTGTCAGCAGTCATGTCGTTCCTTGGTTGTTACATTCAGCATCCTCCATGTTTCGCGCCATGTTTTCCAGCAGCAGTCGCACGACCAGGCGCAGCCGCGTCTGCGGCGTACCCGGCATGACGCGCTGATCGACCTGATATAAAGTGATTCAAGAGGCTCAATTAGGGCCGTCGAGAAGGAAGCATGTCGCGCGTCCCACGCCTTGCATCGGCTGTCCGCGCATGAAAAGGCAATCAGGGTTGGCCTTCGGGCCAATGGAGCGCCGCTCGGGTGGGCAGTAGAGTGCATCGCATCAACGGCGCCCACCGTGCGGGAGATATCGATGATCCGGCCCTTGCGCTTCACTGTCCTGGCGAGTCTGGCTTCCGTGCTGCTGGCGGGGTGCAATACCGCGCCCATCCCGCCCGGCAAGTCGGTATCCGTGCAGGCGGCGCTCGACACCATTACGCGCGACATGTGCGCGTTCCGCCAGAAGTTTGCGCAGTCGCCACAGGGCGCCGCCGTCGACAGCTATACCGTCGAACTGGTGCTGACCGTCGATGCCGAACGGCAGCCGCCGGTGGCCGTGGCCCCCGATATCGCGTTCATGCCAACCGTGACCTACGGCAACACGCTGATGATGGCAAAGGACAGCCGGCTGATGGTGACCTTCCGCAATACCGACCAGGGCGGGGCGACCAACTGTCCCACTCAGTAAGGCGGGGCGGAAGACTGCGCGACGACCGGCACGGCGACCGACATCACGCGCCACGCGGCGCCATGGCCTGACAGCGTGGTGAGCGTCAGCGGAGCGACATCGAGTTGCATGGCGGCTCGCGCCGGTGCCCCCATCGCCTGCACGACAACGGCGCGGATCACGCTGGCATGGGTCACGGCCAGCGTATGGCCGGGTTCGTGGCGCGACAGCCACAGGCCGGCACGGTCGATGACTGCTGCCAGCGACTCGCCACCGTGCGCATTCATCTCCGGATCGGACAGCCATGCGGCCAGCGCGTCGGGTTCGGCGGCGCCGATTTCCTTGAGCGACCGCCCGCGCCAGCGTCCGTAGTCCACTTCCCGCAAGGCATCTTCCACCGTGGCAGTCAGGCCCAGGGCCCGCGCCGTGTCGCGCGCGCACGCCATCGGGCTGCACAGCACGCGGTCTGGCCGGCCGGGTTTGCCGGCCCACCCGGCCAGCTGGACGAGATTGTCTGCATCGAGCCCGTCGTCGGCGGGAAAGTACCCGGCACGCAGGGCGGCCGTGGCGGGTACACAGAGCAGGGTGAGGCGGCGGGGCATGACGTCTGGCAGCGGGCTGGGTGGTAACTGGATGATGGCGATTAGGTGGATCGGCAGTCCCTCGACTAGAATGCACGCACTCCGACGAGAGGAAGCCGGTGAGATTCCGGCACGGTCGCGCCACTGTATTCCGGCCTGCCTGCGTGATATCGCGGGCAGCGCTGGCAAGTCAGACCTTCTCCTCGGGCACATCGATCCATCACGGGACGCGTCATCCTCAAGGAGAATCCTCATGCACGCAAGCGCTACTGCAAGCGCCACCCTTGCGCCGGCCATTGCGCCGAACCTCGCGCCGGTCACGATTCCCGTTCGCGAACTGCTGCCCTGGGCCATCTTCGGCGGCATGCTGCTGCTTCTGGCGATCTACTTCGTGGGTGTGGAAGAGGGCGCCGCCGCCATCTTCAATACCATGTACGTGCACGAGTTCGTGCACGACGGCCGCCATCTGCTTGGCTTTCCCTGCCACTGAGAAGGCCCCTTCATGGTGAGAAGTCTGCTGGTCCGCGGCATGATCGCGGGCTTTGTGGCCAGCCTGCTGGCCTTTGCGTTCGCTCGCGTGGTGGGTGAACCGCAGGTGGAGGCGGCCATCGCCTTCGAGGAACAGGCCACCCATGCGATGGGCGGCAGCCATGCGCACGAGATGCCCGAACTGGTCAGCCGCGACACGCAGTCGGGCGTCGGCCTGTTTGTCGGGCTGGGCGTGTTCGGCGCCGCGCTGGGCGGATTGTTCGCGCTGGTCTTCGCGTTCGTCCACGGCCGCATGGGCGCCTTGGGGGCGCTGGGTCCACGGGCAACCTCGGCGCTGCTGGCGCTGCTTGGCTATATCGCGATCGTGCTGGTGCCGTTCTTCAAGTACCCGCCGAATCCGCCGGCCATCGGCGATCCGTCGACCATCGGCCTGCGCACGGCGCTGTTCTTTTCGATGATCGCCGTGTCGCTGGCGGCCATGGTGGTGGCGGTGGTGGTGGCTCGCCGGCTGGCCGCGCGCCGGGACGGCTGGACCGTGGGCCTGGCCGCCGGCGCGATCTTCGTGGTGCTGGGTGCGCTGGCACATGCGCTGCTGCCCGAGATCAACGAGGTGCCCGAGCATTTTCCGGCCACGCTGCTGTGGCAATACCGCGTGGCGGCGTTCGGCATCCAGGCGGTGCTGTGGGCGGCGCTGGGCATTGTGTTCGCCCATCTGGCCGAACCGGTGATGGCGCCGCGCCGTCGCGCATAGCGCGCAGGGCCGGCGGCTGGCTGGCCCGCGTCCTACATCGATGCGATCTGCGCCTCTTCGGCCGCGGACACAAAGCGCCGCTGTCGCATCCACTTGGTAGCCACCCATTTTTCGCCTCGCGCAACCGGGGCCGCGGCGTGAAGCGTCTTGCCGTCGAGCTGCCCGTTGCTGTCGCAATACTCGAAGTACACCGCATTGCCCTTGCGCGGCACCACCATCAGGCCAATTTCCGGAAACACCGTTTCGCCGCCTTCTTCCACATCGTTCAGGTAGATCACCATGGTGCTCACGCGCTGGCCGCTGCGCGCGATCGATGCCTGGTTGGCCGCGTTGTTTGGCATCAGGAAGTCAAAATGGGGCCGGCTCTCGGCACCGGGCCGGTATTGCAGCACCTGCAGGCCCTCGCCGTGTTCCATGGGCAACTGCATCAGCGCCGATACACGCGTGTCGATGGCTGCCAGCAGCGCGGACTCGGCCAGCTGGAAGAACATGCCCTGGCTGCTGCGGTCGGCGCTGACCACATGCGCGCCGGTACGCGGGTCGACGATGGTCGATGGCGCCAGGCGTGGGCATGCCGCCGCCATTAGCGCATCGCATTCCGCATGACTGAGCACGCCTTCGAGCACGGCCACCACAGGTTTTTCCGTGCGCGACAGGACGTGCACTTCACGATCGCCGCCGCGAAGCACAGAAGCATACGGCAGCCTGGGCACGGCCGGCGCCATCGGCATCCGTTCGACGGTGATCTGGCCTTCGGGCAACGGCCCGCCGTCGTGCAACACGCGCGCAAAGGCATCCACCAGCGCGCGGGCCACGGCCGGATCGAACTGCCGTGACACCAGCGCTTCGGCGATCTCCGGTGCCTTACCGCCACGCTTCAGCGCCCCCACGATCCAGTCGCGCAGTTCAGGCGAGAAATGGAGCGTCGCCATCTGGCGGGGTGCGTTGTCGGAGTGCGGGGCGGGGTGCATGAGCGGGATTCCTCCACGAGTCGCAAGGACGGATGAAAACGGGGCGGCCGCAAGTATTGCGCCGTGGCAGCTGCCCTGGCAACCGTGTGTCCGCTTTGTATCGGGATTCGTCGCGTCGAAATCTTCTGTAACTTGATACATCAAGCATTCCACGAAATCGTCACATTCAATTTCTAGCATCTGGCCCGCTGCACATGGTTGGGGACGGCTTTCGCGCTGTCGCCGGCCCGGAGCCTTCCTGCGCAGGCGGCGCGCCCGCCAGCACCATCGCGACGGGGCAACCTCTGGTGCGGCGCTCAAGAGACTCTCCTCGAGACCCACTTATAACCATCGCGCGATTACCGGCGAGCCAGAACCATGCACCCAAACAAAACTACCTACGTCCCCTTGCTTACCGCGCTGGCGGCTGCTGCGCTGCTGACCGCCTGCGGCGGCGATGACACCGCCACCACGTCGACGGGCACCACCGGCAACGGCGGTACCACGCAGACCGTGAGCGGCGTCGTGGGCGGCGCGGCCGTCAAGAACCCGACCGGCGTGGCCAATTCGTCGGCCACCGGCGTCGACTACGCCAAGAGCACCACCGGCGACAACGTTGACCAGACGTTCGTGCCCGTGACCTATGCCAACGCCACGGTCTGCGCCGATACCAACAGCAATGGCGTGTGCGATACCGGCGAGGCTGCCACGCGTACCGACGCCAACGGCCGCTTCACACTGGCCACGCCGGCCGCAAGCCTGGTGGCCGTGGTGGGCACCGATGCGTCGTTTGTCGACCCCGTGGCTGGCAATACCAAGGTGGCCAGCAAGATGATCCTGCGCAGTGCCGCCGAACAGGCTGCGGCCGGTACGGACGTGGTCATCAGCCCGCTTTCCACCGAGGCGGTGCGCCTGACGGAATCGGAATCGATGAAGTTCGCCGATGCCAAGGCCGCTATCGCCGGGCGCCTGAGCTTCACCGGCGGCACGGCCGATGTCGCCATCAACGCCGACGATGTGGTGGCGTTGCCGGGTTCGCTGGCCAGCGCGGCCGCCACCAAGGCGCTGCTGGTCGAGGACAACACGCTGGCCGCCCGCTACACGCAGGCCACCACGATCCTGGATCGCGGCTACGCCAGCGACAGCGCTGCAGACCCGGTGACCTCGCAGAAGGCTGCACAGGACGCCGCGTTCAACCCCGAAGGCATTCCGCGCTACGACCACCTGTTCGTGGTGATCTTCGAGAACCACAGCAACCAGACCATCGACAACGCGGCCTACCCGAACTTCTACAAGTACCTGCACACGGAAGGCAACAAGGCGGCCAACTACTTCTCGACCGGCAATCCCAGCGAGCCGAACTACATCTCGCTGGCCAGCGCCGATGACTGGGGCGTGGCCGACGACAACGCATGGAACTGCCTGCCTGCCGGCGACACGGCCAACCAGCCGACCGACGTCTACGTGCCGGTCACGGCGAGCAATGCCGATACCAAGGTCCACAACCTGAAGGGCCGCCGCAACATGTTCACGGCGCTCTACAAGGCCGGCATGGCGGCGCGCGTGTACAGCGAGTCGATGAACCCGGGCCAGGATCCGCGCAAGGACGGTGTGGCCAATGCATCGATCACGGGGCCGAACCCCACCTCGGGCGCCTCGGAGACGATGCCTGCCGGCTTGTACAAGACCAAGCACCACCCGGCAGTCAACTTCGACGACGTGCGCAACCGCCCGGACTTTTTCAAGAACCTGAACCGCACGGTGAGCGGCGGCCAGTGGGATGCGTCGATCGTCAGCTACGCGGCGGCCAACAGCATCACGTGGAACACGCACCAGTTCGAGGATGACCTCAAGAGCGGCGATATCGGCGCGCTGAACTACATCGTGCCGGACCAGTGCGACGACATCCACGGTGTGGGCACCTGCTCGTCGACCAATATCGCGCGTGGCGATGCGTACGCCAAGTACCTGGTGGACCAGATCCAGGCATCGCCGGTCTGGAAGAACACCAGCCGCCGTTCGGCCATCGTGATGCTGTTCGACGAAGGCAGCAGCTTCTTCGGCAGTTCGTCGTGCTGCGGCTGGAATGTGGGTGGTGCCTCCACCAGCGGTGCGCCACTGGGCGAGGGAATCACCACGGCCGTTCCGCGCTACAACGGCGGCAACAAGGGCGACGGCCCGACCATCTTCGCGCTGCTGACCAACCAGCCCGGCGCGCCGAAGCAGATCGTCGATTCCGACGCCTACAGCCACTTCTCGTTCGTGCGCACGATGCAGGACATGTTCGGCCTGGCAGACCCCGCAGTGCCGACGTCGTACATGAACCGCTCGAAGTACACCGAGCAGTACATCGCCGACAACCTGGCGAACCTGGCAGAGTACTCGGGCAGCGCCAATACGCACTTCGACTCGGTTCGCCCGATGAACCACAAGTATGTGGTCAAGGCCGGCGACCTGCAGTCGGGCGGTAGCGTGGCCGGCGGCAGCGGCAGCGGTTCGGTGGGCTCCGGCAACAACACGGCCACGGGCCCGGATGCTACCCAGACCAATATCTGGGCGATCAAGTCGTAAAGCGTCAGAGCCCTGGGCAAGCCACCGGCCACGGCCGGGTGGCTTGCCGTGTTCAAACCGACAATGGATGGCGGCTGCCACCGCCCACCCTCATCATGCGTGTTCTTCCACTTGCCGCGCGCTGCTGCGCGGTATTGCTTGCCGTGGCGCTGGCTGCCTGCCAGCCTGCCACCGATTCCGGCAAGCCGGCCCGGACGGCCCAGACGGGCGCGTCCGGCCACAAGGCCCCGGCGCAGCCTGGCGCCGTGCAGCCCGTGTCGGCTACCGTGGCCGCCGCGCCGGCATCGCCGCTGTCGCCCGCCGCGCAGGCCGGCGCCAGGCTGTTCTTCGATCCATCGCTCTCGGGCTCGGGCAAGATGTCCTGTGCCACCTGCCACGACCCCAACCACGCCTATGGGCCGGCCAATGACCTGTCGGTGCAGCTGGGCGGCACCGATGGCAAGCAGCCCGGCACGCGCGCCGTGCCGACGCTGATGTACAAGGAGTACACCAACGCCTATTCCGACACGTTCGAGAACCCCGACATGATCAGCCCGCCCGGACCCGGCGGCGGCCTGACCTGGGACGGCCGCGCCAACACCATCGCCGAGCAGGCCGCGATTCCGCTGCTGGCGCCCAACGAGATGGCGGCAGCCAGCAAGGCGGCCGTGGTCGGTGCCGTGCGCAACGGTGCCCACGCAGATGCGTTCCGCCAGGCCTATGGCCAGAACGTGTTCGACGATACCGACAAGGCGTTTGCGCTGGTGGGCGCGGCGCTGCAGGCGTTCCAGATCGAAGATCGCAGCTTCCACCCGTACAGCAGCAAGTTCGACCGCTACCGCACCAACAAGGTGGGCGGCGCGCTGAACGATGCCGAGATCCGCGGCCTGCGCGTGTTCATGGACCCCACCAAGGGCAACTGCATGGCCTGCCACCTGCTGGGCGGCGGCAACGACGGCAGCCAGGACATGACCAGCGACTACTCGTTCGCCGCCATCGGCGTGCCGCGCAATATGGACATTCCGGCCAACGCCGATCCGAAGTACTTCGACCTGGGCTTGTGCGGGCCGCTGCGCACCGACCATCGCCCCGGCAAGGACCGCGGAGCGGCAGCCACCTGCGGCATGTTCAAGACGCCGGTGCTGCGCAATGCCGCCACGCGCCACGCGTTCATGCACAACGGCGTGTTCCGGTCGCTGGAAGAGGTGGTCCGCTTCTACAACACGCGCGATACGTCGCCGGACAAATGGTATCCGCGCGATGCACGCGGCAAGGTTGCCAAATTCAACGACCTGCCTGCGAAATATCGCGCCAACCTGGACGACCAGATGCCGCTGGACCAGCGCCGCGCCGGCAGCCAGCCGCCGATGACGGATCAGGAGATGCATGACCTGATCGCCTTCCTGAACACGCTCACCGACGGCTACGTCGCGCCGATCAATGCTGCCGACAGCGATGCGCATGGCCACACGGTGGCGAATGCTTTTGCCGATGCCAACGCGCAGAAGGCCGCCTCGACCCACTGATACCCCGAGTCATACGATGAAACCGATTCTGCTGACCGCCGCGCTGACAGCGGCCACGAGCCTGCTGCTGGCGGGCTGCAACACGCCAGACGCCGCCACCGAAGCCAACTTCAGCGCCGCGCTGGACAAGCACCTGACCGCGCATGGCGATCTCTGCATTGGCCGCCACCAGTGGCCGGTGGACGTACCCGACCTGCCTGTTGCCGCGCAGATGCGCGATGGCATCCAGATGCCGGCCCTCGAACATGCGGGGCTGGTCTCGCATGTCAGCGCCGAGATGACGCTGCATCATCAGAACGGGGAGGACGAGAAGGTCAAGGCGTTGCGCTATGACCTGACCGACAAGGGGCGCCAGTACGTCAACGACAGCCCGCACACGGCTGCGCATGGCGCCAGCGCCAGCCAGCCGGACCTTTGCTATGGTCGCGTGCGGCTGGCGAAGGTCACGGGCTGGGACAAGCCGCAAAAGACCGACGAAACGCCTGTCCGCCTGACCACCACCGTCCGCTATACCTACACGCTGGAACCGGCGGCGTGGGCCAGCGATGCGTCGGTGCAGGGCGCGTTTCCGGTGCTGGCGCGGGTGGTCAGGGGCAGTGGCAAGCTGGAGCTGAAGCAGGCGATGGTGGCCACCGGCGGCGGCTGGCAGCCGCTCTAGGGCTGGTCCGGCCCGGTTATCGACCAGTTATCGACCAGGTTATCGACCAGCCTTCAGTCCGCGCGGGCCGCTCAGCCCGCGCTGTACACCTCGCTCGGGGCCACGTGGATGTAGACGCCGCTGGCCTGTTGCGTACCGGGCATCAGCACGCGCAGCGGCATCGTGGCGCCGTTCAGCGCTTCAAGGAACGTCCAGTTGACGGTCTGGCCACCGGCACGGATGGCGACCGATTCCCCCGATGCCACGGTGACGTAGCGCGTGTCCGGCTCGATCGTGATGGTGCGGCCGACGGTCTGCACGGGCGCCGGGCTGCCGAACAGGGCGGCTTCGTGGCTGACGGGGGTAGGGGCGGGGGCGCTCCAGGCCAGCATGGGGGCGAGAAGCAGGGCAGGGATCAGGAGAGTCTTCGAGGTCATGATGGTGTGTTGTTGTGATCGGCTCCGTTCGAGCCGTACGGAAAGGCTACGCCTCCGCTTGCAATTCCCAAAATGACTTGAATTCACGAAATACAGTCGCAAAACGAATGTGACATCGAATGCGGTGGCGGCCGGATGGTGCGCTGCCGCACCCCGCGAAAGGCGGGTGTGGGCACGATACAACCCGGCCGCAAGACATCTTCGATACATTTGGCATTTTCCGGGCGTACACATATGACTGGACGGGACCGGTCGGACGCCTCGGACACCTTCAAGAACAAAAAAGAGGTGGGTCAATGGTTCGAGGGATGGGCGCACAGCCGCGCACGCAGCCGCAGCGGCAATGGGACCGGCATTCGGTCATCGGCACGCTGTTCGAGGCGCCATGGTGGATGACGGTGCTGCTGGGCATCGCCTGCTATGTCACGCTCCACGTGGTCATGCCGGGCGTGATCGGTTTTCTGGTCCATTCGCATGCGCTGCCCCCGGCCGCGTCAGGCCTGGCCGGGGTTCTCCGCCTGTTGGCGTCCGTGATGGCGGCACTTGCCGCCATCGTGGCCTGGATGTCGCACCGGCACGCCGGGGAGCGCCGCCAGCAGGAAGCGCAGCAGCGCCAGCGCTTGGCACCGGGGCGCCGGCCCGTGGCGTCGCCGCCCGGGCCGCCTCCGTATGCCGACACGATCAGGACCGTGCCCCAGGCCAGCACCAGGATTGCCGTAGCGGATGCCGCAGCGCCGCTTCCGCCGGCAATGCCCCAGGCGGCACCGGCACCGATCCGCGAATGGTCGCTCGACGCGCTCAAGCAACTGGAATGGAAGCGCTTCGAGCTGTTGTGCGTGACCTACTACGAGGCCATGGGCTTCAAGGTGAAGACCGTGCCCAATGGCCCGGACGGCGGCGTAGATGCCACGCTGTACAAGCGCGGCCAGCGCGCGCCGCTGGCGGTCGTGCAATGCAAGGCGTGGAACCGGCCCGTCAAGGTGGAGCAGGTGCGGGCGCTGGGCGGCGTGATGCTGGAGCGCCAGGTGCGGCGCGGCGTGTTCTGGTCGCTGTCGGGCTACGTGGGCCAGCCCGTACGGGAATCGGCCGAGCGCGCCGGCATCCAGCTGCTCGATGGCGAGGCCATCGTGGCCCGCATCCGTGCGTTGCCGGCCGAGACGCAGGCCATGCTGATGCAGTCGGCCTTTGCCGGCGATTTCCGCACGCCCAGCTGCGCGGCCTGTGGCGTCAAGCTGGTGGCGCGCCAGGGCAAGGCGGGCCCATTCTGGGGCTGCACGAACTTCCC
Organism: Cupriavidus sp. HE11; assembly: GCF_056097175.1. Taxonomy (NCBI): domain Bacteria; kingdom Pseudomonadati; phylum Pseudomonadota; class Betaproteobacteria; order Burkholderiales; family Burkholderiaceae; genus Cupriavidus; species Cupriavidus sp. HE11. The sequence continues at coordinate 3,287,722 of NZ_CP184464.1, forward strand.
GCGCTGCCGGGTGATCCTGCCGCGCGCCGCGTAATATCGATCTGCATCCAGTGACACACGGCTTTGCGGGCAACGGTGTAGTATCCGGGGCCAAACCTGTTTCAAGCTGGAGAGCCAACATGATCGTTTTCGTCACCGGTGCCACTGCCGGATTCGGCGCCGCCATCGCCCGTCGCTTCGTCAATGCCGGCCACCGCGTCGTCGCCGCCGGCCGCCGTGAAGACCGGCTGCAGGCCCTGGTCGATGAACTGGGCAGCGACAATGTGCTGCCGCTGGTGCTGGACGTGCGCGACCGCGACGCCGTGTTCGCCGCCGTCGCCAACTTGCCGGCCGACTATGCCGAGATCGATCTGCTGGTGAACAACGCTGGCCTGGCACTGGGCCTGGAGCCGGCGCACCGCGCCGACCTGGACCAGTGGGAAACGATGATCGATACCAACGTCACGGGCCTGGTGACGATGACGCGTGCGGTGCTGCCGGGCATGGTCGCGCGCAATCGCGGCCACGTGGTCAATATCGGATCGGTGGCCGGTGCCTATTCCTACCCGGGTGGCAACGTCTACGGTGCCACCAAGGCGTTCGTGCACCAGTTCTCGCTTAACCTGCGTGCCGACCTGACCGGCACCCGCGTGCGTGTGACCGATGTGGCGCCGGGGCTGGTGGGCGGCACGGAATTCTCCAATGTCCGCTTCAGCGGCGACCAGTCGCGTGTGGACAAGGTCTACGAAGGCGCCGATGCACTGACGCCCGACGATATCGCCGAGACCGTGTTCTGGGCCGCCACGCTGCCCGCGCGCGTCAATATCAACTACCTGGAAGTGATGCCGGTGACACAGTCGTTCAGCGCGCTGTCGATTACCCGCGAGAAACCGTAAGCGGTTTCGGATTCGCCCGATGTTCGTGCGGTGTTCGCGCGGATACCGGGCGAATTTTTCGGGTGGGATGGAATAGCCCCCGGAGTTGTGCGTATACCGGATGAGTCCTCACTCATCGGGAGTACGCATTGACCGACAACACCCCCACATCACAATCGGGCACGCGCATCTGCGTGCCGTGCCGCCTGGGCGCCATCGGCGCCGTCGTGCTCGTGCTGGCCGGCGGCTTTGCCTATACGGGCGGGTGGATCGCGCCGCACCGGCTGTCCACCCAGACCATCGTCAACCAGTTCCAGCGCAACGACGGGTTGCACGAAGGATACCGGCGCAATCACGCCAAGGGCGTCTGCGTCGAAGGCTATTTCGAAAGTACCGGAGGGGCCGCGCAACTGTCGAAGGCCGGCGTGTTCGCCACGGGCCGCACGCCGGTGATCGGGCGCCTGGCTATTCCAGGCGGCAATCCGCAGGCGCCGGATGGCAGCGTGCCGATTCGCAGTTTTGCCCTGATGTTCAAGCAGGCGGACGGCCAGCAGTGGCGTACCGGCATGAATTCGGTGCCGCTGTTCCCGGTGCATACGCCGGAGCAGTTCTATGGGCTGTTGCAGGCCAGCCAGCCCGACCCCGCCACGCACAAGCCCGATCCCGCCAGGCTCAAGGCGTTCGCCGAGGCCAATCCCACGCTCGGGGCGTTCCAGGGCTGGGTCAAGAGCCATCCCCCGTCGTCGAGCTTCGCCAACAGCGCCTATTACAGCGTCAACGCGTTCTATCTGGTCGACGCGGGCGGCAAGCGGCAGGCCGTGCGCTGGTCCGTGCAGCCCGAACTGCCCTATGCCCCGGTCACCGACGCCGAGAAGGGCGAGGCCTCGTTCCTGGCCGCCGACCTGACGCAGAAGCTGGCCGCCGGCCCGCTGCGCTGGCGCCTGATGCTGACGCTGGGTGCGCCCGGCGACGCCACCGACGATGCCACGCAGGCCTGGCCCGCTGACCGCCAGCAGGTGGACGCCGGCACGCTCGTGATCGAGCGCGCGAGTTCGCAGGCCGATGGCGGCGTCTGCCGCGATGTCAACTTTGATCCGACCGTGCTGCCATCGGGCATCGCCACGTCGAACGACCCGCTGCTGGCTGCCCGTTCGGCGGCCTATGCGCTGTCGTACCAGCGACGCACGCGCGAGGAAGCCCTCGACGCGCACGGACAGCAGGCATCCCGATAAAAGGAACCAGGCATGAAGGCTACGCATACACAATTCAGCGGCTTTCAGAAGCTGCTGCACTGGCTGATGGCCGTGCTGATCCTGTCGATGCTGTTTGTCGGGGTCGGGATGGTCTTTACCGTTTCGCGTGCGCATGACACGCTGGTGGCGCTGCACCGGCCGCTGGGCATCGCCTTGCTGCTGCTGGTGATCGTCCGCCTGGCCGTGCGCCTGCGGCGCGGCGCGCCACCGCTGCCGGACAGCATGCCGCCCGCGCAGCGCGCCATCGCCAAGGCCTCGCATTACGTGCTGTACGCGCTGATGCTGGCGATGCCGCTGATCGGCTGGGGCATGCTGTCGGCCGGTGGCTATCCGGTGACGATGGCAGGTGGCGTACATCTGCCGCCGCTCCTGCCCGCCAACGTGAGCCTGTTCGCGTTGCTGCGGACGTTGCACACGTGGCTGGGGCTGACGCTGTTCGCGGCGGTGCTGCTGCACCTGGCCGCCGCGCTGCTGCATGCGCTGGTGCTGCGCGACGGGGTGTTCCAGGCAATGGCGCCGGGGCGTTCACGGCAGTAAGAGCGCCGCTTGCCATGCGTGCCCTCTCCGACGGGTGGGAGAGCGCTGCAAAACGTTGGCCGGGCGCTTTGTGCGCTCCCCATGTAGTGGGAGAGGGCGAGCGGTTCGATCCGCGACAGGTCTCGGCTTGAACCGCCGTGCCCTCTCCCCCGGCCCCTCTCCCGTTGCGCGGGAGAGGGGAGCAAAACGTTGGCTGGGTTTGCCGGTCCGCAGCGCGGGAGAGGAGAGCAAAACGTTGGCCGGATTTGCCGGTGCGCTTTGCTATGCGCTCCCCTCTCCCATGTAGTGGGAGAGGGGTGGGGAGAGGGCGAGCGGTGCAATCCGCGACAGGTCTCGGCTTGAGGCGCCGTGCCCTCTCCCCCGGCCCCTCTCCCGTTGCGCGGGAGAGGGGAGCAAAACGTTGGCTGGGTTTGCCGGTCCGCAGCGCGAGCGAGGGGAGCAAAACGTTGGCCGGATTTGCCGGTGCGCTTTGCTATGCGCTCCCCTCTCCCATGTAGTGGGAGAGGGGTGGGGGAGAGGGCGAGCGGTGCAATCCGCGACAGGTCTCGATTTGAGACGCCGCGCCTTCTCCCGCACGCGGGAGAGGGGCGCAAACCGCCGGGGATCGATCAGCCCGGGACGGCCTCGTCCCCGAACGCCGCCAGTTCCTTGACCAGGCTGCGGGCCGCCAGCTCGACCAGCGCGCGGCCCTTTTCCGGCGTGGCCTGGTTCGGGTCCGATCCCATGCGGCCATCGGGGAAGCGTGCTCTGAAGTCCAGCGCCTCGCGGATGGGGCCCGATGGCGCGATGCGCGGCGCGTAGTCGGCATGCTTGATCGCATGCTCGTACGCATATTGCGTGACGGCAATCTCCGACGGCGTGGCATGCGCGCCATGGCCAGTGGGGAACATCTCCTTCGCCAGCTCGTTCACGCCTTCCAGGTCCCACCAGTTGGTGAGCTTCATCGCAAAGCCGGCGCGGCGCCCGGCGAAGCTCGATTCGGCATAGATCTCGGAAAACGCCGCCTCGACCGACGCGATATTGCCGCCGTGGCCGTTCAGGAACAGGATTTTCTCGAAACCGTGGCGGGCCAGCGAACGCGTCCAGTCCACGATGGCCGCGATAAACGTGGTCGGGCGCAGCGAGATGGTGCCGGCAAAGCCCAGGTGGTGCTGGGCCATGCCGATATTGAAGGTGGGCGCCACCAGGATATCGGCCTGCTGCTCTGCCGCGCGGCAGATGATCTCCGGACACATCCAGTCGGTGCCCAGCAGGCCGGTGGGGCCATGCTGCTCGTTGGAGCCGATCGGGATGACGATGGTCTGGCTGCGCTTCAGGTACTGCTCGATTTCAGACCAGGTGGACAGGTACAGCAGCATGATTGACTCCTTGTTTTACGTGGGGGTGTTGCGGGGAGAGCTACGGGATGGATGCGGTTCAGTGGTTCAGTGCCGCGACGGCAGTCGCACGGCAAGGATGATCAGCGCCGCCGTCAGCGGCATGGCGGCGATGATCAGCACGCCCGGATGCAGGCTGCCGCTGGCCGCCTTGGCCCAGCCGATGATGGCGGGGCCCCAGAAGCCGCCGGACAGGCCGATGGTGTTGATCAGCGCGATGCCGCCGGCGGCCGCCGGCCCCTTGATGTATTCGGACGGCATGGCCCAGAACACCGTGTAGGTCATCCACAGGGTGGTGGTGCCCAGCGTCAGCAGCGCGATGGTGCCCGCCAGGTGGCCGTCGGCCAGGGTCGAGCCGGCCAGCAGCGCGGCGCCCGCCAGTGCCGGCACCGCGGCGTGGTAGCGGCGTTCGCGCTTGCGGTCCGAGCGGCGGCCCATGTAGATCATGCCGATGGCGCCGCCCAGGTAGGGCAGGGCCGTGTACCAGCCCAGCTGCACGGTGTCGTTGACACCCTGGGCCTTGATCAGCGTCGGCAGCCAGAAGCTCAGCGCGTAGATGGCGGCGATCACGCAGAAGTAGGCGAACGCCAGCACGTAGACTTTGGGGTCGCGCGCCACGGCGCCGAACGAGTGCTTGTGCGCGGCCGGCACGGCCAGTTCCTGTTCGAGCAGGCGCTTTTCGTCGGCGCTGAGCCAGTTCGCATCGGCGGGACGGTCGGGCACGAGCTTCCAGGCCAGCACGCCCAGCACCAGGCAGGGCAGGCCCTCGATCAGGAACATCCATTGCCAGCCGGCCAGCCCGGCATGACCCGCCAGCGTGGTCATCAGCCAGGCCGACAGCGGGCCGCCGACGATGCCGCCGATCGGGCCAGCCAGGAACACGATGGCGATGGCCCGCGCCATGCGCTGCGGGCCGTACCAGCACGACAGGTAATAGATCATGCCCGGCGCAAAGCCGGCCTCGAAAACGCCCAGCAGGAAGCGCATGGCGTAGAACGTGGGTACGTCGCGCACGAACAGCATGCAGGCCGACGTGATGCCCCAGAGCACCAGGATGCGGCTGAATGTCTTGCGCGCGCCAATACGCGGCAGCATCAGGTTGCTCGGGATTTCGAACAGCACGTAGCCGATGAAGAAGATGCCGGCGCCCACGCCGTAGGCCGCATCGGAAAAGCCCAGGTCGCCCTGCATCTGGAGCTTGGCAAAGCCAACGTTGACGCGGTCCAGGTACGCAAACAGGTAGCAGACCAGCAGAAACGGCAGCAGCCGCAGGTTGATCTTCTGGTACAGCGCGGCAGTGCCGTCTACGGCGGCGGGGTTCGACATCACTAACATTTGCCAGTCTCCAGAGCGTTGTGATGGTTGTGGGATTGCCTTCGATAGTGGCAGCCGCGTAGACTGATACCAACAGCAACAAAGTTCACACTTCGTTCTTCTGAAAGCAACGCAGCGGCGCTTTGCGCACAAAAAGCGGCTTTTGGATAACAAAAAGGCAAGCGATGCGCGAAATCAATCAGCAGCGGCTGCGTTATTTCCGGGAAGTGCTGGCGCACGGCACGATCCGTGGCGCGGCCGAAAGCCTCAATACGTCGCCGTCGGTCATCACGCGCCAGATCCGGCTGCTGGAAGAGGAATTGGGCACCACGCTGTTCGAGCGGCAGGCGCGCGGCGTGCGGCCCACCGAGGCGGCGGCCCACCTGCTGGAGTTCTGGCGCGGCTACCGTTCGCACCAGGAAAAGCTCGAAGACCAGTTGCACGCGCTGATGGGGCTGCAGCAGGGCCTGGTGCAGATCGTGCTGAGCGAGGGCTATGTCGATGCGCTGGTCAACGAGGTGGTGGCGCCGTTCTGCGCGCAGTACCCGATGGTCGATATCCGCATGGAGATCCTGCCCGTGGACGACGTGCTCAACGAGGTGGCCGAAAGCCGCGCCCATATCGGCCTGGCCTACAACCCGCCGCTGCACCCGCGCATCGAGTACCGCGCCAGTTCGGCGCAGCCCATCGTGCTGCTGACGCGCCACGATCATCCGCTGGCGCTGCGCGGGGGCGCGGCCACCATCCATGACGTGATGGCCTACCCACTGGCGCTGATGCCAGAGTCCTATGGCATCGGGCATGCGGCCAAGATGCTGGAATTCGCCGAGAACATCCGCATCCGACCCACGCTGGTCACCAATTCGCTGTCGGCGCTCAAGCAGTTCGTGGCCTACGACGACTTCGTGACGCTGATCGGCCAGTTCGCCGCCTACCGCGAGGTGGCCGCCGGAAGCCTGGCCACGGTACCGATCGACCATCCGCTGTTCCGGGGCACGCAGGCGCGGCTGCTGGTCAAGGCCGGGCGTCCGCTGCCGGCGGCGGCGCTGGAGGTGCTGGCCTTTATCCAGCATCGCATGGGTATCTTTGCCGACGGGGGCTGAGGGGAGACGCACCGGGGCCTCAGAGCACGTAGCCGCCGTCGATGGTCAGGCTGGCGCCGGTCATGTAGGCCGACGCCGGACTGGCGAGCCAGCTTGCCAGCCCGGCGATCTCCTCGGGCCGGCCCACACGGCCCAGCGGAATCTTCGGGATCAGGTGCTCGACCATGTCGGCCGTCATGTCGGTCACGGTCGGGCCAGGCTGGATGTTGTTGATCGTGATGCCGCGCGGCGCCAGCTCCAGTGCCACGTTCTTGACCAGCGCCGCCACGGCCGCCTTGGTCATGGCGTAGACCGCGCCACCTGGCGCGCCGGTACGGATGGCCGTGTTGCTGCCGATGGTGATCAGCCGCCCGCCCTCGCGCAGCTGCGCCGCGGCAGCCTGGATGGCGACGAACACGCCGCGGATATTGACATCGAGCATCAGCCCGAGATCGGCATCGGCCACGGTGTCGATGGTGCCCAGCCGCAGCACGCCGGCATTGACCACCGCGGCATCGAGCGGGCCGAAGCGCGCTACCGCCTGCCGCACGGCAGCGCGGATGGCGGCCGGGTCGGCACTGTCCGCGGCAATGGCCAGCGCCTGGCCGCCGGCCGCCTCGATCCGCGCTACCACGTCGGCGGCCTTGTCGGGCCGCGTGGCGTAGGTCAGCGCGACGTGAAAGCCGTCCTGCGCCAGCCGCGTGGCAATGGCCGCGCCAATGCCGCGCGAGCCGCCGAATACCAGGGCGGCCCTGGCCGCCTTTGTCGTTGAAAGGTCCATGTCGTTCCTCGTCCTGACTGGTTTGATCTCGGGACGATATTGCGACGGCCGCGTATCCGGTTTGTGTGCGGGCAGGGGGGATTTTGTATTCGTATGTAGTTCGCCGCACCCGCTGCGCGGCCAGCGACTACACTGGCTGGATGGCGCACGGGGCGGCCCGGCGGGGAGGATGCATGTTCGGCAACCTGATTCGCATCGAGACGGGACCAGACGGACACCAGTTCTTCGTCCATACCGACAGCCTGCCCGTGGCAATCGTCCTGGTGGCGCTGCTGCTGGCGGCCATCGTGCTGGCGAGTGTGGCCTGCTACTACCTGACCCGCACGCTGATGCTGTGGGCGGTAGGCCGGCTGGTGCGCGGCGAGCACCGCAAATGGCTGCGCGCGGCGGAACGGCGCAAGGTCTTCCACCGGCTGGCGCCAATCGTGCCGGCGCTGATTATCTACCTGGCCGCGCCGCTGATCAGCAGCCTGACGTTTCCGGTGATCGCGATGCTGGGCGCACCGCTGGGGGTGGCCGCCGCCTGCTTCATGGTCTACACCGGGCTGCGCGCGGGCTTTGCGTTCCTGGGCAGCATCGAGGACCGCTACAGCCATCTGCCTCACGCCAGCGAACGCCCGATCAAGAGCTTTCTCCAGGTGGCTACGCTCGTGCTGTACCTGCTGGCGTTCATTGCCATCGTCTCGCTGTTGCTGGGCCGGCCTCCCACGTACTTCCTGACCGGCGTCAGTGCCATGACGGCGCTGCTGATCATCGTGTTCCGCGACTCGCTGCTGGGCTTCGTGGCGAGCATCCAGCTGGCGGCCTACGACATGCTGCGCATCGGCGACTGGATCGAGGTGCCTGGCTATGTGGCGGACGGCGTGGTCACGGATATCGCGCTCAACACCATCAAGGTGCGCAATTTCGACAACACGATCGTGACGCTGCCCAGCTACGTGCTGCTGACCAATGGCGTCCGGAACTGGCGCGGCATGGTGGAATCTGGCGGCCGGCGCGTGAAGCACAGCATCCCCGTGGATGCGGACAGCGTGCGTTTCTGCGACGACGCGCTGCTGGGCGGGCTGAATGCCTGCCGCGCGCTGAAGCTGCCCGTGGCGCCGCAAGCCGACGGTCAGCCGCTGACCAACCTGGGCATGCTGCGCCGCTACATGCTGGGCTATTTCCGCCAGCATCCGGCCGTGCGGCAGGACTTGCCGCTGGTGGTGCGCCACGTGCAATCGGAAAGCCAGGGCCTGCCGCTGGAAGTCTTCCTGTACCTCAGCGACACGCGCTGGGAGACCTACGAGCAGATCCAGTCGGACCTGTTCGATCACGTGTACGGCGTGCTGCCGGTGTTTGGCCTGCGGGTCTGGCAGAAGCGCTAGCCAGCCCGCAGGGCGCTGCCAGGGGCCTCAGGCGTCGGCGGCGCCGGTTGCCGGGTCGGGCAAGGCTTTTCTTGCCGCCGACCAGCGCGCAATCCACGCATACAGCAGCGGAATCACCAGCGTACCCAGCAGCGTGGCGCCCAGCATGCCGCCCAGCACGCCGGTGCCCACCGCGCGCTGCGCGCCGGCGCCGGGCCCGGTACTGATCGCCAGCGGCACCACGCCCAGGATGAACGCCAGCGACGTCATCACCACGGGCCGCAGCCGCTGGCGCGCCGCCTGCGTGGCGGCCTGCACGCGTTCCATGCCGCCGCGCCGCAGTTGCTCGGCGTATTCGACCACCAGGATCGCGTTCTTGGCGGCCAGCCCCATGATGACGACCACGCCCACCTTGAAGTAGACGTCGTTGGGCAGCCCGCGCAGCCATACCGCCGCTGCCGCGCCCATCAGCCCGGCAGGCACGATGGCGAGCACGGCCAGCGGCAGCGTCCAGCTTTCATAGAGCGCGACCAGGCACAGGAAGATGAACAGCAGCGACAGCGCAAACAGCCACGGGGCCTGCGTGCCGCTTTGCTGCTGTTCGAACGCGCGGCCATTCCAGCGCACCTCGTAGTCGGGGCCCAGTTCCCGGACCATGGCGTCGAGCCTCGCCATCGCCGCGCCAGTGCTGACGCCGGGTGCCGTATCGGCATTGATGCGCACCGAGGTCAGGCCGTTGTAGCGCTCCAGTGTCGATTCGCTGTTGCCCCATTCCAGCGAGGCGAACGCGCCCAGCGACACCATCTGGCCGCTGGCGTTGCGCACGTGCACGCGCGCCAGGTGGGCGGCCTGCATGCGGAACGGTGCATCGGCCTGCAGGATCACGCGGCGCACGCGGCCTTCGCGGGCCAGCTCGTCGATATAGCGCGAGCCGATGGTGGCCGACAGCGCATGATGGATGGCCTCGGCGTCCACACCGAAGCTCTCGGCCTTGCGATAGTCGATCGCCAGGTCCAGTGCCGGCGTGGGCTGGCCGGCCGTGGCGCGCACCTCGGCAAACAGCGGATCGGCCTTGGCGCGCGCGATCAGCTTGTCGCGGGCGGCGTACAGGTCTTGCCGGCCGCCTTCGCGGCGCGTCACCAGGCGCATGTCCAGGCCGCCGGTGCTGCCGAGTTCGGGCAGGGCGGTGCCGTTGTACGGGTAGAGCTGGGCCTCCCCCTTGCCGGGCCACGCTTCCAGGCCCTTGCCCAGCCGCGCCAGCACCGCATCGGCCGCATTGGCGCGGCCACGCTGCTGCCAGTCGTCGAGCGACAGGAACACGCTGGCGCGCTGCTCGCCCGAGCCGCCGTTGTTCCAGCCCAGCAGCGAGAACGTGGTCTTGATCGGGAATTTCTCGGCAGTCATCCACTGCTCCAGCCGGGCGATGGTCTCGCGCGTCTGGGCCTGGGTGCTGCCCGGCGGCAGTTCCACGTCGATCACCAGTTCGCCGGTGTCCTCTTCGGGCAGGAAGCCGCCCGGCAGTTGCCAGAGCGTCAGCGCGCAGGCGGCCGTCATTGCCAGGTAGACGGCCAGCCAGCGCAGGCGCCGTTGCTGCAGCCGGTGGATCCAGCCGGCATAGCGCGCGGTGAAGGCGGCAAAGCGGGCTTCGAACCACGCCAGCGGGCCACGTGCCGGGGCGGCGCCGTGGCGCAGCAGCGTGGCGCACATGGCCGGCGCCAGCGTCAGCGCAAAGAACAGCGAGAACGCGATCGAGATCGCCAGCGTCATGGCGAAGTGGCGGTAGATCACGCCCACCGCGCTGTCCATGAACGTCATCGGCACGAACACCGCGCACAGCACCAGGGTAACGGCCAGCAGCGCGCCCGACACCTCGCGCATCGACCGCGATGCGGCCGTGAACGCGTCGACGCCGTCCTCGCGCATGATGCGCTCGACGTTCTCCACCACGACGATGGCATCGTCCACCAGGATGCCGATCGCCAGCACCACGCCAAACAGCGTGATCACGTTCAGCGACAACCCGAACGCCTGCAGGCAGGCCACCGTGCCCAGCAGCGATACCGGCACCACGATGCACGGGATCAGCGTGGCGCGCAGGTTGCCCAGGAACAGCCACAGGATCAGGAACACCAGCACCGTGGCCTCGCCCAGCGTCACGAGCACGCGCGTGATCGAGTTCTGCACGAAGTGCGCGGTGTCGTACGAGATGTCGTAGGTCACGCCGGCCGGAAAGCCGCGGGCGGCCTCGTCCAGCGCCGCGCGCACGACGCGGGAGGTGGCAAGCACGTTGGCGCCATCGGCCAGTTTCAGGCCCATCGATGCGGCTTCGCGGCCATTGAGCGACGAGCTGTACCGGAAGTCGGCGGCGGCCATTTCCACACGTGCAACGTCACGCAGCAGTACCGCCGAGCCGTCCTTGCCTGGGCGCAGCACGATGCGCTCGAACGATTCCGCATTGGACAGCGGCGCGGGCGGCCGCACGATGGCCTGGAACGATTGCCCCGGCGCGGCCGGCGCCCCGCCAAGCTGGCCCGGCGTGACGCTGCCGTTGCGCGCGCGGATGGCGGCTTCCACATCGGCCGTGGTCAGGCCGTAGGCGTGCAGCTGGTCTGGGTTGAACCAGACGCGCAGCGCGTATTCGGCGCTGTACGGCTCCACCTTGCCGATGCCGGGCAGGCGCCGCAGCATGGGCAGCACCGTGCCCGCCGCGTAGTCGGCCAGCGCGGTCTCGGACATCGTGCCGGTCTTCGAGATCAGCGACACGTACATGAACGGGCTGGCGCTGGCCTGGTCGACGTAGACGCCACCCCGGCGTACCACCTCGGGCAGCAGCGGCTCGGCCTGGGCCACCCGGTTGCGCACGTTGACCTGGGCCAGTTGCGGATCGGTGCCCTGTTTGAAGCCGATGGTCACCGTGGCGGTGCCGGCCTCGCTGTTCGAGTCGATATAGAGCAGGCCGGGAATGCCGTGCATCTGCTGCTCCAGCACGGCCGTCACGCGGTCTTCCACGGTGCGCGCGGTGGCGCCGGGGTAGTCGGCGTAAAGGATCACCATCGGCGGGGCCACCGCCGGGTATTGCGCCACCGGGATGCGGTTCAGCGCGACCAGGCCCGCGACCATGGTCAGGATGGCAAGCACCCACGCAAACGCGGGGCGGCGAAGGAAAAAATGCGCCATAGAGGACGAACGACTGCTAGCACCGTGAATCGCGCCCGGCCATGCGGCGGCGCGCCGAAGCCCGGCGTGGGTTGAGTGGGTATCGCAAAGTCGGCCGCCGCCGGGCGGATGGGATGCCGGGCGGTCGGTGGGCCGGTGAGGCCCGGTGGCACGGTCAGCGCGGCCCGATGGCTCGGTCGGGTGGCGCAGCGCGCGCTTTTGGGTATGACGCTCCGGCCGCATCGGGCCGGTGGCGAGTGTGGCGAATTATAAACATCGCCCCTTGTTGGTGCAATCAAAGGAAATGCGATGCGCCGGCACTGGGCAGATCCGCGTTTCCGGGTTTGCCCATGGCACCCCCGCATCCTATCGTTACAGGTGCAGACCTCGGCGCAGGACTTCCATACGGCCGCCCCCCAAGGAGACGTCATGAGCAAGAAGTCAAATATCACGACCTGGATCCTGATCGCGATGATCCTGGGTGCCGTGGTCGGCTATGCGTGCAACACGGCGTTCCCCGATCCGAAGGTGGCAAAGGATATCGCCGGGTATATCTCGATCATCACCGACGTCTTCCTGCGGCTGATCAAGATGATCATTGCGCCATTGGTGTTCTCCACGCTGGTGATCGGTATCGCGCACATGGGCGATGCCAGCACGGTGGGGCGCGTCGGGGTCAAGGCGCTGGCCTGGTTCATCACGGCGTCGCTGGTGTCGCTGACGCTGGGGCTGATCATGGCGACGCTGCTGCATCCGGGCGTGAACATCGGCCTGCCGCTACCCGACGTGGGCGCGGCCACCAACCTGAAAACCAATGCGTTCACGCTCAAGGACTTCGTGGCGCACCTGGTGCCCAAATCGGTGGCCGAGGCCATGGCCAACAACGAAATCCTGCAGATCGTGGTGTTCTCGATCTTCTTCGGCACGGCCATTGCCACGCTGGGCGAGCGCGGCGCGCGCATGGCCGCGGTGATCGAGGATCTGGCGCAGATCATGCTGAAGATCACCGGCGCGGTGATGTGGCTGGCGCCGATCGCGGTGTTCGCGGCCATTGCGTCGACCGTGACCACGCAGGGGCTGGGCATCCTGATCACGTTTGCCAAGTTCATGGGCAGTTTCTACTTGGCGCTGTTCGTGCTCTGGAGCCTGCTGACCCTCGCCGGCTTCGTGTTCCTGGGCCGGCGCGTTTTCGAACTGGTCCGGCTGATTCGCGAACCGTTCCTGCTGTCGTTCTCCACGGCCAGTTCCGAGGCCGCCTATCCGAAGCTGCTCGACTCGCTCGACCGCTTCGGCGTGAATCGCAAAATCTCCAGTTTCGTGCTGCCGCTGGGTTACTCGTTCAACCTGGATGGCTCGATGATGTACTGCACGTTCGCGGTGCTGTTTATCGCCCAGGCCTATGACATCCACCTGCCGATGGGTACGCAGATCACGATGCTGCTGTTGCTGATGCTGACCTCGAAGGGCATGGCGGGCGTGCCCCGCGCGTCGCTGGTGGTGATCGCCGCAACGCTGAACCAGTTCGGCATTCCCGAGGCGGGGCTGCTGCTGATCATGGGTGTGGACCAGTTCCTGGACATGGGCCGCTCGGCCACCAACGCCGTGGGCAATTCGATTGCCGCGGCCGTGGTAGCCAAGTGGGAAGGGCAGCTCGCTTCCGGGCCGGTGCCCGAGACCGAGAAGGACATACCGGGCGAGGAGCCCCGCACGCCCGGCACCGCGGAGGCCTGATGCCATGCGCGCATCCGTCTGGAAACTGGCCGCAAGGGGCCTGGCCGCGCTGATGCTGCTGATGTCGGCGGGCGGTGCCCCGATGCTGGCCCATGCGCAGGACGCCGTGGCGCTGTCCGGCACGCTGAAGAAGGCCAAGGACACCGGCGTGCTGACCATCGGCTACCGGGAGTCTTCGCTGCCGTTTTCGTACCTGAACCAGGCAAAGCGGCCCATCGGCTATTCGATCGATATCTGCCAGGCCATCGTCGACGCCGCAGCCGCCGAAATCAGCCGCGACCTGACCGTGCAATGGGTGCCGGTGACGTCCGAGAACCGCTTCGACGCCATTACGTCGGGCAAGGCCGACCTGGAATGCGGGTCGACCACGCGCAATGCCGAGCGCATGCGCACGGTGGCGTTCTCGCCGGTGATCTTCGTGGCGGGGACCAAGCTGATGGTACCGCGCAATTCGCCGGTCAAGACCTTCCGCGACCTCAAGGGCAAGACCGTGGTGGCGACGGCTGGCACCACCAACGCCAGCGCCATCGAGGACCTGTCCACGCGGTTCAACCTGGGCATCAAGCTGATCCACGCCCGCGATCATGCAGATGCCTTCGAGGTGCTGCGCCACGGCGGCGCCGATGCCTACGCCGGCGACGACGTGCTGCTGTACGGCTTCCTGGCGCACTACAACGCGGGCAAGCAGTTCATCGTGACCAGCGAATTCCTGTCCTACGACCCGTACGGCATCATGCTGCGCCGGGGCGATCCGCAATTCGCGGCCGTGGTCGACAAGGCCGTACGCGACCTGATCACGTCCGGCGAACTGGGGCGACTCTACAAGCAGTGGTTCCTGAACCGGCTTCCCACCGGCGAGCGGCTCGGCATTCCGATGAGCGCGCAGCTGGAGGACATCATCGACGCCACGCCGCAGCAGCCGGAGTAGCGGCCCCAGACAGCAGCCAGCGCGACGATCAGGTGGCCCGAGACCTCCGGAATCGGCAATTTGCGACATAAATCATGAGAAATATGACTCAAGCTGGTGCAGTCATGCAAAACCGATAAGCACAGTTCAGGATTTGTGCATTGCGATGGTGCAAACTGTACTCTTTCGGCTGTACCTGTTCTGTACGTCCCTCGGGTCACATTCCGGGCCTAGTCTGCAACCATCGCAGCGAGCGCCCGGACATCACACGGAAAACCGGGCCGGGCACTCGGGCATTTGTTCTGGAAGTCGCCCCCATGAGTACTCCCACGCCCGAAAAGGGGCATATCGCCCCCTATACGCACCCGGCCGCCGGCTGGGGTGCGCTCAAGCAGGTCGCCATCAACCTGGTCAAGGAAAGGGTTGCCGGCGGCAAGTACAAGACGCTGTTCAGGCAGAACCAGCCTGACGGTTTCGATTGCCCGGGCTGCGCCTGGCCCGACCGCCAGCACGCGTCCACGTTCGAGTTTTGCGAAAACGGCGTCAAGGCCGTGGCGGCCGAAGCCACCAGCAAGCGCGTGACCAACGAGTTCTTTGCGAAGTACACGGTCACCGAGCTGATGCAGCAGTCGGATTACGAACTGGAGCAGCACGGTCGCCTGACCTATCCGGTCCGGTACGACGCCGCCACCGACAAGTACGTGCCGGTGGAATGGGACGATGCGTGCCGCCTGATCGCCGATCACCTGCGCCGCCTGGACAACCCCGACGCGGCCACGTTCTATACCTCGGGCCGGGCCAGCAACGAGGCGGCGTTCCTGTTCCAGCTGTTCGTGCGCATGTATGGCACCAACAACTTCCCGGACTGCTCGAACATGTGCCACGAGGCCACCAGCCGCGGCCTGCCGGTGACGGTGGGCGTGGGCAAGGCCACGGTGCTGCTCGACGACTTCCAGCTGGCCGACACCATCATGGTCTGGGGCCAGAATCCGGCTACCAACCATCCGCGCATGCTCAACGAACTGCGCGATGCCTCGAAGCGCGGCGCCAGAATCGTCTCGATCAACCCGCTCAAGGAGCGCGGCCTGGAGCGCTTTGTCAGCCCGCAGCACGTGACGGAAATGCTCGGCGGCAGCGGCACCCAGATTGCGTCGATGTTCGTGCGGCCCACGCTGGGCGGCGACTTTGCGCTGCTCAAGGGCATCGGCAAGCGCGTCATCGAACTGGATGACCAGGCCGTGGCCACCGGCGGCAAGCGCGTGGTGGATATCGCTTTCGTCAGCGACCACACGGCCGGCTACGAGGAATTCGCGGCCGACCTGCGTGCCGAGAGCTGGCCCGACATCGTGGCCGAATCGGGCGTGACGCGCGAGGATATCGACGCGCTGGCCGACGTCTACATCAACAGCGAGCGCACCATCATGTGCTGGGGCATGGGCCTGACGCAGCACAAGCAGAGCGTGCGCACGATCCAGCTGCTGTCCAACGTGATGATGCTGCGCGGCAATATCGGCCGGCCCGGTGCGGGCCTGATGCCGGTGCGCGGCCATTCGAACGTGCAGGGCGACCGCACGATGGGCATCGAGGAACAGCCCGACGACGCCTTTCTGGACCGCCTGGGCGCCACCTTCGGCTTCGAGCCGCCGCGCCACCACGGCCAGGACGTGGTGGCCGCCATCAATGCGATGCTGGAAGGCAAGGTCAAGGTGTTCGTAGGCCTGGGCGGCAATTTCTCGATCGCCACGCCCGACACGCCGCGCACCTGGGAAGCGCTGCGCCAGTGCGACCTGACCGTCAATATCGCCACCAAGCTGAACCGCAGCCACCTGGTGATTGGCAAGGATTCGCTGCTGCTGCCAACGCTGGGCCGTACCGAGGTGGACGAGCAGAACGGCGTGGCGCAGGGCGTGACCGTGGAAGATTCGGTCTGCATGGTGCATATCTCGTACGGCATGAACAAGCCGGCGTCGCCGCACCTGCTGTCCGAGACGATGATCGTGGCAAAGATGGCCGACGCCACGCTGGGATCGAACAAGGTGGACTGGCTGTGGTTCGCGCAGGACTACGCGCGCATCCGCGATGCCATCGAGAAGGTAATTCCGGGCTTCGAGCGCTACAACGAGCGCGTGGCGCAACCGGGCGGCTTCCACCTGACGCCGGCCTCGCGCAACCGCGTATGGCGCACGGCATCGGGCAAGGCCGAATTTCTGGTGCATCCGATCGACCGCGACACGCCGATCAAGCGCGCCCGCGACAAGTACGGCGACGACCTGCTGGTGATGATGACCACGCGCTCGCACGACCAGTACAACACCACGATCTATGGCCTGGACGACCGCTATCGCGGGGTGTTCGGCCTGCGCCGCGTGGTGTTCATCAACCGGGCCGACCGCGAACGGCTGGGGTTTGCAGAGGGCGAACGCGTAAATATCACCAGCGTCTGGGAAGACGACGTGACGCGCCATGTGCAAGACTTCCTGCTCGTCGATTACGATATTCCGGCTGGCTGCCTGGGCGCCTATTATCCGGAGACCAACCCGCTGGTGCCGCTGGAAAGCATCGGCGACCGGTCGGGTACGCCCACGTCGAAGTCGATTCCGGTGCTGCTGCAACGCGCCGGGTAAGGCTGAAGTCCACCGCAGGGGGTAGTACATGGCCGAACGCGGTTACATCACGCGCGAGATTCGCCGCCACCAGGGCGACGCCGTCGCGCTGGAGATCGACAACGTGGCCGAGGAAGTGCCGGTTGCGCTGGTCTACAACGATATCTCGCACGCGGTGATGATGGCGACGCCGCTGGACCTGGAGGCGTTCGCGGTCGGCTTTTCGCTGACCGAAGGCATTGTCGACAGCGTGCGCGAGATCTACGACGTCGAGATCGAGCCGGGCTGCGACGGCATCGAGGTGCGCCTGAACGTCAGCCAGCGCGCGTTCATGGCCATGAAGGAACGCCGCCGCACGCTGGCTGGCCGTACCGGCTGCGGCGTCTGTGGCATCGAGAGCCTGGCCTTGCTCGACCTGGTGCCCGAGCCGCTGGCGGCGGCGCGCACCATTGCGCCCTCGGCGGCCATGATCCGGCTGGCGGCCGACGCCTTGCGCGCCCGCCAGCACCTGATGGCGGCCACCGGCGGCGTCCATGCCGCCGCATGGTGCGGGCCGGACGGCCAGCTGCGCGCCGTGTTCGAGGACGTGGGGCGGCACAATGCGCTGGACAAGCTGATCGGCCACCTGGCGCGGGCCCGCGAGAGCTTCGGCGACGGATTCGTGTTCCTGTCCAGCCGCGCCAGCTACGAGCTGGTGCGCAAGGCCGCCCGCATGCAGATTCCGATGCTGGCGACGATCTCGGCGCCGACCTCGCTCGCCATCCGCATCGCGGAACAGGCAGGCGTGCGGCTGCTGAGCTTTTGCCGCCAGGATGGCTTCGTCGAATACACTTCGCCTGTATCCGTATTAGCATCCGATTCGCTGGAGGCCGCAGGCTGACGCCTGGGTAGTCCGGCGCCCCCCGGACCATCCAGAAAAAGGCGAAGACCCGTTGGCAACCCTGTACGAAAAGCTCGCGGCCGATATCGAGGCGCTGGTGCAGCAGGGCGTGCTGCTGCCCGGCGAAAAGATTCCGTCGGTGCGGCAGGCGGCCCAGCACCACCGGTTGAGCATTACCACGGTGATTCGCGCCTATCTGCTGCTGGAATCGCGCGGCATCCTGGAAAGCCGCCCCCAGTCCGGCTATTTCGTGCGCGCCCGGCCCGGCGAGCCGGCCATCGACCTGCAGCCCACGCGCCCGGCGGCGCGGCCGTCGGCGGTGGATGTCAGCGCGCTGGTGCTGTCCACGCTGCGCTCGATCCGCGCCGACGACGCCGTGCCACTCGGTTCGCCATACCCCGATCCCAAGCTGTATCCGTGGCAGCGCATCATCCAGTACGCCAACACCATCGGCAAGCGCTATGACACCTGGAGTGTGCTCGACGACCTGCCGCCCGGGTCGCCCGAGCTGATCCGGCAGATCACGCGCCGCTACCTGGAAAACGGCTATACGGTGGACCCGAACGAGGTGATCGTCACGATTGGCGCCACCGAGGCCATCAACCTGTGCCTGCAGGCCGTGGCCAAGCCAGGCGACACGATTGCCGTGGAGTCGCCCACCTACTACGCGATGCTGCACGCCATCGAGCGGCTGGGCATGCGCGCCGTGGAGGTGGCTACCGATCCCGTCGAAGGCATCGACGTACAGGCGCTGGCCCGGCTGATCGACGAGCGGCCCGTGGCCGCCTGCATGGTCATGCCGAACTTCCAGAATCCGCTGGGTTTCCAGATGTCCGACGCGCGCAAGCAGGCGCTGGTGGCGTTGCTGACCGAGCGCGATATCCCCGTCATCGAGAACGATGTCTACGGCGAGCTGTACTACGGCGATGTCCATCCAACTTCGCTGAAATCCTATGACACGGCCGGCATCGTGCTGCACTGCTCGTCGTTCTCGAAGACGCTGACGAATGCCTACCGCATCGGCTGGGCGCTGCCGGGGCGGTACAAGGAAAAGGTGGAGCGGCTCAAGTTCCTGAACACGCTGACCACTTCGACGATTCCGCAACTGGCGATTGCCGAGTTCCTGCGCCGCGACGGCTACGACTACCACCTGCGCCGCGTGCGCAAGGCCTACGCCCAGCAGGCCAATATCATGGCCGCCGCCGTGCGGCGCTTCTTCCCGGCCGGCACGCGCGTCTCGCGTCCGACGGGCGGCTACGTGCTGTGGGTGGAACTGCCCGAACAGGTGGATGCCATGGCGCTGTACCACGCCGCGCTGGAGCGGCGCATCACCGTGGCGCCGGGACATATCTTCTCGCCGGTGCCGACCTACACGAACTGCATCCGCCTGAACTACAGCGGCGCCTGGTCGGAAGACATGGAAGCCGCCGTGATCACGCTGGGCAAGCTCGTGGCGACATTACAAGAAAGGGAGACGACATGACGAACGACGCGACAGACGACATGCCGGAAGGCGAGGGCGAGGACGAGGGCGAGGACCTGGACCCCGTGGTGGGCGCCATCCTGAAGACGCTGTGGGACCACGGCCAGGGCGAATCGGACAAGGACCTGACCCTGGCCCGGCTGAGCAAGCGCGCCGCGGTGCAGATGAGCGTGCTGCGGCGCATTTTGACCCAGCTGGGCGCCGCCGACCTGGTCGAGACGGTCATGGAAGAGGACGGGCGCGGCTCGGCCCGGCTGACCGAAGAGGGTCAGGCGGTGTGCGGGCAGCTGTTTGGCGAGCCCGAGGGGGGCGACGAGACGCCGGTGCTGCATTGAAGACGGTGATTGCCCCCTCTCCCATGAATGGGAGAGGGGGCAGGCTTGACGGCTCAGACCACCTTGCCGGGATTCATCAGCCCCTGCGGATCCAGCGCCTGCTTGATCGCGCGCATCATCGCCAGTTCCACGTCGCTCTTGTAGCGGCGGTTTTCCTCCAGCTTGAGCTGCCCCAGGCCGTGTTCGGCCGAGATCGAGCCGTTGTGGGCGTGGACGCTGTTGTGGACGATCAGGTTGATGGCGTCCTGGTGCTTCAGGAACTGGTCGTTGTCGACACCGACCGGCGGCGACACGTTGTAGTGCAGGTTGCCGTCGCCCAGGTGGCCAAACGTGACCATGCGCGATCCGGGGAAGGCGTCCTGCAGCAGCGCATCGGTGGTCTCGATGAAGTCGGCCACGCGCGAGATCGGCACGGCGATGTCGTGCTTGACGTTCTTGCCTTCCTCCACCTGGGCCAGCGGAATATGCTCGCGCAGGTTCCAGAAATCGCGCGACTGCTGCACCGATTCCGCCACGACGGCATCGGTCACCACGCCGGCGTCGAAGGCCGCTTCCATCATGGTCTCGAAGATGCCGCGGGCGTGGTCTTCGCTCTCGCTGTCGGACAGCTCCAGCAGCACCAGTTGCGGATGGTGCTCGCTGAACGGATAGCGCAGCTGCGGAAAGTGCCTGGTCACCAGGTCGATGCACATCGCCGACATCAGTTCGAAGCCGGTGAGCATGGCGCTGGCGTGCGACTGGGCGATAGCCAGCAGGGCCAGCGCGGCGCGCGGGCTCTTGACCGCCGCCAGTGCCGTCACGCGGGCGCGCGGCGCCGGGAACAGTTTCATCACGGCGGCGGTGATGACGCCGAGCGTGCCTTCCGCGCCGATAAACAGGTCGCGCAGGTCGTAGCCGGTATTGTCCTTGCGCAGGCCGCGCAGGCCGTCCCAGACCTCGCCGCGGACGTTGACCACCTCCAGCCCCAGGCACAGCTCGCGCGTATTGCCATAGCGCAGCACGGCCGTGCCGCCGGCGTTGGTGGACAGGTTGCCACCGATCGTGCAACTGCCTTCGGCCGCCAGCGACAGCGGAAACAGGCGCCCGTGCTCGCGCGCCACGTCCTGCAGCTGCTGCAGGATCACGCCGGCTTCCACCGTGATCGTATTGTTGAGCGGGTCCACCTGGCGCACGCGGTTCATGCGTTGCAGCGACAGCACCACCACGCCCCGCGCGGCGGACTCGCCGGCCCCGGGCGTGGCGCCGCCGCACAGGCCCGTATTGCCGCCCTGCGGCACCACGGCCAGCTTGTGCGCATGGCAGGCATGCATCACGGCGGCCACTTCCTCGGTGGTGCCGGGGCGCAGTACGGCCAGCGCGTCGCCGGTATAGCGGCGGCGCCAGTCGGTCAGGTACGGCGCCTTGTCGGCCGCGTCGGTCAGCACGTTTTGCGGGCCGATGGCGGCCCGGCAGAGATCGAGGAACGAGTCGGAATGCACGGCGGTCATGGCAATCAGGAGGGTTGAGACGTCTTGGCGATGGTTTTGGCGCGGCGCTTGTAAGGGCGCAGGTACAGGATCGTGCTGACGAAGAACAGCAGCGTCAGGGCGACCTCGGCCCAGGCCAGCCACGACGACGGGGCACGGTCGCTGGTGGCGCGCACGATGCCCTCGGTGAAATACAGCAGGATCAGCATCGACGACCACTGCATGGTGTAACGGTTGCGCGTCCAGATGCCGCGCAGCACCGGCAGCAGCAGCACGCACTTCAGGATCAGCCACGAGCCGCCTGGGCGCAGCGGCGCCAGGAACCATTCCCAGGCGATGCACAGCGCGATCAGCGCGATCAGGCTGGTCAGGCTCAGGCGCCAGAGCGCCGGGCTGTGCAGCGAAAAATCGTCGGGGGTCTTCATCGTGCGGCGAGCTTCAGGGCCGTTTGTGCCAGCCGGCGGCCCATGGCCGTTGCCAGCGCGGATTCCTGGTCGGTGACCGGGCCGTGGTTGTCCACGTGCGCGTGGTGGCTGGGGCCGTAGGGCGTGCCGCCGGCCGTGGTGGTCATCAGGCCGGCCTCGGAATAGGGCAGGCCGACGATCACCATGCCGTGGTGCAGCAGCGGCAGCATCATCGACAGCAGCGTGGTTTCCTGGCCGCCATGCAGGCTGCCGGTCGACGTGAACACGCAGCCCGGCTTGCCGGCGAGCGCGCCGGACAGCCACTGGGCAACCGTGCCATCGAGGAAATACTTCATCGGGGCGGCCATGTTGCCGAACCGGGTGGGGCTGCCCAGCGCCAGCCCGGCGCATTCCTCCAGGTCGCCCAGTTCCGCATAGGGCGCGCCCTCGGGCGGGATGTCCGGCGCGGTGGCCTCGCAGACCGTGGAGACCGGCGGCACGGTACGCAGGCGGGCCTGGGCGCCGGGGACGCTTTCGATGCCGGTGGCGATCAGTTCGGCGAGTCTGCGGGTGGCGCCGTGGCGGCTGTAGTAAAGGACGAGGATGTCGGTCATGGATGGGCAGGCGCGGGCGGCGGATGGTGCCGGGACAAGCGCCGCAAAACGATCCGCGTATTATAGTTGCGGCGCTGCCCGAAGTGCCGCGCCGCCGGCCTCGCGGCTGGTTTCATCGAATCCGAAGGAGAAAGCCCCCGCATGTCCGCCGTCCGCATTGCCCGCCTGCGCAGGGAATGGAACCTGCAGAAGGTGCGCGCACTGGCCCGCTACGCGCTGCGCCGTGCCGGCGAGAACCGCCTGCCGCAGGTGGCCGCCAGCCTGACGTTCACGACGTTCCTGTCCGTGGTGCCCGTGCTGACCGTGGCGTTCGCGCTGCTGGCCGCGTTTCCGGTGTTCCGCGAATTTCGCGGCGAAATCGAGGGTTTCCTGTTCCAGAACCTGATCCCGGGCGGCAATATCAGCGATTCGGTGTCGCGCTACCTTGGGCAGTTTTCCAAGAGCGCACGGGGGCTGACAGCCCTGGGCCTGGGCGGCCTGATGGTGACGTCGGTGCTGACCATGCTGACCGTGGAAGATGCGCTCAACGCAATCTGGCGCGTCAAGCGGCGCCGCCCGCTGGCTCAGCGGGTGCTCGTGTTCTGGGCCGTGCTGACGCTCGGGCCGGTGCTGATCGGCGGCAGCCTGTCGGTCAGTTCGTACCTGATCTCGATCTCGATGGGCTATGTCGGCAACCTGCCGTTCGGCATGGGCCTGGTGGTCAGCCTGATTCCCATCGGACTGACCGCGCTGGCGTTTGCCTTCCTGTACATGGCCGTGCCGTACGCCTACGTGGACTGGCGCGACGCGATCTTCGCCGGCATCGTGGCTGCCGTGGCCTTCGAGGTTGCCAAGCGCGCCTTCGGCTACTTCATTACCCATATTCCGACCTACACGGCCGTCTACGGCGCGTTTGCCGTGCTGCCGCTGTTCCTGCTGTGGATGTACGTGAGCTGGCTGGTGACGCTGCTGGGTGCCACCATCGCCGCGAACCTGCCGGTGATCCGCGAGGGCCACTGGCGCCGCCGCACGTTCGCGGGCAGCGAGTTCTTCGACGCGCTGGGCGTGCTCTACGTGCTGTACCGCGCGCGCGAGGAGGTGCCGCGCAGCGTGGGCGAACTGGACATGGGGCGCAAGCTGCGGGTGGAGGCCGACTACCTGGCCGGGCTGCTTGCCAAGCTCAAGGCGCTGCACCTGGTGGGCAAGCTGCAGCAGGACCATGGTCAGGCGCATTGGGCGCTGCTGTGCGATCCGTCCCAGGTCACGCTGCGCACGCTGCATGACCGGCTCGTGCTGAACATGGCGCGCCTGCCGCGCACGGCGCTGGCGCAGCAGATGCAGGGGGTGGAGGTGCTGCGTGGCATCCTGGACAACCCGCAGCTGGACCAGCCGCTGGAAGCCGTGTTTCGGCAGCAGACTGCCGATGCGGCGGCCAACGAAGCGAATAGAGCGGGTAGCGCCGTGGTCCAGGCGGTGCCGCCGGGCCGCCACGGGCAGGGCTGAGCACGGCCGGGGCACGCCGCCTGCGCGGCGCGCCTTCAGAACGGGATCTTGCCGCGCAGGATGTCGGCGTACATCACCCAGTCGCCCATCAGGCTGTAGAACGGATGCCGGAACGTGGCCGGGCGGTTTTTCTCGAAGCCGAAGTGACCGACCCAGGCGAAGGCGTAGCCCGATACCAGCGCCGCCAGCAGCCACCACGCGTTGCCGGTGACCACCAGGGTCACCAGGCAGGCCAGCGCCAGCGTGGAGCCGGCGAAATGCAGCCGCCGGCAGGTGCGGTCGCGGTGTTCGCTCAGGTAGTACGGATAGAAATCGGCAAAGCTGGCGAATTCCTTGGCATGGGCCTGGGCCATCGCAGTCTCCTGATTTTGTTGTTGTTTTCGAAGTCTTCCTATTGCTGAAGTGTAGACCTTGCGAATACGGCCAGCGCGTCGAGCACGTCGTCGGGCTTTTCGCCCATCATCGCGTGGCCGCTCGGCACGGTCACGACCTGGGCCTTCGGCATCTTGCCCGCCAGCGCCTGGGCTGCTTTTGGCGACGTCATCATGTCCTTGCTGCCCACGATGAACAGGGCCGGACAGGCCACCGCAGCGGCCGCTTCGTCGCCATGGGCGTAGGCGTTGCAGGCGGAGAAATCGGTGTGGAAGACGTGGGCGCCAGGGTTGCGGGCGCTGACGCGCTCCATCAGCCGCTGGCTGCCGCCATGCATCCATGCACCGGGCCCCGGCGACGACGGCTTGCTGGCGAGACTGGAAATGGACCACTGGCTGACCATCGCGATGGCATCGCCTTCGCGGTGCAGCGCGGCGTCGAGCAGGGCGTCGGACACCTTCATCGGATACGCGGTAGCCAGCAGCCCGATGCCGCGCACGGCCTGCGGATGCCGGGCCGCGCATTCGAGCGCGATCAGCGACCCCATGCTGTGGCCGAACACCAGCGCCGGGGTCGTGACGCCGGCCGCGCGGGCCAGCGCCATGACCCAGTCGGCCATGTCCTCGACGGTGGTCAGCGGCGCGCCTGTGCTGCGGTTGTGGCCAGGCAGGTCCACGGCCAGCACCGAAAATCCGTGATTGGCGAACCAGCGCGTCTGCAGCCCCCAGACGCTGTGATCGTTCTGGGCGCCGTGGACGAAGATCGCGCAGGGCAGGGTGGCGTCGAACGGCTTCCCGCCCGTATAGGCATAGGCCGGTTGGCCGGCAACGGTCAGTTTCATCACGCCTTGCCTCCCATGGCCTTCTCGGTGGCCTTGAGACCGCGTTTCAGGTCGTCGATCAGGTCGTCCGGGTCTTCCAGGCCGATCGACAGCCGGATCGTCCCTTCGCCAATGCCGGCCGCCTTCAGCGCGGCGGCGTCCATGCGGAAATGCGTGGTCGAGGCCGGATGGATCACCAGCGAGCGGGCATCGCCGACGTTCGCCAGGTGCGAGAACAGCGACAGGCTCTCGATAAAGCGCTGGCCGGCCTTGCGATCGGCCTTCAGGTTGAAGCTGAACACGGCGCCGCAGCCGCGCGGCAGTAGCCGTTTCGCCAGTTCGTAGTCCGGATGCGATTCCAGTTCGGGGTAGGCCACCGATTCCACCATTGGGTGGGCGGCCAGGAACTGCACCACGCGGCGCGTGTTGTCGACGTGACGGCTCATGCGCAGCGGCAGCGTCTCGATGCCCTGCAGCAGCTGCCAGGCCGCCATCGGATTCATGCAGGCGCCAAAGTCGCGCAGCCCTTCGCGGCGCGCGCGCAGCAGGAACGGCGCCACTGTGCTTTCCTCGGTGAACACCATGTTGTGGAAGCCCTCGTAGGGCTCGGACAGTTCCGGGAAACGGCCCGAGGCCTCGAAGTCGAACGTGCCGCCTTCGGCCAGCACGCCGCCGATGGTGGTGCCGTGGCCGCCCAGGAACTTGGTGGCCGAGTGGTAGAGCAGGCCGGCGCCATGGTCGAACGGCCGCAGCAGGTAGGGCGTGGTGAACGTGGAGTCCACCAGCAGCGGAATGCGGTGTTCCTGGCCGAGCTGGGCGACCGTCTCGATATCGAGCACGTCCAGGCCGGGGTTGCCCAGCGTCTCGCCGAACAGCAGCTTCGTCTCCGGACGGATGGCGGCGCGCCAGGCGTCGATATCGCGCGGATTGACGAAGGTGGTCTCGATGCCGAAGCGGCGCAGCGTGTAATGCAACAGATTGTGCGAGCCGCCGTACAGCGCGGTGGACGCCACGATATGCGAGCCGGCTCCCATCAGCGTTGCCACGGCCAGATGCAGCGCGGCCTGGCCCGAGGCCGTGCCGATGGCGCCGGCGCCGTTTTCCAGCGCGGCTACGCGCTCCTCGAACACGGCCACCGTGGGATTGCTGATGCGCGAGTAAACGTGACCGGCGCGTTCCATGTTGAACAGCGACGCCGCATGCTCGCTGTCGCGGAACACGAACGACGTGGTCAGGTGGATCGGTGTGGCGCGGGCCCCGGTGGTGGGGTCGGGCGCAGCGCCGGCGTGCAGGGCCAGCGTGTCGAAACGGCTGCCAGACGATGTGGACATGGCGGGAAAGGGCCCGGTCGGCCGGGCCGCGTGTGGTTGTCTCCGACCGGCATCCTAGCATCATGCGCCACACGGGACAGCCCGGGTTTTTCCCGCCGGATCGGGCCCCCGGGCCCGCCTGGCAGGCCTCTGGAGGCCGCGCTCGCTTTACTTGAGGCGGCGGTTTGGGCTAGCATCGACCATCAAACCTGAGCCACAGACCCTGCAATACAAGGCAGCCCCGGAGACACCATCATGAAAGTCAGCGACATCCTGCAGATCAAGGGCAACACGCTCTTTACCGTCAAGCCGGATACGCCGCTGCAGCAGGCCATCCAGACCATGGCCGAGCACGATATCGGCTCGCTGGTGGTCATGGAGTACGGCGACCTCGTCGGCATGCTGACCTTCCGCGAAATCATCGAGGTCCTGGCGGCCAACAACGGCACGCTGGGCACCCACAGCATCCGCAAGGTCATGGACGACGCGCCGCTGACCTGCACGCCCGAAACCGACGTCAACGAGGTGCGCCGCATGATGCTCGAGCGCCACACCCGCTACCTGCCGGTACTCGAAAAACGCACGCTGATGGGCGTGATCTCGTTCTACGACGTCGCCAAGGCCGTTGTCGAGGAGCAGAGCTTCGAGAACAAGATGCTCAAGGCGTACATCCGCGACTGGCCGGAAGAAAAGGAACAGCCGGCGCGCTAGCCCGCTGCCGTCCGGTGCCGCCACGGCATCGGACTTTCCCGCTATCAGACTATTCCGATTTGGGCCGCTCCCTGTAGCCGATCCTGCCCGCTGCTGGCATGATGGCGGCGAACTGATGCCCCGGCGGGTCACCGGGGTCCACATCCTGTTTGCCATCGATGAGCCAACAAAGCCAGTTTCGCCTGCTTGGCGTGCGCCGTTTCGCCCCGTTTTTCTGGACGCAGTTCCTGGGGGCCATGAACGACAACGTCTTCAAGGTAGCGTTTACCTCGCTGGTCACCTATCACGCTGCGCTGTTCGACGGCGTCGATCCGCATAGCGCGGCCTTCCTGATTTCCGCCATCTTCATCGCGCCGTTCGTGCTGTTTTCGGCCACCAGCGGGCAGATTGCCGACAAGATCGAGAAGTCGCGGCTGATCCGGCTGGTGAAGTCGCTGGAGATCGGCATCATGGTGCTGGGGCTGGCCGGTTTCTACCTGCACAGCGCCACGCTGCTCTACGCGGGCACATTCCTGATGGGGCTGCACTCCACGCTGTTCGGGCCGGTCAAGTTCGCCTATCTGCCCCAGCATCTGGACCAGACCGAACTGGTGGGCGGCAACGGGCTGGTGGAAATGGGCACCTTCGTCGCCATCCTGCTGGGCACGCTGCTGGGTGGCGAGCTGGCCGGCCTGACGGGCGCCGATGGCAAGGTGGTGGGGCCGCTCTACGTGGGCATCGTCTGCGTGGTCATCGCGCTGGCCGGGCGCACGGTCTCGCAGGGCGTTCCGCTGTCTCCGGCACCCCAGCCGGACCTGCGCATCAACTGGAACCCGTTTACCGAGACCTGGCGCAACCTGATCCTGGCGCGCCAGAGCCGCGTGGTGTTCCTGAGCCTGCTGGGCATTTCGTGGCTGTGGTTCCTGGGCGCCACCTTCCTGACGTCGTTCTTCAGCTTTGCCAAGGATGTGCTGGGCGGCGACCAGAACGTGGTCACGCTACTGCTGGCCGTGTTCTCGGTCGGGATCGGCATCGGGTCGCTGCTGTGCGAGCGGCTGTCGGGGCGCCATGTGGAAATCGGGCTGGTGCCGTTCGGGTCGATCGGCATGACGGTGTTCGCGGTGGATCTCTTTTTCGCCACGCATGGTCAAGCTACGGGCGGCACGCTCAGCGGCGTGGGCGGCTTCCTGGCCCAGTCGGGCCACTGGCGCGTGCTGGTCGACCTGTTCTGCGTGGCGATGTTCGGCGGCTTCTACAGTGTGCCGCTCTATGCGCTGATCCAGAGCCGTTCGGCGCCCACGCACCGCGCGCGCATCATCGCCGCCAACAACATCCTGAACAGCTTCTTCATGATCGGCGCGTCGCTGCTGGGCGTGTTCATGACCCAGGCCGGCTATTCGATCCCGCAGCTGTTCCTGGTGGTCGGGCTGCTCAATGCCGTGGTGGCCGTCTATATCTATACGCTGGTGCCCGAGTTCCTGCTGCGCTTTATCGCCTGGCTGCTCGTGCATACCATCTACCGGCTGCGCCGCGTGAATGCCGAGCGGATTCCGGAAGAGGGCGCCGCCGTGCTGGTCTGCAACCACGTGAGCTTTGCCGATGCCGTGGTGCTGATGGCCGCCAGCCCGCGCCCGGTGCGCTTTGTGATGGATCACAATATCTTCAAGGTGCCGGGGCTGTCGTGGTTCTTCCGCCAGGCCAAGGCCATTCCGATTGCACCGGCGCGCGAGAATCCCGAACTGCTGTCGCGTGCCTACGACGCCGTGGCGGCCGCGCTGGAAGACGGCGAACTGGTCTGCATCTTCCCGGAGGGCAAGATCACCGCCACCGGCGAGATCAACTCGTTCAAGACCGGTGTTTCGCAGATCATCCAGCGCACGCCGGTGCCGGTGGTGCCGATGGCGCTGCGCGGTCTGTGGGGCAGCTTCTTCTCGCGCAAGGGCGCGCCGGCCATGACCCGGCCGTTCCGGCGCGGCCTGCTGAGCAAGCTGGAACTGGTGGTGGGCGAGCCGGTGCCGCCGGAGGCGGCCACGCCCGAAAGTCTGCAACAGATGGTGCTTGCCCTGCGCGGCGACTGGAAATAACGATGATCACGCTGTTCACGTTTGGTCCCGCGTTCGGCCTGCCCGACGCCAGCCCGTTCGTCATCAAGGCCGAGATGCTGCTGAAGCTGGCCGGGCTGCCATACCAGACCCGGCGCGGCAACGTGCGCCGGGCGCCCAAGGGCAAGCTGCCGTACCTGGACGACATGGGCCGGCAGGTTGCCGATTCGACGCTGATCCGCTGGCATCTCGAGAAGACCTACCACGTGGATTTCGATGAAGGCCTGACGCCGGCCGAGCGCGGCGCGGCCTGGGCGGTGGAAAAACTGCTCGAGGACAATCTCTACTGGGCCGTGGCACGCGTGCGCTGGCTGGAGGGCGACAATTTCGAGCGTGGGCCGGCGCAGTTCTTCAACGTGGTGCCTGGACCGCTGCGCGGCATGGTCAAGGCGCTGGTCAAGCGCCGTGTGCGCCAGATGCTGTGGTCGCAAGGCCTGGGGCGCCATAGCCTGGACGACATGACCGCCATCGCGGTGCAGGGCGTGCAGGCCGTGGCCGACATCCTGGGCAACAAGCCGTACCTGATGGGTGATCGGCCATGCGGCGCCGACGCCACCCTGTTCGCGTTCGCGGCCAGCCTGCAGTCGCCCGTGTTCGAGACGCCGATCCGGGCGGCGGCGCAATCGCACGCCAACCTGCAGGCCTACCTGGCGCGCATGCGGGCGCAGTTTTATCCCGATTTCGTGGGCAGCGGCGTGTTCGCGCCCGATTTCGGCAAGCCGGCGGCCGGTATTGGTACACCCGAGACGGCTGGCGCCTGACCTGGCGTCGGGGCCAGCTTGCGGCGCCGACGCGTCTGTCCGGGCGCTAATGGCCTTACAATGTAGCCCGTCCCCCAATTCCTGCGCATTTCAACCATGTCTGGCAATACCCTCGGCCTGCTTTTCACAGTCACCACGTTCGGCGAATCGCACGGCCCCGCCATTGGCGCGGTTGTGGATGGCTGCCCGCCGGGCATGTCGCTGACCGAAGCCGATATCCAGATCGACCTGGATCGCCGCAAGCCCGGCACGTCGCGCCATGTCACACAACGCCAGGAGCCGGACCAGGTTGAAATCCTGTCGGGGGTGTTCGAAGGCAAGACCACGGGTACGCCGATCTGCCTGCTGATCCGCAACACCGACCAGCGCAGCAAGGACTACGGCAATATCGTCGAGACCTTCCGTCCCGGCCATGCCGACTACACCTACTGGCACAAGTACGGTATCCGCGACTATCGCGGCGGTGGCCGTTCGTCGGCGCGCCTGACTGCGCCGGTGGTGGCCGCGGCTGCCATCGCCAGGAAGTGGCTGCGCGAGCAGTACGGCACCGAGATCCGTGGCTACATGTCGCAACTCGGCGAGATCGAAGTGCCGTTCACGGACTGGAAGCATGTGCCGGAGAACCCGTTCTTCGCGCCGAACGCCGATATCGTGCCCGAGCTGGAAACCTATATGGATGCACTGCGCCGCGATGGCGATTCCGTCGGCGCGCGCATCGAGGTGGTGGCCAGTGGCGTGCCGGTGGGCCTGGGCGAGCCGCTGTTCGACAAGCTTGACGCCGATATCGCGCACGCGATGATGGGCATCAACGCGGTCAAGGGCGTGGAGATTGGCGCCGGCTTCGACAGCGTGGCCCAGCGCGGCACCGTGCATGGCGACGAACTGACGCCGGAAGGCTTCCGCACCAACAACGCCGGCGGCGTGCTTGGGGGTATCTCCACCGGGCAGGACGTGACGGTGTCGCTGGCGATCAAGCCGACGTCGAGCATCCGCACCGCGCGTGAATCGATCGACAAGGCGGGCCAGTCGGCCAGCGTCGAGACGTTCGGCCGCCATGACCCGTGCGTGGGCATCCGGGCCACGCCGATTGCCGAAGCAATGCTGGCGCTGGTGCTGATGGACCATGCGCTGCGCCACCGCGCCCAGTGCGGCGATGTGCGCGTGGACACGCCGCGCATCCCGGCGCAGGTCAAATCCTGAGTACCGCCTCATACCGGCCAGGGTCGATCGACCCGGCCACCTATTTCCGTTTCGGACTTTTCTACCTCGGCTACTACGGCTACGTTGGCGTCATCTCGCCATATGTGAGCCTGTTCTTCGCCGATCGCGGCTTCTCGCCGGTACAGATCGGCGTGCTGATGGCCTGTTTCCAGCTAAGCCGCATCGTCGGGCCCTACCTCTGGGGCTGGCTGTCGGACGTTACCCATACGCGCGTGAAACTGCTGCGGCTGGCGGCCGTGGCGTCGCTGCTGGCGTTCCTGGCCGTGCCCGGCGTCCACAGCTATGGCGGCATGATGGCGATGATGATCGGGCTCAACCTGATTACCAGCGCGATGTCGCCACTGGGCGATGCGCTGACGATTTCCACGCTCCGCCGCCATGGCGCGTTCGACCATCGCTATGGCCGCGTGCGCATGTTCGGCTCGGTCGGCTTTATCGCGGCCGTGCTGCTGGGCGGCGCGCTGTTCGAGCACTTCGGCATGCCGGCCTTCCCGTGGCTGGCCAGCGCAATGCTGGCGCTGTTCGCCGTGGTGGTATTCGGGCTGCGCGATGCCGAAGACGAGGGGCCGCGCGTCAAGCCGCCACCGGCACTGCCGCTGCTGCGCCGGCCCGATGTGGCATGGTTCCTGGCGTCGGCCTTCCTGATGATGTTCGCCCACGCGGCGCTCTACGTGTTCTATTCGCTGTACCTGGAGCAACTGGGCTATAGCAAGATCGCCATTGGCGTGATGTGGACCATTGGCGTGGTGGCCGAGATCGTGTTCTTCTTCTATCAGGGGCGGCTGTTCGGCGCGCTGGCGCTGCGCACGATCCTGGCGGGCACCTTTGTGCTGGCCGCGCTGCGCTTTGGCGTGACCGGGTACTTCGCCCAGTACGCCTGGCTGATGGCAGCCGTGCAGGTCCTGCATGCGGCCACGTTCGCCGCGCACCACAGCGCCAGCCTCAAGCGGCTGCAGCGCTGGTTTGCCGGGCCGCTGCAGGGGCGCGGGCAGGCGCTCTATACGGGCATTTCCTACGGCCTCGGCGGCACGCTCGGCGGCCTGGTCATGGGATGGACGTGGAAGACGCTGGCGCCGATGCACACGTTCGGGCTGGCGGCGCTGGCAGCGGCGCTGGGCGCCGGCTGTGCGGTGATGAGTTTTCGCGGGGAGGCCGAGCGGGCCTGAGGTTGTCCGTGTCCGCGCGACACAGGTCAATATGCGCTCCCCCTCGCCCATACCATTGGGGGAGGGGAGCAAATCATCAATTTGCCAGCAACCCCGCCACCTTCTCCGCAATCGCCAGCGACGACGTCAGCCCCGGCGATTCGATCCCGAACAGGTTCACCAGCCCCGGTACGCCGTGCACCTGAGGGCCGTCGATGCGGAAGTCGGCGGCTGTCTCGCCTGGGCCGCTGATCTTCGGGCGGATACCGGCGTAGCCCGGCTGCAGGGCGTCATCGGCCAGGCCCGGCCAGTAGCGGCGCACCTCGTCATAGAAGCTGTCGGCGTCGTGCGGCGGCACGCTGTATTCGATCTCGTCGATCCAGCGCACATTGGGGCCGAAGCGCGCCTGGCCGCCCAGGTCCAGCGTCAGGTGAACGCCAAGCCCGGCCGCCTCGGGCACCGGGTAGATCAGCCGTGAGAACGGCGCGCGGCCAGCCAGCGTGAAATAGCAGCCCTTGGCGTAGTACTGGCCGGGAATGTGCTCGGGCGGGATGCCGTCGATTCGGCGCGCCAGCTCGGGGGCGGTCAGGCCTGCGGAGTTGACCACCGTGCGGGCCAGCAGCGTCGTTTCGCCATCTTCTCCAGCCACTTCCAGGCGAATGCCATCGGGCGTAACGGCGCCGGATACCACCGGCGACTGCACGGCCAGCATCGCGCCGGCCTGTTCGGCATCGCCCAGCAGGGCGGTCATCAGGCCATGGCTGTCGATGATGCCGGTCGATGGCGACAGCAGGGCCGCGTGGCATTCGAGCTGGGGCTCCAGGGCGCGTGCCTCGTCGCGCGTCAGCAGACGCAGGTCGTGCACGCCGTTGGCCTCGGCCTTGGCGCGAATGCCGGCCAGCGTGGCGACCTGGGCTTCGCTGGTGGCCACGATCAGCTTGCCGCAGCGCTGGTGCGTCACGTGGTGGCTGGCGCAGTAGTCGTAGAGCATGGCCTTGCCGCGCACGCACAGGTCGGCCTTGAGCGATCCGGCGGGATAGTAGATGCCGGCGTGGATGACTTCGCTGTTGCGCGCGCTGGTGATCGTGCCGAACGCGTTTTCGGCTTCCAGGATGATGACCTCGCGGCCCTGCTGCGCCAGCGCGCGTGCCACGGCCAGGCCCACCACGCCAGCGCCGATCACGACGCAATCCACGTTTTCCATCTGTCTGCTCCTGTCTTGTTCCGGTCTGTTCTGTTGTCGGGTGTTCAGTCGAGCCCCATCCGTTGCGCGGCGGCGCTCAGGTGGGCCGATGCGGCGGCGCGCGCCGCTTCGGGATTGCCGGCTGCGATGGCGTCGACCAGCGCGTCATGTTCGGTATCGGCGGCGCGCGGTACGCCCTGGGCGGCGTGCAGCCGGGCGCTGTTTTCCCACGCATGCTGGCGGGCCACCAGCAGTTGCTGGCTGACGAAATCGGTCAGTCCAGTGAAACACGGGTTGTGCGCGGCCTGGGCGATGGCGTGATGGAACGCGATGTCCGCAGCCGCGGCGCTGGGGAAATCCGCAGCATGGCGCTGCATGCTGGCGAGGGCGTCGCGAATCCGTTGCAGATCGGCTTCGGTGCGACGCAGCGCCGCCATTTCGGCGCAGGCGGTTTCCACCACGCGCCGCAGTTCGAAAAGCTGGGCCAGGGTCGGGCCGCCGTCGGGCGTGCTGGCTACGCGCCAGACCTGGCCGCCCGGCGTCTCGGACACATAGGCGCCGGAACCCTTGCGCGTAACCAGCACGCCGTCCGCCTTCAGCAGGGCAATGGCCTCGCGCACGATGGGGCGGCTGACGTCGAACGTTTCAGCCAGCGCGGCCTCGGCCGGCAGGCGCGCGCCCGCGGCAAAGCGTCCGGCGGCGATATCGTCGCGCAAGGTCTGGGCAATGCGGCTGGCAAGGGAAGCGGGGCGGGACAGGCGATCCATTGTGATCCGGCATGCTGTCAGGCTGTCTGACAGCTTTTCGTTGAACGCTGATTCTGCAAGGTCGATTGATGGACGTCAAGCATCTATTGATACCGAGATGGCGGAATGGCGGCGACGCCACAAGGGTTTGTCCCGAATGCGCACGCTACCAAGGTGGGGTCAAGGTTCTGTCACATTGGTCGATAGCAGACGCATCAGGGTTGGTGTGTCCGTCATCGGTCATGGCAGGCAGCCATCCATCACGATTTCTTGCGCTGGCGCGGCATGCGTCGGCGCGCGGGGAGTCCTCGACGCCATGATTCCGCTTACGCCGCAAGACCTGCCCGTCGGGCAGCCGCTTCCCTGGTCCTTGCTGGACGGACAGGGCAACCTGATGCTTGGCAGTGGCAGCATCATTCCCGATGCGCGCGATCTGGCGCTGATGTTCCGGCACGGCACCGTCTGCCGGCCTGACGACATGCCGGAGCCCGGCAACGAGCCCGATGCCCTGGCCGGCTCGCGCCTCAGCGCCGGGCCGCTGGGCCTGCAGGTGGGCACGTTGCTGCACGTGAAGACCCCGGGCGAGCAGTCGCGCGCCGCGGCAAGCCGCCTGATCGGCTTTATCGAACAGGGGCTGTTTGTCACCTGGCCCACCCTGGGCGGGCGCGAACTGGCCGTGCATGCCGGCGAAACCCTGCTGCTGCGCGGGTTCTCGGGCCACGCCATCCACAGCTTCACGTCGACCGTAACGGCCGTGTGCCGCAGCCCGTTCCGCTACCTGGTGCTGTCGGCGCCGGCGCAGACCGAGCAGATGCCGGTGCGCCGTGCCGCGCGTGTGCCGACGCGACTGGCAGCCTATCTGTTCGATGCGGGCGCCGAGGCCGACGAGGGCGGCAATGACAGCAATGGCGGAATCGACGGCAGCGGCGGCAACGACGCCAGCCAGACCGTCACCGATCTGACCGTCGACCAGCGCGTGGGCGAGGGACTGGCGCGGCTGGGGCTGCTGTCCGACCTCAGTACTGGCGGCGCGCTGGTGCAGACGTCATCGCCCGCGCCCGCGGTGGGGCAGAAGGTGCGGCTTCGTTTCCAGTTGCGCACTGGGGCGCTCGATGCCGAAGTCATGATCGACGCCACGGTGCGCAGCGCGCCGGGGCAGGACGATGAGGAATTCCCCGCCTTTGGCGTGGCGTTCGACGCGCTGGGCGAGCGCGAACTGACGCTGCTGCAGTGCTTTATCTACGAGCAACTGCTGGCGACCACCTGCATGCCGGTCTGACGCCGGCATCTGCTTCTGTCTCTGTTGCTGCTTCTGCCTCGATAGCCGGCTCATCGCGGCGATGCGCGTACAGACCATGGCATTCCCGGTGCCATGGTTGTCATCGTGTTCCACGCACCGCGCGGCGCGGATGCGTGACGCCATTGCGCATCTTGCGCGGTCTGCGTAGACGCCAAAGAAAAACGCCGGCCACTGGCCGGCGTTCCGGATGCTACGTCAGGCGCGGCTTACATGCCCACGTAGTTCGGGCCGCCGCCGCCTTCCGGCGTGACCCACACGATGTTCTGCGTCGGGTCCTTGATGTCGCAGGTCTTGCAGTGCACGCAGTTCTGCGCGTTGATCTGCAGGCGCTCCTTGCCATCGTCGTTCTGCACGAATTCGTACACGCCGGCCGGGCAGTAGCGCGACTCGGGGCCGGCGAACTTTTCCCAGTTGACGTTGACCGGCACGCTGGCGTCCTTGAGCGTCAGGTGCGCGGGCTGGTTCTCTTCGTGGTTGGTGTTGCTGATGAACACCGACGACAGGCGGTCGAAGGTGAGCTTGCCGTCCGGCTTCGGGTACTCGATCTTCTGGCACTCGGCGGCCGGCTTCAGGTACACGTGGTCCGGCTTGGTGCGGTGGATGGTCCAGGGCGGGTTGCGGATGCCCAGCTTCGGCAGCAGCCACTGCTCGATGCCGGTCATCAGCGTGGCCGTGGTGCGGCCCTTCTTGAACCATTGCTTGAAGTTCTTGGCCTGCAGCAGTTCCTTGTGCAG
Source organism: Cupriavidus sp. HE11 (assembly GCF_056097175.1). NCBI lineage: Bacteria > Pseudomonadati > Pseudomonadota > Betaproteobacteria > Burkholderiales > Burkholderiaceae > Cupriavidus > Cupriavidus sp. HE11. The sequence goes on from NZ_CP184464.1 coordinate 3,323,710, forward strand.
CCAGCTTTGTTCGAACGCGGCCGGGTAGGCGGTCAGTTCGTCGTGCTGGCGGCCAGCCTGCAGCGCGTCATAGGCGGCTTCGGCGGCCATCATGCCGGTCTTGATCGCGGCGTGGCTGCCCTTGATGCGCGAGGCATTCAGGTAACCGGCATCGCAGCCGACCAGCGCGCCGCCCGGGAATACGGTCTTCGGCAGCGACAGCAGGCCGCCAGCCGTGATGGCGCGGGCGCCATAGCCAATGCGCTTGCCGCCTTCGAAATACTGGCGGATTTCCGGGTGGGTCTTGAAGCGCTGGAATTCCTCGAACGGCGACAGCCACGGGTTGGTGTAGTCCAGGCCCACCACGAAGCCGACGGCGACCTTGCCGTCTTCCATGTGATAGAGGAACGAACCGCCGTAGGTGGCCGGGTCCAGCGGCCAGCCGGCCGTGTGCACCACCAGGCCGGGCTTGTGCTTGGCCGGGTCGATTTCCCACAGTTCCTTCAGGCCGATGCCGTAGCTTTGCGGATCCTTGCCTGCGTCGAGCTTGTACTGGGCGATGATCTGCTTGCCCAGATGGCCGCGCGCACCTTCGGCGAAGATCGTGTACTTGGCATGCAGTTCCATGCCGAGCTGGAAGTTCTCGGTGGGCTCGCCTTCCTTGTTGATGCCCATGTTGCCGGTGGCAACGCCCTTCACGGAGCCGTCGTCGTTGTAAAGCACCTCGGCGGCCGGGAATCCCGGGAAGATCTCCACGCCCAGCGCCTCGGCCTGCTGGCCCAGCCAGCGCACGAAGTTCGACAGGCTGACGATGTAGTTGCCTTCGTTATGGAAGCACTCGGGCAGCAGCGGGGCACCCTTGGAGCCGGCTTCGTCGAGGAACAGGAACTTGTCTTCGGTGACGGGCTGGTTCAGCGGGGCGCCCAGTTCCTTCCAGTTAGGGATCAGCTCGTTCAGCGCGATCGGGTCCATGATGGCGCCCGACAGGATATGCGCGCCGGGCTCGGAGCCCTTTTCCAGCACGCACACATTGACGTCGCCGCCTTTTTCCGTGGCAAGCTGCTTCAGGCGGATGGCGGTGGCCAGGCCGGCGGGACCGCCGCCGACGATGACCACGTCATATTCCATGGCTTCGCGCGGGCCGAACTGCTCGACGAGCTGTTGCTGATCCATTGTCTCTAACCCTCAGTTTCTTCTGGGCGGCAATACTGCCGCATGTTGCAGCCCTCTCCAGGCGTGCGGATTGTGGGATGCGGTAATCGTGGCTCTGCGGAACCGGGGACCGTGCGGGGTGCGAGGCGGGTTCGACGTGTGGCGGCACGCGCGTGCCCGGTGCGGGCGCGGCGCGGCATGCGCGCTGACCGGCTATCGGCGGGTTACCGGGCCGGATCTAGGCGTTTTTCCTCTTTCCCTTTGGGGGCCAAGTTCTTAGAATCTTCGGCATTGTCCGGGACTCGACACCCTCAGGCAAGACATTTTTTTGAACGACCGTTCTTTTTTTTGATAAGCTGCGGCCGCGCATCTGCAGGTGCCTTCCCAGGCTCCCGCCATGCGGAACAGCCGGCCATGCCGGCCGGCGCGGTTGCTCCCACACCGAGGTAACTATGGGTTTGTCGATCAATCTGGAAGGCAAGGTCGCGTTGGTGACCGGGGCGTCGAGCGGACTGGGCACGCGGTTTTCCCACGTTCTGGCGGCCGCCGGCGCCAAAGTCATCCTGGCCTCGCGCCGCGTGGAGCGGCTCAAGGAGTTGCGGGCTGCAATCGAGGCCGATGGCGGCAGCGCCCACGTGGTGCGGCTGGACGTGACCGACCCGGACAGCATCCGCGCCGCCGTTGCGCATGCCGAGACCGAGGCCGGCTCCATCGATATCCTGGTGAACAACTCGGGCGTGTCCACCACGCAGAAGCTCACCGACGTCACGGCCGACGACTTCGATTTCGTTTTCGATACCAATACCCGCGGCGCGTTCTTCGTGGCCCAGGAAGTGGCAAAGCGCATGATCGCGCGGGCCAAGGGCGCCGAGAAACTGGGCAATCCGCTGCCCCAGGCGCGTATTGTCAATATTGCGTCGGTGGCCGGTCTCAAGGTACTGTCGCAGATTGGTGTCTACTGCATGAGCAAGGCCGCCGTGGTCCACATGACCAAGGCCATGGCCCTGGAGTGGGCGCGCCACGGTATCAACGTGAACGCGATCTGCCCCGGCTATATCGACACCGAGATCAACCACCACCACTGGGATACCGATGCGGGGCAGAAGCTGATCCAGATGCTGCCGCGCAAGCGCCTGGGCCAACCCGAAGACCTCGATGGCCTCTTGCTGCTGCTGGCGTCCGATGCATCGCGCTTTATCAACGGCGCGGTGGTCACTGCCGACGATGGCATGGTCTGACCGCTGACCCTTCGGGGAGGGGACGGGCCGATAAAAGAATAAGCAACAGGAGAAACGCCCCGGACGGCCAGACGGCCAGGGGCGGCCCGGAACCGGAGGCCGGGTTTTGATGGCTCAAGAAGAACAGGCACGGCGCGACGCCGGGCCGCAGCATATCGTCGATTCGGTGATCGTTCCCGAAGCCGCCGACGAGGCACGCGAAAGCGAATTCCGCATTTCACCGCGTATCGAGGACTGGATTGGCGTGATTGTGATGGTGCTGCTGGTGTCCATCACGTTTGCCAATGTGGTGGTCCGCTATTTCACCGACGAATCGTTCGCCTGGACCGAGGAATTCTCGGTCTTCCTGATGATCGTGCTGGCCCTGGTGGCCGGCAGCGCCGCCGTGGCGCGCGACCGCAATATCCGCATCGAGTATTTCTTCGACCGGGGCAGCGCGGCGCGGCAGAAGCGGCTGGCGATCCTGTCGGCCGTGGCCGTGGCGGTGATGTTCCTGGCGCTGGCGGTGCTTGGCGCGCGGGTTGCCTGGGATGAGTACGCGTTCGGCGAGACCTCGCCGGGCATCGGCGTACCCAGCTGGTGGTATTCGATCTGGCTGCCGGTGCTGTCGGCGGCCATCGCGCTGCGGGCGCTGGCCCTGGCGCTGCGCAATGTCCGCGCGCTGAAGGCGCTCCATGCCGCGAACCGGGACGGAGGCCAGCCGCAATGACACTGGTCGCCATTATCCTTTTCGTGGTGTTCATCGGCCTGATGCTGCTGGGCGTGCCGATCGGCGTGTCGCTGGGGCTGGGCGGTCTGGTGGCTATCGGCCTGTCGAACCTGGACACGCAGATGTTTGGCCTGCTGGCCGTGCCGCAGAACTTCTATGCCGGGCTTGCCAAATACCCGCTGCTGGCGATTCCGATGTTCGTGCTGGTCGGGTCGATTTTCGACCGCTCCGGCGTGGCGCAGCGGCTGGTGACGTTTGCCATTGCCATCGTGGGTCGCGGCCCGGGCATGCTGCCGCTGGTAGCCATCCTGGTGGCGATGTTCCTGGGCGGCATCTCGGGCTCCGGCCCCGCCAATGCGGCGGCCGTGGGCGGCGTGATGATCGCGGCGATGTCGCGTGCCGGCTACCCGGGGTCGTACAGCGCCGCGGTAGTGGGCGCCGCAGCGGCCACGGACATCCTGATCCCGCCGTCGGTGGCCTTCATCATCTATAGCGTGCTGGTGCCGGGTGCATCGGTGCCGGCGCTGTTCGCGGCCGGCATGATCCCGGGCATCCTGGCCGGCGTGGCGCTGATCGTGCCGGCCGTGTGGCTGGCGCGCAAGCACAACATGGGGCATATCGAGGCCGCGTTGCCGCGCCCGCCGTTCTGGAAGAGCCTGCGCGAGGCTGCGTGGGGCCTGGTGGCGCCGTTCCTGATCCTGGGGGGCATGCGCGCGGGCTGGTTCACGCCGACCGAGGCTGCCGTGGTGGCCGTGGTCTACGGCCTTTTCGTCGGCATGGTGATCTATCGCAGCATCGGCATGCGCGATCTGTTCACGATCTTCCAGGAGGCCGCGGAAACGTCGGCGGTGATCCTGCTGGTGGTGGCGCTGGCCGGCATCTTTGCCTACGCGCTGTCCACGCTTGGCGTGATCGACCCGCTGGCGAATGCCATCGCGCATTCGGGCCTGGGCGAGTACGGCGTGCTGGCGCTGATCGTGCTGCTGCTGATGACGGTGGGCATGTTCCTGGACGGCATCTCGATCTTCCTGATCTTCGTGCCGCTGCTGCTGCCCATTGCCAACGCATTCCACTGGAACCCGGTCTGGTTTGGCGTGGTACTGACGCTGAAGGTGGCGCTGGGCCAGTTCACGCCGCCGCTGGCCGTGAACCTGATGGTGTCGTGCCGAATTGCCCGCGTACGCATGGAAGAAACCGTGCCCTGGGTGATCTGGATGCTGCTGGCGATGTTCATCGCCATGCTGATGGTGCTGGCCTATCCGCCGCTGGCTACCTGGCTGCCCGATTACCTGGGCTACTGATTTGAACGACAAGACGAAAATGAAACGAGGAGATTCCCGAATGAAACGCCGTGCCCTGATGCTGTCCGTTGCCGCCTCGATTGCCGCCGCTGCCTTCGCCGCGCCGGCCGCAATGGCCCAGACCTACAAGTCCGAATACAAGATGTCGCTGGTGCTTGGCCCCGCGTTCCCGTGGGGCAAGGGCGGCGAAATCTGGGCAGACCTGGTGCGCCAGCGTACCAACGGCCGCATCAACATCAAGCTGTATCCGGGCACGTCGCTGGTGGCTGGCGACCAGACGCGCGAGTTTTCGGCCATCCGCCAGGGCGTGATCGACATGGCCGTGGGCTCGACCATCAACTGGTCGCCGCAGGTCAAGGAACTGAACCTGTTCTCGCTGCCGTTCCTGATGCCCGACTACAAGGCGCTGGATGCGCTGACGCAGGGCGAAGTCGGCAAGTCGATCTTCGCCACGCTGGAAAAGTCGGGCGTGGTGCCGCTGGCCTGGGGCGAGAACGGCTTCCGCGAAGTGTCGAATTCGAAACGTGAGATCCGCAAGCCCGAAGACCTCAAGGGCCTGAAGCTGCGCGTGGTGGGCTCGCCGCTGTACATCGAGACCTTCAACGCGCTGGGTGCCAACCCGACCCAGATGAGCTGGGCCGATGCACAGCCGGCCATGGCGTCGGGCGCGGTGGACGGCCAGGAAAATCCCCAGAGCGTGTTCGCCGCCGCCAAGCTGTACACGGTCGGCCAGAAGTACGTGACGACCTGGGGCTATGTCGCCGATCCGCTGATCTTCGTGGTGAACAAGCAGATCTGGGAAAGCTGGACGCCGGCTGACCGCGAGATCGTCAAGCAGGCCGCCATCGACGCCGGCAAACAGGAAATCGGGCTGGCCCGCAAGGGCCTGGTGGAGCCGGGTGCGCCGGCCTGGAAGGACATGGAGCAGCACGGCGTGAAGGTGGTCTCGCTGTCGCCGGCCGAGCACGACGCGTTCAAGAAGGCCACGGCCAAGGTCTACGACAAGTGGAAGAAGCAGATCGGCGCCGACCTGGTGACCAAGGCCGAAGCGTCGATCGCCAAGCGCTGATGAAGCACGTCTTCACCTGCGTCATGCCGATCCGGTGGGGTGACATGGACGCAATGGGCCATGTCAACAACACCGTGTACTTCCGTTACCTGGAGCAGGCGCGGATCGAGTGGTTCGAGTCGATCGGCCGCAATGGCCGGGACGGCAACGGCCACGGGCCCGTGCTGATCAACGCCCACATGACGTTCCTGAAGCAGCTGCGCTACCCCGGCGATATCGAATGCCGGGTGTACGCGGGCCAGCTCGGCAGGTCGAGCTTCGAGACGAAGATCGAGATCCGCCGTACCGACCTGCCCGATGTGGTCTGGGCCGAGGGCGGGGCCAAGGTAGTGTGGTGCGACTACGCGGTGGAGAAGAGCGTGCCGGTGCCGGACGAGATCCGGCGGCTGATCGAGGGGTAGCGGATGGCGTCAGGCGCGGCAGTCGGCTGTTCGACGGCCGCTGCCGCGCGCCACGCCCAGGTGCAAACAGAAGGCAGGGTTCTGGCTCCCTTTTCCTTCATGGGGAGAGGGGGCAGGGTTTCCCTCAGTGGTTCACCAGGCGCTGGACCAGGTCCACGGCCGTGTGCGCCCCGTATTTTTTCATCAGCCGCGCCCGGTAGATGTCCACCGTGCGCGGGCTGATCGCCAGCAGCTTGCCGATCTGCTTGCTGGTCTTGCCTTCCACCAGCTGCGCCGCGATGTCACGTTCCCGGGCGGTCAGCTCGGCCGTGACCGGCCGCTTCTGCGACAGATCCTCGAACGTCCAGATGCCGGCGCCCAGCGGATCGGTGCGGTCCAGCGCGCGGCCCGTGACATGGCACCAGAACAGCTCGCCGCTGGCGCGCTTCATGATCCGTTCGTCGGAATACAGCCCCCGGGTGTTCATGACCGGCACGATGCGCGCGCCGGTGCGCTCGAACTCGTCGGCAGTGGGGTAGAGCACCTGGAACGACTGGCCCATCAGGGCATCGCGCGTGGTGCCGAAGATCCGGCAGACCTCGTCGTTGCAATCCTCGATCCTCCGGGCGCGCGAGAGCACCAGGCCGACCGGAGCCAGCTGGAATGCGGTCTGGTAGTCGATGGACGGCATTATCCCTTATGTACTTTTACGTAATGGCGTTCGCGGCATCCATTGACGTATCCTTTGGGGCGTCAACGGCGGCGCCTGACCGCCGATTGTACCGTTACAATTTCCGCGTGTGGCCAACCGGCCGCGCAAGAGCGGGACTACCGAGGAAGGAGCGAACATGAACAAGGTCTACGCCAGCGCCGCCGAGGCGCTCGCGGGCGTCGTACGCGACGGCCAGACGATCGCCGTGGGCGGTTTCGGTCTGTGCGGCATCCCCGAAGCGCTGATCGCTGCACTGCGCGACAGCGGCGTCAAGCAGCTTACGTGCATCTCCAATAACGCCGGCGTGGACGGCTTCGGTCTGGGCCAACTGCTGGCCACCCGCCAGATCAAGAAGATGATCTCGTCGTATGTCGGCGAGAACAAGGAGTTCGAGCGCCAGTACCTGGCCGGCGAACTCGAGCTCGAATTCACGCCGCAGGGCACGCTGGCCGAAAAGCTGCGCGCCGGCGGCTCGGGCATCCCGGCCTTCTTCACCAAGACCGGCGTGGGCACGATCGTCGCCGACGGCAAGGAAACGCGCGAATTCAACGGCGAGACCTACGTGATGGAGAAATCGCTGGTGTCCGACGTAGCCATCGTCAAGGCCCAGAAAGCCGACAAGGCCGGCAACCTGGTGTTCCGCCGCACCGCGCGCAACTTCAACCCGGTGTGCGCCATGTCCGGCAAGATCACGATCGCCGAAGTCGAAGAGATCGTCGAAACCGGCGAGATCGACCCGGACGACGTTCACCTGCCCGGCATCTTCGTGCACCGCGTCGTGCTGAACACGAACCCCGAAAAACGCATCGAACAGCGCACCGTGCGTGCCAAGTAAGGAGACAGATCATGGCATGGACACGTGATGAAATGGCCGCACGCGCGGCCGCGGAGCTGCAGGACGGCTTCTATGTGAACCTGGGTATCGGCCTGCCGACGCTGGTAGCCAACCACGTGCCGCAAGGCATGGAGGTGTGGCTCCAGTCGGAAAATGGCCTGCTCGGCATCGGCCCGTTCCCGACCGAGGAAGAAGTGGACGCCGACATGATCAACGCCGGCAAGCAGACCGTGACGACGCTGCCGGGCTCGTCGATCTTCTCGTCGGCTGATTCGTTCGCGATGATTCGCGGCGGCAAGATCAACCTGGCTATCCTGGGCGCCATGCAGGTCAGCCAGCGCGGCGACCTTGCCAACTGGATGATCCCGGGCAAGATGGTCAAGGGTATGGGCGGCGCCATGGACCTGGTGGCCGGTGTAGGCCGCGTGGTGGTGCTGATGGAACACACGGCCAAGAAGAAGGACGGCACCGAGGACGTCAAGATCCTCAAGGAATGCAACCTGCCGCTGACAGGCCTGGGCGTGGTGAACCGCATCATCACCGACCTGGCCGTGATCGACGTGACGCCGCAAGGCCTGAAGCTGGTGGAAACGGCGCCGGGCGTGTCGCGCGAGGAAGTCCAGTCGAAGACGGAAGCCGAACTGATCTGAGCGGCTGATCCGAGCGGTTTCCGAGCGGTTTCCGAGCGGAATTTCGCGGCATCAAGATAAAACCCCCGCCGGTTTGCGCCGGCGGGGGTTTTATCTTCTGACGGGAGCAGGGCGTTGGCCGGGTTGGCCGGCGAGGGCGCCCGGGCTCAGGCCTTGGGCTTGTTGTAGCTCGAAAAGACCGACGCCGCGCCATCGGACTTCACCAGCAGCACGTCGAACGGGTCCTTGCGCGGGCCGTACTCCATGCCCGGCGAGCCTACCGGCATGCCCGGCACGGCCAGGCCGGCTGCCTTGGGCTTCGCGGCCACCAGTTTCCTGATATCGCTGGCCGGCACGTGGCCCTCGATGCCATAGCCGTCGATGACGCCGGTATGGCAGGAGCCGAAGCGCTCGGGAATGCCGTACTTCTTTCGATACACCCCGGTATCTTCGACATCGTGCGTGGCGACGGTAAAGCCGTTGTCGCGCAGATGCTTGACCCAGTCTTCGCAACAGCCGCAGGTCGGGCTCTTGTAGACGTCGATCTTCAGGGCTTTTGGCGATTGGGCCAGAGCCATCAGCGGGGACAGCAGCAGGGCACTGGCACCGAGGGTGCGCAGGGCATTGCGTCGCGACTGGCGTCCCGATTGACTACGCTGCATCGATGCCTCCTTATTGCGCCACCCAGCCGCCGTCCATGTTCCAGATCGCGCCGCGCACCTGCCTGGCCGCTTCGCTCGACAGGAACACGGCCAGCGCGCCCAGTTCCTCGGGCGTGACAAACTGGCCCGACGGCTGCTTTTCCAGCACCAGCTCGCGCTTGGCCTGTTCGACGGGAATACCTTCCTTCTGCGCGCGGGCTTCCACCTGTTTCTGCACCAGCGGGGTCAACACCCACCCCGGACAGATCGCATTGGCGGTGACGCCGGTCTGCGCGGTTTCCAGCGCGGTGACCTTGGTGAAGCCCACAATGCCGTGCTTGGCCGCCACGTAGGCCGACTTCTCGGCCGAGGCGACCAGGCCGTGGGTGGAGGCCACGTTGATGATGCGGCCCCAGTTCTTCGTCTTCATCGACGGCAGGGCAAGGCGGGTGGTATGAAAGGCGGAGGTCAGGTTGATGGCGATGATGGCATCCCACTTGTCCACCGGGAATTCCTCGATCTTTGCCACGAACTGGATGCCGGCGTTGTTGACCAGGATGTCCACGCCGCCGAAGTCCTTCTCGGCATAGCGCATCATGTCCTCGATCTCGCCAGCCTTGCTCATGTCGGCGCCGTGGTAGCCCACCTGGATGCCGCTGCCGGCGCGGGCGATTTCCGCCTTTGCGCCGTCGGCATCACCGAATCCGTTGACAATGATGTTCGCGCCCTGCGCAGCCAGAGCCTGCGCGATGCCGAGTCCGATACCGCTGGTCGAGCCCGTGACCAGTGCCGTCTTGCCTTTGAGCATGTAAGCCTCCGTCGGGAGTGTCAGGATGTGCTGTGGCATTGTACTCGCAGGGCGTACAATCCGGCTTTGGCCTGGCGCCGTATTTCGGCGCGTTCTGCCCGGTGTTTCATCGCGGGCAAGAAATTCCGGAAAAACTCGCACGCCGCACGGGATGCGGTGGCACCAGCAGGGGAGTCAACAGATGTCTTCCAGTCCGCGCCTCGGATTCGTCCAGTGCATCAGCCCGTCGGGCCTGCATCGCATGGCCTATCACGAATGGGGCGATCCCCTGAATCCGCGCGTGCTGATGTGCGTGCATGGCCTGACGCGTACGGGGCGCGACTTCGATGCGCTGGCGCAGGCGATGTCCGACGAGTATCGCGTGGTGTGTCCCGATGTGGTCGGCCGCGGACGCTCGGAATGGCTGGCCGATCCGCATCACTATGTCGTGCCGCAGTATGTGTCGGACATGGTGACGCTGATCGCGCGGCTCAACGTGGAGCAGGTGGACTGGTTCGGCACGTCGATGGGCGGGTTGATCGGCATGGGCCTGGCCGGCCTGCCGAAGTCGCCGGTGCGCAAGCTGCTGCTCAACGATGTGGGGCCCCGCATCACGGCGCAGGCGCTGGAGCGCATCGGCGCGTACCTGGGCCTGCCTGTCCGGTTCAAGACTTTCGAAGAAGGTCTGGCATACCTGCAGACGATCAGTGCATCGTTCGGTCGCCATACGCCCGAGCAATGGCGCGAGCTTAACGGTGCCATCCTCAAGCCGGTGCAGGGCACCGAGGGGCTGGAGTGGGGGCTGCACTATGATCCCGCGCTGGCCGTGCCGTTCAGGGAAACGCCGCCCGAGGCGGTGCAGGCCGGCGAGCTGTCGCTGTGGCACATGTTCGAGGCAGCCACGGGGCCGACGCTGATCGTGCGCGGCGCCCAGTCCGACCTGTTGCTGCGCGAGACGGTGGCCGAGATGGTGGCGCGGGGCAAGCAAGTGTCGACCGTGGAAATCCCGGATGTGGGGCATGCGCCCACGTTTGTCGAGCCGGCGCAGATTGCCATTGCCCGGGCCTTTTTCCTGGGTACGTAACGAATTTTTGCTGAGAAGAATCTGATATGAGCACCAACACCCTCAAGCGCGCCCATGTGGGCAAGCGTCTGTCCGAATACGCGGTCTACAACGGCGTGGTCTACCTGGCCGGCCAGGTGCCCGAGGTCGACCCCAAGGCCGACCTGCGCGGCCAGACCCGCGAGGTGCTCGGTCATATCGACCGCCTGCTGGCCGAGGCCGGCAGCGACAAGACGCGCATCCTGATGTGCCAGATTTTCCTGACCGACGTCACCCGCATTGGCGAGATGAACGAGGTGTGGGACGAATGGGTGCCCCAGGGCAACACGCCCCCGCGCGCCACGGTGGAAGCAAAGCTGGCCAATCCCGACTACCTGATCGAAGTGGTGGTGACGGCCGCCCTCAACTGATGCAGGCGTTGTGACATGGTGACGTCAACGGAGCTGACGGGTCAGACCGCGGGCATTCCGGATGCCGGGCTTGTCGAGCGCGCACTGGCCTTTGTGCGCGACGTGGCCGACGGCGAAAACCCTGTGCTGTTGCCTACCGGGGAAAGCGTACTGTCGCACGCCGAAGGGATGCTGCGCATCCTGGACGGCCTGCGGGTGGACGATGCCGCGCGGGCCGCGGCCTGCCTGTTCGCGGCGGCGGCCTTCGTGCCCGACGCCGAGGCCCAGATCGAACCCAGGTTTGGCGAGGAGGTGGTGCGCCTGGTGAAGGGCGTGCGCCAGCTGCTGCGCATCGGCGCCATTGCGGTAACGCAGGCCGATGTGTCGGAGTCGTCGAAATCGCAGGTGGCCGCGCGTCACGAGCAGGTCGAGGCCTTGCGCAAGATGCTGCTGGCGTTTGCGCAGGATATCCGCGTGGTGCTGGTGCGGCTGGCGTCGCGCCTGCAAACGCTGCGCTGGCTGGCGCAGACCAAGACCCCGCCGTTGTCCGGCGTGGCCCGCGAGACGCTGGACATCTATGCGCCGCTGGCCAACCGGCTGGGAATCTGGCAGGTGAAGTGGGAGCTGGAAGACCTGGCGTTCCGCTTCGAGCAGCCCGATACCTACAAGCGCATCGCCAAGCTGCTGGACGAAAAACGTATCGAGCGCGAAGGCTATATCGCGCAGGCCATCGGTCGCCTGCAGTCGGAACTGGCCTCGGCCGGCATCCGCGCCGAGGTAACGGGCCGGCCCAAGCACATCTACAGCATCTGGAAGAAGATGCGCGGCAAGGAACTCGACTTTGCCGACCTGTACGACGTGCGCGCGTTCCGCGTGATCGTCGACGACATCAAGGACTGCTACACGGTCCTGGGGATCGTCCACCATATCTGGCAGCCGATTCCGCGCGAGTTCGACGACTATATCTCGCGGCCGAAAGCGAACGGCTACAAGTCGCTGCATACCGTGGTGATCGGCGACGATGGGCGCGCCTTCGAAGTGCAGATCCGCACGCAGGAGATGCACCACTTTGCCGAGTACGGCGTGGCCGCGCACTGGCGCTACAAGGAGGCGGGCGGCAAGGGCTATAGCGGCCAGTTTGCCGCCGACAATACCTACGACGAGAAGATCGCCTGGCTGCGGCAGCTGCTGGCCTGGAAGGACGAGGCCGACCACACCGTGGCGCACGAAGATTCGCCGTGGGAGCAGCTCAAGCATGCGGCCATCGACGACCATATCTACGTGCTGACGCCGCAGGCGCGTGTGGTGGCGCTGCCGCACGGCGCCACCCCGGTGGACTTTGCGTACTACCTGCACAGCGACCTGGGCCACCGGTGCCGTGGCGCGCGTGTGGATGGGTCGATGGTGCCGCTGAACACGCCGCTCAAGAACGGGCAGACCGTGGAGATCGTGGCGGTCAAGCAGGGCGGGCCTTCGCGCGACTGGCTGAATCCCGAGCTTGGCTATCTGGCGAGCAATCGCGCGCGAGCCAAGGTGCGGGCCTGGTTCAATGCGCTTGATTCCCAGGAAACGCTGGCGCAGGGCCGCGCGCTGATCGAAAAGACGCTGCAGCGCGAGGGCAAGACGGCGGTCAACCTGGACGACCTGGCCACGCGCCTCAACTTCAAGTCGACCGACGATCTCTACGCGGCCGTGGCCAAGGAGGAGTTCAGCCTGCGCCATGTGGAGCATGCGTTGCGTCACCCGGAAGGCGAGGCGCAGCCACAGTTCAGCGAGGAAGAGGCCGTCACCAAGAAGAGCCGCGCGACCAGCGTGGCCCGGGGCGCCAAGAGCGGCGTGCTGGTGGTGGGTGTGGATTCGCTGATGACGCAGATGTCGCGTTGCTGCAAGCCGGCCCCGCCCGACGAGATCGTTGGTTTTGTCACGCGCGGGCGCGGGGTGTCGATCCATCGCCGTAACTGCAGCACGTTCCTTCAGTTGTCGGCACGGGCGCCCGAGCGCGTGATCCAGACAGAGTGGGGCAAGCGCAGCGACGCGGTGTATCCGGTCGATATCCAGGTGGAAGCGGTGGATCGCCAGGGCCTGTTGCGCGATATCTCCGAAGTGCTGTCGCGGGAGAAAATCAACGTGACGGGCGTGAAGACGCTGTCGAGCAAGGGCGTGGCACGCATGCAGTTTACGGCGGAGGTTTCCGAGGCCACGCAGCTGCAGCGCGCACTGTCGCTGATCGAGGAAGTGCAGGGGGTGTTGCACGCCCGGCGGAAATAAGGTTATACTCTGCGCTTCGCTAGGCTCGTAGCTCAGCTGGTTAGAGCACCACCTTGACATGGTGGGGGTCGTTGGTTCGAGTCCAATCGAGCCTACCAACGAACATGCAGTACAACGCCGGAAGCGCACCATGAACATGACAACTCGAACTACTACCGCTGGTTAGCGACAGTAGTCGAGGTGCGCCTTCGACCCGTGCAGGATGCGGGGAAACACAGAAAAACGCGGCCTTGGCCGCGTTTTTTTTCGTCTGTCGTTTGCCAGCGTGCTGCTAAGCTGCCGCGTCGCCCGGTTTCGGGTGCGGGTCAGCCCGAGAGATTTCCGTTGCCGGTGTTGTTCGATGCGCGCGTTCGCCGCATCTGGTGGCCCGGCGCCACAAAAGTTGCTTTGTCCTCCCGCCAGGCACCGAGACGCCGGCGCGGTGGAATCCACAAGAGGTGCAATGATGATCGCAATCACGCTGCCGGACGGTTCCCGTCGCGAATACCCCGGTCCCGTCACGGTGGCCGAAGTGGCGCAGAGCATCGGCTCGGGCCTGGCCAAGGCGGCGCTCGCCGGCAAGGTCGACGGTCGCATGGTCGATACGAGCTACACGATCGACCAGGATGCTTCGCTGGCTATCGTCACGGACAAGGACGCCGATGGCGTCGACGTGATCCGTCACTCGACGGCCCACTTGCTGGCCTACGCGGTCAAGGAACTGTTCCCGGATGCGCAGGTTACGATCGGCCCGGTCATCGAGAACGGCTTCTACTACGACTTTTCCTACAAGCGTCCTTTCACGCCCGAGGATCTCGCCGCCATCGAGAAGAAGATGACGGAACTGGCCCGCAAGGACGAGAAGGTCACGCGCGAAGTGTGGAACCGCGACGAGGCGGTGGCACTGTTCGAGTCGATGGGCGAGAAGTACAAGGCCGAGATCATCGCGTCGATTCCGGCCGACCAGGAAATCGGCCTGTATCGCGAAGGCAGCTTTGTCGATCTGTGTCGTGGCCCGCACGTGCCGTCGACGGGCAAGCTGAAGGTCTTCAAGCTGATGAAGGTGGCCGGCGCCTACTGGCGCGGCGACTCGAACAACGAGATGCTCCAGCGCATCTACGGCACGGCCTGGGCTAAAAAGGAAGACCAGGAAGCGTACCTGACGATGCTGGAGGAGGCCGAGAAGCGCGACCACCGCCGCCTGGGCAAAACGCTGGACCTGTTCCATCTGCAGGAAGAGGCGCCCGGCATGGTGTTCTGGCACCCGAAGGGCTGGAGCGTCTGGCAGTCCGTCGAGCAATATATGCGCGGCCGTCTGACGGAAGCCGGTTATCAGGAAGTGCGTACGCCGCAGGTGATGGATCGTTCTCTCTGGGAAAAGTCTGGCCATTGGGAGAACTACAAGGAAAACATGTTCGTCACGGAATCGGAAAAGCGCGACTACGCGATCAAGCCGATGAACTGCCCGGGACATGTCCAGATCTTCAATCATGGCCTGCGTTCGTATCGCGACCTGCCGCTGCGCTTTGCCGAGTTCGGGTCGTGCCACCGCAACGAGCCGTCGGGCGCGCTGCATGGCCTGATGCGCGTGCGTGGTTTTGTGCAGGATGATGCACATATCTTCTGCACGGAAGAGCAGATCGTCGAGGAAGCGAAGGCGTTTAACGAACTCGCGTTCTCGGTGTATGACGACTTTGGCTTCAAGGACGTCAAGGTCAAGTTGTCGCTGCGCCCGGAAAAGCGCGCCGGCTCGGATGCCGTCTGGGATCACGCCGAAGACGGTCTGCGCCTGGCGCTCCGTGCCTGTGGTGTGGAGTGGGAAGAACTGCCGGGCGAGGGCGCCTTCTATGGTCCGAAGGTCGAGTACCACATCAAGGATGCGATTGGCCGTTCGTGGCAGTGCGGTACGCTGCAACTCGACCTGGTGCTGCCGGAGCGCCTGGGTGCGGAATACGTTGCGGACGACAATGGCCGGAAGCGTCCGGTCATGCTGCACCGCGCAATCCTCGGTTCGTTTGAGCGCTTCCTGGGCATCTTGCTGGAAAATCACGCAGGTGCGCTGCCCGCCTGGCTGGCTCCGGAGCAGGTCGTGGTCATGAATATCGCCGAATCGCAGTCGGAATATGCCGAAAGCGTCGTGCAACTCTTGCAAAAACAAGGGTTTAGGGCCAAGGCGGATTTGCGTAACGAGAAAATTACGTATAAAATCCGCGAGCACTCGCTCCAGAAGATTCCCTACCTGCTAGTGGTGGGCGACAAGGAGCGGGACGCCAATCAAGTGGCCGTGCGTGCCCGAGGCAATGTGGATCTGGGTGTCATGCCCGTTTCCGCATTTGTGGAACGTCTTCAGAACGACGTTGCCAGCAAAGCCTGAGGGTGTGAAGCACGGCTTGTTTTTTTGTCTTCTTGAGGTAACGGAACATCGCTACAGACAAAGGTCACCGTATCAACCGGGAAATCAGCGCGCCTGAGCTGCGCCTGGTAGGGGTTGATAACGAGCAGCTCGGCATCGTCAAGTTCATGGACGCACTGCGCATGGCCGAGGAGAAGGACTTGGATCTGGTGGAGATCGCGCCTAACGCGGCTCCTCCCGTGGCCCGCATCATGGACTACGGCAAGTTCAAGTACGAGGAAGCCAAGCGCGCCCATGAGGCCAAGCTCAAGCAGAAGATCATCCAGGTCAAGGAAGTGAAATTCCGTCCTGGCACGGATGATGGCGACTACAACGTCAAGCTGCGCAATCTGCGACGCTTCCTGGAGGAAGGGGATAAGACCAAGATCACGCTGCGTTTCCGCGGTCGTGAGATGGCCCACCAGGAAATTGGCGCGCGCATGCTCGAGCGTCTGAAGTCTGATCTGGAAGAACTGGGTCAGGTCGAGCAGATGCCGAAGATGGAAGGTCGCCAGATGGTGATGGTGCTGGCTCCCAAGAAGAAGAAGTAATTCCTGTGCGGGGCGACGGCCGGGATGCCGGGGGTATCCCGGCGTTGTCCTGTGCGGAAATCGTGCGAGGTGTACGGGGTTTGCGCCCCGGTGCCACGTACAAAAACAAGTGAATGCGGGTCTTGCAAGCGATGGCGACAGTCATCCACCTGCATGCATGTCATAGAGCTGGAGTTTTTCATGCCTAAGATGAAGACCAAGAAAAGCGCCTCCAAGCGCTTTACGGCGCGCCCGAACGGTTCGTTCAAGCGCGGCCAGGCCTTCAAGCGTCACATCCTGACGAAGAAGACCACCAAGAACAAGCGTCAACTGCGCGGCACCCAGGACGTCCATGAGACGAACCTGAAGTCGGTTCGCGCAATGATGCCTTACGCATAACCCCAAACGATAACGAAAGGAGTATTACATGCCTCGAGTCAAGCGTGGGGTCACTGCACGGGCCCGTCACAAGAAGGTTATCGACGCTGCCAAGGGTTACCGCGGCCGTCGCAATAATGTCTACCGTATCGCCAAGCAGGCGGTCATGCGTGCTGGCCAGTACGCGTACCGCGATCGTCGCAACAAGAAGCGCGTGTTCCGCGCTCTGTGGATTGCACGTATCAATGCCGCGACGCGTGAGCATGGCATGACCTACAGCGTGTTCATGAACGGCCTGAAGAAGGCTTCGATTGAACTGGACCGCAAGGTGCTGTCGGACATGGCCATCCATGACAAGCCTGCCTTTGCCGCCATCGTCAACCAGGTGAAAGCCACCGTTGCCTGATGGCCGTTCGGGAAGCGCGTAACGCGCTTCCGGGCAAGCACCGACCGCAAGGTCTGCTGAAACGGGGCTCCTCACCGAGCCCCGTTTTCATTTCGAATGCCGTGCCGAACGCGGGCCTCCCGAGGCCGGCACCGCATCCGAAATGACAATGCATCGCCGCGTGCGACCTACTGCATATCGCGTATCGCGCCCGGCGGCAGTGCCAATCCTCCCTATGCACCATCCACGTACCGTCCACGTATAGCCGTCATGTCCCTGGATCTGGATCAAATCGTCGCCGACGCACAGGCCGCCTTCGCTGCGGCCAACGACAACGCCACGCTGGAAAACGAAAAGGCCCGCTTCCTGGGCAAGACCGGCGCGCTGACTGAACTGCTGAAGGGTCTCGGCAAGCTGGACCCGGAGGCCCGCAAGGCCGAGGGCGCCCGCATCAACCAGGTCAAGCAGCAGGTGGAGGGTGCGCTGCAGGCGCGCCGCCAGGCGCTGGCCGATGCGCTGATGAACGCGCGCCTGGCCGCCGAGGCCATCGACGTGACGCTGCCTGGCCGCGCCGTGGCGCGCGGCAGCGTACACCCGGTGATGCGGACGTGGGAACGCGTCGAGCAGATCTTCGGCTCGATCGGTTTCGACGTGGCCGATGGCCCCGAGATCGAAACCGACTGGATGAACTTCACCGCGCTGAACAACCCGGACAACCATCCGGCGCGTTCGATGCAGGATACGTTCTACGTGGACGGCCGCGACACCGACGACAAGCTCCTGCTGCTGCGTACCCACACCAGCCCGATGCAGGTGCGCTATGCCCGCATGCACGTGCAGAAGTACGCCGGCAAGGCGATGCCGCCGATCAAGGTGATTTGCCCGGGCCGCACCTATCGCGTGGACAGCGACGCCACGCACTCGCCGATGTTCAACCAGGTGGAAGGCCTGTGGATTGGCGAAGATGTGAGCTTTGCCGACCTGAAGGGCGTCTACACCGATTTCCTGCGCAAGTTCTTCGAGCGCGACGATATCCAGGTGCGCTTCCGTCCGTCGTACTTCCCGTTCACCGAACCGTCGGCCGAAATCGACATGGCGTTCGGCAACGGCAAGTGGCTGGAGATTTCCGGCTCGGGCCAGGTGCACCCGAACGTGCTGCGCAACATGGGCCTGGACCCCGAGCGCTACATCGGCTTCGCGTTCGGCTCCGGCCTGGAGCGCCTGACGATGCTGCGCTATGGCATCAACGACCTGCGCCTGTTCTTCGAGGGCGACGTGCGCTTCCTGCGCCAGTTCGCCTGATCGCCGCAGCCCGCTGCCTGCATATCGTCAAAGACATCACAGAATACCTACCGGATCAGAAGCGCCATGCAATTCTCGGAATCCTGGCTTCGCACATTCGCCAATCCTGAAAAGATCTCGACCGACGCGCTGTCGCACAGCCTGACCATGGCCGGTCTGGAAGTGGAAGAGGTTGGCCCGGTTGCGCCGCCGTTCAACAAGATCGTGGTGGCCAGCGTGCTGGCGACCGAACGCCATCCCAACGCCGACCGCCTGAATGTTTGCCAGGTCGACGCCGGCACCGGTGAGACGCTGCAAATCGTGTGCGGCGCGCCCAATGTGAAGCCGGGCATCAAGGTGCCTTGCGCGCTGGTGGGTGCCGTGCTGCCGCCGGCCGAAGAGGGCGGCAAGCCGTTCGAAATCAAGGTGGGCAAGCTCCGCGGCGTGGACAGCTTCGGCATGCTTTGCTCGGCCCGCGAACTGAAGCTGTCGGAAGACCATGGCGGCCTGCTGGTGCTGCCGGACGATGCGCCGGTAGGCCAGGACATCCGCCAGTACCTGGACCTGGACGACCAGGTATTCACGATCAAGCTGACGCCGAACAAGGCGGACTGCCTGTCGATCCACGGCGTGGCGCGTGAAGTATCGGCACTGACCGGTGCCGCGCTGACGCTGCCGGACATGTCGCCGGTGGCCGTGACGCTGCAGGACAAGCTGCCGGTCAAGATCTCGGCGCCCGACCTGTGCGGCCGTTTCTCGGGCCGTATCATCCGCGGCGTGAACGCCCGTGCGGCCACGCCGGCCTGGATGGTCCAGCGCCTGGAGCGCTCGGGGCAGCGCAGCATCTCGGCGCTGGTCGACATCTCGAACTTCGTGATGCTGGAACTGGGCCGTCCGTCGCACGTGTTCGACCTGGACAAGATCCACGGCGGGCTCGACGTGCGTTGGGGCCGCAAGGGCGAACAGCTCAAGCTGCTGAACGGCAACACCGTAGAGGTGGACGAGCAGGTTGGCGTGATCTCCGACGACAAGGAGATCGAAAGCCTGGCCGGTATCATGGGCGGCGACAGCACCGCCGTGTCGCTGGACACCACGAATATCTATCTGGAAGCCGCATTCTGGTGGCCAAACGCCATCCAGGGCCGTGCGCGCCGCTACAACTTCTCGACCGATGCCGCGCATCGCTTCGAGCGTGGCGTGGACTACGCCACCACGGTCGAACATATCGAACGCATCAGCGCGCTGATTCTTGAAATCTGCGGCGGCCAGGCCGGCCCGGTCGACGACCAGATCGTCAACCTGCCGCAGCGCAAGCCCGTGGCCCTGCGCGTGGCACGTGCCGAGCGCGTGCTCGGTATCGAACTGTCGTCGGCGGAAATCGCCGATGTGTTCCAGCGCCTGAACCTGCCGTTCACGCGTTCGCAGGGCGCTGACGGCGAGGTGTTCGAGGTGACGCCGCCGAGCTACCGCTTCGACATCGAGATCGAGGAAGACCTGATCGAGGAAGTGGCGCGAATCTACGGTTTCGAGCGCATCGTGGCGCGTCCGCCGATCGCCGAGAGCGAAATGCGCCCGACCAACGAAGGTCGCCGCTCGCAGCACGTGGTGCGCCACGCGCTGGCTGCCCGGGACTTCAACGAGGTGATCAACTTCGCCTTTGTGGAAGAGCAGTGGGAGCGCGACTTTGCCGCCAATGGCAACCCGATCCGCCTGCTGAACCCGATCGCGAGCCAGCTGGCCGTGATGCGTTCCACGCTGATCGGCGGCCTGGTGGACAAGGTTCGCTACAACCTCAACCGCAAGGCTGCGCGCGTGCGTCTGTTCGAGGTGGGTCGCGTGTTCCATCGCGACGCCAGCGTGGCCGATGGCGGCCTGACCGTGGCTGGCTACCGCCAGCCGATGATGGCGGCTGGCATCGCCTACGGCCCGGCGTTCGAAGAGCAGTGGGGCGTGGCAACGCGCCCGGTGGACTTCTTCGACATCAAGGGCGACGTGGAGGCGCTGTTCCATCCGCGCACGCCGCGCTTCGAGCCGGTGGCGCATCCCGCGCTGCACCCGGGCCGCGCCGCCCGCGTGATCGTCGACGGCAAGCCCGTCGGCGTGGTGGGTGAAATTCACCCGCGCTGGCTGCAGGAGTACGAACTGACCAACGCGCCCGTGGTGTTCGAGCTGGAACTTGATGCGCTGCGCGACGTGGGGCTGCCGGTCTACACGGAGATTTCAAAGTTCCCGGCGGCCGTGCGTGACCTGGCTGTGGTGGTCAAGCAGCAGGTGCGCGTGCAGGACATGATCGATGCCATGCGCGCGGCGCTGGACAAGGCCGGCTCGGGCCACTTTGTCCAGAGCCTGGTGCTGTTCGACGAGTTCCGTCCGAAGGCGGCATCGGCGTCAATTGGCGCCGATGAGAAAAGTCTTGCCTTCCGGGTAACCTTGCAAGATACTGGGGCGACCCTCCAGGACGAGACAGTCGACAGCGCGGTGCGTTGCATGGTCGACGCGCTGACCACGGGCTTCGAAGCCCGTCTGCGCGGTTAAGCCACCATCGCAGTTGGAGCGCCCGGGCACAGCTCCCGGGCGGATCGCCAGACAGATTCAAGAGAGCGATCAAGGATGAACGATCGAGACGCGATTTCCATGAATGCTGCAGACCTGGGCGAGGCGAGCGACCGGCACGCTGCCTCCTTCGACGATGCATCGCCGGAAGCCCGCGCTACCGAGGTGCCTACCCTGACCAAGGCCGAACTCGCAGAAATGCTGTTCGACCAGGTTGGCCTGAACAAACGCGAATCGAAGGACATGGTCGAAGCTTTCTTCGACGTGATTCGCGAAGCCCTGGAAAAGGGCGATAGCGTGAAGCTGTCCGGCTTCGGCAACTTCCAGTTGCGCGACAAGGCGCAACGTCCCGGCCGCAACCCCAAGACGGGCGAGATCATTCCGATCACCGCGCGCCGTGTGGTGACGTTCCACGCCAGCCAGAAGCTCAAGAGCCTGGTCGAGGAACGCGCCGACGTGGCGCTTCCGGGCTGACGACACGGCAGGATCTGACGCTGCGCGCATTGCGTGCGCGTCAGTGACCTGTTGAACGACGACCGTCGCGGCGCGCAGACATCTGTATCAAATTGCCACATCGGTTGGATTGCCCGAGGCGGTGGCTATCTGTATCCTGCAATGCCGCGCGTAGGTCGCGCCAACCGAGTCTCGCCCCTGGCGGGGCTGACATCAGCTTCCCCATCGATGACGGAAAAATCCAGCGAGCGCGTCGCGCTGCCGCCGATTCCCGCAAAACGCTATTTCACGATCGGTGAAGTCAGCGAGCTTTGCGCCGTCAAGCCGCACGTGCTGCGCTACTGGGAGCAGGAGTTCACCCAGCTTAAGCCCGTGAAGCGCCGCGGCAACCGCCGTTACTATCAGCATCATGAAGTGCTGCTGATCCGTCGGATTCGCGAACTGCTCTACGAGCAGGGCTTCACGATCAACGGGGCGCGCAATCGGCTCGACGAGGGACGCCATCACGGCGTTGCCGAGACCATGCCGGCACAGGCCATCGAATCGCAACCGGCCGGCGCGGCGCAACCGCCGGTGCTGTCGGTCGACCTGAACACGCTGCGCGGCGAGCTGGTGGAAGTCCAGCATCTGCTGGCGCAACTGCAGCAGATCGCGAAGCACGAATAAATTAACTGCAAACCACTAGCCATTACTGTTGGCTCTGATATAATCTCGTTCTTCTTCGGGGCGTAGCGCAGCCTGGTAGCGTACCTGCATGGGGTGCAGGTGGTCGGAGGTTCAAATCCTCTCGCCCCGACCAGAAAATAAAAGCCCGCGTAATCGATTGGTTACGCGGGCTTTGTCTTTTCCGATTCTCGGCGAATGCATTGCCGGATTTGCCAGTTCGACAGGGCACGGCGACCAACAAGCCGCAATTTTTCCTTACATCTCAGACATTGTTCTGAGTCTGTGATGGTCTAGCCTTAACCCCATTCATCAATCTCATGAAAAGCCGCCCGATGGGCTTTATCGTGCGGCTGCATTTTTACTGATGACCTGGCGTGACGTCTTACTGATTGGTTGTGGATGGGTAGGTGCCTGTGTGGCCGTGGGCTGGATCGTGACCGCAGCGGTCAAGGTGCTCGGCTGAACGCACCCATCCTCACTGCGCTTTCGATACCAGCACCGGATCGTTCCGGTAGAGGTCCGGGAACGTCTTCTTCAGATTGCCGATTTTCGGCAAGTCGTTGAAGACGATGTACATGTCTCGCGGATTCCGGGCCAGATAGTCCTGGTGATAGCTCTCGGCGGCATAGAACGGCTTGTTGGGCTCCACGCGCGTCACGATGGGTGACGGCCAGGCCCTGGTGCTGCCCAGCTGCGCAATATAGCTTTCGGCAATCGATTTCTGCTCGGGTGTAAGCGGGAAAATGGCGGAGCGATATTGGGTGCCGTGATCCGGCCCCTGATAGTTCAGTTGCGTCGGATTATGGGCGACCGAGAAAAACACCTGCAGCAGCTTGCCGTAGGTAATCTGCGTGGGGTCGTAACGGATTTCCACGGATTCGGCGTGACCGGTATTGCCGGTGCCCACCTTCTCGTATTGCGCCGTATTGGCCGCGCCTCCCGCGTAACCGGATGTGACCAGAGTAACGCCACGTACATGCTGGAACACTCCCTGCACCCCCCAGAAGCAGCCGCCTGCAAAGACAGCGGTGGCGGAATGGCTGGCACCCGGCTTTTCGTCGACGGTGGGGGCAGGGATCTTCACGGCATCCTCGGCCGACAGGGCGGGCACGCGATACGTGGTGGCAATGGCCGCGACGAAGGCCAGTCCCATCATCTTCAGCGTGGTAGGGCGGGTCCAGCGTTGCAGCTTGGCGATGGCAGTCATGGTGATGTTCCTTTCGCTGTCGAAATCAGTGTGGATCGCTTGGGTTGCTTGAATCTCGCGGATCGGGTCGGTCAGCCGAACGTGAACGCGTAGGCCTGCACGCCGGGGTCGAGAAACTCGATGGCAAATGTGCGGTCGCGGATAGCGCCGTCCTGGCGCACCAGCTGGTAGAGCCGCTGGTCCGTGACCGTGCCGGTGCCGTCGGCGGCCACGTCGGTACCGTGCGAGGCACCTGGTGACTGGCCGTCGATCGTTACGCGGAATCGCACCGGCTTGCCGTCGCTGCCGGGGCCCAGCACCAGGTGCAGGTCGCGGGCGTGGAAGCGGTAGACGATGCGGCCATCGGGCTTCACCAGCGATGCATGTTCCTCGCCGACATTCCACTGGCCGGCCAGGCCCCACTGGTTCAGCGCGGGTCCGTTGGGCGCGGCGTAGTCCTTGGTAGCGTCCTCCCGGGCGCCGCCGGGCGAGGCGAAGTTCTCGGCCCGCGCGTAGCCGACATAGGTTTCGGGTGACTGCACGGCCTTTGCATCGGCTGCCATCTCCACGCCTTGTGCTTTGCCCTGTACCGCACCCTGTGCCATGCCTTGCGGGGCCCCTGTGCTGACAACGGTCATCTTGCCCAGCTTGCCCATGTCGCCGTGACCGGCCTCGGCCAGCAGTTCGCGAATGACCTGCTCGGACTTGTCGTACTCGCCTTCGCCAAAATGGTGGAAGCGCACGCGCCCCTGGGCGTCGATGAAGTAGTGCGCCGGCCAGTAGTTGTTATTGAAGGCGCGCCAGATGGCATAGTTGTTGTCGATGGCGACCGGATAGGTCACGCCCAGGTCCTTCGTGGCCTTGCGGACGTTGTCGACATTGCGCTCGAAGGCGAACTCGGGCGCATGCACGCCGATCACCACCAGCCCCTGGTCGCGATATTTCTCGGCCCACGCCTTCACGTACGGCAGCGAGCGCAGGCAGTTGATGCACGAGTATGTCCAGAAGTCGACCAGCACCACCTTGCCACGCAGTGCTTCGGCCGTCAGCGGGGGCGAATTCAGCCAGGCCACGGCACCATCGACACCGGGGAACCGGCCCTCGACTGGCAGGCTCGACGCATGACTGGCCGCCGCGCGCATCATCATCGAACCGCCGGAAGCCTCGGGCGTGGCCGACATCGCCATGGTGTTCTGTGCCATGG
This sequence comes from Cupriavidus sp. HE11, assembly GCF_056097175.1. Classification (NCBI taxonomy): domain Bacteria; kingdom Pseudomonadati; phylum Pseudomonadota; class Betaproteobacteria; order Burkholderiales; family Burkholderiaceae; genus Cupriavidus; species Cupriavidus sp. HE11. The sequence continues at coordinate 3,347,869 of NZ_CP184464.1, forward strand.
CCTGTGGCTTCGCCTGCATCATCATCGCGCCGCCGGCACCGTCGCTGCCGTCCTTGCGGCCCGCGAACGTGTCGACCAGCCGCTGTTCCAGGCCACCGGTGGCTACCGTGGAAATGCGTGTGAGGATGCCCGTATCGAGCCCGAGCGCGATGGCAGCCACGCCCAGCAGCATGGCGGCGCCGATACCGCGGCGGATCCATTCGCCCGCGCCCAGCGATCGCTTCATGGCGGCAAACACGCGGCCGCCCACCAGTAGCGCCACGGCCAGCGAGGTAGCCGCCCCGGCGGCATAGGCAACCAGCAGCAGGGTGGTGCCGATGCTGGCGCCCTGCAGCGCGGCGCCGGTCAGCACCAGGCCCAGGATCGGGCCCGCGCAGGGCGCCCAGAGCAGTCCGGTGGCGATGCCAAGCAGGAACGACGACGCGGGGCTGGCCGGACGGCCGTCCGCCTGGGCGAAGCTGGTCAGTCGGCTGCCCGCGTGTACCAGCGGCTGGGTCAGCCGTTCGGCCAGGCCTGGCAGCAGCAGCGTCAGGCCGAACACGGCCAGCAGCGCGATGGCAAGCCAGCGCCCCAGTTCATTGGCCTGCGCCACCCAGCCGCCGCCTACCGCGGCCAGCGTGGCCACGCCGGCGAACGTGATGCCCATGCCGGCCAGCAGGGGCAGGCCGCTGCGTACGAACGGCTGGTCGGCCCGCGCGAAGACGAACGGCAGGACGGGCAGGATGCAGGGGCTCAGGATCGTCAGGACCCCGCCCAGGTAGGCAAGTATCAGCAGCAACATGGCGTGGTGCTCGTGGTCAGGTGGTCGGGAGGCCGGGAGGCAAATTGGTCGATGGGTCGACGGATCGCGGTGCGTCAGGCCGCAGCCGGCCTGAAGGTCATGGCCACGCCGTTCATGCAGTAGCGCAGGCCGGTGGGCTTGGGACCATCGTCGAATACATGGCCCAGGTGGCCGCCGCAGCGCCGGCAATGGACGGCCGTGCGGATCATCCCGAACGACACGTCCTGGGTGGTGCCCACCGCATTGGTCAGCGGCGCCCAGAAGCTGGGCCAGCCGGTGCCGCTGTCAAACTTGGTCGTCGACGAGAACAGGTCGAGCTGGCAGCCCGCGCAGGCAAACACGCCCTTGCGGTGCTCGTCGTTCAGCGGGCTGCTGAACGGCCGTTCCGTACCCTCCTGGCGCAGCACGTCGTACTGGGCGGCCGTCAGCTTCTTGCGCCATTCGGTCTCGCTCATGGTCACTTCGAATTTCTCGGGCGCCTGGGGCGCAGTACCGGCGGTGGCCGGGCCGGCCAGCAGGCGCCAGCCGCCCACGGCGGCCACTGCAGCGGTCAGGGTGCCGCCGGACAGCAAAAAGCGTCGGGTGATGCGCATGGTGGACTCCGTGCTCAGGAAGGGGTGATCGGATGGTAGGCAACGGGGCGTATCGGAGTCCTCGCCGAACCTTAAACAATTCGTGATAACTGCCGGCGCGGATTTCTGCACAATAGCGACACATTCCCGCTTCCCGATTGCCCAATCTTTCCGTCAGTTTCTGCCCACCCGGTACAACATGGAACACCCGAAAAGGATCCTGCTGGTTGAAGACGATGCCGGCATTGCCAATGTGCTGGCGATGCACTTGCGCGACGAGCGCTACGAGGTCGTGCACAGCGCCGACGGCGCCGAAGGGCTGCGCCTGCTGGAGCAGGGCGGCTGGGATGCGCTGGTGCTGGACCTGATGCTGCCGGGCGTGGACGGGCTGGAGATCTGCCGGCGCGCGCGCGCCATGACCCGCTACACGCCGATCATCATCACCAGCGCGCGGTCCAGCGAAGTCCACCGCATCCTGGGCCTGGAACTGGGTGCCGACGACTACCTGGCAAAGCCGTTCTCGGTGCTGGAGCTGGTGGCGCGCGTCAAGGCGCTGCTGCGGCGCGTGGAGGCCATGGCCCGCGATGTACGCGCCGATGCGGGCAGCCTGGAACTGGCGGGCCTGGTCATCGACCCGCTGGCACGGCAGGCCTCGGTCGATGGCCGGCGGCTCGATCTCACGCCCCGCGAGTTCGACCTGCTGTACTTCTTTGCCCGCCATCCGGACAAGGTCTTCTCGCGCATGGACCTGCTCAACGCGGTATGGGGCTATCAGCACGAAGGCTATGAACACACCGTGAACACGCATATCAACCGGCTGCGCACCAAGATCGAGGCCGATCCGGCGCGGCCGATGCGCATCCTGACCGTCTGGCGCCGGGGTTACCGGTTCGTGGCCGACCCGGCTGCGGCGCCGCTGGGCGACGAGGGCGACAAGCCGGGCAAGGCCGACAAGGGGGAGGCATCGTGAAGCTGTCGCTGACCCAGCGCCTGTCCGCCGTGTTCGCGGCGCTGCTGCTGGCCTGTTGCGGCGCGTCGGCCTGGCTGCAGGTGCGCGCCAACGCCATGCACGAGAAGGAGGTGATCCAGAGCCTGTCGCGCGGCCTGGCGGCCTACATCGCGCGCAATGCCTTGCTGGAGGACCAGAGCGCCATCGCGCCACAGGCGCTGCGCCAGCTGTTCGGCCAGTTGATGGTGGTGAACCCCAGCGTCGAGGTCTACCTGCTGGACGACCAGGGCAACATCCGTGGGCACGACGCGCCGAGCGGCCACCTGATCCGTGACCGGGTGGACCTGGCGCCGGTGAAGAAGCTGATCGAAGGCGGCCCGCTGCCAATCCTTGGCGACGACCCGCGCAGTGCGTCCGGGCGCAAGGTGTTCAGCGCCGCGCCATTGCGGCAGGGCGGCTATATCTACGTGGTGCTGATGGGCGAGACGCACGACCGGCTGGCCGCACGGGCGTCGCAGGATTCGGTCATGCGCACCACGCTGTGGTCGATGGCGCTGGTGGCCTCGCTGGGCCTGATCGCCGGTCTGGTGGCTTTTGCGCTGATCACACGGCCGCTGCGGCGGCTGACCAACGAGATCCGGCAGTTCGACTCCGGCGATGCGTACACCGGCGGCGACCCGCAGGCCATGCCATCCGAGCCTGTGCCGCGCGACGAGATGGCCGCGCTGGAATCGGCGTTTCGCCAGATGTCGGATCGCATCGACAGCCAGTGGCGCGCGCTCAAGCAGCAGGACCAGGAACGGCGCGAGATGGTAGCCAATATCTCGCACGATCTGCGTACGCCGCTGACATCGCTGCACGGCTATCTGGAGACGTTGTCGGTCAAGGCCGACAGCCTGAGCGCGGAGGAACGCCAGCGCTACCTGGCGATTGCGCTGGCGCAAAGCGCCAAGGTGGGAGGCCTGGCGCAGGCGCTGTTCGAACTGGCGCGTCTGGAACACGGCATGGTGCAGGCCGTGCCCGAGGATTTCTCGATGGTTGACCTGACGCAGGACGTGCTCGAAAAATTCGCCCTGCCCGCCGAGGCCAAGCACCTGCAACTGCGCGCCGGGGTACCCCCAGCGCTGCCGGCCGTGTCGGCTGACCTGGGCATGATCGAACGCGTGCTGACCAATCTGCTGGACAACGCGATCCGGCATACGCCGGCCGGCGGCACGGTCGAGATCGACCTTGCCAGCCAGGACGGCAAGGTGGCGGTTACGGTCAGCGATACGGGGCCGGGCATTCCGCCGGCGCTGCGCGAGTCGATCTTCCAGCGGCCGTTTCCGTCGGGCGGCGCGCATCGGGGCGGCGGTCTGGGCCTGCTGATAGTGCAGCGCATGCTGCAGCTGAATGGCAGTCAGGTCAGGCTGGTGGACCGGCAGGGTGGCACGACGCTGACCTTTGCGCTGCGGGCGGCGGGGCGCCAGGCGGCATGATGGTCATGGCTCGCGTGTGATGTACGGCATCCGTCGGTGGGCCTTTCCTTCATCATGAAAGCGGGGCAGACTGTGGCCTCTCAGCATTGAGACATCGCAATAACGCCATACACGGAGAAAAACCATGCAAACCAGCGCGCGTAACCAGTTTTCGGGCGAAGTCGTGCAAGCCACGGCCGGCGCCGTCAATGACGAGATCGTGATCAAGCTGGCTGGCGGCCAGCAGATCGTCGCCACCGTGACCCACGACAGCGCAGCGCGTCTGGGCCTGACGCAGGGCAAGAAGGCCGTGGCGCTGGTCAAGGCCACGTCGGTCATCGTGATGGTCGACGCCGACGCCAGCAAGGTGTCGGCCCGCAATGTGGTGCAGGGCAAGGTCACCGAACTGACCAAGGGTGCCGTCAACGCCGATTTGACGATCACCGATGCCAGCGGCCTGGCCGTGTCCGCCATCATTACCAACAACAGCGTCGATCGCCTGGGCCTGGCCGTGGGCAAGGCCGCTGCGGCGATGTTCAAGGCATCGAGCGTCATCGTCGGCATCGACGCCTGATTGCCGGCTCTGCCCCTCGCCCGCGCCGCGCGCGGGCGAGGGGCATGCCCGTGCTAGCGCAAACGCTCGCGTAGCCAGCCGACGAATGCCGCGATATCGGTGTGAGTGTCGGCAGCGCGAACGTCGGCGCGGGCCGGACGTTCGGCCGGTACCGCCATCAGGCCGCTGTCGAACGCCGTAAAGCCATAGGGCGCCACCAGCGCGCCCGAATCCAGTTCGGCACGTATCAGCCGCTGCTCCACCAGCGCCACCCCCAACCCCGCCAGCGCTGCCTGGATGCACAAGTGGGTATGCGGAAACGTCAGCCCGCCATGGGGCGCGATGCGCTTGCCGGTCTTTGCTTCCCATTGATCCCACGCACTCGATGTGAAGTCGTGCGTGATGCGCTGGCCGGTGGCGATCCGTTTTGCATGAGCCGGTGTGCAGACCGGGCCAAACAGGACCGGCGCCAGCGGCATCGCGCGCTGCCGGTCGGCGGCGGGGTACGACGAAAGATCCCACGCAATCACTACATCGGCGCCCTCGGTGCGCATCTCGCGGGCCGACGTCATCGATAGCCGAATCCGGATATCGGGCCGCACACGATAGAAATCCGCCAGTTCCGGCACCAGCCAGCGCATTGCGAACGTGGCGCTGCAGGCCACATGCAAGGTGGGTCCTCGCGCCTGATCGAGAACGCGGCCATAGCCTTGTTCAAGCTGGTCGAACACTGCGCGCACCACGTCGTGGAACGCATGACCGTGGTCGTTGAGCCGCACGCCGGTGCCGTCGCGCTCGAACAGTTCCACGCCTGCGTGCTCCTGCAATTGGCGCAGCTGCCGGCTGACCGCGCCGTGGGTGCGGCACAGCTCCTCGGCCGCGCGCGTGACGGAGCCGGTTCGGGCCGTGGCCTCGAACGCGCGCAGCGTGGACATCGGGGGCAGGGTGCGCATGATGACTTGGTGAGAAAAACTGACGAATTCAGGAAAATAACTCGATATTCGCCGTCCAGGAAGCTCTTTACGATCCACCCATCGACATTTTTCTCACGAAGTTCTCAAATTCTTTGACGGGGAGTTGGCATGGCGCGGATCGTGGCGGTGACGGGACTGGAGGTGCTGGACAGCCGGGGCAACCCGACGGTGGAGGTGGAAGTGGTGCTGGCCGATGGCGCGAGCGGCCGCGCCATCGTGCCCTCGGGCGCGTCGACCGGGGCGCGCGAAGCGCTGGAGCTACGCGACGGTGACCCGCGGCGCTTTCTGGGACGCGGCGTGTCGCGGGCTGTCCGGGCGGTCGACACCACCCTGCGCGACGCGCTGCTGGGGCTCGATGCGCGCGATCAGGCGCAGGCCGACACCATCATGATCGACGTCGATGGCACGCCGGACAAAAGCCGGCTGGGCGCCAACGCCATGCTCGGCGCGTCGCTGGCCGTGGCACGGGCCGCGGCAGCCTCGAAGCGCCAGCCGCTGTTCGCCAGCCTTGGCGGCGAGCGCGCCACGCTGTTGCCGCTGCCGCTGATCAACGTGATCAATGGCGGCGCCCACGCCGACAACGCGCTCGATTCTCAGGAATTCATGATTGCCCCGGTGGGCGCGGCCACGTTTGCCGATGCGGTGCGCGCCAGCGCCGAGGTATTCCATACGCTGCGTGGCCTGCTCAAGTCGGCGGGTCACAACACGAACGTGGGTGACGAGGGCGGCTTTGCCCCGGAGTTGCGCACCGCCGAATCGGCATTGGACTTCCTGGTCGAAGCGATTGGCCGGGCCGGATACCGGCCGGGCGAAGACATCGCACTGGCCATGGACCCCGCCGCGAGCGAGCTGTATGCCGATGGGCAGTATCGCTACGCGGGCGAAGGCGTCACGCGTTCGCGGGCCGAACAGGTGGACTACCTGGCCGGCCTGGTGGCGCGCTACCCGATTGTGTCGATCGAGGACGGCATGGCCGAAGACGACGCGGAAGGCTGGCAATTGCTGACGCAGCGGCTGGGCAAGCGTTGCCAGCTGGTGGGTGACGATGTGTTCTGCACCCATCCCACGCTGCTGCGCGAAGGCGTGGACCGGCACATCGCCAACGCCATCCTGGTCAAGCCCAACCAGATTGGCACGCTCAGCGAAATGCTGGAGACGGTACGCGTGGCCCATGGTCACGGCTATGCCGCAGTGATGTCGCATCGCTCGGGCGAGACCGAGGATGTCACGATTGCCGATCTGGCCGTGGCTACACGCTGTGGGCAGATCAAGACCGGGTCGATGTCGCGCGCCGATCGCACGGCCAAGTACAACCAGTTGCTGCGCATCGAGCGCATGCTCGGCAACCGGGCGCGCTATGCGGGCGGGGCAGCGTTGCGGCGATGATGCGGCGGCGCGGGCGGGGCGCCGCAGGCCCCTGAAACCCTGCGGCCGTTGAATCTAGAGCAGCGCGAAGCGCGCGGCCTGCGGCCCCACCACTGCCGGGCGGCTGACCGGATATCGATGATGGTCGCCGCCGGCCTCGAACGACAGGTAGTCGGGCGTCCATCGCAGGCCGCGCAGGAATCGCGTTTCCAGGCCATCGACTACGATGGCGCCGCCCTGCACCGTGACGCTGTCACAGGGCAGGCGCAGCAACTCGGCATCGTCGCCGAAGTAATGGGCTTCCAGCAGGATCGAGGCGGCTTGGTAGGCGGGCATGATGGTCGGGTGGCGAATGCGTGCGGGTAAACGGCGGTCAGTCGAATACTGTATAAACGTACAGTAGTATAGCGGCCTTGCCGTGCCCATGCACGTGCCCGATTCTCAATTTTCCCTGCCGGTCGCCGATTCAGAAAAGTCTCCCATTGACGACATCGCATCGCGCCACCATCCCACCCATCGCCGCTCCGTCGCCGCTCCATCGCCGACTCCGAGGCTGACCCATCCCCAGATTGGTATAACCTGAAGTGCAGGAACCTCCGATCTTCCGGCGCATCTCGACATCGGAGAGACGTCTCGAAGCGGAGGCTATGCATGTTGGAACGGGAAAGCAGGACCTGCTGGTTTGCTGCGGGATTGCTGACGGGTGCCATCACGGCTGGCTTATGTGCATGGCTGGGCGGCCAACGGGCGCGATACGGCAAGGTGCCGGCCGGGACGCCCGCCGCGCCGGATGCCGAACATGCCGATGAAGCAGGGCAAGCCCCTGCCAGGCCGGTGCGTCTGGTGGCCGCGTCGCACGAGACCGACGGCGGGTCGGACATGTTCGAGTACCGTGGGTTTGTCGTGCATCTGTTCTGGCAGGCCCTGGCGCCGGAGCGCTACCGTGCGTGGTGCGATATCTGGGAAGCCGGTGCCGTGGTGCAGGAAGCGGGTGGCCCGCCGGCCACGTTTCTGAGCGCGGCCGAGGCGCGACTGGCTGCTGGTGCATGGGCTCGCCACTGGGTGCAGAACAATGGCTAGGGCGGTCACGCCATCCCGCCGACGTGGGGCGTAAATCACGACATCGCGCGGTGCGACCGGTGATGCCTGCGTGATACGATGACTCGCTTCATTTGGAGTTCATGATGTTTGTCTGCCAGAACCAGCCTTGCGGTGCGCAATGGGCGCCCGACGAGGTGGAAATCCGGAACGAAGGGCAGGGCCCGTTGTTTCGCTGCCCGCTGTGTGGCGCGCGCAATCACCTGGAGGCCCGTCAAGGGCCGGACGGCGCGCCAAAATATCGCCAGGTTCCTCACGCTCCTGTCGCTGCGGCGCCGGAGCGTCCGTCCAGGCCGGCGCCTCACCGTGGAAAACGGCACTGACTTCGCCGAGCAAAAGGGGCGACGTTGATTGCGATAGCGATGTCACCTCAAGACGGCGCGCTCTTGTACCGTTAAGACAATTATGGACATTAGCGATATCTCTCACGATGCCGCCTCCAATGCCGAAGTCATTGGATGGTCGGGTGCATCCCCACAGGTCATTGCCAGGGTGCTGAACACCGCGCTGGCGGCGCAGGATCTCTCGGGCTTTGCCGCGCTGCTGTCTGACATCGCACGAGACCGCGGGCTCAAGGGGGCACGCGGCACGCATCAGTCGATCTACGACATGCCATATGCAAGCCTGCTGCCGCGCCAAAAGCACCTGCTGGCCGATGCGTTTGACCTCTTCCTGCGTCTCGGACTGGAATTCCGCGCGCGTGGCGACGGGGCCGACGATGATCTGACGGACGACGGCGACGACCCACCGCCGCTGCGCGATATCGATGACGACGACGTCATCGACGACGACTGAAGCCGACGTATCCCAGGCCGTCGCAATACGCGGCTTCATACGACTGTTTGACTACCACCTTCCGGCCCGCCAAGTGCGGGCCGTTTCTATTTGCAGCGGGCTGGCATGCGCACGCAGCGTGTCAGGCGCGGTCGAGCAGGCCGATTTCCCTGACCGCCACCGACAGCATCGACAGCGCCGCCACGCCGGACACGCCCGACGCGCGCTGGTCGGTCAGCATCTGCGCGTAGCGGTCCAGCGCTACCTGCCGGCTGCCGCGCCAGCTGTTGATCATCGCGGCGGCGTCGTCGCTGTCCTGCGCCTGCGCCAGCACGCTGGTGGTCAGTGCGCGCTTGAGCCGGCCCAGGTCTTCCAGCGTGGTGGTGCGCGCGAGCAGGTCCCAGTGCGTATCGGCCGGCAACGACAGCGCGCGTTCGCGCAGCCATCCAAAATTCAGCTCGGTATCGAGCGCGAAGTAGACCGCTGCCACCGCGGCCAGGCTGCGATGACACGATGCCGCCACCTCGGCGATGTCGAGAGCGGCCGCGGCGGTATCGCTGGCCGCCACGCGCAGCGCCAGATCATCGTCGACACCGGCCTCGGTCAGCGACAGCGCGGTATCGGCCATGGTCTGCGAGGTCTCGGGCGGCAGCAGCGTTGCCAGTTGCGGTGTCAGCCACTGCGCGGCTTCAATGAAACGGGTTGCACCCGGTTCCACGGTGCCGCCGCCACGCAGGTAGCGCACGAACCAGAGCGTGGCGCGTTCCAGCAGCCGGCCCAGCGCGCCGAACATGCGCGCCTGGACGGCATCGTCCACGCGATTGTCGAGCGCGTCGATGCGTTCCCACAGCGCGGTCAGCCCGAAAACGTCGCGCGCCAGCAGGCACGCGCGCACAATGTCGGCGGGCCGGGCATCGGTCTCTTCCATCAGCCGGTGGACGAACGTGTCGCCGATGCGATTGACCAGCATGTTGGTCAGGTGCGTCGCCAGAATTTCACGCCGCAGCGGATGCCGCTGCATGGCCGCGGCATGCTGGTGTTGCAGCGGCTTGGGGAAATAGTCGACCAGCAGGCCGGCTACCAGGGCGTCTTCGGGCAGGTCAGATACCAGCAGTTCGTCGTAGAGCCACATCTTGCTATAGGCCAGCAGCACCGCGCGTTCGGGCGATGTCAGGCCCTGGCCCAGTGACTTGCGCTCGGCGATGTCGGTGTCCGACGGCAGGAATTCGAGCGGACGGTTGAGGCGGCCCGCGCGTTCCAGCCAGCGGATCAGCCGGCCCTCGGCATCCACCAGCGTCGGCGCCTCGCGCCCGGCCACCGACAGGGCCTGGGTCTGGTAGTAGTTGTCTTCCAGCACCAGCAGGCCCACCTCGTCGGTCATCTCTGCCAGCAGCTTGTTGCGCTGCTTCTCGGTCATCTCGCCATCGGCCACCACCAGGCCAAGCAGGATCTTGATGTTGACCTCGTGGTCCGAACAGTCGACGCCGGCCGAGTTGTCGATGGCATCGGTATTGATCCGGCCGCCATTGCGCGCGAATTCGATGCGGCCCAGTTGCGTGAAGCCCAGGTTGCCGCCTTCGCCCACCACCTTGCAGCGCAGTTCGTTGCCGTTCACGCGGATGGCGTCGTTGGAGCGGTCGCCGGCCTGCAGGTGCGTCTCGGTGCTGGCCTTTACGTAGGTGCCGATGCCGCCGTTGTAGAGCAGGTCCACCGGGGCGGTCAGGATCGCGTGCATCAGTTCGTTCGGCGACAGCGCCGTGGCCTGGATGCCCAGCGCCGCCTGTACCTGTGGCGACAGCGGGATCGTCTTGGCCGTGCGCGGGAACACGCCGCCGCCGGCCGAGATCAGCGCGGTGTCATAGTCGGCCCAGCTGGAGCGGGGCAGGTCGAACAGGCGCTGGCGTTCGGCCAGGGTCCTGGCACAGTCGGGATCGGGGTCGAGGAAGATATGCCGATGGTCGAACGCCGCCAGCAGCTTGATATGGGGCGACAGCAGCATGCCGTTGCCGAACACGTCGCCCGACATGTCGCCAACGCCCACCACCGTGAACGGGGTGCTCTGGATGTCGACGCCCATCTCGCGGAAGTGCCGTTTGACGCTTTCCCACGCGCCGCGAGCCGTGATGCCCATCTTCTTGTGGTCGTAGCCCACCGAGCCGCCGGATGCGAAGGCATCGTCGAGCCAGAAGCCGTATTCGGCCGAGATCGCGTTGGCGTAGTCGGAGAACGTGGCCGTGCCCTTGTCGGCCGCCACCACCAGGTAGGGGTCGTTCTCGTCGTGGCGCACCACGTCGGGCGGCGGCACCAGCTGGCCCGAGACCAGGTTGTCGGTCAGGTCCAGCAGGCCGCGCAGGAAGGTCTGGTAGCAGGCCACGCCTTCGGCCAGGAAGGCATCGCGATCGGTGGCCGGTGGCGGGCGCTTGACCACGAAGCCGCCCTTGGAACCCACTGGCACGATCACCGTGTTCTTGACCATCTGGGCCTTCATCAGGCCCAGCACCTCGGTACGGAAGTCCTCGCGCCGGTCCGACCAGCGCAGGCCGCCGCGCGCCACCCGGCCGCCGCGCAGGTGTACGCCTTCCACGCGCGGCGAATAGACCCAGATTTCGAACATCGGGCGCGGTTCGGGCAGGCCCTGCACCAGCGCCGGATTGAACTTGAACGATACATACGGGCGCGACTGGCCGTCCGCGCCGCGATGGAAATAGTTGGTGCGCACCGTGGCGTTGATCACGTTCAGGAACAGCCGCAGGATGCGGTCCTCGTCCAGGTTGGGCACCTGGTCGAGCGCGGCATCGATATCGGCCAGCCATTTGCGGGTGTGCGGGTCGTCGGTCTTTTCCGCGCGATCGGGGGCGATGGCCGGAGCGGGCGGGGAGGCCGTGGCCGGGTCGAAGCGCGCCAGAAACAGCGACACCAGCATTGCCGCGATACCGGGATTGGCCGTCAGCGCCCGTTCAATGTACGCGTTGCTGAACGTCGATCCCACCTGCCGCAGGTATTTGGCATAGGCACGAAGGATGGTCACGTCGCGCGCCGCCAGGCCCGCGCGCAGCACCAGCCGGTTGAAGTCGTCGTTCTCGATCTCGCCGTTCCAGGCACGGCCGAAGGCATCCTCGAACAGCGGCTTGATCTTCTCGATGTCGATGTCCAGCGGCTTGCCATCGGGGTCGGCGGCGATCTCCAGGCCGAAGTCGTGGATCCACACGGGCTCGCATCCGTCGGGCTCGATCAGGTAGGGGCGTTCCTCGTCCACGCGTACGCCCAGGTGCTCCAGCATCGGCAGACTCAGCGACAGCGCAATGGGCTCGCCGGCTCGGTAGACCTTGAAGCGGAAGGCGCCCGAGGCGGCCTCGATGGGCCGGTACAGGTTCATCGCCAGCTTGCTCGGATGCTGGCGCGCGTGTTCCATCAGCTCGATATCGCGCACGGCGGTGCGCGCCGCATAGTCCTCGCGATAGCCGGCCGGGAACGAGTCGCCATAGCGGCGCAGCAGGCGGTTGCCGTGTTCCTCGCCCCGGCTGTCATGCAGCGCCTGTGCCAGATCGTCCTGCCAGCGGCGCGTGGCCTGCACGATCTTCTCTTCCAGTTCGCGCGTGTCCACCTCGGGCATCGTGCCGGGCTGGCCGCGCACCGTCAGCTGGATGCGTGCGAGCGGCGATTCCGACAACTGCGGCGTGAATTCGCAACTGGTGCCGTTGAACGACTGCACCAGCAGCTTCTGGATGCGCTGGCGCAGGTCGGTGTTGTACTTGTCGCGCGGCACGAAGACCAGGCACGAGATAAAGCGGTCGAATCGGTCACGCCGCACGAACAGCCGCGTACGCTGGTGTTCCTGCAGGCGCAGGATGCCCAGCGTGATGTCGAACAGCTCGTCCTCGTCGGCCTGGAACAGCTCGTCGCGCGGATACTGCTCCAGGATGGTTACCAGCGACTTGTACAGGTGGCCCTTGGTCAGGAAGCCGGCCCGTTGCAGGATATTGGCGCACTTGCGGCGCACCAGCGGAATCTCGCTGGTGCTCACCATGTAGGCCGTGGACGTGTACAGGCCCACGTAGCGGCGTTCGCCGAACAGCTTGCCGTTGGCGTCCAGCAGCTTCACTCCAACGTAATCGAGATAGCCGGGCCGATGCACGGTGGATCGCGAGTTGGCCTTGGTGATGAAGATCGGCGACGCGCCTTCGATGATGGCGCGTGCGGCAGGCGGCAGCGGCGTGACATCGTCGGTACCCGGATCGCGCAGGGCCTCGCGCAGGATGCCCGCGCCCGAGCCCGCCACGCCGCGCAGGAAATAATGGCCGTCGCGCGATACCAGTTCGTAGTCGCGCTGGCCCAGGAACGTGAAATGGTCGTCGAGCATCCATTCCAGGAATGCACGCGCCTCGGCAGACTCCGGCGTGGCGGCATCGGCCGCGTGGGCCATGCCGGCCACGGTTTCCTGGGCAATCTGGCGCATGCGCGGCCAGTCTTCCACGGCGGCCCGCACGTCCCCGAGCGCGGCGCCAATACCCACGCGCAGCGCGTCGAGCCGGGTGGCCTCGCCGGTACGGTCCACTTCGAAATGGATGAACGATTCGAGCCGGCAGCTTTCGGTGCTGGCCTCGGTGCCACCCAGGCCGATGCTCTCGATCGCGCCGCGCGCGTCGCGGCAGACACGGAACACCGGATGGATGGCCGAATGCAGGGTCAGGCCGTGACGGTTGATCTCCATCGTGACGGAGTCCACCAGGAACGGCATGTCGTCGTTCACGATCTCGACGATCGTGTGGTCGGAATGCCAGCCATGTTCTTCCAGGTTCGGGTTGTACACGCGCAGCCGCGCGGCGCCCGAAACGAACTTCTGTGCCGTCTGCCAGTGCGCCATCACGGCGCCGTACAGGTCCGCCACGTCGCGCGCCAGCAGGTCTTCGGCATCGGTCAGGTCGTAGTAATGCCGGAACAGCGGTTCTACGATGGCAAACGTCGCGGCGGGCAGGCGTTCGCGCGCGAATGCAACCAGGTCCTCGAGCAGTTGCGCAACCTTTTCTTCGTTCTCGGGGGGCATGGCCTCTCCTCGGTGTTCTCGGTGGTGTGCCGGTGCATGCTCACACTGTAGGAAAGATTTACGAGGCCGGGGTGACAAAACGACGACGCCCCGCAGGGCGGGGCGTCAGGGCAGCAAGGGGGTGCGCACGGGCCGAAGCCCGGGGAGCGGTCAGGCGGCCAGCGCGTGTTGTGCGGTGCGGGCGGCGGCGTGATCGGCCACCACCAGAGACAGCTCCGCGGTGTTGCGCGCGGCCTGGCGGCTGTGGCGTTCGGCGTGATCGTCCAGCGTAACGGTCATGCGGTGCAGCAGGCTGGTCAGCGCAGTGCGTTCCGCCGGCGCCAGATGCGAGATCGAGACCGAATGCAGCGCGCGCACGGCCAGCGCGGCGCGCTCCAGGCGCGAACAGGCTTCGAGGGGGATCTGCGGCGTGCCGTCGCTCGGAAACTCCAGCCAGCCATCGGCATGGAGTTCGCGCAACAGCCGTTCGGTCTGGGGCACGTCAAGGAAGATCGCGCCCTGGCATGGCTGGCCGCGCGTAAATTGGCCGGACCGGATGGCGCGCAACAGCAACCATTTTGGATAGGACAGCCCCGAAACGCTCAACGTCTGTTCCAGGGCGCTTTGCCACGCGGTGACTGCGTCGACAAGCGAGAGCACGACAGGCTCGTGAATTTCGAGTGCTTTGGGCTGCATTTGCTCAGGTCTCCCATAACAGGGTTTCTTGCCGCCTGGACACTTCTTGGGCCGGTGCTTTGGCCGGCCCGGACGGCTTTGGCGCCTGCCTCTCTTTCGGGCCGGTCGCACTTCATTGAAAATCGGTAGGGCGAACACTAGCAGTAATGTTGGGACATTTGCATGACAGGTCGGGTATGTCCTAGTCAATCTTTCGGCTGAGGCGGCGTGGCTGTCGCCTGGTGCTGCAGGGCGGGCCGGGTGTCTGATGTCCGATGTGTGTGGGGTGCGCGGTGTCGTGCGCAAATGAAAAAGCCCCTGCCGTATGGCAGGGGCCTGGAGTCGTTGGCAGCGGGCTGCGCTGACTTACTGCTTCTTGGCGCCGTCGGTGTACGGATCGGCCTTGCCGGACTTTGCGCCATCCAGGTACGGATCGGGCTTGCCGCTCTTCGCACCGTCCAGGTACGGGTCGGGCTTGCCGGATTTGGCGCCGTCGGTGTACGGGTCGGCCTTCTTGTTCGGGGCCAGGTCGGCGCGCGTAGATTTCTTGGCGCCGTCAGTGTACGGATCGAACTTGCCCGACTTGGCCGGGTTCTGGTTCGGATTCGCCTTGTTCTTCGTATGGCTGCCGCTGTAGAGATCGCCGCCGTCCGTGTAGTTCTTCTGCGCGTGGGCCAGTTGCACGGCGCCCAGGGCAGTCAAGGCAGCAACGATCAGCGTCGGTACGGTCTTCTTCAGCATCATCATCCTCTCAAGTGAGGGCCGGACAGTGGATCCGGCCAAAAGCAGAAATTTGTAGAAAATGCCTGCATCGATAATGACACTGTACCGGGATTTGTGACGGCCTGCCGCCAGGAGTTGTAGTAACAATACTCGGGCGACGGGCACGTCACGTTACTGCTGCGCCATCATCAGGCTGTCATTCGAGCGTGATGTTCTGGTCGGTCGCAATCTTCTTGCGCAGTTCCAGTTCGCGCTTGATCTGCGCGGCATATTGCTGCGGCGTATTGCCGTCCGGGTAGGCGCCGGCGTCGTGCAGGCGCTTCTTCACGTTCGGATCCTGCAGTGCCTTGACCGCGGCATCGTGCACCTTGGTGACGATCGCGGCCGGCGTGCCCGCCGGTGCCACCAGGCCGTACCAGGCCATGTTGTTCATGTCCTTCATGCCTTCCTCGGCGAAGGTCGGCACATTGGGCAAGCCTTCCACGCGCTTGGGCGCTGCCACGGCCAGCGCACGCAGCTTGTCGGTCTGGATGAACGGCATCGACGACGGCAGGTTGTCGAACTGCGCGTTCACCTGGCCGGCCAGCGTGTCGTTCAGGGCCGGGCCCGATCCACGGTAGGGGATGTGGACCATGTCGGTCTTGGTGATGTACTTGAACAGCTCGCCGTCCAGATGCGAGATGCTGCCCTTGCCGGCCGACGCATAGCTGTACTTGCCCGGGTTCGATTTGACCAGCGCGATGAATTCCTTGAGGTTCTTCGCCGGTACCTTCGGGTTCACCGTCAGCACGTTCGGCACGTTCACCAGGTTGGTGATCGGCGCGAAGTCCTTGATCGGATCGTACGGGTTCTTCGCGTTCGTGGCCGGGTTGGTGGCCATCGTGCTGACGGTGGCGATACCCAGCGTGTAGCCGTCCGGCGCGGACTTTGCCAGCGCGTCGGCGCCAATCGCGCCGCCGCCGCCGCCACGGTTCTCCACCACCACCGGCTGACCCAGTTCGCGGCCGAGCGCATCGGATACGGCACGGCCAACGATATCGGTGGTGCCGCCCGCGGCGAACGGGACGATCAGGCGAATCGGCTTGTTCGGATACGACTGCGCTTGCGCGGCGGTTGCGACCAGACCCAATGCGGCGAGGGCGCCCGCAGCGCCCACTTTCAGAACAGCTTTCAAGAGATGCCTCCCAACATATTGCTTGTATTGCCCGGCTACAGATCCGGGTTCCGCAATACGGAACTTCGTTCCGTGATATGCGTCGGAGAGCATTCAACCGCGAAAGGCAAGGGTGGGATATAGGGGGGAACCCGTGGAGATCAGATCACTGGCCCGGGCTGGCGGGCGGAAAGGGCGGGTGCGCGGGCGTAATGCGGCCGGGGGAGGGCCGGGAAAGCGGCAGGCGGGGAGAAAGCAGAAATGGCCGGCGGAAAAGCAAAAAGCCCGAAGCGGTGCGCTTCGGGCTTTTCTGGAATTCGCTGGTGGGGCGTGAGTGACTCGAACACTCGACCTACGGATTAAGAGTCCGCTGCTCTACCAACTGAGCTAACGCCCCAACGAAGAAAAAGATTGTAGCAAGGGGATTTGTATCGCGCAAGCCCCTTCGCCGATTTTTTTGGGGATTTTGCTGCCCCGTACAATGCGCGGGTTCCCGGGTCGGCCCCTGACTCGCCGGTTTCTGCCCATTCCTTTCTATCTACGACCATGCATGCACGTGTTCTGCGCTATCTCGACGAGGTTGTCCGCCGTGGTTCGATCCGGCGCGCGGCGGAGTCGCTGCACGTGGCGCCCACGGCAATCAATCGCCAGATCCTTGAACTGGAAGCCGAGCTTGGCGCGCCGCTGTTCGACCGGATCCACAAGCGCCTGCACCTGACGCCGCTGGGCGAAGCCGTGCTGGCGCATGTCCGGCAGACGCTGCGCGAACACGAGGCGCTGCAGGCGCGTGTGGCCGAGATCAAGGGGGCGCGGCGTGGCATGGTGACCGTTGCCACGACATCGGGGCTGGCAGGCGCGCTGATGCCGTCGCTGGTGCATGATTTCCGCCAGCATCAGCCGGGCATCGTCGTGCGCGTGGCCGACCTGCCGGTCAGTGGCATCGTCACGGCAGTGGAGCAGGGCGACGCCGACCTGGGGCTAGGCTACGACCTGCCGGAAGTGGCGGCCTTTCGCGTGGTAGCCAGCCGCGACTGGTCGATTGGCGCCGTGGTGGCGCCCGGGCACCCGCTGGCGGCCCAGACATCGGCCACGCTGGCCGAATGTGCCGGGTATCCGCTGATCCTGCCCGCGCCATCGCTGTCGATCCGTGCGCTGGTCGACGACGCCTTCGCCCGCCAGTCGATCGAGCTGATGCCAGTCGTGGAGTCCACCTCGGTGGTGCTGATCCAGCGCCTGGTGGCGACGGGTGCCGGGGTGGCGCTGCTGAACCCGCTCGATGTGATGGAAGAGCGGGCGCGCGGGGCGGTGGTATTCGTGCCGCTGCGCGATACCGGCCTGCAGCGCCAGACGCTGCGGCTCGTGGCACGTGGCCGCAGCCAGTTGTCGCCGGCCGCCGGGTTGATGGCGGATGCCATGTCAGAGGCGCTGGCCGGCCTGTTCCGATAGCTGTCTGTCCACAAATTGTGGACACCCCGCGCGAAATTCTGTGCTTGGGGTCACGTGCCGGCGATGCGTAGACTCCGGGCATCACTAACCGGACACCCGACTGCCATGACCCTGATCCTCCAGCACGCCGACGTACTCGTCACCATGGACGCCCAGCGCCGCGAGATCGCCGACGGCGCCCTGGTCGCCAACGGCCCGGCCATCGAGTGGGTGGGCGCTACCGCCGAGCTGCCCGAGACCTATCGCCGCATGATCGACGACGGCAGCGCAGAAGTGGTGAGCATGCGCGGCCATGTGGTCATGCCCGGCCTGGTCAACACGCACCATCACATGTACCAGAGCCTGACGCGTGCCGTGCCGGCCGCGCAGGACGCCGAGCTGTTCGGCTGGCTGACCAACCTGTACATGATCTGGTCGCACCTGACACCCGAGATGATCCGCGTCTCGACGCAGACCGCGATGGCCGAGCTGATGCTGTCCGGCTGCACGACCACGAGCGACCACCTTTACCTGTACCCGAATGGCTCGAAGCTCGACGATTCGATCGATGCGGCACGGCAGATCGGCATGCGCTTCCACGCGGCGCGCGGCTCGATGAGCGTGGGCCGCAGCCAGGGTGGTCTGCCGCCCGATGTGGTGGTCGAGCGCGAGGCCGATATCCTGCGCGACAGCCAGCGGCTGGTAGAGCAGTACCACGATGCCTCGCGCCACGCGATGCTGCGCGTGGTGCTGGCACCGTGCTCGCCGTTTTCGGTGTCGCGCGACCTGATGCGCGAGTCGGCAACGATGGCGCGGCACTATGGCGTGTCGCTGCACACCCACCTGGCCGAGAACGACAACGACATCGCTTACTCGCGCGAAAAATTCGGCATGACGCCGGCGCAATATGCCGAGGATCTGGGTTGGGTCGGGCACGATGTCTGGCACGCGCACTGCGTGAAGCTCGACGACGAGGGTGTGGCGCTGTTCGCGCGTACCGGCACGGGTGTGGCGCATTGCCCGTGCTCGAACATGCGGCTGGCATCGGGGATCGCGCCGATTCGCCGCATGCGCGATGCGGGCGTGCCGGTGGGGCTGGGCGTCGACGGCAGCGCTTCGAACGACGGTGCGCACATGCTGGGCGAGGCGCGCCAGGCGATGCTGCTGCAGCGCGTGGGATTTGGCCCGGCGGCCATGAGTGCGCGCGAGGCGCTGGAGATTGCCACGCTGGGCGGTGCGCGCGTGCTGAACCGCGACGATATCGGGGCGCTGGTGCCGGGCATGTCGGCCGACATCGTGTCGTTCGACATGTCGGCCGTGGGCTTTGCCGGCGGTGGTCACGACCCGGTGGCGGCACTGGTGTTCTGCACGCCCGCCAATGTGTCGACCAGCATCATCAACGGCCGCGTGGTGGTGCGGGATGGCCAGCTGCGCACGGTCGATCTGCCGAACGTGCTGGCCGATCATCGCCGGCTGGCGCGCGTGCTGTTCGACAGCGCCACGGTTTGATACGCCGGGCCTGGGTGCTTTGATGAGCGGATCGCATGAGCGATCCGGCTCCAGGCAGGCAGAAAATGGAAGCGGCCGGGAAAGGAATTGGCCGGAAAAAAGCAAAAGGCCGGAAGCATCGCTGCTTCCGGCCTTTCTGTGTCTGGTGGGGCGTGAGTGACTCGAACACTCGACCTACGGATTAAGAGTCCGCTGCTCTACCAACTGAGCTAACGCCCCGACGAAGACCGAGATTCTAGCAGCATTTTTGACTTTGTCAAACGCTAAATGCGTAGCGCGAATAAATCGGCCGGAAGGCCGGCCGCATGCGCGCGGCAAGCTGCAGCGTGACCGGATCGATCGGCCAATTCGGCAGAACAATCGGCACATCGCGCTGACACACACGCATGGCATGCTGCGCGGTTGCGGTGGCGTCACCATGCAGCACAGACGACAAATGACGGAACTTGCTGCACCCGCCACCGGTCATTGGGACGAATCTTATTCTGCTGATGGCATGCAGGGGATCGAAGACGATTTCCGCAAAGCCATGTTAGGATTCTTTTCCACTTGCATATGGAGGGCTGTGATGATGGAAATCAAATTCCAGGAGCAAGACCGCTACGACATCAACAACGAGGGTTTGCTGTTCCACGCGCTTGTCGATGGTGAGCAAGTGACATGCGTGGTAACACGCGAAGCACTCTGGGAAGGCTTCAGCGCCGATCAGGTGCTGTCGCTGGAAGAGGCGTTCCGCGCCGGTCGTGACACGATCGAACGCGCGGCCGTGGTGCTGATCGAGCAGGGCGTGCCCCAGCCGGTCGTGGTCAAGCGGGCGCACGTGGCGCCGGTCTGAAGGCCGACCGACGGTAGCAACCCTCCGCCCGCCGGCTTCGGCCCTGCTTCACAGCAGGCCGGCCGGCGCGCCAGACGCCAGAAGGTTCAGGGCGCCTTTCGAGTAGTTCTCAGCAGTTTTTTCAAAGTCTGGTTGTCTGCATTGCCATTCAGGCAGGATGCGTCGTGTCCAGTCTCGCGTCATGCCGTGGCGCGGACTGAACGGTGCTGTCCTGTTCCTGCTGGCTTGCGGGGCCGCCTGGCCGCTGGGCGCATTCCTCGAAAATGCGCGCCTGGCACTGCGCGCAGATTTCGGGCGACAGCCTGTCAATGATCGTGTGAAGTGCCTGCCGCTTGGTCGGGAAGATATGGTCGCTGCCCAGCTTGGCGGTAAATCCGGTTTGCTCCCATGTTTCCAGCACCTGCGTACGCGGGCGATGGAAGTACAGGTCGCCGTCCGCGGCGCGCCGCTCGGTCAGTTCTGATTCCCACATCTCGGCGCCTGCCAGGTCGATGAAGTTCATGCTCTTGGTCATCGCCAACAGATGCTTCTGGTCGGCATCGACGGTGCGCAGCCAGTGCAGGCGATCGGTCACGTACTGCACCGCGCCGAAGTAGATGGCGCCTTCCATGCGCAGCAGCTTCAGCTGCGGGCATTCGGGCTGCGGACGTCGCAGTTCGTCCAGCGGAGTAAAGCGGCGGCCCGGGTCGTCGGCGTCGGGCACCAGGCTGCGCACGGCGGGGCGTGACGTGCGATAGAGATAGGCCACCAGCGACAGGATCGTGCCTAGCAATACGGCCATTTCCAGGCGGATCACCAATGTAGCGGCGAATGTGCCCACCGCGATGGCGAATTCGGTGCGCGACAGCTGCGCAATGCGGCGCAGCCGCTGGAAATCGAACAGGCCCCAGGCCACCAGCATCAGCATGGCCGAGATGGCCGCCAGCGGAATCTGGGCCAGCAGCGGGGCGCTGACCGTGACCAGTACCACCAGCAGCAGGGCAGAGAACACGCTGGCCAGCGGCGTCTGTGCACCGGCCTCGAAATTCGGCATCGAGCGGTTCAGCGAGCCGCACGAGATATAGCCCGAAAACAGCCCGCCCGCGATATTCGACAGCCCCTGGCCGATGAACTCGCGGTTGGCGTTCACAATGTGTCCGGATCGCAGCGCCACGGCCTTGGCGATCGAGATCGACTGGCCCAGCGCCACGATGGTCAGCGCGGCCGCAATGCCGAGCAGGTCGGGCACCGTGCGCCAGTTGATGTCGGGCACATGGAAGGGCGGAATGGCCGACGGGATCGGCCCCACCACGTTCACATGCTGGGCGCCGCCCCAACCGCTATGGTTCAGCAGCATCGCCACGCAGTAGCCGGCCAGCAGGCCCAGCAGCATGAACGGCAGCCGCCGCGATACACGCTTGATGGCGATGGTGACCACCAGCGTAACGGCACCGACGATCAGCGCACTGCCATTGACGGTGTCGAGGTTCTCGAACAGGAAACGCACCACGCCGAACGCGCTGGTGCCGGTGGGCACCGCCAGGCCGAACAGGTCCTTGAGCGCGTAGAGCCCGATCAGCGTGGCCGCGCCACATGTGAAGCCGAGCAACACCGATGGCGAGATGAAGTTCGCCAGCGAGCCCAGCCGCAGCGCCCCGACCGCAAGCTGCAGCAGGCCCACCAGCATCGTCACGGCCAGCGCCAGCGCGATATAGGCCGGACTGCCCGCGAAGGCCACGGGGCTCAGCATGGCGAACAGCGCAAGCGAATTGGCATTGGTCGGCCCGGACATCACATGCCAGCTCGACCCGAACAGCGCCGCCACGATGCAGGGGATGACCGCCGTGTAGATGCCGTATTGCGGCGGCAGCCCGGCCAGCGTGGCAAAGGCCACGCCCTGGGGCAAGACCAGCACCGCGCCGAGCAGGCCGGCGATCACGTCCGCGCGCAGCGTCAGCGGGGTGACGCGACGCAGCCATGGGAACCAGCGTTGCAGGGCGGGGGGATTGGCGCGGGCGGCGGCGCTCATCGGCTCAGTCGAGCTGGAGCGAGGCGACCACCGGCGTGTGGTCCGACGGCTGGTCCCAGCGGCGCGGTTCCTTGTCGATCACGCAGGTAGTACAGCGCTGGGCCAGGTCGGGCGACAGGAGAATGTGGTCGATGCGCAGGCCCGCGTTGCGTCGGAACCCCATCATGCGGTAGTCCCACCACGAGAACATCTTCTCGGGCTGCTCGAACATGCGGAACGAATCGACCAGGCCCATCGCCACCAGTGCCTTGAACGCATCGCGCTCCTGCGGCGACACCAGGTTCTGGCCTTCCCACTTGGCCGGGTCGTGCACGTCGCGGTCTTCCGGCGCGATATTGAAATCGCCCAGCAGCGCCAGCTTCGGATACTTGATCATCTCGGCGCGCAGCCAGTCGGTCATGGCGCGGAGCCAGTCGAGCTTGTAGACGAACTTGTCCGAATCAAGCGCCTGGCCGTTCGGGAAGTACGCGCTGATCAGGCGCACATCGCCATAGGTGCCGGCCACTACGCGCTGCTGCGCGTCTTCATAGCCCGGAATGTTGCGCACCACGTCGGTCGGTGCCGGCATGGCGCCGTCGCGCGCCACGATCGCCACGCCGTTGTAGGTCTTCTGGCCCGTGAAGATGCTGTGGAAGCCGGCGGCTTCCAGCTCGGCCAGCGGGTATTTGTCGTCGGGCAGCTTCAGTTCCTGCAGGCACAGCGCGTCGATGGGGGTGCCCGCGGCGTCCTGCGCGGCCAGCCATTGCAGCACCTGGGGCAGGCGGACCTTCAGGGAGTTGACGTTCCAGCTCGCGATTCTCATGGGTCGTTATTCTTCGGGGTTGGCACTTTCGCCAAAAAGGTTGCGGCTGCCGCCCAGCAGATCGCGCTGGTCGAGGATCTCGAACGCGATTTCGGGATGGGTTTCCATGCTGCGCCGAATGGCGGCGGGAATCGCCTGCCGGGTCTTGCGGCACAGGCCGGGCTGGTCGGCCAGTTCGATGCGGAAGCCGCGCGTGGTGCGCACCACGTTGTCACTGGGTGTGATCGTGATCGTGATGCCCAGCAGCGCGTGCATCCGTTCCTGCATGCGGTTCAGCTCGGCCAGCGTGGCGATGTTTTCTAGTCGTTCTACGAGTTTCTTTTCTTCCTGCTGCGTGAGTTGCAGGATGCGCCGGTCGGCGTGCGGATTGTCGAGCAGCGCCTCGCGGTTGCAGACGCAGGCGCCCGGCGGACATTCCTTGCGGATCGGAACAGGAATGTCCATGAGCCGGGGCGCCTGGTCGGGGCGATGCGATCAGGCTGCCGCCGCCGTTTCGGCCATGCCGCCGTGCCGCAGCAGCGCGTCGATCTGCGGGGTGCGGCCGCGGAAGGCCACGAACGACTCCATGGCCGGCCGGCTGCCGCCCACCGACAGGATTTCCTGCCGATAGCGCTCGCCGGTTGCCGCGTCGAGCACGCTGCCCGACAGCTTGGCGGCTTCCTCGAAGGCCGCGTACACGTCGGCCGACAGTACTTCGGCCCACTTGTAGCTGTAGTAGCCGGCTGCGTAGCCGCCTGCGAAGATATGGCTGAACGTGTTCGGCCAGCGCGACAGCGGCGACTGCGGCACCACGTGCTTGGCGTCGTTGATCTGGCGCGACAGTTCCAGTACCGACACTGCGCCTTGCGGGTCGTAGTCGGTATGCAGGTGCATGTCGAACGACGAGAACACGATCTGGCGCAGCGTCACCATGCCGTTCTGGAAGTTCTTCGCTGCCAGCATGCGGTCGAACAGCGCGCGCGGCAGCGGGGCGCCAGTCTCCACATGGGCCGTCATGGTCGACAGCACCTCGTATTCCCAGCAGAAGTTCTCCATGAATTGCGAGGGCAATTCCACGGCATCCCATTCCACGCCATTGATACCCGAGACGCCCAGGTCGCCCACCTGCGTCAGCATGTGGTGCAGGCCGTGGCCGAACTCGTGGAACAGCGTGATCACTTCATCGTGCGTGAACAGCGCCGGCTTGCCGCCCACGGGCGCGGTGAAGTTGCAGGTCAGATAGGCCACCGGCGTCTGCACGGTGCCGTTGTCGCGCTCCTTGCGGCCACGGGCGTCGTCCATCCACGCGCCGCCGCGCTTGCCTTCGCGTGCGTAGAGGTCGATGTAGAACTGGGCCAGCAGCGCGCCCTGCGGCGACACCACGCGGAAAAAGCGCACGTCCTTGTGCCAGGTCTGGGCGTTGTCCGGCTCGATCTTCACCGAGAACAGCTTCTCGACCACGCCGAACAGGCCCTTCAGCACCTGCGGCTCCTGGAAGTACTGCTTCACCTCGTCGTCGGAGAACGCGTAGCGCTTCTGGCGCAGCTTTTCCGAGGCGTAGGCCACGTCCCATGGCTCGATCTTGTCCAGGCCCAGTTCGGCGGCCGCGAATTCGCGCAGTTCCTTCCAGTCGGCTTCGGCGAAGCGGCGGGCGCGGATGGCCAGTTCGTCCAGGAACTTCAGGACGTCGGCCGGCGATTCGGCCATCTTCGGCACCAGCGAGACTTCGCCGTAGTTGTTGTAGCCGAGCATCTGCGCCTCTTCCCGGCGCAGCGTCAGCTGCTCGCGCATGTTCGACGTGTTGTCCCAGTCGGTCTGGCCGTTGTTGTAGCGCGGGCCCAGTTCCGAGGCGCGCGTGACGCTGGCCTCGTACATGGTCTGGCGCAGGGCGCGATCATCGGCGTACTGCAGTACCGGGAAGTACGACGGGAAGTGCAGCGTGAACTTCCAGCCGGCCTTGCCATCCTTTTCGGCGCCCAGCTTCGCGGCTTCCAGTGCATCGGCCGGAATGCCGGTCAGGCGCTTTTCGTCGTCGATGTAGAGCGCGTAGGCGTTCGTCGCATCGAGCACGTGGTCGGAGAAGGCCTTCGACAACTGGGCCTGCTGCTCCTGGATCTCGGCAAAACGAGGCTTCCTGTCTTCGGGCAGTTCGGCGCCGCCCAGGCGGAAGCCGCGCAACTCGTTTTCGAGCAGTTGCTTGCGGGCCGGCGACAGTCCGGCAAACTCGGGGCCGGCGGCCACGGCCTTGTATTTCTCGTACAGCGCCAGGCTCTGGCCCAGCGACGACCAGAATTCGGTCATGCGCGGCAGGTTGTCGGAGTGAGCCTTGCGCAACTCGGGCGTATCGGCCACGGCGCTCAGATGGCCCACCACGCCCCAGGCGCGGCCCAGCGGCTCGGTGGCGGTTTCGAGTGCTTCGACAGCGGTGTTCCAGGAAGCCGGCGTTTCCGGGGCTTCGGCGCGCGTGACGGCGGCCTGGGCCTGCGCCAGCAGCACGTCCAGCGCGGGTCCGATGTGCTCGGGGCGAATCTCGGCAAAACGCGGCAGGTCCGCGAAGTCCAGCAGCGGGTTGTTGGCGCGGTCGGTGGTATCAGTCATGACAATTCCCGGTTGGCGTGCCGCCGACAAGAAGCGCCTGCGCGCGGGGCGGCACGGTTACCTGTGCAAGATGAGGCCTTTGCGGCCAAATATCCAGTACGACTTTGCTATCAGGGTGATCGAGGCGCGGCGTGCGCGCCATGGAGACCCATCGAGACAATGTTTCAGGCCAGACCTGCGCGGCGCTCGGCGGCTTCCAGCGTATTGATCAGCAGCATCGTGATCGTCATCGGGCCCACGCCGCCCGGAACCGGCGTGATGTGGCCGGCTACCTCGCGCACGCCGGCAAAGTCCACGTCGCCGCACAGCTTGCCGGCGTCGTCACGGTTCATGCCCACGTCGATGACCACGGCGCCGGGCTTGACCATGTTGGCGGTGATGATGTTGCGGCGGCCCACGGCGGCCACGATGACGTCGGCGTCACGGGTATGGGCAGTCAGGTCGCGCGTCTTGCTGTTGCAGATGGTGACGGTTGCGCCAGCCTGCAGCAGCAGCATCGCCATCGGCTTGCCCACGATGTTCGAGGCGCCCACCACCACGGCGCGGGCGCCGCGCAGCGGGTACTGGATCGATTCCAGCATCTTCATGCAGCCGTACGGGGTGCAGGGGCGGAACAGCGGGGCACCGGTCATCAGCGCGCCGGCATTGGCCACGTGGAAGCCGTCGACGTCCTTCTCGGGGGCGATGGCTTCCAGCACCTTGTGGCTGTCGATATGCTTGGGCAGCGGCAGCTGCACCAGGATGCCGTGGATCTTCGGATCGTTGTTCAGGGCGTCGATGCGGGCCAGCAGGTCGGCTTCGGACAGGTCGGCCGGGTAGCGGTCCAGCGACGAGTAGAAGCCGTTGTCCTCGCAGGCCTTGACCTTGTTGCGCACATAGACCTGGCTGGCGGGGTCCTCGCCCACCAGCACCACGGCGAGCCCCGGTTGGTGACCGGCGGCGGTCAGGCGGGCGGCGCGCTGGGCAGCTTCGGCACGGATTTGTTTGGCAAGGGCGTTACCGTCGATCAGATGGGCGGACATGGGCGTACGTGACTGGAAAGGCTGGAAGGATGGGGGCGCGCGCCGCGCGGGGGCGGGCGCGTGCAAAACCCGGATTATAAAGGCTTGGCGCGATTCGGAGCCGGCTTGACCGGATGCAAGCGGAGATCGTCCGGCGGCTGCTAGCATCCGCCGATGGACATCGACGATTCTTCAATTCCGGAATTGCTGGCGACCTGGCCGCTGCCGACACTGGCGGTGGCCGTGCTGGCCTGGGCGCTCTCGCAACGGCCGTGGCGGGTGCTGCGGCGCGAGCCGATCCAGCATGCCTGGCTAGGGACGCTGGTTTTCCTGGCGCTGCTCTGGACGGCGCGCGCCACGCTGGGCGGCGGGGTGGTCATCCAGCTGATGGGGGCTACGCTGGCCGTGACGATGTTCGGCCTGCCGATGGCGCTGGTGACGCTGGCCATCGCCAACGTGATCTCGCTGGTCGGGCTGGCCTACCTGGCCGGGCAGGCGTGGCAGGACATCCACTGGGTATCGCTGGCGCCGCGCTTTATCTGGATGGCGGCCGTGCCAGGGCTGGTCACGGCCGGCCTGCAGGCCACCCTGCGGCACTGGCTGCCAAAGCACCTGTTCATCTTTATCCTGGGCCACGGCTATTTTGCCGCGCTGGTGGCGGCCATTGTGTCGGGGGTGCTGCGGCTGGCCTGGTTGATGCTGGCGGGACACGCGGGCGATGCCGGGCTGACCGTGGGCGACTGGCTGACCGGCGTGGTGATCATCGCCTTTGGCGAGGCATTCCTGACCGGCATGCTGGTGGCCATCTTCGTCATCTACCGCCCGCAATGGGTGGTGACGTTCGCCGACGCGGAATATCTGGAGGGAAAGTAGGAGCCGGGCCCGGCCTGGGCCGAACGGCAAGGCGAGGCGGGGGCAGGGGGGCGATCCGCAAGGTCCGCGCCGGCTACCCCATGGCGATGCACGGGCGGCCGGCGCGTCGATGTCCTGCGCGGATCAGCTGTTGCGCGACAGCGCCAGGCGCAGCAGGTCGGCTACCGTGTTGACGTTGAGCTTTTCCATGATGTTGGCGCGGTGCGCCTCCACGGTCTTGATGGAAATGCCCAGGTCGTCGGCGATCTGCTTGTTCAGGCGGCCGGCCACGATGCGCTCCAGCACCTGCTGCTCGCGCGTGGTCAGCTTGGACAGCAGGTCCTTGGCGGCACGCTGCTCGCGGGCGGCGGAATGGTCGGTACGGGCCTTCTGCAGCATCCGTTCCACCAGCGCGCGCAGTTCCGACTCGTCGAACGGCTTTTCGATGAAATCGATGGCGCCGCGCTTCATCGTCGACACCGCCATCGGCACGTCGCCATGGCCGGTGATGAACACGATCGGGATATCGATGTTCTCGGCGATCATGCGCTCCTGCAGTTCCGGGCCGCTCATGCCCGGCATGCGCACGTCAAGGATCAGGCAGGCCACCGAACTGGTGTCGTAGGCGGACAGGAACTGCTCGGCGCTGTTGAAGCTGCGCACCTGGTAGCCGTTGCCCTCTAGCAGCCAGGTCAGCGAGTCGCGCATCGCTTCATCGTCGTCGACGATGAAGACGGTCTCGCCACGATGCGGCGTTGGGCTGGGCGTTGCGGTCATGAAGTCTCCTGGGGCAAAGTCGTTTGCAACGAAGTGTAACTGCATGCGGCGGCGCGCAACACCCCCAGGCAAATCGTCCGGACGGCCTCCCGATGCCCCGCGGCAGAGGGTCGTCCGGCATGCCCGGGGGCGCTCCCGAGGTTATTGCTCGGGTAGCGCGGGCTGCAGCGGCAGGGTGATTTTAAACGTACAACCTATGCCGTCCACATTGTTTTCCACCCACAGACGGCCCTGATGGGATTCAATGATCGACCGGCAGATGTTCAGGCCCATGCCCATGCCGTCCGATTTGGTGCTGAAGAATGGCTCGAACAGGCGTTCCTTGGTGGCTTCGTCCACGCCCGGGCCCTGGTCGATCACGTCGATGCACACCGATTGACCAAACTCAACGTTCTCGACCCGCGCATGAAGCCGGACCACGCCGGCCGCGCGCATTGCCGGCAGGCCGGCCATGGCTTCCACGGCGTTCTTGAGCAGGTTGACCAGCACCTGCTCGATCAGCACCGGATCGACATAGACCATCAGCGGCGGGGCGGGCAGGCGCGTCAGGATGGTCACGCGGCGGCGCGTGGCTTCCAGGTCGGCCAGGCCCACGGCGTCGGCCACGATGTCGTGCAGGGCGGCCTCGCGCCGCTGCGGCTGGCTGCGCTTCACGAAACCGCGGATGCGGCTGATGATGGTGCCGGCCCGCACGGCTTGCGCCGACGTTTTTTCCAGCACCGGAATCAGGTCTTCCGGCGTGCTGCGGCCAGAATGCAGGCGCGCCACGGCACCCATGCAGTAGTTATTGATGGCGGCCAGCGGCTGGTTCAGCTCGTGCGCCAGCGACGACGCCATCTCGCCCATGGTGGTCAGGCGGCTGGTGAACTGCAGGCGTTCCTCGTGCTGGCGCGCCATTTCCTCGGCGGCCTTGCGCACCGTGATGTCGGTGGCGATCTGCATCTGCGCCAGGTGGCCGTCCACCCACTGGATATAGCGGCGGCGCACTTCGAACCATTTCTGCATGTCCGGCACGAACACCTCGCGGGCGTCCGATGCGTACGGCATCAGCTCCGAGGCGGGCAGGCCGGCATAGGCATCCACAAAGTCGGTGTTGTCACTCGACATCTGCTCCTTGTCGAAGTCGTCGCCGGCCAGCTTCAGGTGCCCCTCGGCCTCCCAGCCGAACAACTGGCGGTAGTAGCGGTTGGCGAACAGCAGTTCGGCCTTGTCGGTGGCCAGCACCGACACCGCGGCGTCCAGGCTTTCCAGCACCGTGGTGAAGCGGTCGTGGGCGGCGGCCAGTTCCTCGCGGGCGCGCTTGGGCTCGGTGATGTCCGTCATCGAACTCATCCAACCCGTATGGCGGCCGCGGCTGTCCACCAGCGGCGACACGTACATCCGCGCAAAGAAGCTGCTGCCGTCGCGGCGCATCACGCGCATTTCATAGCCGGTGGCCGGCGACTTGCCCTGCAGCGTCAGGTCGATCTGCTTCTGCATTTCCTGCTGGTCGTTGGGTGGCCAGTAGGGGAAGGGCGGGATGCGGCCCACCAGTTCGGGCTCGGACCACCCCGTCATGCGGCAGAACGCCGGGTTCACGTAGGTGATGCGGCCGTTCAGGTCCAGCGCCCGCAGGCCGATCAGCATCGAGTTTTCCATCGCGCGCCGGAACGATGTCTCGGCCAGCAGCGCGCGCTGCGCCTCGGAGCGGCGGCTGGTGTGCCGCCACATGCTCCAGAGGCTCCAGAGCAGGAAACACGACAGCCCCACCACCAGCCACAGCAGCATGTTGTTGGGCAGGTTCGATGGCGGCGGATAGGCGTCGGCGCGCAGCGACAGCGAATGGCCCGGCGGGTCGAGCAGCACCTCGTAGGACAGCGCATTGCCCGGCACCGGCCGTACCGACGTGCTGGCCCGGGTCTGGTTGTTCTTGTCGATCAGCGAGAAGCGGTAGCGCTCGGTCAGCTCGGGTGGCAGCAGGTGGGTCAGGATGCCGTTGATCGAATAGAGCGCGCCCAGGGTGCCCAGGAACTCGTTGTCGCGCACGATCGGCACTTCCATCAGCATGAAGCTGTCGCCGCGATCGTTGGTCAGCGGTCGGGAATAGACCACGCGCTGGGTCTCGCGAGCGGCGTCGAAGGTGTCCAGGACCTCCGGTTCCAGCGGCTGGTCCACGGTTTCGCGCAGCCGGCTGGCGAATTCGGAGGTAGACGGCAGCGACCAGCGGCCACGCTTGGTGGCGTCGAGCCAGTTGATGAAGACGATCTCGGGGTTCTCGCGCAGGATTTCCTGCGCGGCGGTGCGGTAGGCGCCCTGGTCCAGCTGCGCGGCGGCGATGTCGCGTGCCAGCGAGGCCATCTGGTCCTGGTTGCTCAGCAGGGACAGCCGCACCCGCTGCTGCGCCCAGGCGGCATCGCGGTACAGCGAATCGCGCTGCTGCTGGCGTTCGGTTTCGTGCAGCGACCACAGGATGACGCCCATCGCCACGGTAAACAGCACGATGGCCACCAGCGGAATGAACATGAACCAGCTGGTTGCAACCAGGTTGCGCCAGCGCATGATCCACAGGCGGCGTGGCGGAGCGGCCAGCGGCTCCATGACGTCGACGTGATCGCCGTGTTCGGGGTGCTCGTCGTGCCCGCCATGCGGGTCGCCATGGCCAGCGCGCGCCGCGCCGGGCGCCACGCCCTGGCTGGAATCGCTGACGGTACCGGCGGAATTCGGTGGCAGGATGGCCGTTCGCAGGCCGGAGAGGATTCGTTCGAAGAACTGCATAGGGTATTGACGGTCGACCGGCCAGTGTATCGGCTTTATTGCGGTGCGTCGCTTGGGGAAAGCGCCTATCCGGCACAGGGAATCCCGCAAATCCGGCGGGCCGGTTTCCGGCGCCGCCGCGCCGTTTCTGGTGCACTGCGACAATATTTCACATTATAAGAAATGACTTCGTAATCTGAAAATTTAGCTTGTCAGCCGTTGCTGTGCTTCCATAGAATCGCTTCGACCGAACAATGCGGGCGGAGCCATGTGCTTGCCGTCGAGGATCCGGGCGCTGCGACCCGATGCGAAAGATCCCGGCCCTGGCCATTGAACCGATGCCAGAGGTACAGAGGCAAGGCTTCCGCCGCGACGTCAAAACCGTCAGACCGGCCAACCGAGATCCGCCATACCGGGCGGGCGCCGGGGCAGGAATTTACCCAGGAGACAGTCATGTCCGCTGTACCAGAGCAGATCCTCGGCGCCAGCAGCGCCAACGACGCAGATCCCCAGGAAACGCACGAATGGCTGGATGCCCTGCAGGGCGTCCTGAATGCGGAAGGCGCCGAACGCGCGGCCTTCCTGATCGACAAGCAGATCCAGTACGCCCGCGTGAACGGCGTGACGCAGCCGTTCCACGCCGAGACGCCGTACATCAACACCATTCCGGTGGAGCAGCAGGCACGCATTCCGGGCGACCAGGATATCGAGCACCGCATCCGCTCGTACACGCGCTGGAACGCGATGGCCATGGTGCTGCGCGCCAACAAGAACACCAACGTCGGCGGCCATATCTCGTCGTTCGCCTCGGCAGCCACGCTCTATGACGTGGGCTACAACCACTTCTGGCGCGCCCCGTCGGAACAGAGCGGTGGCGACCTGGTCTTCGTGCAGGGCCACTCGGCCCCGGGCGTGTACTCGCGCGCCTTCCTGCTGGGCCGCCTGACGGTCGAGCAGCTCGACAACTTCCGTCAGGAAGTGGACGGCAAGGGCATTTCGTCGTACCCGCACCCGTGGCTGATGCCGGATTTCTGGCAGTTCCCGACCGTGTCGATGGGCCTGGGCCCGATCATGGCCATCTACCAGGCCCGCTTCATGAAGTACCTGGGCAGCCGCGGCCTGGTGAACGCCGAAGGCCGCAAGGTCTGGGCTTTCCTGGGCGACGGCGAGACCGACGAGCCGGAATCGCTGGGCGCGATCGGCATGGCTGGCCGCGAGAAGCTGGACAACCTGGTCTTCGTGATCAACTGCAACCTGCAGCGCCTGGATGGCCCGGTGCGCGGCAACGGCAAGATCATCCAGGAACTGGAATCGGAATTCCGCGGTTCGGGCTGGAACGTGATCAAGGTGGTGTGGGGCAGCCGCTGGGACCAGCTGCTGCAGCGCGACACCAAGGGCCTGCTGATGAAGCGCATGATGGAATGCGTGGACGGCGAATACCAGACCTTCAAGGCCAAGGACGGCGCCTACGTGCGCGAGTTCTTCTTCAACACGCCGGAACTGAAGGCCATGGTGGCCGACTGGTCCGACGACGACATCTGGCGCCTGAACCGTGGCGGCCATGACCCGCACAAGGTCTACGCGGCCTACAAGGCGGCCAGCGAGCACAAGGGCCAGCCGACGCTGATCCTGGCCAAGACCATCAAGGGCTATGGCATGGGCGATGCCGGCCAGGCCATGAACGTTGCCCACCAGCAGAAGAAAAT
This sequence comes from Cupriavidus sp. HE11, assembly GCF_056097175.1. Lineage (NCBI taxonomy): Bacteria > Pseudomonadati > Pseudomonadota > Betaproteobacteria > Burkholderiales > Burkholderiaceae > Cupriavidus > Cupriavidus sp. HE11. The sequence continues at coordinate 3,380,191 of NZ_CP184464.1, forward strand.
GCCGGTGGACGCGATCCGCGCGTTCCGCGACCAGTTCAACATCCCGGTGCCGGACGACAAGCTGGAAGAAGTGCCGTACCTGACCTTCGAGGAAGGCTCGAAGGAACTGGAATACATGCGCCAGGCGCGCATGAACCTGGGCGGCTACCTGCCGGCCCGCCGCCAGAAGGCCGACGCGCTGAAGGTGCCCGAGCTGTCGGCGTTCGACGCGCTGCTCAAGGCCACCGGCGAAGGCCGCGAAGTGTCCACCACGATGGCCTTCGTGCGTATCCTGAACACGCTGCTCAAGGACAAGCAGATCGGCAAGCACGTGGTACCCATCGTGCCGGACGAATCGCGCACGTTCGGCATGGAAGGCCTGTTCCGCCAGGTAGGTATCTGGAACCAGGAAGGCCAGAAGTACGTGCCGGAAGACCATGACCAGCTGATGTTCTACAAGGAATCGCAGACGGGTCAGGTGCTGCAGGAAGGCATCAACGAAGCCGGCGCCATGTGCGACTGGATCGCCGCCGCCACGTCGTACTCGACGCACGGCGTGCAGATGATCCCGTTCTACATCTACTACTCGATGTTCGGTATCCAGCGTATCGGCGACCTGTGCTGGGCCGCTGCCGACATGCGCTCGCGCGGCTTCCTGCTGGGCGGCACGTCGGGCCGCACCACGCTGAACGGCGAAGGCCTGCAGCACGAGGACGGCCACTCGCACGTGTTCCACGCCGTGATCCCGAACTGCATCTCGTACGACCCGACGTTCCAGTACGAGCTGGCCGTGATCATGCAGGACGGCCTGCGCCGCATGTACGCCGAACAGGAAGACGTGTACTACTACCTGACGGTGATGAACGAGAACTACGAACATCCGGAAATGCCGGCTGGCGTGGAGAAGGACATCGTCAAGGGCATGTACCAGTTCCGCAAGGGCGTGGAAAACAGCAATGCGCCGCGCGTGCAGCTGCTGGGTTCGGGCACGATCTTCCGCGAGGTGATCGCCGCCGCCGACATGCTCAAGAAGGACTGGGGCGTGGAATCGGACATCTGGAGCTGCCCGAGCTTCACCGAACTGGCCCGCGAAGGCCAGGCCACGGAACGCCACAACCTGCTGCACCCGACGGAAGCGCCGCGCGAGTCGTTCGTGGCCCAGAAGCTCAAGGGCGTGCGTGGCCCGGTCATCGCGTCGACCGACTACATCCGCGCGTTTGCCGAGCAGATTCGTCCGTTCGTGCCGCGTCGCTACGTGGTGCTGGGCACCGACGGCTTCGGCCGCTCGGATACCCGCGAGAAGCTGCGTCACTTCTTCGAAGTGGACCGCAACTGGGTGACGGTGGCCGCGCTGAAGGCGCTGGCTGACGAAGGTGCGATCGGTCGCGAGAAGGTGGCGGAAGCCATCAAGAAGTACAACCTCGACCCGAGCAAGCCGAACCCGATGTCGGTCTGATTCCCCGGACTTGCACGACTGAACCACCGCAGCGCGGCAACCCGCCGCGCCGCGGGCGCCCCCGGCTGGCCCGGCGGCGCCCCGCGGCGCAGGTGATGCGCGGCAGCGTGACAGATGCGTGCGGCGAGAGTAACCTCGCCGATTGCGTTTGTCGTGTTGAGCGTAACGAACCAGGGTGCCGGCTGCCCAGGAGAGACACTGAATGAGTCAAGCGATTGAAATCAAGGTGCCGGACATCGGCGACTACGACGCCGTTCCCGTCATCGAAGTGCATGTGAAGCCGGGCGACCAGATCAACGCGGAAGACGCGCTGGTCACGCTGGAATCGGACAAGGCCACGATGGACGTGCCGTCGCCGCAGGCCGGCACGGTCAAGGAAGTCAAGATCAAGGTGGGCGACAACGTGGCCGAAGGCACGGTCCTGGTCATGCTGGAGCCTGCCGGCGCCGCCGCGGCAGCCCCGGCTCCGGCCGCAGCCCCGGCGCCCGCCGCCGCTGCGCCGGCCCCGGCTCCCGCTGCTCCGGCTCCGGCTCCGGCCCCCGCAGCCGCGCCGGCAGGCGGTGGCACGGTGGAAGTCAAGGTGCCGGACATCGGCGACTACGACGCCGTTCCCGTCATCGAAGTCCACGTGAAGCCGGGCGACCAGATCAACGCCGAAGACGCGCTGGTGACGCTGGAATCCGACAAGGCCACGATGGACGTGCCGGCCCCGCAGGGCGGCATCGTCAAGGAAGTGAAGGTCAAGGTCGGGGACAACGTGGCCGAAGGCACGCTGATCCTGATCCTGGAGGCTGCCGGTGGCGCCGCCACGGCTCCGGCCGCAGCACCCGCTGCCGCCCCGGCACCGGCCGCCGCTCCGGCGCCCGCGCCGGCTGCTGCTGCCGCGCCGGCTCCCGCTCCCGCTCCCGCCGCAGCGCCCGCCCAGGGTGTTACCGGCAAGGCCGCCCACGCCAGCCCGTCCGTGCGCAAGTTCGCGCGTGAACTGGGTGTGGACGTGACGCGTGTGCCGGGCTCCGGTCCGAAGGGCCGTATCACCCAGCAGGACGTGCAGAACTTCGTCAAGGGCGTGATGTCGGGCCAGACCGCTGCGCCGGCTGCCGCCGCCGGCGGTGGCTCGGGCGTCGGCCTGGACCTGCTGCCGTGGCCGAAGGTCGATTTCACGCGCTTTGGCGAGGTGGAATCGAAGCCGCTGTCGCGCATCAAGAAGATCTCGGGCGCCAACCTGCACCGCAACTGGGTGATGATCCCGCACGTCACGAACTGCGACGAGGCGGATATCACGGACCTGGAAGCGTTCCGCGTGCAGCTGAACAAGGAAAACGAGAAGGCCGGCATCAAGGTCACGATGCTCGCGTTCATGATCAAGGCCACCGTGGCGGCGCTGAAGAAGTTCCCGAACTTCAACGCGTCGCTGGACGGCGACAACCTGGTGCTGAAGAAGTACTTCAACATCGGCTTCGCCGCCAACACGCCGAACGGCCTGGTCGTGCCGGTGATCAAGGACGCCGACAAGAAGGGCGTGATCGAGATCAGCCAGGAAATGGGCGAGCTGGCCAAGCTGGCACGCGACGGCAAGCTCAAGCCGGACCAGATGCAGGGCGGCTGCTTCTCGATCTCGTCGCTGGGTGGCATTGGCGGCACATACTTCACGCCGATCATCAACGCGCCGGAAGTCGCCATCATGGGCGTCTGCAAGTCGTACATGAAGCCGGTCTGGGACGGCAAGCAGTTTGCGCCGCGCCTGACGCTGCCGCTGTCGCTGTCGTGGGATCACCGCGTGATCGACGGCGCCGAGGCCGCACGCTTCAATACGTACTTTGCTGCACTGCTGGCGGACTTCCGCCGCATCCTGCTGTAAGCGGTCGCTTGAAGATGATTCTGGCGTCGTTGCGCGGCCTGGCTGTACCACTTGTACTGTCTGCGGCCGCGCGCCTCGCCAGAACCGCTTCGCTTCATCTTGAAGCAACTGCAACGCACGCCGGCTGTGCCGGCGTGCGAAATGCCGAGTAAGGGGGCGTGCCATGACTACCTGCGTTGTTGTACGCAAGGGTGACGAGGTGGCGATCGCGGCCGATGCGCTGGTGACGTTCGGCGATACGCGGCTGTCGCGTGCCTACGAGCGCAACCAGAAAGTGATTCCCGTAGGCGAGAGCTTTGTCGCGCTGGCGGGTACCACGGCGCATTTCCCGGTCATGCGCGCACTGTTGACGGGCATGGGCGACGAATGCCGCCTGATGACCCGCGACGACGTGTTCCGGACCTTCCTCAAGGTGCATGAAAAGCTCAAGAACGAGTATTTCATCAACACCAAGGAAGACGAGGACGACCCTTACGAGTCATCGCAGATCGTTTGCCTGATCGCCAATCCGGGCGGCATTTTTGGCGTCTACTCCTACCGCGAGGTGTTTTCGTTCGACCGTTTCTGGGGCATCGGCTCGGGCCGCAACTATGCGCTCGGGGCCATGCACGCGGTGTACGACCGGCCCGAAATGGACGCCGGCGACATTGCGCGGATCGGGGTCGACGCGGGGATCGAGTTTGACAAGAGCTCGGCGGGCCCGATCGACGTGCATACGGTGAAGATTCTTGCGGCACCCCATGAGACGCCCCAGCAGCCCGGCGGCGCGGCAACCAACAAAGACGGCGCGGCCTGAGCCCGGAGCGGGCAGGGCGCGCATCCCAGGAGGAAAAGCATGAGTGTGATCGAAGTCAAGGTGCCGGATATCGGCGATTTCGACGCGGTGGAAGTGATCGAGGTGCTGGTCAAGGCCGGCGACACGGTCGAGGAAGAGCAGTCGCTGATCGTGCTGGAAAGCGACAAGGCCAGCATGGAAGTGCCGTCGTCGTCCGCCGGCAAGGTGGTGGACGTCAAGGTCAAGGTGGGCGACAAGGTAGCCAAGGGCACGGTGATCTGCACGGTGGAAGGCGGCGCGGCCGCTGCCCCGGCGCCGGCACCTGCTGCGGCCCCCGCGCCGGCGGCAGCTCCGGCTCCGGCCGCCGCGCCGGCCGCGGCCCCTGTAGCTGGCAAGCACAGCGGCAGCGCCGACATCCAGTGCGACATGCTGGTGCTGGGCGCCGGCCCCGGCGGCTACTCGGCCGCCTTCCGTTCGGCGGACCTGGGCATGAACACGGTGCTGGTGGAACGCTACGGCTCGCTGGGTGGCGTCTGCCTGAACGTGGGCTGCATCCCGTCGAAGGCCCTGCTGCACAACGCGGCCGTCATCGACGAGGCCAAGGCCCTGGCCGCACACGGCATCCTGTTCGGCGAAGCCAAGATCGACCTGGACGGCCTGCGCCACTACAAGGAATCGGTCGTCAGCAAGCTGACCGGCGGCCTGGCCGGCATGGCCAAGGCTCGCAAGGTGCAGGTGGTGCGCGGCATCGGCACGTTCCTGGACCCGAATCACCTCGAAGTGCAGGAAACCGAAGGTGACGCAAAGGCCACTACGGGCAAGAAAACCGTGATCCGCTTCGAAAAGGCGATCATCGCGGCCGGTAGCCAGGCCGTGAAGCTGCCGTTCATCCCCGAAGACCCGCGTATCTTTGATTCGACCGGCGCGCTGGAACTGCGCGACATCCCGAACAAGATGCTCGTGATCGGCGGCGGCATCATCGGCCTGGAAATGGCCACCGTCTACAGCACCCTGGGCGCACGCATCGACGTGGTCGAAATGCTCGACGGCCTGATGCAGGGCGCCGACCGCGACCTGGTCAAGGTGTGGGACAAGATGAACAAGCATCGCTTCGACAACGTGATGCTGAAGACCAAGACCGTTGGCGTGGAAGCCAGGCCGGACGGCATCTACGTCAAGTTCGAAGGCGAGGGTGCCCCGGCCGAACCGGTTCGCTACGACGCCGTGCTGGTGTCGGTGGGCCGCACGCCGAACGGCAAGAAGATTGGCGCCGAGAAGGCCGGCGTGGCCGTGACCGACCGTGGTTTCATCGACGTCGACAAGCAACTGCGTACCAACGTGCCGCACATCTTCGCGATCGGCGACATCGTTGGTCAGCCGATGCTGGCGCACAAGGCCGTGCACGAGGCACACGTGGCCGCCGAGGCCGCCCATGGCGAGAAGGCGTACTTCGACGTCAAGCAGATTCCGTCGGTGGCCTACACCGATCCGGAAGTGGCCTGGGCCGGCCTGACCGAAGACCAGTGCAAGGCGCAGGGCATTAAGTACGGCAAGGGCGTGTTCCCGTGGGCCGCTTCGGGCCGCGCCATCGCCAATGGCCGCGACGAAGGCTTCACCAAGCTGATCTTCGACGAGGAAACGCACCGCATCATCGGTGGCGGCATCGTCGGCACCCATGCGGGCGACCTGATCAGCGAAGTCTGCCTGGCCATCGAGATGGGTGCCGACGCCGTGGATATCGGCAAGACGATCCACCCGCACCCGACGCTGGGCGAGTCGATCGGCATGGCTGCCGAGATCTACGAAGGCGTCTGCACCGACGTGCCGCCGCCGCGCAAGCGCTGATCGGTGCCGTCGCAATGAAGAAGCCCGCCATCCGGCGGGTTTCTTTTTGAGGTCGATTATTCAATTAACCGCCAAGCATTTCCGGCAACATCGAACGGGCGAAAAAAAGCCCGGCAACCTGCTTGCAGGGCCGGGCCTGAACGATACCTTTTGGAATCGGTACCGAGGAGACATCGGTACAGGGCAGTGGACAGGGCGATAACGTCGCTCCGGTCTTCGCTTCCGTTGGCAAAACACCCATGTCCGCACGGCGGGGGAGGATGCTTTGCCAACGGACCGGCCGAAGCCGGTACGCTGGAGAACTACGGTGCCTTAGGCGGCAGCAGCCGACTTCTTGGCGGCGGTGCGGGCCGTGGCGCTGGCTTGCTGGGCAGCCTTCGTGGCGGCCGTGGCGGCAGCCTGGAAGTTGCTTTCGGCCATTTCAACAGCCTGCTTGGTGGCCTTCTGGACCGACTCGTAGGCGTTGTTGGCAGCCGAGATGGCCGACTTCACGATGGCGACGGTCGATTCCGAACCGGCTGGGGCGTTCTTGGCGAAGTTGTCGACCAGGGCTTGCACGTTCTTCGTGCCTTCGGCCAGCTGGGCTTCGGCAACCTTCGTGAACTCGCTTTGGGTTTCCGAAGCGATTTCGTACAGGTGACGCGTGTAGGCCAGGGTCTTTTCGGCAACCGGCTGCACCAGGGCGGCCTGGATGGCCAGCAGTTCCTGGGCATCCTTGGCGCCAAGGGCCTTCTTGGCGTTGTCGACGTTCTCGGCGAACGTAGCCTTGACCACTTGCAGGTTCAGCTCAACGAGCTTCTCGACGCCTTCGAAGGCCTTCGAGGTCAGACCGAACAGGGTCTCGAGGTTGGCTTTTTGTGCAGCTGCAACTTGTTCCGGGGTCAGGATCATTGCTGGTCTCCAGTGGTGAACTTCAAGGTCAAGCAAAAGTAAAATTAAGCCGCCCAGATGTCAGCGCCATGACTTCAAGTGTCTGGCCAGCCCGAGCGTACCTTCGTATGTTCATCGGCGTTTTCCGAGATCGCCTCGGTCTTTGATGCGCCGCAACAATTCCAATTCTAAGCAAGGCGAATTGGGTGTCAAGCGGTTTTTGTGCGGCGCACCAAAAATACCGGGGGAATGCCGTTCAGAAGGGCATTGCAGGCCACTATCCCGCCATGGGTAAGGGTTTGTCCCGATCTGGGTAGTCGTCGCAAAGGTGGTGCGACGCGAGAAAAACGGGTGTTTCACACGCTTTGCGGCATCGCCACGGGCCCGCCGTCGAACTCGGTGCTACCATCGCTGACTGTCCGGTCGGTAAATGACATCAACACGTCACTTGTCGGCCAAGATCCCCGCGCCCCGACCCCCAGCGCCGCTGATGCTAGCCTTCTACGCCGACCACTTCGTCCTGCCACTGCCGCCTGGACATCGCTTTCCCATGCGCAAGTACAGCATGCTGCGCGACGCCGTGGTGCGCGAGGTGCCGGGGCTCGAATTGCACGAGGCGCCGCGTGCCGGTGACGACGCGCTGGCACTGGCCCATTCCGCCGACTATATCGCCAACGTCTCGGCAGGGCGGCTGGACCCGGCCCGCCAGCGCGAGATCGGCTTTCCGTGGTCGCATGAGATGGTGGAACGCTCGCGCCGGTCGGCCGGCGCCACGATTGCGGCCTGCCGTACCGCGCTGACGCAGGGCATTGCGGTCAATCTGGCGGGCGGTACCCACCATGCCTACGCCGACAAGGGCGGCGGCTTCTGTGTGTTCAACGACGCCGCCATCGCTGCGCGTCAGTTGCAGCGTGATGGTCACGTGCGACGCGTGGCCGTGATCGATCTCGATGTCCACCAGGGGAACGGCACGGCATCGATCCTGCGCGACGACCCCACGGTGTTCACGCTGTCGCTCCATGGCGAGAAGAACTATCCGTTCCGCAAGGAAGCCAGCGATCTCGACGTCGGACTCCCCGATGGCTGCGACGACGATGGCTATGCCGCCGCGCTGGCTGGCGCGCTGGAATCGCTGAAGGCGCGCTTTGCTCCCGATCTGCTGATCTATCTGGCCGGCGCCGACCCGCACGAAGACGACCGGCTGGGACGCCTGCGCCTGACGATGGCAGGCCTGGCCCGGCGCGACACGATGGTGTTTGACTTTGCCTTGTCGCTACGGCTGCCCATTGCCGTAGCCATGGCTGGCGGCTATGGCAATCACATCGAGAACACCGTGGCGGTACACACGCAAACCGTTGCGCTTGCAGCGGCCTGTCACGCACGCTTTGGCGCATTGGATGCGGGGCTTTCGTCGCCGCTGCCGGCAGCGGCCGCATGATGGCCTTCGACGCATCGCAAAAAACTTGGAACCTTGTGGCACACCGTGCGCTCATACGGACCTCCCGTGTGGCTGCAGCGGCGCTGATCCCGTCTTCACCCGAAGTTGTCCTGAACCGATACCGATGAAGCCCGAACCCGATCGCCGTAGTGCGTACGCGCACTTTCAACCTATCACGACGCGTTGGATGGATAACGATGTGTATGGCCACGTGAACAACGTTGTCTACTACAGTTACTTTGATACCGTCGTGAATGCGTACCTGATACGGGAGGGTGTGCTCGACATCGAGGCCGGTGCCACGATCGGCCTGGTCATCGAGACGCAGTGCAACTACTTCTCGTCGCTGAGCTTTCCCGACACGGTCGTGGCGGGCCTGCGCGTGGCGAAGCTGGGGAATTCCAGCGTGCGTTACGAAGTGGGGCTGTTCCGCAACGACGAGGATGTGGCGGCGGCGCAGGGGCACTTCGTGCACGTGTACGTGGATCGCGAAACGCGCAGGCCTGTGGCATTGCCGCCGGCGTTGCGTCAGGCATTGCAGGCGCTGGTCGTTGGCCAGCCAGAATGAACAAGATTTGAGGAGACCACTGAGCATGTCGCACGCAGATGACGCCGCGATTGTCGATCGCGCCATCACGACACGCCGTTCGGTTCGCGCGTTCCTGGATACACCGGTGCCGCGCGAGACCATCGCGGAAATTCTTGCCGTCGCCAGCCGGGCGCCGTCGGGCACGAACACGCAGCCCTGGAAGGTCTATGTGCTGGCAGGCGATGCCAAGGCGCGCTTCTGCGCCGATGTGCTCACCGCCTACGACGATCCGGAGCGCGATGCCAAGTATCGCGAGGAATATCCGTACTATCCGCGCGAGTGGGTCGATCCGTACCTGGCCCGCCGCCGCAAGGTTGGCTGGGACCTGTACAGCCTGCTGGAGATCAAGCGCGAGGACAAGGCGCGCATGCACGAGCAGCACGCCCGCAACTTCCGGTTCTTCGATGCGCCGGTCGGCCTGATCTTCACGATCGACCGGATCATGGAGCAGGGTAGCTGGCTCGATTACGGCATGTTCCTGCAAAGCATCATGGTGGCGGCGCGGGCACGCGGGCTGGATACCTGCCCGCAGGCGGCGTTCACGCAGTTCCACGCGATCATCAAGCAGCACCTGCTGCTGACGGAGGAGGAAATGGTGGTGTGCGGCATGTCGCTGGGCTATGCAGACCCGAGCGCCACAGCCAATCAATTGACGACCGAGCGTGAACCGGTAAGTGGGTTCGTGCGTTTCCTCTCCTGATTGCCCGATCGATATCAGGATTCCGCCATGCAGACCGTTATCGACAGGGACCGGTACGACACAAAGCGCGTTGACGTGATCCGTCACCGACGACGATGCTGGCGTGACGCCTGAGGCCTGCAGGGCAAAAACTGTTGTATTTGCGTTAGCAATAATGTGATTTAAATGGCTCTTTTTCCGTAATGCGGAAATGTTTGCGAATCAAACTTTAAAGAGCCGCTGTAAGTCATTAATCTTGCTAAGAATTTCTTAATTTCCTACACTAGCGCCATTCCGTATCCGCGCTGAACAGATCATGTTCCGGACCGATTCCTTCATGTCCCGACTCTTTGGCCTTCCCCAACTGACCGCCATCGCCACTTCGGCGCTGGTGTCCGTTGCCCTGCTGGCACCGCCGGCAGCGTACGCAGCGACGAAGTCGACTGCGACGAAAACTTCGGCCAAAAAGACCGAAAAAGCCTCTAAATCCACCAAAAAGGTGACTTCCGCGAAAGCGGAGGCGTCTCCGCGCAAGGTGATTGTCGTCAAGAACGGCAAACGCACCGTGGTGGCCAGCCGCGCCGCGCCGGTGCGAGCCGCGTTCGTGCCGGCCAAGCCGTCGCTGGGCGAGGCCATGGGCCTGCGCGATACCGAAGACGCGTTGTCGCTGCGTTCGTCGGTGGCGCTGGTCATGGACCAGAACACCAATGAGGTGCTGTTCCAGAAGAATCCGACAGCGGTGCTGCCGATTGCGTCGATCACCAAGCTGATGACCGCGCTGGTGGTGATGGATTCGCACCTGCCAATGGATGAAATGCTGACGGTGAGCGAGGACGATCGCGACACCGAGAAGCACAGCAGCTCCCGCCTGCGCTTCGGCACCACGCTGACGCGCCATGAAATGCTGCTGCTGGCGCTGATGTCTTCGGAAAACCGCGCCGCGTCGGTGCTGGGCCGCAGCTACCCGGGTGGCCTGCCGGCGTTTGTCGGCGCGATGAACAAGAAGGCGCGCGAACTGGGCATGAACGACAGCCACTTCGTCGATTCGAGCGGCTTGTCGAGCAGCAATGTGTCAAGCGCCATGGACCTGGCTCGCCTGGTCAACGCTGCTTACCGCAACCCGACTATCCGTGAATTCTCGACGCAGCCGGAACACGAGGTCAGCGTGTCGGGCCGCACGATGCACTACGTCAGCACCAATCGCCTGGTGCGTGGCGGCAGCTGGGATATCGGCCTGCAGAAGACCGGTTATATCTCGGAGGCCGGCCAGTGCCTGGTCATGCAGACCCGCGTGAACGATCGCAACGTGGTGATGGTGTTCCTGGACTCGGTGGGCAAGCTGTCGCGCTTTGCCGATGCCACGCGTGTGCGCAACTGGCTTGAGCATCAACCATCGTCGGCAGGGGGCCAACCGCGCCCTTTTCCTTCGACGCCAAATCTTACGCAGGGCCCTAGATCCCCTGCAGCGGTCCTGGTATCGCAGCAGTCGCATGGCACCTGAGCTGTAGCCATTGCGCCATGGAAAACGCGCCGTGGGGTTTCAGACCCCCGGCGCGTTCTTTTTTGCCAGTCCGCTGATGTCGCCGGCCTGCGGCGACGGCCAGGATCAGGCCGTCGGCTCGGGCACGTAGCCCATGCCACGCGAAATCTGCAGCGCGGTTTCCTTGAGGTTCTGCAGCCAGCTGTCCTGCAGGCGGTCGGCCGGGGCCGACAGCGACAGGCCAGCCACGAGCCGGCGGGAATCGTCGTAGATGCCCGCGGCGATACAGCGCACGCCCAGTTCCAGTTCCTCGTTGTCGCGCGCATAGCCGTTCGAGCGCACCCAGCTCAGTTCGCGTTCGAGCTTGGCCAGGTCGGTAATCGACGTGCGCGTATGGCCCGCCAGCCCCGTGCGCGTGGCGTAGGTACGCACGCGAGTGGCTTCGTCCGCGGCCAGGAACAGCTTGCCGACCGACGTCAGGTGCAGCGGGGCGCGGCCGCCAATGGCGCGCACGACCTGCATGCCCGAGCGTTCGCTGTAGGCGCGCTCGATGTAGACGATCTCGTCGCCCTGACGCACCGACAGGTTCACGGTCTGCCCCGTCACGCGGTGCAGGGCGCGCATCGGCGCCAGTGCCGCATCCCGGACCGAAAGGCGTGCCTTGACCAGGTTGCCCAGTTCCAGCAGGCGCATGCCCAGGCGGTAGCTGCCGGGGTCGGAGCGATCGACAAAGCGGCAGGCCACCATGTCGTTCAGGATGCGGTGCGCGGTGGACGGGTGCAGGCCGGTGGCCAGCGACAGCTCTTTCAGGCTGACGGGATCCGCGTGCTGGGCCAGCGCGTCCAGCAGCGTCATCATGCGCTCGATCACCTGGATCGAGGTCTTGCCGGGTGACTTGTCTGCTTCTGCCATGTGGAAAAATGTTGCCGTGCGGCAAATTAAGCGTTTGCCTGATTCTATCTCGCATCGTGAAAATTTCAACAGATGAAACGTGATTTTCGAGATTTCCCTCCATAGATGATGGGTGGCGGGCAGCTGCCCATGAGCCACTTTGCATTGCCAGATGAACAGGATTGCGGCGCCAGATGCCCGCAGCGGCGGGGCAAAGGGGCATAATTGCGGGGTTTCAGGGTCTGGAAAAGGAAGTCATGCGAATCGGACTGTTCGCCACCTGTCTGGTGGACCTCATGCGCCCCGAAATCGGGTTTTCGGTGCTGAAGCTGCTGGAATCGGCCGGTTACGAGGTGATGGTGCCCGAGGCGCAGACGTGCTGCGGACAGCCGGCATACAACTCGGGCGAGCGCGCTGTGTCGCGCGACCTGGCCGAGAAATTCCTGCGTGAATTCGAGATGTTCGACTACGTGGTGGTGCCGTCCGGCTCCTGTGGCGGCATGATCCGCCACCACTACCACGACCTGCTGCGCGACGATCCCGAACTGCATGGCCGCTACGAGCGGCTGCGCGAACGCGTGTTCGAACTGACCGATTTCCTGGTCAACGTGGCGAAGCTCGACAAGCTCGACTCCGGCTTTGCGGGCCACATCACCTATCACGATTCGTGCTCGGGCCTGCGCGAACTGGGCGTCAAGCAGCAGCCGCGCGCGTTGCTGGGCAAGCTGCCCAATGTGCAGCTGACCGAGATGAAGGACTGCGAGGCCTGCTGCGGGTTTGGCGGCACGTTTTCGGTCAAGTACGGCAATATTTCCACGGCGATCGTCGACGAGAAGTGCGCCAACATCAAGGCCAGCGGCGCCGACGCCGTGGTGCTGGGCGACCTGGGCTGCATGCTCAATATCGAAGGCCGGCTGCGTCGCTCCGGCGATTCGCAGACGCGCGTGCTTCATATCGCGCAGGTGCTGGCCGGCGACGCCTGACGCGCGAACCACAAGAGAGCCCCCACGATGCAAGTGCATAGCATGGAATTCAAGGCGCGCGCCGGGCAGAAGCTGGCCGATCAGCGCCTGCAGCAGAACCTCAAGAAGCTGTCGACGAAGTTCGTGACGGCCCGCGCCGACGCCATCCGCGACATCGATTTCGATGCCACCCGTGCCGCGCTGAAGGAACGCCGCAACCGCGCGCTGGAAAACCTCGACGTCTGGCTCGCCACGTTTGAAGAAAACGCGACCAGGCGTGGCGCCACGGTGCTGTTCGCCGAGACCACGGCCGATGCCGCCCGGCTGGTGGCCGAGATCGCCCAGAAGCACGGCGTGAAGAAGGTCATCAAGAGCAAGTCGATGGTGACCGAGGAAATGCGCCTGAACCAGGTGCTGGGCGAGATGGGCGTGCAGAGCATCGAGACCGACCTGGGCGAGTACATCCTGCAGATCAACGATGCCGAGCCGCCGTCGCACATCATTGCGCCGGTGATCCACAAGGACAAGGACGAAATTGCCGACCTCTTTGCCAAGGTCCACAACAAGCCGCGCCTGACCGACATTCCCGAGATGACGCGCGAGGCGCGCGAAGTGCTGCGTCCCGAGTTCCTGTCGGCGGACATGGGCGTGACGGGTGGCAACTTCATCATTGCCGAGACCGGCTCCGTGGCCGTGGTCACGAACGAAGGCAACGAGGGCATGTGCACGATCATGCCGCGCGTGCATGTGGCCGTGACCGGCATCGAGAAAGTGCTGCCGACGCTGGAAGACCTGGCTACGGTCATGCGGCTGCTGCCGCGCTCGGCCACCGGCCAGGCCATCTCCAACTATTTTTCGCTGCTGACCGGGCCGCGTGCCGAAGGCGAACGCGACGGCCCGGAGCACATGTACTTCGTGCTGGTCGATGGCGGCCGCAGCGGGCTGATCGGTGGCGAATTCCAGGAGATGCTGCGCTGTATCCGCTGTGGCGCGTGCATGAACCACTGTCCCGTGTACCAGAAGATCGGCGGCCACGCCTACGGCTGGGTCTATCCCGGCCCGATGGGCAGCGTGCTGACGCCAAGCTACGTCGGCCTGGCCAATGCGGTAGACCTGCCGCAGGCCGCCACCCTGTGCGGCGAGTGCAACCGGGTGTGTCCGGCGTCGATTCCGCTGTCCGACCTGCTGCGCAAGTTGCGCGAGAAGCAGATGGAGCGCCACCTGCGCCCATGGCAGGAGCGCGTGGCGCTGCAGGTCTGGGGCTACGTGGCCCGGCGCCCGGATCTGTATGCCTTTGTCACGCGGATGGGGGCGCGTATGCTGTCACGCATGGGCGGCCGCAGCAAGCTGATTGCCAGTCTGCCAATGGCGGGCAAGGGCTGGACCGAAACACGCGACATGCCGGCCCCGAGCGGCCGCACATTCCGCGAGCTTTACAAGGAAAGGAGGGCGCGTTCATGAGCGCCAATCAGGAAACGCTGGCCGTCATGCGCCAGGCTTTGGATGCCCATCTGGCGGGCACGTTGCCACCCGGCGAACTGATCGCCAGGTGGCGTGCCGCGGCGCCGTCGCTGACGCTGCCGCCCGTGTTCGGTCAGGCAATGGAGGAATTGCTGCGTCGGATGGAGATGGCGGCGGTGTTCGCGCAGGATAGCTGCTCGTTTTCGAGCACGGCGGTGACGGAACAGCTCGGGAAGTGGCTGGACAAGGCCGGGGCGGCTTGAACCGCTGAGTGACTGTGCTCCTCTCTCCCGCCATGCGGGAGAGAGCGCACATCATGGGCTGCTGGGCGCCTTAGCTCAGCAACAGTGCATCGTCATCAAGTTGCTCATGCCGAGTCTGCTCGAACATCTTGAGCAGGTCGGGTACGTCGAGGCCCTTGCGCTGGTCGCCCGACACGTCGAGCACCACCTGACCCTGGTGCAGCATCACGGTGCGCTGGCCGTAGTCCAGCGCCTGGCGCATCGAGTGCGTGACCATCATCGTCGTCAGCTTGCTTTCCTCGACGATGCGCGCAGTCAGTTCCAGCACGAACGCGGCCGTCTTCGGATCCAGCGCCGCCGTGTGCTCGTCGAGCAGCAGGATGCGCGACGGTTGCAGCGATGCCATCAGCAGGCTTACCGCCTGGCGCTGGCCACCCGAGAGCAGGCCGATGCGGTCGGTCAGGCGGTTTTCCAGGCCCAGGTTCAGCAGGCGCAGCTTGTCGCGGAACAGCTCGCGCGACTGCTTGTTCAGCGCCGGACGGAAACCGCGGCGCGAGCCACGTGCCATGGCCAGCGCCATGTTTTCCTCGATCGTCAGCGCCTCGCAGGTGCCGGCCATCGGGTCCTGGAATACGCGGGCCACCAGGTGCGCGCGATCCCAGGCGGGCTGGCGCGTGACATCGGTGTCGTCGATCATGATGCGTCCGCTATCGACCATCGTGTCGCCGCTGACGGCGTTCAGGAAGGTCGACTTGCCGGCACCGTTGGAGCCAATCACGGCCACGAACTGGCCGGCCGGGATCTCCAGGCTCAGGCCGCGCAGGGCGCGGTTTTCGATCGGCGTGCCCGGATTGAAGGTGAGCTTCAGGTTCTCAGCGCGCAGCATCTCAGGCACCTCCGTTCTTGCGGGCGAACAGCTTCTTGCGCGTGGCCGGCAGCACCAGCGCCAGCGTCACCAGCGCGGCGGTCACCAGGTTCAGATCCTGTGCCTTGAGGCCGATGAACTCGGAATTCAGCGCCAGCGCGATGAAGAACCGGTAGAGGATGGCGCCGATCACCACGGCCAGCGTCACATACACCAGGCGTCGCGCCGGGATGATGGTTTCGCCAATGATCACGGCAGCCAGGCCGATCACGATCGTGCCGATACCCATCGAGATGTCCGAGCCGCCTTGCGTCTGGGCGAACAGGGCACCCGCCAGGGCCACCAGCGCGTTGGACAGCGCCATGCCGGCCAGCGTGGCGCGCCCGGTGGGCACGCCCTGGGAACGCGCCATGCGCGGATTTGCGCCGGTTGCGCGCATGGCCAGGCCAAGCTGCGACGAGAAGAACCAGTCCAGCGCGAGCTTGGCGATGACCACCACCACGAACAGCACCAGCGGGCGCAGCACGTAGTCGGGCATCCATTCGGGCTGCAGGATCGTGAAAATCGTCGGCTCGGTGATCAGCGGCACGTTGGGGCGACCCATGATGCGCAGGTTGACCGAGTACAGCGCGATCATCATCAGGATACTGGCAAGCAGATCCATGATCTTCAGGCGAACGTTGAGCCAGCCGGTAATCCATCCGGCCATGGCGCCGGCCACGATGGCGGCCACCGTGGCGATGAACGGATCCTGTCCGGCGGAGATCAGCGTGGCGGCGACAGCGCCACCCAGCGGAAAACTGCCGTCGACGGTCAGGTCGGGGAAGTTGAGGATGCGGAACGAGATCAGCACCCCGAGCGCCACGAGGCTGAAGATCAGGCCGATCTCCAGGGCGCCCAGCAGGGAAAAGAGGGACATGGGGGAAATCCTTTGCAGGCCGTCCGGCCGGCCCGGATAGGGCCATTGGGGGCGCTTCGGGCCGCGCGCCACAGGGTAGGGCGCGCGGCATCCGGCGGTATTACTTGATGACGGTCTTGGCTTCCTTGATCAGGTCCGGCGACAGGGTCACGCCTTGCTTCTCGGCGGCGCCCGTGTTCACGAACAGTTCAAGGTTGTCCGACGTCTGCGAGGCAATCGCGCCCGGCTTCTCGCCCTTCAGGATGCGCACCACGACCTTGCCGGTCTGGTGGCCGAGGTCGCCGTAGTTGATGCCCAGCGCGGCGATGGCGCCACGCTTGACGCTGTCGGTGTCGGCAGCCACCAGCGGGATCTTCGATTCGTTGGCGACCTTCACCAGCGATTCATAGGCCGACACCACGTTGTTGTCGGTGTTCGTGTAGATCACGTCGACCTTGCCGATCAGGCTCTTGGCAGCCGGGCCGATGTCCACGGTACGCGGTGCGGCGGCTTCCTTCAGCGACATGCCCTGCTTGGCCAGCAGGTCCTTCAGTTCCTTGACCACCACCACCGAGTTGGCTTCGCCGGGGTTGTAGACCATGCCGACGGTCTTGGCCTTGGGCACCACGCGCTTGATCAGCGACACCTGCTTGTCCAGCGGCAGCTTGTCCGACACGCCGGTCACGTTGGTGCCCGTTGCGCCCCAGCTCTTCACCAGCTGCGCGGCCACCGGATCGGTCACGCCCGAGTACACCACGGGCACGGTCTTGGTCGCGGCGACCACGGCCTGGGCCGACGGCGTGGCGATGGCCACGATCGCGCTCGGCTGGTCACCCACGAACTTGCGGGCGATCTGGGCGGCGGTGCCCGGGTTGCCCTGGGCGCTCTGGTATTCCCACTTCAGGTTCTTGTCGGCGTCGTAGCCGGCGGTCTTCAGCTCGTCGCGCACGCCATCGCGGATGGCGTCGAGAGCCGGGTGGTCCACGATCGACAGGACCTTCACGGTTGCCGTCTGGGCCTGCACGGCGCCGCCGTAGAGCAGGGCCAGCGCTACCGCGCTGCCGAGGATGGACTGGGTGGTGGATGCCTTGAGACGCAGCATGTAATTGTTCTCCCCCGAGGGTTCGGTGCTTTTCAGTCAGTCAGCCGCAAACGGTACGTCAGCCGTCCTGACGGGCGCCGGCAGGACGATTGGCGTTCTGCGGGGCGGCCCGGCGGTCCGGATGCGGACGCGGCGCGCCCGGCGGCTGGTGCGGGCGCGCGCATGGTCACATCGGATACGACGGCGCGAAGCCTGCGAGCATACCATTTCCGGCCCCTGCTGGGATCGCTTTTGGTGCTGCATCGCGCCATATCCTGCTGTAAAACACCTCCCAAGGGAGGGTGTACCGCAAGATATTGCGCAAGATTGTCATTTTTCGCGGAAATGCGCCCGATGGCCCACACGGGATGGCGCTCCCCGCGACGCTGCCGGAAGGCTACTTGCGCAGGGCGGCGGCGCAGTCGCGCACCAGCGTCGGGCCGCGGTAAATCAAGCCACTGTAGACCTGTACCAGTTGCGCGCCGGCATCGATTTTGGCCTTGGCGCCCGCACCATCGAAGATGCCGCCCACGCCAATAATTGGCAGATCATTGCCGACGACACGGCGCAGTTCGCGCACCACGCGCGTAGAGGCCTCGAAGACGGGGCGGCCGGACAGGCCGCCGGCTTCGTCGGCATGGGGCAGGCCCTTGACCGCGTCGCGCGAGATGGTGGTGTTGGTGGCAATCACGCCGTCGATGCCATGACGCACCAGCGCATCGCCGATATTACGGATCTGGTCGTCGTCGAGATCGGGGGCGATCTTCAGCGCCACCGGCACGTAGCGCTTGTGCTGGTCGGCCAGCCGCTGCTGTGCGGCCTTGAGCGTGGAGAGCAGGCTGTCCAGTTCGCTGGCGCCCTGCAACTGGCGCAGGTTCTTGGTGTTGGGCGACGAGATGTTCACCGTCACGTAGCTGGCGTGCGGATAGACGCGCTCCAGGCAGTACAGGTAGTCGTCGGCCGCGCGCTCGATCGGCGTATCGGCGTTCTTGCCGATATTCAGGCCCAGGACGCCGCCCTCGGCCTTCCAGCGCGAAGCCTGCACGTTGCGGATGAAGGCGTCGACGCCGCCGTTGTTGAAGCCCATGCGGTTGATCAGCGCGTCGGCCTGAGGCAGCCGGAACATGCGCGGACGCGGGTTGCCGGGCTGCGCACGCGGCGTGACGGTGCCCACTTCGATAAAGCCAAAGCCGAATGCGGCCAGTCCGTCGACGTAAGCGCCGTCCTTGTCCAGGCCGGCGGCCAGACCCACGGGATTCGGGAAGCGGATGCCCATCACGGTGCGCGGATCGTCGGCAATGCTGTTGCCGAGGCAGCCGGCCAGGCCCATGCGCTGGGCGCGCATCAGGTTGTTCAGCGTGAAATGGTGGGCGTCCTCCGCGTCCATGGAGAACAGGGCGGGGCGAAACAGGGGATAGAGCGCGTTGAGCACGGAGTGGGGCGCGGCCGGAGCCGGCGAGAAGTCGGAACCAGGGCGGCATTGTAGCCGTTCAGGCCACGTTTGCCGCCAATTCCGCGCGGTTCTGGCGCGTATCGTTCGGATTCGCCCCGCCCCGGTCGCCTTGATTGCCTTGGCCGGGCCGTTTGCGTCCGGGTCTATTCCTGCGCCGGCCCGGGGGTGGCGTGGGGCTGCGGGTCCGGCGTGCCGGGTGCGCCCTCGAACGCGTGCCACTGGTTGCCGGTCAGCACCTGCAGCGGCTGGAAGCGCGCCTTGTAGGCCATCTTGCGGCTGTCGGCAATCCAGTAGCCAAGGTACAGGTGCGGCAGGCCCAGTTCGCGGGTCTGATTGATCTGCCAGAGGATGTTGTAGGTGCCGTAGCTCGTGCCGGTCACCAGCGGGTCGTAGAACGTATAGACCGACGACAGCCCGTCGTCGAGCACATCGATCATGCTGACCATGCGCAGCTTGCCGGCCTCGGGCGACCCGGGGGGCTCGCGGAATTCCACCAGCCGGGAATTCACGCGGCTTTGCAGTAGGAACTGCTCGTACTGGTCGCGGCTGTCCTGGTCCATGCCACCACCCGCGTGGCGCATCGACTGGTAGAGCAGGTAAAGCGCGTAGTGCTCTTCCACGTATGTCAGTGGCGCCACCAGCGCCTGCAGGTCCTGGTGCTGCTTCCACGCGCGACGCTGGCTGCGGTCGGGCTCGAACTGGTCCACCAGCACCCGGCACGGCGTGCAGGCGCGGCATTCGTCGCAATAGGGCCGGTAAGTGAAGATGCCGCTGCGGCGAAACCCCGCCCGTACCAGCCTGGAGTAGACATCGGCGTTGATCAGGTGGGCAGGCGTAGCCACCTGCGAGCGGGCCATGCGGCCTTCCAGATAGCTGCAAGCGTAGGGCGCCGTCGCATAAAACTGCAGCGCGGAGAGCGGTAGTTCCTTCAGCTTGCTCATGACGTCGAATGAGGGGGCGGCGCGTCGGACGCCGGCATTGCGGGTCTGAGTGGCAGTCTAGCAGAGCCCATTGGGGCACGTCTGCAAGCCGCATTGGCGCGCCGGCTCGCATTTTGAGATTCCTCGCATTGTTTTCAGGGCAGAGGCTTTTTACGATGGGCTTTCTGATACTTCAGGAGCACATCATGGCATCACTGCCGTTTGAGGAGGGGTTGGGAAAGACGCAGTCTGGTGCGACGCTGGTTGCGGGCTACCCGGTGGGGCGGTGGACACGCTATGCGGATATGGCGGCGGTGGCAGGCGTCGGTCTCGGGCTGCTCGCCGCACTGTTTGGCATCCTCGATTACCAGCGCAAGGTCTACGGCGACATGTTGAAAACCGAGATTGGGGCCGTGGTATCCACGATGTCGGAAATGGACAAGCGGCTCAGTGGTGAAATCGTGGCGCTGGACAAGAAGCTCAGCGGCGAAATGAAGGGGCTGGAAGCGCGCCTCGGCGACAAGATCGACGACACGAACCGGCGCATCGACGAAACCAATCAGCGTCTTTCCGGACTGGAAAAGGAAGTCGGCGGCATCAATGTCCGCCTGGGCCGGCTCGAAGGAAAGGTCGGCAAATGAAGGTTCAGGCGGCGCCGTCGGCGCTGCTCGTGCCGGCCCAGCGGCGCAGTTCGCCTTTGTCAAAACGCCATGGCTCGATGGCCGGCGAGGCCGCTGCGGCGCGGACATGCGCGATGAAGTCCGTACGCGCGATCGGTGCCGCGCCCAGTGATGCCAGGTGGTCGGTCTCCTGCTGGCAGTCGATCATGGTGACGCCGTGGCGTTCCAGGAACGCGCAGAGGGCCGCCAGCGCAATCTTCGAAGCATCGGTCCGATGGGCGAACATCGATTCCCCGTAGAACATGCGTCCCAGCGCCACCCCGTACAGGCCCCCGACGCGCTCGCCCTGGTACCAGGCTTCGACGGAATGCGCCAGGTCCAGCCGGTGCAGGGCAACGTACGCGGCAATGATCTCGTGGGTGATCCACGTGCCGAGTTGGCCGTCGCGCGGTGTCATGGCGCAGGCGCGCATGACCGCCGAGAAATTGTCGTCGACGCGGATTTCCCAGTCGGGATCGCGCAGCACGCGTCGCAATGTCTTGCGGAAGGAGGGCGATACCTTGAGGGCCGCAGGCACCAGCACCATGCGCGGGTCTGTGCTCCACCACAGCACGGGCTGGCCTTCGGAGTACCACGGGAAGATGCCCTGGCGATACGCCAGCAGCAGGCGCTGCGGTGTCAGGTCGCGGCTGGCCGCGAGCAGTCCGGGCGCGTCGCTGGCAGGGCCGAGCGCGCGCTCGACCGGCGGAAACGGATCCTGCGGGTCGAGCCAGGTGATCATGCCGGGAAGGTGGGCGGTGCCGCCAGGGTCGCGGTTACGGTGTGACTGTCGCGCGGCTGGTGAGCGGCCGCATCGGCTTGTCGATGTCGAGCGTGTGCAGGCGGAAATCGCCTGCGGCGATCCGGCCAGCGGCGCGGTCGGCAAAGAAGCAGCGCAGCGTGTGGATCACGGTCGGAAAGGCCAGGTCGTCCCAGGGGACGTCGGCTTCGTCGACGAGCTTGACCTCAAGGCTTTCTTCGCCGGGTGCGATGTCCAGGTCGTTCAACTGCGCCAGGTAGAACAGATGCACCTGATGCACGTGCGGTACGTTGAGCATCGAAAACAGCTCGCCAACCTCCACGCGTGCGCCGGCTTCTTCGAGGGTCTCGCGCGCCGCAGCCTGGGCCGTGGTTTCGCCAATTTCCATAAAGCCAGCCGGCAGCGTCCAGAATCCGTAGCGCGGCTCAATAGCGCGCTTGCAGATCAGGATCTTGTCTTCCCAGACAGGAATCGTGCCCACGACATTGCGCGGATTGACGTAGTGGATGGTGCCGCAGTTATCGCACATGCTGCGCGGGCGGTTGTCGCCTTCGGGCACGCGCAACACAACCGCATGACCACAGTTCGAGCAGAATTTCATGGGAGGCGTCCGGGAAGAATGGGGGCAAGTGTATCACCGCGCCGGAGACTCGATTTGGCGCTTGGGTGATGTGGCGCGCGAAGCGTGGTGATGGTGTGCCGCGCCGGACTTGCGACATGCACGCGGCCCGGAGCGCCGGCCTGAAGCGCAATACAGCGCAAAACAAAAAACCCGCCGATTGGGCGGGTTTGCTGTGTGACTGCCTGACGGTTCCGATCCATGTCGATCGGTTGGTTGCGGGGGCAGGATTTGAACCTGCGACCTTCGGGTTATGAGCCCGACGAGCTGCCAGACTGCTCCACCCCGCGTCCGTCGAAGCTGTGATTATAGGTGACCCGTTGGCGCATTGCAACAGAAACTTAAAACTTCTGCGATGGCATGCAATAACGCGCCTGCGGGCCGTGCCTGAACTGTTGGAGCGCTTTCGTGGCAGGTCGTTCAGGCCGACGCCGGTATTTCGCTTGTGCGGCGCGGCAGCGGCTGCCACCCGGCACTTTCGAACTCGAAGCTGTCGCGCTGCCGCAAGTCATCGCGTTGCCAGATCACGCGGTCATGGCGCACGGTGAGCATCCAGGTTGTCGTTGCCAGCGGCAGGGGCGGTTCGAACGCGCGCGGCGTCAGCACGGCCACGCAGATGCCCGGCTCGGGGTCGCGCACCGATGGGTAGCGGATCAGGCCGACGCCGGCTTCCCGGGCAATGCGTGCGAATGCCTGGCAGGCGCCATAGTCGTCGGGGGTGGTCCACTGCGCGGCGTCCTCCACGAACGGGGGCGCGTCCAGTGCCAGGCCCTCGGTGCGGACACCCACCTGGAACAGTGTCTGGGCGCGAGCGTCGATGCGGGGCAGGGACGGACAGTCCATCAGAAAGCGCCAGCGCCAGTACCCGAGTTCGGCGCAGGCGGTCCGGATCGATTCCGCGCCATAGAACACTCCGGGATCCTGGCCGCCGCGAAAGCGCGAACCCCATTCTGTGGCGGGATAGCGGAATGGTGTGAACATCAGGTAGTGCAGCGGGCGGGCGTCGGGGGGCACGACGGGTTTGCCGGCGTCGATCACGGCTTCCAGGACAGCCTGCTCTTCGAGGGAGTCGACCAGGGGCATGGTCGAGACAACGTGCTGGGCCTCCACGGCCCGCCAGAGCGTGAGCGCGAACGGCTTGCGCTCAGATGCGACCGCGGGTGGCGTCCAGGTAGTGAACGACACGAACGAGGCCCTCGGTGGTACGGATCAGTTCCAGCGGCTTGCCGCCAAGCGAGATGTTGTCGTGGGTCAGCCAGAGTCGCGCCTGCTCGTCATGGCCAAGGATGGCATCCAGCGACCGGAACAGGCGGACAAACAGGACGGCGAATTCCCATTCCTTGCGATGCGTGTCGAGCACATAGCCGCCCGATGCCATGCGGGATACCGACGCGGTGCTGATACCCAGCACGCTGGCTACGATGGCCTGGCTGATACCCAGGAAGCCGGCCGCGCGCATTACTGCCTTGGTCAGCGTCACACCGGGATCAGGGCTGCCGGCGGGCGCAGTCTCCGGAATCTGCCTCGATTGCATCGCCTGTTGTCTCCTGTTTCTTGAGAAACATTATAGGCGGCAGGTTTCAGTTGGGAAGTTGCAAATCGAGACAATTCCGGATACTCGCCAATTAGTACGTTTCGATGTGGAGGCGGCCTTCCGCGCGTAGTCGCGACTCGATGTCGGACCACGACAATCCGACCGCGGCACAGACCTCCGAAAATGCCTCAAGCACACCTTCCTCCATGCCCTTGAGCCCGCAGATGTAGATGTAGCCATGTGGGTCGCCCAGCAATGCGGCGACGTTGGCGGAGGCCTCGCGTATCGCATCCTGCACATAACGCCGCGGCACCTCGGGATCGCGCGAGAACGCGAAATGGATGTCCAGGAAATCCTTGGGCAACTTGAGCAACGGGCCGAAGTAGGGCAGTTCGCGCCGGTTGCGGGCGCCGAAGAACAGCAGGCGGCGGCCGCCGAAGTGGGCCATGTTGCGACGCATCCGCTCGGTCATGGCGCGCATTGGTGCCGACCCCGTGCCGGTGCAGATCATCATCACGCTGGCTTCGCGGTGGTTCGGCATCAGGAACGTATTGCCGAACGGGCCCACCACCTGCACGGCGTCGCCCTTGTTCAGGTCGCACAGGAAGTTCGACGCCACGCCGCGCACCGGATTGCCGTCGTGGTCGGTATCCACGCGCTTCACGGTCAACGCCAGGTTGTTGTAGCCGGGGCGCTCGCCATCGCGCGGGCTGGCTACCGAATACATGCGAATGTAGTGCGGCTTGCCCGACGCATCGGTGCCGGGCGGCACGATGCCGATGGCCTGGCCTTCCAGCACCGGAAAAAACTGATTGCCGAAGTCCAGCACGATATGGTGGATATCGCTCGACGCATCGGTCTCGGTCAGCCGGTAGTTGCCGGCCACCGTGGCGGTCAGCGGTTCGCGGATGCCATGCAGGTTCACGTACGGATGGGCGGCCGACCACGGCGCCTTGGGCGAGGTATGGCGGCTGGTCTCAACCTCTTGCACCGTCACCGTCACGGGCTTGCTCGATATCGCCGCGTCGCCAATCGCCTGCTCGGCCGCGGCTGCGGCATCGATGGCGGCGTCGATGACTGCTTCGGTCAACGGCACCTCGGCAGGCAACTCGTCCCAGCCCAGCTGGGCCTCGATGGTGTAGGCCTGGCCCTTGAACATCGTGCGCCAGTTGTCGATGGCGCCCGTGGGGCAGGGCGACAGGCACGCGCCGCAACCGTTGCAGACGTCGGCCTTGACCACGTAATTGCGGTCGTCGTGGGTAATGGCATCGATCGGGCAGGTGTCTTCGCAGGTGTTGCAGCGAATGCAGATTTCCGGATCGATCAGGTGTTGCTTGATGATGTCGGCGGCGCCCATGATCGTCGGTTCCTCCGAAAATTCAGTTGAAGCGGACGTACTCGAAGTCCACCGGCTGGCGGTTGATGCCGATGGCGGGCGGCGCGATCCAGTTGGCGAACTTGCCCGGCTCCACCACCCGGCCCATCAGCGACGCCACATATTTGCGGTCCGCGTCGGTGGCCAGCCATTTGTCCTTGTTGGCGTTCCATTCGGCTTCGCCGATCACGTCGCCGGTGGGCGACACGTGCAGGTTGGCGAACGTGCCGATCTTGCGGTTGAAGGCCTTGTGCGGCACCGTCAGCCGGAACGGAATGCCGGCCTTCTCGATGACCTTGTTCCAGCGTGCCACCCCACCCACGGAATCCTTGATGTAGTCGTCGCGCAGTACCTCGTTCAGCGCGTTGAGCATCGGCACCTCGCGCTCGGCCAGCTTGCCGTCGCGCACTTCCAGGATGCGGTACACATCGCCCTTGAGCAGGTGATCGTCGGCGCGCTTGCCTTCCTCGAAGCGGCCCTTCAGGCCGGCGCTGTAGAACGTGGCCGCATTCGACGACTGATCTGCGCCAAACAGGTCGATCGTCACGCTGTAGTGGAAGTTCAGGTAGCGCTGGATGGTCTCCAGGTCGATCACGCCGGCGGCGCGCACGTCGGCCGGGTCCTGGATGTCGCGCTCGCGCATGACCTCGCAGGTGCGCTGGATTACGCGCGACACGCCCGATTCGCCCACGAACATGTGATGTGCTTCCTCGGTCAGCATGAAGCGCGTGGTGCGGGCCAGCGGATCGAAGCCCGATTCGGCCAGTGCGCAGAGCTGGAACTTGCCGTCGCGGTCGGTGAAGTACGTGAACATGAAAAACGACAGCCAGTCGGGCGTGCGCTCGTTGAAGGCGCCCAGGATGCGGGGGTTGTCTTCATCCCCGGACCGGCGGCCCAGCAGCGCCTCGGCTTCCTCGCGGCCATCGCGGCCGAAGTGGCGGTGCAGCAGGTACACCATGGCCCACAGGTGCCGGCCTTCCTCCACATTGACCTGAAACAGGTTGCGCAGGTCGTAGAGCGATGGCGCGGTCAAGCCCAGGTGGCGCTGCTGCTCCACCGATGCCGGTTCGGTGTCGCCCTGGGTGACGATGATGCGGCGCAGGTTGGCGCGATGCTCGCCCGGCACTTCCTGCCAGGCCGCCTCGCCCTTGTGCTCGCCAAAGTGGATCTTGCGCTCGGCATCGGCGGGCTGCAGGAAGATGCCCCAGCGGTAGTCCGGCATCTTCACGTGCTCGAAATGCGCCCAGCCCGACGGGTCCACCGACACCGCCGTGCGCAGGTAGACATCGAAATTGTGCGAGCCGTCCGGTCCCATGTCGCGCCACCAGTCCAGGAATGCCGGTTGCCAGTGTTCCAGGGCGCGCTGCAGCGTGCGGTCTTCGGACAGGTTGACGTTGTTGGGAATCTTCTGGCTGTAGTCGATGCTCATCGCGGGTCTCCTTTTGTCGTTGTCAGGGCTGTCGGGCGGCGGTCAGACCCGGTCCCAGTCGAAGCGTGCCTTGTTGCCGGTGCCGAAGACCTTCAGCGCTCCGTGCTCGCCCACGGCGTTGGGGCGGTTGAAGATCCAGTTCTGCCAGGCCGTCAGCCGGCCGAAGATGCGCGTTTCCATGGTCTCGTGGCCGCCAAAGCGCAGATTGGCCTCCAGGCCGGTCAGCGCGTCGGGCGACAGGCTGGCACGTTCCTCGATGGCAATGCGGATCTCGTCTTCCCAGTCGATGTCGTCCAGCGCGGCGGTGACCAGCCCAAGTGCCTCGGCGGCCGGACCATCGAGCGGCTTGCCCGCCTGCTCGCGCACGGCGGCGAGCGCATCGGTTTCTTCGTAGAACCGTGCGGCAATGCGGGTCAGGCTGTTCGGCATCGGATAGCGGCCAAAATTGGCGGCGTCGGCATGCAGGTGCGGGGCTTCGCCGGGCGCATCGGGCATGTGCAGCATGTAGGTGCGATCGGCGGCCAGCGCCAGCTCCAGCAGCGTGCCGGCAAAGCACGAGCCCGGTTCCACCAGTGCGAACAGGCTGCGCGACGACACATCGAGCCGGGCCAGCGTGCGGCGCAACATGCCGATGGTCTCCCGGACGAACCAGTGGCCGGCGTGGGCATCCATCAGCGCGTCGGCGGCCAGTACCTGCGTGGCGTCGCCCCGGGTTTTCAGGACCCACATGCCGACGTCCAGGTGGTTGGCACGCAGGGTCAGGATGGCGTCGTCGAGTTCGCGGGCCATTTTCAGGGGCCACCACTGCGCGCCGGCGGCAACGATACCGGCCACATCCTTCGGCTGCGCGCCGGTGGGGGCGGCAACGGTGATCGTGGCGTGGCGCGCGTCGCGGTCGATATCGACGCGTACCGTGTCATAGACATAGCCGCTGTCGCTGGCCTGACGTGCCAGCGGCGTCAGCACCACGCCGGCCTCGCCGGCCGGGCGGTCGCTTTGCGCGGCCAGCGCCTGGGCGCGTTCGCGTACGTGTTCGGTAAAGCGGGCGGGTTTGACCACATCGTCCACCAGGCGCCAGTCCCTGGCCCGCTGGCCGCGCACGCCTTCGGTGGTCAGGCAGAAGATGTCGGCGTGGTCGCGGCGCACGCGGCGCTTGTCAGTGACACGCGTCAGGCCGCCGGTGCCTGGCAGCACGCCCAGCAGCGGCACCTCGGGCAGGCTTACCGCCGACGAGCGGTCATCGATCAGCACGATCTCGTCGCAGGCCAGGGCCAGTTCGTAGCCACCGCCGGCAGTGGTGCCGTTGCAGGCCGCAATGAACTTGATGCCGGAGTGGCGGCTGGCATCCTCGATGCCATTGCGCGTTTCATTGGTGAACTTGCAGAAGTTCACTTTCCAGGCATGGCTGGACTTGCCCAGCATGAAGATATTGGCGCCGGAGCAGAAGATGCGATCCTTGGCGCTGGTAAGGATCACGGTGCGGACTTCGGGGTGCTCGAAGCGGATGCGTTGCAGCGCGTCGTGCAGTTCGATGTCGACGCCCAGGTCGTAGGAATTGAGCTTCAGCGTGTAACCGGGACGCAGGCCGCCTTCCTCGTCGACATCCATCGCCAGCGTGGCGACGGGGCCGTCGAATGTGAGCTTCCAGTGGCGGTACTGGTCGGGGTGGCGCTCGAACGTCACCGGGGCGGCAGCGGTGGGCGTGGCGGTATCCGTCGACATGGGGGCGTCTCCTTGATGCACTATAGTGCCGTATCGTTTGCGATGAAATATAGTGCATCAAAGCGGGCGATGCAAGCCCCCGCTCGAGGGCTTGGTGCGCAGCGGGTGAATCGGGGCGGAAAGTGGTCGGCGGCAGGCCTTGGCGGCCTTGTGTGGCGGGGTGGTCTGCGTGACCCTATGCGCCTAGTGCGCGATCTGGCGCAGTTGCGTCTGGAGTGCCTGAAGCGACGATGCGGCGTCCTGGCCGCTGGTGTCGATCGACACGTCCGCGCGCGAATAGAGCGGGGTGCGTGCCTGCAGGATGCGGCGCAGGTCGGTCATGGCCTCGCGGTTGCCTTCCATCGGTCGCATGTCGCCCTGGGCGACCACGCGGGCCATGTGTTCCTCGGGCGAGGTCCGGACCCAGATGGTCAGGCAGCGCGACAGCAGCAGGTTGAAGGTGGCGGGCTCCGACACCAGGCTGCCCGGGGTGGCCAGCACCATCGTCTCGTGCTCGCGCAGTACGCGTTCGAGGGCGCGCATTTCGTAGCGCCGATAGGCGGCCTGACCATAAAGCGAATGGATTTCCGACAGGCTCGCGCCAGCTTCCTGCTCTATCGCGGCATTCAGTTCGACGAACGGCATACCCTCGGCAACTGCCAGTGACCGGCCCAGCGTGGATTTGCCGGCGCCGCGCAGGCCGATCAGTGCGATGCGGCGATGCCGCGCGTCGCGCGATTCGGCGGGTGACAGCGCGTGCTGCGCCGCCTCGCGCACGCGCGCCAGATCGCTGGCAGGCAGTTGTGCCAGCCACTGCACCAGTTGCGAGAATTCGGCGGCCCGGGAACTGCCGTGTCCGGCAGCGTGGCTGTCCACCTCGGCCAGCACCACGGGCAGCGGCACATCCAGTGCGCCAGCCACCTGGCGCAGCAGCAGGACCGATGCATTGCCGGTGCCGGTTTCCAGGTTGGCGAGGTAGCGCTCCGATACATCGGCGCCGCGTGCCAGGTCCTTGCGCGACATGCCGCGTGCCGCGCGCAGCGAACGAATGCGCTCGCCAAGCTGCGTCAGATAGGGGTCGCGCTCGCCTGCGGCGCGGGGTTCCGCGCGCTGGTCGGCGCGGCTGTCGGCGGTCAGGAGCGGGTCGGGGTCGCGACGCATGCGGGTATCGAAAAATTGGGTCCGTCGGGTGGGCGTCGCATTATACGTACACGGCATGCGTGGCAGTGCATGTGGTGTGCGGTTATATAGTGCATACCCTTGCTTGCATAATAGTCGATATGAAATAAAATGCATCGACATCGCGGCAGTGCTGGTCATGGCTGTCGGTACAAGAAGACAAACTGCTGGAAGCCATACTGGATCGCGCATTGCGGCTGGCGACGATCCGGGTGGCCAGAGGAGTGGAGACATGACGCCCCCGATCACAAGCACCGCGGCTGCCGGTACGGCAGGGCAGGCGGTGTCCCCGGCTGTATCCATTGCATCGTCTCCCGTGCCGGCCGCCGACGCGCCAGGCCAGGCGATTGCCCCGGCCGCCGCTGGCGTGACCGTGCTTCCCGCCCGCTACAACGCCGCAGAGGACCTGCTGGCGCGTCACCTGCAGGCCGGGCGGGGTGGCAAGCCTGCCTATATCGACGACACCACGACGCTCACCTTTGCGGAACTGGATGACCGCTGCCGCCGCTTTGCCGGCGCGCTGCACCGGGCCGGGTTCCGGCGCGAGGAGCGCGTCTTGCTGTGCGCGCTCGATACGATCGATTTCCCCACGGTGTTCCTGGGTTGCCTGCTGGCTGGTGTGGTGCCGGTTGCCGTCAACACGCTGCTGACGGTTGAAGACTACGCATACATGCTGGCGCACAGCGGCGCGCGGGCCGTGGTGGTATCGGCGCCGCTGCTGGGCACCATGCAGGCCGCGATCGACAAGTCCGGGCTTGCGCCAGACGTGATCGTGGCCGCGCCCGGGCCGGCGCCAGATGCCGGCTGGCCGGGACCAACCGTCGCCAGCATGGTGGCCGATGCCGAACCGGCACCGGACGCAGCGGCCACGGGCCCCGACGACATGGCGTTCTGGCTATATTCGTCGGGCTCGACGGGCCGTCCCAAGGGCACCGTCCATACCCACGGCAACCTGTTCCATACGGCCGATCTGTACGCGCGCCGCGTGCTGGGCATCCGCGAAGACGACGTGGTGTTTTCGGCGGCCAAGCTGTTCTTTGCCTACGGGCTGGGCAATGCGCTGACGTTTCCGCTGTCGGTGGGCGCCACCACCGTGCTGATGGCCGAGCGGCCGACGCCCCAGGCGGTATTCCAGCGCCTGGTCACGCATCGCCCGACCGTCTTCTGCGGCGTGCCGACGCTGTTCGCCGGCATGCTGGCCGCCGCCGACCTGCCGCCGCGCGCCAATGTGGCGATGCGGGTCTGCACGTCGGCCGGCGAAGCGCTGCCGCGCGATATCGGCGACCGCTTCCTGGCGCATTTCGGCTGCGACATCCTGGATGGCATCGGTTCCACGGAGATGCTGCATATCTTCCTGTCGAACCGCCCCGGCGAAGTGCGCTACGGCACCACCGGCCGCCCGGTGCCGGGCTATGAACTGAAGCTGCTCGACGAGCAGGGCGAGTCGTGCGCGGCCGGCGAGATCGGCGATCTCTATATCAAGGGGCCATCGGCCGCGCTGATGTACTGGAGCAACCGCGACAAGAGCCGCGACACGTTCGTGGGCGCGTGGACCCGCAGCGGCGACAAGTACGTCTGCGACACCGACGGCTACTACACCTATGCGGGCCGCAGCGACGACATGCTCAAGGTCGGCGGCATCTACGTGTCGCCGTTCGAGGTGGAGGCCGCGCTGGCCCAGCATCCGGCCGTGCTGGAGGCCGCGGTGATCGGCGTGGCCGATGCCGACGACCTGATCAAGCCCAAGGCCTTCGTGGTGCTGCGCCCGGGCCAGCAATGGCACGACGGCATGGCCGCCGAACTGCAGGCCTTCGTCAAGTCGAAACTGGCGCCGTACAAGTATCCGCGGCAGATCGAGTGCGTGGACGAACTGCCGAAGACGGCGACCGGCAAGATCCAGCGTTTCCGGCTGCGCCAGCGCGAGGAGGCGGCGCGGCTGTCGTGAGGTATGGTGACGGCATACCGTAGGGCAGGGCCGTGATATGCGTGGTGACAGGGGTAGCGACATGGGCAGCGAACTGGTTCGGATTCCGTTCGATGGGCGGCAGATCGACATCGAGTATCAATGGCTGAGACCCGGGCGCGAACGGCGTCCGCTGGTGGTGTTCCTGCACGAAGGCCTGGGCTCGATCAGCATGTGGCGCGATTTTCCGCGCCAGTTCTGCGAAGCAAGCGACTTCCGGGGCCTGGTGTTCTCGCGCTACGGCTACGGGCGCTCCACGCCGCGGCCGCGTGACGAGAAATGGGGTGTCGATTTCATGCATCGCCAGGCCCGCGAGGCGCTGCCAGCGTTGTTCGAGGCGCTTGGCGTCGGCCCCGGCCGCCAGCATGGCAAGCCCTGGCTGCTGGGCCACAGCGATGGCGGATCGATCGCGCTGATCTACGCGGCAAGTGTTCCCGATGCCGTGGATGGCCTGACGGTGCTGGCGCCGCATATCTTCGTCGAAGACCTGTCGGTGCGCAGCATTGCCACCACGCGCGAGACCTACCTGAATACCGACCTGCGCGCGCGCCTGGCGCGCCACCACGGCGACGTGGATTCAGCGTTCTGGGGCTGGAACGATATCTGGCTCAACCCGGACTTTCGCCATTTCGACCTGCGCGCGCTGCTGGACGGCATCCACTGCCCGGTGCTGGCCGTGCAGGGCGAGGACGACGAGTACGGCACCATGGCCCAGATCGAGGGTATCCAGCGATATGCCCCGCAAACCGTACTGCTTAAACTCGCGCGCTGTGGGCATTCGCCGCACCGCGACCAGGCGGGCGCATTGACGGCTGCGACCGCGGCGTTTATAACGGCGAATACTTCAATCCTAAAATAATTGGCGGCGACAGCCGGGCCGGCACCGGTCCGGTGCGCGCGGCGCCACCGGCTTCAGACCACCAGGAGGAGAATCCATGCATCGCAATGCATTGCGCAGGCTGCTGCACGCTCGTCGTCTGTCTGTCGTCACGCTGGCCGCCAGCGCGCTGCTGGCCGCCGGCAGCGCCGCCGTGGCCCAGACCGCGCCGGCCGCCCCGGCGGCCGGTGGCAAGGTCAAGGTCGGCTTCATGCTGCCGTACACGGGCACCTATGCGGCGCTGGGCACGGCCATCGAGAACGGCTTCCGCATGTATGTGCAGCAGCAGGGTGGCAAGCTGGGTGGGCGCGATGTGGAGTACTTCAAGGTGGACGATGAATCGGACCCGGCCAAGGCACCGGAAAACGCCACCAAGCTGATCCGGCGCGACCAGGTGGACGTGGTGGTCGGCACCGTGCACTCCGGCGTGCAGATGGGCATCGTCAAGGTGGCGAAGGAAAACAACACGCTGCTGATCATCCCGAATGCGGGCGTGGACGAAGCCACCGGCCCGTTGTGCGGCCCGAATATCTTCCGTTCGTCGTTCTCGAACTGGCAGCCGGGCTATGCCATGGGCCACGTGCTGGCCGAACGCGGCATGAAGAAGGTGGTCACGCTGACCTGGAAATACGCGGCCGGCGAGCAGTCGGTGAAGGGCTTCAAGGAGGCCTTCGAGGCCAAGGGCGGCAAGGTGGTCAAGGAATTGAGCCTGCCGTTCCCGAACGTCGAGTTCCAGGCGCTGATTACCGAGGTGGCGTCGCTGAAGCCGGACGCGGTGTTCGTGTTCTTTGCCGGCGGCGGCGCGGTCAAGTTCGTGAAGGACTGGCAGGCCGCCGGCCTGAAGGACAAGATCCCGCTGTACGGCTCGGGCTTCCTGACCGACGGCACGCTGGAGGCGCAGGGCACGGCCGCCCAGGGGCTGGAGACCACGCTGCACTATGCCGATGGCCTGAGCAACGCGCGTGACAAGTCCTTCCGCCTGGACTACGCCAAGACCTACAAGCTGCAGCCGGACGTCTATGCCGTGCAGGGCTACGACGCCGCGCAGCTGCTGGCTGCCGGTGCCAACGCGGTCAAGGGCGACATGACCCGCAAGCCGGACATCATCAAGGCCATGGAGGCGGCCAAGGTGGACAGCCCGCGCGGTGCGTTCACGTTGTCGAAGGCACACAACCCGGTGCAGGACTTCTATCTGCGCAAGGTGGACGGCCGCGAGAACAAGGTCAGCACCGTGGCGGTGAAGGCACTGGCCGACCCGGCGCGCGGCTGCCGCCTCTGAGCCGGCCCATCCACAGGACCCGCGGAACCTCCGAGGCCCCCAGGACCCACCAGACGGCAGCGCCGGCTTCACGATGGACATTGTTTCCTTCCTTATCCAGTGCCTGAACAGCGTGCAGTACGGCCTGCTGCTGTTCCTGGTGGCCAGCGGGCTGACGCTGATCTTCGGCATCATGGGCGTGATCAACCTGGCCCATGGCAGCTTCTACATGCTGGGGGCCTACCTGGCGTTCACGCTGGCCAGCCTGACGGGCAACCTGTTTATCGCGCTGCCGCTGGGCATCGTGCTGGCCGTGCTGTTCGGCTACCTGCTTGAATGGGCGTTCTTCAGCTACCTGTACCAGCGCGACCACCTGCAGCAGGTGCTGATGACCTACGGGCTGATCCTGGTCTTCGAGGAACTGCGCAGCATCCTGGTGGGCGATGACGTCCACGGCGTGCCCGTGCCGGCGCTGCTGGACGGTGCGCTGCCGATCGGCAACGACATGACCTATCCGGTCTACCGGCTGTTCATCTCGGCGGTGTGCCTGCTGGTGGCCGGTGCGATGTACTACGTGATCCGCCGTACGCGGGTGGGCATGATGATCCGCGCGGGCGCCACCAATCGCGAGATGGTGCAATCGCTCGGCATCAACGTCACCGTGCTGTACCGCTTCGTGTTCGCGCTGGGCGTGGCGCTGGCGGTGCTGGCGGGGATGATTGCCTCGCCGGTGTCGTCGGTCTATCCGGGCATGGGCGGCCAGGTGCTGATCATCTGCTTCGTGGTGGTCGTGATTGGCGGGATCGGGTCGGTCAAGGGCGCGCTGGTGGCGTCGCTGCTGATCGGTTTCGTCGATACGTTCGGCAAGGTGTTCTGGCAGGATGCAGCCGGCGTGCTGGTGTACCTGCTGATGGCCGTGATCCTGCTGTGGAAGCCGCAAGGGCTGTTCCGCGCGGGTTGAGCAGGAAAGGGACATGCAAACCGATATCTCGACAACCGGGCCCCAGGACGTGCGGCGCCCCGCGTGGCTGGCGGCCACGGGCTGGATCATCGCGCTGGCCGTGCTGTGCGCCGTGCCGCTGCTGCTGACCGCCGACAGCCACAAGTACTACATCGAGCTGCTCAGCAAGGTGATGATCATGGCGATCTTCGCGCTGTCGCTGCAGCTGCTGATTGGCTACACGGGGCTGGTCAGCCTGGGGCACGCGGCGTACTTTGCCATGGCGGCGTATGCCACGGCCATGCTGGCGCCCGAGAGCGGCGCGGGCAACGGCTGGCTGCTGATGCTGGGCGCGGTGGGCGCCGCGGGCCTGCTGGCGCTGGTGGTGGGCGCGATGGTGCTGCGTACGCGCGGCATCTACTTCATCATGGTCACGCTGGCCTTTGCGCAGATGGTGTATTTCGTGTTCCACGATACAAAGATCGCCGGTGGCAGCGATGGCACCTATATCTACTTCCGGCCCGAATTCGGCCTGTTCTCGGAACTGCCGCTCACGGTGAACGAGCCGGTGCAGTTCTACTGGCTCGTGCTGGCGGCGCTGGTGCTGACGGTGGCCCTGCTGGGGCTGCTGCTGCGCTCGCGCTTTGGTCACGCGCTGGTCGGTATCCGTCATAACGAGCAACGCATGCGCGCCGCCGGCTTTGGCACGTATCGCTACCAGTTGGGCGCCTTTGTGGCCGGTGGCATGCTGGCCGGGCTGGCGGGCTTTCTCTATGCGATCCAGTTCGGCTTTGTGAATCCCGAGATCGCCTCGTGGCACCAGTCGGGCAATGCCATGCTGATGGTGATCCTGGGCGGCGTGGGCAGCCTGGCCGGCGCGGTGCTGGGTGCGTTCTCGTTCGTGCTGCTGGCCGAGTGGTTCGGCACGCTGACCAGGCACTGGCAGCTGCTGATGGGCGGCTTCATCATCGTCGCGGTGGCGCTGTTGCCGCGCGGGCTGGTGAGCATGCCGGCGGTGCTGCGGCAACGTTCGCCGCGCTGGGCACGCCGTCATGTCGGGGCCGCGGACCCGAATGCGCAAAGCCGGGAGGCCGTATGACCCAGCCCACATCGGCACCGGTGATGCAGGCCGAAATGCTGTCGCGCCGCTTTGGCGGCCTGACCGCGGTCAATCAGGTAGACCTGTCGCTGCACCTCAATGAAATCCATGCCGTGATCGGCACCAACGGCGCCGGCAAGTCGACGCTGATCAACCTGTTGTCCGGCGAGCTGCCGCCGTCGGAAGGTCAGCTTTATCTGCAGGGACACGAGGTTACCGGCTGGGCGCAGCCGAAACTGGCGCGCCACGGGGTGGGTCGCAGCTACCAGCGCAACAATATCTTCCTGCCGCTGACCGTGCGCGAGAACTGCCGGCTGGCGGCGCAATCGCGCGCCCAGCGCGCGTGGCGGCTGTGGGAACCCGCGCAGGGCTGCCGCACCAGCCGGGCGCTGGCCGATGAAGCGCTGGAGCGCGCCGGACTGGAGCAGCATGCGGGCCGCGTTGCCAGCGAACTGGCCCACGGCCAGAAGCGCCAGCTTGAAGTGGCGATGTGCCTGGCTACCGAGCCGGTGGCGCTGCTGCTGGACGAACCGCTGGCCGGCATGGGCGCCGAGGAATCGGCACGCATGCTCGACCTGCTGCGCGGGCTGCGCGAAGGCCATGCGATCCTGCTGGTCGAACACGATATGGAGGCCGTGTTCGCCGTGGCCGACCGCATTACGGTAATGGTCAACGGCACGGTCATCGCCTCGGGCGATCCGGCCAGCATCCGCGCGAACCGCGAGGTGCAACTGGCCTACCTGGGCGAGGAGGATGCGGCGGGGCAAAGGCAGGAGGCCGGCGCATGAGCACCAATGCCATCATCGATGCCAACGGCATCAACGCCTGGTACGGATCGAGCCATGTGCTGCGCGGCATCGACTTCCACGTCAATGCGGGCGAAACCGTCGGGCTGCTGGGGCGCAACGGCATGGGCAAGAGCACGCTGCTGCGGACGCTGCTGGGTCATGTCCGGGAACGCGCCGGCACGATCCGCGTGGCGGGCCGCGAGATGTCGCGCGCCCGGCCGCACGAGGTGGCCCGGCTTGGCGTCGCCTATGTGCCAGAAGGACGTGGCATTTTTCCGAATCTGAGCGTGCGCGAAAACCTGGTGATGGCCGCGCGGCCGGGCTGCGATGGCCGCAAGGACTGGGACGAGGCCCGCGTGCTGGATTTGTTTCCGCGGCTCAAGGAACGCCTGTCGCACGGTGGGCAGCAATTGTCGGGTGGCGAGCAGCAGATGCTGTCGATTGGCCGGGCGCTGATGACCAACCCGGACTGTCTGATCCTTGACGAGGCCACCGAGGGGCTGGCGCCCCGCATCGTGCATGAGATCTGGAACGTGATTGCCACCGTGCGTGGCACCGGCATTGCGTCGATCGTGGTCGATCGCAACTACCGCGCCGTACTGGCGCATGCAGACCGCGTGGTCGTGCTCGAAAAAGGCCAGGTGGTGATGGCCGGGCCAGCCACCAAGCTGGCGGCCACGCCGGCGGCGCTGGATCGCTATCTCGGCGTCTGACGCCTGTTTGAAAAAGTAACGTATCAGACATTCGATGTCGTGCCCTCGCAACGGCCCGACGGTGGGTGATCCCACCGTTGCGGCATTGGCGGGGCTTGACCATGCCCGGCTTCTTTCCCATGCTTGATCCGTCATGCCCGACGACGTCGGCATTTCCACAGTGGTCGCCGCACGACACTTCATCTAGAATGCGCGCGTTTGTGCAACGCAATAGAAACTGAGAAGGCCAACACGCCCCATCGGGGACCGGAGCCGCAAGCGTGAGAGAAATCGTGCCTGATAAAGCACTTTGGAGGGACTGTCCCTTGGCGCTACGCCAGGGCAGCCAAAGACAGGCGCGGGAGGCGCGAGCCGGTTCACCTGACCCAATTCCATGACCCAATCCGCAACCACCAGCCATTATTTCGTCGAAAGTCCGAGCACCCGTGCGCTCGTGATCGGCGCGATCGGCGTCGTCTTTGGCGACATCGGTACCAGCCCCCTGTATTCGCTGAAGGAGTGTTTCAGCAAGGACCACGGCATCCCGTTCAGCCCCGAAGCGGTGCTGGGCATCATTTCGCTGCTGTTCTGGGCGATGATCGTCGTCGTTTCCATCAAGTATGTGCTCTTCGTGATGCGCGCCGACAACAACGGCGAAGGCGGGGTGCTGGCGCTGATGGCGCTGGCGCTGCGTACGGCCGCGCCGCGATCGCGCATGGCCCGGCTGATCATGATGTCGGCCATTTTCGGGGCCTGCATGTTCTATGGCGATGCGGTGATCACGCCGGCCATCTCGGTGCTGTCGGCCGTGGAAGGCCTGGAGATTGCCGCGCCGGCGCTGTCGCATTTTGTGATCCCGATCACGCTGTCGATCCTGTGCGTGCTGTTCTTTATCCAGCGTCATGGCACCAGCGCCGTGGGCAAGCTGTTCGGGCCGATCATGGTGGTGTGGTTCCTGGCGCTGGGCGGGCTGGGTATCTTCAACCTGGTGCAGGCGCCGGACATCCTCAAGGCCATCAACCCCTGGTATGGCATCTCGTTCCTGATTGAACACTCGCTGCTGGCGTTTATCGTGCTGGGCAGCGTGTTCCTGGTGCTGACCGGCGCCGAAGCGCTGTACATCGACATGGGCCACTTCGGGGCCAGGCCGATCCGCTACGGCTGGTTCGCGCTGGTGATGCCCTGCCTGATGCTGAACTACTTCGGCCAGGGCGCGCTGCTGCTGGTCAACCCGCATGCCATCGAAAACCCGTTCTTCCTGATGGTGCCGGACATGCTGCAGCTGCCGATGGTGCTGCTGGCCACCGCCGCCACGGTGATCGCGTCACAGGCCGTGATCTCGGGGGCGTTCTCGCTGACCAGCCAGGCGATCCAGCTGGGATTCCTGCCGCGCATGCGCATCCTGTACACGTCGGCGGCGGAAATCGGCCAGATCTACTTGCCCGTGATCAACTGGGCGCTGCTGGTGCTGGTGATCGCCGTGGTGCTGTCGTTCCGCAAATCCGAGAACCTGGCTGCCGCCTACGGCATTGCGGTGACCACGACGATGCTGATCACGACGTTCCTGGCGGTCATCGTCATGCGCCGGTTCTGGAAGTGGAACCGGGTGCTGGTGACGCTGCTTGGCGCGTCGTTCCTGATCGTCGACCTGTCGTTCTTTGCGGCCAACCTGCTCAAGGTGGCCGAGGGCGGCTGGTTCCCGCTGCTGATGGGCAGCACCGCGTTCTTCCTGCTGATGACCTGGCACAGCGGCCGCAAGCTCCTGCGGGCGCGCAGCCTCGAAGACGGCATTCCGCTGGAGCCGTTTATCGCCGGCCTGCTGGCCCATCCGCCGCATCGCGTGGAAGGTACGGCCGTGTTCCTGACCGGCAGTACCGAATCGGTGCCGGTGTCGCTGCTGCACAATCTCAAGCACAACCGGGTGCTGCATGAGCGCGTGGTGTTCCTGAGCTTCGTGACGCGCGATATTCCGTACGTGGACGACGATCACCGCCTGACCTGCAAGGACCTGGGCGGCGGTGTATTCATCCTGGCGTCCGAGTACGGCTTCAAGGAAACGCCGGACGTACAGCGCGTGCTCGATCTGGCGCAGCGCAAGCTCGACATGCATTTCGAACTGATGGAAACGTCCTTCTTCATCGCGCGCGAGACGGTTATCCCGTCGAAGCTGCCGGGCATGTCGATGTGGCGCGAAAGGCTCTTTGCCTGGATGCATCAGAACGGCGCCAAGCCGTCTGACTTCTTCTCGATCCCGGCCAACCGCGTGGTGGAACTGGGCACGAAGGTGGAAATCTGACCCGGTTCGCTGACTGAGCCGCCATGAAAAACGCCCCGCATCAAGCGGGGCGTTTCACATTCTGCCGTGCGGTACCAGGTGGGCGCTGGCTCAGCGCTTCAGCTTGGCAAAGGCCGCGGCCATGGCGCCTTGCTGTTCCGACTCGCGGCGGTTGTTGCCGCCCGCGCCACGATTGCCACTGCCGTTGCGCTGGCCGCGATCGGCAGGACGGTCGCCACCGCCGGTACGCGCCGCCTGCTGGCCGGGCTCGTCGTCCAGGCGCATCGTCAGGCCGATACGGTTGCGCTTGACGTCCACTTCCATGACCTTGACCTTGACGATCTGGCCCGCCTTGACCACTTCGTGCGCGTCCTTGACGAACTTCGACGACAGCGCCGAAATGTGGACCAGGCCGTCCTGATGCACGCCGATGTCGACAAACGCACCGAAGGCGGCCACGTTGGTGACCACGCCTTCCAGGATCATGCCCGGCTGCAGGTCCTTCACGTCTTCCACGCCTTCCTGGAAGGTGGCGGTCTTGAACTCGGGACGCGGGTCGCGGCCCGGCTTTTCCAGTTCGGTCAGGATGTCGCGCACGGTGGGCAGGCCGAACTTGTCGTCGGCAAACTGCTGCGGCGACAGGCCGCGCAGGCTTTCGCGGTTGCCCATCACGTCGGGCAGGCCCTTCTTGATGTGGTCCAGGATCTTCTGCACTACCGGGTAGGCTTCCGGGTGCACCGACGAGCGGTCCAGCGGGTTGTCGCCGGTGTTGATGCGCAGGAAGCCGGCGGCCTGCTCGAACGTCTTGTCGCCCAGGCGCGGCACCTTCTTCAGCGATTCGCGATTGTTGAATGCGCCGTTGGCATCCCGGAAATCGACGATATTGCGCGCCAGCACCGAGTTCAGGCCCGAAACGCGTGCCAGCAGCGGGGCGGACGCCGTGTTCACGTCCACGCCCACGGCGTTCACGCAGTCTTCCACCACGGCGTCCAGCGCGCGGGCCAGCTCGCGCTGGTTCACGTCGTGCTGGTACTGGCCCACGCCGATCGACTTGGGATCGATCTTGACCAGTTCGGCCAGCGGATCCTGCAGACGGCGGGCAATCGACACCGCGCCACGTAGCGAAACGTCCAGTTCCGGGAATTCCTTGGCGGCCAGTTCCGATGCCGAGTACACCGACGCGCCGGCTTCGCTGACCACGATCTTGGTCAGCTTCAACTCCGGGGCGCCCTTCATCAGGTCCTGCACGAGCTTGTCGGTCTCGCGGCTGGCCGTGCCGTTGCCGATGGAGCAGAGCGCCACGTTGTGCTGCTTCGCCAGGCGGGCCAGCGTAGCCAGCGAACCGGTCCAGTCGCGGCGCGGTTCATGCGGATAGATGGTGGCCGTATCGAGCAGCTTGCCGGTGCTGTCCACCACGGCGATCTTGCAGCCGGTGCGGATGCCGGGGTCGATACCCATCACGGACTTCGGGCCGGCCGGTGCGGCCAGCAGCAGTTCGTGCAGGTTGCGGCCAAATACCTTGATGGCTTCGCCCTCGGCGGTTTCGCGCAACTGGGTCAGCAGTTCGGTTTCCAGATGCGGCTGCACCTTGACGCGCCAGCACCAGCGGCACACGTCGGACAGCCATTTGTCGGCCGGACGGTTGCGGTTCTCGATGCCGACATGGCGCGCGATCATGCCTTCGCACGGGTGCGGCACCATGGCGTCCTGTTCCTCGCCCAGGCCCAGCTTGACCAGCAGCACGCCGGCATTGCGGCCGCGGAACAGCGCCAGCGCCCGGTGCGACGGCACGGTGCGGATGGTCTCGCTGTACTGGTAGTAGTCGCGGAATTTCTCTTCCTCGGCCGTTTCCTTGCCTTCCATGACCGAGGACGACACCACGCCGTTGTTCCACAGGTGGTCGCGCAGCTTGCCCAGCAGTTCGGCCGTTTCGCCAAATTGCTCGGACAGGATGTCGCGCGCGCCGTCCAGCGCGGCCTTCACATCGGGCACGCCGCCGTCGGCGGTGGGGTTGCCGTTGACGTACTTGGCAGCCTCGGCCTGGGGGTCAAGCGTGGGGTCGGCCAGCAGTGCCTGGGCCAGCGGCTCCAGGCCGCATTCGCGGGCGATCTGGGCGCGCGTGCGACGCTTCGGCTTGTAGGGCAGGTACAGGTCTTCCAGCGTCTGCTTGGTCTCGGCGCCCTCGATGGCGGCGCGCAGCTCGTCGGTCAGCTTGCCCTGTTCCTCGATCGACGCCAGGATCGTGGCGCGGCGGTCTTCCATGTCGCGCAGGTAGAGCAGGCGTTCTTCCAGCGTACGCAGTTGCGTATCGTCCAGGTTGCCCGTCACTTCCTTGCGGTAGCGGGCGATAAACGGCACCGTGGCACCTTCATCCAACAGGTCGACGGCAGCCGCCACCTGGCGCGGTTGCACGGACAGTTCGGCCGCGATCAGCGACACAATCTTTTGCAGGACGGAAGCAGGCAGATTGGACATCGAGAAAACGAGTCAGTCGAAAGCGGGGCATTGTGCCATAAGCGCGGCGCGCTTCCGGTGACGGGAAGACACCTTTTACATCGTCTTTTCGACGGCTTGCGCGGGTGGCGCCTGCACGGCACCCGGCGGCCGGTTCGTGCCGCGGTCCGAGGGCCCCCCGGATGCTAGAATCGCGGCATGATCGTCAAGCCCCTTCCGGCCGTCATGGCTCGCCCGGTTTCCATTTCCGCTCTCCCGATTGCCACGCTCGCGCTGGCCGCGCTGCTGCTGGCGGCGCCGCTGGACGCCGCGCACGCGCAGGCGTCGGCACCCGCCGCTGCTCCCAAGTCGGCGTCCGCGTCGGTACCCATCCCGCCGGACCCTGGCAAGCCGCGCGATTTCGAGGCCGAGCGCAAGGCCATCGGCGATTCGCGCGCCTGGACCAACTACCGGTTCGCGGTGGCCGAGCGGGCGTGCTACAGCAAGTTCCTGGTCACCAGCTGCATCGAGAAGGCCCAGGACGTGCAGCGCGAGGAACTGCACGTGCTGCGCGCCAGGGACCTGGAAGTTGGCGATGCCGAGCGCGCCTACAAGGCGGCCACGCGCGATCGCGACCAGGCGCTGCGCCGCGCCGAATACGAGGCCGGCCAGCCGGGCCGCGCGGCCAACGAGCAGGCCAGCCGCGAGGCATTCGAGCGCAAGCAGCAGGAACAGGCGCTGCGCGATGCGCAGGCCACGGGGCAGGCGCCCCAGCGCGCGGCCAACGCCGAGACGTACCAGAAGAAGCAGGACGACTACAACGCGCGCATGAAGGAAGCCCAGCAGAAGGGCGCCGAAGACGCGCGTCAGCGACAGGAAAACGTCAAGACTTACGAGCAGAAGCAGGCAGACGCCGCGCAGCGCCAGAAAGACCTGGACGAGCGGCGCGCACGTGCCGAGGAGAAGCAGAAGCAGGGCGGCCAGAATTCTGCGCCGAGCCCGTTCGGTTTCTGATTCGTTGGCAGGGTCGGGCGGGGCCGCTGGCTGCCGCCATGGAGTACGAAGGCGCACCATGGATGAAAATCTCAACACGCTGGCGCGGCAGATCATCGAGTTGCAGATCGAACACCGCGACCTCGATTTCATGATCGACAGGTTATCCGCCGATCCCGCCCACGACGAATTGCAGCTGCGCCGGCTCAAGAAGCGCCGGCTCAAGCTCAAGGATGCGATTACCTTGTTGCAGCTGCACCTGGAACCCGATGTCCCTGCGTGACCGTGCCTTGCCCGGTCGTGCCCTGACGGTCGCCCCGATGGCGCGCTGGCCTGGCGACCCGGCCCACTGAAGCGCGCTCCAAGCACCAGACATTGCCCGTGGCAGGCCAGCCGGCCGCGGGTATCGAAGAAAGCCCCACCTTGCCAGATCCCACCGACGACCTTCTGTCCGACGCCGCCGCGGCGCCAGACGCACACGAACCCGCCGAATCGCTGGGCGACGCCGTGGCTGCGGCATCGGCCAGCCAGGCGGCCTCGCAAGCTGCCCAACTGTCGCAGATGTTTGCCGAGACCGGCACACTGGCCACGGCGATTCCCGGCTATCGTCCGCGTGCGTCGCAGCAGAAGATGGCCGAGGCCGTGGCGAATGCCATCGCGCAGAACGACACGGTCATCGTCGAAGCGGGCACCGGTACCGGCAAGACCTTTGCCTACCTGGTGCCGGCCATGCTCTGGGGTGGCAAGGTCATCCTGTCCACCGGCACCAAGAACCTGCAGGACCAGCTGTTCCTGCGCGACATTCCCACGGTGCGCCATGCGCTGAACGTGCCGGTATCGGTGTCGCTGCTCAAGGGCCGCGCCAACTACCTGTGCCACTACCACCTGGAACGTGCGCAGGCCAACGGGCGGCTGGCTTCGAAGCAGGATGCGGCGTGGTTGCGCGATATCGGCAAGTTTGCCAAGACGACGGCCACCGGCGACAAGGCCGAACTGGCGGCCGTGCCCGAGAATGCGCCGGTCTGGCAACTGGTGACGTCCACGCGGGACAACTGTCTGGGCAGCGAATGCCCGAACTACAAGGAATGCTTCGTCATGCGCGCCCGCAAGGAGGCGCAGCAGGCCGACGTGGTGGTGGTGAACCATCACCTGTTCTTTGCCGATGTGGTGCTGCGCGATACCGGCATGGCCGAGCTGCTGCCCGCCGCCAACACCGTGATCTTCGACGAAGCCCACCAGCTGCCCGAAACCGCGACGCTGTTCTTCGGCGATACGCTGTCCACCAGCCAGTTGCTGGAGCTGGCGCGCGATACCGTGGCCGAAGGGCTGTCACACGCCCGCGATGCCGTGGACTGGGTGGCGCTGGGCGCGCCGCTGGAGCGCGCCGCGCGCGACCTGCGCCTGGCGTTCGGCCGCGACAACGTGCGCATGGCGATGGGGCAGATCGATGCCGATCCGCGTACCGCCGAGCCGTTCTACGAAACGCTCGATGCGCTGGAAGAAGCGCTGTCGGGGTTTGTCGAGGCGCTGGAATCGCAGGCCGAGCGTGCTGAAACGCTGGAGCAATGCCACCGCCGGGCCGTGGAGCTGGCGAACAAGCTGGAGGTATGGCGCGACGACCGCGCCGCCGCAGCGCCGCCGGCCGAGGCCCCGGCCCCTTCCGATGCATTGGCCGCCGAAGGCGGCACGGAAACGCCGCCACCGCCCGCGCCGGCCCAGTTGGGCCCGGACACCGTGCGCTGGGTGGAGGTGTTCTCGCACACCGTGCAGCTGCATCGCACGCCGTTGTCGATTGCACCGATCTTCACGCGGCAGCGCGAGGGCCAGCCACGCGCATGGGTCTTTACTTCGGCCACGCTGTCGGTGAAAGGCAATTTCGCCCACTACGCGGCCCAGCTCGGGCTGAACAAGGATCAGTCGCTGACGCTGCCCAGCCCGTTCGACTACGCGAAGCAGGGCCTGCTGTACGTGCCGCGCGATATGCCGCCGCCCAATTCACCCCAGTTCACCGAAGCCGTGGTGGAAAAGGCGCTGCCTCTGATCGAAGCGGCTGGCGGCCGCACGTTCCTGCTCTGCACCACGCTGCGCGCGGTGCAGAAAGCGTCGGACATGCTGTACGACCTGTTTGCCGCACGGGGCATCAACCTGCCGCTGCTGGTGCAGGGGCAGGCCAGCCGTACCGAATTGCTCGACCGCTTCCGCCAGCTGGGCAACGCGGTGCTGGTCGGCAGCCAGAGTTTCTGGGAAGGTGTGGATGTGCGTGGAGAGGCACTTTCTCTGGTCATCATCGACAAGCTGCCGTTTGCGCCGCCCGACGATCCGGTGCTGGCCGCCCGCATGGAGGTGCTGCAGAAGAAGGGCCTGAGCCCGTTTGCCGTCCACCAATTGCCGCACGCGGTCATCACGCTGAAGCAGGGCG
Organism: Cupriavidus sp. HE11; assembly: GCF_056097175.1. Classification (NCBI taxonomy): domain Bacteria; kingdom Pseudomonadati; phylum Pseudomonadota; class Betaproteobacteria; order Burkholderiales; family Burkholderiaceae; genus Cupriavidus; species Cupriavidus sp. HE11. The sequence goes on from NZ_CP184464.1 coordinate 3,424,926, forward strand.
CCGGCCGCCTGATCCGCTCGGAATCGGACCGCGGCGTGCTGGCGATCTGCGATACGCGGCTCGTGGAAAAGCCCTATGGCCGGCAGATCTGGCAGAGCCTGCCGCCGTTCACGCGCACGCGCGAGGCAGACACCGTGGTGCGGTTCCTGGAAAGCCTGCGCAAGCCGGCCGGCGAGGAAGGTGCGGTGGGCGCGGAACAGGGCGACGGCGAATAGGAAAAACGGGAAAAACGCCCGAAAGTGCCAGGAAGCGCCTGAGCAGCGCGGATTGAAGGCGAAAAAGAAGGCGAAAAAAAGCCCGACCTTGTGTCGGGCTTTTTCATGTTGCGGTAAGACCGGGTGTCTTCAGAACACTTCCCACCAGGACTTGTCCTTGCGGCGCTGGCCGTATTTGATGAAGTCGCTGTTCGGGTAGTTGCGTTCCATCACGCGGGCCGCGTCGTCGCGCAGGTCCTTCATGCCCAGTGAATCGTACGACCGAACCATGATGTACAGCGCTTCCTCGTTGGCTGGTGCGCCATCGTAGTCCTTGAGCGCCTGCTGCGCGCGGTTCACGGCAGCAAGGTAGGCACCACGGCGGTAGTAGTAGCGCGCGGCATGCACTTCGTGCTGGGCCAGTGCATTGACGATGTACTGCATGCGCAGCGTGGCATCCGGGGTGTACTTGCTTTCCGGGTAGCGCGTGATCAGTGTCTGGAACGCGTCATAGGCCGCACGGGCAGCCTTGGGGTCGCGTTCGCTGAGATCCTGCCCCGAGAAGCGGCCCAGCCAGCCGAGGTTGTCGTTGAAGTTGATCAGGCCCTTGAGGTAGTAGGCGTAATCGATGTTCGGGTGGCTCGGGTGGAGCTGGATGAAGCGGTCCACGGCAGCCAGCGCGGCAGCGGTCTCGCCATCCTTGTAGCTGGCGTAGGCGGTATCGATCTGCGCCTGCTGTGCGTAGCGGCCAAACGGATAGCGGCCCTCGAGCTTTTCGTACAGCTTGACGGCACGCGTATAGTCGCCGCCATCCAGGGCATCCTTGGCTTCCGAATATAATTTGTTGGCCGACCAGCCAGCCGTTTCGTCAGGCTGGTCTCCCAGCAGGCCGCATGCCGATAGCATGACGCATCCGCCTGCGAGCAAAACCGCTCCAATTTTCGCGCGCCAGTTCGCGCGTTTGATGCTCTGCAATTGCATGGGCAACCTGTTCCGGATGAAAAAAAATAGCGCCAAGCATTATAGCCGAAGCCCCAAGACCGAAACCGGTCTGGAACGCCACACCCAAAAAGCCGACGTGACGGATGAGGAATCCGAAGACTTCGACGACCATTTTGACGATGGCGACGAAGGTGCGTCAGCGGGCGAATTCAATGACGAGGTGCCTGCGGCGGCGCCCGCCGCCCCTGACCTGGTGCCACTGTACCTTGAAGTCAATAGCGCAGCCCATGGCGAGCGGCTCGACAAATTGCTAGCGCGCCACTTCAGCGAATTTTCGCGCAGCCGCATCCAGCAGTGGATCGAGGACGGCGCCGTGCGTGTGGACGGCGAGCCCAGCCGCGCCAAGGCATCGGTGCAGATGGGGCAGCAGATCGAGGTCCACCCCCAGGCCGCCCCTGAGTCGATGGCCTTTACGGCAGAGGACGTGCCGCTGGAAGTCGTGTACGAAGACGACGCGCTGCTGGTCATCAACAAGCCGGCCGGCCTGGTGGTGCATCCGGCGGCGGGCAACTGGAGCGGCACGGTTCTCAATGGCCTGCTGCATCGCGACCCCCACGCTGCGCGCCTGCCGCGCGCCGGCATCGTGCATCGGCTCGACAAGGAAACGTCGGGCCTGATGGTGGTGGCACGCACGCTGACCGCGCAGACCGACCTGGTGCGGCAACTGCAGGCCCGCACGGTCAAGCGTTCGTACATCGCGCTGGTCTGGGGCGAAACGCCCGACGACGGCACCATCGATGCGCCGATCGGCCGCGATCCGCGCGAGCGCACGCGCATGGCGATCGTGCATACCAACAGCGGCAAGCCGTCGCGCACCCATTTCGAAACGCTCGGCACCGTGCCGCTTGGCCGCTCGAAGGTGTCGATGGTGATGTGCCAGCTCGAAACCGGTCGCACGCACCAGATCCGCGTGCATTTCGAGTCGATCGGCCACCCGCTGGTGGGGGATCCGGTCTACCACAAGGCCACGCAACGCGGCCAGCGGCCGGCCGTGCGCGTACCGCTGCCGGCGCCGTTCACGCGCCAGGCGCTGCACGCGTACCGGCTGGGGCTGATGCATCCGGTGACAGGCCGCAAGAAGTCGTGGGAGGCCGAGCCGCCCGAAGACCTGCAGGCGCTGATCGATGCGCTCGACTTCGACCGGTATGCGGAAGAGGACGACGAGGACGAGGGCGAGCCCGAATGGTACGAAGGGGAGGCCGACGACGATGACGACTGACCGGACGACCGCTGATCCCGTGGCCGATGCTTCGGCCTGGATCGTCCCCGACTGGCCGGCGCCGGCGCGGGTGCGCGCGCTGTCCACCACGCGCATGGGCGGCGTCAGCGCGGGCCCGTACGGGCTGGCGGACGGCAGTGCAGGCGGACTCAACCTGGGGACGCATGTCGGCGACGACCCGGCTGCGGTGACCGCCAATCGCGCCCGGCTGGCCAGCCATCTGCCGGCCATGCCGCATTGGCTGGAGCAGGTGCATGGCTGCGGCGTTGCCACGGCCGATGACGAGGGCGAGGGCGACCACGTGCCGCGCGCCGACGCCAGCGTCAGTTCCACGCCGGGGCATGTGTGCGCGATCATGACGGCCGACTGCCTGCCTGTGCTGCTGTGCAATACGGCCGGTACGGTGGTGGGTGCCGCCCACGCCGGCTGGCGCGGGCTGTGCGATGGCGTGATCGAGGCCACGCTGGGGCGTATGGCCACGCGTGCCGGTGCGCCGGCGCAGTGGCTGGCGTGGCTCGGCCCGGCGATCGGGCCCGATGCCTTCGAGGTGGGCGCCGAGGTACGCGAAGCGTTCCTGCAGCAGGCGTTGCCCGATGAGCACGCGTCGGTGGCGGCGGCATTCGTGGCAGGCGCGCCAGGCAAATACCTGGCTGACCTGTATGCACTGGCACGCATCCGTCTGGCGCGCGCCGGCTGCACGCAGGTGTTCGGCGGCAATACCTGCACGGTCAGCGATGCCGACCGGTTCTACTCCTATCGCCGTGACCGCACCACGGGCCGCATGGCCACGCTGGTCTGGCTGGCTGACTAGGCCCCCGCGCCGCCATCATCAGGAAGCCGCGCCGCCTGTGCTGTCGCGGCTTCCGACGATCCTCCGGGTTGTCTGACGTCCTGCGTTTCCCGGGCTTCCCGGGACTCCTGCGCCTTGCGTCGGCGCCGCCGTCCCGGCGTCCCCATGATGTACATCACGATCGACACCGGGGCCAGTCCGTACAGCAGGAACGTGGCAACGGCCGCGACGATGCTGGTTTCGGTAATAGCCATCATCAGGGCGACGTAAAGCCAGCCAATTGCCACGATATACATCAGGCTTTCATCTTTCTCGAATATGGGGTGGACCAGGCCGGCAAGCCGCGCCAGGATTACCGTCCGGTAGGTCGGGCTTCACTTATTCGGCGCCCGCATGGCAATGCCGATTTCCGCATTGACAGCCTCTACATTGCAAGGCAACAATGCCTCGAAATGTATCGGAACCGAGGAACGATTCCAGGGTTTCGCCGGCAAGCATAGCGTAAGAGCCAAGCAGCCCTGGGCAGCTTGCGGACGCAACCCGGATACGGGGCGGGTCGGGAGACAGTTACCCCGAGCCCGTCATCCACTACGACAGGCAGAGAGACGATTACATCATGGCGACCGGCAAAGGTGCGGCAGCTTCCGGCAAGGAAGACAAGTCCCAACCGTTTCAATTTGCGCCGGGGCCATTCGATCCAGCTGCATGGCTGGAATGGTCCCGTCAGTGGGCACCTGAAACCAATGGCGAGATGCCGGCCGGTTTCCCGGCAGGTCTGGCCGGTGCATTTCCTGGCGGTTTTCCCTCGGGCGATGCCTTCGCCAAGGCGTTCCAGCAGGCGTTTCCGAATGGCGGTGCGAACGGCGCGCCCCTGAAGATCGCGCCGGACCAGCTCGCCGGCATCCAGCAACGCTACCTGAAGGACTTTGCCGAGCTCTGGCGCGAAATGGGCGAGGGCGCCATGACTGCCAACGGCAATCCGGCTGCCAACGGCAACGGTGGCGCCAGCGAACGGCTTTCCGATCGCCGCTTCGCCAGTCCTGCCTGGCGCAACAACGCGCCGTACCGCTATACCGCCGCGTTCTACCTGCTGACGGCGCGCGCCATGACCGAACTGGCCGATGCCGTGGACGCCGATCCGAAGGTGCGCCAGCGCATTCGCTTCGCGGTGTCGCAATGGGTCGATGCGATGTCGCCGGCCAACTTCCTGGCTACCAATCCCGATGCCCAGCAGCGCCTGATCGAGTCGGGCGGCGAATCGCTGCGCAACGGCGTGCGCAACATGCTGGAAGACCTGCAGCGCGGCAAGATCTCGCAGACGGACGACAAGGCCTTCGAAGTGGGCCGCAATGTGGCCGTGACCGAAGGCGCCGTGGTCTACGAGAACGAATACTTCCAGCTGCTGCAGTACAAGCCGCTGACCGACAAGGTCTACGCGCGCCCGCTGTTGCTGGTGCCGCCGTGCATCAACAAGTACTACATCCTGGACCTGCAGCCCGAAAGCTCGCTGGTGCGACACGCCGTGGAAAACGGCCACACGGTCTTCCTGGTGTCGTGGCGCAATCCCGATGCCTCGATGGCCGAGCGCACGTGGGACGACTACATCGAGCACGCGGCCATTCGCGCGATCGAGGTGGCGCGCGATATCGGCGGGCAGGACCAGATCAACGTGCTGGGCTTCTGCGTGGGCGGCACCATCGTCTCGACGGCGCTGTCGGTGCTGGCCGCCCGTGGCGAACGGCCGGTGGCCAGCCTGACGCTGCTGACCACGCTGCTTGACTTCGCCGATACCGGCATCCTCGACGTATTCGTCGACGAATCGCACGTACAGCTGCGCGAGGCCACGCTGGGCGGCGCAGCTGGTGCGCCGTGCGGACTGCTGCGCGGCGTCGAACTGGCGAACACGTTCTCGTTCCTGCGACCGAACGACCTGGTCTGGAACTACGTGGTCGACAACTATCTCAAGGGCAATACGCCGGTGCCGTTCGATCTGCTGTTCTGGAACGGCGATGCCACCAACCTGCCGGGCCCGTGGTACTGCTGGTACCTGCGCCACACCTACCTGCAGGACGAACTCAAGGTGCCGGGCAAGCTGACCGTCTGCAACGCCCAGGTGGACCTGGGCGCGATCGACGTGCCGACCTATATCTATGGGTCGCGCGAAGACCACATCGTGCCGTGGACGGCCGCCTATGCATCGACCGCGCTGCTGAACAACAAGCTTCGCTTCGTGCTGGGTGCCTCCGGCCATATCGCCGGTGTCATCAATCCCCCGGCCAAGAAGAAGCGCAGCCACTGGACCAACGACGCGCTGCCCGGATCGGCCCACGAATGGCTGGCCGGTGCCCAGGAGCACCAGGGCAGCTGGTGGCCCGACTGGATGGCCTGGCTGGGCAAGCAGGCAGGCCAGAAGCGCGCGGCGTCCGACACGCTGGGCAACGCCCATTACCAGCCGGTAGAGCCGGCACCCGGCCGCTACGTGCGACAGCGCGCCTGATTTTCATGCGGGCTGGCCGTTCCGGCCGGCCCGGTTTCGAACCGATCCGCGATTCGCTTTCTCGAAAGGACCTCAAATGACCGATATCGTCATTGTTTCCGCAGCCCGTACCGCAGTTGGCAAGTTCGGTGGCTCCCTGGCGAAGATCCCGGCGCCAGAGCTGGGCGCCATCGTGATCAAGGCCGCGCTCGAGCGCGCCGGCGTGAAGCCGGACCAGGTGAGCGAAGTGATCATGGGCCAGGTGCTGACGGCTGCCTCGGGCCAGAACCCGGCACGCCAGGCATCGCGCAAGGCCGGCCTGCCTGACATGGTGCCCGCCATGACCATCAACAAGGTGTGCGGCTCGGGGCTGAAGGCCGTGATGCTGGCAGCCAACGCCATCATCGCCGGCGAGGCCGAGATCGTGGTGGCCGGCGGCATGGAAAACATGAGCGCCGCCCCGCACGTGCTGCCGGGTTCGCGCGACGGCTTCCGCATGGGCGACACCAAGCTGGTGGACTCGATGATCGTGGACGGCCTGTGGGACGTCTACAACCAGTACCACATGGGCATCACCGCGGAAAACGTCGCCAAGGAATACGGCATCACCCGCGAAGCCCAGGATGAATTCGCGGTGGGTTCGCAGAACAAGGCCGAGGCCGCCCAGAAAGCCGGCAAGTTCGACGAGGAAATCGTCCCGGTGCTGATTCCGCAGCGCAAGGGCGATCCGGTGGCCTTCAAGACCGACGAGTTCGTGCGCCAAGGGGCCACGCTGGACAGCATGGCCGGCCTGAAGCCCGCCTTCGACAAGGCCGGCACGGTCACGGCCGCCAATGCGTCGGGCCTGAACGACGGCGCTGCTGCCGTGGTGGTGATGTCGGCCGCCAAGGCCAAGGAACTGGGCCTGACGCCGCTGGCGACGATCAAGGCCTACGCCAATGCGGGTGTGGATCCGGCCGTGATGGGCATGGGCCCGGTGCCGGCCAGCAAGCGCTGCCTGTCGCGCGCCGGCTGGGAAGTCAAGGACCTGGACCTGATGGAAATTAACGAAGCCTTCGCCGCGCAGGCGCTGGCCGTTCACCAGCAGATGGGCTGGGACCAGTCGAAGATCAACGTGAATGGTGGCGCTATCGCCATCGGCCATCCGATCGGTGCGTCGGGCTGCCGCATTTTGGTGACCCTGCTGCACGAAATGAAGCGTCGTAACGCGAAGAAGGGCCTGGCCTCGCTGTGTATCGGCGGCGGCATGGGCGTAGCGCTGGCAGTCGAGCGCTGATTGCAGGAGGGGTATGCCGGCGGCGCGTGCCGAGGAACGCCTGCCCGCCGGTATCGGTACAGACCTGAGCATCGATAACAACGATCGAGCGAGCCAACTAGGAGTGGATATGACTCAGCGCATTGCATATGTGACCGGCGGCATGGGTGGCATTGGAACCGCGATTTGCCAGCGCCTGGCCAAGGACGGATTCAAGGTGGTGGCCGGCTGCGGCCCGAACTCGCCGCGTCGCGAGAAATGGCTCGAACAGCAACGCGCGCTCGGCTACGAGTTCGTGGCGTCCGAGGGCAATGTGGCCGACTGGGACTCGACCAAGACGGCTTTCGACAAGGTCAAGTCCGAAGTGGGCGAGGTTGACGTACTGGTCAACAACGCCGGCATCACGCGCGACGTGGTGTTCCGCAAGATGACGCGGGCCGACTGGGACGCCGTGATCGACACCAACCTGACGTCGCTGTTCAACGTGACCAAGCAGGTGATCGACGGCATGGCCGACCGTGGCTGGGGCCGGATCGTCAATATTTCCTCGGTGAACGGCCAGAAGGGTCAGTTCGGCCAGACCAACTATTCGACGGCCAAGGCCGGCCTGCACGGTTTCACGATGGCGCTGGCGCAGGAAATGGCGACCAAGGGCGTGACGGTGAACACCGTGTCGCCGGGCTATATCGCCACGGATATGGTCAAGTCGATCCGCCAGGACGTGCTGGACAAGATCGTCGGCACGATTCCGGTCAAGCGCCTTGGCGAGCCGGATGAAATTGCCTCGATCTGCGCCTGGCTGGCGTCGGAAGAGTCGGGCTTTTCGACCGGTGCCGACTTCTCGCTGAACGGCGGCCTGCACATGGGCTGACGCCGGCAGCACGCGCTGGGGTGCCGCATTGATGCGGCGCATCCAGCGCAGTGCACAAGCGGATATCCGGGGCCGGAAATCGGCTCGCGGAAACGGGCCGCCCGCGTGTTTATCTGGCACGCGGGCGGCCTTTCTTTTGTATACGCGACAGTTTGCTGCGGGTTTTCCTTAAACACTGCCGTCTTTCCATAGTGCTTTCTTGAGCATAGAATCAGGGCAATGGCGCAACCGGCACCAAGGAGGAGCGCTCCTCACGGGTCTGGTCCGGTTGTATCTTGCGCGCCTGCGGCGTCGATCCCGCCCGGGACGACGCGTCCATTGCGCACTGCACCGCATGCGGTGCAGCAGCGTTGCGACCAGGCGCAGCAGCGGATGCCAACCGCCGGCATCAGCGACGACAAAAGGATAGAGCACCGATGGCCACGACCAAGAAAGGCGCAGAGCGACTGATCAAGAAATATCCCAATCGCCGGCTCTACGATACGCAGACGAGCACCTACATCACGCTCGCGGACGTCAAGCAGCTGGTCATGGATACCGAGGACTTCAAGGTCGTCGACGCAAAGACGGGCGAGGAACTCACGCGCAGCATCCTCCTGCAGATCATCCTGGAAGAGGAAACGGGCGGCGTGCCGATGTTTTCGAGCGCCATGCTGTCGCAGATCATCCGTTTCTACGGCCATGCCATGCAGGGCATGATGGGTACCTACCTGGAAAAGAACATCCAGGCGTTCATCGATATCCAGAACAAGCTCGCCGAGAACTCGAAGGGTCTGTACTCGGGCGAGGCGTTCAGCCCGGACATGTGGTCGCAGTTCATGAACCTGCAAGGCCCGATGATGCAAGGGATGATGAGCAACTACATCGAGCAGAGCAAGAACCTGTTCGTGCAGATGCAGGAACAGATGCAGAACCAGGCCAAGAGCATGTTCGGCACGTTCCCGTTCAACCAGCCGGACAAGAAATAAGCGGCCAGCCCCTCGCGCGCCGACCAAAGGCCCTGCACGACTGCAGGGCCTTTTTCGTTGTGCGGCGGCGACGAGATGTTGTGAATGTCTGGCGAATTGCCACATTGGTGATGCACTCCCAGTAAGGCGATGACCACGGCACGTCTTGTGTGGTCCAATCGGCCAAGCCCTGAGCACCGGGCACTCGCTGATCCTTATTTTTCGCTGCACGATGGCATCGCAAGCGCGAGCGCGGGTAATGCGCGCTGCCATCGGGCCCGAACTGGAGGCACATCCATGTCCAGCCAAGCCGCTAGGTGGGGCCTTTCGCCCGACCATGCCGAATCGCCGAAATTCACGAATGTCTTCGAGTTCGCGCTCGGGGTGTACGGGCATGTCGCGCAGGTCCAGCGCGACGTCGGCACGTTGTCGGCGGCCCAGCAGGGCATCGAGGAGCGGATCGATGCCACGCGGGCGCAGATCGGGGCCGCCGAAGGGCGCCTTGGTGAGGGGATCGTCGAAACCGAGGCCCGGTTGAGCGACCGCATTCGCGAATCCGAGGCCCGAATGACCCGGGCGCTGGAGGCGTCGGAGACCAAATGGGAGTCGACCATCACCCGTGTGCTGCAAGAGATCGATGCCCGTTCCGAGGCGCGCTTTAGCCGGATGGAAGCCCGATTCGACGCGATCGACGCAAGATTCGAGGTCGTGGGCGCGAAGTTCGATGCCATCGACGCCAGATTCGACCAGATGGACGCGCGGTTCGAGCAGATAGACGCCAGAATGGACAAGGTGGACGACCGGTTCGACAAATCCGACGCGAGGGTGGACAAGCTGGAAGAGAGCCTTGGAGACCGCATCCATTCCAGTAACGAACGGATTTCCGCCTTGAAAGACCGACTCAACAAGGTCTTCTGGGTGGCCTCGGGCGGGGGCATCGTCCTCGGTCTGGCCGTGGGCTGGAAGCCGATCATCGAGCGGGTGGGCGGTCTGGCTGGGCTGTGACGGTGCGGTTTCCGGCCCATTTGGCCGGGCCATGCGCCAACAACGGCCGCTCGGGGTAAAATCTCCGCCTTTCATGGCAAATGACGGCGCCCGGCAGGCTCGCCGGTTGCCTCTAGACCAGCGCGGCGCACCACCGGGGACGGTAGGGCGCGCCCAGATCCCCACATTCGCGGTGCCCCATGTCGTCTGAAACCAATCTGTCCAATCCTGCGCCGAAAGTCGGCTTTGTGTCACTTGGCTGCCCCAAGGCCCTGGTCGATTCCGAGCAGATCATCACGCAGCTGCGTGCCGAAGGCTATGCCATCAGCGGCACCTACGACGGTGCCGATCTTGTGGTGGTCAACACCTGCGGCTTTATCGACGAGGCCGTGCAAGAGAGCCTGGATGCCATCGGCGAGGCATTGACGGAGAACGGCAAGGTCATCGTGACCGGCTGCCTGGGCGCCAAGAAGGACGCGGCGGGGCACGATATCGTGTCGTCGGTGCATCCCAAGGTGCTGGCCGTTACCGGCCCGCACGCCCTTGGTGAAGTCATGCAGGCTGTGCACACGCACCTGCCGAAGCCGCACGATCCGTTTACCGATCTGGTGCCGGCCGCCGGCATCAAGCTCACGCCCAAGCACTATGCCTACCTGAAAATCTCGGAAGGCTGCAATCACCGCTGCTCGTTCTGCATCATTCCGTCGATGCGCGGCGATCTGGTGTCCCGTCCGGTGGCCGAAGTGATGCTGGAAGCCGAAAACCTGTTCAAGGCCGGCGTGAAGGAATTGCTGGTGATCTCGCAGGACACCAGCGCCTACGGGGTGGACGTCAAGTACCGCACCGGCTTCTGGGCTGGCCGGCCGCTCAAGACCCGCATGACCGAGCTGGTGGCGGCGCTGGGCGAACTGGCCAGCCAGTACGGTGCCTGGGTGCGCCTGCACTATGTGTATCCGTACCCGCACGTCGACGAAATCATTCCGCTGATGAACCAGGGCAACGTGTTGCCGTATCTGGATGTGCCGCTCCAGCACGCGCACCCGGATGTGCTCAAGCGCATGAAGCGTCCGGCCAACGCCGAAAAGACCCTCGACCGCATCCGCGCCTGGCGCGAAATCTGCCCCGAGCTGACCATCCGCAGCACGTTCATCGCCGGCTTCCCGGGCGAAACGGAAGCGGAATTCCAGACGCTGCTGGATTTCATTGCGGAAGCCGAACTCGACCGCGTGGGCTGCTTCGCCTATTCGCCGGTAGAGGGTGCAACGGCCAATGACCTGCCCGGCGCGCTGCCCGACGAAGTCCGTGAGGAGCGCCGTGCGCGTTTCATGGAAGTGGCGGAGGCGGTGTCGGCACGCAGGCTCCAGCGCAAGGTGGGACAGACGCTGCGGGTGCTCGTCGACGAGGTCAACCAGGACGGCGGCATCGGTCGCTCTTCCGCCGATGCCCCGGAAATTGACGGGCTGGTTTATATCGATCCGGCCGCCAAGCCGTCGCAGCGTTTCAAGACTGGCGACTTCGTCAATGTGAAGATTACGGGCGCCGACGGCCACGACCTCTGGGGTGAAATCGCCTGATCCAGTGTGTCGGCTTCGGGGGCCGGAAGGGCGGGTTGCAAGTGTGCCTGTCCAGACAATTAGGTAAAAGTACGGTCGTTCGCTTTTGCTTGGCGACGACTATACTGTGCGCCGCAACATAACGCATGGAGACGAAACATGACGCGTGAAGTGGTGGTTGTCAGCGGTGTGCGCACCGCAATCGGTACCTTTGGCGGAAGCCTGAAGGACCTGGCCCCGACCGAACTGGGAGCGCTGGTGGTGCGCGAGGCACTGGCCCGTGCCAACGTATCCGGCGATGACGTCGGTCACGTCGTGTTCGGCAATGTCATCCAGACCGAGCCGAAAGACATGTACCTGGGCCGCGTGGCGGCCGTGAACGGCGGTGTGTCGATCAATGCGCCCGCGCTTACCGTGAACCGCCTGTGCGGCTCGGGTCTGCAGGCGATTGTCAGCGCTGCGCAGACGATCCTGCTGGGCGATGCCGACGTCGCCATTGGCGGCGGTGCCGAAAGCATGAGCCGCGCGCCGTATCTGGCGCCGATGGCCCGTTGGGGCGCGCGCATGGGCGATGCCAAGCTGGTCGACATGATGCTGGGCGCGCTGCACGACCCGTTCCACACGATTCACATGGGTGTGACCGCCGAGAATGTCGCGAAGGAATACGATATTTCGCGCCAGCAGCAGGACGAAGCCGCGCTGGAATCGCACCGCCGGGCATCGGCCGCGATCAAGGCGGGTCACTTCAAGGACCAGATCGTTCCGGTCACGCTGAAGTCGCGCAAGGGTGACGTGGTCTTCGATACCGACGAACACGTGCGCCATGAAGCGACCATGGATGACATGACCAAGCTGAAGCCTGTTTTCGTCAAGGAAAACGGCACGGTCACGGCTGGCAACGCATCGGGCCTCAATGACGCTGCCGCGGCGGTGGTGCTGATGGAACGGGCGGAAGCCGAGCGTCGCGGGTTGAAGCCGCTGGCGCGTCTGGTGTCCTATGGCCACGCCGGCGTGGACCCGAAGACGATGGGCATCGGTCCCGTACCCGCCACCAGGATTGCGCTCGAGCGTGCCGGTCTGTCGGTCAAGGATCTGGACGTGATCGAAGCCAATGAAGCGTTCGCTGCGCAGGCGTGTGCCGTGACCAAGGCCCTGGGCCTGGACCCCGCCAAGGTGAATCCGAACGGTTCGGGCATCTCGCTGGGCCATCCGATTGGCGCCACGGGCGCACTGATCACCGTGAAGGCGGTGCATGAGCTGCAGCGCGTGCAGGGTCGCTATGCGCTGGTGACGATGTGCATTGGCGGCGGCCAGGGCATTGCTGCGATCTTCGAGCGGATTTAACGTCACCTGCGCGCTATTGCCGAGAAAGCTGTCTTGTCCCGTCCTGTCCTGTCCTGTCTTCTGTATTCGATGATCGTCGCCACCTCGGTGGCATTGCCGGCGCCAGCCATGGCGGCCGGGGACGATTTGTCGACAGGAAGCGGACAGGGCGGCAGCTTCGGTATCAACGACGCCATCCGCGCGGGGGAAGCCAGGCGTGGGGCGTCGCTATCGACAGGGCCGGCGCGCACGCTGTCGCCGCGCCAGGAGTACGCGCACTATCCGACGTATGTCGGCACGGTGGGCGACCAGCAGGTGCGCATGCGCATTGCGCCGAAAACCGATACGCGGGACAGCCTGCAAGGCGAATACCAGATCGGGGATGGCAAGGGTGTGCGGCTGCTTTCCGGGGAATGGGAAAACGGTGCGTTCCTGATGGAAGAGTCCGACGATGGCACGCGTGTGTCCGGTAACTGGGAAGGCCAGATTGACCGGGACGGCGCGGTGCGCGGCACCTGGACCGATGCCTACAATCCGTCCATCGTCCTGCCGTTTTTCATTCGACCGTTTGGCGGATACCTGGTGATTCCGCCGTTCGACATGAACGCCGGCAGCGGCATTACCTACGCACCGCCAGCGCCGAAGTCCTCCATCTCGACGGGCAAGTCCCGCTAGCGCGCCGGCGCCACTTCGCGTGGCGAGCGCGGCATTTGCTGGTAAGCTCGGACGCCTGATCCGAATTTTCCAGGGAATCCGCCGTGTCTGCTTCCGACTCGTCCCGCAACCCGCCTCGCTATATCAAGACCACCGCGGTCCAGCCCGAACTGGATATCGCGCCGGGTTTCGACTCCTTTTCGACGCCCACCTACCGCGGCTCGACAATCGTCTTCCGCAACCTTGCCGAACTGCGCGCCTACGGTGATCGCAGCAAGACTTACTGGCGCTACGGCCTGCACGCCACGCCCACCAGCGAGGCGCTGTGCCAGCAACTGGCGCAGATCGAAGGTGGCCGGCACACATTGCTTCTGCCCTCGGGCATGGGCGCCATCTCGCTGGTGTACTTTGCCTTGCTGCGAACCGGCGACGATGTGCTCGTGCCCGACAATGTCTATGGCCCGAACCGCGACCACGGCGAATGGCTGGCGCGCGAATTCGGCGTGACGGTTCGGTACTACCATCCGTCGATTGGCGCCGGTATCGCATCTCTGATCCAACCCAATACGCGACTGATCTGGATGGAGGCGCCGGGCTCGGTGACAATGGAGGTGCCGGACAGCGACGCCATCGTCTCGGCCGCGCGGGCGCATGGCGTGCTGACAGCCATCGACAACACCTGGTCGGCCGGGGTCTATTTCAAGCCTTTCGAGAAGGGCATCGATATCTCGGTGCAGGCGCTGACGAAGTACCAGTCCGGGGGCAGCGACGTGCTGATGGGCGCAGTCATCACGCAGGACGACAAGGTGCATGACCGTCTCAAGCGTACCCGCATGATCATGGGATGGGGCGTTTCGGCAGACGATTGCTTCCTGGTGCTACGCGGACTGGCCAGCATGCCGGTGCGCCTGGCCGCGCACGACCGTGCGGCGCGTGAGGTTGCCGAATGGCTCAAGCAGCGCCCGGAGGTGACTCGCGCCCTGCATCCGGCACTGCCCGACTGCCCCGGGCACGCGGAATGGTCGCGCGATTTTTCCGGTGCCAGCGGGCTGTTTTCGATCATCCTGCATAGTCGCTTTTCGCGCGAACAGGTCGATGCATTTGTCGAGGCCCTGAAGCTGTTTGCAATCGGCTGGTCCTGGGGTGGGGCGCATAGCCTGGCCGTGCCATATCACGTCGATACGATGCGTCCAGCGGGCACGTGGCCGCCGGAAGGCTGGACCAACGCCGGGGAACTGGTGCGCCTGTACATTGGACTGGAAGATTCGCGGGACCTGATCGGCGATCTGAAGCAGGCAATGGAGATACACCTGCGCTAACCGTCGGCGTCCAGCAGCAAAAAGCCCCGCCAGAAATGAGCGGGGCTTTTTGTTGGCAGCCGGGCCGATGCGGCCCTTGCATGCGGGTCAGGATACGTCTGCCTTGCGCATCGTTGCCTGCGGCGCGGCCTGGGCCGTGGCACCACGTGGTGCCCAAACCGATTCGGCGGGACCATTCTGCGCGCGGCGCTGGGTGACCCGGGCCAGCGCAATGTAGCCGACTGCCATGGAGATGGCGCCGATGTCGAAACCGGCGATGACCCAGCGGCCGTGGAGCGCGGCGGCAAACAGGTGGTCACCCGTCAGGACCCAGTTCGAGAACGGCACGGCCAAGGTCGCCAGTGCGGCCACGTAGAGCAGTTCCACGGCGGCGCGAATCGGTGGCCGGGCCAGGGCCCAGGCTGCGGCCAGTACGAACACCGGCCAGAACACATAGCTCACGGCACGGTCGGGCCACAGCAAGGCGGCCGGGAAGCACAGCGCCACGCCGATGCAGGTTCCGATGCAGACGCCAACCGTGGCCTGGGCCAGCAGCCTGTGCACACGGGGTTGTTCGGCCTGGCGCGACTTCCGGCGCGTCTCGATCCACAGCAGGTTGCCGGAATAGAACAGGAACGCACCGGCAAGCCCGGCCACAAGGTAGACAAACCGCACGGCCAGGTCGCCATAGGTGCCGTAGTGCAGCGCGAACATGGCGCTGTAGACCGTATGGTTCGTATCGCGTGCGCCAGCCGTCTGGTTGGCAATCAACTGGCCGGCATTCGGCTCGTTGGCGGCGGCGTGGATGCCCACCGCGCCGCCATTGCCCAGCGCGCGCGTGCTGTCACCTCGCACTTCGGCCACGGCATTGGCATCACCATAGCGCTGGAAGCGGATGGCGCTGGGTGTGAACCGCTCTCCGCCGTGCTCGCGCGCAATGGCGAGCAACTGGGCTGACGTCATGGTCGGCGATGCGCGACCCGCGGCAGTGACTTCTGGCGCGGCGCCCGTGACGCGCGGGACCGCTTCGAACAGCTTGCCGTCGAACGTCAGCGTGTTGAAAACCATCACCATGATCAGCGACAGGCAGAAGAACGCGCCCGTGATGGCGAAGATCAGGTGGAAGGGCAGGCTGAACAGGCCCAGCACATTGTGCGTATCCATCCAGAAGCGCTTCAGGTTGCGTCCGGGCCGCACCGCGAACAGATCTTTCTTCAGGCGGGGCAGGTGCAGGATCACGCCCGATACCAGCGCCAGACCGTAAAGCACGGAGATGATCCCCATGAAGTACATGCCGTTGATGCCCAGTCCCAGCGAATAGTGCAGAGAGTTCAGGAACGCCGACAGTTCGCCAGTCACGTGGTCGAGCGACGTGTTGTTCTGGGCCGCCTTGTCGCCGTTCAGGCGCTCGCCGTTCATCGTGTGCCATTCACCGGCCTTGTCCTGCCAGTAGGCGTTGAAGTCCGGTTCTTCCTTGCTGGGCAGGCCGACGTAGACGCTGTTGGCCGCGTCCGGATGCACTGCGACCAGCTTTTGCACGAAGGCGTCGATGGCGGGGCCATCCACCTGGACTTCGGCGCCATGATGGCCTTCAAGGCGCGCCGGGTTCTGCCAGACGTGCAGCTCATGGTGGAAGACAGTGATCGCGCCCGCGAAGAAGGCGATGAACAGTGCCCAGCCGGCCATCAGGCCGACCCAGGTATGGAGCGTATTGAATACGCGCAGGGTATTGGGTTTCATGCGTATGCCTCGGTGGCCGGATCAGTGCCCAGACAGGGCCGGCAGTGTCGATGCCGGCGGCATCGCGTGCATCAGGCGCACAGCCCACAGGATGCCGTAGCAGACCAGGTTGCCCCCGATCAGCCACAGCCACGCGGCGCGGCTGGTCTGGAAAAGCAGGCTCAGGCTGATGATGGTGACCCACAGCACGAAGCTCAGCATCACCGCCAGTACGATGCCGCTTTCCCAGCCGCCAGGCAGCCACAAGACGCCCAGGGTGCACAGGGCGATGGCCAGCGGCAGGCCCAGCAAGGCTCCGGCGAGCCACTTGGTTCCGATCATGATGTGCTTCCTTCGCCGGGCATGTCGTCGTAGCGCTTGTGGTGGATCCAGGTGCCAATGAACGGCCAGGCGGACAGGCAGCAGGTCAGCGTGACCAGCGTTGCGGCAATCGCCACAGGCCAGCCTTCGGGGATGCTCATGACCCAGGTGCCGGCGATCGCCAGCACGATGCCCAGCCAGAACAGCAGCCGGGGCGGCAGCGGTGCGCGGCCGTTGTTGTTGGCGTCCACGCACAGCACCTGGTTAGGCGCGGAAAGGTAAAGGCACGCGGCGGCGGCCAGGGATAGGAAAACGGCTAACGCTTGCATGCGTCGTGCGACCCAGGGGAGGGAATTGCGGGAAAGGAATAATAATAATGATTCGCATTTGATTTCACAAGAAAATCAAAGCGTTATACCGCGATGTGGTATCGCTGTGACCGAAATGCGAATGACGCAAATGTAATGTGACAGGCGCAGCAAGATGTGCGCGAAAGCTACCTTGGCAGCGCTGAGGGCAGCAGCAGGCACCGCGAGCGGGTGCCTGGCAGGGGAAGGATCGCCGCGCTGCGATCGATTGGTGCGACTAAGCCTAGTGCGGGAACAGGTTGAGCAAGCCGTCCAGCCCCACGTGGTTGAACGCGACGCTGGCTTGCGCACGGACCACGGGTTTGGCCCGGAAGGCTACCGAGAGGCCTGCCACGGCCATCATCTTGAGGTCGTTGGACCCGTCACCCATCACGATGGCCTGCGACGGATCCGCGCCGATCTGCTCGCAGACTTCCCGCACCGTGCGGGCCTTGACGTCCGCATTGACGATTTCGCCCACCACATTGCCGGTCAGCTTGCCGTCGACGATTTCCAGCGTATTGGCGCGCGTGAAATCCAGCTTCAGGCGCGGCTTGAGCTGGTCGGTGAAATGCACGAAGCCACCCGATACCAGCAACGTCTTCATGCCCAGCGCCTGGATCGTCAGCAGCATGCGTTCCGCCCCCGGCGACAGCTTTAGCCGTTCGGCGTAGACACGGTCGAGCACGCTGGCGTCCAGCCCCTTCAGCAGGGCCACGCGACGGCGCAGGCTTTCGTTGAAGTCCGTGATCTCGCCACGCATGGCGGCTTCGGTAATGGCCGAAACTTCGGCCTTGAGTCCGCAGAAGTCGGCGATCTCGTCGATGCACTCGATCGTGATCAGCGTGGAGTCCATGTCCATCGCCACCAGGCGGAAGTCCGACAGCTTGCGGTCCGCCGGCACCACGGCCCAGTCGATGCCACGTTCACCGCACACATCGTCCAGGGCATCGCGCAGCGCCGGGGTCAGCGGATTGCAGTGTTCGGCGGCCGCCACGTTGTCGGCGCGCAGCACGAAATCGGAGGCATTGGCCACCGCACGCACGGCGTCGAGGTCGGCGGCAGGCAGCGGGGACAGGCTTTGGAGAATCAGGGGCATGACGGCAGGAATCCGGGCGAAGCGGGAAACGGTGCGAAAGGGTGCGAAAGAGGGCGGAAGGGCGCCGGCAGCGCCGCGGGCGCTGCAGACGCGACAGGGCAAGGGCCGTATTGTACTGTGCCCTTGCCCCCTGGCAGCGGCTTGCCGCGGGCGGTCAGGCCACGCGCAGGCTGTCCACCACCTTGTGCAGGAAGGCCTCGCAGGCGGCCAACTGGTCCAGCGCCACGAATTCGTCGGGCTTGTGGGCCTGCTGGATATCGCCAGGGCCGCACACCACGGCCGGAATGCCGGCGCGCTGGAACAGGCCGGCCTCGGTGCCGTAGGCCACCTTGTTCGTTTCGCGGTCGGCGGTCAGCGCGCGCACCAGCTGGGTGATGGCGTCGGATTCGGCGGCATCGAGCGACGGTGCTGCTGCAATCTTGCTGATGGCCATGCCGGCATCCACGTGTTCTGCGCGCATCTTCGGCACCAGCACGTCGTGCACGTATTGCTGGATGCGGGCCAGGATGGCTTCCGGGTCCACGCCGGGCAGGTTGCGGAACTCGAACACGAACTCGCACTCGGCCGGGATCGTGTTCAGTGCGATGCCGCCGTGGATGGTGCCGGTGGACGCCGTGGTGAACGGCACGTCGAACGCCTGGTCGTACGGGCCGTTGGCCTTGAATTCGTCGGCGATGTCGCGGATATAGCAGATCAGGCGCGCCGCATATTCGATGGCGTTCACACCCTTGGGCGTCAGCGACGAGTGCGCGGCCTGGCCCTTCACGCAGCAGCGATAGGCGTTGATGCCCTTGTGCGCCACGATCACGCGCATGCTGGTGGGCTCGCCCACGATGCAGCCCGCCGGCTTCACGCCGCGGTCACGCAGTTCGGCCAGCAGGTACGGCGCGCCCATGCAGCCGATTTCCTCGTCGAAAGACAGTGCGTAGTGCACCGGTTCGCGCAGCTTCGCGTCCAGGATGGTGGGCAGCAGCGCCAGGCTGGTGCCGATGAAGCCCTTCATGTCGCAGGTGCCGCGGCCATAGAGCTTGCCGTCGCGAATCACCGGCTTGAACGGGTCGGTGGTCCAGCTCTGGCCGTCCACCGGCACCACGTCGGTGTGGCCGGACAGCACGATGCCGCCGTCGGTGGCACCGTTCGCGGCCGGAATCGTCACGAACAGGTTGGCCTTGTCGCCCTGCGGGTTGTAGCTCAGATGCGGACGCAGGCCCTTGGCCAGGAAGTGGTCGCGCACGGATTCGATCAGGCCCAGGTTCGAATGACGCGACGTGGTGTCGAACGACACCAGGCGCTGGGTCCAGTCCAGCGCGCTGCCGCGTTGCGGGGCTTCGGTGTTGGCGTTTCGGGTGTCGGCGGCAGCTTGCATGGGATGGTGAAACAGTTGATTCGTCAAGGATGTGATCGTACACCTGTCGGCGCGGTCAGGCCAGTTGGCGCAGCGTGTGCTTGATGGTCTGCGCACGCGCGCCCACATCGGGCATCTTGGCCTCGATGCGCAGCTTGTCCTGGCCGGCCAGCTTGATGTGCTTGTTCTTTTGCACGAGGTCGATGATCCGGATGGCGTCGATCGGCGGGTTTGGCACGAACTGCATGCTCACGGTGGCCTCGCCGGCGTCGATCTTGCGCACGCCCAGCGGTGCGGCGGCAATACGCAGCCGGTGTGTCTCGATCAGCGCCTGGGCCTGCGCGGGCAGCCGGCCGAAACGGTCGATCAATTCTTCCTGGATATCGTCCACGCGTTCGCCGGTCTCGCAGTTTGCCAGGCGCTTGTAGAGCGACAGGCGCTCGTGCACATCGGCGCAATAATCGTTCGGCAGCAGGGCCGGCGTGCCGAGGTTGATTTCGGTGGTGGCCGCCAGGGGCGCCATCAGGTCCGGTTCCTTGCCGGCCTTCAGCGATTTCACGGCCGCGTTGAGCATGTCCGTGTAGAGCTGGAAGCCGATCTCGTGGATTTCGCCCGACTGCTTGTCGCCCAGCACCTCGCCGGCGCCGCGGATTTCCAGGTCGTGCATCGCCAGGTAGAAGCCCGCGCCCAGTTCCTCCATCTGCTGGATGGCCTCCAGCCTGCGCTGCGCCTGCTTGGTCAGGCCGTCCACGTCATGCACCAGCAGATAGGCATAGGCCTGGTGGTGACTGCGGCCCACGCGGCCGCGCAACTGGTGCAGCTGCGCCAGGCCGAAACGGTCGGCGCGATGGATCAGGATCGTGTTGGCCGTGGGCACGTCGATGCCGGTCTCGATGATCGTCGTGCAGAGCAGGATGTTGTCGCGGCGGGCCACGAAGTCGCGCATCACGCGCTCCAGCTCGCGCTCGTGCATCTGTCCGTGCGCCACGGCGATGCGCGCCTCGGGCACCAGTTCGGCCAGCCTGGCGCGCTTGTTCTCGATCGTCTCCACTTCGTTGTGCAGGAAGTAGACCTGGCCGCCGCGCTTCAGCTCGCGCAGGATGGCCTCGCGGATCACGCCGTCTTCCTCGCGCCGCACGAAGGTCTTGATGGCCAGCCGCTTCTGCGGCGCCGTGGCGATGACCGAGAAGTCGCGCAGGCCCTCAAGCGCCATGCCCAGGGTACGCGGGATCGGGGTGGCGGTCAGCGTGAGCACGTCCACCTCGGCGCGCAGCGTCTTCAGCGCTTCCTTCTGGCGTACGCCGAAGCGGTGTTCCTCGTCGATGATGACCAGGCCCAGGCGCTGGAACTTCACTTCGTCGGACAGCAGCTTGTGGGTGCCGATGACGATATCGACCGTGCCTTCGTTGATCTGCTTGATCGCGGCATCCACTTCTTTTTTCGTCTTGAAGCGCGACAGCTCCACGATGCGCACCGGCCACTCGGCAAAGCGGTCGGACAGGGTCTGGAAATGCTGCTCGGCCAGCAGCGTGGTGGGGGCCAGCATCGCCACCTGCTTGCCGCCCAGCACGGCCACGAACGCGGCGCGCAGCGCGACCTCGGTCTTGCCAAAGCCCACGTCGCCGCAGACCAGGCGGTCCATCGGCTTGCCCGACGTCATGTCGGCGATCACGGCGGAGATGGCGGCGGCCTGGTCCGGCGTTTCCTCGAAACCGAAGCTCTCGGCAAAGGTCTCGTAGTCCTTGGGCTGCAGCGGGAAGGCGAAGCCCTGGCGCAGCGCGCGGCGCGCGTACAGGTTCAGCAGCTCGGCAGCCGTGTCGCGGATCTGCTGCGCGGCGCGGCGCTTGGCCTTGTCCCACTGGCCCGTGCCCAGCGAATGCAGCGGCGCGGTATCCGGATCGGCGCCCGAGTAGCGCGAGATCACGTGCAGCTGATGCACGGGCACGTAGAGCTTGCTGCCCTTGTCGTAATCCAGATGCAGGAATTCCTCGTCGCCCTGGCCCATGTCCAGCGTGACCAGGCCCTGGTAACGGCCGATGCCGTGCTCGCTATGCACCACGGGGTCGCCGATCTTCAGTTCGGCCAGGTCGCGCACCATCGAATCGACGGTGCTGGCCTGCTCCTGCTTGCGGCGCCCCGTGCGGCGGGTGGTGCCGGCGTAGAGCTCGTTCTCGGTGACGAATGCGAACTGCCCGGCGGGCATGGCAAAGCCGCTCTGCAGCGGCGCCACGGCGATCGAGAAATGCGAGTCGCCGGCCAGGAACGCGGCGAAGTCCTCGACCACCATCGGCCGCAGGCCGCTTTCCGCAAACAGCTGCATCAGCGTTTCGCGGCGGCCCGCCGAGTCGGCGCACATGAGCACGCGCGTGGCCTTGTTCAGCAGCAGCGATTCCAGGTTGACCAGCGGGTCTTCGGCGCGGCGGTTGACCGAGACATCGGGCAGGCTGGCGGCAAACGCCGGCACTTCCGCCGCAACGGCTTCGCGGTGCAGCACCAGCCGGGCCAGCGGCTTGGCGCCGATGAAGAACTGTTCCTCGGACAGGAACAGGTCCACGGGCGGCAGCAGCGGCCGTTCCCGGTCGTGCCGCATGAACGTGTAGCGCTGCGTGGTGTCGGCCCAGAAACGGCGGATGGCCTCGTCGACCTGGCCCGCGAACGCCAGTTGCGTGCCGGCGGGCAGGTAGTCGAACAGCGTGGCGCTTTGCTCGAAGAACAGCGGCAGGTAGTACTCGATGCCGGCCGAGGGCACCCCATTGCCGATGTCCTTGTAGATCGGCGACTTGGTCGGATCGCCTTCGAAGATCTCGCGCCAGCGGCCACGGAAGGCGGTGCGGGCGGGCTCGTCCAGCGGAAACTCGCGGCCTGGCAGCAGGCGTACTTCCTTGACCGGATACACGCTGCGCTGCGAATCGGGATCGAACGCGCGGATGGTCTCGATCTCGTCGCCGAACAGGTCGATCCGGTACGGCAGCGCCGAGCCCATCGGGTACAGGTCGATCAGGCCGCCACGCACGCTGTATTCGCCCGGCCGCATGACCGCGCTCACGTGCTCGTAGCCGGCCAGCGTGAACTGCGCCTTGAGCGCAGCCTCGTCGAGCTTTTCGCCCTGCTTGAAGAAGAACGTGTAGGCGGCCAGGAACGAAGGCGGCGCCAGGCGATAGAGCGCGGTCGACGCCGGCACGATCATCACGTCGCACTGGCCGCCCTGGATGTCGTGCAGCGTCGCCAGCCGTTCCGATACCAGGTCCTGGTGCGGCGAGAAGCTGTCGTAGGGCAGCGTTTCCCAGTCGGGCAGCAGGCGTACGCGCAGTTCGGGCGCAAACCACGGGATCTCCTCGGCCAGCCGCTGCGCGTCCATGGCGTTGGCGCAGATCACGGCCACCATCGGCACGCTGTTGCGATGCTGGCGTGCATAGGCGGCAACGGCGAGGGCGTCGGCGGACCCGGTCAGGCCGGTCACGGCATGGCGCATGCCAGGCTTGACCAGCGGCAGGGTGGCGAAAGGAAATGCGGTAGCGTTGTCAGGCATTGGCAGCAGTGAGCGCAAAAACGGCACCACCCCGCCGGCACATGCGAAAGGCATGCCACGGGCAGGGAGGTCTGTCATGCCAGCCATGCCAGGATTCATGGCGGCGGGCGAGGGCCGTATTATAGAATGCGCTCCGGCCGGCCCGCTGGCCGTGCCAAATATTCAAAGGCCCTCAGAAACCTGTGTCCGATCGTCGATTCGCCCTGATCCCCTGTGCCGGTACCGGCAGCCGAGCCGGCGGTGCCGTGCAGAAGCAGTACCAGACCGTGGCCGGCCGGCCGATGCTCTGGTATGCCCTGGCGGCGTTTTCCGCCAGCGACGCCATCAGCGCCACGGCGCTGGTGCTGGCGCCCGACGACATGCCGCTGGAGTCACGATTCGGCGCCGCGGCCTTTGCGGGCCTGCGCTTCGATACGGCGTTCGTGGGCGGTGATTCGCGCCATGCCTCGGTGCTGGCGGGCCTGCATCACCTGGCTACGCTGGGGGCGTCGGATACCGACTGGGTGCTGGTCCACGACGCCGCAAGGCCGGGTCTGACCAGTGCGATGATCGACACGCTGGTGCGGGCGGTGGAATCCGACGATTCGGCCAGCGAACCGATCGGCGGCATCCTGGCCGTGCCAGTGCCCGACACCCTCAAGCGTGCCGATGCGGGTGCGCGCATTGGCGGCACCGTGCCGCGCGAGGGCCTGTGGCAGGCGCAAACACCACAAATGTTCCGCATCGGCGTACTGCGTCATGCCCTGGAAGATGCCATGGCCGCGGGTGCCGTGGTCACCGACGAGGCCAGCGCCATCGAGCGCCTGGGCCTGCATCCGCGGCTGGTCAACGGATCGCTGCGCAATTTCAAGGTGACCTATCCCGAGGATTTCGCGCTGGCCGACGTGCTGTTGCGCACGGGCCAGCCGGCGTCGTGAACCATTTTTGCAAGGAGTCGTTTTGAATCCGTTCGATTTTCGCGTAGGACAGGGCTATGACGTGCATGCCCTGGTGCCGGGCCGCAAGCTGATTCTCGGTGGCGTCGATATCCCGCACGACCGCGGCCTGCTGGGCCATTCGGATGCCGATGCGCTGCTGCACGCCGTGACCGACGCGCTGTTCGGCGCCGCCGCACTGGGCGACATCGGCCGCCATTTCCCCGATACCGACCCCGATTTCAAGGGCGCCGACAGCCGCGTGCTGCTGCGCGAGGCCGCGCGGCGGGTCCGCGCCGCCGGCTTCGAGATCGGCAATGTCGACGCGACGGTGATAGCGCAGAAGCCGAAGCTGGCGCCACACATTGGCGGCATGGTGGCCAACCTGGCCGAAGACCTGGGCCTGCCCGTCACGCACTGCAACGTGAAGGCCAAGACCAACGAGAAGCTCGGGTTCGAAGGCAAGGAAGAGGGCATCGTCGCGCAGGCGGCGGTGCTGATCTACCGCCGCACCGCCGACGTGCAGGACTGACGGCGCGCCCCGGTCAGGGTGTTGGCGGCGACGGTGCCGCCGGCTCCTCGGCCGTGATCGGATAGACGTAGTCGATCAGGCGCGCCATGGCGCCGTGGCGCGATCCGGCTTCGGTACGTTTCTGGAATCCCATCTGCTCGCAGAGTTTGATGGCGGAGTCCATTTCGGGCATGGTGCGGCAGATCAGCGCGTGGGCGCCAATGTCGCGGGCGCGCTGGATGCAGATCTGCATCAGCCGTTTGCCCAGCCCCAGCCCGCGTGCCTGCGGGTTGACCGAAAGCAGCCGAGCCTCGGGCTGCGTCAGCGTAATCGTGGAATCGTCCAGCGCCGGCAGCGTGGCGCCCGGGTGACAGAACAGCACGGCACCGCTGATGCCGTGGTCGGTTTCCGCGACCCACCATTCCATGTCGGGGTTGTCCTTGGCGGCCAGCACGGACTGCATGCCGCGCTGGAACGATGCGCGGCAGTCTTCCATGATCTCCAGCTCATACTGCCCGTAGGCCTGCTGTGTGACCGCGGCGATATCGCCCCAGTCGTGTACCGCGGCAAGCCGGAACCGGAAGCGCGGTGAATTGGGTGAGGGCAAGGTGCTCATGGCAACGGCGAAGTTCGTGACCTTTCGTCGATTGTAGGCCGCGCCATGCACAAATGCACCGGGTCGATTGGCGGTACGGGTATCGGACAATACCGATTGACCGATTGCGCAAGAGCAGAAATGCAGGCGGGCGGACCCCTTTCGGTGCCCGCCCGCGTTTGGCGCCCGGCGACGCGGCGCGGACGGCTTCGCCCGCGATATCGCCCGTTCTGGCGCAGTTTGGCCGCTGTTCCGAACCTTATTCCGCGACGATCACATTGGCGGCGGCGCCAATCACGGCGGCGATGCGGCCAACGTCACGCAACTGCTGGGCGCTCATGCCCTGTTCGTTTTTCAGCAGCTGGTAGTGCGACTTCACGCAGAAATGGCACTTGCCGACAATCGAGGCCGCCAGGGCGTACATCTCGAAGCGGCGCTTGTCCACACCACCATGGGTAGCGTACGCGTTCATGCGCAGCCCCGCCGGCTGGCTGGCCAGGTCCGGGTCTTCGGCCATCTCGACATACGGATACCAGATGTTGTTCATGCCCATCAGCGCGGCAGCGGTCTGCGCAGCGTTGACTTCCTCGGGCGACAGCACGTTCGCGTTGCGAATCGCGTCGACAATCAGCTTGCTCTTGGCAGCGAAGGCGGCAGCCAGCGCCACGCCGACCGCATCGTTGCCTTCCAGCGACGAACGCGCGATGGTGCCATCCACATTCAGGCGGATGTCCTTGGCGTAGTCGGGGATTGCATTCTTAATCGTGCTGAGGAATTCCATTTATTTCTCCTATCGACGAGGGCTCAAAAAACCCGCACGGAGCGGGTTTCGACATGAAAGGGCGCCAGGCCCTTCCATGTGACGTGCCGGATCACCAAAGGTGACTGGCAGGCAGGGCCAATTACAGCGTGGCGCCGCCGACAGCACGGTTGCACGGGCACAGTTCGTCCGTTTGCAGACCGTCCAGAATACGCAGGACTTCTTCCGGGTTGCGGCCGACGTTCAGGTTGTTCACCGAAACGTGCTGGATCACATTGTCCGGATCGACGATGAACGTCGCGCGCAGGGCCACGCCAGCGGCCTGGTCACGCACGCCCAGCTGGTCGACCAGCGAGCCGGTCACATCGGCGAATTGCCACTGGTTCAGCTTGTTCAGGTCCTTGTGTTCGCGGCGCCATGCCAGCTTCACGAATTCGTTGTCGGTCGAGCCGCCCAGCACGATCGCGTCGCGATCGGCGAAGTCGTTGTTCAGCTTGGCGAATGCCACGATTTCGGTCGGGCACACGAACGTGAAGTCCTTCGGGTAGAAGTAAATGATCTTCCACTTGCCTTCGAACGACTTTTCGGTGATGTCTTCGAAAGCCGACTGGCCATTCTCTTCGTGGTTGTTGAAACCCGGCTTGACACCAACGATGCTGAAGGCTTCGAGCTTGTCACCAACGGTCTTCATTGACTTCTCCTGATACGGTTGAACAGATTGAGGCTTGCAATCTACGATTCGGTTCCCGCGGCAGCCGGGGATGTCAATCGTATTTGCACGAAAGCTCTGAGTATGCGCATTTGCACGCACCAAGGCCAATTGGTTTTCTTAACCGGGCCGATAGGTAGCGTCTGGGTCGGCGCAAAAGCGAGCCGCCAGTATGCCATGCGTACTACATGGGGACGGATGGCCGAAAAGCAATCGCGCCGCCATCACATACATGCCACGCGAACGTGTCAGGCACATGAAGGCGGCGCGGGGCCGCACGGATGCGGCGTCCAGGCCCGCGGGCCGGGATCAGGCGGGGCGCAGTACCGCCTGATCGCGATGGGTGCGGAAGATGACCAGCGTGGCTGCCAGGCCGCAGGCTGCGGCGAACATCAGCCAGAGGCCAGGTGCGGCCTTGTTGCCGGTGCTGTGGATCAGGTACGTCGAGATGGCCGGCGTGAAGCCGCCAAACAGGGCCGTGGCGAGGCTGTAGGCCAGCGAGAAGCCGGCGGTACGCACGGCGGGCGGCATGACTTCGGTCAGCGTGACGACCATGGCACCGTTATAGCTGCCGTACAGGAACGACAGCCACAGCTCCACCATCAGCAGGCGCTCGAACGACGGCGCAGCCACCAGCCACGACACTGCCGGGTAGGCGGTGACCAGCGTGGCGATCGTGAAGAACACCAGCAGCGGCTTGCGGCCGATACGGTCGGACACGGCGCCCATCAGCGGCAGCCAGATGAAGTTCGACAGGCCCACGCACATCGTGACGATCAGGTTGTCCACGTCGTCGAGCTTGAGCACGGTCTTGCCGAAGGTCGGCGTGTACGCGGTGATCATGTAGAACGACACCGTGGTCATCACCACCATCAGGCAGCCGGCGATGATGATGCGCCAGTTATCGAGCATCGAGCGGTAGATCTCGTTGATCGACGGGCGATGCTTGCGCGTGAGGAATTCCTCGGTTTCCTCCAGCGAGCGGCGGATCAGGAACAGGAACGGCACGATCAGGCAGCCGATCAGGAATGGCACGCGCCAGCCCCAGCTATCCATCTGCGCGGGCGCCAGCGTGGCGTGCAGGATCACGCCGAGCAGGCCGGCGAAGATCACGGCCACTTGCTGGCTGGCCGATTGCCAGGCCACATAGAAGCCTTTCTTGCCCGGCTTGGCGATCTCGGACAGGTACACCGAGACGCCGCCCAGTTCCACGCCGGCCGAGAAGCCCTGCAGCAGGCGCCCGAACAGCACCAGCAGCGGAGCGGCCATGCCGATCGATGCATAGCCCGGCACCAGCGCGATCAGCAGCGTGCCCAGCGCCATCAGCACCAGCGTGACGATCAGGCCCTTGCGGCGGCCGTGATGGTCGATATAGGCACCGAGCACGATCGCGCCAAGCGGCCGCATCAGGAAGCCGGCACCGAACGTTGCCAGCGACAGCATCAGCGACGCGAATTCATCGCCGGCGGGAAAGAACGTACGCGCGATGGCGGCGGCATAGAAGCCGTACACCATGAAGTCGTACATTTCGAGGAAGTTTCCGCTGACGACGCGGAACACGGTACGAAAACCGTGCTGGGGTGTGGAGCTGGAGCTTGACATGGCTGTCTCTCGGTCGCCGCAAGTGGGGTCGTGCGGCATGTTGTCTATCGTTGTCAGCCATGGCGGAAAAGGGCTACTGCGGCAGGCGCGCCATGACTGCGGATGCCGTTGTATGCATCGGCCTGTCGATGGCGTGAAGTGTGCGCAATGACGCTGTCATTCGCCTGTCAGCGACCTTTCAAATGCATATCAAATGCTGAAGAAAACCTGTCAATGCGCCGCATGCGGGACATGCGGGCACAGCGGTGGTGCCGGATGGGGATTGGCGCCCGGTCAGGCGCGCCGGAAACGGGCGCTGACCACGAGCCCCGTCTTGGGGGCGGGGCGATTGGCAAGGATCAGGCGGCCGCCATTGCGCTGCAGGATACGGTTGACGATCGACATGCCCAGGCCGGCGCCCTTGGCCTCGCTGCGCGCGCTGTCGAGCCGGTAGAACGGCCGCGTCAGCAGGGACAGTTGCTCGTTGGGCACGCCGGGCCCGCTGTCGGCCACCATCAGCACAGCTTCCTTGTCTTCCACGCGCGTGGAAATTTCCACCTCGGCCATGCCGGTTTCCTCGTCCTTGGCATAGCGGCGCGCGTTTTCCACGAGGTTGTCGAGAATGCGCTGGATCTCCATGCGGTTGGCAACGGCCATGACCGGGCCGTTCGACCGCACGTGTACGCGCACGTCGTCGTGCGCGGCATAGACGCCGACCGATTCCTGGACCAGCGTGGACAGGTCCACCGGCTCCACTACCTCCTGGCCAGGCCGGGCGTAGTTCAGGAACTGGCCGATGATGGCATCCATCTGCTCGATGTCGGCAATCATCGCGTCGCGCGTGGTAGTGTCCACGGGCGACATCTCGGTTTCCAGGCGCAGGCGGGTGAGCGGGGTGCGCAGGTCGTGCGAGATACCGGCCAGCATGACCACGCGATCGTCGTCAAGCTGGCGCAGGTCGCGCACCATCTGGTTGAAGCTGCGGTTGGCCTGGGCCACCTCGCTGGCACCCTGTTCGCGCAGCGGCGGCGCCTCGCCTCCGGTGCCGATCAGTCGTGCGGCATTGGCAAGGCGCTTGAGCGGGTAGTTCACGCGGGCCGTGATGAAGGCCGCGCCGATGATCGACAGCAGCAGCGCCGCAATACTCCACCAGAGCCACTGGATGCCGGGCACGCGCTCGAAGCGTTCGGGGCTGATGGCAACCCAGTAGTCGTCGCCTTCGATCTCGAAGCTGACCCACACGCCGGGGATGTCGTTGACCGTGGTGGCAAGCACCGTGTCTTCGCCCAGGCGGCTGCGGATTTCCTGCTGGACGAGCTGGGTCAGGAATGGATTGGCCTTGGGCGCGGCAAAGTCGTCGTCCTTTTCGCGCGGATAGACCTTGATGCCCTCGTTCTGGACGAGGTCGAGCAGCAGGAACCGGCGCCGGGCCGGATCCGAATAGAGCAATGCTGCACGGGTGAGCTTGACCACGCTGACCACCTGCATGGCGATCTGCTGGGCGCGCGGCGCGCGTTCGAAGAGCCGGTAGCTCTGGAACCAGATACCCAGCGAGATCGCCAGCAGAAGGGCGATCAGCATGAAGGTTCGCCAGAAAAGCGAACCGAAGAACCGCGTTGCGGTACGGCCGAGGGCAGTCGCCACGATGAGGCTGCGGTCGACCGGACTTACTTCACGCCATCGGGGATGAAGACGTAACCCAGGCCCCAGACCGTCTGGATGAAGCGCGGGTTGCTCGGGTCGGGCTCGATGAGCTTGCGCAGGCGCGAGATCTGCACGTCCAGGCTGCGGTCGAAGACTTCGTATTCGCGGCCGCGCGCCATTTCCATCAGCTTTTCGCGCGACAGCGGCTGGCGCGGATGGCGGGCAAAGACCTTAAGCACCGAGAATTCGCCCGTGGTGAGCGTGATTTCCTCGTCGTTCTTGGTCAGCGTACGCGTGGCCAGGTTCAGCACGAAATCGCCAAACGCAAACGTTTCGGGCGTTTCGGACGGGGCGCCCGGCACTTCGGCGGGACCCTTGCGGCGCAGCACGGCGTGAATGCGCGCAATCAGCTCGCGCGGATTGAAAGGCTTGGGCAGATAATCGTCGGCACCCATTTCCAGGCCGACGATACGATCGACGTCCTCGCCCTTGGCGGTGAGCATGATGATCGGGGTCTGGTCGTTGGCACCGCGCAGGCGGCGGCAGATCGAAAGCCCGTCTTCGCCGGGCATCATCAGGTCCAGCACCAGCAGATCGAATCGCTCGCGCAGCCAGAGCTTGTTCATGGCCGTGGCGTTTTCCGCCACGAGAACCGTGAAGCCCTGCTCGCCCAGGTAGCGGCGCAGCAGGTCGCGCAAGCGCGGGTCGTCATCCACGACGAGAATCTTGTGGCTGGTATTTTCCATGGCGGTATCTTAGCGACTATCGCTTTCGCTCAAAATGGCTTAACAAAACGTTACATACTTTACCCCGTGGTATGGCGGCATGCACCTTTTGTGCATTTACACTCCGCAAACCGTTTCCCAAGGCCATCATGGCCAGCGGAATTCAAACGGTCACCACGGGCATCGTACTGTTCCCAGCCGCGACACTGGCATTCGCCTTGCTGTCGTCGGGGGCGATGCCGGTGCCGCCACCGGGGATCCTGAAGATCGATCCGGGGGCCACAGTCGAAACCGCCATTATCCAATGAAAGTGAAGCATAACCGGCACGGGCAAACCCTGCGTCGCACAATTTGCGCGCGAGTGGTCTGGCTGGCCGGCATGACCCTGCTGATGGCCGCGGCACCCGCCCCGGCATTCGCCCAATCGGCAGGCATGGCGCATCTGCTTCACCCCAAGGTTCAGCCGCCGGGCCCCGGCAGCAATCCGTCGGCGCCCGAACGCAACCGTCAGCAACCACGCCGCAATGATCGTGCCGAGACCGAGCGCGACATGGCCGAGCGGGCTACCCGCCAAGGCCAGCGGGGCGGCAGCCAGCGCCTGTCGCCCGACGAGCGCAAGACGCTGCGCAAGAATCTCTACGATATCGGCAAGGAAATGTACCAGGGCGGCTGATCAGCCAGCGTCCCTGAAGTGCCGCAGGAAATCCACGAACACCTCGGCTGCCTGCTGGGCGTCGTCCACCGTGATGGTTTCTGCCGGATTGTGGCTGATGCCGCCATTGCCGCAGCGCACGAACAGCATTGCCACATCGGTGATCCGCTGCATCATCATCGCGTCATGCCCCGCCCCGGAGGGCAGTTCGAACGCCTCCAGCCCACGCTTTCTCAATACCGCCGCGAACTGGTCCATCAGCCAGCGCGCGCACGGCGCGTTGTTGACCGGCGTCACCCGTTCGACGCTGACCTGAAGCGAACGCCTGGCCGCAATGGCCTCGATGCCCGCCACGATATCGGCGATGGCCGCTTCGCGGATGCCGTCTTCGCCCGCGCGGATGTCCATCGAGAACAAACATGCAGCAGGAATCACATTGCTCGACCCGTTGGGCACCTGCAGCTGGCCCACGGTGCCAACCAGCGCCGGCACCTGGGCGCAGCGCTGTTCCACCAGCAGGATCATCTCGGCGGCGCCGGTGGCGGCGTCGCGGCGCATATCCATCGGCGTGGTGCCGGCATGGCTCGCCAGACCCTCCACGCGCACCTGGAAGCGGCTGCTGCCGGCGATCTGGGTCACGATGCCCAGCGGCAGGCCGCGGTTCAGCAGCACCGGGCCTTGTTCGATATGGACTTCGACAAAGCCGGCCAGCGTTGCGGGATCGACTGCGGCGGCGCGCAGCGCATCCAGCGCGCCGGCGCCCGGGAAGCCAGACTGCGCCAGGGCGTCGCGCATCGATACGCCTTCGGTGTCCACGCGGTCCAGCAAGGCCGGATCGAAGCGGCCCGCCAGCACGCTGCTGGCAAGGAAGCTGGTCTTGAAGCGCAGCCCTTCTTCTTCGGCAAAGGCCACGACATCGAAGTGGTAGGGCAGGCGGATGCCCGCATCGCGTAGCGCCCCCACCACGGCGATGGGCAGCAGGATGCCAAGCCGCCCGTCGTAGCGCCCGCCATTGCGGACCGTGTCGAAATGCGACCCGGTCATCAGCACCTTGGGGTTCGGCTCGGCCGGATCGGCGGCATAGCGGCCAATCACGTTACCGATGGCATCGACCCGCACGGTCATGCCGGCGTCTTCCATCCAGCGCGCCAGCTGCGCCTGCGCCCGGGTATGGGCGGGCGTCAGGAAGGCACAGGTCAGGCCGCCTTCCATATCGGAGTGCCGGGCAAGGGCGTCGGCGCGATCGAGGATCAGCTGACCAAGAGAGGGCGTGGCAGTAGTCATGGCATCAACACATGGGAACAACGAACAACGAACGACTAACGACTGACAGCTGGTGGAGAGGGGTGGCAGAACGGCGGGCAGTCCGGCCGGGGCGCCAGCGTTCAGCCATTGCGCAGCCAGGTCTTCCAGGCCAGCCACAGCTTGCGCATCGGCGTCAGCGCAATGCGCTGGGTCAGCACCTGGAAGTCACTGGCTTCGATCTCGTCGAGCAGGGCGTGGTGGATGGCCGCCAGCGCCAGCGCCGCGCGCTGGGCCCGGCGGTCGGCGCGGGGCAGCAGCGCCAGCGCTTCCTGGTACAGCGTGCGGGCCAGCAAGGCCTGGTCTCGCATCATGGTGACAAACTGCGGCGAATGGCGCGACTGCATGATGTCGGCCACCGGCACCTCGAAGCGCTGCAAGGTATCCACGGGAATATAGACGCGGCCCTGGCGGGCGTCGTGGCCCACCTCGCGCACGATGCGGATGCGCATCTGCGACAGGCCGAGCTTTTCGGCCGATTCCAGCGTACGTTCATCGGTAAAGCCCAGCAGCCGCGCCGTCAGCTTGCCGAGGGTGCCGCCTACCAGCCGGCAGTACCGGCCCAGCGCGCCCTCGTCGAAATAGCGCGACTGGGCGAGGTCCATTTCGGTGCCATCGAGCACCTGGCTCATTTCGGCCTGGGGCAGGGTCGCCAGAAACGGCAGCAGTGCAAGGCTGGCCGGGTGATTCGGGCTGCCTTCGTACAGGCGGCGCAGTTCGGCGCGCCACCAGTCAAGCCGTTGCAGGGCTACGCCGGCGTCATGGTTCTCGTGAACGATGGCATCGAGTTCCAGGCGCCAGGCCTGCAGGGCTGTCAACGCGCGGCGTCGGTCGGGGGAAAGGAGGAGGCTGCTGTAATAGAAGCTGGAGCCGCTTTTTGCGGCCTTGTCCTGGCAATACTGATCGGGCGTCACGCCAATCTCTTTCTGGTAGGGCGGCGGGGGCGGCGCCAAAGGGGCGAATTGTAACATCGGCCACCCGGCCGGGGCGGCCACCATCATGTGATGTTTGAAGCTTAAATCGCCCGCCGCGCCGGCATCGTGACGTTTTGTCGCGGAATACTGCCGTTCGTCATCCGGCGTTTGACGCACTCAAGGGCGGTCGCTATATTACTGACCGCAAAGTTATTAACTTCCTGTGGTCGATTTCTGAAATGTCCGGAATCGACCGGAACGGCAGCAAGGCGCCCGACCCGAGGCGCCAGCGAGACACCATCCGGCCACCTGGCCGCGCAGTACCGACGCCGCCGCCAGGTTCAGCTTCGCCCACAGTTCATCTTTACCCAGCTTCATTCTTTTCCACCGACTCAAAGACGCTTGTCCATGCCAGTGCCCTTTGCCAGGCCGGAAGTTGCGGCCGCTGAAGTTGATGACCTCCGCAAGTTGCGCCAGGCCGTGCGCGCAGGGCGCCGCTGTGTGCCGATGGCCCGTACGGCCCGGGTGTCCATTGGGCTGCTGGCCGTGGCGGGGCTGTTGGTGCTGGGCGGATGTGGCAAGCAGGCCGAGCCCGTGGAAGACGTGCGGCCAGTGCGCCTGATGCAGCTCAGCCCGGCAGCCGGCAAGACCGAATACGAGTTTTCGGGCGAGGTGCGCCCGCGTATCGAATCGCGCCTGGGTTTCCGGGTCGGCGGCAAGATCGCGGCCCGTCTCGTCGATGTCGGGGCCAGTGTGCGCAAGGGGCAGCCGCTGGCACGGCTCGATCCCACCGACCTGGCGCTGGCCGAATCGGGCGCGCGGGCCCAGTACGACGCGGCCAAAACCGACCGCGACCTGGCCGCCGCCGACCTGAAGCGCTACAAGGAACTGGCCGCCAAGAACTTCATCAGCGCGGCGGAGCTGAACCGCCGCCAGGCCACCTTCGATTCGGCGGCATCGCGGCTTGACCAGGCGCAGGCCAGCCTGCGCAACCAGTCGAACCAGACGGGCTATGCCGTACTGACGGCCGATGCCGACGGCGTGGTGACCGCCATCGACACCGAAGTGGGCCAGGTGGTCACGCCGGGCCAGCCGGTGATCCGCGTGGCGCAGACCGCTGAAAAGGAAGTTGCCATCGGGCTGCCCGAGGATCAGGTCGACATGTTGCGTGGCATCACCGATGTGGCGATCCATACCTGGTCGGACCCCGGCCGGATTTTGCCGGGCCGCGTGCGCGAGATTTCGGCAGCGGCCGATCCGGTCACGCGTACCTATCCCACGCGCGTCAGCATTCCCAATCCGCCGGCCGACCTGCGCATCGGCATGACGGCCGTGGTGTCGTTCACACGAACCGGCGACGCGGCCGCCATTCGCGTGCCGCTGACCGCGCTGCTGCAGAACAAGGGCGCCAACCAGGTGTGGATCTACCAGCCTGGTCAGGGCGGCAGCGGTACGGTCAAGCCGGTGCCCGTCACGCTGGGCGAGGCGCAGGGCAATCTGATCGAAGTGCGCCAGGGTCTGACGCCGGGTCAGACGATCGTCACGGCCGGCGTGCATCTGCTCAAGCCGGGCCAGAAGGTCAAGCCGATGCAGAGCGTGGCACCGGCCCAGCCGGCTTCGAACCCTGGCGCGCAGCTGGGCGCCCTTGACCGCCGCCTGGGCTGAGGGCGGCGCATGGAACATTCCCGCTTCAACCTGTCGCGCTGGGCGCTCGAACACCAGCCGCTCACGCGTTATCTGCTGGTCGTGCTGCTGCTGGGCGGCCTGCTGGCGTTCTTCCAGCTTGGTCAGGACGAAGATCCGCCGTTCACGTTCCGCGTGATGGTGGTGCAGGCGTTCTGGCCCGGCGCCACGGCCGAGCAGATCGCCGTGCAGGTGACCGACAAGATCGAACGGCAGCTGCAGGAAGTGCCGTACGCCGACAAGATTCGTAGTTTCTCCAAGCCGGGCGAGACCACGGTGATCTTCCAGCTGGCCGACAACTCGCCGGCCAAGGACACCGCGCAGATCTGGTACACGGTGCGCAAGAAGATTGGCGATATCCAGCAGACGTTGCCGCAGGGCGTGCGCGGGCCGTTCTTCAACGATGAGTTCGGCGACGTCTACGGCTCCATCTACGCGCTGTCGGCCGACGGCTTCAACTACAAGGAACTGCGCGAATACGCCGACCTGGTACGGCAGGAACTGCTGCGCATTCCGGCTGTGGCCAAGGTCACGCTGCTGGGCCTGCAGGACGAAAAGATCTTCATCGAGTTCAACCAGGCGCGCTTTGCCCAGCTGGGGCTGGACATCAACGCCATCGCCAACCAGATCTCGGAGCAAAACAATCCCACCGGCAGCGGCGTGCTGGTGACGCCCACCGACAACCTGCAGGTGCGCGTCACCGGCCAGCTGGGCGATGTGGAAGACCTGCAGAACCTGGTGCTGCGCGGGCCCAACGGCATCGCCAATATCCGCCTGGGCGACATCGCGCACGTGTACCGCGGCTATGTGGACCCGCCCGTCAGCAAGATGCGCTTTAACGGCAAGGACGTGATCGGGCTGGGCATCTCGATGGAAAAGGGCGGCGACATCATCGCGCTGGGCAAGGAACTGCGCCGCGTGACCGATGGCCTGCGCGGCCAACTGCCGGTGGGCATCGAGATGGACCAGGTGCAGGACCAGCCCCAGGCCGTCAAGCGCAGCGTGGGCGAATTCGTGCATGTGCTGATCGAGGCCGTGGTGATCGTGCTGGGCGTGAGTTTCGTGGCGCTGGGCCTGCATACCCGGCCGCTGCGCCTGGACGTGCGTCCCGGCCTGGTCGTGGCGCTGACCATTCCGCTGGTGCTGGCGGTGACGTTCCTGTTCATGAACATCTTCGGCATCGGCCTGCACAAGATATCGCTGGGGGCGCTGATCATCGCCCTCGGGCTGCTGGTGGACGACGCCATCATTGCCGTGGAGATGATGGTCCGCAAGCTGGAGGAAGGCTTCTCGAAGATGGAGGCGGCCACCTTCGCCTACACGTCCACGGCCATGCCGATGCTGACCGGCACGCTGATCACGGCGGCGGGCTTCCTGCCCGTGGGACTGGCGCGCTCCACCGTGGGCGAGTACACGTTCGCGATCTTTGCGGTCACGTCGCTGGCGCTGGTGCTGTCCTGGCTGGCGGCGGTCTATTTCACGCCGTACCTGGGCTACCTGATCCTCAAGACCCGCGCGCATGATGGCGGTCACCACGAGGTGTTCGACACGCCGTTCTACGCCCGCTTCCGGCAACTGGTGAACTGGTGCGTCACGTGGCGCAAGACCGTGATCGCCATCACGCTGGTGGCATTCGCGCTGGGCCTGCTGGCGTTCAAGTACGTCGAAAAGCAGTTTTTCCCGGATTCGAGCCGGCCGGAACTGATGGTGGAACTTTGGATGCCGGAGGGCACCGCCATCGCCGAGACCGAGGCCATGACCAAGCGCTTCGAGGCTGCCATGCGCCGCGACACGGGCGTGGAAAGCGTGACCTCGTTCGTCGGCACCGGTGCGCCGCGCTTCTACCTGCCGCTGGACCAGATTTTCCCGCAGTCGAACGTGGCCCAGGCCATCGTGATGCCGGTGACGGTGGAAGGGCGCGATGCCCTGCGCAAGCGCATCGAGCGCGTGCTGGTGACGGAATTCCCGCAGTTGCGAGGCCGCGTGAAGCTGCTGCCGAACGGGCCGCCTGTGCAGTATCCGGTGCAGTTCCGCGTGATCGGGCCCGATGCCGGCGGCGTGCGCAAGGTGGCCGACCAGGTGCGCGCAATCATGACCGCCAACCCCAATACGGTGGGTGTCAACGACAACTGGAACGAGAACGTCAAGATGCTGCGCCTGGAGCTGGACCAGGACAAGGCGCGGGCGCTGGGCGTGACGACCAACGCTATCGCGCGGGCCACCCAGGCCGTGCTGACGGGCGTGCCGGTGGGGCAGTATCGCGATGCCGACAAATTGATCGACATCATCATGCGCACGCCGCGCAGCGAGCGCGACACGATGTCTGACCTGAACAACGTGCTGGTGCCTACCAGCACCGGCCGCGCCGTGCCGCTGACGCAGATCGCCCGCGTCACGCTGAAGTCGGAGCCCGGCGTGATCTGGCGGGAGAATCGCGACTTCGGCATTACCGTGCAGTCCGATATCGTCGATGGCATCCAGGGGCCCACCGTCACCGCGCAGATCAACCCGAAGCTGGACCCGATCCGTGCCTCGCTGCCGGCGGGCTACCGGATCACGATCGCCGGTGCCCAGGAGGAAAGCGGCAAGGCCGGCGCATCGATTGCGGCGCAACTGCCGCTGTGCATCTTCCTGATCTTCACGCTGCTGATGCTGCAATTGCACAGCTTCTCGCGCGCGGTGATGGTGTTCCTGACCGGGCCGCTCGGGCTGATCGGGGCCGCCGCCACGCTGTTGCTGCTGCACTCGCCGATGGGGTTTGTCGCGCAGCTTGGCATCACGGCGTTGCTGGGCATGATCATCCGCAATTCGGTGATCCTGGTGGACCAGATCGAGCAGGACATCCGGTCCGGGCTGCCGCCGTGGACCGCTATCGTGGAATCGGCAGTGCGCCGTTTCCGGCCCATCATCCTGACCGCGGCGGCGGCGGTGCTGGCCATGATCCCGCTGTCCCGTTCCACGTTCTGGGGGCCGATGGCCGTGGCGATCATGGGTGGGCTGGTGGTGGCTACCGTGCTGACGCTGCTGTTCCTGCCGGCGCTCTACGCCACCTGGTTCCGCGTGAAGCCGCCCGAGGACGAGCGCGGGGTGATGGCGGGGTGAGGGCGAGCTGATCCGGCGTGTGTCCAGGCTCCCGCCACATCAGGGCCGGCGCTTTTTCCATTCGTAGTCCGGCGGCGGGTCTGCCGCGCCGGGCTTGCCCACAGAGTTCGGGTTTTCCGAGCACAGCGTCACAAAGCTGACCGGCTCGCCGGCAAACTGCCGGCGGCGCAGCGCTTCGGCGAACTGCAGCGCATCCCGGAGCGCATCGCCCGGGAACGATTGAGCGTGCGGTGCCATGCCGTCGGCGGTGGCCTCGGTCCAATAGATCATGTACATGTGATGACGTCTCCAGTGCGGTCTTGCGTTCGGTGCGTTCGGTGCGTTCAGGCTGCGCGCGCGTCGCAGATGCCGACCACGAAATCGACGAAGGCGCGCACCTTGGCCGGCAGATGCTGGCGCGATGGGTAGAGCGCGTAGAGCGGAAATGTCTCGTCGCCCCAGTCCGTCAGGATCTTCACAAGCCGGCCCTCGGCAATCAGCGTCTCGGCGCCATATTCGAACGTCTGGCATATCCCGTGCCCGGCCATGCAGACACTGTGCATGGTGCCGCCCTCGTTGACCACCAGCCGGCCATGGGCCTGAACGATGAGGTGCTCGTCGTTTCGCCAGAATTCCCATGGAAATGGCCGTCCGGTTTCCGGGTCGCGGAAATGGATGCAGGTGTGGTCCGGCGACTCCAGGTCTGCCGGCACCTGCGGCCGCCCGTGGCGCTTCAGGTAGGACGGCGCGGCCAGCGTGACCACGCGCACATCCATCAGCTTGCGGGCCACCAGCGTGGAATTGCGCGGATGCCCGAAGCGGAAGGCAACGTCGAAGCCGTCGGCCACCATGTCGCCCAGCGTGTCGCGGGTGACCAGGTCGAGCGTCAGGTTCGGGTGATCCTCCACAAACTGGCCCAGGCGCGGGCCCAGTACCAGCCGGGAGAAGTACGGGTCGATATTGACGCGTAGCCTGCCGCGCACGGCGCTGACGCCGCGCGATGCGGCGCTGGTGACTTCCTCCAGTTGCGCCAGCAGCGGTGTCACTTCCTCGCAGAAGCGGCGTCCTTCGTCGGTCAGCGTGACGGAGCGGGTGGTGCGGTCGAACAGCCGCACGCCAAGCCGTGTCTCCAGCCGGGCCACGGCGCGGCTGACGCCCGATTGCGTCATGTCGAGCGTTTCGGCGGCGCGCACGAAGCTGCCGTTGTCCACGATCGCCATCACCACCCCGATTCCGTCCAGCAGCCGTGCATCGAATTGCATCGTTGATGCCTCGCAGTCATCAATCAAGTGACTGGCATGTTATCGCGGAAATGCCATGCATTGACCAGAATTCGGTCACCGCGGCACCGCTCGTGCCGCGCCAGACAGGAGAGTGCAATGTATGCGGTAACCGGAATTACTGGGCAGGTGGGTGGTGTGGTGGCGTTGGCCTTGCTGGCGGCCGGCCTTGATGTGCGCGCCGTGGTGCGTAGCAAACAGAAGGCACAGACCTGGTCTGCCGAGGGTTGCGACGTGGCGTTGGCCGAGATGCATGACGCTCAGGCATTGACGCAGGCGTTTTCAGGCGTGGAAGGCGTCTTTATCCTGCTGCCGCCGAACTTCGATCCGTCGGAAGGGTTTCCCGAGTCGCGCGCCATGATCGCGGCGATCCGCCAGGCGCTGCTGGCCGCCCGACCGCGCCGGGTGGTTTGCCTGTCGACCATCGGCGCCCAGGCCGAGCAGCCCAACCTGCTGCGCCAGCTGTCGATGCTGGAGGCCGAACTGGGCGCGCTGCCGATGCCGGTGGCCTTTCTGCGCGCCGGCTGGTTCATGGAAAACACGCTCTGGGATATCGAACCGGCGCAGGTCACCGGGGTGATCGACAGCTATCTCCAGCCGCTGGACAAGCCCGTGCCGATGGTGGCTACCGCCGATGTCGGGCGTACTGCCGCCGCGCTGCTGCAGGAAGAGTGGCAGGGCGTGAGGGTGGTAGAGCTGGAGGGCCCAGTGCGTGTCAGCCCGCTCGATATCGCGGCGACGCTGTCGGCCTTGCTGGGCAAGCCGGTGCGGGCGCGCGAGGTACCGCGCCAAAGCTGGGAAGACCTGTTCCGGGCGCAGGGCATGCGCAATCCTGCGCCGCGTGCGCAGATGCTGGACGGTTTCAACGCGGGCTGGATCCGGTTCGAAGGGCAGGCGCGCAAGGGCAGCCTGCCACTGCGGGCGGTACTGGAAGGGCTGACCGCCCGTGGCGGCTGAAGCCGGCCAGAAGGGCCGGGCGCCGCAGGCCGCTACTCGGCCAGTTCGAATACCACGTCCTGCGCGCCTTCCCACAGCACCTTGGTGCCCAGTGCGCGCAGGTTTTCCTTGCCTTCGACGATGGTCAGGAAGTGGTTGCCGGCCAGCTGGCCCATCTTGCTGGCAAAGCTGCAGCTGCCGTAGGCCAGGATGATCTCGGTCTCGCTGTAGCCGCCCGGATAGAACAGGATATCGCCCACCGAAGGGTGGCTCGTGTGGTTCTCGAAGCCCACGCCGAGCTTGAACTCGCCCAGCGGAATCCAGCACCCTTCGCCGCTCCAGCGCACGTGGATCAGCTTCTGCCGGTACGGCAGCAGCTTCATGAAGGCGGCCACGGTGTCGGGGGCGTCGGGGTTCGTCTCGGCGATAAACGTGTGGCCGGCGGCGGTGATGCGGAGTCGGGTCATGGAGTTGTCCTGTTGTTGTGTATCCCCGCCGGCACGGGGCGGCGGGGTCCAGTTGAGCCTAGCCTATGCGGGCCGGTCAGACCAGTGCCGTCATCAGCGTCTCGGCCAAGGCGATCAGGCTGCGGTCGCTGCCTTTCGGCCCCAGCAGCGAGATGCCCAGCGGCGCACCGTCGCGGCCCGACAGCGGTAGGCTCAGCTGCGGAAAGCCCGACAGCGGCGTCAGGCACAGCGTGTGTGCCGCCGCCGTGCGGTAATCCTCCAGCGCTTCCATCGGCGTGGCGCGCAGCGGGGCGATGTCGGGCATGGTCGGTAGCACCAGGATGCCGTCATGGCCCAGCAGGCGCTCCAGGTGCGCGGTGAACTCGCGGCGCACGGCGTCCGACTGCTCGAACTGGGCCTGCGTCACGCCCTTGCTGAAGGCAAAGCGGCCGGCTACATCGGGCCCGAGCTGCAGCCCGTAGTTCTCGATCAGCGCGCCGTCGGCCTGCCAGGCTTCCCAGCCTTGTATGTAGCGGAAAGCCCAGTACAGGTCGGACAGCGGCCGGTCTGCCACGTCCACCGGCATGGCCTTGCCCAGGATGGCTTCGATCCGCGCCACGGTTGGCGCCAGGACCGCACGGGCGGCCGGGGTGGGCAGCTCGAACAGGTCGGACGCCAGCAGCAGCCGGGGGCGGCTGGGCAGCGGGTCGCCGTCGGCGCCGAACAGCACGTCGGCCACCCGGGCGAACGTGGCGATATCGCGGGCGAAAAAGCCGCAGGTATCGAGCGATTCGCACAGCGGCATGCAGTTCTGCAGCGAAATGCGGCCATGCGACGGCCGGATGCCGAACAGCCCGCAATGGCTGGCCGGCGCGCGCACCGATCCACCCGTGTCGGTGCCCAGCGCAAAATCGCAGAGCTGGTGCGAGACGGCCGACGCCGAGCCCGACGACGAGCCGCCGGTGATGCGGTCTGGTGCCGCACCGTTGTACGGGCCGCCGTAGTGGTAGTTCTGCCCGTTCATCGAGAACGCCAGCTCGTCGGTGTGTACCTTGCCCACGAACGTGGCGCCTGCGTCGAGCAGCTTCTGCACAGTGGGCGCCGTCGCGGTCTTGATGCCCGAACGCGCCAGCACATGTGGATTGCCGCCGCCGGTGGGATAGCCGGCCACGTCGAACAGGTCCTTGACCGCGAAGGTCAGGCCACGCAGGGGGCCGCTGGCCGCGTTTGGCACGGCAGCATCGGGGTAGGGCAGGAACGCACGGGCGGGATGGGTGGCCAGGCTCATGGTGTTCGGGTTTCCTTGTTCGGGACGGTAAGAGGTCATGCCGCGCATTCGCTGGGCGCGGGTTCGGATACCAGCACGCAGCTCACGCGATGGCCGCCGCCCAGCGATACCGCCGGCGGCACCGCGGACAGGCACTCGGGCCTGGCCTGCGCACAGCGCGGCGCGAACGTGCAGCCAGGCGGCAGGTTCGCCAGGTCGGGCGGCGCGCCGCCAATGGTCTGCAGGCGCTGCCCGCGATCCATGCCGTGCTGGCGGCTTTGCAGCAACGCGATGGTGTACGGATGGCGCGCCTCACGCATCAGCGTTCGGATCGGACCTTCCTCGACGATGCGGCCGCCGTACATCACCGCCACGCGGTCGGCGATCTCCACCGCCGCGCCGATGTCGTGGGTGACGAAAACGATCGACAGCCCCA
Organism: Cupriavidus sp. HE11; assembly: GCF_056097175.1. Taxonomy (NCBI): domain Bacteria; kingdom Pseudomonadati; phylum Pseudomonadota; class Betaproteobacteria; order Burkholderiales; family Burkholderiaceae; genus Cupriavidus; species Cupriavidus sp. HE11. The sequence goes on from NZ_CP184464.1 coordinate 3,467,288, forward strand.
GTTCACGCTGCAGTTCGCGCAGCAGGATCAGCACCTGGATCTGCACCGTGGCGTCAAGCGCCGTGGTCGGCTCATCGGCCAGCAGGATCTTTGGCTGGGCGGACAGCGCCAGGGCGATCATGGCGCGCTGCCGCATGCCGCCCGACATCTCGTGCGGATAGGCGGCCAGGCGGCGCTCCGGGCTGGGAATCCGCACAGATTCCAGCGCCTTGAGCGCCAGTGCCCGGGCCTCGGTCTTCGATACCTTGCGATGGGTGCGGATGCATTCGACGATCTGCTGGCCCACCGTGTACACGGGGTCGAGCGCCAGCAGCGGTTCCTGGAACACCATGGCCACGGTGCCGCCGCGCAGGCGGGCCAGCGCGCGCTTGTCGAGCTTGAGCACGTCCTGCCCATCAACGCGGATGTCGCCTTGCATCGTCGTGCGACGTGGCGGATGAAGGCGCATCAGCGCACGCAGCGTCACGCTCTTGCCAGAGCCCGATTCGCCGATCAGGGCGACCGCTTCGCCCGGTGCGACGTCGAGCGACACGCCGTTCACGGCCTGGATGGTCTTGCCGCCGCCCGAGAACGTCACCCGCAGGTCGCGAACCGAGACGGCCGGCGTGGTCGGGGCGGTGGAGGTGGTGGAGTCTTTGGACATCGAAATCTCCCGCAAATCAGGGCGTGGCGGCGTGCAGGCCGGGCGTCATGCGGCGCAGCGGCAGCGAGTGGCCGCCGTCGGGCATTGCCATCAGGCACGACACCGGATGACCGGCCAGCGCGTCGGACAGCACCGGCGCGCGGCGTTCGCAGACCGGCTCGGCACGGGCGCAGCGCGGATGGAAGCTGCAGCCCGGCGGCGGATTGATCGGATTGGGCGGGTCGCCGGCCAGCGGCGCGGCCAGCGTGCGGTGGTCGGGGTCCATCGACGGCATCGACGCCAGCAGCGCGCGCGTGTACGGGTGCGCGGGATTGGCGTAGACGGATTCAGTGTCGCCAATCTCCACCACCTTGCCCAGGTACATGACCATCACGCGGTCGCACAGATAGCGGATCACGTTGAGGTCATGGCTGATAAACACATAGGTCAGGTCGAACTCGGCCTTGAGGTCCAGCAGCAGGTTCAGCACCTGGGCTTCCACGGACTTGTCCAGGGCGGACACCGCTTCGTCCAGGATCACCAGGCGCGGCCGCAGGGCCAGGGCGCGGGCGATATTGACGCGCTGGCGCTGGCCGCCCGACAGTTCGTGCGGATAGCGGCCGGCAAAGCGCTTCGGTTCCAGGCCCACGCGCTCCAGCAGGTAGCGCGCCCGCTCGGTGGCTTCCCGGGCCGGCACGCCATGCACGCGCGGCGTGAATGCCACCGATTCCTCGATGGTCAGGCGCGGGTTCAGCGACGAATAGCTGTCCTGGAACACCATCTGCACTTGGCTGCGGAAGGCCTTCATCGGCAACTGCGGAGAGCCCACGCCCTGTGCGTCGAAGATCAGTTCGCCGCTGTCGTGCGGTGTCAGCTGCATCAGCAGCCGCGCCGTGGTGGACTTGCCGCAGCCCGATTCGCCCACCACACCCAGCGTCTCGCCCTTGAGCACGTCGAAACTGACGCCGTCGACGGCCCGCACCACGCCACCGGGGCGGAACGGCACCGCCGACTTCAGCGGGAAATGCTTGACCAGGTCGCGTGCGATGACCAGCGGCTGGGCCGGGCCGCCCACATCCACGGCGGCAGCGCCGGGTGCTGCGGGATTGGGAATTGCCAGCGTCTCGGCCATGCTCACTCCTTGATTTCCATGGCCGAGCGGATGCCGTCGGCCAGCAGGTTGAACGAGATCGAGGTCAGGAAGATCATCGCGCCGGGCAGCGCGGCCACCCACGGCTGCGTGTAGATGGCCGTGCGCAGCGTATTGAGCATCAGGCCCCATTCGGGCTCGGGCGGCTTGACGCCAAGGCCCAGGAACGACAGGCCCGATGCCAGGATCATCGACACCGAGATCAGGCTGGTGGCGTAGACGAAGATCGGCCCCAGCACGTTGTTGAGCACGTGCGCCCGCACGATGGTCAGCGACGAGGCACCCGATGCCCGCGCCGCATCGACGAATTCGCGGTTGCGCACCTGGGTGGTCACGCTCTCGGCCACGCGCACGATCTGCGGCACGAAGACGATGGTCAGCGACAGCAGCGCATTGCCCACGCCGGCGCCCAGCGTGCCCGACAGCGCGATCGCCAGCAGCACAGACGGGAACGCGTACAGGATGTCGGTCAGGCGCATGATGACCGTGTTGGTCCAGCCGCCGGCATAGCCGGCCACGATGCCGATGGCGCTGCCGATCACGAACGCCAGCAACACGGGGGTAATGCCCATGAACAGCGATAGCCGCGCGCCGAGCATCAGGCGCGACAGCATGTCGCGGCCCAGTTCGTCGGTACCGAGCGGATAGCCCTCGAAGCCGATCGGCTTCAGGCGCTTGAGGATCGACGCGGCATACGGGTCGGCCGGCATCAGCGCGGGCGCAAAGATCGCCATCCCGATCAGCGCCAGCAGGATCAGCGCGGCCAGCATTGCCAGCTTGTTGCGCAGCAGGCGGCGGCCCACGGTGGTCCAGTAGCCGGGCGAGCGTTCCACCGGTAGCGGCGCCACGGCCTTGTTCAGCGTCATTTCCATGGCAGGCTCCTCAGTTCCGTTGGATGCGCGGGTCGAACAGCGTCTGCAGCGCGTCGACCAGCAGGTTGAGCAGCACGAAGAACACGGCCAGCACCAGGATCGTGCCTTGCAGCAACGGAAAGTCGCGCTGGAAGATGGCCGAGTTCAGCAGGAAGCCCGTGCCGGGCCACGAGAAGACCGTCTCGATCAGGATCGATCCGCCCAGCAGGTAGCCGAGCTGCAGGCCCATGACGGACAGCGCGGTAGGCGCCACGTTCTTGACCACGTGCCGGAACACGGCGAACTCGGACAAGCCCCGCGCACGCAGCCCGACAATGAACTCGTTGGACAGGATTTCGGCCACCAGCGCCCGGATGGTGCGCGCGACGATACCCATCGGGATCACCGACATCGTCACGGCCGGCAGCAGCATGTACTGGACGTGTTCCCAGTCCCATCGCCAGGAGCCCGAGCCATCGGGGCCGGCGCCGGTGGCCGGCAACCAGCCCAGCAGCACCGAGAACGCGATGACCAGCACCATGCCCAGCCAGTAGTGCGGAATGCTGACGCCCAATACCGACAGGAACGACGCTACGCGGTCGGGCACCGAATCGCGCAGGTAGCCGGCCACGAAGCCGAACAGGCTGCCGAACGTGAAGCCGATCAGCGTTGCCACCGCCGCCAGACGGATCGAGTTGATGACCGCGTTCGACACTTCGGCCATCACGGGCCGGTTCGTGGCGATGGACGTCCCCAGGTCGCCATGCAGCGCGCGCACGAGCCAATGCAGGAATTGCTCCAGGAACGGCTTGTCGAAGCCGTACAGCGCGGTCAGCTGGCGCCGGAGGTCTTCCGAGGCGTCGGGCGGCAACACCGACACGAGCGGATCGCCGGGCGCGATATGGACCAGCGAGAAGCAGAGCAGGGCGACCCCAAGCAGGATCGGCAGCGCATACACGATGCGGCGGAGCAGGTAAGTCATGGTCTGTGGCCGGCTTGTGGGGATTGCTGAACCGTTTGAATCGTCTTAACCGTCTGTGAAGCAGGCTCCCTCTCCCGTGGCACGGGAGAGGGGAGCCAACAGAGCCTCAGTCCATCGACATCGTCGCGATGTCGATGAACCAGCTCTGCGGTTGCACCACGCCCTTGACCTTCTTCGAGATCGCGCGCGGGCCCACGTCGTGGGCGATCAGCACGAACGGCGATTCCTCGACGATGCGCGCGTGCAGCTTGGCCAGCGCGGCATCACGATCCTTCTCGCCAAACGACGTGCGCGCGTTTTCGATCAGCTTGTCGAACTCGGCATTGCCGAAGTAGCCCCAGTTGTTCGAGACCGGCGGCTGGGTCTTCGTGCTGACGAAGCGGACCATGGCGAAGAACGGGTCCATCGCCGCAAAACTCACGTTGATGGCGTTGGTGCCGTGGGCGCTCGGGTCCTTGGCGCCGATCCGCCAGTTGGTGAACAGCGTGTTCCACTCCACCACGTCGAAGTCAACGTCGAAGAAGCACTCCTTGAGGTTCTGCTGCACGTACTCGTTCATCGGCAGCGGCTGCATCTGGCCCGATCCGGACGCCGACACCTGCACCTTGACCTTGACCGGCTTGGCGGCAGAGTAGCCGGCCTCGCTCATCAGCTTGCGTGCGGCGTTCGGGTCGTACTTGATGTCGAACTTGGGATTGCCCCACCACGGGTTGCCGGCTTCGACAATTCCCTTGGCCTCGGCCATGTAGCCACCCAGCAGCGTCTTCAGGCCCGCGCGGTTCACGCAGAGGTTGGCGGCCTGGCGCACGCGCTTGTCCAGCCACGGCGAATTCGGCGCGAACGACAGCTGCCACGGCCACATATGCGGCTGGGCGTTGGCGTAGACATCGAAGCCACGGCTCTTGATCTGCGCGATGGCGTCAGGCGCGGGGGCCTCGATCCAGTCCACCTGGCCGGACAGCAGCGCCGCCGTGCGCGCGTTGGCCTCGGGCATCGGCACCATCACCACCTTGTCGATCTTCGGGGTGCGCTTCGGATCCCAGTAGCTGGCGTTCTTTGCCAGTTCCAGGCGCTCGCGCGGCACGAAACGCGTCATCTTGAAGGGCCCCGTGCCCGACGCGTCGGCGGCGAATGCCACCCATGCCTGCTTGCTGCGTTCGGCCGGGTCGGTCACCGACGCCGGCACGGCGGCCAGCTTCTTGTCCCACTGCGTGGGCGACGCCATGAACAGGTTCGACACGTTGTAGGGCAGGAACGAATCGGGCTCGGACGTCACCAGCTCCACGGTCAGGTCATCGATCTTCTTCGCACTGCGCAGCGTGGGCATGCGCGATGCGGTAACGCCCACCTGGCTCGGATCGAACTGCTTGGCGGTCTTGTCGAGCACCTTGTTGACGTTCCAGACCACGGCATCGGCATTGAACGGCGAGCCGTCGTGGAACTTCACGCCGGGCCGCAGCTTGAACGTCCATTTGGTCTTGTCCTTGTCGTCGACCTTCCACTCGGTAGCCAGGCCGGGCACCAGCAGGCTTGGGCCGTTGCTCTTTGACAGATCCCAGGCGGTCAGCGCGTCATACATCGGAATGCCGGTGAAGCGGTTGCCTTCGAAACCCTGGTCGGGCTGGCCCAGCGTGCGGGGGATATCGGCGGCGGTCATGCCGATGCGCAGCACCTTGTCGGCCATGGCGGCGCCGGGCAGGGCCAGCAGCGACAGGGCGACGGCAGCCGAGGCCGAACGGATGACAGCGGAGAAACCTTTCGCGCGGGGATTCGTGGAGGGGGTCACAGGCAGGGCTCCTGGTTTGGGGGATGGGTTGAACGCTGTGTTCGGTTTCGAACTAGCAATTGATGTGCCAGTGCGCATGCACCATCGATGGATCGTCGGTGCCGGTGGTCTGCTTCTTGCTGGATCGTTGCTTCGATATCACTCACCGCAGACAACACAGACATGGATTCGCAATTCACTCCCCGCATCAATGGCGCCCGCCTGTGGCAATCGCTGATGGACCTGGGCGCGATCGGCGCCACCCCGCTGGGCGGCGTGTGCCGCATCGCCCTGACCGACGAGGACCGCAAGGGCCGCGACCTGGTGGTGCAGTGGTGCCGCGAGGCCGGGCTCGACGTGCGCGTGGACGAGATCGGCAACGTCTTTGCGCGCCGCGCCGGCACCGACCCCGACGCCCCGGCCGTCGCCACGGGCAGCCATATCGACACCCAGCCATCGGGCGGCAAATTTGACGGCAACTTCGGCGTGCTGGCCGGGCTGGAGGTCGTGCGCACGCTCAATGACCTGGGCGTCACCACGCGCGCACCGCTGGAGGTGGCGTTCTGGACCAACGAGGAAGGCACCCGCTTTACGCCGGTGATGATGGGATCGGGCGTATTCGCCGGGGTCTTCGACGGGGCATTCGCCCGTGCGCAGCAGGACCGCGACGGGGTCAGCGTGGGCGATGCGCTCGAAGCCATCGGCTACCTTGGAGCGCAGCCCGCCGGCCAGGTGCCCGGCGGCATGTATGCGGCATACTTCGAGGCGCATATCGAGCAGGGGCCGGTGCTGGAAGCGGCCGGCCTGCCGATTGGCGTAGTCAGCGGCGCGCTGGGCCAGCAGTGGTACGACGTGACCGTGACCGGCCAGGACGCGCATGCCGGCCCCACGCCGCTGGCGCTACGCCACGACGCGTTGCTGGCGTCGGCACGGATGATCGAGGCCGTCAACCGCATTGCGCGCGACGAGGCGCCGCATGGCCGCGGCACCGTGGGCTTTGTCGAGGTCAAGCCCAATTCGCGCAACGTGATTCCGGGGCGCGTGGACTTTTCGGTGGACTTCCGCAACCTGTCGCAGGCCGGGCTCGACCGCATGGATGCGGCGATGCGCGCCGCGTTCGCGGGCATTGCCGACGCCGCCGCCGTCAAGGTGGACGTGCGTCAGGTGGTCAAGTTCGAACCCTGTATCTTTGCGCCCGCGTGCGTGGACAGCGTGCGGCGCGCGGCGGCGTCACTGGGCCTGCCGCATATGGATGTGGTGAGCGGGGCGGGGCACGATGCCGTGTACGTGGCCCAGCGCGCGCCCACCGGCATGATCTTCGTTCCCTGCAAGGACGGCATCAGCCATAACGAACTGGAAGACGCACTGCCCGAACATATCGAGGCCGGCGCCAACGTGCTTCTGCAGGCGATGCTGGAGCACGCGCGCTAAGGGCTGCCCCGGGCGCAACGGTGGGATCAGTGGGCGATCGACCGCGAGATCGCCCACGCGCATTCAATGACCAGCGGCCCGAGCTTCTTCTGCGCCTCGGCCATGGTCCAGCGGCTGGCCGGCGGTGACACATGCACCGCGCCCACGGCCTCGCCACGGCTGTTCACGATGGGCGCGCCAATGCCCATGTCGCCCAGGAACAGCTCTTCCTCGTTGCACGCATAACCCAGGCTGCGGCACGCCGCCACCTGCTCGACGATGGCGTCGATATCGGTCAGCGTGGCCGGCGTACGCGCCTGCCGCGTGGAGGCTTCGAGCATCGCACGCACCTGGTCGTCGGGCAGCTTGCTCAGGTAGGCGCGGCCCGAACTCGTGCAGTACATCGGAATCCGCATGCCAACCGGCGTCAGCACGGGCATGTGCTTGGCGGTCATGAGCTGCGCCACATAGACCATGTCGAGCCCCACGGGCTCCGTGAGATTGGCCGTTTCGCCGCTGGCATTGGCCAGTTGCGACAGATAGGGGCTGGCAATCGGGATCAATGCGTCGGCCGCCAGGTAGTTGTAGCCGATCTCCATCACCTTTGGCGTCAGCCGGAAACGGCGCGTCTGCGGGTGCTTGTCGACGTAACCAAGCCGCTCCAGCGTATGAACGGTGCGCTGGGCCGAACTCTTCGTCATGCCGGTCAGCCCGGCAAGTTCCACCAGGGTCAGAGTGCGATGCACGGCGCTGAATGCGCGCAGGACTTCGAGCCCTTTTTCCAGTGACTGGTTGAAGAGTGGGTCGGGGCGGTCGCCGTCAGTGATGGCCATAACAGGTGTGAATCCGGATTCGGCACCATCGTCGTGATCCGCTGCACCACGATGGCTGCATATTGCACCAAGATATTTATGTATCGATTATCGATTCCACACGGACGGCTCATGATAGGCGCAACCGCCGTCACATGGCGAGCTGGCGGGCGCTGTGTAGTGTTTACCCCTATAAAATTCCGGGTTGTGCGCAGTGAAATATCACACTAGTATCACAACAACTTCAAACGAACAGACTCTGATTCCGCCGTGGTGAATCCCATTCGACTGGTCGGTGCCGCCGACCCGGCGCCCGCAGCGCCCACCCCCGCCCAGAGCGGCGCGGCAATGCGCGAGCAGGCCTATACCGAAATCAAGCGACGCATCATCGCGTGCGAGTTCCGTCCGGGCGAACCGCTGAACGAGGCACAGGTGGCCACGCTGCTGGGCCTGGGTCGCACTCCGGTCCACCAGGCGCTGCATCGGCTGGAAGTGGAAGGGCTGGTGTCAATCCTGCCGCGCAAGGGCGTGCTGGTGTCGCCGCTGTCCCTGAACGAAGTGCTCGACATGATCGAAGTGCGCGCCACCAACGAGGTGCTGTGCGCCACGCTGGCCTGCGAGCGCGGTCACGACAGCGATTTCAAGGCAATGCGCGAGATTGTCGACCGCTCGCCAGAGTTGATCGCCCGGCGCGACATCCCGGCGCTGGCATCGCTGGACCTGAAGTTCCATACCGCCATGTCGGCCGCATCGCGCAACCGCGTGCTGGCCGAACTGCTGCGCGGCCTGCACGAGAAGCAGGCGCGTTTCTGGTTCCTCTCGCTGTCCGATCCGCAGCACCTGGAGAACGTCTACCAGGAGCACCTGGAAATCGTCGATGCCCTGGAGCGGCGCGACGTGCCGGCGGTGCGCGAGGCCATCCGCGAACACATCGACGAATTCCGGAAAAACATCATCCGGACACTCTGACCCGAACTTTCCCCTCGTAACAAAGGTAGTACGCAATGCCGACACTGCATCTCCAGGTAGCCGGCGGGGGCGCGCTCGCCCTCGACATCGAACGACTGATCATCGCCGGCTGGACCGGCCGCGACATGGAAGCCGTTCAGCACCATATCGACGAACTGAAGGCCATCGGCGTGAAGCCGCCTGCCACCGTGCCCACGTTCTATCCGCTGGCCGCCCAGCTGCTGACCACCGACGACGTGCTGGAAGTGCCGCGCGACGATTCGTCGGGCGAGACCGAGTTCGTGCTGCTGCAGGGCGCCGACGCGCTCTACATCGGCATTGGCTCGGACCACACCGACCGCAAGGTCGAGGCCTATGACGTCACCGTGTCCAAGCAGATGTGCGCCAAGCCGATGGGCCGCGACGTGTGGCGCTTCGACGAGGTGGCCGATCACTGGGACTCGCTGGAAATGCGTTGCTGGCGTGTACGCGACGGCCAGCGCGCGCTCTATCAGGAAGGCAAGGTCACGCGCCTGCTGGACCCGCGCGACCTGATCGAGCGCCTGACCGGCGAATCGCAACTGCCGCCGGGCACCGCGATGTTCTGCGGCACCCAGGCCGTGATCGGCGAGATGGGCCACGGCGAATCGTTCGAAGTGGAACTGCACGACCCCGTGCGCAACCGCAGCCTGCATCACGCCTATCGCGTGGAAACGCTGGCCGTAGCCGAGTGAGCCTTGCCATGACTGCACCGACCATCGCTGCCCCCACCATTGCCGAACTGGCCGCCGCGCTGGCGGCCGGACACACCACCAGCGTCGCGCTGACCGAAGACGCATTGGCCCGCATCGACCGCCATATGCAGGCGGGCGGCGCTGCGTTCATGAGCGTCGACGCCAAAGGGGCACTGGCGCAGGCCCATGCCGCCGACCAGGCGCGTGCGGCCGGCTATGTGGCATCGCCGCTGGCCGGGCTGCCGGTGTCGATCAAGGACCTGTTCGATGTGCGCGGCCAGGTGACGCGCGCCGGCTCGAAGGCGCTGGACGGCAGCGCGCCGGCCCAGGCCGACGCCCCGGCCGTGGCGCGGCTGCGCGCCGCTGGTGCTGTGCTGATCGGCCGCACCAATATGAGCGAGTTCGCGTTCTCCGGGCTGGGACTGAATCCGCACTATGGCACGCCGCGCACGCCGTTCGATCCCGATCGCATCAGCGGCGGCTCGACGTCGGGCGGCGCAGTGAGCGTGGCGGAGCAGATGGCCGTGGCCGCGCTGGGCACCGATACCGGCGGCTCGATCCGCATTCCGTCGGCGTTCTGCGGCCTGACCGGGTTCAAGCCCACCGCGCGCCGTGTGCCGCTGGACGGCGCCGTGCCATTGTCCACGTCGCTTGATTCGGCCGGCCCGCTGGCCCGCTCGGTGGCCTGCTGCGTGGCGATGGATGCCGTGCTGAGCGGCGAAACGCTGGACACGCGTGCGGCTGACCTGCGCGGCCTGCGTTTCTACGTGACGCGCGACTTCGTGGCCGACGGTCTCGATGCCGAGGTAGCCCAGGCGTTCGAGGCCATGTTGGCAAGGCTGTCGGCCCAGGGCGCGCAGATCGTGGAGTTCGGCTTCCCCGAACTGCGCCGCCTGCCGGAGATCAACGCCGCCGGCGGCCTGACCGCGGCCGAGGCGTGGACCTGGCACCGCGAGCTGCTGCAAACGAAGGGCGACCGGTACGACCAGCGCGTGGCCCAGCGCATCCGCCGTGGCGAGAAGCTGACCGCCACCGACTACATCGTCCTGCTGGCCGAACGCCGCGCCATGCAGCAACGCGCCGCCGAACTGCTGCGCGAGGCCGATGCCTGGCTGATGCCGAGCGTGGCGGTGCGCCCGCCGCGTCTGGACGCACTGGAGCGCGACGAGGACTTTTTCGCGATCAATGGCCTGGTGCTGCGCAACGCGAGCGTGATCAATTTCCTCGATGGCTGCGCGGCGTCGCTGCCGATGGGCGAGGGCATGGGTCTGGGCGTCTGCGGCCTGCATGGCAGCGATGCCCGTGTGCTGCAGGTGGCTGCCGCCATCGAACAGGCCCTGGCCTGACGCCTTACCCGTGCACCACCCGTAACACCGGCCGGATTCCCACGGCCGCCGCAGCCAGCGCCAGCACAGCGCAATGCGAGAGGGCGCCGCCAACGTAGCGGCGCCCCGCCAACCACACCCAAGGAGTAGTCACCGATGTCTTCCGTGATGAGCGGCGCCCCCGGCGCCCTGGAGAGCCTGCCGCCCGCACAGCTGGCGCAGCAACGCAGCGAGGCGTACCGCAAGATCACCGTACGCCTGATCCCGTTCCTCGTATTCCTGTTCATCCTGGCGTGGATCGACCGCGTCAACGTGGGCTTTGCCAAGCTGCAGATGCTGCAGGACCTGCAGTTCAGCGAAGCCGTGTACGGGCTGGGCGCGGGGATTTTCTTCATCGGCTACTTCCTGTTCGAAGTGCCGAGCAACCTGCTTCTGGAAAAGATTGGCGCGCGCAAGACGCTGGCGCGCATCACCATCCTGTGGGGCTTCGCCTCGATGGCGATGATCTTCGTGAAGACCCCGATGCAGTTCTACACGCTGCGCTTCATGCTGGGCATCTTCGAGGCCGGCTTCTTTCCGGGCGTGGTGCTGTACCTGACCTACTGGTTCCCGGCCGAACGCCGCGCACGCATCAACGGCCTGTTCATGACGTCGTTCGCCATCGCCGGCGTGGTCGGCGGCCCGCTGGCGGGCTTCATCATGAGCGCGATGGACGGCGTGGACGGCCTGGCCAACTGGCAATGGCTGTTCGTGATCGAAGGCATTCCGTCGGTGCTGGCCGGTATCGCCGTGCTGCTGTACCTGCCGGAAAAGCCTGTCAACGCGAAGTGGCTGTCGCAGCAGGAACAGGTCATCGTCACGCGTGATATCGAACAGGAGGCACGCGACCCGGCCAAGCATTCGTCACTGAAGGGCGCCTTTGCCAACGCCCGCGTCTGGATCTGCGCGGCCATCTACTTCTGCGTGGTCAGCGGCAACGCCACGATCGCGTTCTGGTCGCCGTCGATCATCAAGGAACTGGGGGTGCAGGGCAACCTGCAGATCGGCCTGGTCTCGGCCATCCCGTTCGTGGCCGGCACGATTGCCATGGTGCTAAACGGCATCCACTCTGACCGCACCGGCGAACGCCGCATGCACTGCGCGCTGGCCACGCTGCTGGCCGCCGTGGGCCTGACGCTGACGGGGTTCTGGCTGCATAGCGCCGTGCTGGCCCTGATCGCACTGACCGTCGCGTCGGTCGGCATCCTGGCCGCATTCCCGGTCTTCTGGTCGCTGCCCTCGGCCTTCCTGGCCGGCACGGCCGCAGCCGGCGGCATCGCGCTGATCAACTCGATCGGCAACCTGGCCGGCTTTGTGGCGCCGTACATGATCGGCTGGTTCAAGACCACTACGGGCCAGCTGGCCTCGGGCCTGTATTTCGTGGCGGCACTGGAAGCCTGCGCCACGGTACTGGTGATCGCGTTCATCCGCGCCCGCCAGTAATTTTCAGCGGCTTTGTCAGAGGGGCGGGCAGGGGGCTGGATTCCCCCGACGCCTTGCGATACAATCCGCTTCCTTATTGCGCCGCAGGCAGAAGTTACGCCGGCGGCACGAACCGGATCCCGGCGCGCAACGCGCCAACAGCAAGCCACAAGCAGGAAAAGGCGGGCAGTCCAGCCGCCTTTTTTGCTTTGTGAATGCCCGGTTCCAGGACTGCGAGGGTGGCGAAATTGGTAGACGCACCAGGTTTAGGTCCTGACGCCAGCAATGGTGTAGGGGTTCGAGTCCCCTCCCTCGCACCAAATACCAAAGCCACACGGCGCCGAGAAACGCCGCAAACCACGGTAGTACAAGGGTTTGCGGCTAGCCGTGTGGCTCTCCAGCCCTCTTGAAATTCCGCACGAAACCTCACTAAACTACGCGTCATTACGCCGAATTTACGCTGAGGTTACGCATGGCTTCCTTCCGGAAGGTCAAGAACGGCTGGCGCGCCGAGGTCTATGTGCAGGGCACGCGCGACTCCAAGAACCTGGACACCAAGGCCGAGGCCCAAGCATGGGCGTCGCAACGGGAGACCGAGCTGCGCTCGATCAGCGGCGGAATGGGGAGCAAGACACACACCGTTGGCGACGTGCTGAAAACCTACGCCGAGAAGGTGAGCCCAGCCAAGAAGGGCGAGCGGTGGGAGGTGATCCGGCTAGACCTCATTGGCGACATTGTCGTGCTGGGGCGGAAGTTCGGAGACATCAAGCTGGTGGACCTCCAGCCCGCCCACATTGCCGCCTGGCGCGACGTCAGGCAGCGTGGGACGGACGAGCAGCCGGGAATCGCTGGCGCTTCGGTATCCCGCGAAATGTCCCTAATGTCTCACGCCTTCAAGGTGGCGCATGAGGAGTGGGGCTGGCTGACGCACAACCCCATGAAGAACGTCCGGCGGCCGCCCGACTCGCCGCCGCGCGACCGGCGCATCTCCGACAAGGAAATCGAGGACATGACCCTGGCCTTGGGCTACTACGAGGGTCATCCCGTTTCGTTGTCGTCCCAACGTGTGGCGGTGTCGTTTCTATTGGCAATCGAAACGGCTATGCGCTCTGGCGAGTTACTGGGCCTGACCTCGCACACAGTCGATCTGGAGCGCCGGGTCGCTCACCTTCCGATGACCAAAAATGGCGGTGCCCGGGACGTGCCGCTGTCCACGCGCGCGATTGAGCTACTGAAGATGCTGCCGAAGGTGAAGGACGGCGAGCCGCTGTTTGCGCTACCGGCGGCCAGCCGCGATGCTCTCTTCAGGAAGGCAAAGAAAAAGGCCGGCATCGCCGACCTGACATTCCACGACACCCGCCACGAAGCCATCACCCGGCTTTCGACGAAACTCGACGTGCTCGCGCTGGCCCGGATGACCGGGCACACCAACCTCAGCGAGCTGCGGACCTACTACAACGAGTCGGCGGCCGAGCTGGCGCTGCGGCTGGGTTAATCCGGCTTGCGAGGGCGGCCCATCTTGCCGCCCTGATACGACTCCACCCACTTGATGACCTCGATCGCCTTCCAGCGCGGCTGAGCCTTGCCGAGGCTGCCCGGATTCGGAAGACGGATCGGTACCGGGAAGCCGGGCACGTTCACCACGCGCTCGCGGACCACCTTGGCGGGCCGCTGCAGGTATTCGCCGATCTCCTTCGTCGACCACAGCTGCGCCTCAATCGGGATGTTCGCCATCGGGCGGATTCTCTTGTCCAGCTCTTCGATGATGCGGTCGAGTAGTTCTTGTTCGCTCATTTCTCACTCCATTCCTGCGTTACATCATCCACGGCAGGCCCTGCGCTGCAGCGCGAGCCTTCCGTTCAGCCAATTCGGCTTCAAGTGCCGCATCCAGTACGGCGGGGTTCTCGGCTAGGATCCTGTGGCCCTCACACAGCTCGGCGCGGTGGTCCGTCACCGGGTTCCAACTGCGCGCCAGATATACGATCACGGCGCCGGGGCGGGCATCGTCGGGTGGGCAGAGGCGGCACCTGTTCTGGTACCGCCGCTCGCCGACCGGGCGCGAGTTACGGATCTGCGGGTACTTCGCGCGCTCGGCGGCCACCTGGTCGTCTGTCAGCGCCTCGGCGGCCAGCTGCAGCGCGAGCAGGGTGGGGAAGTGCTGGTCGGGCAGGGCATCGAGCCAATACGACTCGACGAAGGGTTTGCCATTCGATTCGCGGCGCGCCACCATGTGGACGCCAAAGCCATCCTGATCGGCATAGCGGTAGAACGCCAGGCCGTGGGCACCGTGGCCGTGGGCGGTCGAGTAGAGGGTGAGGTCGTCAGGAATGTTCATGGTCGTCAATCCGCAGCGTCGCCGCGATACGCGGCCCACGCGTCCTGATCGCACTGAGACACCCAAATGCCGTCGCCTACCCTCCACGTAGCGGCGTACTTCCCGCCTGGAAAGGTGAAGCTTGCGGAGCAGTGGCCGTCGTGCTGTTCGATGCGATCGCCGTAGACATGGACATGCGTCGCCACGGAACCGGGATATTTCGTCTCGACCAGTTCTATCAGCGCCACTTCGGCGGCTTTTCGTCCGCGCCGGCGAGCCGCGTCGATTGCTGCGCAAGACCTGCTGCAATAAACGAACCGTCCGCGTTCGACGGGAGCGGATTCGGAGCACGTGTCGAAGTGCGGATCGGGCTCGACGTCGTACATGTCCTCGTCAACCCGGCAGCCGCAATGGAAGCACTCGAAGTGCCAACCTTGCTCGATAAGTGCGAGTGGCGGAACGGGGCCCGGTGCGAACTTGTCGAGCGCGGGGCGTCGGCGGCAATGGTCAACATCCTCCCAATCGCAGTTGCACTCGCCAGCGCCCTCCCGGCGCGCGGTGGCCGAGTTGGTGGCGAACACGATTGCCCAGTTATCGCCGCCGTCATAGACCTCGTAGGCCTTCAGGGGTTTGGTATCCATTATCGGAACAACCTCCCGTGGATCTCGTCGAGCCTGTCCACTTCGTCGGCGGTCAGATCGACGATGCGGCAGGTCTTCACCTTCTCCTTTAGTCCACGGACGAAGCCGAGTTCATCCATGCGGAGGCGGCGCTCGTCGACCAAGCCAACCAGGCGGTCGATCATCGTCGCCGTGCTGACGATTCTCATTGGCGGTCTCCTTCTGCAATCCGTTGCATCCAACGGAGGGTTTGGTGGGCGCCCCAAGCCATGGCGGCAATGAGCGCAGCGAGCATGGCGATTGCGAACGCAAGCTGGGTCATGCCTGCCCCCGATCAGCCTTGCGATAGGCTTTTGTGAGGGCGAAATCCACGGCGTGGCCACGGCCCCGAATCACCTTTGCCAGGCGAGCGCGGTCTACGTGGCTGGCCGTAGCCTGGCGGGTGAGTCCCAAGTAGCTGTTGGCCGCATCGAAGACATCGGCGGCCGGCATCTGCGCAAGGCGTTGCACCGCGACATTCACCGAGCGGGCGCGGGTATGACGTGCCCATGGACGTATTACCTGCCCAACGAAATCGATGCCGCGTGCGGCCGTTTGCAGGATCGTCTTCGTTGGATTCAGGCGTGCGTGCAGCTGGCGCGGTAGGAAGGCTTCGATGCGCGATAGCGCGGCATTCAGCCACTGCGGCGACTGATGCAGGATCAGAAAATCATCGACATAGCGGATGTAATGCCGCGCGCCGATCTGGTGCTTCACGAACTGATCCAGCTCGTTGAGGTACACATTCGCGAAGAACTGGCTGCTGAGGTTGCCGATTGGTAGCCCTAGGTGGGCTGGCTGCTCCATAAGCCGCTTGTGCGTCGGCACGAGCCCCATCATCGAGCGATCGCCGAGGTAGGCGAAATCAGCCCGTGGGTCGTGCATCAGCACGAGCTCTGCTAGCCATTGCCAGAACGGCTCAGTGATCTTCACTCGCAGCAGCTGCAGCAGGATGCTCTTGTCGATGCTGACGAAGAAGTTGGCTAGATCACACTTCAGGTAGAACACAGGCCGCGACCAGTTCTGCGTGATGCTGCGCACCTTCGCTTCCAGACGACGCGCGGCATACAGGGTTCCACGCCCCTTGATGCAGGCGCAGGAGTCAGCGATGAACGACCGCTCGAATCGCGGTCCGATCTTCCGGTAAAGCAGGTGATGTACGATGCGATCTCGGAACTCTGCAGCCCATACCTCACGTGGCTTCGGTCGCGTGATGACGAAGCACTTCGACCGTCCAGGTGTGTAGATACCCTCGACCAGTTCGTCGTACAGGCCGCGAAGGTTTCGCTCCAGGTCGACCTCGAACGCCAGCGCGCTCACGCTGTTTCGCTTCGTGCGGCGGCAGTCGATGTAGGCTTCCAGGAGTTCGTAAAACGAGAAGGGGGCGCTTTCGTTCCAATCTGCGGACGGCGCGAGCGCGAAGCTCGTTGTTCTGGTGGTTGTTGTTCTGGTTGCCGTTGTTGAAGTTCTGATACCAGGCCCAGCCGTATCCATCATGCTATCCACGTCGCCCGGCCGATTGCTCAGCCGGGGAACTGCGCCGGACGCTGCCCGGAAGCTACCGGAGGTATCCGTGATGCGCCTGTCGGTGGCCTCGTGAGCCAGCGGCATGACCAGATTGAAAGATCGCTCAGTCATGGCGGCCTTGACCTCCGTGAAGCGGGCGATTTGCGAACTTTTTCCAGCCGTTGGCCTGCTTGCCAATCCCGGTCGTGATCTCGATGGCCTTGGCGTATCCGGGCCGGGAGATCAGCCGCTTGTCCATGCCGAGGCGCAGGAGCAGCTCGATCACCTGCAGGCGCTCCAGAAGTTCCACCAGGTGCGGCGACTTGTCGGCGGCCACGTTGGCGCGGAACACGAGCACCATGATCTCAATGCACTCGGCGTTGATCTTCTCGCCGATGCTGCGCTTGAAATCGCGGGCCATGTTCTTGACCAAGTCGGTGACAACGTCCAGAAGACCGTATGCCGCCTTGTAGATCGGAAGTTGGGTGTGCAGAGCCACGGTGGTTCAAATGGTTAAATTACTGAAGGAATGAATCTGCGGACGGCGCGAGCGCGAAGCTCGTGGTACTGGCGGTAGTAGCACTGGGTGCCGTTGTAGAAGGTCTGAAACCAGGCCCAGCCGTCGTTTTCCTCGTGCTCCTCACCGGACCAGTACCAAGCTGACTCAAACTCGCCCTTCAGGTTGGCAAACAGGAGGGACTGCTCGCGGCGTGTAGGCAGCGAAGCGTCGCGGTCACCGGCCCAGATGCAGGCATCTTTCCAGTTGACGCTCTCGACCTCGCCGGGCAGCAGAATCAGGTGGTAGTCCGGCTGTCCTTCATCGCCGAGGACGAGGCCCGCGTAGCGTTCACCTGGTGCGAGTGGGATCTTCACGCCGGCGACGGTGTATTCCGTGGGCAGCGGCTGTTTGCGGAAAGCCTCGATCATTGCGGCTACGCGCGAGTGTGCGGACTCGATCTGTTCAAGCGTGATCATGTGGTGCGCTCCAGAGGAAATGGATGAAGGGTTAAATCGGCAATCTGCGGACGGCGCGAGCGCGAAGCTCGATGCCCTGGTGGTTGCGGTCCTGGTAGCCGTCGTTGAAGTACTGATACCAGGCCCAGCCGTCATTGTTGTGGTGGACCTCGTTGCTCCAGTACCAATCCTTCTGAAACTGGTCGCGGAAGTTGGCCCACAACATGGCCTGCTCGACGCGGCTCGGGAGGTCGCCGCCGATCGACTTCGCCCATTCCATCTGGGCTTGCCACGTGGCGTCGCCGTTATCACCCGGCAAAAGGATCACGTGATGGAAGTCGCCGTTTTTGTCACCGAGGGCGCCGACGTAGGTTTCGCCTTCGGACAGCGGCGGGATTTGCAGTTGTTGCATGCTGTTTCCTGTGAGTAGCGTGGGTACTGCGTTAGGCCGGGGACCGGTCGTGCCGCTTTCCCCGGTTGGTCAGGCCGCCTCTTCGAGAGGGAAGAGGGTGGGTGTGTCGTCGAGCTGATCCACCTGGTGGCCGTTGATGTCCGAGTGGACAATGACGCCATCGATGCGAACCCATCGCACGCGGGTCTCGCCATTCGGGCCGGCGCCGCGGAACAGGTGGGTGGGGCTGGCAATGATCCTGTCGCGCTCGCCGGGGGCTTCCTGGCTCTCGACCGTCAGCCGCACGGCGCGCTTGATGTACTCCAGTTCGAGGTTGTCCATCGTCTGGACATCGCCCTTGCGTGCCGCTCTGGCGGCCTTGCGCTTGATTTCGTCAATAGTCATGGTGAACTCCGATTACATGCGCATCGGTTGGAGCAGGCCGCGCCACGAGCCGTCCTGCAGGAGGTAGGAGGGCGGCGGGCCGTTTTCTGGCTGCACCCACGAGAGGGACACGTCCTCGGTCTTCACTTGCCCAAGGAGTCGCATCAATTGGGACCCGATGAACGATGCGTCGAGGTGGGATTCCATCGCCACTTCCTTGAGCTCCAGATCCGCCTCGACGGAGTGCGCCTCGCTGGAGATCGTCAGGGAGCAGTAATTCCCGTCCTGTTCCATCCGGATAATTCCGTCGACGCTATCGAAGGTCCGGTGCAGCGGGCACACCTTTACCAAGTCGTCGCGGCTGAAGGTGACGAACTGGTTCGGGTTGGGGATGAGACGCTTCCAGTCGATGTATTTGCCTGGCGCCAAGGTGCAAATCACCTGGACGTCTGCGTTGCTGGCCAGTAGGTGCCCCTTGTAGACCTCGAAATGGTCCGCGCCGATGCTGGCGAGGATCGATGCAGACGTGTCTGGCAGGGCGATGCCAAACTTTGGCACGCTCGCACCGAAAGCGGCCGGCGTTACGGGGACCACGTTGGTGGCCATCGTGAGGCCATCGCAGCCGACCAGATGAGCAGACTCGCCATCGCACTCGATCCAGAGATTGCGCAGGATCGGCTTATCAATGCGACCTTGCGCGGCGATGGCAAACGACACGGTGCCGATCTTGCCGGTAAGGTCTGGCGCATCGAAGACGGCTTCCGGCTCGCCTTCCAGCTTCGGCATCGGGAAAATGTCGCCGGGCAGGGTGGGCAAGCTCATGCGAGTGCGGCCTGCGCGGGCGACGATCTTGCCCTTGTCGCTGGTGAAGGTGATGGAGGCTGCGCCAAGGCTACAGATGGCATTCAGCTTGTCGGCCGGCAGGCACAGGTCGACATCCTCGTCGACGCTCGCTTCGGCGCTCGCGCTGACCGTCAGGTAGCCCGAAGAGCCGATCAAGCGGATGCCGCCAGTGTCAGCTCTGCCGGCGACGCGGACATGAGTGAAGGCGGGCAGCGGCGACTTCGGCAGCACCGCCTGGTTGGCGGCCTTGAAAGCGTCGCCCAGTGCTTTTCCAGAAATGGAGAACATCTGTGTATCCGTGGTGGTTGGTCAGTGGAGGCGGACGTATTCGAGGTCGCCGTTCGGCAGCAGGCGGCCGCTCAGCTTCCAACCCTTGGCGCGCATCTCGCGTACGTGGTCGAGCATGAAGACGTCGTTGTTCATGACTGCCTCCAGATAGGGGTGGCGGTGGGCGCTTCAGGATTGAAAGCGGCATAGAGGCCGGAGAGGGCGATCACGCCGACGGCGGTACCAACCCAGAAGGCGATGGCGCGGAGAAGCTTCATCGGGCCGTTCCGGTTGCAAGCGACTGCATCCCAGCCAGCTTTTGTTGATGCAGCCAGAAGTCCCGCTCGCCACGCAGCATCTGGCCGACCGGCGTGTTGGCGGCGAAGCCCTTGATCGTGGCGCGCAGGTTGTCCAGTCGATCCGCCACTGAGATGTCGGCGGCACCGTGGCTGTTGAGGATCGCGCGACCCTCCTTAATGCCCATCAGGTACTCGGCAGTCACGGCGGTCGGACGCGCCATGCAGGCGCCCGAGCACTCGCCGGCCGGGTAGTCGCAGCCGCCGGAGGCGTGTTTGCAGATGGCGCTCATGCTGCGCACCCCTTGCACTTGGAAATGACGGCGGCACGCTCGGCGTTGCGGGCGGGGATCTGGCCCTTGATCTCGGAGCGGGCATTGCGCTCGGCCCAGACCTGGCGCTGCAGCGTGGACATAAGTCCGGCTGCGTTGCTGATGATCGTGTGGGCCATCTGCAACTCGAGCAGCAACTCGGCGTAGGCGTTGGCCAGATCTGCCTGGTGGTGGGCGGCTTGGGCGGGCGTCATGCTGCCTCCTTTAGCTGCTGCGAGGCCGTGAAATCATGCTCGGCGCGCGCCAGGTTCTCCACCGTTGTGAAGACCTGCAGATTCAGGCGGCCCTTCTTGAACACGACCGTCCGGAGAATGCTGCCGCTCTCGTCGCGGTCGATGATCAAGAAGCCGACGGTCAGGAGGGCTTTGATCAGCGAGATTTCCGACGACGTCGTGATGACGGAGATGCGGATGGTGTTCCGCTTGCCGTATGCGGGCGACAGATTTCCCGCATAGAGGGTGTGGCCGGCGGCCTTGATTTCGGCCTGCATGGGCTGAAGCAGTGCCAATGCGGCGGACATCTGCTTGATCTCGTCCAGGCGACCGCGGTTACGTTGGTCTTCCCAAGCCAGTGCCTGCTGATGCAGCGGCAGTGCCAGGATCTGTTGGTGGGTGAGAGCCTTGGCCATGGCTTCAGCCCTCGCCGCCAACGCGAACGGACTGGAGGGCGAACAGCACAAACAGCCACCAGACCATGATTCCGATAGGTACGAGCAGTTCCATCCCTCTATCTCCCAGTGAGCGCCGTGGCGCGTCGATGGAGGGAAGTCTACAAACACATTTGTAGAAACGCAAGAAGTGGCTACAAAATAAATTGTAGTGCTAGGGGACGCGCTCCTTTCGAGCCAAGCTGGAGGCCAGGTCGCTTGCGTGTTCTATTGCCAGCAGGGGGGATGAGGCGTAGGCCCCGGAGATGTGCGCAGTGTAGGTACCGTCCGCGCGGCGACGAATGACGATCATGTCCGCGTCACCCCCCGGAGGGACGGGCGGACGCAGACTCGAGAGCCTAGTCTGCCTGTAGGCCCCCAAGTTCACTACTTTTGCCATTGCTGTGACCCCGATGCCACCGGATGCAATTGTCCGGCGGTCTTACGAGTCACACAGATAGCGGCAACGGGATGAGGAATTAACCCCGCAAAAGCGGGATGCAGCCGCGTCTGCAGGGTACCCGGCAAACGGATATGCCAACCTCAAAAGACGAAAGCCCGCGCAAGGCGGGCTTCAAATGGCATCGTGAGGAGGGGGTTATTTTTCGACCCGCAGATTTGCAGTTCGTGCGATCTGAGGATCCGGTACACCACCCTCGATGACTCGGGTGGTGCCCTGACGGCCTTGGTCCGTATCGAGCGGCTGTTCGGAATGACGCCCCGCCTCCAGCTCCTGGAGGAAGGCAAGGGCCTTCGTCAGCTTGGCGCCATCGAGGCCTGCCAGGATCGCTGCAGCATACGAGCGCTGGGCGGATTCCAGTGCGTCCGCTGGCGCAGAGGGCGAACGGTGCTTCGTCTCTATCACCGTAAGCGTTCCGCCATTGGCATCGTAGAGCATGACGTCGGGGCGATAGCCTCCGCCGTACGACAGCCATTGGGGGTCGATCTGAAGCACCTCAGCTATGCGGGCCGAGTACTTGCTCGACTTCGCATTTTTGTTCGGATCAAGGAGGTGCTGAATGTTCTGGGGCTTGCAGCCCATGCCCACGCGCCGCGCCAGCTCGCTCTGGTCGGTGTGGGGATTCATGCCGCGGCTGGACATTGCCTCCGCGAGGCGTTCTGCGTAGGTAGACATACAAAGCATTTTGTTATGCCGGCTTGCAAAACGGCTTGTAGCGTGCTACAAATGTATTTGTAGACACGACAGGGCAATCGAATGCAAGACAGTCCGTGGCAAAAGGCCGTTCGCATGGCGCACTCGCAAGAAAAGCTGGGTGCGCTCCTGGGTGTTACCCAGCAGACGGTCTCCTACTACCTCGAAAAGGGCGGCCCGATTCCAACGAAGTACTGGCGTGCTCTTGAAACGTCTCTGGGCCTGACTCGTCAAGAGCAGCGCCCGGACGACTGGCAGGAGTACTGGCCGGAGCTGGAAGGCGCAACTGCGAAGCAGTGATGCGCTCAATTCCCGGTCTGGCCGTCTTCCAGTGCTTGTGCGATGCGTTCCAGTCGCGCAAGGAGTTCGCGCGTCGCGCGAATGCATTCCTGTAGTTGAGGGCGCTGGTCGACTGGCTGGCGCCGCCCCTTGTGGGGTTTGCCTTTTCCAGTCGCGAGCCATTGGGCAGATACGCCAAGGGCGCGCGCGATGGCTTCAGTGTGGCGGCTGCCGGTCGCGTTGCGGTTCGGGTCAGCCAGGTACTGGATGGATTGGTACTCGACGCCCACACGCAGAGCCAGAGCGCGCCGAGAGGTCGGCGGATCTGTCTGTTGCATGGCCCAGAGAAGGCGTTCGGCGTAGGTGTACATGCGGTCGAGTTTGTCATTGCCTCTGTGCAGATGTGTCTGTGTTTTGCCGGCAGAAGCTTTTGCCGGGCCGGGCGAAGCAGTGACCGCCTGGCAAAAAAATTTTCGGTCCCGGGCAACTGTGGATTCAACCGTGGAACCGATGAAATCTTTCTATAAGGACAAGAACGATGCGGACAGCGAATTTGCTTGAATGCGGCCCCAGTACTGGCTTGCAGCCAGTCAGCGAGCAGCAATCGGGCGCGCAAGGCCCGTTTCTCTCGCCCCATCTGATCGCGGAGTGCAAGACGTTCCGTGATGCGTGCGCGCTCGCCTGGGAACACCGGGCGAACCAGGGGCTGACGAAGCAGATTCTTGCGGCCATGGCTGACCTGTACCCATCGCACTCGAGCGACTACTTCCACCGGGAGAAGACCAACGCGAACGGGAAACCGCGTCGCGACCTGCCGGCGGAAAAGATCGCGGATGTGGAACGCGTCCTTGGCAACCGGGCAATCAGCCAGTACCTGGCTCGTCGAGCGATGCTGACTCTGATGGAAGAAGTGATCGCAGCGAGGACTCATGGATGAAGGGGTGGCGCTGAGGATCGCAAGGGGTGCGGTCCGGGCAGCAATGAAGAAGTACGGAGACGACAAGCAACGCGCGATCCGAGAGCTGCAGGAGATGGCCAAGAAGGATCCGCAATTGAGTGAGGCATTCACCACCACGGGCTATCTGGACTTGGAGTCCGAGCAGTCGGTGAAGCACTAACGGGGAGTCGGGATGTACGAAGTCATGAGCCGCCAGGCGGTGCGCGACCAGGGCGCGGAGGCGTTCCGGCAGGGCCGAAAGGCGGAGCAGAACCCGTACATCCCGGGTACCGACGCCCACCTTGAGTGGACGTCTGGCTACATGGCCGAGAAGCACAAGCGGGCCAAGCGCCTGTAGCAGGGGAGAGAGGGCATGCACACACAAGTCGCGCACACCAGCATCCAGACATACCGGGAGATCGGGAAGGACGGCACGGTCTCGGCCAGACAGCGCCAGATCATGCTGGTTATCCAGCCATACCCGGCCGACTACTCGCTGCAGGAACTGTGCGAGTTGACCAATCTGCCCATCAACACCGTCAGCGGCCGCGTGAATGAGCTGCGCGCCAAGCTGGGCGAGCTGGAACACGGCCCGGCGCGCGAATGCCGCATCACCGGACGCACCATCAAGCCGGTCCGCCGCCCGCATCCGCAGGGGGCGCTGTTCTGATGGTCGTCGTCATCATTGCGAACGGCAAGGCCGTCCGCGTCAACCCGCTGCTGCACCCGGACCTCCTGTGTCACGGCCAGCAGTGCTATCTCCGATTCCCGGGTGTCTGCCGGAACGATCCCTCCACCGTGGTGCCCGCGCACAGCAACCAGCTGAAGCACGGCAAGGGGAAGGGCATCAAGGCTGACGATCGCATGTCGGTGCCCGGCTGCTTCTGGTGCCACGCTGAACTCGACCAGGGGAAGCGCTACACCAAGGAACAGAAGCGCCTGGCGTGGGATGAGGCATACGACAGGTGGGCGGCATACCGCCTGCGCATGTACGGCGTGCCGGCGGCGCAGGTGGAGGCGGCTGCATGAGCACCATCATCATGTCCCAATGCTGGCCGCTCCAGATGGGCCGGACGGAGAAGTCCGTCCTTATCTCGCTGGCGGACAACGCGAACGACCAAGGGGTTTGCTGGCCCGCGGTGGACACCATCGCCATGCGTTGCTGCCTGAGCGACAGAGCGGTGCAGAAGGCCATGGACTGGCTGGAGGCGCATGGCCTGATCTCGCGCCAGCGCAAGACCGGCCGCAGCACTGTCTACACCGTGACGCCGGGCAACTACCAGGCACCGGAGAAGGCTCCGAAGAAGCAACCCCCGAACGCCGTTCACCCCCGAAGCGCGTTCACCCCCGAAGGCGGCTCACCCCCGAACGGCGTTCACCCCACCCCCGAAGCGGGTTCACCCCCACCCCCGAACGGCGTTCACCAACCCCCGAACGCCGTTCACCCTAACCGTAAAGAACCTACAGCTGAACCGTCAGGGAACCGTCAAGGCGCGCCCGCTCGGAAGGCGAAAACCGAAAAGCCGGTCGCCGGGTTTGACGCCGTCTGGGCGATCTACCCCCGGAAGGAAGGCAAGGCTGACGCCGAGAAGGCGTTCCGCAAGCTGGCCCCGGACGCTGCGCTGCTCGCCGACATCCTGGCCGCCATCGAGCGGCAGAAGGCCAGCCCGCAGTGGCGGGAGGACGGCGGCAAGTTCGTCCCGCACTGCTCGACCTGGCTGAACGGCCAGCGCTGGCTCGACGAAGGCGTGACCGTGACGGAGCCTGCTGCCGAGGATGCGCCGGACTGGTGGCAGAGCGCGACCGGCATCGAGGCGAAGGGTGCGAACTGCTGGCGCGCCCGGAAGGCTGGCGAGGAGTTCCAGCGCTACAAGGTTGGGGTCTTCAAGGTCGCAGGGGAGGGGCCGTGGCGTCATGCACTACTTGCCGACCTGCTGCGCACGAAAAGTACGTCGCACGCCGCGGTGCACGAGTTCTTCTACGGCCATCCGCCGATCGAGGGGCAGGCATGACCAGCATGTGGGGTGGTCACGCCGCGTCGGCGCGCAAGCCCAGCAAGTACCGCAACAAGCGGGTGACGGTGGGCGAAGAGACGTTCGACAGCCAGCGAGAGATGGAGCGGTACCACCACCTCCTGATCATGCAGCGGGCGGGTTTGATCCAGCAGCTGCAGCGCCAGGTCGAATTCATCCTGGCGCCGGCGGTGGTGATCGGCGGCCGGAAGCGGCCCCCGCTGAAGTACGTGGCGGATTTCACCTACGTGGAGAAGGGCGCCACGGTGCGGACGGTGGAGGACGTGAAAGGGGTGGTGACCGAGGGGTACCGGATCAAACGCCACCTGATGGCAGCTATGGGTTTGCAGATCAAGGAGACCAAATGACAGCGCAGCACATTCGAGGCCGTGGCTTGACCGCCGAAGAGATCAGCGATCTGCGGGACGCGGTGGAGGATCTGTCCAACGAACTGGCGTCGCGATATAGCGGCTACCCAGAGAACGACCGCCGCCGCGTCCGTGACATCGCCGTCGTCACGCGTGCCCGCGCCATCCTGGCTGAGATCGAGCCGAACCCCGAGTTTCCTGGCCCCGTGGACCTCGACACGCTGCTGGCCCAGGTGGCGCGCGCCGAGGAAGAGGCCAAGGACGTCTTCAAGGACGGCTGCAACCACACGATTCAGGCAATCGAGTTCATGCAGGGCGTCACGAGCATGGCCATCACCGCCCAATTCAGACCCAAGGAGCCATCGTGAGCACCGCTGACATCTGCATGGCGTACGCATGCCTGTTCATGGCCGGGGTGGCGATTTCGATCCTGTGGGGGATGGCGCGATGATCAGGAGACCGTGGACCGAGGCGGACGACGCTGCGCTGGCCCAATGCTACCGCGACGGTATGAAGTCGCCCGACATCGCCGCCAAGCTTGGGCGGCCGCGCGGGTCGGTGAACTGCCGGGCCGTGAAGCTGGGGCTGACGAAGAAGGCGCAGCGCGGCGACCAGAACCCCGTCTGGATCGCCATCAAGGAGATCTGTGCGGATGGCATTGCGCGGACGGTCCATGAACTGGCGGATGCTACCGGCGAGAAGCACGCGAACATTGAGCGGCTGTTCTATGTCCGCCGGGACATGCACCAGGCGCACATCGTCGGCTACGAGCCCGTAGCGCGCGGTACGTCGCGCCCGCTGTGGCTGCCGGTCCCCGGCGTGGACGTGCCGCGGGGAACTCCGTCAGCTGCTGCCGTCGAGCAAAAGGTGCGTCGCGCCATGCGCAAGACAGAAGATCCAGACAACACGGCCGAGTGGAAACGGCGGGTGAAGGTGCAGGCGGCTCCGCGCGCCATCGCTGCGACGCAGCACCCGCTGATGGTCGCCTTTTACGGACTGGAGACGCCGGCATGACGGAAAAGCGGAAGGGCGGCCCGCTGTCCATCCTGGCGGCAAGGCTCTGCGAGAACCCCGAATTCCGCCGGATGGTGGCAGTGCGCACCGGACGGCCGTGCGAGACGCCAGAGGACGCCCGGGCGCGCATCCTGGAGCGGTGCGGCGTTACCTCCCGGGCGGACATCGATCACGTGGCCAAGGCAGAGGCGGAGTTCCATGCATCATTCCGCCTGCCGTGGATGCGGTGGCAACAGGGCGCAAGACAACAGAATCAGTACGGCAGATAACCCGGGGAGCAGACAGATGAACGAGACCGAGATCCTATTCGACAGCGTGGACAGCGCCTTGCGCTTTGCGTTCTCGTACTCGACGCAGCAGTACAGCCCGACGCCGATGGCGCGGGCGATGCGTGGCGGTAACGTTGGTACGGGCAAGGGGCTGGTGGGAGTGGACGGGGCGGCCCAGGCGGGGATGATCCGGGCGGAGCTGAAGGCGATCAGCGAGCTGGACCGGTCGCTGCTGATTGCCCAGTTCGCGCCGGTGGAGTTGCCCTGCGCCTGCACCAGGGCATGCTGCTCGGGCAACCGACCAAACGTGGAGTGGGCGGACGCCGTGAGCTACCTGACGGAACACACCACCTATCTGTTCGCCGGGCACCTGTCCAGCTACAGACTGAGACGGACGCTGGTGGAGCGGCATTTCGGTGCCCACCGGGACATCCACGGGAAGAAGAAGACGATCGAACGGCTGGCGCAGGAGTGCGACATCCACCGCCAGACCGTCTCGACGCACCACCAGAAGCTGATGGCCTACTTCCGGGGCACGAAGGGCGTGAATGGGGCGGTGGGCGCCCAGGCGGTGGCCCTGCAACGGGCGGACGAACAGCTGCGCGACCGTGGCTTTGTGGGGATCGAGGAGGCAGCATGAGCCAAGACAACCTGCAAGCGGAGCGGGAGGCCTTCGAGGCCGTGTATCCGATGCCGTCCCAGTGCATGTGGACGGGTCGCGGGTATGCGGCCACCGGGTACAACGCCTGGGATGCGCACACGCATTGCAGCCGCTGGGAGGGCTGGCTCGCGGCTCGACGCGCCTCAGTCTCCGGTCTGTTGAAGCATGAGGCTACCCCGGCGTCTTCCGGTGCGGTCTCGCTGGGTGACGTTGATGAGCTTGTTGCGCCTGCCGCAGTGCGGGCAGATGAAGTAGATGCCGAAGTCGTCAATTCCGGGCTCGACGGCGCTGAAGGCAATCTCAGCGCGGCAGCGGATGCAGATCCACATGGCGATCCCCAGTCGGAAGGAGCGGAGTTTCACGATAGGACGCGCCTCGCCGGTGTTCAAGCAGCATCGGCAGAGCAGGGCGAGCGCCAATGCACGTGCGGCAGCGGGCCGGCTGGCGGCCATACGCGCGGATGCCAATTGTTCGACGAAGCCATGATGCGCTATGACCCGTTCGGGCTGGCGACGCAGCAGGATGACCGCGAGGCGACTGAGCCGCCGCTGGGTGGGCGCTGGCACCACGGTAACGGCGTTGTGGTCTGTGGCACGTTGCGCGTCTTTGGAGAGGACTTCGATACCGATCCCGCCCAGGAATTCAAAGAGCAGTTGCTGACATGGGTATGCGACACGCTCAATGCTGCGCAGAACGGCCAGCAGGTTGCGGCCTATGCTGCCCGGTACCGGTGGCTACGAGGACAGCACTGGAACGAATCCAGCATAGCTGTGGTCTGCGACCCGAAGAAGGCGGTGAAGCTTGGCGGCCATTGCCCCTACGGCGAGGGCCTGGACGAGATTATCGACGACGCCATGAAGCGCAGCGGGGAGCAGAAGGCATGAGCATCCGTATTGGAGTCGACATGAACGGGCTAGACAAGATCCTCCGGGAGATGGAGGACACATTTGCCCGCCACACCCGAAACCTCTTGAGGCAATTTGGCGCTGTCGTTGTAGGGCGTGATGCGTGGGTCGGCATGGACGCTGCCACGCGGCCTGACCCTGCCGCCGCGCGGACCCTGTACGGCTTCGAGGTGATTTGCAACGACCTGTTGACCCGGCGGCCCAAGATGCAACTCAGTCCGGAGTTTGCCGCACAGATGCCGCCAGATTGGGTAGCCGAGCAGAACGCCTGGATGGCCAAGTTTTTCGGGTATGAGTCAGTGGCATTCATGTTCGATAAGGAGGCGCTGGGTTTGCTGCGCCCCGATTTGAGTCGTTTAATTCGCTATTGAGGAAGTTGTCGTTTTTGAAGTGAAAGCAACTTCTCCTTGACCTTTCGACATTTTGTGTCGAAAATAGGCCTCATTCTGATACACCGCAGAATTGCCTCTAAAGCCCGCCGAGCGAAAGCCAGCGGGCTTTTTGCTTTGGAGATCGCCATGAAGAAGCTGTTCATCCGCTGGTTCGTAAAGGCTTGCATGGCGTATAGCGGCAAGACCCAGGCGCAGCTCTCCAAGGAAGCTGGCTTCTACCACTTCCTCTATCGGTCCCGCATTCGCGCGTGCTGGCTCGCGATCACCCGCTGATTTCTGTAACGTCTGTCTCCTCCCGGTAGTTGCCTCGGGTTTGGGTATGCCGGCCTCTGGCTGCCGTACCCGTTTCTTCTTCCTGTCGTCGGAGCTCACATGGTCTCGAAAGTGATGATGGCCAACGGCAATCCTTTCGTGCTGGCGCTGATGGATGCGCTGGGCCTGCCGCCGGCGACGCAATGGTTCGAGTTGCGCTGCGCACGCGATGAGGCTGTGACGGTTCGCTGTGCATATCTGCCTCATGCCGATAGTGCTGAGGGCTTCAATGCCAGGCCGCTGCTGGCTGACTACAGGCTGGTGCCGGTTAGCGCCACCACGCAGGGCGATCCTGCTGAGGCGTTTGCTGATGAGGTTGCCAGCGCGGGCCCCTTGTCCGTCAAGCTGGCTGTGAAGGTGCGTTGGTGGGTGCGACCGTTGATGTCGCTAATGCCTTGGCTCGCGCGACGCGCGGTGAAGGTGAGCGTCAAGGGCTGATCAATCATGGAAGGCAAGAAGCGCGGCAAGCTGGCCATGCTCGGCACCAGGTTGGCCATGGCGCAGCCTAGGACCACATCCATTGCTCCGACCCAGAGCGAGCAGCGCATGACTGGACGTCGGCTGCAGGCGCGACGCGAGCGCGTATGGACCAACGACCCAGCATGTGCTGAGTGTGGCCGCGTGACTGACTATCCGTCGGGCTTCGAGCTGGACCACAAGGTGCCGCTACATCAGGGTGGTGCTGACACCGAAGCGAACTGCCAGGTGCTGTGCTCAGGGCCTGATGGTTGCCATGCCCGCAAGACGGCTCGCGACCTCGGCCACAAGGGGCGACAGCCTCGCTAGATGTGGTTCAAGCGGCACGGCGCCGAGCTAGAAAGGGCATCAAGGCGCACAAATTGGATGGGGGAGGGGGCGGTCGAATCCTCCCGGGCTTTGTGGCCGGAAACCACACGTTCTCTCACGCGCAGAAAATTTCCCCTCCCATGGAATTTGTTAATGGGCTTAACACTGCGACGGCGTTAAGAAATGAGCGCAAATCATTGAGCGCAAACAGTAAACGTCCCGCGCAATGTTTAACTTTTGGCCCGCACTGAGCGGGGTTTCACATGGCTCTTACCGGCAGGAAGCAGAAGTTTGCCGAGGCTAAGGGCAGGGGCATGTCCAATAAGGATGCCGCGATCCAAGCTGGCTACAGCGCAGCGTCGGCCGCGGCGGCTGGCTCGCGCCTCGCGAAGGACCCGGACGTGCTTGCGCACCTGGAGCGCAAGGCAAAGGTCAAGGCCGCGAAGAAGGCGCCGCCGGCGAAAGAGGCGGCCCCTGCTAAATCACGGGCCGCCCCGGAGCCGGACGCGCCCAAGCCAAAGTTCGACTTGGCTGCCGCTCTGTCGCACAACGATCCGAAGGCGTTTCTCCTGGCAGCGATGAATGACATCGAGCTAGAGCCTCGCCAGCGCATCGAGGCGGCGAAGACGCTCATGCCGTTCATGCACCAGAAGTTGGGCGAGGGTGGCAAGAAGGACGCGCAGAAGGATGCGGCCAAGAAGGCTGGTGGCGGTCGCTATTCGTCGGCAGCACCTCCTAAGCTGGTCGCATCCGGTGGGAAGAGTGTCTGATGCCAACTTGGACAACCGCATGCCCGGATTGGGCGGAACGGCTGCGCCGCGGGGAATCGATCATTCCGCCGCCGATTTTTCCGGAGGAGGCTGAGCGTGGGCTTGAAGTGATGCGCTCGCTGCGCATTGTCGACGCCCCTGGCAGCCCAACCATCGGTGAGGCGTCGGGCCAATGGATCTTCGATCTGGCGGCGACGGTGTTCGGCGCCTACGACGCCGACAGCGGTCGCAGGCTCATCACGGAATGGTTCGTGATGCTGCCAAAGAAGAACTTCAAGTCGGGTCTGGCAGCGTCGATCATGCTCACGAGCCTGATCCGCAATTGGCGCCAGTCGGCTGAGTTCACCATCCTCGCGCCGACGCTCGAAGTTGCGAATAACAGCTTCGGTCCGGCCAAGGACATGGTGTCCTTCGAGGAGCCGGGTGAGGACGACCAACTGGCTGACCTCATCCAGGTGCAGACGCACATCAAGACGCTGACGCATCGCGAAAAGAACGCGACGCTGAAGGTGATCGCCGCCGACCCGAACACAGCGGCCGGCAAGAAGAGCGTCGGGACGCTGATCGAGGAATTGTGGCTCTTCGGTAAGCAAGCCAACGCCAAGGAGATGCTGCGCGAGGCATTGGGCGGACTCGCGTCGCGACCGGAAGGTTTCGTGATCTGGATCACGACGCAGAGCGACGATCCGCCGGCGGGGGTGTTCAAGGAGAAGCTGCAGTACGCGCGGGACGTTCGCGACGGCAAGATCCACGATCCTCAGTTTCTGCCGATCATCTACGAGCATCCGCCCGAGCTTGTCAAATCGAAGGAGCACCTGCTCGTCCAAAACCTCGGGATGGTCAACCCGAACCTTGGCCACTCCGTAGATCAGGCCTTTCTAGAGCGGGAGCACCGCAAGGCCAGTGAAGAGGGTGAAGCATCCCTTCGTGGCTTCCTCGCTAAGCACGGCAATGTCGAGATTGGGCTTTCTCTGCGCTCTGACCGCTGGGCCGGCGCGGACTTCTGGGAGCAGCGGGAGAAAACCCTGACTCTGGAAGAGCTGCTGTCCCGCTCCGAAGTAGTCGACATCGGAATAGACGGCGGTGGCTTGGACGACTTGTTGGGCGCAGGCGTCGTCGGGCGTGAGCGGGGAACCGGGAACTGGCTGCACTGGGGCAAGGCCTGGGCTCATCCCTCAGTTCTAGAGCGCCGCAAGGCAGAGGCTTCTCGGTTTCTGGACTTCGAGCGCGACGGTGACCTGGTAATCGTCAAGGAGATGGGTGACGACATCGACGACCTGTGCTCGATCGTGACCCAAGTCTATGCCAGCGGCCTTCTGGACAAGATAGGCGTCGATCCGAGTGGTGTCAATTTCGACGACGAGCTGGTCACTGCGGGCATCCCGGTAGAGATGCTGATAGGCATTTCGCAGGGCTGGAAGCTCGGCGGAACGATCAAGACGGTCGAGCGGAAGCTTGCCGAAGGTACGTTCTGGCATGCCGGACGGCCGATGATGGCTTGGTGCGTAGGTAACGCGAAAGTCGAGCAGCGTGCCAACGGCATCCTGATCACGAAGCAGGCGAGCGGGACGGCCAAGATCGACCCACTGATGGCGCTGCTGAACGCGGCGCACCTCATGAGCCTGAACCCCGGCCCCAAGGGTCGGTCCTTCTGGGACACAGCATGAAGCGACTGAAAGAGATCCTGACGCGCGCCGGATCGTTGGCCATTTCCTGGGTTCCGGATGCGGTGATGGTGGCTGGCGCCAGTGCAATTTCCTACGGAGCCTGGCAGATCTACGAGCCGGCGGGTTCGATCGTTGGCGGTGCACTGGCGCTCACAGGTGGCGTGTTGTTGGCGAGGAGCGCGAAATAATGGGATTCCTTGCTAAGGCGGTCAGCGAGCGCAAGGCGACCGAACTGACCTATGACCAGATCGCAGGCCTGATTGACGGTGTTGGAGGCGGCAAGATTGCTGGCGTTGTCGTCACTGACAAGACGGCCCTGCAGGTGGCCACCGTCCTGGCCTGCGTCAAGGCGATTGCGGACGGCTGCGCCACGCCAAACCTGCACGTCTACCGTGAGACGAAGGACGGCGGCCGTGAGAAGGCCACGAACATTCCTGAGTATCGACTCCTGTCGCGGCGCCCGAACGAGTGGCAGACATCGTTCGAGTGGCGACGTCAGATGACAGTGCATGCGGCGCTGACTGGCACCGGCCTGTCCATCAAGGTGCGCGGCGACAACCGACGCGTGCGTGAGTTGATCCCGATTGAGCCAGGCCAGTGGGATGTCCGTCGCGTCTCGCGCTACGAGGTGCGGTACCGATGCTGGGATCAGTGGGGCATGATCGGCGAGTTCGAGCCTGACGATGTCTTTGTGATCAACGGGCTCCAATGGGATTGGCTCAAGAGCATGAACGCGGTGATGCTGGCTCGCTCTGCAATCGGGCTGGCAATTGCCACCGAGAAGAGCCAGGCCTCGATGCACGCCAATGGGTTGCGTCCGAGTGGTACCTATTCGGTAACCGGCACCTTGGATCCGGAGCAGCACGAGCGCCTCACCGCGTGGATCAAGCGCAAGGCGGGGCCGGAGAACGCAGGGACGCCGTTGGTGCTCGATCGTGATGCCAAATGGTTCAACACTGGGCTATCTGGCGTCGATGCCCAAAGCGTGGAGACGCGGCGCTTGCAGGTAGAGGAGATTTGCCGCAGCTACGGCGTCTTCCCCATCATGGTCGGCCATTCGGACAAGACGGCGACCTTTGCCAGCTCCGAAGCCTTCTTCGCTGCGCACGTCAAGCATACGTTGGCGCCGTGGCACCGCACCTGGTGCCAACGCATGGACGAAATGCTCCTCGATGGATCCGGCCCGCTCTATGCGGAATTTGACGTCCGGTACCTGATGGCGGGGTCCATGAAGGACCGAGCAGTTTGGGCTCGGACTATGGCCGAGATGGGTATCTACACCCGGAACGAGATTCGAGATGAGGACGGCAAGGAACCCCTGCCGGGCCTCGATGAGCCCCTGACGCCGCTAAACATGACGCGCGGCAACCCGCAAGGAACCAACGATGAAACGGGCAATGCTTGAGTGTCGCAACGCACCAAGTGGTCGCGAAGTGCGCAACGTCGCGCTTCAGATCAAAGCGATCTCCGACGATGGAACGATCGAGGGCTACGGGTCGGTGTTCGGCGTACGTGACAACTACGACGATGTCATCGCAAAGGGCGCGTTCGCTGGCAGTCTGACTCTGCATAAGTCGGAAGGCACGATGCCGGCCATGCTCTGGCAGCACGATCCGAACGAGCCGATCGGTGTGTGGTCGGAAATGTCAGAGGATGATCGCGGCCTACTCGTCAAGGGCAAGCTGGCCCTTGAGACGACTCGCGGAAAGGAGGCCTACGCGCTGTTGAAGCTCGGTGCCATCTCCGGCCTGTCGATTGGCTTTATGTCCAAGCAGTGGACGTACGACCGCGAAACAGACGTCCGGACCCTTACCGAGATTGACCTGTGGGAAGTCTCGATGGTTACCTTCCCGGCCAATGAGAAGGCCCGGATCACCAACGTCAAGGCCGCGTCGGAAGACCTTGCGGCCCCGAAAGATGCTGAGCGAATCCTGCGTGATGCCGGATTCAGCAAGGCGGACGCGACGGCATTCGTGTCGCGCGTCATGCAGATGGGAGAAGAGCGGAGGGATTCCGCGGATTCGACCGTGCAGGCAATGAAGGCCGCCCAGCGGCTGTTGTCCTCCCTTAACTCCTGAAATGGGTACACCATGAACCAAATGCACCGCGATTTCGGCGCGTTCCGCGCCAAGATGATGGCTCTGACTGCCATTGGGATGATGGCCACGCTACAACTGCGTGACGACCCGACCATCAAGTCGGTTGCCGATGCGATCGATGCAATCGGCAAGTCCTTCGACGAGTACAAGAAGACCAACGATCAACGCATCGAGGCCATCAAGAAGGGCCAGTCGACTGAAGCGCTGGACGCCAAGCTCGCCAAGATGGACGAGCACATGAATGGTTTGTCGGAGCAAAAGGGCCGCCTGGAAAAGCTGGAGGCGAAGCTGGCCCGCCCGGGCGCGCTGCCGAGCGGCGGACGCCAGGACGACGAGACGCCCGAAGTCGCTGAGTATCGCGAGGCGCTCGGCAACTGGATCCGCAAGTCGAACGACATCGATCGTGAGGCGCGGCTGAAGGAGACGATTGGCGCGATCACAGCCAAGTCCAACGGCAGCCAACTGGAGCGGCGTGCCGCCCAGGTGATCACATCGACCGGTTCGGCCGGTGGCTACGCGCTGCCCGAGATCATCGAGCGTCAGATTTCCCGCCTGACCGTGGATATTTCGCCTATCCGCCAGCTGGCGACGGTCCGCACGGTGGGGAGTTCCGACTACAAGGAACTGATCGACATCGGCGGCGCCGCCTTCGAGTGGCTTGGTGAGGGAGACACCCGCAACCAGACGAATACGCCGGACCTGGCGGAAGTGGCCCCGACCTTCGGTATGGCATCGGCCAAGCCGCAGGCGTCCGAAGAGTCGCTCGACGATCTGTTCTTCGACGTGGAGAACTGGCTGATCGAATCGGCATCCGAAGCCATCGGCCAAGGCGAGGGCGCAGCCTTCGTGAATGGCAACGGCACCAAGAAGCCCACCGGCATCCTGGCCGGCCCGGCTCCGGTTGCAACGGCTGACTCCACACGTGCGTTCGGCACGTTGCAGTATGTGGCGTCGGGCCAGGCGGCGGCCATGCCGACCTCGGCGGATCTGTTCTACGACCTGGTGTACTCGCTGCGCGCTCGCTACCGCAACAACGCAAACTGGCTGACCAGTAAGCTGGTGCTGGCCGCGATGCGCAAGTACAAGGACTCGACCGGCCAATACCTGTGGCAGCCGTCGGTGGCCGCCGGCCAGCCGTCGATGTTCATGGGCTACGGCGTGACTGAGGCCGAAGACATGCCTGCCGTGGCGGCCAACGCGTTCCCGGTCGCGTTCGGCGACTTCAAGGAGGGCTACCTGATCGTCGACCGCGTGGGCATGCGCATCACCCGCGACGAGATCACCACGCCCGGCTTCGTGAAGTTCTACGTGCGCAAGCGCGTGGGCGGCAAGCTCCGCAATACCCAGGCCATCAAGCTGCTGAAGGTCGCAGCCTCCTGATCGACCTCCGATCCAATGACCTGAACCGCGCGTCGGCCTTGCAGTAGGCCGTCGCGCACGGAGAACTCCATGAAACTCATTGCATTGCAGGACTTCAAGTGGGCCCATCGAGGCTGCATCGTAGAGGAATTCGAGAAGGGTCAGGAAATCCATACGGATGACCAGGACCTGATCGATGTATCTCGGCGCGAGGGTTGGACTGAGGATGGCGACGCCGCCGACCGTTTGCGGGATGAGGCTGCCGCCGCCGCTCGTGCGGCTGCTGATGCCGAGGCGAAGGCAAAGGCGGAAGCCGCAGCTCGCGAAGCCGCCGAGGTGGAGGCACGGGCCAAGGCAGCAGCAGAGGCGGAAGCTGCCGAAAAGGCGAAGGCAGAAGCTGAAGCCGCGGAAAAGGCCAAAGCAGAGGCCGAGGCCGCTGAGAAAGCCAAGGCCGAGGCGGAAGCCGCCGCCAAGGACGCCGAAGAAAAGGCCAGCAAGCCTGCCGACAATAAGGCGCGCAAGGCCGCACCGGAAAATAAGTAAGCCATGGCTCTGCGACGCACAACACAACCGACCGCTGAGCCGGTTCTGCTCGCAGAGGCCAAGCTGCACCTCCGCGTCGACCATGACGATGAGGATGAGCTGATCGACGAGCTCATCACTGCCGCTCGGGAGACCTGCGAGAAGCGTCTGCGCCGCACGCTAATGACAAGCGGCTGGACTCTTACGCTGGACAGCTTCGCGGAGTTGCAGTGCCTCCAGAATCCACCGGTGGTCGGCGTAGGCAGTATCAGCTATCTGGACTCGGCGTCGGCATCGCAGACGCTGGACCCGGCGGCGTACGACGTCGATTTTGCCAGTGAGCCGGCACGCATCCGGCCAGCGTCGAGTTGGCCTTCCACTGCCACAAAGATGGCAGCCGTGACCGTCGTCTACACGGCTGGGTACCAGAGTGCGGCTGACATTCCGCGGCCGATCAAACAGTGGATTCTGCTGGCGATCGGCGAGATGTACGAAAACCGCGAAGAGCTGCCGGAGAACTTCAACGACCGGCTGCTCGACCCCTACAAGATCTGGGGCTGACCATGAAGGCTGGGAAACTCAATCGGCGCATCAGGATCGAGCGGCCTGGCATTGTGCCAGATGCCTTGGGTCAGCCGATTCCGGAATGGTCGCTTGTTGCAGAGGTCTGGGCGGACATTCGGAACCTGAATGGCCTTGAGACACTGAAGGCTGACCAGCCGAAGTCTGTGGTGAAGGCCAGCATTCGAGTTCGATACCGGGCTGACATCGACGCGTCGATGCGGGTCGTGTACGGTGCCGCCGTCTATGACATTCAGGCGGTCCTTCCGGATGAAGAGGACCGTGACCGGCTGGACTTGGCGTGCGAGATTGGAGCATCGGATGGCTGAATCCGCAGAATCAACTGTCGCGGCGGCCTTGGGCGGCACTGGGATCAAGTTCTTTCCCGATGTCGCACCGACAGGCACGGCGGGTCCATATCTCACCTATCAGGCGGTCGGAGGTCAGGACGTCAACGACATGTCGGGCCCTGCTGATCTGGAGAACGCCCGGATGCAGATCAACGCGTGGGCGGTGACCCGCGCGGGCGCAATAGCCGCCTTGCGTAGCGCGCGAACCGCGCTGGTGGCGGTCGGTGGCCTCCCAATCGGAGCGCCGGTAAGCACATACGAATCGGACACCAAGTTATACGGATCCCGGCTGGACTTCAGCCTGTGGTTCAAGCCGTAGCGAAAACGGCTTCTTCCTTGCCCGCTCTGCGCGGGCTTTTTTACTTTTGACGAGGTCAAAATGCCATCTACCGCAATCTCCGCGCAGGGATCGAAGCTGGAAATCTCCAGCACCGCAGGCGCGGCAAAGACGATCACGGCCATCGCCCTGGGCTTCCCGACCATCCTGACGTCGGCAGCCCACGGCCTGGGCAACGGCGACGTGACGACGCTGGCCGGGCTGACTGGCGCCGATGCTGCACTGCTGAACGGCCAGACCGTGGTGGTGAAGAACAAGACCACCAATACGATCGCAGTCGACATCGACACGACGGGCAAGACCATCACGGCTGCCGGCACGATTACGCCGCTGGGCTGGACAAAGGTCGAGAACCTGGTGTCATTCAAGGGCTTCGACGGCCAGGCCAGCGAACTGGACGTCACCGATCTGGACTCGACGGCCAAGGAATTCATGCTGGGCCTGCAGGATTGGGGCACCTTCAGCTTCGACGTAAACCGCGACATGACGGACCCCGGCCAGCAGGCGGTCGACGCATCGAAGCGCGCGGGCACGCAGAAGGCCTACAAGCTCACGCTGCCGAACGGCAAGACCAAGACCTTCAACGCCTACTGCAAGAACAGCCCGCTGGAAGGCGGTGTTGACCAGGTGCTGAAGACCTCGGGCGTGACGCTCCGTATTACTGGCGACGTGGTGGACGCATAACATGGGCATGCTTACGAAAGCAGCAATTCTGGCGGCAGCGGACCTCGAAACGAAAGACGTCGAGGTCCCCGAGTGGGGCGGTACCGTTCGTGTTGCCATGATGTCAGGAAAGGCCCGTGACGAGTTCTTCGCCCGGCAGGGCGAGGGCAAGGTGCCATACAGTCAATTTTCCGCCAGTGTGTTGGTGGCGACTGTGGTTGGCGAGGACGGCGCGCCGCTCTTCGAGGAGGCCGACATTGAGGCGCTGCGGGCAAAGAGCCAGGCGGCCATGGAGCGCGTCCTGGCAGTGTCCCTCAAGCTCAACGGCATCGGTGCCAACGCGACCGAGGAAGCGGAAAAAAACTCCGGCGCCGCCCAGAGCGGCGATTCTGGTTCCGCCTCGCCATCGCCCTCGGAAAGTCAGTAGCAGAAGCGCAGGCGACGGTCTCCGGCGCGGAGTTCAATGAGTGGATGGCGTTCTATAGGCTGGAGCCGTGGGGCAGCCATTACGACGATCTTCGGGCTGGGGTGGTGGCGTCGATGATCGGCAACGTGCATAGGGACCGGCAGAAGCAAGCCGCGCCGTTTGGCGATCTGGACTTCATTCCGTGGAATGAGCATTCGCGCGCCGGGCGTGCGGCAGAGCCAATCTTGCTGGACGACGCGGAAGCCCAATCGAGCCTGATTGACCAGATGATGTTCCCGAGGAGGCAGTAATGGCGAAGCCAAGATCCGTCACGGTCGAGAACGAGGACGCGCTGAAGGCCGCGCTCAACGACCTGGACGAGATCGCCAGCGAGTCGGTACTACGCCAGGCCGCCGTCGCCGGCGCGCGTGAGATTCATGCTGAAGTGAAGCTGCGCGCGCCGGTCGACAAGGGCATCTATGAGGGTAGGCAAAGCAAGCGTCCGTTTGGGTTCCTGCGTGAGCACATCATCATCGCGTACGACGACGAGGTATCCATCCCTGGCCGGCTCGCGTCGTACATCGTGACGTGGTCCAAGGAAGCGTTCTACGGTCGGTTCCTGGAGTACGGCACGTCGAAGATGGCGGCGCAGCCATTTCTCCGACCAGGCTTCGAGGCAAAGCGGAAAGCCGCCGCCGCCGCAGTCGACGAGGTTATTCAGGAAAAGGCGAAGGAGTTCTCCGGTGGCAAATGAAACCGTAGTTCGCGTCACAGCAGACGCCAGCGGATACAAGGCCGAGCTGGACAAGGCCCGGGCCAGCGCCGACGCCTTCATTGCGAAGCAGGAAGAGGCCGCGCGCCGCACCAAGGCAGCGCAGGACGCGGTGGCCGAGGCGGCCAAGAACGGCTCGGACGCCAGCGCCCGCGCGATCAACGCGTACGTGCAGCAGGTCGCGCGCCTGTCGGAGTCGGCAGGAAAGACGCGGGTGCAGCTGCTCGAGCAAAAGGCGGCCCAACTCGGTGTGACCGAGGCCGTCGCCGATTACCTGAACAAGCTGAAAGAGGTAGAGCGCAACTCCGGCGGCGGCAAGAAGGTGCAGGACGCGCTCGACGGCGTAGGCGTATCGGCAAAGCAAACGGCCGCCGCCATGCGGATGGTGCCTGCCCAGATGACCGACATCGTGACGCAGCTCGCCGGCGGTCAGAGCCCACTGCTGATCCTGACGCAGCAGGGCGGACAGCTGAAGGATATGTTCGGTGGCATTGGGCCCGCGGTGCGCGCTGTGGGTACCTACGTTATCAGCCTGATCAACCCACTGACGATCACCGCTGCAGCTGCCGCCGCGCTGGGCTACGCGTTCTACGCAGGCAACAAGGAAGCCAAGGAGTTCAACAACACCCTGGCGCTGACGGGAAACTACGCCGCGCAGACCGCGTCGTCGTTTCAGGGGCTGGCACGCCAAGTGGCATCGGACGCGAATTCGTCGTTCGGCGACGCGCGCGACGTGCTGCTGGACCTGACCAAGAGCGGTCGCTACACGGCCAGCGAGATGGAGTCGCTCGCGGCGGTGATTCTGCGGACGTCCCGGGCAACCGGCGAATCACTGGAGAACGTCAGCAAGGACTACGCCAAGCTGGCCGAGGATCCCGCGAAGTGGGCGGCTGAGCACAACCAGTCCATGCATTTCATGGACGTGGCCACCTACCAGCACATCGTCGCGCTGCAGGAGTCGGGAGATAAGCACGCGGCGCTGAAGGCGGTGATCGACGCCACCACAGCTCAGGTTGCAAGCTCTTCCGTTGCCAATCTGTCCAAGGCAGAGCAGGCGTGGCGCAGCGCCACCGCGGCGGTCTCCCGTTTCTGGGAAGAGACCAAGAAGGGGTTGTCCACCGGCCCGACGCTGCAGGACCGCATCGACACACTGATGGGCGAGCGCAGTGGCATCCAGGCCAATCCCTTGGCGTCTGGCCGCGTAAAGCAAATCGACCAGCAGGTCGCACTGCTCCAGGAGCAGCAGCGAATCGAACAGCGTGCAGCGGAGACGCAGGCGGCGAACGCCAAACGCCAGGAAGCAGCTATCGCTGCCCAGCAACGTGTCGACAAGATGGCCGACACGGTCATGTCGAACGCCCAGCGCCGCCAGAAGGAACTGGAGAAGCTGCAAAAGGACCGCGAAGCAATCTTGGCTGGTGGCGGAAAGTTCTCGGAAGAGGACTACGCCAAGCTGGTGAGCGGGATCAACGACAAGTACAAGGACCCGAAGACAGCCAAGCCCAAGGCGGTCCAGGACGATGCAGCAACGAAGTTCATCCAGCAACTCCGCGACCAGGACGCGGCGACGCGCGCAGCGCTGGAGTCGACAGAGAAGCTGACCGGCGCCGAGAAGCTGCAGGCCGAGTGGGTACAGAAATTCGCCGACCTGAAAGAGAAGAAGGTTCTGACGGCGGAGCAGAAGAGCTATCTGGTTGCGGAGGACCAGATCAAGGCGCTTCTCTCGCAAAACGTGGAGCACGAGCGCCAACTGAAGCTGAAGGAGGACATTTCCAAGCTGGAAGAGCGATCGGCGGCCGTCAATGCGCAGATCGGCAGCATCCAGAAGTCGCAGGGGGAACAGTACCAGCGGCAACTGGACGCCATGGGGCGCGGCAGTGAGGCGCAGAAGCAAGCCGAGGCGGTCAAGTCGATCTACAAGGAGTACGAAAACCTTCAGCTTCAGTTGGAGAAGGCCACCCCCGCGGCGGCCAGGCAGTCGGACGCTTACCGAAAGGCGCAGGAAGACATTCGGGACGGTCTGAATCAGTCGCTGCAAGCCTACGGCGACTATTACTCGGCGCTCCGGGATAAGCAGTCGAACTGGGTGAACGGCGCAGCCGAGGCACTGGCCAACTATGCGGATTCGACGCGAAACGTGATGGCGCAGGCCAGCAGTTCTGCTACGAACGCATTCAAGCGCATGGAAGATGGAATCACCAGCTTCGTGACGACCGGGAAGTTGAACTTCGGCGACTTCGCACAATCTGTGATCGCCGATCTGGTGAGGATCCAAACGCGAGCCGCACTGTCCGGGATCTTCGGGCAGTTGGCCGGGATGATTGGGAATATTGCCGGCGGCGCGCTGTTCGGCGGCGCACAGGGCAGCACGGACATGGCCGGAACGCCCGTCGACATGAGCAGCCCGGTTGGTGTCTCAATCGATGGTGCGCGGGCTGCTGGTGGTCCCGTTGGTGCTGGCGGCACTTACCTGGTTGGCGAGCGGGGTCCTGAATTGTTCGTGCCGTCGTCGTCCGGATCGGTCGTTTCCAACAGTGCCATGAGCGCGGTAGGGGCGGGCGGCGGGAACGTCAGGGTTGAGATCGTGAATCAGGGTTCACAGCAATCTCAAGTGAAGAGCGCCACGCCGCAGTTTGATGCCCAGGGCATGGTGCTGAAGATTGTGCTGGACGACCTGCAGAAGGGCGGGCCGGTTCGCTCTGCCATTCAAAACTTGCCTCGATCATGACGACACCGACGTTCCCAAGCTATATGCCGGCGCCGATGGTGTCCGGGTTCCAGCAGAGCCCGGACTTCGGCATGTTGGTGACGCAAATGGATTCCGGTCCGGACAAGCAGCGCCCTCGAAACTCCCGAGCGATCATCCAGCGGACGGTGCAGTTCATCGTGGGAAGCCTATCGTTTCGCAACAGCTTCGAAAGCTGGGTTCGGGACGACTTGTCTGGCGGGTCCCTGTGGTTCAACTGGCCGGACCCCCTCAGTGCGACGACGAAGCTGGCGCGCATCGTCGGCGGAAAGGTCGAGTATGCAACCGCTGATTCCCGGCAGAGCTGGATCATCAAGTTTACGCTGGAGACATACGGCTAATGGCGCGCATCTACTCACCGCAATACAGGGAGACGATCAATGCCCTGTCCGCGCCGGAGTCGCCACTACTGTTGCTGCAGATTGATCACCCAGCGCTCGGGGCACCGATCAGGGTTGTCAACGACACGCAGGACGTCACAAGCAATGGGAATCTTTACCAGGCGCTGGCATTCGCTTGCACTGTGCCGGACGACCAGCAGGGGCAGTTGCCTCAGGGGCGGCTCGAAGTGGATAACGTGGGGCGCGACCTGGTCCAGTGGCTAGAGGTTAGCCAAGGGGGGCTTGGCGCCACAGCCACGCTATCGGAGATCCTGCGCAGTAATCCAAACTTGGTCGAGTGGAGCATGACGTTGGATATGACGGGCATCAGCGCGACACCACAAAAGGTGTCGGCCGCGCTGAGCTATCTCGACATGCTTAACCAGCAGGCCGTGGCGGTCCAATACCGCCCGGACACCGCACCGGGACTGTTCTGATGCATTGGAGTGATGCCTACATGTTCCGCCCCTATGTGGTGGGGAAGTTCGACTGCGGAGATCTGGCTCGCCTAGTGCTGGCGGAAGTATTCGGACGTCATGTCGCCATCCCGTCCGCCCGAGGCACGGGCCCATTTGCCGATTCCGCGCTGGTGACGCAGTGCTGCGACGAGATTGGCGAGCGGACTGCCAAACCGGCCGATGGTGACGCAGTTGTGATGATTGCGCGCGGCCGGCTCGCACATGTCGGCGTCTACTACGAAATCAACGGGGTGGCGTGGGTGCTGCATAACTCGCGCGAGGCTCGGCAGGTAGTTCGCCACCGCATCCGGGAACTACCCGGCACCGGCCTTATTCTTGACGGGTTCTACAAATGGAAGTGATCGAACATCGCGCGCCGTCGCTGGTGCACCTTCCGCACCCGATGACATCGGAGGGGCGCCGCGTCCACGTAGCCGGTTTCCTCGAGGGGGAGACCGTTGGTGAGTATCTGAAGCGACAAGGCGCTGAGTTGCCCCATGGGGCGGTTTCTCTGTGGTGCAACGACATCCCGGTACCGTCGGAAAACTGGGAACTGCTGATGCCGCGTCAGGGCGACCGTTTGGTCATCCGTGCAGCGGTCGAGGGCGGTGGGGGCGCCGGCAAGGTGCTGCGTACCGTAGCGATGATCGCTGTGGTTGCGGCGGCCATTTACGCGCCATATCTGGCGCCAGAAGCGTGGGGTACGCTGACGTCTGTCGGCGGCGTAACGACGGTGAGTGCGACCGGTGCCCTGCTGAGTGCTGGCGTCATGATCGGCGGCTCTCTGCTGATCAATGCGCTGCTGCCGCCGCCGAAGGCTTCGCTGTCATCGTCTGCGGCACAGTCAAACAGCCAAACGCCTACCTATGCGCTAAACGGCGGCCGAAATTCCTCGCGCTTGTACGAGCCGTTGCTCCTATGCGTGGGATACAACAAGGTCGTGCCGGATATGGCTAGCACGCCTTACGCGGTATTCGAAGGCAACGACCAGTACCTGTATCAGGCATTCAACTTCGGCTTGTCTGACGTGACGCTGAGCGACTTCAAGATCGGCGACACGCCGCTCAGTAGCTATGCGGGCGTCAGCATTCAGACCAGTGGGCCGGATGGCAAGCTGTCGATGATTCACGGGAACGTGGACAGTTTGGCAGTCCAGGAGTTGAGTTCCGTAGCCAGTTGGGCCCAACGGTCGACCTCGGTCGATACCGTGGCGATCGCACTCGATATTGTGACGACGCTGTATTTCGTCAACGACAAGGGGGGGATGGATCCGCGCTCCGCGACTTTCGAGATGCAATACGCTCCGACAGGATCGGGCGCTTGGGTGCCATTCGCCAATGGGTCGTACACGATCACTGGCGCGTCACAGACGCCGGACCGATTCACGTTCCAGATCGACGTGCCGAAAGGGCAGTACGACGTGCGAGTGCGGAAGCTCACGCCGGATGTGTCCAGCACGCGGGAATCAAACTCCGTCAGTTGGTCGCAAATGCGCAGTTTCCAGGCGGATACCGCTGACTACACCGGACAGGTGCGCGTGGGCCTGAAGATCCGCGCTTCGGCGCAGCTGAATGGCACAGTGGACACGCTGTCGGCGAAGGCGCAGGCCGTATGCCCAGTGTGGACCGGCGTGGGCTGGGTCACTCAGGCGACGAGCAATCCTGCATGGTGGTTCTTGTGGTGGGCACGCGGTAAGTTCATCAACGGCAAGCGCGTGTATGGCGCTGGGCTGCCCGATAGCCGTATCGACATCGAGGGCATCAAGGAGTTTGGTGCTTATTGCGAAGCGAAGGGATTGACGTGCAACTTCGTCCAAGGTGCCGCCACCAGTATTGCCACGATGCTCGACCAGATCGCGCTTTGCGGTGATGGCT
This sequence comes from Cupriavidus sp. HE11, assembly GCF_056097175.1. Taxonomy (NCBI): domain Bacteria; kingdom Pseudomonadati; phylum Pseudomonadota; class Betaproteobacteria; order Burkholderiales; family Burkholderiaceae; genus Cupriavidus; species Cupriavidus sp. HE11. The sequence continues at coordinate 3,511,992 of NZ_CP184464.1, forward strand.
CAGCCACGTGGATGACTGGCAAGTTGGGGGTGGTATGGGACGCACCGGGCCAGCAGCCGGTGATGCAGTTCGGTCCATTCAATATTAAGCGAGACAGCTTCCAGGTCGAATACAACACTCAGAAGCTCGCCGACGAGATTGTCGTCAATTTCACCAACCCAGATAAGGACTGGGCGACGGACCAAGTGCGGGCGAAGGCGCCGAACGTGACGGCACCATCGAACCCGGTGACGCTGGATTTCACGGGTTGCACCAGCGCGGCGTTGGCCGGCCGGAAGGCCAATTTGATGGCGGCGGCGCAGTACTACCGGCGCCGCAAGGTTACTTGGGTGTCCGACCTTGAGGGCTTTGTCGCGCAGCGAGGCGATGTGGTGGTGCTGTCGCACGACATGACGGCGTGGGGCTACGCTGGACGGCTTGCAGGCGGCGATCGCACTACGCTTCAGTTGGATCGAGCAGTTCCACTCAGCGCGTCGCCTGGCTATGTCGGTATCCGCTTTCCCGATGGGACGTACCAGGTCTTTGGAGTGCAGGGTGGCAGTGGGAACGTGACCACGATCACGCTCGCCTCGCCAATCCCGGCAGGGTTCCCGGTGCCATCGGAGAACCCGGACATGCTCCCATACGACTGGGCGTTCTTTTTCGATCCGCTGGCGACGCCCGGGAAACTCGTCAAGATCATCGCTGTGATTCCCCAGGCGGGCGGCAACGAAGTCCAGATCATCGCGACTGACGAGGAGCCCCTTTACTACGCATCGGCAGCTGGCGGGTATGACTATGTGCCGCCGAGGGTGTACAGCCATCTAGATGGCAACGTTCTGTCGATCGGCTTCAGGGAGCAACTGCTGGACGGCATCACCGGGCGGACTCGTGTAACTGCTTCCTGGGTCACTGGAATGCAGAGTTCGGCGGACGTGACAGTAACGATCAATGGGGGTTCGCCGCAGAAGTACAGTGCGACGAACAACAGTCTGGAGATCGAGGCATATACGAACGACATCGTGGCGGTGACTGTCAACCCAACTCCGCTCGTGCAGCTGCGTAGCCCGCCGGTTGGAAAGGGCGATCGCTATGTCGTGCAGGGTCTGATCGCGCCGCTGCCGCAGCCCGAGAATGTGACGACGGTATTTCGGGATCAACTGACGCACATCACCTGGACTCCGGTCGTGGACATCCGGGCGCCAGGGTACGAAGTTCGCATTGGTTCATCGTGGCAAAGCGCGGCGGTGGTGACCACAACTCCAGTTCCCGATGTTGTGGCAGTTGGCGATGGCACGTACTGGGTTGCGTCAAGGTATGTAACCCCCAACGGTTCCACGCTTTACTCTCCAGCGTCATCCATCGTCATCGAAGGTGCCACGCTAGTGCGCAATGTCCTGGTGACGAGGGACGAGGCGCCGACTTGGCCTGGGGCATTGACTGGAGGTGCCGCCGTCAACAAGGGCAATCTTGTTTTGGCCGGCTCCGGCAACATCCTGGCAGCCGCCGATGTGCTTCCGGTGGTGAATGTCCTCCAGTACGGCGGAATCGCATCGTCAGGGAGCTATACGCTGCCAGCAAGCCACGAGGTGAACGTTGGCCGAGTGGCGCCATGTCAGTTGATCCTCAAGATGTCGGTCCATGGTGTGCGCTCGACCGACAACGTTCTGACGTTGGCGAACATCTTCGACAACCTCGACGTGCTAGGAGAAGCTCTGGGTGCAGCGGTCACAGCAAGAGCCCAGATTGCGATTGCGCAGGCCGATGGGGTATTCGGGGCGTGGCGCGACTTCGTGCCGGGCGTCTACAGCGGACAGTACTTCACGGCGCGTGTGTTGCTCACGTCGAGCGATCCCGAGATTCATCCGGAGGTGGATCAGTTCAGTTTCACTGTGGACATGCCGGATCGGATCGACACGGGTACGAACATCGCAGTCGGCACGAGCGGTCTGCATATTGGTTTCGCTGATCCTTTCAATGCTGGGCCGAACGGTGAGAGCCAGCCGCACGTCCAGGTGACGCTGTTGAATGCGCAGGCTGGAGACCGCGTCGTCATTACGGGAATCGGGCTGACCGGCTTCGACGTGCAAGTCATGAACGGCGCGACAGCAGTTGCCCGAAACATCAACTGGTCCGCGCAGGGTTACTGACCCACGCAATCGTCCACTCATGGCCACCTTTCGGTGGCCTTTTTCTTTTTGGGGAAACCATGTCGCAGGACAGTATCAGTATCCCGACTACCGGCACCCTGTCCGGGCTGCAGCTCGTGCTGGACATCAATGCCGCGCTCGCGAATCTGGCGAGCCTGGCATCGGGGCCAACCGATCCGGCCGGGTTGCCTGGCGGCGTGCTTCCATACTCGCTGTGGATGGACGTCTCCGCCACGCCGCCCGTTATTCGACAGCGCAACGCGGCCGGCACGGGGTGGTCTGCGCTGTCGGTACAGTTGGCGACGCAGGCCCAGCATGCTGCGCAACTTGCGCAAGTGATTGCTGGTTCGGGCCCGCAATGCGCGCTTTCCTATACGAACACCAGTACGCTCACGCTTTCGCGCGTCCGCGCAGGCCTGGTGTATAGCCCGGGGTATGGCATCGTCACCGTGCCGAGCGGCGGAGTGACTTTGGCAGCGTCAGGCCTGACCGCCGGCACGCTGCACTACATCTACCTGAACCCGAATTCCGGCGTTCCGTCGCTGGTCGCCTCGACCACGGGGCACGTGACCGACCCGACGGGTGTCGAGGTGCAGAGCGGAAACAACTCGCTCGTGCTGGTGGGTATGGTCTATGCATTGACTGCGACGACGTTTGAGCCAACGGCGCGGTCTTGGGTCAACGACCCAGGCTATTCGGCGGTGACGAACCTGCAGTCGAACTCAGGATCAAACTCTTTGACGCCCACGAACGTCAATTCGAACCTGAGTACGCCATTCTTGCTATGGGCAAAGGAAATTCCCCAGTTTTCCTTGACGGCGCTCGCGGCTGTAAGTACAGCAAATTACACGGTTGGAAGCAATATCGCCGTGGATGGTGCGGTAGTAACGGGGCCATTGGCCTCGGTCGCACCAACCCTCGCTGGGCAGCCCGTCAGTTCCTCCGTCTCGCAGCCGGTATCAGGTCTTTCAGAGGGCCGGCATACGGTAAATATGTTTGGGTTCGTATCTGGCGCTGTTACCGGTACGTGGTACGGCGCCGCCGGCGTTTCGAGCGGGACTGGGGTTTCGGTCAACATTCCTTCGCGTAAATAAACGAGAGATCCACCATGACACAAAAAGCAATTGGTCCGACTTTCCCGGCTGAAATCGAGGCTGCAGGCTTGCAGGGCTTGCCGTTTTCATGGGACGTCAATGGAAATGTCTATTTCACCTACCCGGCGATGACGATGGCACAGATCAGCGCTGTTATCGCTGTGGTCGATGCGCATGACCCGACGAAAACCGCTCTGGACTGATCGGCGCTCTACCATGTTCACTGCCCGCCTAGTGCGGGCTTTTTCATTTTCAGGGGCTAGATCATGACCATCGGCATGTCCACCGCGCTGCGAAATGCGCGCCTCGACGCAATCACCGCACAGGCTGGCGCAAACGCCAAGTTACGCCTGTATTCGGGTAGCCGACCGGCAACAGGTGGGGCGGCGACCACGCTGCTCGCGGAACTGACGTGCGGCGCTACGCTCGCGCCGGCGGCGTCAGGCGGCGTGCTGACACTGAGCGCGATTACCGCCGACTCTTCGGCAGACGCCACCGGCACGGCGACATGGGCGCGGCTGGTGAAGGCGGACGGCACCACGCACGTAATGGACATGGACGTGGGTACCAGTGGCTCGGACCTGAACCTGAACGCCACTGCAATCTCGGCGGGCGCGGCTGTCAGCATCACCTCGGCGACTCTGACCGAGGGCAACCCGTAATCGCATAACGGAGGGCGGCTGTGCCAACAATTACCCTCACAACGGGCACATCCTGGACAGTTCCGGCGGATTGGACCAACGTCAACACCGTTCGGTCGCACGGGGCGGGCGGTGGTGGGGGTGGGGCGAATAGCGCCAGTGGGCATGCCGGAGGCGGTGGCGGTGGGGGCGCCTTCTCGCAGATCGCTAACCTGGTCCTGACGCCGGGTCAGGTCGTCACCTACCAGATCGGAGTTGGCGGTGCGGGCGGGGCTGCAGCCGATGGCAATGGCGTCGCCGGCGGTGATACCTGGTTCAACGGCACCACGCTCGCGGGCGCGTCCTGTAGCGCGAAGGGCGGATCCGGCGGAGCTGGGGGTGCTGCGGGCACGGCCGGGGCGGGCGGGACAACGGCCGGGGTCGGAACGACCAAGTTTGCGGGCGGGGCGGGCGGCTCGGGGGTTACGAGCCCGTCAGGGGCTGGCGCAGGTGGCGGTGGCGCTGGCGGTCCGAATGGCGCCGGCGGGGCCGGTGGTGGAATCAGCAGCACCAACGGCGGAACGGGCGGCGCCGGGAACAATGGCAGTGGCGGCGCTGGTGGCGCGGCCAGCGCCAATGCCGGGGCAGCGGGCGCCGCCAATACCAACGGCGGCGGCGGGGGCGCTGGAGGTGGAGCTGGCACCCCGGAAGCGGGAGGGGCGGGCGGCGCGCCAGGCGGCGGGGGTGGTGGCGCAGGCGGTGCATCCGGCAACAATCAGGGCGGAACGGGTGGAGACGGTCAAATCGTCATCACCTATACGGCGTCCAGCGGCACAACGGGCACGGTCGCTGCGGCGATCGGTGGAGTCACGGCGGCACTGGTCGGAAGCCAGCAGTTCAGCGGCTCTGTTTCGCGCGCGCTAGGATCTGTCACGGTTTCGGCAGCTGCAGTGCAGTCGTTTGCCGGTTCTGCTGCGGTAACAGTGGGCAGCGTTACGGCATCCGCCGCCGCGGTGCAGGCCTTCAGCGGAAGCGTAGCGCGGGCGCTGGCCGGCGCTGGCGCGGCGTTGTTTGGGGGCCAGACGCTGTCGGGTACCGTGTCGGGCTCGCTGGTTGGTACCGCTTCCGCGATGACGGGGGCGCAGACGTTTAGCGGCTCGATTGCCCCAAGCCTTGCCTCGTTATCGGCGGCGCTCGCGGGCACAGTCATCGATGCATCCGGCGGTGTCATTGTGGCGACGCTAGGACCGGTGTCGGCGTCGCTCAGCGCCCAGCAGGCGGTAGGCGGCACGCTCGCGCCCATCCTGGGTGGTGTCGCGCCTGGAATCACTGGGCGCCTGACATTCTCGGGCGCGGCGGCTGCCACGCTATCTCCGTCAACCGCCAGCTTCAGCGGGCAGACCGTGAACGGCGTGGCCGGTGTCATGTCGGCAACGCTGGGCGTGACGGTGGCCAATATCGTCGGTCGGCAGACCATCAGTGGGGCGCTTGCCGGCGTGCTGGGTCCGGCCTCGATTCAGACTGCCGGACTGGTCACAGGTGAGCCAGCCGGGCCATCTGAGCCGGCCATGGTTTTGGTGCCTGCCGAATCACGGATGGTCAAGGTGCCAGCGGAGCGGCGGTTGTGCGCCATGCAGGCCGAACGGACCGTCATCGCCATATCCGCCGAACAGCGCGCCACGCGTATCGATCGCGAAACACGAGTCTTGGAGATCCCAGCATGACCACTGCATTCCCGCCAAAAGACCCGGCTGCCGTGCTTGATTACGGGTTTGACTGGTCAGCTTGGCTAGCCGATGGCGAGACGATCACCGGTACGCCGGTGGTGATCGCAGCGGCGGGCCTGATTGTCAATCCTGAAGGCAAGCAGACCTCCGTGGAGGACGGGAAGGTCATCTTCTGGCTGGGTAGTGGCGTGGCGGAAACGTTCTATGACGTGTCCTGCCAGATCACCACATCCAGCGGCCGAACGGATAGACGAACCGCACAGTTGCGCGTTGCAACGCGCTGACCTCAGCCACCTTCGGGTGGCTTTTTTATTGGAGCAGGTCCCATGCAACTCATCGAAGATTGGAAGAAGCAATTTCCCAAGCTCTGGAGCGTGCGTCTCTCGCTGCTGGCCGGCGTGATGTCTAGCGCAGAAGCTGGTCTGGAGCTGTACTTCACCGGGAGGCCTGCCCTGGTATCGCTCGCCGCTGCGCTGGTGTCGTTCGGCGCGGCGTTCGCGCGCGTCGTTTCGCAGCCGGACCTGCAGGCCATCCTGCAGGAGATTCAGGATGCGCGGAAGGCTGACGAATGAAGCCAGCGGCCAAGCGAACTCTGCAGGCGTCGGTTGGCGCCAGTGCCGCGGCGCTTTTGCTGTCGTACGTCCCCAAGTTCGAGGGCGTGGTATTGCGCGGCTACAAGGACCCGATTGGCATCGTGACGGCGTGCGCCGGCCACACTAAGACCGCCGTGCTGGGCCGCCCATACACGCCAGGGGAATGTTCGTCGCTGCTCGATAGCGACCTGGTCGAGCACGCTGACGGCGTGTTGTCCTGCGTCCACGCACCGCTTACCTACTACCAGAAGGCGGCCCTTATCAGTATGGCGTTCAACACTGGTACCGCGCGCTTCTGTGCCAGCACGCTGGCCAAGCGAGCAAATGCCGGGGACTTCCCAGGAGCTTGCGACGAGCTGCTGCGCTGGGTATATGCAGGCGGAAAGAAGTTGCCCGGCCTGGTAAAGCGACGGGAGATTGAGCGGCAAATGTGTCGGGGGGAACTGGAATGAGGTATCCACAGACCGTCGTCGACAGGTTCATGCAGCAGGTCGAACGACTTCCATTTTCCGGCTGCTGGATAGCCACGGCGGCCGACACAAACCAGCACGGGCACGTGCGATTCTGGCTGGGACTGCCGAGTATGGCGCGCGAAGGGGCACATCGAGTCGCCTACGAGATGTTCAAAGGGGAGATTGGTGATCGGTTTGTTCTGCACCGCTGCGACGTGCCCTGTTGCGTGAACCCCGATCACCTATTCCTTGGAACGCAGGCCGAGAACATGGCTGATAAAGCAAAGAAGGGCCGTTGTGCCGATCGGCGTGGTCAGAAGCATCCGATGGCTAAGATTTCCGACGCTGATGTGGAGTGCCTGAAAGCAGCGTACGACGCAGGTGCACGCCAGTGTGATCTGGCTGCCGAGTACGGTCTTGCGGCTTCCACCGTTTGTCAGATCGTGAAGGGGCAGCGGCGTGCCCTTGGCGAGGGCAGGCTGGAGGGTGTGACATGAATCCATTCCTGCGGATTGGAATTGGCGCCGTGGTCGCAGCGCTCGCGGTGGCGCTGCTGGTGGCCGGAGTGGTCGCCTGGCGCAAGGATGTCTATCAGACTGGCTTCACCGCCGGGCAGGCGGAATTGAAGGCCAGCATCGACGCGCGCAACAAGGAAGTGGCTCGACTGAACAAGCAACTCGTGGACAAAGACCAGGACGTCATTGCGGCCAAAGAGGAGGACCGCGAGAAGATCGTCACCATCTACCGGACCATCCGGGAACAAGTGGAGCCCCAAATTGTTGAAAAGCCCGTGTTTCGTGATTGCCGCGTTGGTTCTAGCGTCCTGCGCAGCCTCGTCGCCGCCGCCGAGGGCAGAGTGCCAACCGATTCCGGCCAGCCTGCGGAGGCCGCCGCCGGAAAAGCTCCCGGCGCCCGCCGATGACAGTATGGGGGCGGTGGTGCGCGCGTATGTCGTGGCGGCCGAGATCTATCACAACTTCCGTCGCGACTGGGTTGCACTGGACTCCGCGATCACAGCCAGGGAGGGCTGCTATGCAGGGGAATGAGCATCTGCCAGTGCGAATGGAGCGACCGACGATTCCGTTCTGGGGGTTGCTGGTGGCGCTGGTGGCCACCATGGCCGCCTACTTCGGCCAACGGGAGGCCACGAACTCGGCGCTGATCGAGATCAAGACCGAGATGGTGGCCATGAAAAAGACCATCGAGCGGATGGAGTCGGACCGTTACACGGCAGCGGATGCAAGGAGGGACTTTGCCTGGCGCGATGAACGCGCCGCGGAGCAGGGGAAGCGGCTGGCGGACATCGAGCAGGAAGTACGCTCGCGCCGCCGGTAGCGTGACGGTGCTACGCCTCCGGTCGATCGGAGAGCTTCTCAGCCTCGTAGTCGCATGGCAAGCCCGGGTTCCGCATCGTATCGACCATGGCTTGCCGCTTTAGGCCGCGCGCGCCAAACACGGGGTTGTCGTAAACGCGCTGTACACCGATGCGAACTCGCGTGGAGGCATTGGGTGCCGATTGAAGTTCAATCGTGCCAAACACGAAGTTTCCGCGGGTGCGCGTAAAGCCAGTGACCAGATAGAAGTCGATGTGATTGAGTGCTACATCGGAATAAAACTGCCCTTCCGGCACGGTGTCTCCGCCGCATTGTCGCTGGCGCTCCATGACCTGGCGATACGCTTGGTGGGGCGGTATCGGGAGGGTGAACTGCGACCAGGCGAAATCGGATTCTGCCAATTGTCCAGCCGGGGTGGCGCAGCCGGACAGGGCGGCGGCGATCAATGCAACGGCGCACAGAGAGTACCGGGTCATATGAGGCAGTTTTTCGGGTCTTTGATGGTCGCGAGCTTTTTATCGATCATTACGCGGTCGGCCGTGTAGTATGCGTATCCGCTCACTTTGGTCTTGCCATCGGGAAGACCGTCGAAGTCGATCGCGTACATCACGCTTGTGGTCGACCGGCCCATGCCGGCGCCAATTATTGTCAGCCGTCCCAATCCGGCTGGATCGTAGTCCACGCTGGCATGGGGGCGGCAGTTTCGGTGATAGTCGAACAGCGCAGTACGGACCTGGGCGATGGTCATCGGCAACACCGTCGCGCCGTAGGCATGCTCCGGCGTGCGCAGATCCGTTGCGGTGATGTTCTGGGTAGCGGCGCAGCCGGACAGGGCGGCGGCGATCAATGCAACGGCGCACAGAGAGGCGCGGGTCAGCTTCACGGTGATCCTCCGGGAGTCGGCCAGGTGGCCAAGGGGGATTGTATCCACGGCGCCGATGCTCGGACAGTCACCCCGAGGAGGGAGGCAGAGGCGTCTGCCACGCCCGCAAAAAAAAGCCACGGCCGGGTGGTCGTGGCGCGAAGTGAATGAAAGAAGTAGTGCCGGTTTCCCGGCAGGGCAGAGAATGGCACGCTGCAGCTGGCGGCGCCATCGCCCGAACGGGTCAATCCTTGCGCGGCAGGGTGGCCCGGACCTTTTCCAGCACCCGCCGGTGCTTGTCCTCCGCCTCTTCCCATGTCTCCGATTCAAAGGACTTGCTCAGGCAGCCGCTGATCGTCGTCCGGAACATCGGCGGCTTGTCATCCTTCAGGCTGGCCCAGCCAGAGAAGTAGGTCCAGACGTCGACAGCGTAAGCCGGCAGGATGTCTTTGATCTGCCAGGCCTTGCCCTCGCAGCACTGCCACATGGAATGCTCGGTGTAGTCGTAGCACCGGACCGGCCGGCCGGCGTCGTCCAGGGTGTAGTAGCGGTCGTAGTCCGGGCGGATCGGGTTGACCGGCAGGCCGCCCGGCGGAACGGGTGGGCGAGACTTGGGAGCAAGGCGCGGCATGACGAAGTGAATACTGTATGGACATACAGTATATCGCTGCCGTGATTCCTGAACTCTTCCGAGCGGTTACGCCCGCATTACGCTGTTGTGCGTAACAGGCAATATTTACGCCGCTGTTCGAGTCCCCTCCCTCGCACCAATTTTTCTTTTAAATCAATAGTTTAACTGCTGCCTGTCTAATGGCGCGCGGCCGATTATCGTCCACTCGGCGCCCCATCTGATTGGCCACCCACATCGGGTATCCCCCGTCGACCGCATCATCGACGCGTAGGGGTGGCGGTTCCCGGCAGGCAGCGGACGAAAAAGCATCTGTCCGATAAGGACGCTGCACCGGTGAACCGGTACCAGGCACTACGCGCCAACGCCGATCGACCCCATCAGCCCCGCCACATTCGCCACCAGCAACACCTTCTCCTGCATGCCCGACAGCACCTTCTCGCGGACCTCGTCGTTGCGGCGCAGGCCGAGATTGCTTTGCTTTTCGGCGGCCTTGACCAGGGCCAGCACGTCGATCGTGCGGGACTTGGATGCCGGCGACGTCGTGTCTTCCTCGAGATGGCCCATCACGTACTTCTGCGTATGGCGCGACTGCTCGACCGATTGCGTGATCGAGGCCTTCATCAGGTTGCCCTTGCGATAGGCGAATTCTGATTCGCTGCTGGCCTTGTCGTGGATCTGCTCGTAGTAGTAGTTCTGCGAATACGGGCTCTCGTCCAGGGACAGCGACGTGTCTGCGGACAGCGCACTGTGATAGCTGGCATCCAGGCTCGACTGCTGTTGCTGGCGGGCGCCGCGGTCAGCCTGGCCTCGGCCCAGCAATTGCGTGGTTTGCGAGACCTGGTAGTCAAAGCTGTCCACTTCATCAGAGCGCAGGGGATTGATGGCGGCGGGCGTCTGCGAGATCGAGGCGGAGAAGTCGGCCAGGCCGGTCAGCATGCCATGGTCACCGGCGCTGAAGGTAAAGCGCGGCTGCTGGGTGGTGGCGGTGTGGTACTGACTGTGCAGGGCGCTGAAGGCGTCCTTGAACATGGCGACCAGCGCTGCGTCGCCCTGGCCGCGGGCCTTTGCGTCGTCGAACTGCTTCAGGTACTGGCTGACGGCCTTGGCCTGCTGTGCCGGGGAGCCGAAGATTGCCGGGCTGGTGGTGTCGACGCTCAGCTTTACCGTGCCAGTGGGGCCGGTCGACGTCAGCGAACGCACCTTGTCGTCGGCCTGGAAATCAAGGGTCTGCGTCTGATTGTTGCCGAGCGACAGGCTGGCCTGCAGATGCACGGACGAAAGCTGGCTGGCGTCGTACTGCATCAGGCCGCCAATGTCGATCCGCGGTGGCACTTCGTTCAGGGCGTCGATCGATTTCTGGAACGATGCCGAGAGTTTCCCGAGGGCGTCGCGCTCGCTGTCGGTGAGCTGGCCATCCGTGACCGAAGCCTGCACGCGCAGCCTGTCCCCGTCGCTGCCCAGCGTGATGCCCACCGTTGCACCGCTGCGCGTGGTGATGGTCAGCTGGATCTCGCTGGTCGAGTGCGCCTGGAAGCTCGACGACGCCACGGCGTCGATCGGTTCGTCGGCCGGCATCTGGATAACGGATTGCGAGAAGCTGGCGCCGCCACCGGCAACCTGGTTCAGCAGGGCCTCGCCAAGCCCCGCGAATCGCGCGGAGAGCCTGGAGGCGGACATGTTCCCGGCCATCCTCATCGAGATCGGATCACCAATCGCGTGCTCCCACACCGGGGTCGGGCCCACGCTCTTTGCCGAATAGGTGGGCCAGTTGGCCGGCTGGGGCGCGGATCGCCCCAGCGTGACGGTCGACGCGGAGCTTGCCGGCGCTTGCGACGGCGCGGCGGCAGCTGGCGATGAGGAATTGGCGCCGGTCGTGCCGACGAGACCTTGCGTGCCTACGGAAGTGATGGCGACCATATGATCCACGAAGCTTTACGCGATGTGGAGTATTAACGACATATTAAGCGCGGGCTTGAGCGCCGATTAGCGTGTGGCCTGCCGTGTTTCGGACGCCGCTAGGGTTTGACCCGATGCCGTCTTTCGCGCCTTGATTTCGCGGCGATTTCTTCGCGGAAGTCTGTATTTCGCCACTTTATGTCCTGCCTTGCGTCCTTGCCATTCGCGTCTAACCGACCATAATGCAAACGTTTGCAAAGAAAGGAGTGGATATGGAGACGCAACACGACAAGCCGGCGCCAAAGCCGGTCAGTGCGCTATCCCTGATCGAAGATGAGGCGTCGGTGACCGGGGTGGTCCTGCAAGCCATGGCAAGGACCGAAGATGCCCGGCTGCGCACTGTGATGGCCGCACTGGTATCGCATCTGCATGCGTTCCTGCGCGAGGTCAGGCCCACCGACGAGGAATTCGAGCGGGCATTGGCATTTGTCGCCGCGCTCGGGCACGCGACGCACGCCACCAACAACGAGGTGGTGCTGGCCGCCGATGTGCTCGGGCTGTCGACGCTGGTGACGACGATGAACAACAGCACGCAAGGCGGCCGCACGCCCGGAGCGCTGCTGGGGCCGTTTTATCGTGCCAACGCACCACGCTACCAGTGCGGCGATTGCGTAGTGCAGGACGATTCGCCCGGGTTGCCGCTGTTCGTGAGCGGCACGGTGCGGGCTACGGACGGTTCGGTGTTGTCCAACGCCATGGTGGAGGTCTGGCAGGCATCGCCGGTGGGCCTGTACGACAACCAGGACCCGCGCCAGCCCGACCGGAACCTGCGCGGGATGTTCCATACCGACGCGGACGGCCACTATCACTTTCGCACGGTGCGTCCCGCCGGCTATCCGGTGCCGACCGATGGGCCGGTCGGCGCGTTGCTGGCTGCCCAGCAGCGGCACCCGTACCGGCCCGCGCACATCCATTTCATCGTGGCGGCGCCGGGGTATCGCACGCTCGTGACGCAGGTCTTTGCCGACGACTCCGACATTCTGGAAACCGATGTCACGTTCGGCGTGCACCGGCAGCTCGTTGGCGCCTTCCAGCTTGTAGAGACGGGACGGAGCCCATGGGGAGAACTGCCGGCCCCGTACTACACGCTGCAGTTCGACTTCACGCTCGAACCGGGCGAACAGACGTTTCCCACGCCTCCCATCGACTGACAACTCCCATCTTCTGACCAACAAGGCCATCTACGCATTCACTGCGCCACACCATGACCATTACGAATCTCTCCGGCAAGGTTGCCGTCATCATTGGAGGAACCGGCGGCATCGGTTTTGCCGCCGGACGCGCGCTGGCCAACCTGGGCGCCAGCGTCGTGCTGACCGGACGCGATGCCGGGCGCACCGCAAGGACGGTCGAAGACCTGCCTGCCGGCAACCATATGGCCGCGCGGGCCGAAGTTGCCGATAGCGCATCGCTGCAGGGGCTGGCGGCCGATGTACTGCACCACTACGGCCGCGTGGACATCCTCGTCAATACGTCGGGCTTTACGCGCGCCATTCCGCACGCCGATCTCGATGCCCTGGACGACGCGTTGATCGACGAATTGTTCGCCGTCAACTGGCGCGGCCAGTTCGCGGCCATCCGGGCCTTCGCGCCGGCGTTGCGGGCCGGCGGCCAAGGGCTGGTTGTCAATGTCGGCTCGATCGCCGGGCGCACGGGGCAGGGCAGCAACGTTGCCTACTGCGCCGCCAAGGCCGGTCTCGACGTGATGGCGATGTCGCTGGGCCGGGCGCTGGCGCCTGAAATCCGCGTCCTCAACGTATCGCCGGGCGTCGTCGACACGGCCTTCGTGCCGGGCCGCGACAGCACGTTCAACGAACGGGCCGCAAAAACCACGCCGCTGCGCCGTATCGGCCAGGCCGAGGATGTGGCCGACGCCATCGTCGCCTGCGCCACGTCGCTGCGGTTCGCTACGGGCACCACCATCGTGGTCGATGGCGGACGCCAACTCGGCTGATCCTTTCCTCACACGCCTTTCCTTTCGAATCATCATGCACGCCAGAAAGACCATCATTACCTGCGCGGTGACGGGCAATATCGTCACGCCTGCGCAGCACCCCGGGCTGCCGGTGACCCCGGCGCAGATCGCCGAGGCCGCGCTCGAAGCCGCCGAAGCCGGTGCCGCGGCTGCGCACATCCACGTGCGTGACCCGGAAACCGGGCGGCCGTCGATGGAACTCGACTACTACGCCGATGTGATCGACCGGATCCGGGCTCGCAACCGCCGGCTGATCATCAACCTCACGACGGGGCCCGGCGGGCGCTTCGTGCCCGACGAGAACGAGCCGCGCGTGGCCGCGCCGGGCACCACGCTGCTGCATCCGCTCAAGCGCGTGGCACATATTGCCGCCTTGCGCCCTGACGTCTGCTCGCTGGACCTGAACACCATGAATTCGGGTGCCGATGTGGTGATCAACACGCCCGCGAACGTGCGCAAGATGGCCGACGTCATCCGCAGTGCAGGCGTCATGCCCGAGCTGGAAATCTTCGATTCCGGCGACCTGAACATGGCGCTCGATTTCATGCGCGACGGCGTGCTGAACGGCACCGGCCTGTGGACCTTCGTGCTGGGCGTGAAGTACGGCTTTGCCGCCACGCCGGAGACGATCTTCTATGCCCGCAACATGCTGCCGGCCGGCGCACAGTGGTCCGCGTTTGGCATTGGCCGGGCCGAGTTCCCGATCGTCGCGCAGGCCTGGCTGGCGGGGGGGCACGTGCGCGTCGGTCTCGAAGACAACATCTATCTGGAAAAGGGCGTGCTGGCGCCCAGCAACGCCGCGCTGGTGGCCAAGGCACGGGACATCGTCAAATCTTTAGGTGGCGAGATCGCATCGGCTTCCGAGGCACGTGCACAGCTGGGCCTGCGCGAAGCCTGATCCATTCCGGGTTACTTTTTCTTGATCCATTTCTTGATCCATTCATCATGAACACGATTCAGGTTCACCAGAAAGCTCCGACCATCGACGCGCTCGAACTGTCCCTGGTTGGCATGCCACGCCCGGAGGCGGGTACCGGCCAGTGCATCGTCGAAGTCGCCAGTGCGGGAGTGAATCCCAGCGATGTCAAGGCCACGCTTGGCCTGATGCCGCATGCGGTCTGGCCCCGCACCCCGGGGCGCGACTATGCGGGCGTGGTGATCGACGGGCCCAGCCAGTGGGTGGGCCAGCAGGTATGGGGCAGCGGCGGCGAACTCGGCATCCGCCGGGACGGCACGCATGCCAGGTATCTGCGCATTGGCGTGGAGGCCATTCGCGCGAAGCCCGAAGCGGTGTCGCTGATCGAAGCCGGCGCGGTCGGCGTGCCCTTTATCACGGCGTACGAAGGCCTGCGGCGTGCCGGCATGCCCAAGGCGGGCGACGTGGTGCTGGTGGGCGGCGGCAACGGCAAGGTAGGGCAGGCGACGATCCAGATCGCCACGGCGCTGGGCGCACGGGTGTTTGCCGTGGAGCGCGGGGCCGAGCCGTATCGCGGCCACGCCAGCGGCCCGGTGCGCATGATCGATGCCAGCCGCGAAACCATCTCCGAAGTGGTGCGCAACGAAACGGGCGGCCACGGCGCCGACATTGTCTACAACACGGTCGGCAGCCCGTACTTCGAGCAGGCCAACCTTGCCATGGCCATTGGCGCCACGCAGATCTTCATCTCGACCATCGAGAAGCCGGTGCCGTTCGATATCTTTGCGTTCTACCGTGGGCAGCACACCTACGTGGGCGTCGATACCCTGGCGATGGACAGCCAGGCTTGCGCCACCATCCTCGACGCGCTGGCGCCAATGTTTGCCGCCCGCAAGCTCAAGCCGTTTCCGGTGCTGCCGGACTACACGTATGCACTGGCCGATGCCAAGGACGCCTACCGCGCCGTGCTGCAAGGCGCCACCGAGCGCGTGGTGCTGACGCCATGAACACGACCCGATTCGCCGAAGCGCCGGCCTACTACCCGGCAAACCACGAAGGCATGCATTGCCTGCGCCTGCAGGGACACGAGGCCGGCCCATCCGAAGCGCTGTGGATGGGCGTATCCGTGATCCTGCCGGGCGGCCATACGTCGCTGGATGCGTCGCCCGTTGAAAAGCACTACGTCGTCCTCGAAGGCGAGGTCTGCATCCACACGCCGACCGAGAGCGTCACGCTGGGCCGGTTCGACTCCGTCAGGCTGGCGCCGGGAGAGGCCCGGCAGGTCACCAATCGATCCAACCTGCCAGCCATGCTGCTGCTGGCGATGCCGTACCCGCCGCGCGCGGCATCGTAATTTTTTTGTTCCGGTTTTGCAAACGTTTGCAACGCATCCATAACAACGAGGAGGAGACCCCCAAGATGCGAAAGACATTCAGGCGGCACCGCATGGTCCCGCTGGCGCTGGCGTCGGCTGGCTTGTCTGCCGGCGTGGCGGGCCAGGCCATGGCGGAAGATGGCGTGACGATTTATGGCCGGCTCAACACGGCCATCGAGTATTCGCGGGCCAGCACGGCCACGGACGGCACCAAACTGGGCGGCACGGCGCGGCTGACCAATAACCGGTCGGTGTTCGGTTTCCGGGGGGAAGAGGGGCTCGGCGGCTCGCTCAAGGCCGTCTGGCAGATCGAAAGCAATGTGTCGCTCGATACCGGCCAGGGGCAGATCGCCGGCCGTAATTCGCGCGTCGGCCTGCAGGGGGACTACGGGCTGCTGTTCATGGGGCACTGGCAGACGCCCTATACGGAATCGACCGCGAGCTACGACCCGTACTACCCGACCACGGCGGGCTACATGGCGCTGATCGGGAACGGATCGACGTCCAGCTCCGACAACGTCCAGGACACCAGTTCCTTCGACCGCCGCCAGAAGAACATCGTGCAGTACCGGTCGCCGCAGCTATGGGGTGCCAGCCTGTGGCTGGGCTGGGGGCTGCCGGAGGAAAAGAACGCCGTTCCTCGAAATCCCGCGCTTTATTCGGCGGCGCTGGTCTACGACCGGGGGCCGCTCAGCGCAACGTTCGCCTACGAAATCCACCAGCACTACCAGGCCGCCGGGCGCAACGACAACGCGCTGAAGGTGGCGCTGGCGTACCAGTTGCTGCCCGGCACCCGGCTGGCGGCGTTGTACGAGCACCTGCACTACCGCACCGACACGGGCGACCTGCAGCGCAACGGCTACTACGCGTCGCTGGTGCAGAAGCTGGGCCCCGGCAGCGTGCGCGTGGGTTTTGCCTTCGCGCCCAACGGCACGGGATCGTCCACCGACACCATCGGCTTCTTCCGGAGCGGCCCGGAAACCGGCGCCACGCAGTTCACCGTTGGCTATGACTACCCGCTGTCAAAGCGCACGGCGCTCTTTGCGTACTACAGCCGCATCAACAACAAGAAAAACGCGATCTACGACTTTGCCATCAACGAACTGGGCGTCAGTGCCGGTGCCGATCCGCAGACCTTTGCGCTGGGCATGCGGCATTTCTTCTGACGTCCAGACCGGAATTTGTTGCGAGGAGACCATCATGATTCGACAGTTTTTCCGCCCCGGGGCGTTTTGGCCCATGACTTGCCGTTCCGCTGCGGCACTGGCGCTGGCCGCAGCGGCCGCGGTGCCGATGCAGGCGGGCGCGCAGCCCCTGTATCCAGCCAGGCCGATCCGGCTGGTCGTGCCCTTTTCCGCAGGCAGCGCCACCGACATCCTGGCGCGCATCATCGGTGCCAAGATGGGCGAGTCCGGCCAATGGCAGGTGGTGGTCGACAACCGGCCCGGCGCCGGCGGCACGCTGGGCGCTGCCACGGTGGCCAAGTCCGCGCCCGATGGCTACACACTGATCCTGGTCTCGGTGGGGCTTGCCATCAATGCCACGCTGTATCCGAAGCTGGGCTACGACACGCTGAAGGACTTTGCCCCTGTATCGCTGGTGGCATCGGTCCCGAACGTGCTGGTGGTCAATGCCGCCAGCCCGTACAAGTCGGTCCGCGATGTCGTCGCGGCGGCAAAGGCCAGGCCGGGTGCCATGAATTTCGACTCCGCCGGTTCGGGCAGCTCCACGCACCTGAGCGGCGAGATGTTCAAGATGCAGGCCAGGATCGATATCGTGCATATTCCTTACAAGGGCACTGGCGAGGCGCTGACCGATGTGATGGCGGGGCGCGGCGACATGATGTTCGCGCCCAGCGTGTCGGCGATGCCGTTTGTCAGGCAGGGCAAGCTCCGTGCGCTGGCGGTGACCACGCCCCGGCGGGCTGGGGCGCTGCCCGATATCCCGACCGTGGCGGAATCGGGGCTGCCCGACTATGCGTTCGATTCCTGGTTCGGGGTGCTGGCGCCGGCGTCGACCCCCAGGGAGATCGTCGGCGCGCTGAACGCCGAGATCGGCAAGGCGCTGGCCGCGCCCGACGTGCGCGAGCGCCTGGCCGCGCAGGGGGCTGAGCCCCGATCCAGCACGCCACAGGAATTTGCCAGCTATATCCAGGCCGAGATCACCAGGCTGGCCCCGGTGGTCAGGCAATCCGGCGTGCGCGGCGGAGAGTGACGGGCGCCAGGCGGCAGACGCTAGAATGGCGCATCCCAATGATCCAGCCTGGCGTCCGCCGTCCCATGTCCGAGCGCAAACGCGTGACCATCAAAGACCTCGCCGCCGAGGTCGACGTGCATTACTCCACGGTGTCGCGCGTCATGAACCCGGCGACTCGCCACCTTGTGGCCGAAGAGGTGGCCACCCGTATCCTCAAGCTGGCCGAGGCACGCGGCTTCCGGCCCAACCGCATTGCGGCGGGGCTGCGTACGCAGCGCTCGGGGCTGGTTGGCGTGATCCTGCCCGATATCGCCAATCCGGTGTTTCCGCCGATCCTGGCGGGCATCGAGTCGGTGCTGGCCCGGATGGGCTATGTGCCGATCGTCGTGAATGCAGGCGGCGAGCGCACCCGGCAGCGCTTTGTGGTCGACCAGATGCTGGCCCGCCAGGTGGAGGGGCTGATCCTGGCGACTGCCGAGCGTGACGATCCACTGCTGGATTACTGCGTGAAGGTGGGCATCCCCGTGGTGATGGTGAATCGTGGCGAGCATACGGGCCGGGCGTCGTGCGTGGTGAGCGACAGCGCCCTGGCGATGGGACTGACGGTGGATCATCTGGTGTCGCTCGGCCATCGCTGCATCGGGCATATTGCGGGCCCGGCCAGTACCTCCACGGGCGAGTCGCGCCGCGAGGGTTTTCTGCATGCGGTCAAGCGCCACCGGCTGCGGCGCGGCGAATATGCCGTGGTCGAGGCCGACAGCTATGCGCGCGACGCGGGGCGCAAGGCCTGCGCGCAGCTGTTCGAATCGCTGCCCGGCCTGACCGCCATCGCCGCCGGCAACGACCTTGTCGCCATGGGCTGCTATGACTATCTGCGCGAGCATGGCATTCGCTGCCCGGAAGATGTGTCCATCGTCGGCCACAACGACATGCCATTTGTCGATGCCCTGACGCCGCCGCTCACCACGATCCGCATTCCGGTGCACGACATGGGCGAACAGGCGGCCGAACTGCTGTTGCGCCGGATCGCCAAGCCTCTGACGGCCAGCGTCGTCATCGAACTGCGCCCCGAACTGGTGGTGCGCGGGTCCACGTCGGCACCCCTGGCACGCGGATAGCGCAACGTCGTACCAATTCCCCGATATTTGCTTCTCCCGCAAAGGCGTTAGGCAGAGGCTGGTGCTTATCACCGGCCGTGCCGCCTCATATGATGGGTGGGACAACAAGGCGGCATCCGGTCTTTGCGGAAAACGCAAGAAGACGGCCAGAAGACCGCATTAAGGCCGGCTGCAAGCCGCCACATTCCGTCCACGACCCGGGAGACAGCAGAATGGAAATCCAACACGCACGCACCCAGCGTGCCGAACGGCCTGCCCAGGGCCATCGCCGGCCCATGCGCCGCGCGGCCATTACGGCGCTGGTGACGATGCTGACGGCGTTGCCGGTGGCAGGGGCCAGGGCCGAGACCTGGCCCGCGAAACCGGTGACGCTGATCGTGCCTTTCCCGGCCGGCGGCGTGGTCGACAAGGTAGCCCGCCAGACGCAGGACGGCCTGCGCAAGCGGCTGGAGCAGCCGGTGGTGGTCGACAACCGCCCGGGGGCCGGCGGCACCATCGGCACGGGGCAGGTGGCGCGCAGCCACCCGGACGGCTACACCATCGGCATGGTGTTCGACAGCTACGCCACGGAGCGCCATTTCTATCCGAAATTACCGTATGACGGCCAGAAGGACCTGACCGGCGTGTCCTATATGGTGCGCTCGCCGATGGTGCTGGTGGTGCCCGCATCGTCGCCCTACAAGACGCTCCAGGACTACGTGGCCGCCGCGCGCACGCCGGGCAAGGTGTCGTTTGCGTCGGTGGGCTCCGGCAGTTCGAACCAGCTGGTGGCCGAGGCCTTTCACGAGGCGGCGGGTACCAGCGGCATTCACACGCCATACAAGGGTGGCGGCCCGGCCATGAACGACCTGCTCGGCGGCCATGTCGATTCGATGATGGCAAGCCTGCCGCTGTGCCTGCCCTATATCCAGGCGGGCAAGCTGCGGGCGCTGGCGATTACGTCGGCGCGGCGCGACGAACACGTGCCGGGCGTGCCGACGCTGGCGGAATCCTACAAGGGCTTCGAGGCGTATTCGTGGGTGGCGATGATCGCCCCGGCCAAAACGCCGCCGGATGTCGTCGCCAGGCTCCATGGCGCGATGACCGCGACGCTGCGCGATCCCGCCGTGGCGAAACAACTGACCGATAGCGGCTTCGAAATCGTGGCTGGCGACGGCGCGCGTGCCAACAAGCTGGTGCAGGACGAATCGGCGCGCTGGGGGCGGTTGATCAAGGCGCGCAATATCGTCGCCGACTAGCCCGGCGCGCAATGCATTCACCCGCCCGGGCGCACCCGTGGCGGCGTACATCGGACCCGACCCCACCTATGCAGAACCAACTCTTTATCAACGGGCGCTTTGTCGATGCCATGGACGGCGCCACCATCGACGTACGCAACCCGCACGACGACAGTGTCGTCACCCGCATCGCGGCGGCGGACGCTGCAGATGTCGATGCCGCGGTGGCGGCCGCCGGCCGTGCCTTCCCGGCGTGGTCGCGCATGGCCGCGGCCGCACGCGGCCGGTTGCTGCTGCGGCTGGCCGATGCCATCGAGGACCATGCC
The DNA here is from genome assembly GCF_056097175.1 of Cupriavidus sp. HE11. Taxonomy (NCBI): domain Bacteria; kingdom Pseudomonadati; phylum Pseudomonadota; class Betaproteobacteria; order Burkholderiales; family Burkholderiaceae; genus Cupriavidus; species Cupriavidus sp. HE11. Next base: position 3,532,513 of record NZ_CP184464.1, read on the forward strand.
GAGGCACTGGCGCAACTGGAATCGCTGGATACGGGCCATCCGATCCGCGATTCGCGCGCACTTGATGTACCGCGCACGGCTGCCTGCTTCCGCTATTTCGGTGGCATGGCCGACAAGCTCGAAGGCTCGGTGGTGCCAGTGGAGCCCGGCTTTCTCAACTACGTGCAGCGCGCGCCGATCGGCGTGGTCGGCCAGATCGTGCCGTGGAACTTCCCGCTGATGTTCACAAGCTGGAAGATGGGCCCCGCGCTGGCGGCGGGCAATACGGTCGTCATCAAGCCGTCGGAACTGACGCCGCTGTCGTCGCTGCGTATTGCAGAACTGATGGCGGAAGTCGGCTTTCCCGATGGCGTGGTCAATGTCGTGCCGGGCTACGGCCATACCGCCGGCCAGCGCCTGGCCGAGCATCCGCAGGTGGGCAAGATCGCCTTCACGGGTTCCACGGGTACCGGGCGCAGGATCGTCGAGGCCTCGCAGGGCAATCTCAAGCGTGTGCAGCTGGAACTGGGCGGCAAGGGCGCCAACATCGTGTTCGATGATGCCGATATCGATGCCGCGGTCAATGGCGCAGCCTGGGCCATCTTCCACAACCAGGGCCAGGCGTGCATTGCGGGGTCGCGGCTGATCCTGCATGAGCGCATTGCCGACGAATTCCTGACGCGGTTCCGTGCGCTGGCCGAATCGATCCGGATCGGCAATCCGCTCGATCCGCAGACCGAAATGGGCCCGCTGACGTCGGCGCAGCATCGCGACCGCGTGCTGTCGTATGTCGGCATCGCGCAGGAGCAGGGCGCCCGACTGGTCTGCGGCGGCACGGCGCCGGCGGACGATGCGCTGGCGCGAGGCTATTACGTGATGCCGACCATCGTGGAAGCACGGCCGCACGACCGCGTGGCGCAAGAGGAAGTGTTCGGGCCGTTCGTCACGGTACTGCGCTTCCGGACGGACGATGAGGCGCTCGCCATTGCCAACGCCACCGACTATGGGCTGGGCAGCGGGCTGTGGACCAAAGACCTGTCGCGCGCGCACCGGTTTGCCAGTGCCATCCGCGCGGGCATGTGCTGGATCAACTGCTACAAGCGTGTCAGCCCGGGCAGTCCGTTCGGTGGTGTCGGCCAGTCAGGCTACGGCCGCGAGATGGGCTTCGAGGCCATGCACGACTACACCGAGGCGCGGTCGGTCTGGGTCAATGTCGACGCGGTGATTCCGCCGCACTTCGGGCGTTAGACCAGACAAGGCCCAACGCCTTGCTTCGTGCCCCGTGCCTGCCGCCCCGCCCGGATCATGCGCGGGGCGGTCTGCCTTCGAAGGCATCCTCCAGCAGTTGGCGGATGCCTTCGCGTTCAAGGGGGCGCGGGTTCGGATACTGGTCGCGCAGGGCCAGTGCCGTAATGGTGTCGATATCGGCCGCCGACATGCCGAGTTCGCGCAGCGAGGTTGGGGCGCCAAGACGGGCCGCCAGGTCGAACACGGCACGCGGTCCCTGGCCGTGTGCCGCCTCCAGCGCCGTGGCGATGTCGTCCATCGCATCCGGTGCGGCCGGGGCGTTGTACGCCAGCGCGTGGGGCAACACCACGGTGTGGACTTCGGCATGGGGCAGGTTCAGGGTGCCGCCCAGCGTGTGGCAAAGCTTGTGATGCAGCCCTACGGTCACGCTGCCCAGCACCGCGCCGCACAGCCACGCGCCGTACAGGGCGTCGCTGCGCGCTTCGCGCAATGCGCTGGCGCCCGGCGCGGGGTCGGCGATCACGGGCAACGCCCGGCCCAGTGCGGCGATACCGTCGCGTGCCATCCACTGGCTGATCGGGTTGCGATCAGACGCGTAGAGGCCCTCGGCGGCATGGGCGATGGCGTTGATGCCGCTGGTCACGCTGATCGCGGCAGGCAGGCCAAGCGAGAGATCGGGATCGTAGATGACCGTGCGCGGCAGCACGCGCGGATCGCGCCCGGTGCGCTTGAGGCCGGCGTCGGTCAGCCCGTAGATCGGCGTCATCTCCGACCCCGAGTAGGTGGTCGGCACGGCAATCACCGGCAGGTTCGATTCCAGCGCAATGGCTTTGCCCAGGCCGATGGTCGAACCGCCACCGATCGCCAGCGAGCAGTCGGCACCACATTGGGCGGCCATCTCCCGCGCGCGCCGTGCCTGTTCGGTTGGCACGTGCATGACGGCGCCATCGAAAATGCCGGCGCAGCGCGTGCCGAGCGCTTCGGCCACTTGTTCGGCAAGCTTGCGCTGCCCAGGCGTACAAAGCACGAGCACGCGGCTGGCACCCAGGGCGTCCACTTCGCTGGCGAGCCTTGCGAGGCTGCCCGATCCGAAGACGATGCGCTGGGGAGACGATTGATAGGCAAAAGGATGCATTGCGGCGCTCGCAGGATGGCGGCGGGGCAGGCCCGCCGGCGGGGCGGCTTTCTTTGCACCGGCTGCAAAGACTTGCCCCCGCCTTGGTCACGCCGATACTATGTGAGCGGCGCGCAGGCGGCAAGTCGCCACGATCGCGCAACGCCTTTGCAGAGGATGCACAAATGGAATTCGTCCGCTTTGCCGAAAACCTGGCCACGTTCGTGGATGTGGCGCGTACCGGAAGCTTCTCGGCTGTGGCCCGCCGGCGAGGGCAGGTGGCATCGTCCGTGGCGCGTCAGATTGACGCGCTGGAGCGGGAAATGGGGGTGGCCCTGTTCACCCGTTCGACCCGCGCGCTGGTGCGCACCGATGCCGGCGACCTGCTCTTCGAGCGCGCGGCACGCATCCTGCAAGACCTGAGCGAGACACGCGACGCCGTGGCGGCCGTGGAAAACGGCGTGAGCGGGCGGCTGCGGGTGGCGTGCCTTCCTGCCTTTGCGCGCCGCCATGTGGTGCCACACCTGGGCAGTCTCTATGCGCAATATCCGGGGCTGACGGTGGAGCTGGAGCTGACCGACCGGATCGTCGATCCGGTGCTGGAGCGCTTTGACCTGGTCATACGCGTCGGGCAGCAGGCCGACAGCAACCTGATCGCACGCAGCATCGCCAGCCAGCGCTACATTCCCTGCGCCACGCCGGCCTATCTCAAGGCCAACGGTCACCCCGCCCACGCCGACGAACTGGCGCGCCATCGGCTGATCGACCGCGCGCACAGCACCAGCATGCGCGGCTGGCGAGAACTGCTTTCGCCCGCCCACGCGGCCAGCGCCACGTTTGCCGTGGAGTGCGACGACTGCGATGCGCGGCGGCTGTCGGTGCTGCAGGGGTTGGGTATCGCGCTGATGCCGGACTGGTCCGTCGGTGAAGATATCGGCGCTGGCCGGCTGGTGGAAGTGCTGCTCGAAGGCACGCTGCCGCAGCCGCAGAGCGGCATCTATCTGCTACGGGCCGCTCCCCGCGCCAGCGCCAAGCTCAAGGCCTTCAGCGCCCATCTTGCGCACAGCATCGGTTCGCCGCCGTACTGGCAGGTTGCCATGGCGCCGGCCGTGCATCGGGCGGCGTAGCGTGATGTCGGGCCGTCAGGCGCGGATCGTGCGAAAGCTGAGGGCCAGCCCGATGGCAATGCCGAGGATATCGGCCAGCAAGTCGACCCAGGACGCAGTGCGATACGACGTCAGCGACTGAAGTGCCTCGATTGCCGCGCCGTAAGCCGTCAACGCCAGGGCCACATGCCAGACGCGCGCCGGCCAGGCGCGGACGCCCAGTACGGACAGCGTGCCGAACGCCAGCAGATGATTGGTCTTGTCCCAGCCGGTGGTCGGTTCGGGAACATCGGGCGGCAGCAGGGACAGTACCAGCACTGCCACCGCGCAAATGGCGAAAAGAACGCGGTAGTGGGGGGATGTCAGGCGAATCACGGTGTTCTCGGCGTCTGCGGAATTCCCGTTACCATCGCGTCCTCAATCGCCCCAGTCTGTGGGCTGCAGCACAAAAGCGCATGGACAGCCCCGCCTGGGCTCTAGTTGTCGAGCGATTCGATGGTGAAGCTGGCGCCACCGTCCTGACCTAGCAATTCCACGAGTTTCGGCATCGCTTCCTGCAGCGCGGCCTTGAGCGTCCATGGCGGATTGACAACGAACATGCCGCTGCCATGCAGGCCCAGGCCGCCTTCCACCGGATGCTTGACGGTCAGCGTCACATGCAGCCAGCTCTTGAGCGGCAAGCGCTTCAGCTGCGCCGGCAACTGGGTAGACTCGCGGCGCTGGACTTCGGGATACCAGATCGCATAAACGCCATTGGCGAACCGTTCCAGGCCGGCCTTCAGCGTGTCGACCGTGCGCGCGTAATCCTGCTTGTCTTCGTATGACGGATCGATCAACACCAGTGCTCGGCGCGGCGGCGGCGGAAGGATGGCCTTGATGCCGTTGAAGCCGTCGCCGTCGTAGAGCATCACCTTGCGGCCTGCGCCGCGAAAGTTGTCGCGCAGGACCTGGATCTCGGTGGTGTGCAGTTCGAACAGGCGCAAACGGTCGGCATCGCGCAGCATCTGCCAGGCCAGCCAGGGCGACCCAGGATAGTGCTTGAGGTTGCCGTCCTGGTTCAGTTCCCGCACCTGGTCGAGATAGGCTTCCAGCAGTTCGGGCAGGGCCTGGCCCGCCGCGGCGGCGCGCCAGAGCGGCCCGATCCCGGTTTCGAATTCGGATTTTTTCTGCGCGTAGGCGTGGTCCAGCGCATAAAGGCCGGCACCGGCATGCGTGTCGACATACCAGAACGGCTTGTCCTTCTGCGTCAGGTAGTCCAGCAACTGGACGACGACGGCGTGCTTGAGGACATCGGCATGGTTGCCGGCGTGAAAGGCGTGACGATAACTGAGCATGGCAAGGCGGGATGACGGCGCGCAAACTTAGATCAGACAAGGCCCGGCGGGCGGCTTGCGCGAAGGGCGCTATGCTACCATCCGCCGCCATTTCCGGCCGTTTTCCAATTGTTTTCCTTCCGTTTCCTGCCTTTTCCTGCCTGTCATGCCGCGTGCCCTTGAGTCCGCCGAGCCCATCCTGTCCGACGACGGCATCCCGTATTCGCCGCGTTACGACGATGTCTATCACAGCACCGCCGGCGGCCTGGAGCAGGCCCGCCACGTCTTCCTGGGTGGCAATGGATTGCCGGGCGCCTGGGCCGGGCGCGATCAGTTTGTCATCGTCGAGACCGGCTTCGGGCAGGGCCTGAACTTCCTCGCCACCTGGCAGGCATGGCGCGATGCCCCGCAGCGCTGCGCCCGCCTGCACTTCGTTTCGATCGAAAAACACCCGTTCACACGGGAGGGGCTGGCGCAGTTGCATGCCGGGCTGGGCGATTTGTTGCCGCTGGCCGCACAACTCCAGCACCAGTGGCCCGACGCCCTGCCGGGCCTGCATCGCCTGGCGTTCGAGGGCGGGGCGGTCACGCTGACGCTGGCTTTCGGCGACGTGGAAGCGATGCTGCCGAAGATCGTGGCCGGCGCCGATGCGTTCTACCTGGACGGTTTCTCGCCGTCGCGCAATGCCGACATGTGGTCGGACACCGTGTTTCGCGGGCTGGCCCGGTTGGCCCGGACAGGGGCCACGCTCGCCACCTATACGGCGGCCGGATTCGTGCGGCGCGGGCTGCAGGCCACCGGGTTCGAGGTCAGCAAGGCCCCTGGGTTTGGCGGCAAGCGCGACATGACGGTCGCGCGCTTCGCGCCGGTCTGGAAGAATCGTCGCCATTCGCCGCCCGACGCCGCCCGCTGGGCCGAGCGCCATGCCATCGTCATCGGTGCTGGCCTGGCTGGCTGCGCGGTCACCGAAAGGCTGGCGGCGCGCGGCTGGCGCGTCACGCTGCTCGATGCCCACGACGGGCCGGCGCGCCAGACGTCGGGGCATCGCGCGGCGGCCATGCATGCACACGTTTCGGCCGATGACAGCCTGCTGTCGCGGTTGTCACGTGCCGGCAACCTGCACGCGTTGCGGGCCTGGCGTGCGCTGTCCGAGGCCGGTTACCCGGTGGATTGGCATGGCTGTGGCGTGCTGCAAACCGGCGAGGATGAGGCCGATAACGCGGCGCAACGGGCGGCGCTGGACGCACTGGCCTTTCCCGAGTCGTTCGTGCGCTGGATGTCGCCCGAGGAAGCTGCGGCGTCCCACGGCGCCACGGTAGGCCGAGGCGGGCTCTGGTTCCCGCAGGGTGGATGGGTGGCGCCACCCGATATCTGCCAGGCCCAGCTGGCCGCCGCTAGCGACAGGCTGGACGCCCGTTTCGGGTGCACGGTAGCCGGCATCGAGCATGTCGATGGGCAGTGGCTGGCCCGCGATGCATCCGGCGCGGTGCTGGCCAGTGCGCCGGTGCTGGTGCTTGCCAATGCGCACGAGGCAGGGCGGCTGGTGTCCGGGCGCTTCCTCGCACTGCGCCGCGTGCGCGGGCAACTGACCGACCTGGATGCGGCCCAGGTGGATGCGCTGGGTGGCTGGCCCGATTGTGTGGTCACCGGCGGCGGCTACCTGCTGCCGCGCGGCGAGCAGGGCGGGGCCCGGATCGGCTCCAGCTACGAGCCCGACGAAGGCCCGCTGGCCGAAAGCGCCGTGGTGCATGCCGCCAACCTGGGTCGCCTGGCAGCGCTGCTGCCCGACCGGTCCGCTGCGCTGGACCGGATCGATTCCCGGACGCTGACCGGCTACGTGGGCGTGCGCACCGTCACGCACAACCGCCTGCCGCTGATCGGGCCCCTGGCCGACGAACCCCACGCGGTGTCCCATGCCGGCCCGCTGCGGGGTGCGCACTTGCGCGATTTGCCACGCATGCCGGGGTTGTTCGCGGCCCTTGCATATGGGTCGCGCGGCCTCACATGGGCCGCACTGGGCGCCGAACTGATCGCCTGCCAGCTGGAGGGCGAACCGCTGCCGCTGGAAGCCGATCTTGCTGACGCCGTCGATCCGGCCCGTCTGCTGCTGCGCGCACTGCGTCACGGGCAGGTGTCAGACCCGGCAAGGCAGGATCCTGGGCCGGATCGGGACTGACTAGGGTAAAAACTGCCGGAAGCGAATGAAAACCGTGCGATAATCCGCGTTTTCCGTTTGCGCGGAGACCTCCGCTCGCGAGCACTGGCCGCGGCCAGGCGGGGGATGCGCAGATGGGTGCGCTGACAACAACTATTTCTGGATTGGATTAACGACCATGTCGAACGTCATTGAAAACCTCGGCAAGCTGGACCGCAAGGTGACCCTGGCTATTCCCAAGGCCGAAGTGCAGAAGGAAACGCAGGAGCGTCTGGCACGTCTGTCGAAGACCGTGAAAATGTCCGGCTTCCGCCCGGGCAAGGTGCCGATGAAGATGGTCGAGAAGCAGTACGGCCAGCAGGTGGAATTCGAAGTGCGCTTCGACAAGGCCGCCCGCAAGTTCTTCGACATCACCCAGGCCCAGGACGTGAAGGTGGCCGGTCAGCCGAAGTTCGATATCAAGACCGACGGTGTTGCCGACGACGAACTGGCTTTCGAAGCCACCTTCGAGGTGTACCCGGAAGTCAAGATCGGCGAGCTGGCCTCGGCCGAAGTGACTCGCACCAAGACCGAAATCGGCGACGCCGAGATCGACAAGACCGTCGACATCCTGCGCAAGCAGCGCGTGCACTACCACCACCGCGGTGAAGCCGGCGCCCATGGCGACGGCGGTGCCGAAGTGGCCGCCCAGAACGGCGACCGCGTGACGATCGACTTCGTCGGCAAGATCGACGGCGTCGAATTCGCCGGCGGCAAGGCCGAAGACTTCGTGTACGTGCTGGGCGAAGGCCGCATGCTGCCCGAGTTCGAGCAGGCCACGCTGGGCCTGAAGGAAGGCGAGAGCAAGACGTTCCCGCTGACCTTCCCCGAGGACTACCACGGCAAGGAAGTGGCCGGCAAGACTGCCGAGTTCACGATCACGCTGAAGAAGGTCGAGTGGGCCCACCTGCCGGAAGTGGACGATGCATTTGCCAAGTCGCTCGGCATCGCCGACGGCAGCGTGGACAAGATGCGCGCCGACATCCGCGAAAACCTGGAGCGCGAAGTCAAGCGCCGCACGCATTCCATGCTGAAGGACGAAGTCATGGAAGCGCTGCTGAAGGTGAGCGAGCTGGACGTGCCGAAGTCCCTGATCGAACAGGATCAGGAACGCCTGGTGGAAATGGCTCGCCGTGACCTCGAGCAACGTGGCATGCCGAATGCCAAGGACATGCCGATCCCGGCCGAGATGTTCGCCCAACAGGCCGAGCGCCGCGTGAAGCTGGGCCTGATCCTGGCCGAAATCGTCAAGGCCAACGGCCTGGAAGCCAAGCCGGACCAGGTCAAGGCTGAAATCGAGGACTTCGCCAAGAGCTACGAAGACCCGAAGGAAGTCATGCGCTGGTACTACGGCGACCAGCAGCGCCTGGCCGAGATGGAAGCCTACGTGCTCGAAAACAACGTGGTAAATTTCGTGTGCGACAAGGCCAAGGTTGCGGATAAATCGGTGTCGTTCGAGGAACTCACCGCCGCGCCCGCACAAGCCTGAGGTCGGGCAAGGCCGGATGCCACGCTTTGACGTGGCGCCGGTCCGTGTCAATCGGCCTCGCGCGCTGGCCGGTTGACACCATTCCTGAATATCTGGAGAACCTGCATGACCCGCAATGATTTGCTTGATCGTCTGGCCACCACGCAGGCTTCTGCCCTGGAGACCCAGGGTCTCGGACTGGTGCCGATGGTTGTCGAGCAGTCCGGCCGGGGCGAGCGCGCGTACGACATCTACTCGCGCCTGCTCAAGGAACGTGTCGTCTTCATGGTGGGCGAGGTCAACGACCAGACCGCCAACCTGGTGGTGGCCCAGTTGCTGTTCCTGGAAAGCGAAAACCCGGACAAGGACGTGTCGCTGTACATCAACTCGCCCGGCGGTTCGGTTTCGGCCGGTCTGGCGATCTATGACACCATGCAGTTCATCAAGCCCGACGTGCAGACCCTGTGCATGGGCATGGCGGCGAGCATGGGTGCGTTCCTGTTGGCTGCGGGTGCCAAGGGCAAGCGCAGTGCGCTGCCGAACTCGCGCATCATGATTCACCAGCCGCTGGGTGGTGCACGTGGCCAGGCCTCGGATATCGAGATCCAGGCACGCGAGATCCTGTACCTGCGCGAGCGCCTGAACAGCATCCTGTCGGAAGTCACCGGTCAGCCGGTCGAGAAGATTGCCCGCGATACCGATCGCGACAACTTCATGAGCGGCGACCAGGCGGTGGACTACGGTCTGATCGACAAGGTGATCACCCGCCGCAGTTGAAATTTGGCCGGTGTGTCGGCACATTGGTCCGGAGGCATCCCATCGGAAGCGTCCGGGCGGTGACCGGCAATGCCGGGCACCTGCCGCATTGGCCTGCGTCGTGCCAAATGACGAAGGCTACACCGGAACGAGGCTGTGCGCCTCGTTTTTGCGTTTTGCCCCACACGCAGGGGATGCCGCCGACTGTGCCAATTGTTTTGGCGTATGATGCGTTTAATGCGTTTCCCGCCGGGACGTTTCTGGCGGGATCCACACTGCTAATGTGACTGATTCCTATGGCGGACAAAAAAGGTTCATCCAGCGAGAAACTTCTCTACTGCTCGTTCTGCGGCAAGAGCCAGCACGAGGTAAAGAAACTCATCGCGGGCCCGTCGGTGTTCATTTGCGACGAATGCATCGACCTGTGCAACGAGATTATCCGTGACGAGGCCGCCGCGACCGACAAGGACGCCGCCGCAGTCACGCGCTCGGATCTGCCCACGCCCCACGAAATCCGCGAAAGCCTTGACCAGTATGTGATTGGTCAGGAGCAGGCCAAGAAGATCCTGGCCGTGGCGGTCTACAACCACTACAAGCGTCTGAAGCACCTCGGCAAGAAGGACGACGTCGAGCTGTCGAAGAGCAACATCCTGCTGATCGGGCCCACGGGCTCGGGCAAGACGCTGCTCGCCCAGACGCTGGCGCGCCTGCTGAACGTGCCGTTCGTGATCGCCGACGCCACTACGCTGACGGAAGCCGGCTACGTGGGCGAGGATGTCGAGAACATCATCCAGAAGCTGCTGCAGAACTGCAACTACGAGGTCGAGAAGGCCCAGCGCGGCATCGTCTATATCGACGAAATCGACAAGATCTCGCGCAAGTCGGACAACCCTTCCATCACGCGCGACGTGTCGGGCGAGGGTGTCCAGCAGGCACTGCTGAAGCTGATCGAAGGCACGATGGCGTCGGTGCCGCCGCAAGGCGGCCGCAAGCATCCGAACCAGGACTTCCTGCAGGTGGACACGACCAACATCCTGTTCATTTGCGGTGGTGCATTCGATGGCCTGGAAAAGGTCATCATGCAGCGTTCGGACAAGACCGGCATCGGTTTTGACGCGCAGGTGCAGAGCAAGGAAGAGCGTGAGGTCAGCGAGGTACTCCCGCAGACCGAGCCGGAGGATCTGATCAAGTTCGGCCTGATTCCGGAACTCATCGGGCGTCTGCCGGTGGTGGCAACGCTGGCGAAGCTCGACGAGGCCGCGCTGATGCAGATCCTGGTCGAGCCCAAGAATGCGCTGGTCAAGCAGTATCAGAAGCTGCTGGCGATGGAAGGTGTCGAGCTGGAGATTCGTCCGGCCGCGCTGACCGCGATTGCGCGCAAGGCCATCCGCCGCAAGACGGGTGCCCGTGGCCTGCGTTCGATCCTCGAACAATCGCTGATGGACGTCATGTACGACCTGCCCAACTACAAGGGCGTGCAGAAGGTGGTGATCGACGAAAGCACGATCACCGGCGATGCGCCGCCGCTGCTGATGTACGAGGAGCAGCAGCCCAAGGTGGCAGGATCGAACTGAGCGAGGTCCAACTGACGCCGAACGTGCCGGACCCACGTGGTCCCAACCATACTGGCGACACTTTCAAGCTGCCGTTCGCTGGAAAGCGAACGGCTTTTTTTCTTCAATTCCACAAACTAACGGGAGCAAACGCGGGTATGCTGTTTCAGAGTGGGTCTCGGGTGCAGTTTGGCGCACGTTTTTTTAGTGCCGGGAATTGATGACGGGTATCTTGCAATCGAATCCCGAGACCCTATTTACGCCTTAAATGACTGACTGGGGAAAATGATGTCCGGAACACAACTCCTCCCGGCTGAGCCGATTCGCCTGCCACTGTTGCCTCTGCGCGACGTGGTGGTGTTTCCGCACATGGTGATCCCACTGTTCGTGGGACGCCCGAAGTCCATCAAGGCGCTCGAGACTGCGATGGAGTCGGGCAAGAGCATCATGCTCGTGGCACAGAAGACGGCCGCTAAAGACGAACCGACAGCCGAAGACCTCTACGAGGTTGGCTGCATCGCCAATATCCTGCAAATGCTGAAGCTGCCCGACGGCACCGTAAAGGTGCTGGTGGAGGGTACGCAACGTGCAAACATTACCGAGGTGAGCGAGGACGATTCGCACTTCATGTGCGAAGCCGTGCCCGTGCCCCCGGCAACCGCTGAGTCGGCCGAGACCGAGGCCCTGCGCCGCGCGATCGTTTCGCAGTTCGACCAGTACGTAAAGCTCAACAAGAAGATCCCGCCGGAGATCCTGACGTCGTTGTCGGGTATCGACGAGGCCGGCCGCCTGGCCGACACCATTGCCGCGCATCTGCCGATCAAGCTCGAGCAGAAGCAGAAGATTCTGGAAATGGTGAAGGTGGCCGAGCGCCTGGAGAGCCTGCTGTCGCAGCTCGAGGGCGAGATCGACATCCTGCAGGTGGAAAAGCGCATCCGTGGCCGCGTCAAGCGCCAGATGGAGAAGTCCCAGCGCGAGTACTACCTGAACGAGCAGGTCAAGGCCATCCAGAAGGAACTGGGCGAGGGCGAGGAAGGAGCCGACCTTGAAGAGCTGGACAAGCGCATCAAGGCCGCGCGCATGCCCAAGGAGGCCAAGAAGAAGGCCGACGCCGAGTTCAAGAAGCTCAAGCTGATGTCGCCGATGTCGGCAGAGGCGACTGTCGTGCGTAACTACATCGACACGCTGGTCAACCTGCCGTGGCGCAAGAAGAGCAAGGTCAACAACGACCTGGCGAACGCCGAACGCGTGCTGGACGAAGACCACTACGGTCTGGAGAAGGTCAAGGAACGCATCCTTGAGTATCTTGCCGTTCAACAGCGCGTGGACAAGGTGAAGGCGCCGATCCTGTGCCTGGTCGGCCCCCCCGGCGTCGGCAAGACGTCGCTGGGCCAGTCGGTGGCACGCGCCACGAATCGCAAGTTCGTGCGCATGGCACTGGGTGGCGTGCGTGACGAGGCCGAGATTCGCGGTCACCGCCGTACCTACATCGGGTCGATGCCGGGCAAGATCCTGCAGAGCCTGTCGAAGGTTGGCGTACGCAATCCGCTCTTCCTGCTCGACGAGATCGACAAGATGGGCATGGACTTCCGTGGCGACCCGTCGTCGGCCCTGCTCGAAGTGCTGGACCCGGAGCAGAATCACACGTTCCAGGACCACTACATCGAAGTGGACTTCGACCTGTCGGATGTGATGTTCGTGGCGACGTCGAACTCGCTGAACATTCCGCCGCCGCTGCTGGACCGGATGGAAGTGATCCGCCTCTCGGGTTACACCGAGGACGAGAAGGTGAACATCGCCACGCGCTACCTGCTGCCGAAACAGATCCGCAACAATGGTCTGAAGCAGGGCGAGATCGAGGTCACCGAAGCGGCCATCCGCGACATCATTCGCTACTACACGCGTGAAGCGGGCGTACGTTCGCTGGAACGCGAGGTGTCGAAGATCGCCCGCAAGGTGGTCAAGCTGCTGCTGCTGAAGAAAGAGTCGAACGCGGTGAAGGTGGATTCCGAGAACCTCGACAAATTCCTCGGCGTGCGCAAGTACGACTTCGGCCTGGCAAACAAGGAAAACCAGGTGGGCCAGGTGACCGGTCTGGCGTGGACGGAAGTGGGTGGCGATCTGCTGACCATCGAAGCCGCGATCATGCCGGGCAAGGGCAACATCTCGCGTACCGGTTCGCTGGGCGACGTGATGAAGGAGTCGGTCGAGGCAGCGCGGTCGGTGGTGCGTTCGCGGGCGCGTCGTCTGGGCATTACGGATGAGATGTTCGAGAAGCGCGACATTCACATCCACGTGCCCGAAGGCGCCACGCCCAAGGATGGCCCGTCGGCAGGTATCGCGATGACCACGGTGCTGGTGTCGGTGCTGACGGGGATCCCCGTGCGTGCCGATGTGGCAATGACAGGCGAGATCACGCTGCGTGGCGAAGTGTTGCCGATCGGTGGCCTCAAGGAAAAGCTGCTGGCTGCCCACCGTGGCGGTATCAAGCTGGCGCTGATCCCCGAGGAAAACGTGAAGGACCTGGCGGACATCCCCGACAACGTCAAGAACGCCATCGAGATCGTGCCGGTGCGCTGGATCGACAAGGTGCTGGAGCTGGCACTCGAGCGCAAGCCCGAGGCTCTGCCTGACGAAGAGGCCAAGCCTGCCGAAGTGGCAGACAAGGGCGAATCCAAGGTCGAGCGCATTCATCACTGATCGACGCCATCGCTGAAACGCCAAAAGGCCGCGGGCTCACCCCCGTGGCCTTTTTGTTTGCGTGCGCGGCGTGATTCAAAAGAATCGTGCAATCAACGCTTGGCAAATCGAAAAGTCTCGTATTACAATCGCGGCCTCGCAACGCAAACAGCGGCAAGCAAGCAGTAACCGCCGAATCGTGCGCAGCGAGAATTACCTTGCAGGCAACTGGCTTGCGTGGTCCATGTGGGTGCTTAGCTCAGCTGGTAGAGCGGCGCCCTTACAAGGCGTAGGTCGGGGGTTCGAACCCCTCAGCACCCACCACACTGGATCGCAACGCACAGGATTGCAGGGGCACCGACACAAGGAGTGGTAGTTCAGTCGGTTAGAATACCGGCCTGTCACGCCGGGGGTCGCGGGTTCGAGTCCCGTCCACTCCGCCAAATAAAAATGCCCGCGCCAGCGGGTTTTTTTATTTCTATCGTCCGAATGATCTGCGTAGCGGACGTGCCCGTTCGACAGCGCGAATTCCTGACGCAAACTCACGCCACGCCACATATTCCGCAGGTCTGGCGTCCCGCTCCTGATAGAATCGCAAAGTTTGACTGTCGGCCCAAGGCCTCAACCCTTTCACCCGAAAAGCATGCTTGATTTCGTACGCAACAACCGGCGCCTGATGCTTTTGCTGCTGCTGGTGCTTGTCTTCCCGTCGTTCGTGTTCTTCGGTGTCGAGAGCTACTCGCGCTTCATGGACAGCTCGCACGACGCCGCCAAGGTCGATGGCCGTACCATCACCGTGCAGGAAGTCGACAACGTGGTGCGTGACCAGACCGAGCGCATGCGCCAGATGCTTGGCAGCAACTACGACCCGCGCATGTTCGAGAGCGCCGCAGCGCGCCAGTCCGTGCTGGACCAGCTGATCCTGCAGCGCGTAGTGGCCGATGCCACGGCCAAGAAGAACCTGACCGTTTCCAACGAGCAACTGCGCCAGGCCATCGAAGCCATCCCGGCAATCGCCCAGTTGCGTGGTCCGGACGGTAAGTTCGACGAGAAGGCCTATATCCAGCTGCTGGCCCAGCAGGGCATGACGCCCGAGCAGCTTGATGCGCGTATGCGCTTCGAACTGGCCACGCAGCAACTGGGTGGCGCTGTGGGCACCACCGCCTTCGTGCCGAAGTCGCTGCTCGATCGCCTGATCGCCATCCGCGACCAGCAGCGCGATGTGCAGGCGCTGGTCATCAAGCCGGCCGATTTCACGGCGAAGGTTACGCCCGATGCGGCGGCGCTGAAGGCCTACTACGAGGCCCACCAGTCGGCGTACACCACGCCCGAGCAGGCCAAGGTGGAGTATGTGGTGCTGTCGGGCGATGCCATGGCGGCCAGCCAGGCCGTGACGCCGGAAGAGCTCAAGTCCTACTACGACAGCAACGCCCAGCGCTTCCGCACGGAAGAGCAGCGTCGTGCCAGCCATATCCTGATTACCGTCCCGAAGGACGCCAAGGACGCCGATCGCAAGGCTGCCAAGGACAAGGCCGAGAAGCTGCTCGAAGACGTGCGCAAGCATCCGGATACTTTCGCCGACGTGGCGAAGAAGAACTCGCAGGATCCGGGTTCCGCCGAGAAGGGCGGCGACCTCGGGTTCATGGGTCGCGGCGCGCTGGTCAAGCCGTTCGAAGACGCCATGTACGCGCTCAAGGACGGCCAGATCAGCGATCTCGTGGAAACCGACTATGGCTACCACATCATCAAGCTGACCGGCATCAAGCCCGCTGCGACTCAGCCGCTGGATGAAGTGCGTCCGGAACTGGAAGCCGAACTGAAGAAGCAACTGGCTGCCAAGAAGTATGCGGAGCAGGCCGACGCCTTCGGCAATACGGTCTATGAGCAGTCCGACAGCCTGAAGCCGGCTGCCGACAAGTTCAAGCTGACGATCCAGACGGCTGACAACGTCACGCGCCAGCCGAACCCGTCCCTGGGCAAGGATAATCCGCTGAATAACGAGAAGGTGCTGAAGGCCTTGTTCAGCGACGACGCGATCAAGAACAAGCGCAATACCGAGGCCATCCAGGTTGGCCCCACGACGCTGGTGGCAGCGCGTATCGTCGACTACCGCCCGTCGACCGCGCGCAAGTTCGAGGACGTGGAAGCCCAGGTGCGCCAGGCATATGTCGCGCAGCAGGCTGCCGAGCTGGCCCGCAAGGATGGCGAGGCCAGGCTGGAAGCACTGAAGAAGGCCGACAGCGCCAGCGGGTTCGGCTCGACGATGATGGTGTCGCGCGCCAAGGCCGACAACCTGTCGCCGAAGGCCGTCGACGCAATCATGCGCGCCGATGCCACCAAGCTGCCGTCGGTGGTGGGTGTGGACCTGGGTGCGGACGGCTACGCGATCTATCGCATCAGCAAGGTCAGCACGCCGACCGAAGCGAATGCCGGACAGCGCCAGGCTGATGCCCAGCAACTGAGCCAGCTGGCTGGCCAGACCGAACTGGCGGCCTATTATGAAACGCTGAAGGCCCAGGCAAAGGTCAAGATCCTGCACCCGGCGAAGCCGGAGGATCTGGCCCCGGCCAGCGAAGCCGCAGCGCACTGACGCTGCGTCGTAACGCCAGACGGCAAGAAGCCCCTGCAGGTGCATACCGCAGGGGCTTTTTCTTTTCCTTCGCGTCCTGTCCGCTTGTGTCCCTGAGTCGGGGCAGCGGCGGCGGTCATGGTCAGCGGCGTCGGGCGGGGGCCTTGAGCAACGGTTTCAGCGCCGGCCAGACAGTGTCGAGCAGCGTTGCCTGGGCAGCCGAAGTGGGATGGATCCGGTCGTCCTGGAACCATTCGGGCCGTGTCACGACCTTGTCCAGCAGGAACGGCACCAGTTGCGTGCGGTATTCCCCTGCGAGTTTCGGGAACAACGCGAAGAACCGTTCGGTGTAGTCCGCGCCGTAGTTCGGGGGGATGCGCATGCCGACCAGCACTACCTGTGCGCCGGCCTTCTGCGCGTCGCCTATGATGCTGCGCAGGTTGGCCTCGGTCGAAGGTAATGACAGGCCACGCAGCGCGTCGTTGGCGCCCAGTTCCACGATGACGATGGCTGGCTTGTGCCGCTTGAGCAGGTCCGGAAGCCGGGTCTTGCCGCCGACGGTGGTTTCGCCGCTGATGCTGGCATTCACGACGCTATAATCGAACCGCTCGTGGCGCAGGCGTTCCTGAAGCAGGCTCGCCCAGCCTGTCCCGCGTGCAATGCCATATTCGGCCGACAGGCTGTCTCCGAGCACCAGCAGCGCAGGTCCGGCCGACGTAGTGGCCGCGCTCTGCGCCATGGCGGGCGGCAACAGTAGTGAACCGAACAGGGCGACCGCTGTCGCACCACAAGCTGCCAGCATCCGCCGGCGACCAACGTTTGCAATCCTCTCGCGCATGTCCTCTTCCATTCTTGCTGTCGAGTCACTCGGAAAGACCGTAGCCGACACGACGGGTTCGCTGACGATTCTGCACGACGTCACGTTTTCCGTCACGGCCGGCGAAACGCTGGCGATCGTCGGGGCGTCGGGGTCGGGCAAATCCACGCTGCTGGGCCTGCTGGCTGGGCTCGACTTGCCCAGCACCGGCGCCGTCAGCCTGCACGGGCAGGATATCTTCCAGCTCGATGAAGACCAGCGCGCCGCGCTGCGCGGGCGCCATGTTGGCTTTGTGTTCCAGTCGTTCCAGCTGGTGGGGCACTTGACCGCGCTGGAGAACGTGATGCTGCCGCTGGAGCTGCGTGGCGAAACCGTGCGTGTACGCGAGCGTGCCACGGAAATGCTTGAGCGTGTGGGCCTGGGCAAGCGTCTGACGCACTATCCGCGCACCCTGTCGGGGGGCGAGCAGCAGCGTGTGGCACTGGCCCGCGCATTCGTGGCGCGGCCGGACATCCTGTTTGCCGACGAGCCGACCGGCAGCCTGGACACCGCCACCGGCGAAGCGGTGATCGCGCTGATGTTCGAACTCAATCGCGACGCCGGCTCCACGCTGGTGCTGGTGACCCACGACCGCTCGGTCGCTGCGCGTTGTGGCCGCATTCTGACCATCGATGCCGGACGCGTGGCGAGCGACGAGCTGATGGGTACCGAAATCTAGCCGGCGGCCGGCAGATCAAGACCGCAACGGCGGAATTGGCTGCACAGGCCGCAAAGACTGTGACGGCGGCAAATCCTGCCGCCTGCCTCAGCCGCGCCCCAGCACACCGCGAGCACGTGCGATCAGCGCTGCCGTCGACGCATCATGCGTGGACGTGCCCTGGCCCGTGAGTTCCTGTTCGATGGGTCGCGCCAGGATCTTGCCAAGTTCCACGCCCCACTGGTCGAACGAATTGATGTTCCACACCACGCCCTGCACGAAGGTGCGGTGCTCATAGAGCGCGATCAGCGCGCCCAGCACGTGCGGGGTCAGATCCTCCATCAGCAGCGTATTGCTGGGACGGTTGCCCTCGAACACCATATGCGGGATGCGCGCCTCGTCGGTGACCCCGGCGGCGCGCAGTTCATCGGCGCCACGGCCCCGCATCAGCGCCTCGGCCTGGGCGAAGCAGTTCGCCAGCAACTTGGCGTGATGGCCGGGCAGGTCGCGGGGCGGCACCAGGGGTGCCACGAAATCCACGGGTACGATCTGCGATCCCTGATGGATCATCTGGAAATAGGCGTGTTGCCCGTTGGTGCCCGCCGTGCCCCAGACCACCGGCGAGGTTTCCACGTGCGCCGGGTCGCCGTTCAGTTGCACCGACTTGCCGTTGCTCTCCATCTCCAGTTGCTGCAGGAAGGCCGGAAACAGTTCGAGCGACGTCGAATAGGGCGCCATGCAACTGGTCGGCATGCCAAAGAAATTTCGATACCAGATACCGAGCATGCCCATTACCACTGGCATGTTGCGCGCCAGGGGCGCCGTGCGGAAGTGATCGTCCATGGCCCGGCCGCCCAGCAACAGGTCTTCAAACGCGTCGAAGCCTACGGCCAATGCAATCGACAGGCCAACCGACGACCAGAGCGAGAAGCGGCCGCCGATCCAGTCCCAGAATTCGAACATGTTGGCCGGGTCGATACCGAACTTGACCACGGCTTCTCGGTTGGTCGACACGGCAACGAAATGGCGCGCCAACTGGTTCTCGGCCACGCCGTGGCGCAGGAACCAGTCGCGCATGCTGCACGCGTTGGCCATGGTTTCCAGCGTCGTGAACGTCTTCGAGCACACGATGACGAGCGTGCGCGCCGGGTCCAGCCGCACTAGCGTTTCGGCCAGTTCGGTGCCGTCGACATTGGACACGAAATGCATGCGGGGCCCTTGAGGGTCCGCCAGGTGAGCCAGGGACCGGCACACCATGCGCGGGCCCAGGTCCGATCCGCCGATGCCGATGTTGACAATGTCGGTGATGGTCTGGCCGTTGAAGCCGGTCCAGTTGCCGGTGCGCACGCGTGCGGCGAAATCGCGCATGCGGCGCAGTACGTCGTTGATGCCGGGCATGACCGATGACCCATCCACCTTGAACGGGGCGTCGGGCATGGCGCGCAACGCCACGTGCAGGGCGGCGCGGTCTTCGGTCGTATTGATATGCTCGCCCGCGAACATGGCGTCGCGGCGCTGGGCCACGCCAGCTTCCTCGGCCAGCTTCATGAGCAGGGCAAAGGTCTCGAACGTGATGCGGTTCTTCGAAAAGTCGAGGTACAGGCCGGCGGCTTCCAGCGAGAAGTCCTCGACGCGGCGGGCGGCTTCGGCCTCGGCAAACCACTGCTGCATCGGCGTATGGCGGATGGCATCGTAGTGGTGGCGCAGGGCGGTCCAGGCGTGGAGTTCAGTCGGCATGGGGTGTTCTGAAATTCTCGGGGCATGGCCCGCCGTGACGGGCCTGAGCGCAAGTATATCGCTCCGATGTGATGTCAAAAGCCGAAAGTAGCAGCAAAACGTAACGGCACTTGCGGCATCGGCAAAACCTTAACAGCCGATCCGCCCGCCCCGTATCGGGCGTTGTCCGACGTGGGGCCGGCATTGTGCGCGGGGGTGCCCTGTGGTTGTGCGCTGCCGGCCATGCGCCGGTCTGTGCGCCAGCGCGCGTTAGCGGCGCAGTCGTGCGGCCACCCGGCGCAGCAGGGGTTCGCCGCCTGCCACGCACAGGCCACCCGCGCAGATCACGGCGATGCCCAGTGCGGTGGTCCAGTCCGGCAAGTGGCCGAACGCGAAATACCCGACTACGGTGGCAGAGAAGATCTGCAGGTACAGGAATGGGCTCAGGAACGATGCATCGGCGTACTGGAACGCGCGAATCACAAAGTAGTGTCCGACCGACCCGGTCAGCCCGGCCGACAGCAGCAGTGCCGCCTGCGCAAGCGTTGGCACGGACTCGAACCAGAAGAACGGCACCAGCAGCGTGGTCAGCGCGGCACCGGTCACGCCGCTCTGGATCAGCGTTGTCATGGGCGCGTCATGTGCGGCAATGCGGCGCGTCAGCATCTGCAGCAGCGCAAACAGCAGTGCCGACAGCAGGCCCAGCCCCACGCCCAGCGCGTCGAGTTCGCCGCCGGGTCGGACCACGACCAGCATGCCGGCAAAGCCGATGCCGACCCCGATCCAGCGCGTCCAGCGCGCATGCAGGCCGGGGCGCTCGCCCAGCAGCCAGGGCGACAGCGCCACGACGATCAGCGGTGCACAGAAATTCAGCGCGGTGGCCGTCGCCAGTGGCATCAGCTTGAGCACGCTGAAGAACACCAGTGTCGAGGCCAGCATCAGCGCTCCGCGCAGCCATTGCAGGCGCGGCACGGTCGGGCGCGACTGGCGTTGCCAGCGCGTCGGGCCAATCAGCAGGAAGATCGCCACCACATGGCCCAGATACCGGACCCAGGCCACGGCCACCACGGGCAGGCCCTGTTGGGTCAGTGTCTTGCCCGTGGCGTCGAGCAGGCTCAGGATCCACTGGCCGATGACCAGCAGGGCGATGCCGGTCAGCAGACGGCGCCGCGCGCCATCGCCATTTTCGCCGCCAGTCAGTGTTGCCGCCTGTGTCATGCCGCGCCGCCTTGCAGCAACGCGTTGAAGATAGCCCGTGCGGGCAGGTAGAGTTCGCTCGCGGTCAAGCCCGCGGGCCCCGTGCCAGCGTCCACCAGCCGATCGGCGGCGCGTCCGTGAATCCACACCCCGGCACGCGCCGCAGCCAGCATCGGCATGCCTTGTGCCAGTAGGGCGCCGATCATTCCGGCCAGGACATCGCCGGTGCCGGCCGTGGAGAGTCCGGCATTGCCGGTGGGATTGATGGTGGCCGGCGCATTCTCGGCCGAGGCGATCACCGTGCCCGATCCCTTCAGCACGACGGTGGCCTGCCAGCGCGTAGCCAGTGCGTGGGCTGCGGCCAGGCGGTCGCGCTGCACATCGGCCACGTTGCTGCCAAGCAGGCGCGCGGCTTCCAGCGGATGCGGGGTCATCACGTAATCCAGGCCACTGTCGATCAGCAACTGATTGAGCGTTTTGTCCGCGGCCAGCAGGTTCAGGGCATCGGCATCGAGCACCAGCGGCAGCGGGGGCTCGGCGTTGGCGCAGAAGTCGATCAGCTGGGCCAGTTGCTTGCGTGCCGCCGTGCCGCTGCCCATGCCGGGCCCGGCCACGAATGCCGACATGGCATCGAGCGACAGTTCCGCCACCGGATGCAGCATCAGTTCCGGGTGGACCGGATCGATGGCCGGTGCCGGCTGGGCCAGAAAGCCCACATGCACACGACCCGCCCCGAGATGCAGTGCGGCACGGGCGCCGAGCAGCGGGGCGCCGGTCATGCCATGGTTGCCGCCGATCACGGCCAGGCTGCCGAAGCGGCCCTTGTTGGCCGAATGCTCGCGGCGCGGCAGGGCATGCAGGAATGCGCCAGGCTGGTTGACGACGGCTACCGGCCGCTCCGCGGGAGGATAGTCCAGGCCCAGCGGGGCAATGTCGATGGCGCCCGCGCAGTCGCGGCCGTCCAGTGTCAGCAGCCCCGGCTTGGCGCCCAGGAACGTCAGCGTGCGGCGTGCCCGGACGGCCGGCTGGCCCGCGCCCGTATCGGCAAACAGGCCGCTCGGGATATCGAGCGCGTAGACGGGCAGATGCGATCCGTTGAGATGCGCGATCCAGCGCGCCACGTCGCCATCGGCGGCACGGTTCAGGCCGATGCCAAGCAGGCCGTCGACGACCGCGACGCAGCCCGTGGGCCAGGGCGGCAGGGCTGCATCGGGGTCCGGATGCATTGCCAGCAGCGGCACGCCGGCGCTGCGGGCCTCGAACCAGGCCCGCGCGGCATCGGCCGGCAACTGGTCTGCTTCGGCGATCAGCCACGCTTCCACCAGGCGTCCCGCCTGGTGCAGGCGCGTGGCGGCCACCAGGGCATCGCCGCCATTGTTGCCACGGCCGGCCAGGAACAGGACGCGGCCATTGGGTACATGCTGGTGGATCCAGTCAGCGGCGGCGGCACCGGCACGCGACATCAGCGTGAAGGGCGGCGTGGCATCCAGGCCTGCCTGTTCCACGCGGCGGATCGCGGCCACGTCATAGAGCGGGGTTGGATCGTGGCCAGCGGCATCGAGCGTGATCCAGGCGGCTGCGGCGCTGGTCTCCGCCGGGCCGGGTGGCGGGTTGGCAGGCGATGTAGAAGAGTGGACGTCGGTATTCATGTCGTGCTCACGCGGGCGCCAGCCGGTAGCGCGCCGGGGTCAGCCCTTCCATGTCGATGGCGGGTCCCGTGCCCTGGCCGGCGCTGGCGGCAATCTGGTCTGCGGCAATTTTGCCCGATCCGCAGCACATCGCCCAGCCCGTGGAGCCGTGTCCCAGGTTCAGGAACAGCCCCGGCACACGCGTGGCGCCGATCAGCGGCGGTCCATCGGGCAGCATCGGGCGGGCACCAGCCCATAGCGTGGCTTCCTGATAGTGGCCGGCTACGGGAAACCAGTCGCGCGCCACCTTGATCAGCGTGTTCAGCGCGGCGGGGCGCAGATCCAGCCGCCGCGAGCCCAGTTCGGCGGTGCCCGCCACGCGCAGCCGGTTGCCCATGCGTGTGATGGCAACCTTGAACGATTCGTCCATCAGCGCACCGAGCGGCGCCTGCAGTTCATCGCGCACCATGACGGTGGCCGAATAGCCCTTGACCGGATAGATCGGCACGCGCAGCCCAAGCGGGCGCAGCAGGCCGACGCTGCCCACGCCGGCAGCCACCAGCACGCGATCGGCACGCAGGATCTCGGGCGTGGCGCCGCGTTGGGCAGGGGCCAGTTCAACGGACAGCGTGCCGGCGGGGTCGGCGCGCAGCCGCGCCACGTTCGTCTGAAAGCGGAACTGCACACCTGCGGCGTCGGCGTGTTGGTGCAACCGGCGCACGAACATGGGGCAGTTGCCCGATTCGTCCTCGGGCAGGTGCAGGCCGCCCGCCAGCGGGGTGTCGTCGGTGAGGCCCGGTTCGATCTGTCGGCAGCCCGCCGCATCCACGAGCCGGTGCGGCACGTTGTTCTCGCGCAGCAGCGCCAGGGCCGGCGCGGCCAGCTCAAGGTCCTTCTGGGTGCGGAACAGCTGGAGATACCCGCGCGACTGCTCGTAGTCGATCTCAAGCGTGTCGCGCAGCTGGTGCAGGCATTGACGGCTGTAAAACGCCACGCGCTGCATGCGCAGCTTGTTGATGCGATAGCGCTCGCCATCGCATTCGCGCAGCCATCGGCCAATCCAGCGCCACATCGCCGGGTCGATGCCGGGCCGGAACAGCACCGGCGATTCGCGCTGGAACAGCGCGCGCAGCACCTTGCCCGGCATGCCGGGCGCTGCCCACGGGGTGACGTAGCCCGGCGCGATCACGCCGGCGTTGCCGAAGCTGGCCTCCTGCGCGGGCGCGCTGCGCCGGTCCAGCACGGTAACGTTGAAACCGGCCTGGCGCAGATACCAGGCCGAACAGACGCCGATGGCGCCGGCGCCGATGACGATAACGTGCATCCGGGCGGGTTTCCTGTGGATGACTGCGGGTTTGCGGGCCTACTTGAGCTCCTTCGCCATCACCACGTCGGGCAGCCAGGTGACCACGGTCGGCCAGACCGTGATGATGCCGATGGCAACGACCATCATCATGAAGAACGGCAGTGACACACGCGCAATATAGTTGCTGTCCTTGCCTGTCATGCTCTGGAGCACGAAGAGGTTGAAGCCCACCGGCGGGGTCACCTCGGCGATTTCCACCAGAAGCACGATGAAGATGCCAAACCATACCAGATCGAACCCGGCCGCCTGCACCATGGGCAGCACCGTGGCCGTGGTCAGCGCGATCATCGAAATGCCGTCGAGCGCCGTGCCCAGCAGGATGTAGATCACGGTCAGCACCGCGATCAGCGCCCACGGCGACAGGTGCAGCGCGGCCACCCACTCGGCCAGCGCGCGCGGAATGCCCGTGAAGCTCATGGTGACCGACAGGAACGATGTGGCGCCCAGCACGAACATGATCATCGCGGTCAGCCGGGTGGCCGACATCAGGCTTTCCCAGAACGCCTTGCGCGTCAGCGATCCGCCGGCCCAGGCCAGGCCCAGCGACGCCACCACGCCATAGGCGGCCGCCTCGGTGGCGGTGGAATAGCCGGCCATCATGATCCAGGTAATGAACGCGATCAGGATGATGCAGGGCATCAGCTGCCGGATCGATGCCAGGCGCGCGCCCCAGCCGAAGGTTTCGGCCGGCGGGGTCCGGCTCGGGTTCATCAGCGCCCAGACCACGATATAGCCCGAGAACAGCAGCATCAGCAGCAGCCCCGGCAGGAACCCGGCCAGGAACACGCGGATGATCGACACGTCGGCCGACACCGCGTACACCACCATCGTGATCGATGGCGGGATCAGGATACCCAGCGTGCCCGCGCACGACAGCGACCCCAGCGTGACGCGCTCGTCGTAGCCGCGCCGGGTCAGTTCGGGCAGGGCGGACTTGGCAATCGTGGCGCAGGTGGCCGCCGACGATCCCGAGACCGATCCGAAGATGCCGCAGCCCAGGATGTTGACGTGCATGAGGCGTCCCGGCAGCCAGTTCAGCCACGGCGACAGGCCGTTGAACATCTGCTCGGAAAGCTTGGTGCGGAACAGGATTTCGCCCATCCACACGAACAGTGGCAGCGACGCCAGCGTATATGACGCGCTGGACGACCACCAGGCGTTCGCCAGGTTTACCAGTGCGTCGTGGTCGGAGAAGATCACCAGGCCCACCCACGACGTGACGGCGATGGCGACCGGAATCCAGGCGCCGATCGCCAGGAAGACGATCATCACCAGCAGCAGGACCAGTGCAACGAGTACGGTGCTCATCAGACGGTCTCCCCGAAATCGCCGGCGGCCAGCTTGGCCTCCTGCGCCAGCTGGTAGCGCGGCTTCTGCCGGCGCACCACACGCAGCCATTCGTCGGCCACGGCCAGCAGGAATCCGATGGCGCCGAGCACGGCAAAGCTCTGCGGAATCCAGAGCGGAATCACGATCTGGCCTTGCGAGACATCGTTGATGTCCCAGCTTTGCCAGGCAAATGTGCCGAGCGCCCATGCGGCATAGCCGGCGAACACCAGGCAAATCGTTAGCGACACCGCTTCCAGCGGCCAGCGGCGCCGGGGGCCGACTGCATCGAGCAGCATTTCCACGCGCACGATGCCGCCGTGCTGGAAGGTCTGACCGAGGATCAGAAAGGCAGACGCCGCGCACAGCCAGGCGACGATGTCGTCGCCGCCCTTGAGCACGAACAGGGTCTCGCGCGAGATCGACATCGCGATCATGACGATGCAGACCGCCAGGATGCAGAGCGCGCCGAGCGCGGCGAACGCGTCAAGCAGATGGTCGAGCCATCGCTTCTTGATGAGGGGGGCTTCCATGGAGATGACAGGCTACCGGTAGTACTGCAGACAGCATGGAACAAGCCCGGCGCCATGCCCTGGGGCATGCACGCCGTGCCGGTGGAGCAAAACGCGAGGCGGTTCTGATGCCTTGCTTGCCTTATTTGCGATAGGCGTCGAGGATGGCCTTGCCGTCGTCGCCGGCGCTCCTGGCCCATTCGCCCACCATGATCTCGCCCACTTTCTGCATGTCACCCTTGAGCTGGGGCGACGGCGGGGCCACGGTCATGCCGTTCTTCGACAACGTGCCCAGGTATTCCCTGGTCTTCTGTTCCGATACCTGCCAACCGCGCTTCTCGGCATCGGCCACGGCCTTGAGCAGGGCGTCCTGGGTGGGCTTGTCCAGCGCGTTGAAGGCCTTCTTGCTGACCACCAGCATGTTCTTGGGCAGCCAGGCGTCGACGGTGTAGAAATACTTCACCGATTCCCAGACCTTGGTGTCGACACCGGTGGCGCCTGACGACATGAACGAGTTGACGGTGCCCGTCGCCAGGGCCTGGGCCAGATCGGCGGCCTGGATCGTCACCGGCTGGGCACTGACCAGTTCGGCGATCTTCGATGTGGCCGGGTTGTAGGCGCGCCATTTCAGGCCCTTCATGTCGGCGGCGTTGTTGATCGGCTTGTTCGCGTAGATGCCCTGCGGGGGCCAGGCCACCGCATACAGCAGCTTCATGCCCTGGCGGTCGAGCACCTTGTCGGTGACCGGCTTCGAAGCCTGCCAGAGCCGGTACGAATCGGCGTAGCTGGTTGCCAGGAACGGCACGGCGTCGACGCCGAACACGGGGTTTTCGTTCGCCAGCAGCGACATCAGGATTTCGCCCATCTGCACCTGCCCGGTCTGCACGCCACGCTTGATCTCGTTGGCCTTGAGCAGCGAGCCGTTCGGGTGGATCACGATCTTGAGCTTGCCGCCGGTGGCTTTTTCCACATCGTTGGCCATCTGCTGCAGGTTTTCGGTGTGCAGGTTGGTGGCCGGATATCCGGTTGGCAGGTCCCACTTGGTATCCGCCCGTGCCGCCGTGGCGGCCAGCAGCAGTGCTGCCGCCGCGACTGCCATTGCCTTGACTCGCATCTCGATCTCTCCTGGTGTTGCGCGCGGGGGCCTGCCCGACTGCGCGGGTTTGGAACTACCTGGAACTGCCGCCGCGCCGTTCTCAATGTCTGAGACATGGCGCGGTACTGCGGTCACGGCGCGGGCCTGGCTCAGCCTGCGAGCTGTGACGGTCGAACGATCGATTCCAATGCAAGGGCCGTGCCCAGCAGCTGCGCGTCGCGCATCGGACCGTGCGACAGCATCAGCCCCACCGGCATTTCGTCCGGCGCCTGGCACGGCAGCGACACCGAGCAGCCGTCAAGGAAGTTGAAGGCCGACGTATTGCGCAGCAGCAGGGCGTTGGTGCGGAAGAACAGGGCGTCATCGGCCACCAGCGGGGCGATTGCCGGGGCCACCATCGGCACGGTCGGGCAGGCCACGGCATCGAACGGCGCCAGGCGCGCTTCCATGCGGGCGATCCAGTCCAGCCGGGCACGGTGCAGCGCGATGTAGTCGGCCGCGCTCATCGCCGCACCACGCTCGATGCGGCTCAGCACGCGCGGGTCGTAGCGGTCGCGATGGGTGGTCAGCAAGGCGCGATGATGGGAGAAGGCCTCGGGCGCCGAGAAGCCACCTGCGGCGTTCAGGCTGGCGAGTTCCGACAGTTCCGGCATATCCAGGTGTTCCACGCGCACCCCGGCCGCCGAGAGCCGGCCAATGGCGCGGTCGAAAGCGCGCGCCACCACTTCGTCCATGTCATCGAGTACCAGCTGGCGCGGGATGGCGATCCGAAGCGCCGTGGGGGCGGCGATGACCGGAATGACCGGTGCGTCGGCGATGACACTGTCCACGGCAATGCAGTCGGACAGCGTGCGCGCCATGGCGCAGGCCGTGTCGAGCGTGTAGGAAAGGGGAAAGGCGCCGGTCAGCGGCACGCGGCGCGCCGTGGGCTTGTAGCCAGTGATGCCGCACAGCGCGGCCGGAATCCGGATCGATCCGCCCGTGTCGCTGCCCAGCGCCGCTACCGCCGTGCCCAGCGCGACGGAAACCGCGGCGCCCGACGACGACCCGCCCGGAATACGTGGTGTGGTGCCATCGCAAGGATTGACCGGCGTGCCGAAATGGGGATTGATGCCGACGCCCGAAAACGCGAACTCGGTCATGTTGGTGCGGCCAACCACCGCGGCCCCGGCCGCGCGCAGCCTGGCCACGACGGCGGCGTCGGCAGCGGCTGGCGCCGCATCTTCACGGGCCGCCGACGCGGCGCGTGTGACCTGGCCGGCCATGTCGTACAGGTCCTTGACCGATACGGGCAGGCCTGCCAGCGGATGCAGCGGCTTGCCGGCCTGCGCCGCGGCGTCGGCGGCACGCGCCACCTGGCTGGCGGCATCGAAAGTGGTGTGGAGGTAGACGGCCTCGCCAGCGGGGCTGGCCGCGCGGGCGGCCGCTTCGGCGATCAGGTCGGCGCGGGACGTCTGGCCGGCACGCAGGCTGGCGTGGAGGGATTCAAGCGATTCGAGCGGGTCGGAATGAGGCAGCATGCGGCAACGTGACGATGAAAGGCTTCGCGGAACCAGACCCCATTCACGCATTGCCTCTGTGAATTAAGGTATTCATGCTGAGAATTCGCCGATAAACTGTCAAGCCGAAATTGCCCGAACCCGCTTCGGGCTTTCACCTATCGCCACCGTGGCCACCTTGGCCATCACCCCGCCGCGCCGCGCCGACCTTACTGGGAGACCCATCCATGGCACGCAAGCCCGCCCCGGAACGCCACGCCGATGCCGCCGGGGGCGCTGACCCGGACGCAGCCGCGCGGACCGCGCCGCTGGCCCGTGCCGCTGGCGTCAATATCGTGTCGTCGGCGCACCTGGTGTCGGTGCGCAGCCCTGAGTTGTCCGAGTTCGAGTTTGGCCTGAACACGGCCTACAACGCCTATAGCCGGTGGGTGGTGCGCTGCATGGGCGCCGCGGGGGTGCGCGACCTGACCTTCCTCGATGTGCTGGTGCTGCACCATGTGAACCACCGGGGGCGGGCCAAGCGCCTGGCCGACATCTGCTTCGTGCTCAATGTCGAAGACACCCACCTGGTCACCTATGCGCTGAAGAAGCTTGTCGGACTGGGGCTGGTGGCCGGCGAGCGGGTGGGCAAGGAGGCAACCTACGCCACCACGCAGGCAGGCACCGAGGCCTGCGCCAGGTATCGCGAAATCCGCGAGCAGTGCCTGACCAGCAATTTCACGGAAGGCAGTGACGAAAATGTGGAGATCGGCGAACTGGCCCGGTTGCTGCGGGTGCTGACGGGCCTCTACGAGCAGGCTGCACGCTCGGCAACCTCGCTCTGACGCCACTTTTGGGCGGATTCCGGATCATCATCCGGAGCATGCCGGGCGATGTCTGGCCCGTCAGGCGGGTCGGAGGTCGGGCGAGTTGGGGGAGATCGGGGCAAGTTGACCGCGGATTCGGGCAGGAATCAAGGCGCCGGATGCGCCACCAGGCGGGACGATTCGCCGCCCGGCGTCCGATTTTCCGGGTGCTGTCCGCCGGCGCCGCATTGCGCAATGCAAAAAGCGGCCGCCAACAAGGTACAATAGCGGTTTCCCGCCAGCCGGCATTCCATTCAGCAGTGCCAGCCGCCGTTTAGCCTCACCTTCCTCGCCTCCTGACCGTACCGATCATGGCGCATTTCTCGTGCTTCCCCGGCGCTTTGGCGCTTTCCGCTTTCCGTCAGCAACGCCTGCTTGCCGCTCTGCAACAAGTCGACGCCGATATTGAATCCGTGCATGGCCAGTTCGTGCATTTCGTCGACTCGGACACGCCGCTGTCCGCCGAGGACCAGACGCGCATCGGCGCGATGCTGACCTATGGCGCACCGTTCACGGCCCAGCCCGAGGGCGACCGCTTCGTGGTGATTCCGCGTTTCGGCACCATTTCGCCATGGGCCAGCAAGGCCACCGATATCGCCCATAACTGCGGCCTGACCCACGTGCATCGCGTAGAGCGTGGCATCGAGATCACCGTGGTCTGCAAGAAGGGGCTGCTGCGCGGCCGCAAGACGCTGGACGCCGGCACTCGTGCCGCCGTGGCCGCGCACCTGTTCGACCGCATGACCGAGACCGTGATCGCCTCGCGCGAGGAAGCGGCCGGCCTGTTCCAGGAACTGCCGGCCAAGCCGCTGCAGTTCATCGACATTTCGGCAGGCCGCAGCGCCCTGGTGGATGCCAACACGGCCATGGGCCTGGCGCTGTCGGACGACGAAATCGACTATCTGCTGGAAAACTACGGCAAGCTCGGCCGCAATCCGACCGATGTCGAGCTGATGATGTTCGCCCAGGCCAACAGCGAACATTGCCGTCACAAGATCTTCAACGCCACCTGGACCATCGATGGCGTGGCGCAGGACAAGTCGCTGTTCGCGATGATCCGCAACACGCACCAGCTGAACCCGCAGGGCTCGATCGTCGCCTATTCGGACAACTCGGCCGTGATGGAGGGCGATGTGGCCGAGCGCTGGTTCCCGCGTGGCGCGGACCAGAAGTATGGCCGCCACGAGGCGCTGACCCATACGCTGATGAAGGTCGAAACGCACAACCACCCGACCGCGATCTCGCCGTTCCCGGGTGCCTCGACCGGCGCCGGCGGTGAAATCCGCGACGAAGGCGCTACGGGCCGTGGTGCCAAGCCCAAGGCAGGCCTGACCGGCTTCACGGTGTCGAACCTGATGCTGCCGGATGCCATCGAAGGCTGGGAGAATGCCCGCGACGCCGCCCAGCCGGTGGCGCATCGCAACCCCGACGACAAGCCCGGCGTGACCGGCAAGCCCGACCGCATCGCGTCGCCGCTGCAGATCATGATCGATGGCCCGCTTGGTGGCGCCGCGTTCAACAACGAATTCGGACGCGCCAACCTGGGCGGTTACTTCCGCGTCTACGAGCAGAACGTGGGCGGCACGGTGCGTGGCTACCACAAGCCGATCATGATTGCCGGCGGCATCGGCAATATCGACGCCGGCCACACGCACAAGAACCCGCTGCCGGCCGGCACGCTGCTGATCCAGCTGGGCGGCCCGGGCATGCGCATCGGCATGGGCGGCGGTGCCGCCAGCTCGATGGCTACCGGCACCAATACGGCCGACCTCGACTTCGACTCGGTGCAGCGTGGCAACCCCGAAATGGAGCGCCGTGCCCAGGAAGTGATCAATGCCTGCTGGCAGCTGGGCGAGGACAACCCGATCCTGTCGATCCATGACGTCGGCGCGGGCGGCATCTCGAATGCGTTCCCGGAACTGGTTGACGGTGCCGACCGTGGTGCGCGCTTCGAACTGCGCCAGGTGCACCTGGAAGAATCGGGCCTGTCGCCCGCGGAAATCTGGTGCAACGAGTCGCAGGAACGCTATGTTCTGGCAATCGCCCCGAACGACCTGCCGCGCTTCCAGGCCATGTGCGAACGCGAGCGCTCGCCGTTTGCCGTGGTGGGTATCGCCACCGAGGAAAAGCAGCTGCAGCTGGTGGACGCCGATGTGGACGCCGCGCTGAAGGAGCACTTCACGGTCGACATGCCGATGGACGTGCTGCTGGGCAAGCCGCCGCGCATGCACCGCGATGTACAGCGCGTGGAGCGCGAGCTGCCGCCGGTGGACGTGACCGGCATCTCGCTGGAGCAGGCCGTGGGCGACGTGCTGCGTCACCCGACCGTGGCCAGCAAGTCGTTCCTGATCACCATCGGTGACCGTACGGTGGGCGGCATGAATGCACGTGACCAGATGGTTGGTCCGTGGCAGGTGCCGGTGGCGGACGTTGCCGTGACCACGCTCGACTACAAGGGTCGTGCGGGCGAGGCAATGACGATGGGCGAGCGCACGCCGCTGGCCGTGATCGACGCCCCGGCCTCTGGCCGCATGGCCATTGGCGAGGCGCTGACCAACCTGGCGGCCGCCCCGGTCAAGGACCTGAACAAGGTCAAGCTGTCGGCCAACTGGATGGCCGCCTGCGGCGTGGCCGGCGAAGATGCCAAGCTGTACGACACCGTGCATGCCGTCGGCATGGAGCTGTGCCCGGCACTGGGCATCAGCATCCCGGTGGGCAAGGATTCGCTGTCGATGCGCACAAAGTGGTCGGATGCCGATGGCGACAAGGAAGTGGTCGCCCCGGTCTCGCTGATCATCTCGGCGTTTGCCGCGGTGGATGACACCAACAAGACGCTGACCCCGCAACTGCGTACCGACCTTGGCGACTCCACGCTGATCGCCATCGATCTCGGCCGTGCGAAGAACCGGATGGGCGGCAGCATCCTGGCGCAGGTGACGCAGCAGGTGGGCGATTGCGCACCAGACGTGGACAGCCCGGAAGACCTGAAGAACTTCTTCAACGTGATCCAGCGCCTGAACCGCGAAGGCAAGCTGCTGGCCTATCACGACCGTTCCGACGGTGGCTTTATGGCGACCGTGGCGGAAATGGCGTTCGCGGGCCATACCGGCGTGTCGCTCAACGTCGACATGCTGACGCTGGACCCGAATCAGGAGCAGGATTACGGCGACGCCAAGAACTGGGCGCAGCAGGTTGCCGAACGTCGCAACGACCAGACGCTGCGCGCACTGTTCTCGGAAGAGCTGGGCGCCGTGATCCAGGTGCGTGCGGAGGAGCGCGACGCCGTATTCGCGGTGCTGCGCGAGGCTGGCCTGTCGGCGTGCAGCCACGTGATCGGCAAGCCGAACACGAACGACCAGATCGAAATCTATCGCGACGCAAAGAAGGTCTTCGGTGCTGCCCGCGCCGACCTGCAGCGCACCTGGACCGAGGTAAGCTGGCGCATCGCGCGCCTGCGCGACAACCCGGCCTGCGCCGATAGCGAATACGACAGCGTGCTGGACGCCGCCGATCCTGGCATCAGCCCCGTGCTGACCTTCGATCCGGCGCAGGACATCGCCGCGCCGTTCATTGCCACGGGCAATCGTCCGCGTGTGGCGATCCTGCGCGAGCAGGGCGTCAATTCGCAGATCGAAATGGCCTACAGCATGGACATGGCCGGGTTCGATACGGTCGACGTGCATATGAGCGACCTGATCGCCGGCCGCGCCAACCTGGCTGATTTCAAGGGTTTCGTTGCTTGCGGCGGCTTCAGCTATGGCGACGTGCTCGGCGCTGGCGAGGGCTGGGCAAAGACGATCCTGTTCAACGGTCAGATGGCCGAGCAGTTCGCGGCGTTTTTCAATCGCCAGGATACGTTCGCGCTCGGCGTGTGTAACGGTTGCCAGATGCTGAGCAACCTGGCCCCGATCATCCCGGGTGCCGGCGCATGGCCGAAGTTCACGCGCAACCAGTCGGAACAGTACGAGGCACGCTTCGTCACCGTGGAAGTTCAGCAGTCGCCGTCGATCTTCTTTGCCGGCATGGAAGGCAGCCGCATCCCCATCGCCGTGGCGCACGGCGAAGGCTTTGCCGATTTCTCGCAACAGGGTGATATCGCGAAGGTGGACGTGGCGCTGCGCTTCGTCGACAACCGCGGTGCCGTGACGCAGAACTATCCGCTGAACCCGAACGGCTCGCCGCAGGGCATCACCTCGGTGACGACGGTCGATGGCCGCTTTACCGCGCTGATGCCGCACCCGGAGCGCGTGTTCCGTGCCGCAACCATGAGCTGGGCACCTGACGCCTGGAAGGACATCGCCGACGGCGGCAGCCCGTGGATGCGCATGTTCCGCAATGCGCGCAAGTGGGTCGGTTGATCGAGCCCGCTGCTTCGAACGAAACGCCCGCGCAAGCGGGCGTTTTTGTTTGCGTAATGGTGCGGGGTCATCGTCTGACCATATAGAGCCATACGAAAAAGAAGATGAAGGTGAATGCCGCGTAGGCAATGATGCCCCACTCGGCGCGCCTCATGACCTTGATCTGAAACTCGTCATCTTCGAAAAACGGGCCAGAACCTTGCTCATGTCTTTCCCCTGGAGGGTAAAGCGAGAGCCTTGTCAGGATCGCCACGTTGAAAACAATCCAGCCGAGCAGTTCGGATGCGCTCGCCTTACCGCTCCCTGAAGCGATTGGACAAGGCTGCGCGTGAGGGCAACGCAGCCTTTACGTTCACAACGCAGCGATCCTAAGCTTCGAGGCAGGGTGCGCCAAGAGGGGTTTTGTGAACTTGTGTGTCCAAAAACCGGGCGCTTGTGTCAGGTCATGAGAAACGTCTCAGACTGCAACAGGGGTGGGGAGATCAGAGGGATTTTCGCCAGTTTGCGGAGCCTGGGTGCGCAGCCGGTCGCTCCACGGCAGGTAGCGGGAATAGAGCAGGCGCATGCGGTCTGCGCCAGGCGGCACGGGAATCTCGCCACGTACCTCCATGAAAGCGATGGTCGCCTGAAGCAGCTTGGACTGGGCGTACCTGTCACGAGCGGGAAGGTGTGGATGCAGTTCACGCCAGCGGCCGCCGGTGCATTCGATATGGGGCATTCCCAAAGCGCAGTAGACCACTCCGCTGGAATAGAGATGCCACATGTACCAGTAGCCGCTCGTCACGCCCATTGCCATATGCCTTCGATCCTCGCGCTCGATACCTTGCCCGGACGGGTGTCCGGCCTCGTCGAGCTTTCAGATATTACTGAGGGCGGAAGGGCGATGGAACCCACAAACTGCACCAGAGTGTTACCGAGCGCGCCAAAGCGCACGTCCAAAAGAAAAACCGGCGCACAGGCGCCGGTTTTTTATGTCAAGGCAACGCGATTACTGGATCTTTGCCTTGTCCTTGAGCGACTTCATCATCGCCTGGAACTGCTCGCGCTGCCATGCCTGGTCGCCCATCAGCATTTGCTGGAGCTGGGGCTTCACTTCCTCGAACGTCGGGATCTTCTGGTCGCGCACGTCCACGAGTTCGATGATGTGCCAGCCAAACTGGGTCTTGACCGGCGTATCGGTCATCTGGCCCTTCTTCAGGCCGGCCATGGCTGCGGAGAACTCGGGTACGTAGCTGCCGCTGTTGGCCCAGTCCAGGTCGCCGCCATTGGCTGCCGAGCCGGTGTCCTTCGACGATGCCTTGGCCACGTCCTCGAACTTGGCGCCGGCCTTGATCTTGGCGATCAGTGCCTTGGCGTCCGCTTCCTTTTCCACCAGGATATGGCGGGCGTGGTATTCCTTGCCGTTGCCGAACTGGCCCTTGATCTTCTCGTATTGCTTGCGCAGTTCGTCGTCGCTGGCACCATGGGTGCGGACGTAGTCCTCGAATACGGCGCCAGCCAGCACGTTCAGGCGGGCCTGTTCCAGCTGGTCCTGAATGTCGTCACGTTGCAGGATGCCGCGCTTGGAGGCTTCCTGTGTCAGCAGTTCCCGGTCGATCAGCATGGTGCGGGCACGGTCGCGCAGTTCGGGCGAGGCGGGCTGGCCGGTGCCGGCGATCAGCTTGTCCACCTTGGCCGACGGGATGGGCTTGCCATTCACAACGGCGGCGTTCTGGGCGAACACGGGCAGGCTGCCAGCAGCGAGCACAGCCGCCAGGCTGAACGAGAGGACGGTGGTCTTCATGGAGTCAGGTCTGAGAGTAGCGAGAGCGCGTCGCGTCATGCTTCGCGGGATTGATATTCTTGGTCGGTGTACGCGCTGACGGCCAGCGCATGGATTTGCGAGGGGAATAGTTCGCGCAGCGCATCATACACCATACGGTGACGCGTCACGCGCGAATGGCCGGCGAACCGGTCACTGACGATCAGAACGTTGTAATGGCCCCCACCCGACGCCGCGCCGGCGTGGCCCGCATGGGCCGCGCTGTCATCGTGAACGTGCAGATGGGAGGGGTCGAGCGCCGCACGCAGCAGCGCGTCGATGGTGGCGGGATCGGCTGCCATCGGTAGTCCTTCGGGAATGTGATCGGGGCGGGCGGTTCCGTCTATTCGGAGCGGCCTTCCTGCGAGGGGGTTTCCTCGATATGGCGCGACAGCCAGATGCTCTGCGCCACGATGAAGACGACCATCAGGCCCATGCTGCCGAACAGCTTGAAATTGACCCAGGTGTCGGTGGAAAACTGGTAGGCCACATACAGGTTCAGTACGCCCATCGCGGCGAAGAACGCGGCCCAGGCGACGTTCAGGCGGCCCCACATGGCGTCCGGCATCGTGACCTGCTTTTCCATCATGGCGCGGATCAGGTTCTTGCGCCAGCCGATGACCGAGCCGATCAGCGTGACCGCGAACAGCCAATAGAGCACCGTTGGCTTCCACTTGATGAACGTTTCGTTGTGCAGCACGATCGTCGCGCCGCCGAACACGCCAATGATCAGCAGGCTGACCCATTGCATCGGCTCCACCTTGCCATGGCGGATGCGCACCCAGGCAATCTGCAGCACCGTGGCCACGATGGCCACCGCGGTGGCCGGATAGATGCCGAACAGCTTGAAGGCGACAAAAAACAGGATGACCGGGAACAGGTCGAACAGGAATTTCATGCGGACCAAATCAGGTTGGCGAACCCGGCACGTGGCCGGGCTTGCTGGCAATCCGCCGGGCGGATTGGACGTGGCGTCCGGTGTGCGGGTGGCGTCACCCGCGATCAGCCGGATCGCGATCGTCGAATTTTAGCGCAGCCGAGTTGATGCAATAGCGCAGGCCGGTCGGGGCGGGGCCATCCTCGAAGACATGGCCCAGGTGGCTGCCGCATTCCTTGCAGCGAACTTCCACCCGCGTCATGCCGTGGCTGTGGTCCACATGCTCGGCAATCACCTCGCCGTTGATCGGGCGGAAATAGCTGGGCCAGCCACAGCCGGCATCGAACTTGGTGGCCGACTCGAACAGCGGGGTGCCGCAGCCCACGCAATGGTAGATGCCCTGGTTCCAGTGGTCCCAGTAGCGACCCGTGAACGGGCGCTCGGTGGCAGCCTCGCGCGTCACGCGGTACTCGATGTCGGACAGTTGGTCACGCCATTCGGCGTCGGTCTTGGTGGTGGTCATCTCGTTTCCTTGGTGCGATTCCCGGCTGGCAGGCCGGCTGCCTGGCTTACGACGAACAGCTGACTTCGAGTCCCGACGCCCAGTCGGGCGGCAGGGCGGCGTAGTGTTCCGCCTCGGGTTGTTCGTCGAACGGTTTCGACAGCACGCCCAGCAGGCGGTCCACTTCCGAGAAATCCTTGTCGCGCGCGGCACGGATCGCGGTTTCGGCCAAATGATTCCGGAGCACGTATTTCGGGTTGACTTGGCGCATTGCAACCCCGCGTGCGTCATCGTGCGACGGGTCGGGCTGTTCCGCCTGCAGCCGGGCGCGGTATTCGGCTGCCCAGGCATCCCAGGCGGCGCGGTCCAGGAACAGGTCGCGCACCGGTGCGTCGCGCGAGCCGTCCTGCGAGCCCACCTGGGCCAGGTTGCGCCAGAACAAGGTGTAGTCCACGCGGTTGGCATGCATCACGCGGAACAGGTTCGTCATCAGCGTCTCGTCCTGCTCGTGGGCGGTACGCAGGCCAAGCTTGGCGCGATAGTGGCGGAAGAAGGCCTCGGCATAGCGGTCGCGGAACGGGTCCAGCGCTTCGCGGGCTGCCTCCACGGCAGCGTCCTTGGCGGCTTCGGCATCGGCGGCGTCCGCGTCGCGCCACAGCGGCAGCAGGGCCTGGGCCAGGCAATGCAGGTTCCAGAAGGCGATCTGCGGTTGCTGGCTGTAAGCGTAGCGGCCCTGCTGGTCGGAATGGTTGCAGATATGGTTGGCGTCGAACGCGTCCAGGAAGCCGAACGGACCATAGTCGATGGTCAGGCCCAGGATCGACATGTTGTCGGTGTTCATCACGCCATGGCAGAAGCCCACCGCCTGCCAGTGCGCCACCATGTCAGCCGTGCGCAGCGACACCTCGCGCAGCAGTGCCTGGTACGGGCTGGCGGCGTCGCGACAGGCCGGGTAAAAGCGGTCGATCACGAAATCGGCCAGCTGCTTCAATGAGGTGTGGTCCTCGCGGGCGGCGAAATGCTCGAAATGGCCAAAGCGGATGAAGCTCGGCGCCAGCCGCGTGACCACAGCCGATGTCTCGATGGTTTCGCGCCGCACGGGGGCATCCGACCCAATGATCGCCAGCGCCCGCGTGGTGGGCACGCCCAGCGCGTGCATGGCTTCCGAGCACAGGTATTCGCGGATCGACGAGCGCAGCACCGCGCGGCCATCGGCCATGCGCGAGTAGGGCGTCAGGCCGGCACCCTTGAGCTGGATCTCCCACGGGCCGTCGGGCATCGCAGCCTCTGCCAGGCGGATGGCGCGGCCATCGCCGAGCTGCCCGGCCCAGACGCCGAACTGATGGCCCGAATAGACCGTGGCAAGCGGGTCTGCCCAGTCCGGCACGGCATTGCCAGCAAAGGTGTCGATGAACTTGGGGTCCTGCGTGGCGGCGTGCAGGCCATCGTCATCCCAGCCCAGCAAGGCCGCAGCTGCGGGCGCCACGCTGACTACATAAGGCGAAGGCAGCTCGGTCGGCGCCAGCCGCGTGAAAAAGCGTTCGCCCAGCGCCGCCATGCCCGGCTCCGTGGCGAACGGTACGGGGAATGTCATGCGGGGCAGGGCGTCGTTGGATTCGGTTGGCATCAGATGCACTGGCTAGGGGCGGGTGGGTGGCCTGTGAATGCGCTCGGTTCAGTCTTGTCCGTCGGCCATGCGGGCCAGTCTGCGTGCCGCGCCGTGGCGCGTGGTGTTCGCGTGTACATAGACGGCGTGCATGACGCTAGGGGAAAACGACATATTGAGACGCATCAGGGCTCGCAGTATTGTACTTGCACCGGTTTTCCCCTGCCGGCCAAGGGTTGTCCGCTGCTCGTAGACCAGTCAAAAAACGACGCAAATGTTGGACATCAATCCCGTGCATGTCAGGGTCAGCGAGTGGGTTTCGAAGAAGGCGTCCCACTACGCGTCAGTCCACCAACAACACCAACAAGTTTCTTCATTTTTTGTCGATGCTTTTGCAGGGTGTGGGATAGTCGGCCAAAAATAAGAACGGTTGTTCGTTTTTCTCGAACCAAGGAGACCGTTTCATGGCATTGATGGGTCAAATGATGAGCGCGCCGCTGCTCATTTCCTCCATCATCAGGCACGCTGCGCGCTACTACGGCAGCACCGAAATCGTCTCGCGGCGAACCGAAGGCGACCTGCACCGATATACCTATCGCGACTGTGAACTGCGCGCCCGCAAGGTGGCCCAGGCCCTCGAGGCACTGGGCGTGGCGCAGGGCGACCGCGTGGGCACGCTGGCCTGGAACGGCTACCGGCACCTGGAGATCTACTACGGCGTGTCGGGCATGGGCGCCGTCTGCCATACGATCAATCCGCGCCTGTTCCCGGAGCAGATTGCCTATATCGTCAACCACGCCGAAGACCAGTTCATCTTCTTCGATGCCACGTTCCTGCCGCTGGTGGAAGGCGTGGCGCCGCACTGTCCGAACGTGAAGGGCTGGGTCATGATGACCGACCGCGCGCATATGCCGGCGGAATCGAAGATCGACCTGCTTTGCTACGAAGACCTGATCGACGCCCACGATGGCGCGTACGAATGGCCGGAATTCGACGAAAACCAGGCATCGAGCCTGTGCTACACGTCGGGCACCACCGGCAATCCCAAGGGGGCGCTGTACTCGCACCGCTCGACCGTGCTGCATTCGTATGCCTCGGCGCTGCCCGATGCGCTTGGCTGCTCGGCCAAGGACGTGATCCTGCCCGTGGTGCCGATGTTCCACGTCAACGCCTGGGGCCTGCCGTATTCGGTGCCGCTGGTCGGCGCCAAGCTGGTGTTTCCGGGCGCCAGGCTCGACGGCGCGTCGCTCTACGAACTGTTCGAGCAGGAGGGCGTGACCTTCTCGGCCGGCGTGCCCACCGTCTGGCTGGGCCTGCTGCAATACGTGCAGGCCAACAAGCTCAAGTTCTCCACCTTCCGCCGCACGGTGATCGGCGGCTCGGCCGCGCCGCCTGCGATGATCCGCACGCTGGAGGCGTTCGATGTGGAGGTCATCCACGCCTGGGGCATGACCGAGATGTCGCCGTTGGGCACATCGTGCAAGCTGCTGGCGCGCCACAAGGGCCTGTCCGAGGATGAGCGCCACAAGATCCTCGAGAAGCAGGGCCGGGTGATCTACGGCGTGGACATGAAGATCGTGGACGGCGAAGGCCAGGAGCTGCCGTGGGACGGCAAGGCTTTCGGCGACCTGCTGGTGCGCGGCCCGTGGGTCATCGACCATTACTACCGCAACGACAACAACCCACTGGTGGATGGCTGGTTTCCCACCGGCGACGTGGCCACGATCGACGAAGAGGGCTTCATGCAGATCACGGACCGCAGCAAGGACGTGATCAAGTCGGGCGGCGAGTGGATTTCGTCGATCGACGTCGAGAACGTGGCCGCGGCCCACCCGGCCGTGCATATGGCCGCCTGTATCTCGGCGTACCACCCCAAGTGGGACGAACGGCCGCTGCTGGTGGTGGTCAGGCGCCCCGGGATGGACGTTACGCGCGAGGAACTGCTGGGCTTCTTCGAGGGGAAGGTCGCCAAATGGTGGATTCCCGATGACGTGGCGTTCGTGACGGAGATTCCGCTGACGGCCACCGGCAAGATGCAGAAGCTCAGGCTGCGCGAGCAGTTCAAGGACTACAAGCTGCCCGGCGCCGCCTGAGGTTCGCGCCCCGGAATCTCAGGACTGACAAGGCAGCAGCAGGCATTTGCGGTGTCCCGCCAGGGTGGTCCGATGGCGGTCACAACGCAGACGCGGCGGCCCGGCGCGAGGAGGGCACGGGCCGCCGCCCATCGCCAATGACAACAAGTGAAGGAGACAGGTATGACAAGGTTGCGTCCGCTGGTACGAGGTGTGGCTGCAGTTGTTGCTCTGGGTTCCGTGCTGGCATCGGGCGCCGCGGCGGCCGATACGGTAAAGATCGCCTTCATCGATCCGTTGTCTGGGCTGATGGCCCCGGTGGGGCAAAACCAGCTCAAGAGCTGGCAGTACGTGGCTGACGTGGCCAACCAGAAAGGCTGGGGCGGGGCGCACAAGTTCGAGGTGGTGGGCTTCGACAACAAGCTGAGCCCGCAGGAAAGCCTGACCATCCTCAAGCAGGTGGTCGACCAGAATATCCGCTACATCGTGCAGGGCAACGGCTCGTCGGTGGGCCTGGCGCTGGAAGACGCGGTCGCCAAGCACAACGAGCGCAACCCGGGCAAGGAAATCGTCTACCTGAACTATGCCGCGGTGGACCCGGACATGACCAACAGCAAATGCAGCTACTGGCATTTCCGGCTGGACGCCAACTCCGACATGAAGATGGAGGCCCTGACCACGTACCTGGCCAAGGACCCCAACGTCAAGAAGGTCTACCTGATCAACCAGAACTACTCGTTCGGCCACCAGGTGGCGCGGGCGGCCAAGGACTACCTGAAGCGCAAGCGGCCTGATATCCAGATCGTTGGCGAAGATCTGCACCCGCTGGCACAGGTCAAGGATTTTGCGCCGTACGCGGCCAAGATCAAGGCGTCGGGCGCCGATACGGTAATCACCGGCAACTGGGGCAGCGACCTTGCCCTGCTGATCAAGGCGGGCAAGGACGCCGGCCTGCCGGTCAACTACTACACCTACTACGCCGCCACGACCGGCGTGCCCACGGCCATGGGCGCGGCCGGCGCCGAGCACGTCAAGTACGTGGGCTATTACAACCCGAACAACGCCACCTTCCGCGGTGGAGACATCGTCGAGGGGTACAAGAAGAAGTACAACGACGACTTCTACGTGATGGCGTCGTACACGGGCGTTGCCATGCTGGCCAAGGCCATCAAGGACAGCGGTTCCACCGATCCGGTCAAGGTGGCCAAGGCCATGGAAGGCCTGAAGGTGGAAAGCATGAACGGCACCGTGGAAATGCGTGCCAGCGACCACCAGGCCCAGCAGCCGCTGGTGGTGGCTACCTGGACCAAGGTCAACGGCAAGGACATCAAGTACGACCAGGAAAACACCGGCTTTGGCTGGAAGACCAATGCGACGCTTGACCAGTTCGTGGCCGCGCAGCCCACGTCGTGCCAGATGAAGCGGCCAGGCAGCGGAAGCTGACACCGCGGCAGGTGGAAAGGGGTTCCCCGCCACGCGGGAACCCCTGACAATATGGCTTTTGTCGGGTCAGGCTCCGGCTCCGGGAACAGGCCCTGAGGACTTGCCGTGGAATTCTTCATCA
Source organism: Cupriavidus sp. HE11 (assembly GCF_056097175.1). NCBI lineage: Bacteria > Pseudomonadati > Pseudomonadota > Betaproteobacteria > Burkholderiales > Burkholderiaceae > Cupriavidus > Cupriavidus sp. HE11. The sequence goes on from NZ_CP184464.1 coordinate 3,573,971, forward strand.
TCTCGCTACTGAACGGCGTCAGCTACGGCTTGCTGCTGTTCATGCTGTCATCGGGGCTGACGCTGATCTTCAGCATGATGGGCGTGCTCAATTTCGCCCATGCCAGCTTCTACATGCTGGGTGCCTATTTTGCCTACACCATCGCCACCAAGCTCGGCTTCTGGCCGGCGCTGATCCTGGCGCCGCTGCTGGTGGCCGGAGCCGGGGCGCTGGTGGAGCGCTTCGGGCTGCGCACCGTCCACAAGTACGGCCACGTGGCCGAACTGCTATTCACGTTCGGACTGGCCTACCTGATCGAGGAAGGCGTCAAGCTGGTCTGGGGCCTGGCTGCGGTGCCGTATCGCATCCCGGCCGAACTCGACGGGCCGCTGTTCACGGTCTTTACCTCGTCGTTCCCCAAGTATCGGGCGTTCATGATGCTGGTATCGCTGGGCATGCTGGTAGCGATCTACCTGGTGCTGACGCGTACGCGTATCGGCCTGGTCATCCAGGCGGCGCTGACCCACCCCGAGATGGTCGAGGCATTGGGCCACAACGTGCCGCGCGTATTCATGATGGTGTTCGGCGGCGGGGCGGCGCTGGCCGGCCTGGCGGGCGTGATTGGCGGCAACGCCTTTGTCACCGAGCCGTCGATGGCGGCGGCCGTCGGGTCGATCGTCTTCGTCGTGGCGGTGGTGGGCGGCATGGGCTCGCTGGTCGGGGCGTTCATCGCATCGATCCTGATCGGGGTGCTGCAGACCTTCGCGGTGACCATCGATGCGTCGCTGGCAGGCCTGTTCGGCAGCTTCGGCATGGCCGTTACCGATGCCACGCCATTCAGTTCGGTCTGGAAGCTCACCGTGGCGCAGGTGGCGCCCGTGCTGCCGTACCTGCTGCTGGTGGTGATGCTGATATTCCGCCCACGCGGGCTGATGGGCACCCGGGAGAGCTGAGCGATGGAGTCGACGACGATGCAACAAAGCTCCCAGCCGGTGGTGACCGGCCGCACCCTGCGCTACCGCCCGCTGAACCTGGCGCGCTGGATCATCTGGACCACCACGGCCTTGCTGATGCTGGTGATGCCGCTGGGCTTCAGTGGCGGGTTTGCCGTGACGCTGATGTCCCAGATGGGCATCATGATCATCTTCGCGCTGTCGTACAACATGCTGCTGGGGCAGACCGGCATGCTGTCGTTCGGGCATGCCGTCTACTCGGGCCTGGGCGCGTTTATCGCGGTACATGTGCTGAACATGATCGGCGCGGGCAAGGTCTGGCTGCCGGTGTCGATGCTGCCGCTGGTGGGCGGGCTGGCCGGCGCGTTCTTCGGCGTGCTGTTCGGCTACGTAACCACGAAGAAATCCGGCACCACCTTTGCCATGATCACGATGGGTATCGGCGAGATGGTGTTTGCCAGTTCGCTGATGTTCCCTGATTTCTTCGGCGGCGAAGGGGGCATTTCCACCAACCGCGTGGTCGGCGATCCGATCCTGGGCATTACGTACGGCCCGGGCCGGCAGGTCTACTACCTGATTGCGATCTGGTGCTTCCTGTCGATGGTGGCCATGTACGCCTGGACCCAGACGCCGCTGGGCCGTATCGCCAACGCGGTACGGGACAATCCCGAGCGCGTGGAATTCATCGGCTACAACACCCAGCGCGTGCGCTACCTGGTGCTGATCCTGTCGGCGTTCTTTGCCGGCATCGCCGGCGCGCTGTCGGCCATCAACTTCGAGATCGTGTCGGCCGAAAACGTCAGCGCCGTCCGTTCCGGCGGCGTGCTGCTGGCCGCGTTCATCGGTGGCGCGGGCGTGTTCTTCGGCCCGGTCATCGGCGCCATCGTCTTCACGCTGTTCGCCGTGGCGCTATCGGACCTGACCAAGGCCTGGCTGCTGTACCTGGGCCTGTTCTTCGTGGGCATGGTGATGTTCGTGCCGGGCGGCATTGCCAGCCTGCTGCTGATGCAGTTGCCGCTGGTGGCCAAAAAGCAGTTCGGCCGCATGCTGCCGTCGTACGCACGGGCTGGCGTGGCGGGCCTGGTGCTGCTGGCGGCCATGATCCTGACAGTGGAGATGGTCTACAAGGTGCAGGTCGATAGTGCCAATGGCACGGCCATGTCGCTGCTCGGCATCGGATTCGACGCCGGCACGCTGCTGCCGTGGATCGTGGCGGCAGCGCTGTGGGCGGTGGGCTATGCGGCATGGCGCTGGGCGGCGGCAAAGGTGCGCGCCGAACTGGACGCCATACAGGCGGAAACGGGAGGCCTGGCATGAACGCCGCACTCGAACTTTCGGATGTCCGCAAGCGGTTCGGGCAGACCGAGATCATCCGGGGCGTGACGCTGACCATCGGCAAGGGCGAGCGGCATGCGCTGATCGGTCCAAACGGGGCCGGCAAATCGACCACGTTCAACCTGATCTCGGGCCGGTTCGCGCCCACCTCGGGGGCGGTGAAACTGAACGGCCAGAGCATTGCCGGGCTACGGCCGTTCGAGATCAACCGCATGGGCCTGTCGCGCAGCTTCCAGATCACGAATATCTTCCACCGGCTGTCGGTGTTCGAGAACCTGCGCTGTGCGGTGCTATGGTCGCTGGGCTACAAATATTCGTTCTGGCACCGGTTGTCGGCGCTGCGCGACGCAAAGGAGCGGGCCGACGAGGTGCTGGAACTGATTGGCATGCAGCACCGCCGCAATACCCAGGCCGGGCTGCTGACGTATGCCGAGCAGCGTGCGCTGGAGATCGGCATCACCATCGCTGGCGGGGCCGAGGTGATCTTGCTGGACGAGCCCACGGCCGGCATGAGCCGGTCGGAATCGGACCATGCCGTGGAGCTGATCCGCAAGGTGACCGTGGGCAAGACGCTGGTCATGGTGGAGCACGACATGAGCGTGGTGTTCGGCCTGGCCGACCGTATTTCGGTGCTGGTGTATGGCGAGGTGATCGCCACCGACACGCCCGAGGCCATCCGCAACAACCGCCGCGTCAAGGAGGCCTACCTGGGCACCACGCTCGACGAACCCGCGCTGGCAGGAGCCCACGAATGAGCAAGCCCATGCTGGAAGTCACCGGCCTGCACGCCTACTACGGCAAGAGCCATATCCTGCACGGCGTCGATGCCCATGTCGACGAAGGCGAGATCGTGGCGCTGCTGGGTCGCAACGGCGTGGGCCGGTCGACCATGGCCAAGGCCATCCTCGGCATGGTCAAGGCCGAAGGGTCGGTACGCTTTCGTGGCGACGAGATCCTGGGGCGCCGCACGTTCGAGATTGCCCATGCCGGGATTGGCTATGTGCCCGAGAACCGCGACATTTTCCCGACGCTGACCGTGCGGCAGAACCTGCTGCTGGGCGAGAAGCGCAATCCGCGCCAGCAGAAGCCACGCTGGAGCGTGGAGGATATGTACCGCATGTTCCCCCGGCTCAAGGAACGCGAGAACACGTCGGCGGGCGTGCTGTCCGGCGGCGAGCAGCAGATGCTGACGCTGTGTCGGACGCTGATGGGCGACCCCGACCTGATCCTGATCGACGAGCCCACCGAGGGCCTGGCGCCGATGATCGTCACGCTGGTGGGCGACTTCCTCAAGACGCTCAAGGAGCGCGGCGTATCCGTGCTGCTGATCGAACAGAAACTGGCCATCGCACTGGATATCTCGCAGCGCGTCTACGTGATGGGCCACGGACATATCGTGTTCGAAGGCACGCCGACCGAACTCAAGGCAAACGCGCAGATCCGGAAGGAGTGGCTGGAGGTGTAAAGACGCCGGTCATCGAGACGGCAAGTACGCGTAGGCCACGCCGATCGCGGTGATGGCGAAGAATGTGGCGCACCATGGCCACCAGCGCGTATCGCAACGCCTGGGCAACGCCACGGCCGTAAGTGCAGGCAGTGCAGCGGCCAGGTAGGCCAGCATCGTCCAGAAGTATTCGTTGTGTATGCCCGCAATCAGATGCCGGACCATTCCCTGTGCCACCAGGATTGCCAGCCCGGCAACGGCCATTCTCGCAAAACGCTCGGTAGCAGACGCGTAGCTGGATGTTCTTGCCATATTTGATGAAGGTGTCCACGAAGTCTTCGCGACCATTGTCCGGATGTCGTCGGTGCGTCCGGTGAGGCCGAACCTTGTGCGATGGGCCTCCGTTAGCAGCATCCGCAGGTGCCGACTTCTCTCGATGTCCCGTACGACATCACTCACCAGGAAGCTCATCCGTTCCTTCCATTTGTCAAAGTGGTTGCCGGACGGTATCGAATATCGGCCTGTGTTCCATTGGCGGTCGTCAAGCAGCGGGATGTGAGCGTCATCGCACCAGCTGAATGACGCCGTGGTCCGGGATTTGGAGGCCTGCCTCGAAAAACTTGCTCGCCTTCGGGTGCTCGAATTCAAAGTGGTGTTTGCGGCATAAATTACGAATTCGATGCCGGATCCCTACGGGTTCCCCCTGAGGGTTTCAGCCCCGTCGCAGGATCAACATGAACGGCGGATAAAGCTGCCATGAAGGCCGCGCATGACGGCCCTGACATGGTCGAAAATTGAAATTGAACGACCGTGCTATTTTGTGTATGCTTGTTCCGCTTTCAGGCCGGATGGCTTGTGGCACAAGGGATTGCGGGCCGTCGGACAAGCAGCCCGAAGTTCCGGCACGACCAGAGCAAGAACTGCATTCGAGAATTCGAATCCCGAGACAACCCATGAGCCCCTAGAAAGACGAAGGGCTCGCAAATACCAAAGGAACGCGTATGACAGCGCAGTATCAGGTACAGGACGGCGTAGCCGTTATCACGCTCGACAATCCCCCGGTCAACGGCCTCGGTCACAGCACCCGCCTGGGCATCGTCGAAGGCTTGACCCGTGCGCTGGACGATGCCGCCGTCAAGGCCGTCGTCATTACCGGTGCAGGCAAGGCGTTCTCGGGCGGCGCCGATATCCGTGAATTCAATACCCCCAAGGCCACGCAGGAACCGACCCTGCATTCGGTGATCCGCGCGCTGGAAGCGTCGACCAAGCCGGTCGTGGCCGCCATCCACTCCGTTGCCATGGGCGGCGGCCTGGAGCTGGCCCTGGGCTGTAACTACCGTGTGGCCGCCAAGGGTGCGCAGATCGCGCTGCCCGAAGTCAAGCTGGGCCTGCTGCCCGGCGCGGGCGGTACGCAGCGCCTGCCGCGCCTGATCGGCCTGGAGCACGCGCTGAACATGATCGTGTCCGGCACGGCCATCCCCTCGGAAAAGTTTGCTGGTTCGAAGCTGTTCGACGAGCTGGTCGATGGCGACGTGCTGCCTGCTGCCGTCAAGTTCGCCCAGAACGTGGCAGCGGCCCCCGGCCCGTACCCGAAGGTGCGCGACCTGAAGGTACGCCACGAAAACGCAGAGGGCTTCCTGGCCTTCGCCAAGAACACCGTGGCGGCCGTGGCCAAGAACTTCCCGGCGCCGTCGAAATGCGTGGAGGCCGTGGCCGCCTCGCTCAAGCCGTTCGAAGCCGGCCTGAAGGAAGAGCGCGAAGGCTTCATGTTCCTGGTGGGCACGCCGGAATCGCGCGCGCTGCGCCATGCCTTCTTCGGCGAGCGTGCCGCCAGCAAGATCCCCGATGTGCCTGGCGATACCCCGATCCGCAAGATCGAGCGCGTAGCCGTGATTGGCGCCGGCACGATGGGCGGCGGCATCACGATGAACTTCCTGAACGCCGGCATCCCCGTGACGATGCTGGAAACCAAGCAGGAAGCGCTGGACCGCGGCGTGGGCACGATCCGCAAGAACTACGAAAACAGCGCCAAGAAGGGCAAGCTCACGCAGGAAAAGGTCGAGCAGCGCATGGGCCTGCTGACCACTACGCTGTCCTATGACGACATCAAGGACGCCGACATGGTCATCGAGGCCGTGTTCGAGGAAATGGGCGTCAAGGAAATCGTGTTCAAGAAGCTGGACGAAGTGATGAAGGCGGGCGCGATCCTGGCCTCCAACACGTCCACCCTCGACGTGAACAAGATTGCCTCGTTCACCAAGCGTCCGCAGGACGTGGTCGGCATGCACTTCTTCAGCCCGGCCAACGTCATGAAGCTCCTGGAAGTGGTGCGCGGCGAGAAGACCGGCAAGGACGTGCTGGCCACGGTCATGCAGATCGCCAAGAAGATCAAGAAGACTGCCGTGGTATCGGGCGTCTGCGACGGCTTCATCGGTAACCGCATGATCGAGCAGTACAGCCGCCAGGCCGGCTACCTGCTGGACGAGGGCGCGCTGCCCGAACAGGTGGACCGCGCCATCGAGAAGTTCGGCTTCGCCATGGGCCCGTTCCGCATGGGCGACCTGGCCGGCAACGACATCGGCTGGGCCATCCGCAAGCGCCGCGCCGTGGACAAGCCGGACATCCAGTATTCGAAGACCGCCGACAAGCTCTGCGAGCTGGGCCGCTTCGGCCAGAAGACCGGTGCCGGCTGGTACGACTACAAGGCGGGCGACCGCAAGCCGTACCCGAACGCCCAGGTCAACGAGATGATCGTCGAGCACTCGAAGGAACTCGGCATCACGCGCCGCAAGATTTCCGATGAGGAAATCGTCGAGCGCCTGGTGTTCGCGCTGGTCAACGAAGGCGCGAAGATCCTGGAAGAAGGCATTGCGTCGAAGGCGTCGGACATCGACATGGTCTACCTGACCGGCTACGGCTTCCCGCTGTTCCGTGGCGGCCCGATGCTCTACGCAGACCAGGTTGGCCTGTTCAACGTGGCCCAGTCCATGAAGCGCTACGCCAAGGGTTACCACGGCGAAGCCTGGAAGGTGGCCCCGCTGCTGCAGAAGCTGGCCGACGAGGGCAAGGGCTTCAACGGCTGAGTCACGACGACCTGAATCGAAGGAAAACAGGGGAACGCGGAATCATGGCCTACGGCGCGCAGGACTGCCTGCTGGTGATCGACGTGCAGAACGACTTCATGCCCGGTGGCGCGCTGGCCGTGCCGCAGGGCGACGAAGTCGTGCCCGTGATCAACCGGCTGGCGCCGGTATTCGACCACGTGGTGCTGACGCAGGACTGGCATCCGGCCGGGCATGCTTCGTTTGCCACCAGCCATGTCGGGCGCGCGCCGTTCCAGACCACCACGCTGCCGTATGGCGAGCAGGTGCTGTGGCCCGACCACTGTGTGCAGGACACCCCAGGCGCCGCGTTGCATGCGGACCTGTGTGTACCGCATGCTCGGCTGGTGATCCGCAAGGGTCTCCACGCCGGCGTGGACAGCTACAGCGCGTTCCTGGAAGCGGATCGCACGACGAAGACCGGCCTGGGGGGCTACCTGCGCGAGCAGGGCGTCCGTCGGGTGATCTGCGTGGGGCTGGCGACCGATTACTGTGTGGCCTGGAGCGCGCTCGATGCGCGCGCGGCGGGCTTCGAGGCAGTGATCGTGGAAGACGCCTGCCGGGCGATCGATCTGGACGGATCGCTGGCCCGCGCGTGGCAGGCGCTGGCTGCGGCCGGCGTCCAGCGCACGACGTCCGCGGCGTTGCTGGCCGGCAGTCCGAACCACAACCCCTGGTTGCCCGAATCCTGACGATTCACGTCGACATACCGAATATTTGTCGCAAGTTAGCTAGTTAGCTAGAGACACCAAGATACCGAGGAGCAACACATGAACGAGGCAGTCATCGTATCCACGGCCCGTACCGGGCTGGCCAAGAGCTGGAAGGGCGCTTTCAACATGACCCACGGCGCCACCCTGGGCGGTCACGCCGTCCAGCACGCCATCGCGCGCGCCAAGATCGAGGCCGGTGAAGTGGAAGACGTGCTGATGGGCTGTGCCAACCCCGAAGGCGCCACCGGTGCCAACATCGCCCGCCAGATCGCCCTGCGCGCCGGCTGCCCGGTGACCGTGCCCGGCGCCACCGTGAACCGCTTCTGCTCGTCCGGCCTGCAGACCATCGCCATGGCCGCGCAGCGCGTGATTGCCGACGAAGGCGATATCTTCGTGGCTGGCGGCGTGGAGTCGATCTCGTGCGTGCAGCAGGAGATGAACCGCCACATGATCCAGGAAAGCTGGCTGAACAAGAACAAGCCGGAAATCTACTGGAGCATGCTGCAGACCGCCGAGAACGTGGCCAAGCGCTACAACATCTCGAAGGAACGCCAGGACGAGTATGGCGTGCAGAGCCAGCTGCGTGCCGCAGCGGCCCTGGAAGCCGGCAAGTTCAAGGACGAGATCGTGCCGATGACGGTACTCGCCGGCGTGGCCGACAAGGCTACGGGTCAGCTGATGACCAGGGAAGTGACGATCGACGCCGACGAAGGCATCCGCGCCGACACTACCCTGGAAGGCGTGTCGAAGATCCGCACGGCCATGCCGGGTGGCGTTATCACGGCCGGCAATGCGTCGCAGTTCTCGGACGGCGCCTCGGCTGCCGTGGTGATGAACGCCCGCGTGGCGGCCGCCAAGGGCCTGCAGCCGCTGGGCGTGTTCCGCGGTTTTGCCGTGGCCGGCTGCGAGCCCGATGAAATGGGTATCGGCCCGGTGTTCGCGGTGCCGAAGCTGCTGAAGAAGACGGGCCTGAAGGTCGAGGATATCGGCCTGTGGGAACTGAACGAGGCATTTGCGGTGCAGGTGCTGTACTGCGCCGACAAGCTCGGCATCCCCATGGACCGCCTGAACGTCAACGGCGGCGCCATCGCCGTGGGTCACCCGTACGGTGTGTCCGGTGCCCGCCTGGTCGGCCATGCGCTGATCGAAGGCAAGCGCCGCGGTGTCAAGTACGTCGTGGTGACGATGTGCATTGGCGGCGGCCAGGGTGCCGCCGGCCTGTTCGAAGTCCTGTAAGCCTGCTGGCCTCATCGGACTGACGATGTTTCGCGCCCTCTCCGCCACGCAGGGAGGGCGTGGCTTCCTACCCCCTTGCGACGGCTGTCTGCCGCGCTTTTTCAGCCAGGAGTGTTGCCTCCCATGTCGCTGATTCTCTCCCGTCGTGACCTCAATTTCGTCCTGTACGAATGGCTCAACGCCGAGTCACTGACGCAGATTCCCCGTTTTGCAGACCACTCGCGCGAAACCTTCGACGCCGCGCTCGATACCTGCGAAAAGATCGCCACGGACCTGTTTGCGCCGCATAACAAGAAGAGCGACGCCCACGAGCCGCACTTCGACGGCGACACCGTCACGATCATCCCCGAAGTCAAGACAGCGCTGAAGGCGTTCTGCGAGGCCGGCCTGATGGCCGCCGGGCAGGACTACGAGTATGGTGGCATGCAACTGCCGGTCACGCTGGAAAAGGCGGCGTTTGCATATTTCAAGGCTGCCAATGTCGGGACGAGTTCGTATCCGTTCCTGACCATCGGCAATTCCAACCTGCTGCTTACCCACGGCACGCCGGCGCAGATCGACACCTTCGTGCGCCCCGAGCTGGAGGGCCGCTTCTTCGGCACGATGTGCCTGTCGGAGCCCCAGGCCGGGTCGTCGCTGTCGGATGTCACCACGCGTGCCGACTACGAAGGCGAATCGCCGCTGGGCCAGCAATACCGGCTGCGCGGCAACAAGATGTGGATCTCGGCCGGCGAGCACGAACTGTCCGACAACATCGTGCATCTGGTGCTGGCAAAGATTCCGGGTCCTGACGGCAAGCTGATCCCGGGCGTGAAGGGCATCTCGCTGTTTATCGTCCCCAAGTACCTGGTCAACCCGGACGGCTCGCTGGGCGAGCATAACGACGTGGTGCTGGCCGGGCTGAACCACAAGATGGGCTACCGGGGCACCACCAACTGCCTGCTGAACTTCGGCGAGGGCATGAAGTACAAGCCGGACGGCAAGGCCGGCGCCATCGGCTACCTGGTGGGCGAGCCGCACAAGGGCCTGGCCTGCATGTTCCACATGATGAACGAGGCGCGTATCGGCGTGGGGCTGGGCGCGGTGGCGCTGGGCTACACGGGCTACCTGCATGCGCTGGACTACGCGCGCAATCGTCCGCAGGGCCGGCCGGTCGGGCCGCAGGGCAAGGACCCGGCCAGCCCGCAGGTCAAGCTCGTCGAGCACGCCGATGTGCGCCGCATGCTGCTGGCGCAGAAGAGCTATGTCGAAGGTGGCCTGGCGCTTAACCTGTACTGCGCGAGGCTGGTGGACGATGAACACGCCGCCAGGGCCGCCGGCGAGACGGCAAGGCAGCGCGAGCTGTCGCTGCTGCTCGATATCCTGACGCCGATTGCCAAGAGCTGGCCGTCGCAGTGGTGCCTGGAAGCCAACAGCCTGGCTATCCAGGTGCATGGCGGCTACGGCTATACGCGGGAATACAACGTCGAGCAGTTCTATCGCGACAACCGCCTGAATCCGATCCACGAAGGCACGCACGGCATCCAGGGCCTGGATCTGCTGGGCCGCAAGGTGGTCATGCAGGACGGGGCGGCCTTCCAGCTGCTGGGCCAGCGCGTGCAGTCGACCTGCGAACGCGCCGTAGCCAGTGGCGACAAGGTGCTGGGCGACCAGGCCCGTGCGCTGGGTGCCGCTGCCGCGCGGCTGGCCGAAGTCACGCGTACGCTGTGGTCGGCCGGCGATCCGAACGTGACACTTGCCAATGCGTCGGTCTATCTGGAGGCGTTCGGCCATGTCGTGGTGTCGTGGATCTGGCTTGAGCAGGCGCTGGTGGCGCAAGCCGCGCTGACTGGCGCGACAGGCGAGGATGCCGACTTCTATCGCGGCAAGCTCGCGGCCGCGGCTTACTTCTTCCGGTTCGAACTGCCGAAGGTGTATCCGCAGCTCGACCTGCTGGCCTCGCTGGACCGGACGACGCTGGACATGCAGGACGCCTGGTTCTGAATCGCAAGCCGCCAGGGACGATTGGCTTCGTTTCTGGCGCCTTGCGGAAATGCACAAGAAAGAAACGGAGACAACCATGAGAACCATCCAGCAACTGTTCGACCTCAAGGGCCGTACCGCGCTGATTACCGGCGGCTCGCGCGGGCTTGGCCTGCAGATTGCCGAGGCGCTGGGCGAGCAGGGCGCACGAGTGGTGCTGTCGGCGCGCAAGGCTGACGAACTGCAGTCGGCGCAGGCGCACCTGAAGGCCCGCGGCATCGAGGCCGACTGGATTGCCGCCGATGGCTCGCGCGACGACGAGATCGCGCGCCTGGCGGACGAGGCCCTGGCAAAGCTCGGCCACGTCGACATCCTCGTCAATAACGCGGGTGCCACGTGGGGTGCCCCGGCCGAGGATCACCCGATCGAGGCCTGGGACAAGGTGATGAACCTGAATATCCGTGGTCTGTTCCTGCTGTCGCAGAAGATCGGCAAGCTGTCGATGATCCCGCGCCGCCACGGCCGCATCATCAATGTGGCGTCGATTGCAGGCCTGGGTGGCAACCCGCCGGGCTCGATGGAGACGATTGCCTACAACACGTCGAAGGGCGCCGTGGTCAACTTCACGCGTACGCTGGCCGGCGAATGGGGCGAGCACAACATTACGGTCAACGCGCTGGCACCGGGCTTCTTCCCGTCGAAGATGACCAAGGGCTCGCTGGACCGCCTGGGCGTGGACAAGATGTGCGAGGGCGTGCCGCTGCACCGCCTGGGCGATGACGAAGACCTGAAGGGCGCCGCGCTGCTGTTTGCGTCGGATGCCGGCAAGCACATCACGGGGCAGATCCTGGCGGTGGATGGCGGGGTCAGCGCGGTGTAAGTACGGTGTGAGCGCGGCCGGGTGCCGGCAATGCCGGCGACGGGCGCATAATCACGCCACGTATTTTATTAGCCCCCAACCATGACCCAACGTCAACTGAACATCCCATTCCTGGCCGATCTCGGCGTGCTGTGCAACTACATGGAAGGCGGCCGCAGCGAGATCGAGCTGGACCTGCAGAAGCGCCACCAGAACAGCTGGGACATGGCGCACGGCGGCGTGATCATGACCCTGCTCGACGTGGCGATGGCGATCGCCGGCCGCTCGTCGGACGCCGATGGGCGGGGCGTGGTCACCATCGAGATGAAGACCAGCTTCATGTCGCCGGGGCGCGGCAAGCTGACGGCGCGCGGCCAGACCGTGCATCGTACGTCGACCATGGTGTTCTGCGAAGGCGAGATCGTCGACGCCGACGGCAAGATCGTGTCGAAGGCCTCGGGCACGTTCAAGTACATCAAGCGCATGCCGCCCAAGCGGGAAACCGGGGCGGCGGATTCGGGCGCCGACGGCTGATCCCGTTGCACCCGAAGTTGTCCTTTCATTACGCAAACCGCGCAAACCAGGCACAAGCCAGGCGCAAACCGAGCGAAGGAACCCACATGTCGAAGCAAACCTACAAGCGCATCGTACTGGCATCGCGTCCCACCGCAGCCGTCACGCCCGAGAACTTCCGCCTGGAAGAAGTGGCCGTGCCGGAACTGGCCGACGGCCAGGTCATGGTGCGCAACCATTTCCTGTCGCTGGACCCGTATATGCGCGGCCGCATGAGCGACAGCAAGTCGTATGCCGATCCGCAACCGCTGGGCGAAGTCATGATCGGCGGCACCGTGGGCGAGGTTATCGCCAGCAAGAACCCGAAATGGAACGTTGGCGACAAGGTCGTCGGCATGTTCGGCTGGCAGGAAATTGGCGTGACCGATGGCGGCGGCATGCAGAAGGTGGATACCACGCATATTCCGCTGTCGGCCTACCTGGGTTCCGTGGGCATGCCCGGCGTGACGGCCTGGTATGGCCTGAACAAGATCATCGCCCCGAAAGCGGGCGAGACCATCGTCGTCAGCGCGGCCTCTGGCGCGGTGGGCAGCGTGGTTGGCCAGCTTGCCAAGCTGGCAGGCTGCTACGTGGTGGGCGTGGCCGGCGGCAAGGACAAGTGCGACTACGTGACCAATGAACTGGGCTTCGATGCCTGCGTGGACTACAAGGCGGCCAAGGACGCCAAGGAGCTTTACGCGATGGTCAAGGCCGTGACGCCTAAGGGTATCGACGGCTACTTCGAGAACGTGGGCGGCGACATCCTCGACGTGGTGCTGGCCCGCCTGAACCCGTTCGCGCGGATCGCCGTGTGTGGCCTGATCGCCGGCTACGACGGCCAGGACATGCCGATCCGCAACCCGCGCGCCATCCTGGTATCGCGCTGCAAGATCGAGGGCTTCATCGTGTCCGAGCACATGGACGTCTGGCCGCAGGCGCTCAAGGAACTGGGCGGCTTTGTGGCGCAGCGCAAGATCAAGTTCCGCGAGAGCATTGCCGAAGGGATCGCCAGCGCGCCGGAAGCCTTTACTGGCCTGCTCAAGGGCAAGAACTTCGGCAAGCAACTGGTAAAGCTGGCCTGACCGGCACACCAACCCCATAAAAGAACAGGAGACAGCCATGAACGCCCCGCAAACTGCCACTGACAAGGACGACATGGCCGCTGGCCTGTCCGAAGAGGTCAAGGCCCGCTACCGCAACCTGCCGCGCCCGCCCAAGTTCGACACGCCGGCACAGGAACGGCTGCATCGCAAGCAGCGGCTGGCGGCGGCGTTCCGGCTGTTCTCCAAATTTGGCTTCGACGAAGGCGTGGCCGGCCACATCACGGCGCGCGACCCCGAGTTCACCGACACGTTCTGGGTCAACCCGTTTGGCGTGCATTTCAGCCACGTCAAGGTCTCGAACCTGATCCGCTGCGATCACCACGGCAACGTGGTGGAGGGCGACTACCCGGTGAATGCGGCAGCCTTTGCCATCCACTCGCGCGTGCACCAGACGCGGGAAGACGCCGTTGCCGCCGCGCATTCGCACAGCACCTACGGTCGCGCGTGGTCCACGCTGGGCCGCAAGCTCGATCCGCTGACGCAGGATGTCTGCGCGTTCTACAACGACCACGCGCTGTACGACGATTTTGGCGGCGTGGTGGTCGAGCTGGACGAAGGCCAGCGCATCGCCAATGCGCTGGGCGCCAACAAGGCGGCCATCCTGCAGAACCATGGCCTGCTGACGGTGGGCAAGACCGTGGACGAGGCCGCCTGGTGGTTTATCACCATGGAGCGGTCGTGCCAGGTGCAGATCCTGGCCGAATCGGCGGCCGCCCGGACGGGCCAGGCACCGAAGCTGATTGGCGATGCGGCGGCCCGCCAGGCCTATTCGATCGTCGGCACGGCGCAGGCCGGCTGGTTCCAGTTCCAGCCGTTATACGCACGTATCGTTAAAGAACAGCCGGATCTGCTCGATTAAGAAGGAATCGATCTCTCTGATCTCTTCCTGAAAGGCCAAGATGCCCGACATCATCCTTCATCAATACGCAACATCGCCGTTTTCCGAGAAAGTTCGGCTGGTACTGGGCGCCAAGGGCTTGTCCTGGTGCGCGGTGGAAATTCCGCCGATCATGCCCAAGCCGGACGTCACGGCGCTGACCGGTGGCTACCGCCGCACGCCGGTCATGCAGATTGGCGCCGATATCTATTGCGATACGGCGCTGATCTGCGCGGTACTGGACCGGATGACGCCCAATCCGCCGCTGTATCCGGCTGCCCAGGCGGCGCAGTCGCGCATCATGGCCGCGTGGATCGACAGCGCGCTGTTTACGGCCACGGTCACCTACGCGATGCAGCCGGCCGGGGTGCAGGCGATGCTGGCGCACCTGACGCCCGGGCAGATCCAGGCCTTCATGGCCGACCGCAAGGCCATGCGCGGCGACACCAACGCGCTGCGCATGCCGTTGCCGGAAGCGGCGGCAATGCTGCACGAGACCTTTGCACGGCTGCAGGAGCAGTTGTCCACCGGCCTGCAGCATGTGGCCGGGCCGGAACTGTCGATTGCCGATTTCTCGCTGTTCCACTGCATCTGGTTTATCCGCCGGGCCCCGGCGCTGGCGGCGCTGCTCGACGGGTATCCGCTGGTCAAGACGTGGTTTGCGCGCATGCAGGCGTACGGCCACGGCAAGCTGCGCGTGATTCCTTCCGAGTCAGCCATTGCCGATGCCTACGATCACGACCCGCAGCCGCATGACACGACCATCCTGCCCGGCGCCGGTTTTTCGGCCGGCGATGCGGTGACCGTCACCCCTACCGACTACGCGAAAGATCCGGTGGCTGGCGTGTTGCTGACGCTGACCGAGCATGTGGTCACGGTTCGCCGGCAGGACCCGCGCGCAGGCGCGGTCAACGTGCATTTCCCGCGCCAGGGCTACCACGTCCAGGCGGCAGGCTGAGGCATCGAGTGGTGCAGTTTTTTTCCCCTCTCCCACTTGCAGGAGAGGGGAGCAAACCGACAAGAATCCGAAAACGGAGGAGACACCCATGAAGCAGTTCGAAGGCAAGGTCGCCGTCATTACCGGTGGCGCATCGGGATTCGGCAAGGAATTCGCGCGGATTGGCGCCCAGTTGGGCATGAAGCTTGTACTGGCCGACGTCCAGGAAGACGCGCTCGACACTACCGTGGCGGAGCTCAAGGCGCAGGGTGCCCAGGTGATCGGGTTGCGCACAGATGTATCGAAAGCCGAACAGGTTCAGGCGCTGGCCGATGCGGCCATGACGGCCTTCGGCGAGGTCAACCTGGTCTTCAACAATGCCGGCGTGGGTGCGGGCGGCTTCGTCTGGGAAAACACCGAGAAGGACTGGGAGTGGGTGCTGGGCGTCAACCTGTACGGCGTGATCCACGGCGTACGGATCTTCACGCCGCTGATGCTGGAGGCCGCAAAGAAGGACCCGACGTTCCAGGGCCACATCGTCAACACCGCGTCGATGGCCGGGCTGCTGAACCCGCCGGCAATGGGCGTCTACAACGTGTCCAAGCACGCGGTGGTGTCGCTGACCGAGACGCTTTACCACGACCTTGGCCTGGTCACCGATCAGGTGCGGTGCTCGGTACTGTGCCCATACTTCGTGCCGACCGGCATCAGCCAGTCGCACCGAAACCGGCCGTCCGGCCTGACCAACGACGCGCCGCCCACGCGCTCGCAGATGGTGTCGCAGGCGCTGTCCGACAAGGCAGTCAGTTCGGGCAAGGTCACGGCGGCTGACGTCGCGCAGATGACGTTCGACGCCGTCCGCGACGAAAGCTTCTATATTTATTCCCACCCGCAGGCCCTGGATACGGTGCGGCACCGCATGGAACACATCATTGGCCAGACCAATCCTGGCGATGCGTTCGGCGACAAGCCCGAAGTCCGCGCTGGCCTGGTGGCCGCGCTGCGTGGCTGACCTGGCCACTTTCTTGCATCGTCGATCGGGAGACCTGTGATGGCAGAAATGGCCAGGGAGACAACGATGACCGCACCCGCCGTGATTCACCATTTGCAGTTCGCCAACCTGCCCAACGGCACGCGGCTGCATTACGGCAGTGCGGGCGAGCCGGGCAAGCCGCTGATCCTGTTCGTGCACGGCTTTCCGGAG
Source organism: Cupriavidus sp. HE11 (assembly GCF_056097175.1). Lineage (NCBI taxonomy): Bacteria > Pseudomonadati > Pseudomonadota > Betaproteobacteria > Burkholderiales > Burkholderiaceae > Cupriavidus > Cupriavidus sp. HE11. Next base: position 3,590,226 of record NZ_CP184464.1, read on the forward strand.
TTCTGGTACGCGTGGGAGCGGCAACTGGCGGAATTCGGCCAGACCCATTTCGCGGTGGCGCCCGACCTGCGCGGCTTCAACCTGTCGAGCAAGCCGGCGTCGCCCGATGCCTACAAGCCGAAGCTGCTGGTCGAAGACCTGGTGCAGCTGATCCGGGTGCTGGGCTACGAGCGCTGCACGATCGTGGCGCACGACTGGGGCGGGGCGGTCTGCTGGAACCTGGTGGCGCAGTTTCCGGAGCTGGTCGAGCGCTTTGTCATCATCAACTCGCCCCATCCGTACCTGTTTGCCCGGGCGCTGTCGGCAGATCCGGCGCAGCAGCAGGCGTCGGCCTATATGAACTGGCTGCGCAAGCCCGGGTCGGAGCAGGCGCTGGCGGCCAACGACTTTTCCCTGGTGGAGAAGATGCTGACAGGCGAGGCTGGCACCGTGCCGGCCTGGTTCACGGGCGAGACCCGTGCGAAGTATCACGCGGCATGGTCGGCGCCTGGCGACGACGGGTCGCATCCGCTGACCGGTGGCGTCAATTACTACCGGGCCACGCCGATGCACCCGCCAGCACCGGGCGAGACCGCGCCCGATATCTCGCGGCTGGACCCGGCCATGTTCGTGATCCGGGTGCCGACGCTGGTGATCTGGGGCGAAAACGACCGCGCCCTGCCCAAGTCGCTGGTCGACGGGCTGGAAGATTTCGTGCCCGACCTGCGGCTCGAACGTATACCCGAAGGCACGCACTGGGTCATTCACGAGCAGCCAGAGCGGATCAACCTGCTGATCCGCAGCATGCTGCCGTGATGGCACCCAGCAGGGGAAGGGCGGCGCTGGCGGCTCGAACAACAGGCGCCAGCGCGCCAACGCCTATTTGAGCCGTTCGCGATACAGCTTGAAGTTCTCGTCGTCGAAGCAGACAAAGGTCACCTGCTCGATCGACGGGGCGCGGCCCAACGCTTCGCGTACCGCCCCGATGGCGATTTCCACGGCCCGATCGCGCGGGAAGCCATAGATGCCGGTGCTGATATTCGGAAACGCCACGGTGCGCAGGTTGTGGTCCGCCGCCAGCCGGATGCTGTTGCGATAGGCGCTGGCCAGCAACGTATCTTCGTTTTGCGCGCCGCCTTGCCAGACCGGGCCCACGGCATGAATGACATAGGGCGCCGGCAGCAGCCCGCCGGTGGTGATGACCGCCTCGCCAGTCGGGCATCCTCCCTGGGCGTCGCGAATGGCCCGGCACGCGGCCCCGATGGCAGGCCCGCCCGCGCCGTGAATGGCGCCGTCCACGCCGCCCCCGCCCAGCAGCCCGTTATTGGCTGCATTGACGATGGCATCGACCTCCATCCGGGTGATATCCCCATGCACAACCTGCAAGTGTTCGCCTGTCATGGTGTCTCCTGATTTGTAGGGGTGCCGTGCTGGCGTCGCACGCCCTACAAGCATAGGCGTGGAACGTGCGCCCGGCAGCATCGCAAGCATGGCCGGTGATCGCGCAAAAGGTGCTTCAAGCGTTGTCTTGAGGGTTATTTCGTAATGCTGCATGCCGGAAAGGCTGGCATGATACGGAAATCGAACGACCGTTCACAATTCGAATATTTGTGAGCTTGTGATCCTGGTGTGCCCCCGGTCGGTAACGGTCTAACATGGCCGATTGTCCGATTTTGACTGTCTCTATGTCCGCTCAGCTTTCTCCGTCCGTTCCCGGCTTGCCCGCCCAGCCGCTCGACCCTCAGGTCGCGCAGCTGCTGGAACTGATTGCGCGGGCCAAGCGGCCGGCGATCCATACGATGGATCCGGCGGACGCCAAGATCGGCTACGAGAAAAGCGCGCCGATCCTGGACCTGTCGCCGGCAGCGGTGCACAGCGTCGAGGATTTCGCGGTCAAGGCCCGCGACGGTCACGCCATCCCGGTACGGCTCTATGCGCCGCGCGAGGCCAGCTGGGCCGATCCGCTGCCGTTGCTGGTCTACTTCCACGGCGGTGGCTTCACGGTTGGCAGTATCAATTCGCACGATTCGCTGTGCCGCGTGTTCTGCAATGGCGCCGACTGCCTGGTGCTGTCGGTCGACTACCGGCTGGGCCCGGAGTGGAAATTCCCGACTGCAGCCAACGACGCCTTCGACGTGTTGCACTGGGTGTTCGACGAAGCGGCCCGGCTTGGCGCCGACCCGGCCAAGATCGCCGTGGGCGGCGACAGCGCGGGCGGCACGCTGGCGGCGGCCTGTGCCGTCGAGGCGCGCAATACCGGCCTGGCACCGGTGCTGCAGATGCTGATCTATCCCGGCACCAGCGCGCGCCAGGACACCCCGTCGCACCGCGCGCTGGCCGACGGCTACCTGCTGACGTCCGATATGATCCAGTGGTTCTTTGGCCAGTATCTGGACCAGGATGCCAGCCGCGACGACTGGCGCTTCGCGCCGCTCGATGGCGGCGGGCAGGGGGCCGACGTGCGGGGCGTGTGCCCGGCCTGGATCGCCGTGGCTGGCTACGATCCGATGCACGACGAAGGCGTGGCCTACGCGGCCAAGCTGCAGGCGGCAGGCGTGGCAGCCACGCTGGCCGACTACCCGGCGATGATTCACGATTTCTTCAAGATGGGACGCTTTATCCATGCGGTGGCCGGCGCCCATGCCGACGCCATCGCCGCGCTGCGGGAGGCGTTCCAGACGTAGTACATCAACGATTTCGGCCTGACCCCTTCCCAAAACAACCGGGGCGGGCCTGCAACTGTTTCACGGTTTATCGAAGTCGCAACAGTGCATTTTTTGCAGCAGAAGGAGACAACACTCATGCAACGCCGCCACTTTATGGCCCAGGTGGGCCTGATCGCCGCTTCGGCCGCAGTTGGACTGGCCGCCATGCCGGCACACGCCCAGGCGGACAAATTCCCGAACCGTCCGATTCGCCTGATCATCGGCTACACGGCCGGCGGTTCCACCGACATTCCGTTCCGCGTGCTGGCAGACAACGCCTCGAAGATCCTGGGGCAGCCCGTGATCGTCGAGAACAAGCCCGGTGCCGGCGGTGTGCTGCCCGCCCAGATGATGCAGTCGACCGCGCCGGACGGCTACACGCTGGCCCAGGTGGCCATGCCCGTGTACCGCCTGCCGTATACCACCAAGATCAACTGGGATCCGGTCAAGGACCTGAACTACGTCATCAACCTGGCCGGCTATTCGTTTGGCCTGGTGGTGCCCGCCGATTCGCCGATCAAGACGATGCAGGACTACATCGCCTACGCCAAGGCCAATCCGGGCAAGCTGACCTACGGTTCGCCGGGCTCGATGACCACGCTGCACCTGACCATGGAAGACCTGGCGATGCGCCAGGGCGTGCAGTTCTCGCATATCCCGTACAAGGGCAACTCGGAATCGATGCAGGCGCTGCTGGGCGGCCACGTGATGTCGGTGGCCGACACGCCAGCCTGGGCCCAGTACGTGGAATCTGGCAAGCTGCGCCTGCTGTCCACCTGGGGCGACAAGCGCTCGGCGCGCTTCCCGAACGTGCCAACGCTGAAGGAACTGGGCATGGGCATCGTGCAGACCTCGCCGTTCGGCCTGGTGGCGCCCAAGGGCACCGATCCGGCCATCGTCAAGAAGCTGCATGACGCATTCAAGCAGGCCATGGAGATGCCGAACTATCGCGAATCGCTGGCGAAGTTCGACATGGAGCCGTACTACATGAGCAGCAGCCAGTACGCTGCCTTTGCGGCCGACACCGTCAAGCGCGAGCGCGCCATCATCGAGAAGCTGGGGCTGAACAAGCCGCAATAAGCCTGTCACCGGACGGGGCGTTCCACGGAGCGCCCCGTTTTTCATTTGGAGCTTGTGCCAGATGGCCAAAGAGGATTTCCGCCACAGCATGCCGCTGCGCGTGCGCTGGGCCGAGGTCGATCCCCAGTCGATCGTCTTCAACGCGCACTACCTGACGTACTGCGATATCTGCGTGACCGAATACTGGCGCGCGGTGGGCATCCGCTACCCTGAAGACGTGCTGCACGCGCATGGCGTGGACATTTTCGTGGTCAAGTCCACGCTCGAATATCACGCCTCGGCGCGCTTCGACGACTTGCTGGACATCCGCGGCCGCATGGCGCGCCTGGGGCGTTCAAGCATGCTGTTCCGCGTGGAGATGTATCGCGGTGACGAGCACCTGATTACCGGCGAGATCGTGTACGTGTGCGCCGACCCGAAGACGCAGAAGTCGGCGCCGATTCCCGCGCAGGTACGCGAGACCATCGACGCCTGGGAGGTGGCGAAGCCCGCCGTGTAAGGTGTGCCGCAGCAACTCCCCGGTGGCACCTGGAAGGATGGTGTTGCTGGTGGACGGCCGGCTGATCGGCGTGCCGTACATGACGTTGCGCGAGGCGCAGAACGTCAACTTTGCGATCCCATCGGCCTGGATTGCCGAAGTACCCGCCCGCTCGGCCGTGGCGGTGGCGAACTATCGCGCCGAAGTACCGGCCCGCAACGACCCGAACCGGTCACGCGCAAGATGCCGGCTGGCGCCATGGTAGCTGCCGGACGGCGTCGGCCAGGCGCCGATGCCGTCCGGCACTACGGGCTGGCCGCTCAGAGCGACAGGCCCGCATCCTCCGCATAGGCCTGGATCACCGAATCGAAGTCGGCATCGCTGACAAAACCCAGTTCCAGCGCGCGGGACGGGTCCCAGGCGGCCGGCCAGGTGCCGACGATCTTCTCGATGCGATCCTCGCGCTCCCAGGTCACGCGGTCGGCCACCGCATCGCCTGCCACGCGGCGCAGCGCGTCCACCATCTGCGCGGCAGTCACCGACAGCCCCGGCAGGTTCACCACACGGCGGTTGCCGAAACGGGCGCCGTCCAGTTCGATGCCATTGACCAGTGCCTGGATCGCGCCGCGCGGCGACAGCAGCCAAAGCGCGGTGTCCGGGTGCACCGGGCAGTTGGCGGCCACGCCCGACAACGGTTCGCGGATGATGCCGCTGGCGAACGACGACGCGGCGGCATTGGGCTTGCCCGGCCGCACGCTGATCGTCGGCAGGCGCAGCACGCGGCCATCGACAAAGCCCTTGCGGCTGTAGTCGGACAGCAGCAATTCGCCGATGGCCTTCTGCGCGCCATACGAGGACTGCGGATTCAGCGCGGTATCGTCCTGCACCACGGGCGGCAGCTTGCCGCCGTAGACGGCGACCGAACTCGTGAACACCACGCGCGGCGCATGGCCAAGCTGGCGGCACGTTTCCAGCAGCGCCCGCGAGGCGTCCAGGTTCACGCGCATGCCCAGGTCGAAATCAGCCTCGGCCTGGCCGCTGACCACGGCGGCCAGGTGGAAGATGGCCCCGGTGTCGCGGTCGATGGCCTGCGCGAGCACGGCCGGATCGGACAGGTCGCCGGTCACCACGCGGACACGCGCATCGTCGATCTGCGGCGCCACCACGTCGAGCAGCGTGAGCCTGTCGATCGTGACGGCCTTGCCGTCCAGGCTCAGTGCGCCACGCCTGAGCAGCAGGCGGGCCAGTTGCAGGCCCAGGAAACCGGCGCCGCCGGTAATCAGTACGTTCATGGTTGCAACATTCCGGTGGGTTTGCAGGGGATCAACGCTTCAGGTATGGCTTGAGCCAGCCCAGGCCCTCGGACGTGCCGGCGCGCGGGCGGTACTCGCAGCCGATCCAGCCCGTGTAGCCAAGCCGGTCGATCACGTCGAACAGGTACGGGTAGTTCAGTTCGCCAATGTCCGGCTCGTGCCGTTCGGGCACGCCGGCTATCTGGATATGGCCGATACCGGCAAAATCGCGTTCCAGCTTCTTGGCGATATCGCCTTCCACGATCTGGCAGTGGTAGCAGTCGAACTGCACCTTCAGGTTGGCGGCGCCCACCTGCTGGCAGATGGCCTGGCCGTCGTCCTGGCGGTTCAGGAAGTAGCCCGGCATGTCGCGCGTGTTGATCGGCTCGATCAGCACCGTGATGCCATGCGCGGCGGCCGACGCGGCGGCGTAGGCCAGGTTCTCCAGGTAGACGGCGCGGCAGCGCGCGCGGTCGGCGTCGGCCGGCACGATGCCGGCCATCACGTGCACGCGGTCGTTGCCGAGCACGGCCGCATATTCCAGCGCCTTTGCAAACGCGTTGCGGAACTCGGTCTCGCGTCCGGGCAGGGCGGCGATGCCGCGCTCGCCGGCGCCCCAGTCGCCCGGCGGCGCGTTGAACAGGGCCTGGGTCAGGCCGTGCGCGTCCAGCCGCTGGCGGATCTCGGCGGCCGGATGATCGTACGGGAACAGGTACTCCACGGCCTGGAAGCCGTCCTTTGCCGCGGCGGCAAAGCGGTCCAGGAAGTCGTGCTCCGTGTACATCATCGAGAGGTTCGCGGCAAAGCGCGGCATGTCAGGTCTCCTTGAACTTCAGGTTCGATCAGCGGTTGACCAGCCTGGCCGGGGTCAGCCACACCAGCAGGGCGCCCACGATCAGGATGGCCGACAGCACATACATCGGCAATTGCGTGCTCTGCGTCAGGTCCTTGAGCGCGCCGACCATGTACGGCGACACAAAGCCTGCCAGGTTGCCCACCGAGTTGACTACGGCGATGCCCGACGCGGCGGCAACGCCGCTCAGGAACGCGGTCGGCAGCGACCAGAACAGCGGCGCGCAGGTCAGCACACCGGCGGCGGCCAGCGACAGCGCCGCAATGGCCACCGGGGTATTGTGGGTGAACGACGCGGCAATGGCAAAGCCCGTGGCGCCCATCAGTGCCGGCACGATCAGGTGCCAGCGGCGTTCGCGGCGGGCATCGGCGCTGTGGCCCAGGATATTCATGACGACAATCGCGCAGATGAACGGGATGGCGGAGAGCAGGCCGATATTGAGGTTGCCGGTCACGCCGCTGGCCTTGACCAGCGTCGGCATCCAGAACGTCAGCGCGTACTGGCCGGTCACGAAGCAGAAATAGATCAGGCACATCCACCAGACGCGGCGGTCGCTGAACACGGCGCCCAGCGAATGCATGTCGCGCTGGCCGTTGGCGGCGGCTGCGGCAGAGGCGGCGCGCTCGTCTTCCTCGATGTTGCGCTTGAGCAGGGCTTTCTCGTCGTTGTCGAGCCACGGAGCCTTGTCGATGCCGTCGCGCAGCACGAAGATCGTCACGATGCCGATGGCAAACGCGGGCAGCGCCTCGATCAGGAACATCCACTGCCAGCCGGCCCAGCCGTGGGTGTCGTGGAAGGCGTCCATGATCCAGCCCGACAGCGGGTTGCCGAACATGCCGGCCACGGGAATGCCCGACATGAACAGCGCGATCATCTTGGCGCGGCGGTGCGACGGGTACCAGTACGTCAGGTACAGGATCACGCCCGGATAGAAGCCCGCCTCGGCCAGGCCCAGCAGGAAGCGCATGACGTAGAACTGCGTGGGCGTCTGCACGAACACGAAAGCGGCCGAGATGATGCCCCACGTGATCATGATCCGCGCAATCCAGATGCGCGCGCCGATGCGGTGCATCAGCAGGTTGCTGGGCACCTCGAACAGGAAATAGCCGATGAAGAACAGGCCGGCGCCCAGGCCGAACACGGTCTCCGAGAATTGCAGGTCCTGCGCCATCTGCAGCTTGGCGAAGCCCACGTTGACGCGATCGAGATAGGCGATCACGTAGCACAGCATCAGGAACGGCATGATGCGCCAGAACACCTTGTTGTAGGCGCTCTTTTCGGTGGCGGCGTCGGTGTCCAGCCGTGCGTCGGCGGCAGTGGTCCCCACCGCGGGGTTGGATGCGGTCATTTAGAAGGTCTCCTTGGTCTTGAACCGGCTGAGGGTGTCGCCCTCTCCCGCGTTGCGGGGGAGGGCCGGGGAGAGGGCGGGGCGTTGTTATGAGATGTCGCCAGAGCCTGGCGCTTGCCCTCTCCCCCAACCCCTCTCCCGCGTAGCGGGAGAGGGGAGCAAAGCAATGGGGTAGATTCCTGCGGCGCTACCACCTCGCCTTGAACGTGTCGCGCAGTTCCGCCAGCGCGGTTTCATCGAGTGGCGCGGGTTTGTCCCCGAGCATCATCCAGAGCCTGGCGGTTTCTTCCAGCTCCTCCAGCGCCCAGGCTGCCCGCGACACGCTGTCTTCCCACACCACCGGACCCAGCCGCGCCAGCAGCACGCCGCGTACCTCGTTTGCAAGCTGCGCCACGCGGGCAGCCACGGCCGGGTCGCCCGGGCGGTGGTACGGAATCAGCGGGATATGGCCCACCTTCATCACGTAGTACGGCGTGATCGGCGGCAGCACGTCGTCGGGTTGCCACACACCGGCCAGCGTCAGCGCCACCAGGTGGGTGGAATGGGTATGCACCACGCCATGGGCGTTCGGGTTGTTGTCGTAGACGCAGCGGTGCAGCGTCAGCGTCTTCGACGGCTTGTCGCCCGATACCCAGGTGCCGTCGGTCGCCACCTTGGCGACCCTGGCGGGGTCCAGCGTGCCCAGGCACGCGTCGGTGGGCGTGATCAGCCAGCCGTCTTCCAGGCGGGCGCTGATGTTGCCGGCCGTGCCGACCGTGTAGCCGCGCTGGAACAGGCTGGCGCCGACGCGGCAGATCTCTTCGCGCAGTGCGCTTTCGTTCTGGCTCATCGCGCGGCTCCCAGCACCTGCAGCGCTTCGTCGAAGAAGTTCTCGCCGCCGAAGTTGCCCGATTTCAGGGCCAGCGCCAGCGGCTCGGCATCGAGCGTGACGGTAGCCGGCACGCCCGGGGCAATCTGGCGGCCGATGCGCAGCGACTCCACGCCCAGCGCCTGCACCACGGCGCCCGACGTCTCGCCGCCGGCCACCACAAAGCGGCGCGTGCCGCGGGCCTTGAGCGTGGCGGCAATGCAGGCCAGCGCGTGTTCCACGAGTTCGCCTGCGCGTGCCACGCCAAGCTCGGCCTGCACGGCCTTGACCTGCTCGGGTTGCGCCGTCGCATAGATCAGCACCGGTTCGTCGTGATCGCGGGCAAAGGCCAGCGCCTCGTCGGTCACGGCCTCGCCGCGCGCCAGGCGCAGCGGATCGATCCGCAGGGCGGGGCGCTTCTGCGCGATCCAGTGCGCGACCTGGCCGTTGGTGGCGCGCGATGCGCTGCCCGCCAGCACCACGCCATGGCCGTTGACGGCCGGCACTTCGGCCGCGTCGGTGCGTGTCGGCAGCAGCCCGGCCCGGCGGAAATTCTCCGGCAGGCCCAGCGCGATGCCCGAGCCGCCCGTAATCAGCGGCAGCGCCGCGCAGCCTTCGCCCAGCGCGAACAGGTCGGCGTCGGAAATTGCATCGGCAATCGTCAGCTTTACGCCTTCGGCGCGCAGCGCGTCGATACGGGCGCGCACGGCCTGCGGGCCCTTCGCCACGGTGTCATAACGCAGCAGGCCCACCTTGGACTGGCTCTGGCGCTGCAGCACGCGCACCAGGCTGGCATCGGTCATCGGCGTGAGCGGATGGTGCTCCATGCCCGATTCGTTAAGCAGGGCATCGGCCACGAACAGGTGCCCACGGAAGATCGTGCGGCCGTTCTCGGGGAAGGCCGGGCAGGCGATCGTGAAATCGCTGCCCAGGGCGTCGAGCAGGGCTTCCGCCACCGGGCCGATATTGCCGGCGTCGGTCGAATCGAACGTCGAGCAGTACTTGAACACGAACTGGCGGCAGCCCTGCTCGCGCAACCAGGCCAGTGCGGCCAGCGACTGGGCCACCGCGTCGGCCACCGGAATCGTGCGCGACTTCAGCGCGACGACGATGGCGTCGGCCTGCACCGCCGAGGTGGGCACGCCAATGGTCTGCACGGTGCGCATGCCATTGCGCACGAGCGTGTTGGCCAGGTCGGTGGCGCCGGTGAAATCGTCGGCGATACAGCCCAGCAGGGGACGATCCATCGTCATTGCCTTACTCCTTGGCCTTGCCGGCGGGCAGTTCGATACCCGGGAAAATCTTGATGACGGCGGAGTCGTCCTCGCCGCCATGGCCGGCGGTGGACGCCATCATGAACATCTGGTGTGCCGCCGCCGACAGCGGCAGCGGGAATTTGCTGGTGCGCGCGGTATCCAGCACCATGCCCAGGTCCTTGACGAAGATGTCGACGGCCGACAGCGGCGTGTAGTCGCCCGCCAGGATATGCGGCACGCGGTTTTCGAACATCCACGAGTTGCCGGCGCTGTGCGTGATGACGTCGTAGAGCGCGTCGGGGTCCACGCCTTCGCGCAGGCCCAGCGCCATGGCTTCGGCTGCTGCAGCGATATGCACACCGGCCAGCAACTGGTTGATGATCTTGACCTTCGAGCCGGCGCCATGGGCGTCGCCCAGGCGGTAGACCTTGCCGGCAATGGCGCCCAGCACGTCCTCGGCCAGCGCGTAGGCTTCGGCAGGGCCCGACGTCATCATCGTCATTTCGCCAGTGGCAGCGCGGGCGGCGCCGCCCGAGACCGGCGCGTCGAGCAGCAGCAGGCCCTTTTCGGCCAGCCGCTTGCCCAGGGCTTCGGCAAAGCCAGGCGGCACGGTGGCGCTGGCAATCACGAGCTTGCCGGCGGCCATGGCCGGTACCGCACCCTGTTCGCCGAACAGCACCGATTCGGTCTGCGCGGCGTTGACCACGAGCGTGATCACCACGTCGCAGCGCTCGCCCAGTTCGGCCGGGCTGCCGCACGGCACGCCGCCGGCGTCGGCAAAGCGGCGCAGCACCTCATCGCGCAGATCGAACGCATGGACCTTGAAGCCGGCGCGCAGCAGCGACTGCGCCACGCCATAGCCCATCGCGCCCAAGCCGATGACACCAATATTCCTGGACATGGAAATCTCCTGAAAGCGGGATTAATGCGACGGGCCTTGCGGCAGGTCGCTGGCGGCTGCGTCGTCGTCGCCCAGTTGCGACAGGCGGCGCGCCGCGTTGTACATATGGTTCTGCGCGGCGTTGCGCGCGGCGTCGGGGTCGCCCGCGCGGATGGCGGCGACAATGGCCTGGTGTTCCTCGCGCACCTGGCGCGAGAAGTCCTCGCGGCGCGCCTCGTTGGTTCGCGTGACGCGCGTGGCGGTTTCCAGGTACTGGCTCAGGAACGCCAGCGTCTTGAGGAAGTAGGGATTGCCGGTGGCTTCGGCGATGGCGCGGTGGAAGCCCACGTCGGCATCCACGCCGTCACCGCCGGCGGCCACCTCGGCATCCAGCCGGGCCAGCGCGGCGTCGATGCCGGCCATGGCCGCGTCCGTACGGCGGCGGGCGGCCTGCGCGGCCACCTCGGCCTCAATGGAACGTCGCAGTTCAACGATTTGCAGCACCGATTCCAGCGTGTCGACGTCGGTGTAGTCGATGCGCAGCGGACGGATGCCGGCCTGTTCGGTCACGAATACGCCGCTGCCCTGGCGCGATTCCACCAGCCCTTCGTACTTGAGCCGCGCAATGGCCTCGCGGATCACGGTGCGGCTGACGCCGAATTCCTCGGACAGCACGGCTTCGGTGGGCAGCTTGGCGCCACGCGGAAACACGCCGCCTTCGATCTTCTCGAGTAACTGTTCGGCCACGCTGTCGGTCAGCGCACGGGCGGGAATCTTCTGGAACATCGTTATCACGTCATCGGGTAGTCAGGTCATCATACAAATTTCATCAAAGGATGGCAGGGGGGTAATCCCTAGGCTGGTGCAAGGATGGCCGATAATCGCACGGGTCTGCAGCGCCGCCTTGACCGCCATCGCCTGGCCGTCGGCGTATCATTGCGCCTTTCCAAGACTTCCCGCCCTAGAAAATCATGTCCGTCTGCCCCGATTCCGTACTGGTCTGCGCCTGGGATGAAGCCCGCGAACGCGCGCGCGCCATCCGCTACAGCGTCTTTGTGGAAGAGCAGGGTGTGCCGGTGGAACTGGAATGGGATGACATGGATGCCCCGAGCTGGCACGCGCTGGCGTTTGCCCAGGACGGCACGCCGGTGGCGACGGGCCGGCTGCTGCCGGATGGCCATATCGGCCGCATGGCGGTGCTGAAGGTGGCGCGCGGCACCGGCATGGGTGCGAAGGTGCTCGATGCGCTGATGACCAAGGCCGCCGAGCTGGGCTATCCGGAGCTGATCCTCAACGCGCAGACCCACGCCGCGCCGTTCTACACGCGCGTGGGTTTCGAGCAGGTGGGGGCCGAATTCGAGGAAGCCGGCATTCCGCACATCGAGATGCGCAAGCGCATCGGCTAAGGCCGGGCTGGTCCGCCGGCCCCCGGGGCTACGCGCCAAATTCTCCCAGCAGCGCCTCGCGATCCTGATCGAGCCGGGGCGCCGGCCGTACCGCGCCGGACTGCCACGTCTCGCCGATCTTGATCGGATTGCCGGCCACGCGCAGCGATTTGTCGGCGCCGATGCCAACGTCCAGCAGCATCTGCCGGGCTGCCACGTGGGCGTTGTCCATGATCTGCGGCACGCCGTTCAGCGGGCCATGCGGCACCCCGGCGGCCTCCAGCACAGCTTCCCATTCGGCTGTCGGCGCCTCGCACAGGCGCGCCTCCAGGCATTGCTTCAGTTCCGCGTGATGCTCGTTGCGGGCCGGGACCGATGCAAACCGTGGATCGTCGACCCATTCCGGCTGCCCGAGTGCGCCACAGAGCCGTTCGAACAGGGCGTCGTTGCCAACGGCGATCACGACAAAGCCGTCCTGCGTGGCAAACATGTCGAACGGCGTGATCGACGGATGCCGGGTGCCGAGCGGCCTGGGCACGTTGCCGGTGGCCGAGAAGCGGGCGATGGGGTTTTCCAGTAGCGCCACCTGGCAATCGAGCATCGAGATATCGACCCGTTCGCCCAGCCCGGTGGCGGTGCGGCGCAGCAGCGCGGCCTGGATGCCGATGGTGGCATACAGTCCGGCGCCGATATCGCCAATCGACACCCCGACACGCGCCGGATTGCCGCCGGGCTCGCCCGTCACGCTCATCAGGCCGCCCATGGCCTGCACCACCATGTCGTAGGCGGGCCGGTTGCGGTAGGGGCCGGTCTGGCCAAAGCCGGAAATCGACGCGTACACCAGCCTCGGATAGCGGGCGCGCAGCATTTCCCATGTATAGCCAAGCTTGTCCATCACACCGGCGCGGAAGTTCTCCACCAGCACGTCGGCGCCTTCCAGCATCCGCTCCAGTACCGCGCGGTCCGACGCGTCCTTGAGATCGAGCGCGATGGACGACTTGTTGCGGTTCACCGACGCAAAGTAGGCCGACTCCCCATCGACAAACGGCCCCACCTGGCGCGAATCGTCGCCCCGGTCGGGATTCTCGATCTTGATGACGCGGGCGCCCAGATCGGCCAGCATCATCGTGCAGTACGGGCCGGCCAGCACGCGCGTCAGGTCGACAACCGTGATGCCGTGCAGGGGGCCGTTAGGCGTAGTCATGCTTTTACTCCTTGAGGTTCGATGCGCGGGCGGGCATCAATCGATCTTTGCGCCGCTCGACTGCGCCAGGTCGACGCCGATCTTGCCTTCGCGGGCCGCGAAGTCGCGGAAGTCGGCGACCGAAGCCGACACCGACACCTCGTCGCCCTGCGCCAGAAAGCGCTTGCGGAGTTCGGGGTCGGCCATGACCTTGGCCGTGGCCGCGAACAGCTTGTCGATGATCTCCGGGGGCGTTTTCGCGGGTGCGAACAGCCCGTACCAGGCCGACAGGTCGTAGCCCTTGACCCCGCTTTCGGCGATGGTCGGCAATTGCGGATTGGCGTTGGAGCGCTGGGCCGAAGTCACGGCGATCGGCACCACCTTATGGGTGTCGATCATCGGCTTGACCGAAGGCGCCGTACCGAACGTCAGCTGCACGTCGCCGGCGGCCACGGCCTGGGCCGACGGCGCGCCGCCCTTGTATGGCACGTGCGTCATGCGCACGCCGGTGAGCTTGGTGAAGTAGACGCCTGCCAGGTGCGTGATCACGCCATTGCCCGACGACGAGTAATTGATGGCGCCCGGATGCGCCTTGGCCTGGGCGATCAGGTCCTGCACGTTCTTGATGCCGCTGTCCTTGTTGACGGCCAGGATCAGCGGCGCGGCCGACAGCTTCGTGATCGGCGCGAAGTCGGACGGCTCGTAGCGGATGTTCTTGTAGAGCACCTTGTCACCACCCATCAGGCTGGCCGTGGCGATGTAGAGCGTGTAGCCGTCGGGCGCCGACTTGGCGACGTATTCGGCGGCAATCGTGGTGCCGGCGCCGGGCCGGTTGTCGACCACCACCGGTTGTCCAAGCTCGCGGCTCAGCGCGTCGCCGTAGAGCCGGGCCGTGTTGTCCGCGCCGCCGCCGGCCGGAAAGCCGATCACGAGCCGGATCGGCTTGTTGGGGTAGGCCGCCTGTGCCGAGGCGGCAACGGGCAATGCCGCGAACAGCGTGCCGAAGATGGCGAGCGCGGCGCGATGGGTCAGGGTGATGGTCATGATGATGTCTCCTCCGTAGCTGTTTCGCCACTTGAGTGAATGGACGCGGCTGGGCCTGGCGTGGCTATCGGCCGCGGAACGCAGGGGTTCGTTTCTCCTTCCATGCCGCCGCACCCTCGCGCAGGTCTTCCGAGGTTTCGGAGCGGTGTATGTCGTGTTGCAGCGCGTCGGCATCAAGCCGGCCGCAGGCGATGTCGTTGAGGTGGCGTTTCATGCCGATCAGCGCGATCGGCGCCATGCCGGCCAGCTGGGTGCTCAGTGCCGCCACGCGCGCGGCCAGCGCATCGGCGGGCACCATTTCGGTCAGGAAGCCGATGCGCAGCATCTCGTCGGCCTCGATGCGGTCGGCGGTCAGGAACAGCCGCTTGGCCGCGTTCAGGCCCAGCCGCGACACATAGCGCTCCATGCCGCCGCGATAGAAATGCAGCCCCAGCCGGGCAGCGGGCATGAACATGTCGCAGCCCGGCACCCCGATCCGGAAATCGCACGCCAGGCACAGGTCGGTGGCGCCGCCATAGACGCCGCCCTGGATCGCGGCCATCGTGACGGGCCGCGCCGCCTCGATGGCATCGATCACGTCGCCGAAATTGGCAGCGCCTTCCTCGGGCTTGCCACCTAGCGAGCCAATGTCGTAGCCGCTGCAGAAGTACTTGCCCTCGGCGATGAAGCACAGCACCAGCACTTCGGACATGGCATTGACGGCGGCCACGTGGTCGCGCAGCGCGATCAGGTCGGCGGGGCTGAGCCGGTTGGCCACTTTGGGCCGGCGCAGCGTTATCGTGGCAACGCGGCCTTCGACGGCCAGGGAGGGTGAGGTATCATCCATCTCGTTATATCTCAAAGCCGAATTGATATATCAAAAAAGGCTACAGATATTTTTCTAAGGAAAATAGAGGGTATACCCGTGCAATCGCTACAAGATCGGATTCGCGAAAGCGTGATCGCCGCCATTCAGGCGGGAGAGCTGCGGCCCGGGGCGCAGATCGACGAGAAGATGCTGGCCGAACAGTTCGACAGTTCGCGCACGCCGGTGCGCGAGGCGCTGCTGATGCTGGCGGCTCAGGGGCTGGTGTCGATCGCGCCGCGTGCCGGCATGTTCGTCCACAAGCCGAGCGCTGCCGAGCTGGTGGCCATGTTCGAGACGCTGGCGGAGATGGAGGGGGTGGTGGCACGGCTTGCCACCCGGCGCATTTCGGCTGAAGGGCGCAAGGCACTGGCAGATTCGCACGAGGCCGCCGGCATTCCGGCGCGCGCACGCGATGCGGCGGCCTACGTCGAGGCCAATCGGGCCTTCCACGAGGTGTTGTACCAGGCGGCGGCCAACCCGTTCCTGTCGGAGCAGATCGTGCAGTTGCGGCGCCGCCTGGCGATCTACTGGCAGCGCAAGGACCTGATCAACGAGGCCCGCATAGCCACCTCGTATCGCGAGCACGGACACGTGGTAGAGGCCATTCTGAGCGGGCAGGCCGACGCCGCGGCCGAGGCCATGCGGACGCATATCTCTGCGGGGGGCAGGGCGCTGGCCGATCTGGTGCTGCTGGCCGACGCGTCGGCATAGCGGCCGAAGCGTGGCAGGTGGTGGCGGAACGGGGTTTGCAGGATGGCCCGGCCGTCTGCATGAATCCGGAGACCATCACGCCAGCCAGGCCAGGGCGGCCCGGCGGCGATTAGCGTGGCGCCGGCACGGTTCCGGTATCGCGGGCCACGTTCAGGCGGCCCTGGTATGACACCTCGCCGGTCTGGCCGTCGGCGTCGAAGCTGCGCTCGACAAAATCGAAGCGGCCATCGTGCCGCACGCGCAGTATGGTGCTGGCGCGCGTGCCATAGTTGGGCGATCGGATAAACGCCGACGACAGCAGCTTTTCCCATTCGGGTGCCACGCCGGTACTCGGCAGTTCCCAGTCTGGCGCCTGCTTTTCATCGGCCAGCAACTGCAGGTACGGCTCGGGGTCCGATCCTAGCTGTCCGCGGTCGGCGGCCAGCACCTCGCACAGCGCGCCCACACGGCTGCGCACCTTGGGCCAGGGCGTATCGAGCAGCGCGTTGGACAGGCCATACAAGCCCGGCTTGAGCTTCTGCGGCTGGCGCGATTTGGACCGGTTGCTGTACCACCAGAGATCGTGCAGATCGCTGGCGAGCAGGTTGAAACCGTTGTACGCGCCGGGTGCGCGGGCCAGGTCGTGCAGGTATTCGTCGGGCGTCTGGTTGCCGCGCAGGAAATGCGACACCAGTTCGCCGCGCGAGCGCGCATCGGTACGTTTTTCGGAAGGCGCGCGGTAATTGGTGAGCGCCGCGAAACGGGCGCGCGAATCATCGGGCCATTCAGGCGATTCGGCGTTGGAGACGCCCATCCACGTGCCGGCATCGCCAATCACCTCCGCCAGGTCGCGACCGCCCAGCACTTCGTGGGCATCGTGCCACCAGTGCGCGGCCGCCGCCGGGCGGGCATAGAATTCGTCGCGGTTGCCAGCTACCACCAGGGCATAGTCCGGGTGCGATTGCCAGGCCACCAGTATCAGACACATGGGGGGCTTCCTCTTACTGCTTGCTACCGTCTTGCGATGCCGTTGTGAATGCGACCTGCACGGTCAGAGCACGTCCAGGTCGATGAACCTTTCGGCCATCCGCTCGCCGCTGATCCACTGCGCCAGCCCGCTCTGGCGCCACAGCCCATCGAGCGTGGCGTCGAACGCGGGCGGCACATCGGCGTAACACTCCATCCACGTCTGCAGGCCCGCGCGGGTCTCGGGCCTGCGCATCAGCGTACCACCAATCCCGGTCGCCTCGGCGACCGTTTCCATCCAGCGGTGCCAGTGCGGCAGCGCGTCGGCCGCGTGCGCATCGGGTACCTTGAAGTAGACGTAGAGATGATCGCTCATGGCAGAGTTCCCGTGGCGTTCAGCTGGCCGCTTCGGCCTCGTTCGGCAGCGGTACTTCGTACGGCAGCGTACGCGTGACCAGTGTCGGCCCGGTGGCGGCGCCCAGGTGCAGCGCACCGGCGGCGGCGTCGATCTTCAGTTCGGCCAGGCCGTCCCAGCCGCCCAGCGGCGACGCCGCGGCATTGACGATCATGCCGCACGGCTGTTCCGGGTCCTCGGGGCGGAAAATCTCGGCGGCGGCGGCGGGCACCGGGCCTTCGCCCTGCACGCGCCACATGCGGCGCTTGAGCGTGCCGCGATACTGGCTGCGCGCCACCACTTCCTGGCCGGGATAGCAGCCCTTGCGGAAGTTCACGCCACCCACCAGTTCGAAGTTGATCATCTGCGGCACGAACTGCTCTTGCGTGGGGGCCGTGATGCGCGGGATGCCCGCGCCGATGTCGAGCCAGTCCCAGAATGCCGGGGCGGCCGCCGCAAGCGTGGCGCCCAGCGCCTGTTGCAGTGCATCGGCGCGGTCGGCGGCGGCCACGATCTGCCAGCGCGCTTCACCTTCGGCGTCAGCCAGGCGGATCACGGTCACGCCATCGGCATGGGCCACGGCCAGCGGGCCCTGGGGCGCGGGCAGGCCAGCCTGGCGCAGCGCGGTTTCGGCACCGGCGCCGGCCACGCCCAGCACCCGGTGCGTGGCGGACAGGTCCGACAGCCTGGCCTTGGCGCGCAGCACGAACATGGTCAGGCGCTTCTGGATGGCCGGCTGGATGTCGGCCGACAGTTGCAGCACGATACCTTCGGCATCGCGCCACGCCAGGAAGCTGGCCATCAGGCGACCCTTGGGCGAGCAGTAGCCGGCCAGCCGCGCCGCATCGGCGGTCAGGTCTTCCACGGCATTGGTCAGCTGGGTATGCAGGAAACTGGCGGCATCGTCGCCGGCCACGCGGATCAGGCCCAGGCCGGCGGGCGCGGTCACGATACCGGCGGCGGGCAGGGCGGCGAAGCTGTCGGCGAGGGACGGGAATTCAGTGGCGGACATGCGGACGGTCCTGGAAATCGTATGGATGGATGAATTGGGGGCACAAGTGCAGAACACAACGTATGGCGGCGCAGGCGCGATCACGATACCGGCGCGGCACGCAATCGACACTGCAGGCCGCTGCGTAACGCTCGGTGACACATCGGGCACAAGGCTCCCGGTATTATATGGGCCTGTCGCCATTCCGACCGGCCGCTCCAATGATCCCGACCCGCCGGCGGGGGCATGGCGGCCGGTGTTTATTCTTACTCCATGAAACGTCTGTTCCTGCGCCTGGTCGGGGTATTGCTGGTCTTTGCCATGGCCGCCGCCGGCGGCTTCGCCTGGTGGGCCCGCCAGCCGCTGAGCCTGTCCGCATCCCCCGTCGAAGTCATCATCAAGCCGAATTCCGGCGTGGCGAGCGTTGGCCGCCAGATCCAGCGCGGCGGCGTGGGCATGGACCCGCGCCTGTTCCAGCTGCTGGCGCGCGTCACGGGCCATGCCGCCGAACTCAAGGCGGGCGGCTACCAGTTCGAAACCGGCGTGACGCCGCTCGATGTGATCGAAAAACTCGCCAAGGGCGAGGTCGCGCACTATGTGGTCACCGTGATCGAAGGCTGGGAATTCCGCAAGATGCGGGCGGCGGTGGACGCCAATCCGGCCCTGAAGCACGACACCCAGAACATGTCGGATGCCGAGCTGATGAAGGCCATCGGCGCTGCCGAGGCGTCGCCGGAGGGTATGTTCTTTCCCGATACCTACCTGTTCGCGCGCGGCAGCAGCGACGTCGAGCTCTACAAGCATGCCTACCGGGCCATGCAGAAGCGCCTGAACGACGCCTGGAACGCGCGCTCGCCCGACCTGCCGTACAAGACGCCGTACGAGGCGCTGGTCATGGCGTCGATCGTCGAGAAGGAAACCGGCCAGGCCGCCGAGCGGCCGCTGATTGCCTCCGTGTTCGTCAACCGGCTGCGCAAGAACATGATGCTGCAGACCGATCCGACCGTGATCTATGGCATCGGCCCGACCTTCGACGGCAACCTGCGCAAGAAGGATCTGCTGACGGACACCCCTTACAATACCTACACCCGGACCGGCCTGCCGCCGACCCCGATCGCGCTGCCAGGTCTGGCCTCGCTGGCGGCGGCCACCACGCCGGCGCCTTCCGATGCGCTGTACTTCGTGGCCCGTGGCGACGGCAGCAGCCATTTTTCCAGCTCACTCCCCGAACACAATCGCGCGGTCGACAAGTACCAGCGCGGAAAGCCCTGAATTCATGCGCGGCAGATTCATCACCTTTGAAGGCATCGACGGCGCCGGCAAGAGCACCCATATCGAATGGGTAGCCGGCCGCCTGCGCGAACGTGCCACCGTTGTCACGACCCGCGAGCCGGGCGGCACGCCGCTGGGCGAAGACCTGCGCGGCCTGCTGCTGCACCGGAAGATGGACCTCGAAACCGAGGCGCTGCTGATGTTCGCGGCACGCCGCGAACATATTGCCGACGTTATCGAGCCTGCGCTGGCGCGCGGCGACTGGGTGATTTCCGATCGCTTCACCGATGCCACCTTTGCCTACCAGGGTGGCGGGCGCGGCCTGCCGCGCGAGCGGCTGGAAGTGCTGGAGCAGTGGGTGCAGGGCGATCTGCAGCCGGACCTGACGCTGCTGTTCGACGTGCCCCTGGAGACGGCGGCACAGCGCCTGGCCAGCGCCCGCGAGCCGGACAAGTTCGAGGCCGAATCGCGCGCGTTCTTCGAACGGACACGTGCCGAATACCTGCGCCGGGCCGCCGAGGCGCCGGGGCGTTTCCGCGTGATCGACGCTACGCGCTCGATCGAGGAAATTCGCGTCACGCTTGAGGAAATCATCTCAAGTCTTTGATTTATTGAATATATATGCGCACGCTGATGTCGCCGGGCAAGACTCGGACAATACATGAGACGATCGCGCTAACTGACTGATCCGGCATGCTTTATCCCTGGCAACGAGAAGACTGGCAACGGCTGGCCGCGCTGCGCGACCGGCTGCCGCACGCGCTGCTGCTGCATGGGCAGCAAGGCATCGGCAAGCGCGACCTGGCGCTGCATTTCGCCCAGGGCCTGCTGTGCGAATCCCCGGTGGCCGATGGCCAGCCGTGCAACACCTGCGGCGCCTGCCACTGGTTCAGCCAGGGCAATCACCCCGATTTCACCGTGGTGCGGCCCGAAGCGCTGGAAGCCGGCGCGGGCGATGCCGATGGCGACGGCGAAGGTGGCGGCAGCAGTAGCAGCAAGAAGAAGGCGCCCAGCAAGATCATCCGCATGGAACAGGTGCGCGGGCTGATCGAGGCGGTGGGCGTGGGCACCCATCGCGCGGGCCTGCGCGTGGTGGTGGTCTACCCGCTCGACGCGTTGCAGACCGAGGGCGCCAACGCGCTGCTCAAGACGCTGGAAGAGCCGCCGCCGTCAACCGTGTTCCTGCTGGTCACCGACCGGATCGACCGCGTGCTGCCGACGATCCTGTCGCGCTGCCGCCAGTTCTCGGTCACGCGCCCGACCCAGGCCGCCGCGCTGGAATGGCTGCGCAGCCAGGGCGTGGCCGATGTCGAGGCGCAACTGGCGCTGTCGGGCGGTGCGCCGCTGACCGCGCTGCATGCCGCCGAGGCCGAAGAGCAGCCGTTGCAGCGCTTGCTGGTTGGCCAGCTGGGTGCCGGCGCCGCGTTCGATCCGCTGGCGGCGGCCGAGCAACTACAGAAGTTGCCGGTCCCGGCCGTGCTGGGCGTGCTGCAGCGCTGGACCTACGACATGCTGGCCCTGTGCCTGGGCACGGGGGCCGTGCGCTATTTCCCGAAGGAGCAGGCCGCGCTCGGACGCTGCGCCGGTGCCACCGACGCCCATCGGCTGCAGGGGTTTGCGGCCCGGCTGGTCAACCACCGGCGCAGCGAGAACCACCCATTGGCGGCGCGGCTGGTCATGGAATCGGTCTTTCTCGATTACCGGCAATTGTTCCGCTGAAAGCGACAAAAGGGGCTGGGCGAAGCCAAAAACATAGGCATCGATGGGCACACGTGGTAAAAGTCGAGCCACGTGTTTCCAATATTCCATAGCCCGCCCAAGCGGGCAAAGCACAGCAGGGGTCAAACATGAATGCACCAGTCACGATGCCGGCGCATACGGCGCCAGCCGCGTCCGTCAATCCGGCGGGGCCGCCCACAGGCGGCGCGCCGCACCGGCCGAATGTGCTGTCGCTGTCGATCAAGGACCAGGCCGGGCTCTACGGTGCCTACATGCCTTTCCTGGCGCGCGGCGGCATCTTTGTGCCGTCGAACCGCCCGTTCCGGCTGGGCGAGCAGGTCTTCCTGGTGCTTTCGTTGCTGGACCGGCCGCAGAAATACCAGGTCCAGGGCACTGTTGCCTGGATCACGCCGGCTGGCACGCCGATGAAGACCCCTGGTGTGGGCGTGCATCTGCCGGACGACGACAATGGCCGTGCGCTCAAGCGCGCGGTGGAAGAACTGCTGGGCAAGACCATCGAATCGGGGCGGCCCACGCAGACCTTGTAACCTCATGTGAGATGCGAAGCTTGCTTCGCAAGTATCTGTTTTTATGAGCAATAGCGGTTTTTCGGTGCGTCTGGCGACGCGTGACGACCTGGCTGGCATCGTCGAGATCTACAACAGCACCGTGCCGTCGCGCATGGTGACGGCCGATACGGAACCGGTGTCCGTGGCCTCGCGCGAGGCGTGGTTTGCGGAGCACCTGCCCGAGCGCCGCCCGCTCTGGGTGTGCGAAGCCGCCGATGGCCGCATGGCCGGCTGGGTCAGTTTCTCGGATTTCTACGGCCGCCCGGCGTATGGCGCCACCGCCGAAGTCTCGATCTACCTGCACGAAGCGTTTCGTGGCCAGGGCCTGGGCCGGTTCCTGCTGGAACGGGCCATTGAGCATGCGCCCCGGGTAGGCGTCAACACGCTGCTGGGCTTTATCTTCGGCCACAACGCACCGAGCCTGGCCCTGTTCGAGCGCCACGGTTTCTCGCGCTGGGGCGACCTGCCGCGCGTGGCCGTACTGGATGGGGTCGAGCGCGACCTCGTCATCCTGGGCCGCCGCCTGGGCTGAGCGCGGAGTACGCACCATGTTTGTCGATTCCCACTGCCATATCGATTTTCCGGAGCTGGCGCAGCGTCTGCCCCAGCTGCTGGAAAACATGAAGGCCAACCAGGTCACGCATGCGCTGTGCATTTCCGTGACGCTGGAGGATTTTCCGCGCGTGCTGGCGCTGGCCGAGCAGCATCCCAACCTCTACGCGTCGGTGGGTGTGCATCCCGACTACGAGGAAGATGCCGAAGAGCCGACGCTGGAGCGCCTGGTGACGCTGTCCGCCCATCCGCGTGTGGTGGGCACCGGCGAGACCGGCCTGGACTACTACCGGCTCAATGGCCGCAGTGTCGATGACATGGAATGGCAGCGGGAACGTTTCCGCACCCATATCCGCGCCGCGCGCCAGACCGGCAAGCCGCTGATCATCCATACCCGATCGTCGGCCGACGACACGATCCGCCTGATGCGCGAGGAAAATGCGCGCGAGGCCGGCGGTGTCATGCACTGCTTTACCGAGACCTGGGACATTGCGAAGCAGGCGCTTGACGAAGGCTTCTACATCTCGTTCTCGGGCATCGTCACGTTCAAGAGTGCGGCAGACCTGCAGGAAACCGCGAAGAAGGTGCCGCTGGACCGCATGCTGATCGAGACCGATTCGCCGTACCTGGCGCCGGTGCCGTATCGTGGCAAGACCAACGAGCCGGCCTGGGTGCGCCATGTGGGCGAGTTCATCGCCAGGCTGCGCGACGTGCCCGTGGAGGCGGTAGCGGAGCAGACCACGGATAATTTCTTCCGTCTTTTCAAGCACATAGACAGGAATTCTCATGCTTGATATCAAGATTCGACGCCTGGCATCCGCAGTGGCCCTGGTAGGCCTGACGGCGATGTCCGGCTGCGCGCTGGTGCAGGCCGCACCGGCCGACGACATGCGCAAGGCCGTCGAATTCGACGACGGCAATACCGTGCAGAAACTGCTGGCCAAGGGCGTGGACCCCAACCTGGTGGATAACCGCGGCAACCCGATGCTGGTGGTGGCGCTGCGCGAAAAGTCGAAGAAGGCGGCCACGGCGCTGATCAAGGCCAAGAACATCGACTTCGACAAGACCAACCCGGCCGGCGAGAACGCGCTGATGATGGCGGCGCTCAATGGCGATCTCGACATGATCAAGCTGATGGTCGATGGCGAGGAGGCCGAGGTCAACAAGAAGGGCTGGGCGCCGCTGCACTACGCGGCGACGAACGGGCACAACGACGTGGTCAAGTACCTGGTCGACCATGCCGCGTATCTGGACGCCGAGAGCCCCAATGGCACCACGCCGCTGATGATGGCGGCGCGCGGCGGTCATATCGAGACGGTGAAGCTGCTGCTGGACGAAGGCGCGGACATGCGCCTGAAGAACCAGCAGGGCATGACGGTGATCGACTTTGCCGAGCAGTACAACCAGAAGGAAATCGCGGACGGCCTGAAGTCGCGCTGGCAGAAGCTTTACGGCAATGTGCCTGCGCCGGCACCAAAGCCGAAGCCTTATGTGGCGCCGAACGGCCAGCCGCAGCCCAAGGCCTACTGAGGCCTGTCAAGGCCCACCAAGACCTGTTGGAGCCCGTTGAGCCCTGCCGCCATCGCGGCCAGGGCCGCCCGAGCCGGTGTCCAGCCCCGGCTCCGCCTCAGGGAAATTCGCGCTCGGAAATCGTCACCGAGCGCGACGTGCCACCTGGCACCGCGTACAGCTTGAAGACATTGCGATTGGCGCTGGTGCCGGCGGCCTCGCGGACTTCCGAGAGGTCGAAGCGCTCCGAGCGGAAGATCTCGCCGGAATCGAGGCTCTGGTAGCGCAGGTCGTAGGCGCCGGGCGAAATATTCTCCATCGTGAACGATGATCCGCCGCGCACGAAGCTGGTGCGCACCGGCAGCGGCGCATTGCCGTCGACGGCTACCAGTTTCAGCAGCACGTCGGACGCGCTTCCCGAATTGTCCACCGTCAGCGTCGACAACCCATTCCCGTTCAGTACCGGATACCCCGGCAGATAGCCCGAATGATCGGGCCATGGCATGCCGCGCGGCGTCATCGACGGCCGGGTGTAGCCGCGCTCGCGGCTGGCGAGCTGTACGCCCGGTGATACTGTCCTGACCAATGCGGGCGCCGACGCCTGCGCTGCGCTGGCGGGCACCGGGCGGGCGTCGGTACTGCTGGCCGTCGCTTCGCCGGGGCCCGACCAGTCTCCAAGCATGATGACGATGATCGCGCCGATGGCGGCATAGAGCGCGATCGAACCGTATTTCGGCAGCGGCACGGCGGGGCCGTCGGCGGCACGCTGGCGGGCGGCGCGGCGGGTGCGTTCCTGGCGCTCCTGCCGTTCGGGACGCGCCTTGCGTGAACGGAACGGCGGCGCGTCGGTGGGCTCCGGCTCGGCGGGGCGGGCCTGTTGCGCCGGGCGGCTGGCCGACTGGCGCGCGGCCTGCTGGCGTTGCGCGGCCTGGCGTTGGGCCTGGGCTGCCGCCGCCCGCTGGGCCTGCGCCTGCCGCAGCGTCCGCTCGGCCTCGCGCTTTTCTTCGGCAATGATCCACTGGTCGTGCTCGGCCCGGCGTTCCGGGTCGCGCAGCACCTCGTAGGCCGCGTTCAGCAGCCGCATGATGCGATTGGCTTCCTCGCTGTCCGCGTGCCGGTCGGGATGATATTTCTGGCTCAAGGATTTGTAGGCGGCCCGGATCACTTCGGTCGGGGCGTCGCGTGAAACCTTGAGGTTGTCGTAGTGGGTGTGCATCAAGCAGAAAGACGCAATGGCGGTGGTCGACAACAGATAACGGCAATTCGCCGCGAATATCAAGCCTGAACGCGCAGGCCAAGCCTGGCGCCGACAAGTTTCATGCAACCGGGGGATGGGGTCTGCGGGGTGCCGAACAAAGCAGCCAGGCCGCCGGCCCGACGGCGCGATGGTCGTGCGCGTCGCGCGTTGGTGGCTGGTGTTGTTTTTTGGGGCAACATGGTCTGGATGGGTCTGACTTTTGGCATGCTGTCCGTCGGCGCGCAAATGTGGCCTTGCGTCATCTGCCTGCCGGGCGATCAGCGGGGCGGTGGACCGGGCAGAAGCCGCGGGATCGGCGTCCGAACGGAAAACGCTAAAGAAATACGGCAGCCTGCCGATAATGGCGGCCAACGATAAGAATCAGAGCAAGGGGCCGGCCCGACCAGAGCCCCGCTTGAACGGGTACGCGAGGCACGGGCTTCGTGCGCCATTTGATAGGGGCGAGTGCATGCTGAGAAGAATCAAGGCGGAACAGCTGCAGATTGGCATGTTCGTGGCAAGGCTGGGCGGGCCGTGGATCAACCATCCGTTCTGGCGATCGCGTTTTCTGGTCACCAGCGACGAGCAGGTGGAGCAGATCCAGTCCGCCAACGTGCAGGACGTCTGGATCGACATCCTCAAGGGCCGGAACCTGCCGACACCGGCGGCGCCCGACATGATGGAGGCCGACGACGCCACCGACGATCCCGAGGCGAGCTTCGAGGACGAGCTGGAACGCGCGCGCGAGCTGATCAAGACCGGCCGTGCGCTGATCGGCAACCTGTTCAACGACATCCGCATGGGCCGGGCGCTGGAAACCAACGGCGCGCTGCTGCTGGTGGATTCGGCGTCGACATCGCTGTCGCGCCATTCCCAGGCGCTGCTGGCGATGGCCCGGCTCAAGGTCAAGGACGATTACACGTACCTGCATTCGTTCTCGGTCTGCGCGCTGATGATCGCCGTGGGCCGCAACCTCAAGCTGCCCGACGGTGAGTTGCGCGAACTCGGGCTGGCGGGGCTGGTGCACGATATCGGCAAGCTGACGCTGCCAGAATCGCTGCTGATGAAGGGCGGCGACCTGTCGCCGTCGGAAGCGGAGCAGATGCGCCGCCATCCGTCGGCCGGCTACCGGATCCTGAACGAGGCGCGGCTCTATACCAACATTCCGCTCGATGTCTGCGTCCATCACCATGAACGGGTGGACGGGCGCGGCTATCCGTTCGGGCTGCTGGAGCACGAGATCAGCGTTCACGCCAAGATCGCGGCCATCTGCGATACCTACGATTCGCTGACCTCGCCGCGCCCGAACCACCTGGCGTGGTCGCCGGCGCGCGCCATGGAATACATCGCGGTACGCGTCGATACGCTGTTCGACCGTCGCGTGTTCAAGGCGTTTACGCGCACCATCGGCATCTACCCGCTGGGCACCGTGCTGCGGCTGCGCTCGGGCCGGCTGGCCGTGGTCTGCGGCCAGAACGAAGGCGAGCCGCTGCGGCCGCGCGTGATGGTGTTCTACTCGGTGACCGATGCCAAGCCGTTGCCGCCCGAGGTGCTGGACCTGACCCAGGCCGACGACACCGTGATCGCGTTCGAGGACGCCCGCCAATGGGGCTTCAGCGACGACCAACTGATGGCGATGTACGCGCCGCACGCAAGGTAAGGCGCGCAAGGTAAGGCGCGGCAACGCACGGTGGGGGCTTCAGTCCTGCAGCACCCACTGCGACTGCCGCAGCGCGTCGGTCAAGAAGTCGTTGAAGGCGCGCACGCGGGCGCTATGGCGCAGATCCGGATGGGTCAGCAGCCAGAGCGGGGTATCGAGCCCGGGCTCTGGTTCGGCCAGGCGCACCAGCGATGCATCGGCGTCGCCCAGCATGCATAGCAGCATGCCCGCGCCCATGCCGAGCCGCACGGCCTGCGCCATGGCGACCAGGCTGTCAGCGCGCACCGCGCAGCGGTCGGCGGCCACGTTGGCAAGCGCCCAGCGCGCCTGCGCCAGGTGCGCGAGGCTGTCGTCCGGCAACACCCACCAATGGCCGGTCCAGTGCGCCTGGGCAGGCGCTTCCATCCGCTCCAGATAATCGCGCGACGCATAGGGCGCGGTCTGCAGCCGGCCTACGTGCCGGCCCAGCAGGTGCTCGGGCGGCGCCGCAGCCGGGCGCACGGCCACGTCGGCCTCGCGGCGGGTCAGGTTCAGGAAGGTGTTGTGGATCACCACCTGTAATTCGATGCCGGGATGCCGGACCCGGAAATCGGCCAGAACCGGCATCAGCAGGCCATAGGCCAGGGTATCGGTGGTGGTCACGCGCAGCGGCCCGCTCAGTTCGGTGTCGCGCCCGGCCAGCACGCGTTGCGCGGCATCGATCTGCTCGCCCACGCCATCGAGTTGCCCGGCCAGCGTTTCACCGGCCGGCGTCATCGCATAGCCGCCCAGATCGCGCGAAAACAGCCGCGTGCCAAGGTCTTCCTCAAGCTTGTTCAGCCGCCGCAACACGGTGGAATGATTGACCCGCAGCGCCCGCGCCGCCGCCGCCAGCGACCCGCGTCGGCTCACGGCCAGGAAAACGCGCAGGTCGTCCCAATCTGCATCCTGCATTTTTGCATTGCCTTTCCGCGATTTATGCGAATGGTTATGCCAATCTGCAGAGCCTACAGTGTGGCTCCAGGAACGGCAACCGGGGTTGCCCGATGCGGGGAGAGCAACATGGCGTGGACGCTGCTGGTCGTGGCGGGACTGATCGAGATCGTGATGGCGCTGGCGCTGAAGCACACCGACGGCTGGACGCGTCCGGGGCCGACGCTGCTGGGCATTGGCGCGGCGCTGGCCAGCATCTTCCTGCTCAGCGCGGCGCTGCGGCATCTGCCCGTGGGCACCGCCTATGCCGTCTGGACCGGCATCGGGGCCATTGGCGTGACGCTGGCGGGCATCGTGTTCCTGGGCGAAAGTGCGTCGCCGGCGCGGCTGTTGCTGATCGCGCTGATCTTCGTCGGCATTGGCGGGCTGAAGCTGCTGCCGGCGTAAGACAAATCCGAATTTGCAAGGTCAGGCATACAAAGTGTGGCGCCGGGGCGCATGGCTAGTAGACTTGTCGGCTGTTCCGAACCGAATCTCCTTGCATTGCCTTGATGACATTTGACGCCCTGCTGGATCTGTTCCAGCAACGCATTCCCGCCCATCCGTGGGCGCAGATCTCGCTTTATGTGCTGGCGCTGGCGCTGATTGCCGCCGTCGCGCAATGGCTGGTGGCCCGCGTGACGGGCCGTGTGGTCTATCGTGTGCTGAGCCTGTCGGGCAACCGCGAATGGGCAGCCGCGCTGATGCGCCATCGCACTTACCGGCGGCTTGGCTACGCGGTGTTCCTGGCCGTGATCACGGTCGGCATCAGCCAGGTGCCGGACCTGGGCAAGTTCTCGATCCTGATCGAGCGGCTGGCGCATGCCGGCACATGGGTCAGCGTGTTCCTGATGCTGTCAGGCGTGCTCGGTGCCTGGCAGACCGTCTTTGCCAACAGCCGGCGCGCGCAGACGCGGTCGATCAAGGGCTACGTGCAGATTGCCCAGCTGGCGCTGTGGCTGGTGTGCGGCGTGCTGGTGCTGTCGATCCTGATCGACCGCTCGCCGCTGTGGATGCTGTCCGGTATCGGTGCGCTGTCGGCGGTGCTGCTGCTGGTGTTCAAGGACACGCTGCTGTCGCTGGTGGCCAGCACGCAGCTTACGTCGAACGACATGCTGCGCATCGGCGACTGGATCGAGATGCCGCAGTCCAACGCCGACGGTTTCGTGATGGATATCGCGCTGCACACGGTCAAGGTCAAGAACTGGGACAACACCGTGACCACGGTGCCGACCTACAAGCTGTTCTCCGAGAGCTACCGCAACTACCGGCACATGTTCGAGTCCGGCGCGCGTCGCATCAAGCGCACGCTGCGCATCGACGCCACGTCGGTACGGTTCCTGGACGATGCCGAAGTGAAGGCGCTGATGCGCTTCCGGCTGCTGCACGACTACCTGGAGGTCAAGCAGCAGGAGGTGGAACAGACCAATCGCGCGCTGCAGGGGCAGGACACCGATCCCGTGAACCGCCGCCGGCTGACCAACCTGGGCACGTTCCGCGCCTATGGCATCGCGTTTCTGCGCGCGCACCCCGATATCCACCACGACCTGCTGCTGAACCTGCGCATGATGGAGCCAGATTCGCAGGGCATTCCGATCGAGGTCTACTGCTTCAGCACGCGTACGGGCTGGATGGACTACGAGCGCATTCAGGGCGACATCTTCGACCACCTGTTTGCGATCCTGCCGGAACTGGGTCTGCGCCTGTACCAGGCACCTTCGGGGGCGGATTTGAGCGGGCTGCGCGATTCGCCGCGCGGCGCGCATGCCGCACTGGCCGTGGCGGCGTCCGACCCGGGCGCGCGCGAGCCGATGGCGGCGCAGACCGATCGGGCGGATCGGGTTGTGTGAGGCGGGGGAGAGGGCCTCTCAAGACGCGATGGCCTCGATTTGAATCGCCATGCCCTCTCCCCCAGCCCCTCTCCCGCAGGCGGGAGAGGGGAGCAAACCGTGGGGGGCTGTTTTGCCTGTGGTTGTCTCCCCTCTCCCATTTATGGGAGAGGGGCGGGGGAGAGGGCGAGCGTCTCAAGACGCGATGGCCTCGATTTGAAGCGCCATGCCCTCTCCCCCAGCCCCTCTCCCGCAGGCGGGAGAGGGGAGTGTAGTGGTCAAGTTTTTTCAGACAGGTATTAGGGTGGTCTGTTGGAACTTGTCCTCGTAGTCTGTTGGCGACGTGTAGCCCAGTGTCGAATGCAAGCGCACCGGGTTGTAGAAACCCACGATGTACTGCGTGATGTCGCGCCGGGCTTCGGCCCGGTCGACGTACCGCCTCTGCCAGACGCGCTCCATCTTCAGGTTCAGGAAGAAGCGTTCTGCTACAGCGTTATCCCAGCAATCGCCGGCCCGGCTCATGCTGCAAACCAGGCCGTGGCGCGCCAGCAATCCCTGGTACTCCTCGCTTGCATACTGGCTGCCCCGGTCCGAATGCACTATCAGTCCGGGCGCCGGATTGCGCTGCAGGATGGCCATCTTCAAGGCCGACGCCACCAGCGCGGCGGGCATGGCCGCTGCGCTGGCCCAGCCCACTACCTTGCGCGAATACAGGTCCAACACCACCGCCAGATACAACCAGCCTTCCCCCGTGCGCACATACGTGATGTCCGACACCCAGGCCCGGTTGGGCTGTGCGGGCCTGAACTGCCTGCTCAGCACGTTCGGCGCCACCGGCCTGCCATGCCGGCTGTCAGTCGTCGCCACGAACTTGCGCTTCCACACCGGGTGCAGATTCTCCTGGCGCATCAGCGTGCGGGCCCGATAGCGCCCGATCTTCACCCCCTGCCTGTCCAAATCCTGCGCCACGCGCCGGCTGCCGTAGGTACGTCCGCTGGCCTCGAACGCCGCCCGCACATACACCGCCTGCCGCAAGGCCTTCTCCTTGGTGGCAGGCTCTCGCCCGGCCGCGTAATACCCCGCCCGGCTCACGCCCAGCACCCGGCATGCCCGACTGATGGCGATCGCCTCCTTCTGCAATCCGCTAACCACTCGATAGATCACTTGAGTTCGCGGGCGAAGAAGGCCGATGCCTTTTTTAGGATCAGGTTGTCCTCCTTCAGGCGGCGGTTTTCCTCTTCGAGCTGGCGAATGCGCTGCTGCTCAGGCGTCAGCGGCTTGCCCACTCCCTTGCCGCCAGCCACTTCAAGGTCGTACTGGACCAGCCAGCGCCGTAAGGCGGTCTCGCCAATCGCCATCGTGTGGCAAACCTCGGCGACCGATAGGCCCTGATCCCGGATCATCCGGACTACCTCCAGCTTGAAGGCAGCGTCAAACTTGCGGCGTTGCTTTGTCATGTCGTCTTTCCTCGTCGATCGTGATTTTCCACCTATCGACCTGTCTGAGGAAATTGGACCACTACAGAGCAAACCGTGGGGCGCTGTTTTGCCTGTGGTTGTCTCCCTTGTCCCGTGCGGGAGAGGGGGGCAAACCGATAGAGGCTGTTTTGCCTGTGGTTGTCTCCCCTCTCCCATTTATGGGAGAGGGGCGGGGGAGAGGGCGAGCGTCTCAAGACGCGATGGCCTCGATTTGAAGCGCCATGCCCTCTCCCCCAGCCCCTCTCCCGCAGGCGGGAGAGGGGAGCAAACCGTGGGGGGCTGTTTTGCCGATGGTTGTCTCCCCTGTCCCGTGCGGGAGAGGGGGGAAATACATCAGGCCTTGCGCGGCTTGACCTTGCTGGCGGATTCCTTGGCGCGATTGCGGGCGGTATCGACGTCGGCGGCATAGGCCAGCGCCACGCCCATGCGGCGCTTGGAGAACGACTCGGGCTTGCCGAACAGGCGCAGTTCGGTCTGCGGGACGCGCAGCGCTTCGTCCACGCCATCGAATACGATGCCTTCGGCGTCGACGCCACCGTAGATCACGGCGCTGGCGCCCGGGGCGCGCAGGCTGGTGTCGACCGGCAGGCCCAGGATGGCGCGGGCGTGCAGTTCGAATTCGTTCTGCCACTGCGAGATCATCGTCACCATGCCGGTGTCGTGCGGACGCGGGCTGACTTCGCTGAACCAGACCTGCTCGCCCTTGACGAACAGTTCCACGCCGAACAGGCCCTGGCCGCCCAGGTCGGCCGTCACGGCGCGCGCGATGTGCTGGGCCGTTTCCAGCGCCTTCGGATGCATGGGGTGCGGCTGCCAGCTTTCCACGTAGTCGCCCGCCACCTGCACGTGGCCGATCGGCTCGCAGAATTGCGTTTCCACCTGACCATTGACGCCCACTGCGCGCACCGTCAGCAGCGTGATTTCGTAGTCGAAATCGATAAAGCCTTCCACGATCACGCGGCCGTGGCTGACACGGCCGCCGGCCATGGCGTAGTCCCACGCCGCCTTGACGCCTTCGGGGCCGTCGATCTTGCTCTGGCCCTTGCCCGAGCTGCTCATGACCGGCTTGACCACGCACGGATAGCCGATGCCGCCATCGATGGCGGCCTGCAGCTCTTCGAGCGAATCGCAGAACTTGTACGGGCTGGTGGGCAGGCCGAGCGTTTCGGCTGCCAGGCGGCGGATGCCTTCGCGGTCCATCGTCAGGCGCGCGGCACGGGCGGTGGGGATCACGCGGACCACGCCGGCGGCTTCCAGGGCTTCGAGCATCGGCGTGGCAATGGCTTCGATTTCCGGCACCACCAGATCGGGACGCTCGGCCTCGATCAGTGCCTTGAGCTGCTCGCCGTCGCTCATCGTGATCGTGCGCGCGTGGTGGGCCACCTGCTGGCCCGGCGCGTTCTCGTAGCGGTCCACGGCGATGGTCTCAACGCCCAGGCGCTGCAGCGCGATCAGCACTTCCTTGCCTAGTTCGCCGGAGCCCAGCAGCATGACTTTGGTGGCGGACGGGGAGAGGGGCGTTCCAAGGGTGCTCATGGCGGGGGCTCGGCGGGAAGGAAAAACCGCGATTGTATACGGGCAGCAGGCTCACGGGCCAGCGGCGCGCCAAAAACAGGAAGGCCCCGCCGGGGCGGGGCCTTTGCGGCCATCCGGGGCATCCCCCGGGGCATGGCTATGGCGCCAGATCAGTACGCGATCTTCGCGCTCAGGCTGATGGCACGCGGGTCGGCCGGCTGGGCGTAGTTCTCGTACTGGAAGGCCCAGTAGCGCTTGTTGGTCAGGTTGGACAGCGCCGCACGCAGCGTCAGTTCCTTGCCCGCCACACGCGTGTTGTACGTGGCACCGAGATTGAACACCGTGTAGCCGCCCAGGTTCAGGTTGTTGGCGGCGTCGGCCTTCATCGGGCCGGTGTACTTGCCGTCCACACCAACCTTCAGGCCCGGCACGAACGGGATGCGGTAGGCCACGCGGCCGGTCAGCATGAAGTTCGGGGCGCCCGCCACGCGGTTGCCGATGTTGGCATTGCCCTCGGTGTATTCGGTGTGCAGGAACATCGCGCTGCCGCCCACTTCCCACTGCGAGCCGATCCGCGACGAGCCGGCCAGTTCCAGGCCCTGGTAGACCGACTGGCCGTCCTGGACGAAGGTAGGCAGCGTGCCCGGGCCGTTGTCGCGCGCGAATTCGCTGCGGCGCTCGATGCGGAACAGCGCGGCGGTACCGGTCCAGATGCCCTGGTCGGTCTTGGCACCCACTTCGTACTGGCGGCTCTTGGCCGGTGTCAGGCCCTGGCCGGCGTTCGAGTAGTTGGTTGCCACCACGCCGCCACCGTCGAACGATTCCACGTAGCTGGCGTACAGCGTCGTGCTCGGCATCGGCTTGAACATGATCGCCGCCGTGGGCGTCAGCAGGCCGTTCTTGGTGAAGCTGGTGTTACCCGATCCCGTGCCGGTATAGCTGTTCTGCTCGTAGTTGGTCACGCGCAGGCCGGCCAGTACCGACCATTTGTCGGTCAGGTGCATCGTGTCGCTGACGAACGCGGCCTTCTGGGCCGTATCGCCGGCGCGGTATTTCTGGAATGCCGTGTCGCTGTAGTGCACGCCCGTGTACGGAGCGTAGAGGTTGCCGGACGCGAACGAGGAGTCGTTGAAATAGTTGCTGGAATAGCGGTCGATCTGCTTCTGCCAGCTCAGGCCGGCCACCAGTTCGTGGCGGAACTGGCCGGTGCGGAACTTGCCCTCGACCATCGTCGTCCAGTTGCTGAATTGCTGGTTCTCGGCGCCGTCGTAGCGCGAGCTGGTGTAGTTGCCGGCGGCATCCGACAGGAAGAACGTGCTTTCGTTACGGCTGCGGGCCTGCTTGCTGAAGCTGTAGGTCGTGCTGACCGTCCAGTCCTGGTTCAGGTTGTAGCGCAGGCCGGTCTGGTAGACCTGCAGATTCGAGTAGAAGTGCGTGTCCGGGCCGCCGTAGAGACCGCCACGGCCGCTGATCACGCCCGGCAACTGGTTGCCGCTCAGGCTGCCCAGGTAGAACGACGGCGTGGCGCCCCAGGTATTGCGGTCCTGATAGATGCTGTCGAACGTCCAGGTCAGGTCGCGCGTGATGCGGGCGTCCAGGCCCAGCGACACCGAATTGCGGTTGATACCCACGGCATTGGCCGGCTTGCCTTCCTCGTGCGTCACGTTCAGGCGGTAGCCGAACATGTTGTCGGGGCCTGCACGGCCGCCCACGTCGACGTGCTCGGTCCATACGTGCGACGACCGGTAGCCCAGTTCCACGCTGGCCGTGAACTGGTCGGTCGGTTTCTTCGTCACGTAGTTGACGGTGCCGCCCGGGTTGCCGAAGCCGTACATGAAGCCGGACGCGCCCTTGAGCAGTTCGACCTGGTCCAGTTGCTCGTACGGCAGCGTGATGCCGTAGGCGATGAACGGCATGCCGTTGATCTTGTACGCATTGCGCCAGTCGAGCTGCAGCCCGCGCACGGTGGTGTACGACGCCCACGCGTTGTTGCCGTTGCTGTTGTCCGAGACCGAGGCATCGTTGAAGAACACGTCGCCAACCTTGGTTACCTGGCGGTCGGCCAGGTCTTCACCGCTGACCACCGTGGTGGAAAACGGCGTGTCGAGCTGCGAACGGCTGCCCAGTGCGCCGCCGGAGGCCTTTTTCTTGAGCTGCGGGCCTACTTCGATGTCCTGCGCGGCGCTCACGGTCACCGTCGGCAGGGCCTGGTCGGCCGGCGCGGTCTGGGCGAAGGCGGTTCCGCATAGCGGAAAGCCGGCCAGGACGGCCACACGGGCGAAGGCGGCGAGAGGGCGGATGCGCGAGGGGGCGTGCTGCCGGCGGGATGCCGGCGACGGGCAGGACGTCATGGTGCGGTTTGGCTCGTAAATGAAAACGTAAACCGTAATGCGAACAACTCGCATTACGGTGTCAAAGGGCGAATAATGCCCAGTGAGCACTTGAGCCGTCAAGAAAAAGCCGTGGACCAGGCACGGCCTTTGCCATATTTCCAACAGGTGGCAGATTGGATGCAATCCGGACAAGACACGGCGTCCGTCCCGATGCCGGGGGCGCGCTGGCGCGCTCTGGCGCTGACCACCCGATGCTCAGCGCAGTCCGAGCAGGTCTTCCAGCGTGCGGGCCAGCGCCACCACGCGCGGCCCCACGCGCTTCTGCACGGTGTCGAACGTGCCCGGGCGCGCCGGCACGCCGCAGTTGACGATGAACCATTGGGAGTCCACCGGTCTGCATAGCGGAACGGCGAAGCCGAACACGTCATGCCGCCATTCGGCCCGGTTCGAGCAGTAGCCGACCGTTTCCAGGTCATGCCGCGCCTGGGACAGGGCCGCTTCGGCGCGGCGCCAGGCGTCGGGCGACGCCAGCCGCAGGCGGTTCAGCACCGGATCGCGCAATTCGGCTGGCACGCGCCACAGCCATGCCTTGCCGATGGCGGTGGTCAGCATCGGCAGCGCCGCGCCGATATCGGGCGGCACCACCAGGTTGTCGGTCGAGCGCGCGGTTTCCACGTAGATCATCTGGGTGCGGTCGCGGATGCCCAGCGACACGGCGCCGCCTATCTCGTCGGCCAGCGCCTTCATCAGCGGCCGCGCCACCTGGCGAATCTGCATGCTGGCGAGCAGCGGATAACCCGGCGCCAGCACCGGTGCGCCCAGGCGGTACTTGCCCAGTGCAGTTTCATGCCGCAGATAGCCCAGCGCGGCCAGCGTATGCGTGAGCCGCGCCACCGTGGATTTCGACAGCCCGGTGCGCTGCACGAAATCGCGATTGCCCAGCAACGCCTCGCCGGGGCGGTAGGCCAGCAGGATGTCGATGCCGTTTGCCAGCGTCCGGGCGAACTGGCGGTCGGCCGGATCGTCGTCAGGGGCCGGCAGCGGCGGGGTCCCGGTGTCGCCGTGGATATCGTGGGTCATGCCAGCAGCGCCTCCACTTCGGCCACCAGTTCCAGCAGGCGCGGCCCCATCTCGCGTTCGAGCTTGCCCGCCTTCATGCGCGCCGCCGGCACGCCGCAGTTGAACACCAGCGTTTCGCCATCGATGGGCCGTTGCATCGGCACGGCCACTGCGTGGACGTCGGGCAGCCAGTCGCCGGCCGAACGCGCAAAACCGAGCGTGGCCAGGTCTTCGATGGCGGCCGGGATGGCATCGGCATGGCGCTGCCATTCGTCGGGCTCCGTTTCGCGCAGGCCGGCCAGCACGGCGGCGCGCAGGTCGGCGGGCGCCTGGGCCAGCCAGGCACGGCCGATGGCCGACGCCAGCATTGGCAGCGACGCGCCGATATCGGGCCGGAAGGCAATGGCGTCGTGTCCCCGGCTGGTTTCCACGTAGACCATGCGCAGGCGGTCGCGCAGGCCCAGCGACACGGAACCGCCCATGCGGTCGGCCAGCGCCTTCATCAGCGGCCGTGCCACCTGGCGCACGCGCAGGCTCGCCAGCAGCGGATAGCCGAGCGACAGCGCCGTCGACCCCAGCCGGTAGCGGCGCAGCCGCGCGTCGTAGAGCAGCAGCCCGCGCACGGCCAGCGTGTAGGTCAGCCGGCTGATGGTGGCCTTGGACAGCCCCGTGCGCTCGGCCAGTTCCTTGTTGCTGAGTACCGTTTCGCCCACCCGGAAACACTGCAGCAGCGCCAGGCCATGCGCAAGCGTGGTGGCGAAGGCCGGGTCGGGGTGGTGATGGGGAGATTTGGGCGCGGTCATCGGTTGTCATCCTACCGAAGCCAGTATGGCGCCGGGCGGGCCGGTGTTCAAGATAGCGAAACAACTGTGCCGGCATATCGAAGCCGCGCGTACGCTTGCCTTCATCACAAAACACAAGACCGATGGAGCGAGACGATGATTCGTGACCCCGACGTATTCCAGCCGTTCCTGCATTCGCTGCGCCGCTTTGTGCGCGAGCGGCTGGTGCCGCGCGAAGCCGAGGTGGCCGCGCAGGACCACGTTCCCGAGGATCTGGTCGACGCCATGGCCACGCAGGGCATGTTCGGCTATTCGATTCCCGAGGAATACGGCGGCGCCGGCATGACCACCGAGGAACTGGTGCTGGCCGCGATGGAGCTGTCGCAGTGCTCGGTGGCGTTCCGTGCCCGCGTGGGCACCAACACCGGCATCGGCTCCGAGGCCCTGGTGGCCGATGGCACGCCCGAGCAGAAGGCCCGCTACCTGCCCCTGCTTGCCAGCGGCGAGCTGACCGGCTCGTTCGCGCTGACAGAGCCCGACGCGGGCTCGGACGCCACGGCACTGAAGACCACGGCCGTACGCGACGGCGATCACTACGTCCTGAACGGCACCAAGTGCTTCATCACCAATGCGCCCATTGCCGGCGTGTTCACGGTCATGGCGCGCACCGACCCGGAGAAGTCCGGCGCGGGCGGCATCTCGGCGTTTATCGTGCCGCGCGGCACGCCGGGGCTGGGCACGGGGCAGCCGTACCAGAAGATGGGCCAGGCCGGCTCGCCCGTATCCGAAGTCTATTTCAACGATTGCCGCGTGCCGGCCGCCAACCTGATCGGCGGCGAGGAAGGCCAGGGCTTCAAGACCGCGATGAAGGTGCTGAACAAGCAGCGCATCCATCTGGCGGCGCTGTGTACCGGGCCGGCCATCCGCATGCTCGACGACGCGGTGCGGTTTGTCACCGAGCGCAAGCAGTTCGGGCAGTTGCTGGCCGACTTCCAGCTGGTGCAGGCCATGATTGCCGACTGCCAGACCGAGATCCACGCAGCCCGCGCGCTGATCCTGGAAACCGCGCGCAAGCGCGACGACGGGCAGGACGTGACGATGGAGGCGTCGATCTGCAAGTTCTTCGCGTCCGAGATGTGCGGCCGCGTGGCCGACCGCTGCGTGCAGCTGTTCGGCGGCTACGGTTATATCGCCGACTACGGCATCGAACGCTTCTACCGCGACGTGCGCCTGTTCCGGCTGTACGAAGGCACAAGCCAGATTCACCAGCTCAATATTGCCAGGCGCACCTTCGCGCAGGCCGGCGGCCGCTGAGCGGCGCACCACGGGACGGCCACCACAGAGTGGCCACCAAGATATCGACGGAGACAACATGTTCAAGCCCATCCTGATTGCCGCCGGCCTGGCCTGCGGCATGGCCCTGACGCCGATGATGCCAGCCCACGCGGCCGACGCCGACGCCAGGTATCCCGGCAAGGTGATTCGACTGGTGGTGCCGTTTGCGCCGGGCGGGTCTACCGATATCGTGGCGCGGCTGATTTCCGAGCCGCTGCGCGAGGAACTGGGCCAGACCGTGATCGTCGATAACCGGCCCGGCGCGGGCGGCAATATCGGCGGCGATATCGTTGCCAAGGCCGCGCCGGACGGCTACACGCTGCTGATGGCCGCCGCCGGGCAGATCGCCATCAACCCGAGCCTGTACGCGAAGATGAGCTACGAGCCTGCGCGCGACCTGGCGGCCGTGACGATGATCGCCCGGGACCACAACATGATGGCCGTGAATGCGTCGCTGCCGGTCAGGAACGTCAAGGAGTTCGTGGCCTACGCCCGCGCACATCCGAACCAGATCACATTCGGCTCGCCCGGCAACGGCAGCCCGGCGCAGCTGGCCGGCGAACTGCTGAACCAGACCGCCGGCCTGAAGATGCAGCACGTGCCCTACAAGGGCAGCGGCCCGGCCGTGGCCGACCTGATCGCCGGCCATATCACGCTGATGATCGACAACATGCCGGCGATCTGGCCTCACGTGCAGTCGGGCAAGCTGCGGGCGCTGGCGGTAACCAGCGAGAAGCGCGCATCGGGTGCGCCTGACGTGCCCACCGCCGAGGAAGCCGGGCTCAAGGGCTATGTGGTGCCCGCATGGAAGGGGCTGATGGCGCCGGCCCATACGCCGCGCCCGATCGTCGACCGCCTGAACCAGGCCATGGTCAAGGTGCTGGCGCGGCCCGAGATCCGCAAGCGATTGATGGAGCAGGGCGCCGAGCCGGTGGGCAATTCACCTGAGCAGTTCGCGCAGCAGATCAAGTCCGATACCGCCTGGTGGGCGGCGCTGGTGAAATCCACCGGCACCACGCTGGACTGACGAAAACGCATTCCTTCCGGCAAGGAAGACCCTGGTTGCTGGCCGGCCGACGATCAGGCGTCGATGACCCGCCGTGCGAACCGTTCCAGGTAGTCCATCAGCAGGTCGGCGCCGCGCGCGGCGTCGGCCTCGTTGCCGCTGGCGATGGCGCTGGCCATCGCGTGGTGCGCTTGCGCGCCCTCGGCAATCTCGCCTTCGTGCTGGTAGGCGTACCAGAAACGGCGGCACTGCACGATCAGCGGGATCACGGCCTTCACGGCCGACCGGTTGCGGCAGGCGGCGTGGTTGACGTGGTCCAGTGCCTGGTCGGCGGCCATGTATTCGTCCAGGTTGCCGCGCTGGGCGGCCTTGACCATTTTCTGTGCGCTCGCCAGCAGCGCCTTGCGCTGGGCATCGGTGGCGCGCCGCGCGGCGCTGGCGGAAATCAGCCGTTCCAGTACGCGCCGGGTGGCAATCACGTCCAGGTGGTCCATCACGTCGATGGTCGACACCATCAGCCCGCGCCGTGGCTGCTGCACGATCAGGCCCATCGACACCATGCGCATCAGCGCCTCGCGCACCGGCGTGCGGCCCAGCCCGGTCATTTCGGCCAGCTCGGCCTCCACCACGGGGCTGCCGGGCGCGATCTCCAGCTTCGAGATCATGGTCTCGATCCGGTCATAGGCGATATCGGCGGCGCGCCGCTTGCCGGTTTCCGGCGCGTGCGCGGCAGTACCCTGGGAACTGGAAGCGTTAGGCATCTCGTAGAAGTAAGCGGGGCCCGCCAGCCGGCAGGGCTGGCGGTGGCCGACATTATGCCGCAGGCGGGCAGGGCTTCAGAGCGTGGCGCCGATCTTGCGCAGTTCCGGGATGGCCGGGGCCTTGGCCACCCAGAGTTCGTCGAACTTCCTGATAACCGGCTGCGGGTCGTAGCTGGACGCGCTCTTGAATGCCACCGACGACTGCTTGAGCTTGTCGACCAGGCCGGCTTCGGTGGTCACGATATCGTTGATCTGCGCCGTCAGCGCCTGGCTGACCAGTTGCCGCACCAGGTCGCGGTCCTTGGGGTCGAGCCCGGCCCAGATCCGGCCCGACACCAGCGGCGCGAACGGCATGAACAGCGCGTTCATCGGCAGCAGCGCCTTCGAGATCTTGTCGTAGCGCTGGTTCCAGGACAGTTCGATATCGGCTTCCAGCCCGTCCACCTGCCCGTTGGTCATGGCATCGAACACGGCCGGGGTGGGGATGGGCGTGGGTGCGGCGCCCAGCATCGAATAGAAATCGCGGTAGACCGGCGTGGGGTTGATCCGCAGCTTCATGCCCTTGAGGTCGTCGGGCGAGCCGATGTCCCTGGTGGCAAACACCACGCGCATGCCCGTGATGCCCCAGCCCAGGCCGATGGTGCCGGTTTCGCGCGGCAGGGCATCGAGCAGCTTCAGCGCGGCGGGCGTGCGCACGAGCTTTGCCACGCTTGCCGTGGAGCGTACCAGGTAGGGGGCGTTGATGGCGGCCACGCTGGACACGCGCGACCCCAGTTCGGCGGCCTGGATCCAGCCCATGTCGAGCGCGCCCGACTGCAGCTGCTGCATCATCGCCGACTCGTTGCCAAGCTGGCCCGAGTGGAACACCGTGACGCTGAGCCTGCCGTTCGTCTCCTTCTTCAACGATTCGCCGAATGCCACGGCCGCGCGGTTCCACGAGTGGCCGGCCGGGGTAATCAGCCCCAGGCGGAATTCCTTGGTGGTGGCGGCACGCGTGGTGGACGTGATCACCAGCGGCGCGGCGGCCGTGGCAAGCGCGGTGGTCTTCAGAAAGCGGCGGCGGGTGAAGTGGGACATGGCAGGCTCCTGTACGTTCGGTGATGTCGAGGGGATGTCGAGGGGGAGGGAACTCGG
The DNA here is from genome assembly GCF_056097175.1 of Cupriavidus sp. HE11. Taxonomy (NCBI): domain Bacteria; kingdom Pseudomonadati; phylum Pseudomonadota; class Betaproteobacteria; order Burkholderiales; family Burkholderiaceae; genus Cupriavidus; species Cupriavidus sp. HE11. The sequence goes on from NZ_CP184464.1 coordinate 3,631,145, forward strand.
TTACTTCAGCAGCCCGATGGACAGGCTGGGGAACAGCGACAGCAGCACCAGCCCTACGCAACTGATCAGGAAGAAGGGCAGGGTGATGATGAACATCTTGCCGGGCTTGGCCCCGGTGACGGCCGACGCCACGAAGAAGCTCAGCCCCACCGGCGGCGACATCAGCCCCAGCACCAGGTTGATCACGATGACCACGCCAAAGTGGCGCGGATCGATGTGATAGACCTCGGTGGCTACGGGCAGCAGGATCGGTACGGTCATGATCAGGCCGGGAATGCCGTCGATCACGGTGCCGATGATCAGCAGGATTACGTTGGCGAGCAGCAGGAATGCCACCGGGCTGTGTGCCACGGTCTGGATCCAGGTAGCCACCATCTGCGGGATCTTCCCGTAGATCAGCAGCCACGAGAATACGGCCGCCGCCGCCACCAGGAACAGCACGATGGCCGAGTAGATGGCCGAGCGCAGCAGGATGGCCGGCATCGTGCGCATGTCGAATTCCTTCGTCACGTAGCGCCCCACCAGCGCCGCGGCCAGCGCGCCCACGGCGGCCGCCTCGGTCGGATTTGCCAGGCCGGCCAGGATCGAGCCCACGATCACGATCGGGATCAGCAGCGTCGGACTGGCCTGCAGCACGGTTGTCGCGCGCTCGCGCAGCGTCTGGCGGGCGCTGCGCGGGTAGTTGTAGAACATCCCCATGATGGCGATGATCACGAAGAACAGCACCGTCAGCAGCACGCCGGGCACGATGCCGGCGATCAGCATGTCGCCCACGGCCACCTGGGCCAGCACGCTGTAGACCACGAACATCACCGAGGGCGGGATGATGGGGCCGAGCATGCCGCCGTAGACGGTAAGGCCCGCCGCGAAGGTCTTGTCATAGCCCTGTTTTTCCATCTCGGGCACCATGACCTGCGCCATGATGGCTACCTGTGCGGTGGCCGAGCCAATGATCGACGACACCAGCATGTTGGCCAGGATGTTGACGTAGGCCAGCCCGCCCTTGACCGAGCCGACAAAGGCCATCGACAGGTCCACCAGCCGGCGCGTGATGCCGCCGCTGTTCATGATCTCGCCGATCAGGATGAACAGCGGGATGGCGATCAGGCCGTAGCTGTCCACGCCGGCGAACATCTGCGTGGGAAACGACTGCAGCAGCACGGTATCGCCGGTGCTGAAGATAAAGGCCAGGCCCGACAGGCACAGGCAGATGCCGATCGGCACGCCGGCCAGCATCACGGCGCAGAAGAAGAAAGTGGTCGTCATGGCTCAGTTCACCGATTCGGCATTGCCGACATGGAACTCGGGATACGCCCGGCGCGGCGCCAGGTCCAGGTCTTCGAGCAGGTTCGCCAGCGCATGCAGGCTCAGGGTGCAGGCGAACAGCGGCATGATCAGCTGCAGTACCCACACCGGCCATTCCAGCGTCTGTGTGCGCTCGGTGTAGAGGAAGTTGAACGACTGGGCCGCGTATTCCTTTGCGTCGAACTTGAAGTTGGCGATGCCGACCGGGTCCATCCACAGCCAGCACATGGCGATCATGGCAAGGCCGAACACCAGCACGCCGCCCGTGGCGATGACCTTGGCGGCCTTTGCCAGCTTTGCCGGCAACTGTTCGGTCAGCAGCCCCACCGCGAAATCGAGGCGCAGGCGCGTCATGATCGACGCGCCGACGAAGGTCAGCCACACCACCGAGTAGACCGAGGCCTCGTCCACCCAGTAGAGCGGCAGGCCGGCATAGCGAGTCACCACGTTCAGCAGGATCAGCAGCACCAGCAGGGTCATCAGCCCGCCAAGCGCCAGGCGCTCCACGGCAAGCACGGCGTCCGAGGCGCGCAGCACCCAGCGCACGGGGCGCGCCACGGGCGGGCTGGCGGAGGCTGCGTCCGCCGTGATCGAGGAGAGGTCTGGCATTGCTGTAAAGCTCCTGTGCGTGGGAATTGGCCGGGCCGGATCGAGCAAGTTGGATGCCAGTCGGCGCGCATGGCGCCGGGCTGGCATCGCAGGCGTCAGTTCACCGATTGGGTCAGGCCACCGACTGGTATTGCGCGGGCCGCGTCGCCAGTGCCTGGCGCACGACGCGTTCGACGAAGGCACGTTCCTCGCCGATCAGCGGCAGGCGCGGGCGGCGCATGTGCTCGGTGCCCACGCCCACGATGGCGTCGATCAGCTTCAGGTTCTGCACCAGCTTGTTCGATACATCGAGATGGAGCATCGGCGTCATCCAGCGGTAGAGCTTCAGCGCCTCGGCGAAATTGCCCGCGCGCATGAGGTCGAACAGCGCCACGGTCTCGCGCGGGAACGCGCAGCCCACGCCGGCCAGCAGGCCGTCGCAGCCAAGCGCCAGCCCTTCGTAGGCCAGGTCGTCCACGCCCATGAAGATCTGGTAGCGGTCGCCCACGGTGTTGCGCAGGTCAGTCACGCGGCGGATGTCGCCGGTGCTTTCCTTGACCGCGGCAATCCATTTGCAGTCGGCCAGTTCGGCCATGTGCTCGGGCTTGAGGTCCACGCGATAGGCAACCGGGTTGTTGTAGACCATCACCGGTTTCTGGGCCGCCTCGGCCATGGCGCGCACGTTCTGCATGGCCTCGCGGGCGTCGGCCACGTAGATGACCGACGGCATGACCATGAAGCCGGCCACGCCAAGCTTGTTGGCGCCGTCGATATAGCGCAGTGCGTCGCGCGTGCTGGTCTCGGACACATTGGCCAGCACCGGAATGCGGCCATCGGCGGCCTCCAGCGCAATGCGCGCCACGTCGAGCTTTTCTTCCAGCGACAGCGTGCTGGCCTCGCCCAGCGATCCGCAGGTGACCAGACCATGGATGCCGTTGCGGATCTGGAAATCGATATGGCGGATGGTGCCTTCTGCGTCGATGCGCTCGTCGGCGTGGAACTTGGTCGTGACGGCCGGGAAGATGCCGGTCCAGCGCGGATTGCTCATGAAGAACTCCTCGGTTGGAAAGGTGAGGCTGTGCACCCGGCGATCCTTCGAACGCCTTGGGACGCGGTACGAAAATATCTTGTAAATATATTAGCGATATCTTTGGAAAATAATCCAGCACGAAGCATGCCAGTGGAAACCCGGATAGGCGGCGTGCCGGAAAACGGCGTCAGACGGTGGATTGGGGGCAGGGCGCGCCGGGTGGGGCGCGTGCCCGGGCGGGCCGGAAGGGGGCACGACGGGGCACGGTTGGCTCCGGCATGCACCGCAGGCGAGAGGCATGCACCGATGCGGCTCGTGGATGGGCGTGGCTTGCTCAGGCGATCGGGGCGGTCGAAATCGTCCCGTCAGGCTGTCATTTCTGGCGATTCATGGGTATCGTGCGCGCTGCAACCCGCACAGGCGCATCACGCACAGCTGATCGCCTGGACCAACCACCACGCCACGCAGACAAGCCGATGGGCTCTTCCGACCGATATCTCTTCCGCGAACGTCGTATCGTGATCTGGCGCCGGCGGGCCGTGTCGGTGCTGTGGCTGGTTGCCAGATGCGTCGGCTGGGCGCTGTTCTTCTGGCTGGCGTGGCTATCGGACGGGACGAACGGCGACTTGCCGCGCAACCGGAAGGAATGGAAGTGGAGCATCCTCGCCGTTGTCGGGGCGGCGGCCTTCATTGGGTTGCTGTATTGGCTGTTTCCCGCAGCGATGTCGGGCCCGTTGTGAATAGCCTGGCGCTGCGGGTGCCGATCAAAAGACAAGCGTGTTCCCCGGGCCGCACCCTCGGCCCGATCTGGCAGCCCGAAGCCAGCCGCTTTTCTGTAGCGGCTTAGTTCAGATCGTCATCCTTGTAGTACTTGGTGCCCTTGGCGGTCAGTTCCAGCGCCAGGCCCTTGTCCGTGATTTGGTAGAGCCAGATTCCGGGCCCCACGGCCAGTGCGCCCTGGTACGCGGTGCCGCTGTCGCCGGCCTTGGCCGCAGCCGTCGACTGGCCGCCAAACGTCCAGCCTGACTGGATGAACTCGTTCAGCGCGGCTTCCTTCTCGAACACCCAGACCAGCTGGAATTTCTTGACGCCAATGCCCAGGCCCGCCTGGAGTTCGACCATCTTCATGTAGGTCGAGGCCTTGGTCTTGTTATTCACGGCGATGCCTTCGCCGGTGCCGCTGCCGGCCAGCAGGATCTTCATGCCGAAATTGCTGAAAGCCGCGTAGCCGGCCGCCGATGACACGGCGCTGCGTGCCGATGGCTGCGCCTTGTAGAGCGCATCCAGCGCCTTTTGGGCGGCCTTGCGCACCTCGGCCTGCTTTTCGGATTTGCTTGCGCACAGTGCAATCGCGGGTACCGCGACCAGGGCGGGAATTGTCAGGATGGCGATTCTTCGATTCATTGCTGCCCCCTTTCTTCGTATCGGGGCGCCAGGCCCCTTGCTTTTTGCAGCGCCGGCCAGTGTGCAACGCATTGGTTGTTCGCGTTCGGTCCCATGATTCACCGTACTGTCGTGCGCCCGGCGGGCACCTCTTTCTTGTGAAACGCGGGAACGTATCCCAGACTAGACGATGGAAAGCCGTGCGGCAATCTGGCCCTGAAGCGGCCAGCTTCCGGGCTGCTTCGATCCCGTGACAGCCGGTTTCGCGTTCGCCGCGTCAGCCATGAAATCTGCCGCTACCGTTTGCATGCTGATGGCGCTGGTGGCCTGCGCAGCCCCCGAGCGCCAGGACGCGGTGGGTGACTTCCGGTCAAGGGCCGTCACGCGTGCCGATGGCGGTGTGAGCGTGGCCGTCTCGGTCTTGTCGGCGCGCGAGAGTGCCGAACTCTATGGCGTGCCATTGGCCGAAAAGGCCACGCAGCCGGTCTGGGTACAGGTCCACAACGACGACGACAGGCCGTACTACCTGCTGTTTCCCGGGCTCGATCCGAATTTCGTCCCAAGCTCCGAGGCTGCCGAGGCATTCGCCGCGGACGCGCCCGCCAATGCACAACGCCAGCTTCGCGAGCGCTTTGCGGAACTGGCCTTCCGCAATCCGGTGCCACCCGGCCAGACCGTGTCGGGCATGGTGCTGATCAGCCTCGAGGAAGGCGTCAAGCTGGTGCAGATCGACCTGGCAGCCGACGGCCGCACGCGCACGTTCTCGGTGTTCACGGTCGTGCCAGGGTTCCGGGGCGACTACCAGACCAGCGAGGTATTCAAGCGCGAGATCTATCCTGCCGAGGCGATCCGTCATTTTGACGACGACGAGGCATTCCGGGCTGCCCTGGAGGCACTGCCATGCTGCGCCACCAACGGCGACGGCTCGCGTAATGGCGATCCACTGAACCTGATCATCGTTGGTGGCCTGGACGATGCCTTCCCGGCCCTGGTACGGCGCGGCTGGCGTCCGACCGAGACGAAATGGTCGGGCGCCATCATGCGCGTGGTGACGTCGGCGCTGTCCGGCGAGCGCTACCTGAATGCACCCGTCAGCGATCTCTACCTGTTCGGCCGCCCGCAGGACCTGGCGCTGCAGAAGGCGCGCGATTCGGTTCACCAGCGCAACCACCTGAGGCTCTGGCTGAGCCCCTTGCGTTATCAGGGCAAGCCGGTATGGGTGGGGCAGATCAGCCGCGACATCGGCAGCCGCATGACGATTCATTCGCCGACGCTGACCACCCACAAGATCGATCCCGATGTCGACGAGGCGCGCACGGCGCTGGCCGAAGACATGGCGTACTCCCAGAGCCTGGCCGTGGTCGGGTACGTGGGCGGCGTTGGCCAGGCCCCGCCGCAGGCCCCACGCCAGAACCTGACTACCGATCCCTATTACACGGATGGCGACCGCCTGGTGATGCTGTTCTACCAGCGCCCCGCATCGCTGTCGGCGATCCGGCGGTTCGGCTGGCATGAGGAGCACGAGCAGCATGGGCTGGACGGGCGTCGCGGAAGCGGTGTCGGGGTAGGGCGATGATCGCCGTCCCGCGTGTCCGGCGCTGGCCGGCTGCACAGGGGCTGGCAATGGCCGCCTGCCTGTTGCTGTTACTGTCGCTGGCGGGGTGCTCGACCTGGCAACGGCCTGCCGAAGGCGGCGACGAGCCGCTGCGCGCCCGGGCCGTCAGCATGACAAAGGACGGCGTCACGTTGAGCGCAGCCGTACCGAGCAAGCTGGAAAGCCACCGCCTGCTGGGCGCCAATGTCGCTGCCACCGGCGTGCAGCCGGTCTGGATCGAGGTCCACAACGGCACGGCCCAGTCGCTGGCACTGCTGCGTACGGGCACCGATCCCGACTACTTCTCGCCACTCGAAGTTGCCTGGTCGCTGCACGGATGGTTCACCGGCGGAACGAATGCCGAGATCGACGACTGGTTCAACCATGTGGGATTCAGGAACCCCATCCCGCCCGGCGAATCGCGCTCGGGCATCGTGTTCACCAACCCCGCGCGCGGTACCAAGCTGCTGAATGTGGATCTGCTTGGCAACCAGCACCTGGTGGTCTTTACGCTGTTCCTGAGGGTGCCCGATGATGACGGCGATCCGAATTTCTCGCGCTCGTTGTTTACGTACCCCGAACCGGTGGCGGTGGATTACCAGGATCTGGCGTCGCTGCGCGCCGCGCTGGAGCGCCTGCCATGCTGCGCCACCGACGCCAGCGGCCAACGCAGTGGCGATCCGCTCAATGGCGTGGCCATCGGCGGGCTGGAAGACTTCGGGGCGGCCATGGTGCGCCGGAACTACCGGCGCAACCAGGAGCCGTTCGACGATGCGCAGTACGTTTTCGGGCGCGTGCCCGATGCCGTCCTGCGCAAGCAGGGGCAAGCCGGCGTGGTGTCACCGAACTGGATACGCGCCTGGCTGGCGCCGTTTCGCTATGAGGGGCAGGCCGTCTATGTCCTGCAGATCGGCCGGCCAACCGGTGGCCGCCTGTTGGCAGCCCCGGCGCAGTCCGTGCTGCACGAGGACGTGGACGAGGCCCGGAACATGGTCGTCCAGGACAGCATCTACTCGGAAGGCCTGGAAAAGCTCGGCTTCGTCACCGGAGGCGGGCCGGTCAGCCGGCAGCACGAACGCAGCAGCCTGAACGGGGCGAAGTACTTTACCGACGGACTTCGCGCGGTGATGTTCTTCGTGACCCGGCCCCTGAGCATTTCGGATCTGGAAATCCTGGACTGGGTGCCCCTTGGCAAGCCCGCGACGACCGATGACGTCGGGAAGGATCAGCATGCTGCCGAAGACACTGCGCGGACGCGCTAGGCTGCCCGGCGTCGGGTTACCCGTACGGCGGGGGTGGCCGGGAGGGCGGGAGCTGGGGGCTCGTTGCGCCCGTGTCCGGGCGCTGGCCTGTGCCTGCCTGATGCTGGCCGCCTGCGCATCGAAGCCGCTGGTGCCGTATTCCACCGAAACGCCCCCGCTGATCCTGGCGCCGGCCGCCAGTGCCGGCGTGCGCGACGCACGCGGGCGCTTTCGCGAGATCTACTGCGCGATCCTGAGTACCCGCCAGCAGACACTGCCTGACCACCAGCCGTGCGAAACCGCGCTGACGCGCGTCGGCGCGGAGCCGGCCGGCACAGGCAAGCCGGTGGATCTTGGTCCGTCGCGGCGGCATCTGATGGCGATGATCGTGCCGGGCATCGGCTACGAATGTTTCGAGCCGTGGCTCGATCCTCCAGGCACGGTCGCTACCCATGTGCGGCAGTTCGGCTACGATGCCGCGCTGCTCAGGGTCGATGCGCTGTCAGGCACCGCCCACAACGCACGCCAGGTGCGCGATGCCGTCATGGCGCTGCCTGAAGGGCCGGACGGGCCGTATGTCGTGCTGATCGGCTATTCCAAGGGCGCGCCGGATATCCTTGAGGCGGTGGTCAGCTATCCGGAAATCCGCAGCCGCGTGGTGGCCGTGGTCAGCGCAGCCGGCGCCGTTGGCGGGTCGCCACTGGCCAACGATGCCGAGCAATACCAGGCCAACCTGCTGCAGCATTTCCCGGGCTCGAAGTGCGAGGCCGGCGATGGCCGGGGCGTGGAAAGCCTGCGGCCGGCGGTAAGGCGTGCATGGCTGGCCGACCACCCGCTGCCCACCGGGCTGCGCTATTACTCGCTGGTGACATTCCCGGAGCCAGATCGCATCTCGTCCATTCTTGAATCCAGCTACGACAAGCTGGCACGCATCGACGCCCGCAACGACAGCCAGATGATTTTCTACGACCAGATCGTGCCGGGCAGCGCCCTGGTTGGCTATGTCAATGCCGATCACTGGGCGCTGGCCGTACCGATCGCGCGGTCGCGCCCGACCATCGGCGCCATGTTCGTGACACGTAACGCCTATCCGCGCGAAGCCCTTACCGAGGCGCTGCTGCGGTTTGTCGAGGAAGACCTGGCGAGCCCGCCTTCCAGGTAGGCCGCACCATCCGCGCCAGAAAATGCCGCGCCCAGGAAAGGCGCGGCCGTCAGGCATGCCCGCTACCGGGATATGTCCGGGCACCACGACAATCTGGCACGATCTAACGTGCGACCGATTATGTCCGTATAGGTGTCTTTCTGGACATACATGCCCGGCTCAATTGCGGTAATCTCTGGCGCGTCAGAGGGGATCGCTCACACCATGATGTGAGCCGAAAACAGATCAGGAGATCGCGATGGTACGCAATGCCTTACGCGACACGGCAATGCTGGAGCAGTACGTCAGGTATCTGCAAACCAGGGTTGCCAAGCAGCAGGCAGTTGTCGCGCAACTCAGGGAATGCGGGCTGGACCCGCACGAAGACCAGGTCGTGCTGGAGAACCTTGAGGGCGCCACCGAAGCGTTGGCGCGGCAGCTGGACCAGATGAAGAGCCGGCCGACCCTGCTCGGTTCGGGTGAACGGCGCCCGGCACGGCCGCGGCACGTGCCGGCCTGAAGCGCGGCAAGGGCGGCTCGCGCCGGGTATTCGATACCTGAGGCCTGCCGCATCCCCGAGGCCTACTGCGTCGGGGTCATCGCCGTCTCGATCGCGTCCATCAGTTCCTGCAGCCGCAGCGGCTTGCCGCAGACCGCATCGAAGCCCGACTCCAGGGCGGCGCGGCGGTCCTGCTGGCGCGTGAACGCGGTCAGGGCCACGGCGGGCACGCGCCGTAGCGCTTCCACGGTTTCGCGTATGCGGATCTCGCGGATCAGGTCGTTGCCGTCGCGGCCGGGCAGGCCGATATCGCTGATGACCAGATCCGGCGCGACACGCGCCACTTCGTCCAGCGCCTCCTCGCAATCGCACGCCGTGCGCACGTGTGCGCCGTAATCGGCCAGGATCGCGGACAGTGCGGCCGCCGCGTCGGCGTCGTCCTCCACCACCAGCACGTCCAGCGCGGTCAGCGGCACCGACTGCTGCAGCGCTGGGGCGTCTTCGCCCGTCACCGGGATCTCCGGCGCGGCCGGATCGGCCAGCGGGATAACTACCTCGAACGTGGCCCCCAGGCCGGCCCCGGCGCTGAACGCCTGCACCGAGCCGCTGTGCATTTCGGACAGATGCTTGACGATGGCCAGCCCCAGCCCCAGGCCGCCGTGCTTGCGGCGGTTCGTGTCCTCGCTCTGGGTAAAGCGGTCGAACAGCAGCGGCACGAATTCGGCCGGGATGCCCCGTCCGTTGTCGATCACGCGCACGCGCAGGTAGTCGGTGTCGGACGACACGTCGATCTGCACCGTGCCGTCCTCGGGCGAGAACTTGATCGCGTTGGACACCAGGTTCCACAGGATCTGCTGGAAGCGGGCGGCATCGAGCCAGGCCGATTCCGCCGTGGCCGGGGCCAGGTGCAGCTCCAGCTTGATCTGCCGCTCGGCCGCCTGCGCCTGCATCGTGTCCAGCGCGCCGCGTACCACCTCGGCCACATTGGCGCGCTCGCGTTCGAGCTTCATCTTGCCGACGTTGAGCATCGATACGTCGACCAGATCGGCCACCAGCCGGCGCTGGATCGCCACGTTGCGCTCCACGGCGGCCAGCCCGCGCCGGCCTTCCTCGGAATCGACATGGCGCGACAGCACGTGGGCCCACACCGAGATCACGTTGAGCGGGTTGCGCAGTTCATGCGACAGGATCGCGATGAAGTCGTCCTTCATCCGGTTCAGCCGCTCCACGGCGGCACGCGCGGCCTGCTCGCGCTCGATCAGCTGCTCGCGCTGGCGCTCCAGGTTGATGTGGTCGGTGATGTTCGACACCACGGCCACCTTGACGCCCGTTTCCAGCACCGCCGAAATGCTCCACTCCAGATGCATGGTCTCGCCATGCGCATCCTCCAGCGGAAACGTGCCTTGCCAGCCGTCCACCTGCGCATGCCCGGTGGCTTCGACAACCTGGTCGCGGTACGACGGCGGGGCGAAGGCGGCCACGGGCTGGCCCACCAGTTCGGCCTCGGTGCGCTTGAGCAGCGTCAGCATGGCCGGATTTACATCGACGAAGCGCCCGGCCAGGTCCAGCGTGCAGATGCCGCCAATGGCCTGGTGGTAGATCGCGCGGAAGCGTGCCTCGCTTTCGCGCATCGAGCGCTCGGCCGCGCTGGTGCGCAGCAGCGATGCGATGGTGGCTACCAGCACGCCGGGCTCGGCCGGGTGGACCAGGTAGGCGCTGGCACCGGCATCCAGGCCGCGCACCTTGTCATAGTCGGCCACGTAGGTCGCCGACAGATGCACCACGGGCACGGTTGCGGTCTCGGGACGGCCGCGCAGGGTGCGGCAGACCTGGAATCCGTCGATGTCGGGCAGGTTGACGTCGAGTACCACGGCCGACACGCTGGTATCGGCCAGTTGCAGGGCCTCCTGGCCGCTTTCGGCTTCAAGCGTCCGGTAGCCCGCCGCGGTCAGCACGCGTACCGTGGCGTAGCGCGTGACCGGGTTGTCGTCCACCACCAGCACCAGCGGGTCCGAGGCGCCGGGCAGGGGGGTATTGCGGTTTTCATCCGGCATGGTCGTCTCCGGAAGTTGTTGCCGGTCCGGCCTGTCGCCCGGCATCACGTGCGGCCGCTGCGGCGGCGTAGGTCGTGGGCAGCGTCACGTAGAAGCGCGAGCCGACGCCGACTTCGCTCTCGAAGCCCACATGGCCGCCCAGCAGTTCTGCCAGCCGCTTCGACAGCGCCAGACCCAGGCCCGAGCCCCGGTAGCGCCGCTGCAGCGGCGAATCGATCTGCACGAAGTCCTGGAACACCTCGCCATGCGAGTCGGGCGGGATGCCGATGCCGGTGTCGCGTACGGAAAACGTGATGGTGTCGGGGGTGTCGCAGATGGCCGATACGCGCACCTCGCCGCTGGGCGTGAACTTCAGTGCGTTCGAGATGTAGTTGCGCAGGATCTGCGACAGCTTGCGGTCGTCGCTGAACAGCTTCGGCACGTCGTGCGGCGCCTCGAAGATCAGCGACACGTCGGGGTTGGTCAGCACGGGCTTGAACATGCCGCGCAGCGCGTCGAACAGCGCCACCATGTCGAACCAGGCCGGCGACACATCGACCCGGCCCGCTTCCAGTCGCGCCAGGTCCAGCAGGTCGCCCACCATCTCGGCGAATTCGGCGGCCGTGTCGCGCACGAACCCGACCTGCTTTTCCTGCTCGGGCGTGAGCGGGCCGTCCACGCGGTCGATCAGCAGCCGGGTGATGCTCTGGATGGCCACGATCGGCGTGCGGAACTCGTGGCTCATATAGGCCAGGAAGCGGCTCTTGAGTTCGGTGGCCTGGCGCAGTTGCTCGGCCTGGATGTCCAGTTCGGAATAAAGCGCCAGCACGCCGCGGTTGGTTTCCTCGATTTCGGCGCGCAGCGCCTCCACCTCCTGCGTGCGGGCATCCAGCGCGACGCGCAGCGTCGCCACGTTGTCGGATGGCGCGGAGGGGGCGGGCTGTCGGGGCCGTTCGGGCTGGTCTGGCATGGCGGCGTTGTCCGGGATCGTGTCCGGGGCACTCATTTCAAATCTCCGCGCGGCGTATCACCACCACGGTGGCGTCGTCGCGTCCACGGCTGAATTTCCAAAGTACGAAGGCGGCCACGATGGCCGGGTCGCGCTGCAGCACGGTGGCGTCGTCGAACTGCCAGCGCGACTGGATGCCGTCCGAATGCAGGATCACCAGCGCATGCAAGGGCCAGTCGAGTTCCTGCTCCTGCACCGTGCGCATCTGGATGCCGGCCGTGCCGTTCTGGCTGACCAGCGTGCGGTCGCCGATGCCGGAAATCACGCGGCCCATGATGTTGCCCGCACCGGCAAAGCGGATGCGCTGGGTGTCGCCGTCGATGCGGTAGGCGCCAATGGCGGCGCCGCGCGTGCCGCGCAGCGCGACGTGGGCGCGCTCCACATAAGGGCCGGGGCTGCCGCCGCAGTTCGGGTCGAATACGGTCAGCGCTGCGGTGGCAGCCTCGGCGGCTTCGGGGCCATGCCCCAGGCCGTCCACCACCACCACGTCGGCGCGATGATCGCATACGGCCACGCCCCAGCCGTCGCCGCTGACCTGCTCGCCCGGTGCGGCCAGGCAGATCGCACCCACGGCGAAGCCGCCGTTGGGACGTCGCGCCTTGCCCTGGGTATCGCGCTCGCGGTAGAAGCGGGCCAGGATCAGGCTGCCGATGCCGGCCTGCGTGTGGATGTCGAAATCATCGGCCAGCCGGCTTACGGCGCCCAGGCCCTGGCCGGCGCTGCCGGCCGTGGAATAGCCATCCTGCATGCAGGCCTGCAGGTTCGCCATGCCGGGGCCGTCGTCGATCGACATCAGTTCGATGGCGACGCTGCCGCCCACCTCGCGCGCGGCCAGCAACAGCCGGCCGCCCTGTGCGTGGCGCACAAGGTTGTTGCCCAGTTCGTTGACGGCCACCGCCAGGCGGCCGCACTGGACGGCGTCGAACCCCAGGCGCGCGGACATCTCGGCGGCATGGCGCCGGGCTTCGCCCACGCGGCTGGGGTCGCCCATCGGTACCGCATGATGCGGGCCGTGGTTCCTACTTCCACCGAGTGATGCTGACACAGGTTCCCTCGCCAACTTGCGTGCGGATCTCGAATTCGTTCACCAGGCGGCGCGTGCCTGACAGGCCCATGCCCAGGCCGTTGCCGGTGGTCCAGCCATCGACCAGCGCCTGCTCGACATCGGGAATGCCGGGCCCGTGGTCCTCGAAATGCAGGCGCAGGCCGCGCCGGGCGCCCTCGGCCAGGATTTCCCAGCGCATTTCGCCGCCGCCGCCGTACACCATCGTATTGCGTGCCAGTTCGCTGGCCGCTGTAATCATCTTAGTCTGCTCCACCAGCGAGAACTTCAGCTGGGCCGTCAGTGTGCGCACCACGGCGCGTGCCTGCACGATGTCGCGCTCGTCGCCGATGGACGCGCTGCCCGTCCGGGCCAGTTCGGTTGCCACGTCAGGCCACCCGGGCGGCGTCGAGCATCGCCATGCCGCGTTCGACGTTGAGCGCGGTCTTCACCCCGCCCAGCGACAGCCCCAGTTCCACCAGCGTGATCGCCACGGCCGGGCGGATGCCCACCACCACGGTGGTGGCACCCAGGATGCGGCTGATGTCGGAGATGCTGACCAGCATGCGGCCGATAAAGGAATCGACCATTTCCAGCGCCGAGACGTCGATCAGCACGCCGTGCGCGCCGGTTTTCTCGACCATCGTTGCCAGGTCTTCCTGTAGCTGCAGGGCGGTCTGGTCCTGCATGTCGATCTGGATGGTGACAAGCAGGTGCCTGCCCATCCGCAGGATTGGAATCCGTTCCATGGCTGGCTCGCGCGGTCAGTTCGTGCTGCGGGACACGGTGTGCCCCGTCATGCGCATGGCGGCGGCAAGTGCGTCGGCCAGCGTCGACTTGGTAACGATGCCTTGCAGGTCGATGCCCAGATGCACGATGGTCTGCGCGATCTGCGGGCGGATGCCGCTGATGATGCTGTCCGCCCCCATCAGGCGGATGGCCGTCACGGTCTTCATCAGGTGCTGCGCCACCAGCGTATCCACGGTGGGCACGCCGGTGATGTCGATGATGGCGAGTTCGGAGCCGGTTTCCACCAGCCGTTCGAGCAGCGATTCCATGACCATCTGGGCGCGGCTGCTGTCCAGCGTGCCGATCACCGGCACCGCCAGCACGCCGTCCCACAGCTTGATGACCGGCGTGGACAGCTCCATCAGTTCATGCTGCTGGCGCACGATGATTTCCTCGCGCGTCTTCTGGTAAGTGGAAATGGTCCACTGTGCCATGCGGTCGACGATGGCAGAGGTGGTCCAGATCACGTCGATCTGGCCTTCCACGCCGCCGGTCTGGCGCTGCAGTGCATCAAAGATCGGCCGTTTCAGCGCCAGCACGAAGCCGCTGGTCACGTCGGCCGTCTCGCCCTGCGCGGCGCGGTTGCGCGACAGGTGCGCCAGCGTGTCGCGCAGCGGCCCCCACGGACCGGTGTTGAAGTTGCCGGCGTCGCCATCGGCGCGCAGGGCGGCTTCCAGGCCCTGCAGGATGGCAGTCTGTTCGGCCGCCACGTTCTGCGTCAGGCCGCGGCCCTCGGCATAGTTGTGGTATTCCGTCGTCCAGCCGCGCAGGATGAATTCGTGCTCGGCGCGCAGGAGGTCGGCAAGTCGCTGGTTTTCGGTGCGCATGGGCGTCGCTATGATGGGTTGGGGTGGCCAGGCGCAGGACTGCGTCGGCATGAAGATGATCCAACCCATTCTAGGAGAGATTGATAGCTCACACTATCGGCGTCCGGCTGATTGACGGCACAACCAAAATCGGCATATGGAAAGCATGCCGGTATGAACGCCTGATGCGTAACATCGGCAGGCACTGTGAGAATGCGCCGACACCGGAACGGGACCGCCCCGGCTGACGGCGGCCCGCGCCCCGGCCTAGTCTGGAGCATCGGACGACGGAGGGTGACCGTGGACTGGCTTGATGCGCTGCAATGGCCCGCCATGGCAGTGACCGTGCTGGCAACCTGGCTGGTGGGCAGCGAGTCGGCGCGCCGCCGCAAGGTGGGGTTCTGGTGCTTCCTCGCCAGCAACGCGATGTGGGTGGGGTGGGGCTGGCATACCGGCGCCTGGGCGCTGGTGGTGCTGCAGTTTGCACTGGCCCTGCTCAATATTCGCGGCCAGGCCAAGGCCGACCGCGCCCAACGCGGCGGCGGTTCGCGCCAGGAGGGCGCCCCCGGCTGAATCGGGATGGATATCAGGACGCATATGGGATCGGACCTGATCGTGGCAACGCCGCAAGGGCTGTACTGCCCGCCCGGCGACTTCTATATCGACCCCTGGCGGCCCGTGGCGCGGGCCGTCATCACGCACGCCCATGCCGACCACGCGCGGCCCGGCAACGGTCACTACCTGTGTGCACAGCCCGGCCGGGGCGTGCTGCTGGCGCGCCTGCCAGGGATATCGCTCGATACCCTGCCGTACGGGCAGCGCATCACGCACCACGGTGTGACGCTGAGCCTGCATCCGGCCGGCCACGTGCTGGGCTCAGCCCAGGTGCGGCTGGAGCATGGCGGCCAGGTCTGGGTGGCCTCGGGCGACTACAAGGTCGAGCCGGAAGGCACCTGCGTGCCGTTCGAGCCGGTGCGCTGCGACACATTCATCACCGAAAGCACGTTCGGCCTGCCGATTTACCGCTGGCCGCGCGAGGCCACGCTGATGGCTGAAATCTTCACGTGGTGGCAGGACAATGCGGCGGCAGGGCGGGCCAGCGTGCTGTACTGCTATGCGTTCGGCAAGGCCCAGCGCATCCTGAACGGCCTGATGCGCCATGCTGGCGCGGCGCTGGCGATGCCGGGCCCGATCGTCGCCCACGGCGCGATCGTCACGCTGAACCACGCCTATGCCGCGGCTGGCGTGGCCCTGCCGCCGACCATGACCACGGCAGACCTGCCCGCACGCAGCCCGGCACTGCGCCGGGCGCTGGTGCTGGCGCCGCCATCGGCGCAGCGCTCCACGTGGCTACGGCGTTTTGGCGATGCGTCCGACGCGTTTGCCAGCGGCTGGATGCAGTTGCGCGGCACGCGCCGGCGGCGCGGCGTGGATCGGGGCTTTGCGCTGTCGGACCACGCGGACTGGCCCGGCCTGCTGTCGGCCATCGCCGCCACCGGTGCCCCGCGCGTGATCGTTACCCATGGCAACGTGCCGGTGATGGTGCGCTACCTGTGCGAGCAGGGGCTCGACGCGCAGGGCTTTCGCACCGAATTTGGCGACGACGACGATGCCACCGGCGCCGCCGCCGAGGCAGCTTTCGAGGTGCCTGCAACGGATGCCGCCGCGGGGGAGGGTGCCGCGTGAAGGCGTTTGCGGATCTCTACAGCGAACTCGACGGC
This sequence comes from Cupriavidus sp. HE11, assembly GCF_056097175.1. Lineage (NCBI taxonomy): Bacteria > Pseudomonadati > Pseudomonadota > Betaproteobacteria > Burkholderiales > Burkholderiaceae > Cupriavidus > Cupriavidus sp. HE11. The sequence continues at coordinate 3,647,326 of NZ_CP184464.1, forward strand.
ACCACGTCAAGCAAGGCCAAGCTCGCCGCGCTGGCCCGCTACTTCGGCAGCGCCGCCCCGGCCGACGCCGCGTGGGCTGCCTACTTCCTGGCGGGCGGCAAGCCTCGCCAGATCGTTCCGGTGGCCGCGCTGCGTGCGTTGGCGCAGCGTGCGGCCAGTCTGCCCGAATGGCTGTTCGAGGAAAGCTACCAGGCCGTGGGCGATCTGGCCGAAACCATCGCCTTGCTGCTGCCCGATGCCGATCACGTAGATACCGCCGGGCTGGCCGAGTGGGTGGAACAGCGCGTGCTGCCGCTGCGGGACCTGGCGCGCGGCCAGCCGCCAGAGGTGCTGATGGACGCGCTGGACGCCCTGTGGCGGCCGCTCGACGCGCGCGGCCGGCTGGTGCTGTTCAAGCTCATCACGGGCAGCTTCCGCGTGGGGGTGTCGAAGCTGCTGGTCACGCGGGCGCTAGGTGAGGTGGCCGGCATCGATCCCAAGCGCGTGGCCGAGCGCCTGGTCGGCTATACGGACATCAAGGCCGCGCCCACACCGGAGCGTTTCCTGGCCCTGATCGCGCCCGAGAGCGAAGACGGTGCCATGCAGTCGCGCGGCGGCCAGCCCTATCCATTCTTTCTTGCCCACCCGCTGCAGGCCCCGGTCGATGAGTTCGATGCCGTGCTGGGTGGCCCGGCGGGCTGGCAGGTGGAATGGAAGTGGGACGGCATCCGCGCCCAGCTGGTGCGGCGCGAAGACCAGACCTGGCTCTGGTCGCGCGGCGAGGAACTGATTACCGACCGCTTTCCCGAGCTTGCCGAGGCCGCGCAGCGGTTGCCGGACGGCACCGTGCTCGACGGGGAGATCATCGTCTGGATTGATGGCCGGGTGCAGCCGTTCGCGCTGCTGCAGCCACGCATCGGCCGCAAGACCGTGGGTGCCAGGCTGCTGCGCGAAGCACCGGCGATCCTGATGGCGTATGACCTGCTCGAATGGCAGGGCCAGGACTGGCGCGCCCGGCCGCAGGCCGAACGTCGGGCGCAGCTGGCCCGTGTGATTGCCGGCCATATTCATCCGGCGCTGGAACTGAGCCCGCTGGTCGAGGCCGACGACTGGCCGCACTTTGCCCGGCTGCGCGACACATCGCGCGCACTGGGCGTGGAAGGCTTCATGCTGAAGGCGGTGGACGCGGCCTATGGCGCGGGGCGCACGCGCGACGTGGGCATCTGGTGGAAGTGGAAGATCGACCCGTACACCGTGGATGCGGTGCTGGTCTACGCGCAGCGCGGCCACGGACGCCGCGCCAGCCTCTATACCGATTTCACGTTCGCGGTCTGGAACGCGCCGCCTGGCACGCCCGACCGCGCGCTGGTGCCGTTCGCCAAGGCCTATTCGGGGCTGACCGATGCCGAAATGCGCGCTGTCGACGCCATCGTGAGGCGGACCACGGTGGAGCAGTTCGGCCCGGTGCGCAGCGTTACGCCGACGCAGGTATTCGAACTGGGTTTCGAGGGCATCGCGCGCAGCGGGCGCCACAAGAGCGGCATTGCGGTGCGCTTTCCGCGCATGCTGCGCTGGCGCACCGACAAGCCGGTGGCAGACGCCGACACGCTCGATACGCTCGAAGCCATGCTGCCGGCAGCGCCGGCCCGGGACGCCGCATGAGCGCCGAAGATGCGCCGTTCGTCCAGGCCCCGCCCGTGGCGGAATCGCTGCCCGCGCTGTTTGCGGCGCGGCACTGGCAGCCGTTCGATTTCCAGCGCGCCGTGTGGCGGGCCATCGGCGCGGGCAAGAGCGGGCTGCTGCATGCCACCACGGGCACCGGCAAGACCTATGCGGCATGGCTGGGCGCGTTGCTGGCCTACGCGGTGCCGCCCGCGCGGGCCGGTGCGCTACCGCCGCCGCTGACCGTGCTGTGGCTGACGCCGATGCGGGCACTGGCCGCCGACACCACGCGTGCGCTGCAGGCGCCGCTGGCCGAACTCGGGCTGGACTGGACCGTGGCGCTGCGCACCGGCGACACCGGCAGCACCGAACGCGCGGCGCAGGCGCGCCGCCTGCCGACCGCGCTGGTCACCACGCCGGAAAGCCTGTCGCTGCTGCTGACTCGTGCCGATGCCCGCGACGCGCTCGGGCGCGTACGGCTGGTCGTGGTCGACGAATGGCACGAACTGATTGGCAGCAAGCGTGGCGTGCAGGTGCAGCTGGCGCTGGCGCGGCTGCACAAGTGGCAGCTGGACCTGAGTGTCTGGGGGCTGTCGGCCACGCTGGGCAACCTGGATCATGCGCGCGATGTGCTGCTGGCCGGCATTCCCGAAAAACGCCGCGTGCTGGTTCACGGCCATACGCCCAAGACGCTGATCGTCGATACGCTGCTGCCAGACGCCGCCGGGCGCTTTCCGTGGGCGGGTCATCTGGGTTTGTCGATGCTGCCGCATGTGCTGCGCGAACTGGAGGCCAGCAGCACGTCGCTGGTGTTCCTGAACACGCGCTCGCAGGCCGAAATCTGGTACCAGGCCATGCTCGATGCCCGGCCGGACTGGGCGGGGCAGATCGCGCTGCATCACGGCTCGCTGGACCGTGCCGTGCGCGAATGGGTGGAGATGAACCTCAAGAATGGTGCGCTGCGTGCCGTGGTCTGCACGTCGAGCCTGGACCTGGGCGTGGATTTCCTGCCCGTTGAGCGCGTGCTGCAGATCGGCTCGCCCAAGGGCGTGGCACGGCTGCTGCAGCGGGCCGGGCGCTCGGGCCATGCGCCGGGCCGCGCGTCGCGCGTGACCGTGGTGCCCACGCACAGCCTGGAGCTGGTGGAATCGGTGGCCGCGCGCATGGCAATCCAGGCGGGTCGCATCGAGGCACGCGAATCGCCCGACAAGCCGCTCGACGTGCTGGCCCAGCATCTGGTGACCGTGGCGCTGGGTGGCGGCTTCCGGGCCGACGAACTGCTGGCCGAGGTACGCCAGGCGTGGGCCTATCGTGCCCTGACCGACGACGAATGGCGCTGGTGCCTGGATTTCGTGCGGCAGGGCGGGCCTACGCTGTCGGCCTATCCGGACTACCGCCGCGCGATGCCCGACGACGCGGGCGTCTGGCGCGTGCCCGACGCCCGGCTGGCCCGGCGGCATCGCATGAGCGTGGGGACCATCGTCAGCGATGCGTCGATGCAGGTTCGTTTCTGGACGCGCGCGGGCAGCGGCGGGGCGTCGCTGGGCACCGTGGAGGAGGGCTTTATCGCGCGGCTGGCGCCGGGCGACTGCTTCCTGTTCGGCGGGCGGCTGCTGGAACTGGTGCGCGTGCAGGAGATGACGGCCTATGTGCGGCGCGCCACGGGCAAGCGTCCGTCCGTGCCGCGCTGGAACGGCGGCAAGATGCCGCTGTCGACCGAGCTGGCGGAGGCCGTGGTGGCAACGCTCGACGCCGTGCAGGCGGGCCGGCTGGACCCCGTCACCACGCCGGAACTGCCGCTGATCGCCCCGATCGTGGCATTGCAGGCACGCTGGTCGGCGCTACCGTCGCCCGGCACGCTGCTGGCGGAAAGCCTGCATTCGCGCGAAGGCTGGCACCTGTTCCTGTATCCGTTCGCCGGCCGCTCGGTGCATCTGGGGCTGGGCAGCCTGCTGGCGTGGCGGCTGGGCCAGAAGGTACCGGCCACGTTCTCGGTGGCGGTCAACGACTACGGGCTGGAACTGCTGGCATCCGCGCCGGTGGACTGGGCCCGGTGGCTGCCGCAGGTGCTGGCCGAGGAGCGCCAGCGCGACCTGGCCGCCGATGTGCTGGGCAGCCTCAACGCCGGCGAACTGTCGCTGCGGCGTTTCCGGGAGATTGCGCGCGTGGCCGGCCTGATCTTCCAGGGCTACCCGGGCGCGCATCACAGCGCGCGGCAGCTGCAGGCATCGTCGAGCCTGTTCTACGAGGTCTTCCGCAAGCACGACCCCGGCAACCTGCTGCTGGGGCAGGCCGAGCGCGAGGTGCTGATGCAGGAGCTGGACGCGCACCGGCTGGCCGTGACGCTGCAGCGCATGGCAACGCGGCGGCTCGACCTGCGCACGCTGCAACGCCCGTCGCCGCTGGCCTTTCCGCTGATCGTGGAGTTCCTGCGCGAGAAGCTCAGCACCGAGAAGCTGGCCGACCGCATCGCGCGGATGCTGGCGGAGCTGGAACAGGCGGCGGCCCAGCCCGACAGCGACAGGGGCGGCACGGGTGGCACCTACCGGGGGCCGATGCACGACACCCCGCCCGCCATGGACGCTGCGCGCGTGGCCGAACTGGCACGCTTCGGCATGGCCGACCATGCGGGGCCGGCAGGTCCGCGCAAGCCCCGGCGGCCGCGCAAGGCGTCGAAGCCGCTACCGCTGCTATGACACCGGCTGCCATGACAGCGGACGAAGTGGGGGGCCAGGCCGTGACGCTGGCCGGCGAGACGCTCTGGCTGTTGCCCGAGCATGCAGTCTGGTGGCCGGCTGCCGCCACGCTGATGGTGGCGGACGTCCATATCGGCAAGGCGGCGGCGTTCCGGGCGCTGGGCCAGCCCGTACCCCACGGCACCACGGCCGACAATCTGGCGCGGCTGCTGGACCTGGCGCGGCGCTATCCGGCCCGGGAACTGGTGTTTCTTGGCGATTTCCTGCACGCGCGGGCCGCGCGCACGGCTGCGGTGCTGCTGGCCCTGCACGACTGGCGCCGCGCCATGCCGTCGCGCGTGCGCTGCACGCTGGTGCGGGGCAACCATGACACCCACGCCGGCGATCCGCCACCCGAACTGCGCTTTGGCGTGGTGACCGAACCGCTGGTGGCGCCGCCATTCGCGCTGTGCCATGAACCGGGCGCACGCGCCGAGGGCTACACGCTGGCCGGCCATCTGCATCCCGCCTGTGTGCTGCGCGGCACGGGCGCCGACGTACTGCGGCTGCCGTGCTTCGTGGTGGGCGGGCGGGGCATGATCCTGCCGGCGTTTGGCGCGTTCACCGGGCACGCCACGGTGCGGGCGGGCGAGGGCGAGCGGATCTATCCGGTGGGCGATGGCCGGGTGTGGACGCTGCCGCGCCGATGACGTCTCGCGCCGGATGCGCCTGGCCCTCTCCCCCGACCCCTCTCCCGCGAAGCGGGAGAGGGGAGAACCCCGGCAGCACGCAATGCCCGGATGTTTGCTGCGGGAGCGGGGAGAACATCAGCGGCACGCAATGCCCGAATGTTTGCGGTGGGAGAGAGGGGTGCCAACCACCGGCAAAACAGCCTCCGTCGGTTGGCTCCCCTCTCCCGCGTGCGGGAGAGGGGCTGGGGGAGAGGGCAAGCCTGTCCGGTACCGCCAGGTCATGAATCAGTCGCCGGCAATCACCTTCAGCAGCACCTCGAGTTCCACAGGCTTGACCAGATGCACGTCGAATCCAGCGGCGGCGGTCTGCTCGCGATCGGACGCCTGGCCGAATCCGGTCAGCGCCACATAGCGGGTGCCGGACAGCGCCGGCATGCCGCGCAACGCGTGGATGACCGCGAAGCCGTCCATGCCGGGCATGGCCAGGTCGATCAGGGCCACGTCGGGCCGCACCCGCGCGGCGGCGTGGATGGCCTCCATGCCGTCGTAGGCAATCGTGACATGGTGGCCCGACATTTCGAGCAGGATCGACATGCTGTCGGCCGCGTCGCGGTTGTCGTCCACCAGCAGCACACGGCGTTCGTGGCCGCCGCCATGGCTCTTGCCGCAGCCGGTGCCCGGTGTGTCGGCCGCGGCCGACAGCGGCAACTGCACGGTAAACGTGGCGCCCAGCCCCGGGCCCTGGCTGGCGGCGGCAATCGAGCCGCCATGCATTTCCACCAGCGAGCGGCACAGCGACAGGCCGATACCCAGCCCGCCCTGCGCGGTACTGCCGGGCCGGTCCTCCTGCACGAACAGGCTGAAGATCGAATCCAGCGATTCGGACGCGATGCCGCGGCCGTGATCGATAACCTGGATCACCAGCGTCCGGTTGCGGACCGAGGCCGAGATGGCGATCCGTGCGCCCGGCGACGAAAATTTCGATGCATTGAGCAGCAGGTTCTGCATGACCTGGCTGAGCCTGGTGCGGTCGGCATGCAGCGGCAACGGCCTGGCGTCGGTGGTCACCGTCACGGTCTGCGACTTGGCCGCCAATGCCGGATCGGCGGCCTCGATCCCGAGCGCGATGATGTCGCGCGTGTCGACCGGCTCCAGGCGCAGATCGATCTTGCCGGCCGCGATGCGGCCCACGTCGAGCAGATCGTCCACCAGCCGTGTCAGGTGGGCCATCTGCCGTTCGACCAGGCTCACGCTTTTCTGCATGGCTTGCGGGTCATCGGGGCGCATCTGCATCACGGTCAGTGCGTTGCGGATCGGCGCCAGCGGATTGCGCAGTTCGTGGGAAAGGGTCGCCAGGAATTCGTTCATGCGCCGTTCCGATTGCTCCAGTTCCTCAAGCCGCTTGCGCTCGCTCATGTCGCGCGTGACCTTGGCAAAGCCGCGCAGGGCCCGTTTCTCGTCGTAGACGGCGGTGATGGTCACGTTGGCCCAGAACAGCGAACCGTCCTTGCGCACACGCCAGCCTTCGTCCTCCACACGACCCTGCTCGCGGGCGATGACCAGCTCGCGGCCGGGCTTGCCGGCGGCCACGTCATCTGGCGGATAAAACACCGAGAAATGCTGGCCGATGATTTCGTCGCGGCGGTAGCCCTTGATATACGACGCGCCGGCGTTCCAGCTCATGACATGCCCGGCGGGGTCGAGCATGAAGATTGCGTAGTCCTTGACGCTGTCGACCAGCAGCCGGAAGGTTTCCTCGCTCTGGCGCAGTGCTTCGGCCGTGTTGCGCTGCGCGGTCATGTCGCGCGTGACCTTGCCGAAACCGGTCAGCTTGCCGTGCTCGTCGTACAGGGCGGTGATGATCACGTTGGCCCAGAACTGCGTGCCGTCCTTGCGCACGCGCCAGCCTTCGTCCTCGAAACGGCCCAGCCGGGCAGCGACCTCCAGCTCCGTGTCGGACCAGTGGCGCGCCTTGGCTTCCTCGGTATAGAACCGCGAAAAATGCTGACCCAGGATTTCGTCGCGGCTGTAGCCCTTGATACGGGCGGCGCCAGCATTCCAGCTCATGACGTGTCCGGTGGCGTCGAGCCGGAAGATGGCGTAGTCGTAGATCGACTCGACCAGGGTGCGATAGGAGGCGTCGTCGTCGATGTCGCGGTGCGGCAGCGGCGGGCGGGCGGAACGGGACATGATCGGAGGGGCTGGCATGTCTCTGGTTTAGTAGTCTGAAAGGATAACCCGAGACCGGCCATTTGCCGGAGGCCGCCGCAAATGTGTTGCAAATCAGCCGTCTGGCGCGCGGTCAGGATGCTTCTCACCCTTTCGGAGGGGGCGCCACGCTGGCGTACGAAGTGCGGGAGCGAGGCGGGCGCGCCGGCCGGGCCGTACGGGTCGACAGTCGGATAAAAGCTGACAGACCGGCGGCCGGCATTGGGTTAGACTCGAAAGATTCCTGCCCGATGTTCCCCGCCGCGCCATTCAGGCGCCGGAGATCGAGTGTCTGGACCCAAGGAGACGTCCCGCATGTATGCAGAGTCTGCGCTTGACCGCCGTACCTCCGATCTCGCCACCGACCCGGCTGCAGCCGGGTCCGCCTCGCCTGTCCCCCCGACGATGCCCGAAGCTCCGCCGCGCGACCTGCGCCGTGTGCCCATCCATCCCGATTTCTGGTATCCGCTGGCCTGGTCGCGCGAGGTCAAGGCCGGTCGCGCCCATGGCGTGACGTTCGCCGGCGACCCGATCGTGCTGGTGCGCACGGCTACCGGCAAGGTATTCGCGCTGGAAGACCGCTGCGCGCATCGCCAGGTGCCGCTGCATGCCGGCGTGGTGGATGGCGAGTCGATCCGCTGCTGCTACCACGGGTGGACCTACGACTGCACCGGCCGTTGCATCGACGTGCCGTACCTGGGCAAGGAGCGCCTGCCCAACGGCGTGCGCGCGTATCCGTGCCAGGAACGGGCCGGGCTGATCTTCGTGTTTCCCGGCGATCCGGGGCTGGCCGACCAGAAGGCGCTGCCCGAGTTTGCGTCGGTATCGGACCCCAAGTACAAGACGCGCCGCCTGGGCCGCGCGGTCAATTGCCATTACTCGTTCATGCACGAGAACCTGATGGACATGAACCATCAGTTCCTGCACCGCAAGCAGATGGGCATGATGCGGGCGCGCTCGCTGGGCCGGCGCCGTGGCGAGGATTTCGTCGAGGTGGACTACGTGTTCGAACGCGAGCGCGGCAAGCAACCCGTGGGCGAGGCGCTGGTGTTCGGCAAGGATGGCGGCCAGAGCAACAAGGACGTGATGACGGTGCGCACGGGCTATCCGTACCAGACGCTGCAGATCCGCTCGGGCTCCGGCACGCTGGTGATGGACCTGTGGATTGTCTACGTGCCGCTGGACGCCGCGCAGCGCACCAACCGCACGTTCGGCATGCTGTCGATCCGCCGGCCCGGCTTTCCGCTGCTGCTGGACGCGGCCTGGCCGCTGCTGGTGTGGTTCACCGAGCGGATTTTCAAGGAAGACCGCGAGATCGTGGAGATGGAGCAGGCCGCCCATGATCGCCAGGGCGAGGACTGGAACCACGAGGTGTTCCCGGTCATCAAGGAACTGCGCGACCTGCTGCGCCAGTGCGGCGGCCGCACCGTGATTCCGATCCAGCCCGTGCCGGCCGGGCAGGGCTGAAGCGCGGTACCCAGGTACCCCAGGCACCCTGGTACCCCAGGGCGCCTGGCGGCTTCAGGCCTGGATGGCCTGGGCCAGCGTCGGATAGTCGGTATAGCCCTGGGCCGGCGCGCCCGGGCTGCCATACAGCGTGGCGGGATCCACTGCGTTCAGCGCGGCACGCTGCTTCAGGCGATCCACCAGATCCGGATTGGCAATGTAGGCGCGGCCAAATGCCACCGCGTCGGCGTTGCCGCTGTCCAGCGCGGCCTGGGCGGCATCCTGGTCGAACCCGTCATTGGCGATGATGGCGCCGCCAAACGCCTGTTTGAGTTGCGGCAGCAACGCGCCTTCGCCCGGCGTTTCCCGTACGAACAGGAATCCCAGCCCGCGCTGGCCCAGCGCCTGGGCCACGTAGCCGAAGGTCTGCGCCGGCTGGCTTTCGCTCATCGAATGGCTGGGCGAGCGCGGCGCCAGGTGGACGCCCACGCGATTGGGGTTCCAGACGGCGGTAACGGCGTCGGCCACCTCCAGCAGGATGCGCGCGCGGTTTTCGACCGATCCGCCATAGGCATCGGTGCGCGTGTTGCTGCCGTCCTGCAGGAACTGGTCCAGCAGATAGCCGTTGGCGGCGTGAATCGTCACGCCGTCGAAGCCGGCGGCCTTGGCATTGGCCGCGGCACGGCCGAAATCGGCCACGACCCCGGCGATTTCCTCCACGGTCAGCGCGCGCGGCACCACGAAGGGGCGCTGCGGACGCAGCAGGCTGACATTGCCGCCGGCCGCGATGGCGCTCGGCGCCACCGGCGAACGGCCATCGAGCAGGCTCGGGTCCGAAATGCGACCCACGTGCCATAGCTGTGCCACGATACGGCCACCGGCGCGGTGTACGGCGTCCGTCACCTGTTTCCAGCCGGACACCTGTTCGTCGGACCACAGGCCCGGCACATTCTGGTAGCCCACGCCATCGGGCGACACCGGTACCCCTTCGGAAATCAGCAGGCCGGCGCTGGCACGCTGCGCGTAGTACTCGGCCATCAGGGCATTGGGAACATGTACCGGATCGGCCGCACGCAGACGCGTCAGCGGGGCCATCACGATACGGTTGGGCAGGTGCAGGTCACCAATCTGGAGCGGATCGAAGAGGGTAGTCATAAGCTTATGCGGCTGGGCTATATAGCTTTCAAAATGAAAGTATCGAAAGCATAGCAGCGCAAGGTAAGATCGCTATCGTCGTTTTTGTACATGTCCATTGTTCACGCTGGAACAATCCCGGGAGGGGCATGATGCATGTCACGCAAACTGCGCTAAGGCAGGTGGGGCGGCCGTTGATGGTGATGCTGGCGCTGCTGGTGAGCGCCTGCGCCGGGTTGCCGCAAAGGCCGCCGCTGGCGCCCGAGATGGCTCTGCAGGACACCGGCGACACCGCGCTGGCGCGCGGCATGGCGCCCAAGCTGGCCGCGCATCCGGGGTTGTCGTCCTTCTATCCGCTGCTGTCGGGCACCGACGCGCTGGCAATGCGGATCGCCCTGGTACGCACCGCGCAACGCAGCCTGGACGTCCAGTACTACATCTTCGATGCCGACGAGACGGGCCTGACGCTGCTGGCCGAGATCATGGCTGCGGCCGACCGGGGCGTGCGGGTGCGCGTGCTGCTCGACGATATCCACCTGGCGCGGCAGGACCACGCGTTGTCTGCCGTGGACGCCCATCCGAACGTGGAAGTCAGGGTGTTCAATCCGTTTGCCAGCCGCAACGTGCGGCTGTTCGAGTACGTGACCGACTTCCGGCGCATCAACCGCCGCATGCACAACAAGTCGCTCACGGCCGACAACCAGTTGACCATTGTTGGCGGCCGCAATATTGGCGACCAGTACTACGGCGCGGCAGACACCGATTTCACGGACCTGGACCTGCTGGCCGCCGGGCCGGTCGTGCCCGAGGTATCGGCGGTGTTCGACGATTTCTGGAACAGCGAGGCCGTGTATCCGCTATCGGTCATGGCGAAGCCGCTGAGCGGCGACGAGGCGGTTACGCAGCAGCAGAAGCTCCGCACCTATCTGGACGAGCACGCCGTGAACATGCGCGCCACGCCCTACGGCAAGTCGCTGCTGGAAACGGGCATCGTGCAACTCTTGCGCGACAACAAGCTGCCCGAGTACTGGGGCAACGCGACCGTGATTGCCGACCGTGCGGCCAAGGTGCTGCTGCCCCCCGAGGACGACTCGACCCACGCGATTCCGAAACTGGTGAAGTTTCTGGAAGGGGCACAGCACGACCTGACGCTGATCTCGCCGTACTTCGTGCCGCCCGACTCGGCCGTGACCTGGCTGACCGACATGCAGAAGCGGGGCGTGCAGGTGCGCATCCTGACCAATTCCTACGGCGCCACCGACGTGTCCGCAGTCCACGCCGGCTACGCGCCAAAGCGCAAGGCGCTGCTCAAGGCTGGCGTGATCCTCTACGAACTGAAGCCGACCGCCTACGCCGAGATGGCGAAGCAGAAGCGCCACCGGGGACCAGGCGGCAGCAGCCGCGCCAGCCTGCATGCCAAGACCTATATGGTCGACCGCCACGAACTGTTTATCGGATCGCTGAACCTGGACCCGCGCTCGGCGCGGCTCAACACGGAAATGGGCATCATCGTCGACAGCAAGGAGCTGTGCGACATGCTGGCGCAGGGCGTGGACGATGCGCTGCTGGACGCGGCATACCAGGTGGTGCTCGGCGACGACGGCGAATCACTGCAGTGGGTGACCCGCGAGGGCGGGGTGGTGCGGACTTATACCAGCGAGCCCGATATGAACGGGTGGGACAAGTTCAAGCAGGGGGTGCTGCGGATATTGCCGGTGGAGGAGCAGTTGTAGGGGGGATCGTCACCCGGGCCAAGCCCGTTTGCCATGTTGTTGATGGCTAGCCGGTGCAGCAACGTGTGGCAACACCGTGAATTGGGTGTCATGTCGAGCCCGCTTCTGGTCAGGGGCGGACTTTTTCTGGTTGTTCGCTGATTCAGGGGAGGGCTGGAAGATGGTTGCGTTCTGCCATCTCCCGGCATCGGCATTCAGGAGAGAAGGGGACGACAAATGCCATCAATAGGCCCGATCAAGACACGTGACATGCTTCGTCGCATTTTTCTGAGCCTGCTGTACACGATCATCGCTTACGCCGGCGGCACCCAGCGCGACGTTCAAGCCGCCGAGAACGCCACCGGAAACCGGGTGGCGCAGCCGGTCGCGGACGCAGGCATCGCGGGGAACGCGCCCTTGCCGAAGAATCTTGGCGAACTCCACGGCTGCGCCAACCCATATGAGCTGAATGCTGGCCCGGTAAAGCCGACCGGCTTGAATTTGAGCTGGGGAAGCGGCAAGGCAGTCTATGTCGACACCAGCAAGATGTCCCAGATCGATAATTTTCCGACTTATGCCGGAAACGCGGTGTACTGGACCTCGCGCGAAGCAGGGCCCGGACTGCCGGTGCTGATGAACGGGGCCTTTACCAGCAATCCCAAGACAATTCGGCTGCTCGCGGTTACTGCGGGAATGACGGACTGGCGTCGCGCCCTGCGCGCCAGCAAGATCACGGTGCCGGCGAAAAACCTGGCTTCCACAGGAATCCGCTTTACGATCCCGTCAACTTTTCCGCATGCTGTTTATGCCGTTCGCATCGAAGATCGGTCGGCCGAAGCGGTGGAGATTCTCATCAATGTGCCGCAACTCGACTGGGCTGTCGGGGTGCCTTCCGAGGGCGATCCCGTCGAAGCACCGAAGCACCAGCTCCGTATTTGTGGCGCCGATGCCGGAGGCATCCTGAGACTCTTCGGCAAGAATTTTCCCGGCCGACCATCGGTGATCTTGCAAGATGCCGGTGGCAGCTATTACAAGCTTTCGGTCATCAGCAGCGACGAGAATGCCATTGCGGTGTCAATTCCCGCTTCTGTTACTGCAGGCGACTACTACGTCTGGCTCGGCAATAGCACGCAGGATGCTGCATCGGGGCCTGCCAGCAAGATCAAAATCTACGCAAATCCAGGCATAAATCTGAGCGCGATGAACTGCAGCGGGCTTGCCGGCGATGGGGCGACCGATAACGCAGCGGCCATGCAGAAATGTCTCGACGCAAACAAGGCATCGGCAACCGCGGCGAATCCACGTTATCTCGCGCTGTCGGCGGGTAATTTCGTGATTACCAGGACCGTGACCGTGCATCCTCACCAATACATCATCGGTCACTCGCCATCAGCCACAACCATCACCGGGCAGTCTTCCTCGCCGCCGTCTACCTGGATCCAGGGCAGCAACTGGTTTGGCCTTGAAAACCTTTCGCTCAAGGCACCGATGTCCGCCAACCTTGTCAAGAGCGACCTATCCGGCGCCCCGTCCCGCTCAGGACATCTGTTATTCAATCAGGTAAATATTACCGTCAGCGCGGATATGACGAACGGCAAAGGTACGATAGTCGCGCTCTCGGGCCCCGATATTCGGGTCCTCTCGTCCAGGATCACTGGCCCAGGCAGATCTGTTGATATTCTGTACGGCGATGGTGCCCTGGTTTCCGACAACGATTATGTTCAGGCCAAAGGTTCCGACCTCGGCTTTTCCGCTGCTCAGAACGTTATTTTCGAGAAAAACAGGGTCAAAGGAGCGGGAAGAGGAATGGGGGCCGGCGTCGCATTCAGCCGTCCCTTCTGGAAGTTCAGTTATTCGATGATCTGTCAGAATCTCTATGCGGGATACAACCAGATCACGGACATCGGTGACCCGTATGGTCAGGGAATTACAACTGACGGGGGTGGCCAGGCGTATCTGGGCATGACGTCTGGAGCTTCCGCTGAATCCGTGACCACCGCAAATGACATGGATTTCAGCTCAGTCGGCCTCACCAATTTCCAGACGCTCGCGGTATCGATCAGCCAGGGGCGGGGAGTTGGTCAATACCGGATGGTCCGGGCTATCAGCGGACGCGCCATCACGGTCGATCGCCCATGGGACGTCATTCCCGACAGGACATCTATTATCTCGGTAACGAGTTCCGTCTTTCGGTTCGTGATCAGCCACAACACGATTACCAACGCGACTACCGTGCAGACCGGCAACGGCTTCTTCGGAAATGTGTTCGACAGCGCCATACTTGGCAATGTCATGACAAATACCGCAATCTCGGTGATTTCGAAGCAATACGACTCGTATTTCCTGAGTCTGATTGGCATCGACATTATCAATAACAGCGTGCGAACCGGACTCAATACAATGTTTCCGACCGACCCAAAGGGAAGTGGCTTCTACTCCAGGAACTTCCCTGGCACGCTAATCAGTGGAGTCTATGTCCGGGGCAATTCGATTCAGGCCGGGTACGACTTTACTCTGGCGAACGGCATCGCAGGCATTACGTCCTACCTGGTTGATTCGAACCGCATGGCGGTTGGTGACTCTACGAAGCAGTTTGCTTCGGGAAATCCGGCGATTCTGATTTCCAATAATCAGGTGAATTAGGGGGATGCGGCCAGAGTCCTGCGCGTTGTGAAAAACCGAAGGAGTCAACGATGACGAAATACCTCATCTCGTTTCCCGGACCGGCGATGGACGTCCCCGAGGAGGACTTTGCCGCCGTGGGCGAAGCCGCGCGCGAGGCCATACGCGAGGCGAAGGCTGCCGGCGTGTACGTGTTCGGTGGTGGGATCAACGGGGGCGTAGCGCCAGTCATGGTCGCCTCGGACGGCAGCGTCACAAACGAAACCTATCCCCAGACGAAGGAGTTCGATGGCGGCTTCTGTGTCCTGGAGCTTCCATCGCGCGAAGCCGCCATCGTGTGGGCTGCAAAGATCGCCAAGGCGTGCCGCTGCGCGCAGGAACTGCGCGAGTTTGGGTACGACCCCGAGAGTTGAGTGGCATATGCCGAAGCTGACCAGCGAACCAGCCCCGGCACTCCCAATCAACGATGCAGCAGTTCGCGGAAGCCCGCGATCAGGCGGTGCATGTCGGCGGCCGTCAGCGCGCCCATGGTCGAGATGCGGAACAGTTGCGACGACAGGCCGCCCTGGCCGGCATAGATCACGAAGCCGCGTGCCTTCAGCCCGTCGTGCAGTTGTTCGTACGTGACGCCCTGCGGCAGCTTGTATGCGCGTAGCACCACCGACGACTGGGCCGCCGGCCACAGTGCCTCGATGCCCAGGGCGGCCAGGCCGCTGCGGACTTCCTCGGCCAGCGCGGCATAGCGCTGGTGGCGCGCCTGCCAGCCGCCTTCGTCGCTGTGCTCGCGCAGGGCTTCCACCAACGCGTAGAACGCGTGGACGGACGGCGTGAACGGCGTGTTGCGCTGGTCCTGCTGCTTTGCGTAGCGCGCGATGTCGAGGTAGTAGGTGCGGCTGACCGCATGGGTCAGCGCCGCGCGGCGCACGATCACGAAGGCCGCACCGGGCACGCCATGCAGGCACTTGTTGGCCGTGGCCGCCACGGCGTCGATATTGCCGCTGAAGTCGATGGCCTCGGCGCCGAAGCTGCTGACCGTATCGGCCAGCAGGCGCACGCCGCGCGCCTGGCACAGCGCGTCGATGGCCGGCAGGTCGTTCAGGCGGCCCGTGGTGGTCTCGTGATGGATCACGGCCAGGTGGGTGATGGCCTTGTCCGCCGCCAGCGCCGCGTCGATGCGGGCCAGGTCCGGGGCTTCCATCCACTCGTGCTTCACCACGGTGTGCGGGATCTGGTACTGGGTGGCGATCTGTGCCACGCGCTCGCCATAAACGCCGTTCTGTACGATCAGCAGCTTGCCTTGCACCGGCACCAGCCCGGCGATCATGCTTTCCAGCGCGGCAGTGCCCGAGCCGGTCATCAGCACGGCCGACCAGATGGCCGGGTCAAGCCCGTAGATGTCCAGCAGCCGCTGGCGCGCTTCGTCCTGAAGGTCGAAAAACTCGCTTTCGCGGTGGCACAGGTCGGTTTGCAGCAGGCTTTTGCGGACGCGTTCGGACAGCGTTACGGGGCCGGGATTCAGAAGCAGCATGCGTTCTCTCAAGCTCTCAAGCGGGTTGGATCAGGCGTGATTGGCGTTGCCCTGGTCGGCACCGATCTGGCGGCCCAGACGCGTGGATACCTGCACAGGCGTCACCGACGGGCGCGGCAGGTCATCGGGCGAGCCGGGGCGCGTCTGCAGGCACACGAAATTCGGGCCCGCCGTGGTCGTGGCCGCGCGCGCCAGCACGTCGTCGAGCATGGCGAGATTGTCGCCCTCGATGGCCGACGCGTAGCCACATGCCGCCGCCACGCCGGCAAACGACACGTTGTGAGACACCGTGGCCTGGCCGCCGGTGGAGTCATGCGCGTTGTTGTCCAGCAGCACGTGCGTCAGGTTGGCCGGGCCATAGGCGCCCAGCGTGGCGAATACGCCCATGCGCATCAGCGCGGCACCGTCGCCATCCACGGCCACCACCTTCAGGTCCGGACGTGCCAGCGCCAGGCCCAGCGCGAACGGCGTCAGGCAGCCCATCGAACCCACCATGTAGAGCTGGTTCGGCCGGTCGTCCAGCGCGTACAGCTCGCGGCCGCAGAAGCCGGTCGATGCCAGTACCACGGTCGAATCGACCGGCGTATGGGCAATGACGCGCTGCAGTGCTTCGGTGCGGCTCGGCAGCGTCGTGGTGCCGGCGTGGGACACCTCGGGCAGCGCCTTGTCGCGCGCCACCGGGCCCTTCTGCGACTTGAGCGGGTAGGGCGCGACGCTGCCCTTCTGCATGATCAGTGCGTACGGGCGGCCCGTGGCATCCATGTGGGCGATGGCCCGATCCAGCGCGGGACCCACGGCCTCCGGCTCGGTCGGGAACAGTTCCCACGGGATGTCCATCGTGTCGAGCATCTGCGGCGTGACCGGGCCCATCAGCGCGTGCTGCGGTTCGTCCGATGCACCGCCGGGCTGGCCGCGCCACGTGACGATCAGCAACTGCGGCAGGCGGAACGTCCAGGTCAGCGACGTCAGCGGGCTCACTGCGTTGCCCAGGCCCGAGTTCTGCATCATGGTGATGCCGCGCACGCCGTTGCGCGCACCCTGCGTCACCCCGGCGATAAACGCCACGGCATCGCCTTCGTTGGCGGCCGACACATAGTGCAGCGACGGATCCTGCACCACGTAGTTGATGAACGGCGTCAGGTACGAGCAGGGCACGCCCGCATACCACTCGAAACCGCGCTCGCGCGCGGCTTCCACGAACTGGACCGCCTCGATCATTGCGCGGCCTCGCCGTCGCTGCCGCCGACCGAGAACGGCGCCTGGCCGTGCGCGAAATCGCCGGCGCGGCGGAAGTCGTCCAGGTCGTTCACGCCACGCCAGTGGCCGTGCACGTACTTGACTTCGACCTGTTCGCCAGCGGCAACCAGCGCGTTGAGCAGATCCGGCAGGTCGAGCTTGTCGAAGTCCGGGCGCTGGCGCAGCTCGCCCAGCAGCTTCTGCAGGCGCGCGCGGCCTTCGCCACGGACGTTCATCAGGCCGATCCAGCGGCCATGCGGGGCATCGCCGGCCGGTACGTCGTCCGAAATCTTCTTCAGCAGGACCTTCTGGCCGAACAGGTCGCGGTCATCCGATGCGGAGCACCAGGCAAAGTCACGCACGCTCTGGTTCGACGGCGCCGATTCCGACGAGTCGATCACCACGCTAAACGGCGCATCGGTATCCACCAGGTCGCGCAGGATGTAGCTGCGGAACAGCAGGTCGCCATAGGCGATCACGGTGTCGTTCTGCAGCGTGTCGGCGGCGGCCGCCAGCGACGCCAGTTCGCCGGTTTCGGCATAGCGGTCGTTGCGTACCAGGTTGATGCCGGCGGCATCGATGGCCTCGGCCTTGTAGCCGCCAACCACCGTGATGTCGTTGATGCCCTGGTTCTTGAAGCCGTCCACCAGCCAGCGCAGCAGCGGCTTGCCGGCTACCGGCAGCATGACCTTGGGCTTGTCCTCGGTCAGCGCTTCCAGGCCCTTGCCACGGCCCGCGGCTAGCACCACGGCCGAACCCGGGGCCTGGCCACCGGTCAGGTAGATCTTCTCGGCGGCCGAGTATTCGTCGGCATCCTGCAGGCGGAAGATCTCGTTGACGGTGGCGATGCGGTCTTCCACGTTGACCAGCGTCTGGTTCTCGTAGATGTCCTTTGCCACGGCCTGCATGCCGGAAGCGGCCACGCGGATCAGGTGGTTGGCCCAGATGATCAGGCTGATGCCGGCCTTGCGGAACACGTCGGTCGGCGTGCTGTAGTACTTGGTCGGCACGATCACCAGCGGAGCGCGGTTGCCCCATTCGCGGGCGAACGTCACGATCTCGTCGGCCTTCGACAGCTTGCTGTGGATCAGGATGGCGTCGGCGCCGGCCTGGCGGTAGGCCTCGGCGCGGCGCAGCGCCTCTTCCATGCCCCAGCCCGCGATCAGGGCTTCCACGCGGGCCACGATCGAGAAGTTGTCGTCGGCCTGCGAATCCTTGCCGGCCTTGATCTTGCCGCAGAACTCGTCGATGTCGGCCAGCGGCTGCTGTTCGCCGCCGATGAAGCTGTTGGTCTTCGGAAAGATCTTGTCTTCGATGCAGACGCCGGCAATACCGCGTTGCTCGAGCTTGCGCACCAGACGGCGCACGTTGTTGAAGTTGCCGTAGCCGGTGTCGCCGTCCAGCAGGATCGGCAGGTCACTGGCGTCGGCCATGAACTCGAGGTTGTCCACGACCTGGGTCCAGCTGGCCTCGTTGTTGTCGCGCACGCCGAACTGGGCCGAAATGGCCAGGCCCGACGCCCAGATACCCTTGAAGCCGGCCTCGCGCACGATGCGCGCGGACAGGCCGTTGTGGGCTTCCATGATGAATTCGAGCTCGTTCGAGAGCAGCATCTGGCGCAGCCGCGCGGCGCGCGACAGGGGCACAGCAGTACCGGAGGTGGCGAGCAGGTTCGGGTCGATGGCGTTCATTGGGCGATTCCTACGGGCAGAAGTTGGGGCAGGACTTCAACGGCTGCGCGCGAGACGTCGCCGGGGAAATCGATTTCGATCCAGGGGGCGCCGGTCACGTCGGCGGTGTCGAATACGTGGGACTGTTCCAGCAGCAGGTCGCGCACGGCTTCTTCGTGCGGCATGTTGGCGCGGCCCGAGTCGACGTATCCCTTGACGATTTCGGCCAGGCGGCGGGCGCAGTCTTCCTTGAAGCGGAAGAAGCCCACCGATTCGCCGATGGTGTCGTACTGCAGGTCGGCCATCAGCTGCTTGCGCAGTTCCACGGGCACGCCGTCCTTCAGGCACAGCTTCACGGGCTCGTCGCCGGCCTCGAAGTCGCGGTCGATCAGCAGGCGGTTGACGGTGTCGCCGGCCACCAGCTTGGTCATGATGCGCTCGTCGTAGAGGACGTCGGCGTCCATCAGCAGCACGTCGCCGCCGCGCGTCATGGCGTCGGCCACCGTATGCACGGTCAGCACGCTGCCCAGGTCGTAGCGCGGGTTGATGACGATTTCAAGGTCGCGGCCGAGACGGGCCAGCTCTTCCTTGACCTGGTCCGGCTCGAAGCCGAGCGCCAGCACCACCTCGGTCACGCCGGCGGCGTCGAGCAGGCGCAGGTGACGTTCGAGCAGCGTGAGCCCGTCAAAGCGCAACAGGCATTTCGGGAACTGCTTTCCCGGCTGTTGCTGAAGTCGCAGGCCCAGGCCCGCGGCAAGAATGATTGCTCGCATCACGTTGTTCTCATGAAAAATGAAAGGGCCGCGCTAGCCCCGGTCGGCCGACAGGGCATGCGCGGCGCGACGGCGCTGGAACTTCCGTTCGCTGAAATGCAGATACACCAGTCCGGGGATGCCAAGCACCAGTTCGCGCACGCGCTTGGCCAGCGACAGCGCCAGCGCGGCATCCGGCGGCAGGCCCACCAGCGGCGCCAGCAGCAGGTAACCGCCTTCCTGCGCACCAAGCGACCCCGGAATGGCAAATGCGGCCCCCCGGATCGCCTGGCCCACGCTTTCGAGCAGCAGTGCCTCGTGCCAGTTCACCGGGTGCCCCAGAAAATACAGGATCAGCCAGACCTCGCCGGTGCCGGCGATCCAGCCAAGCAGGTTAAGGCCAAAGCTGGCAGCGACCTTTTTCCGGTCGCGGTAGAGTTCCCGGATCGCACTGTCCACGGCGTCGGCACGCAGTGCCAGCCCGGCCCAGCGGCCCGGTTTTTCGGCCCCGGGTTCGGTGTCATCGGTGGCATCGCGCTTGCCGAACAGCTTCTGGCCGATGCGCATCATGCGGCCGAACATGCCGCGCCGCTGCAGCACGCAGAACACCAGCACGCAGGCACCCAGCACCACGGTCACGGCGATGATCGGGGTGCGGTACTCGGACATGTCGCCGTTGGCGCCGAACACGGCAATGCCCAGCAATGCGAACAGCATCTGCGACAGCGCCTGGGTGGTGGTGCTGACCGTGATGGCAGCCGCCGCGTCACGCATGCGCGCGCCGCGATGAGACAGGTAGCGCACCATCAGCACCGGGCCGCCGATCTGGCCGGCCGGCAGCAGGCTGTTGACCGATTCGCCGGTCCAGCGCGCCTTGAGGGCGCTGCAGAACGATCCGTGGCGGGTCTTGCGGTCCAGCAACACGGCGATGGCGCCGGCATCGAGCGCCAGCGGTATCAGATGGAACGCGGCCACCACGGCCAGACCCCAGCCGGCCGACATCAGCGTGGTGGTCACCGCGCCAAAGCCCTGCCAGGCCAGCAGCCCGACGAACAGCGCCGCGCCTACCGACAGAAGAATGAAAGCTGCACGATTCACGCCGCTGACTACCCTCGCTTACTTCCCGCCCAGCAGGCGCCGGAACACCTGGCGGAACCCGAAGTACGCCACGGCATCCTTCATGTTCGAAATGAAGCGCAGCCACGGGCGCATGCCCGGATCGGTCACATATTCAAAGGTCAGCGACACGCGGATCTCGTTCGGACCGGCCGGCGTGATGCGGTGGCGCAGCTTGTCGCCGTCGAACAGCACGATGCCGCCCGGCGGAATCTGCACCGAACCCGGTTCGTCCGCAATGTCGGGGTTGCGCGTATGCAGTTCGTAGTCGAGCCGGCACGTCGATTCGTCGAGCACGCCGATCAGCAGCGTGTAGCGGCGGCCATCGTAATAGGACGTGTCGTAGTGCCAGCCGATATGGTCGCCCTGGCGCGTGTAGTAATAGAGCGCGTAGGCGTGGGGGTCGGTTTCCGGGCAGACCTGGAGCTTGTCGCCCGTCACGTCTTCGAGCCAGCCGATCAGCGCCTTCGAGCGGTACAGCTCGGCGATGAACGGCGCCTTTTCGTCGATCGTATGGCGGCTGACGCTGCCGCCCTGCTTGTGGCCGGGCAGGTAGTTGCGGTTCAGGCCGCGTTGCAGCGAGCGCGCCAGCGCCACCAGTTGGGCGGTTTCGTCCGGGCCCAGGAACTTGTCCAGGTACAGGAACGCGCCCTGGCGGTCGAAATCCTGGCGCAGGGCGGGGGTGTCCAGTTGCGACACCACGCCGGCCACGGCGGCGTCCGGGCGGCGGGCGGCCGGACGCGCGGCCACGGGTTCGGCTTCGCGCGCCATCTGCGGCGCGATGGCGATGTCGCCGGTAACTTGCTCTGGCATGGGCTGCCTCAGTGATCGGTGGAAGTTGCGACTGGCTGGGGGCGCCGCATGACTCGCCAGTAATCGATGATGACCAACACGGCAAACAGCGGGGCGCCGATCGAGGCCGCGGTCAGGAAGGGACCGATGCCGTCAGTCAGCGTCACCAGAGGCAGCAGGTACAGCACGTCTTCGGTCTCGAATCCGCCAGCCGACGCCTGCTTGGTGCCACTTTTGCCAACCCGCGATTCTATACGCATGCGCAGGAAGAAGATCAGTGCCACGGCAAGGCCGGCAATCGTGCCACGCAGCACCGGACCGAACGTCTCGGGCAGGCCGCCAGGGGCCGTGGTGTTTGCCACGGCCATGCCAAAGCTGACAAACAGCAGCACGGTAATCAGTGCGTCGCTTGCCAGGTCGTAAAAATGGCCGATCTTGCTTGATTTTCCGCTAATTCTCGCCAACTCACCGTCGGTATGGTCGAAAAAATTCGACAGCACCACCAGCAGCGCACCCCAGTTGCTCCACGCATAGCCGCCTTGCGCAATGCAGGCGATGCCGGCGACGCCAATCAGCAGCCGCAGCGTGGTCAGGTGGTTCGGGGTGACACGGGTGTTCTTGAGGGGCCGCACCAAATGGCGGGCAAGGCGGGCATCCCAGGTGGACGGCAAGGGCGGTTCATCCGGGTATTTAGGGGATTTCTGGTTCATCCGTCAAAACTATCTGGAGGGGCGGCTCCGGCACTTCGGCGCGCCAGGCGATGCGGAACACTACGCCTACGACGCCCGAATGACAAGCTCGCCAGAATACGCCCTTTCCCGCACCCGTGCAGCAAGGGCGCTTGCAGGTGTCCTGCGGGCGGCCCGGGAGTGCCCGGAAAGCGCGCTGCCGGACCGTCCAGTCCGCCGCCAAAGCGCCGCCGGGCCCGCGTCCAGACTTGTCACCAGACGCCGAAGAACACCCCGGCCTGCTTGTAGACGTTGGTCTTGGCAGCCACTTCGGCATTGCTGACCGTGACGCGCGGCTTGAGCGTGCAGAACCAGTCCAGCAACTGGCCGCGCATGTGGCTGCGCACGGCCTCGTGGCCCGGATCGGCGCCAAGGTCGACAAATTCGGACGGATCGTTCGCCAGATCGAACAATTGCGGCCGGAATCCCTGCCAATGCACGTACTTCCAGCGCGCATCGCGCACCATCCAGGCGCGGCATTCGCCCGGCTGCCGGCCCAGCGCCACGCGGGCGCCGCGATAGCCATAGTCGAGCTCCGACACCACGAAGTCCCGCCACGACGCCGAATCGCCACCGCGCCTGCGGGTCAGGTCCAGCAGCGACCGGCCCTCCACACGATGGTCGAACGCCGGCAGGCCCAGGCCGTCGAGTACGGTCGGCACCACATCGACGGCGGAAACCATGCGGGCGTCGGCCACGCCGCGCGTGGCATCGGCCTCGGCGGACGGGTCATAGACGATCAGCGGAATGTTCTGCACGGTGTCGTAGAACTGTTCCTTCTCGCCCAGCCAGTGGTCGCCCAGGAAGTCGCCATGGTCGGCCGTGAAGACCACCAGCGTGTCGTGCCAGCGGCCGGTGCGCTCCAGCAGTTCCCAGAGCTGGCCGAGCCGGTCGTCGATCTGCTGGATCAGGCCCTGGTAGGCGGGACGCACGGTGTCGGAGACCTCCTTGCGCATGAAATTGGCACATTCCTCCTGCGTACGGTACGCATCGACCACCGGATGGGGATCGTCGAGTTCGGCGTCGTTGCGCTGCAGCGGCAGGCAGTCGTCGAGCGAATAGGCGCTGTGGTACGGCGCCGGCGCCAGATAGGGCCAGTGCGGCTTGACCAGCGACAGATGCAGCACCCATGGATCGTCGCCGCGGGCGGCGATGTAGTCCATCGCGCGGTCCACGGTATAGGCCGTTTCCGAATGTGGCTCGGCCACGCGCGCCGGCAGGCCCGCATTGCGCATCTGCCAGCCCGAGACGATCTCGCCGTCGGGCGCCTGGGCGCTGATCACATAGTCGGTCCACGGGTCACGGCTGTCGTAGCCCTGGGCACGCAACCAGTCGGCATACGCGCTGTGCGGCTCGGCGTGGTGGCCGTCGTGGCGGTCTACCTCGATAAAGTGGCCGCTGCGCAACAGCGTTTCCAGTTCCGTGCCGCCGTCCAGATGCAGCCGCTTAAGGTTGGCGTTGTCGGGCATCACGTGGGTCTTGCCGGCCAGGGCCAGCGCACGGCCGCTGTCCTTCAGGTATTCGCCCAGCGTGATTTCGCCGACGGACAGCGGCACGCGGTTCCAGGTGGCGCCGTGGCTGCTGACGTAGCGGCCCGTGTAGAAGCTCATGCGGCTGGGGCCGCAGACGCCCGACGTCACAAAGGCGTTGTCGAAGCGCACGCCGCGAGCCGCCAGCGCGTCGATATTGCGTGTGCGCAGCGTGGGATGGCCGTAGCAGCCCAGGTGGTCGCGACGCAACTGGTCGCACATGATGAACAGCACATTGCGGATGGACATCGTTGATTCCTTAATCGCCGACAAAGCCGGAAGCCTTGACCACGGGGCTCCAGCGGTTCGCATCGCTGGTCAGCGTCTTGCCGAATGCATCGGCACTGCCACTTTGCGGCTCCAGCCCGAGCTTGAGGAATTTCTCCTGCGGTTCGGGCGATGCCAGGGCGCGGGTGATGGCGGCATTCAGCCGGTCGATGGCGGCGCGCGGCGTGCCGGCCGGCGCAATCACGCCGTAGCGACCCACGCCTTCGATATCCTTGTAGCCAAGCTCGGTGAAGGTGGGCACATCCGGCAGCGCGGCGGATCGGCGGGTGCCGGAGGTTGCCAGCACGTGGATCTTGCCGGCGCGATGCATTTCCGTCAGGTCGGCCAGGGTATCGACCGAAGCCGGCACCTGGCCGCCCACCAGTGCGGTCATCAGCGGCGCCGATCCATTGAACGGCACATGCAGCATCGACACGCCTACCTGCTTGCCGATCATCAGCCCGAAGAAATGCGGAATGCTGCCAAGGGCGGGCGATGCATAAGCCGCGTGCGTCGGGTCGGCCTTGAGCCAGGCGATGTACTCCTTCAGGTTGCGGGCCGGCGTGGCGTTGCCGGTGGCAAGCGCCAGCTGGAAATTGGCGATCGGCGCCACGGGAACGAAATCGCGCGCGATGTCGTAGTTGAGCTTGCGATAGACCAGCGGAGCGATGGTCATCACGGCGGAATTCGCCAGCACGACGGTATTGCCGTCCGCCGGTTGCGCCCGCGCGTAGTCCATCACCAGCCGTCCGCCGGCGCCGGGCTTGTTCTCGACGATCACCGTCTGCTTGAGGTCTTCCCGGATCTTGTCGCCCACCAGCCGGGCTGCCAGGTCGGCGGTACCGCCCGCCGGATAGCCCACCAGAATGCGCAGCGGCTTGTCGCTCTGGGCCAGGGCGGGCCCGCAGACGATGGCGGCGGCCAGCCAGGCCAGGGTGCCGAGCGTCGTGCGGCGCGTGAAACGGCCGGGGCCGGTGGGGCGGACGGGACGGGTGGAGCGGATGGGGCGGATCACGCGAAGTCTCCTCGAAGCAGGTTTCGATTGTTATCAGTGTGTCCGGCACGCTAGCATCCGACCCATTAGTTAACAAAATCAACTATTCATGCCGCAAGCCAATCCGGAGCATGGTTCGGGGACACTGCAGGCCCCCGCGCGCCTGGTCGATTTCATCAACTACCGGCTCTATCACCTGAGCCGCGTGGCGATGTCGGCCAGCGGGCTGCACCTGCGCGCGGCGGCCGGGGTCAGCCGGCGCGAATGGCGCATGCTGGCGTTCCTGGGCGAGCAACCCGGCACCCGGCTGACCGAACTGGCCGCCAGCGCCGGGCTGGACAAGGTGCTGGCAAGCCGCGCCGTCCATGCGTTGATGGAAAAGGGCCTGGTGTGCAAGACCGCGCAGGCGGCAGACCGGCGCGCCGCTGCCTTCACGCTGACGCAGGCGGGCGAGGCCGTCTATGCCGCCGCGTTTGCCCGGGCGCGCGACTTCAACCGTGAACTGGCCGGTTGCCTGGACCCCGGCGAGGCCGAGGTGTTTTCGCGCTGTCTCGACAAGCTCCATACCCAGGCGGTGGCGATGCGGATGGCTGCAGAGCCACTATCTGACCAGGCCGATGATGCCGGCACGCCGGCGTTCGACGACCCGTTGAGCGTCTGGCATCGTCGGTAATTTTTGAGATCGATCGCCAAGAAGATTGAATATCCGGCCCGGCGAGGGGCGAGCATAGGGCTTTCCATCCTGGAAAATCACTAAAGTCCTTGCTTAACTTTCGCGTGCCTCTATACTAAAGGGCATGCTTAACTATTCCGATCCTCTCGACGCCACGTTCCAGGCGCTGGCCGACACCACACGGCGCACGATGCTTGTGCAACTGGCCCGTGGACCGCTGTCGGTCTCTGATCTGGCGAGGCCGCTGGCCATGTCGTTGCCGGCGGTCATGCAGCACCTGTCGGTACTGGAACAGGCGGGGTTGGTCAGCACCGAAAAGGTCGGACGGGTACGCACCTGCCGCATGGCGCCCAATGCGCTGGGCGAGGCAGAGCAGTGGATCAGCGCCCGCCGGGCCGAATGGGAAGGCCATTTCGACCGCCTGGGCGAATACCTGGAAACCATGAAAAAGGAGGCAGCATCCGATGGCACCCGCGACCGCAACGAAGACTGAGACGTCGCCGTCCACCCAGTCGTCAGCCCAGCAGCACGCCCAGCACCGCCTGACCGCATCGCGTGCATTCAATGCCCCGCGCGATCTGGTTTTCAAGGCATGGAGCACCGCCGATCACCTGAAGCACTGGTTCTGCCCGCAGGGCTTTACCGTGCCCGCGTGCGAGGTGGAATTCCGCCCGGGCGGCAAGTTCGACCTGTGCATGCGCTCGCAGGACGGCACGTTCGAGCACTGGATCCGTGGTCACTTTGTCGAGGTCATGCCGCACTCGCGGCTGGTGATCGACATGACGGTGGTTACCGTCGACGGCAAGCCGCTGTTCAACGCGCTGACAACGGTCGGTTTCGAAACCGTCTGCGGCGGCACCGAGATGCGCGTGACGCAGGAATACACCCTGCTCGATCCGTCGGCCGGCGACTTCACCCGTGGCGCCGAGGAAGGCTGGAAGCAGACACTGGACCGCCTGGAACGGGAAGTGGCCCGTATCGTCGCCGCAACGCCGCCGCGCTCGGTGGCGCATGGCACGTTCTCGATTTCGCGGACTTACGATGCGCCGCCGGCCCTCGTGTTCCGTGCGCTGAGCGACCCGGCGGCCAAGGCCGAATGGTTCCACGGCGGCCAGGGCTACCAGACCGTGTCGCGCGCCATGGACGTGCGCCCCGGCGGCCGCGAGCATCTGCAGGGCAAATGGGATAACGGCCTGGTGTCGACGTTCGACGCCGTGTATTTCGACGTGATTCCGAACGAGCGGCTGGTCTACAGCTACGAGATGCATATGGGCGAACGCAAGATTTCGGTGTCGCTGGCGATCTTCGAGCTGAAGGCCGTGGGGCAGGGCACGCAACTGACGCTGACCGAGCATGGCGCCTTCCTGGACGGCTATGACGATGCGGGGTCGCGCGAGCATGGCTCGGGGTTGCTGCTCGATGCCATTGGCGAATGGGTGCGGCAGGCACGATGAAACGGCGGGCCGGATGGTGATCGGCTAACCGGCGAATCGGCAAATCGCCAGATCGCCGGATCGCCGGATCGCCGGATGCGCAGGGCCGGCAGGCGGTAACGCTAGGCCTTGCGCATGCTGCGCCATTCGGCCCACTGCCAAGACAGCAGGGCCGGCACGCCGAACGCCAGTTCCCGGGCACGCTTCAGCAGCGCCAGTGCCAGCGAGGTTTGCGGCGCGATACCCAGGCCGGTGCCAAGTACCACGAGCACGGCTTCCTGCACGCCAAGGCCGGCGGGGATAAAGAATGCGATCTGGCGGGCGGCCAGGGTCAAGGCCTCGATCGCCAGCGCCGCACCGAAACTCACGGGATGGCCCAGCAGCGACAGTCCCCACCAGACTTCCAGCGTGCCGACGGCCAGCCCGGCCAGCTGCCATGCCAGTGTGCTGCACAGCGCCCGTCCGCGCCGGCATAGCGCGCGAATCTGGGCGTCCAGGCGCTTGCCATCGATCTGCGATGCCAGCCGGTGCTCGTGGCCCAGGATGCGGCGCGCGGCCGCTTCGAGTCGCGTAAACCATGCGCCGTGCCGCAGCGCGTAGGCAAACAGCGCGGGCACCGGCAGCGACAGCAGCAGCCCGATGGCAATCAGTACGCCGTGGTCGGTAAGCGGTGTTGTCGAGACCAGCAGCAGCACGCCGGCCAGCGCGAACAGGTAGTGCGCGAACATCGTCACCATGACTTCGATCACCACGCTGGCCGTGACGGCGCTGCCATCTGGCACGCGCCGCCACGCCAGGCGAATGCCGACGATCTCGCCGCCGATGCCGGCGCTTGGCAGCAGGCGCGTGACGGCCTCGCGCACGGTGGCAACCCACAGCAGGAAATGGGTCCCGGCCCGGGCAGTGGGGTCCGCCGGCGCCAGCAGCGTGCGCCATCCGCGCGCGTCGAACCATAACGCGGCCAGGTGGATCGGCACCAGCCACAGCAAGGGCCAGCCGGCATGCAACAGAATCTCGCCAACTTCGGCAAGCCCCGCCCGGGCCACCACGGCGGTGAGGATCAGCAATCCGGCCAGCGCGCCGGGTAGTGCAAGGCGTTTCAGCGTCATGCGGCAAGCAGGTCGGCGAAGCCGCCGCGACGAGGGGCCACGCGTTCGGCCGCCGCACGCACACGGGGCGACAGCAGCGCCGCCAGCTCGTCGGCATGCCGATAGCCGGACATCGATGCGCCGATGCGCGCGCCCGAGGTGACGGCCGGATGGCAATAGATCTCCACGACGCCATGCGGCAGTCGATCGAGCGCGGCAAGCAGGGCGGTTTCGTCCATTGCCCCGCTCGATGACAGCCCGAGCACGAAATCGTTGTGAGCGATGCCGGCGCGGTCCAGCCGCCGGTGCAGCAATGCCAGCCACGGGCGCAGGAACAGCGGCCCACCGGCCTCGCGCGGCAGCCGCATGGCGCGCAGTCCATAGTCGCGACCAATGCGCAGGATCAGCCCCAGCACGGTCGGATGCAAATGAAAGTGCTTGTGCGCGTTGACGTGGTCCAGCGGCAGGCCGGTAAGCGCGAAGGCTTCGAACTGGGCGCGGATCTCGGCAGCCAGTTGCTCGCGCAGCGCGGGATACAGCGCGAAGCGCACCCCATCGCGCACCATGGCATCGCCGAAGCGGCCATCGATATCGACCAGGTCGGGGATCGACTCCCAGGGCAGCGTCGACCAGCCATCGGCCAGCACCAGGTGCAGGCCAACACGCAACTCCGGCAGCCGCTGCGCACGTTGCACGGCATCGGCCGTGGCGGGCGCCCCGACCATCAGGCTGGCGGCATTGAGAATGCCTTCGCAATGCGCGCGTTCCACGGCCTCGTTGACGTCTTCGTGCAGGCCAAAGTCGTCGGCGGTAACAATCAGCATCCGGCGGCGGGTCATGGTCTCAGGCCTCGTGCGAATGCAGGAATCGGAAAAACTCCACGCCTTCGCGCAGGCGCCGCCGCGTCATGCTCCAGCTGCCCATCATCTCCCTGACGATTTCCCAGATCTTGCGCGGCCGGAAGTAGAAGCGCCGATAGAACGTTTCCACACCGTGATAGATCTCCTCGCGGCTCAGGTGCGGGTAGCTCAGGGCGGCCAGCTGCACGCCCTGGTCGTTCACCAGGTGGATCACCTTGTTGTCTTCGAGCCAGCCGTTGTCCACGGCCTGCCGGTACAGCGTGGTGCCCGGATAGGGCGCGGCCAGCGACACCTGGATCGTATGGGGATTGATTTCCTTGGCGTAGGCGATGGTCTTCTCGATGGTTTCGCGCGTCTCGCCGGGCAGCCCCAGGATAAACGTGCCGTGGATCTGGATGCCGAGCTTGCGGCAGTCGTCGGTGAAGCGCCGCGCGATGTCGGTACGTAGTCCTTTCTTGATATTCAGAAGAATCTGATCGTCACCGGATTCGTAGCCAACCAGCAGCAGCCGCAGGCCGTTGTCCTTCATGATCTTGAGCGTGCTGTAAGGCACGTTGGCCTTGGCATTGCACGACCAGGGCAGCCCGATCTGGCCCAGGCCCCGGGCAATCTCTTCCACGCGCGGCTTGAAGTCGGTGAAGGTGTCGTCGTCGAACATGATCTCGCGCACTTCGGGCATGTTCTCCTTGATCCACCTGACCTCCTCGATCACGCTCTGCGCCGATCTTGTGCGGTAGCGATGCCCGCCCACGGTCTGCGGCCACAGGCAGAACGTACAGCGCGAGCGGCAGCCGCGCCCGGTGTAGATCGACACATAGGGATGCAGCAGATAGCCGATGAAGTAGTTGCGGATCTTCAGGTCGCGCTTGTAGATCGGGGCCACGAATGGCAGTTCGTCCATATTTTCGATCATCGGCCGCGGTGGGTTGTGCTCGATCGATCCGTCCGGCAGGCGATAGCTGAGGCCGGCGATGTCTCGCAGCGGCTTGCCCGCCGCCACGTCCTGGCAGGTGTAGTCGAATTCCTCGCGGCACACGAAATCGATGGCCGTGGTGGCGGACAGCGTGCCGCCGGGGTCCACGGCGGCCTTTGCGCCCACCATGCCGATCAGCAGGCCGGGACGCCGCGCCTTGAGCTGCTCGGCGAACCGGGCGTCGGTGGGAAACGACGGCGTGCTGGTATGGATGATGACCAGCTCATAGCCCACTGCGATGTTCAGGGTCTGCTCCACGCCCAGCCCATCGGCCGGCGCGTCGAGCACGCGGCTGTCGGGCACAAGGGCCGCCGGTTGTGCCAGCCACGTGGGATACCAGAACGACTTGATCTCGCGCTTGGCCTGGTACCGCGATCCGGCGCCGCCATCGAACCCGTCGTACGAGGGCGCCTGCAGGAACAGCGTTTTCATCGGGATTTATCCTGTGGATGGGGATGTGGCAAGGCAACCAGGCTGCCGCCCATGGCGTGCGGCCCTCTCGCGGAGGCGATGCCGGGGTGGCTCTCGGTTGCGTCTGCCGCGCCGGGCAGATGGGGACTGTCGGCGGTGGCCATCACGTGGCCGCGCCAATGCACGTGCCCGTTGCCCAGCGCGGCGGCCCATTCGACCAGCAGCAGTGCGTCGCGCAGTGGCGCCATCAGGGCCTTGCCGACGCTGCCCGCCACGGCGCAACGCGCCAGCGCGCCGGCCATCGCAATGACAAAGACCACCGGCAGCGGGGCCAGCAGGCAGCCCAGCAGCAGCATCGGCCAGGTGAACGTCAGGAACATGAAGTAGAAGCCGGGGGCGCTTAGCGACCGGATCGTGCGCAGCCATCGCAGTTCGTGGCGCCACAGCGCGGGCAGGCTGGTCTCGATCACATCGGTTTGCACCACCACTTCGGACAGCACGGTCTGCCAGCCCGACTGGCGGGTGAGTTCGCCAAGCCAGAAATCGTCGGCCAGGCGGTTGGCCAGCGCGTGGAAGCCGCCGATGGCGTTGAGCGTGTCGCGCCGCAGGGCAATCGTCGCGCCAAAGCCGAACCGCCTCGAACCGCCCGCGTGAGCCACGCGCACCGATGGCGCAAACCAGTCGTCGATGAACGCGGCGCCCAGCCGCGACCACAGGTTGTCGACCGAGCGGCCGCGATACAGGCACGTGACCACGCCGACATGGGGATCGCTCAACGGGCCGGCCAGGCGCTGCAGATAGTCGGGCGGCACCGCGATATCGCTGTCGGCGATCACCAGGTGATCGTGGCGGGCGGCACGGAAAAGGTTGATCAGGTTGCTGACTTTCGGATTCCGGCCATGGATGCGGGAATCGATGACCAGCGCGATATCGCCATCGGGAAACTCGGCCTGCAGCCGGCGTACGACGTCGATGGCCGGGTCATCGGCGGCACAGACCCCGAAGACCAGCTGAAAGCATGGATGTTGCTGACGGCACAGCCCGGTCAGGTTTTCGTACAGGTGCGGCTCGGCGCCGCACAGCGGCTTGAGCACCGAGACCGGCGCGAAGTGCCGGGGCAGGGCGCGCGGATCGGGGTGACGCCGGCTGAGGCTGGCGGCGACGATGGCATACACCGTGGTGGCTTCGACCAGCAGTTGGCCCACGGTAGCTGTCCAGACGGCACTCATGGCTTGCCCCTCGCGTGCGAGATGATCCCATCAGATCCTGACGTAAAGCCTCGGGAATGCTGCCGCCCATCGCGCAACCTCGTGCGACCGGCGCCCATCCGGCTCTCGCCTTGTCTGGGCCACTTTGTCACCCCGTCGTTAAGAGGACATTAACCTCCCGCAAATTATTCCGTGGCCGGGCAAGCCATTGGCGGGCAATGAAAATCATTGTCCATAACGTTCTCAATTGGCGCCCGCGCCATGGGAAGGCGCTCCGGCGTGGTGGATCCGGCATGGCGGGCCGGCTGCCTGAGAAAAATCGCATGCAAGTCAGCCTTCAAAAAATGGCAGCACGAGGTCATCCACCTGGTTGAGATGGTTTACCCGACCCGTTGCCTATGCTTCCAACGGGTAAGCGATGGCAGGTCGCCAAACGTCCGGCAGCGGGCCTCGCCCGGCCCGGGTGTGCGCAGCCATGTACGGCTTGCCGAGGGTTGCGCCGTGGCTTGATTGGCACTGAATCGGGAGCGTGCGATGCCAGAAACCCTGCCAGGATCGATCGATGTGATCATCGACATCAACCATGACAACCCCTTCGACGCCGCCAAGGCCAGGAACGCGGGAGTCAGGGCGGTCATCCACAAGGCCAGCGAAGGCGCGACCTTCCAGGACCCGGCATACCGCAAGCGGCGCCAGGACGCACTGGCCGCCGGGCTGCTGTGGGGCGCCTACCATTTCTCCAGCGCCCGCACGGCAGCCGATCAGGCCGAGAATTTCCTGGCGGCGACGCAGTTCGGCGATCCGGCCGTGGACAACAGTGCGACGCTGTTCTGTCTCGATTTCGAACCCAGTTCGAGCGGGCCGGACATGACGCTGGATCAGGCCCATGACTTCGTGGTCCGCATCAAGGACAAGACCGGCCGCTGGCCGATGATCTACGGCGGCAACATGCTGCGCGACGCCGTGCAGGCGCATGGCGCCGACCCCATCCTCAAGAATTGCCCGCTCTGGTATGCACGGTACCGGAACCAGCCGTTGGGCATCCCCACGGATACCTGGCCGCACTTCACGCTCTGGCAATACACCGACGGCAAGCTCGGGCCTGCGCCGCACGCGTTTTCCGGGATGTCCGCCTCCGATCGCGACTGCTATATGGGCGCTGAAGCCGACCTGAAGGCGGCATGGCCGTTTGCCGATTACTTCAAGACGGCACCGGGCGCGAATGACCAGAATGGGTAGCGCCTTCCGGCGGGGCCGGATTGTCTGGGGCCTGGTTCTGCTGGCGCTCTGCGCCTGCGCGCCCAACAGCGCCTATCGCACCCATCTGGTGGACATCGATTCGGACAAAAGCTGCGAGCGCCCCGGCATCGGCACGACGGACACCCCGCCGATGCCGCAGACGTGCGAGCAGGTCACGCCGGAAGCGGTGAAAGGCCTCTACGAATTGCACTTCGTCGAATTCGACGACCAGGGCTGGCTGTTTCCCGACGCGGCAGCGGCGCCGGCGGTTGCCGATGCGCTGTCGTTCACCCCGTCGGACCAGATCGAGCATCTGATGAAGCGGCTGCGGTTCCTGCTGGATGGGGGAAAGGACCTGAGCATCGTCGTGTTCGTCCATGGCTGGAAACATAACGCGCGCGCCGACGACGTCAACGTGCAGGAATTCCGTGCCTTGCTGGAAGCTGCCGGCGCCGAGGAACGCGACCGGGCCGGCCCCGGTGGCACGCCGAGAACTGTGGTGGGCGTCTACGTGGCGTGGCGGGGCAAGTCCTGGGCGATCCCGGACCCGGTGCTGAGCCTGACATTCTGGGCGCGCAAGGAGGCGGCGCGGCGTGTGTCGATCGGGTCGTCGCGCGAGCTGTTCGCGCGATTGCGTTCGCTGCGGACGTACTACAACCAGCCGCCGGGCCCGGGGATGGCCCCGGACGCGGCGCCGGCGCCTGCCGCGGCGGCGGTCCGGGCACCTGTCGTCGCACAGACCGGCGCGTTGTCCGAGCAAGGCCCGCAGCGCCCGCGCATCCGCACGCTGATGATCGGTCATAGCTTTGGCGGCCTGATCCTGTATGCGGCCATGTCCGGATCGCTGATCGAGTCGCTCACCGCCCAGCGCGACCTGGCCCGTCCGGGCGTCAGGCCGGCCATGCCGGAGCGGCCGGCCGACATGATCCTGCTGATCAATCCCGCCTTCGAGGCATCGCGCTACGAGGCGCTTTATCACGTATCTAGCCGCTACGCGCCGCCAACGTTCCAGCCGCCATTGCTGGTGTCGGTCACATCGACCAAGGATTGGGCCACGGGTATCGCGTTTCCGATCGGGCGTTCCGTCAACACGCTGTTCGAACACGAGACCACGCCGGAGCAGGGCACCGCCATGAAAAAGACGCCCGGCCATATGGACCACTACCTGACCCACCGGCTGCACGCGCAAGCGCCCGGCGTGGCACCGGAGCCCGGTGGCGCGGGTCAGTCCGGGATGCCAGCCCCGGCGGACAGCGCGCAGTGCCTGGGCTGGAAATCGGAGGCCGAACTGAAACTGCTGCACGGCGATGCGCTTGGCCAGGCCGTGCGTCTGAACAAGAGGCTCGAAGCGGAAAACACCGCGGCGTTCTTCCGGCAGAACCTTGGGCCGGACCACCTGCTGAAGCCGGGCTGGGCACGCACGTTCTGCGGCGGCAGCTATCTGGCACCGGTTGCCGGGGGGAGTGCAGGCGGGGCGATGCTCGCCAATACCATGGTCTGGAACGTCCAGGTCGACGGCGATGTCATCCGGAACCACGACGACGTGATGAATCCGGTATTCCGCGCTTTCATGCGTCAGCTGTACGCCGATGTCTCCACGCACCCGTGATGCCATGCGCCACGGAAGACAGCGGGCTGTCCGAATGAAAAAAGCCGACGTGCAATCGGGCACATCGGCTTTCTTCCAGACGTCGCGCCAGGGTCCGGTTGGCCGGAACCTGGCGCGGCGCGCCAATCAGAACAGCGCTTCGGTGATATCGACGCTCTCGTTCGGGAAGATGTTCTGCCACACCACTGGCTTCTTGTCAGAAATCAGCGGCAGGGCACCGCGCCAGTCCTGGGTCAGCGGGGCGTTTTCATAGCCCACGCGCAGCTTGTCGATGGCTTCGCGGTACTGCGCCACGGTCTTCCAGTTGCTACCCGATGCGCGCTGCAGGAAGGCCTTCAGCTTCTCGGGGGGATTCACCACCTTGCACTCGAACGGCACGTTGACCGCCACCGACTTCTTCGGCACGCCTTCGGTGACCGTCTCGGCCTTGCCCGTCGTGCAGACCGTGCGCTTCTGGGCATCGTGCAGGCTCTGCATGAACTTGACGACGGTAGGCTCCAGCGCGGCCTTGTCCGCATCGGACATCTTCAGCTGTTCCAGGAAGACAGGCGCCAGATCCTTGGCGTAATCCTTGTCTGCCTCGAGCTTCTCCGGAATGTTGATGAAGTCGCCTGGGGCCTTGTTGGCGACGCGCACCGGGCGCGTGTAGTCGTTGAGCGACTTCATGGCTGCCGGATCGGCCTGAATCAGCGTACGCAGGAACAGGTCCGTGACGGCTTCCGGCGATTGCGCCGGGGCTGCCGCGTGGGCGGTGCCTGCTGCGGCCAATGCGGCAGCCGTCAGGACGCGGAGGGTAATCGCTTTCATTTGCTGCTTTCCTTCGGTGTTTTGTCACCCCATGAGGGGGTGAAGCTACGGATTCGGCCACCGGTACGACCTGGCTCCCGGGCACGCCCGGATCGGGTTTGCCAACGGCCGAATATGTATTTTAAGGCGCTTTATATGTGATGTATATGCCTTAAAATGGCTAATATGCTACATTTATCGCGCCTATTCCGGCCTTCGATCGATGCCATGGCTGCTAGGCTGTTCCCGCTTTCACTCAGGATGTTTTTGCCGATGTTCCGTTTCAAGGCGATCCACTTCGCCAAATCCGCCACGACCCTCCCGACGTTCCCAGCCTTCAGGACCGTCACCACGGTGACCACGGTTGCCGCGCTGCTGGCGCTTGCCGCCACGGCCGCTGCCCACGCAGCCGGCCCGGCTGCTTCCGTAAAGCAGTCCGCGCCGGCCGCAAGCACCGCTGCCGAGTATTTGCCCGCTGCCGCGGACTTCGTCGGCAAGTGGAAGCTCTATGGCGCAGCCGTTCGCGCGCCGTCAGACCTGCCGGCGCCGGCCACCCCCGCCCAGACCGCCGAGGCAACCGCCAGGCAGCGGACCCTGCTGACCTTCTACCGCGCGTTCGACTACCTGGAAATCAGCGCCGATGGCCGCTTCAACTTCCATCAGCCAGGCGAGAAGCCGGGCGATGCCTGCGCCTGGTGTGGCAACTGGTCATTCCACGACGATTCGTTGTGGCTCGACCTGCCGACCATGCCCCGGCTCGATATCTACGCGCCGGACGGCAAGATGCAAATGACGTATGGCGCAGAAGTTGGCGAATCGGCGATGTTCCGTTGGCAGGTGGTCGGCTGGGCCAAGGTTCGGTAGGGAAATCGGCAGAACCAGGCGCCAAAACCAGGCGCCAAGAAAAAAGCGACGGGGTTTCCCTCGTCGCTTTTTCTTTGGAACCGCCCCAGGCGCTATCGCCTGTGCCGGTCAGATCACGCCTTGCGCCAGCATGGCGTCGGCCACCTTGACGAAGCCCGCGATATTGGCGCCTTCCACATAGTTGATATAGCCGTCGTCCTTCTGGCCGTAGTGGATGCAGTTGCCATGGATGTCTTTCATGATGGCGTGCAGCTTCTCGTCGATCTCGGCGTGGTGCCAGGCCAGGCGCATCGCGTTCTGCGACATCTCCAGGCCCGAAGTGGCCACGCCGCCGGCATTGCTGGCCTTGCCCGGCGCGTACAGGATGCGCGCGGCCACGAAGCGATCCACGGCATCTAGCGTCGACGGCATGTTGGCACCCTCGGCCACGCAGAACACACCGTTCGACAGCAGGCGCTCGGCGTCGTGGCCGTCCAGTTCGTTCTGGGTGGCGCACGGCAGCGCCACGTCGGCGGGTACGTGCCAGGGCGTCTTGCCGGCCTCGAAACGCAGGTCGTGCTGCGCGGCAAAGTCGGCCAGGCGTCCGCGCGTCTCGTTCTTGAACGTCATCAGCGCGGCCAGCTGCTCGCTGTCCATGCCCTGCGGGAAGTGCAGCACGCCGCCGGAGTCCGACACGGTCAGCACCTTGGCGCCCAGTTCGATGGCCTTTTCGGCCGCGTACTGCGCCACGTTGCCCGAGCCCGATAGCAGCACGCGCAGGCCATTGAATTCGCGGCCGCGTCGGTGCAGCATCTCCTGCGCGAAGTACACCGTGCCGTAGCCGGTGGCCTCGGGGCGCATCAGGCTGCCGCCAAACGCCAGCCCCTTGCCCGTAAACACGCAGGCCGACTGGTTTGTCAGCTTCTTCATCATGCCGGCCATGAAGCCCACCTCGCGTGCGCCCACGCCGATGTCACCGGCCGGCACGTCGGTATCGGGCCCCAGGTGACGATGCAGTTCGGCGATCAGCGCCTGGCAGAAGCGCATCACTTCGGCGTCCGACTTGCCCTTGGGATCGAAATCCGATCCGCCCTTGCCGCCGCCCATCGGCAGCGTAGTCAGCGCGTTCTTGAAGGTCTGCTCGAAACCCAGGAACTTCAGCACCGACAGGTTCACGGTCGGGTGAAAGCGCATGCCACCCTTGTACGGGCCGATGGCCGAACTGTGCTGCACACGGAAGGCGCGATTGACCTGCACCTGGCCGCGGTCGTCGGTCCAGGCTACACGGAACTGGATCACGCGCTCGGGTTCCACCAGCCGTTCCAGCAGCGCCTGTTCGCGGTAGCGCGTGTTGCGCTCGACGAACGGCCACAAGGTCATCATGACCTCCTTCACAGCCTGGAAGAATTCGGGCTGGTCGGGGTCACGCCGGGCAACGCCGGCCAGGAAGGAATCGAGGGAGTGGAAAGTCACGATGTCTCGGTATTGTCTTGGGTACTGTTGTGGCGCCTGCGCCTGCCGCAGAGGCTGGCGGCCGGGCCGTCCTGGATTGGCGCGTCGGATGGGCGCCGTGGCATGCAATGCGGGTGGGCAACCCGGGCGGAAGCACGGGAGCGGGCAGATGCCGTCAATGTCCGGACATTGATGCTTGTGGCTGGATGTCTGGAGCAGGCACGAAGCTTAGCACCAGAATGGGGCGGTCCGTATCGAAAACATGATGCCGCCGCCATACGGATGGGCGTCCACGCGCTTCGCGCCGGGCCGAAAGTGGACCAGCCGTGGCAGGAGAAATCGGGCCGGAAACCGCGCTGGAACGCCGTGCTAGCATGAGCGCGTTCTTCCGCCGCACCCCTATCGCACCTATCCCATGACTACGCTTTACGCGACGCTTGGCGTCCAGTCCGATGCCACCCTGGACGAGATCAAGCTCGCCTACCGCCGCGCCGCCATGAAGTGGCATCCGGATCGCAATCGGGGTCGTGAAGCCGATGCCCACGCGGCTTTCCAGCAGATTCGGGACGCCTATTCGATCCTGTCCGACGCCGAGCAGCGCCAGGTGTACGACGACGTTTTCGAGCGGGAAATGCGTCGCTGGGAATCGGAGCACGCCGCCGAGATGGAGGCCGAAGAGGCGCAGGAGCGAGAGGTCCAGGAAGCGGCCCGGCGTGTCGCGCAGGAGCACTACGAGAAGATGGTTGCCATCGCCATGCGCTTTGCCGACGACGGGCACGGCCGCGACGTGCTGTTTGGCGTGCTGCTGGGCCGGGACTGCGAGCCGGAGCTTGCCGGCCGCATCGCCGACAGTGTCTGGGCTTTGCATGAGTCGCGCAAGATGGCCGACATGCCCAAGACCCCCGAGACCCCGGAGAACACCGCCCAGTCGGATGCCGGCACCGCTCGCGCGGAAAAACCCGCCTTCGAATCGTTCTGGGAAGGCCTGTTCAGGTTCCGCTGAGCATAAAAAAACCGCGTCCCGAGGGACGCGGTACAAGTCTCATCTCACTGAGAACAAAGCAGAAAAGAAGCAGGAGCAGGCAGATCAGGCGCTGTGGGCCGGCGGTGCCGAGACACCGGTGCGGTCAAGGCCGGCGATGGTGCGGGCCCCGTCGGTGTACGGATCGGGCTTGCGCGTGCCATAGGCACCCTGGCTGTAGACATCGCGCTTTTCCAGCACGTTGGCGCCTTCGGTAAAGACGTCGCGGGGGCCGTTGTGCATGCTGTAGCCATAGCGGTCGGCATCGACGCCGCGGTCTTGCATGCCGTGGCCGGATTGCGCGGCGGCCAGCGTGCAGGCGCAGAGCATCGTGGTGGCAAGCAGGGATTTGATCGTGTAGTTGTGCATTTCTGGTCTTCAACAGATTGGGTGGACGGCGCGTCTGGCGGGGGTGGGGGGGGAGGACGCGCCGTCCGGGACGCCTTGTGGGCGATGTCGCATCGGAGTGGTGCGGCACGAGACGAAGTGTAGGCTGCCTCATGCATTCCTGTGATGATTTAAAAAATCATCTATCAGTCGGTTTTTTCATGTGTCTGCAACGTGAGGCCAAGCACCACGAGCGCGCATTGAACGTCGGCTGCCAGGGCCCGATCCTGCAGCGCGGCAAGTTGTGCCAGCGACGTCTCGATCCACGCATGCAAGGCATCCGGTGCCTCAACGGTGTGTCCGGCCTTGATGCGCGCGCGGAAATGGCGGGCCACGATACCCAGCACCCTACGCACTGGCTTGCGGGCTGACACGGGCAGCGATGGCAGCGCGCGTTGCAGGGTCAGCGTGCAATAGCCAATCTGCAGCTCGGTGAAGCCGTCCGACGCCAGGCGGCCACCGCCGGCGCCGAGCCGTGGCATCAGTTGCCCCAGGCGATCCAGCATGCCAGCGCCGACACGGGTATGGGCATCGGCGGCACGCCAGGTGGCGGCTCGCGCCAGATCCTGCCAGCTGGCGCGGATCAGCCGCTGCGCGGCCACGTGTGCGCCAAACGGTCGCGCGAGCATGGCCCAGAGCGGCGCGAACAACATCGCGGCGGCATTTGCCAGGTTCGTGTTGAACAGGCCGACGAAATTGGCGTCGTAGACCGTCTGCACATTGGCAAATGACGCGGTATTGACCGATAGCAGCATGGCGATCAGGTTGAAGCCGGGCCGCTGGATCAGCAGGCCGATGCCCAGGTAGGGCACCGACAGCATGCCGGCCAGTGTTTCGAACGTCTGCGCGTGCGGCACCACCATGAACAGGTAGAACGACGAGATCAGCAGGCAGATCGCGGCCCAGCGGACGAATGATCGCGCCACGGGGCGCGGCTCGTCGATGGTGGCGAAGAAGCAGCAGGCGATGGCCGATACGGCCACCGGGC
Source organism: Cupriavidus sp. HE11 (assembly GCF_056097175.1). Lineage (NCBI taxonomy): Bacteria > Pseudomonadati > Pseudomonadota > Betaproteobacteria > Burkholderiales > Burkholderiaceae > Cupriavidus > Cupriavidus sp. HE11. Next base: position 3,687,039 of record NZ_CP184464.1, read on the forward strand.
CGCCACCGTCCTCCCAGCCCGAGAAGATCCACAACAGGCCTGTGCAGAACACGGCCAGGCCAGCCGATACCGCGCCAAACACCAGCATGGCGTGGTCGTGATGCAGGGTGTCTCCTTCGGGTTCGTGCTCGTGCCCGGTTGCGCTGCCGGGGGGCTCGCTCATCGACGGCTTGCCCTGCGGCGCGTCCGGGCGGTCGACAATGCGCTGCCGCAAGTCGGCGCACGCACGCATCAGGATGGCGTGCCGGGTGCCCAGCAAGGCGGCCGCCTGCTCCAGCGCCGGACGCGGCAGTCGGGGCGCCCGGGTATCGCGCAGCGCCTGCAGCACGCTTTCCAGGCCGGACAGTACCGGCATCAGTCGCGACATGCGGCCGCGCAGTGCGCGTGCGTGGTCCACGGCCTGCTGGCTCTCGATATCGAACGACAGGTGCACGATCAGCTGGTCCAGGGCCAGCATGTCGGCCGCCAGGCGATGCCTGCTGACGGCCGCGCGGGGGTTGGCGGCGACGATATCGCTGGCCCAGGCTGCCGCATCGTCCAGCCAGATGCGCGCCCGTTCGCGCAGCGCAGGCGCCACCTTGGCCGGAAACACGATGGCACCGACCAGGCTCGCGCAGACAATGCCGATCACGATTTCCTCGATGCGGGCCACGGCGATATCGAAGATGTCGGCCGGCTGCATGACGGCCGGCAGCGCGACGATCGGCAAGGTATAGGCCGCCAGCAGGAACACATAGCTGCGTGGCGTGCGCTGCAGCATCGACAGGTAGACCAGCGCCATGATCCACAGCGCGATGGCGCCCATCAGCACGATCGGCATGTTCACCAGTTGCGGCACGGTAATCACGGCCGCCATCGCGCCAAGTATGGTGCCGGCCACGCGATAGGCGGCCTTCGAGCGCGTGGCGCCCGTGAGCGGGTTCGAGACGAAATAGACCGTGGCCATGGCCCAGTACGGGCGCGGCAGGCCGAACGACAGTGCGATATAGAGCGCCAGCATCGCGGCAGCGAATGCCTTCAGCGAAAACAGCCACTGTCGGGCATGCGGCCAGCTAGCCATGATTGTGATGCGCCGGGGGTCCGGCAATTGGGGGCGTAGGACGGGCAGTGTAGTCGCCCGGCAAAGATTCCATACATGATTTAAAATTCGCGTCGTCAGTCGAAATATTCATGAGAGGCCAGTCATGCCGATAGACATCCGGGCGTTGCGCTACTTCGTGGAGACCGCGCGCCTGAAAAGCTTCACTCAGGCGGCATCGTCGCTCTACGTCACGCAATCGACCATCAGCAAGATGGTCAAGCAGCTGGAAGACGAGATCGGCCAGCCGCTGCTGATCCGCGAAGGCAAGTCGGTGCGGCTGACCGACGTGGGCAGGGTGGTGTACGACCGGGGCCAGGAGGCGCTGGGCGTGGTGCACCGGCTGACGCTGGAAGTGGCGGATCTGTCATCGCTGGGGCGCGGCCAGCTGACCGTGGGCATCCCGCCAATGGTCAACCTGTTCTTCTCGCCTGCCGTCAGCGCCTTTCGCAAGCGCTATCCCAACCTGCAACTGACGTTGTCCGAGCACGGCGGGCAGGTGGTCGAGCAACAGGTGGCGAATGGCGAACTTGAAGTGGGCGCCACGGTGCTGCCCGGCGATACCGGCCTGGCGCTGGAAACGCGGCAGTTCGCAAAATATCCAATCTGGGCGGTCGGGCCGCATCGCGCTGCCTGGGCCAGCGGCCGCACGGTGACGCTGGAGGCGCTGCGCGACGAACCGCTGGTCATGCTGACCGACGAGTTCTCGCTGACGCGCAAGCTGCGGCAGGCCTTTCTGGAAGCGCGCATCGAGCCGCACGTGGTGGCGCAAAGCGGCCACTGGGATTTCCTGGCGTCGATGGCCGCCGCCGGACTGGGCACGACGTTCCTGCCCGAACCGCTGCTCAAGCGCCTGGAAACCCGCGACAAGCTCGCCGTGGCCCGCCTGACCGAACCGACCATGGACTGGGCCCTGGCCCACATCTGGTCGCCGGGACGCTACCTGTCGCACGCGGCCCGTGCGTGGCTGGACGTGTGCGAAGAAGTGATGGGGTAGGGCGGCCCTGCAGGCGGGCTAGCGTGCCCGCAGCGCATCCACGATATTGAGCCGTGACGCGCGCAGCGCCGGCAGGAATCCGCCGATCAGGCCCATCGCCATCGAGAACAGCAGCGTCTTGACGATAATGGCCGGCGTCAGCAGGAAGCGGAACGACAGGTCGGCAAAGGTCTGGAAGTTCGTGGTGGAGAACGATGCGAACTGCATCAGCGACGCGCAGAGCAGGCCGGCAATGCCGCCCACCAGCCCCAGCAGCACGGCTTCGATCAGGAAGGCCATCAGCACGTTGGTGCGCTGGAAGCCCAGCGCGCGCAGCGTGCCGATCTCGCCCACGCGGTTGGCGACCGACGCGTACATCGTGATCATGGCGCCAATCATGGCCGCCACCGAGAAGATGGTCGTCAGCGTGAGCCCCAGGATATTGATAAAGGCCGACAGCGCCTTGGACTGGTCGCTGTAGAACTGCTGCTCGCGCTTGGCCTCGTTCGCCAGGCGCGGGTCGACGTCGATATCGGTACGGAATTTGTCGAAGACGTCGGTATTCGCCAGCCGCAGCACCATCGACGAATAGCTGGTGCGGCGGAACGACTGCATGAGCTGGTCCACGTCGCCCCAGATCTCGGAATCGAAACCGCTGCCGCCGGCATCGAAATGGCCCACCACGGTCCAGTCGCGCTGCGCAAAGCGCAGATGATCGCCAATGCGCACGTTGCCGTACCCCTTGGCAATGCTGCTGCCGACGATGATTTCCGATGATCCCGGCTTGAACACGCGCCCCTCGGTCAGCCGCACCTGCGGCCGCAGCGACACGCCCAGCGGCGATACGCCCCGGATCACCACGTTCGACGGCGTGGTGTAGCCAGTCTTGGTCAGCGAGATCAGCACCACCGCTTCGCGCGAGGCCATCGGGCGGCCTTCGGGCGTCATGGCGATGGACGGATACATCTCCAGAGCGGCCGCCTGGTCGCGCGAGATGGCGCTCTGGATCTCGGTCTCGGCACCCTTGCGGATCACCACCACGTTGTCGCGCTCGCCCGTGGTCACCAGCGTCTGCTTCAGGCCGGCATCGAGCATCAGCATCGTCGCGAACACGAAGACCACCAGCGCCAGGCCGCCGGCCGTCAGCGCCGTGGTCAGGCGCCGGGCCCAGACGTTGCGGGCGATGTAGTGGAGCGGAATGACCATCTGCGTGCGTTCCCGTCAGCCAATGGCCCGCAGGCCTTCGACGATCCGCACCCTGGCGGCCTGGACCGCCGGCACGATGGCGGCGGCCACGCCAACCACCAGCGCGCAGCCGGCCTGCATCGCCATGGTCTCGTGCGACACGGTGAATACCGGGAACACCCCGCCCACGGCCTGCTTGAAGAAGCGGGCCGCCGGCGGTGTCAGTAACATGCCCAGCGCGCCGCCAAATGCGCTGATGATCATCGATTCGCCAAAAACGAGCAATGACAGGAAGCCCGGGCCGAAGCCCAGCGCCTTCAGCGTGGCGTATTCGGTGATGCGCTCGCGCGCGCTCATTGCCATGGCGTTGGCCATCACGGCCATCACGATGACGATCACCACATACGACACCACGCGGATCGCCGCGATGATCTGGTTCGACATCGCCACAAAGCCAAGCTGGAAGGCCTGTTCGGTCTCGGTCAGGGTTTCGGCCAGGGAATTCTTGAACACGTTGTCCACCGCGCGCGAGATCGCGGCGGCATTGTCCGGGTTATCCACCCCCAGAATGAACACGCCCACCTGGTCGGCCTGCCTGGGATTCTTCTTGCGCACCGTTTCGTTCAGGTAGTCCCAGTGGAACACCATCTGGCGCGTGATCGTGCTTTCGTCGCGGCCGTCCATGATGCCCCGCACCACGAAATCCCAGGTGCCGGCGTAGATCGTGCCCTTGATCGGGATGACGTCGCCGACCTTGAAGCCGTACAGATCGGCCAGTTGCCGGCCCACCAGCGCACCGCGGCGGTCGCGCTGGTAGTCGGCCCGCTGCTCGGGCGGGACGATGAACTCGGGATACAGGTCGAGGTAATTGTCCGAGACGGCAAACTGGGCGAAGAAGTTCTTGGGGTCGCGGTAGACGCCGCCGAACCAGTTCGAGCGTGCCACCTGCGTCACGCCATCGACGCCCTTGATCCGGTATTCGTAGTTCAGCGGCAGCGCAAAGGTCAGCGAGATGGCGTTGCGGGTGACCAGCCGTGCGTTGGAAGCCGCCGACGCGCCCGCGTACCAGGCATCGACCACGGTCTGCAACAGGCCGTAGGCCAGCACCGCAATCACCAGGCCAAGCACCGTCAGCGCGGTGCGCAGCTTGTGGCGCATGGCGTTGCGGGCGATCAGCTTGGGCAGGAACATGGGCTACGCTTCCCGGCCGCGCTGCTCGCCCTGGAGCAGTTCGCCTTTTTCCAGATGAACCAGCGACTTGGCGGCTTCGGCGGCATGGGCGTCGTGCGTGACCATGATGATGGTCTTGCCCAGGTCGGTATTGAGCCGTTGCAGCATCGCCAGGATGTCCGTGGCCGAACTACGATCCAGGTCGCCGGTCGGTTCGTCGGCCACGATCAGCGTCGGATCGGTAATCAACGCGCGGGCAATCGCCACGCGCTGCTGCTGCCCGCCGGACAGCTCGGTGGGATAGTGGTCCATGCGATCGGCCAGGCCAACCATGCCCAGCACCATCTCCACGCGCTCGCGCCGCTCGGCGCGGCTCAGCCGCGTCAGCATCAATGGCAGTTCCACGTTCTCGTAGGCGGTCAGCACCGGCATGAGGTTGTAGAACTGGAAGATAAAGCCAACGTGCGCGGCGCGCCAGTCAGCCAGCGAGGCCTCGGGCAGTTCCGAGATATCGACCCCGCCCACCAGCAGTTCGCCGCTGTCGGGCCGGTCGATGCCGGCAATCAGGTTCAGCAGCGTGCTCTTGCCGGAACCGGACGGCCCCATCAGCGCGATAAAGTCGCCCGCCGCGATGTCGAGCGAGATATCGGACAGCACCGGCACGATCTGCGCGCCCCGCTGGTACGACTTGGCCAGGTGGCGGATCGAGACCAGCGGGGCCGGCGGCGCGGCCGAGGCGGAAGGCATGGAAGGGTCGAGCGGGGCGGCCATGTCTTACTTCTTTGTGACAGTGACGCGAGCGCCGTCCGACAGCTTGTCGGCCGGGGCCAGCACCACGGTCTCGCCCGGCTTCACGCCCTGCACGGCCAGCAGTTCGCCAACTTTCGCGCCCCGGGTGACAGGTACCTGCCTGACCTTGCCATCGGCCACCACGAACACCACGGGCTTGCCGTCGCGGTCCACCACCGCCGACGGCTGCACGGCCGTCAGCGGCTTGTTGTCCTCGGGCGGCACCGGCTTGGACAGGAAGGCGATCTTGGCGCTCATGTCGGGCAGCACGCGCTGGTCGCGGTCGACAAAGCGGATCTTGACCAGCACCGTGGCCTTGGACCGGTCCACGGTGGGCACGATGCGCGACACGCGCCCGGCCATGCGCAGGTTCGGCAGCGCATCGAGCAGGATCTCGCACGGTTGTTCCACCGTGATCCTGGCGATATTCGATTCGGCGACGTCCGCTTCCACTTCGAGCGTATCCATGTCGGCAATCGTCACGATGGCGCCCTTGGTGTCGGCGGCTGCCGAAAACGGCGTGATGTTGTCGCCGACGTTGGCGTGCTTGATCAGTACCACGCCGTCGAACGGGGCGCGGATCACGGTCTGCTCGACCGCCACCTCGGCCGCCCGGGCGTTGGCCTTGGCCGACGTGATCGACGCCTGCGAATTGTTGATCGAGGCACGCGCCTTGTTGTAGCGCGCCAGGTCGGCGTCGTACTGCTGCCTGGAGATGGCCTTCGGTTCCAGCAGCATCTCCGAGCGCTTCAGGTTGACCTCGGCATCGCGCAGTTCGGCCTGCTGCAACTGCAGGTTGGCCTCTGCCACCTGCACCTGCGCGCGGGCCTGGGCGGCCGAAGCCTCCACGTCGCGGCTTTCCACGCGGGCGATGATCTCGTCTTTCTTCACGCGCGAGCCTTCCAGCACGCCCAGCCATTCCAGCCGGCCCTGGGCCTTCGAGGCCACCGCGGCCTTGCGCTGCGGCACCACGTAGCCGGTGGCGTTCAGCAGCGTGTAGTTCTGGGACGGGTAGGCCGCCGTGATCGTGGTGGTTTCCACGGGCTGCGGGCCTGCCAGCCGGGCCCCCACGCCGATGACCACCAGCAGGATCGCCGCGATGATCGCGTAACGCACCCAGCGGCGGCGCCGGCGTGGCGCGGGCGCCATGGCACTGCGGTCGATTTTCAGCTTGCTCAGGTCTTGATCAGCCAATTTGGGAACCGTTTCGTTGCGGTATGCAGAAAAAGGCTCCCAGTATAGCGACTGTGCAAGGCAGCAAAGCGCCTGAAAGAACGTCCACCGAAAGCCGTTACAGCAGCTTGCCCGGGTTCATGATGCCGCTGGGGTCGAACACCTGCTTGATGGCGCGCATCAGCCGCAGTTCCAGCGGATCTTTCAGGGCCAGGAACGCGTCGCGCTTGAGCTGGCCGATGCCGTGCTCGGCGCTGATGCTGCCGTTGTAGCGCGCCACTTCCTCCATCACCTCGTCGCTGACGGCCTTGCCGTCGCCGAGCGCCCATTTCGGGTCGGCGCCAAGCGGGCGCGACAGGTTGTAGTGCAGGTTGCCGTCGCCGAAATGGCCGAAGATGAACGGCCGGATGCCCGGGTGGCGGGAGACCAGACGAGCCTCCATCGACGCCATGAACGCCGGGATGCTCTCGATCGGCAGCGACACGTCGTGCTTCAGGTGCAGGCCGTCGGCACGCTGCGCCTCGGAGATTTCTTCGCGCAGGCGCCACAGGCCCTGCAGTTGCGCCAGCGATGCCGATACGGCGGCGTCGAGACACAGGCCCCGTTCCAGCGCTTCGCCGATGACCGATTCCAGCAATGCGTTCAGCACATCCTCGGACGCCGTATCGGCAATTTCCAGCAGGACATAGGCCGGATGGCGCTCGGCGAATGGTGCCTGGACGTTTTCGGCATGGGTCAGCACCAGGTCCAGGCAGGCGCCGGTAAAGAACTCGTAGGCCTGCAGCCGGGCGCCGCAACGGGCGAACAGCAGCGAATACAGCTCCAGCGCCTGCGCGGACGATTCCACGGCGGCCAGCACCACCGCGCGCGAGTCGGCGCGCGGCGACAGGCGCAGCGCGGCGGCCGTGATGATGCCAAGCGTACCTTCCGATCCGATCAGCAGTTGCTTGAGGTCGTAGCCGGTGTTGTCCTTGCGCAGCGTGCGCAGGCCATGAAAGACCTCGCCGTTGGGCAGCACCGCTTCCACGCCCAGCACCAGTTCGCGCGTCATGCCGTAGCGCACCACGTTCACGCCGCCGGCGTTGGTGGCCAGGTTGCCCCCGATCTGGCACGAATCCTCGGCCGCCAGCGACAGCGGGAACAGGCGGTCGTTTTCCTCGGCGGCCCGGCGCAGGTTGCCCAGGATGCAACCCGCTTCGGCCACCATCGTGTTGGCGATGGTGTCGATCGAGCGGATCTTGTCCATGCGGTCGAGGCTGATCACCACGTTGGCCGGGCTGTTGCCCGGCGCGGCACCGCCGCACAGGCCGGTATTGCCGCCGCGCGGCACCACGGGCACGCCGGATTGCTGGCACAGCGCCAGCGCCTGCGCCACCTGGGCGGTGGTGCGCGGCCGCACTACGGCCTGCGCGTGGCCCTTGTACAGCCCGCGCCAGTCGGACAGCCAGGGCGCCACGTCATCGGGCGCGGTGGCAACCACCTCGGGGCCAAGGGCTTCGGTCAGGCGTTGGGCGAATGCGGTATCGGACATGATCGGCTTCGGAAATGGAGGAATTCAGAGGATTTGGCGGATTTACGACTGGCGCAGCGGCAGGCCCAGGCGGCCAGCGGCGTTGCGCAGGTGTTCGGTGGCACGCAGGCGGGCCAGTTCGGCATTGCGCGCACGGATGGCATCGAAGATCGCCACGTGTTCGGCATGCACGCGCGCGGGCAGCCCAGGCTGGCGGCTGGAATTGACCCGTGCAGTGCGCACGGCCTGGTGCAATTGCAGGTTCATGTACTGAAGCAACTGCAGGTAATACGGGTTGTGCGTGGCCGTGGCAATGGCGATGTGGAACTGGATGTCGGGCTCCACGCCGTGGTCGGGATCGTCGATCCGGGCGGCTATGGCATCGAGCAGGGCGGACATGCGTGTCACGTCGGCTTCGGTGCGATGCCGGGCCGCCATGGCGGCCGCCGCGCTTTCCAGGTCGATCCGCAGTTCGAAAATCGCGGCCAGGTCGGTGGCGTCGGCACTGCCGGCCAGCCGGAATCCGCTGTCGCTGACGCGGGATCGAACGGTGCTGCCCAGGCCCTGGCGGCTTTCGATCATCCCTTGCGATCGCAGGTGCTCGGTTACCTCGCGGATCACGGCTGCGCTGACGCCGTAGCGTTCGGCCAGCTGCTTGCCGGTAGGCAGCCGCGCACCGACGGGAAACGTCCCGTCGGCAATTTCGCCGCGCAGTTGCTGGATAACGCGCTCGGTCAGGGTGATGGGCCTTGTCTGCATAGGCCAGCACCTTACGCTTTTCTGGTTATATGAAAACTAGGTGATAACCCTTAATAACTCCGAAGCCTATCCGTCCTTCTTGAGCCGGTACGCCAGTTGCGGCCGCGTAATGCCGAGCATCCGCGCCGCCGACGACAGGTTGCCGCGCGTGGTGGTCATCGCCAGCTGCATCAGCCGGGCCTCGATCTGCGGCAGCGACACCTGCTGGTTCAGCAGTTTTTCGATCAGCGCATCGGCGTCCTCGCTGGTTTCCGGGCATCCGGCGCCCATCTGCTGGCTGGCGAACAGGTGGGGCACGTCGATCATGCCGGTGGCCGGCGCCAGCAGCACGCCGCGTTCGATCATGTTTTCCAGTTCACGGATATTGCCGGGCCACGGGTATTGCACCAGCGCGTCGCGCGCCCGGCCGGTGAGCCCGCGCACCTGCTTCTGGTAGCGTGCGTTGCAGCGCGTGATGAAAGCCTGGGCCAGCTCGGGGATGTCTTCCTTGCGTTCGCGCAGCGCCGGGATGGCAATCGGGTAGGTGCTGATCCGGTAGAACAGGTCGGCGCGGAACTGGCCCAGCCTGATGGCCTGAGCCAGGTTCACGTTGGTGGCGGCAATCAGCCGCACGTTGACCTTGCGCGCTTCCACGCTGCCCAGCCGTTCCACCTCGTTGTTCTGCAGCACCCGCAGCAGCTTGACCTGGGCTGCCGGGGGCAGGTCGCCGATCTCGTCCAGGAACAGCGTGCCGCCGTGGGCGCGTTCGAAGCGGCCCGGGCGCGATTGCTGGGCGCCGGTATAGGCGCCTTTCTCGACTCCAAACAGCTCGGATTCCACCAGTTCATGCGGGATCGCCGCGCAATTGACGGCAATGAACGGCTGCTCGGCGCGCGGGCCGTTGTCATGCAGCCAGCGCGCAAACATCTCCTTGCCGGCGCCGGTTTCGCCGGTCAGCAGCACGGTGATATGGCTGTCCGCCGCAGCCGAAAGCAGGGTGAAGGCTTCGCGGAATGCCGGCGACTGCCCGATCAGGTTGCCCTGGTTGGCACCGCACAGCGTTTCGCGCAGCGTGCTGACTTCCTGCTGCAGCGAGAGCAGGTCGCTGATCACCGAGTCTGGCTCGAAGTACTTCAGGTATTCGGCGTCGTCCCATTCCTCGGCAGGCTTGCCGACGATGCGGCACTGGTCGTCGCCGCGCCGCGCGCATTCGGTCTCCTTGTAGATGACCAGGCGGTCCATGAAGGTGCTGGAATAGCCTGACGCATAGCCCAGCTGCACCCAGCAGCCGGCTTCCTCGCGGCTTAGCGCCTCGTTGAACGGCGCCTCGCCTTCCCACGAATCCTTCCAGAGAAATTCGCCGTAGAAGTGGCCGGTGTCGCGGTCTACCTCCAGCCGCACCGGCTCGACGCGCGTCACACCTTCGAGCATATGCAGTTGCGGGCCCCACAGGAACGCCTCGTGCGGGGAACTGGCCAGCTCTTCCTTGCGCTCGCGCTTGACCATCTCGGCATCGCGCATGCCTTGCGCGTAGCCCATGCGGATCAGCAGGCCCTTGCCGCGCTCAATGCCCAGCGTGTCGAGAATCTCCCGGCGCAGGTAGCTCAACGCTTCGGTATGCATCAGCACCATGCGCGATTCGCCAAGGCGGATCTGCGCCGCACGGGCGTCGATGGTCAGCAGCGATGCCAGGTCGAAGGGCGGGGCGCCAGGCGGTGGGTCTTGCGATTGCGGGGGCAGCTTGGGCGGTGTTTTGGGGGGCGTTGTCATCCTCGTCACTCCAGATTCGTGCGGGCGCTTTCTGGCGAAGCGCCTCGTCTTTCCGCGAAGCCTAGCACGGCCTCTGGCGATCCCCGATAGGGGCTGACGCGCCCCTTTGCGCCGATGCTGCGGCGCAGCGCGCGGCGATTTGATCATTTGATGAAATCGGCCTTGATCCCCTCATCAAATGATCAAGCAGCCTGACGCATCGCAGAACCGCCACTTTCCCGCAAGCCCTTGTGCCACAACGATTTGCGCGGCCTGGCACGCGGCTCGCTATATGCCTTGCACCCGATTCCACAAAAACGTACGCACCGCCCGGTGTGTGCAAGGCAACAGGAGCGAGACATGCCACTTCCCACCCCGGACCAGCGCTACGTGCGCGTGGTGGAGCGCGGCGAGCGCTGGGTCGAATTCGAGTTCTCGATTGGCGATCCGGCGATCTTCGTGGAACTGGTGATGCCGCCGGAGCAGTTCCAGTCGTTCTGCCGCGACCAGCACGCCCAGTTGCTGAACTGAACAGATAACACCCACAAGGAGACAGCCATGCAAATCGATATCCGGACCGACGCCAGCGTCAGTCCGATCCGGCAGACGTTTGCCCATATTGCCCGGCGGCTGGGCGCGGACAAGCCCGCCACGCGCTACCAGGAGGCCATGTACGACCTGCAGCCGGTTGCCAGCTTCCACTATCGCCCGCTCTGGCAGCCGCAGTACGAGCTTTACGACACGCGCCGCACCCGCGTGGTGATGCAGGACTGGTACGCGCTCAAGGACCCGCGCCAGTATTTCTACGGCGCCTACGTCAACGCCCGCGCCCGCCAGCAGGACACGATGGAGAAGAACCTGGAGTTCGTTGACAAGCGCGGCCTGCTGTCCACGCTGCCGGCTGACCTGCGCGAACTGCTGACCGTAGGCGTGGTGCCGCTGCGCCATCTGGAATGGGCCGCCAACATGAACAACGCGGCCATCACTGCCTACGGATTTGGCTCCGCGATCACCCAGGCGGCCATGTTCCACACGATGGACCGCCTGGGCATCGCCCAGTACCTGACGCGCATCGGGCTGCTGATCGGCGACAAGAACGCCGTGGACCAGGCCAAGACAGCCTGGATGGAAGACATGACCTGGCAGCCGCTGCGCCACGCGACCGAAGACCTGCTGGTGCGCGACGACTGGTTCGAACTGCACGTGGCGCAGAACCTGGTGCTGGACGGACTGGTGTATCCGCTGGTCTACCAGCAGTTCGAGCGACATCGTCTTTCGTCCAATCCGGCGTTCTCGCTGGTGACCGATTTCATGACCGCCTGGTATGGCGAATCGGCGCGCTGGGTTGATGCCACGGTCAAGACGGCCGTGCAGGAAAGCCCCGACAACGCCGCCGTCATCGGCGAATTCGCCTGCGGCTGGCTGGAGCGCTTCACGCATGCGCTGCGCCCGCTGGCCATGCGGCTGTTCGCCGCCGATGCCGATGCCGAACTGACCCAGGCCGTGGATGGGCTGCGCAAGCGCCTGGCCGGGCTGGGTTTGACTCAACCCCAGGGAGACCAGCCGTGAGCGACGCACCCGTATTCATCGCGCTGCAGGCCACCGACGACATGCGCCCCGTGATCGAAGCCATCGAGGCCGACAACCCGCACGCCACCGTCAACCACTACCCGGCGATGGTCAAGATCGACGCGCCGGGCCGGCTGTCGATCCTGCGTGCCAGCGTGGAAGAACGCATCGGCCGCACCTGGGACGTACAGGAACTGCAGCTCGGCCTGATCTCGCTGGCCGGCCATATCGACGAGACCGAAGACGCATTCGTGCTGGCGTGGCAGTAAAGCCCGCGCCGGCCCCACAGAACACAGGAGACAGGCAATGACCACCGCAACCGCCACCGCCATGGCCGCCCGGGAAGCCACCCGGCCCAAGCTGTCGCTCAAGGACAAGTACACCGTGCTGACCCGCGACCTGGGCTGGGACACCACCTACCAGCCCATGGACAAGGTCTTTCCGCACGACAAGTTCGAAGGCATCGTGATCCACGACTGGAACGGCTGGGAAGACCCGTTCCGCCTGACGATGGACGCCTACTGGAAGTTCCAGTCGGAAAAGGAGCGCAAGCTCTACGCGATCATCGACGCCTTCCAGCAGAACAACGGCCAGCTCAACGTCAGCGACGCCCGCTACGTCAACGCGCTGAAGCTGTTCCTGACCGGCGTGTCGCCGCTGGAATATGCGGCGCATCGCGGTTTTGCCATGGCCGGACGCAGCCTGCGCGGCGTGGGCGCCCGCGTGGCCTGCCAGATGCAGTCGATCGACGAACTGCGCCATTGCCAGACCCAGATCCACACGATCAGCCACTACAACAAGTTCTTCAACGGCTTTTCCGACTGGCGCCACCTGCATGACCGGCTCTGGTATCTGTCGGTGCCCAAGTCGTATTTCGAAGACGCCATGACGGCGGGACCGTTCGAGTTCATCACCGCCATCTCGTTCTCGTTCGAATATGTGCTGACCAACCTGCTGTTCATGCCGTTCATGTCGGGCGCTGCCTACAACGGCGACATGGCGACGGTGACGTTCGGGTTCTCGGCCCAGTCCGACGAGTCGCGCCATATGACGCTGGGTCTGGAAGTGGTCAAGTTCATGCTCGAACAGGACCCGGCCAACCTGCCCATCATCCAGAAGTGGATCGATAAGTGGTTCTGGCGCGGCTACCGGCTGCTGACGCTGGTGGCGATGATGATGGACTACATGTGCCCAAAGCGCGTGATGAGCTGGAAGGAGGCCTGGGAGATCTATTTCGAGCAAAACGGCGGCGCGCTGTTCAAGGACCTGGCGCGCTACGGCATCCGCATGCCCAAGTACCACGAGCAGGCCGCGAAGGAGAAAGACCACCTGTCGCATATCGCGTGGGGCATCTTCTACAACTTCAACCACGCGGCGGCCATCCACACCTGGGTACCCGAGCCGAACGAACTGGACTGGCTGGCGCAGAAGTACCCCGACAGCTTCGACCAGCATTACCGGCCGCGTTTCGACTACTGGAAGCAGCAGCACGACGCAGGCCAGCGCTGGACCAACCCCGGCCTGCCGATGCTGTGCCAGATCTGCCAGATTCCGATGGCGTTCACCGAGCCTGACGACCCCACCCAGGTCTGCTATCGCCACGCCGAACACGACGGCGAGCACTACCACTTCTGCTCGGACGGCTGCCGGGACGTGTTCCTGGGCGAGCCCGAGAAATACGTGCAGTCGTGGCTGCCCGTACACCAGATTTTCCAGGGCAACTGCGGCGGCCCCACGCTGCCCGAGGTGCTGGACTGGTACCACCTGAAGCCCGAAGACCGTGGCGACTATGCCGATTCGCAGGACCGGGCGAACTGGCAGCGCTGGACCGGCCACGAGTAAGCAACGTCAGCACAGACAGAAGCAGAAGGAGACAGATCATGCCAGTCATCGCATTGGCGCCCGGTTATACGGGCGAGGTTCGCGACCGCGTGGAGAACTTTCACGGCAACCAGCTGGTGTATTTCGGGTGGGACCAGCATCGGCTGTTCTGCAGCCCGTTCACGCTGCCGCTGCCGCCCGACATGCCGTTCGGCGCGCTGGTCGACAACGTGCTGGTGCCGTTGCTGGGGGCCCACCCCGAAGGCGCGGCCATCGACTGGGCGCGCGTGGAATGGCTGCGCGGCGACGCCCCGTTCACGCCGGACGCGCAGGCCAGCCTGACGGACAACGGCCTGGGCCACAAGTCGCTGCTGCGGCTGCGCACGCCGGGGCTTGCCGGTATCGGCGGGTCATTCAACTAAGCGGAGGTTGCCATGAGCTACCAACTGACCATCGAGCCGCTGGGCCAGACCATCGACGTCGACGAAGGCCAGACCTTGCTGGACGCCTGCCTGCGCGCCGGCGTATGGCTGCCGCACGCGTGCGGACACGGCCTGTGCGGCACCTGCAAGGTGCAGACGCTGGACGGCGAGATCGACCACGGCGAGGCGTCGCCATTCGCGCTGATGGATTTCGAGCGCGAGGAAGCGAAATGCCTGGCTTGCTGCGCCACGCCGCTGTCCGACATGACCATCGAGGCCGATATCGAGCCCGATCCCGACCATCAGTGTCTGCCGCTGATGGACTTTACGGCCGAAGTCACGCGCATCGAGGCGCTGACGCCGACCATCAAGGGGGTGTTCGTGCGGGTGGAGGGCGCCGAGGCGCTGCGCTTCCAGCCGGGCCAGTACGTGAACCTGTGGGTCGGCAACGAGGCCGCGCCACGCGCCTTCTCGATTGCGTCGGCGCCGTCGTCGGACGAGATCGAACTGAATGTCCGGCTGGTGCCGGGTGGCAGCGCGACAACGTATATCCACGAAAAACTGGCGGTGGGCGAGCGGTTGCAGCTGTCGGGGCCGCTTGGGCGCTTCTTCGTGCGCAAGAGCGATCCGCGTCCGCTGGTGTTCATGGCCGGTGGCTCGGGGTTGTCGAGCCCGCGCTCGATGGTGCTGGACCTGCTGGCCTCGGGCGATACCCGCCAGATCGTGCTGGTACACGGCGCCCGTACCGCCGACGAGCTGTATTACCGCGAGGCCTTCGAGGCGCTGGCGGCGCAGTACGAACACTTCACCTATGTGCCGGTGCTGTCGGCCGAACCGCAGGGCAGCGCATGGGATGGCGAACGCGGCTACGTGCATGACGTGGCGTCAAGCCACTTCGGGCACGACTTCCGAGGCTGGCGCGCCTACCTGTGCGGACCGCCGCCGATGATCGAGTCCTGCATCGCCACGCTGATGCAGGGCCGGCTGTTCGAGAAGGACATCTTTACCGAGAAGTTCCTGTCGGCGGCCGATGCCAGCCAGGCCACCCGCAGTCCGCTGTTCCGTTCGCTGTAACGATCAGACCAAGACCAAACCCCTAAAAACGATCCACCAAGGAGACAACCATGGACAAGATCCAGATCGACGCCGTGCTCAACCGTATCGAGGAAACCACGGGCCAGCACGCCAACCCGCGCATCGCGGCCATCGTCCACCGCATGGTGCGCGACCTGTTCTACATGATCGAAGACCTGGACGTGCAGCCCGAGGAATTCTGGTCGGGCCTGAACTTCCTGGCCGAAGCCGGCCGCGCCGGCGAGCTTGGACTGATCGCGCCGGGGCTGGGCTTCGACCACTTCCTGGACCTGCGCATGGACGAGGCCGAGGCGCGCGCCGGCATCGACGGCGGCACGCCGCGGACCATCGAGGGGCCGCTCTACGTGGCCGGCGCACCAGTGGCGCAGGGCGAGGCACGGCTCGACGACGGTACCGACGAAGGCGAGGTGCTGGTGATGGAAGGACAGGTCCGGGACGCGGGTGGCCAGCCGCTGCCGAATGCCGTGGTAGAGGTCTGGCACGCCAATTCGCTGGGCAACTATTCGTACTTTGACCCGACGCAGAGTGCGTTCAACCTGCGCCGCAGCATCGTGACCGACGCTGACGGCTGCTATCGTTTCCGCAGCATCATGCCGGTGGGCTACAGCGTGCCGCCGGGCGGCAGCACCGACCGCCTGCTCAAGCAGCTGGATCGCCATGGCACTCGCCCGGCACACATCCATTTCTTCGTGTCGGCTCCGGGACATCGTAAATTGACCACGCAGATCAATATCGACGGCGACCCGTTCCTGTGGGATGACTTCGCGTTTGCCACGCGCGACGGCCTGGTGCCGCCGGTGACGCGCGTCGACGACCCGACCGCCATGCAGGTGGCGGGCGCGGACAAGCCGTTTGCGATGATCCGATTCGATTTCACGCTGCACACGGACAACGCCAGCGCGCCGCAGGCCGAGGTGGCGCGACAGCGGGCGGCGGTGGCTTGAGGACTGTTTTCTCGCTCTCTCCCGCATCGCGGGGAGGGGGGCGGGGGAGAGGGGTTGGAGACTCTGCAT
Source organism: Cupriavidus sp. HE11 (assembly GCF_056097175.1). Taxonomy (NCBI): domain Bacteria; kingdom Pseudomonadati; phylum Pseudomonadota; class Betaproteobacteria; order Burkholderiales; family Burkholderiaceae; genus Cupriavidus; species Cupriavidus sp. HE11. Next base: position 3,703,327 of record NZ_CP184464.1, read on the forward strand.
GCGACCTTTCGCTACTTGAACCGCTGGCCGTCTCCCCAACCCCCTTTCCCATAAACAGGAGAGGGGGAGAAAACTCAGTAAAGTGCGATTTACATCCCCGGCGGCGGGTTCAGCGGGATCTGGTTGTGCAGGCTCAGATTCATCACGTTCCAGGCACGGATGGCGGCCACGGTGTAGCAGAGCTGCGCAATCTCTTCCTCGCTGAAGTGCTCGCGCAGCGCCGGGTAGGCGCGGTCGGTGTCGTCACGGTGCGGCAGGGCGTTCATCGCTTCGGCCCAGCCCAGCGCGGCACGTTCGCGGGCGTCGAAGAACGGCGCCTCGCGCCAGCCGGCGATGGCGTTCAGATGGCGCGGGTCCACACCCTGCCTGATCAGGTCGCGCCAGTGCATGTCGATGCAGAGACCGCAGCCGTTGAGCTGCGACACGCGCAACTGGACCATTTCGACCAGGCGTTCGCCGAGCGAACTCTTCTTGCACGATTGCGACAGCGCAATCAGGGCCTTCTGGCTGGTCTGGGCAAGGGGGAAGAAGTTGAGGCGTGCGGACATGCGGTTCTCCATTTCGTCGGATTCAGGAAGACGGACGCGCCATTCGCATCCGTTTGCCCATAAGACGCGTGGCGAAACGCGGTTGTGACAGGTTTGGCCAAATTTCTTGCGAAATACCTTTTCGGCGCCGTCAGAGCTTGCCTTCGATGGCCTTGCGTTCGCGCCACATTTCCTGCACGAACGGGTCGGTAATGCCGTAGAGACCGTGGCCCTTGCGCATGATCAGGTTGGTGGCCATCAGTTCGTTGACCACCGGTTGCGCCTCGTCGACCTTGACCTCGCGGCCGATGGCCTTCGAGTAGGCTGCCGCCGCATCGGCCGAGAACAGGCCGCGCGCGTCGCCTTCGGCCGAGGCAATCCGGTCAAAGATGGCCGTAGCCAGCCCACCGAGCTGTTCCAGCTTCATCAGTTCGATATCGGCTGCCGTCGAGCGCAGCGTATTGGCAATCACGGGCAGGTGCTCGTCGGGGTTGCTGCCGGGCGGCAGGTGGAAATGCAGCTGGCGCAGCGCCTTGATCATCTCCTCCGGCCGGTGGCCCAGCGTCTGGAACGCCTTGACGGCCACGTCCAGCGAAGGCTGGGCGGTAAAGCCTTCGGCGGACAGCCGCTCCAGCAGGTAGGCCACGTATTCCTTGTCCAGCACCGGATAGGCGACCGATGTGGCACCCGTGAATGCCTGGTTGCGGCGTGCCGTCAGTTCGCCAACCAGGGCGCGGTGCGAGCCCGTGCCAACAAACAGGAAGTGTCCGAGCGTGTTGGGCCGGGGGTTGATGGCGTCACGGGCGGCCTTTAGCGCCAGCAGCATCTGGTTGCCTTCCTCCGACGTGATCGCGTGCTGCACCTCGTCGACGATCAGCACGACGTCGGTGCGGCCCTGGTCCACCACCTCGCCCAGCGCCTGCGCCAGCGTGGCGCCGCCGGGTTCGCCCAGCGTGTCGAGCTTGAACCCGAACTTGAAACCGAGCGCGCCGATGTCGGCACCGGCCAGCCGGCGGAGCTTGCGCACGGCGGTGGCCGGCAGCGATTCCAGTTCTGACAGCTTTTCACGGATCGCATCGCGGATCAGAGAAGCCGGGCTGCGCTGGGGATCGCTCCACAGGTCCACATAGATCACGATCGCACCAAGGTCTTCGAGCGCGGGGATCAGGTCATTAAGCAGGAACGTGGTCTTGCCGATGCGCCGCAGACCGGACAGGAACAAGCCGGAACGTAGCCCTTCGTCCAGAACGCTGGGATGCAGCAACTGGCGCGCCATCTGGCGGGCAAGCTCCGGGCGCTTGTAGACGTAGCTCATGGCAGGTTTAGTCCGAATTATGAAATCCCAATAATTATAGGATTTCTATAAATCAAAGTAAAAGCCCCAGGAAGGCCATGGCATCCGATGTAAAAGTGACTCAAAAAGCATGTCAAAGCCGCTGCCTGATGGCAAAATGCCGATTTGCCGACAAACCAGGAAGCCCCCATGCAGCTGTCGCCAGCCATACCGATCCTGCGCATCTTCTCCGTCGACAAGGCGAAAGAGTTCTATCTCGACTTCCTTGGCTTCACGCTGGACTGGGAGCACCGGTTTGGCGACGACTTCCCGCTCTATGCCCAGGTCTCGCGATCCGGGCTGACGCTGCATCTGAGCGAGCACTATGGAGACGCCACGCCGGGGTCAGCCATCTTCGTGCCGGTCGATGACGTGGACGCACTTCACCGCGAACTGACCCAGCGCCAGTACCGATATGCGAAGCCCGGCGTGGAAGACGCGGGTTGGGGCCGCCAGCTACAGGTCAAGGACCCGTTCGGCAACCGTCTCTGTTTCTGCCAGCAGGCGGCGTAGCCTGGATCAGTCGGCAGGCAGGATCGACGGATTCCACACCGCTTCCCAGAGGTTGCCGTCGGGATCCTGGAAGTAACCGGCATAGCCGCCATAGAACGTGTCCTGGGCCGGCTTGACGATGGTGCCGCCCGCGCGGGCAACCTGCGCCATCACCTGGTCCACCTCGTCCTTGCTCGTCACGTTGTGACCAATCGAAAAACCCGTGGGGCAGGGCGCGCTGGCGGGCAGGCCGGTGTCCCAGGCCAGGTTGTCGCGCGCCCAGAGCGCCAGTTTCAGGCCAGCCTGCAGGTCGAAGAACGCCACGGCACCGTGTTCGAATTCCTTGCCGATGATACCCGGCGTCGCCAGGCCTAGCCCGTCGCGATAAAAGCGCACCGCGCGTTCGAGGTCGGTAACGCCCAGGGTCAGCACCGAGATACGGGGTTTCATGGGGTCTCCCTGGTGGTGGACGGCACGGTGCCGGCATCGTCCAGGCGCACATCGCGCAGCGATGCGGTTGCCTTGGCGATGGCGCGCGACAGCCGCGCGATCTCGTTCAGATGTTCGATCATGTCGTTGGCGAGCCGGAAGTTCGCCACGTCATCGGGGCTGCGCAGATGCAGTTCCGCCATGATGCCCTGCCGCGCGGTGGCGGCCATGGCTTCCAGTGCGGGCTTGGCCGCCACGATGCGGGCCACGGCGTCGATATCGGGGTGTGTCACCGTATTCACCGCGCTCTCCAGCTGCGCGATGACAGCCTTGGCGAAGGCCATGGTGGCGGGGCTGCGCAGGCGGTCCAGGCGGTCGGCATCGGCCCCTTGCGACAGGCGGCGCTGGCTCAGCGCCAGCATGCTCGTGGTAGCCACTTCGCGAATGGCATCGAGCGTGGCAGCGATGCGCGTCAAATCCACCATCTGGTGACTTTCGTCCTCGCTGTCGTTGCCGTCCGACAACTGCCCGATATAGCCAAGAACCGCCGTACTCAGCGACTCGGCGGCCTGGTCCTGCCCGGCGATTGCCACCACGTCCTGCGCCGTGCCGCGTACGGCAATATCGGCGCCGCGTTCCACCAGCGCCTGTACCTGCCGGCCCAGGCTGGTCAGTTCCAGCTGAACGCGGGCAATGCCCAGCGCGGGCATGTCGAGCAGGGTGTCGTCGAGGTAGCGCGGCGCGCCCGGGTCGTGCAGCGTCCTGCGGGTGGCCGGCGCGATCCGCCGGGCCAGCCGGCCGATGGGCCCGGTGAACCAGATCAGGATGGCCGTACTGACCACGCTGAAGATGGTATGGGCGTTGGCGGCCTGGCGCGGCGTTTCGGCGGCCAGCCGCGCGGCGCCGGTCAGCTCCGGCGCGCTGGGCGACACCAGCCGCACGAAGTCCGCGAACTGCGGAATGATGAACGCAAAGAACAGCACGCCCAGCACATTGAACAGCAGGTGGACGATGCCCACCTGCGTGGCTTCGGCATTCTTGCCGATGGCCGCCAGCAGCGCCGTGCCGCAGGTACCGACATTGGCGCCCAGGATCAGCGCGATGCCCGACTCAAGCGGAATCAGCCCCTGGCTGCCCAGCGCGATCACGATGGCCAGCGTGGCGGCCGAACTCTGCACGATGGCCGTGAAAATGGCGCCGATCACGATGCCCAGCAGCGGATTGCGCATGTCCTGCATGGCCGCGATAAACGGCTCGAAGTTGCGCAGCGGCCGGGTGGCATTGCCCATGAACTCGATGCCCAGGAACAGCAGCCCCAGGCCCAGCAGCACGCCGCCCAGCTGGCGCAGCAGTTCCCGCTTCGCGAAGCCATGCAGCAGGAAGCCCAGCGCCAGCAGGAACGGCGTGATCGCGGAAATATTGAAGGCGATGATCTGGGCCGTCAGCGTGGAGCCGATATTGGCGCCCATGATGACCGGAACGGACTGGGCCAGCGTCATCAGCCCCGCCGAGACAAAGCCCACCAGCAGGACCGTGGTGATGGTGGACGAATTGAGCAGCGCGGTGATGCCCGCCCCGGCCAGCACGCCGCGCCAGCGGCTGGCCGTCAGCGTGCCCAGCAGCGACTGCAGCCGCGCCCCGGCAATCGCCTTGAGGCCGCCGGTCATGCAGTCCAGCCCATACAGGAACAGGGCCAGCCCACCTACCAGCAGGCCGACGATTTCAAGCAGGTTCAGCGAAGCACCGGGCTGCATGGCAGTAAACCTATCAGGACGGCGAAGCCGCCATTGTAGGCCGCTGCAGGCCAGAAAAGGCCGAAACGGGCAGGGCGGTCCCCCCTCGGCGAGGGCTGTCGCCGCAGCTACAATGCGATCCTTGCCTTGGACCCAGCCCTCCGGTTTGCCGATGAATCCCACCGCCGCCCCCACGCTTCGCCGCCCTGCGCCCCGTCGTCCGGTACGTTCCGGGCTGTTCGCGTTGACGATTGCCGTATTGGCACCGGCCACACTGGCCGCACCCGCAGCCGGTACCGACGCGATTCGCCAGGCCGTCGACGCAGCGGTGCGGCCCGTGATGGCCCAGTACAAGGTGCCGGGCATGGCCGTGGCAGTCACCGCCGGCGGGCGGCACCAGGTGTTCAACTACGGCTTGGCATCGCGGCAGGGCAGCCAGCCCGTGACCGACGACACGCTGTTCGAGATCGGGTCGGTCAGCAAGACATTTACGGCCACGCTGGCCGCCTGGGCGCAGGCGCGCGGCGCGCTCTCGCTCGATGACAAGGCCACCCGCTACCTGCCAACGCTTGCCGGCAGCGCGTTCGACCGGATCAGCCTGCTGGAACTGGGCACCTATACGGCCGGGGGCTTGCCGCTGCAGGTGCCGGACGCCGTCAATTCCATGCCGCAGATGATCGAATGGCTGCGCAGCTGGCAGCCCGACGCCGCGCCGGGCACGCAGCGGCGCTACTCGAACGTCAGCATCGGACTGTTTGGCCTGGCGGCCGCCCAGGCGCTGGATACCTCGTTTGAAAGCGCAATGGCGCGACAACTGATCCCGAAACTCGGCCTGAGCCATTCCTGGATCGAGGTGCCACGCGCCCAGATGGCCCACTACGCGTGGGGCTACAAGGACGACAAGCCCGTGCGTGCATCGGCGGGCGTGTTCGACGGCCAGGCCTACGGTATCAAGACCACCGCCACCGACATGATCCGCTATGTCGAACTGAATATCGACGGGCAGGCCGTGTCCGACCCGGCGCTGCGCCAGGCGCTGGCGGCCACGCATGCCGGGTACTTCCGGGTGGGCGGCATGACGCAGGGGCTGGGGTGGGAACGCTACGGCTGGCCGGTGGCGCTGGACGTGCTGCAGGCGGGCAACGATGCCCGCATGGTCCGCGATGCCCAGGCCGTGCAGCGTATCGAGCCGCCGCAGCCGGCGCCGGCCGAGGTGCTGATCAACAAGACCGGCTCGACCAATGGTTTTGGCGCCTATGTGGCATTCGTGCCTGGACGGCGGATCGGCGTGGTGATGCTGGCGAATCGCAACCTGCCGATCCCGGCGCGCGTGCAGGCTGCATACGCGATCCTGCAGGCGCTGGACGCGGCGGGGGCCGGGGCGGGACAGCCGGTCAGGTAGAGTGCGGCCCCACCGCTAGAGTGGCATCCCGAACAGCATCACGCTGGCCGTCGTGCGGCCGATCCTTGCCACGCGCTGCAGCCAACTGGCCAGCTGGTGCCCGAGTGGCGGCAGCTTCCGGGCGCGACCCTGAATTTCGCGCGCCAGCCGGCGCGTGATCCGCACGGGCAGGCGCAGACCGCGCGGAATCGTGTTGTGGCAGAAGGCCACCTTGCGCACGTAGCTGTCCACCTCCCAGAACCAGGTCGTCCCACACGGGAAGTAGCCGGCATCGCCCACGTTGAGCGTATGCGTGTTGCCATGGCAGTCGGTCACCCTCACGCTGCCTTCCAGAATGATCACCACCTCGTCGAATTCGTAATACCAGTCGAACGTGCTTCGCGTGCAATCCCAGACCATCGTCCAGGCCGCGCCGTCCACCGTGCAGGAGTGTTCCTGGTAGCGCATCACCGGCGTGCCGCTGCGCACCGAACTGGGCGAGATCGGGCACTGCTGGCCCGGCGGAGTGCGGATGCTGCCGAACCTGCTTGCCTGGTGAAGGACTTGCGGCGAATCTGGCATGACGAACGTCTCCTCGGTCTTTTTTGACTATCTGCCGATGCTTGCCGAATGCGGGATTCCGCAATATGCGAAATCGCACATTTGAAACATTTGCACGAGGCCAAAAAAAGAACCCACCTGACGCAAATCAGGCGGGTTTGCAGGGGGAGGTTAAACAGGACGGGTCAGGTCCTGCGATGAAGCTTAGAGTGAGGCACACGCAGACGCTGTAGGCGTTTGTCTGATTTTGTATTTCTAGCATTTTGAGGGCAACTTCAGGCTCGGAATGCAGTGTGTGCATGGCCCAAGGTCAGTGCGGTTTTGCGCTGGCATTTTGCCCGGGCACGCGTTAGCATGCGTCTCTATGCAACCAGTTGCATAAATCAAGCTCAGGAAGCACCGACACAGGTTGCACCACCCCATCCCAAGGAGACCCGCATGGACGTTCAAGGCCTGACCCCCGCCGCGCAGCAGACGCTGGCAGCCTGGCACACGCTGCTGGCACGCAATGCCATGGAAGAGCTTGACCCGCTGCTGTCGGACCGGATCGTGTTTCGCTCGCCCGTGGCGCATACGGCATATCCGGGCCGTGCCGCCATCAAGCTTGTGCTGAAGACGGTGAACACGGTGTTCCGCAACTTCACCTATCACCGCATGTTTGCCACGGACGACGGCAAGAGCGCGGTGCTGGAATTCAGTGCCGAGGTCGATGGCAAGGCCCTGAAGGGCATCGACATGCTTCGCTTTGACGATGCCGGCAAGATCGAGGAATTCGAAGTCATGGTGCGGCCGATGTCGGGCCTGCACGCGCTGGCCGAAGCCATGGGTGCGAAGCTTGCCACGCAGAAGGCCGTGCTGTCGGGCGCGGAATAAACGTGGATTAAACGCGCGGAACAAGCGAGAACCAGGCACGAACCCGGCGCGAAGCAGGCCCGCAGCGAAGGCCGGGCAATCGGGAGTGAGCCGGGCCGCCTTACGATATCGCTCCGCCGGCCGTGCGTGCGGCCATCGGCAAGTCGGCGTTGCCGGAGGTGGCATCAGCCAGGCGCCCATCGTCGCCGGTCAGGCCGCGCCCCGGTTGGCTGTTTTCGAACTGGATCGCGAGATGATGGGCAAGCCGTGCCGCCAGCGCCAGGATGGTCAACGTTGGATTGGCCTGGCTTGACGTCGGAAACACCGCGCTGCTGGCGACATACAGGTTTCGGGTGCCAAACACGCGACAATCCCCGTTCACCACGCCCCGGCGCCAGTTGTCGGCCATGCGGGCGGTGCCGATCTGGTGGAAGCCGTCGCCAGCAATCGCCAGTACGGCGTCTACCCGCTCTGACGCCGGCATCCAGTAGTCCAGCTGGCCTGCGCCCGTGTTGCGCAGGTGCTGGTCCAGCAAGGCGTGGCCGCGCACCACCGATTCGGCATCGGCACGCTGAAACCGCAAATCCACCTTGAGCCGCCGCATGCCGTGGCGATCCGCGCTGTCGGCCAGCGTGACGCGGCTGGCCCGGTGCGGCAGCTGTTCGGCGTGATAGTGCAGCGCATACAGGTTGGTGGGGCTCTGCAGCATGAAGCCAGGGAGCCGCGGGCGCGCCAGATAGCGGCGGTAGGCAAACGGCGGTACGAATGCTGCAATCTTCGGCAAGGCGCGGGCGACGTTGCGCAGATGGGCAGTCAGCGCGTCAGGGGATCCGCCCGCCGTGGTGAGCTTTGCGATGGCCGGCGCCGCCAGCAGGCGGCTCAGGCCGGGCGTGCGCAACGCCAGGTAGGCCATCGACAGCACGCCGTTGCCGTGCCCGGGATCGGCCAGGGGCGGATTGTCCAGCCACATCGCGGTATTGAGCAGGGCATGGCGGTGCTGCATCTCGGCCGGCACGGTCAGGCGGCGCCGGGCATAGAAGCCCTGGGCATCGCGCTCGAAATGCCAGATCGTACGGGCCGGGTCGGCATGCAGGCGCACGCTGGCGATCTTGCCGGACACATGGCCCATGTAGTGGCACCCCAGCATCCCGCTCCGGTTGCCTAGCCGGTCGTCGTGCTGGAGGTTGGCATTGAGCAGCAGTCGCGTGGATTCCAGCCCGCCGCAGGCCAGCACATAACGATCGGCACGAATGCGCAGGCGGGTGTCGCCGCACAGGCCCGTGACCACGGCCACGCTGCGGATCTGCTCGCTGTCGGGCATCAGGTCGATGCCAACGCACGTGGCATCCAGCAGCAGCCGCACATGCGGGCTGGTGCGCAGCGCATCGGCATAGCGGCGCGCAAAATTGGGTTCGCCGCTCCAGCGCTCCAGGTCGCTGGCGATGATGGCGCCTGGTTGGAACGTGTTGGTAAATGGCTGGCGGGCCGACGGGGCCTCAAGTTCGGCAAGCGTGAACGACGGGCGGCCACAGTTGGCGTATTCGCACGCTATGCGGTACCACGGCGCGATCTCCGCGTAGGAAACCGGCCAGACGGCATCCGGCACGTGGGCGCGCGGCTCGAAGTCGATCGGGTCGAACGGCAGGCAGCGCCCACCCCAGAGCCACGACGTTCCGCCCAGTGCGCGCCGCACGGCGTCGTGCATCGGCGCGTGGCGTCGGGGATCGACAATCTCGGCATCGCACATCGCTTGCGCCTCTGGCAGGTGGCCGGTGCCTCCTGCCTCCACCAGGATCACGTCGATCCGTCGCCGCGCCAGTTCCAGCGCGCAGGCAATACCGGCCGGGCCGGAACCGACCACGCAGACTTGTGTCTGCAGCGTCGTTTCCGCCGATGCGTCGATCAATGCCATGAATGCCTCTCCGGTGTCACCAGTCGCCCTGGGCGACTGCGGGCAGCTGGCGATGTTGCCGCTGCGGCTCTTTGAGGCTGACGTTACGGGGGGGCCAACCGTGCATCCGTGCGTTTGCGCACGCGGAGGTGACCGATAACGATTTGACTTGTCAGGCGGATCGCGTATGGCGCAGGTCAAGCGTGACCACGCGCAGCGTGGCGTCGTCGGGACATATCGTATCGGCAAAGCCAAGACGGTGCGCCAGCCCACGCATGCCGCGATTGGCCGACAGCACGTAGCCTTCCATCGTGCCGAACCCGGCGGCCCGCGCAACCTCGATCAGTGTCTGCATAAGCAGGCTGCCCAGGCCGGTGGACTGCCAGCCGTCGAGCACGGTCACGGCAAACTCGCAGGCATCGCGGCCCGGTAGCGCCACGAACCGCGCGCCGCCAACCAGATGCCCGCTTTCGGCGTTGCCGGCCACGGCGGCCAGCGTGCAGTCCTGCCCGGGCACCGGGTGAACCACATCGTCGAGCAGCGCCTCGGGCAAGTCGCGCATGGCAGCCATGAAGCGCGTGTAGCGCGAATCGTCGGACAGCTGCGAGAACGCTTCGAGAATGCCCGCCTTGTCGTCTTCCCGGATCTTGCGCAGCACCACCGGCTGTCCATTGCGCAACGTGGTGTGCAGCGGCAGCTGGAGCCGGCGGGGCAGGGAAGCGGTGGTCGGATTGGCGTCGGTCGGCATGAAATGGCCCGGAAGATTGCAGGGATCGCAAGGCGGTGATGACATGGTAGGCAACCGCGCGGCAGGCTGCCAGGGCCGCCGGGTGCGCCCGTGTGAGCGCATGGCCGACGGTTCTTGCAGTATGCTCGCGACAGTTCGATCCATTCTGGAAAGGAGCGTCCGATGACCGTAGTTGTGCTGGCAATCGATGGGTCCGCCCATAGCCACACTGCCACCTCCTGGGTGGCCTCCACCGGCGCGCTGGCCGCGCCGCGCATCGTCCATCTGATACATGTATCGCCGGTGCTAGGGCGCACCGGGTTTGGCACGGTCGATTTCGAGCAGGAAAACCGCGAGCAGGCGCGCCAGGCATTCGAAGCCGCGCACCGCATCCTGGATGGCCATACCGATGCCATTCACGAGCACTGGCTGCGCGGCGATGCCGTGGCATCCATCGTGGGCTTTGCCGCGGAACAGAACGCCGACCTGCTGGTGGTAGGTGCCAAGGGCGTGGGGCCGCTCAAGGCGGCCCTGACCGGATCCGTGGTATCGAAGGTGGTGGCGCAGTCGGTGGTGCCGACAGTCGTCATCAACTCGCCGGACCCGGACGCGGCATAGGCCGCAACCCACGCATACGCGCGGCGCTCAGAGCATCGACTTGCCCTGCGCCAGTATCTTGTCGCAAACCTGCTTGGTGACTTCTGCCTTCAGGCCGCTGGCGCTCAGGTCCATATGCTTGCCGCCGCCGGTGGACAGGATGCCGCGCGAGCCGTCGCTGTAGCCCGTGTCCGAGGTACCACCCGACACCGAACCCAGCAGCTTGTCCTTGACGGCCGATGTGGCGGCGTCGGCGTTCAGGTAGTTGTTCTTCATGCAGAACTCGATGACGCCGGCCGCATTGCCGGCCGAACTGGACGTCAGCGACGAGATGCTGGCCAGGCCGCCAAGGTTGCCCAGCGCGCCGGCCGTACCCTGGCTGGACCCCGAACTGCCGCCCAGCGGCGACGACTTCAGCATGTCGCCCAGCTGGGCGTTGGCGATGCCGGATACCGCCGCCAGCGCGGCCGGCACGGTCAGCCAGGCCGCGCGGCGCAGGGTGGTGACGATGGTGGAAAGCTCGAAAGGACGGGCGATGGCCATGGGGTGGACTCCTTTTGCGGTCGGGCCGGAAACGGCGTTTTCCACTATACGCGGCGGCCCCGGCCAGCCGTGTGTCCATCGCCATGAACGTTTTCTGGGCGTTGATGAAAACTTCCGGCGGCTCGTCTTCGTGGATGGGCGCGCGGGCGCATAGGCGAAATCCCCAAGCCAGATTTCCTTGACTTCCCCTGCGGCGGCGCCTTGAATACGCAAACTGAACAGTGATTAGTTTGAACGGGGAGGCAGCGTGGAGACAGCGCAGCAGACAGTGCCTGACGAGGCACATGACAAGCAGGCCCAGCCAGCGCCGGACAGCATCTGGACAAACGGAAACTACGCGCCGGTGGCAAACGAAATCGAGGCAGCCGGGCTGAAGGTGCGTGGCGCGCTGCCCCGGGATCTGACCGGTACCTTGTATCGGAATGGTCCGAATCCGCGTTTCCCGAGTGCCGCGACCCACTGGTTTGGCGGCGATGGCATGATCCACGCCATCGCGCTGGCGGACGGTGCTGCCGCCTATCGCAACCGCTGGGTCCGCACACCGAAATGGCGCGACGAGGATCGGGCGGGCCGGGCACTGTTCCGGGCCTTCGCGGGCAAGCTGCCCGATGCGCCAGAGTGGGCAGGCGACGACCGGGGCGTGGCGAACACCAATATCGTGTGGCACGGCCAGCGGCTGCTGGCGCTGGAAGAGGCGCACCGACCCACGCGGATGACCCCGGACACGCTGGAAACGCTGGGCTATGCCGACTATGGCCCGCTGCAGGGCCCGTTCACGGCGCATCCCAAGATCGATCCGCTGACCGGGGAAATGTTCTTCTTCGGCTACAACGCCGATGGCCCGCTGACCGCCGCCATGACGACCGGCACTATCGGCCCCGATGCCCGGCTCACCCGCCATCTGAAGTTCGAAACGCCGTACTGCAGCATGGTGCACGACTTCATGATGACCACGCGCCACCTGCTGTTTCCTGTGCTGCCGCTGACCGGCAGCCGCGAGCGCCTGGAGAAGGGGCTGCCGCCGTATGCCTTCGAGGCAGACCGGCCGTCGATGATCGGCATCATGCGGCGCGACGCGCCTTCGGCGGCAGTGCGCTGGTTCCAGGGGCCGCCGTGCTACGTGTTCCACGCGCTGAACGCATGGGAAGAGGGCGATTCGATCCATGCCGATGTCATGGTCTACGACGAGGCGCCGCTGTTTCCGCGCCCTGACGGTTCGCCGGGCGACCGGTCGCGCCAGCTGGCGTATCTGACCCGCTGGACCTTTGACCTGGCCGATGGCCGCGACAGTTTCACCAGCCAGCGCCTGTGCGACATTCCGGGCGAATTTCCGCGTATCGACGACCGTCTGGCCGGCCGCCGGCATCGGCATGGGTGGTTTGCGGCCTCGGTACCGGGGGAAGACGCCGGACAGGGACAGTCGGACCGGGAAGAGCGCAACGGCATCGTGCATGTCGATGCCCAAACCGGCGCGCAGGCCACGCTGTGGCTGCCCCCGGGCGACGCCACCTCCGAGCCGGTATTCGCCGCGCGTGGCCGTGCCGAGGGCGACGGCTGGCTGCTGGCCGTGGTGTGGCGGGCGGCATCGAATACCAGTGAACTGCTGGTGCTCGATGCCCTGAACGTCGAGGCGGGCCCGGTCGCTACCGTGGAATTGCCGCAGCGCGTGCCATTTGGCTTCCATGGGAACTGGGTAGAAGGAGCGAGCGCATGAGCCGGATCCTGCGGGTGGCGTGGCCCGTCATTCTCGATACGATGGGCGTGCTGGTCTTTGCCGTGCTCATGGCGCTGAACGTGGACATCCGCATCGCCACGCTGGCGGGGCTGGTCGTGGCACTGGCCGTGGTTGGCCGGGAAATCGTTCATCGGCGCCGCGTGGCGGTGTTGCAGTGGATCAGCCTGGCGTCGGTCGTGGTGTCGTCGATCGCCACATGGGTCACGTCCGATCCGCGCTTCGTGATGGCCAAGCCGAGCATCCTGTTTCTGGTGATCGGCGTGGTGATGCTGCGCGGCGGCTGGATGAACCGCTACGTGCCGCCGGCCATCGCGCCGCGCGTACAGCCCGAGATGACATTTTTCGGCTATGCCTGGGCGGTGCTGATGCTGGTGTCTGCCGTGCTGAACGCGTTCGTGGCGATCTGGCATCCGGCGTCGTGGCCCGCCTTTATCGCGATCTATCCGGCCGTGTCCAAGGGCGTGCTGTTCTGCGTGCAGTACGGCGTGGTGAAGGCCGCGCTGCGGCGGCGCCCGGCGACGGCACCGGAGGCCGACGCCACGCTGGACAGCCCGGTAACCCTGTAATCCAGTGGTCGCGGCAGCCACGGTAGCATGGAGGCCCTTGATCCACGGCAGCAGCCCGGCATGACACAGGATTCCACGGCGGCCAGCCCGCCCCGGCCCCGCAAGGCGCCCAGCGGCGCGGCCACCAAGCCCGAGGGGCAGTGGCACCATGGCGATTTGCGCGCGTCGCTGATCGCCTGGGGCCTGCATCTGATCGATACCGAAGGCGTTGCCGCGATGAGCATGCGCACGGCAGCCAGGCTGGCGGGGGTGTCGCCCGGCGCGCCATCGCACCATTTTCAGGACCGCAACGGGCTGCTCGCGGCAATCGCCGCGCAGGCGTTCCGCGAACTCAAGCACTTCAAGAGCGAACGCGCTGCCCGGCTGCCGAACACCACGCCGGCCGACCGCCTGCGCGGGCTGCTGGTGGGCTATGCCGAATTTGCGCACACGTATCCGGCGCGCTTCCACCTGATGTTCGGCCCCGGCGTCGAGCGCCGCACCGAGTATCCCGAGCTGACGCAGGCCGCCGGCGATTCGTTCTCGCGCGTCCGCGAAGCGGTAACAGCGTGCCTGGACGGCAGCGCGCCCACGCACCTCACCGAAGAGCAACTGGCCTTCGCGGTCTGGATCGCCGCGCATGGCCTGGCCACGGTAACCGCCAGCCATACCCGCATTTCCGCAGTATCGGCGGAGCCGCTCGATATCGACCAGATGGCCGGCGTGGTGGCGGAATTCTGCCTGCGGGCATTAAGCGCGTGCTGCAAACCATAATCCTCCGGACATTCAGGCAGGTTATGCATGTATCTGGCCGGAGGCATTACGAAGTTCGGGGGGTATTCAGCGCAGGGGATTAATGCCGTAATGCATGCCGGGTCTGTTGCGATGTCATCGCAATAAAAAACTAAAACGATATGTCAGGGAAAGCATGCGAGTCATCGCCATCGCGCTTGTTTGTGCGAGTAGTCTTTTTGCGGGTTGTGCATCCATCGTCGGCGGTACCAGCCAGGTGGTTTCGGTGGAAACCCGCGACCATGATCAGCCGCATGCCGGCGCCAAATGCAAGCTGACCAATAGCAAGGGCACGTATTACGTCACCACGCCTGGCACCATCACCATCAACCGGGCCTATGGCGACATGTCGGTCAGGTGCGACAAGGACGGACAGGAGCCGGGCCTGGCCACTGTGAAGTCGACAACCAAGGCTGCAGCCTTCGGCAACATACTGATCGGCGGCGCAATTGGCGTCGCGGTGGACACGGCATCGGGCGCAGCCTACGACTACCCGGACCTGATCATGGTCCGCATGGGCATGAACTCGATCGTCAGCATTCCGACCACCGCAAACGGGCTTGGACATGTCGAAGCGTCGCTGCCCGCCGCCACCGGCTATGCCGATGGGGCAAACGTCGATGCCGTTCCCTATTCACGCGCCCGAAAAGGCTACGCTACCTATCGCGATCGCAAGGCGCCCAAGGCTTTCGTGCTGGCCGATGGCGGACATTATGCGTTCTGGAGCAATAGCCCGAATGCCATTGAAAAGGCGATGGCACGCTGCCGGGAAATGCGATTCGCCAATTGCCGGCTCTATGCTTATGACGATGTCGTTGTCTGGGAGCGCAGTTTCGCGCTGACGCCGGAAGATCCACCCGAAGGAGAAAGCAGAAGCAGGGTGCTGAGCCGTTCGGATACCCAGCAATAACCGAATAACCGAATAGGCCAATAGCCGAATAGCCGAATAGCCGGAACCGGCTTGCGCCGGCTGGTATTCCGGTTTTCGCGCAGATCGCCGGGGCCAGAAGCAGAAAAGGGCGCCGATTCCCACATCGGCGCCCTTTATGTGGCAACGCTACCTTACTTGCGCAGGTCGAAGCGGTCCAGGTCCATCACCTTGGCCCAGGCGGCGACAAAGTCCGTGTAGAACCTGTCGGCGCCATCGGCGCTGGCGTACACCTCGGACAGCGCTCGCAGCTGCGCGTGCGAGCCGAACACCAGGTCGACCCGCGAGCCCGTCCACTTGACCGCGCCGGTCTTGCGATCGGCGCCTTCGAACACGTCGCGCGACAGCGGCGTCCACTCCAGGCTCATATCGAGCAGGTTGCGGAAGAAGTCGTTGGTCAGCGTCTCGGGCCGGTCGGTCAGCACGCCGTGGGCATCCTTGCCGGCATGGACGTTCAACACGCGCAGGCCGCCGACCAGCACCGTCATCTCGGGCGCGGTCAGCGTCAGCAGTTGCGCCTTGTCGATCATCATGTGTTCGGCCGGCACGCGCACACGCGGGTTGACGTAGTTGCGGAACGCGTCTGCGGTCTGCTCCATGGCGTCCATCGACTTCACGTCGGTCTGGTCTTGCGACGCATCCATGCGGCCAGGCGAGAATGGTACGGTCAGCTTCTTGCCAGCTTTCTCGGCCGCCTTCTCGATGGCGGCGCCGCCCGCCAGCACGATCAGGTCGGCCAGCGAGACCTTCTTGCCGCCCGATGCCGCACCATTGAACTCCTTCTGGATGCCTTCCAGCTTCGACAGCACCTTGCCCAGCTGGTCGGGCTCGTTGATCGCCCAGTCCTTCTGCGGGGTCAGGCGGATACGGGCACCATTGGCGCCGCCGCGCTTGTCCGAGCCGCGGAACGTCGACGCCGAGGCCCACGCCGTCTTCACCAGTTCGGCAATCGACAGCCCCGATGCCAGCACCTTCTGCTTGAGCGCCGCGACGTCCTTG
This sequence comes from Cupriavidus sp. HE11, assembly GCF_056097175.1. Lineage (NCBI taxonomy): Bacteria > Pseudomonadati > Pseudomonadota > Betaproteobacteria > Burkholderiales > Burkholderiaceae > Cupriavidus > Cupriavidus sp. HE11. The sequence goes on from NZ_CP184464.1 coordinate 3,719,392, forward strand.
TCGTCCACCAGCGGGTGGTCCACCTTCGGGATCGGGTCCTGCCACAGCAGTTCCTCGGACGGCACTTCCGGGCCCAGGTAGCGCGCCACCGGCCCCATGTCGCGGTGGGTCAGCTTGAACCATGCGCGGGCGAAAGCATCGGCAAACGCCTTCGGATCGTCCTTGAAGCGGCGCGAGATCTTCTCGTAGATCGGATCGAAGCGCAGCGACAAGTCGGTGGTCAGCATGGTCGGCTTGAGCTTCTTCGACGTATCGTGCGCGTGCGGCACCGTTTCAGGTGCGTCCTTCGCCACCCACTGGTTGGCGCCGGCCGGGCTCTTGGTCAACTCGTATTCATAGTTGAACAGGTTTTCCCAGAAGCCCTGACCCCATTGGGTCGGGGTACTGCTCCACGTCACTTCCAGGCCACTGGTGATGGTGTCTGCGCCCTTGCCAGTCCCGTACTTGTTCTGCCAGCCCAGGCCCTGCAGTTCCAGCGCGGCCGCTTCGGGTTCCGGCCCCACGTTGCTGGCCGGGCCCGCGCCGTGCGTCTTGCCGAAGGTGTGGCCGCCTGCAATCAGCGCCACGGTTTCCTCGTCGTCCATGGCCATCCGGCCAAACGTATCGCGGATGTCATAGGCGGCGGCCAGCGGGTCGGGGTTACCGTCCGGGCCTTCCGGATTCACATAGATCAGGCCCATCTGCACCGCGCCCAGCGGATTTTCCAGATTGCGGCCCGGGTCGGTGCGGCTGACTTCCTCGCCGTGCTTTTCCACGTCGGCCACCAGTACGCCGCCGTCGTCCTGCCTGCCCGCGGCACCCTTGCCGTAGCGCACATCGCCGCCCAGCCACGTCTTTTCATTGCCCCAGTAGACGTCCTGGTCGGGTTCCCAGGTGTCTTCGCGGCCGGCGCCAAAGCCGAAGGTCTTGAAGCCCATGGTTTCCAGGGCGACGTTGCCGGCCAGGATCATCAGGTCAGCCCAGGAAATCTTCTGCCCGTACTTCTGCTTGACGGGCCATAGCAGCCGGCGGGCCTTGTCCAGGCTGACGTTGTCGGGCCAGCTGTTGAGCGGCGCAAAGCGCTGCTGGCCGCGGCCGCCACCCCCACGGCCATCGCCGATGCGATACGTGCCGGCGCTGTGCCAGGCCATGCGGATGAACAGCGGGCCATAGTGGCCGAAGTCGGCCGGCCACCAGTCCTGCGAATCGGTCATCACCTTGGCCAGGTCCTGCTTCAGCGCAGCGTAGTCGAGGCTCTTGAAGGCCGCGGCGTAGTCGAATCCCTTGTCCAGCGGATTGGATTTGTCCGAATGCTGGGCCAGCAAGTCCAGCCGCAGCTGTTTCGGCCACCAGTCCGCATTGGTGGTGCCGCCGCCGGCGGCATGGTTGAAGGGACACTTTTCGTTAGACATGCTCTCTCCTTTGGGGGATCCAAACGGTAGTTCTAGTCTGTCTTCACGCGTCAACACTTCCACGAGGCTCTGCCTCGGCAGATCCTGTCGCACGAGAAATATAGGCGAGAGCGCATGTCAACAACATGAGAGCTTTGCAATCGGCGCGATAGGGCATTGCTATGACGTGCGCGGCATCACGATTCGGGTTAGCACCGACCAATTGCCGCGCGATGCGTGATCTATAGTTCCGGTACTTCAGACCACTGCGGCGGCTGACGCCGGGAGGCTGCGATCATGACCATGTCTACGAAGCTGGCACGATGCCTGAGCAGGACGGAGAGCCGGTTCGAGACCGTGCAACGCCCCGGGCGGCCCGGGACGCCCACTGACGCGACGGCGATGCCGGCGCCCAGTATCCCCGCCGACCGGCTGGCCCGTACGGTGCTGCTGGAAGACGACAAGGGCTATCTGGCCGCCGTGATTCCCGCCAGCCATCACCTGAAGCTGGCCGAACTACGTGAGCAGACCGGCCGCAAGCTGGCCTACGCGCATGCCGACGGGGTGCGCGAGGTGTTCCGCGACTGCGACCAGCACGCGCTGCCGCCGGTTGGCATGGCGTACGGCACGCTCACGTGGATCGCCGATAGCTTGCTGGCCCACGACGACGTCTACTTCGAGGCCGGCGACCGCGAAGCGCTGGTGCATATGAACGTCGACGATTTCTCGCAGTTGATGACCGACGCGCGGCGCGGCCATTTCGCGCATCGCGTGATCTAGGGCAAGGGGCAGGGCGCAGGCGTCCCGTTCCTGCCGGGAACGTGACGTAGCCTGCGCTCGCCGGGCCTTGCCGGTGCAGGCGCGGCAAGGCCGCGCTAGAACGCGAGGGACATGGCGGCAATCACCACCTGGTCGTGGGACGCCGGATTGAACCAGTAGACGCTGCCGGTGACCTTGCCAAACGTGAGTTGCACCAGCCCCCCGCGCTGGAACTCGCGATCGCCGCCGTAGATCCGCGTACGCTGCGCAACAAGGCCGACCCGCAGCCATTGGACGGGGCGAAATCCGAGTTCGCTCCATGCGTAGGTATAGGGCGTTGTGGACCCCGTTCCGGGCAGGTATTCGGCCTCGATGTAATAGTCGAACTTGCTTACCGCGAGGCTGGCCTCCACGCCGGCGATGGGGCCGTGCGCGCTGCCCACCACGACGCCGACAATGGGCGTGACCTTGTACTGGAAGGTTTCACCACCCGAAAACGACCAGCCGACAAAGCCCGACTGGGCGTGCATGGCTTCGTAGTTGACACGCGCCTCGAGATGCAGCTGGCCATGATCGGCCCCGAAGATCCCGGAACCGTAGCTGTCTTCGTGACGCGGCATGTTCCAGAAGCCCGTTGCCAGGAAACTCCAGGCGGGCGGCGGTGCAGCCTCGGCGGGGGCCGGCGGTGTGGCGGCTACCTCCTGCGCATGGACACCATTCGATGCCAGCCAGATCGCAACTGCTGCCAGGGCGGCGGCACGCATCTCAGCCCCCCAGCGCAATGACCGCCATCGTGACGGCCACCCCGAGCGCCATCATCCAGAACCCGGCGCGCCACGGGTTGATCCCGCCGTAGTGCCCCAACGCCGCGCCGCCCACGAACAGCATGATCAGCGTCAGCACCCTGGACACCACCAAAGCCGTGGCGACGTCGTGCAGCAGCACGAATGGCAGCGCCACGGGGAATGTCGTCAGCACCACGATGAAGAAGATGCGGATCGCGGCAAGGAAGTCGCCACCATTCAGCGTGGGGCGGTCTGGCACCGTGGCGCCGGAGACCAGGCGCAGCCGCACCGGTTCGAGGTCGTCGTTGGCGATGTGCGGGTTCATGGCTGGCGGCAGCGCATCGCGTATCGCCGCGATGCCCGCAGGCGCATCGCCATGCTTGGCCGTCAAGGCGAGCTTCTGCAGCATGCCGCGCCCGGCCAGCGTCCGCACCAGATACATGATGGCGTCGACCAGCCCCCAGGCGAGATTGCAGCCGAGGGCGGCACGCAGCATGGTCTGGGCGGCATCGGGCCCGGCCGTGGCGGACGACACCGCGCCAACGAACGTCAACGCCATGTAGAGCCCAAAGCACATCTCGGACACGCGATCGACCACATCGAGGGTGGGTGCGCGATCCTGCACGCTGTCGCTGTGCGACGGATTGATTGCCGACATGGAGGTTCCTCCCCGTGCACCAGCAGTAGGTTCGGACACGGTAGACCGGACAACGCGGAACTGCCATTGGACCAATGACCTATCGCACGATCGGGGAGGAGACACGACGCGGACCGCCAACCGCGCTGGCGCACGCAAATTGCCCCTGCGGCGCCGCCTTTTGGCCGGGAACCGGGCGTCGGTGTTGTCCGAAGCCGCGATCGTCGCAGAACTGCGGCGCAACGAACGCATTGGCCAGTTGGCAAGTGGCAGTCACTACGTGTCAAGGACCAGGGAAAGCAGCGCGAACGCACCAAGCGCTGCCAGGATGAGCGCCACCCAGTACGCCAGGTTCCATTGTGGCGCCAATCCTTCGTGCTGCAGGGCACGTACGCGCCGCCGGTGCTGGATGACCGCCGCGATCAACGCAACGGTACCGATCAATACCATCGCCATGCCAACGGCCCTCGGTGACCATGTCCCGCCAAATCGGCCGACTAACGGAGCACCGCCGTGCTGGCCTTCCACATACTGAAAGAATTTCGCCAGCGTAAAGCCGAAGCTGATCATTGACAGCGACGTACGCAACCACGCCATCAGCGTGCGTTCGAAGGCCAGAAAACTGCGTTCCAGCGCGAGAGTCGTCCGTTGTCGCGCCAGCAGCGTACTCTCATTGGGCTGGGGCTCGCGCACAACGTCAGGTAACGGCGGCGCGGCGTGATCGGAATCGGTTGGCATGATGGGGAGCTTTTTCGGGCGTGCGGGCCTGTTCGAGCACGAGCAGAAGCCCGAGTCCGCAGGGACCAATGCCACCGGTTTTCGCGCGAATGTTCGGCAGCATAGTCGGGGCGGCGAGCGAGATAGCGCAAATCGTCGCGGCGGGCCTGTAGTCCATAGCAGAACACCGTTCCGACGATGGCGATGTGAAGCGCCGCGAGTGCAAGCGCCTTGGCATCCATGATCGGCTTGCGATGGCGATTCGCCGCGCGGGGCGACGTCCCGCGGAACGTTGCCCCGCTACACGCGGAGAGAATGGTGCGAAATGGCCGACCTACCTACCTGCCGCCGCCGCCGGCCGCATCCGTCATCTTCTCGATGACCTGATCCACACCGAAGCTCGCAGCCTTTTGTCTCGGCGGGAATTCCTTGAATGACTGCAGGAACTCCGCGACGCCGGCCTGGGCCGGCACCAGGATAAAGACGTGGTCCAGCAACCAGTCGTAGTAGGTATTGGATGTGATGTCGGCCCGTTCGTACGGGTCGGTGCGCAGATTGAATATCTTGGGCACGCGCAGGGTGACAAGCGGCTCTGCCCAGATCCGTAAGGTTCCGGCCGCGCGCTGCTCCATGAAGACTACCTTCCAATTGTCATAGCGCAGGCAGGCAAGGTCACCGTCGTCGGTAAAGTAAAGGAAGCCCTTGCGGTCAGGCTTTTTGGTCTTGTTGGTGAAGTAGGGCACCAGACTGAAGCCGTCGAGGTGTACCTTGAAGTCCTTGCCGTTGGCTTTGTGCCCCTTCTTGAGCTTTTCCTTGATCTCGGGGTCGCCCGCCGCTTCGACGATCGTGGGCAGCCAGTCAAGATGGCTGACGATCTCGTTGCAGACCGTTCCTGGCTGGATTACGCCCGGCCAGCGCACCATGCACGGCACGCGGTACGCACCTTCCCAGTTGGAATTCTTCTCGTTGCGAAATGGCGTCATGCCCGCATCGGGCCATGAGTTCATGTGCGGCCCGTTATCGGTGCTGTACATCACCATCGTATTGTCGGCGATGCCAAGCTCATCGAGCAGCGCGAGCATTTCCCCGATGTGCTTGTCGTGTTCGATCATGCAGTCATGGTATTCGGACTGCCACCGCCCAGCCTGTCCGCGGATTCGGTCTTCGATATGCGTGCGGAAATGCATGTGCGACGTATTGAACCACACGAAAAACGGTTTATCCGCCTTGTGGGCTTTCTCGATAAATTCCTTGGCCGCCTTGAGGAATTCGGTGTCGCAGGTTTTCATCCGCTCCTTGGTAAGCGGCCCGGTATTGTCAATCTTTTGACCGCCCTTGCCGTCGGACCAGCAGTGCAACACGCCGCGTGGCCCGTACTTCTTCCTGAAGTCTGGAAAATCCTTGGGGTCGGGGTAGTCGGGCAGTTCCGGTTCTTCGTCGGCATTGAGGTGGTAGAGTGTTGATTTGCACTGAATCCTGACCCACCCCCGGCAGGTATTTGCATCGAATGTTGACCCATGTATAGAACACTTGCCCGCTTGGGAACGAGCGGGAGTTCGGAGTGATCGACGTGGCCATACTGAGCATCATTCGACGCTGGCATCTTCGCGACCAGATCCCGCTGCGCGAGATCGCCAGACGCCTGGGTATTTCCAGGAATACGGTCAGGCGCTATCTGCGCACTGACGTCACCGCACCCGCCTACCCCACACGGCAGAGCCCGAGCAAGCTCGACGGCCATGCCGCCAAGCTCGCCGCGTGGCTCAAGACCGAGGCCAACAAGCCGCGTAAGCAACGACGCACGCTCAAGCAGATCCATGCCGATCTGTGTGCTCTGGGCTTCACGGGTTCCTATGATCGAGTCGCGGCGTTCGCGCGTCGCTGGCGTCAGGAACAGCAAGAGCAAGCGCGATCGTCGGGCCGCGGCACCTACATCCCCTTGCGCTTCGCCGAGGGTGAGGCCTTCCAGTTCGACTGGAGCGAGGACTGGGCCGTCATCGCCGGCGAGCGCACCAAGCTGCAGGTGGCCCAGTTCAAGCTGAGCCACAGTCGGGCCTTCTTCCTGCGCGCCTACCTGTTGCAGACCCACGAGATGCTGTTCGATGCCCATCACCATGCCTTTGTGGCGTGGGGCGGGATCCCGCGCCGCGGCATCTACGACAACATGAAGACGGCCGTCGACCGGGTGCGCCAGGGCAAGCTGCGCGACGTCAACCTGCGCTTTGGCACCATGGTCAGCCATTACCTGTTCGATGCCGAGTTCTGCAATCCAGCCTCGGGCTGGGAGAAGGGCCAGATCGAGAAGAATGTCCAGGACAGCCGTCACCGGATCTGGCAACGTGTTCCTGCCTTCGGCTCTCTGGCCGCGCTTAATGATTGGTTGGCCGACCAATGCGTGCGCCTGTGGCAGCAGACCCGCCACCCGGAGCTGGATATGACCATCTGGGAGGCCTGGTCACTGGAGCGGCCGCACCTGATGCCGGTGGGGCAGGCGTTCGACGGCTTTGTCGAACACACCAAGCGCGTGTCGCCTACCTGCCTGGTGAACTTCGAGCGCAACCGCTCAGCGTGCCTGCCTCGTTTGCCAACCGGCCCATCAGTCTGCGTGTCTATGCCACGCGGCTCTTGTTTGTCGCCGAAGGCCAGGTGATTGCCGAGCACGTACGGCACATCAATCGCGGTCACCATCCCGGCCATACGATCTATGACTGGCGCCACTACCTCGCGGTGCTGCAGCGCAAGCCTGGCGCGCTGCGCAACGGCGCACCGTTCGCCGAGTTGCCAGAGGGCTTCCGGCGCCTGCAGGCTACGCTGCTCAAGCGGCCCGGCGGCGATCGAGAGATGGTCGAGATCTTGGCGCTTGTCCTATTGCACGACGAACAGGCCGTGCTGACCGCGGTGGAGCTGGCGCTCGAGGCAGGTGCCGCCTCCAAGCAGACCGTCCTCAATATCCTCAGCCGCCTGCTCGAAGGTGGACCGGTAGCCCCCATCACCACGCCTCAGGCGCTGGCTTTGCAGGTCGAGCCGCAGGCCAACGTCGCGCGCTATGACAGTCTGCGTGACCGGGAGGTGCCGC